>JAGTJX010000002.1 GCA_023657465.1 Lysobacteraceae bacterium
CTCGATCTACGAGGTAAGCGCTATGACATGGCCATGCATGAGCTAGAGAAGTATCTCGACCGCGCGTTTCGTTCCGGTCGTGCAGAAGTCACGATTGTTCATGGACTAGGTACAGGCACGATCAGGCAAGGAACACTCGAGCTACTAAAGTCACTTCCTTATATTAAGTCGTATTATGATGGTGGAACGGGTCGTGGCGGAGATGGCGCTACGGTGGTGGAGTTTGCCCGGAACTAGCCTTCTCTTCCTTCGTCAACATTCCTAAGAATTCCATGAAGAACGCAAACTCTTCTGCTGTTTGCTTCACGTATTCTAATCTCGTCCCAGCACCGTGAGCAGAGTTTGCATTTACTCTGAGGAGAATGGGGTTGGTGCCCTTCTGCGCTTCTTGGAGAGCTGCTGCCAATTTGAAACTATGAATAGGAGCTACACGGTCGTCTTTGTTTCCTGTTGAGATGAGAATAGGAGCGTATTCAGCAGGCGTCACGTTATGAACAGGAGAGTATTTGAGCATGGCTTGAAACTCTTCTTTCGATCTCAGTGATCCGTATTCATTGATCCAGTGGAATCCACGTGTGAATTTGTGAAATCTCATCATATCGTAGACACCTACGTTTGCGATTGCAGCCCCGATAAGATCGGATGCTTGAAGTTCCATTGCAGCGATGAGGAGACCGCCGTTAGATCCCCCTTCAACACCAATTCTCGAGTGTTCAGTCCAGCCTTGAGCGACTAACCACTTCGTTGCCGCCTTGAAATCGTTGAAGCTGTTTTGCTTCTTGGTCAGTGATCCATCCAGGTGCCACTGTCCACCCATCTCTGCGCCACCGCGGATATTTGGAATAGCGACGATGCCACCTAGCTGCGCCCAGATGAAGAGCTTGCTATTGAACTCTGGCTTCATGTTCACTCCGAATCCTCCGTATGCGTGGAGGTAGACTGGATTACTTCCGTCTCGCTTCGTGTCCTTATGATAAAGGAGCTGGATCGGAACTTCGGTTCCGTCTTCGCTCTTATATGTCGTGTGCTCGTAGACGAAGTCCTTGAGCGGAGATGCAGGATTCTCGGGTTGTAGCTTCACAAGCTTCTGAGTTCCTACTCTATAGCCATAGAGAGAGCCTTGATCAACAAGTGATTCATAAGTGAAGACTAAGATTCCTGGCTTGCCACCTGATCCTATGGAGTGGATCGTCCCAGGACCTGGAGATGGCATCGTCTCAACGAATGCTCCATCGGCTGCTTTGTGAATATTGATCACGCTCACACCGTTGTTCACATAGTTCATGAGGAGAAACGGACTAACGATCTGAATGGAGTCTAGGTATCCGGCAGTTTTGCTTTCGGCTACTATGGTCTCCCATTCCTTTGGAGATTTTGCAGTTTTGGGAATCCAAATCAGCTTACGGTTTACAGCTTCGTGATTCGTAATCATGAGATAGCCGTCTTTAGTGGATGTGATGAGTTGAAAATCTGCATTCAATTCATGTGAGACCAGTGGTTTGAATATTGGTCTTTTAGATAGATCGATGTCTCTCGTTAGAATGGCGTTACCCTTGTATCTCGGATCGATTCTGTAGAGGACGATCTCTTCGCTATCGGGATTAAAATATCCATCCACTTCTCCGATTCTGAGTTTTTGGGTCGAAGTAGATGAGTTTGTCTTGTGATGTAGGTGTTCCGAAGACGTGATACTTCACTTGCTCTCTGCGATTACCATCGACATATTTCTGATCAGGTTTCTCGTACTGAGTGTAGAGGCAGCCTTTTTCGTCTGGACTGTAGCTGATCCCACCTTTTACCCATTTGACATCGTCAGGTGCATGTTTGCCAGTCGCGAGATCAATGACGAAGAACTCTGACCAATCGGATCCGAACTTGTTCACTTCGTAGACTAAGTACTTACCTTCTTGAATGATTTCGACATCTCTTAAGGTCACAAGATGCCTCATAGGAGCACCCCATTTTTCAGTGGAGAGTAGAATCTCGCCTGCACCGATTTCTTTTTTGGTTGAGCGCACGATTGCCCAGTTCGGAGTGAGCCCTGCTTCTACGATTTTGTAGTAATAGTATTTTCCGAATTTGACTGGTTCGCCCTTCTCATCAGGGAATAGCCAAGTTGTCTGAGGCTTGGAGTACATTGATTTGAAGTGCTCGATGATTTTCTTCTGAGTCTTGATGGTCGAGGAGAGAACGTTTGAGGTGAGACGGTTCTGCGCGTTCACCCAGTTTTGAGTTTCTTCAGAAGTCGTGTTCTCTAGTCCACGGTAGGGATCAGAAACTGGGGTGCCTTGAATATTGTCGGTTTGAGAAACTTTTGGGTACTTGGGATACTCAATCAGATTCGATGCACATTTTTCGTTTCGAGTTGCTCTTCTTGGGAGTGTCTTCAGCAAGAGCGGGGTGAATGTGAGAGTGCGAGTAAAGTAGTGAGAAGTATCATCTCCTTCTTTTCGGAAGAGGGGAGGTAAAAAATAAGAATTAAATCAAGGTGTTAGCCGAGTTTTTACCTCGGGAAAGGTCTGGAATAACTCCTTGATATATAAAGAGAACTAGTGATATGACGCATTGCATGGTGATTTTATCTCTTCTTACTCTCATTTCGTTAAACGGACCCGCTCAAGCCTTCTATGGTGACAGCTGCTCTGATGATCTGAAGATCGTTACTTCAAGAGATGCCCAAGTTGTGTGGATCTCATTCCTCTTCGGTAACTTCTGATTGCGAGCCTGAGTTCTTGCTCGATGATGGCTCGGTTTGGCGAGTGGGATCCAGGCGCTGGAACGCAGACTACGAGAAACAGTTCTCGGATTGGCTCTCAACACAGATCAATGACAAGGTTTTCTACGAAGTGAATATGTCCACAGATTGTGCGGACGCGGTTTTTGTTCTTCGTGCGATTTTCTCGCGCATTCACCACCTTCCATTCGTGATTCATCCCGATCCCTATCACGGTAAGGTGACGTTCCACCAAGGTTGGAAAAACTGGGCTGACATTCCGACTGAGAGAGGCGAGAGAAATTGGACTCTCTCTAACTGGCGAGAGCGTGCGAAGACGGACAAGCGCTTCAGGAAGTTTGCAGAACACTTCAGGTATTACTTCACGACTCTCGATATTCCTCACAACACATACCCTACCCAGCTCTTCAATGAAGAGGAGAAGACTCTTTCATCGAATCTCAGAGTAGGATCAGTGATTTTCTGGGGAAGTCATATTGGCACGATTTTCAAAATCGATATTCAGTGCAGATCTCCGATTGTATTCCGTGACTCACATGTTCCAGCAGCCGTGAGAGATTTTACAGCAGTTCCTTCTGCAGGAGACCTCTTCACGAGTGAATGGCACGAGACGGATGGTTCAGGATACCTCAATTGGAGTTGGGACGTGAATTGCGCTGGCAAGTGGAAGAAGATCCCTGATGAGTCGATGCCAGGATATTCGTTGCAGCAGTTTTCATCGAAGTTAGCTACTGTGAGAGACTGGTTGAGTGAGAATGTGGGACGCCTTTTACCAGACTTCAATTATTACGGCCAAAACCTAAAACATCTGACTGAGTACTTCAAATTCCGCGCTGCTCTCGTGGATGAAGCGGTGAGGCTTATCCCCACAAAGCTTGCAGAGTTACAAGATCCTAAGACATTCCTCTATGAGGCATATTCCACTCCGTCACGCGACAAGAAGGGATGTGAGAAGATCAATCAGCTCTCCGTCGATACGCTTGAGCCTGATTCTGAGATCAGGACTGGCGAGTGGTATGACTTGCTCAATCAGGTCATCATCACGAAGTTCAAGTTTGAATTCAAAACTTACTCCATCTCTCTTGGAGATATGATGCAGCTCTGTACTCAGTTCAGTCCGTTTTCGAGTGACCCTGCTGACTCACATGACCTACGCTGGGACTTAAAACGAGTCTTAAAGTTGAGATCAGAGGGTGGGGCTAAGATAGATAACCCAGCTCGAGGTATCCGCGCTGTTTCTGTAGTCAATTCGAGCGGGAAACTGAGCTGGATTGAAGTCGCTATTCCTGTCAAGCCTTGACTAAGACGCTCTCTTCTCTTTGAGAGAATCAATCTTATCGATTAACCAAGTTTTCATCAAAGCTTGGCGTGCGATTCCACGACGGAGAGCTTCTTTGTCGAGTTCTTTGATTGCCCAAATGGGGAGGTCAATGTTCACTTTGCGGACTCCTTGGCTGAAGTCAACGTAGGGTGTAATATCTCCACCCTCATCGAAAATTTTATCGAACTCTTCTGCAGTGATTTTTTTTCTCTGATTTTTATTGTTCATTATAAAGCTCCCTTACTTCTCTTCTTGCCCTTCTGGCAGAAATAATGCGAATCACCGAACCCCGAAATGTCTACTAAATAATACATAATAAATATACCCTTTTAATGTCTTTTTTAGGGAGACCTAGCAGATCCATTGAGGGCCAATTAGCAATGGACGCGCCAAATCAGGTCAGAAGAGGATTCTCTCCTTGATTCTCGGTCTCGATACCTTTAAAAGATTCATTCACGTTAAAAACATAAGGAGACTTCATGGCTGGCGAAAACAGGACTGTAGACATTAATCACATCCGAAATATCGGGATTTCTGCTCACATCGATTCAGGAAAAACTACACTCTCTGAGCGTATCTTGTTTTACACTGCGAAGATTCACTCCATTCACGAAGTGAAGGGCAAAGACCAAGTCGGCGCCACCATGGACTTCATGGAACTCGAACGTGAAAAAGGGATCACCATTCAATCTGCAGCAACTTATTGCATGTGGAAAGACTACAACATTAACTTGATCGATACTCCGGGCCACGTGGACTTCACAGTGGAAGTCGAACGCGCGCTTCGCGTTCTCGACGGTGCTGTTCTCGTTCTCTGTTCTGTTGCTGGCGTTCAATCTCAGTCCATCACAGTTGATAGACAGATGAAGCGTTACAAAGTTCCAAGAATTTGCTTCGTAAACAAAATGGACCGCGCAGGCGCAAACCCATTCCGCGGCGTTCAAATGTTGAGAGATAAACTCTCTCACAACGCACACCTGATCACTTATCCGATCGGTGCTGAAGATCAATTCAAAGGCGTCGTCGATCTCGTCACCATGAAGGCATTCTATTTCGATGGCGATAACGGCGAAAAAATCCGTGAAGAAGAGATTCCGTCTGATATCGCTGATAAAGTCAAAGAAGCACGTGAAAGCTTAGTCGCTGCTCTCGGTGATTTCGACGAAGTAATTGCAGAAAAGTATCTCGAAGGACAAGAGCCTACCGTCGAAGAAATGCGTAAAGCAATTCGTACTGCTACTCTCTCACTCAACTTCACTCCTGTGATGGTTGGATCTGCATACAAGAACAAAGGCGTTCAGCTCCTCCTCGACGCTGTTGGATACTACCTCCCAGGTCCTATGGAGCGTAAGAACATCGCTCTTGACCAAAAGAACGCTGAAGCAGAAGTCGAACTCGACTCTTCTGTAGACAGTAAGAAACCTTTCGTTGGATTGGCATTCAAACTCGAAGACGGTCGTTTCGGACAGCTCACTTACATGCGCCTTTATCAGGGAACAGTTAAGAAGGGTGATTTCATCTTGAACGCAACTCGTGACAAGCGCGTTCGTATTCCACGTATCGTTCGCATGCACGCAGACGAAATGAACGATGTTGAATCAGGTAGAGCAGGCGACATCGTCGCGATGTTCGGTGTGGATTGCGCTTCCGGTGACACGTTCACTAGTGAAGACATTCGTTACACGATGACTTCAATGTTCGTTCCAGATGCGGTTATTTCGCTTGCAGTTGCTCCTAAAGAGCGTGCTGGTGAAACGAACTTTTCAAAAGCATTAAACAGATTCTCTAAAGAAGATCCAACTCTACGCGTTCACCGTGATGAAGAGTCTGCACAGACGATCATCAGCGGAATGGGCGAATTACACCTGGAGATCTATTGCGAGCGTATGAAGCGCGAATACAACTGCGAAGTGGTCGTCGGTCAGCCTCAAGTTGCGTTCCGTGAAACCATCATGAAAAAAGGCGAGTTCAACTACACCCATAAGAAGCAATCCGGTGGATCAGGTCAATTCGGTAAAGTTGTGGGTTACATTGAGCCACTACCAGCTGATTCTGTAGTGAAGTTTGAGTTCGTCAATGACATCACGGGTGGATCGATTCCTCGTGAATACATTCCTGGTTGCGAGAAGGGCTTCATCGAAGCGGTCAAAACAGGCCGTCTCATTGGATTTCCTATCGTTGGCGTCAGGGTTGTGATCAACGACGGCGCATACCATGATGTCGACTCCTCTGAACAAGCGTTCAGAACAGCGTCGCTCATGGCATTTCGTCAGGCATATGAGCTCGCATCTCCAACCGTTCTTGAGCCGATCATGAAGCTTGAAACCCGCGCTCCAGAAGAGTTCCAAGGAACTGTCATGGGTCAGATCAACCAACGTCGTGGAATGATCTTGGACTCAGGTTCTCAGGAAGCATACGCAGTCATCAACGCTGAAGTACCTCTCTCTGAGATGTTCGGTTACTCCACAGACCTTCGTTCTGCTACACAGGGTAAGGGCGAGTTTACGATGGAATTCTCCAAGTACTCTCCCGTCCCACGTAACGTGCAGGAAGACATGGTCAAAAAGTACCAAGAGAAGAAAGCGAAAGAGCAAAAATAACAGTCCTGTGAACTGTTATTTTTAGCGACACAGAAGTAGCATAAATAGAGCATATTTAACTATTGACGTTTGGCGTCAATTATTGGATATATGGGGAAATTTCAATAGAAGGAGTGCCCCATGGTTTTAGCTATTTTGTTTATTTCACAATTTGTTCATGCTCAATACAATGCTCAGTCTACTTCATTTTCGAAGAAGCAAGAGAGTCCTGTCGAATTAGAAATCAAGCAGACGATTCGTGCTGTCGAAGATCAATTCGACTTGTTCTGCGAGAAGGATAAGACTCCTGGTTTCTTCCAGCACTTTTCATTCTGCTCAGGTGAGTACAACATGTCTAAGCCTTGTGCAAAGAAGACCATCTACGAGTGCAAAAACCGCGCTGGAAAAGTCACTAAGAAGATCAAGACTTGGGTGACTTATGACATGAGCGGAAACGCCACCAAGCTTGTTAAAATTAAAGTTAAAAACAAGTAATCGTAAATTCTGATCTAGAAAAAGAACGAAACGATAAGCTTCTGGTCGATGAATCAGACTGTACGTTTCAGAGGCATATTCATCTAATAAATATGTACTTACTAGGTACAGAAGTTGTAATTCAATTCACTGACCACACCCGATAAGTACATATTTTAGTAATCTAAAATCTCATAGACAGAATAGGGTTTGTTATTAAGAACTTGCTCGAATACTTTCTTATGCTTAAATCCATTGATAATTTTTTGACAAAAAGTGACTTGAACTTTGTCCATAGTGTTGCACCAAAAGTTCCAATGAAAGAAAATTCCACCAGGATAATTTTTTCTCCATACTCTGATTTGATTTCGTAGAATGAGAGGCTGATCGAGTAAGTGAGAAAGAATAGAGCTCTGTGCTGAGCTAACTCCTAGTATCAACCACATGCTTGGATTATGGCTGAATATGAGGGCATCTTTAGAAATCTTGGACGCGACTTCTCTAGAGAATGAAACATCCAACCTTGCTTGGACTGCTTCTTGACCTAGCAGAGTCACTTCTTCAAGCGTAGTTGCCCAAGTTGAGACAATTAAAATCAACATCGCAAGTGGGGCTACTTTAATGATTGCTTTAAAGTTTTGAGTCAAAACTTCAATGATACGATTTGCTCCAAATCCAGATAGTATTGCAAGCGCTGGAGCTGAGATGACTGAATACCTGACATCGATTCCGTAATTGTATCCACCTGCATAGAAGAATAAAAAAATACCAAAAGTCAGAATGAACCAAGTCCAAACGGACAAGAGTTCTATTTTATTTTTTTTCGCTCTGAAAAAAAGTCCGAATAAGGCGCATATTGTAAAAAAAATTGGAAAACGAACATTTGTAAAATAAAAAGGGATGTTCATTCCAGAGTTCATTTTAAAAGCGTCTAAAGAGAATTTCTCTCCTGTGCCGTTACCCCAACTGTGATTTCTAAATGAAAGGATGTGTAGAAAAACTGGAAGCAGTAGGACTGTCAAAGCAGGTAATAGAATATAAAAACGATTGATTTTTAATTCTGTTTTTAGAGCTGGGTACAATATCAAAAGTACAGGAATCAGCATGAGAGGAGATTCTCCTCTCATTTGGAATGTAAAACCTAGAGATCCAATCAGAGATGCTCCCGAAAACCAAGAAGGAAGTTGCCTATAAATCAGGGCACAATAAATGGTAAGAGTAGAAAACAAAACAGTAGGGATCTCCACAGCAGCAGTATTAGCAAATCTCATGACCATCGGAGTGAGTGAAAAAAATAAAGCTGAATACAATGCCCCTAGTTCGGATTGAAAAAGTAAGTAGTAGACACAGAAAATAAGTAAGATTGTAAAAAAATAAGCGCAATTTACCGCAAAAAACGCTGTCGCTTCGCTCACATTAAAAATAGAAAAAAAATAAGAGAGGTATGTAGGGTATCCACCAGGTTGCTTATTGTATTCTCGTGCTTGGGCAAATAGCTTGCCTTGTCTGATAGTTCCTTGATTCACCATGAGAGATTCACCCGTTGTGTGAATGAGTTGTCCGATATTCTCGTAGATGTGTTCATCAAAATATACACGGTTCGTCTGTGGTACGTAGTTTTTTAGGAATACGGTTGAGAAAATGAGGATCAGAAGTAATGCTAATCTCGTTATAGGTTTACTCTGAATGATGGGGCTCAGAGTGATTCGCCAATGGTAGGCTAACCCGATTGAGATGAGTGCTGTACTGATGTAAAGTGACCATACTGTTGCGCGTGGGAGAATCTTAGTTGTGATGTAGAAGTGACCTTCAGAGAGGAATAATAAAAATGCGAGTGAGATCATTAAAACGGTGAATGCTACTCCTGAAATCTTAATCCATGTCATATGTGAGATTGTACTAAACAAAGAAAGTTTGCGCTAGATTACGTGCTATCAAATGTATTAGCTACGACTTAATCTGACACTTTTGAAAAAGAAGGGTTACCCAGGTTTGTATCGAGCAAACCGGATCTTAAAAAGATCCAAGAAAGGTAAGCCCAATGACAACTAATCAGAAATTGATTAAAAATAAAATAGGTCTTTTGAACCTCGCAGAAGAGCTAGGGAATGTGTCCCGGGCTTGCAAAGTGATGGGTTTCTCTCGTGACACCTTTTACCGCTACCAAGAGCTAGTGGCCGAAGGCGGGATGGAGAACTTAATTGAAAAGACGAGACGTAAACCCAATCTAAAGAATAGGACCGATGAAAAGACGGAAAATGCCGTGGTACAAATTGCGGTCGACAATCCCGCCTATGGCCAGGTACGCGCCAGTAACGAACTAAGAAAGCTAGGTGTTTTTGTTTCGCTGGCAGGTGTTAGGTGCATCTGGGTTAGGAATGAACTTGAAACTTTTAAAAAGCGCCTTAAGGCTTTAGAGCAAAAGGTGCAAGAAACTGGAGGTATTATCCTCACAGAAGCCCAAGTTCATGCCCTAGAACGAAAGAAGCAAGACGACGTAGCTATAGGAGAAATCAAAACTGAACATCCTGGCTATTTAGGCTCGCAGGACACTCTTTACGTGGGCAATCTCAAAGGTGTTGGTCGCATTTACCAACAGACCTTTGTAGATACTTATTCGAAAGTGGCCTTTGCGAAACTCTATACCACTAAAACTCCGATCCCGTCAACCCCCAAATTACGAACCACTCAGGCTGAGATTCTGATCGCAGGAATGAGTCCATTTGTATGGTCCTCAAGGAACTGTTTTGGAGATTTGTAACCAATTGAACCATGGATTCTGCGATTGTTGTAAAACTCAATGAACCTAGTCACGCTCGAATAAACATCCGCGTAAGTAAAAAAATATTTTGGAACAATGAGCTCAGCCTCTAAAATCGAGAAAAATGATTCAATGTAGGCATTACGGTTCGGAGTTCGCGGTGGAATGAACTCGTGTTTTAGTTTTTGTTCGAGGCGTTTTAAATAAAAATGAAACTTATTTGAGCTCATCTGGGACCCGTTGTCTGACCTAATAATTAGTCCATGTTCTGTTGTGATGTTTTCCTTCATCAGAGCCTGGTTCAGAGTAAAAATTAGGTCTCCTGATTTGATTGACTGACCTACAAAATAATTGATTACTTTTTTTGAGAACACATCAATGAATGCCAGTATAAAGCACCATCTGTTTTCCCCGTGAATCCAAATGTATTTTAAATCAAACTGCCAGAGCTGAGTGGGTCTCGTCACGTCGTGATACCCGCATCGCTTTTTCTTAGGGCGCGATCTTGAATCATGTTCTCTAAAAAGCAATAAATTCTTATCCCTGCAAATACGGTAAATCTTTTTATGATTAATATACATTCCGTAGTCAATTATTAGGTATTTGGAGAGCTTTTTGACTCCTCCACCATTCGTGTATTCGAGTTGCGCTCGGTAATATTTTAATCGATCCACGATCACGTGATCGTCAATTCTTACTCCATCACGATTGATAGTGAATCCAGGCGGAGGGCGTCCTACTTTTTTAATCTCGGGATTCTTTTTATGAACAGTAAAACATCGATGTTCCCCGTATTTTAAATTTTCAACGAACCTATAGATTAAGATCTAAGCCCACAAGGAGGTGGCTTGAATATGGACATGGAAATTCTAAGAAAGAAAGTCAGTACCTATAAAGGTGAAGCAGGACGGCTTCGCAAAATACCGGATGAACTTGCACTTGAGATATTAACGGCATGGGAAGCATGGACGGGTCCCATGAATGGTTTTTACTCTGCTCTTGGGGTGAGCCAGAAGAAAATGGCGAAGATTATGGGTAAAGCGAAGCGACTTAAACGGGAGGGTCGAGTACCGGTATCGGAGTTTACCGAATTGACAACACAGGTGTTGGGATCTGCTCAGAGTCCTGGGGTTACGGGCCAGGGCATCGAGCTTACGTGGGATCAAGGTAAGGTGATTCGGTTCCCCGAGGTCTCGCAGTTGATCGATTTTTTGAAAAAAGCGGCTTGAAATAAGCCGCCTTGATGAAGGAAGTAAAATGATTGCGCTGAATCGTAGGACGAGGATCTATGTCTGTAAAGAAGTGACGGACATGCGTGCGTCCTACGATTCACTTTATTCGCGTGTCAAAGAGCAACTCAAGCTCGACCCGTATTCGGGACATTTGTTTTTATTTGTCAATCGTACGCGCACGAGCTGTAAGGTGTTGTATTACGATGGAACTGGGTTTGTAATTTTGCAGAAGCGATTAGACCGGGGGAATTTTAGTCGAGTAAATCCTCGCTACGATGAAGAAGTTATTCTTACGGAAGCTGAGTTTGGATTATTTTTTGAGGGTTCGAATTTAGAGAAGCGGTTCATTGACTCGCCAATTGCGCGAAAAAACATACAAAAAAAAGTATTTTTAAAAAAGCGAGAGTTGCAAGAAACAGTAGTCACGATATGATGTAGCTCACTGTGAATGAGCAAGATTATTTATTTGAGCCGATTCCGCTAAATAAACTCGATACTTTGTCCAAAGACGATTTTAAAGTTTTAGTTCAGGGCTTACAGGATACGGTTTTACAGCTTCGTAAATTCAACGAAGAACTCAAGCAACGAGAGCAGGATCGAAGTGCAAAAGAAATATTGCTGGAGCAGCAGTATATTGTTTTAAGGTCGCAGTTTTTCGGCCGAAGCTCAGAGCGTCGGCCGAGTGAGTCACTCAAGGAAGCGCATAAACGTGAACAAGAGAAGCTCCCACCAAAACAACGAGTACAGCTCCCTTCTCTGCGATACCCGCATATTCCACTCATAGAGAAGCATGTAGAGTTAAAAGAGATCCCGGGTTGCACGTGCTGTGGAAAGATCTTGGTAGATACGGAGATGACAGAAGATAGCGAGCAGTTATCGGTCATTCCAAAAAAGTTTATTGTGATCCGGTTAAAAAAACACAAGTATGGATGCGAGAGTTGTCACGAGACCATTGTGACCGTACCGACGCCACCGCGGATTAAGCCTGGTTCAAGTTATGGTGATGAGCTGATCATTGATGTGGCAGTGGCTAAATATGATTATTTACTGCCGATCGAGCGATATGTACGAATGGCTGAGGATCTTGGGGTGACGGGGTTACCGCAGCAGAGTCTTATTGAGACGACCCATTATTTAGCAGATCTCTTGATGCCGATATACGAGGGTATCAAAAATGAGGTTTTAGCAGCCCAAGTGCTGCATGCGGATGAGACCCCGCACCGGATGTTAGAGGGCGACAAGAAGAAGAGCTGGTATCTGTGGGGATTCTCATGCGAAAAATCCAGTTACTTTGAGCTGCATAGCACTCGGTCGGGTGAAGTTGCGTCGAAGTTACTGACGGAAGCTTGTGCGAGGTATTTAGTGAGTGATGTTTACAGTGGATACAAAAAAGCACTGACGGATGCAAACCGAGAGCGGGCTCAAAAGGGGTTAGCGCAGATAGAGAATCTTTATTGCAATGCTCATGCGAGACGTAAGTTTAACGAGTCAAAAGACGTATTCCCGGCTGAGAGCGAGTATTTTTTAGATCAGTACGAGAGGATTTACAAGGCGGGCGCCACGCGAGAAGAAATGCGAGTTATTTTTACCGAGATGCATGCTCGTGCGCTGGAGCTTGTGCTTGAGGTACCGGAGAAGAGTGTGCTTGGACGGGGGTTGTCGTATTTTTTAAAAAATTACGAGGGTCTCACTCGGTATTTGGAGAGTGAAAACTTGCCGCTCGATAATAATTCTCAAGAGCGCCAAATGAGAAACCCGGTCGTGGGGCGCAAGACCTGGTACGGGACTCACTCAAAGCGCGGGGCAAAGACGGCGGCAGTCATGTTCACGGTAATTGAGAGCTGCAAGCTCAACGGACTTAATTCCAATGAGTATCTAGAGGCACAGGTGGAAAATTTAAACTACAACCGCCAGGCGCAAACCCCTGCGGAATTCAAAATCCTAAACACCCAGATTCAATAGAACCCTGTCAATACGGGGAACGTCGATGTCTTACTATGAACATAGATCTGAGTACGACTAAGTTCAGTAATTTTGCACAGCACTCGCAGCGAACGTCTGCCACTAAACTCGACTACAGTTGATCTGCGTTCTGCCAACGTGGGTATGTTTTTTTTAACAGAGCGCGCAGGACTTCAACTTCAAATTCCGCATTTTTCAATTGTTTGGTGAGTTCACGTACTTTCTTCGCTTCACCAATCTGATCTTTATTTTTTTCGCCGTGTAGCCAATTATGAATGGTTTTTGATGAGATTCCGTATCGCTTACCGACCGTAGTCACCATTCCTACTTCTTGAACTTCTTTTAATATCTGTGCTTTTAACTCCACAGACACTCGTCCTCTGATTCTTGTTACTGACTGTTCCATTTGATTCTCCACTTTCCGAGACTATGACACAGATAGTCCCTTGTTTATAGTGGTTCGCTTATATACGGGGTCAGGAGGCGATTACGGCGGCAGACATGCTTAACGACAAGGTGCTGCCATTTTTTGACGAAAAGAAATCGCAATTGCTTAGGATCTTAACAGACCGAGGCACCGAGTTCTGCGGCAAAGCTGAAGGGCACGATTACGAGCTTTACTTGGGTGTGAATGAAATAGAACACACCAAAACCAAAGCCAGACAGATCGGTGATCGTTTGGCAATGCCTCATCAATCAGTTTATGCTGCATGGGTTTTAGCAAATTACAATGACATGGATGGTGGTAGTTTCTTTTGGATAAAATATAAACAGAATGATGACTTGAGGCTTGAGATCGCAGTAAGATTAGAAGCCATGTTTTATCCAAGCAACTCTAGTCTCAAGCGCTCGAGCCTAGTGAGAGAGAATTTTGTATACTTGAAACAAAGCCGAAGTGACCTTGGGCGAACAGTTTTTAATGTGGTTATTGATGCATTGAATTTGTACGATCTCCCTGGTTTTGTTACATCAATGTATGTGCAGGAATTTCCTGTGAACGATTTAGATACGAGCTTTTAGTTAGGAATGTTTACTCACCATGGGTAATTGGGCTGGCTAAGTTAAATAATTGATTACATACAAGGTGGGCCTTCAACGGGCTCCCAACATCCGGATATTTCTACGCATGTTTCTAAGCACATGTAACTACCCATCGCGCTAATACAAGCGGAATAAGTAGAAAAAGTGCAACCAAAGGGAATAGTCGTAGTAGTAGTCGTAGTAGTAGTTGTAGTAGTAGTTGTAGTAGTAGTTGTAGTAGTAGTTGTAGCCTCTGATTCGCAATTAGGTCCAATCCAATTGCCACCTATACATTGATAAACATAACTATTATCAGTGCTGCCGCATGCGTCTTGGTTACAAGTAAAGGTTCCCCATGGAGAAGCAATCTTAGTTGCTTCTGGATAAAATGTGGCGTCAACGCCAACTTGTGCAGATGTCATCCAGCTTAGACATGTTGGATTTGATGGACCAATCCAAATACAGCCTGAAACAGTGGTTGTAGTCGTAGTAGTAACCATTGGTTCGCAAGCTTCTGTTCCTCCTGGTGTAGCGTCAAACCATCCAGCAGGACAAATCGTACAGTCTGCTCCTCCGTTACCAGCGTCACATTCATATGGGCATGAGTTAGAGGCTCCACCATTCCCAATATAAGACGAAGTGCCTAGCTTATTCGTACATCCTGTGGTGCTACATCCATCTGGGTTAGTACCACCATGTCCATTCCAATAACTTCCAGTTGCAGGAGTATTAGTACATGAAGCCACTCCGCAACCGCCAGCAGTCGTTGCGTTCGAAGTGAAATACTCACCATTAGTTGTGTTCGTACAAGCTGAACAGCTTGAAGCTCCACCAGTAGAGTAGGTGCCCACTGCACACGCAGTCTCAGAGGTCGCTCCAGTACCTGAAACAAAGTAACCCGCACTAGCTGAAGTACATGCATCTAAGCCTGTTCCAGGAGTTGCATCATAGGTACCTTCTGCGCAAGTGACGCAAGCGGATCCGTTCCAACCTGTGCCAGCAGCACAATCAGCTAAGTTACAAGCAGCGCCACCAGCAGTTGTGTTTCCATTCCAAGTGTATCCACCGTTAGGAGTAATCGAAGTAAAGTTACAGCTGTTTGATCCTCCTCCGGTTGTAGAGTAGACAGCAGATGCGCAGTTAGTAGGAAGATTGGTGCATGTTGTACAGCTCGTTGATCCTGCTAAAGAAAACTCTCCAGCGCTACAAGCCACGCAAGCTTCTTGTCCACCCGCTGTGCCGTCACGAGTATCGGCTCCGCACTGTGTACATGATGAAGTTCCGTAACCGTTATCACATGCATAAGCGCATGAATCAGTGGTTCCACCGTGAGTGATGAATGAGGAGATCCCAAGTTTGCCAGTACAAGCGGTTAGTCCGCAGCCGCCTTCAGTAGTCGCATTCGAGTTCCAATAATTACCCACTGTAGTGTTCGTACAAGTACTACAAGTTGATGCTCCACCTGTGGAGTAAGATCCGACAGGGCATGCAGTCTGAGCGGTGTTACCAGATCCCGCAGCGTAGAATGCAGCAGATGCAGGAGTACAGTCTGATTGACCAGTAGAACCTTGGTAAGAGCCTGGAGCGCAGATTGTCTGAGTGGTGTTACCCGTACCTGAAGCATAATAACCCTCAGATGCAGGAGTACAGTCTGATTGACCAGTAGATCCTTGATATGTTCCAGCAGCACATTGAGTCTGTGAAGTATTGCCTAGGCCTGAAGCGTAGTGACCCGCAGATGCAGGAGTACAGCTTGGTTGACCAGTAGATCCTTGGTAAGTTCCAGCGGCGCATTGAGTCTGAGACGAAGCGCCAACACCGGCAACATAATTACCCGCAGATGCAGAAGTACATGTATCGTTACCAGAGTTAGGTGTGGAGTCATATGTACCCGCAGTACATTGAGTACATCCGCCTCCGCCGTAACCCGATGCACATTCAGTACAACCTGCTCCGTAGAACCCTGCAGGACATGCAGTAGGTGCGCAAGCCAAACCATCCCAAGAATAAAATGCATCACAATTACATGCTGCTATTCCGCCTACGAGAGATGAATTCCAAGTAGAGTTTGCAGGGCATGAGAATGAAGTAAAATTACAAGTCGAAGTCGTGTTACCGTCTGTGTAGACGAGTGAAGTAGCGCCTGCTCCTGCAGTTCCTAAGACTGGGTTAGCACATGAGGTACATGAGCTTGCTGTTGCAGCAGAGTATCCTTGAACGCAAGTTGCGCAAGTGTTTGTGTCACCTGCTGAAGCATTTCCAGCTGTACATGCAGTACAGCTCTGAGCTGCTCCTCCGTATCCGTATCCACCATTACATGAGTAAGATCCAGAACCAATTGTACAACCTGTTTCAGATCCGCCGCCTGAGCTTGTGTAAGTGACAGAAGAGGCACCTGCAATAGTGTTCGTGCATGAGAGACATTGAACAGCTGCAGATGCTGTAGCAGATACAGTGTAGTTACCATTACCGCAGAAATTACAACTCGTCGCAGTTCCACCGCCGTACCAGTTATCGACTCCGCACTGTAGACAAGTGATGCCTGAAACTCTGTGTCCACTATTACAAGACACGCTTTCAATCGGGCAAGAGTCAGTAGTGAGTCCGCTAGAAACTGAGTAGGTTAATGTCGTTCCGTTTGTTGGTGTTGCAGTACATGCAGAACAGTTTAGATTAGCAACACCACTAGAGAAAGTGCCAGTACCGCAGGCAGTACAAGCGGTCGCAGTAGCTGATCCAGAAGTTGAATTACCAGGTCCGCAATTGTTACATGCTTCGATTCCTGCACCTACGGAGTCATACGTTCCACCACCGCAAGCCGTACATGAAGCAGATCCGTATCCATCGTTACAATAGTAAGAGCAGGTGTTGGTGGTTCCACCGTGACCATCGTAAGTAGAGGTTCCCAGTTTGTTTGTGCATGCAGTATCTGCACATCCACCGGCAGTAGCGCCGTTACCTGTCCAGTAATTACCTACAGTAGTATTCGTACAAGCTCCGCAAGTTGAAGATCCGGCTGCTGCCCAAGTACCGGTAGGACAAGATGCGCACGAAGTAGCTCCCGCTGCTGCGGAGTAAGTAGTCGCAGGGCAGTTGATACAATCTTCTTGACCAGCACCTACAGAGTCATACATTCCTGCAGTACACTGAGTACATGCGGCGGATCCGTATCCTGCGTTACATGCGTAGGTACAAGTATTCGTGGTTCCACCGTGAGTGGTGTAAGTGAATGTTCCTGCTCCGTTTGTACAAGCAGTATTAGTACAAGTGACAGCGGAAGTACCGTTAGAGGTCCAATAGAATCCAGTCGTGTTGTTCGTACATGCTCCGCATGATCCAGCTGCAGCGGCACTCCAAGTACCGATATCGCAGTTCGTACATGAAGTGTTCACTCCAGCAGATGCATAAGTAGAGGCAGAGCAGTTAGCGCAAGCTTCTTGTCCATCACCGACTGAGTCATAGACTCCAGTAGAACATGCAGTACAAGAAGATGATCCATATCCCGCGTTACATGCGTAAGCACAGTTATCGATCCCACCGCCGAGTCCAGTGTAAACATAATTACCAGCTGCGTTTGTACATGCAGTACAGCTGGCCACGATTCCACCTGCGGAGAATTCTCCAATGTTACATGCGGTACATGCTCCAGCATTGAGTCTGAAATCGACTGCGCAGATTCTCTGATTGAGGCTGACAGGTCCACCATCACCACCAGCGTTGTAAGCAAGAACTTCAAGAGTATGCAAACTTCCTGAAGCAAGGGCTGTGAAGTTGTAGGTGAGTACGTTACCGACGTCAGTCCAGCCACCACCGTCAGCTCTGACTTTGTATCCTGTAGCACTAGCAACCACGTTCCAAGAAGTATTGATTGTGGTCGGAGTAGCTCCCGTCACTGTGAATCCTGTAGGAGGTGGAACGTTACCGACGCTGATGGCAACGTTGACGAAGTTGCCAATCGCATCAGTCACTGTGAATGTGCCAGATCCAGATGAGACACCAGCAGTATAGGTAGTGGAAGTCACTCCCATGCCTTGTAAACCTTGAGGCGCGATCGATCCTGAAGTTCCAACGAATGCGAAGGTATAAGGCTCCAAGCCACCTGCAAGAGTGATGACTTGTGTTTGAGTAACGAGAAGATTAAACGCAGCAGGTGAAGCTGTGAGCTGGGGTTTAATGTCGACAGTCGCATCTGCTTGCTGTGGACCACTATCAGTCACTCGGATTGTTGCAGGGTTTGATCCCGGTACTGCAGCAGGAGCTGTGTAAGCGCCCGTTGCACCCACGATGGATCCACCACCAGCACTTACTACTGAGAATGCAGCAGTTCCCACGACGTTACTAGCGGTGAAGGTGGTAGGATTATTCACCATGAGAGTGATACTTGTGGGTGAGATCGAGAGATTAGGAATGATCGTATAAACAATATCGTAGGCAGTGACCACACCATCACTTATGCGAACTGTAGCTGAGCCCACTCCTGCTGGAGCGGTGTAGACAGTAGAAGCTCCTGAAGCAAGTGAGAGTGATCCTCCACCCGCAACAATTGAGTACGAGTAGTTCAGTGATCCGTTAACCGACGGAGCACCTCCCGATGGAGTGATGGTGTTGGTTTGAGACATATGAATGTTACGAGTCGAGGGCGCTCCGCTAATTTCAGGAGGAGTACCGATACCAATCGTACTATCAACCCAGTTACCTAGAGCATCTGTAACTCTGATGACAAGCGTACCAGGAGTCATGCCTGCGTCGCCACGAGCTGTGGTCGCAGTGAGAGTAGTGACTGAAGTGTCACCTGGACCTGATTGCTTAGAAAATACAAACGGACTCACACCACCAGAGACTGTGACGACTTGGTTCTGAGCCACTTGAATGGTGGCTGATGCTGGAGCAATTGCAATTGCTGCATTCACAGTAATAGGAACGTTCACAATGTTGCCGTAAGAATCTGTTACGCGAACCGAGTAGGTACCAGGAGTTGCTGGAGGTGTATAGACTCCATCTATAGTGACTGTACCGTTAGGTGCGCCACCTACTACAGAGTATGTGTAGCCAGGTACTCCGTTAGAAGCAGTACAAGTAGAAGTATTAGCAGTAGTGATCGTAAGCGGTGAGCAGCTCATGCCTAAAGCTGCGTTCACTTGAAGCTGGATCACTGCAGTCTGCGCAGTAGGAGTCGATGAGTCAGAGACTGTGACATCGCGAGTACCTGTAGGTAGTGCTGCTGTGAAGAGGGAACTCACTGCAGGACCTGGGGTGTCTAATGTTCCACCAGCAGCGCCTGCAGTGAATGCAAATGCGTAAGGAGACTGGCCGCCAGTTGGCGCAATATTGTAAGTGTTCGTAGGAGCAAGCACTACGAGTGGAGGAACATAAAGAAGGCCTGTGATCGTCACTGAAGCATTCGCTGTGTTTAACTCTGCATCAGTGACTCTTACGGTTGCAGCACCAGGAACACCTGGAGCAGTGTACAATCCTGCGGCGTCAATTGATCCACCACCTGCAAATACGGAATAGACATAAGGAGGAACACCTCCACCTCCTGAGAATGACTGAGTGGTTGAGGTCATGAGTGAAAACGAAGTAGGGCTAATAGTGAGAGGGGAATAAACATTGATCGTAGCAATTGCTGTGTTTGCAATACTGTCGGTCACTCGGATCACAACAGTGCCAGGAGTCGCAGTCGCAGTGAATGCTCCAGTGCCTGCAATGATAGAACCTGAAGCCGCACCCGATTGCACAATGTGCGAGTAAGGAGGAATACCCCCTGACACACCAAACGGAAATCCTGACGATACTTGTACGTTCTTAGTGGTAGGAACATAGGTGAGTGGCTGATAAACGTTGAACGTATAGACTTTAGTAGCAGCGAGAGCGTCAGTCACTGTCACATCCGTAAGACCTGGAACTGCAGGAGCCGTGAAAGTAGAGTTTGTGCCTGTTGCTGGAGAGACGACACCTATTCCTGCAGTGATCGCAAAGTTGAACGCAGGTTTACCTGTGGCTGGTGTAATTGTGTAGGTGGTGTTCACAGGAATATTGATGTTGATTGCAGTTGGATCTAATACCCAAAACACGTTGATCATAGCTTGATCTGTGTTGCCATCAGCGTCTGTCACTTTTACAAACGTTACACCTTGAGCGCCAGTGGAGGTGAAGAGTCCAGTCACAGGATCAACCGATCCCAGACCTGAGAGAATTGAAAAAGTATAAGGTGCACGACCACCCATCGCACTAAACGAAAACGTATCTCCAGGTAGCAAGTCGACGTCATTGTCATTGATCACAAACGCATCCATCACATAAAGCGTGATCGTCGCGGTTTTGCCCTTGCTATCAGTGACCATGATCACGATGTGTTCAGTGCCATCAGCATCAGGAGTCGTGATCGAAGCAGGAGCTTTGTACACTCCAGACGAAGTAAGACTTCCGCCACCAGAAATGAGTTTGTAAGTAAACGGCTTCGTTCCTCCTGCAATATCAATTGTGTATGAGGTTCCCACGAGCACAGTCGTCTTAGGATTCTTCAGTGAGATTTTTGCAACATCTTTGAATTTATTGCGGAAGAACTGCATCGAACAGGAAGTGGAGAACAAAGCTGTGCACAGCACTAAGGCCGAGACAAACTGTTTGGATAGCTTTGAGTTAAATCCCGTTCCCATATCTATATATTATATATCGGCAGTTAAATTAAACAAAATGAGCTGTGTCCTAGAAGACACGCTGATATGAATCAAGTTTTAATGCTAGGTGACTGACTTGGAGACTGTATTGGCGCAGTCGCTGGAATTTTTTTCTTCTCACGTCTCAATCCTGCATCAGTGAGGATCATTCTGAGTTGTTGTCTCAGTGTGAACGCATCTTTCAATCCATCGAGTTTTATCTTGAGATATTGAGAAGCAGATTCTTCGATCGAAGTGTCGAGGAGTTTTTTGTGATATTTGAGCTTTAGTTTCTGACCACGCTTCAAGACTCCTGCCATTCGACTTGAGAACCAAGAACCTCGGTCCGGGAAGTTATCCATAGAAGATTCTAAAAGTCCTGCTTGAATGAGAGTTGTAGGGAAGAAGCCACCGCCTTCTACTTCAGGAGCGATTTTCTCACTGAATTTCATCGAGAGCATTTTCTGAGTTTCTGTGTCACTAGCGGGAATCGACTCAATGAGATTATTGAGAAACGCCACAGACGACAGAGGTGAGCATCGCTGGACTTCAGATTCGATGCGATTGAGTAAGAGGGATTCGTCTTTAGGGTTTTCGCTCTTCAGCTTCGAAAGCGAGATGGTTTCTAATCTTTCTAAGATTTGTCCACTCATTCCTGGGAATTCATCCACACGTTGGAAAAGTTTAGGAAGAATAGAGACAGGGTATTTATTTTTCCCTCTGGCATCACTCGGTACTATGTCGATGAGATCTTCGATCCACTCATCACACTTCTTCGCTTGTATTTCAACGAGTGGTTTAAGTTCAGTGAGGAATTGAAGAAGTGAGGGGCCGGGTGCCACTTCTACTTTGGCGATTTTTTTGTGTTTAGCTGCTTGGACGGGTGATGTGTTTAGGATCAGTAGTAGTGTTAGAAACATAAGCTCAGTTTAGCCCCCAAGTGATTCATCTTAGTTGTATTGTACGCCATTTCTAAAGAGAGTTTAATACCAGAAGGTCCAAGTTTGAATCCTACGCCACCGAAACCTTGGAACGCAGAAGCGATTCCACTTGCTGAGATTGGGGCTGAGACTGTCACTACCAAGACCGTTTGGCTGAGAGTTCCTGAAATCGTACCTGTCGCGATTTGATATCCGATACCAGCATAGGGCTCAGCAAAGTCTAGCTTTATGGATGCAAGAACTTGCGGAGTCCAAGTAGATGTTTTGATCAAATCGAATGAAGAGTAAGTGTAATTCAGTCTCAATGCCCAGATCAGTCCTTGATCAGGATTGATGATCGTGAGTTTCGCATCGCCCCCCCAGATTTGATATACCTGGTAGGGCCTTGGTAAAAACCCTAAGTAACTCACGCCTACATCGAGCATCCCTAATCCCTTGTGGAGATGGAGCTTCGGTACAGGTACTGCAGGCAGAGTGGATAGCGAAGTGGATCCGACTGCATTGGAAATATCAGTGATGAGATTCTGAGGAATGCTGATCGCAGTCAGCTCCAGACCCATATCTATTCCGACAGAAGTTCCGAGAGGAGATGCGGGTTGATAAGCTCTATGATCTGAAGAGAGACTAGTGATCGTGATCAGTGCGCGGATTGCAGTTTGCGCTGTAGGAGTGTTGATTTGATTAGTGAGAGCATTGAGAATTGCAGTGGCATCAAATTGTGCATAAGCGCTCTGAGATAAGGAAAAAACCCCAACGAATAGTGAGATAACTAAACGTAAACGCATCCATTTTAGGATCGCTTACTCCTGGTGAGTTGTCGATGGAGCTTAGTGCTTGGCTGGTGCTGCTGGAGCAGTTTTTGCTGCTTCAGCTGGAGCGGAAGGAGCTGTTTGAGTTACAGGTGCACTCACAGGTGCCGTAGTATTGACGTTCACGCCTTCAAACACGCTTTTTTTGGACTGGCTGCCTAAGAGAGTGAGAGTGATCGATGTGATGAAAAACACAGTCGCTGCACCTGCGGTGAAACGAGTGAAAAAATTGGCTCCGCCTGAGCTACCGAAAACAGTCTGTGATGAACCACCGAATGATGCGCTGATCTCAGCACCTTTTCCCGATTGAACGAGAACAGCGATTACTAGAAAAACGATAGTGATACAGTGAACGGTAGTTACGAAGGTCATCATAGGTGCTCAAACATACTGAATGGCCCGAGATCTTTCAATGAAAACCTCTATCGATTATAGCGCGACGCAATATCATCTTTTCTTCCAGCGTGCGCCGCGACCGCGACCAATCAGATAGATCTCGCCATTTTTTTTGAGGTCTGAGAGGACTTTCTTGACCAGCTCTCGGTCAATACCAGGTTGAAGCTTGAGTAACTCAGCAACAGAAAAAGAAGAATCCATTGAGGTAACGAGTTGTCTGATCATTGAACTCTTAGAGTCTCCTTCATCTGTAAATGACACTTTCATCTGTAGTTCTTTGTAGGCGCTTTTAATGACTCCAAGCGAGTAATTCCACCAGGGCATTAAATTATGAGTTCCTTGATGCCAATTCTCAGACGAAGCTCCCAACACTTGGTGATAATCTTCCTTAGTTTCCTCAACGATCTTCTCAAGACTGATAAATCGACCCACTTCAAAATTGCTTTGATAAAGTAGTAGTAGGAGTAGTAATCGCGACGTACGTCCATTGCCTAGTGCTTTTCGATAGCCTACGATTTCTTCCTCTGAACGATCTCTGGGCTTTACCTCTCCGATGACAAGCGGCCTCAGACGATCTTTCGCTACCTCAACACCTTCGATGCGATTCGATGATTCCGCGCTTTGAATCAAAGCCGATTCCCGCAGCAGCTTAAGAGCCTCTGGTCGAACTTTTTTCCACATTTCCTGCATTCCACGGAATTCAGAACATCCATTTAGGTGCCAAGTCGTACTTGTATGAAAACTGAGGTTTTTTAGATAACCGGGGTTAAAAGACTTCATTTCTTGATATTACCCATTTATTACCCATTTATTAGCCAATTATAAAAGTAGGGCTTTTTACAGCTAAAAAAGCACTTTATTTTTACGGGTTATGATCAGTAAAAAATCTCCTACTCCTAAGAAGTGGAATTTAACCATAGCAAAGAATCTCATTTCAATTAAAACTAATGATACTCCAGATATGCAATACGTCTTCCTCAGGATGATGATGGAACTCAGTTACACATGGCATTTTGATCTAGTCATGAAAATAGCTGATGAATCTTGGCCTAATGAGAAGCCAGGTTTGGTAGAGTTTAAAAATGAGTTTAGTGAAGCTTTGAAAAAATCACCTTATTGGAAAAAATTTTGAACTAAGATTGAAGAATTTGAGCGAGAGCGAGCCAATCCTGAGGCTTCAAGCTCGCTCCACCGACTAATCCACCATCGATGTTTTCGCATTTGAGTAGCTCGGCGAAATTCGCAGGAGTCACACTACCACCGTACAGAATCGAAGTCGCCTTTGAGGCTTCTTCAGATACTGACTTTGTAAGGACAGTACGGATTTCCTGATGAGCTTCTTCAGCTTGTTCAGGCGTAGCGGTTAGTCCGGTACCGATTGCCCAGACAGGTTCGTAAGCGACGTGGAGTGACTTACCCAAGTAAGAGCCGCAATGGTGTTCGCCTTCATGGAAGAGAGCCATGAGTTGCTGGCGCAAAACTGTATTCGTTTTCCCAGCTTCACGTTCAGCGCGGGTCTCACCGATACAAACCAAGACATTGAATCCTTGCTTAAGAAGACTAGAGCAGCGCTTGGCTACAGTTGTATTCGTCTCACCGAAATGCTGCCTACGCTCAGAATGACCCACTAGTACTTGGTTCACTCCGATTTCTTTCACCATCGGACCAGAGACTTCTCCAGTGAATGCGCCTTTTGTTTCCCAGTGCACGTTTTGTGCGCCAATGGTGATTCCAGATTTTTTTCCGAGATCTAGTGCAATAGTGAGGCTTAGTGCAGGAACATAGAGTTGGAATTCGCACCCGGACTTCGCAGCAGGGATTTTTCCTTCAATGGCGGAGAAGAATTCGCGAGTTTCTTTCACCGTGTAATTCATCTTCCAGTTGCCTGCGAAAATCTTGCGTCTCAACGGTTTCCGTCCTCATCGGGTTCATCGGTAGGTTGGAGTGCTGCGTTCTTATGATGAGACTTGCGATTCGGATAATCCTTCAGAATCTCAATACCAGGAAGACCATTGCCTTCGAGGTACTCAAGAACGGCGCCACCACCTGTGGAGAGGTGATCATAGCGTGAAGCGAGTCCAAACTGTTCAATTGCTGAAACCGTGTCTCCGCCACCTACGATCTTAAGTGCGTAGGTCGTCGCGATGAATTCTGCTAGTTCACGAGTGCCTGTAGCGTACTCAGGTTTTTCAAACCAACCCACCGGGCCGTTCCAGAAAATCGTTTTCGCTGAGCCGAGTGCGTCTTTAAATTTTCCAATCGTTTTAGGCCCGATATCGAATCCTTCATTCGTGTCGATAGGCAGGAGAAGTGGTAGATCATTCTTCTTCGCAGACCTGATGACAGAAGCTGCACAGTTCACATCTTCGATCGAAGGTTCTTTTGCTTTCGGTGGAAGCGCTTCACCCATGGCTGCAGAGAAAGCGTGAGCCATGGCTCCACCGATACAGATTCCGTTCACGGTACGAAGGAGTGACTCGATGGTTTTGATTTTGTCGCTGACCTTGGATCCGCCAAGCACTGTCCAAAAAGGCTGAGCAGGATTCTGAAGGAGTGGATCTAGGAACTTGAGTTCCTTCTCAATGAGGAATCCCATCCCTCGAGTAGGGATTTGAGCTGCTACTCCATAAGTAGAAGCATGCTTCCTGTGCGCAGTCCCGAATGCATCGTTAATATAGACTTGGCAGTTTCTTCCCAGTTTTCCTGAGAATCCAGGGTCGTTGCCTTCTTCTTCTTTATGAAATCTTAAGTTCTCAAGCAGGATGACTTGACCAGGTTTCAGGTTACGAACGAGAAGATCAATCCCATCACCGATACAGTCATCAGCGAGCATGACATCAATGCCCAGGAGATTTGCTAAGTGTTCGGCAATCGGTTGCAAAGAGAACTGAGGATCTACTTTTCCTTTGGGGCGTCCTAAGTGAGAAGCTAAAACAATTTTTGCTTTCTTCTCGATTGCGTACTGAATCGTTGGGAGCGTTTCCTGGATTCGGTTGTCGTCTTCGATCTTGCGTACACCTTCACTGTCAGGATCAGAGAGAGGAACGTTGAAGTCTACACGGAGGAAAATCGTTTTGTTCGTGATTTCGAGATCACGGATGCTTCTGATGAACTTATTGCTCATTTCTTATTCATCCACTTCGTGAGGTCTAGCATGCGCTGAGAGAATCCAGATTCATTGTCGTACCAAGCGATGACTTTCAACATCGTGCCGTTCATCACCATCGTGAGTTGAGAATCGACACTCGAGCTGTAGAGGTTTCCATTGAAATCGCAAGAAACAAGTTCAGCCGTTACATAATCCATGATGCCTTTGAGTTCGTTTTGAGTGGCGCGCTTGAGTTCTGCGTTCACTTCTTCCTTAGTCGTGCTCTTGGAGACTTCGCATGTGAGATCCACTACCGAGACGTTCGGAGTTGGAACGCGCATGGAGAGACCATCGAGTTTACCTTTGAGATGTGGAAGAACGAGTCCAATTGCTTTTGCAGCACCAGTGGATGTGGGGATCATGGAGACTGCAGCTGCACGTGCTCTGCGCAAGTCCTTATGTGGAAGATCCAAGATACGTTGGTCGTTGGTATAACTATGAACGGTCATCATGGTTCCACGAATGAGACCAAACTTCGCATCAATGACCTTCACTACTGGAGCGAGACAGTTCGTTGTACAAGATGCGTTTGAAACGATGTTGTGTTTAGAAGAGTCGTAAATTTCGTTATTCACTCCCATGCAGATAGTTGCATCTGCATCTTTTGATGGACCAGAGATCACGACTTTTTTAGCTCCGCCGTTGATGTGGAGTCCAGCTTTGTCACGATCTGTGAAGATTCCTGTGCACTCATGTACATAAGCTGCACCGAGATCACCCCAAGGAAGTTTCGCAGGATCTTTTTCGGAGAAGTATTTGATTTTCTTCGATCCAACATGGATGTTGCTACCTTCAACTCTGACTTCTTGTGGATAGATTCCATGAACAGAATCATACTTTAGGAGGTGAGCAGCAGTTTCAATCGAGCCTAGGTCATTGATCGCTACGATATCGATGTCAGAGTTCTCTAGAGCGAGTCTCACTATTTTTCTACCGATACGTCCGAAACCGTTTAATCCTACTTTGATTTGAGCCATGGTTTATTCTCCTTGAGTAAGTTTTTGAAGTCCTTCTGCTGTTCTAGCCAGGGGTTATTCCAGTTCAGTTTTTGAGTCATCAGACCATAACATAACGTTTTCATGCCTGCGATGTCATTGATGTGGATAAACTCGGGAGCGGGTCCGTTTTCTCCAATATTGTGATAGTTGCCGAGAGGGACAGAAATTCCAATTGCTGGCAGTCCGATGACAGTTGCTGCAGTTGCTTCACATGAGCCGCCGTCCATGATGCGGCGCTGATGCTTATCGGGGAGTAGTTTTTTGGCTAGTCCGGTGAGTAGCTGGGTGAATCCAGGGTGAAAAACAGTCGATCGATCGCCTAATCTCACGACGGGTCCTTTGCCAATCTCAGCTCCTGGAAGTGTTTTTGAGGTTTCAAGACTGACTACAGCGATCGGAGTTTTCACGGGCTTTGTAAAATATTCATCGAGATGACCAAGGGTGCCAATGAATCCTACTTCCTCTGCTCGGGTGAGTAGGCCTGCAAAAAGAGCGCGCGCTGGGGATTTGGCTTTCCAAAGTTTCAGCGCAGTTTCGAGAATGGAGTAAACTCCGATGAGATCATCGGCAGCTTTCGTGTAAATCAACTCATCCTCTTGCCAAGCAGGAGATTGAAAACCAAATCCACCGAAGAGCTCTTCTGCGTTCATATCGCTCACATCAGAGTCACATTCGATGAGAGCGCTCTTGATCGATTTGCCATGTGAATGAAGAGTGGCTGATGTGACTTTGCCCTCATGAGTTTCATGCAAGTGAAGGCTAGAGATCCAGACCTTTGAGCCTTCGAGATTCGCTGTTGGATTACCGCCTAGCCATTTTGTCTCAAGGACGTTTTTGGATATCCATTTTACTCCGTGAAACCCCGGGTGATCGAGATGAGCGATGAAGATACGAAGGGGTTGATTAGCTTTTTTAGCGAGTCTCTTTTTGTATTCAGAACTTGATTTGAATCCGATCACAATATTTCCGGTTTGATCTTGGAAGTAGGGAATTTTGTTTTGAGTGAGAATTCCTCTGACCCAATCCAGAACATAAAGTTCACGAAACGGAGCCATGGGAATGCTTAAGAGTTGTGAGAGTTGCTCGTCCATCAAATGTTTCATCAGTGTGAACCACAATATCAGAGAAATACGGGTTGTGTAGACCCCACTTTCATGGTGAAATTTAGCCTATGAAATCCTATCTAATCCCAGCTCTTTTTGCGCTATTTTTCATAACCATTTGCAACGGCGCAGCAGATGAAGTGACGAACCGCGAATTGGCGAGAACCTATGCTAACTTTTATTTAAGACAGAAAGATTTCAAACAAGCACAGTCTTCACTCGCATCTCACTTAGAGAGTGATCCTGCAGATACCGAAGCTTGGAATCTCATGGGACTAGCCGCGATGGAGATTCCTGATTTGAGCGGAGCCAAGCAAGCGTTCTATCGTGCGTCTCAAGATGAGAAGTCAGACTCACGCGGTATCTATCTTTATCACTTTGCGGATGCGCTCAATCGTGCGGGTGATGTAGTGAAGGCACGTGATGCGCTGAAGATCGCTGCTCAGTATTCGCAAGTGAAGGACAGTGCTCATCGTGCACTTGAACTCATGAAAGAGAAACAGCCTCTTCCGGAGTTGTTTTTATCTGAGAATGCGCGCTGGAATAAGTCTGTAGCAGTATCGGTTGGATACGATACCAACGTCATGATGGCTCCGAATACAACGCTCGCCAACTTAACTGCGAGTGATATCGCGAGTCCAAATGCGATGGTCATGGGTAAAATTGGATTTGTGAAGCCTAAGTTTACTCGCGAAATCGAAGCATCACTTTTGGGTGCATTCCAATATCAGACGAATCCAGCGGCCTATCAGTTTACAAGTATTTATGGAGCGCTCAGCGGAGAGTATAGAGAGAACGGCGATGAGTTTTCAAACTTCTATTGGGGAATTCCAGTGAAGGCCGATGCAGCGCTTTTAAATACATCTGGTTTTCAGGTTTTCAATTGGAACGCAAGTTTCAATCCAAGGTTTGGACATCGTATGGATGCTTTATCTAGGATTGAGCTTGAGCCTTTTGCGGCTTACAGATGGTTTCTACTTGCTTCAGGATCAGATACTGCCAACGACAGAACGGGTTTTGCATTCGGTGCAGCTGCAACTTATCGCTCGTTCTTAGGTGCTTGGGAGTATGCAGTTGGAGTGAAGTTTGATCGTCAGTTTGCTCGTGGCGGAAACTTCTCTTCATACAGTTATATGATTCCGATCTCGTTTGTATCTCCTACGGTGTTCTGGAGTTCGAAGCTTGCGATCAAGAGTGATGTTGGTGTGATTGATTACCCTCTCGCTTCTTACACGAGGAGGGATTTTGTGATCAATCCCCAGGTAGCACTCTTTAGAAAGTTTGGCCAAAAGTGGACAGGCACGTTTACAGTCGGATCGCTCATTAATAGTTCATCTCTCTCTAGCGCGGATTACAGAAAGTTTTATGCCTCAGCGATGGCAGGGATGGATTTCTAGGATGGTCACAAGTGAAACGTGATTTTGTAGAGTTAGGTTGTTTTTGAGAAAATGAAAGTAAGGGTGGATATAGCTTATGAATAAAATATTAATTTTAATTACTATTATTCTGATCTCAGGAGAAGCAAGCGCTGCGGATTCCGGAATTGTTGGTCAGCTAGCCAATGTGCAGGGGATAGTAAAAGTAGACGATGTACTTGCGAAGGACGGCATCTATCTCAAGAAGGGTTCTGTGATCACAACTGAAGAAGGTAGAGCTTCTGTGATGCTAGGCCAAGAGACAGTGATGCACCTCGATCGCAACGCAATCCTAAAAGTAGATGACTACGCCGCTGGTAAGAAGGGCGAGTCAGGCAATCTCAATCTTCAACAAGGCAATACTCGTACACTCTTGAAGAACTTGGGTAATGGTGTCGTTCGTAAGAGTTTATTCATTCGTACTAAGGCAGCAGTCATGGGTGTGAGGGGAACGGAAGTTTATGTTTCTGCTCCGATCGATAAGCCACCTACATTCTCCGTCGTGAGAGGTGAGGCGTTCATTCAGATGATGCCAGGACCTGGCGCTCCTGCGAATGCTCCGATTGGTGGACCGGGCAAGGAATTCATTCTCAAAGGTGGACAATCAGTCGTGATTCCTGAAGTGAAAGCAGGAGTCGCTCAAGGTAGCGACTCAGGCAAAACTCCTGTTGTAGAGAACAAGGACGCAGAAAAATTGGCCGATCAAGCTCAAGAAGTCGCACCACCGCCTCAAAAAGTTGAAACCAAAAAGCAGATGGATCGATTCATTGCGAGTAGTGATCCCTTCCGATTCAATCCGAATGTGATTCCAGGCTCTGGAGTGGGCTTTCCTTTTGATCCGCTACTCAATGGTGGGAAGATTCCAGTAACAGTAACTTTTGGCGGCGGTACTAGGTACTAATTGATTTTTTGGAGATGAAGGTTATGAAAAATATTTTAAGCACTTTAGTTCTAGTGGTATTCCTTTTTGTACTAGGTTGTGGTCCAGGTGATGAGCGTCGCGTTCCTGTGAGCTTGAAGTTTTCCGGCTTTGATAACGCTGTTTTAACAGATGGCAACACATGCAAGCTGAGATCAGATATTCATGACGGGTCAGAAATTGGGGTTCTCTATTTAGTCGCTCATTATCCAGATGCCACCCAAGACTATTTCTTACTCAATGACGTTTATTTCGATCAAATCAATTTTGATGGATCCTTCAGGCCGTCGGTAATTGATTTCTCAAGAGTTCAAAGGAGCTTCGATGTGAAACCAAGATTGGGAGTAAGATTTAGTATAAACGGTGTCATCTATAGACATAAAAACTGGAATGGTTCAGGTGACAGTGGTGGGTCTAATGGATGGAACTTTGCCCAAGTTACTCCAGGCCATAGTTATCTAGCTTGTAGTCGTGCAGCGGCAAATTCTTCAGTATTGGGTTATACTGATGCATCATCATTTCCTATAGTAGTTGTGGGACTATCCGATCCTGTGGATGTCACACAGAAGAATCAGTCTGTGACTATTTCTAACATTGAATTTTTTAGAACACATATAGATTCTGTTGCAGGTAATGCACTCAATCTCGATGATAACGCTATCTGCGGTGGTAAATATTGTGGTGATGTGGTGAGAGGTTTTGATGGTAAAGTTGAGTATAACGGATCGAATGATTGGGCTGTTTCAACGAGAACGCCACGCGCGCTTGCTGCTAATACAAACTTTGCAAAAGTGAGAGTAAGGGTCAATACTGCATCATTAGTAAAACCCGCTCCTATCCAATTTGCCTTTGTGGATGAAACAGCCCCAGGCGCTCCTGCATACAGTAATCAAGGTTGGTTGCCATTCCCTTGTGGATTTAAAGACAAAGGGACACTTCCTATCGACGGAGCGGGAAATCAACTCTTTAATGATGGTGCGATTTGTAGAGGTCATCATTTTTATGCTGGGAATATTTTTAAAAGTGCTGGTGACTCTAAAGTTTTTGAAATATGGCCTCTTTTCCCAAATCGTAAGTATAGATTAGTTGTCGCTACCTACATTGATCAGGCATCAACTGGCACACTAGCAAACAGACCAGCTGTTTATGATGAGGTAGTTTTAAATGACAGTACGATTTTTAATACTGGATTTAGTAAAAAATCCTGTATTGCATGCTCATTGGATGTCAATACTGGTTCTGCTACAAATGGAGTTGGAAGGTTTGGAGTTGTTTTTTCTCCAAATAATCCATGCACAACAGTAAGTAACACTTTTCCAGCTCCAACAGGCTCTCAGTGCCGTGCTCCAACGGCATCTGATTATCAAACAGTGAACTGCTATGTTGAAGCATGTCCATAGTTGCGTGATGAAATGCTAACCTCCGATCGTTGCATTGAACTTCTTGAAGAACTAGAGAGACTCTTACGCCTCAATGAAGAGAACGTGTTCAAAGTGCGCGCGTTTGAAAAAGCTCAGCAGTCACTCTCTGGAATGACAGCTTTAGAAGAGCGCGCCCGCGCAGGCAATCTCACTGAGATCCCTGGAATTGGCAAAGGCATCGCAGAAGTGCTCACAGAGTTCTTGCTCAAGGACAAGTGCTCTCTCAGAGATGAGTTGCTTGCCAAGCTTCCACCAGGACTGCTCGATCTCACACGTATCCCAGGCTTAGGTCCTAAGAAAGCTAAGACCATCATTGAAGAGCTAGGCATTCACTCAGTAGGCGAGCTCGAGTATGCGTGTAGAGAGAATAGACTCGCAACTCTAAAAGGTTTTGGAGAGAAAGCCCAAGCTCAAACACTCGCACACATTGAAGCGATGAAGGCACGTGAGAAAAAGGCTCTTTTCTCAGATACCGAGACTTGGGTAGTGATGCTGCTCTCAGATCTCAAAGATTCATTTGACATCGAGCTTACTGGTCAGATGCGGAGAAAGTCAGAGATCATCGACTCCATTGAGTTCGTGGCTATTGGATCAAAAACGGATCGCTCCAAAATCGAAAAGAAAATCGAGAACTTTCTAAAAGATCGTCCCACAGAACTTCCTATTACGGTTCATATGACGGAGAAAACCCAGTTTGCAAAATCACTTCTAGAAACTACAGCTACTCCCGAGTGGCTAAAGATTTCTGTGAAGCATCCTGAGAGTGAGGCGCTCGACCCCGATCTCATGGAGAGCTTAGGAGTGTTTGATAAAGGGTTTAAAGTTTCTCAGCTTCTCACACACGATTCTATCCAAGGTGTGTTTCATAATCACACGACCCGCTCGGATGGAAGAGCTACCGCTGAGCAGATGATTCGTGAGACGATCAAGCTTGGATACAAGTACATTGGACTCTCTGATCACTCACAATCTGCATTCTACGCTCAGGGGTTGAAGGTTGATGCACTCAAAGAACAGAAGAAAGAAATCGAAAAACTCCGTAACCAATTCCCTGAGATCACGATTTTCTGGGGAGTAGAAAGCGATATTCTCCAAGACGGCTCACTCGACTATCCAGATTCAGTACTGAAGGAGTTTGATTTTGTCGTGGGTTCAGTACACTCGCGCTTCAAGATGGACCGCGAGGTCATGACAAAGCGAATTCTAGCTGCAATTGAGAACCCTTACTGCTCGATGATTGGTCACCTCACTGGGAGAATCCTCCTTGCTCGCGAGGGGTACCAGATCGATTACGAGAAAATATTCAAGGCTGCAGGTCGAGAAGGAACTGCAATCGAGATCAATGCGAATCCTCAGAGGCTCGATGTGGATTGGAGGCATGGGGATCTGCTTCGTGAATACAAAGTCATGACCTGTATCAATCCCGATGCTCACGATACTTCAGGGCTATCGGATACTCGTTTCGGGATTACGGTAGCGAGGAAAGCACTCTTGCCAATGGACCTTGTGCTCAATACACGCTCTGCAAATGAAGCTGTATCCTGGCTTAGATCAAAATAGTCAATCAATTGACGGTCTGGCGAATGGCTATCTACTTTTCTCGAAAGAAATAGTTATAAAAACACGAAAAGGTATTGGATGAAAAAAGCTCCAATACCAGACAACGAAAAAGAGCGGCTTGATGCTCTCAAGCGCTTTAATGTCTTAGACACAGCAGATGAAGCGGAGTTTGATGAGATCACAAAGCTTGCAGCTACAATTTGTGAAACTAAAATTTCATTAGTGAGTTTGATCGACACGAATAGACAGTGGTTTAAATCAAAATTTGGATTAAAAGCGCAAGAAACACCAAGAGATGTTTCGTATTGCGGGCACGCGATAATGGGATGCGAAGTGTTTGAAGTTTCTGACTCAAAGCTTGATCCTAGCTTTTGTGACAATCCTCTTTATACGGGTGAGCCTCATGTTTGCTTTTATGCTGGAGCCCCACTCATTACCGAGGACGGCTTTCGAATAGGTACATTGTGTGTCATTGATCCAAAACCAAAAAAATTGAATGAAAATCAAATAAAAGCTTTAAAATCATTAGCAAAACAAGTCGTTTATTTGCTTGAGTTAAAAGTAAAGAAACAACACTTAGGTAATGTAATAGATCAATTAAAGAAAGCACAAGAGTTGTCTAATATCGGGAGTTGGGAATTTAACCTTGTTACTCATGAGCAGACGTGGTCTAGCGAAAATTATAAAATTTTTGAAATCAAAGAGCCACAAAGAAAAGATGTTTTGCATCAACTCTACAGAGAAAGAATTTTGCCTGAAGATTTAAAAACACTAGATTTTTATATTCAAAGAGCGATGACTACAGGTGAAGGGTTTGAAATCAAGCATAAAGTTATTTTTGATAATGGCAAACGTATAAAATACGTTCATGGAGTTGGCAAAGCAACTTTTGATAAAAACGGAAAACCAATTTTGCTTTCAGGAACATGTAGGGATTGTACTCGCGAAGTAGAAAATGAAAGTAATTATCAAACTCTTCTCCAAACGATGAGTGAAGGTTTGGTTGTACAAAATTCTAAAGGTGAAATAGTGCAGTTTAATGAAGCTGCGATGCAGATTCTAGAACTTTCAAAAGATGAACTTCTAGGGAAAAATTCAAAAGATCCAAGATGGAGAGCAGTTAAATCAGATGGATCGCCATTTCCTGGAGAGCAACATCCTGCAATGGTAGCACTTCAAACTGGAAAATCTCAAGTAGCTGTTAGAATGGGTTTGAAGTTTGATTTACAAAAAATCAAATGGATTCAAATCAATTCCTTACCGTTTGAAAGAAATAATGAAAAATTTGTTTTGTCTACGTTTAGTGACATCACACTCATGGTGCAGGCGAGCGAAGAAAATCAATTTGTATTAAATACTTTGGGAATCGGAATATGGAAGTTCAATCCAGTCAGTCAAAAGCTCGTTTGGGATAAATTAATGTATAATCTTTATGAAGTTAATGAAGATGAGTTCAATGGTCATTACAACGCTTGGGAGGCGACTCTTTCTCCTGAAGCAAAAACAAAAGCAACAGAAGACTTACGGTTAGCTCTTTCTGGAGAAAAAGTTTTCGACACGACTTTTGAAATCAAAATTCGATCCGGAAAAAATAAATACATCGGTGGTAAGGGAAAAGTTATTCGAAATGAAAATAACGAAGCTATCATGATGTACGGAATAAACTGGGATAAGAGCAAAGAAGTATTGCTACTTCAAGAGCTTGAAGTTCAACGTGCAAAAGCGATACATAGTTCAAAGTTGGCCTCTCTGGGGGAAGTGTCTGGAGGAATAGCGCACGAAATTAATAATCCATTGACCATTATTTTAGGATCAGCAGAACATTTGCTCACTCTATTTAAATCAAAAAGTAAAATCCCAAATGATAAACTTGAAAAACAGCTCAAAGTTATCTTAAAGAATACTCAAAGAGCTGCAAGCATTGTTAAAAGTCTCAAATCACTTTCGAGAAATAGTAATCTAGATTCATTTAAACCTGAGTCTTTAAAGGTAGTTATAGAAGAAGTGACGGAGTTGTTTTCAGAGAAGTTAAGGCACCAATCTACAGTTTTTAAAGTTGATATTAAAGTTCAGTCCGATGTGATGATGATTCATTCACAATTAGGTCAGATATTGATGAATGTTCTCAATAATGCATTTGATGCAGTCTCTTCACTAAAAACAGAACAGTGGATTCGTTTGGAAGCTGTTGAGTTAGATTCTAAAATAAAAATATCAGTGTCTGATAGCGGGCGTGGAATTAATGTAGAAAACAGAGCTAAGCTCATGCAGCCTTTTTTCACTACTAAACCTGTAGGTAAGGGTACCGGATTAGGTCTTAGTATTTCGAGACAAATAGCTGAAAATCATGGTGGGACACTTTATCTCGAAGAATCAAAGCCTTATACTTGTTTTGTTTTGGAATTACCTCTGGCTTTAAAGTCAGTGAAAAGCGCTTAGGATTAATCTAAAATTCTTTTGGTACTGGCGCTTCAATCAGAATCTCAGTCCCATAAATGGGATGAATAAAAACTAACTTCCACGCATGGAGCATCAGCCTTCCTGCTTTTCTGCCGTAGAGATCATCGCCGACAATGGGAAGTCCAGCACCGAAGAGGTGCACTCTGATCTGGTGAGTGCGACCCGTTTTCGGTTGGCATAAGAACTTCACGCCATTTTTAGTCTCGCTTACGATTTCAAAAAATGTCTCGGCAACATCGCCTCCCGAACGGACAGACCCATATTTCTGTCGTTTGTCTCTGCCTGACTTTGGAAGTTTACCTAAGAAGTTTTTAATTTTGAACTTACCGTCACGCGATCCCTCAGTGAGTTTCTGTACAGCAAGAGGATTGGGTTCGCATACGGCGACGTAAGTTTTCTGAATTTTGTGAGAAGTGAAGAGTTCCGCTACTCCGAGATTGAGTTCTTTCTTCTTCGTCATGAGAACAACGCCTGAAGTATCACGATCTAAACGGTGATGTAGCCCAAGATAAGCATTTGGGCCATCGCGTTCTTTTAAGAATGCATAGATCAGTTTGTAGAGATTCGCACGCGCCTCATCGATCGTGGGTTGAGTAGGAAGCCCAAAGGGTTTATTGATTGCAATGAGACCTTCGTCTTCAAACAGAATCCAAGAGCTATCAAAAATCCATTCGTCCCTAGGATCAGCGAGTGTTCCGAAAAGCTTGTCTTCGTCGATTGCGACTTTGATCTCTGCGTTCTCGAAGATGGGCTTAGATGCGATTCGCACACGAGCACCATTGAGATAGACTGCGCCTGCGACGATGAGTGCTCGAGAGCGTGACTTGGATACTGTGGTTTTCAGTGCAACGGAGAGTTGTTCTGCAAGGAATTCATCGAGTCTCGGTTTTGAGGAGACCTCGCACCGGAATCGATAAGTTTTCACTGAAGAAGTCTTCCGCCATCTACTACGAGAACTTCGCCTGTCATCCAGGAAGAATCATCCGAGATGAGGAACTTCACTGCTGAGCTCACATCCTGGGGCTCTCCGACTCTGCCCATGGGGAAACTTGATCCACGGCGATGATAGAATTCTTCCAGCTTTGCATCTGTTTCATGGTAGGTCTCGTGCATCGGAGACTTAATGATTCCAGGACAAACAATGTTGGAAGTCACACCGAATTGTCCGACTTCCTTAGCGACTGTTTTTCCGAAGTGTAAGAGCGCAGCCTTGGACACAGAATACGCAAGCGCATGTTGATTAGGTAGAATTCCTGCAGTGGATGCGATCGAGACAATTCTTCCTGCGCCCAATCCATTGTCTTTAATGAGTGGCAATACACCTTGAGTGAGTAAGAACGCAGATTTTAAATTGATATCAAACGTCTCATTCCAAACATCCACAGTCGTGTCAGCGAGATTCCCAAACGGATAGATTCCTGCATTATTGACGAGTCCATAGATACACTTCTGGGTGCTCGCGATTTTCTTCACAGAGAGACGAATCTGCTCTGGATCTCTGAGATCGCAAGTGAAGAAACTCACTTGTTCGCGGAAACTCTCCAAGTCTTTTGCAGCTGCTTCCATTTGTACGCGGTTCAAGCAGAGGGCGACACAGTTGTATTCACCGGTTTCAACGAGCGCTCGGATCGTCGCTAAACCAATTCCTGAACCACCACCTGAAACGATCACTGTTTTTTTGATTTTAAGATCGGCACTCATTCAGCTAACCCCTTTTTTTGTAAAATTTTCAAAGCGCTGTCGTTTGCATAAACACTGGGAACAAAGTTTGCGAAGTCAGAAAGATGTCTCACGAGTGAGTGTTCGTAATCGATGAGGAGAGTGGCTTCACCGTTTTTGCGTACGATCTTAATTGCGTCGCGATCAGAGATGCCACCTTTGATTTTCTCGCGGCTCTGAGTGAACCTCACATCCTTACCTGGGATATCGACTAAGATCCATTCCGAGCCTTTACCTGACTTCTTCAATGCACGATCAAACTTCATGAGGTGTTTCTTAATCTGAATCACGATCGCGCCTCGGTTGTCTTCTCGGTGCTTATGATTGAGGAGTTGATGTTCGAAGAGTTTCACTCGTACTCGCTTTGGAGCTTTACGGTAGAGGAGCATCTCGACCCATTCGCGAATTTTAGGATCGGTGATTTTTTTCTCGAGCCAGACATCTTGAAGTCTCGTCATGAAGTAGACATCATTCCACCAGAAGAAGCGCTCATCTCCTGTCTCGATCATGGTGAGGAGATCTTGGAACTGATAAAGCCAGTCTTGACCTAGGAAACTCTCAGCAACATGTGAGGACATGATGTCGAACTTAGCAGACTGAGGATTCTTGATGACTTGGCTGTACCACCAGAAACGAGCAATGAGGAAATCTTCGATAGCGTGGATGGCGCTTTCCTTAACACCGAAGCCAATTTGTTTTTTCTTCGTAGTGTACGTACGGAGATTGGAGAGTAGGAAGTCTCTGTCGAATTGTCCATATCTGATACCGGTATAGTGTGCATCTCTGATGAGGTAGTCCATGCGATCAGCATCGAGATCCGAGTGCATGAGCTGATTGGCGTAGAGATAGGGTGATTCACCTTTGATGATCTGAGAGATGAGCTGCACATCGAGGCCATATTTTTTCAGAATGTGAGTGATACCGCCCTCATAAGGAGTGTTCTTGATGATGAATGAACCTAGGTGTTCATGAGAATTCGGAAGATCCTTGAGACTTCCACCATCTCTTCGTTTATCGCGGCCGTGACGGATGTATGCATACTCAATCGCGTGACTGAAAGGGAATGTCCCAATGTCATGAAGGAGGGCTGCGATTCTTAAACACTTATGAATCATCGTGTCTTTGGATTTTTTATTTGGATCGAAGAGTTCATCGTCACTCACTGCGAGATCGAGCGAGCGCAACATCTGATCCATCGAGTGCATGACACCGATGGCATGAGCGAAGCGATTGTGCTCAGCTCCAGGGAATACATAGTTAGCGAATCCTAGTTGCTTGATCCATCGTAGACGCTGGAAGAAAGGGGAGTTAATGATCTCCTCTTCCCATTGGGTAATAGGAATGAACCCGTAGAGAACGTCATAAATCACTGCAGCGTCTTTTCGTTTTGATCTTAGCCTAGCGATGTGTGGAGTACCTTCTTGGGTAGATGGTTGAGCTCTTGGAAGAGAATTGTGATTTCTTCATACGTCATGACTTTCGATTCACGCTCGCCGTATTTTCTCACTGCAAATGAGTTAGCAGCGATCTCGCGATCTCCTGCGACGAGTGAGAAGGGGATCTTCTGAGTCTGAGCTTCACGAGTCTTTAGACCCATGGATTCATTCCGATCATCGATCTCTACACGAATGCCCATGAGCTTCATCTGCTGCATTTTTTCACGGCAGAAGTCGTTGTGAGTGTCTTTGATCGGAACGAAGCGCGCTTGAACAGGAGCTAGCCAGAAGGGGAATGCTCCTGCGCAATGCTCAATGAATACACCGATGAATCTTTCGAGAGATCCAAGCACTGCTCTATGAATCATCACAGGCTGGTGAGCAGTATTGTCTGCGCCTGTGTAACTGAGTTTGAATCTTGCAGGCATATTGAAATCGAGCTGAATCGTTCCGCACTGCCAGTAGCGCTTGAGTGCATCGCGAATCTGGAAGTCGATCTTAGGTCCGTAGAATGCGCCATCGCCAGCGTTGACTGTGTAAGGACGACCGAGTCCATCGAGTACGCGCTTGAGTGCCGCTTCGGATTGATCCCAGATCGCATCATCGCCAGCTTTTTTCTCAGGACGTGTACCTAAACCGATTTTGATTTCTTTGAATCCGAAGAGATCATAGGTGGTTAGGATCATTTGGATCGTGCGTTTGATTTCAGATTCGATTTGATCTGCAGTACAGAAAATATGAGCGTCGTCTTGGCAGAAGGTACGAACACGTGTGAGACCTTGCGTGACTCCTGATTTCTCATAGCGATGTAAACGGCCGAAGTCGGCATAACGGATCGGAAGTTCACGGTACGAGCGTTTCTGAGATCCGAAGATGAAGGTGTGCGTAGGACAGTTCATCGGCTTCACTGCGAATTCACGTTCGTCGATGTCAGTGAAGTACATGTTGTCTTTGTAGTTGTCATAGTGACCGCTCGTCTTCCAGAGTGAGACATCTAGGATCTGCGGAGTGATGACTTCTTGGTACTCAAACGGCTTGTAGAGATCGCGCATGAGTTCTACTAAGCGATTATATACAATCGTGCCTTTTGGGTGGAAAAACGGAGATGCGGGAGCTTCAGGAAGGAAGCTAAACAGATCGAGCTCTTTTCCTAATTTCCTGTGATCGCGAAGTTTAGCTTCTTCGATGAGCTTGAGATGCTCCTGAAGTTCTTCTCCGGACTTGAACGCAGTCCCATAAATTCTCTGAAGCATGGGGTTCTTCTCGTTCCCTCTCCAGTACGCTCCTGCGAGAGAAGTGAGTTTGAAGGCTTTGATTTCTTTAGCATTCTTCACGTGAGGTCCACGACAGAGATCGACGAAATCGCCTTCTTGATAAGAGCTCACAGTTGTTGAGCCTAGCTTATCTCTTAAGTTTTCGATGATCTCGACTTTGAAAATCTGATCTTTGGATTTGAAGAATTCAATAGCTTCATTAATTGAGTGCTCGCGTCTGATGAAGTCGCAGCCGCGACCGATGATCGCTTTCATTTCTTTTTCGATCTTATGCAGATCCTCAGGCACGAGTTTTGTGGGGAGCTCTACATCATAATAGAATCCATCTTCAATCGTAGGGCCGATTCCGAAACGAGCGGTTGGCCAAAGCTTCTGAATGGCATGTGCCATAACGTGTGCACAGGAGTGGCGGATGGTTTCTAATTCCGTAAGAATTTCGGGTTCTTCTAAGTCTAATAATGGGCTGCTCATCGTGAATGAAACTTAACACAGGTTCCCTGGGTGGTACAATTTTTGGACTACTGGTCTGATTATTGGACCGAATTTTTTGTCGGCCTCAAATTTATCCAAACAAGGGCTTGGCCTCCCGCTTGCATTACCGGGTGAGAAGTAAAACCTAAACCCGGAGGTATGACGCATGGCAAAGAATAATTGGTTATTAATCAGTATGGTTCTCGTAATGAGTGGATGTGGTGGAGGGTCGATGAGAGCAGTCGATCAAAATCTACAGGGAAAATCAGAGTCTCAAGCTAAAGGTAAATGCTCTACAAACGCGATGGGGTTTTTAGAGCTCGCTTATCGAAACTCCAGAACTGGATCCATTGGTTATCCAGAGACTCAGCCTACTATTGTGAGTCAGGGTGAAAATAGACTCAAGATAGTTGAGCCTGTATCTCTCAAGCAGATTCAACTGCTGGATGCACAGTATGAACCCGTCCTCATTTTTCCTTCGAGATGCTTCACAAGTGAGCTTGTCTCTGTGACTTACAAGCACTCAGAGAACAGGCCTGATCAAAAACAAATCGTTATTCAGACTACAACTTTCGAAGCTGATCGCAAGGGAGAGATGCAGTTCTCACTGCTTGAGGCAGGTCTCAGCGGTAAAGACAATATCTTCCCTGGATCGATTCAAGTCTATGATTTGGATTTCTTTTTCTCAGACGGATCTGTGTTTAAACTAACCGCTGAAGTTCAGATCGAACCTTTGCTCCCTCTTCTTCAAGTCGAGAGTCTAGGTGGAAGTGGGTTTTCCAATGACATGGCTCTTTGGGGTAACAAATCTAAGAATTGGTTTGCTCCGATCGTTTATGAAGCTCAGCGAGTGACGAATCATACCGATAGACCTGTACGCATGTGGTTAACATCTCATAGTTCTTTTAAGTTAAGATTAAATTGTTTGAATTCTGATTTTAATGCCATTTTTTCAGGAAATGCAAAGTTTTCTCATCAAGGGAGACTCAGTATTCATACGGCGTCGATCTATGGTTCAGACGGAGTGACTTGTTTGAATTGTGGACTTCAGCTTGGCTTTGCGACTCCTCAAAACGCAATCGATATTCCTGCTCATGACTCAGTAGTAGTGAAGTGGGAAGTTCAGCCTTCGCCAGACAATTGGCCATGGGTTGAGACTCCGAATGCTTACTGGGATTCAAAAGGTTACCACTCGACTTCTACTCTCATACAAGTGGGCGGGTCGTTGAGAGGCACAGATAGCAGAGGTATTCTTGCCTCAGAAGTCAGTGAGAATACTTACAGCCAGCAAACGAGTAGAGTCGCATTTACAAAATGTATCGGATCTTGTTTCGGACGATTGGATCGTGATGAACTGTTTTACTCAGGAGGAGACAGCGCTCTCGAAGGATATAAACTTCGAGATGGAGTCATCTTCACAGGCATCTAGAATAATGAAAGTGAATGGGGTAGGTGTTTCATATGTCTACTCCATCCTTTTCAGTAAGGCTTGCTACGCTTGATGATGCTGAGCGATTAGTCGAAATTGAAGCGAGAGTTCACACAGGACCATGGATTAAGGACCACTTTGTTCATGAAATCTCTCAACCCTTCTCAAGAATTTTGCTCCTGACAGACGATGAGACAGATCAGATGATCGCTGGCTATATTTGCTACCGCCTCATGGATGATTACGCTGAGATTCTCAATGTAGCTGTAGATCTACAGCACCGTGGATTAGGATTTGCTCAGCTTCTGATGCAGCAAGTGATCAGAGATGCACTTAAAGATGAGATGAAGAGGCTAACGCTAGACGTTAGAATATCTAATACTGCGGCAATCTCGCTCTATAAGAAGTTAGGATTCATGGAGGTTTCTCGCCGTAAAAAATTTTATTCAAACGGCGAAGCCGCAGTTGCGATGGACCTCATATTAAACGTTGCAAATATTTCGGGATCTAGCTAGAAACCCGTCAAGACAACCGATCTTGGGGGATCAATGAAAATCAATACTATCACTTTTAAAATAGCTTCGCTCGCACTGGTTGTGGCTCTCTCAGCATGTAGCCCCACACCTCGAAGGACTCTCAGAACCGAAGAGAAAGCAGCAGACTTCGCATGGCTGTTCTCGCAATTTGGTGAGAACTACGCACCACTCGAATACAAAGAGTCCCTTCATGGCTTCAACTATGCTGAATTAAAATCCAAATACTTGGAACGTTCAGCAGCGCTGACGACAAACGAACAGTTCTATGCGCTCATGCATGAGTTTGTTGCTGAATTCAAAGACGCTCACACCTCGGGTCAGTTCATGAGCTCCACCAACCCAGGGCGTACAGAAGTTGCGTACTTGGGTTTCTCAGGCGATCGTGTAGGAAATAAATTCGTGGTGAAAGAATTCCTACCTACGTTTTCCGCTGATTCTGCATATCCGATAAAAGTAGGTGCGGTCATCACTGCACTAGATGGAGTTCCTCTCGTTGACCAAGCAAAAGGTGAATTGGCTAAGTTCAGAAACTTAGGCCAAGAACAAGCGACGATCACTTACAACATGAACCGTATCTTCAATCGTATTTCGACAGCAGCTCCAATTCCTGCGAGTCCGTTCGCAGTCGTGACAGTGAAGATCGATGACAAAACTACTGAAGACATCATGGTTCCATGGGTGAAGAAAGACTATTACCAATTCATTCAAGAACAGCGAGCAGCTGCTCTTGAGAAGCGTGCTGAAGAAACTGGGAAAGTAGCAACAGCTGCTTCAAAAGCTGAGTTTGATACAGACTTGTTTTCGCTCGGCTATAGCGCTTCGACAGGCCAATACTCTGTTATCCCATCGTTTTTCAAAGCGCTCGACCGCAAACAAGAAGGATTCAACTTCTTAAAAACTTTTGCGTTCATCGATACCGCTCCGATCTGGAGTTCGAAGTCACTACAGAAGTGGTTACTGGAGAGCCAGTACGGACGTGATGCTCTCAAAGCGCAAATGGAAGCAATGAAATCTGCGACTGAAACTTACGAAGAGTTCGTGAAGCGTTATTTCTGGGAAGAAATGCTTCGTGAAAGAACGCTTCCTACTCAATACACTCGCGTGATGGAAGCAATCGATTATCCAGCGTATGTCACTCCCGTTATTGTGAAGGGTGCTGATGGTAAACCCACAGGTTACCAGAAGTATGTCGGTTACATCTATCTCGATACATTCAGTCCTTACAGTGAAGACGATGTGATCCTTGCTTCTGTGAATGCAACTCTCGCTAAGTTCAAAGAATTCGGAGTGAAGGATGTCATCATCGATATGATCAATAACGGTGGCGGATCTCTTGTACTTGGATCGAAGCTTGCGCAAGTATTCTCTGCAAAGAAGATCACTCTTCCTGATATGCAATTCAGACTCAGCGAATCTTGGATGGATGACTTCGAAGGCGCAGCACTTAACGGTGCTTCTGATGCTGAGAAACAACTCGCTCGTTCGATGTTAGATGTTCTGAAAGAAGACAAGTCCAAGGGCTTGAGACTCTCTCGTGGCATCAACTCTGAAGTGCTCATGCCTTGGGAAATCAAAGGAAACAAAGCATTGGCAGCAGGCGGTGTTGCAGAAGGTGGGTTCAAAACTTATCTTCTCGTGAACGAAATGTGCGCATCAATGTGCGATATCTTCTCAGGCATCATGAAAGATAATAACTTAGGGACAGTGGTTGGAGTAAGAACTATGGGCGCAGGCGGAAACGTCGTGATGCACATGTCTGCTCCGAACAGCGGATTCATCGTCAATCAAACAGAGTCACTCATCAGACGTAAAGACGGATCCTACATCGAAAACGTAGGAGTATCTCCGGATGTTGCGTTCGACACGATTGCTGATTCTGAGAATAAGTATTCAGGCGCGCGTACTAAGGCTCTTGAAGTTATTTCCTCAGAGAACATTGTGGTTTCACAAGCTCCAGTAGCAGGAATTACTGTTCCTGCAGTATTGCCAGCTCCTACAACTGAGGGGAATAAATAGGACTTAATGGGTGAATCCAAAGGTGTCTACGAGCTCAGAGTAAAAGTCGATTTTCCGGCTGCACATCATCTCACGGGGTACCCTGGAGACTGTGCTAGGCCACACGGACACAATTGGGTTTTAGAAGTGAGTGCTCGTTCTACACAGCTCAATTCCATTGGTCTTGCGATTGATTTTAGAAACTTGAAGAGTGCTGCTAAGGAACTTGTTGCTCCATGGGATCATCAAGATTTAAACACCCTTCCTGACTTCGAGAAGATCAATCCTTCTGCAGAGCAGATTGCGAGACTCTCATTTGAGCGCTTATCTGAAGTCATCAACAACGATCACACTTGGGTTGAGAAGGTCACGATCTGGGAGAATGACCGCTCTTCTGCTGCTTACTTTTTAGAGAGTAGAGCAAAATGATTTCCGCTGATTCTATTGTCTTGTTGTCGGGGGGATTAGATTCCACCGCTAATCTTGCAATGGCATGTGATGAAGGCAAGAAGCCACTCTGTCTCACCATCCGCTATGGCCAAAGAGCTGAACACAGCGAAATCCGCGCAACACGTAAACTCATTGAATATTACGGCGCAACTCACGAGATCATCGATCTCGGTTGGTTAGGTCACATGGGTGGGAGCAGTCTCACGGACTCTGCTCGCACGATTCCTACGATTAAAACTTCAGAGTTAGATACGAAGTCAGTCACTGAGACCACTGCTAAGTCTGTTTGGGTTCCTAATCGTAATGGAATCTTCATCGAGATTGCTGGAGCGATCGCTGACTCCCGCAAAATTTCTTCTATCTATGTGGGTTTCAACGCTGAGGAAGCTGTGACATTCCCAGATAACTCTACTGCCTACATGAATGCAATCAATCAGGCGCTCTCATTCTCGACATCGAATCAAGCGCGAGTGGAATCTTACACTCACACGATGACGAAGCGTGAGATCGTAGCAAAACTGAAGCAGCTTAAGAAACCATTCCCATTTGAACTCGTGTGGAGCTGTTACTTCTCTGGCGAGAAAGCTTGCGGAACTTGCGAATCCTGTCAGAGATATTCGAGGGCTGTATCATGAAACTCACCACTAAAATCTTGGACAAGAAGTTCCCCTACACAGGTCCAGAGTTAAGACCACATTATCTTCTCACTGAGTTGGGGCTCAAAGGCAGTGCGCTCGGAGTTTGGTTTGGACCTTGTGAAGTAAAAACTGATCATATGGTCGATTGGGAAGATCGCATCGCGAATGATTTCATTCGCTCTAAGGAGATGATTCATTTTCTAGGAGAGTTTTTTGGATGGCAACTTCGTGAGACCGTCATCCTTCAGAGACTTCTCGTTTCTATCGTAGGAGCAGAGTTGGCGAGTTTTGGATGTACACGTGAAGGCGATGATCTGTTTATACAAGGTCGTAAGCTCAGCGTTTCGATTGTGACTGCGTCTCCTGTTTCGCAACTCCTTCACCTTGGAATCAATATTGATCCAGAAGGTGCACCAGTAGCAGCCATTGGTCTTAAAGAACTCGGTGTTGACCCCGTGAGTCTAACGCGAAAAGTTGTAGATAAATTCACCGCTGAGTTCGAGTCTTTTGAGTGGGCTTGCGCCAAAGTTCGCCCCGTGGTCTAGTAGTTGCGAATACACCCAATATGAATATCGATATTCCTGAGTACATCAAGACATTAGCTCCGTATGTTCCCGGTAAACCCATTTCTGAAACGAAGCGCGAGTTTGGACTTAAGAAAGTCGTGAAACTCGCATCAAATGAGAACCCACTGGGACCTTCTCCTCGTGCAGTGAGAGCGTACCGTAACGCTTGTAAGGAATTGAATCTCTATCCGGACAGTAGTGCGTTTGATCTCAAGCGTGGACTCGCTCGTGAGCATCATCTTCCTGATTCATGGTTCTTAATCGGCAACGGCTCCAACGAACTCATGGACCTCTTCATGCGTTCTTTCTGCATCACAGGTGATGAGATCGTGATCTCTGAAGCCGCATTCATTGCTTATAAAGTTTGTGCTCAAGTGATTGGACTGAAGTCGATAGAGACTCCGATGACTTCTGATTATAGGTTTGATCTCACGAAAATGTTGAATGCGATCAAGTCGCATGAGCGTGTGAAGTTTGTTTTTGTCCCGAACCCCAATAATCCAACCGGTACTTGGGTAACCAAAGAAGAGCTTGATCACTTCATGAGTGAAGTAGCCAAGGTGAGGGGCGGCTCTGTCATCGTCGTACTCGATTATGCATACTGGGAATATGTGACTGATCCTAAGATTCCAGAACCCAATCAATATCTTAAGAAATATCCTAACGTCGTAGTCTTAAGAACATTCTCCAAAGTCTATGGTATCGCAGGTCTCAGAGTGGGATATGCAATTGCTCATCCAGATTTATTGGGACCTGTTCAAAAAGTTCGCCAACCTTTTAATGTGAATGCTCCAGCGCTTGCAGCAGCCACTGAAGCACTGAAAGATCGAGCGTTTGTAAAGAAGTCCGCGATGATCAATCGCATGGGCATGAAGCAATGGGTGAAGGCACTTGGAGCGCTTAAGATTCCGTTTCTACCTTCTCAAGGGAATTTCATCCTTGTGAATGTGAACAAAGGAATGGGCATGTGGGGTAATGAAGTATTTCAAGAATGTCTCAAGAAGGGCGTGATCTTAAGGCCGGTCACGAATTACGGCTTGCCTGAATTCCTTCGTATCAGCATCGGTACACCAGCAGAAAACAAAACTGCAATTGAAGCCCTCAAATCAATTAATGCCTCTCAAGGTTCAAAATGAGAAATCGTGAGCATCCAGTGATCGCTATCGACGGTCCTGCGGGTACAGGAAAAAGTTCTGTCACTAAGCTCCTTGCTAAGCGTTTAGGTTATATTCATGTCGATACAGGATCACTCTATCGCTCGATCGCTCTACTTTCTCTATCCAAGGGAGTGGACACAACTTCTCCTGAGATTTCTCCCAGAGATGAGAACACCATTGTCGAAGTCGCTAAGACTGCGAAGTTTGAATTCAAACTTGACCCGATGAAGAATCCTGCCAATCGAATTCTTTTAAACGGCGAAGATGTCACTCGTCAGATCCGCACTCCCGAAGTCGGAATGGCAGCGTCTAAGGTTTCTGCAATTCCTGAAGTTCGTGGAGCGCTGCTCGATCTTCAGCGCAAGCTTGGCGGTAGCGGAGGCACGATCTTAGAAGGTCGAGATATCGGCACGGTGATTTTCCCAGATGCAGAGATTAAGTTCTTCCTCACAGCCAGTGCGGATGAGCGAGCAAAGCGAAGACTCGCTGAGCTTGAAGCTCTCGGCCAAGATGCACCTACATTCAAAGAAGTAAAACGCCAAATCTCCGAGCGCGACTTGGGCGATTCGACTCGCGCCATTGCACCACTCAAGAAGGCAAAAGACGCGATAGAGATTGATACAACGATGCTCACACTAGATGAAGTCGTGGGTCTCATGGAAAGAACGGTCAAAGATAAGTGGAACGGATCCTAGTCGTCAGACCTGATCGCTTGGGTGATGTAGTACTCTCACTTCCGGCCCTTACTGCGCTCAAATCTCAACATCCTAATGCCCAAATTACGTTTGCTGTGCAGTCTTGGATTGCTGAAGGATTAGAGTCACAACTGAAGGGTATCGAGATTCTCAAGATTCCTCATGGTAGACGAGAATGGAGAGAACTAATCCAGTCCAAGCACTTCGATGCTGCAGTGGTTCTTCAGAGCAAACTAGGAATCACTTTAGGCATTTGGAGAGCAGGCATTCCACTGCGTGTGGGTCCAGTGAGTAAGCTTCACACTTGGTTTTTGTTTAATGAGCGAATCAGACAAAATCGCTCTCGAGTGGAAAAGCACGAAGCGGAATATAACTTAGAGCTCATGAAGCCACTCGGAGTCGAGGCTCTCGAAGCAATTCTTCCGAAGTTCACTCCTTCAGCTGAAGCCAAGTTCTCCGTCAATAAGTGGAAAGAGAATAATGACATCCTCTCTCGGTATGTCGTGATTCATCCAGGAATGGGAGGATCTGCAGAGAATTGGCCAGTTGCTCAATATCAGAAACTCGTGCGCGATCTCACGGACGTAGGAGTGAAAGTCGTCCTCTCTTACGGCGGAAATGAATTGAAGCTGGTGAATAAAATCAAAGGATCAACAAACGCGATCATTTTTGGTGAACAAGATCCTCGTTCACTCTCAGAATTAGGTGCGCTTTTTACAGGAGCTCAATGCGTAGTTGCTCCAAGTACAGGTCCACTTCATTGGGCTACACTTTTTGGTGTTCCAGTGGTTTCGTTTTATCCTACGATCAGAGTTCAATCCGCAAAACGCTGGGGGCCACTTGTTTCTCTCGACAAGAAGACAGTCTTCGTTCCTGATGTTACATGTCGCGCCATCTACCGTTGTAACGGTGCCAAGTGTCCAGATTATCCCTGCATGCAGAAAATTCCTGCACAACCCGTCCTAAACGCGGTAATTAAATATTATGAAGCCTAAAGAACTCCAATCCATCATTTCTCAATTCAAGAAAAAAAGAATCACTGTACTCGGAGATGTCGGAGTGGATCGGTATACGTTCGGAGCGGTGGAGAGGATTTCGCCTGAAGCTCCTGTACCTATCGTTCAAGTCTTCGAAGAAAAACATAAGCTAGGTCTTGCAGCCAACGTCGCTGATAATATCGCGACTCTAGGTGGCACTCCTGTACTCGTAGGTCTCATCGGTCGTGATGGTGTGGCTCAGGAATTGAAGCAGCTCATGAAGTCTGCTCGTGTGGGATCACTCACACTCGTCACAGATCCTGCTCGTCGTACTTCACTGAAAGAACGCATCGTGAGTGATCGCCAGCAATTGCTCCGTGTCGATTATGAAAGTACTCATCACCCTAAGAAGAATGTGCAATCAGCGCTCGTGAAGAAAGTGATTTCGTCACTCTCCAAGTCTCAAGCACTCATCATTGAAGATTATGCCAAAGGCATGATGACGAAGGAAATGATTGCGCAAGTGATCAGAGCTGCTAAGAAATCAGGCGTACTTACGCTGGTCGATCCGAACGCGAAGAGCACGCTCGACATGTACCAAGGTGCGGATGTCATCACGCCCAACAGACGTGAAGCTGAAGCACTCGTGGGATTCAAAGTTCAGTCTGAGAAGGACTTGCTTGAGGCAGGTTCCATCATGCTCAGCGAAGTGGGCGGCGAACACGTGTTCATCACTCTCGGGAAAGACGGCATGGCCATATTCTCTCGTGGGGGTAAGAAGGCCATTCATATTCCTACTTATGCTCGTGAAGTTTACGATGTCTCTGGGGCAGGCGATACGGTCATTGCGACATTGGCATTGGCACTGAGCTCGGGTGCTTCGATTCATGAAGCAGCGATGATTGCCAATCTTGCTGCAGGAGTCGTCGTTGGTAAGCGTGGTACTGCGACAGTGACTCCTAAGGAACTTGCTCAGATGATGAGCGAAGTGCTTTAATGATTAAAAAAGTAAAAGCTTAAGCGATCCAAGAAGACTCAAGCCTTGTGGAGCAATATCGTTGGTAGAGAGTAAGTAGCTCGCTTCTAATCCCCAGAGTAAGTGCTCGTCCATTGCATCTTCGAATCCTAGAACAGGCATGAATCCTAGTCCTGAATTAGTGGTCGAGACACCATTGCTGTTCACAATCGTGAAGGTCGTTCCTGCTCTACCACCGATGAACCAACCTTGATTGAGTCCGTAAGGAGAGTAAGTGAGTTCACCCATGAAGGTGTTCATGTTCACAGTTCCGATAGTGTTAGAGGCAACAGGGAGGCGATTGAAGTAACCGCCGATTGAAATTTTAGAATTGAGGAGTAATCCTGCACGTGCACCGTAAGTGATCCTGAGTCCCCGTTGTTCGTCGAGGAGTCCACCACCCGCAAGTCCTGCGAGATAAAGCTTGATACGTGAAGAGCCGTATTCGCCAGACTGACCACCACCTACTGCGACTGATTCAATCGCAGGATAGGTTCCGAGTGCGGCTACCGCACCCGGAATCTGAATGGTCATTACTACTACTAAACCTAATAGAATTTTTGATGAGAGTTTCATGAGCGGTAGCCTCCGTTAATCGTCGTGGTTGGAGTCTGTGGAGTGCTCCACCAGTCGTTCTGAGTGTTTTTCTTTGAGTCGTTTCCTGATCTCTTGAGGGCTTTGAACTCGACACAGATATCTGCGCCAGCGCCGCACGCATGGTCTTGGCCGCAGAGTTTGCCATTGAGTACATCTTCGATGATTTCGAAGGTTCCAGTGAGTTCGATTTGGCAGGATGGAACGTTTACGAGGTTTGAAGCATCTGCTGTTTTCTTCGCATCTGCAGTTGTCTTATCAGCTTCAGTTTGAGTCTTAGTATATGTAAAAAGCGTTCGACCCTTGAGCTCGCCTTCAGCGCGTCTGAGTTGAAGATTGCCTTGGTAGTTAGAGGTTTGAAGAGTGTAGGAACCTTCGTAGTCCTTATAGAGGCGCTCCGAAACTTCGAGAGAGACTGGCTGTTGGAGGGACTTCCCGTGAAAGGTGATGACTCCCTGGCCAGAGTATTTGCCGACGGTTGCTTGTCCGCATCCTAAGACGGTGAGTAGGGCGCCTGTGATTACTAAAAGTGCTAGAAACGCTGTCTTTTTCATCGAAATCTTCTCCACCAATTGTTGGTCAAGTGTCGATGTATAGTAATTGTATGTGATGTGTCAAACTAATTATACGCTAAGCGTTATAATTTCATCTTTTTAACTTTGGTTTCAAGCTTCTTTTGGTAGATTTTTAGGGCTAGACGGAGGTTTTTTGAGAACGGGGTTTCGCTAGTGGCGAGGATTTTTACAGCCAATAACCCAGCATTATATGCATTCCCGATAGCGACGGTGGCAACAGGAACGCCTTTTGGCATTTGTACTATAGAAAGAAGTGCGTCCTCTCCCTGAAGTGCACCGATGGGCACCGGAACTCCGATCACGGGTAGTTCGCTGAGGGATGCCACCATGCCAGGAAGATGAGCGGCTCCACCCGCACCTGCGATGATCACTCTGATCCCTCGCTGAGAAGCTGCGGTCGCATACTCCACCATCATCTTAGGTGTTCTATGGGCTGAGATGATTTTCATTTCATGAGAGATCTTGAACTCATCCAGAGCCTCGGTCGCTGCACGCATGACTGGGGCATCCGATTCGCTACCCATAACAATCGATACTAAGACTGATTTGCGTTTCACTTTTTGATGACCTCTTTTAGTTGTTGAGAATACTCGTGTCCCACCCAGTCGGTCAAAGTGGTTTTTGCATCTCTGAGTTCATTTCTCGAAGCGCATACGTAAGTCAAGTGACCGAGCTTACGGTAGGGTCTCACGTCAAGTTTGTTGTACCAATGCAGAGTCACGCCATTAATCTTGGGTAGCTTAAAATGCACTTCAGCAGGAATGGTTCCTTGCATGCCCTCAGGGCCAAGTAGATTCAGCATGAAGAAGTACTTTGGAGTCTTAGGTGCGATGAGCTCCATACCCAAACAAGCTCTCAAATGATTTTCAAACTGTGAGGCTGCAGAAGCTTCAATACTGTAGTGACCCGAGTTGTGAACACGAGGAGCGATCTCATTGATGTAGAGCTTCGAGTCTTCACCTTCGAAGAGCTCAATTGCATATGTCCCAACAATATCTTGAGATTCACCAATTGTTTTTGCGATTTGCTCGGCGTCGTTTTTAAGATGTGGAGGAACTCCAAGCTGTGACGAAGGCCCTTCTACGCTGAAGCAAACACCTTTTTTCTGAACGGTTTCTACGAGTGGATAATGAAGGATTTGCCCCGTCTGAGAGCGAGTAGAGACGATTGCAAATTCTCTTTTGAAGGGAATGTATTGCTCGCAGTAGAGATCGACGTTCTTCTTCACTGCTTCTCTACAAAAATCAAAAAGTTCTGAGGTCACATCTTTTGCGAGATTGATGAATACACCTTTGCCGTCATATCCGTGCATTGCCCATTTGAATACAGTTCCTAAAGCCGTTCCTTTGGCGCTGTGGTTTACCCAAGCATCAACGGATGTGTACCTTTGGGCGACATAAGATGAAAACGTCGGCTGAGGGATTCCTAGTGAAGCAACAATCTCTTTTTGAGTGAGTTTGTTTTGGATTTTCTTCATCACTGCAGGGCTTGGAAATATTTTTTTAGTATCTTTGAAACCAGTGAAGAGAGCAGGGCTAGTGAATTCACTTTCAAAGAGAATTGCGTCTACAGAATCGTAGCGCTCTTTTAGGTATTGGGCATTAATTTGATCGGGAGCGAGCATTTCGCAGACGACTTCGATTTTCTTGCCTGCGTTTCGGAGTATCTGAGCAAGCTGGCCATTGCCTAGGATGAGAGCCGTTTTAGTTTCACTCATTGCTCTTCCTCCTGAACACCTACGGGTCCATGTGCGAGGAGATCCCAATCGGTGACAACGACTCTTGAGAACGCAGTCTCATCGATGCGCTTACAGATGGTCTGAATATAGTCTTGAGCAGATTGTGTGCGCCAGGTCTCTGGGATGATGGTCGCGAATCCTATGATGCAACTTTCTGGGTCATCGAAGTCTGCTACTTCACCTACAGAGACGTTGAATTCTTTTTTCAAGTCCTTACACAGAGATTCGATGTTCTCTCTTTTCTTGGAGATCGAATCATTGCCGAAAAAATCAATCTTGATTCTAGCTACACCTATCCACATTGAAATGTCGTGAGCCAGTTACGGCCGTACTCAGGGAGTTCCCCACGCACGATGTTTGCATAGTCTGTTTTGAGTTTAGTGGTGATGGGTCCTGGTTTTCCTTTTTTGTCACCCTTACCAATGAGGCGGTTATCGAGCTCCTTTACAGGAGTGATCTCTGCCGCAGTTCCGGTGAGGAACACTTCGTCTGCAGTGAACAGTTCATCGCGTGTGAAGCGTTGTTCGACGATAGTCTTGCCTTGGTGTTTGAAGTACTCCATCACAGTAGATCTAGTGATTCCACTTAAGATCGAAGTGAGAGGAGTGGTTTTCACGATATTGTTTTTGATGATGAAAAGATTCTCGCCTGTGCCTTCTGCGAAGAATCCTTCGGTATCGAGCATCAGCGCTTCATCGAAGCCCATGCGAACGGCTTCACGTTTCGCAACAACTCCCATTAAATATTGTCCGGTCATTTTTCCACCAGCAAGTGAAGTGTTCACTTGTGGTCTCATCCAGCTTGAAGTCACGAGACGTGTTCCTTCGTTTTCGCCTTTTGCTCCTAAGTACTTGCCCCATTCCCAAGCCATGACTGCGATATCGATCGGAGGTTTGTCGCCTGGGAATACTCCGAGTGGTCCATCACCAATGAATGCGAGCGGACGGAGGTAACATTCTTCATAGTTATTGGCTTTGCAGACATCGACGGCTGCTTCGACTAATTTCTCGGCAGTATAAGGGAGTTCGAAACCCATGATGTGAAAGGATTCAACGAGTCGCTCCATGTGTTCTTTAAGTCTAAAAACACCGCCGCCACCTTTTTTCTGTTTGTAAGCACGGATGCCTTCGAATGCGCCTGTGCCGTAGTGAAGAGCATGTGTGAAGAGACTGATTCTTGCTTTGTCTTCAGACAAAATTTTTCCGTTGTACCAGAGCTGAGATCCGCGGTTCGACATAGATGTTCTCCTAGAGGGATGGTTATACATCGGAACCAATATCTGACAAGGGGCGCTGCGGTACTAGTTTCTAAGAATGTCTGGGGGCGTTAATTTGCGAGCCGCCATAAGCTTTAAGATCTCTGCCGCGGTTTCTTCAAGGGCTTTTCCAGTGACGTTGAACATCGCCCATTTTCGGTTCTTTCTGAAGATTTCATCAGCATAATCGATCTCGGCAGTGACTCGGTCGCGCTCAGCGTAGTCGCCACCCTTATCTGATCCCAATCTCTGGAGTCGGTTCCTTCTGATCGTGAGGAGTTCTTCAGGATTGATGGTGAGAGTGATCACACGTCTCGGATCTAGTTTATAAACTTCTTGGGGTACATCAAAACCTTTAATGAGTGGAATGTTTGCCACCTTCCAACCTTGGTGAGAGAGGAACATGGAGAGAGGCGTCTTCGAGGTACGAGAGATTCCTAGAATCACGAGGTCTGCATTTTCTAATCCAGTCAGATCGCGTCCGTCATCATGTGCAATCGAGTACTCCATCGCAGCGATTCTTTTGAAGTAGCGCTCGTTTACATCATGAAGGAGTCCAGCGATGAGCTTAGGTTCATACCCGAAGTAGCTTGCGAGTCCTCCGAGTAGTGGACCCAGGAGATCTACGCATGGAATGAGTTTTTCGTGACAGCGCTGAAGGAGTAGTGATCGGAGCTGTGGAGTCACAAGAGTATAAATAATCAAATCATGTTTCGCTTGAGCTTCATCGACGATCGCATCGATCTGGCTTGCGGCACGGATGTTCTTGTATCTCACGAGTTCGTAGTTCTGTTGTTTCTCAAACTGCACCATCGCAGCCTTAGTCATTTGGACTGCAGTCTCGCCAGTTCCGTCAGAAACAATCACGATCCTGCGTTCTGAATCGCCCCTCATTCTCTGTTCTTCTATGACAGGTACGAGCGAAAGCTTCGCTGGAACACTTCGTGAAACAGCTTTGCTGTTCCCCGCAGTGCTTGGAGCTGGCTTTTTTTTCAAGATCGGTTTTTTCTTAGGTTTCTTTTTCATTCGATAATTTTTAATTCTGCTTCGATTTTTGATCGGTCGCTATCTAAGATAAACCAGCTGCCTTCGGTTTGTCCACGAAACCAAGTGCGTTGTCTTTTGACGAGCTGCCTCGTAGCGAGTGAGATCTCGTCACTTAGGCCTTTTTCACCAGAACTGACTTTTCTGCCGCTGGGCAGAATGCCACCGAGATAATCTACGACTTGTTGGTAGCCTACTGATTTGAGCGCAGGGGCATCGGGATAGTCTTGTAGTAGAGATTTGACCTCATTCACTAATCCAGCCTCAAGCATCTCAGTAGTTCGTTTATCAATTCGCTTCACGAGTTCACTTTGCTCTCTATCGATGATGAGGAGTGTGAACGCAGGATCAGCCTCTTGGTTTGTTTTCTTCTCGAGTTGAGAAGGAAGTGTTCCGGAGGATTCAATAATTTCAAGAGCGCGGATGATTCGGTAGCGATCATTCTTTGAAACTTTATCAAGTAGATCTGGATCAGCTGACTTCAGCTTCTCATAGAGAGCTTCGGTTTCTTCTTTTTCTAATTTTGTACGAATTTCAGGCTGTGTGGGGGGAGCGTCCCACATTCCGTAGAGGAGTGCCTTGAGATAGAACCCTGTGCCTCCAACGATGAGCGGAATTTTATTACGAGCACGAATCTCAGTGATTTTCTCTTTTACGAGTTTCACGAAGTCACCGGCCGTGAATCGCACTGTGGGTTCCAGAATGTCGATGAGATGGTGAGGGACGCGACTCAGCTCTTCTTGAGAAGGTTTTGCAGAGCCGATATCGAATTTCTTATAGACCTGGATGCTATCTGCATTGATGAGCTCTATGTCGCCACGAGATTCTGCAATACCAAGTGCAAGAGATGATTTGCCTGATGCTGTAGGGCCTGTGAGAATGATGGTTTTCTTCAAACGCGTCTCTGGAACCATTCTTCAAATTTCCCAACGGGGATTTTTACTACTGTCGGTCTTCCGTGTGGGCAATTCCATGGATGCTCACATTCGAAGAGTTGATTGATGATCTGTGAGGCTTGATACTCGTTGATGCGGTCTCCTGCTTTGATGGATCCACGACAAGCGGTCATTGCCATCTTCTCGAATAGCGACTCATCCCAGAGAAGCTCGTGTGAAGGATCGCATTCGATGAGTTTCTCGATGAGATTACGCATGCGTCCTGAGACATCGTGATTGCCCCAGTTTGATGGAATGGCACGAATGAGAAGCGTTGTATCTCCGAAGCTTTCGGCTTCGAATCCAAGTTTGTCCAACCAGTGAATGCGTTCGCGAATTGCAAGAGCACCCACTTCGTCGAGCTTAATGCTTTCAGGAATGAGGAGAGATTGTTTCTCTAGTCCTGATTCTTGCGCGCGGAAGAATTTGTTCTTCAGCATTTCATAACGAATGCGTTCATGAGCTGCATGTTGATCAATGAGCCAGAGCTCGCCACCTTTCTCAGTGACGATGTAAGTTTCAAACAAGATGGAAGTGAGTGTAGGACTGTGACTCTCAGGAATGGTGAGAGTATCTTGTGAGTAAGTATGAGTCGCTTCACGATTGAAGAGGGTGCCAATGAAAGACGAAGATCCACCACTCGTTCCAAGAGAACCTAAGCTCTGCTCATATGATCTTTCAGCGGCGACGTATCCCACAGATCCATGAGCTTCGATGAGTTTTGAGAGAGTGGATTGTACCGTTTCAAAAATCTTAGAAGGTTCTCTGAACCTCACTTCGGTCTTAGTTGGGTGTGCGTTCACATCCATCTCAGCTGGGTCGAGTTCGATCTTGAGAAACAGAGCAGGGAATTGTCCTGGAAGCAGCGATTGCTTAAACGGTGAGAGAGTGGCTTGCTGAAGGAGGCGATCCTTCAGTACTCGTCCATTGACGATCTGAATGAGCTTGCGCGTGTGTGGGAGACTTAGTCCCTGCAACCAGTACGAAGTCACTCGTACGTCAGGTGAGATTCTTCGCTGTTCTTGTTTGAGAACGGGATATTGATTCCCATCAGCTAAGATTTCTGTGAGGCGTGATTCAATGGTTCCCGGTCTTAGGCGCAGAATGTTTTTGTCATCATTGATGAGTGAGAAACCAATCTCAGGTCGCGCTAGAGCCAATCGCTCTACCCATTCACGGACATGAGAGATTTCTGCGCCGTTGGATTTTAGGAATTTCAAACGAACTGGAATTTCGGAGAAAAGTCCAATCACCCTCATTCTGGTTCCGTGCTTGGAGCTTAAGAATGTTCCATGAGTCACGACGCGCGTCCCAGAAGATTCGCTCCACTCGTAGGCCGTATCTTCACCCTGAACACGTGAGAGAATCTCAAGTTTTGCAACTGCTCGGATGGAGGGGAGTGCTTCACCTCTGAATCCGAGAGAACTGAGTGCTAATAGATCTTCGATTTTAGAAATTTTACTGGTGGCATGTCTTTGGACAGCAAGAGCAAGTTCGTCGCTCTTGATCCCTGTTCCATTATCTGAGATTTCTATGAGAGATTTTCCGCCGTCTTCGAGACGGATCTCAATCTCAGTTGCTCCAGCATCAATTGAATTTTCGACGAGTTCTTTGACGACACTTGCAGGACGTTCGATCACTTCGCCTGCTGCGATTTTCTCAGCGACGTTTGGATCTAAAAGATGAATGGATTTTGCCCCTTGAGACATGACGGAAAGTCTTATCTTGGGCGTAATTAGCCGTCAATGGAAGTTAATGGCTATACACGTTATTTTTTTTGACGTTCAGTCGTTAAATATTTCAAGTTTTGCTTTCAAAAAGACGAAGTCATTATACAGAGGTTTCGCTTGGTGAGTCAGAATGTAAAGATTAAAATTCAGACAAAACAAAGACTACTTTTTGTAGATTTGGATGGAACTGTCTGCAAAACAGATATCTTGCTTGAGAGTCTCATCTCGTGTGTGAGGCATAATTTTTGGAGTGTTTTTTTATTTCCATTTTGGTTAATTAAAGGCCGAGCTTATTTAAAATACAAGGCTGCATTAAACTCATCACTTAAAATATCAACATTACCTTGGAATCAAAATTTTTTAGAATATCTAAATTCATGTTTTAAAAATGGCGATGAAATTGTCCATGCGACAGGAGCTCATATGCTCATTGCTGAAAAAATCGCAAATGAGCTTGGAGTATTTAGTTCTATTATTGCAACAAAAGGAAATGAAAACCTCATAGGACTGAGTAAGTTAAAAAAAATGCAAAGTTATTCAAGTAATAGAGAATTTTTCTATGCAGGAAACGACTATTCTGATTGGGATATCTGGAAAGCATCAAAGGGTTCGATTTTAGTAAATTGTAGTTCTAGATTAACAAAACAATGCAAAAAAGAGTTTGATATTAGTAGAGAATTTATTTCTAAGTCTTCAAAACTAACAAATATTTTTCAAGCAATCAGAGTACGACAATGGGTAAAAAACAGTCTTGTTTTTGTTCCAGTTATTCTTTCTCATCAGTTTTTTAATACACGAGCTATTTATCAATCATTTATTGTATTTATTGCATTTTGCCTGTGTGCTTCGTCAGTTTACCTTGTAAATGATCTTATGGATTTGGAATCAGATAGAGAACACCCTCGAAAAAAAAACAGACCGATGGCATCTGGAAGCTTAGATTTAAGGATAGCTATGGTTTTAGCTCCACTTTTAGCGGGAGCCTCTATTTTTTTGATGCTCAAAATTTCAATTATTTCAGCTCTTTTAGTGTTGTCGTATATTTTGATTACATTTTTTTATACATTTTATATTAAGAAACTACTCCTTTTTGATGTTTTTTTAGTTGGATCACTTTATTCTTTTAGAGTTTATGCTGGTGGAATTTCAACAGAAATTCCAGTTTCTAGTTGGTTTTTGTTTTTTTCATCTTTCTTATTTTTAAGTCTCGCTTTTTTGAAACGATACATTGAACTTAAGGTGCAGCCTAAAATAAGTTTAGTTTCTGGACGCGGTTACATAAGGATTGATACTGATCAGATTAGAGAATTTGGAATTGTTTCAGGTTATGTAAGTGTATTGATATTAGCTCTTTACGTAAAAAGTCCAGAAATTCAAAAGTTGTATTCGTGGCATGAGGGAATTTTGTTGATTTGTCCTCTCTTGCTTTTTTGGCTGAATCGAATTTGGTTATTAGCAGGAAGAAGTAATGTTGATGATGACCCTGTTGCATTTGCAGTGCAGGACAAAACAACTTATGTTGTTGTAGTTCTTTGTTTAGCTATTTTTATAATTTCCTCTTTAAATAAAGTAAATTAACGAGAAGCTTGAAAAATTTCAATTCGGTAGGTTTGTGATGGTTGTTTAATGTCAAGAACCTCTTCACGGTAAGTCAAGTCAGCGCTCTTCACTATAGAGCCAGGTATATACATTGCTTCATAACCCCACCAATCGTATGTGGCAGGTTCTTGAGTTATATTCTGCTTCGGTAATGTCGATTCATTAATGATTATTTTTGTTTGAGGGTGATATTCAGTGCCACCTTTTCTTTTGACGATACAGGTATCAATATTTGGAGTCAGATTATGAAAATTTAATGTCTGATATAATGAAAAGTGGAATCCACGATCAACAAATGAATGGTTGGAGTCAGCAACTTCTGATTTCAATTTATCAGAGAGTTTATTAAAGATTTCCCAGCGCTCAGTGTTTGTGGTGTATTGATGTAAATACATGGAATGTTGATTTCCAGGCAGGAATCGATCAACGAGATTCCATTTTTTTCTAGGATTACAATATCCATCTAGCTCAGAGTGATTGACTTGGTTGGCAGAAGGGTTATCGAATATATAGTAGGCACGCATCGGGACAGAACGTATAATTGAAGGAGTGGAATTTCGGGTTGATATTAGTGTCCAGTTTTTTGGTAAAGGATCCTTAGGGATTCCTACTTCACCGAAAGTTGATAGAAGGTCGATGCGGTAGCAACCGCCAACAAAAAAAAGAGAATTTCTAGTAAAATAACTGCTTGACTCTGGAGGTAGTAAAAATTGGATTTTATCGGGAGAGCCAAAACGTGTGTTTCGGTACTTTATGTAGTCTAAAGATTCAGATGCAGCATAAACTTTTTCTGGTGCTATGGTTCTTGTAACTTCTGCGGCCCATCTAGAGTCTGCCATACAATCATTGTGAATCATTGATGCCGCACGAACTGATAAGATTGAAGTCACAGAGTAAACTAGAGAAAATAAAGTAAGAGCAGCTTGAGAAGTTCGTCCTTTGCTATAGAGAAAAGCACAGAGTAATCCTATGACCATACTAGCGGGGAGCGCAGTAATAGAGATGTATCTCGGTAGTCTGGCAATAGGTACATAAGTTGGAAAAAGTTGTAATGGATAAAACTGCATGATGAGTAGTATGACAGTAAAAGATAGGCTTGAGATCCATGCCCCTTCCATTTTCAATAAATTAACAGTAACTAAAGAAATAAATGTAAAAATGAAAAACATTCCATAGGGATGATAAAAGGTAGGTGTTGTTTCCCAAGGAGTAATTGAGAAAAACAGCTTCGGATAGAGTTTAAGATAATATTCTCTGTGAAATTCATATTCTCTCAGAAAAAAAGTGTGATTGAGTCTGAGCTCAGCTAGGAAATTTTCAAAGGGATTGCCGGTCAGTAAATAGTAAAAGGTCATTAAAATCAGGAAACCCATAGCCACGCCTGAAAAAGCAGTGATGAGTAATGGTTTCCAGTCTTTTGTTTTTTGTAATTTCATTATGGCGCCTAAGGCGATAATTCCAGCTGGGAAAAAAGCAAATAATAAGCTTGGTTTAACTCCAGTTGCGAATGCCATTATAAAGCTACCTAAAAAAACACGCATATTTATCTTTACTTGAGAGCGCGTAAGTCCTGAAATTGCGAGTGCAAGCCCACCCCAAAGGTAAGCGCCAGCGACAATGTCATTGCACATTAATGTCGAGAAAATCCAGTCTAGAGGAAATAGGGACAAAGCTAATGTCGAAAACAAAGCTGTTTTTTCATCCCAAATTATTTTTGTAATTTGGTAACAAGAAAAGAGAGTGATGAGTGAAGCAATGAAAACAGGCAGTATAAAGGCAATTTCGTTTTGGCCTAGTAATTTTACTGAAAGTGCTAGTGGAAGTATAATGCTTGGCCTAAGAGCGAATACATCATAAGGCGGATAATAGTGGTATCGTCCTGAGAGAATGCTGTTAATTTGAAAGACATAAGAGCTATCATCACCCAGGCCATATCCTGACGCATAGAATAGTCTTATGACAGCAGCAAAAAAAATAATGAGCAATGGAGTTTTATCTCGTTCAAAAAAAGTAAGCATTGTTCAATTTTATCATTAATAATTTTTTCGCGCAAAAGATTCAACTAGCCTCTGGAGTTAAAGAGTGAAAGAAGTTTGGTAGTCTTTGTGTTTTCTACTGTATCTCAATGAGGAGAGTGGGTTTTTTCACATTTGGATCTTTGATGTTGGACGCACGGTAAACTTTTTTCCTGCCCATGACTTTGTACTCAATTTGATATTGAGGAGGCATCACGCCTGTATCAAAGAGGTGGTCACTGATAAATGAAAGTTTTGCTACATTGCTTTTTCTTCCCCAGTCCATATTGTCTTCATACATGGCTAGAATCTCTAGCATCTCAGTAAGGCTGAGTACTCTGTTCATTTCATATTTTTCACCCTTAATTTCTATAATTTTTCTGAATTCATCTCTCCAGATATCAAAGGCCAAATCATCAGGGTGCATGATTCCCAATAAGTAAGTCGCATCTGCGATGATCGTGAGTTTTAAGTCCTCGTTTGTCTTCTTACTCCAAGCAGTAAAAATATCTCTATGAGTACGAACCATACATCCTGTTTCTTCAGATCTATCGTATCTTCCACCAACGCTGATGATGTGATTGGGGAGATCAGTGAGTGTGTGTTCGCCATCACGAGACGCGATCGTGTAATCCGCAGTACAAACTTCAGGATAGTATCCAGGGTTGAATACTGGATCTGGCTCCCAGAGGTAGATCGTGGGAATTTTCTTCGATTGAGCCCAAGCGATAGCCTTGTCGATTCCAGGTTTTGCTACTCTTCTTCCATCATAGACATGGGTAGGGTGAGTGACAATGAGGACTTCATTGCCTAGAATCTTCACTTCATTATGTGGAGTGAAGGTGGGAATGGGGCAGTAATCGGTTTGAGTGAATGAATGCGCAACATGTATGAGTAATACGAAGAGTTTAATCACAAGTAATCTCATCAAACTCTAGAGCACCTCTGAGTCTTCTAGAAACAATGTGATCATTTTCTTCGCCTAGAATGGATAGATTAATAATTCTTGGTTCGGATACATAACCTACAGTGGCGTAAGTGGATTTTGAATTCTCACCAAACATGCGTATGCAGTAGGTGTTTGCACGATCACGAATGAATGAGTTTTGTTCGTATGAGTCGCCTAGGCGAGTCACTTCTTTTGCAGACGCAGCGAAGACCGGAGTCCCATGAAAGCGAGAATCTGCAATCGATACTGAGGCACTAAGAAGTGAGGTGATCAAGAATATTAGCTTCATCATCATTCCTTATTTTAATTTAAATTATTCGCAGGAAATCTCGATTGCTTCAGTTGCATGAGCGTCTTTTTTCACAGCTGCTGGATTTGGCGGGTAATATGAAGAATAACTGTCCCGAAGTCCTAGGAAAGTTATTTTCCCAGTAGTTAAAACCTCAAGACCCTTTAGTTGAGTAGTAATGCAGGTCTTGCGCCAGGCGTTATGAGCAATTTAAGAGTAAAAGAGAGTGGATTTTCAGATTCAACCTGTCTAAAGTTTTTACAGACTTTAAGAACATAGCCACTGTGTCGTTTTGGACACTCTGAATTTAATGGTGATGTGAAAATGGGGAAGAAAAAGAAGCAAGAGATCGAGATTGAAGAAAGATTAGAATTCATTGCAAATGAATTGAGAGATGCAATCACATGGATTGAAGAATCAACGCCATTTGAGGTTCTGAGTGAACTAGCAAGACTCGGAGTAAAAACCCACAACTGGAATGAGGTGGTGAAGTTTTACGATGATTGGCAGCCAAGGAAAGTAAATAAAGAGTTTATTCCAGCATCAAGTGAACTAGCGGATGTATGGATGAGCGAGATCAAAGCAAAAAATGGGAACGAACAAATCGACGTTTCTGATGATATTTTTTTGCATATGGCAGCTGAGCACTACTGGCACAAATACAACACAAAGGGTATCGAGGAGATGCTGTTTGGGTCGAGAACACTTTCCATGTAGAATTTTCCTCTAGTCAAAATGATTGGAGGAAAAAATGAAGCGACGGATCGCTGTGTTTTTGGATGCGGATATTAAAAAAGAAACCTTTTCGTTTGATGAACTAGTGATCAGAACCAAGGAGGTGTTCGATAAAAACGGAATGCCAGCAGTGATAACGCTGATTTTAGAGTGGATGGATGGTGATCTCTGTGACTCACTGACAGGAGTGCAGACAAAAGAGTCATTAGCGAGCATCAACGTAAAACCCTGCTGTAAAACTCCCTACTTTGTCAGATCGAGCAGAGAACCAAGACGTATTGATTCTACAATAGGAAAAATCAAATTCCACTGGATGAGGCTCAAATGCAAAAACTGCAAGGAATCGTTCATTCCACTAAGACAGTTTTTAAACGTTAAGCTCTACACGTCGCATACGTTAGAACTCGAAAAAATTGCATGCGAGACTGCAAGTCACCAGAGCTACAGACGATCAGCAAAACACATGACAGATATTGGTGGCAACCCACTCGGAAAAAGTAAAATCCATACTTGGGTTCAGAAGACTGACTCTGCTCACTTAAAGCTGGAACAGAAAGAGCTCGTTACAATTGTTGCAGATGGAACTGGGTATCCCAGGTTCAAGACGAACGCTCAAAAAGAGGATGAGAAGAAAAACCCAAAACGAGATGCTGACAATAGACCTCTTGAACAAATTCGAGTGATTCTAGGGATCGACAAGCACGGCAAAACGATTCCCATGGGAGTCTTCAATGAAGAAAAATGGAACGAAATTGGGAGACTCGTAAAACGGGCTAATCACCATCCCAAGCTGAAATCTAAGCCCATAGCAGAGCTCTTAGTGAGTGATGGAGAACTAGCCATTGAACGAGGACTAGGAAAACTAGCAAAGACCCAGCAGCGCTGCCAGTGGCATCTGACGTATGATCTGAAGTCTGTGATGAAGTACCAGGATGAAGCAAATAACGAAGAAACCAGAAAAGTGAAAGACCAGCTTCATGAAATCATGAGAATCCCGCTACCCAACGAACCAAGAGACAAAGTAAAAACCGAAGAAATTCTAAATCTAGAGGTCTCGGTATTTAATGCGGAAAGGCAAATGAATGCACTCGTGAAAGATCTGAAAGAAAAGCAGTATTTTCAAACTGCGACATATGTAGAGAATGCAAAAGCAAAGCTCTTTAACTATGTCAGAGTCTGGATCAGGACGGGGGATGCTCCTCCGAAAGTGAGCTCCATCATTGAGCGCATGATGAGAGAAATAAAACTACGACTCAAACGAATCGGATGCAACTGGAGTCCCAAGGGAGCAGCACAGATGACGAAGATCATTCTGAAGAGATTTACGAATTCAAATGAATGGGAAAAATATTGGAGTGATACACTCAAACTAGACGGGAAAATGAAGATTGAATTTGCTGGAGCTCAGTTTGTGAATTGATGTTAAGTGAAAATTGTACCAAGGACTTTCGGACGCTATCTATGAAGATGGCCAGCAATGGAACAGATCGATTTGAGATTTGCCTTCTTCAATGACAGTCATCGATCTGCGATCGGTAGTGCCTTTCATGACATTGTTTCTCCAAGTGCTGAATGTTTTATCGCCTGAGTATTCACGCTTAATCTTTAGAGTGATTTGGAGGCCAACGCCTGGTATTGATCTAGCTTCACCATCTTTGTAGGGGGGATTACACCGTAGGTGAATTTTATTCCGTCGATTTTTTTTCCATCGATAAGAATATCCACATTCGGCTTCTGTCCCATTTTTTCAAGTAATGCAGCGCCTTCGTTGTTGAAGTGAAACTTGTAGGCATCACCTACAATTCCAGAAACCCAGTAAGGACGTTCTGCAGAATGAACAGCATTGTTTAATCCAAGTAGAGCTGCTGCGATCAGTAATAAATTTTCTAATTTGAAAATGTTCATAAGGTTCCCTTTGTACCTAGCTATTGCGAGACCTATGCCATTTTTCCTGCAATATAGAGGGTTTAGGCCTGTTTAAGTGTTTAGGCCTTAGTCAGGTGTTTAGGGATTTGAGAGCTGTTTTGTGCATAGCGTAAAATTGTACTTCCTTTATGAGCGGGCAGGTGCTAAATCCTGGGAACAATTATGAAAACATTCTCTGAACTCAACCTTGTCGAACCACTAAAAAAATCAATCGAAGCCCTAGGCTTTACGATTCCCACCCCTATTCAGGCACTCTCTGTTCCTGCCACCCTCTTGGGTAAGAACATGATCGGTGTCGCTCAAACCGGCTCTGGAAAAACAGCAGCTTTCTCGATCCCAATGATCACTGCACTAATCAAGAACCCACAATTAAACGGTCTCGTACTCGTTCCGACTCGTGAACTTGCAGACCAAGTTTGTGAAGTGATTAGGTCTCTCACCAAGTTCGTACCGCTACTCAATCCTGTCATGCTCATTGGTGGAGTAGCGATGGGACCACAGTTTCGTGATCTCAAGCGCAATCCACGCATCATCGTTGCAACTCCTGGGCGACTCATGGATCACATGGGACGCAAAAGCGTTCGCCTTATTAACTTCGGATTCGTAGTGCTCGATGAAGCAGACAGAATGTTAGATATGGGATTCCTTCCTCAGATCGAAAGAATTTTCCTGCAACTTCCAAGACAACGTCAGACTCTTCTTTTCTCAGCAACCATGCCTGTGCAGATTTTGAAACTCACTCACAAGTACATTGAGAACCCTCTCCAAGTAAAAATCGAATCCACTCCTGAGCAAGCTCCAAAAATTTCTCAAAAGACGATTGAGATTTCACAGAACAACAAAAATGATATTCTCCTCGATGAGATCAACACTCGCGTAGGAAGCATTCTGATTTTCACAGGAACTCAGCACAGAGCTGACCGTGTGGCTAGATTCTTACTGAGCTACGCAATCAAGTCTGACCGTATTCACGGCGGAAGATCTCAAGCCCAGCGTAAGCGTGCTCTCGATGAATTCAGATCCGAGACGATCCGTGTATTAGTTGCAACAGACATTGCAGCTCGCGGTATCGACGTCGATCATGTCGCACACGTCATCAATTATGATCTCCCAAGAGCATCTGAAGATTACGTTCACAGAATCGGCCGTACAGGCAGAGCAGGTCGTGAGGGCCAAGCGCTCTCCTTTATCTCAGGTGAAGACAAAGGCAAATGGAAAGCGATTCAGCGCTTGATGAAACAATCAGGCAAACATGACTTCGTAGAACAAGTCGTAGCAGCTCCAGCATCATCGCGTGCTCCAAGACCTGCTCCTGTTCAAGGCTTAGAGAGAACGATGTCTCCGCATAGACCCTCAGCTCCGTACAGAAAAGCAGCAGCGGATAAGAAAACGTCAAGACCGTTTGATCGCCGTGAGCCCTATGCAGGTGGCAGAGAACGTAGAGATCAGCCTCGTGGCGGATTCTACGGAGATCAGAAGGAGCAAGGCGATCGTCCATCTCAAGCCACTGGTGCTAATAAGCCAGTATTCCCAAGACGCGAGAGAGCTCCTGGAGCTACACGTCGCGAATTCAAGCGCTGGTAAAATTTATTTTGCGGGACAAGCGGTTCCCTCGCAATCAGCCAAGTCACCTTCGAATACTTTAGAGAGCCCTGAGAAGTCTGCAGGTTTGATATTCGATCTCAGAATTTCAAAATTCTTCTGATTCAAGCTCTCGTATGGGGCTTGTTTGAACCCATGTTCGGAGTGAGCGAGAAAGCTCACGGTTTTGATTTCGGATAGGTGCTTTGAAACCCAGTTTTTGATTTTACTCAGTTCTTCTCGTTTGTAATAAATCGTGACTGACACAGATTGATCAGCCCAATGCTTCTGAGCGAAGAGCAATGTATCAAGTTGCTTGAAGGTATCGAATCCACTATCGGCAGTCGGGTCTCCTTCTAGAGTTTCGCAAGGAAACGACACAACCAGAGTATTGGGGTCGATGCCGCCATCGAGTGTTGCCATGGGTTCCAAGGGATGTCCTGCGGATTTCAAGATAGGAATGAGTGGATCGTTTTTATCGAATCGCACCCGTCTCAAATAATACTTCGAATAAGCAGGATGAATGCCAGGTAAGCAATCTCCGAGTAAGCTTAATGTGCCAGAAGGCTTAATCACAGTTGTGCGAATGCTTTCAGGAATTCCTAATTCACGGGAGTAGTTCACGTTTTCTTTCTGAATTTCTGCATACACTCTGTCTAAAGTCTTCTTGTTGAAAAGGGTGCTCTGAAGGCAACCTGTGATTCCAGTGCCTACTCTACGGTACTTGGCAACTGCTGTAGCATTCACTGAGTGGTGAAACTTCTCGCAAGTGATGCGCTTACCATAGCGATGCATGAGCCTAGCGGCTTCAATGAATTCTTCCTCGTTATCGAGTCTGGGTAAGAAAATATCTTGAAGATTACAAGGTTCACCGTTAGTGAGTGTCGTCTCTGCACAAGGGTTCACTCCGATAGCATCGTCATGCTTCTTCTCACCCATACGACCGTAGGTTTGAATGTTATCTAGATGGACAATCCCAAAAGGTTCGCCGTGTTCAAACGTCTCCCAGAACTCAGGCGATAGTTCTGAAATATTCTTGATCCCAACTGAGAGATTCGCCATTGCTCGGTAAGAGGGGAGAGTTCCCAAGTCCCAGCGCTTGGAGTGGAGAAACTCAGAATCAGTTGCATCTCCTAGAATAAGAATCGCAGATCGTCTGACATTCCCTGATACGACCATTTCACCAATGATGCAGAGAAGATCCATCATGCCTAAGGGAGAAACTTTACCGCCAGAGGACCACTTCTCGCCGATTCGAGCGCTGATTTTTTTGATGGCGAGTCTCAGTGGGTCAGGGCCCGCTGTTCTTCCACCGAAGCCTTTGATTGCTTCGCCTTTGGGGCGGATGTTTTTGAGGGAATAATCAAACGATTTTCCCGTGAAGAAGTAGCTCTCAAGAGTTCTTCTTACGAGTTCACACCAACCTTCGCGAGAATCATCAACGACATAGGAGCTAGAAGATTCTTCGCGAATCGCGACACCTTTTTTGATTTCTGGTAAGGCAGTCACGAACTTCTTCTGGATTGAGAATCCTACTCCTCCACCCAGCATGAGTAGATCTTGTGCAAGTACTAGATTCTGCCAGTCGTCACCCTTCAGAAACCAACAATTATTAAGAGCAGCTCCACCCATCTTCGAATGAGCGTCTGTTCCAGAGAACCAGAGGCCACGTCCTGCCGGAAGAGCCTTGCGGTTCATCATGAAGTGACGGAGACGAGCGATTTCTGCTTCGGTGACTTTGTGATCCTTCACGTTTCCGCGGATCACACGCTCAACTGTATCTGGCCAATGCTCTATGCGGCCGTTGTCTTGTCTGGCATAGGTTCTGTAGTAGACAACTTGGGAGAGGTTTGACCAGTGATTAGGTAGCAACTCAGGAAGCGGTCGAGACACGGTTGCGTCCCCCGGTCTTAGAAGCATAGAGGGCCTTGTCTGCAGCTTTCATTAAGTCGGTAGCGGAGTTAATCGTAGGTCCAAGTGTCGCAACACCAATGCTGGATGTGACAGGTAAGCGCTTACCATCGTAAATGAACTCGTGCTTCTCAATGGCTGCACGAATACGCTCAGCTACTTGCATAGAAGTTTCTAGATTCGTATTGAGCTGGAGGATCACAAACTCTTCTCCACCGTAACGAGCGAAGATGTCCTTCGGTCTCACGTGTTGAGTTTTGATGAGGTTTGAGAATTCCTTAAGAACGAAATCACCCGCATCGTGACCGAAGCCATCGTTGAGTTTCTTGAAATGGTCTAAATCAAAAAAGATGAGTCCTAGATCACCACCTAATGACTTGATTCGTTTGTATTCCACTTCTAAAACTTGAAGGAGATAACCTTTGTTATAAATTTTTGTAAGACCGTCTTGGTTTGCAGCATCTGTCATTTGTCCATAAGCGAGAGTCTCTGCTTCGCCTGCTGGCAGGAACTTCAGAGAAGTGTTTCCAACTTTTAATACGTCTTCTTTATGAAGCTCGTGAGTTTCGTTTGCTTTGATCGCCTTACCATTTACGGATGTACCGTTTGAGGATCCGAGATCAGTCACCGTGATGACTTCAGTGTTCCCTTTTTTCACTCGTACGAGCTTGGCGTGTTTTCTAGAAATACTTTGATCCGCAATCGTGATATTTGCGGTGTCGTCTCTTCCGATGACCATCTCATTCGCATTGACTAAGATTTTGTGCCCCATGGGGGTGCCTTTGATGATGATGAGAATCGCATCAACACCTTTAAGCTCTTCTTTGTTTTTACGCGAAAGTTCAGGATCGGTCTTTAAGACCATCGTTTTGTCGCTTGAATCCTCGTCATCCCCTGACATCATCATGTGACTAATAGGTTATTTGAGGAGTTCACGAATGTAAAGTTTGCCTTCTTCAACTCCTGGCTGATCGTACGGATTTACTCCCAAACGCTCAGCTATGTAGGCTGTGCCTACGCAAAAGAAGAATAAAGCTGCTCCCATGGCGGATTCATCGAGTTTTTCGATAGTCAGAGTCCAGTTGGGACGTGGACGACGTGAGAGGACGCGCGCAATAGCCTGGTGCTCTACGTTGAGGAGCTTGTGCAGTGAGTGGCCGCGGAGTTGCTCAAAAGAAGAGTAAGGACCCTGTGAAGTAGACGGGATCATGGCGGGGTCATCGACCTGATGGATATTCACGAAGCCTGTGATTTTGTCATTAGGACCATCTCGTAGGAGTTGAAGGAGACTGTGTTGATCGGTTGCGCCAACTCCTGCTACTGGAGTGTAGCCCTTTGAATCCTTACCAAGGCTTTCGCCCCAGAGTTGTACCCACCAAGAGCCCATGAGTTTCAGACGAGTAGAGTAGGGCATGAGCACGTGAATAGGCTGACGTTCGCTAAGAGTAAAAATTCTTTCGAATGTCGTGAAGATCACGTTCTTGTCTGATTCGGTGTTCTCGCAATACTCCCTGATTTGAGACGCTCCGTGAAGGAACTTCTCGGGATCTAAACCCGCAAGTTTGGCTGCGAATAATCCTACGGGAGTAAAAATACTGAATCTTCCACCAATGGTCGGAGCAATGTGCAGTGTAGGGATTTGATTCTTCGTCGCCCAAGTTTTCAGATCACCTTTGGATGGGTCAGTGATTGCAATCATGTTTGACTTCACTCGTTCTGGTTTAAGCCATTGTAGTGCAATGAGAAACTGCGCGATGGTTTCATACGTCGTTCCTGATTTAGTGACGACCACTACAAGTGTGGTTTCAGGATTGAGTTTCTTAAGTTTTAAATTCCAATCAATCGCATCTGGATTTTCTACAAAATGAAATCCCATTTCATTCGTGCGCAAATGCTCAAGCGAAGAAAGAAGAGTGATGGGACCTAGTGCGCTTCCACCAATTCCTAAGAAAAGGCAGTCGGTAAATTTTTTGGATTCTAGAATTTTTTCTGCGAGATTGATCGATTCATTGATTTGAGACAGATTATAATCAATGGGTGCAGAGTAGAAGTCAGAGTCTTTTTTTGTGATTCTGGCTTTTGCTTTAGTCCACGCGGTGTTGATCGAAGAAGAATCAATAGTCATCACTTGAAGCCCGCTCCAATCCACGCTAAGAGCAGATGATCCAATTTTTGATGCTTGTAAACTCATTGTGTCAGCTCCCGACCGATGATCATGCGTTGAATTTGATTGGTGCCTTCAACGATTTGCAGAACCTTTGCTTCTCGCATGTAGCGCTCGACTGGGAATTCTTGGGTGTAACCCGATCCACCGAGTACTTGCACCGCATCGGTCGTTACTTTCATTGCCATATCTGTGGAGAAGAGCTTCGCCATTGCTGAAGCTAAAGAGAAAGGGGCTTTCTGATCCTTGAGCCAGGCAGCTCTTTGAACGAGAAGACGTGAGGCTTCAAGAGAAGTAGCCATATCCGCAAGCATGAAGCTGATACCTTGAAATGAACTTATTTTTTGTCCAAATTGTTCACGTGTCTTAGATTGCTTGATAGCAACTTCAAGTGCAGCACGAGCAACTCCGAGCGCAGTAGCGCCGATGGTGATTCTGCCACTATCGAGTGCTTGTATCGCGACTTTGAATCCATCGCCTTCCTTGCCTAGTAAATTTTCTTCAGGTACTTCGAGATCTTCAAGCACGAGTTCCATCGTGTGAGAAGTGTGGAGACCCATTTTTTTCTCTCGTTTACCTAATCCAAAGCCTTTCATCGATTTCTCAACGATGAATGCACTCACACCCTTACCGCCAGGTCCGCCAGTCCTGGCCATGAGGATGATCACTTCCGCGATGTCGGCTTGAGAGATCCAGAGCTTAGTGCCGTTGATGATGTAGTTTTTACCTTTTTTTACAGCTTGAGTACGTAGGCTGGCAGCGTCCGATCCTGAGGATGCTTCACTGAGACCAAATGCTCCGATGCCATTACCCATAGCGAGTCTAGGGATGTATTTCTTCTTCTGAGCTTCCGAGCCGTAAGTTTGAATCGCATTTTGTGCGAGCCCGGTGACAGCGACACTGATCGCATATCCTGCGTTCACTGCTGCAAGCTCTTCGATGACTGCAATGTACTCTTGGTACCCTAGAGCGCCGCCGCCGAACTCCTCAGCAACAGGAACTCCGGTGAGTCCTAAGCTCCCTAATCTTGCGATGAGTTCGGGTCTGAATTTTTCATCGTGCTCGTCTTGCTCGATATGAAGTGCGAGTTCGGTTTGAGAAAACTTCCTGGCAAGCTTCCTAATCTCAGCCGCCATCTCTGATTCATGAATCGTGTTAATGAAATCGCTCATAGATCAGCGACTTCTCCCAACATATGGCGAGCTATGATCACGCGCAGAATCTCGTTAGTACCTGCGCCAATCTCCATGAGCTTGGCGTCGCGCATGAAGCGCTCCACTGGGAACTCACGAGTGTAGCCATAGCCACCTAAGATTTGAATCGCATCTAATGCAACTTGTGTTGCCATCTGTGCAGATTGAAGTTTTGCTTTTGCAGCCATCATGGAGGCTTCACGGCCGACCATGAGACCTTCATCCCACATCTTGGCAGAGTTGTAGGTGAGAGCACGACACGCCTCATACCAAGCTGATGCTTCAGTCAATCGCTCTTGGATTTGCTGGAATGCGCCGATGGGCTTCCCGAATTGTTTACGTTCCTTCGCATACTGAGTAGCACACTCGATTGCCCCACGTGCACAACCTAGGCTGATTCCTGAGATGGTGATGCGTTCGATGTCGAGATTCTTCATCATCGCTTTTACGCTTCCGTTTTCTGGACCCACACGATGAGCCTCGGACAATTCGCATCCTTCGAATACGAGTTCGCCCGTGGGAGATGCTCTCATTCCCATTTTCTTAAACTTCTTTCCGGTAGAGAAGCCTTCCATTCCGCGCTCAACCATGAATGTAGAAAGATTGCGTTTGTCGCTGCCTGTTTTAGCGTAGACATAGAACACATCACCGATAGGGCCATTAGTGATCCAAGTTTTTGTTCCAGTGAGAGTGTAACCAGATCCTTTTTTCTCAGCCTTCGTCGTCATGCCGAGAGCGTCAGATCCTGCACCAGGTTCACTCATTCCCATGCCGCCGATGTGTTCTCCACTCATGAGTTTAGGTAAATATTTATTCTTTTGCTCAGTAGATCCATTATTTGAAATTTGATTCACACAGAGAATCGTGTGAGCGAGATACGAGAGAGTCGTTGATGCGTCGATGGCGCCCATTTCTTCCATAGCAATGGTTGCAGCGACTGCGCCCATTGCTGTTCCACCGAATTCTTCAGGAACAGTGATTCCTAGGAGGCCTAATTCTCCCATTTTTTTGAAGGATTCACGGTTGAATCCTTCTTCTTCATCTAGCTTTTCGATTTTGGGTAAGAGCTCGCTCTTCGCAAATGCACGAACGGACTCTTGTAACATTTTTTGCTCTTCTGAAAAAAACCACATAAGCCATGACTCCTTGTCAAAGACATGTCATACTTTGCCTAAGGGTATGGTGGAAGTCAAAAACACGATTAGGTGGGTGATTAATGCTTGGGATGTTCCTGCACATCAAGTGGGACCTACGTTCGATCACCTCATGCAAAAAGGGTTACTGTCCTTTGTTACATTTGTACCTTGGCAAGGCGTAGAAAACGATATTTCTAGGGTATTTACCCGTTTCCTTCAACACGCTTACGAGCGCAGACTGAATGTAAAACTGGTAGTGACTCCAGAGTTGGGAATGACCTATCCCTGGTGCGGAGTTCCTAAAGAATTAGCGCTCGATTCAACTCACCAAGCCAAATCCAAGCTTCATGGTGAAATCAATATTTTAACGCCTAACGTTAACTTTAATTTACCGAGTTTATATTCTGCAGAGTTTCAAAAGCGTTATTTTTCATTCTTAGTTCGTTTCGAGTCCATGTTGAAAGACTTTTGCGACCTGAATCCAGGTGCAGCACAGCATCTCACAGTTTCAGTGGGAGGGAGTTTTTTCAAATACTACCGCTCAGCAGTTGCGTCGACTTACCAAGATTTTGGAACCGAAGCGGGAGATTACTCTCTCTCAGCAGATTTAGAATTCAGAAAATATCTTGAGCAACGTCACGATCCGCTGAGTAGGAAAAAACAGCGTGGCAGTGAATCCGCTCAGTACCGATCATTTCAGAGATATTTTGAAGAACTCTTCCGCACTAAGATTCAGCAGCTTTTCATCAAGCGCAACCCAGGTTGGAAGCTTGAGCAGCTCGAGTGTTTCACTCCTGAGTTAGATCCTGTGTTTCACATGGAGAACTTCTGGGCACACACACTGAAGAAACCTATGGATTTGTTTAAGTTAGGTCATTACCTCACGAGCGCCTTCTCACGCAGAAGCCGTTGGGCAGGAGTGAATTCTCAGCCTACACTATTCTGGACAGAGTCCTCTCACTACGGGCAGAACACTCCCGCGCGTAAACAGAACGCATTTTTTCAATCCTTCATGACCACTGTCAGCGCAGATGGCGAACTTTGGATTTCACCTGAGGATTGGTTCTCATTCTCTGAATCATTCAGAGATCGTATCGAACTCATCAGTAAACAGTCGCAGAATGAGGAATGGCGCACGCGAGATCAAATTTACGTTCTCACTCCGCACCTCTGGTCGACCGAAAAAAGCATTCAGCTCATCTTGGATCAGCTTTCAGAGTTAGGTTGGAAACAAGGAGTACGATTCGTTCAGGATCTATACGAGATTCCTGAGAGTATTCGGCCGTTTTTCATTCTCATCGATCCAGATTATGAGTTCAGTGAAGTTCAGTCATCTGAGCTTCTCTCTAAGGTGAGACGATCGCATTCGGTTTGGTTCATGTCTGAGGATTCACTAGCAGATCCATCTCTCGCAACTCATCAACACGCGATTCACATCGATCAAGGCATTTCTTGTAGGATACTTCCAATTGAGAATGCGAAGTGGGTAGTCTATAGAATGACTGATTCATTCATGGCTTTGAAGAGTCTGATCTCTCAGATTTCGAATTTATTCGGTGATGCTCCTTACCTTAAGTCTTCACATGAAGCAGTGAAGACGCTGAATTGTGAAACTAATAAGGGTGAGCAAGTGCATTTCTTCTTCAATCCTACTGAGAAGCCTCAGTCACTCTCTGTTCGTTTTCCGAAAACAAGAGCTGTGGGATCCTTCGCTGGCAAAGAAATGCCACTCCAAATGAGCGCTCTTGCTGCAATTACTTTTACTTCTTATCAAACGGAAAAAATGAAAGAACAAAATGGAAATCAAGAACGACTGGAAAGCATTTAGACAGCTCTGGAGTTTTAACCAGACCGCGCTTGTTCCAGTGGACGAGCAGGCAATCTATTGCGTGATCGACGGCGAGTGGATCATTGATGCTTCAACTCGGAATCAAAGCTTATCCGAATGGGTAGGGTCTCCTGTGAGCGAGTTTGCACGTGAATTCTCTAATCGTAAACTCTTCATCATTCATCTTTCTGATCTTAATGCATTTACGAATCAAGGTTGGATACAATCTCGTTTTGAATCGGAGTCGTTTGAATCCACCAGTGGTGCGGGTCTCTTGAAGAACGCGTCTATGAGGAAAAACAAAAAGGCTCCAACAGGAATTGATCTAGGATTCAGATCGTTCTTAGATGGTTTATTTGCAGGAAGACTGAAGAGATTCTTACCTGTAGAGTTTGGAATGTTTATTCAGCTCACTCGTGATGATGCTCCCCATGGATTTTTTGTGAGCTTCAAAAACAAAGAACTCGATTTCTGTGTCGCACCTTCATTCCCACCTACTGTCGATGACAAGGTTCGTTTCTTAAGTGAGAAGCATTTGATCCCTGTCATCGGTATTGAATGTCATAGTCTTGATTGGAAGAAGTGGAACATGGCTGAGAATCCATGGAGCGAAATTCGCCAGTCATTCAAAGACGGTGGCATTCGCGTTTCTCATGGTAAGAAGTGGGTCTCGCGTGTTCTCTTTGCAAAAGCTGTTTTAGGATTTTGATTCCTTTTTTTTAATCTCGATTTAAGTTTACTTAACTTCATCGTTAAAATATTACTTAATTGTGAATGTTTGCATCGTAATTCCATCATACAAAGTTCAGAAAACTATACTCAAAGTACTTTCTGCTGTGGGACGAGATGTTTCTCTTATCATTGTGGTTGATGATGCTTGTCCTGAGGGTTCGGGCAAGATTGTTCAATCTCAATGTCGAGATCCCAGAGTCAAGGTTCTCTTTCATCACGAAAACCAAGGCGTAGGTGGTGCCGTTTGTACGGGATATCAGGCCGCGCTCGAAGAAAAGATGGACATCATCGTCAAGCTTGATAGCGATGGACAGATGGATCCTTGCTTCATAGGTACTCTCATCAAACCGATCGTTGAAGGCCGAGCTGATTACACTAAGGGGAACAGGTTTTTTAAGTTGAGTTCGCTCAGATCAATGCCGTTTATAAGACTCTTCGGGAACTCAGTCCTCTCATTCGTTGCGAAACTCACGAGTGGATATTGGAATGTGATGGATCCGACGAATGGATTTACTGCAGTTTATTCCACTGTTCTGAAACAGATCGATCTTACGAAGCTTGACCGAAGATACTTTTTTGAAAGTGATATGCTGTTTAGATTAGGCACGATACGAGCTGTCGTGGCTGATGTCCCAATGGACGCTCTGTATGGTGATGAAGAGAGTCATCTGAGTGTGATTCGAGTGTTGTTTGAGTTTCCTCTGAAGTATTTTTCGAGATCTCTAAAAAGATTTTTTTACAGCTACGTTCTGAGAGATTTCAATTTGGGATCCATTCAGTTTTTTTTAGGAATGACTCTTTGTCTATTTGGTGGAGTATTCGGAGTTTGGCGCTATTACCTTTCTGTACATACAGGAGTTCCAGCGACGAGTGGACAGGTCATGATCGCGGGTCTCCCCGTTATTTTAGGTTTTCAGAGTCTCTGGGCAGCTCTTCAATTCGATGTCACGAATCTGCCTAAGCAACCCTTACAACGAATGGAGTAAGTAGTGACCGAGAAGAAACAAATTCTACTTGTTTCAAAGATTTGGGGGGCTCTCTGGTTTGTCTCATTGCTTCTTGGGCTTCATGGGTTTTCCTTACCGATTTGGAGTGACATCATTCACGAGCCTGGGTTTCAACCTCTCATCGGAAAAGCTCGGGGGATTCGTTCAGATGACTGGGAAGTGCTCCAGCCGTTTGCGCTTAGCCAAATAAAAGCAGTACCCGCTTTCCCGGTAATAAACCCTCTCATTGGTGATGGTCAGAACATGCTTCTAGTCGTCACAGCTCCAGTAAAGAATCAAGTTGCCTTTTTTAGGCCCCATACTTGGGGTTATTTTCTGAGCGGAGATTTTGGTTTATCTTGGTGTTGGAACTTCTATGTATATAGTTTTCTATTTTCGTTTTTCTTTTTGTTTCTTCTTTGTACAAGAAACGCAGTTTACTTATCCGCAGTAGGATCGTTTGCACTTCTATTTTCTCCGTTTTTTCAGTTCTGGGCTTTGAACTCAGCATCGCTCGCAGCTGAAGGAGCGCTTTCTGTAGCTCTTGCTACCCTTCTGTTTTTAAGTAGAGGAGGAAGAAAATCGATTCTCTTAGGATTAGTCTTGGGCTGGTCGCTCACTTGTTTTGCTTATTGGCTTTATCCAGCGTTTCAGGTTCCTGTAGCTTGGGTGGGGCTTGCGATATTTACTGGGCTTTTTTGGAGGCATAAACAAAGCGGGCTAGTTATTTTTTGGGATATTAATAAAACTGTCGGATTAGCGCTTGCGATACTCATTCCACTCATCTCGTTATGTTTGTTTTATATCGATGCCAAAGATGCAATCAGTGCGATGGCAAACACCGTATATCCAGGTCAGAGAGTGTCTTATGGAGGTCAGTTTGCGTTTTGGCCTCTTTTTTCTAATAATTTGATTCCTTTTGGAATTATTCGTCAGTACAAGAATTTTTCCAATATATGCGAGTCAGCTTCTTCTATTTTAATCTATCCAGTACTTTTTGTTTTTATTTTTAAACAACTTATTAATAAAAAAGTAGATCCAGTTGTCATGATGCTCGGAATAGTTCTTGTTATACTAACAGCTTGGACATGGATTCCTCTACCTCATTGGGTTGGACGGATTAGTGGATTTTCAAGAGTGCCTGAATCTCGAGCAGTTATTGGTCACGCATTTGCGAACGTCGCATTACTAGTGACTATTTCAAGTTTATATTTTAAAAATGATCGGACTTCTTTAGAGCAAAAAAAAATTGCATTCTTATGGGGGATTAGCTGGACAACATTAGTGATGCTTTTTTTTCCTCAAGCGCTAACAGATGCTCCTGGAGAGTCAGTGCAGAAGATGACTCAGTGGATTCTTTACGCTGTAGGTGCAAATTTTTGTTTGGCTTACTTAATTGGTTTAAAACATCGAACAGTAATTTCTTATCTTGCTTTTTTTCATTTCATTCTGACAATTCCGTTTAATCCTATTGTTAAGGGAGGGGCGAGTGATCTTTTTGAAAACAGTCTTTTTGCTAAAACATTATTTAGTTTAGATAATGAGGCTAAAAAGAATAAGAAATGGATTGTTTTTGGAAATGCATCTTTGGCAACATTTACTAGAACCTTAGGCCTAACTACAATCAATGGCGTTCATGTTTATCCTCAAAATGACATTTGGAAAAAACTAGATCCTAAAGTCGAAAGCAGAAACATTACGAATCGTTACGCTCATGTGCAATTTTCGTTAGCAAAATCTAATGAAACAATGACTATAAAATCACCCCAGCCCGACGTCATTGATGTGAAAATTTCTCCTCTGGATCCTAAGTTCTTATCTCTTGGTGCGACTTTTATTTTAACTCAAGAAAAACTACCTAACATGGCACATTCCCATTGGGATCTTGCCAAACATTTTGAATCTTACTGGATTTATAAACGTATCAAGCTGTGATAGTTTCCTTCCATGGCACTCATGTACTCATCAGCATCGAAACTAGGTTCCAAAGCCCCACCCTTTAATCTTCCTGGAGTCGATGGCAAGCACTACACGCTCGATTCATTCCACGATCAGAAGGCGCTTCTTGTTATCTTCATGTGTAATCATTGTCCTTACGTGATTGCGGTTCAAGACCGTATCAATGATCTTGCCAAGAAGTATGCGTCACAAGGTCTAGCAGTGATCGGTATTAATCCTAATGATCCCGAGAAGTATCCTGAAGACAGCATGGACGCAATGAAAGTGAGAGCACGTGTGATGGGCTACCAGTTTGCTTACGTTCAAGATCTCACCCAAGAAGTTGCAAAAGAATACGACGCCGTCTGCACACCTGATCCTTTCCTCTACGAGAATGTGAATGGTGACTTCCTCCTCCGCTACCGAGGCAGGATCGATGATTCATGGAAAGATCCTGCACAAGTAAAGAAGCAGGATCTCGCAGAGGCCATCGAAGCGATTATTAAAAAACAAAGCCTAGTGGGGGAGCAGACTCCATCCATGGGCTGCTCGATCAAGTGGCGATGAAGGTCACTCTCGGGGATTCCTACTCAATTTCAGATATTACCGAAGGAGATAAGGCTGCCTACGTAGAGCATTTGCAGGAAAAGCAAATTTACGATAATATCTTAGCAATCCCTTATCCCTATACAGCTGCTGATGCAGATTGGTGGCTCGCAAATGGAAATCTAAAACGCAATTGGGCAATTCGGAGATCCGATGGTTTTCTAATAGGATGTGTTGGATTTCAAGATCCTGAACCATTCGGTCTCCATCGTGCTGAGTTGGGATATTGGCTTGCTAAACCTTATTGGAGCAAAGGCATCATGACTGATGCTGTAAAGGCAATCACTGAGTATGGTTTCAAAGAATTGGGGTTAGTACGCATAACTGCAAATGTGTTTCATTTTAATGTCGGATCTGGAAAAGTTCTCGTAAAAGCTGGATTTCAACTCGAAGGAGTATTAAGAAACCATTATGTCAAAGGCGGAAAGATTTTTGATGGGATCCTTTATGCAAAAATTAAAGAATAAAGTTGTAAGCGCACTCTATCTATTCAGTTTGACTTGTTCAACGCTCGCTCATGCAGGCAATGAGCTCAGTTATCCGCAAGAATCTCATTTGAAGAACATGAAGCAACTCACCTTCGGTGGAGACAACGCCGAGGCGTATTGGAGTTTTTCGGGGCGCGAGCTAGTGTTTCAATCAAACAATAAAAACTGGGATGCGAAGTGCGATCAAATTTTTTCACTCAACGTTGATGCGAACGAAAGTGAATTAAAAACCTCAAACCGTATTAGCACAGGCCAGGGACGTACGACTTGTTCTTATTTTATGCCAGATGATCAGAGGATTATTTATGCTTCCACTCATCTTGGAGGAAGCGACTGTCCTGTAGAGCCTGATCATTCGGCGGGTGCATATGTATGGGCGATTTATGATTCTTACGACATTTTTGTAGCAAACCGTAAAGGTGAAGTGCTTGAGCAGCTCACGAATACTCCTGGTTACGATGCAGAGGCAACTGTTTCACCTCTTAGGGATAAAATAGTATTCACTTCCACACGTGGCGGGGATCTCGATCTCTGGATCATGGACATCGATGGTACTAATCAGAAGCAGCTCACTTATGGGTTAGGTTATGATGGCGGAGCGTTCTTCTCACCCGATGGCAAAAGGATCTTGTTCAGAGCGTCTCGCCCAGAAACAGAAGTAGAGAAAGACAAATACAAAAAACTCCTCTTACAAGGTTTGGTAGAACCTACCAACATGGAAATCTATTTGATGGACATCGATGGTACTAATCTTAAGAAGGTCACTAGTCTTGGCAGGGCGAACTGGGCACCGTTTTTCCATCCCGATGGAAAACGTATTCTGTTTTCATCGAATCATCACTCAAACAAGGGACGTATATTCAATATCTTCATGATTAACGAAGATGGAACAGGTTTAGAGCAAGTGACCTACGATACAGTCTTCGATGCATTTCCAATGTTCTCGCCCGATGGCAAGAGACTCTCGTTCTCTAGTAATCGCAATAACGGTGGATCTCGAGATACCAATGTGTTCATAGCAGAGTGGGCTGAATAGTTTTCGCGCTGGGTTAGACGTTTGCTCGTCGCGCTATCATTGTAAATCCCTCAACAAAGAGTCATAACTAAGGCTCAATCTACAATAGAGAAAGGGACAAAAATGAAAACATTATTATTAGCAGCATTACTTTCAGCATCAGTATCAAACGCAGCTCTTTATGAAGCAGACAAGGCTCACTCCGAAATCGGTTTCAAAGTGAAGCACCTCATGGTTTCAAAAGTGAAAGGCAAATTCAAAGAATTCGACTTCAGTTATCAGTTTGATGAAAAATCAGGAATTAAGGGAATTAAATTTAAAGCAAAATCAGCAAGCATCGATACAGGGAATCCTAAGCGCGATGAGCATCTTCGCAATCAGGACTTCTTTGATGTGAAGAAGAAAGGCAACGAAGAGATTACTTTCGAATCTCTTGAGACCGAGAAAAAAGGTGACAAGTATCTCATCAAAGGCAAACTCACCCTAAAAGGCATCACCAAAGACGTAGAGTTCTTGGCTGAATGCGCAGAGAACACAGACCCTTGGAACAACCTCAAAATGGGTTGCGAACTTGAAGGCAAAATCAATCGTGAAGACTTCAATCTAGGTTGGAACAAGCCCCTTACTAAGGGTGGCCTCCTCCTCGGTAAAGAAGTGTTCTTAGATATTGCTACAGAAGCTCAAATCAAAAAATAAGTATTAGGAAGTAAGGTTCAGTCATGGGTGCACAGTGGAAACATGCAGGTCAGCAGGAGAACGCAAATAAGCGAGGCGCGATTATTGGGAAGCTCGTCAAAGAGATTCTCGTAGCTGCAAAAACTGGGGATCCTAATCCTAGTAATAACTCTCGTTTAAGAGTGGCTGTTGAAGCTGCAAAAAAAGCCTCTGTGCCCCGTGATACTATTGAACGCGCTATCAAGCGCGGATCAGGGCAATTAGAGCCAGTGAACATCGAGATGGTGACTTATGAAGGATTCGCTCCCCACCAAGTACCAGTAATCGTTGAATGCCTCACTGAGAATAGAAACAGAACAGCTGCAGACGTACGTGTTCTCTTCCGTAAGGGACAACTCGGTAATACAGGATCTGTAGGTTGGATGTTTGACCGTTTAGGAGTGATCGAAGCGACGCACTCAGATGGTAAGACAGATATTGAGTCAGTCGCAATCGAAGCAGGCGCTCAGAACGTAGAGCCTCTAGAGAAGTCAGACGTTCCAGCAGGCCAAGCAGGTGCAAGATTCTTCTGTGAGACGACGGATCTCGATGTCGTCACTAAGTTTTTAACAGCCGCAGGTTGGGTACTCACTCAAGCTGACATGAACTACATTGCTAAAAACAAAGTAGAGCTCAGTGATGACCAGAAAAAAGAAGTCGTATCATTCTTAGAGAGTCTGGATGAAAACGACGACGTTCAAAAAATTTATACTGCGATTTAATTTTCTCTGCTTAATTTTCTAAGTGTCTTAAGTTCTTCAAGCTCTCTACACAGCTAATCAGTGGTGCGTAGTTGAAGTCTTTTCTGAATCGCTCATCTGAGAGTAGCGTTGGGTAGCGAATATAGTCGATCAAGTGTTTAGGAATACGGCTCATCCCCACTGCTTTGAGGATCGATGCAGCTGAGTAAGCCACAAACGGTGGAATCGGAATCGGTGTCCCTCCCGCAAGTTCAATCGCATGAGAGTAAGGGATCACTCCTTCACCAATCACATTATAGATCCCACTATGATTCGCACGCATGGCGAGAATGATCGCTCGTGCCATGTCTTCTTGGTCAATGAATTGCATCATGGGATCAAACCCCATGACCATAGGGCAGTACTGAGACTTGAGAATCTTAGTGATGTCGTTCTGGAGTCTCGAGCCTACGACATTCGTCGGACGTAGGATCGTCGTGTGAATGCCAGGATTCTGAAGTAGAAAGTTTGTAGCGTAGTGGTCGAGATCGACTGCGTCCTGAAGTTCTGGGAAGAGCTGGCTTGCACGCAGAGGTTGATCCTCTGTGATGTGCATGGGGTTTAATCCGTGCGCACCGTAGACGTGGAAGGTGCTGAAGACGACGACGTTCTTGACACCGTACTTCTTCGCTAGATCGAGGAGATTACGAGTCCCTAAGACGTTCACATTATAGCGCTCATGGAAGTTGGCCTCCGAAGTAGTCCGTATGCGGCCCATGTGAATGAGTGTGTGGAATCTGTGCTTACGGAAAATGTCCGCCATCTTTCTATGGGTGTAGGAGACTTCGACGAACTCTCCTGGGAACGCAGCTTGTGATGGCCAAGATCTCGCGTCTGCACCAACGAGTTCATGGCTCTCCTTCAAGCGCTCGGCGACTAACCTTGCAAGACCCCCAGTTGCTCCTGTGATGAGTACATTGCCGAATCTCATGTGTAGATCCGATCACCGCGTTCAAGCAGTCCTTGGTTAATTTCTTTTTGAAGGGTCATGCGGACACGCTCGACCATTGCTCTCACTTCTTCGTCAGTGGCGTCAGGATTAGCGTCGAAGTGAATAGGTTCGCAATATCTGATTTGAATCTTAGTAGGAAGCGGGACTAAACCCATGAAGCCAAGCCAGGGGAAAAGTGGGGTGATGGGGAGATAGGGAATGCCTAACGTCTTAGCGATGGGCTTGGCATCTACTAGTCCTGGATAAGCTTCTTCATGCCCAATGATGGCGACTGGGACTACGGGAGATCCTGTTTCTAGAGTGAGTCTTAAGAATCCAGAACCGAATCCTTGAAGCTGGTACTTCTTCTCGATCGTCTTGCCGCTGCCTTTGACACCCTCAGGGAACACGACGACGGTCTCGTCTTTCTCAAGTAAGTCTTTGCAATTCTTCTGATCGCCTACGATCTGTCCGCATCTCATGTAGAAATCTGCAATCCAAGGAAGTGACGAAACCCATCGCTCGACCATGCCTCGGCCAATGCGTGGGGGCTCTCCTTCAAACAGCATCGATAGAATCACCATCATGGCATCAATGGGGATTTGGCCACCGTGGTTACCAACGACGACTGCGCGTCCCTTGGGAAGTCGATCAATATTTTTGGTTTCTACTCGGAAGTAACTTTTGTAAAGCCACTTGAATGAAGCAACAGCAGTCTTGATCGTCTGAGGATCCAATCCCCATTCATCGAAGCCTGCAGAGTTCAAATGTAAAGGTGCTCTTGCAATGCGATCGAGCTCGTCTGCCGAAAGACCTGCTTCGATGATGCGTTGTCTGAGTTTAGCGAACATTCCAGCCATAGAGTCTTCTTATCATGTCCCTGTAAGTTTTTCTGAACAAATGGTTTTCTTCAATGCTTCCCATTTTGTTGCTAAGTGATTGATCAGTTTTTGACCATAAAATGTTCCCGCATAAAGAGCTGTAGATAGAATCGAAACTCTTGTGATTTTCTCACCCCAAGATGAACTTTCGTCAAACGAGTCCACCATGAGAAATGTTGCAAAATAGGTAGTAGTGAGTGCTCCGATGAGGGTGCTTGTCCATGTGACAGATTTGTTTTCGGTTGTGAACACCGGAGGGTTTTTCAAAGCATAAGTCATCAGTGCATGTGCATTGAGCTTCTCTAGTTCTTCTGTCGAGACTCCACCATTCTTATAAGTCGCGATCAAATCATTATAGGCGTTGGTGATTTCAGAAGAGTCGTTCTTTTCCATAGCCAGTTTGAGTCTTGCCAAATATCCATAATATTTTTTAACGTCATGAGTCTTCGATATTCTTTCTGACTGAGGCAGGTTCAAATGATCCTCTATTTCACGAAGTGCTTCTCTCAGTTCCTTTGGAGCTTTTGAGATGGATAGATCGAAGAGTGATTGTAGTTCTTTGTAGCCTTCCTTCCATCTGTCTTCTTCATTGAGTCTTCCCCCTTGGCTGATGAGAGTAGTGGCTCTTTGCAATTTCTGAGTGAGCTCTGAGATATCATCCATGTCCATTTGGATTCCTCGATTCACAGGTTCCCAAATCCAGGCGTAACTCCAATTTGACCAAATAAAATAATAAATAAATCCATAGAATGCTTGATCAATATCTTGACCAGCAATGAGCACTCTGCCGACAAATAAAGTCATGATGAGTTTCGCTTGAATTGTTTTAGTTTTTTTGATGATGCTTCTTAAATACAGTGAACCGTAATCTGCTTTTGGAATATTTAGAGAGTTACTGATCCAAGATTTAATTCCGCTGATATACGAGCGTGCGATAGGTTTTGGGGTTTGAGTGATGTATTCTCTAGGATTGTATTTTGGATCGGTCAGTTTCTGGTTGATTTCGTGAAGTTGCGCTGCAGTTTTGATATCAGAAACGTCAGGTTGTTTCTGATAAACCATGGCAAGCATCGCTGGCACAGTCATATTGTAAGCTACTACTTGGTCGATGGTGTCTACCAAGTGTCCAGGATTCGTACTGAAAGCTGAGCCTTCTCGTGCAGCGAGTGCATCGGGCTTTGTGAGGTCAGCTCGATCACCGAATAATGCCATTTGATCTACAGTGAGTAAGTAATCTACTAAGAATTGTTGCCAGAATATTTCTGTAACGAAGTGATTGGGCTCAATCGTTTTTAAGTATGTATATTCGCTGACACCGAAATTAGAAATATTTTGAATTGATTTTGAAATAGTCGCATCCCATTTGTGTTTGAAATGTTTCTTCGCTTGCTCGGAGCTTGATCTACTATTGATTTTTTCAGCAGTAGATTGAGCCACTTTATAGAACTCAACAATATCTTTTTTAGAAAGTGATTTTAGATCAGCGTTGAGAGATCCCGTATCCATGAGTTGTTGATAGACAGCCATGAGTTCTGCAGAAGTATCTTCCCATCGCCGATTGAACTCCTCTTTGTTCTTAAGAGATTCAGGGTGAGTTTCAGCCACAGATAGCGTGACAGGATCTATTCCCGTTTTACTAGAGACCACAGTATGAGCCATGAGCCAAGCAATGGAGGTGAGGCGCTTCTTCTGATCAAGTCTCGCTGCTATCTCAGCTGCTTTCTGATCTTTTTCTTTTTTATGATCTTGCTTACTCAAGAGTGGATTAATGAATCCTACAGAGTTTTTAAAAGGAGATACCCCCAACTGCAATGTTTTCAGAAACAGTGGCTGCCTGGTGAGATCGGCAATGTGGTGAAAGAAGGGGCGGCTGAGCTCTGCATAGGCCTTGATCCCATAGGTGGCCAGTGTTTTTTTGAATGACCACCCTTTGGTTTTCCCAATCAATGTTCCTGCGGCATAGAGAATGGGGACGAAGGACGATAGCCAGAGTGTACTCTTGAGAAGTGTGATCCTGTAAACTTGATCCTTTAAAACATCAGGCCAATAATTATTATAAACTTCATTAATGATGTGATTTGCCCAAGCGTGGTCATGCCCAGTGTAGACCACAGCTCCCAGACCGAATACTCCTCCTACGGCTAGAGCGAGTTTCTTCATGCGGTCAGCTTTGAATGTTTTCTTCCAAGGGCTTACTTTTTTGACTTCAGGAACAAGATTCTTCTGTGTCTTAAATTCATTCATCCACTCATCAAATGTGAACTGATCTCGAAGCTTCTCATTGGGTGAGCTGTTACGGAAGGCAAGTGATTGCAGGATTTTGAGTTGCTGACTACCGATAGCTTGTAGTGCTTGATCGGTGAGGGAGTCCTGTTCTTGAACGGGGACATCACCAGCATTCAAAATAGCCTGACTTTCTGCAGGTAAGTAAGGAGCTAGTAAGACTGAGAGAGTGGCTTGCGCAGTACCGATTTGCATTTTAATAGTTTCACGGTCTAGAACTTGAAAGAGTTTCCTCTGCGGAAATTCTGTTTCTATCGCTACGTCACCTGCATTCCATATTTTGTTTTCTGGGACTATAGCATCGGAGGCAATTTCTTCTGAAGTGAAGGGTTTCAAGTCTTTCGAAATAAACTGAATGTTTAAATTCTTCGAAAGATATCGCGCAGGTACTCGACCCATATCGAAAAACGGAATTGGGCTATTGAAGAGCGCTTCTCGAGCATAGACCATATCAGCTGCGAGAATTCGTTCATCGTTTTTGATAATAATCATGAGCTCTTTGTCGAAGCTCACAGAGAGTGCATCGATTCCTTTGATTTCATGAGTCGCAATCGTTTCTCCTTTTCGGATGAGATTGAGTCTCAGTTCACCTTTGGGACCAATCGTAGGTTGGAATTCTTTTTCAAATTCCGAGAATGCATACGTAGGGAGTGCTGCCTGAAGTTCTGAAAGAGAGTAAGTTCTGTTGTGCTTTCCATCGATGAGAAATTGATTCGTAATGTTCCAAGCGTCTGTGCTTCTTGGGGGGAGAGCCGTTTCACTCGCGTTTTCTAATCTTGTAACGAGTGAAGCAAGCTTCGGATCTTTGAGGATTACATTTTCTATCCGAGAGAGATCATCGGTAGATTCAGTGTCTTGTGCCCATGCTAAACTTGAGGTGAGTGGATTCAACCACAGAGCAGAGATGAGTGTCCAAACGAGTAGATTCTTCACCTATTCTTTTCGGAGAATTTGTGATGGTAATAGAGAGGAAAGTGATCTGACTCATGAATAGAACGTCAAAGTGTTGTCGGTCTATTTCCCAAAGGTTATTTTAAACTCTTGGCAGCGCTTGATCTGGTGAAGCTCTTTAGTTTCGATGGCGGTTAAGGTGCCAACTTTTGATTTGGACTCTAACTTTTTACGATGCTCAAGATACTCTTGCTCCTGTAAAGACCCAGTGAGGTTTCTGATTTTGTCCAGACCCTTACCATCATTAAAGGTGAGAGCGAGTTCTGCATCTGCTGCAATTATCTTTTTACGAACTACAGTAAGCTCGGTTTTCTTAGTCTGGTAATGAGCATATTCCTTAGCGGTTTTTTTTAGAATGTCTTCGATGAGAAAAGTAAAGTTTTCTTTTAGATTTTCAATTTGAACTAAAGTGAGAGTTTTTTTCATATTATTAAAAAGATAATAATCATCCATCATTTCCGAGCAGTATTAAACTTGTAAAAATCTCTGCTGAGTTTTGCTGTAAAAAAAATTCGATATGGCTTTTTATTTAAAAATGCGCGCTCCTTTGGCTTAAAGTTTTTGCAAGGAGTTGAATAATCATATTTTCCACTAGGAGTTTCGATTTTCAAGCAAGGGGATTTTTGGTTTGCTACAGGAGGTTTGAACTTATCAAAGAGTAAATAATGAAGCAATAAACTTGCCAATGGATAGAATGCTAAAGAAGAGGTATAACCATCACCAAATTCAAAAAAGTTTGCATCATATTCTTGATCAAATTCAATGACAGGTTGGTTTTCGAGAATACGCGTTAGTTACAAAACTAATTTTTTTTCTAGTTGAATGAGAGAATCATGTTTTTTTACTTGATTATTTATTTTTTCAAGTTCGTTTTTAATTTCGGTTTTTTTTGTCTCCAACGGAGAGATGACTTGATTGAGTGAATCTAGCCAATGGTCCATTTTTTTAATTTCATTTTCTGATGAATAAGTGCTGTCAAAGTAATCAGCATCAAGCGAGTGGTAGTGTGGGATTGTTTTTTCAATAATAGATGTTTTCCATGGAATCCATGATGAAGTTGGTTTTTTATATCCAGAGATGCTTGGATTTCCAACGCATGCTTGGCTGCCAGTAAAAGTTTGTCTTGTCATGGATAAATATAAATCTTCCATGGATAAAACTTGTTTTGCTCCATTAGATAACGCACTTAGGTTTGCAGCAAATTCATTGGAACAAGAGGTGGCTTCACTAGGACTTGAGCTCACTACACAGGCAAACTCAGAGAAAAGATCAATAGAGAGTCCGCCGTAGCAACTGTCATCAAAAATGCTTAATTTTATTTTTTATCTGCTATTTTTTTGAGTAAAGGTTTGAACTCCTCAGCATTAATATACTGCCCATCAATCGCCCAGGTATGCGGAGCTTGACTGCCGTGGGTTTGAATGTGAATGAGCGCTTGATCCCCCTTTTTTGCGTTTTCATATATGTATTGAAGTTGTGCTTTGATGTTTGCCACAGTTGAACGTTTGATTGAACCGCTTTTCAATTCCGTTGCTTGCTCAATCATTTTTTTACTCCAAGAATTGGTAATCTAGACAGTTTCTGATTTTTCTCCATCAAATAAAACAATTCTTTCTGAGTTTTTGTAAGCATTGAGAGAGTAAATGAAGTTATGTTGAAATTGATTGTATGCATCTGTGCCATCGTCTTCACCATAATTAAAACCCATGTTTTTGGTTGTGATTTCTGTGCGTAACTTACCGAGCACTGAAGAGTTATCGCTAAGAGTAGAAGAATCATGGCGACTCCTTCTTCTTGCAGTCTTTTTCTTGCATGAGTTGAACTTGATTCTCAAATCGTTCGCTAAATGTGAGGCCTTCGATGGAATGCTCATCCGGAAAAAACTGGAGAATCTGGTCGCCACTGACCTCTGTGATTTCGAGTTTTACTTGAACCCATCTGCCTGAGTAATTCTCCCAATCATAAGGTATGGGTTTAATCTCAAGAGCTCGACGCGATTTTGTTCCGGGTAAAAGAATAAGTGTGCAGCCTGATTTTGTAGATTCGCATTTGAGTTTTCCTCGGATGACATAATGGCCACATTTTTGAAAAACAAAGGGACTCCCTGCTTCTGAAAGCGTTGTTGAAAAGAAAATTGCAAGAATGAGGAACGAAGATCTAAGACCCATCAGATTTATACCCCGCTTCTTTCAAAACTTTTTTTGCGTGATCGATGAGTTTTTGTGCAGATTTAAGAGGGACATCAACGCGGGTATTGAATCCGCGGCCTACTCCCTTTTCGTAAGGAGGTTCTTTTCCAAGTTCGGTGTACTGATCCCAAGTAGGATCAATGATATTTCCATCGGCATCTTTTAACCACCAGTGAGAAGCGTTTCCTTTGATTCTAGGATCTTTGTAAGTGGCTTGCATCGGAGTAAGTCCGACCGATTTACCACCTAGTAAATGATAAACAGCATTCGATGCCAGTGTACAAAAGCCCGTACTCGGAATGTCTGGGTGTTTTTGATTCAGCTCACGCCAAATTGGATCAAGAATTTCTGGATCATTAGCGAGAGCTTTGAATGAGCTTCTAGCAGCAGAAACCACGCGAAGAATTTGGTCACGTGAGAGTGTGCTTTGGTGTGTTTCTTTGTTTTTTTCTATTAATGCATTTTTACAATTACGGATTGAAATAGGACCTGCCGCATTTGCATTTAAAGCCAAAACTATAACTAAACAGACCAAACCGCAGTTCATCTACAGCTTTTCGGTGTTTTAATTGATCTCCTTAAAAACAAAAAACCCAGATCTCATTTAAGAGACCTGGGTTTTCATTTAACTAAAAATTTTAGTTAGTCTTTGGAAACGCTTTGGAGCGTCACTTCAAAACACCTATCAGGAATTTTGCCGCGTCTGCTCTACCAACGATTGCCGCCGCCTCCGCCGCCGCGTGAACCACGATCTCCACCGCGTCCGCCGCCGAAGCCGCCTGGACGTGGACCACGACCGCCGCCGCCTTCACGTGGGGTCATTGGACGAGCTTCTGAAACGTTCATATTGCGTCCTTCGAAGTCTGTTCCGTTGAGTTTGTTGATAGCATTTGTTGCTTCTTCATCAGTTGTCATTTCAACGAAACCGAAGCCTTTGCTTCGACCGCTGTCACGATCAGTGATGATTTTCGCAGATGCTACGTTTCCGATTTGCGAAAAGATCTGTGCAAGAGAGTCATCCGTTGCAGAGAATGGAAGGTTACCGACGTATAGTTTTTTACCCATGATTCCTCCTTATAAGGCAGGGGCCGTAGAAAGAAACATGAGCACTACGCTCGCGAACACTTTCAGTACGACTAACATTAACTCGGGTAGTCTAGCATTAGTGGGGTCGCTTGGAAAGAGGGAAGTTACAGCAGTTTCTGAAGAATAACGACATCGATGTAGCGTTCAAACTTGAAGCCCACTTCTTTGAGGAGCGCAGCTTCTTTGAACCCAAAAGTTTCGTGAATTCTTATACTTGAGAGGTTCTCTGTCGAGATTCTAGCCAGTAGTGTATGGAGTCCTTGAGACTGAGCAGTGCTTACCAGCTCGTGCATCAGACGTTTGCCTATTCCCTTGCCCCAATGATTTTTATCTACATAGACAGAGGTCTCGCCTGAGAATCGGTAACCCGCGCGATCAGACCAGGACCCGACGGATGCCCATGCGACTACACGACCTTCTTGTTCGGCTACGAACACAGGGTGTTTAGGTGAGCGATTCGTTAAGAGTTCAGTTTGCTTCGAGAGAGATCTAGGTTCGATATCAAACGTCGCTGTCGTCTCTAAAACGGATTGATTATAAATCTCAACGATCGCTTCAGCATCACGTAGCTCTGCAGGACGGATCGAGAAGAGAGCTTCGTTCTTACTCATGAATGATTACTTGATGAGATTAAGAACTAAATCAGTGTTTACGTTTTCGTCGAGAGTTTCGCGACAATCATCGCCTTTTCTGCTGTAAGAAGCGCCACTAAGCACGAGTTTGTCAAGGGCAATTCCATCGCTCATCATACTGTGGTTGTAGATAATAATGAGTCTACCAGAATGATCGTAGAATGAGACTGATTCATTTTTATTATTGAGATCAATTTGAACATTAAATTTAAGTTTCGTGATGTTCATTTTTAGGTTTAAGCAAGATCCGTCATCTGCAAATCTCTCGAATGCAACACCTTTGAGGGAAGCGGAAATTTTCTGAAAACCAAAATCAATTTCTGCTGAGCCTAGTGGTTTTTCAGCTTTTGCTAAACAGAAGCTTTCAAGTGCATCGCTGGTTGATTCAACATCGTGATCTAAAGTGATTCTTTCAAAGGTGATATTTATTTCGTTAGATTTTGATGGAGTCACTGAAGCGGTAACGTCTCTACCGGCGATTGTGCCAGAGTAGTTTTGTGCTGATGCTACGTTGATGGTGAGAGTGAGTACTGAGAGAGTGGTTAACAAAGAGCGAATCGACATGAGCTTTATCCTCCGAAAGACAATTGATTGAACTGTTCGTGCGGATTTATCGCCTTTTATACACACATTGTCAATAGCTTCGAATATTAAGAATTTGTTAGGGTTTTAGCGCTTTTTCCAGGATTTATCGGTGGGGTCGTAGTGGATCTCGTATAAAACGCAATTGGGGATGGGAACTGACGTAAAACCAGGGGGGAGGATGGATTGCATGATCCTACGGATGACTCCACCATGTGTGGCGACGCCTATTATAGAGAGGCTCTCACGTTGTAGGAACTCCTCAATAGCAGCGAGTGAGCGATTGATGATTTGTTTGCCTGATTCTCCACCGGGGTAGCTCACATCTGCGTCTGTAGAGTGTGCAGATCTCCAGCGTTGGGTGAGTTCTTCTCCGAAGTGGGACTTGATCTCATCGAATGTCTTACCCTGAGCCTCACCCAGATGCGCTTCACGGAGGCGTTCGTCGATGTGAATGGGAATGTGATTTAATTCAACTGTGCAAATCTTCGCAGTCTCGTGTGCGCGCGAGAGATCACTAGAGAGAATGGCTTCGAGTGACTTGTCTTTGAGTTTGAGAGCGAGAGTGCGGGCTTGTTTTCTACCTTCATCGTTGAGTGGAGCGTCGATGTGACCTTGGAATCTGGACTCTTTGTTCCAATCTGTCTCTCCGTGTCTAAAAATATATATTTTTTTAATGGTCTTTTTCACAGGCTATGTTTTCATTATAACTATGCAAAAACACATCTACAACACTATTACCTTTCTCGCTCTTATCATTTCATTGGGATCCGCAGAGGCTCAAATGGAAGCACTCCCGGATTCTCCGCCGATCCCTAAGAACAATCCTCAAACAGAAGACAAAATCGAACTCGGACGTCAGCTCTATTTTGATAAACGTCTCTCCAAGGACAATACCGTTTCTTGCAATACCTGCCACAATGCTTCAGGTAGCGGTACGGATAATCTTCCAACCTCAACTGGAATCAAAGGCCAGAAGGGCGGAAGGAATTCTCCTACCGTTCTCAACTCTGCGTTTATGTCAGTACAGTTTTGGGATGGAAGAGCCAAGAGTTTAGAAGAGCAAGCTAAAGGGCCTCTCACAAATCCAATTGAAATGGGAATGGAGAATCACGACGAAGTCGTGAAGCGTGTGAAGGCTGATCCGAAGTACATCGAGCAGTTTACGAAAGTCTTTGGCAAGAACAGAGTGAATATTGATAATATTGCACGAGCGATTGCTTCGTTTGAGAGAACTCTGATCACTCCGAATTCTCCATTTGATCAATTCATGAAGGGTAACAAAAACGCACTCACTGCAGAAGCTCAGCGTGGAATGAAGAAAGTCCAAGAAGTCGGCTGTATGGCTTGTCATATGGGACCAAATTTTGCAGGACCCACGCTCCCTGAAGGAACAGGCTTCTATCAGAAGTTCCCGATGATCGCAGATGCGGAAATCGAGAAGAAGTACGAATTCTCAAAAGACCAAGGTCGCTATGAAGTGACTAAGAATGAGAATGACCGGAATCTATTTCGCGTTCAATCTTGGAGAAACATCGCTCTCACTGCTCCTTACTTCCATAATGGCAAGGTAAAGGATCTCGGTGAAGCGGTCCGCGTTATGGCGAAGACTCAGCTGGGTCGTACGCTCACAAAAGACGAAATATCTGACATTGTAGCGTTCTTAAAGTCATTGACAGGCGATGCGCCGAAGCTGAAAAAATAGTCTTTATACGCCCAGTCACAGCAATGCTTGTGCTACAAACTGAGACCATATGAAAGTTACAATTATCGGTACAGGTTATGTAGGTTTAGTGGTGGGCGCTTGTTTTTCAGACACGGGAAACCAAGTCTCTTGCGTTGATAAAGACCCTAAAAAAATCGCAGGCCTCAAAGACGGTATCATTCCGATCTATGAGCCAGGACTTGAAGATCTCGTGAAACGCAATGTTGCTGAAGGCAGACTTCATTTCACTACAAGCACATCTGAAGGCGTGAAGGGTGCTGACGTCGTATTCATGGCAGTAGGAACTCCACCGCTTCCAGATGGACGTTCTGATTTGAGTTACTTAAAGGCTGCATCTGAAGAAGTGGGACGAGCACTCACTGGTCCTTGTATCATCGTGAACAAGTCTACAGTTCCCATCGGTTCTTACCTCACTGTTTCTGAATGGGTGAAACAATATTCGAAGCAAGAAGTTGAAGTCGTCAGCAACCCTGAATTCTTAAAAGAAGGTTCAGCTTTAGAAGACTTCTTAAAGCCCGATCGCGTAGTCATCGGAACCAACAAGGAATGGGCTTATCAAAAAATGTGCGAGCTCTACGCTCCATTCGTCCGCCAAGGAAATCCAGTGATTCTTATGGATCCTGTATCAGCAGAATTAACCAAATACGCATGCAATAGTTTCTTAGCAACTCGTATCAGCTTCATGAACGAACTTGCTCAGCTTGCAGATCGTCTCGGTGCTGACATCGAGAAAGTCCGTCAAGGCATGGCGACCGATGTTCGTATCGGTAAACACTTCTTGTACTCAGGAGTAGGTTACGGCGGATCTTGTTTCCCTAAGGACGTTCAAGCACTCGTCGCTACATCGAAGGATGTGGGTGTTCCACTTCAGATTGTGGATGCAGCAGAGCGTGTGAACTACGGACAGAAGAAGTACATCTTGAAGAAAATCAAAGCGAAGTTCCCTGGTGGACTCAAGGGCAAAGTATTCGCTGTATGGGGGTTGGCATTCAAACCTAATACAGATGACATGCGTGAAGCACCAGCGCTCATCATTACTGATGAGTTGATTAAGGAAGGCGCTCGTGTGAGAGCGTTTGATCCTGTAGCGATGGAAGCAGCGAAGCCGCTCCTCAATCCAAAAGTTGAACTCTGTGATTCTGCTTATCAAGCTGCAGAAGATGCGGATGCACTCGTGCTCGTCACTGAGTGGAATGAATTTAGACATTTGGACTTCGAGAAGCTTTCCACTGTCATGAACTCCAAAATTATTTTTGATGGTAGAAACATCTACGATCCAAAAACGATCAAATCAAAAGGCTTCGAATACACCGGGATCGGTCGTTCATAAAACAACATGAGAATCGCAATTGCTCTTGCTGCTTATGAGCCTAATCTAGATTATTTTTTTGAGCAGTTAGAGAGCATACAGAATCAGACTCATTCTGATTTTGAGTGTTTCATTCAGTTTGACTCAGAGCTTGAGCACATCTACTCGAACAAGAAATTCATTAATCTCATCAACGATGGAAGATTCCATTGGAATAAAAATCCTTCACGCTTAGGGTTTAAGAAAAACTTTGAAGCAGCACTTAGTCAGATCTTAAGGAAATCAGAAGCGCATGCGATCGCGTTCTCCGACCAAGACGACATCTGGGATCTAGAGAAGCTCGAGCAGCTCTTAAAAATTTTTGAAACGCTTCCACCACTCTCGATCGTTCACTCGGACATGAGAGTGATCGATAAGAATGAGAAACTCATCACGACTTCTGCGTGGAAGTTTGAGAAGCGTGGAGTGAATAACGTTGATCCACTCGATCTCGTAGTCAGAAACGTCGTCACGGGAGCGGGCTTACTTATGGACCGCGCACTGGCAGAAAAGTTCCCAACTATTCTTAAAGAGTATGATTTTCACGATCATTACTACGCGAGCTTGGCTTCGGTGTATGGCCAGGTAGTGCCTCTCAAGCGCTCACTCTACACGTACCGTATTCATGGCGATAACGTAGTGGGTGTGAAGAGCTACTCGGGGCTTACAGCCAACCCGAACAAACGAACGCTTAAGCAGATTGCGGAGCGCACGAGTGAAGTCTGGAGTGAGACAAAGGGGCGTGCTAGTGCGATCGTAAAGGCGGCTACTAATCAAGATGCCTCAACAATCAAAAGAGTAGAGCACATCGTTCTCTCAGACGTAGATTATGGGGTATCGCTTTTGACTTATGGCCTCATGAAAAAAATCGGTCGTGATGGCGATGATCCTCTCTTTAGATCTGTCTTAGTGAACTCGCTTGGGAAAATCAGAAGTTTCTTTAAAAGAAGTTCCCAGAATCAAGCTGATCACAAAAATCCAAAAAACTCATGATTTCTATTCCGTCGGATGTTTTTTGTTTATCAATTGCAGGATAAACAATGATTCTACGTTTCAGTTTTTTTAGATCAGAAATTGCTCGTAAGCCATCACAGTCTTCGGTTCTAAATCTTGAGCCTGATTTTACTTCAATTGCAGTAAAAAAAGAGTTGTTTTTGACCACGAAATCAACTTCGACTTGTGGTGTCGCCCAGTAAGATATTTCATCAAAGGCGTTGGAGTAACTCTGGTAGGCTCGTAAAATCATAAGAACCAATCCCTCAAACAAAGGGCCTCTTTCTAAAGCATGAATAGGTCCCCATTCTTCTCGAAGTGCACGCACTACACCAGGATCAATCCAGTAAAACTTTGGATGCATTCTCTCTTTCACTCTTATTCCTGAATCAAGAGGTTGGAGGGAGAATGCCAAATGTGTGTCTTCTAGGATTGAAAAGTAATTTTCTACAGTAGGGCGTTTTACTCCAACATCTCGAGCAATTGAGGAAAGGCTGAGTTCTTGGGCGTGAAGTAAAGAAGCAACTTTAAGAAATCTCACAAAACTCGGGAGGTCTTTAACAAGAGCTTCTGATTGAACTTCTTCTTTAAGATAAGAGTGGACATAGGCTCTTAGCTTTTGTTTTTTATCTTGAGACTGCTGTATAAGAGGAATACTGCCAAACTCAAGAGTGTGCTCTAGATCAAAGTCTTGTCCTAGTTCTTTTGGAATAAATGGAAATAATAATTTTGAAAGAGCTCTGCCTGCTAGCAGGTTTGTTCCCGCTCGCCTTAGCTTCCTAGCGCTGGACCCAGATAGCGCAAATTTTAGTTTCTTCTTTTCAATGCCCCAATGAACTTCGTTAAGAAGTTCAGGCAGACGCTGAATTTCATCAATCCATACCCATGATCCTGAGTTAAGATTTTCGATTTGCCTACGAAATAACCCAGGATCGGCAGAGTATTTAAAGTAATTCTCTTGTGAGAGCAGCTCGATTGAAAGATCTGTCTTAAGATGTGTTTCAATTAACGAAGTCTTTCCAGTACCTCTTGCTCCAAAGATAAAAAAGCTCTCTTGAGGTAGTTTCATTTTCCTTAAATACATCCTTTAAGGATATTACAGTGCACATGAAAAAAGGAAGTCATTTTTCGTGTGCACTGTAAATAGCTGTTATTGTTTGATTATTATGTTTTTAGGGCTAAAGAATCCCGTAATAAGTCCGCTCAGTAGTTTTCTTAATTTCGCAATTTTATCATTCTCAAGAAGAATCATTTTGGTGGCGCGCTTAAACAAATGACGAGTGAAGCTTAAGAGTGTGCGGAATTCTCTGAAGCCATAGCTCCTCCAGAGGAATGCTAAGTTCCTAGTGAAGTAAAACCACCTAAAAGCGGAGTGATTCCAAACCCAAACCTGCCGACCCAAAAAATTCGCGCGGGTCTGCGCACCGATCTTATGAGTCATGAGTGGCTCAGTAGTCTGAATCACTTCGAATCCGTGGGCACGTACTCTGAAGCAGAACTCATCATCTACGTGGTCGATGAAGAGGGACTCGTTATACCCTTTGGTTTTAAGCCAGAGATCCTTCCTCACGACGGAACCAGAAGTGATGCAATGTGAAACGAAATTAAATGCATCTTCGTCTTGTTTTGGGATGAATGTTTTCCCACTCGCTCGCTCGATGTAGTTGCATCCAATCACACCCATACGAGAGGTGTTGGGGATGAGGTCATAGACTCGAGACATTTCGCTTAAGTATTCAGGTGCGACTTCAGAGTCTTGATCAAAGAAGGACAACCACTGCGTGTCTTTCCATTCCTCTGTGGCTTCACGAGCACCTTCGTTGATTGCAGCACCAATTCCTAAGTTTTCAGGAAGTCTCAGCTGCTTCACTCCATCTAACCTAGGCAGTGAGCGATCGCTTTTATTATCGATCACGACAATTTTATCAAAAATTGTTTTGAGTGAAGCAAGTCGCTTTTGGAATTCAGCGTCGGGATTGAATGTGACTACAACAGCTACGCTGTTGTTCTTGTTCGGATTGTCTAGTGGAGTGAAATAGTAAATTCTGTAATATGTGAAAATTGAAAAAAACTTTCCTACTGCACGAGCGAAGCACGCACGTGCAAGTCCTGGATCAGAAAGAAGCTTACGCAAGCCTCTGAGGAATAGACTCACAATGCCCAGTGAGTGGCCAGTCATACCAGCAGTTTTCAGCGCTTCTGAAATCGAGAAGGATTCTTGAAAGCGTTCCTTTGCAAGTCCGATACTTCCGCCGTGTACAAGACCTCTGTAAGGACTCATTCCCAGGACATTAGAATCATGAATTCGATAAGCGTAGAGCGGTTCATGAATCGGATAGACTCCACCGTGATGAGAAGCAATGAGAGCAGCCCAGCGATCATGAAATTCCACTTCGTCTGGAATCACTGGGAATCGTTGCCAGAGCATGGCATCCATAAGGAGAGCTGCTCCTGCTACGACGTTTCTAATGATGAGATCTAGGGTTGTGCAGTTCCATACACCACGGTGTTCTCTGCTCCAGACGGTTTCGCTCGTGTCTGCTTTGTCTTCCAATATGACGTTCATGTCGGAGTGGACGAGAGAGAGGGGAGGGTGTTTTTGAATTTCTGCTAAGAGTCTCTTCAATTTATTTGGGTACCAAATATCGTCTTGATCAGAGAATGCGAGATAGTCGATGTCGCCGAACTTTTCAAAAAGAATGCGAGCGGCTTGTTCGAAGTTCTTCTTGGTTCCTAAGCGAGAAGTATTCTCAGAAAAATAAAATCTTGGATCATTTAAGAATCTTCCGAGGTGGTCGCTGATCTCTACTAGAGGAGAATCAAGAGTCACTACACAGACCCACTCTTGAAACGATTGATCAGCTATGGTTTCTAGCTGAGTGAGAAACGTTTTGGCATCAGGCTGATACGCGGCAAGTGCGATGCCGATTCGGGGAGTTTTCAGAGCTTGAATCCTGCTTGAGTCGCGTCTTTGTAGAAGGTCTTCACTGTATCGAGAGAATATTCTTCGAGTGATTTTCCAAATAGCTGGAGGTTTGCGATCTGTGCATCCGTTGCAGTGATGATTTGGCATCCACATTGATCTGCTTGGTAAATATTCAGAGTTTCACGAGTGCTAGCCCAGAGGATTTTAGCTCCTTTGAGTGAAGCGTAGTCTTTCACAGCTTTGCTCATAAGAGGAATCGGATCTACTCCGGTATCGCCGATACGACCTGCGAAAATGGATACGATCACATCGTCTGCTGGCTTCAGAGTTTCTCTGAGTCCATTTAATTGCTCCTGAGTGAAGATTGCAGTGACGTTGAGTTTGATCTTCAAATCAGCAAGAGTACGGATGAGTTTCAAAGTTGAGATCTTCTTAGTGTTTGTGATGGGAATTTTTACTGCGACGTTGGACCCCCAAGTTGCAATCTTGCGCGCTTGCTTTTCCATTTCATCGAGTTCATCTGAGAACACTTCAAATGAGATGGAGAGATCTTTGATTTCTTTTAGGATGTCGCGAGCGAATGTCTCGTAGTCCGTGATGCCAGCTTTAGCGACGAGAGAAGGGTTAGTGGTGAACCCTTTGACGAAGCCCTCACGGTAGCGCTTCAGCATGTCGTTCTTGTTGGCACCGTCTGCGTAAACGGCAACTTTTAAGTGTTTTGGGTATTGGCTCATGATCGTGATTCCTTTGGCTAAAAATCTTAGAAAACACAGACAAGGTCAAGGTGAATCCCTGATTCATGTGATATGAATATTGAATAAATGACGCAGAAAACAATTGGAATTGATGGTTCAAACATTAGAGCCGGTGGTGGACTGACTCACCTCAGCCAATTGATCCAGCATTCTAATCAGAAGACCCAGGTCATCGTCTGGGGCGGATCCACTCTTGTCAGTAAGCTCCCTGAGAAAACCTGGCTTAGGAAAATTCAAGTTCCTCTGCTTGATCGGTCGCTTCCAGTAAGAATGATTTGGCAGCAATTCATTCTCCCCTTTGAACTCAAAAAAACGCAGTGCGATGTACTCTTCTCACCCGGAGGTACACTTCCGTTTAATTGTTCGATTCCTGCTGTCACCATGTCTCAGAACATGCTGCCTTTTGAATCCAAGGAGCGTGCGAGGTTTGGACTGAGTTTCATGAGGATTAAGCTTTGGTTACTCAAGTTCTCTCAATCAGGTTCATTCAAACGAGCAGAAGGGCTTATTTTTTTAACCGAGTACGCGAAGCAAGTGGTCTTGAGACGCTATCCTTCCATTCGTGCTGAGACTGTGATGATTCCTCATGGGATTGAAGAAAGATTCCGTGCACAGCCTAAGACCCAAGACCCCAAGCGAGGTCAGTCCTCAGAGTTTCCGTTTAAGTTCCTCTATGTATCGATCATTGATGTTTATAAACATCAATCCAAAGTTGCAGAAGCGGTAGCGAGCTTAAGGAAAAAAGGAATCTCACTCACAGTTGAGTTTGTTGGTGGTGCTTACCCTCCAGCACTGGAAGTGCTCAGAAAAACCATGATCAAACTTGACCCCAAGGGTGAGTTTCTCGTCTACCGAGGAATGGTGAAGTTCGAAGACCTTCATGCGCTCTACAGAGACGCGGATGGATTTGTTTTTGCCTCTAGCTGTGAGAATCTTCCAAACATTCTGATCGAAGCAATGTCAGCAGGACTCCCGATTGCATGTTCGAAGCTTGGGCCTATGCCTGAGGTCTTGAAGGAGAATGGAGTCTATTTCGACCCAGAGAATGCTCATTCTATTGAGGAAGCTCTGCATGAACTCGTGAGTTCACCTGATCAGCGTGCCAAATGGGCTCAAGGAGCTGAGCAAAGATCGAGACAGTACTCTTGGGAGCGTTGCGCTAGAGAAACTTTTGATTTCATTTCAAAGTTCGGATGATAGATTGGTCGACTTCATGAAACCGCTCATTTCAGTCTGTATTCCAGCGTACAATCGAACTGAGTTCTTAGGGCCTTTGCTCGATTCTATCGTTGCGCAGGACTATCACGACTACGAAATAGTGATCTGCGAGGATGGATCGCCTAAGCGAGCTGAAATCAAAGTGATCGTAGACCAGTACATGAAGCGATTTCCGAATCTATCGTTTCGTTATTTTGAAAATCCAAAGAACTACGGCTACGACAAAAATTTACGAGAGCTACTGATCAGATCCCAAGGCGAATATTGCTTGTTCATGGGTAATGACGACCTCTTGGCTCCTCATGCTCTCCAAGTGATTAGTTCAGGTGTGAAACGACATAAAGACATAGGTGTGGTGATGAGATCCTATGCGTCGTTTGATGGCACTACTGATAATATCGTTCAGACATACAGATACTTTGATCAAGAGAGATTTTTCCCAGCTAGCGTTGAAACGAGCACTACGTTTTTCAGAAGATGTGTTGTCATCCCAGGACTCACTCTACATCGAGAGTCAGCTCTCAAGCACACTACAGAACAATTCGATGGAACGCTTCTCTATCAGCTCCATCTCGTCCTAAGAATCCTCCTAGAGAAAAACGGACTCTTCCTTCCAGAGATTGTGACGCTCTATCGTACGGGAGGAACGCCCGATTTTGGTAATAGCGAATCTGAAAAAGGAAAGTTCACACCGACGGAGCAAACTCCAGAGTCTTCCTTGCATTTTGTTGAAGGCATGATCAGAATCGCAAGAGTGGGTGAGAAGGAAACGGGTGCGCCTTGCTTTAAACCTATTTTCAGAGATATCGCCAATTACTCTTATCCCATTTTATCCATTCAATCGAAGCGCTCACTGGGTACATTTCTCAACTATGGATTCACCTTGGCTCGCATGGGATTTTGGAAAAACCATTATTTCTGGGCTTATTTTTTAAGTCTTCTCATATTGGGTGAGAGTAGAATGAATGCTCTCATTGTTTTTATTAAGAAGCGTTTAGGCTACACTCCGACATTGGGCGGAGTCTCTAAAGGGCAGGTATCATGAAGATATTGATGGCGGGAGATTGGCACTCGGATGTGTATGAAGGACCCCTCACGAGAACTCTTCGTAATCTCGGACACGATGTCATTGAGTTCAAGTGGTACCGCTACTTCAGAAATAAGAGTCCTGTAAAAAACGTTTTCAACCGAATTCAAAATAAGTTCCTCTTAGGACCCAAAGTTGACAAGCTCAACCAAGACTTGATTAATTTGGCTCGTGCTACGAAACCCAAACTCGTGTTTGTTTTCCGTGGGTCGCATTTAAGACCGGAGACAATCGAGGAGATCAAGGTAGCAGTTCCGGGAATTAAAGTGTTTGGCTATAACAACGATGATCCGTTTTCAGGTTGGCAGCCTCGTTACTATTGGAGGCACTTCATTGAGTCGCTCCCTGTTTACGATCGAGCGTTGGCTTTCAGGAACCACAACGTCTCTGATTATCTCCAAGCCGGGGCAAAACAAGCAGATCTCTTTCGTGCGTGGTTCATTCCAGAAAGACACAAGCCAGTCGAGCTCTCTGAAAAAGATCGTCTGAAGTATGGTTGTGATGTGACGTTCGTGGGTCACTACGAAGCTGATGGACGTGAGAAGACCTTGATCAAGGTGATTGAAGATGGAACAAACTTCAAGCTCTTCGGTCCTGAGTGGGATGAAGTCATTGAAGCCAATCCAGCGATGCATAAACTCAGACCGGTTTACCCAGTCCAAGGCCCGGAATATAATAAGGCACTCAATGCAGCTAAGATCGCACTTTGTTTTCTGTCCAAGATCAACCGCGATACTTATACGATTCGTTGCTTTGAGGTTCCTGCGATTGGGACGCTTCTACTGTCAGAGTACTCAGATGATTTGGCTACACTCTTCAAGCCCGGTGTAGAGGCGGATTACTTCAAAACTCCTGAAGAATGCCTGGATAAAGTCCGATTTTATCTTAAAAACGAGTCCATCAGGCAGAAGGTAGCTCTTGCGGGCTTTGAACGGGTGCATCGTGATGGCCAAGACATCGTTTCGAGGGCTAAGCAGATCTTGAGATGGGTCGAAAATTCGTGATTTCTAGCTAAAATTACAGTAACTTTACGCGGTACAGCCAAAGGAGAATATTCATGCTTTTAGATGGTAAGCGCATTGTCATTACTGGTGGAACGGGTTCATTGGGTAAAACCCTGGTGAAAAGGATCCTCACAGGCGAGATGGGCATACCTAAGAAGCTGATCATCATTTCTAGAGATGAAGCCAAGCAGCACTATATGCGCATGGCTTACCTGCATCGCATGGTTGCGACTGATGAAGTCATCTATCGTAATTTCTTAAACCTTCTTGAGTTTAGAATCGGTGATGTCAGGAATTATGCAGATGTATGTAGCGTCCTTCGTGATGCTGACATTGTGGTGAATGCAGCAGCTCTCAAGCAAGTGCCAGCCTGTGAATACTTCCCAGAACAAGCGATGCTTACTAACTGTATGGGCGCATCCAATATCGTTCGTGCGATCACAGAGAACAGATATCCCGTTCAAACAGTCATCGGAGTCAGTTCTGACAAAGCTTGCAAGCCAGTGAACGCAATGGGACTCACTAAGGCTCTCCAAGAAAGAATTTTTATTGCAGCAAACGTTCTCAATCCACAAACCAGATTCGTATGCGTGAGATATGGAAACGTTCTCGCATCACGCGGCTCCGTGATCCCGCTTTTCCACGATCAAATCAAAAACGGTGGACCGGTCACGATCACCACTGAAGACATGACGAGATTCCTGCTCAGTCTCAATCACGCAGTCGATACTGTGTTTGCAGCACTAAAAGACGCTAAGCCAGGCGAGACTTACGTGCCTCGTGCTCCAGCAGCAACGATGGTGAATGTTGCTAAGGCACTCATCGGCGATCGCAAGATTCCGATCAAGGTCACAGGTATTCGTCCTGGTGAGAAGATTCACGAGATCATGGTCTCAGACGAAGAAGCGCCACGCGCAGTCGTCCGCGGCCAGTGGTATGCAATCAAGTCCATGCTCCCCGAGCTTTTAGAAGGCACAACCTCTGAGCCAGCAGCTCTCATCAAGGAGTACAGCTCAGGTGATACGGTTTTAGATTTCAAAGGTACTGTTGAGCTACTTAAGCGGCACAAGCTCATGATCGACGATGCAATCAACTTCGATGATGGTGAGCTTCTCAGATGATGAGAATTGGGATCACCGGATCTCAGGGCTTATTAGGCTGGCACTTAAGCTGCTTTCTCTCCACACAAAAAGACGTTGAGATCAAACGCGGACATCGCGCAGAGTTTGAGTCTTCAAGCGCACTTTCTGATTTTGTTAAGTCCTGTGATGTGATCATACATTGTGCAGGAATGAATAGGGGAGATGAATCCCTCGTAGCACAGACGAATATCAAGCTCACTGAGCAGCTCGTTTCAGCATTGAAGAACTCTCAAGTGAAACAAGTCTTGTTTGCTAACTCCACTCATATCGATCGACAGACGGCGTACGGTGAATCGAAACGCACAAGTGCCAAGATCTTAGGCGAATGGGCGAAGGAGTCCCACGGCGTATTCACAGATATTGTTTTCCCAGGAATATTCGGAGAGCAGGGTAAGCCTTTTTATAATTCTGTCGTTTCTACCTTCTGTCATCAAATAGCAAATGGCGAAAAAACAGAAGTTCACCAAGATTCAGAGATTGAACTTATTCACGCAAGCGAGGCTTCACAAATTTTTTGGAATGCGATCACTAACAAAACTAAAGAGCAGCTCAGACCTGCAGGAACAAAAATCCGTGTGACTGAAGTATTGGTTCGAATCACTGAGTTTTCCAAGTCTTACGCGTCCAATATTGTTCCTGATCTCAGAGATGATTTTGATTTGTACTTATTCAACACTTACCGCTCCTATCTCTTTCCTAAGCATTACCCCGTGTCTCTGGAGTTGAAGTCAGATCCGAGAGGCACTCTGTTTGAAGCTGAGAAGAATAAGAATGGCGGGCAGGCGTTTGTTTCAACGACTGTTCCAGGAATCACTCGTGGCAATCACTTCCACATTAGAAAAATAGAGCGTTTCTGTGTGATCCAAGGACAAGCCAAAATCCAAATCCGTAAACTTTATTCTGATCAAGTCCATGAATTCGATGTTTCTGGAATAAAGCCCCAGTACATCGATATGCCGACACTCCACACACATAATATTACCAATACAGGTAAAGACACACTTCTGACCCTATTTTGGTCTGGAGATATTTTTGATCCTAAGAATACGGATACTTATTCTCTAGTAGTACAACGAACCACAGGGAGCGCTTGACGATGAATAAGAAAATCAAAGTAATGACAGTGGTGGGAACGCGACCGGAAATCATTAGACTCTCTCGAGTGATTAAGAAGCTAGATGAAGCAGCTGATCATATCTTAGTTCATACGGGTCAGAATTATGATTACGAACTCAATGAAGTCTTCTTCAAGGACTTAGGACTTAAGAAACCGAATCACTTCCTAGAGGCTGCTGGCAAGTCCGCAGTCGACACAATTGGAATGGTTATTTCTAAGATCGACACTGTTCTTGAGAAAGAAAAACCAGAAGCGCTCTTAGTACTCGGTGATACGAATAGCTGCCTATCCGTAATTGCAGCGAAGCGACGCAAGATCCCAGTGTTCCACATGGAAGCTGGTAATCGATGCTTCGATGACCGTGTACCAGAAGAGATCAATCGCAGAATCGTAGATCATACGGCAGATATCAATCTCACCTACAGCGATATCGCGAGAGAGTACCTCCTTCGTGAAGGACTTAAGTCTGATCGCGTGATCAAGACGGGTAGCCCAATGTATGAAGTCATTCACCACTACAAAAAAGAAATCGAAAAATCAGACGCACTCACTAAACTCAATCTTAAGCCTGAGCAGTACTTCGTTGTGAGTTGTCACCGTGAAGAGAATGTCGACGACGACAAGAATCTCAGTGGATTCTTCGAAACGCTTAATGAGATTGCAAAAACATACAAGCTTCCTGTGATTGTTTCTGCGCATCCTAGAACTCGTAAGAGAATCGAAGAGAAGGGATTCAAGTTTGATTCCCTCGTTCAGATCTTAAAGCCGATGGGATATCTCGATTACAATAAGCTTCAGATGAATGCTAAGGCTGTGCTCTCAGACAGCGGAACAATCTCTGAAGAGTCTTCGATCTTGAATTTTCCGGCCCTCAACATCCGTGAAGCGCACGAGAGACCAGAGGCAATGGAAGAAGCATCAGTCATGATGGTTGGACTTAAACCTACACGAGTATTGCAATCTCTAGAAGAAGTGATCAAGCAACCTCGCGGAGAGCAGCGCCTATTCAAAGAAGTCGCAGACTACTCGATGACGAATGTCTCGGAGAAAGTATTCAGAATTATTCTCAGCTATACCGATTATGTGAACCGAGTAGTTTGGGGAAAACATTAGTAATGAAAACTGTTTTGTTTGTAGTTCCCGTTTTCAATGAAGCGTTGAATCTCACTACTTTTTTGAAATCTATCCAATCTGTTGAGTTGCCCTCTTGCGACTATCAGATTTGTTTCATAGATGATGGTTCGACAGATCATTCTTGGGAAATTATTGAAGAATTCAGTCGTTCGAACTTACAAGTTTACGGTGTAAGGCTTTCTAGAAACTTTGGAAAAGAATCAGCATTGCTTGCCGGATTAGATTCGTGTGAAGCGGATGCTGCAATCATCATTGATTGTGATGGTCAACATCCAATTGAAACTGCAGTTCAAATGATCAACATTTGGATAAAAGGCAATGTTCAAATAGTAGAGGCTCGCAAAAAAACAAGAAATGATTCTAGCTTTATCTATTCTTACTTTGCCCGGATGTTTTATTCGCTGTTTAGTTACCTTTCCAAGCTTGATTTTGAAAATGCAACAGACTTTAGACTTTTAGATGCAAGTGTCGTGAGAGCACTTAAAAGCTTTCCAGAAAGAAATTTCTTTTTTAGAGGATTATCAACTTGGGTCGGATTCAAGCGCACAACAGTAGAATTTGATGTGCTGGCTAGAGTTTATGGTCATTCAGGATGGTCTATTTGGAAGTTAACTAGCCTTGCCCTTAACAGTATCACTGCGTTCTCAAGCTTTCCTCTTCAGCTTGTAACGGGTGCAGGCGTAGTTTTTTTAGGAGTTTCAGTTTTGATTTTCATTCGAGCATTAATCGTTAAGTTTCAAGGAGCTTCTCCCGATGGCTATACGATTCTATTGTTCACACAGCTTTTTGCAGGAAGCATGATGATGATCTCAATGGGTATAGTAGGAGGTTACATTGGTAGAATCTATGAAGAAGTGAAGTCGCGCCCAAGATTCCTTATCAGCGAGACCACCCGATCGCAAAGAGGAAGAAAATAAAATGAATTTACGTTTTGTAAGCTGTCCTTGTTGTACCGGAAATAAGTTTTCTCCATGGTATATAAATTCAAAGAAAGCAAAAATTAAAAATTATAAAGAATTTTTTTATGGTGGTGCAAAGTTTATTTCCGACATTTGGATTTGCGATCATTGCTCGTTTCACTTTATCAATAATTTAGAGCCGAGTTATTCAAAATGGTATGAAAGTCAGTTAGTAGACGAAAGTGAAAGACTTAAGAAATTTCGTAAAGATTATTATCAAAAATTAAAGGATGTCTTATTTATACCTCAGAATCTTTCTTTACCTATTCTTGATATAGGATGTGGAGATGGGACATGGCTCAGTCTTTTTTCAAACCGTGAGCGTTTTGGTACGGAGCTAGGTGCAGCTTATAATAAAACTCTAGCTTGTGCTGGTATTCAAGTAACAACATTAGAGGACCTAGCAAATCGAAAATTTGATTTGATTACACTTTTTGATGTACTAGAACACCTCGAAGATCCTATTCAATACCTGTTGAATATAAAAAACCACTTAGCACCAGGCGGTACGTTGATCATTAGCTGTCCAGATCATGGGAAGATCTCTTCGAGAGTTCTTAAACAACGCTATTATCTATATTGCCCTATGCACTTTTCTTACTTTAATTCTAAAAATGTAGAGTTATTGCTTCGAAGTGTTTTTGAAGGAAGCGAAGTCAAAACTATATCTGCACCAATTATGAAAACAGATCTTCTTGGTGTAGCAAAATGGATAGGAATTAAACAATTGCCTCAGTCACTTTCATTCACACTTCCCATTGGTTACAGTGCTAATTTTGTAACATCAGTAAGGGTATAAATATGCATATTCCTTATAGATTCACTCTTCTTCTATTTGCTGTTGTGATTTTATTAAGTGCTTGGATATTTAATAATACTCTCGTTTCCGGCGATGCACTGAATATGTTTAGTCCTTACCCAATTCTAAGCGCTAATGGAGGTACTACAATTGCAAAAAGCTATCTTGGATTTGTTTCTGAGTGGAATAGCGGTCAGAATGGTAGGTTAAGTCAGTCTATATTGGTGGGGATAGTATTTGTGTTGAGCAAGTTTTTTATAAATTCTCCCGATGCTTTTCCATCTTGGTTTTTTAAAGGCATAAGTCTTTTTTTTATAATGACATCAACTCTATTGGTTTATAAAAAAGCAAATAATGCATTTACTGTGTTAAGTATAATGTTAATATGGGGATATAACAGAATAACAGTAAATTTTCCTCTTTGGTTTGATATTTCAAGTCTTCAATACTTTTTACCTCTTTTTTTATTCTTGCTCATCCCGGAAAAAAAACAATTAAATCATTCATGGCGGAAGACTCTTGTGTGGGGTCTTATAGTTTTATTTATCGCTAATTCAACAGAGCATTTTTTTATTTTAACAGTTTCATATTTTGGAATTCAAATGCTACTTGAGCATGGAAGTGATCGAAAATATTATTTTAACTTATGTCTATTTGCTTTATTTGCAGGAGTTTTATTCTATTTATCTCCTGGGCAACAGGCGCGTGCGAAAGCAGTAGGGTTTCATGTTAATAACTTTGGTTTACCTAGACTCATCGAGTGGTACCAAACTACCACAGTAACTGGATATCAGGGTTTAGTTGAGTTTGTTGTGAGTCGATTGCCTATTTCAGTCATTAATATTGCACATCTTGTGTTTGTTTTATGTGCTGTTTTTTTGATTTTCAGCAAAAATAAAAAAATTTCAGTTAAAGCAAAAAACTATGCAAAGAAGTCTCTTGGTTTTTTAATGAGTTACTCGGCTTGTCTTCTGACACTCTTTGTGAGCCCATATATGCCTCCTTGGAGTATTACGATACCGACTGCAATTCTTGCTTTGGGTCTAAGTTTTTTAGTTATTGCAATTATTGAAGTTGCCCAAACAATACCAAAACTTAAATACTTGAACTCTTTTATTGTCAGTGGTTTATCGGTACTTCTCTTAGTTACAATCTATCGCGAGACACCAGTCTTAAAAAATAATGCTCTTGAAGTTTTAGAGTTTAGTAGAATAAGAAAAGCTATCTATAAGAAAGTTTTAAATGACGTCGGATCAAGTCAGCACTCACATGTGTTTTATTTAGATCATTTTCCGCTCAATAGTTATGGATGGTCAGTAGAGCCTCCATGGTGTTTTTCCGCCTACTTTAGATGGGTTAAAAAAACTAATATTCAAGTAGTCATACCAGGTGAGGAGTATTCGTATATCAATATTCCACAGTCAATTATTAGAAGAATTGATTATAAAGAATTAAGTTTTATTGATTGACACATTGATGGTTTTTAAATGGACAGTTTTCTTGAATGTATATTTTATAGAATGGTGGAGAGTCATAGGATTTCCAGCCTTTATGTGATTTGAAATATTTTTCAAAATTTGAATCAATGGGTAATTGATACTGAATATTTTGTGATTGGTGAGTCCAGTGACCAGATTCTTTAGCTACCCAAGAGCGAACTTCACTTGGTAAAAATTCTTTTTTTGGAAGGATAACCATGCAAGAGCTATTATGATTAATAATGTAGCTTTCGTAATCGCTTATTAATGTTTCGTTATTTATTAATGATCCTGGGTAGTTTCTGATGATGAACATTTCAGTATTGAGTTTTGTGCTTAAATAAAAAGAAGCCATGTTGTCTGTAAGTATTCGACATTCTGGTCGGATTTTAAAAGGAAGTGATTCAATCCAAGTCTGAAGAGACTTGAGATGGGTAAGTTTTAAGAGATCAGGGGTCTTCTCTAGTTGGAATCTGAGTCTGCCTCTCCAAGGTGATCGTGAGAGCGTGCCCAAAGAAAGAATAATGATCATCGCAATAGCGTTTCTTAAGTGAATTCTGTTTTTAAAGGGTGAAAGCAGATCGTACAGAGCTTGAACAATCATGTAACTCGTAGGGAAAGCATAAAGAACTCGGTAAGTATTGGGGGCTTCTGTTAGGGCTGTTAAACCAAGAACAAAGGGCGGGAATAGCATGAGTGTAGGGGGTAAAAGAGTGAAGATGCTCAGGGTTTTGTTCTTTTTAAAGTAAAAAATAGAGATGAAAATACTTAAAAAACCAAAAACGCCAAGAGTTTCAAAATAATGGCCTCTTACATTCCAGAGTCTAAAGGTACCCCACTTAGAAACATATCCACCCTCAAACGGATCATAAATTCTCGCTGCGGAGTGGGTAAAGCCAGAGAATGGTTTGATCCACGCTTCAATCGGAATAATATTTTTAAGAAAATAGTAACCGGTCCACGAAAGGACAAGAGTTCCTAAGGATATAATCGCTATCCTTTTAAAGTAACGATCAGGAATCCAGGTAATCGCAAAAGCTACAGACATGATAGAAAACAGAAGGAGTTCTTGAGTATGATTGAAGATCATGAGTAAAACACCCATGAAGAGTCTTAAAAGGACTGGCTTGGAAAATGATTTGAAACTAAATCGTCTCCAATCCATGAGGACAATCAGATTTTCAAAAAAGGCAATGTAGGCAAGAGGAGTTGCCGAGAGAGCATAATACCTGAAGTTCATTGCATTGTGCCCAAACAAACACCAAAACCCAACTACTTGGAGCCTAGCTAGAGTAAGGGAAGGGTTGAGTCGTTTGGACAATCGATAGACCTGAATCGAGAGAAGCATTTGCCAAAAGGTACTGTAGAGATCGATGAAGAGGTTCTCTGCAGATGTGGGAAGCCACTTTAAGAATGAGAATCCAAAGAAATATGCAAATCTTGTCCAATGTAGATTCTCGGTAATGGTTTGCATCCCATTCCAGTAGAAGATCCGTCTCAAGTGTTCCCATGCATCAGAAGGAAACTCTAAGTAAGCTCCAGGAATCATAAAGACTGCAAATAAACAAATCCAAAACCAAGAAGCAGATTGTCTGTTGAGTTTCGATTTGAGAGTTTGAATCCATCCTAAGAAGTTAAAAACATGAAGCCATAAAAATAATACGACTGTAGTCGAGATAGAGAGTTTGAGTGCTGCTGAAATCAAATAAACAAGCAGATAAGGGGCAAACGAAATCACAGGGTTTGCAAAATAGTGGGCAAGTAGCTGGCTTTTAATTTTAGTGAGGAAGCTACTGCTGAGTGGAGTTTCAAACCATTGGGTGAGCTCTCTCTTGTGATAGGTGGAATCACCGCTGGTTTCTACTAATGCTTGAAACGTTGCCTCTAGTTCAAGGTCTTTTGAGTAGTTTGATTCGATACCTAAACGTTTACAGATTGTTTCATATAGAGCTTTTAAGTGAGGCTCTTGAGTCTGAGATGTGAGTTTGTCTCTACTTCTGCCTAGCGCAAAACAGTTTCTGAAAACATACCAAGACTTTGAAACTGGAGTTGAGAGCTTCCATTCCAAATCAAAAAACTCATAACTGTTTTTGCTGCCTATCGAATTAATGAATAAGGCATCGACAGATAGTGGGTTAAGAGATTTACTATCAGAAGTTTTCCAGTGCTCAAAAGAAAAGGAAATGAACTGACAAAGTCTATCTATAACTGTGGACTCTGAGTCAGCTCTGAATAGCCATTCTGAGGCTTCCTCTCCATCAACATAAGGAAGCGAAGACGGCATCCATTCGATTGAAAAAGTTGGAGATTCTAAACGCTTGGACTGATCTGCGTCGCTTGCAACCTTGGCTACAAATATCTTGTTATTGAATGAGTAGAAGTACGTACTACAGGGAATTCGTCGGTTCTCTCGCCAGATAGAAGCGAGTAACTCTGCGCCTTCTGGTAGTATGCCATGTGGAGGCTGATGGGCAACTGAGCCTGGAAACTGACTAGCAAGCTTCTCTTTTATGAACTCAGGATTTTGTTTGTTGTTCATAGTGTTTTACAGCTTCAGAAGGAATTCCATCAAACAGAACTTTGCGATCTGCAATCACAATGCACCTTGAGCAATGTTCAAGGACAGCTCTTGGTTCATGGGTGACTAAGATCACTGTGCTACCTTGCTGATAGAGGGTTTTAATGCGATCGAGACACTTCTTCTGAAAACCAATATCACCTACAGCGAGAACTTCGTCGACGAGGAGAATAGATGCATTGAGATGAGTGGCGACTGAGAATCCAAGTCTTACTAACATGCCGCTTGAGTATTTTTTCACGGGCATGTTGATTTTATCGCCGATGTCAGCAAATGCTAAAATTGAGTCAAGCTTGGAGCGAACTTCGACTTCACTGAAACCTAGAATCGCTGCATTCAAAAAAATATTTTCGTATCCAGAGAGCTCTCCGTGGAAACCTGCGCCTAGTTCGATGAGAGGCGCAATCTTACCTTCAACAGTGAGAGATCCAGTAGTAGGTGAGTAGATGCCCGATAAGATCTTAAGTAGAGTGCTCTTGCCTGCACCATTTGCTCCCATGATTCCGATGAATTCTCCCTTTTTAACTTCGAAGGTGACAGAGTCTAATGCTGTAAATTGTGTGCGTTGACCACGATTCACTCTGAAGAGGAGAGCATCGACAAGGAGTGACTTTAAGGAAGTAGGGCGGTCATTCCAGTAGCTGAACTTTTTTGAAAGATTACGGACTTGAATAGCAATTGAACTCATATCTGCTCAACCACCTGTCTACGGTAGCGGCCATAAAGGAATGATGCGAGAAGCATGAGACCAGCACTCCAGGCAAGTATTGCAATCGCATGTGGAGCTTGTGGCCACTCGCCTCTGACGAGAATAGAGTGAATCGAAGCGAAAAATGTTCCAAACGGATTTACATAAATCATCCACTTAAAACTCTCCGGAATCATGGCTTCAGAATAGATGACGGGTGTTGCATAAAACCAAAATTGAATCAGAATCCCAACCGCGTTCTTCAGATCCCGAAGGATGACGTAGGTAATTCCAAGAATCATAGCAATGCTATAAACAATGATGAATAGGCAGACTAAAAGTGGAATGAGTGCAATTAACGAAACTCCAACAGGAGCTCCACTGATGATGGATGCGGCAATGGCAACCGGTATAGCGATGAGTAAGCTGATGAAGTTAGTGACAGTGCCAACATAAGGAAACACTTGAACCGGTACAGGTACTTTAGAGATGAGTGCCCAGTTGCCGACAAGAGAATCGACGCCTTCTACAAGACTTTGAGAAATAAAATTCCAAGGTAGTACTCCGCTCAGAATAAACGCCATATAAAACGGCTGGTCTACTTTTAGAATCATTCTAAACACAAGGAAGTAAAGTCCCGCTAAGCTGAGAGGAGCCAAAAGAGTCCAGAGAATACCGGCGATGGATCTTCGGTACTTGACCTTCAAATTGCGGTTCACGAGATTGGAAACTAAAAACCGATGATTGAGGCAGAGGAATTCAGATTGGCTCAGCATCATTTGAAATTCCACCATTTTTCTTTAGTAACACTAGCGGGCTTCTCTGTGAGATCAATCGAGAGTGTTCCGTGAATACCGCTGATGAATACTTGTTTCGCATGGGAGAGCCAGTACTCTCGGATGCGTTTACTTCTCTCAGATAACCAAAGATCCTCAGGTGCAGTCACAAAAGCAAAATTAGATTGGGTGAGATCAAAGAAGCTATTCGGTGCGCAACCCTCAGTTCCATGATGAGGAACTTTAATGAGATCTGCCTTCAATAAACCAGGCATTGAGTGTTTAGATAACCACTCGCCGAGAGGAGCGTTTAAGTCTCCGGTGAAAAGCACTCGGTTTTGATCTGTTGTCAGAGCCATGATGACGGACGTATCATTAATTCCGCCTTGTCTCCCTGTCGGAGAAGTTTTATCGGAATAGGAGACAAGAGCTTCAAGTTTTACCTTGGGAGACTGATGGAGAGTTTCTCCAGCTTTCATCTGAGAAACGATGACTCCTTTAGATTTTGCTAAAGCGATTACAGAAGTCAAATGTTCGTAATCACAGCCCCATGGCTTTTCGATGTCGCAGAAGCTTTTGGAGGGGACATTGATCCTGAGTCGATCGACTTTGATTCCCGCTTCTAGAATGGGTTGGACTCCTCCGTAATGGTCTTTGTGTGGGTGTGAGATCCAGATATTTTTCAAGTGACTGATTTTGTGTTTTTCTAAGAACGGAATGATTTTGTTTTTAGAAAATCCAGTATCGATTAGTCCAAAGTCTTCTGATCCAAAAACAATGAGGTGTGCATCTGCTTGTTTGGACGCTTCGGTGACATCGATCATCACCCATGTAGAGAGCTTATTATTGGAGCAGGCTGCAAGATTGAATAATAGGAAGCAGAGTGTCCAAGGTTTCATGTGAGTGGATTTTCTATGAATTAAACAACTAAATCCAGACTATTTTTTGGGAGCAAGCACAAAGTATGATGCGCTGTGTATTTGCATTTTTTTAAGAAAAACTCCTTCAGCTAACTGGGTGTGATCAGTCGGTTTTATTAAAGTACCATTCTATAGTTTTTCGAAGGCCTTCACGGAATGAAACTTTAGCTTTAAAGTTTATCGCTTCGAATGCTTTAGTTCCATCACACTTCCTTCTAGGCTGCCCCGTCAATCCTTGTGGATTAAACTTGGGTTTCACAGTCCTACCGGTAAGTTTGCTCACATCTTCTGCAATCCAATCTGCAACTTCAGAAATTCGTGTTTCTTCTTCTGCTCCAATATTCAGTGGGATCGCTTGGGGATAGCGTGCGGTAACCTCAAGAAGTCCACGTGCAAAATCATCGACATAGAGAAATGATCTTGAATGAGATCCATCACCCCAAACGCTGAATGTTGATTCTTTGGTTTCAAACGCTTTCAAAATCAGCGCCGGAATTACATGCGAACTCTCAGGCTTAAAATTGTCTCTAGGGCCATATGAGTTATATGGACGAGCGATCGCAATCGACATGCCAAATTCTTCAGCATATTTTTGTGACAAAAATTCTTCCATACGCTTAGACCAACCGTATCCAGAATTAGTCGGCTCAGGTTCATCTTTCATTCCCTCAATCTCAGGAGTTGGAATGGTGCAGTGTCTTGGGTAAACACAAGCAGAACTTGTTGTTAAAAATCTTTCTACACCGATCTCTTTTGCTGCTCCGATTGTATTAAAGAAAGTTTCTAAGTTTTCTTGAAAAATTGTAGCTGGGTGTTTTGAATTGTATTCTAAACCTGCAACAGAAGCAGCTAGGCTTAAAACCGTTGAGCAATCCTTGAATGCAGACAAAACATCTTTGCGGTTTTTTAAATCACACTTTTTAATTTCCACTTGATCACGAATATGAGAAAGAAATTCAGGGTTCAATTGGCGAGTAAGAATTATTGGTTTTGCTTTTAATTCCACTAGTTGCTCGACTAAATGACTTCCTATGAATCCAGTTCCACCAGTAACGGCTACCCGTCTTCCAGAAAAAAATGCTTTTGTTTCAGGATGAAAATCATTAGCTCTTACACCAGTGGAGTACTGTGCGCTCGTGAAAGTTCCCAATTACCAGAATTCCTTTACAGTTTTAATGACATAATCTACTTCAATTTTAGACATTAAAGGATGAGAACCCCAGTAGATTCCGGAATCCATCACTCGATTAGCACCACTGAGGTCACTTACTGTACGATGAGGTAGCGTTTTGAAAGCGGGTTGCCTTGCTAGATTGCCACATATTATTGGGCGCGTTTCAATCCCATTTTTTTCAAGGTGACCTTGAAACTTTCTTTTAGTCTCTTCATTTTTCAGCAATACAGGATAGCCAAACCAAGTCGAGTCCGTTTGAGCAGTTGTTTTCATTGGGATGAGTGATCCAGATGATATGAGATCAACAAATGCGTTATTCCATGTGTTTGCGATTTCAACTCTTCGGTCGTTAAAAGCAGATAATTTTTTTAGCTGAATTTTTCCAAAAGCTGCATTCACTTCAGTGGGTCTTAAATTGAATCCCATGTTAACAAAAAGATAACGAGGATCAAGATCAGGGTATTTTTTTTCTACAGCTTCTCTGTTTTTTAAATGCCTCGTCCATCCATGAGCACGAAGAGTTCTTAAGAGTTCAGCTATGTCGTCATGAGGCGTAACGATCATTCCGCCTTCGATCGTTGTGATATGATGAGAAAAGAAAAAGCTATAGGTACCAATATCTCCCCATGTGCCAACAGTCTTTCCTTGATGCTTGGTTCCCAAGCTTTCGCATGTGTCTTCAATAATCCAAAGCCTATGTTTTTCAGCAAGCTGTTTAATTGGGCCCATAGGCACAGCATTACCCAAAACATGTACAGGACAGATCGCAACTGTTTTTGGACTAATTGCCTTTTCAACATCCTCGAATTTCATTTGGAGAGTTTCAGGATCACTATCAACGAATACTGGAACTCCGCCTGCTTGGAGAATTGGCCATACGGTTGTAGACCAAGTTAAAGCAGGAACAATAACCTCATCCCCAGGTTGCATGCGTTTGCGGCCTTTTATTTCTGGCATTGCAAAGTTAGCTAGCGCAAAAAAAGCCAATAAGTTTGCAGACGAGCCTGAGTTAACAAAAATCGCATTTTTAACATTTAATGTCTGAGCGAATTGCTCTTCGAATTCAAAACATTGTTTACCCATGGTGACGTGCCCAGACTCAAGAACGTTTACAGCAGCACGTATCTCATCATGGCCAAAAGTAGATAAGTTTAAAGGAATGTTCATTTTAGACAGATTCATGAATCATTGAGATATGTTGTAGCTAATCAAGTAGCAATAAAATAATGCAATGAGTAGTGATTTTATTGAATTGTAGGATGAAGTCATTTGAATATTATAAAAAGCTAAAGTTTTTTTGATTTAAGCTTATAAATTGCAAGCGTAATGAGTGAAACAAGCGCGATACTGAGTATGATGCATGTTGCGAGGTTAGGAAACACAGGTTGCTCATTTGATGTAACGGATTTTGAATAGCTAAAAAAACGAGTTGCATCTTCATTGAGATACATGATGACATTTAATTCTTTTAAATGAGCGTCGGCTATCATTTGGTGAATTTGATAGAGATAGTAAGTGTCTGCTAAATTCATTGATTGTTTAATATTTGTTGTTTTTAAATAGTTATCTAGTTTTGTCCTGATGAGTTTAAGTTCTTCGAGTTCTTTAAGCTTAGGGTTTACAAGAGAGTCGTATTGAGTTCTGAATTTCTGATTAAGTGCTTCCATCATTTTCTGTGGAGCATTTAAAAGTAATGAATAATTATTAGACCTAAATTTAACAGTATATTGAAAAGTATCTGTTCTAAAATATCTAGCACTTACACCCGGAGATCGAGATTCTGTTTCGTCTAATACTCTATTTACATCTGACCATGAAAACACTTGTTTTCGATCAACTCTGCCAATCTCTAATATTCCAGAAGTTTCGTATTCTTTGGGTAGAGTAAAATAAATAGAAATTCCAAGTATTATTCCTAGAGTTGCAGCAATAATAAGATGTTTAATTAATTTTTTTTTCATTTTCAAACCACCTTTTTATCACATTATCAATAATCATTGCTGTTAAATGTAAAACAAAGAATACAGTTAAAGCTCTATAAAAGACAAAAGATTGATAAAGAGTACCTCGGAATAAAGCAGCTGTAAGTACTCCGGTCGCAAAAAAAGAAGTAAATGTGCGAGCCTGAACTGTGTAAAAGTAGACCCTTCCAATTCCGAAACTAATAATGGCAGGAATAAAAAAACAACCAGGCATAAGAAAGTTGAGATAGGCTTCAGAAAGCTCAAATATTCCCCCACCATAAGGAACATAGTTGTCATAGAAAATAAAGGATAGGTCTCTTGGGCGATCAGGATAAATAATTTGTGGTAAAGTCCTTAATGCATAATCAAAGTAAGATTGTCCATTGAGAGGTGAAATAGCATCTTTAGCAAGAAGTGTTATTGAATTATAGAGGGTAGCGGCTATATCTCCAAAGGTGCTTGTTTGGAAAAGGTAGTTTCCAAAATAATCATAGGTTCTCACACGAGACTGCATATAGATTAACGCGTCTGTGAATTTAAAACCAGAGGAAGCAGAAGCGCGAAAAGCACCCCAGCCCATAACAAATATATATCCACCAACAAATACACTGATAATCTGCCAACCTTTTAGTTGAACTCTATAGCGAAGTAAGAAGAGTGTAGTTAAGCCAACCCAAACACCAACAAACTCAGACCTCATGCCTCTGAAGAGCATGCAGAAAAAGAGAGAGTAAATAATCGTAGCTGTAAAAATAAAAAGTTTAAATTTAGATATATTATTTTCATAAATTAAGCTGAGAAACGCTCCCAGTAAACTTACTGCTACAAAAAAATTATAGGAACCAAATCCAAAGGGCGGAGGATTATGTAGAGCTGTATAAGAAGAATCCCATATAAATGGACCTAATATAATTGAAAGAAAGGTAGAAGAAATAATAGCAATGACTAGGTAGAACCAAAAATATACACTTATTGTTTCTGACTCAAGAGAAGTTGCTATAGGTCTAGTTTTAAAAAGTTCTCGAGATGCCGCCCAACCTACACCATGTCCACTAAGCGCAAGAGCTGTAAGCAAAGCAACATATATTGAAATCTCTCTAGTTTGAATGAGCGCAGCATAGTTCATGACAATAGTCCCAATGGGCTGTGTCTGTAAAAGGTAGCTTGTTAAAATTCCAGGAACAATGAGTAGAACAAACCTTAGTAAATAGACGAGATTCCATTTTTCAGAAATAATGCTTAAGGATGAAATGACAAGTGATGATAGTGCAATAAAAAAAAGAGTAGAGTCATGAAAATGAAATTGAGCAATGTATCCAAATGCAGCTAGTAAACCAGAGAAACCGCATAGGATTAAAGTCATCTTTGGAAGATAGCGACAATAACAAGTGAAATCAATATAGAACTCATGAGCATCTAGATCCTTGAGGCAGCTTTTGCATGCATTCTAAAAGATAATGAAACAAGCAGTAAAAAAAGAAACTGGCTTCCTGTGTATATCCATGCGTAATTTATTGGAGTTGCTAGATGTTTTGGAGTTAAAAGCAGTAATGTAAGATAAACAGATAAGGAAATGGTCTTAGCTACATTAGGAGAAAGTGCATCTCTAGCAGTATAAATGGGTATAGTAATGGTTTGAGTTAACCCCATAACGGCAGTTCCTAATAAAGTAATTGGCAAAATAGATTCAACATTAAGAAATTTAGCGCCAAATAAAAGAGGTGTTAATATTCGTGAGAATAAAAAGCCAAATAAAGCCATTATGATATAAAAAAACACTGAAAGTTTTAAAAACTGAATAACGGGTTTCCATGCACTCTTAAGTGGTGAGTCAACTGATTCAGCAGCCGATTGAGTAATGATAGGATAAAAGTAACCCATCAAAATAGAATTAATCACTCCGGCAACAGCAAGAGAGAGGCCTATAGCTTGTACAAATATTGCTGTAGAAGAAGTATCAGAATGCTGGGCTAAACCCCAGCGCTCAGCTGAAGCAGCTGCTTGGGCAATGATTGTAGTAAAAAAAGTAGGAAGGAAAAAATTTTTATACGAATTGAAGCTCAGTAGTTCAAAGCCTGTTTTTCCAGAATGACTCGCTTTTCTTTGCTTTAACAATAAGTAAAAAAAACTGCTCGCTAAAACACCGGCACTCAAAGAGTGAATGGTTTGAGCATTCAACAATGCATTAAGAGAAGATTCGCCTGCAAACAAAACTCCAAGACTGAGGAAAAGAGGTCTTCCGAATGTATTCATCCAATCTAAGATTCCAGCTAAAACACGTCTTCTTTCGGATGTAGGAATAGAGTAAAAGGTTTGAAAAAGTGCTTGAAAAATTGCCATAAGGCAAACGCAGAGCGCAATTTTAACTGAAGATACTTCGAAAAGTTGAAAATGATATAAAATCCAACAGATGATAATTGAAAGCCATGATTGAATAAAGAGCGCATAAATTATTCTTTTTAAAAACCAATGAGTTAAATTATTTTTTATCGCAACTGGCCAGTTATGGACAATATAGAGATAGCTACTTGAAGTCGGTATAATGATCCAAAGAGTCAGGTTTAGTAGTAAGTAGAGTTTTCCAAGTTCAGAAGGAGTAGCGACTTCAGTTAAAAGTCGATTTGATAACAAAGAAAAAATAGCTCCAATGCCAGAGAACATTAAAACTTGCAAAGCTTCACGGTTTTTCAATAGTCTCTGTAATGGTTTAGAAATCATGAGTGCTCTAGGAACGTAATCTGGATTTTGTTTTTAATCAAAAGATTATATAGCTTTAATGAGTGATTGTGCTTTAGTTTGATGCTGGAGTTAATAATGAAAAAAAACATTTATATAAAGAAAACAAAAGATTTAGTACGTCCGTTTTTATACGGTTTTAAATACCTCTATCACTCTATTGTGGGGAACCAGTTTTTGGCTCAAGCCAATAAATGGTTTCTATTTAAAGGAGATGAAAAACTATTATTAAACCATCGTTTGTCCAAAGACAGCTTAGTGATGGATATCGGTGGATATAAAGGTGTTTTTATTAAACAGATTTTAAATATAAGTCCAGTCAACGTGCATCTGTTTGAACCCATTCCTGAATACATTGGAGTTCTTAAAGATAAATTTAAAGATCAATCGAATGTAATCATTCATCAGTTCGGACTTTCGGATCACGATGGACGTGTTGAGTTTTATATGAATTCAGATGGAACTTCAGAGTTTGGAAAAGCGGGTAATAAAATTAGCGTTGAACTTAAGAAGGCCTCTCAGTTTTTCGATAGCTTAGGTATTAAGTCTATTGATTTGTTTTCTCTTAATATCGAGGGAGGAGAGTATAGCGTTTTAGATGACTTAATTAAGTCAGGTTGGCTTTCTAAGATTAAGTTCATGCAGATTCAGTTTCATCAGACCGTTCCGAACTCTAATAGTTTAAGAGAGTCTCTCATTGAAAAAATTCAAGCAACTCATGAAGCTACTTTTTCTTATCCATTTGTATGGGAAGGTTTTCGGCTAAGAAGTTGATTTTGATTGCGATTACTTGATCTTATAGTCAGCTTTAATTTTATTTCCTAAGTAGATCGAGCCGTTAACGTTTAAATGGCCGTTATCTCTAAAAAAAAGCTTTCCATTTTGTGCCATAAAGCAATCTTCAGTATTACAGAAATAGCGTGATGTTTTTAAAATAGTAACGTGTGGGTTTTTCTGAAAAATCGCTTCGATTGAAGGATAAAATGTAGAGTGTTGTGAGTTATAAAAACTTGTTTTTTCGCTACATTTAAAACTTCTTATAGAGTTACCTGCATATTTGCAATGCTTGGGGCTGAAAGAGAAGTTGGGTGTATCGTCGGTGATGTAGATTTTTTTATTTCTTAGTTCTGTGACTGTTTTCTGTAGTTCTTGTTCTAGGCTGCTCCCTGAGGGAATCTCTCCCCAGCGTACAAACCAGTATGCAGAAATAATTATCGTAGTGATCCTAGGGTTGCTAATTACAGAGTCGTATATTTTAGAATATTCACTATTCGAATAAAAAGGAATGGATCCTTTGGTGTAGTAAGCGATGTTTTTATTAGGAAAGGCAAGGGCAAGGCCAATAAACAGATGTTCTGCATGGCTATCTCCAATAATTACAGTGTCAATCGGTCCAGCTTTGGTTTGAAAGCAGCGAATGTATTCTCCGTATTTAAGGGCGTCTTTTAAAAGGTCGTCTGGAGTGCAAAGAACAAATTTGCCGTATGGATATTGATGAAAAATATCATGCCCTATATCGCCTTCGTTGATCACCTTCAGTTGATTGGCAAAGCGCTGTGGAAGTCCATTTTTTAAGTAAGTGAGGTAACCTGCTGTCCCAATGCAAAGCATTCCAGTGATTAAAGCATATACAGAGAATTTTGATTTGCTGAAGCGAAAAGGTTTTTCAATTGCTGCATATGTTATCCAGGCGAAGACAAAAGAAAGTGCAACCGCAATCAATCTTTGTTGACGAGTGGGGAATTCTGTTACCACTATTTTGAGAAAAGTGAGGATTGGCCAATGCCACAAGTAGAGTGGGAAGCTAATCAGCCCAATCCAAACAAGAGGTTTGCTGGATAATATTTTTTGATTAATCCAAGCCTTGTCGCCCGCTGCAATGATTAGCGAGGTGCCTACAGTAGGAAGCAAGGCCCACCAGCCTGGGAATTCACTGTTGCTAGAAATAAACACTAGCGCTAAAAAAAGAATAAAAAATCCTAAACTTGAAATAATTGTTTTTTTCTTATGAGACCAATGAGTAAGTAATTCTTCCTTATAAACCTTAAAATAAGATAGTAGTGCTCCAGTCATCAGTTCCCAAAAGCGTGTGAGTGGGGAGTAGAAGGTGGCTGTGATGTCTTTATTAATAATGATGATATTTAATAAAAAAGAAATAGTAATTATTGAAAGTGTAACTATCAGTAAATTAGATTTTTTTTTCCAAGAAGCCCACAGTAGAAGTGGCCAAATAAAATAAAACTGTTCTTCAATTCCTAATGACCAGAGATGAAGTAGTGGCTTTGTGTCTGCAGAGGAATCGAAGTATCCGCTTTCCTGCCAAAGTATAAGATTGGATATAAATCCAGCCCCTCCAGCAATGTGTTTACCTAAAATCTTGAACTCATCAGCAAGTAGTCCTAGCCATGAAAACAGGAAGCAGCCAAGTAACACTGTAATGAGCGAAGGAAAAATTCGTTTAATACGTCTACTGTAAAACTCGATGAAGCTAAAGTCGTTGTGACTGAGTTTTTCAAAAATAATCGTTGAAATAAGAAAGCCTGAAATTACAAAAAAAACATCTACTCCAATAAATCCGCTTTTAATTTTACTTGGAAATGCGTGGTAACCTACCACGAGCAAGACTGCCAAAGCCCTTAATCCATCAATGTCAGCTCGGTATTTGACAATAGGATGATTTGACATTGTTTAATGTAGACCTTTTGTTTTAAAAAAAAAGACTGTTTTTTAAAGATGGAATCCTTCTTCATGGATCAATTTTTCAACTGGTGTGATTTTCTCACGAGTCATCTTGAGTTCTTGCTCGACTCTGAGTAGGTCAGTTTTGATCATTTCAGAGCACAGTTGCTCGACTGTCACTTTCGGAGTCCATCCTAAGATGCGTTTAGCTTTCTCAGCGTTTCCTAAGAGTTGTTCTACTTCGGTAGGTCTGAAATAATTTGCATCCACACTCACCAGTGTTTTGCCGGTTTTCTTGTCTCTTCCGATTTCTTTTGCGCCAACGCCATCGAATTCTATCTCCATGTCGACATACTTGAATGACATTCGGATGAAGTCTCTGACAGAAGTCATCTTGCCTGTAGCAAGCACGAAATCATCAGGAGTAGAATGCTGGAGCATCATCCACATGCCTTCAACGTAATCTTTGGCATGACCCCAGTCGCGCTGAGCATCTAGATTTCCAACGGATAGGGTAGGCTGAAGTCCGTGCTTGATTCTGCTCACTGCGCGAGTGATTTTGCGAGTGACGAAGGTTTCACCACGGATCGGACTCTCGTGATTGAAGAGAATTCCGTTGGAAGCAAACATTCCGTAAGCCTCACGATAGTTCACAGTGATCCAGTATCCGTAGAGCTTCGCTACACCATAAGGACTGCGTGGGTAGAAGGGGGTGGTTTCTTTCTGTGGGATCTCCTGAACTTTTCCGAAAAGTTCGCTCGTGGATGCTTGATAGAATTTTGTTTTCTTAGTGAGTCCTAAGATACGAACTGATTCGAGTAATCTGAGCACACCCATTGCATCAGAGTTTGCAGTGTATTCTGGAGTATCGAAGCTTACTTGAACGTGACTTTGAGCGCCCAAGTTATAAATTTCATCAGGTTGAATTTCTTGCATGAGGCGAATCAGATTCGTGCTGTCGGTGAGATCTCCGTAGTGCATGAAGAATCTCTCGCGAGTGAGATTACGATCTTCAAACCAATGATCGAGTCGCTGAGTATTGAATGAACTCGAGCGTCTTTTCATCCCGTGAACGATGTAGTTTTTTTTGAGTAAAAGGTTGATGAGGTAAGCACCGTCTTGACCTGTTGCACCAACAACGAATGCTATTTTTTGAGCCGCCATTTTATTTGTTTTCCTAGTGCGAACGTTTTATCTTCTGTTCGCTGTATAGGCAAGGAGCAGGGCGTCAGTTTATGAAGTTTTTACTCATAGTTGGGACTAGGCCTGAGGCTATCAAAATGTCTTCCGTTTGCCGATCACTTCGTGCTGTTTCTGGGTTTGAAACAGAGATCTGCTTCACGGGTCAGCACCAAGAGTTGGTTTCTCCGATGTTAGATCTCTTCCAGATGAAACCCAAGTTCACACTTGCGTCCATGAAGCCGGGGCAAAGTCTCTCTGAACTCACTTCTTCGCTTTTTCAAGGGATAAGCTCAGTTATTACTGAATACAAGCCAGACGGAATCCTCGTTCAAGGGGATACGACGAGTGTTTTTGTCGGTGGGGTTTGTGGGTTTTATCAGAAAATCCCTGTTTTCCATGTCGAGGCAGGGCTTAGGACAGGTGATCTCACTTCTCCATTTCCTGAAGAAGCCAATCGAAGGCTCGTCTCTGAGATCACTTCACTTCATTTTGCTCCTACAGAAGGAGCAAAGCTGGCGTTGCTGAATGAAGGATTTAAGGCCGAGACAGTTGAAGTGACGGGAAACACTGGAATTGACGCTACTCACCTGGCTGTCAGAGCACTTGAAAAAGGAGAATGGAAGCCCAAAACTCCAGCTCCAAAAACTCCTTTCATCTTGGTCACTCTACACAGAAGAGAGTCTCAAGCGACAGGTATCACAGCAGTCAGCAAGGCTCTTGATAGAATTTCTGAGAAGCACGGTCTACCCATTATTTTCCCTGTGCACTTAAACCCACAAGTGCGCGATGTGGTGTTTAGAGAATTGAGTCCGACAGGTGAGCGTATCCAATTAGTTGAGCCTATGGATTACGCATCTTTCATGGATCATCTGAGGTCAGCGCGAATCATCGTGACGGATTCTGGAGGGATTCAAGAAGAAGCAACCGCACTTGGAAAAGCGATTGTGATTGCGCGGGATAATACCGAGCGACCTGAAGTACTCAATAGTCCGCTCTGCAAAATCGCTGGAACGACTGAAGAGGGGATTGTCCAAGCTACAGAAGAACTACTGTCATCGCGTGCAGTTCCGACTACCGAGCAAAAAAATAGTTTTGGGGATGGCCAAGCATCAGAGAGAATTGTCAAAAGATTGAGGAGCTATTATGAAAATTTGGGTCGTATTACCCGCGTATAACGAAGAACTAGGATTACCTCCACTCATCCAATCTCTCGAAGAGCATTTGGCTGAAACTGGGAGAGAGTTCAAAATCCTGATCGTCAATGACGGAAGTCGTGATGGTACAGGAAAGTTACTTGATTCTTATGCCGCACAAAACCGCGTGATCGCAGTCCACAACGAGAAGAATAGGGGCCTAGCAGAAACTATTAAGCGCGGACTCTTAGAAGGTGCAAAACTAGCAAACGATGATGACTTGATTCTCACTATGGATGCAGACAATACTCATCCAGCTGGACTGGCTCTCAGGATGGTGCGTCTCATTCGTGAAGGAAACGATGTCGTAATCGCAAGTCGTTACCGGGAAGGAAGTCATGTTCGAGGACTTGCAATTCATCGAAGAATGTTGAGTTGGTTTGCGAGTATTCTCTTTCGCTTAATGTTTCCGATACCAGGAGTTAGAGATTATACTTGTGGTTATAGGGCGTATCGAGTTCTCGCACTTAAAAAATTAATTAATAGATACAATCAAGACATCATCACCGAACGTGGATTCTCATGCATGGTGGATATTCTGTTGAGACTGAGAAATGAAGACTTAGTTTTCACAGAAGTGCCACTCGTGCTGAGATACGATCAGAAGCAAGGTAATTCAAAAATGCAAATCATGCGTACGATCATGGATACATTGAAGTTGATGCTTCGTCGTCGAATAGGTCAAGTTTAAAAAATGAAATTATACCCCTAAGTCACAAGGAAAGTTTCCTGTTTTACGAGGCCATTCTTTCGGTAGAGGATTATAGATTTTACCGTTGGAAAAAACTTCTACCTTTTGATCGAGCTTAGCCCATCGGATGATTGCCAAGCTGCTCTCGGGTACATCATAAAACACCGAGGCAATATGACAAGCGTCGTAATCAAAACGAATAATTGATTGAGACTTTAAAGCCTCAGCATTGAGAGATTGATAGAAAGTCGCAGCCCTTGTACCTATAGAGTTCCATGCTTCCCACCATTGATAACCTTGCTTCACTTGAGTGGGAATACGATAGAGTGAAATCATTACTCCAATAGAGATTGCAGCAATTTCAAAAGCTTTATAATGATTTTTTAAATAATTTTTAGCTGTCATGAATAAGAATAGAGCAAGTAGTCCTAGTCCTATCATGTAGTGATGCATCGGAAGAATGCGAGCTCGCTCAGGAAAATAAAGAGAAACGAGTTGAGTGATTTGGGTGAGGTATCCCATCCACAGGAACAAGACTGAAAAATAAAGGATTCGTGATTCAGAGCGAACGAGTTTTCCTCTTTTCCTATAAATCCAAATAAATAAGCCTATAGTCAGAGCGACCAAAATATAGAGAAAGGGTCTAGCCAAGTTTCCATGCCATGCCATTGGAAGGGTCATTAGCTTACCTAAAGTATGAGTAGATTCGAAGACCCACCAGAAGAGATGAAGAGTGGTTTTACCGCTCGGATCAAGCGTTTTCATTCGTGCGGTTTGTCCTGGTGCAAGAAGTACTGTAACTAACGAAGAACCAACAATTAATAAAGTAATGACAGCATGTTTTAAGAACTGTTTCCAAGAAATTCGACCAGCAAAATAATTAAACAAAGTGATTCCTGGTAGCAATATACTCATCGTAAATACAAGCTGTTCGTGAATAACGGATATGTACCAACAGAATAGTGTCAATGCCAGTGAGTTCAGAATTGTTAAAGAAGGAATTTTCTCACGGCTGATCCATAAAAATACAAGTGAAGTTAAGAATATAGGGGTGCAATAATTAGAGTGAATAATGGCCAAGCTCATTCCTTCTGAAATGGGAACAGAAAGAGCTAAAAAAACAAAACCAAATAGATAAATCAAATAAACAGGTAAAGATGTTACGACTCCACTCATACGTAGAATCCCGTGAGTGAAATTACCAAAGGAAAGCGAAACGACTACTCCACCTAAAAGACGAAGTGTGAACCAGGGAAAATTAAACGGAGTAAATCCAATCCCATGAGTGATCCAATTCATGAAGACCAGATTAATAGTCTCTCCTAATCGACCACACCTCAGCATGTAGTAGTCAACGATGCGATCAAATAATTGAGAAGCCGGTAGTGGGCTTAAGAAGTGGGGGTCGTCTTGCCAGCCCATTCCTTCAGACGGAAAAATGAATTTAAGACTTACAAAATAGATCGCAACAAGTGAGTAGAAAAACCAAATAGGCTTAATCCGTTTTATCCACATAAAGCCACACCCTAGCATGAAAATCAGTTGTTTTTTTTTAAAAAATAAGCAAGTTTCTCAAAATGAATCAGACTTACGCATCAGAATCACGAGTGATGGTTTTTTTTAAAAGTCTGGGACTCGAGAAAATAGCCTGGTCTCTGCGTAGAATTCATACTCCGGTTGATCGCAATGCGTTAGTTCTCGAAGTAGGCTCTGGCGGTAATCCTTATCCAAGAGCAAATGTTCTCTTGGATGCATACGAAGACACAAGCGAGCGTCATTGGGTGCCTCTCACAGTAGATCGTCCGTTTGTGCTCGGGTTTGTAGAGAATTTGCCGTTTAAGGATAAGTCATTTGATTTCGTCATCGCCTCTCACGTACTCGAGCATTCAAAAGATCCCGAGAAGTTTCTCTCAGAACTCATGAGGGTTTCAAAAGGCGGGTACATCGAGGTTCCAGATGCATTCATGGAGCGTATCAATCCCTACGAAGATCACAGGTTAGAAATCTATGAAGAGCAGAAACAACTTATCATTCGTAAAAAAGCTCAGTGGAAACTAGAGCCAGATACTGTCAGTCTTTATGAACGTAAGGCTAAGCGTTGGACGACAGGAGAGATGATTCCTTCACATCCATTTGATTTCCATGTCAGGTATTATTGGAAGGATAAAGTTGCTTTTAAAATCTTGAATCCAGATGCTGATGCCGGTTGGAAAGAAACCATCAGAACTCATGGTAGTACTGTTCCATCTCGTTCTGCAGTTGCGAGAGTGAAGACATGGACGATGAAGTTATTCCGTTGGGTTAACTCTCAGAACAGCCGTAATCAAAAAATTGATTTGATGAGTTTATTACAATGCGTGAGTTGTAAGAGCAGTGATCTGAAGAAAGTTTCTAGTAGTGAGATTCAGTGTCAGAATTGTAAGCGCATATATTTTGTGAAAAATAATATTCCGGTAATGCAGTAAAATTTTCATCTGTTTTCAGAGATCTTTGAATATTTTTGTAAACTTACTAACACCAACGGAGAGCGACATCTCTTTACGATAAAACTCTAATCCATTTTTGCTCATCTCTGCTCGCTCAGTGGGAGAGTTGTGAGACAAATTGATGCAAGCAATAGCCAATGCATCAGGATCATCTGGCTTGCAGCTCACTCCTGCTCTGGCACGATCAATGATCTCTGCAGATTCTCCAGGTACGGCCATGATGATGGGTTTACCAGAAGCTAGATACCCTTGGGTTTTGGAAGGAATGGTGATTTCGAAGAGCGGGTCGTTCTTAAGATGCACGAGAAGGACATCTGCAAGGGCAAGGATATTTCCGATATCAGTGATGGGTACTCGCTCCAAAAAAATCACGTTAGGGATTGCCTCTGAGATCACTCTTCTCTGAAGTCTATCGCGTTCGATTCCTCCGCCGATGAAAGCAAACTGAATGTCAGGATGAGTTTTAGAAACTATCTTAGCTGCATCGATGACAGAGTCTAAGCCTTGTGCCTTGCCCATTTGGCCTGCGAAGAGAATGGTGAATTTGCCGAGTAGTCCTAGATCTCGTGCTCTGTTTTGATCAGGAATGTATTTCTTCTCAGCGGATTCGTCCGCCCAGTTATAAATCGTCGTAATCTTGTTCTCAGGAACGCCTCTTTCGATCAGACATTTCTTAAAACCATCAGACAGCACAACAATGTGATCGACCCAAGAGTAAGTGAACTTGCAGAATGCACCTACGATCTTAAGCAACAGGGAAGAGTTCATCATCCCTGTTGCCTGTAGAGTATCAGGCCAGAGGTCTTGGATATCGAGAACCGCCCGTTTGGCTTTGAAGAGCCTGAGCATGAGACCTCCAAAAGGCGTCGATGCTGGCGGTTGGTAGATGTAGAGAATATCGGCGCGTCTAACGAACCAAACTCCGATGAATGCTGCAGAGAGTGCAAAACTGATGTATGTCGCAATGCGTTTTAATGGTGAGAAGTCATGACTCGGGTAGAGAGGGACTCGAATGATCTCCACGCCTTCTATAACTTCTTTTTGGATGAGTTTGATTTTATAGCCGGGATAGACTTTTCCGCCTGGATAATTGGGGAATCCCGTTAAAACTTGAACCTCAAAACCCTGTCTCATCAGCTCGCGAGCAAAGCTCAAACCCTTGAAGTGGGGTTCCGGATTGAAGCCTTGAGAGAGTATTAAAACACGCATGATCGATCGCGATTCTATGATACATCTACTTCAAAGACGATATGAAAAAGACGGTACTAGTCACAGGCGCAGCAGGATTCATCGGCATGCACCTGTGTCGCGCACTCCTGGAACGTGGTCTAGAGGTCATCGGCATTGATAACCTCAACGATTATTATGATCCGAAGCTCAAGCTCGCACGCTTGAAGCAGTTGGAAGGCCGTCCTGGTTTTAGATTTTTAAAATTAGATATCTCAAATACGAATGAGACTTCGGAGCTATTCCGCTCGTACAAGTTCGATCGAGTGGCACATCTTGCGGCGCAAGTGGGTGTCCGCTACAGCGTGAAGAATCCTCATTCGTATATCTCGAGCAACATCTTGGGATTCACCAATATTCTAGAAGGCTGCAGACACTCTGGTGTGAAGCACCTTGTGTACGCATCGAGCTCCAGTGTGTATGGACTTAACGCCAAGATGCCGTTCTCTACTGAAGACAAAACGGATCAGCCTGTGAGTCTCTATGGTGCCACGAAGAAGGCAAATGAGCTCATGGCTCATTCTTACAGTCATTTGTACGGTTTACCGACAACAGGTCTCAGGTTCTTCACGGTCTATGGACCTTGGGGAAGGCCAGACATGGCGCCAATGTTATTCGCTGATGCGATCAGCTCAGGCAAAACTCTCGACGTGTTTAATAACGGTGAGATGAAGCGTGACTTCACTTATGTCGGTGATGTGGTGGAGAGTCTCGTTCGCATTCTGGACATAATTCCTAGTGCTTCTGGAAAAGTTCCATTTGAGGTTTATAATATTGGTAATCATACTCCTGTAGAGCTCATGACTTTCATTAAGACTCTTGAAGACGCTCTTGAGAAGAAAGCAAAACTCTACTTCCTTCCGATGCAACCCGGTGACATGACGGCGACTTATGCAGATGTGAGTGCATTAGAGAAAGCGACAGGATTCACGCCCAAAACCTCTCTCAAAGAAGGAATCAGTAAATTCATTCAGTGGTATAGAGAGCGGTAGTCCAGATGTGTGGAATCGCAGGCATCGTCAGTATAGATCGTACACTCTCAAAATACGAACTCAGTTCTCGCATCGAGAGGATGACAACAGCGATTCGATATCGAGGTCCGGATCATGAGCAGTTCTATGTGGATGAGAGTGTGGGACTTGCATTTGGGCATAGGCGACTAGCGATCATCGATCTCTCTCCCTCTGGCAATCAGCCCAAGGAATCCAACTGTGGAAGGTTCATTACGGTTTATAACGGCGAAATTTATAATTACCGAGAGCTGAGAGCTGAACTAGAGAAGAAGGGACATCAGTTCCGTGGAGCGAGTGACACTGAAGTGATGCTCACTGGGTTCACTGAGTGGGGTATCGCGCGAACATTACCAAAGCTCTTAGGCATGTTCGCTATTGCGGTTTGGGATCGCAAGGAGAAAAGGCTCACTCTCGTGCGCGATCGTGTAGGGAAGAAGCCTCTCTATTATGGATGGGTGGGACGCGAGCTTGTGTTTGCCTCTGAGTTGAAGGCGATACGTGCTTTGCCGAATTACTTTGGTGAAATCAATCAGTCGGCTCTGGGATCTTTCCTTCATTACTCTTATGTTCCTTCACCTCTCACTATTGACCAAGGCATTCATCAGCTCAATCCAGGTTCATTCATTGAGTATGATTTTAATGTTTCTAAAGTGTATCACCCTGAATCTCAAGAGTATTGGTCGATGAGTGAAGCACAGAGAGTTGGGGGATCAGACCCCTTCATGGGCTCAGAGAAGGAAGCCATTGATCAACTGGATTTCCTGCTCACGGATGCCACCGACAAACGAATGCTATCTGACGTACCACTCGGAGCGTTTCTCTCAGGTGGGATCGACTCCTCACTGATTGTCTCACTCATGCAAAAGTTAAGCTCCAAGCCTATTCGTACGTTCACGATTGGATATGATGATCCTTCATTCAATGAGTCGCATCATGCAAAGGCTGTTGCTGATCATTTGGGTACACAGCACACAGAGCTTGTCGCTACAGAAAAAGACGCAATGGGTTTTGTCGAGAGTCTGGGACAGATTTATGATGAACCCTTCTCTGATGCATCTCAAATTCCTATGCTGCTTGTATCAAAACTCACTCGTCAACATGTGACCGTCGCTCTCTCAGGAGATGGTGGGGATGAGTTCTTCGGAGGGTATGATCGTTACCGAACCACTCAGAAACTAGAAATGGTTCCGTCACTCGCTGCTCCGCTCGTATCAGGTGCAGCAGGACTCATGTTTGAAACTCTGAATAAGATCACTCACCAAGAGAAGTACTTGAGAGCTTCCAGGATCATCAAAAACTTCGATTCAGAATCTGTTTATTATCACTACTGTGCCAATTGGAATGTGCCCGAAAATCTCATTCCTGGTTTCGGATCTTCGGATGCAATCACTCAGTGGACTGCTGGACTTAATCCTAAATCTCGCGGGTTACTCAGTGGTATCTTCTATTGGGACGCGCGAAGGTATCTCACCGACGACGGATTAGTAAAAGTAGATCGCGCAAGTATGCGCAATGCTCTAGAAATCAGAGCGCCACTCCTCGATCATCGTGTGATTGAGTTTGCATGGAGATTACCTATTGAGATGAAGCTAGGTCGGAATCACGGGAAACATATTCTTCGTGAGCTTCTCTACCGAAATGTACCCAGAGAATTGGTTGATCGTCCTAAACAAGGGTTTGGTCTTCCACTTGCGAAGTGGCTCTCTGGAGGTTTAAAGTCTTGGAGTGAAGACCTCATGACTGAAGAGTGTCTGAAGAAAAGCGGACAGCTCGACGTGAAGCTTGCGCGTGGAGTTTGGAATGAGTTTCAGTCAGGCAGGAAAAACCTGCTCAACACTGTTTGGGCTATGCTGATGTTTCAATCTTGGTATTTTGCTAGGGAGAAGGCTTCATGAAAATATTAGTAGCAGGAGACTGGCACTCAGATATTCACGAAAAACCACTCTCCGATGCATTTATAAAACTCGGCCACGAAGTGAGGCCGTTTTCTTGGCATGAGAGATACGACGCTAAGACTGATCTTCAGAAGTGGATGGCCAGAGCTGAATCTAAGTTCTTGATCGGCCCTAGAATCCATCAAGTGAATGATGATCTCTTTGATGAGGTGAAGAAGTTCCGTCCCGATATTCTATTTGCTTATCGTGGAACTCATATTCTGCCAGACACACTAGATAAGATTCACAAGGAGTCTCCTAGCACCTACTTAATTGGATATAATAACGATAATCCCTTTTCAGAGAAGGGCACGCAGTTTGGTTGGAGGCATTTCATCGCTTCAATCCCTAAGTACGATCTCAACTTGGCTTATCGCCATGAAAACATGCAAGACTTCGCTGGAGCTGGAGCGAAACGTGTAGAATTGCTCCGGAGTTGGTTTATTCCGGAGAGAAATCGTCCTGTGGAGTTGTCAGCTGCTGACAAACAGAAATACAGCTGTGATGTCGCATTCATTGGTCACTTTGAGGCTGACGGACGAGAACAGTACCTGGCTGAAATCGTAAATCGAAAGTTTGATTTTAGATTATTTGGTCCCGAGTGGAATAGGGTGATCGACGAAGTCCCAGAGCTGAAGAAATTCAATCCTGTTTCTTCTCCAAGAGCAGAGGAATATAATAAGGCTATTAATGGTGCACGAGTTGGACTTTGTTTTTTGTCTAAACTCAATCATGATACTTATACCAGGCGTTGTTTTGAGATCCCCGCAACTCGTAGACTGCTTCTCTCAGAGTTTTCAGAAGACTTAAATTCTATGTTTAAAGAAGGTGTTGAGGCGGATTATTTTAGAAGCAAAGATGAGTTGATTGATAAGTTAGACTTCTATATTAAGAATCCAGCAATAAGAGAGCGTGTCGCCCAAGCAGGTTATGACAAGGTTTTTCTCGCTGGTCATGATGTAACAAGTAGAGCTAAACAAATTATTAACTGGTATCAAGAAAAATGGTGACACTTTGAAACATGTTATTATTCGTCTTGCTGGCGGACTTGGAAATCAGATGTTCCAATATGCAGCGGGTTTAGCTTTAGCTCGTAAGCTTGGAGTTTCGTTAAAGGTTGATCTTTGCTATTTTGATTTTACACCTAAGTTTGTCTATTCTCTCAGTTGTTTTGTTGGTACCCCGAAAGATTTAAATGATTTTGCTACATTCAAAGAAGTGAGATCATATTCTGGAGTTTTTCTTAGGTTTGTTAACTCGCTTAATTGGTATTATAAACTATTTCATAAATATTATTATATGTGGCCAAAGTTGAGACCATTTTTTACTATAGGAAATTCTGTCTATCGTGAAAAACAGTTTAATTTTGATCCTCAATATTTCGAGCAATCTACGCCTAAGCTAGTCATTGGATACTTTCAGTCCGAACGATATTTTAGTGAGATCATTCCGGAGATTCGAAAGACATTCGAGTTGCCACTCAGCATATTGAATGAGGAAAATAAAAAGCTCTTTGATTCTATAAAGAGTGAAGACTCTGTATCGATACATATTCGTCGTGGAGATTATGTATCAGATGGGGCTGCAAACCAACTACACGGAGTTTGTGATTTGAGTTATTTTTATGAAGCTGTTCGGTTAATTCAAAGAAAAAGAAATGGAAAAGCGCTTTCACTTTATGTGTTTTCAAACTCTCCAGAATGGGCCAAGGAAAACTGGAACCTGGATGGTTTTAAAGTTCATTTTGTAACCGGAAATTACTCTGGAAGTTATGATGGAATTCGTGATTCTATAGACTTGTTATTGATGTCGAGTTGCAAAGATCATGTGATTGCAAATAGTAGTTTTAGTTGGTGGGCGGCGTGGTTGAATAATCGTGAAGATAAGTTAGTGGTTGCACCTCAAGCATGGTTTAAGGACACTCAGTATAATGATGTAGATATCATCCCCTCTCATTGGATAAGGTTAGGGGATCGTTCCTTGTTGAGATAAAATAGCAGTCAATGCCGCTATGCGTTTTTGTCCATAAATCATCACAGACACAATGTTTTGTGATACAAAAAAAAAGATGTCCCAGTCGACTCTAAGTAATTCAAATTTGCAAAATCGCTCTATGCCCATCTCACGTAAAATCTCTCGAGTCTTAAGCGAACTCTTACTCTCAAAAGACTTACGCTTCTATTTTGTTTCAGATTTCGCAGTGAGCTTCATGGCTTTCTCGCTAGTAGCCGGATGGAATCCTCGTGTGTGGATGCAGACTTCGGCTGAGATATGGATTTCGTCGCTTGTATTCTCACTGAGCTTCACTGGCATTGCTCTAGGTACGGGCTTGTTTGAACGTGAACATCGCTTCTACGCTAAATCTTTCATTCGTTCGATTGCAATTTCATGTGTACTTGCATTGATCTCAACACTGTTTGTGATTTACTTTGCTCTCTTCTGGAAAATCGGTCGATTCCTTCTCGTATTCGGAAGCATTGGTGCGCTAGTTGGCGTGCTTCTCTATCACTGGGTACTCTCGTTAGTGCTGAATAAGTATCCTTATCGTTTCGTGGTCATTGGGGAAGCATCTCCCATCACTCAGGGACTTCGTGGTCTAGGAAAGCGCGCGAAGAAATGGATGAACTACTTACATCTCAACGAGCTTCAGGAGTGGTTCTTCGCGAACAAAAACCTGAGTGCGGATCAGTTGGCACATAAAATCCAAGAATCTCGCGTAATCGATGTAGTGATGACCGATCAAGCGGCTAAGGACCCACGTGCCACAGAGTTTGCGATCGCAGCGATGCAGGTGGGTTGCAGGGTCATTGACGAAGTCGGTTTCTACAGCGAGATTCATGAAGCTTTTCCATCTCAGATTCTCTCTCAGAATTGGTTCGTGTTTGCAGGAATTGATACGAGACAGAACTGGAGCAACTTCTTCAAACGGATTTTTGATCTCTCGTTTGCTTCCGTATGTTTGGTAGTGCTTTCACCATTACTCCTTATTCTTGCTTTTATTGTCATGGTCTCAAGCCCAGGCCCTGTGCTCTTCATTCAAGAGCGTCAGGGTAGGTATCGTAAGCCGTTTAAGATATTAAAATTCCGTACGATGAAGCTTGATGTGAATGGATCTGAGAATCCGCCATCGACTCGCGCCAATGATCCACGTGTGACTTGGATTGGTCGACTCATGAGACCACTTCACTTGGATGAGCTTCCTCAGATCTGGAATATTCTTAGAGGTGAGATGTCGTTTGTAGGACCTAGACCTGAGGTCTATTCTTTCACTCAAGAGATTATTCGTGAGGTGCCTATCTATGAATTCCGTTGTTTAGTGCGTCCGGGACTGACAGGGCTCTCGCAGATTCGTGTGGGATACACACTCGATAACGTCGAGGCCACGTTCACGAAGCTCGCGTATGATCTCTACTACGTGAAGAATCATAGCTTCGTGATGGATATTTTGATTATTTTACGGACGGCGTTTGTGCTGACGAAGAAGGTTCACTAACTAGGTCTCTAGCAGTTTTACTCGCTTCAGCATCATTTTAAAAATGGGTTCACTGACTTTCTTTGGAAAACCTTTTGGAAGTTTTCTAATACTAGATTCAATCACTTGAGAAGTCTGATGAGTGACTTCTGATATGATATTTTCCATTCCACTAAATTTATATTTTTTTGCTGTTTGAAGCCAGTGACGAGTCTGAATCTCTTTGATTTTATAATATCTTTTATCTCCAACGGCCATTGCTAGTTTGAGTTTTTCTTCGGGTAGAGTCTGCGCATTCACGTGAGGGTCTGCTGACATCACGTCATAAAGTGGCGTCATCGTAAACCCATGGGGCTGAATGAAGGCACTGAAGTTCTTGGCGTGGCTGTCGATTGCGGCAATGATCCAGAAGATCAGCTGGGTTTTCATAAAATCAGTTCGATCACGATCTCGATCATTCGATTCATTGAGTAATGAGAGAATAGAACCTATTCCAGGTCCGCCGTCAGTCTCATACTTTTTCTCAGGACCCACTCCTAATGCCTGACAGAGATCTTCTTGGGGAATACGTAATAATTTTTTACCTGACCACTCTCTATCGAATCTTTTGATGCTGAGAGCGCGGGTGTCTTTGAAGTCAATGATTTCTGTATCAGCTACATTCAGCCCATAAGCTCTTAGGATTTCTAAGCAGAGCCATTCATTCTCGACAGAAAGAGAAAAATCAGGCCCATCTGGGATTTTCCCAATTGCAGGTTTTAAGATGTGTGTGGTGGGTGTTACTCCTCCGGGGAGCATCCATCGTCCCTCATGATAAAGAAGAGCAGTTTTGTTTTGAGCTCCTGCTAGTGAGATCCTGAAGTCGGGTTGGTTACCGATTCCCAATGGATTAAGTCTTAGGTTTTGAATAAGTTTCGCTATTTGAGTGTCACTTATAGGAGTACCGTAAGCTGCTTTTGGTTTCTCATGGTCGTCTGTTTCAGGATAAAATTGTAAGGCACCAACGCAATCCCGTCCCAGTGCGGATAAAAGATCAAACACTTGTGCGCTTCCTGCTTTTGATTGCGCTGCGAGTTTCTCTCTGACTCTTAGGTCATCAGGTAAAAGATTGTCAAAATACGTGCGCACTCGTGCATCAGAAAAAGGTTTCTCCTGGAGAGGGAGTTGTCTTGAGATGGGAATAGGATATTCACGCTCAAGCCAAGTCGACGCATATTCAAATGAGATTGCTCCATTTGATTTTCTGATGAGTGTTCCAACAGGAATACTATTCATCAGTAGGGAGAGCTTTTCCGTCATTCAAACCAACTTTGCGTTGAAGAAGGTTTTTTTGATGACGACGCTCTTTCTCGAAGAACGACTTCAATTCCAAGAGCTGCGCAAATGGCAAATAAAGTTTCTATTTTTGTGGAGCCAATCCCTTTTTCAATATTTGAGATTGTGGCCTGTCGTGTTCCTGCGCTCTTAGCAAGGAGTGTTTGGCTGAGGTCGAGTCGTTTACGCGCCCTTTCGATAGCTTGACCCAGTTGATTGGAGGCTCTAATGGAAATCTCAAGAGGTTTAGAGGGCTTCTTCATTTAGTGATAATATACGCTAGGGCGTATATTATCACTATTATACTCTGTAGCGTATATTTTGTTTTTTATACGTTTTGGCGTATAAACGTCAGTATGTTGTCAATACTTCTTCTGCGCAACGATCACTGAATACGTGAAAACATCACGCGGTCCGAAGTAATACTCCAGCACATTGAAACCAGCTTTTTCGAAGATCTCGTAAGCTTGCTTCTTCGATTGAATGCGCGAGATCTCGTCAGGGTGGAACTTCACGTCCTTCTTGCCTGTGAGAGTGGTGATGATGACTTTCAATACCTTGAAGAACATCACGCTGAGTCCGAATTCGGGTGGCCAGAGGATCACGAGTTTGCCTGAGTTTTTCACCACGCGTCTGAACTCTGCCAAGATCTTCTCGATCTCTTCCATCGTGAAATGTTCCATCACGCCTAGGTTATGGATTCCATCTACGGAGTCATTGGCGAGAGGGATTTGGAAAATGCTACCGTGCAGGCTCTTGGCCTTGCCCTTGGCTTCAAAATCAAAAACTTTCAGAGCATTGACTGAAATATCGAGTCCCGTGATGTTCACGTAATCTCGAATGTCTTGATCCACTTGACCACTTCCGCAACCAGCGTGAAGGACTTGATCTCCTGGCTTCATGTACTTCTTGATGAAGTGATTGAGCGATGGGCGGATGATGAACTTGCGATAGAACTCAGCAATCACATCATAGAGCATGCTGCCTTTTTGTTTCTTCTCGCCCCAGTAAGCATCCCAGCCCTGGTTATCGATGAGTCCGTTTTGTGAAGGTGTTTTGTTTGTCATATCTTTTTTATCCATTAGGTTTTGTTCGTGAGCGCGTGACCTGCTCGGTATTCGGTTTTGATTTTCCTTCTGAATAAGAAAATCGTGAATAAAGTCTTAATGCTCTTCAGTGCTTCGAAGTAGCTCATCTTCGATGAACCATAAGTACGAGGCGGGAGCGAGATTGGAACTTCATTAATGCGGTACTTGCCCACATTCAGCAGATGAAGGCTCTCGAAGAAAAACGCATATCCATTGGACTGCACTTCTGAGAAAAATCCTCTGTGGATTCGGTCGAGTTTGTAGAGACGGAACGCCCCTGTGGAGTCGTACTTCAGTCCCAAGAGGAACGTAGTTAAGAAGTGCGCAGTCCATGTCAGGAACTTACGCATGGAGTTCCAGCCATCGAGACTATTCTTCTCCATATAACGTGAGCCCACGACGACATCGAAGTTCTGATTGTTTTGAAAAAGCTCTGGTATTCTGTGAGGCGGATGAGTGAAGTCTGCATCCATGGTGACTAGAGTCTTGTATCCATGATCGAACGCCCATTGAATGCCGTCTTTGTGCGCGCCGCCGATGCCGTTGCGATTCATTTTGTGAATCACATGGAGGTGAGGGCGGGTGAGTTTGAGTTCATCTAAGATACGTCCAGTGCCATCAGGTGAATTGTCATCGAGAACGAGGATGTCATAAGCATCTGGCATTTTCACTTTTTCGATTTCCTGGAGAAGCAGAGTGATGTTCTGTGCTTCGTTCAGAGTAGGCGTGAAAATCAGAAATTTGTCAGTCAATTGAAACCCCTTCGGCCATGATCATGTCCCTAATCATTGTTTTAAAATCGTACTGAGGCACCCACTTCGTCTGCATCTTGAGCTTAGATGAATTCCCGACCAAGGTGTGTTTGGCTCTTTGTATTAAATCTTTATCAAGCTCAACATGGTCTTTCCAGTCTAAATTCAGGAGCCCAAACGTAGTCTGTACAAAATCCCTAACAGTATGCCCAATACCGCTAGAAATGACAAAGTCCTGAGGCTCTTTGCATTGCAAGATGAGTTGAAACGCTCTCACGAAATCACGTGCGTCACTCCAGTCTACTGTGGAATCGAGATCGCCTAGTTTAAGCTTCTCTTGTGAGCCGTTTTTGATGCGGGTTGCGGCAAGTACGACTTTGCGAGAGAGGAACTGGGGTTTTCGATATCGTGACTCATGATTATAGAGAATCCCGCTTGAGGCGTAGACGCCCTTCGTCTCTCTGTACTTCTTGCAGAGAAGCATCCCTTGTTGCTTCGTGATTCCATAAGCTGTGTCTGGAGCAAGTGGCGTGGATTCACTCTGAGAGGTCGATGCGGGCTTACCAAACACCATGGAAGAAGAAGCGTAAAACAGTCTCGCTTTGTGTCCAGCCTTCAGAATCCCTTCTAAACAGTGCCCGAGTCCCGTGACATGAACCTCAGTGCTCTTACGGAGGAGCTCTGCTTCATCAGGGATCTGGTCTTGTGAAGTGTGGTGATAAGCTGCGAGATAGTAGATCTCGTCGATTCCAGTGAAACTCAGTTTCGATAAATCGTCTTTTTTAGTGACGGGGACAACTTGGTAATTCAATGGCTGGAGATGCTCTGTGAGAAGCACTCCGTCTTGACCCGCGCTGCCTACGATCATTGCGCGCTTATTCTGAGAGCTCATTTATGAAGAAACGATTTCTAATTCTGGAAGAGGGAATACCATCTTGCCACCTTGGTTCATGTACTCTTTTTCACGACCCAAGATGCCCTTCTTGAAGTGCCAAGGTAGGACAACCATGTAATCAGGTTTCATCGCTTTGACTTCCTTCTCAGAGAGAATAGGGATAAGAGTTCCTGGAGTGAACGATCCAAACTTGTCTTCGTTCACTTCCGCTATCGCAACAAAATCAGAAGGGGAAATGCCGTAGTACTGAAGGAGAACGTTACCCTTGGTGGATGCTCCATAACCAAAAACTTTTTTGCCTGAGAGTTTAGCCTCGGCGAGGAAAGTTATGAGTTTGCTCTTCTGATCATTCATGCGATCAATAAAAGCTTTATAGGTGTCGAGGTTGAAAAGTCCTTCGGTCTTCTCCTGCTGAAGAATTGTGGTAACAATCGGCGCTTCTGTAGGATGGAGAGAATTCTTCTTCGTGGCAGTGATGCAGAAGCTTCCGCCGTTCACATCGTTGAACTCGACATCCAAGATCACCATGTTCACAGCATCTAGAATCCATTTGATTTGTTTCAATCCGTAATACTCTAAGTGCTCATGGCAGATCGTATCGAATGAATTGGTCTTGAGCATCGCGCCTACATAGCTCTGTTCAAACATCCACACGCCATCAGTGTCGAGTGCGTCTGCGATCTGCTGAGCAAATGCGATCGGGTCTTCGAGATCGTAGAACATGGCAATGGAGGTGAGCGCTTTCACCATTTTTCCTGGATAGGATTTTTTAATTGCAGCAGCAGAGAAAAACTCTGGAACGAGTTTGATGTAATCAGGATAGTAGTTCTTGAACTTCACTCCTGAAGGGTCAATTCCTAAGAAGAGTAAGTCTTGTCTCTCGTATGATCTCAAGAGAGTAGAGTCGTTACTTCCAATATCAACGACCATATCTCCCGGAGAGAGCTTCACAAATTTTTGGATTTTCTGTGTGCGAGTTTTCAAGTGAGCAACCATCGATTGGTTGAGACCTGAGCGGTACCCATAATTCATTCCGTACATTTGATTGAGATCGAAGTTGTGAGCGAGTTGAACGAGATCGCAGTTTTTGCATTTAACTAATGTCAGTTCGCCGGTAGGTACTTGCTGAGATTTTGTTTTGGGGAAGATACCAGTGAAGGCCTGATCTCCTAATTCAACAATGGTATCAAATTTCTGGGTCTGACAAATTCTGCAGTGAGTAATTTTTTTTGACATTGTCCTAAGAATCTCTTCTAAGTGATTTTCTTAGTCAATTAAAAACACCATGCGTTAGCGGCTTAAATGCGTTACAAATTAAAGCGTTTAGCACGATATTCACACATGAGTTTCCCTGGAATATCGACACCCCAGTAATCATCGTGTTCAGGGCTCACCTTGATGTGAATGGGCTTATCGCAGGGTATCGGTTTGACTGTTGATTCCCTCAGCTGTCCAATCCACGTTAGCCCACCCGTTCGTTTAATCTCAAAAAGATAGAGATTATGGATGAATACAAATGCGAGTAACCAATTGAAAGTTTTCTGACTAAACCTACCAGAGAGTCGTGTGAGTTGACTCAAGGTGAAGATCAGTGCGATTTGAGACATGTTCATGCTGTATCGATTGTAATGCCAATACCAATAACTGCGATCACGTGCGTAAAGACTAAACGCAACTTTCCTCACAATCCAAGAAAGTGCCACGGTGGCTAAAAACGCAAGCGGTACGATGTAGATGAGTCGTTCCTGAGCGGTCTTGGTTTTGAAAAAAGCTCTTGAGTAGAGTGTAATGACTAGAACGCTGAACAGCCAAAATAGAGGTTCGTAGTACGCAATGTACTGAGTCGTGTGAGTTCCAAAGAGAGGAGCAAAGAGGAAATGATTCATGACGGTGTAATAAATTCTCTCCATGAAGGTGTTCAAGAGAATGATGTGGTCTTTGAAATGTCTCTCGTCTCGATAAATGATGTTGATGATTCCAATACAAATCAGTCCAATAGTAATCGCAGATTCTTTCCAAGATTCACGAGTAGTCGACTTACGTTGTAACCAGGCTCTCAGTGCAAAAAGAGGAGCAAACATGAGACTCTCGCCAGCAGAGAAACCAAAAAGAATTGCGATGATGATGTGAACGGGCTTCGTCTCACGGTCTAATCGTCTCATTGCGAGTAATCCCAAGCCAAAACTAAAATACCAATGGAGATTGCAGAGGTTGCCGAGGCACTCACCAATACCTGCAACTACACAAAGAGTTCCAGCAATGAAAAATCTGTTTTTGGCTTTGGTTATGATGTGTTCAAAATCATCGTGAACAAAGTAAGCAATCACTGCAGATGCGCAGAGAATATAAGTCTCAAAATAAAAATGAGCTAGCGCCTCAAGAGGTACATAAGTTCCAATGATTGCAATGAATCTTTGGATGATCGTTTGATATCCTGCAATGGGAAGTAAAAGACTGCCCCAACCTAATTCAAAAGCAGATCTAGCGTAATCATTCGCATCCTCTGCCCAAAGGTTTAAGTGCATGAGTCGGTCATACGCCCTCACGTTGAACAAGAGTACGCAGAGAATGAACGCACGTAAGATCATAGTTTTTGGATCCACTTCCAAGCATCTCGGATGATGTGATCAATAGAAGAGTGCTGAAGTTTCCATCCCAGCTCCCTCTTGGCTAGGCTCGCATCGGCAACAAGTACAGGTGGATCTCCTGCACGGCGAGGGGAGTGTTTCACTTTGAGTTTCTTGCCCGAGACTTTTTCAGCGGCTTTGATGATTTCTAGAACACTTGTTCCTGTCTCAGTCCCGAGATTAAACGCATGCACTCCAGGTTTTTTCTCCAGGTACTTGAGCGCAAGCACATGCGCCTCTGCTAAATCCATCACGTGAATGTAATCACGGATGCAGCTTCCGTCTGCTGTCGGATAATCGGTGCCCAAGACTTCGATCTCTGCTCTCTTGCCCAGAGCAGTCTGAAGCGTGAGTGGAATGAGGTGAGTCTCAGGATGGTGATTCTCACCGATCTCTCCTTCAGGATCTGCTCCTGCGGCGTTGAAATATCTCAGAGAGACACTCTCTAGTCCGTAAGCCGTGTGAGCATCCCGCAAGATCTGCTCGACCATGAGTTTGGTCTGGCCGTAAGGATTGATCGGATGTTGAGGAGTGGATTCGGTAATCGGAATGATCTTGGGTTCACCGTAAGTCGCGCAGGTACTTGAAAAAACGAGCTTCGAGCACTTCGCTGATTTCATCGCCTTCAAAAGATTGAGAGTGCCAAGGACATTGTTCTCGTAATACTTCACTGGCTCGCGCACAGACTCTCCGACGTAAGCATAAGCTGCGAAGTGTAGCACGCTCTCAGGTTCAAACTGATTGAGAGCATCGGTGAGTGCTTCTAAATTGAGTAAGTCGATCTTCTCAAGATCTCCCCATTTCACGGCTTCAGCGTGACCGTGTACAAGATTGTCGATGACTAAGATCTCATGGCCATCATGGGCTAATCTCTTGACAGCGTGAGAGCCAACATATCCTGCTCCACCTGTAACAATGATTTTTGCCATAACGCTTTATCGAGTCGTTTTTTTATTTAGTTTTTGTCCGCCTTGGAGAGCTTCGCGGACGATTTCTTTTTTGGACTTAGTCCAGAACTGACGAGTCTCAGCGATGAGTTCTTCAATCGCACGAAGTTCGTCTTCGAGTTCCCACTTCGACAGAAGCATTGCTGCCATGTCTTCGTGAGTCTCAGGCATCTTCATGCTGTCATGGACTTTGAGTTTATGACGGATACCTAAGCTTCGCTGAATGAGCTCCATCTTCTGGTCCCGATCAAACCCACCGATATCCGCTGGAGGGCTTTTTCGTGATTTAGTGTCTTTAGTATCAGCCATGGCTTCAGTTCCCTTTGACGATCTGTCTTAGCACGTAAGGTAGAATTCCACCATTTTTGTAGTATTCGACCTCGTTAGGGGTATCGATACGTACTTTGACTTGAAAGGTTGTTTTTTTGCCGCTCGAATCCACAGCATTCACAGTGAGTGTGCCACCAGCCGTAACACTTGTGACGCCATCGATGTCAAAGGTTTCTGTGCCCTTGAGACCTAGTGTTTCTGCGTTCTCGCCCGTTTTGAATTGGAGGGGGAGTACACCCATTCCTACCAAGTTACTGCGGTGAATACGCTCGAAGCTCTCTGCGATCACAGCTCTGACTCCTAAGAGTAGAGTGCCTTTTGCTGCCCAGTCACGGCTTGATCCTGTGCCGTATTCCTTGCCTGCGATGATCATGAGAGGAGTCTTCTCGGATTGATATTGCATCGATGTATCGTAGATCGAACCTTGCTTACCACTTGGCTGATGAACTGATACTCCTCCTTCAATTCCTGGAGTGAGTTGGTTCTTGAGACGTACGTTTGCGAACGTTCCACGCATCATGATCTCGTGGTTACCTCTGCGTGCGCCGTAGGAGTTGAAGTCCTTCGCGTCCACTCCAAGACTGCCCAAGTACGCTGCTGCAGTGGACTTCTTAGAGATATCGCCTGCAGGAGAGATATGGTCAGTTGTGATGGAGTCTTTGAGGAGAGCAAGAAGCTTAGCACCCTTGATATTCGTGATCGGAGGCACATCCATGGTCATCGTTTCGAAGAATGGAGGAGCTTTGATGTAAGTGGACTTCGCATCCCACTTGTAGAGATCGCCTTTGGGGAATTGAATTCCCTGCCAGTTTTCGTCACCCTTAAACACATCGCTATATGACTCTTTGAACATTTCTCCAGTAACGTGCTTGGAGCTCACTGCTGCAATCTCATCTGACGATGGCCAAATGTCTTTCAAGAAAACGTCGTTGCCATCTTTGCCTTTCCCGATTGGATCTTTCGTCAGATTAACCTGGAGATGTCCTGCGATTGCGTAAGCGACAACGAGTGCAGGGGAAGCGAGATAGTTTGCTCTCACATTCGGATGCACGCGACCTTCAAAGTTACGGTTACCAGAGAGAACGCTTGAGACTGCGAGTCCTCCGTCTACGATGTTCTTCATGATGTCAGCAGCAAGTGGGCCAGAGTTACCGATGCAGGTCGTGCAGCCGTATCCGACAACGTTGAACTTGAGGGCTTCCAGTGGTTTCATCAGTCCTGAAGCGTTCAAATAATCGGTGACGACCTTAGATCCAGGAGCAAGTGATGTCTTCACCCAAGGTTTCACAGTGAGGCCTTTTGCTACAGCTTTCTGTGCGAGTAATCCCGCTGCGATGAGGCCAGCTGGATTCGAAGTATTCGTGCAAGAGGTGATCGCTGCGATAACGACAGATCCGTGAGAGAGATTGCCTTGAGACTTCTTAGGATCCACTTCTTCAGGTTTCTTCTGAAGAACGGTCGCGAGATTCTTATAAAAATTATCAGTCATGTTCGACAGACTCACGCGGTCTTGTGGACGTGAAGGTCCTGCAAGCGATGGCTCAACAGATCCAAGGTCAAGATCGAGTACATCGCTGTACTCAGCGTCTGGCTGACCTGCAGTGAACCACATGCCTTGTTCTTGGTAATAAGCTTCAACCAGTGGAACGAGGTGCGAGCGGTTAGTGAGCTTGAGGTATTCAGAGGTCTTCTCATCGACTGGGAAGATTCCGCAGGTAGCGCCGTATTCTGGTGCCATGTTTGCGATCGTCGCACGGTCTGCAAGAGTGAGGTTTGCAAGTCCAGGTCCGTAGAATTCTACGAATTTTCCTACGACGCCTTTTTTGCGGAGTAAGTGAGTTACCGTGAGAACCAAGTCTGTGGCTGTGGTTCCTGGCTTCATTTTGCCAGTGAGTTTGAATCCCACGACTTGAGGGATGAGCATGACGGAAGGTTGGCCTAACATTGCAGCTTCGGCTTCGATACCGCCTACGCCCCAGCCTAATACGCCTAGACCATTGATCATGGTGGTGTGTGAATCAGTGCCTACGAGAGTGTCTGGGTAAACCCAAGTTTCGCCGTCTTTTTCACCTGTCATCGCAACGTGAGCGAGAAATTCCAAGTTCACTTGGTGAACGATTCCAGTATCGGGTGGAACAACTCTGAAGTTCTTGAACGCGCTCTGACCCCAACGGAGGAACTCGTAGCGCTCTTGATTGCGTGAGAATTCCAAATCTGAGTTTTGCTTCAGCGCTTGTGGAGTTCCGAAGTAATCAACTTGTACCGAGTGATCGATCACGAGATCTGCAGGTTGAAGCGGATTAATGCGTGATGGATCTCCGCCTAAGCGTTTCACTGCGTCCCTCATCGCTGCGAGATCGGCTACGACAGGAACTCCTGTGAAGTCTTGAAGGAGAATGCGTGCGGGCATGAACTGGATTTCTTTGTCAGGCTCGGCTTTTGGATTCCATTCAGCGATAGCAACCACGTCGCCTTTTTTCATCGCGATACCATCTTCACCCCTGAGGAGATTCTCTAAGAGAATCTTGAGTGAGAAGGGAAGTTTGGCGAGAGATTTTCCTGATGATTTTTCAAACGTTTTTAGTGAGTGGAAGGAGTAGTTTTTTCCGCCAACTTTGAGGGTGGACTTGGTGCCGAAGCTATTGAGATTTTTGGTTGTCATAGTGTTAACAAATTAACCGATTTTTTAGGGTAACGCGGCATGGTATTTTTTTAGGTCAATTTCGACACAGTTTTGCGCTGATGCACTTGCTTAATTTTTAGATACTTTACTGGCCCTTAGTCCTCTAAAATTGAGGTTTTTTGGAACCACTTTCGCTTTATAGACGGTATGAGATTCATTGGATCTAAGGCCATTATTTTAGCAGTTTTGATAGTAACACTGCCTGCGGAAAGCCTGCTCGTTTGAGCTCCAGTGCATCTAGTCTGAGTGACAATGAGTTTGAGTCGTCTTGGTATTACTTTAATCGTGCGCACGTATTGGGAATTGAAGTGTTTTACGAGCCGGGTGCTGAGCCTTACGTAGGACTTACTGATTCTGGTACTAACTCGATGCCTTATTGGCAAATTCTAGAAAGTAACATTCAATCATTATTCCAAACTAGGGCGATCATGCCATTGTTCCAAATTCCTAAAAATATTGAAAACATGACTCAAATTGAAGCTCAGAGCAAAGCCTCTTGGAATGATGAAGAAATATATAGTTTGGGTACTCAATTAAGAAAGTCTCATGCCAAAGACGGCGAAACTCGTTTTGTTATTCTGTTTCTAAAAGGAAATTATAATGATGGAAAAAAGATTCTAGAAAAAGTTCAAGGCATTGCTGCAGGTGGAACGAGAGTTATTGGGATTTTCAAACAAGTGATTATAGATTCGTTTACCGAACAGTCGACTCTGGTTAATAAAATGGTTTATTCACTGGGGCTAGTCAATAACGGACTGCCAATGATCGCAGGTCTTAAAGATTTTTATGAAGGTCACGGTGAAGGTCAGTTCCATTGTGATAATCCAAACTGCGTCATGCATTGGACATCGACCAATCCGAATGCTTCAGAAGAGTTTTGGGATAGTTTAAAAAAATCTGGATTAGTTTCTTTGTTTGGAGATGAGTGCTTGAAAGACGCGAGACTTTACACTGGCAATTCAGAAAATCTATAAGTGGAAATTAAAACTCGCTGATTTGTCATTGATACCTGAGTGTATAAAAGATCTACACTGACTCGTGTTTATAACTGTATTTACGAGTTATTACGCTCTTTTTGAGCTGGCACTCTTCTCGCAATAGGAGACCCCTTGAGTATGGTTTCACGTTTTTTACTAACTTTGATTCTGTCTATAGCCCTCGTAAACTCGAGCTGTGGACCTCTTTCTGATGGAGCTTCTGGCTTAAGCCAGAACCAATTCGAATCCTCGAAGTATTATTTTTCAAGTGTGAAGAAGGTCGCAGTAGAAGTCATCTACGAGCAGGGTGCTGATCCCTATATCGGAATGACTCAGACTCCCTATAATCGCATTCCTTACTGGCAGATTTTAGAGGAAAACTTAAGAGCACTCTATCAAGGGAGAACCTTGCAACCTCAGTTCGTTGTTCCTAAGGATCTTACTCAAATGAGACAGATCACCAAGCAAAACAAAACTGAATGGACTGATCAAGAGATCTATGACTTGTCTGAAACTGTAAGACTCAATCACTCTTCTTCTGAACAAGCTCATTTTCTCGTTCTTTTTTTAAACGGGTACTACAAAAGCAGCGCAGGTGTGCAACCTAAAACTCTCGGAGTGAGCATCGGTGGTACGAGCGTGATTGCGATGTTCAAGCAAGTGATCGAAGCCAGTAGTTCAGCTATCGCTTCATCGACGGACAAGTATGTCGAACAAAGTACGCTGGTTCACGAAATGGGGCATGCCTTAGGTCTCGTGAATAATGGATTGCCAATGGTGAATGGACATGATGATCTCCAGCACACTACTCACTGCTCTAATCCCAACTGTGTGATGTATTGGGAGAACTCTGGAAGTCAGGCCCTTTCTGCTTTTATTAATAAGATTAATCAAACGGGTAGCGTAGTGATGTTTGATTCCGCCTGCTTAAACGATGCTCGAAATTTTATGGTTCAGTAGTTTGAGTGTTGTGAATAGAAGTGCGACGAGCACAACATTTCTCAGCGCTACGACATGAACGAAGAATGGATTAAACTTCGTAAACTCCCAATAGCCTAAATCAAAGCCAATATAAGTAAGTCCGTAAAGTGCTAGAGTCAATCCAAGCATGCGCTTGTTTCTAAAACAAACGATAGAGATTGCTAAAAATGGCATGAGCCAAATAAAAAACTGTGGGGAGAGTACTCTCTGAGTGCTGAGGAATATGAGAAGCACAGAGAGGGGTGTGAGTAGATAGAGATCAATAGAGGGTTTTGGTTTTTTGATCAGTAAGTAAACGCCGAAGAGTCCTAGTATTAAAAAACCCAGAGTCTTACTGAGCAGAAGCACCACACCTGAGATCATTTCGTCTTTCAGATGTTGACCACCGAAGACAGTATCAATTCCTACGGAGCTTTTCGAAGACCAAACTTCTTGTATCATGTAGGGAGTAGCCCAGACGGATTCAATTTGTATTCCACGTTCTCCATGTTCGAAGAGATATTTGTAGATCCCAGGGTGAGAACTGTTTTCTAGCATCGCAATCACGATCAGTGCTGGAATCAAGAAGAGTGATTGCTTCATGAAGAGTTGAGGTTTTTTCTCTTTCGAATTTTGTAGCAGGGATAAAAACACTGCTGGGAAAAACGGAATAAATTTGAAAAGTACACCGGCATTAGAAACGAGAGCGCGGAAACCAAATGCTGCGCTATTCACGCTCATAGCAAAAAGTGAGAAATTGAAAAATGAAACTCCAAGATCGATCCTGTCGTAGATCAGATGTCCCTGAAGCAATCCCATCACAGAGAGTAGACAAAGGAGTGAAAAAATCATTGGCTCTGAAAACTTAAAGTGTTTCTTGGCAACGCGAACAGTGAAGTAAGTCATCAGTAGATCTATCAAAAAGAAAACTTTATTGAAAATATTGCGATAACTGAAGAATTCTTCGGCACCTAACCACTGAGGGAGATAAATCAGTGGAAGTGAGAGAGGTGGATAAGGATAGAAGAAGTCTCGGTAGGCTCTAAGACCCTGTGACGCTTGTTGAGCTTGATCAGCATAGAGAACGACATCCGTTACATAAGGTTGAAACCCAAACAAAATGAAGAGCCTGCTCACTAAGAAAATAAAAACTCCAAGTGGGAGCCAGGGGATAGATTTCAGGGGGCGCTCGGACTCGTTTTTTTTGAGCTGTGTTGTTCCCATGATGAGAGTCATTGTTGCAAGTAAGTGATGCTGATTACAGAATGCGTGAGATCCTAATAGGAAAGTTAAAGATAAAAACGCAAAGGATCTTGAGATCCAGGTTTTGCCAATAAAGTAAGACAGAGCAAAAAGAATCAGAAGAAACCAAGAGTGTTTTGCAAGATCTGGAACACTCTCTGGGTTCATGAATTTTGCAGCTATTGTGGTGAAACTCATGGAGTCTAATCTCAAAGGCATGTTTTGGAATAAACCAAAAATAGATTGAGTAAACGCTGAAGAGTCAATAATCCAAAACGGCAAGATAAGAAGCGCAAGGGTCGATGCACTTAAACTAAGAGCACGGATGAATTGTTTTCTGCTTAAGGTCTTGTAAGCATCAAGAGCAACGAAGATACAGAGAAAGAGGGCATACTGCTTGATCCCTGCTGCTAGCGCCAAAACAACAGCACCTGTGAGAGTCTTTCTGTCCTGAATGAAAATCCATCCCCAGAGGATGACAGCAATCATGAGCGTGTCTGACCAAGCTTGTTCTAGTAGGAACCAGTTCACCGGAGCACTTAAGAAGAGGAGCGCTGGCAGAGCAGCATGCTTGAAGTTTTTAAGCTGTGAGTGTGCGATCTTGAAAATCCCAAGAGCGATGAAGAGTTCTGATAGCCAAAGGAGCACTCTCGGATCTAATCCTAAGAGTCGAAACGGAGCAGTGAGGTAGAGTAGTGATGGCAGGTAGGAAAAGGTAGTCTGGTAGCCGTAGGCTTCACTCATTGAGTTAGAATAAGCAAGCGAGTAGGGGTTGTGCCCCGAGAGGAACCCATCGGTGCCTGCGCGCATGACATAATTGACATCAATCGAGGGGTTAGGGCTCGCAGTAATGACTGAGTACTTCGAGATCGCATAAACACACGCAAGTGCGCCGATTGCGAATACGGAAACTTGCTTGTCGAGTTTTTGGAAAAGTAAAACTCCAGACAAAACGAGAGAGAGATTCCTGAGGTTCAATATTAGAGCCAGTGCCTCTTCGTTCTGAGAGTAAAGAATTCCGTGATGAGTGAAAAAGAGTAGCGAGTTGAAAACCAGGAGCCACGACCAAAGTTTGGGATTGAACTCATCGGATAGTTTGAAGAACTGAGTGAAGAGCGCTGCCGCGATACACACGACAATGATTGCGAAACTCTCTATTTGAAAATGTCCGTGCGAGAAATGAAGAGCGGCGGTGTAGAGAGTGAAGCTAATGGCTATCATTATCTAGGGATAAATCCTAAGCGGTCATAAACTCTTGCGAGAGTCTTGGAAGCGCGCTCACGTGCATTCTCGGCACCCTTTTTGAGCAATTCATTTAAATAACCCAGATCGCCCATGAGTTTTTCAATCTCAGTTCGGATAGGGTTGATCGCAGCTGCGACAATATCGCCTGTTTCTACTTTGAGGTGGCCATATTGTTTGCCTGCGTAACTATCTGCCAATTCTTGAATCGACTTGCCTAAGATACAAGATTGAATCGTGAGTAGATTGTGCACGCCCGATTGTTTGGTGTCTGCAGTAATCTCAGATCCCGAGTCAGTGACAGCGCGTTTGATTTTCTTTCGAATCGTATCCTCTGAATCGGTGAGGAACACGGATGCGTTTGCGTTCACGTCACTCTTCGACATCTTGGATTCTGGATCGAGAAGGCTCATGATCTTGGCACCTACTGGAGCGATGTATGGCTCAGGGATGACAAAAGTGTCCTTGCCGTAGAGATTGTTCATGCGGATCGCGATATCACGAGTGAGTTCGATGTGTTGCTTCTGATCAGCACCTACGGGTACAGCGTTTGAATCATAGAGCAGAATGTCTGCAGCCATGAGTGCAGGGTAGGTGAAGAGTCCAGTTGGGATGTGGTCACCTTGCTTGCCTGACTTGTCCTTGAACTGAGTCATACGATTCAATTCACCCATCGTCGAGTAGCAAGTGAGTACCCAGCCTAGTTCAGCGTGCTCAGAGACATGAGACTGAACGAACATGTTGCAGGTTTTAGGATGGATGCCAGCAGCTAAATAGGTTGCGATACCATAGTAAGTTGCGTCTCTCAGTTCCTTGGGATCTTGCTTGAGGGTGATTGCGTGTAGATCGACCGACATGAAGTAACATTGATATTCTTTTTGGAGTTTCACCCAGTTCTTAATTGCGCCTAAGTAATTGCCGAGAGTGATCGCGCGAGTGGGCTGCACACCTGAGAGCATGATCTTCTTACTCATAAAACTAGTACAAACCTCCGAGACCGAACATTGATCCTGCTAAGAAGAGCATGAGATTAGCGAGGAGATTGATCGGTGCGCTTAAAATCTGAAACGCTCCCGTGAACATGAGTCCCAGGAGAATGAAAAACGAATAGGGTGCGATCGACTCATACGTGCGAGTGGCGTTGTACGAGAGGAAGCTCTCAATCATCTTGCTGCCATCGAGCGGAGGAAGTGGAATGAGATTGAAAATCCCCAGCGCGATGTTGAGATAAACAGAAACCCTAGTCATCGCAATGAGTGGTTCGAACAAATAAAAATCTTGAGGCGCCCACTTCACCATCATGCAAAATCCAATCGCTGAAACAAATGCGAGTAGGAAATTCATGAGAGGTCCTGCAAATGACACCCAGAAGAGTCCCGAGCGGTATGTCTTGAAACGAGTGGGATCAATCGGAACAGGTTTCGCCCAACCAAAGAGAATGTTGAGTCCTGAGAGCATGTTGATGAGTGGGAAGAGTACCGTTCCCATCCAGTCGATGTGAGGGAGAGGATTGAGTGTAAGTCGTCCTGCGTCCTTCGCAGTGGTGTCGCCGAAGCGCTCTGCCATCAGCCCGTGTGCGTATTCATGAAAAATCACTGCCATCATGAAGGGGACGAACTGCACGGAGAGCATCTGGAGGTTATGAGCGAAAGATTCCATTGGTGAGGAAACGATATCATGGGCTCACCCCCGCGGATGAAATTTCTTGTGCGCATCCTTTAAATACTGCGGCGTGATATGGGTATAGATTTGTGTAGTTGAGAGATCGGAGTGACCGAGTAACTGTTGGAGCGAGCGCAAATTCATTCCGTTTTGGAGCAGGTGCGTTGCAAACGAATGTCTCAGTACGTGGGGGGAGAGGTTCTCGGGAATCCCTGAGAGAGTGCCTAGTTTTTTCAAAATCTCCCAGAACCCCTGTCGTGTGATTCTCCCGCCACGGTCATTCACGAAGAGCGAGTCATCTGCTGGGTTAAGAAGGGGTCTGTAGTGTGCTAGGTGTGCAGAGAGCAGCGCTCCCGCTTGTGGCGCCATGGGAATCCATCTCGTTTTAGAGCCCTTACCCGACACCTTCACAGCGCAGAGATCAGAGTCGAATTGAGGGACAGTGAGGTTCACGAGCTCACTCACACGCATGCCTGTAGCGTACAGCAGAATGATCATCGTGTGATCCCTGTGAACGAGCGCTTCACGTTTAGGGTTATCGCTGTAGGGGAGGCCAGTTCGTGCGGCTTCGATGAGCATCTCGATACTCTCATGAGACAGTAGTTTGGGGAGTCGCTTCTCTAGCCCAGGGCTTTCAATTTGTGAGGCTGGATTATTCTCAAGCTCGCCTTCCAAAACCAAAAATTTATAAAACTGCCTGATGGCACTGAGCTTGCGATTAATCGTAGCAGCACTCATACCTTGTTTGGAGAGTTTGTGGAAAAACTGAGTGAGCTCTTCGCTGGTGAGAGATTTCAAATTTCCGTGTGATTCACTCAGCTGTTTTAGGTCTCTGGAATAAGACTGAACGGTATTCTCAGAGCGGCCTTCATCGACTCTCAGAGATCCTAGAAAAAGTTCAAGCCAACGCTCCATTTTTAAGATTATACTCGAGAGCAGATGAAAGCCTATCATGATTTGCTCAAACACATTTTAGAGCATGGAGTGAAAAAAGAAGATCGCACAGGCACGGGAACACTCAGTGTTTTTGGCCACCAGATGCGGTTCGATCTTTCCCAAGGTTTCCCACTCATTACGACAAAGAAAGTTCATCTTAAGTCCATCATTCATGAGCTGCTCTGGTTCTTAAAAGGCGAAACTAATATTAAATACTTAACAGATAATGGCGTCACAATCTGGGACGAATGGGCAGATGCTGAAGGCAATCTTGGTCCCGTCTACGGATCTCAGTGGAGATCTTGGCGTGGGGCTGATGGCCAGACGATCGACCAGATCACAAACGTGATTGATCAGATCAAAAAAAATCCAGACTCTCGTAGACTCATTGTGAGTGCATGGAACGTGGCAGAGATTCCCAAGATGAAGCTTCCACCTTGTCATGCGTTCTTCCAATTCTACGTCGCGAATGGAAAACTCTCGTGCCAGCTCTATCAGCGAAGTGCAGATGTGTTCTTAGGAGTTCCTTTTAATATCGCAAGCTATGCTCTACTGATGCAGATGGTGGCGCAAGTGACAGGACTGAAACTAGGCGACTTCGTTCATACGTTAGGTGACGCGCACTTGTATCTCAATCACTTAGATCAAGCGCAGCTTCAGCTCTCGCGTGATCATCGCGCTCTTCCGCAGATGAAGATCAATCCTGCAGTCAAATCTATTTTTGAATTTAAGTACGAGGACTTCGAACTCGTAGGCTACGACCCGCATCCAGGGATCAAAGCGCCGATCGCAGTGTAAAAAAAAGCCCCGTGTTCAGTTAAGAACATAGGGCTTTCTAGATTAATTTTCTGAACTCTATTCAGAAACGAGCATACGCTTCGCTTCGATCACAAACTTCTTCTTAGAAGCGATCGATGCGGCTTGATACTTCTGGATGATCTCACGAAGGCTCAAATCTTGAGCGGTGAGAGTCATGAGAGAAGCAGTGTCTTTCATTCCTGAGAGAGCAGTCTGTGACTTGCCCACTTTTTTGGTGCCAGTTGTTTTGATGAAACTTTTGAAATCAGAACGGATCGCGAGATTCGCTGCGTGTAATTCTTCTGGATTGATCTCCAAGAATTTTGCGAGTTGTTCTGTTTTGTCCCATGGAAGTGGTGCACGGCCATGTTCAATGTTTGAAATAAATTGTACGGAGCATTTCACTGCTTTCGCAACGTCGCCTAAGCCCAAGTTTTTTTGAATTCTGTGAGCTCTGATTAAATCTCCCAATGGACCAAACGAACGTTTGTCAGTGGAACGACCTTTTGGACGGCCGCGTTTCGAAATTTGCATGTGAATTATTTTCCCCTCTTCATCATTGTTGATAATGCTTGCTGGGATTTTGTAATGCTCTTTACAAGAGAGTGCAAGATTGTTTTTTTTTTCGTTCTCCCCTACCATTATGAGTAGTCATATGAAGGTCAAAATTCTTGGAGCAAGAGGCAGTCTACCCGCACCGATGTCACCCTCTCAGGTGGAAGCGCGCTCTGCGTCTATTCTCAATCAATTCATTGAACAAGGCTCTGTTAGCTTAGATAAAATTCCAGAATTCCTAAAAACTCTGAAGCCACACCAGTTCGGTGGTTACGGCGGAAATACGCCATGCGTTGAGATTAATGCTGGCCAGACTCAGGTCATCATTGATGGAGGAAGTGGAATTAGAACTCTGGGTTATGAGTTGCTTTCAGGGCCATGCGGCAAAGGTGAAGGCGAAGTTCATATCTTCTTCACTCACTTCCATTGGGATCATTTGATTGGTCTTTGTTTCTTCGTTCCTCTCTTCATTCCTGGAAACAAAATTCACGTTTACTCTGTTCAGCCTGAGCTCCCACATGTTTTCAAAACACTTTTTAAGAAACCGTTCTTCCCAGTAGAACTGGAACATTTGGGCGCGAAGATTATTTATCATCAGCTCGATCCTAGGAAACCTTTTACGCACAAGGATCTCGTTCTCACACCTTACCAGCTCGATCATCCTGACCCATGTTGGGGTTACAAAGTAAGAGCAGGTGAGAAGGTCTACGCTCACTGTGTGGACACTGAAGCTACTAGAATGACTCGCGATGAACTCGGTGCGGATCTACCTCTTTATCAAGGGATAGATCTCATGGTGTTTGATGCTCAGTACACGGTCATGGAGACAATCGAGAAGATCAATTGGGGTCATTCAGCGGGTTTAGTCGGTCTCGATATAGCCATGCGTGAAGGAATCAAGCAAGTCATCTTCATGCACCATGATCCTGCATCGAATGATGACAAAGTTTTCGCCGCAGAAACAGAAGTACAAAAATATCATCAGAGTCAGATCAAATCTTCTATTCGCATGGGGCAAGTCGTAAACACTGTCGATTGGAAATTCGCCGTAGAGGGAATGGAAATCCAGCTGTGAATTATTATTTGGATCCCAAGTTCACCGATCCCAAGCGGATCGCACGTGAACGAAACAAAGCTCGCGAACTCAAAAAAACTTCCTGGTGGAAGCAAAAAATTCAAAAAGGAATTTGTAATTACTGTGAGAAAAAATATGCTGCAGGCGAGTTGACGATGGATCACATTGTTCCGATTGCGCGTGGTGGCGAGAGCGTAAAAAATAATATTGTTCCAGCGTGTCGTGAATGTAACCAGAAAAAACGTCTCGATACTCCAGTTGACGCATTACTCAAGCAGAATTCGGATTGACTCTCTCTTACACTATCGTTATTTAGACCTCGTTAAATATTCTGGGCGGGGGCTTTGAAGTGAATAAAATTATTTTTGGTGGAGTGATCTTAGTGCTATTGGCAGCAGGTTCAATTTGGGCTGCACCTCAGTATCCTCTGAAGTATTCTTGTGAATGCATCGATACAGGAATGGAATGCGGCGATGTCTACATGAATATGGAAGTACTTGTTCGAAGCAATAAGAGTATGAAGTTCAGAATCACTGATGCCGAAGGTCATCTGTTTGCATCACTCGAATCTCTTCGTGATGTTACGAAGCCTACAAAAGGAAAAAATTTCAAACGTTTCTATCACAACAATAAGAAGTGGACGAAACCATTCCCGCATCTCTATGTAGAAGACGAAATTCTACGGGGTGGAAAATCAGGAACTGTGAAGATGCCCGAGTACAACGGTGAGGGCAGTCCTTACACTTGGGAATATGAGTGCGAGAAGCAAAAGAACTAGTTCTACCTGATATTATTTTAACCTTCTTTCGGTCGGGCTCCTGCCCTTTATTGGGTCGCATCACGCTCAATAAAACCTCAATCAGATTAAAATAATATCAGGTAGAAATACGACGTTTACAGGTTAGTCTGCTGTTTTTATCGTTTTATTTTTTTGAGATTGAGCGAAGTTTTTTTCAACAGGATGTGACAGAAAAAGAGGCAGGATGCCGAACTGAGTGAGAGCTTAAAAAAATAAAACGAAGAACCTGTAGACTACTGAATCTTTTTGCCGAGTTTCTCACAGAGCTCATACAGACGATCGAAGTGATACATTCCTGTCTGATGCTGGTCATTCCATGTGATCTGAAGAGCGTAGCGTCCTACAACTGTCGCTTTCGTAGGCTTGATGTCTGCAGAGACCGAGTCACGAGTGATCGTGCGTTGACCAGTGTGCTCGTCTACACATCCTGCACAAGGACAATGGAATCGGATCTCAGCATAAGGAACGCTGAAGGATACGCCATCATTCCAAGAGATATGAGCCTCCCATTGATTGAGGGATTCAAAACGCGATGGAATCTTTATTGCTTGTGTGTCGCTTTGCATGATTCGATTTTATACCCTAAGTAGCGAGTAAACAGAAGAGTGTTTACGGTGCTATCATAGAGTCTAATCATCGGAGGAACTCTGGCGTTCTCTACCAACTGATAGACAACGTAGTGCCCTAGAGACATCTTCTCATGTGGGTGAACGAATACTTGAGTATCTCGCAGGAACGGATCGTTGAGGAGTTCCATCACGCGGGTGAGGATACGTCCTAAGCTATCCGTTTCAGCAGTCCTGGTCATAGGGGTAGGCATCGCAGGGATGTTTGAGCCACGATCAGATCTCTCAAGCCAGTCGGTAGTGACTTTCACAGCGTTCATGAGCCAGAGTCTCGTCTCGTTATCGAAGTAGCGTTTGTTCAGATTCTTCGTATATTGATTGCGCGAAATTGAACCATCCTCATTGGTCTCAAAGAATACTTTCAGCATGAGATGGTAAGCTTGTTCGAGTGTTTGATCGTAACTCTGTACACCACGAGCGGCAAGAGTTGCGGCTCCTGCATCTGAAGTATCTATGATCATGAAGTTCTGACCTTTGTTTGAATCGTCATCTAAAAAGTCTTTGTACGCCGCGCCTCTATAGCCGACATATCCACTCAGTCCGATGAGAGCCAATCTGCCTTTTGCAGCTGTTTTTTGTGCGCCAGGATCAAACTGGTTCGGATGAGATTCAGGATATTTTTCTGCATTGTATTCTTCGTAAAAGATTCCAAATTTTACGTTTGGTGCTCCGTAGAAGATATTTGAAGAAGCCATGACCGCATCCCAGTTATTACCAAGAACGAGTTCATCGGCTGAAAACATTTGGTCGAAGTTCTCGCATCCATATAGCTCAAGTTGTGAGGCTTCATGAACAGCATGAAGTCCGACAGCACAATCACTTTGAGTAGGTTTAGAATAGAGCGCACGGATCGCTTCACAAGCAGATCCTGCGGGTTTGGTGAGCAAATTCGATTCATTCACCCATGCACCAGTCGAGTCGAAGGTAGCGAATGGTCCGTTTGGTTTTCTGAATCCAAATCCTTTGTTCATGTAGAGTTTTCTTGCTGCTCTTTCACCTGCAGTCTTGAGACGAGATTTGTATTCACAAAAAGTAGCGTCTGAGGTGAGTGCGCGATTGAAGTCGCTTTCGACTTTTGAAAAATCATCCATTGAACTAGGAATGCTGAGAACGGGAGTGGTTCCAGAGCAACCGTCCGTGTCTGAAGCGAAAGTAATCGATTGGATAGATGGACTGGTTTGAAGCTCCCAGCCCATTTCGCTCAAAGTCTGTAGTTTGCAGCCGAGCTTAATCTGCTCATCGGCAGAGAGACCACTGGATCTCAGTGATTCGACGAAGGATTGGATCTCTGAACCAGTAGGTTCAGTCGATAATTCAGCCATGGCCATTGGGGATAAGAGTCCCATCAGTAAGCATCTTAGAAATAGTTTCATAATTAGTCCCTTTTCTCTCTCAGGACTTATAATGCAGGGATGGTGCCAGAAACCCTCGATTTTACGATGTTTTTAGGTGGTTTTAGTGTCTAAAGTTTAGACGGGTGCTCAAGAATAAGAGGGTGTCAGAAGTGACCTATAACGCATCGGCGCTACTTCAAGTATGTGACTACCTTTTTGTAGACGCCTTCTTGAGTCGGTCTTCAATTGCAGGCCAGAGTCCTGACTTCTCAGTCACAGGTTCAGCAATGATGAGGTCAACTCCTGACTCGTCGACTTCTCTTAAGATTGCAAACAGAGAGTGTGCGATCTCAGTTGGTTGGTTCTTCTCTGAAAGTGAAAACCACTTGTCAGCCAGAAGCTGAGATCCAGTTTCAAACTTCGAGCGATGAGAAGCAGAAAGCATGATGCCAGCGATTTTCTTGGCTCCGTGTTTCTTCTTTAAATCCCAGACCCAGTTTTTTAAGTCTTGTATCGGAGCGCCTAGAAGGGAAGTAGGAATGAGGAAGAGCTTAGTCTTAGGTGCGTAATGATTGTCGAGAGTTCCAGGAGATGCGCTCAGCGTACCGTGAGATGACGTGGATTGATTGACTCTGAGGCCTGTGCAAGCTGTGAGTTCCTCTTGGCTCACTCCTCCAGGTCTCAAGATTTCAATAGAGTCATCGTGAATGCGGATGACCGTCGATTCAACTCCGATGAGCGATGAACCGCCATTAAGAACAAGAGTCACGCGTGATCCCAGTTCCTTCAGTACGTGTGAAGATGTCGTAGGACTGATACTTCCAAACTTGTTCGCGCTCGGTGCTGCGAGTGGGCGATCTACTTCATCAATAAGCGCTTGAGCGACAGGATGGTTAGGCATGCGGATCGCCACTTCGGGTAATCCACTGGTCGCTAGATCAGGAACAATGGGTTTCTTCTGGAAAAGAATCGTGAGAGCGCCTGGCCAGAATTTTCCAGAGAGCTTCTTAAACGTGACTTCTTGTTTAGGGTTTTTGAAAGTGACCCATTCGTTTAGCCTTGAGAGAATCTTGGGAGAGATGTGGAGAATGAGTGGATCAAAAGTGGGGCGTTCTTTGATTTCAAATATTCGAGCAAGTGCTTTGGGATTGAGTGCATCTCCTGCTAATCCATAGACAGTTTCTGTAGGCATGCCCACGCATTGACCTTGCCTAATGAGTTCTGCTGCTTGCTTAAGATTTGGACTCATGGAGCGCTTTCCAAACTCGTTCCATTTTCATGGAGCGAGAGCCCTTGATGAGACAGATATCACCTGAATGAATGTTCTTCTTCAGATGAGTGGTGAGCTCTTCAATGGTTTCAAAATGAAGATTCTCGCCAGAGAATTTGAGGTGTTTCAGTTCTTCATGCAAAGACTTCATGCGATTGCCAAAGAGGAGAACGTTTGAAAAAGCACCAACGATTTTCTTCGAGAGGTCCCTATGGAACTTGAGCTCATCAGTCCCCAATTCGAGCATGTCTGCTAGTGCTACCCATTTTTTACCTTTTGCAGTGTGAGATTTGAGAACATCAAGTGCAGCACCGACAGATACAGGACTTGCATTGTAATAATCACAGAGGACATCGATTCCGAGCTGATCCACATGTTCCCACCGTGATCTGCCTTCAGCATTTTCAAAGTGATGAATGAATCCATCTATGAGTTTTTCAGTATTCTGACCGAGACTCTTTGCGAGCGCGAATGCACCTAAAAAATTTCTAGCGTTATGAATTCCAGGAAGTGGTGTTTTGACTTTGGTTTTCTCGCCCTTATTATCAGTGATAGTGATGGTCTGCGTGGATTCACTCCATTCACCGAAGTAATCAGCAGTTGATTCGGTCAGAGAAAATGTTGTGACATTCTCTTTCTTCCAGCTCTTCACATGAGGTGAGATGTACGGATCATCGAGATTCACAGAGATCACGCCGTTATGATCGTGTGTCCACTGGAGTGAGATCAATTCTTCCTTCGCGACAGTTTCTACATCTTTTAGTTTTTCAAGATGTTCAGGTCCAATGGCAGTCAGAAGACATGCAGTAGGACGCACGAGTTCCATGTGTGGAAGCATGGCTCCGATTTCATCAATGCCTATTTCGATGATCGCTGCCTTATGATTCACTCTTAGATCAAGAAGCGTCATGGGGATGCCTACGAATCCATTCTGACTACCAATCGTTTTTAAGACAGAATTAAGTGAGCCTTGGAGAAGGCTTGTGAGAATTTCTTTCGAAGTGGTTTTGCCTACACTGCCAGTGATTCCGATGACAGGGATATCAAACTTCGCGCGCCAAGAAGCCCCGAGCTTCCGATAGGCTTCGAGAGTGTCGTTCACGGTATAGATATTCGCGGATTGAAGATGCTCGTCAAGATGAGGCACAGTCTTGTGGACGATGACTCCTGATGCGCCTTTGCCAAGAGCTTGGATGACGTAATCGTGTCCATCCATCTTCTCTCCTACGATAGCGATGAAGCAGTCACCGGGCTGGATTTTCCTAGAATCAGAAATAATTCGGTTAAAATGTGCAAAACGGCACTTAGGAGGTTCAGTCCCAAGCGCCGTTTCAATCCATGAAGACTCAAACACGGTTTTTAGTTTTTCAATGCTTCGTCAATCACTTCAGAGAATTGTTCGATAGGAACAGCTCCGCTGATGAGTTGACCGTTAATGAAGAATGTCGGTGTAGAGCGTACGCCGATTTTTTCACCGTATTGCATGTCTGCTTCAACTGCTGCAGCAAATTTCTTAGAGGCTACGCACTCTTTGAATTTGGCTTCCTTGATGCCTAAGTCTTTTGCATATTTTTCAAGGCTTGCGCTGTCGAGCTTGTCTTGGTTTTTGAAGAGTAAGTCATGATACTTCCAGAACTTGTCTGCTCCGCCTTCTGCATTCACGCAGAGAGCAGCTTCAGAAGCGGGTTTAGCATCTGGGTGCATCGGAAGAGGGAAGTGCTTGAATGCGATCTTCACTTTGCCTTTGTACTTCTTCTTAATCTCGTCAACAGAGTTAGCTCCACGAGAACAGAATGGGCACTGGAAGTCTGAGAACTCTACGATAGATACTTTTGCATCTTTGTTTCCCCAAGATACAGAGTCGCCCACGGCAACTTCAATCGACATCTTAGGTTTAGAGAAGAAAACTTCTACAGGGTTAGACTTGGTGATCTTTGCGATATAGGCATCGATCAATTCGTCGTTCTTTTGTTCTTTTAAGAATCCCATGATTCTTTGTTTGAGTTGGTCGTTGATTTGGCCTTCTGGGATTTTCTTGTCTGCTACGAATTTTTTGAATTCAGAATCGCTGATTTTGATTTCACCTTTAAGGACATTCTTCTTGATGTAGTCTTGAAGGCTCATTCCTGCTTTTTTGGCTTCTTCACCAATCAAACGTTCTACGAGTAATTTTTTGAGTTGTCCGATTTTGAATTCGTACTCTTTCTTCTTGATATCCATGTAAGCGAGTTTGTCGTCGCCTACGAGTACTTCTTCAGAGATTTCCTTACCGCCGATTTTTGCAAGAACGTTCGGTTTTTCAGGATTCTTGAAAACGAAGTTTGGCTGCGGCTTAGCAGTGCTGTTAGTGCAAGCTGTAGCGATGGATAAAATGATAAGAGTGGCTAGGGTTTTGAGTGTGAGTTTTTTATTCATCCGATGATGGTAAGTCACGCTCACAGCGTATGCAATGGTAAATTCGGATACGAGCTTTCATCCTGCCCCGTACCAAAAGCAAACCAAGTCCAAATTGAAACGCGCTCCATCCCCATAAGATGATTGGCCTGGAGGTGAAGGCTTCATTGAAGAAAAGAAACGCTGCGAAACTCAGTGCAAAGACGATTTGAATCCATACTGGATAAGGATGCACGGACTTCTGCACAAGTCGTGTGCCACATTTCTTACAGAGTTCGGATGAGATCATGAAGTCTGATGAGTCCTACGAGTTTTTCGGATTGAGCTGTGTCTACAACGGGTAAGACTGAGATCTGAGAGCTTCTGCTTTCCATGAGGTGGAGAGCGTCTGCTGCGAGTGAGTTTTGGTCGATGGTGATTGGTTTTGCAGTCATGAAGTCTTGAGCTCGGAAACCAAAAAACTTCTCTTGATGTGAAAGTGCGCGTCTGATGTCGCCATCGGTAATGAGACCAGCGAGCTTACCGTTTTCAACGACAGCAACAGCTCCGAGTTTCTTCTCGGTCGACATCTCGATCACATCCGTTGCAGATGTAGCAAGCGTGACAATAGGAAGGTTTTTGCCTGAGTGCATGAGGTCTTTTACGGTTGATGTGAGTTTGCGTCCCAGTGCTCCGCCTGGATGATTGGTAGCGAAGTCTTCGCTCTTAAATTTGCGAAGTATCATGAGTGAGATAGCAAGTGCATCGCCGATGGCTAGCATGAGAGTTGTGCTGGTAGTCGGTGCGAGATTATGTGGACAGGCTTCTTCTTTCACAGTGGTGTTGATCCAGAATTCTCCAAGTGAACCTAGCTCAGAATCTTTCCTGCTCGAGAAAACAATGAGACCACGAGACCTGCCAGTAATGGCACGTGCAAATCGCACGATTTCTTCGCTGTTGCCGGTTTGACTGAGCGCAATAACTGTGTCGTTTTTCTGTACGATACCTAAGTCACCATGAAGGGCTTCTGTAGGATGGAGAAATACTGATGAGCTACCAGTGCTAGTAAGAGTTGATGAAATTTTTTGGCCAATTTTTCCTGATTTTCCTACTCCGGTAATCACGATTTTTCCGCCGAGATCCAGAGTCTGATTGAGTAGATCAATACTGCCTGAAATTTGGCTCTGAGAGTCAGAGTCACTGAGTTGAGCGACGCCGGCTACGAGAGCGTCTGATTCCATTTTGAGTACTTTTAGAAAGTCTTGAATCATAGATATTACGAGTTCAAGTTGCCAGAATGATGGGTTTAACGCAACATGAAAGGATGAAGTCTTCGCTCTCACTCGTACTCATTGCTTTGGTTTCGGGTTGCAGTTCGGCCTATGTAAAACAAATTGGTGGAGACACTGACAGACATTATTCCAAAACTTTTATTACGGATTATGATTTGGTCTGGGACTCAGTGCAAGATGCTCTAAAGACTGAGCGCTTTGATCTCACAAACAAAGATACAGGATTCATTCAAACGCGCTGGAACGATAATACAGCTGCAATGAATACCCTTGAATCAGTTCAAGGTGCTCATTCGTTTGTAAAGTCTGAATATCGAATGAAAGTAGTACTGTCTAAAACATTCTACGAAGGTATCCCCGCGGTACGTGTCTCTGTTCAGAAAGATCAAGTCATTCAGCAAGATATTCTCGATAGACCGAGAGTGATTGAAACGAACGGTATAGACGAAAATACGTTTCTCTATCGAATAGCTCGATTGATTGTAATGAAGCAGAAAGTTGATGCTTACGACAAAGAACAAAAAGAAATGGAGTTGCAGCAAACAGCTCCTCAAGATGACAAAAAAGTAAATTAAGTACCTAACATTTTTTCAAACTCAGCTAGCAGATCTTCGTCATTCTTAGGCTTAGCTTCTGGAGCCGCAGTTGCTGCCTCGGCGGCAGCTGCTTCAGGAGAGGTTGATGTGGTTGAGATAGCTGGAGCTGCAGTCTCTGGTGAGAGAGCCGCTTCAACTTGATCCACTGCTGTTTCGAATTTTGTACCAGGCGCTTGAAGGCCGCTACCATCTTTGAAATTTCCGTCTTTGGATGCGGAACCAGCTGCAGGTGCTGCGTCTTTGCCAGGACCTTCAATAGCAGGAGCGGTAGCTGCAGAAGCTGGAGCTTTTGCTTCAACCACTTCTGGTACTGCAGTTGCTGGAGGAGGTGCTGCCACGACTTCAGGTGCTATGGCTGCAGGAGCAGCAGCTGTTGCTCCAGTCTGTGGAGCAGGAGAGCCACCTACTTGAGCTTTGAGTTTTGCATTCTCTTGATGGAGACGCTTGAGATTTGCGAGATCGTCTTCAATCACGCTGTATTCTGCTAATCGGTCTTCTGCGTTTTTGAGTCTTGCACGTAGGTCTTCGGTTTCAGCAGAATTACCTCCGCCGCCACCCGCACCTGCGCCAGGAGCAGTTCCTCCGCCACCCGCAGCGACTTGTGCTTCGATTTGTTGTTTTTGAACTTTGAGATCTTCAATCATTTTTTGTTGATTGAAGAGTAGTGCTTGGAGCTCTACGACTTTGTTTTGATCTGCGGGACTAGAAGGAGCTACGTAATTCGCTGGGCCTTGTCCTGGTGGAAGTTCGCCTACGTTGAGGGACTCACCGAAAAGAGCCATTCGGAATTCATTCGTCTCTACAATGTTTTTGTCGAGGTAACCACGAAGTGCAGACAGTGGAATGAGTTTGTCAGATTCTCTCATGAACCGTTTGGAGAGGATGTAGTAGGCGGTCAGTATCGCAACGAGTAGAAAAAAAGCGAAGACCTCAAACACGATTGCTTCATCCGTGAATTTTGAGAAAAAATAAATGTAGTGAGCCATGGTTTTTACCTGCACTTACAAGGGTTTTGGATACACGTCCTTGTGCATCGCGATTGCCTTAATTTTACGTTTATTTTAATTAATATTCTAGCTGCAATTGGAGTTGTATTGAGCCTAAAAAGGCTTGGATCGTCACTAAAATGACGAGTCTTGATCCGTTTGATAGAGTTGGGATACGTTGTGCTGCATGAAACGTTCATTTTTACTCTTTTTATTGGTTTCTCTCGACCTTTCGTGAAGGATTTCAATATTGCCGTGAGGATGAAGAGAGGGATCAAATTCCTAATGGCATCATCAGTCGTTTTTTCAATCCTGGAATCAGGTGAGTGGACAGATGAGTTAAGTTATCCCAGTTAAATAAAAAATTTTAAAACTGTTCGAATTTTGGAGCTACTAAATCCTGCAGGCTTGGGTAGAGTTTCTTGTTTGAAGCCAAGATCTCTTTGCTTTCGACTAGAAACGGTTTACCCGAGAAGTCAGTGACCCTACCTCCTGCTTCCATCACGAGTAGTGCGCCTGCAGCAGTGTCCCAAGGAGCCAGTCTTCTTTCCCAGAAACCGTCGAAAACCCCACGAGCTGTGTAAGCAAGATCCATGGCTGCACTTCCTGGTCTACGGATTGCGCGAGCAGTACGTGAGAGTCTTTCGAACGCATCCATCTCCTTATCGAGCCAAGTTTCCTTCTGATAAGTGAATCCCGTTGTGAGGAGTGAATCATTGAGGCGTTTGGTTTTTGATACCGAAATGGGCTCACCATTTACGGTCGCACCTTGGTCTTTCACAGCGACATAGAGATCTTGCAAAATGGGGTGATAGATCACTCCGACAGCGAGTTCTCCCTGCCATTCGGCTGCAATGGAGACACAAAACATCGGGAAGCCGTGTACGAAGTTTGTTGTTCCGTCGAGAGGATCAATGATCCACCGACCTTCTTTCTTGTGACCTTCGGTGAGGCCTGATTCCTCAGCAAGAATTGAAAAGTTTTTTTGATTCTTCTTTAAGATCTTTAAAGCTACTTTTTCGGCTTCAAGATCAGCGCTCGTTACCAGTCCCAAAGCTCCTTTGCTTCCTATTTTGAATCGCTTACCGAAGTAAAACTGAATCACAGAACCCGCTGCAAGGGCTGCTTGAGTTGCTGACTTCTCAAGATCGCTTAGTACTTTCTGTGGGATTTTTAGTTTTTTAGGCATTGCGCAAGCACTCTCTCGTGGAATATTTCGCGAAGCTTAAGCGTGAGAGAGCCAGGCTTCTTCTTGTGACGATCAATTTGAGTAACTGGGTAAACTTCTTTCAAAGACGAAGTGATGAACACTTCATCTGCAGAGTAGAGCTTTTCTTTTTTGAATGGAGTTTCAACAAACGGAATATTTTTCTCTGCAAGGAACTGAATGAGGAGTCTGCGTGTGATTCCATCGAGCATTCCCAGGGGAAGAGGCGATGTAACCACGATTCCTCTCTTGATGTAGAAAAGATTGAACGTCGTTCCCTCAGTGAGGAAGCCCTGGTGGTTGCACATGAGTGCATCGTCGAATCCATCTTCTTGAGCCTCAAGATAGGCCAATAAACTATTGAGATAGTTTCCGCTTTTCATTGCAGGATCGAGTGCGCGCGGATCGTTACGGAGTCGCCCTACCACTTGAAGACGGATACCCTTTTCGATAGGCGCAGACTTAAAATCATCCACGCTCTGAACGATGATGTAATAATGAGTAGGAGTGGTGAGATTCTTCAAACCAAACCCAATTTTACCCACGCCACGACTCATGATGATGCGGCAATAAACGTCTGATTTGTTTTTCTCACGGAATTCTTTGATGGTTTTTATACATTCAGCTTTGAGATGGTCTTGAGTTTGTGAGAGCTTCATTTTGCAAAGTGCTGCAGACACCCAAAGTCTCTCAAAGTGCTCGTGCATGCCAAATGGTCTTCCGTCATAGGTTCGGAAGACTTCATACAGACTATCTCCATAGACGAAACTACGATCGAATACTGAGACGTTGTTGGCGTCAAGTCCGCTAGTTATCGTTCCGTTTGAGTTGACGAGTGTGTTTTCCATCTGAAATCAAAAATTACTGTAAGTTTCAGGGTCTGACTAGACTTAAATCAGAGTCATCAGTATCCTATCTCTCCATGCTTGAACAAAACGAATCCATGCTCCCACCACTCACCCAAGGAAAAACGACACGCGTCGTAACTGTTGGGTTTGAGCAGGACTCCACAGAAGAGCTTCACAGGCTGCTGAAGACCCTGGGAGTAGAGGCGGTCTACGATCTCCATGTGAATCAAAAACAAATTTCGGCAGCGACTTATATCGGTAAAGGAAAAGTCGAAGAGTTACTCAATCACGTCAAGCAACACGAGGCTGACGCAGTCATTGTGGATACTGAACTTTCTCCCAATCAAGTCAGGAATATCGAAAAAATTATTGGAAAAGTAATCTTGGATCGCCCAGGAGTGATCATTGAAATCTTCTCTCAGCATGCTCGTTCCAAAGAAGCTAAGACTCAAGTGGAATTAGCCCGTCTTCAATACTTACTCCCCAGGCTCACTGGACTCTGGACTCACTTCGAGCGTCAGCGCGGTGGTGGAGCGACATCCCGCGGAATGGGTGAGAAACAAATCGAAGTCGATAAGCGACTGCTTAAAGACCGAATGAACAGGCTGAAGAGTAAATTGAAAGAAATCAAAAAAGAGCGCGGTGTACGTAGGTCGAATCGTGCTGAAGTCCTGCAAGTTGCATTCGTGGGCTACACCAATGCAGGTAAGTCCACGCTTCTCAATGCCCTTACTCACAGTAACGTGATCGTAGAAAACAAATTATTCTCCACTCTTGATTCCTACGTCAGAGCGCTCGATCCACACTCTCATCCACCGATGGTCGCCATTGATACGGTTGGATTCATTAAGAAACTGCCTCCGTCACTCATCGCTTCATTCAGGTCCACTCTAGAGGAGTTGCAAGAAGCGGATCTCCTAGTGCATGTCGTAGATGCTTCATCAATCACCGCGCAGGAAGAACTAGAGACAACGGTAGAGATTCTGACTGAGCTTGAGCTTGAGAAGAAACCCAGACTCGTAGTGCTTAACAAGATGGATCTTGTGAAGAGTCCCAGTGAGCTCAATTGGGTGAAAATGGTAGCCAAAGGGTCACAGAGAGTTTCAGCTCTAAAGCCAGAAGATGTGAAAGTGCTTAGAGACACGATTTCTAAGTTTTTCATCAAGAACCTCAAGCTCTTCGAAGTCTTGATACCTTATAGCGAATCTAAGGTAGAAGCTCAGATCCATGAATATGGAGTAGTGGAGTCTAAGAAATTTTTAGACAAAGGAACCTTCTTTCGTGTGAGAATGGAAACATCATGGGCCGAAAAATTAGGTCTCAAAAAATATCAACCTTAGTGTTGGCTTTTTTTGCACTCGTCAGTATCGAGGCACACGCGGGTGTCAGCTGGTTACAATCTACAGTGACTGATGCGACTCCACTTCTCACAGATCGAGTTTTGGATTTTGATCAGGATATTTTAAACCCCCATCGCACTCGAGTGGCATTCAAACGTTACATTCAAGTCAATGGCCTCGCTGCAATTCCTTATCCAACAGGAAGTGGCTTCAGTGTTTCTGTTGTAGGGATTGATAGTCATGTGCTGATTGGAGCGAGAGCACCTAGCTCTCCTCTCTTCTCACCGATTGAAGAGTTTCCTTGTTCCCTCCAACCTGATGAGCGTTTTGCAATGTATGAACCTACAATTGCCAGGTCTCAGAAGAAAGCCGATCGATGGCATGCGATGGTGAAGCAATCTCTACCCAAAATCGAATTTGCACTTCAGTCAATTCGTGAGCCTGTAGAAAAAATGGCAATCGCCAGGGCAGAAATCATTGTGAACTCTTGGACAAAGCGGCTTCAGACTGAATGGACTGAGTGGAACAATAATGATTCCAGAGCTGATGAATGGAAACACTATCAATTGGCGGCAGCAAAACTTGCAGAGCCTTGTAAGTACAAAAAAAGAGGATTCAGACCTTGGGCTGAGATCATGGATCCAGTTCCTGAATCTCCAAAGGTTACTGAGCCACTAGCTCGGTCACCAGCAAGACGAGTGGGGCAAGGTGAGTGGACTCTCAGAGTAAATGCTCAAGCTCTCTACACGAAGATCAACGGTCAGTTCCTACTTGATCCTAGTTCATCGATGAGTGTGATCTCTCCAGATTGGTTAGAGGCTCAAGGCGTGGAACACTACTTGTTAGAAGATCCAGGTAAACGCACCGTACATGTACAGAGACGAAATCGAGAGAATCTGACCAAGATTCTGCTTCTCTCTCATTTTGAGAGCTCTGGTCAGCAGCTTGGGCTTGATGAATTTGCTCTTCTTAATGTAGATGAATTCAAGACTCCCGAAGATTTTGATATTTGTTGCGATGGAGTTCTAGGATTGGACTTCTTAAGGAAGAATGTCATTCAGCTTGACTCATCGGCACCACTCGGTGGAGTACTGATCTGGCCAAGATCCAATTACAGAGCTCCTACTGGATTCAGATGGAATGAATTAGGAATTGAGCCAGACGGTAGTCTTCCTAAGAAGATCACTGCAGAAATCAGATCGAACACTCCGATGATCATTGATCTTCCTCATGGCAGAGTTTGGTATCCACCGAGTGAGACTGCTAAGAAAAAACCAAAGTATTCAGGGCTGAAGCTGAAGTATGTCATGGAGAAAGGCTCACGCGTACTGAAGGTGATCTCCATAGATCCAAAATCAAAAGCCGAAGCGCTCAGGAAGTTTGGAATCACTGAAAAAATGAATCTTGCACGCATTGGAGACTTCACTGCTCGTTACCTTAATCAGTGGACAGTGGATGAAATGCTAAAAGGTGTGTGGGGAGATGAGATTGTGATTGAGTATCGGGATTCAAAAGACCAAAATCAAAAAGCTACTCTGAAGTTATAAACACTTTTGAAATTTTCCAACCATGTTCGCTTTTTGAAACAATTCCACAAAGTTTACTCTCAAAAAACAACGCTATATTTTTTTTATCTGGACTCACTTTGGAAATATCTAGCTCTAACTGCTGAAACAGTTTTTCCTGCTGGCCTTTGACTAGCATTGAATATGTTTTCTCATCACATTCAATGACGGGGAAGATTTGCTGGGAGATCAATTCGCATGTGATGAAAGGTGAGTTGGCAGTGAGTTGATCAAGTGAGATTGCGTTTTTGATTGAGAATATTCCTGAACGAAGCCGTCTTAAAGTGGTGAGCATGCCAACCGTGCCTAGCTCACGCGCGAAATCTTGAGCAAGAGTACGGATGTAGGTTCCTGAGCTTACAGTTACTGAGAATGTAGCGATCCCTTGAGCTGGGTCGAATTTCTTAATATTAAAGTTTTTCAATATGCAGCTTACCGCTTCTCGTTCAATTGTTTTCCCTTGGCGAGCCAGTTCGTAGAGCTTTTTGCCATCCACTTTTTTGGCTGAATGCATGGGGGGAATTTGCAAATAAGGAACGCTTGAGAAGCGTTCCGCTTGCAAATTCATTTCTTCCAAAGATAGGTTAGGAATCACAGCGGATGTTTCAGTAACTGGATTGGTGAGATCTCCTGATTCGGTTGTTTTGCCGAACGCGAGTGTTGCCTCATATGCCTTCTCGGATTTCAGGAAATACTCTGAGAGTTTCAGTGCTCGGCCTGAGAAGACCATGAGGAGTCCAGTTGCAAACGGATCTAGAGTGCCTCCGTGGCCTACGTCTTTGATTCCAATAGACTTAAATTTCCTAAGTACATCAAACGAAGTGATGCCTTCGGGTTTATCGATAAGGTAAACACCGTCGGTGCTCATTTATTCCGATTTTGGTTCGTTTTTGATTTGCTTGAGCAGTTCGTGAACGCGGATTGTGTTCTCAAGGCCTTTGTCTTGTTTGAATAACAGCTGAGGAATGTGTCTGATCTCTAGTGAAGAAGCCAAGTGTGAGCGCATGACTCCTGCACCAGAAGCTAAGCCCTCAATACAAGTCTTCGTCATCTCTTCGCGCTTCTCAGTATCCATCGCAGGATCTCCTAGGACTGCAATAAATACGGTAGCTTGCTTAGCATCCTGAGTGACATCGACTTTGGTGATCGTCACAGAAGATACACGCGGATCCCTTAATTCACGCAAAATAAAAACAGAGAGTTCTTCCTGAATGACGGAAGCAAGGCGCTTCAAACGGTTTGAATTCAACTCAACTCCTGATCGATGAGATCAACTTGGTAAGCTTCGATGATGTCGCCTACCTTGAGGTCATTGTAATTCTCGATGCTCATACCGCACTCGTAACCTTGTGCGACTTCTTTTGCATCGTCTTTGAAACGTTTCAATGAGCTTAGCTTGCCATCAAAGATGATTTTGCTATCACGAAGCAAGCGAACGTTCGCTCCACGAGTGATTTTGCCATCGATGACAGACGATCCAGCAATTGTTCCCACTTTGGAAACAGTGAACGTCTGACGAACTTCCGCACGTCCGAGATACTTTTCGACTTTCTTCTTGTCGAGGAGTCCAACCATCGCTTTTTTCACATCTTCAAAGATTTCGTAGATGATGCTGTAGGTTTTGATTTCTACATGCTCAGCTTCAGCAGTAGATCTAGCCTTGGTTTCAGGTCTGACGTTGAATCCAATGATGATCGCATTCGAAGCAGAGGCAAGAAGGACATCGCTCTCAGTGATTCCACCAGTACCGGTATGAATGACAGAGACTTTGACTTTCTCCGTAGTGAGTTTGATGAGGCTTTCTTTGATCGCTTCGCAGGAACCATACACGTCAGTTTTTAAGATGACTTTCAGTTCCTTATCGCCTTCTGCTTTCATCTTCGAAAAGAGAGAGTCGAGTGACATTTTGTCTGGGCGAGCAGAGTTCTTATCACGAGTAATCTGAGCACGATTTTCTGCAATCTTACGTGCAGTAGCATCGTCTTCAGTTGAATTGAAGTTTTCTCCAGCGTTTGGAACGCCTTCGAATCCTAGAATTTCTGCAGCGTGACCTGGAAGCACTTCTTTAATAGTTTCGCCTTTGTAGTTGATCATCGCGCGCACTCTACCCACGAATGGACCAGAGACAACAATGTCACCTTGGTGAAGTGTTCCGCGTTTTACTAACAACGTCACAACAGCGCCACGGCCTTTGTCTAACTTGGCTTCAAGAACGTTTCCTTCAGCACGAATTTTCGGATTGGCTTTGAGATCTGCCATTTCAGCTGTGATGAGGATAGATTCTAAGAGCTTGTCTAAGTTTGTTTTCTTCAGAGCTGATACAGGTACGAACATTGTCTGTCCGCCCCAGTCTTCTGCAAGAAGATCAAGTTCTGCTAAAGCTTGTTTGATTTTCTCAGGGTTTGCACCAGGTTTATCAATTTTGTTTACTGCTACGATGATCGGGACTCCTGCAGCTTTTGCATGAGAAAGAGCTTCACGAGTCTGAGGCATCACTCCGTCGTCTGCTGAGACTACGAGAATGACGATGTCAGTGACGTTTGCTCCACGAGCACGCATCATTGAGAAGGCTTCGTGGCCTGGAGTATCGATGAAAGTGATAAGCTTACCGTCTTTGTTGATGGTGTATGCACCGATGTGCTGAGTGATTCCGCCTGCTTCGCCTGCGGCTACGTTTGCTTCACGAAGTGAATCGAGGAGCGTGGTCTTACCGTGATCGACGTGACCCATGATGGTCACTACCGGAGGTCGGTTTACGAGATCTTTGTCAGCGTCTTTCTCTTGAACGAGAGATTCAGCTTCTTTGAATGTGATGTTCTTCACTTCGTATTGGTATTCATTAGCAACGAGAGTTGCAGTGTCGAAATCGAGAGCTTGATTTATAGTCGCCATTTGGCCCATCATCATGAGCTTCTTGATAATCTCGCCTGCCTTCACGTTGAGTTGTCCTGCGAAGTCTTGAACAGAAATGGTCTCGCCCATTTCTACAACGCGCTTGTGTGCAGCGGCTGTAGTGATCTGAGTGCGTTTGATTTCTTTTCCGATAGGGAGACGTTTCTTCTTAGGAAGAAAAACCATTTCCTTCTTACGGTAGTCGCCATAACGAACATCTTCTGGCTTAACGAAAACGTCTTTAGCGCCTTTTTTCTTACTGGTCTCGTCTTTAGCCATTTCGTCGAGATTTTCTTTTGTGATCTTGACGATACGGAAACCATCACGGTCTTGTTGATGGGTAGTGCCTTTGAATGCAGTGCCGCTGAATCCTGGAGGAGTGTTTGCTCCAACAGGACCTGATCCTGGCTTACCGCCTCCTGAATAAGTTCTCGATACGCCACCACCTGGTCTAGGGGAAGGTAGGCGAACAGCGCTCGGTGGAGGAGTCGGTGGAGCTACTTGAATGACTTTAAGTCCAGTGTGAACAGCAGGTGCTGCGGTTCTAAGGATGGAAGTCATTTTCTTTACAACAGTAGCTGCAACAGCAGCGATAGGTGCTTCGGGTGACTCAGCTATTTGCTGAGGAGCGGTTTCTACATGCTCTTCAGTTTGTGTAGGGGTGTGCTCAGTTTGTGATTCAGTTTGAATTTCCTGATCTGAGAATGGTGCTTGTTGAGTCTCAGTAACTGTTGATTTTGGAGGAGTGCTCTTCACAACGATTCCATCTTCGCTACGAGTTCTTCGGCGAATGAGACCACCACCAGCGAGTGATTCAGTTTTTGCTGTGGCTGTTTGAGGTGCAGGAGCTGCTTCAGTTTCTGAAGCGACTACTTTTTTCTTTTTAACAATTGTTGCAGTACCAGCAGTTGCGGTTTTCTTCTTAGCTTTGCTAGCAGGTTCTGGCTTCTTCAGAGCATTACGTGCGGTGCCGACTTGATCATCTGTCAATTCACTCATGTGATTCTTGACAGCGATTTTTAGGTCTTTGAGGCGATCGAGCAGCGAAATGGAATCCATCCCGAGCTCTTTGGCCAGTTCGTACACCTTAATCGGTTCTTGGCTTGTCATGGATTGGTTTCCTTCAGTATTCAACAATTAATTATGATCCTTGGCTTTCTTCTTTTTTCATCATTGCGCGCAAACGATCTTCAGCAGCTGCACGAGCGCTGTTGCGGTTTGGATCAGCAGTGAAGCTGCCCTTACCGTCATCAGAACCTGTTGATGGAGTGTCGAGTCCTGCAGCTACTGCAATGCCTGCTTTTTCTTTCAAACGAGTTGCTGCTTCGATGAGTTCGTAGCCAGGAATTCTCTGAAGTGCTTCAGGAGCATCGGCTGCGAGTTGTTTAATGCTCATGTATCCAGACTGATAGATGGCTTGAGCGAGAGTATCGTTCACACCTTCAATGTGTTGGAAATTAGTGAGAGCATCAGTTGTACGCTTAGAAAGCTTAGTTTTAGAAATGATGTCGAGTCTCCAGCCTGTGAGCTGTGCAGCCAATCTCACGTTCTGACCTTTACGACCGATAGCGAGAGAGAGCTGAGTGTCTTCGACCATGATTTCCATAGTTTTAGAACGCTCATCAAGACGTACTGAGGAAATCTCTGCTGGAGAGAGAGCAGATCTCACGAACATGACTGGATTATCAGACCATGGAATGATGTCGATCTTCTCGCCTTTGAGTTCTGCGATGACTTGCTGAACTCGTACACCTTTCATACCGACGCATGCGCCGACAGGATCAATGTCACGGTCTTTTGAAATCACAGCGATCTTTGATCTTGCACCTGGCTCACGAGCGCAGGTTTTGATTTCGATAATGCCGTCACGGATCTCAGGAACTTCCATTTCGAAAAGTTTCATGAGGAACTTCGGTGATGTGCGTGTGAGGTACAACTGAGTTCCGCGAGTTCCCATGACGATGTCTGAGAGGTAAGCTTGAACTCTGTCGCCTGGCTTGAATTGTTCGCCAGGGATGATTTCTGTTCTTGGCAAGAGAGCGTCGGTTTTTCCTAAGTCAATGACTAAGCTGCCGCGTTCAATACGACGAGCGATTCCGTTTAAGATTTCGCCTTTTGAACCTGAATATTCGTTATAAATAATTTCGCGTTCTGCATCACGGACTTTTTGAAAAATAACTTGTTTAGCAGTTTGTGCATCGATGCGGCCGAAGTCTGGTGTTTCTACTTTGATCCCAAGCTCGTCGCCGATTTGCGCTTCAGGGTCCATTTTGTGGGCTTCAGCAATTTTGATTTCTTCTGATTCTTCAAGCATGTCGTCATCTGAATCCACTACTTTTTTGAAAAGGAAAAGATCGATCTCGCCTGAATCACCGTTGTAGTGAGCTTCCAAGACTGCGTTCATTCCGTATTTCTTCTGAGCTGCGGAGAGAATCGCTTGCTCGAGAGCTTCGATGATGATCTCGCGTTTGATTCCACGGTCACGTCCAACTGTTTCGATTACTCGTGTGAGTTCGGTTGCGTTCATAGGTTTTTTCCTTTCAATGCGCCTAGTAGGCTTTTCGGTTCAAGATTCGCTTTAGAGATCAATTGGAAGGGGATGTGGATCGTATTTTTATCCACTTGCATGAGCACATCGTCTCCTGCAATTCCTTCTAATGTTCCAATAAAGTTTTTTTGTTTTGGGTTGATCGTCGTATATTTTTCGTTTTTGGTTTCAGCAGCTGTGAGCGGTCTGAACGTATGGAGTCTGACTTCTTGAGATTTGAAGCGATCAAAATCCGTCTTGCGGCGGAGTGGGCGATTGACTCCAGGTGAAGAGACTTCGAGTTCGTAGCCAGAAGGGAATGCTTTCACGACAACTGGGTTGTTCTCTAGCGGCGCATCAAGAGCCTTGGTTGCGATGACGCAATCCTCGATTCCGATTCCTGTTTTCCCGCTATCACGATTCCAGTCAATAAATAGACGAAGCTTCTTCTCACGGTGAGTGAGACGCTCAATGGCCACGACTTCGTATCCCAAAGTCGATAAGACCTCGGAGATCACTGGAAATAATGGTTCGTTTTCAAAGCCTTCTACTTGCATGTTTAACCTTAAGTGTTTTCGCTAGGGCAAAAAAAAAGCCCACCCCTAACGGATCGGCCACTTGCTTTAAGTCATTTGCCCTATCGACTGGAATTCTTAACATGACTTGGGAATGGATTCCAACCCAAATCTGGGTACAATAGAGGATATGGTCATCTTGGGTGCGGTTTTGAGCTTATTTGGGGCTGTTTTATCTCAAGCGGACATCCAAATCAAAGTTAATGACTCTCAGCGACAGGTTACACTACGTACGATTTCTGAAGTAGAGATCAAAGCCTCTAAGTGGCTGATGAGACAGGGGTATCGACAACACCTCTCGTTGAAGAAGTGGATCGAAGAAGCCACCCTAGGAATGACGGGTGATGAGAATGCTCAAATTGACCTGCTCATATTTGAAGGCGCTGGAGGCAAGAAGGCATTCGTGCCTAGACATGTACTCCAAAGATTCGATCTCTTTCTCGCTAAACCTACCGCAATGACAGCGGTGGGCCTAGATATTGTAGTGCCCAGGAAGGTTTACCCAAAGATTAGTTCTGAGCATCTACCACTGGACTCTTACATGATCGAATCAGTGACCACAATCGAGCTCACCAACTACAAAACTCATTATGGACAATACCTTCTCAAGAAACGCTCCGACCCAGCAGCAGCTCGAGGAGAGAAGTTATTTCTTCAGACTTGTCTGGGTTGTCATAGTGTTCACAACAAAGTGGAAACAAGCTCACTGAAAACCAAGCTTGAGCAAATGGAAACATTCAAACACAAGGTCGGCGAGGGGTTGCCTTCGTTTGATGAAAAAGAATCGCGCTCTTTGAAGAGTTATGTGAAGGCGCTGAGTCTTTAGCTTCTTTGCTTAAACCAATTATTCTTTTTAGCGGGACAGATCTTTCTGATATAAGTTCTCTGATCGCATTGAATACCACTTGAAATTGTCCGTCGTACTTTGATTCAAGATCTTTGATCCGTTTTTCAAACTCTTTGTTTGAATTTAAGACTTGTCTGAGCTTCACGAAGGTTCGCATGATATTCACTTTTACTTCGATCGCTCTGTCGCTTTTAAGGACTGCAGAGAGCATGGCAACACCTTGTTCTGTGAAAGCGAGTGGGGTTTTCTTCTGCCACCTCTACCAATGTTTGATATCGCAATTTGCGATATCAAACATGTAAACTCATGGATTTGTAAGCGGAAAAATAAAGTCTGGAGGGAACCTTTTCAGGTTTCGTCTGACCTGTTCATTGAGTCTCGTGGTGGGGACTTGGTAGAGTTCTGCTAGGTCGTAATCGAGCATGAATTTCTCTCCGCGGATCAGATAGATTTTGGATATTATGTCTGTAATAAAGTTCTCTGTTGTTTTCATGTCTAGATTACAAAGCAAAAGCTGTGCCGGTTAAATCTTAAACCGTGCAACGACTGGCAAATGATCAGAGAGCCGCTTGAGGGTAGGTGAGGAGAGGACCTCGTGACTGATTAGTTCTAGATCTCTAAAATAAATTCGATCGAGTGCAAAATAAGGAAAAATAGATGGGAAAGAGGCCTCAGGAGGAATAGCAGATAAGTCGAGTTTCTTCTCTACTTGGAGCGATCCTCTCCAATCATTGAAATCTCCTGCTAGGATTAATGCCTGTTTAGCGAGCTTGTGAGTCTTCATGGACTGCTCCATCAGAGATACTTGTTTCACTCGGTGTCGTTCGAGAAGATTGAGATGAGTCGTGAGGATGTTGAGAATCACCTGGCTCTCAGGAACTAAAATCTTTGTCATGAGCATTCCTCGCTTCTCGAACCGATGAATACTGAGATCGCAATTGTGATTCTCGATAATTGGGAATTTACTCAAAATGCAGTTTCCGTGGTGACCATCTTCGTAGACGGCGTTCTTGCCATAAGAGTAATGAGGCCACATCGTATCTGCTAAGAACTCCATCTGAGATTCTTTGAACTGTGATGGAATGTTTTTACCGTAGCGAGAGTGTGCCCCTAGGATTTCTTGTAAGCAGACAATATTGGCGCCAGAGTCTCTGATGATTGTGCGGATTTCTTCAAGCACAAATTTTCTGCTTAAGAAGTCAAAACCCTTGTGAATGTTGTAGCTCAGCAGTGTTATGTCCATGCTCTAAACACCAATAGTAGTCGACCTAGAAACTTTTCGATCCATGATTTTGAGTCTAAAACCGACGGAGTAATCTCAATCGAAAGAGTGATGTCCTGGGTGAACTGTTCTTTCAACATTGTTTTAGAGGCTGTTTTTTCTAAGACAATGTCGACCTCAAGATCAAGAGAGAGGGATCTGTGATTCAGATTGCTTGTTCCTACGATATACCAATCATCAATGATGGCAGTCTTCGAGTGCAAAACATGCGGTTGATACTCGTAAATTTTGATTCCACTGTCGATCAGTGCTTTATAAAATGCATATGAAATCCACTTAGTGAAAAACACATCGCTGATTCCAGGTACTAAAATACGAATGTCCACTCCACGTTTTGAAGCCACACGAAGTGCTCTCACGAGACTGCGAGCGGGTATAAAGTAAGCCGAGGTAAGCCAAATATTACTCTGAGAAGAGCGAATTCTTCTTAAGAGATCAAGGTAGAGTCTTCTTCGGTCTAGTCTTCCAATATTCAGCCTAACGAGCGGTGAGACGGGTAAGAAACTTTTCTCAAGTGGCTTCCATTTTTTGCTCCAAGCCCAAATGAATGCAAACGTGAGATTATGAATCGGACCACCTGTAAGTCTCACTCCAGTGTCGCGCCAGTTTTGGTGAGAATCGTCAACATTCATTCCGCCAACGTAGGCGATTTCGTCGTCAATCACACAGACTTTTCTGTGATTTCGTTGATTGAGCCACTTAAGCCAAGGGTTAAATCTTTTGAAGGGGACTGGAGAAGAGAATTTTGAAGGGCTTCCAATGGTATCCACCATTAGTTTCACTGAGACTCCACGGTTGAGTGCTCTTAAAAGCTCAGATTCAATCTTGTCCGCAAGATTTCCTGATTCAAAAATATAGCACTCATACAAGATGGTTCTCTTAGCTGTACGAATATCTGAGACTAGCGACTCGAAGAAGGGAGTGGAGTGGAAGAAAAGTTTTTCACTTTGCCAAGTACTCATATGGATATCGATAGCGAACTTGAGGCCATCAGTCTAGAAAACGAATAAGTTGAAGAGATACTGGATAGATTCTTTAGGTAAGAAACATCATTCAACCAGGAGACTCTCTGAGAGAGTCTGGTGCTCGTCGACCAACCTAAGCTCACGGTCAAGTCAGTACGAGCGCCTGCTGCACGAAGGGGGAAGAGCATCGGGTCAATACTGATTCTTGCCATGCTTCTCCATCTTTCGTTATGGATAAAGGAGTTACCGAAGAACACGCCGCCGCCCACTGACCAGAAGGTAGTCCCACTCGTCAAATAAGAGAGCGCCTGAATTCCGAAAGCCGGATTCCAACTCCGATTACCCTTCTCCTGAGACCATTGTGCACGTGCTGTGAACATCGGACCTGATCTGGCATCTGTCGATGCTGAAGTAGAGTCAAGGAGATAGGTTTGCAATCCCCCAGAGAGCTCTGCGCTGAATGAATAACCATCGCTCAATATCCATCTCCCAAACGGCCCACCAGTCGCTGACCAGATGAGGCTGCTGTAGACGCGTGACCCAGAAGCTGCTGTTTGGTTTTGGAAGGTGTAGTTGCCGTCGATCTTGAATCCATAAGAAACTTTTTCGTATGGATTGAAGTTTCCAAGTAGCGAAAGAGAGTTCGTAACGAATTCGCCGTCTTTCGTAGCTGAGTTAAAATTATAATTGTAGCCCACGCGGTACACTGGAACGAACTGGAAAGCACTCAGTGGTGAAGCAGAACGACCTACAACTCCGGTGAGGAGAGCCTTCGCAGACCCTGAGGATGACGAAACGGTGAACGCATTCACCGAAGGAAGATAGAGCACGTTGGTATCAAGTGCTATTCCTGTGGTGACCGAAGCGAATACACGGTTTTGGACGAACGCACTCAGAGCCTTCTTGGAGGACTCAGCGATTCCCGCAGATCCAGGCCCTGTAGAAACAGAAGACTCCCAGAGATAAGCGAGAGCATGACCGCTGTTTTGTAGTCCTAAGTAAGCGGTACCTAGATAGAACTCAGCAGCAGGTTTCAAATCTTCAATTCCAGAATAGTAAGCTTCTTGAAGATAGCTGAGGGCTTCGTAGTGGCGCTCATTTCTGATCGCGATTGTGCCTAAATAAAACGCGACAATAGGACGGTTGAAGTTTGCTGCGTAAGCGTATTTAAAGAAAAACTCAGCAGACTTGTACTTACCTTTTTTGATATAGATGGATCCTACTTCGAAGTAATAAGGAGCTTGCTCCGAAGGCGGGACGTGCATTTTCTCTTTGACGTCGATGAGCTGTAAGTAAATTTTGAGAGCTTTCGGATCGTCTTTCAGAGACTTCAAGCAGAGCGCTTTTAATTCGAAGAATTCATAACTCGAGGTTGCCTGTCTGATCACTTCATCAATCTGAGCAACGCAATCAGCGAATCGCTTCTCGTGGTAGGCGATTAGTGCCTTAGCGTGATCAGCTTCTAGTTTAGACGGTATGGGGTCTGAGTGAGCTGTGGTCGATATCAAAAAACATATGTATAGACAGAAAGTGAGTGTCAGTCGTGACACGAAGGTCATCCGTGACGGACTATTCAAACAGCGTTTAGATTGAGATTCTATATGAATCATGAATATTGTACGTTTGTTATTCGCCCTATCATTCATTTATAGCACGTCAGTTCTCGCGGAAGAGCTGAAAAACAAGACCGCAAGGATCTTTAGTTTGAGCGGTGCTGTCAAAATTCAGTCAGCCGATGGGAAAGAGCGTAGTGCAGCAGTGGCAGAGCATCTCGCTCCAGGCGACCAAATTAAAACAGCTTTAGGATCAAGTGTAAAACTACTCTTGGCAGATGATTCAGTGATCGATCTCGGTCCAGGTTCTGTCTTTAAGATTAATGAAATCAATACTGATGGAAAATTGGTCGATCGCAAAGTCGATGTAGCGCTTGAACAAGGAACTGCTCGTTCTGTGATTCGCGAGAAAATCGGATCGAAGGGTTTCTGGCATCTGAAAACTAAGTCAGCTGTCATGGGTGTTCGTGGAACTGAATTCGTAGTGAACACCAATAATAGCGTTCAAAAAGTTACTGTGCTTGAAGGTTCTGTCGCTGTTGCAGATACAAGATCAGTAGCGGGACTAGGTTCTGGATTTCAACCTGGATCAAGTGCTTTGCCTTTAGATACTCAGCTTCTGACTCCTGGACAAGCGATGCAATTCAATGCGGCTCCAGATGCTGGAGGAAGAAGTGTCGCTTCTACTAATTCTGGAGTGCAGCTCCTCACAGGCACTCAGGTCACTCAGACGACTAATTCAGCTGTCGTGAAGGATCAGACTTTCAGTCAACAAACTTCTATAAATATGGAATCCAATGGTGGCAAAGGTTCAGTCGGTACTTCCGCTATGGAGACCTTTGGTGATGTGGCTAAGCTCACTTCACAAAGTATCGATATCGCTAAGAACGTGAAAGACGCACCTCCAGTGATTCCTATGGCTGACGCTGGAATGATGACTGGGAATGTGGGTTCTATGCTTGCGACTTCACCACTCATGGGTGGCGGAGCAAGTGTCACTGTTAACGTTACGATCTCGCAATAATTTTTAGGCAGCATAAATATGAAGAACTTTAAGACAGTAAAAACTAATACTCAAATTCTAGCTCTAGGAGCTTGTACTCTCCTTGCGTCTGCTTGTTCAATGAATGCTCAGACTGCAAGTATTACTGTTAAGCTTCCAGGTAAACCTAGTAATGCTCTTGCTAGTCACGTCAGTGGCTCCATGAATGTGGGTGGAGTTGAACTTCCTCCTGCGATGTCATTAGGTGATGTTAACTGCTTATTCGTGAATGTGATTGCGATGGATATTCCTCCTGCGTCTTGGGATGGAGATCAACAGCAAGGATCCAATAGACCCGATTATAAAGTAAAAGTAGAAAAAGCACTAGAGGGAGAGCCTTGCGGCTATGCTGGCATCACTTCTAAAGTGGTTCCATTCTCCAGTGCTTCGACTCTCAATCTCAATGTACCGATGGGTCAGCAGCGTGTTTTTCAACTCTTGGGAGTCAAAGCTCCTTCTGGCACTTGTACGAGTGAAATGGATGCACAAACTTTTTTTGCAGTTGTTAATAATAAAATCACTCCTAGTGAGTTGGGTAGAGTGATCACGAATGTAAACGGATCCATGAGTGTGAATCTCAGTGGTCGTTTCGATGAAACGAGAAACATGAATCATTGCTCTGTTGATGGTGGAGGAAGCGGTCCTGAGTGGTACTTTGATGCTGCTCATAAGGTCGCTACCGGAAAACCAATACATTCTGTATCGTATGGACCGAATACTTATTTCGCTTTTCAACGAGCTTCTGGTGGCGGTGTTGAAGTATTAAGAATAGGACCTGACGGTACTTGGCCAATGTCGGGAAACATAGACTCTAACTTTAGTACTAATGGTGCTACTAGTTATGATATTACAGTTGATCCTTCTGGAAGTGTTTTTGTTTCGTATACAATTGGTATGAACGTCTATGTTAAGAAAATGGTTTCTGATAGTACTTGGACAATCTTAGGTACACCACCTTCTACTCCTTACCCCATTACTTCATGTCGAATAAGTTCAGATTCATTAGGAAAAATCTATTCTGCTTGTAATCAAGGTGCTTCGTATCCGATTCATGGTTTCTATTACAATGGATCAACATGGTTATCAGTGTCTATTCCAGGAATCACTCCTAGTGCCCCAGGGAAGATTGCTATGTCTGTAGGCCCTGACGATAACGCTATAGTTGCAATTCCTGTGGGCTCAGCTGTCAAAGTATTTAAAATAAATTCGGCTGTAACTCTTGTAGGAGCTGGCCCTAGCCAAACAGGATATTCTGAAGTAGCTCCAACAAGTCAGATCAATCTCGTGATTAAGCCAGATGGAAGCCCGATTGTTTCTTTCGTAGATGGAGCATCCATTAAAGTGGGAGATTGCAGTGGACCGAGTAACTGTACAGCAGCTGCAGATACTTGGACGAGTAGAGACATTACAGGTTTAACTAACCCAGGATCCAATCTTGTCATGAAAATGAATATGAATTGGGAACCGGTAGTATTCTTTTATTCAGATTTGGCATCGGTTTCACGAGGACAAATCATGAGACTCAATATTTCTGGTGGATTTGTATGGCAACCAATGCAAGACCCCATGTGGCTCACTCCTTCGACAGATCCAGATGCTGGAGCAAGTTTGGTGATTAACACTAACGCTTTAGGTCTAGATGTGGATGATAATGGAGTCATTAAAGGCTTAGTTTCGAATCCAAGCTCAGGAACAGCCTACATCAAGTTCTAGAGCTTCTCTGGATTTTATGACCTACTTTGGTGTAAACCTATTCCTACATGATTAACGGTAAGAAAATCACTGTAGTGATGCCTGCATACAACGCGGCTAAAACTCTCGAGAAGACTCTCGCAGAAATCGATCGCTCTATCGTCGATGAAATCATCCTGGTCGATGACAGATCTAAGGACAATACCGTTGAGCTTGCTTGTAAGTTCCAACTCCGTACGATAGTTCACCATAAGAACTTAGGTTACGGTGGCAATCAGAAGACCTGCTACAAAGCAGCACTTGAATCAGGCTCAGACATCATCATTATGGTGCATCCAGATTACCAATACACACCGCTCCTCATCCCTTCGCTTGCGTATCCCATCGCTCATGGGCTCTACGATGCGATGCTTGCTTCCCGCATCTTAGGCAACGGTGCTCTCTCAGGCGGAATGCCGCTTTATAAGTACATTGCGAATCGATTCCTCACAGCTACTCAGAATCTACTCATGGGTCAGAAGCTCAGTGAATACCACACGGGTTATCGTGCGTTCTCTCGTAAACTCATTGAGACATTGCCACTGGGCGAATGTGATGACGATTTTGTTTTCGATAACGAAATGCTCGCACAAACTGCGTACTACGGATTCAACATGGGCGAAGTGAGTTGCCCTACGAAGTACTTCGAAGAAGCATCTTCGATTAACTTCAGCCGTTCGGTTCAATATGGACTCGGCGTGCTACGAGTGAGCCTCTCGTATTTTTTTTCAAAAAGAGGACTTTGGTCGAGTTCTATTTTCAAACAAAACGGCCTTAAAGTGTTTCAGCTGCCCAGCCGCGGTGTTGAAGTTAAGTAGCTGTATTTCTGCACGCGCTCTGTCGTTATAAATATTACTCGCCACCTATTCATTTTTTACAGATCGGATACAAATACCTTGCTTTTTAGGGGGGGGGAATCTTGAGAGGCACAAAACGTTCCGTAATAGGGGGGAGTGTTTTAGCAGTCGTCTTAGTGTTGTCCGGTTGCGGATCACAGAGCGGCGCTGAGGCACAAAAGTTCGTCAATCAAGCGCCGAAATCGGCTGCAGATGCAGGTCTGATTGTGAGGTTTGATTCTCAACATCAGGCCACGCAATATTTTGAGGAGCACGCCATTGAGGTGCGTCCGATTCATGAAGCATCTCTGATGTACGAAATCAGAGGTGTGAGTGAAGAGGATTTCAAAAGGCAAGTGGGCTCGCACCAGTTCTTAGAGAAAAACAGAATCATCAAAAGTCTCGTGCCTACTCAGAGAGCACGCTTTTTTTTTGATCAACAACTCAAACGAGTGAGTCTTCCGAAAACAACAAAAGTCAAAGCTGCTGGAACGTTTGATGTGGGTCAGTGCGTGTTCCGTTCTGATGCTAATCCAAGGTTGAAAGTCCCTAAGCCTTTGCTCGACGTGATCGAACCCATTGCACTTCGTGATGCTGAATCTCCACAAGTAAGATTAGGAACAAAAATCAAACTGGATTCTTCACGCTCCAGAAACACTGTGGATGGAATCAGGAAGCCTGATGTGTTTTGGAAAGTATGGGGTCCTACAGGGACGGTCCTTTCGGCTACAGAATCTTTCGGCACTGAGTTTAGCTTCACACCTGATATGCCTGGAATGTTCGACGTGACGTTAGTCGCTCGTGACGAAGACGATCATTGTGCGTATATTCCTTATACTATTGGTGTGAATTACGCTGAACCTTACGCAGGTATTAAGCCTATAAGAGCACTCTCAGACAAGGACAGACAAGTGTTCTCTCACTTGGCTTCTATCTCTGCGTATGATGCTTGGAAGACCTCGAGTGGAGATCGGCAGATCATAGCGATCTTAGATTCTGGCGTAAATTATAATCACCCGGATCTCGCGCAGAATATTTATGTGAATTCAAACAGCGAATATGGCAAGGACATGATCAATGGAACGGGAATGCCGTTTGATGACTTAGGTCACGGTACTCACGTTGCAGGTCTTGCGGCATCTGCTGTGACAGGTGTAGCAAGACGCGCGATGATTCTTCCTGTGAAAGTCTTAGATGGAATGGGAGGCGGGGATCTAGCGAGTATCCTTGCGGGTATTTCATACGCTGTAGATCAAGGAGCAAAAGTGCTCAATTTGTCGCTCTCTTCTCAATCCGTATTCCAAGATGATCGCGAAAGACTCTCTGCTGCTTATCAGGAAGTATTGAAAGAGGTTGGTCGTAAGGGTGCTGTAGTGGTCGCTGCTGCTGGAAACGATAATAAAGATATCGATGTTTTCCCAGTGTATCCATCTGCGCTCTCACTGGAATCGAATATTGTTATCTCAGTAGGCTCGACAAACTTGAAAGGGAGTCTCAGCGAGTACTCAAACTATGGCGGCAAGACTGTGAATGTTTCTGCTCCAGGTGGTTCTTCTTCTGACGCTGATGCTGGCTCAGGAAACGACACGGGCGGACTCATGGCGACCTACTACTGGCCTGTGGGAGGGAAGTACGGATATGTGAGACTCATGGGTACTTCCATGGCGACTCCTGTAACTTCTGGAGTGGTGGCTCTCATGAAAGCTGCGAATCCTCAGATGACTAATTTTCAGCTTCGTACCGCTCTGATGAATTCATCAGATAAGTTGTCAGATCTCACAGGAAAGATTGCATCGGGAGGAAGAATCAACGCAGCTCGAGCAGTATTACCGGTTGCTAAACCTGGTAAGGGTTGGACGAAACTGTAGTTGGATCCACAGTACCCAAAGCGTGTTGGAGACTGCAAGGTGCAGAATCTGAATTCCAACGGGGGCTAGCGTGAGCCAGTTAATCACACCTAAAGTAATCTGCAAAAGAATGGTGTGTTGAAATGCCTTGGATGTTTTTGATTCAATTTTGAGTGCGTAAGCAAATCCTAAAAAAGCAAAGAGTACAGCAAGCACAGGATGAATTGCGCGCAGTCTGATGATCCAGTGAGACGAAGTGTCTAGGTCTTGTGCAATCCCGTGAGCAATCGATGTTGATGGAAAAAGCGTATCACCCAGAGCGCAAATCGCGCCAGTAGCAGCAATTAGCAGAAAGAGTACGGTGATGCCAAACGAAGCTCCATCAAATCTGAGTTTAGAGTCTTGCGAGACATTGGATTTTAGTGATGAGGCGGTGAGAGTGAGAGAAGCGACGAGTAGAAGTGTGTTGATCAAGTGAAACGAAATCACCCAGACGCGTCCTGCAGAATCATCCTTCGCAACTAAACCAAAAATCACAAGACCTGCACCGATGAGTGCTTCGCAGATGATGAGGAAGAGACTGATGCTCGAGTACATTCGCGCACGATGCGGACGCTTCAAAAACTTCAAACATCCGATCCAAAGAGCCAAGACAAGCATGAGGCTTAAGCCAGAAGTGAATCTGTGGAAAAATTCAATGCTTGTAGCGATCGTTTTTGCAATCGGAATGACTTCGCCATTGCAGAGTGGCCAGTGACTTCCGCATCCCGCTCCAGAGCCAGTAGCGCGTACTACAGCACCCCAGAGGATCACAAACACGATGTAAACGACCGATATCCATGCGATCTGATTTAAACGTTGTTGAATTTTGATGGTCATAGGGGGAAAATAACAAAATGTTCCGATACTTGTTACCGATATTTTTTCTCTTCGTTCATTTGGAGGAATCTCAGGCACAGAGTCTCTTCTGGCAAGGAGCAGGAATTCATCCGAAACAAAAAGTCGGCCTGGGCGTTTTTGGAGTCATGCCGACTAATTTTTCAAATATTGGATTCACTGGAAACTTCACAGCAGGAATGGGTGACTACTATCAAATGGAAGGCAGGATCGGTGTTAATACAGCATCAACTCAAAGTTCTTACTTTGGCTTGTTAGGAAAAGTGCTTCTCTCAGTTACAGAAAGCAAAATTAATTTTTCCGCACTTACAGGTTTTGAGCACAATGGGATGCTTGCTTTTGTTCTGTCTCCAGTAGCGAGCTACTACTTTGATTTTGGTGAATTCTATCTCGGGCTCTATTCTAGGATCCTCTTCGATTTGGGCGGTATAGGATTGGCGGTACACCCTGGGCTTAATTTTGAGATGGGTCGTAATTTCATGCGTTGGTACGTTGAATTGCAGTTGGGGCTCACGAATAGTCCGAGTTCTATCGGTAGTGGAGTTCGCTGGTTCTTCTGATATGCTAGGTGAGTGAAGAACGTATGGATCGCGCTCTTATCAGTTTTTTTTCATTCTACAGTCGCATTCTCTGCGGTAGAAAAACTCTCCATTGAACTCGAAGTCGAACGCGCAGGAACGAAGCCATCTGCAGCTCACGAAATTTCAGTTGAGCCACATCCTGAGTGGATGTCTTATGAAACAGGAACCAAAACAGTTCTCCTGACAAGAACTCCAGAGACAGCGGGTAGGATTCAGTCACTCGAACTTCTGATTTTAGATAAGGATCAGCCCGGAAAAATTTTAGCTTCACCCATCATTCAAATGAACGACTCTGCGCAAACACGTGCACGATTGAGATTAGAAAACGGAGATTCAATCTCTGTTCGAATTAATCGGAAAAATTAAGCTTTTTTAGCTGCTGCAATTGCTTTTGCAGGTGCTGCGCGCTTCTTTTGAATTTGGCGCTTGAGCTTGAGAAGTCTCTCGCTCATTTTGTCGTCTTTGCCTTTGAGAATTGCTCTTACGAGTCCACCTTGCTTATCGACAGTCTTGATCGATGCAGCAGAAAGTTTCACTGTGATGGTTTGTCCAAGCTCAGTGATGATGTATTTTTTGTTTTTTACGTTAGGAAGCCAACGTGTACGAGTCTTTGTATTTGAGTGACTGACTTTGTTTCCTGAGAAAGGGCCTACACCTGATAATTCACAACGACGCGACATGACTGAGATCTCCTATAAAATAAAAAACGTTAGGCTGTTGGTTATATGGATTTTGACCTGGGAAATCAAGTACGAGCTTGTTAATAAAAATTAACAATGATAGATTGTATTTTGGAGCAAAGTGTGAAGACAAGAGCAGAAAAACAAGCAGCCTTAGAACTCGTGCTCATGGCGTTTATCTGGGGTTATGGCTTTGTTGCGATAGTCAGTGCCTTAGACTCGTTTACAGCTCTGGGAATAGCGGCTTATCGCTTCTGGCTGTCTTTCTTGCTGGTTCTTCCCTTCGTCGTTTTCTCTCGAAGGCTGAGAAAAGAGATGAATCTTAAAAACTTCACTCTTGCCTGTATTCCGGGCATTTTTTTGGGACTGAGTCTTTTTTTACAAACAGCAGGTCTTCAGTATACGACGGCTACAAAAAGCGGATTTATAACGACACTCTATATCCTCTGGGTTCCGATGTTAGAACAGCTCTGGCTGGGTCGTAAACTCAGTCGGCTCCATTATGTTTATGTATTTTTGGGTTTAATAGGGACAGCAATGATCTGCAAATTCCATGGAGGAGAGTGGAATCAAGGAGACTTGCTTACTCTGGCTTGTTCCTTTACGTTGACTGTCCAAATCGTATCTCTAGCCAAGTATGCAGATCAAATTCAATCTCCCTTTGTTTTGAATGGCTTCCAAAGTTTATGGGCAGCACTGATTTGTAGTGTGTTTCTCATTGCGAGTCGAAGCACAGGCTTTAAAGGATGGGCCACAATTCCTGTCGCTCACTTCGTTTATCTTGCAGTGTTTTCTTCTTTTATTGCTTTTACGATTCAAGTGCGTGCGCAGAAGGTGTTGTCAGCAGGGGTCGCCAGTATGATTTTCCTGCTCGAAAGCCCTGCTGCTTCGTTTTTTGCTTACTTGTTTCTAGGCGAGACACTCGATCTCACACAGTGGATAGGAGCCCAGCTCATTCTCGCAGCTGCGATTCTCGTTGTGAAACAACCCAGTTCTTAATCGTGTACAAACTATTGACTGATGCGGAGCTGGACTACACCACTCATGCCCTGGGCTAGTTCCAGAGTGCGGAGAATGGGGTTATAGCTCAGCTTCGAGTGACCACCGTAGTAGTACCAACTGGGTAATACTGCAGTCGAAGAAACTTCTGCATTCCCAAAGTCTATGTCGGATCTCGCAATTTTTTGTACTACTGGTTTTGCAGAGCAGGGTGACCAACGAACAATCTGCAATTGTCTACCTGAAGTGAGAAGCCCAAAGAATGCACCCGACTCAGTCGGATCAGCAAACACACTTGAGATACTCGCATGGGATAAAAAATCTTCAGGCATTTCAAAAACTTCACGAGTGAAGTGAGAGTCTTTATCAACACTCAGTGAAACAAATTGAGAGAGAGAGCCATTCCCACTAGGAAATCCTCCGTATCCTCTTCTGTAGTTACCACCGTATGAATTTTCTTTAGTAGTGATGAATCCTAAGAGGTTTTCGCTAATTGATTCCACAGAATCGTCAGTGATGAAGTCATCAACAAGAGTTGCTGTTTGACCCACGAGTTTGAGTGATTCAATCGCATTCTCTGTTTTGACTTCGTAATATGAATAGGTCACTGTTTCATTTTTTCCGTTAGTGTAGCTATTGGTTCTTTCAGAAATTTCTGTAACGCGACTGTCTTCTGTAATCAAAGCTCCATCGGGTGATAGAGCGATAAGTTTTCCAGGAATATTGATTTCAGAACTGCAAGTTGCTGAATCCAATCCGACATTCACTTGAGCTATATAATTTCTAGAGTGACTCAGGTTTTTTCTCACAGGATCTGCAACGGTTTCGGATGAAGAATAATAAAATTTGCCATTCATGATTTCTAGCAGAGCCTGCTCACGTCCCACAGTTGTGCATCCATTAAGTGGAATGACTTTTTGTTGATTATTCTCAATTTTAACGAGTTGATCGTCGCGAATGAAGAATAAATCACTATTACTCAGCTGAACGAGATGATCATTGGATTGGGAGTACCAACTTCGTTTTCTATAGGCTCCTCTGAGACCTAAATCGATGTGAGATACATTAGAGAATCCTACGGGTGTAATGACGAATCGATCAATCATGACTCCATCAACATACTGAGTATAGGTTTTGCCTTGAGCATTAGGAGCGGATTCCTGTTTCGCATAGTATTGAGACGCAATCACGAGTGAACCATCTCTTTGATCAACCAAGTGAGTGACATAGTTGCCTTTAAGAGTGATTTGAGCAAGTGCTTCAGATTTTTCTGCATCTACACGTTTTGTGTCAACGAGTCTCAGTTCTGAAGTGTTGTCATAATATGAACCTGTCCCCTGAATGATCTGTACACCGAGCGAGTACTGTCCACCTTGTGGGAGAGTCACATAGGAAGTAATGTTTCTTGCTAGCTCGAGAACCCCCACGCTCTGAGCAATTGCTGTAGAGGCTGCTCTATCGCTGAGGTTGAAAATCCCGAGTGATTGATTCGAAAATGTATTGATTCGGTCAATTTCTGGATTACTGAAAACTCGTTTGAGCCAGTTTGCATCTGCGTTGAGTAGTCTGCCTTCTTTAAACACTTTGTACGTGTTTCCAGAGATCGCTGCATTGAGGTTAAAATCAATGAGTTTGCCTCCGCTGACATATTTCCCATTTTCAATCGCTTGAACTTGGAACATGAGGGAACCCAAGCCGTCAGAGTTTAATTTCATTTCAATGAATTTGTCGGACGAGTTGAAGTTAGTCCACATTCTGCCATCACCCAGTGTGATTTGTGCAATGTCGATTGCTCTCGCATTGTCTGTGCCGGCGTTGGTGATTTCAAAGAGCATGGCCTGAGGTTGTCTGCGTCCATTTTCATTGTTCACTGTGGGGACGATGTGTCCAAGTCCTAAAACATACTGATGGTTTTGATATTGAACAGGAATGGCTCTTTCAATCCAACCCTCAAACTGGAGACGTTTTAAATAGCGTATGCCATTTTGGGGTTGAGAGATATCGAAGAGATCAAATGGGTCGATTTGGTTTTGAGGTACCCAGAAAACATAAAGAAGATTATCGACGAAGCGAACATCTTGTAAAACAGCATGAAGACCTGTTGAATCGCCAACTGTTACAACTGAGTCTGCAAGGATTTTTCTGAGTTGTCCGGTTGTTGTTTGAACAAAACGATCTTTAATCCCGAGTTCAGAATCAGAAATCAGTTTTGTGTAAAGAGAATCAGTTTCTTCGTTAGTTTTTCCCTTCAGTTGTCTTTCGATTCCCAGTTTTCTAAACAGGGCTTCGTTTTCAGAAATGATTTCAGAAGTTTCGGTTGGGAGTTTGAAACTCTCCACAGCAATACGGTTGATGAGTGCTGTGCCATTGTCAGTCTGATAATTACTGACTACCATGAGTGTTCCGTTTTTGATGGAGGTCTGTGAACGCTCATTGATCGAGCCTTTAGCTGATACGACCATGAGGGGTTGAATATGTCCTGCAGCGTCTGAGATATCGACGACTTCTACGAGACTTTGGCGATCCCACCATCCCCAAGCACTCTGTGAGAGAACTGCAACGAGATAGTATTTGAAAGCATCACCTTCATTGATTTCGACAATGTTCATGTTTTCACGAGAACTAGTCGGGAGAGCAAGTGCTACTTTTTCTACTATTGAAAGTTTTTCTCCTGAAAAGTTAATCGATGTGACCATGCCTTTTGCAGATTTGTCATTGTAGTCGTTACGATAATCAGGTCTGATGCTGGAAGCAACGTAGAGAATGTTTCCTACTAAACGAGAGTCAGCGATTTCGCCATCGATTGGGAGATCCTGTATGATTTTTGGTGAGTGAGGAGTACTCACATCATAGACAAGGGCCCTGCTCTGAGAATTTGACCAGGTGTAGTTTCCATCGGCATCAAAGTAGAGTCTCTCTAGAACGACAATGCGCTGATTTTTTTCATCATAATACATGTCATCCGGATGATTGCCTGTAGGCGCAACACGACTCACGAGCGATGGCTGATTGGGATCGTTTGCAAAGCTTACGGTTTGGAGACCGCGGTAATCGTTTAATAAGTAGAGAAGTTTTGATCCTTCTTTTCCAATTTTATAAATATCAGATTCTTGTTGTTCTCTTTGTCCGTCAGCTCCTTTGCTTGCTGAACGAGCTTCTGGTCTGCCTCCAGGAGCTCCTCCCATGGCATATGCACGTCCTCCACCATGAGAGTTTAAGAACTTGGTTTGACCCTTGAATCGCTTGAGCTGATTTTCAATCGTGTCTTGGTTGCTCGGAACAGGTTGGAGAGTGAGTTTTCCGGCCATAACAGATGTAGTGAGAAGAAGCAAAATGAGTAGCATGTGTCGTCCTTTTTAAAAGAATGATTATTTAGCGATGAGCCTTAGCTATTTGAAAAGTACAGGTATGGCAAGTCGTAATCAGGATTGTCCGAAGACTGGCAGAAAGCTCTTGTAAACACTGTCTTGGTGCGTTAGTCATCCCTTCTTATTAAGGGGATTTTCATGAGAACGTTATTTGTTGTTGTAGCGATGTTTTGTGTTTCTGTTTCTGGTTTTGCTCAATCGGTGTCAATGAGTGAGTTTAAGAACAGGCAAGTGACCTTCGTAGGTCAAAATTTTAAAAAATACGATACTGATCGAAAATTCCAAGTTCAATTTAGTATTAACAATACCCCTCTCGATCAGATTGTTGCGGAATCTAATGGTTCGTTTTCTTATACGACTCCTTCAGGTCGCGTGAAAACAGGCGACGATGTCAAAGTGCAAGTCAATCAGTGGTATTCCGAAACCAGTCACTGGGTTAAGACGTTTGATATTCCCGTTTCAGAAGAACGCAAAGAAGAAGTGCGCAGATTCAAAGAAAAAATTCCAGCTTATGCTGAGCAACAGGCAAACACTCTAGCAAACCGTGTAGCAGAAGATTTGGGCGCCATCGTGAAGTGGAAGAGGAGTTTCGGATCTGGATTCGTTGATTACTATGAAGACTATAGTAATCGTAACCGTGAAGGTCGTAATAGTTACTCTCAAGGCGAAGACGTCGGCGAGACTCAAGGCTCTAACGCCGGCTACCGCGCAGGAACTAGCTCTGCGCAAAGCCGCGCAGAGAGCTATGCAAGTGACCGAGTCACTAGTGCTTTTGAGAATGCGGTCGATGACCCAAAGAGAACTTCAATCAAGACATTGGATTCCAGAGCTCCAGAAGCTCAATTCACTGGAGACCGCAGCCCCGAAACGAAGAGCTCACTTGAGCCTGTTTCTTCACGCATCAATCGCGAAGTCACACGCAAAGCGCACGTTTCTACGCGTTACCTCTCAAATGACTTAGGTTCTATTATGATCGAGCATGCAAATCGCTATGCTTCGAGCTCAGCAGACTGGGAGAATACACTCTCGGCATACGAAGCATACCAAGCTTGGATTCATGGTCGATTGGGCGGTAACTACGACTATAATCTTTGGAATCATGAGTTGATGACTGACGATCTCAAGCAAGAGTTTGCTGAGGAATTTAAACGCACCTATCGTCGAAACATTGAAGACAAGATCGATCGTGAGTCGAGTGGTACGGATTATAGCGCTCTATCTTTGGGAAGATCTGCGGGACGTGAGTTTGGCGAAGCGCAAGTTCATGAAGACGGGCGCGTAAGTGGTTATAACTCTAAGTACGGTCTAGCAGCAGATAGAGGATTTGAAGAGCACTTTGAGAAGCAATTCAATGAAACATTTAGTTCTACTCTTCAGTATTACAATACGCACTCTATCCTCTCTCGTTTGAAAGCAGAATTGCTTGAAGAGAATGATAATTACCTCTGGGAGCGTGGAGAGAAGCTAGGACTCAAGATTTCATCACTCGTAAATACAGGTGGACTCGATGCTACTGTTCAAGTGTCTACTCTTTCAGACTCAGGAAGTCAGTCACTGAAGAGTTTCAGATTCACACTTCCTGCTCTCTCGAGTTTGAAGAGTAAGTCTCAAGTTTTTAAAGAAGTTGCTCAAATCTTGAATACGGTTTCAGATGAACAAGAGTACTCCGTCACTGTCAAAGTAGGGACTCAATCAACGACTTTGAATTATTACATCGGTTGGAGAAACGTAATCACTGATTTAGGTATACGTTTGATCGATGCAAACAGAAACTGTCTCTGGGAAAAAGGCGAAGAAATTGGCGTTGTGATTACTTCTGGGAAAAACAAAAGTCGTGTGAATGCTCATCTTCCAGTTCGGTTGATAGGATCAGGCTTAGATGCAATTCCTAGCTCGAAGTCCTTCAGTCTGAATGCTCAGTCTCAAGTATCAACCGCAATGGAATTCCTGCCTCTGGCTAGAATCAGAAAAGATGTGACTGAGAATGAACGTCAATCGCTCGTACTTAGTTTAGGAACTTTAAGTTTCCCGTTTTCTTACGCAGTTGGCTGGTTGAATTTGGTCGAAACTTACGGTGTAGATCCTAGAGTTGAGTTCAAAGTCAACATTCACAAAGCAATCATTGCAGAATGGGAAGCAGTGATCGCTTCAGGTCAGTACGACAATTGGTACAAGTATGGACGTAGCGGCAAGAAAACATTGCTCGAAGATCTCGTGAGAATCGCTCAAACCAAAGGTGAAGATAAGTATCTGTCACTAGCAAGCAAAGAGATCTGCGAAATGGTCAGCGGTTACTACTGGATGAGGAATCCTTGGAATTATAATTTTGCGTCTTCGTTTAAGAAGTTATATCGAACGATCGACCGAAGCTGTAAGTAGAGCTCGTTTTATTTTCTAATTCGGAATGCTTTTGTCTTTACTTTGGCGCTCTGTATTATTAAATGATTGCTATTGATCATCACTGAATGACTCTCAGAGGAAATTGCTATGACTATTATTTTTGCATTATTACATGGATTCGCAAACCCATCGTTAATGGCTGAGACTGCTTCAGGTCACATCGAGAAAGCCGCAGCTCATTTAGAGCATTTCTGTGCAGACATCGCTGACAGAGAAGTGATTTCCTTCTATGACCAAAGAAGGTGTAAAGAAATTTCGAATGCCTTAGATGCTGCTTCTCTTGAACTCTCAAAAGAGCTTATTCAAATCAAAAAAGACATTGCTAGCTTAAAGAAAAAATAAAAACTAAGTCTCTGGGTTGATCTGAAAACTATTTTTTGGATTGCGCGAGATAAAGCGAAATAAAGAGCCTGCCCATCTGGGTGACATTGCCTTGCTTGATGAAGGGAATGAGCCAGTGGTGTTTCTTGATGTTCTTAAGTTCACTCACCGGGATCGCTTTATGTTCATCTGCGGCAATGAGCGCATCGTAGATCGTAGCAATCTCTAGGTGAGAGACTTTTGCAAAACCCTCAAACGCAGTGACTGGCAGGAAGTTTAAGAAGCGCTCGACTTCCTTCTTGTAAGTATTCCAAAACAAGTCCGCTTTGATGTTGAAGTGCTTTTCTGGAATAGAGATTTTCTTATCGGGCATCACATTGTGAGCAACAGAGTAAACCTTCTTGTGATCGCGGAAGGTCTCGTAAGTCACGCGTGCAGCGTCTTGATGGTGCTGATGCCCGTACTCGCCTAAGATGCTGTGTGTGTAGACCTCAGCAAAGGGACCGTAATCCACGCGTACTTCATGAAGTTTCTTCCACACGGATTGAATGGGGAGTCGTTTGCCTGGAGCATCTGCAAAGTCTAGAAAGAGTGCGTTTTTCACTTGGAGAGTTTTGCACGCGCGCTTGAACTCTTCATGGCGCTGTTTACCTCTTCCATCACCGTTACCATCTGTAATCGAGACCACTGTCCATTCGGTTTTGGGTTCAGAAAGGATGAGGCCTGAGAAGTAAATCGTTTCATCATCAGGGTGAGCGACTACGACTAACTTTTTCATTTGCGACTTTTCACTTTTTTAGGAGGTTTAGATTTTATTCGAAAGGTTTTTTTTTCTTCGCGGTCACGAGGAGCGGGGCGATCTTTTTGAGGAACGCGTGGGCGAGAATCAGCTGGAGCATTGGGGTCGGGATATTTCACGACGTCGCCACGGAAAATTTTGAAACTCTTTGTCTTCAGTACATCGAGACTGATGCGCTTGGTTTGATCAGGTTCGCAGAGAAGTACCAGTGGAGTTTGTTCGTGCTGTCTCATGATCTCGCTTACGACGAGCCTAAGGTGAGCGGGTCTCATGGGTGGTGCAAGCTTGGCTGATGCAATCCAAAGGTAAGAAAACTTAAGCCATTCACGCTTGGAGCCTAACCTCTCAGAAAATTGTCTGAACCACTTACCAGGAATCTCAGCAGGGAAGGAGAAGTGACACCAATCTCGTGACTGAGAGAGGGGACAAGTTCCTTCATGCATGCAAGGTCCCCAGAGGCGCTTGAGTGAGGGAGCTTGATCGCCTTCGTCGCCATGATGTCTCACGACACCGAGCAGTTCATTACGAAGTGAGCCTAAATTCTGTGACGAAATCTTATCTGCGGGTTCTACGATGAGAACTCCTGCGCCTGAAGTGTGGTTCTCGACCAGACTTAAGTACTCGGCTTGTCTAGCCAGTGGAGTTTCTGTTTCGTTTAGCAAGTGACCTAAGATCGAGAAGTCATAGACACCATCAAATCTGAAGTCGTAGCAGTTGCTTCTAATGATTCGGATATCCTTTGCAGGCGTTCTTCCTGCAGACAGAAGCGCCTTCGCATCATCCAGCACGGGCATGTGTTGATCGACGAGTGTGAGTTCGAACTCGGGGCAGTTCTTCTTACCTTGAGCCCAAAGGAGAAGTGCAATCGATGCAGTGCCAGGGCCTGCGCCTAGATCGAGTACTCGAAACGGACGAGACTCTGAGCGAGCGATGTCGAATGCTTTTGAGAGAGCGTCTGAGTGGCGCTCAAACATTGTGAAAAATTTTGCGGCTTGAAGATTTAAAAAATAAAGCAGATACGCTGAGCGATTCTTCGGATGTTCGAAATAAGAAGCCACTTGCCTCTGAGATACTTCATGGCGATCTGATCTCAGGAGATGAGAGAGTTCTTTCACGCCCTTAGCATAGAAGTTCAGATCCTCGAGAGAGAATGGCTTGTCTCGCCATTTCGGATTCGGGCTATACCGCTGCTTGACGTAGGTGGGAACGGTTTCGTCAAAAAACTGTCCCCAAAGTGTAGGAAATCTTTGCTCATTCATTTCGTGTTACTAATCATGTTACGCTTTTTTGTAGGATGTTGGAACGAGATCTTAAGCCTTTTGTAAAAGTTAAGCAGCCCAGTTACTTCACGTACTTCTGCGCTCAGTGCAATAACAAGCGCATTCTCCCGATGAACCCTAATCCTGGAAGAGCAAAACACTTTTTTCAGGTCGCTCTCACTGCCGGTGTGATCATGCTCATGACTTGGAGTTGGTTTGAGTGGAAAGGGGTCGTGTCTTTCATTCCACTTTGGATCGGATTCGAAGTGATGTTTAGAATGAAGCTTCGCGCTATGATTCCGTGTCCGATTTGTGGTTTTGATCCGTATTTGCAACTCATTGACTCGAAGCGCGCCACTGAAAAAACCGTAGAATTTTGGAAAAAGAAGTTCGAAGACAACGGCCTTGAGTTCTTGGATCGAGACGCACTGCGAATGAAAAAGTATCGCGTTCCTCCGAAAAACGACGCCAATATTACTTGACGGCTATCAAGGCCAACGCTACCCCTATTGTCATGTCTGTAAATAAAGTAATTCTCGTTGGCAGGTTGGGACAAGCTCCCGAAGTTCGTTACACTCCCTCAGGTGCTGCAGTCGCTAATTTTAGCGTCGCTACCAATGAATCTTGGACGGACAAGTCCGGACAGAAGCAAGAGAAGACTGAGTGGCATAGAGTGGTTGTGTGGGGGAAACTTGCAGAGCTCTGTAAAACATATCTCGCTAAGGGCAGACAAGTTTACATCGAAGGCAAAATGCAAACCCGTCAGTGGGAAGACAAAAAAGACGGCCAGACAAAATATACAACTGAAGTGATGGCACAAACCGTTCAATTTTTAGGCGCAACTGCTGGAGCGGGTGCGGGAGCATCTCGTGAAGACGGTGCTCAAATGGGTGCTCCATCTTACGGCGGCGGAGCAATGGCAAACAGCATGGCAACCGCTAGCGCATTTGATGCTTCAACGCCTCAAATGATGGAAGACGATATCCCGTTCTGAAATGACAGAGGATGAAATCCCTAGTCATCGTTCCCACCTATAATGAAATCGAGAATATCGAGGCGCTCATCAGGGCAGTCTTCGCAAATGTTCCGTCTGATACTGAGCTACTCATCTGTGATGATGGTTCTCCGGATGGAACTGGACAACTCGTTGAGAAACTTAAATCAGAGTTCCCGAGACTCCATGCGCTTCATCGCAAGGGCAAGTTAGGATTGGGAACAGCTTACATTGCAGGATTCAAGTACGGGCTTGCACGTGGCTTCGATGCACTCATTGAGATGGACGCAGACTTCTCTCACAACCCGCCTTATCTCAAAACCATGCTAGCCAACCTTGAGACTCATGACTTCGTCATTGGGTCTCGTTATGTTTCTGGCGGTGGGACTGTGAACTGGGGCTTGGGTCGCAAGATCTTGAGCAGAGGAGGCAGCCTTTATTCGAGAATGATTCTCGGCGCTCCGATCCGAGACTTTACTGGCGGTTTCAATGGTTGGAGAAAAAACGTTTTAGAAAACATTTCTCTCGATACGCTGAAGTCAGACGGTTATTCTTTTCAGATAGAATTAAAATATAGAGCGTTTCTGAAAAAATATCGTTTCACAGAATTCCCGATTATTTTTGAAGATCGCAAAGTAGGAAACTCCAAAATGAATAAAGGCATCGTGCTCGAGGCACTAAAAAAAGTTTGGCAGTTTAGAATGACGTCGAAATCTGCGATGACTCTTACTGCGTTAGTGTTTGCGGGGATGATTAGTTCAGCTCAGGCGAAGTTCCATTCGACACCGACTGCAATTCTCGTCGATAAAAAAACTAACACGCTCCATGTCTCTGAAGTCAAAGAGGGTGTTTACCATGTCGTAAAGACTTATCATGCGGTTGTTGGTCGTGTGAAAGGTGACAAACAAGACGAAGGAGATCTCAAGACGCCTGAGGGAATCTTCACCTTCAGAGACAAGCTCCTGCCGCCATCGATCGCCCCTAAGTTTGGTGTGATGGCGTTCTACATTAATTATCCCAATGACTATGACAAGATCGCAGGACGCACCGGTAACTCGATCATGCTTCACGCGACGAATGAACCCGCGCGCTTAGGTAAGAATTATGATTCTGAAGGCTGCGTGGTTCTCAAGAATGAAGAGATTAAGGAAGTTGATCCATTCATCAAGACAGGGCTCACTCCGATTTTGATTTTCGAAGAGCTCACTAAAGACTATCTCGAGCCAGGCAAAGACCCTAAGCTCACTGACTTCTTCAAGTCATGGGTAGCGACTTGGTCTCAGAAGTCGATTGATCCTTACATGGATCATTATCATTCTGACTTCTCATCAGCAGGTAAGTCAAAGAAGCAGTGGAAAGACTACAAGTCTGTCCTAGCTAAGAAATATAAAACGATCGATATTACCGCTGATGATGTTCTCTATTATCGTCACCCCAAATATTCAGTGATCACCTTCACGCAAGATTATCGTTCCACTCTTGCAAACGGTGCGCCTGGACTCAGATCCGTCGGTACTAAAGTCCTCTACATTGCTGAAGAAGAGGGAAAACTCAAAATCATCTCTGAAAACTTCACCAATCTCAGGTGGTAGAGTGAGTTCAAACTCTTACGATACGCTCATCATTGGCGGGGGGTTGGTAGGATCCTCGGTTGCCATGCATCTTGCGCGCTTAGGCACTTCTGGTCGCATTGGGGTGCTTGATTATGATCTCGAAGGGTCGTTTAGTTCTTCAGAACTGAACGCAGGCGGAGTGCGCGCCACATTCTCTCAGCCTGTGAATATTCTCCTCTCTAAGCTCTCGATCGAATTCTTCGAGAAGCATGCACACGAGGTGGGCTACAGGGATTGTGGATATCTCTGGTTACGTACACCAGAGCAGATGAATAACGCTGAAGCAAGCTTGAAGACCCAATCCAAGCTGGGGTGGGCGAGTGAGACTTGGGATGTCTCGACTCTGAGATCTAAAATTCCATTCATTGATAAGACCTCTGATCTTGCAGGCGCGCACTTTGCGAAGCGAGATGGACTCATGAATCCTAATTTATTGAAACTTTTCTTCCGAGAGAAAGCCAAATCCTCTGGCGTTCAGTTTTTAGATCGTCTTTGGGTCACAGGTACTGAGAAGAGCGACTCTGGATATATACTGAGTTGCAATGAGTACGCTAGGAATCTCACTGAAGATCAGAAGAAGAACATTGTCACTCATACCGGTGTTTCTCCAGTGATCGGCTCTAAGAAAATTAAGACAAAACGCGTGGTCATCGCTTCAGGTGCTTGGAGTACTGAGCTCATGAAACTTTTTGGTCACAAACGAGAGTCTAAGCCATTGCGCAGGCAAGTTTGTATTTTTGATTGTAGAGATGTGGATCTCACACCTCATGGCATGATCGTCGATACATCTGGAGTTTATTTTCATCCTGAAGCTACCAATGGATTGGCAGGATTTGCGACAACGAATGAACGTCCAGGGTTCAGATTTGATTATGATGGCGAGAGTTTTTTTCAAGAAGAGATCTGGGCTAAACTCTTCGAGCGTTCAACAAAGTTTGAAAGACTGAGACATCTTACGGGTTGGGCTGGGCTCTACGAAATCTCTCCAGATGAAACAGCAGTCATTGGTCATGCTGGTGATGAGCTTTATGAATGTCACTCCTTCTCAGGTCACGGAGCCATGCAATCTTACGCAGCAGGGCTCTCACTTGCAGAGCTGATGACGGGCGGGAAGTTTCAGACGATTCCAGAGATTGCAGCATTATCCGCAGAACGGTTCAATAGTGGTAAGCTCATCCGTGAGGGAGCTGTGATCTAATGCCAAAACGAGAGTCCGAGTTAAAACTCAAGGTGATGGATGGTTTGGGCTTCAATCTCACGATGGCGGTGATCGCACAAGCCATTGAAGAGAAGGTCGCTCCTTCAATCGCTATTGGTGTTTGGTCTGCGGTTCGAGCGGATGAAGCGTTCGTGGCGGGAGTGGGCGCTGGGGTGAATCTTCACTCCGTCTTCGATCTTGCATCAGTAAGCAAAGTCATGGGCACCATGGCAGCTGTTGCGTATTTGATTGAGAAGAGAGTGCTAAATTGGGACACGCAAGTTCAATCCGTCCTCCCTGAATATCCGGATGGTGAAGCCAAACTTATTCATCTCGTCTCCCACACAGCGGGATGGGTCTGGTGGAAGCCTTTCTGGGAAGAGCTCCGAGCGCAGTATCCTGGTAAACAAATCGAAACGATCCCAGTGATTGAGAGACAGCAAAACTATTTTGAAATGATCTCTAAGCTCAAACCTGAACACAAAGTGGGTGAGAACTGCACGTACTCCGATGTCTCGATGATGTGGGTACAATTCGTAATCGAAAAACTCACGAATAAGCCTCTTGATGTACTGCTCGAAAAAATCGTATGGCCTTGGATGGGAATTGAATCCGCTTATTATCAGCGCATCGACAAACCTGGGATTGCAAACACTGCAGTCATTCCTACAGAAGATTGCCTTTGGCGTGGCAGAAGACTCCAAGGCGTCGTCCATGATGACAACTGCTACGTCATGGGTGGATACGCAGGACATGCAGGAGTGTTCGGAGAGGTGAGTGCTCCGCTTTGGTTTGGGAGACGAATCCTCACAGGTTTTTTTGATAAGGACGTGATGCGAGGATTCTTCCGTCGTGTAGCAAGACCATCTCACTGTACTCGTACTGCAGGTTTCGATACGCCGTCAGGAGACAATCCATCTATCGGCCGATATTTTTCTGACGCCTCGATTGGGCATCTGGGCTACACGGGAACGTCGCTTTGGATTGATCCCATCAACAAGATCGTCGTGACACTCCTCACTAATCGCGTGTATTACAGCCGTGAAAACGAGAAAATCAAAATATTCCGTCCGATGATTCACAATGAGTTGGCTTTAGATTTGAAAGCCTTAGGGCTCATGGCTTAGACTATTGAGATGGCGAATCCTCTCAAGGATTTAAAACACGTACACATTATCGGCGTAGGCGGCACACTCATGGGTGCGTTCGCAGCGTTTCTGAAGCGTGCGGGAATCCGTGTGACGGGTACCGATAACAAAATCTACCCACCAATGAGCGATATCCTTGAGAAGGCTGGTATCGAAGTTTACACGGGATACAATTCAGAAAATATTTTCCAGTTCAAAGAGAAGCCTGATTGGATCGTAGTCGGGAACGTCATCACCCCTAAGAACGTCGAAGCACAATTCGCCATCAATCAAGGTTATCGCTACACCTCACTCCCTGAGTTCATGGAGAAGGTGATGTTGAAGAATACTCGTAACATCGTCGTGAGCGGCACGCACGGCAAGACCACGACATCTTGCATGCTTGCACATGTGCTCAATCAATGTGGCAAGAATCCGAACTACTTCATCGGTGGAGTGTCACAGGATCTTCCTCATAGTTTCCATGTTTCAAGTCTCGAGCATTCTGTACCGTTTGTGATTGAAGGCGATGAGTACGACACAGCGTTTTGGGATAAGGTTCCTAAGTTCAATCACTACCTGCCTGATGATGTGATCCTCACTTCAGTGGAGTATGATCATGCAGATATCTATCCGGATATGAGTGCAGTGATCCGTGCATTCGATGGACTTGTTTCTCGTGTGCGTCCTGGAGGAAGGATGATCGTCTGTGTGGATTATCCACCGATTCCAGATCTCGTGATGAAGTCACGAGCCCCTGTGATCACTTATTCAGCTAAGAACAACGGAAACGCACGTTTCGCTCCAGCGAATGTGAGAGTGGGTGAGACTACGACATTCGATGTGATGGAGAATGGGAAGAAGCGCGAGTCGCTTGAGATCGGTGTTCCCGGTGAACACAACGTGCTCAATGCGCTCGCAGTCTGGATTCAGACTCAGGAGATGGGAATTCCATCTGCAGATGTGCGAGCAGCGCTGAAGTCCTTCAAAGGTGTGAAGCGTAGACAAGAAGTCCGCGGAGAGATCAAGGGAATCACGGTGATTGATGACTTCGCTCACCATCCGACTGCTGTGCGAGAAACCGTGAAGGCTCTGAAGCAGAAGTACAGTGGACGTAGACTCGTCGTAGTCTTCGAACCGAGAAGCGCCACCTCACGCAGGAAAGTGTTTCAGAAGGCATACGCAGAGAGCTTCGAGGATATGGGTCTAGTCTTTATAGCGAAGCCTTATGATCAGAGCACGATTACGTCGAATGATCAGTTCTCCTCTGATCAACTCGTCGATGATATCAACAAGCGTGGAGTGAAGGCTCAAGTGATGAAACCTGTCGCAGAGGGTGGAGTCGAGCAGGTAGCTGCGAGCTTGAAGTCTGGGGACGTAGTCGCCGTACTCTCTAATGGTGGATTCGATGGATTCATTGGAAAGCTACTGGATCAGTTGAAGAGTTAAAACTTTTCCTCTTTTAGTTTATTACCCTTGAGATCATAAGTTATAGTTGATTTGGTTTTCCACTGATTGTTCTCCAGTAAACTTATAGAATATTTTATTTGACTGTTCACTTTTCGAATATTTATTTCTATATTTCTTTTTTCATTTTTTAAATAAATGGAACCTTCACGATAACTTAATATATCGCTTAAATTCCAGCGTAACTGTAAGTTGTCACCAGGCTCTGAACTTCCTAGTCCACCTCCTTTACTACAGCTTCGCATTAAGTCTGCTAGAGTTATTTCAGTTTTGTTGACCGTCGTGATTTTAATTGATTCGAATTTCCAAAACAAACTAGCGAAACTTATTGGAGATGTCTCATCCATGATATCTAAATTAAGGTCATTGAACTGATTGCAAATCTTCTCATCTCTATTTGGTGTGGAGTATATCTCATAGAGTACTGATTTTTGGTCTTTGAGTTCCTTCATCTTATCTTTTTGTAAGGAAATAGCCTTATCAACTGCGCCTTTTCTCTTTTTTACTGCATCGATGATGATTGCAATTTTTTTATTGAGATAGGCTTGAGTGATGATGCTTTTATTTTTTTTTGCATAGATTTCTCTTACTGACTCTTCTTTTAATGAATACTGTTCTTTTGAGTATCCGGGCATTTTTTGGTCAGAGATTTTATTCCATTTTCCTGCACAGTTTACGTCCCATGACCAATTCACGAATCCTAAGTTATTTTCTTTTATGAAATCACCTCTTGAAAAGTCTTCATGTAACTCCAGAGGTTCTTCAGTGGTAGACGATGAAGTAAGGATAAGAGGATTCCGGCATAGGCTGTCTATTTTAAATACTGTATTCACGTGGCCGCCTTCAAATAATACTGTTCCAACCCGTAGGTATGGACTGAGTCCCTTACGATTCTCTGAGAGGATCTTCACAGGATAAGTATTAGCTGGAATGTCATTGGTGAAGAATTTAGCGTTGAGTTCAACGAGAAACGCTCTGAAGCGTTTGTCCTTCATGATGTTTGTTTTCCAATTCGTCTCATCCCAAACAGGAATCGTAGTGAGTTTTGAAAAATCCTTAGTCATGTGTCCTAGTGGTTTAAGAATGAATTTCTTATCACCTTCTTCTCTGAGTTTGTTCCCGGGATGAACAACGAAGGGAAGATGATGGATCCTAGCGAAAATCGCACGTAGCATGAAGGCGGCATCAGCGCATTCTGCAGTAATATGAAACTTCACAAAGAATTTGGGTTGTACTTCTGTTTTAAGCCAAGCGGTGAACTTCTTCTCCCAGTCTGAATTCCATCTCTGCGATCCAACATTCCAAACGGAGCCATAGTCAGTCATTGCCTTCGGGTCACACTGAGGAGTAGGTTGATCGACTAATTTTGATTCGCAAGCGTTTACGTTTCTGCAGTGATAACAAGCGAGTCGTCTACGCAGGTACTGGCTAGTGATTGCTGTATTGACTTGATTGAATCTACTGCAGTGGGTGGATTGCAAGATGGGTCTTGAGCATAGGCTGCCTCGAGAGAAATAGCTAAGATGAATGTACTTAAAACTCTCAATGATTCCACATGGTCTTTTCGGTAGTTAATAGAGCATTCTGTAGTCGCCATTAAACGGACGGTGCCTCACTAGGCAAAAACTTCTAAAGCAATCTTGAGTGTCATCCGATACACCCCTTGAGGAGACTTTGAGAATGAAATTGTATACCCGTCACTCTGTGAGCATGAATGAATCAACCATGAGACTCTGGACACAAGTAGTAACGACCACAGTAGGTCAATTCAAGTCCGATCATACTAAGAAAAGTTTAGTCATCTACGGTCCCCACGGAACAGACAAAGAAGAAGCTGCAAAGGCGATCTTCAAAGCGTTAGCGAATAACGAAAGCGTGCTCATGTGCACCACTTCAGACTTCTTCGTCAGAGAAGCAACCTTCAGCCAAGTAGGTTATGAGTACATCTTCATCGACGGCGTTGACCACATGGACGACAGCGCTCAAACTAGATTCTATCAATACACAGAAAAGCATTCGAACGTAAAAGTCTTAGTGGGTTCAACTGACAAACTCGAAGTGCTTGTTCAAAGCGGCAAGATGAAGCGCGAACTTTATGAAGTCATCTCTCAAACTCAGCTCACTCTTAACGAGATCACTTCTCGCGGAGAAGGTGTGAACGTTTGGGCTAAGGCCGTTGCAACTGCTGCATTCAAAAAAGCGGGCAAGAACTTCAATGGCTTTTCTCCAGAAGCTGAGAAGATCATTACAGGATATGAGTGGAACGGTAATGATTCTGAAATGGAATCGATCATGATGCGTGCTGCTTGGTCAACCAATAGTAATGAATCTGTCACCAGTCGTGATCTTGGCATCATCTCTGCAGGTGGTGGATCTACAGGCGGGAATATCATCTCGATCAATCGTCCAAAGTTTGATGTCGTTGTTGGTGGCAAGACCACATCACCTACTGGTGAGACTGTGGTTGAGGACTTATACGATTCAGAAGAAGCGCTGGGGTGGATGCATTCGAGCGCGAGTATCTCGAGGCTACACTTCGTCGCCATCACGGCAACGTGACTTCAGCTGCTAAGGAAGCGAGCATCGATCGCTCTAACTTCTTACGCCTCTTGCGTCGTCACGGACTCAAGTCTCGTGTGTACCGCGAAGCTGCATAATTAAACTCATGATAGCTCTTATTGTCGTGTTCCACGCAATGACTAGTTATGCTGGTGAGAAAAAAGAAGAAAGACATCCATCTTCTGTAAAGAGCATCGAAACAGAAGTACAGGTAACGCGAACTGTTGATAGTTTTCGAGAAATACGAGTAATAGATCGAATTGTTGATAAAGAAGGAAATATTTGTTTTGCAGTAAGCAGTTCGCACGGCTCAGGTATTAGTTGCGTTTCGAAAAAATAAATTCTTAGCAAGTAACTTGAAAAAACATCAAGTTAAGGCTGTCACAGCCATTTCCGAAGTGAGTAAGTTGATGTTTTTTCAAGTTAGCTTAAGAGATACTTAGTGCCGCAAGTCCAAGAACGACGCTTGAACAGCGTACTCTTTACACTTGTTGATCTCAGCTTCGGAGATTCCTAACTTCTCACGCGCGACTCTGAACTCATGAGGTAGAGTTAATCCAAACATGCTCGGATCATCGGTATTAATTGAAACAGGAACTCCTGCATCTAAGAACTTCTTTAGAGGCTGATCCTTCCATTCGGGAGCTGCACGAGTGAGCCAATTACTGGTAGGACAGACTTCTAATAATATTTTCTTCTCAGCAAGGTATTTGACGAGCGTAGTATCATCGATGGCTCTAATTCCGTGGCCAATGCGCTTAGCTCCCAATAACTCAATCGACTCCCAGACGGCAGTAGCATCAGTCGATTCACCAGCATGCACAGTGATGTTGGCACCTGCTGCGATCAATGGTTTGAACGCGGATTCAAAATTACGATTAGGAACAGTCTCATGTCCTGCGAGATCAAAACCAATGAAGCGAGACTGGTGCTTGAGGAAAAACTCACTCGTGCGTGTGACTTGATCCAAACCTTGCTCCCTGGAGCCAATGCAAATGAGCCCAGCGCGAATGTCAGGATAAGCCTCAAGAGCTAAACGCATTCCCGTTTCCGTAGCATCGAGAACGAGATCCCAAGAGAGTCCACTGAATTGGCACATGAAACTAGGAGAGAACCTGAGTTCAGCTCCATTCGTACCTTCGTGATAACAATCCTCAACTCCTTCAAATGCCATGCGCTCAATGCGAGCAGGAGTCTTCAGGACTCGAGCGTAGAGCTCAAACTTATCGAGAACAGCGGAGAGATCACTCATCTGAGTACGTAGAATAAAATCAGATTTGAATTGTTCGAGTGTAGTGGAAGACGAAACGATTCCATCGGCTTGAGCAAACTCAAAAAGAGTAGAGGGCCTAAGTGCTATATCTAAATGTCTGTGAAGCTCAACTTGCATCATAGTAAAAATCTTAGAAACTCCCCATGATGTTGGCGCCGCTATCGACGTACATTGTAGAGCCTGTGATGTGGCGAGCGGCTGGAGAAGCTAAGAACCCAGCAAGAGCTCCCACATCTGCGCCATCAATATTTTCACGAAGAGGAGTGCGCTGTCCTGCGCCTTCAAGCTGTGCACGGAAGTCACGGATGCCTGAAGCTGCAAGAGTCTTCACAGGACCTGCAGAGATCGCATTCACGCGGATCTTCTTAGGACCTAGGTCATAGGCTAAGTAGCGCACGGAAGACTCGAGAGCAGCCTTAGCAACTCCCATGACGTTGTAATTCGGTACGACCTTCTGAGCGCCGTAGTAACTGAGTGTAAGAACAGAACCATTTCCGCTCTTCTCCAACATCGGTTCGAAACGTTTGGTGAGAGCAAGGAGTGAGTACACGCTGATGTTCATTGCAAGTTGAAACCCAGCAAGCGAAGTATCGACGAATCTACCTTCGAGGTCAGTGCGATCTGCCATCGCAACAGAGTGGACAAGGCAATCGAGAGTGCCCCATGTCTCAGAAATCTTGGCCGTTACAGCGTCCATCTCTTCATTCTTGTATACATCGCAAGGAAGGACGATCTTAGAGCCAACGGATTCAGCCAGTGGCATCACTCTGCGTTCTAAATTTGGCGATCCGTAAGTGAAGGCTAGTTCAAAGCTTTGTTGATGGAGGTTTTGTGCAATAGCCCATGCTAGACTTCGTTCGTTTGCGACACCAAAAATAATTGCCTTCATGTTGAAATGTTCTACCCTAAGAATAGATAGTTTTGTTGAAAAAGATTCGTTTCAAGGTGATCCTAATAGTTCTGGTAACACTGACTAAAATTCCACCATTTTGGCTCGTGATCGTAGCTCTCGCTACGGTTCAAATCATATTCGGAGCTAACTATGTTGTTTCTAAGTCCATCTTGGGGCATTTTCCGCCTTTGGTTTGGGCTGTCATCAGGATGATTCTTGCTGCAGTGATCATGGGAACTATCTTAGTCATGACGCGTTTAAAAAAACATCCCTCAGATGGAATGAAGTACTTCGGACCCCTTGCGATTTATTCTATTTTTGGAATCATTCTGAATCAAAGTTTCTTCCTCATGGGGCTCAAGCGCACGACTGCTACGAATAGCGCTATTATCAATGTTCTGACGCCTGTTTTCACGATGTTACTCGTGACAATTAGTGGGAAAGAAGCAAAGTCAGCAAGTTCTCTTAGACGTAATTTCGGATTCCTCATTGCACTCTCAGGAGTGCTCGCGGTTCGTAAAATTGAAGACTTCAAATTCTCCGATGCGACCTTCTTGGGGGACGTGCTCACGATTCTCAATTGCCTCTGCTTCGCGATTTTCCTAACGACGTCGAAGAAGTTCATGGAGGCGCACGATCGCCTCTGGACGACGTTTTATTTGTTCGTATTCGCAGTATTCGGGATTGGTCTCATGTCGATCAATGAGTGGAGTGGGTTTGTGATGCCAGAGATGACTACTCCACTTCTTTGGTCGATGGTATTCGCAGTCATCGGTGCCACAATTATGACATATTTCCTCAATGTGTGGACACTTGCGCACGCAAATCCCACGCACGTTGCGTTAGGAATGTACATTCAGCCGATTGTGGCTGCAATACTTGCCTCAATTGTTTTTGATGAAAAAATTTCTTTTAGGACGACGGTTGCGAGCGGTATGATTTTTATTGGGTTGTTTTTAGTAATCATTGGGCCATCAGGAGCTAACAAAAAATAATGGGCGTTTATACAAGATACAAACGAGATCAAGACGGGTTCAGAAAACTAGTAGAGTTACTTGAATCTACACCCATGAGCAAACGTGAACGCATGATAGACGTGGGTATGGAAGAAGATCCAGAGTTCACACAGAAGGCTCTTGGATATTGTATTGCATTCGAAGACATCATTGCTCTACCTGATATGGAATTAGCCGAGATCACTTCAGCATGTCCCCCGCGGATGACAGGACTTGCGATCGCAGAATTAGGTGCTGATGTAAAAGCAAGATTTCTGAAGAACACGATGCCGAAGTTCGTTCAAGAAATCAAAGATGCAATGGAAGAGAAAGTTCACATGCGCGAAGTCGGTGGAGCAAAACTCAAGCTCATCACTACAGCACGCGATCTCGAGCGCAAAGGTCACATAAAGTTGAAGCAGATTCCAAGAATCGGCGGTTAGTTTAAAATTAGTTTTTAGAAGGATCGAGCTGCCAGAGCTCGAGAGAGAATTCGCGGTAGTTCACCAAGTCATCCCAGATTGCTTTTTGGAAACCCTCAGGACCTTCCATGCACTTCTGTTCCATCTTCTCCATGTCGAGATGGAGTTCGGTCAGAGCGAATGAATGACCACGGGTTTTAGCGATAGCTAGGTATTTTTCTTTATTGAGAGTAGACTGAGCCATGACCAAGAATTTAACTCGGCCACGGCTCTATCTACAAGGAGATTTAGGTACCGCAACGACTGTTGTCAGTCTTTTTGGTATCGTCTCCTTCAACGGTAGACTTTTGAATGGTCTCTTCTTTAGAACTCGCGGTACTGCGCTCCGTGTTATTTTGGGTAAGATGGGTTCGGGGAATGTCTCTCATTAAGTTACGTTCTCTTCCATCGGATCCGTCGGCTCTTGCGAAAATGCCCATTACAAAAAAGCCATATGCCATCAGCATGATTGGGTAAAATAATCGGTTCATTTTTTCTTCCTCCTTGAGTTAGGTTCAACTGAGAAAAGGACTCCCTCAGCTGTAGTTTTGAACGATCCAGATTTGGACTTTTGTGACCGAAGCTTCGGGTTTCCTTGCTTAGAATCCCTTACTTCATTCTCTTATTTTACTCCCTATTTTTTTGTGAAATCAAGCGAACCACGAACTATTTTGTGCAGTGTGCTTATATTCAGTTTGAGGTTTTTTCACCTGATATTTTGACGGTTTGACACCAGACAAAAAAACGCGTAGGTTGCTTTTATTGAATTAGAGAAATCTAGTCATTTAGGTCGGGATGTAGCGCAGCCTGGCTAGCGCATCTGGTTTGGGACCAGAGGGTCGCTGGTTCGAATCCAGTCATCCCGACCATTTTATTTTTAAGACAACTGATTCGATTCTACTCACACAATAGTGGGGATTCTACTCACACAATAGTGGGAAGCCCCACATCAACGATTCTACTCACACAATAGTGGGAAGCCCCACATCAACTCTTTAAGAACAAGCATTTAGCAAACGAAGTTTATAATTTTCGAAGGATCTAAACCCGTAAGCTCTTCTTTTTATTACCTTTGCTACGTTGTTAAAGCCTTCGACTCTGGCGTTTGTAAGACGGTATTTAAAAAAGTTCAAGATTTCATTTCTCCATCGGATGAGAGTGCGTCTGAATGTTTTTAAGTGAGGATTTTCTGTGAGAGCGAGTTGGTCGATGAGTTTTTGGAAGTAAATTTCTGCGGGTTTGATTCCACGAGTTCTATAGAATCTGACGAGAGCTTCTTTGAACTGGTAGATTTCATTTATTTTTTCATGGTGATTAAGCCAGGTGTCTAGAGCAGAACGTTCGTAATGTTGCAGATTGGATCTGTTTTTACTCAGTAAAAACCGCACCGGATTTTTTCTTTTATCACCTGTGATTTCCATTCTTGCGTTGTGGAGAATTGGGTTCATCAGTCTCTGAACGTGGAATCTGTCGGCAATGATTTCTGCATTGGGGAAGAATCCTTTCACGAAGCTTTTGTAACTGTCGGATAGATCGAGAGTTACTAGTTTTACGTTTTCCCGACCGGGGATTTTTGCGAGTTGTTCTTGGAGTTCAGCACTCGTTTTTCCAAGAGCGACGTCCCTTAGTTTTTTCTTATTATGATCGACGATCATAGTGACGAACTTGTGAGGAGAGAGGCCATTTTTTCGCTTGAATGAGTGTTCATCGATTCCAATATGAGAACTAAAGGGATAGAGATTGTGTTTACGAGCTCGAAGACTGAGTTGTTCGTAATAGGCTTTGTAAACGAATCCTGGTGAGCAACGATAAGCTTTGCAGACTCGTTTGAGATCGGTGAAGTTTTCACAGGCCCAGTAGATTTGGGTGCGGAAGCGCTGAGTGGTTCTTCGGCGTGGTAGAACTCCTGGTAGAGGTTCGGTGAAGGGTCGCTTGCAGGGTTTACAGAAGTAGCGTTGTTTGATGACCTTTAAGACGATGCGTTTACCTTGGATGGGTTGATCGTTAAGACTCACCGTGCGTTTGTCGTAGAGAACCGAGCTTAACGAAGCGCATTTAGGACAGACCGCGCCACATCGTTGTTTCTTTGTAATGATGATACGCGAGGAGACAGAAATAATGCCTACAGAGATTAAATCTAATTCAGGGAGAAGCAGACCTTTGGTAAGGTATTCATGGGGTTTCATAGACGGATCCTTTCGTGAATGTTTGCTTGCACTTACATTCTACAAAAGATTGTTTATGGAGCCCTTTTTACTCACTGCTTCCCACTACTAACTGAGATGAACCCATTATCTGTTCTCATTGCACGAGGAAGTCCAAACTCCTTAAAAACCCTCTCAAACACGGTAAATGCGTATTTTTCTTTCGTTGTCTCTAGTCCCTCGCATGCAATGAGATAACGGCAAGAGAAGTCTGTAATCGTCAGCGGGTAGCAATACTCATTGTTCCCCATCATGAACTCACCTTTGTAATCCGCGCACCACAGATCGTTTGGTAAGTCTGTGCTTGTGAGTGGAGTGCCTTCGGCTCTGTAACGACGTTTTCTTCTGGGTGTTACTAATCCATGACGATCCAAAACCGCATGCACCGTACTCTTTGCAGGATGTTTTAGATTAGGATACTTCCTCATCAAAAGTTCCCTGATCTTTGGGGCTCCCCAGTTGGGTTTGTCTTTCTTGAGGTTCACGATGAGTTTTTCAATCTGAAATGGCAGCTGATTAGCTTGTCTATAGGGTCTACGGCTGCGGTCTGTTAATGCCTCTAGTCCACTGTCTTCGTATCTCTCTTTGATTTTGTAGCCAGTCTTCCTAGAGATACCAAACTCACGACACAGCGCCGCCATAGTCTCTCCATCCAGTAATCTAGCTACAAATTTTAACTTCTCATCCATCCTATTACATTCCTTCCATGGCATTTCAGGGGTCTCCTTTATGCCGAAAAGTGTAACCTATGTGTCCGGTATGAATTGTTACCTATGTGCCGGGTTGGTCACATTGTAAGTGGACGCGTGACCCGCTTCGAGCCGTTTGGTGCATTCGTGGAGCTTGCTCCAGGAGTCGATGGCTTAGTTCACATTTCAGAAATTGCATGGTCCAGAATTGGAAATCATGCTGAAGTGCTGAACTTAGGCCAAGAAGTGACTGTGAAGTTATTGAAGCGCGAACTCTTAAACGGAAAAGCAAAGCTTTCGCTCTCGATCAAACAAGTGACCCCTAGAGAAGACAAAGACCACGAGTCTCAGGCTCCAAAGCAAGACCTTTGGGCTAAGTATCAGGTCGGTCAGATCTACGCAGGGACCGTGAAGCGAAAAGAACAGTATGGTTTATTCTTAGAAATCGATCCAGGAGTGACCGGGCTTTTGCATAAATCTCGCACGGATGGAAATCATGAATTTCATTTCGAAAAAACTCGCGTGGGCGACACGGTCTCTGCACAAATTGTTGAAATTAAGCTTAAAGAACGCCAAATCGCGCTAGGTCTTCCGAAAGATGGTGGCGAAGACGATTGGCGAGGCTACCTGCCAAAGCCCGTAGAAGCATTAGGGACGCTTGCTGAGCGGATGCAGGCTGCGCTTTCCAAAAAGAAGATTTAAGTCCCGCTTTGATCTGCAAGTCTAGGATGATCAGAATGTCCAATCCTCAAATGGAGTGTCGCTGTTAAAGACTCTGACTCGACACTGTTTGCTTTGACACGATGGGAGTAATTCTTTTGTTACGTCATCATAAAATCCAATGAATTGGTCTGGCTGTTCAGAGCGATAGAATTTAGTTTTCAAGTCAAAAACAACAAGCTTTGGTGCCGCTGATTGGATAAAACTCCTAATCTGTTCGAGATCCAATTTTGAATAACCGAACATGTAACGATCTGTTTTAATTTTCAGTGCTTCTTCGAGGTAGGTGGGGTCGGAAGAATAAAGACTGATCTCAGAGAGGTTGAGCGCTTTCATTTTTCCTAGAGCACTCAATCCATTTACGGTGCGAAGCCTTACGTTAAAATAGGTCAAATCGCTATTCTCTTTTAGATTGGTGAGGAAGCTGGTCTCATCACTGATCGCAGAGCATTCAAAGGAAGTGAGTGGTACGGAGTTCAGAAGTTTTGCTAGGCTCACTCCAGCAACCTTGCCAGGTATAGAGAGCTTTTTTAGCGCGAAAAACGAATCCACGAGAGCGAGAGAGCCCATCACTGTAGAGTCTTCGGCGTAGCCCCCGTTCATGACTCCACCAAAGTCTACCCCTGACATTTTTGTGTGTGAGAGAAACTTCGCGATCTTCTCAGCACTAGCGCGCTCCCAATGATTATCACCCAGAATCACATCCCCATTGATCGAAAGTTGCTCAAGTGCACCTAAGTCTTGATCTCCGAGATGATTTCCTAGAAGTTTTAGATATCTAAGATTTGGCAAGTCATTCAAGTTCACTAAATAGGCTGGATCAATATTATTATAGTCGAGGTCGATCGAGCGGATATGAGTTAAACCCTTGAGTGCTGACAAAGTCGCGCCGGTGAGTAGTCCCTCTTTTGGGCAGCCATCGCCCCAAGCATTCAGCCATTCTAAGTTTGGGAGATTGCAGACATGGAGAAGGCTCTGGTCTCCTAAGCATTTCTGTCCTAGGTCTAGTCCTTTAACGGAATCGAGGTCCATGATGTTTTGATAGAGGTCTTGATCACTCTTCGCTACATTGTTTCTCACAAAGTTCAGCGTCTCTTCTTTGCTTACGGTGCAATCTTGCGCAGACGCGTTCATGTTTAAAAGAATTCCTAAAGCGAGTGCTAGCTTTCTCATCGTCGAGTTCTCCTAGATTAAGCGTGTATTTAAAGGCTTTGGCGGAGAGTATGCTGATTTAACGCGCAAGTCAATAATTGAAGCTCACTCAGCGGCAGTTTTCTAGGAAGACAGGGTAAAAGTGCCGTCGCCGCACCATTCATGGTCTTGGTGGTTCCCAAAGGGGATCACCGTGATTCAATCACTCATTCGCTTTAGCGGGAGGAGGGCTCAGGAATTTTCCCATTTCACGCTTTTTGATGAGCTGCTCGTAAACTTGGAGAACCAAGACTCCAGAAAAGAAAAGCGTCCGTTCCAATTTGAGCACAGTCTGGGCCTCCGGATAATGCCGAATCAGGACCTCTAAAATGAGACCGATTAGAAATAGAAATAAATAAAGGCCCGTTCTCATTTTTAATCCAGTTTCGAACTCGACCCTCAGTTCGAGTTCGTCTATAGGGGCTTTGGCAGGATAGATTCGATAAAACCATGTGCCCAAAGGAATCCCGATGATTAAAAACACGAGGAATTGGATCGGTGTGGAGTTCGTCCCGAAATGAATGCAAATTGCTTTGATGACAGATGTGACTGAGACTCCAAGGCAAATTCCTGCGATCAAGATTTCGATCTTTTTCCGATTACTCATCTTTTGCCTCCAGTTTAAATAGTTCCTGCAAAGGAATTTTTAGTTCTCGAGCCATCTTCAGGGCTAAGATGACTGAAGGATTAAACGTGCCCGTCTCAATCGCATGAATCGTTTGCCTACTGACTTTGCAGCGTTTCGCAAATTCGGTTTGATTTAAATCTGCTTTTTCACGATTGAAGCGAATGAAGTTTTTCATCTGGTGTCAAGCATACGTTACACTGGGTAACTGTCAAGTATGCTTGACACCAGCTTTGGCAGCCGTCATTAGGCGATTTGTTCTAGCTGTGATAAATTCCTAGCCATGCAGCAACTGTAGGATTTAAATGTGTTATTCAGCGATGGAAAACAAAACGTGAAAAAGCTCGGACTTCAATTTGGTGCGAGAATCCAGCTCGATGTTTTTGAAGAGCTCTTTGCCAATCGGTTGAAGGGGAGTGGCGCAAGGGTTCCGAGATCGATGAAGCTCGCCTTTAGAGAGGGGGAGAGCGCCCAAGAAAAGCGAATCTGGAGTTTGATCGAACGGTGGACAGTGATCCAGATTCATCACCTAGAGCAAGAGGTACTAATACAAGAGGCGCGCTTGAAAGAGGCGAGCTCCAAGTTAAAAGTAAAAGCGACCAAAAAAGCGCAGGAAGACATCCGAATCTCGTCGGCCAAATTTGATACAGCCATGCGAAAAATGAAGCTCTTAAAAGAGAATGATTTCGAGGCCGATGATGGGGAGCAAAGAATTTATCCAGACTACTATGCGCCTCTGATTGTGTGGAAGGGGAGCGAGCGAGTGATTGTTCCATTTCGGTATCGAATCGAACCTAGGTTCGCATCTCAATCATACAGCACCTACAATGCCAGGCTCGACCATCTAACTCACTCCAGGATGTGGAGAGAACTCTACGGGAAGAATCATGGCGTCCTGGTTATTTCAAGGTTTTATGAAAGTATTTCGCTCAATCACTTTGAGCATCGCGAGCTTTCTCCTGGCGAAAACGAAAAACGCATCGAAATCGAATTTAAGCCAAAAGAACCAACTGACCTTTTAGTGCCCTGTATTTTTGATCAGATTCTAGATTCGGAGTTTCCGCTTCGTTCGTTTGCTCTCATCACGGATGAACCCAACCCTGAGGTTTTAGCCGCAGGTCATGAACGGACGCCCGCATTCTTGAAGCAAGCGTCACTTGATCCTTGGATCAAAACGTTGGGCAAGAAACAATCTGATTTTGATCAGGTTCTCTCGGATCAGGAGGAGACGTTTTTTGAAAACTCCGTGGCGAGTACCGACTATGAGATTTGGTAGTCGCTAGTACGGAGTTCTTTCAAAAAAAAAGACTCGATTACTTTGAGGCAATCGAGTCTTTGAAATTTAATGCATGCGTTTGCGCTCATTTAGTGCGCACTAGATCAGGGTTGTTGAAGCTCATCTTGACAAACAAGTTCTTTCAATCTTGACTCAACATGAAGTACTTCTAATTCTATCGCACTGAGTCTGCAGAGTTCAGCGCTATAATCACCAGTCTTTTTCATCTCGGCTTTTAGTTTTTCGTTTAAAACAAAACGAGCATTCCTATATTCCTGCGTATTATTGAGAGCATCAGAAATGTTTTTAGAGCAATCTGCTGAAGCTGAAGCGATACAAGTAAAAGTGAATAATCCAATAATAATTTTTTTGGTCTATACCGGACACATAGGTAACAGATTATACCGGAGACATGGGTAGGCTCTACTCCGTAATAGGGGGAAAAATCCCGCAACGTACTGACTGTACGTTTTGGTCGTTTCTTGTCAGTTTCTTCGTATAAATCGAAAATTACTTTTTTAAAAATTTGGTCGTAAAAAATAAGTGTCGATTACCATCTATTGGATATGAAGCTACTCTTTTGCATTCCTTTGGTACTTGTTCTCTCTACATCAGCTCAAGCTAGTAGGTCGAAACTTTCTACAAAAAATTTCAAAATCCTTATTATGCTGTAGATCAACTCAAACCTGAAAACTTGAAGGACAAGTACAAAGACTTGGATTTTAGTCCACTCTCGAAACCAACGACTGATTTTTTTAGGTTTTATTGGAGAAGATTTTTATCGATTAAAAATTCGTTTTGATTCCATCAAAAAAGACGGAGCTAACTACTCGTGAAGGGTAACTCTGAGGTCAAAGGCAATCTTTGCAACTTTGAAGGAACAATCACAGTCGAGCAAGTACGAGTCTATAAAAAAAACTATCATTCTGGTGAAGACCAGCCTGCAAACGATAAAGAGCAGGGTTTATTGATTGGAAAGTATCATTTCAAAGAAAATCCAAAACAAAAGCATTCAGGAGTTTTTAAGGGATACATAGTTCTTGCCTGGCGAGTAGCGTCTGATGGAAAATTAAAGATCGAAGACAATGAGTTTGGTGTCTCTGACTGGTATACAAACAATCAGTGTGTAGGCACTTGGAGTCCAGTAAAAGGCAAAAAATCTAAGCATGCAAACTGGGGAGAATATCGCATTCCAGATTCAGGCGATCTTGATAGTGGTGCGGGAGAATTCCACCCGAGTGCCAAATACATTAAAAATGGCTGGATCGACTTAGGTCGCTAAGTTCTTTCAGATTGCTGAAAGCGAAATCAGCGTAGAAGCGAAGTAGATGAACATGTTCGCTGAGCCTTGGAAGTCTGAAGCCAATCTTAAGCCGAAGCACAGAGCCGCAAACAGAAACAAAGATCCCGTCAGTGCTAGAGGCAATAACATCGGCCAAACAATGGCGAGTAAGAAGCCTGCGAAGAGAGTGAACTCAAGAGAGGCGATCATCCAATAGCCTAAGCTTACTCCACCTGGGAGTTTTGCAATGAGAGTGGATTCGAATTGCTTGATGAACCAAGCGGGAACACTCAGCGTTTTTAGTTTATCAATCGCAGCAGTCCCAAACAGGACAGCAAATATGGAAATGATCGCAAGCTTCTTAAGAGTAATGAGGTCTAGGGTCATTTTATTTTCCTAATCTTGCCTTCACGTCTTTGATCGCTTGTCTGAGTGCTACCTGAACGTCGCTGTCAGTTTCAATGTCCAAACGATCTCTGAGAAGATCGAGAGCTTTTTGGCTTGAAGTCGTGCCGAGGTAGTTTGCAGCTTCTCTGCGTCTGCCCCAGTCGTTGTTGTTCAAGTGATTTCCGAGTTGATTAATATGGCTGTCTGTAAAGGTTCTTCCTTTAAGCGCAGTCGATACTGCGTTCTTAACCTCGCTGTCAGACTCAGGAATCATATCAATCAGTCTAGCTGTTACGTTTTCTTCCAGGGTTTTTGCAATTGCGTTTACTGCTGCAAGGCGGATCGTCCATTCAGAATCTTTGGTCATCTTAATGAGCGTTTCAATCACAGTTGGACTTAAGTTTTTGCTGATCAGAGTAATGACGTTCATTCGTCCCTCGGCTCGTCCAGAGGTGGAGAGCTTAATGAGTTCTTTCTCAGTTTCTTCGCCCATTTTTCTTCCATTAAGTGCGCTCATCGCAGCTTCTCTCACATCGCTGTCTGAGTCTGTAATGAGTGGAATAATAGCTAATGTAGCTTCTGTAGTATCAATAGTCTTAATGGAGTTAATCCCTTTTTTGCGAGTGCCCCAGTCATTGTTGCTTAATAGTTTTTGAAACTCAGGAAGTTCAGTGTTTGAGAGTTTACGCTTGTTGACAGCTGCGGTTGCTGCATTAGCAACATCACTGTCGGAGTCTCCCATTTTACAAATAAGAGCTTTTGTTGCTACACTGCTTGGATTGAGTTCAACCTCATAAACTGCAGCTTCTCTTACTTCCCATCCACTGTCATTGAGCAATCCAATGAGTGTATTTAGTACTTCATCGGTTTTGAATTTTCCTAATGCCTGAATCACAATAATTTGGGACGCATCTCCGCCAGCTCTTGCAAGTTGGATCAACTGTGGAATCTCAGCTTCAGTAAAGCCACGGTTAGTCATGATTGCAACAGCAGCGGTGCGAACATCAGAGAACGAATCATTGTAGCGTTCTAAAATAATCGCAGTTGCTTCTGGTGTTTTGATTTTACTGATGAGGTTGATTCCAGTGCGTCTCACTTCCCATGAGTTATGGTGAGACATTTGTGTGAGAAACGGAAGATTTGCGTTAGTGAGTGGAAAATTATTAACGATTGCTACTGCTGCATTAGCAACGTCAGAATCGCTATCTAACATCATGCCAAAGATCAAGTTCTGGTCTTCAGAAGTGCTCTTGATATTATTGAGCGCATTGACAGCAAGCCTACGCATACTCCAGCCTGAGTTGGAAAGTGCATTGATCACAAGATTTTTGATTTTTGAATCAGTGTTGCCTTGTTCAGCAAGTGTAATCGCACTGAGTTGAGCGATCTCGGCTTTCTTGCTCTCGATCAGCGCGTTTGCAATATTCGCGAGTAAGTCTGCTTTAGTAGAAAGTTTTTCTCTTACCAATTGCAGGAGAGCGATTTTGTATTCATCAGAATCACTTTCGGTAATGAGTGAATACTTCTTAGGTAGTTCATTGAGAACAGTGTCCTGACCATCTTTTGATTTTAGAAGTAATTGTGAAAGGTGATAAACAGAGCGGTACAGATAGGTATTACTGAGTTCCTTGGTTGCGGCACTCAACTCATCTTTTGGAGAGGTAATAGTCACTGCAGCTTTTACTTTTCCTAGTAAGTAATCGTTCTTAAGGAGTGTTGCGGTAGTTTTTGATGAAACAATAGAAGCGAAGATCTGTTTAAATTTTTTTGCATGAGTATCTTTGCTCACTTCAACTACAAGACCGTAAAAGGTTGGATTTTTATTTTTTCCCTCTCTGATAATAGAGAAAAAGATGAAGCTATCGCTTGATTCTATATAGCTATCGTTACCAAAAGAGCCATAGACCTGCTGAAAAGAGCTATTGAGACAGGTGGGACCAGATGAAAGTGAGAAAGAGCATTCTTTTGTTTCATTGGTAAACTTCAAGAGAAGTTCGTCTGATGCTAGTTCAGGGGATTCAATTTTCGTTGATTCGACTAAAATCTGCTGAGTGAGTGCATATGCTGCGTAAGCATCTCGATCCTTGGCTTGAGCCGCTGTATTGAAAGTAAGATTGAGCGCTAGAGCAAACAGTAATAGAGAGAATGATTTCATGTGAGAATAACCCCTTTTGTCTGAGTTGGCTTATATGATGCGTCATAAAAAAAGGCAATAAAAATACTAGGTCTTAGAGTTTCCTAATATTACAGTGTTTCCATGAAGTTAAAGCTGATTTTGGCATCGTTCATTCTCATTTGTAGTAGCTCTCAATCGTGGGGAGCCACCCCTCGGGATCAACTGCTCACATTGACTCAGAAGTGGATCGGAACACCGTATGGCTTCGGGCCACTCGGTGAAGGTGAGGACGGTCGCTTTGATCAAGATCCGCTTTATCGCTTCGATCAGTTCGACTGTGTGACGTTTGTTGAGACTGCGCTATCAGCAGCTCTCACAAAAAATCATGCTGACTTCAAAAAACACATGAATCACATCCGTTACAAGGATGGAGAAGTAGACTACCTCACACGTAACCACTTCTCAGAAGTGGACTGGATTCCTAATAATCTTGAAAACGGAATGCTGTTTGAAGTGCTTTGGGTAGTGCAGAAGCGGACAAGGTACGCTCTCCCTATTGCTGTTGCGAAGATTGATAAAAAAAATTGGTATGCAAAGAAATCAGTCGCCGAGATCCGTGTGATTGGTGCTAGTGAGCAAAAGAAACAAAAGTTGCTGAAGAAACTGAGAAGCTCTGGAAGAATTTTCGAAGTCGAAGTGAGTCAGCTCCCTTATGTTCCGTTTTCAGAGTTTCTCGATAACTCCAGTGAGTTCTCAGATCAGATCTTAAGCGGTCTTCCTCCAGTAATGGTTCTCAGCGTAGTGAGACCGGGTTGGGATCTAGTAAAGGTTGCGGGCACTGAACTCAATATCACTCATCAGGCGCTGTTGCTTCAGACTGAGAATGGTTGGGTCGTGCGCCACGCAACTTCTGATTCTAGGTATCAAGTCGTAGAAGATAGCCTGAAGGACTTCCTAGCACAAAGGCAGAAGACAGCTGGTGTTGCAGGCATTCATCTCGTGGGCGTGAATGGTTTTTAAATTAGTAATTTTTTTATTTCTCTTTTCTTTCAGTAGTTCTGCACAAGTAGGCTTCAATCATTACTCAAGCTTCTCTAAACTCAAGGCCAATCACAAAGAAGGCAAAGACTTCAAGATCATTTTCAAAGATAGACTCAAGAAAGACAAGACTCGCACTCTCGTGATGGCGATGCACGGCTGCAAGGTAGAGCAAGGGACGACGGAGCTCTCTGAAGCCATCGCTGGAGAGAAGTACTCGTACTACTCATTCTGTGGACTAAAGGAAGAGAAGAAGTATCCTGAACTGCTCCTTGATCCTTTGTTGCATATTACTAGTGCTCATTTTGATGAACCCAAACTCATGGAGATGGTTAATAAATGTGATCGTTGTTTGAGTATTCATGGCTTCTCGAATGACGGAGTGGACTTTTGCATTGGTGGCAGGAACGACGTGAGGCGTGCAGAGTTACTCAAGAGCTTGTTGCGCGACTTCCCTGAGTTCAAGTCCTGTGAACTCTGTTGCAAGCCATATTTAGGAATATCCAAGAAGAACCCTGTGAATCTCTGTAAGACCCCTGGAGTTCAAATCGAAATGAGCGCACGTGTACGCAAAAAAATATTAGAGGACTCTGAGTTCAAAAAGAAGCTCGCTCAGGCAATGAGATAAATTACTTCACTAAACAACAAACGTAGTCTGTTACATTAATTTCGTTGTTTTCGTCAGGTGTCAGAGCCTTTGCAAATCCACCCCTTGAGCATTTATGTAGTTTCTTGCCGCCAGCATTCATTATACTTTCAATGAGAAAGTCTGGTTTAAATTCATAACCACCACCACTTGTTGTGCGGTAGTAGGTAGTAATAAAAACGATTTCATAAATAATCCTCCTTGATTGAGGAAGTTATTAAATGAGAGAAATTTATTAATCAATTCTTTTTATGCTTGAAGTAGTAACCAATCGACGACAAGGCGAGTAATCCACCCACACTCATCCATTCAATGGTTGTAACGCTTGTCAGCAAGAACCCCATGGCGATGAATGAGAGCCACGGAACGATGCTGTTCTTGAGCTTGATCGCTGCAGCAACACAGAGAATGTACATGAGGATTGCTGATAAGTTCGCAAGTACGGCGAGTTTCTCAAACTGACTAGAGACTGCTAGAGCCCAGCCAATAAAAGATTGAACAATGATCGCAAACACAGGAGTGTGAGTCTTAGGATCGATCTTGCCGAATACTTTCGGTAGGTATCCGTCTTCAGCGAATGCAAGCAGTGTCCGAGGAAGACTCATCGTGATTGCGCTGAGATATCCCAGCGTCGAGAGGAGAGCGCCGAAGCCTAGAATCTTGCCACCTGTGGTGCCCATGATTCTCTCAGCTGCAGTCATGAGAGGTGAGCTCATGGGGCCGCGGAGTTCTTCACCGAGTACTGACTGAGTGACGGATTGTACTCCGAGATAGAGGAAGAGGACTAAGAAGAGCGCAGCGTAGAGCGCGCGCGGGAGGTTTTTCTTGGGATTGGCGATCTCACCGCTTGGGATGAGTGCGCTCTCCACACCTGTGAAAGCGAAGATCAGAACCATCGCGCCACGAGCGATGTCAGAGAAGTGGATAGAAGAAACAGGGGGCAGAAGAGCCTCGGACTTAATGTGAGGAATACCTGCGAATACGAGGAGGAGTAGCGGGAAGAGCTTTGCGATACTGAGGAAAATGCTCGTCTTAGATCCAGCCTTCACTCCATTGATGTTGATCCAAGAGAGAGCAGCGAGAGTGATGAAGACTCCAACGGCATTCCCCATTGCTCCCGAGAAGAGAGGTACAGCCATGCCCAAGAATCCAGCGTAAGCATTCGCAACCGATGCCATCGCGAATGTTGCTAAGAACCAAAGCAGCACTCCGCAGAGGAATCCGACATACGAACCCAATACAGGTTGAACATAAGCGTAGGGGCCACCACTGGTTTTCACTCTGCTTCCCACTTGTACGAAAACTGCAACGATGAGGAACATGACGATGAAGCAAGTGAGATAGACAAATGGAGCTGCGGGACCTGCGATTGCATAGACAGCTGCCGGAAGTTTGAAGATCCCTCCGCCTACTGTGCAATTGAATGTCGAAGCGATGAGTCCTACGAGCCCTAGTCCGCGAATGAGTCCCGATGAGTTTGCCATGAGTCTCAGTGTATCTCAGTCGCGGGCTGCTTCGCTATAGGATTGTGGCATTGAAATTCTGCGTGCCACAACCATGCCACAATCCTTTAAGGGGCGAGTGCACTTGATGTTTTAGTACTTAGAAATAAAAAAGGGCAGACTGAATCAGCCTACCCTTTAGGTGATTGTTGGAGCCAGCGTCGCTTAGTACTTAACGCTATAAGTACCAGAGTGGGTAACGTACTTGTCAGCGTAAAATCTGCTGCCTGCGCGAGTCACGCTATAGCGCACGAAGTATTTTCGGCCTGCTGAGTACTGACCATCATCCAAGCGAATGGATTGAGAGGTTACGTTCTGAAGATTTGCTACTCGTTCAGAGCGAACAACTTCATAACAAGATCCAACCCAGCTTGAACGGCAAACATCAAACTTGATGATGTTCTTTGATCCCGCGTCTTCTTTGGTGAAGTACTTGGAATCAACGCTGATGTTGAGAACCATTCCTTTTGAATCGCGAGCAAGAGTTGCATTCACAGCTTCATAAGGGAGGTTTCCTTTGATGCGTTCGGTTCCGATAAGCTCGATATTTGTCTCGTAATTGCCGTGGTTTTTAACGGGAGTCACATCAGCAGTGTATCTGTTGTGAGCATTAAGAGTGATGTCAGCATCACCTGGGATATCATTGAGAGTGATGTAGAACGTGTCTTTCTCGAATGACTGAAGAACCATGTTCTTGGCGACGACTTTCGCAGTGACTGGAACGTATTTGTAGAATTCTTCGCGTTCTACTTCTACGTAGTACGAGCAGTCATATTTCTCAACATGGCAAGCAGTGTCTGCATAGTAGCCTAGGTTGACTGCGTTCTCGTATCCGTAAACTTCAAGCACGTTAGTGGAGAAGTTGTAATTGTAACCTGCACGGTTGAGCCCTTGTTGAGCGTTCAAAATTTCGTTTGAAAATGCTGACCATGAGCGCGGCTTCTTAGTGAAGTAGCCGAGATCGATGATTCTTTCTGCAGTGGTTTCGCCAATGCCTTTGATGGCTGATGCTAAAGCGCGAGGTTTAAGAGATTTGGAAACGCTGAAAAAGTTTTTCCAGTCACCTTTTGATCCATCGTTATCGATGTCTTCACAAACGGTTTTAGAACATGTCGTGGTTTTCTTTACATACTCGGAATAAATTTGGTTGATTCGGATGTCTGCTTCAATGGTCTGTAATTGATCATTGTCTTGAGCACCGAGTTTCAATGTGACTGTTTTTGGAACAGCTCTTAGAACTGGTTTTGCATTGGCAGATGATGCTGCAACTACTGCAAGCATTAAGAATAGCGGTAATATTTTTTTCATGATTCTCCCCTTGATTTAGTTTTTGGTTACTAGAGAGGGTGTAGTGGAATGGGACTGACGTTTCAACTCCATTTTGTGACAAAAAATACAGAAAGTGTTTCCTTGTGGTGCAGCATGTGGAAAACAAAATGCTACTTTGTTTTTTCCATGAAAAGTACGCCGTAGAGATCTTCGGAAAGTGGGATTTGGATTTCGGACTGTGTACTATCGCTCGTAAATTGCACTTCAGGCGCAGAAACAACCGCAAGTGGTGAAGATTCACTGGTTTCTCCCATCACATAGACTGCAGCGACAGCAAGTGCGTCAATTACATTGGAGTGAGTCATGCGCATCGTTCTTCCGAAGAGATCCTTCTCGCCGATCTTAGATTGAGTCGCCTTCATTCCCCAGTGAGAGAGCGCGATTCCTGTGACTCCTCGTCTGAGTGCTGTCGTATGAGAGTCAGTGATGAGGATACCTAAGTTTTTCACACCATAGTGAGCACGAAGTGATTCGCCAATTTTTCGTGCGGATTCGTAAGGGTCTTTCGGAAATAAAATAAAATCGTTGTGCTCAGAATTGGACTCATCAATTCCAGCAGAGGCAATCAAGATTCCATGTTTCACGGTGAGGTGAACTCCATGAATGGTCTCTCCTAAGTATTTGTCTGCGTGTTCTTTTACGAGATCAGTTTTGGATTTTACTGTCTCACGCTTCACGATTGCATTCTCACAGAGCGAAACGATCTTGGAGGTGATCGCAAGTACAGTGTACTCTCGGATCATGTTTGTTGGCACCGAGCTCACGATAACATCGAAGAGAGAATTACCGTTGTGTACTGTACAAGTCTTAATCGGAGTAGCGATAATAGATCGTGAAGCAGTCGTGACATCCATCCATGCGATGAGTGACTTGCCTAGATAGAGGAGCGGTGTCTGGACTGCGCCTACGATGACTTTCACGCTAAAAGCAGTGAATGCATTGGCCCAGAAACTTGGCCAAGGGATCACGCCACCTAAGAAAATGAGGAGGAATACGAGTGTGTCGATTGCTTGCGAGAGGATGGACGCGAGATTGGCACGGAGGCCTAAGTACTTTCCTGACCACTTCGACTTAAGAGTGAGGAATGCTTCGATGTCAACAAGCTGCGAGATCATATACGCCGCAAGAGAAGCGAAGATCATGCGGGGAGCGAGTCCGAAAATCTGTCTCAGTATCTCGCCAGATCCTCGAGTAGGGGAATCGGGAAGTACAAGCGCTAGTCCGATGAAAGTGAGTGCCAGAAGTTGAATCCCCATTCCAATTTGAACCAGTCTGCGAGAAGAGTATTTGCCGTAGAGTTCAGCGGTGAGTTCGTTAGAAAGAAAAGTAAAAGGGAAAACGATAAGCCCAAGCGAGAAATCAAATCCCATGAAGTAAACGAACTTGGAACTTAAGAACGTCGACGTGAGGATCGCTCCGACGAAGATGGAACCTAAGAGTGTAGGACCAAGGGCCTGTTGCATGAGGGGTGTATACAGGTTTTAAGCAGGTGTCTCAATCAGTAATGAGGAGAAGCTAAGTGGTGACCTATTTTTGGTTCAAAATGTGGCTATCGTGCAGGAGGCTAAAAAGATTTTGAACCAAAAAAGGTTTAACTTAAAGTCGATTACTTCTTCAACGGAGGTGGAGGTGGAGCACTGGCTGCAAACTCTGAATCCTTCATGCACTCTTCCACATGTTTAGCTAACTCAGGATATTCCGCTGCCCAGTCCCACTTCTTGAATCTAATGCTTGCGTATTGAGCAGCAACTGCGATGTCCCAGCTTGCTTGATTGAGCGAGCGGGAAAATCCTTGAGAGGGATTTTCGTTTGAAGCTCCACTCCAAATTGCAATCATCTCAGGATCAGTACACAGCAGTTGCATGGTGTCTCTCACTGCTGCTTCACAGTCCTTCATGAATGCTTCTGAAGGTGAAGGTTGAATCGTTTCTAAGAAGTGACTCACGATGAAGGTCATTACGCCCGTCGCGTAGACCGAAGCTTGTCTCACGAGTTCTCTGTGCTCTTGGTCTTCAGGCCAAATCTTGCCTCCTGAGCGATCATTCAAAACTTCTAGTAGGTTGTTCGAATCAGTGAGGAGCACTCCTTCGGGAGTCCTCAGTGCAGGTACTAATCCCAGAGGAGTGAGCCTCTCGAACTCAGGCGACGGTTCAAGCACATTCTCTTCTATGAGATTGAATGGGAATTCTAATCTCGAAAGCGCAAGTCTGATTCGTCTAGCAAATGGAGATCTGAGTGAGAAGGTGAGTTCGTAGTGTTTCATACAGATAAATAAAAGGTGTAATCAATATCCGTTTCGTTTGCAAACAGGAGCGTGAGTCTATCGACACCAATAGCGATTCCTGAGCAGGGAGGTAGTCCCTCATAGAGTGCTCGGATGAAGTCTTCGTCGATGGGGCTTGGCGGAAATGCATCTCCGTAGATCTCAGATCTCAGTTGCATGTCCTTCTCGAATCGCTCTCTCTGCTCAAACGAATCAGTGAGTTCTTCAAATCCATTTCCGAGTTCAATTCCACCGATATAAAATTCTGCGCGCTTAGACCATTCCCAGCCATCGACATCTTTTGTTTTCACAGCTAGAGCGGATTGAGAAGCGGGATATCCATAGACGAAGCACGCGCGGTCTTGCGGAAGCTTGGGCTCAACAAGTTCTAACCAAATTCTAAAATACAAATCATCCCAAGTGTCGTGAGGGTTTACGAATAGTCCTAGACGCTTGCACTCATTGGCAAGAGCGTGTGGAGTATTTGATACGTGAAGATCCACTCCTACGTGCTCGAGGAAAAGATCGCGAATCTTGAAACGTGGCCAACCTGCTGAGAGATCGATGAGGGTGTTCTGATAATGAATAGAATAAGTCCCATTGAGTCTCAGAGCGATGTGCATGACCATGGATTCAGTGATTTCCATGAGCCGAGAGAGATCTGCCTCCGTCTCGTAGAATTCTAATAGAGTGAACTCGCAGAGATGTGTCTTGGACTTCGGTTCGTCACGGAATGCGGGAGTGATTTGGAAAATTTTCTCTAATCCACCGGCAAGTAACTTCTTCATCGCAAACTCGGGAGAGGTCGGAAGGAAAATTCTCTCGTGACCTGTGAGTGAATGGCCTGAATCTATTCTAGGGAAAAGTTCGAGCGGTCTGATGTGCGTTTCCATTCCGGGACTGCGCACAATGAGAGGAGTTCTGACCTCTTCATAGTTACGATCGACAAAAAAATGTCTGATCTCGGATTCAACTTTTCGTCTTGTAGCAACACCCTTTTTTCGTCTAGGATCTTGTATAAGACTTTGAAATGTATTCATAATGGCAAGAGTGATACCCTTTTATGGGTAGGGAGAACAAGATGAAGAGCGCATTATTTGCAAGTTTAGCTGTCCTATTAAGCACCTCAGTCCTCGCGGACGATGTAGGATCGGTAAGAGAAACAATTAACGCAGCGAATCAATCTGAAGCTCGCATGCTCTTCGCCAAAAACAAGAAAAAGAAAAAAGATAAAAAGAAAAAGAAGAAAAAGGTCAAAGCTCCTAAATTTAAAAAAGATAAAAAGAAGAAAACAAAGAAGCCTGTGGTGACCGACGAGCCAATCGTACCACCACCGCCTTCAAGCTCTTCAGGCGGAGATGCACCGATTACTCCTCCGACTACGATCTGAGCATGATTGAGTATGCGTCTGAGACAGCAAATCGAGCGAGCTCTGAAGCTTGAGTTTCCTTATTTTGATTGCACTCTTGAGAATAAAGGCACACTAGCAGCGGTTCTCTTGTTTGTTTCGCATGATGAACATCTACTGCTCACAAAACGAACTGAGTCTGTCGAAACTCATAAAGGTCAAATCGCGTTTCCCGGTGGTCGAATGGATCTAGGTGAAACCGATCCTCGTGTAACAGCGACTCGTGAGGCGCTTGAGGAAGTCGGTCTAGAGTCTTCGCATATTGATATCGTTGGAGAGCTGCCTTTGCTTCCCGTCTACGCATCTTCGCACCTCATTCACCCAGTAGTCGCCATTGGAAAATCAAAAAGTCATGAGATGGAACTCACAGCACAAGTTTCAGAGACGGCTGAGATTTTCTGGGTGCCACTGGAGTTTTTTCTCTCCGAGAGAACCTATCGCACTGAAGAGCGAGAGTGGAAAGGGCATGCCTATACGACTCATGTCTATCAGTGGAATCAACACGAGATCTGGGGCGCGACTGCGATCATGATTAAGAATTTCTGCGATCGAATTCAAAAAGCGTCAAACATCTGACTCGTCACAAGGTCTCTAGCAGAACTTTACTATTAGAGCGCAACATTTAATAATTAAAGACAGATGAACCACTCAAAAAGCCGATCAAAAAATATCAAACTCGAAATCTCTACACTCTTGTCGTTTCTAGCCGCACTGTTTCTGACACTCTCACTTTTTACTTACACAGGATCAGACGCCTCGATGTTCAGTAGTAGTACCTCTGACGTGATGAACGCGTGTGGAAAAATAGGTGCTTCCGTTTCGGCATTCCTTCTTCAGATTTTTGGCTTAGGAGCTTTCTTGTTTCCAGCGGCGTTCTTTTTTATTTCGGCTCACCTCTATCAAGACGAAGAAAACAAAATCGTCTACACTTTGATCGGAACTTTAGTTCAAGCTGTGTCGGCTTCTGTGTTTCTTACGCTTCACTGGCAGAATTTTAATTTTGGCGGATCGCAACTCCTAATGGGAGGCACGTTTGGACTTCTCATCGCTCAAGGATTGAAAACACAACTCAACCCAGCTGGAGCTTCTCTCGTGAGCTTAGGGGTTTTCTTCGGAGTGCTCGTACTCACGACTCCCGTCATGATCTCCCGAGTGATTGGAATGAGTTTAAGAGCTCTAGCGATTGTGGCTTGGAGAGTGGTGAAGCTTGCAGCGGTGACTGCAGCAATCTATGGCATGGACGCGTTTACGAAGTTTGTTCGCTATGCTGGACAGAAGCTTCATGATTTCAGAATCAACATGAAAGAAAGATCACTTGCGATTGCTCAGAAAATGAATGAGCCTAAGCCCACAGTACAGCAAGAGTTGTTTCAAGAACCTATCACTCAACCTCTTGCTGAATCTCTTTCTAACTCTCTCGTGGACGAAATTCCACTAACAGCAAAAACCGTGGAATCAATTAGTCGTGATGAGATCGATGCTATTAATATTTCAGAACTTAAAATCACACAGGAAGATGCTGCCGCTACAGAGCCTACTAAGATCGATCGTATTAGAACTGCCATGAGATCTTCCAAGCGAGGCCAGTGGAAACTTCCTGCTGTTGATTTCTTAAAGAAAGCACTGAAAGTAGAATCGATCGTCGATAAAGAAAAAATCGAAGAGAACGCTAGACTGCTGAAACGCACATTAGAAAGTTTCGAGATTGAAGGTGAAGTCACAGCTGCTCGTCAGGGCCCTGTGATTACTCTTTATGAATTCAGACCTGCTCCTGGTGTGAAAGTTTCTAAGATCGCAGGCCTTCAAGATGACATCACGATGGCTCTCTCTGCTAAGAGTGTGAGGATCCTAGCACCTCTTCCAGGCAAGAACGTGGTGGGTTTCGAAATTCCGTCTGAGCAAAGACAAACGATCTTATTCCGCGAGTTCATTCAAGCTCCTGAGTATAATGATTCTAAACACACCATACCTGTCATCATGGGTAAGGATATTAGTGGCCAATTGGTTTTGGCTGACTTGGCTCGCATGCCACACTTACTCGTCGCAGGTCAGACGGGTTCGGGTAAGTCAGTGTTCATGAATTCACTCATCTGTTCACTGCTATACAGATTCACACCTGATGATCTGAGGCTGATTCTGATCGATCCTAAATTCATTGAATTAACCGCGTACAATGATATTCCTCACTTACTTCTTCCTGTCGTGGACGATGTTAAGAATGCTGGTGTTTCACTGAAGTGGGCAGTCAGAGAGATGGAACGTCGCTATAGAATTCTTCAGCTCATGGACGCTAAGAATTTAACGGGTTTCAATCAGAAGATTACGGATATGGGAGCGGATGCTGCTCGAGATATTTTCATGGCAGAGGAGAACGATGATTGGATTCATTCGTTTGAGCTCGACGATAACGGCGAACCTAAGATTGGCAAGCTTCCTTATGTCGTGATCATCATCGATGAGCTTGCAGACCTCATCATGAGTTCAAAAAAAGAAGTGGAGATCTCCATCACTCGTCTTGCGCAGAAAGCACGCGCTGCTGGAATCCATCTCGTGATTGCAACTCAGCGTCCGTCGACTGACGTCGTGACAGGTCTGATTAAAGCGAACCTTCCTTCGCGCTGCTCATTCCAACTTGCATCTGGTGTTGATTCTAAAACCATTCTAGACCGAGTGGGTGCTGAGAGACTTCTCGGCCATGGAGATATGCTCTTCATTCCTCCAGGAATGGCTAATACGACTCGTCTTCATGGAGCCTATCTCGATGATAATGAGATTTCTAAAATCACTTCGTTTCTGACCTCTCAAGGTAAGCCAAGTTACCGCGATGAGATTCTCGTTGATGAAGAAGAGGAAGAAGAAAACGAAGAGCATGATGCGGATGAACTCTTCACTGAGGCTGTAACACATGCCCGCCAGGTTGGACGCGTATCAGCAAGTTCGCTACAACGTCGATTCAGTATTGGATATAACCGAGCTGCACGAATGATTGAAAACATGGAATCACGTGGTATAGTTGGTCCTGCGGATGGTGCAAAACCTAGGGAAGTACTCATGCGCTAAGCATGACAGAAAGATAGATGAGATGAAACGTTTCTGGCTAATCTTAGTTTTAATAGTGGGTTTGTTTGAGATCAACGCTTTTATTTGTACAGCTTATGCGCAGACTCAAAGCTCTGCGCCTCGTAGTGAAGAAATTCCAATGGATGACATCGAAGATGATGATGTTGAAGTTGTAGAAGAGACTGAAGTAGAAGAAGCTCCTGCTGCTCCTGCAAAATCTAAATCAAAAAAATCATCTGTTGCCAAAGTTAAGTCCGCTTTAGGTAAGGATGTCGACGGAACGAGAGCTCTTGATCGCGGAGAGTTCGAAGCTCAAACCTTGAGCACCAGCCACTATAAAAGAAACGGAGTTTCTCTTGAAGTGGATCCCGATTGATCGACCACTTTTAATTCCTGAGAAAGCAAAATCCATTCTCCAAAAACTCTCTGGAGCAAGCTACGTTTCCTACTGTGTAGGCGGATGCGTGAGGGATCACTTGCTAGGACGTACTCCTAAGGACATCGACATCGTCACGAGCGCAACTCCTGACCAAATCTTAGAGCTTTTTCCTTCAGCAAATCCGATCGGTAAAGCCTTCGGTGTCATGCAAGTTGAAGGATACGAGGTCGCTACGTTTCGTAAAGACGGCACCTACATTGATAGCCGTCATCCTGAGTCGGTAGAGTTCTCTAACCCTGAAGAAGATGCGAAGCGCAGAGACTTCACTGTGAATGGTTTTTTCTATGATCTGAAGACTAATAGAATTTTAGATTACGTTTCAGGATTCGAAGACATCCGTGACAAGAAAATCCGAGCCATCGGTTCTGCTCCTCAAAGATTCCAAGAAGACGCTCTTCGATTACTGCGTGCGATTCGTTTCGCCGCTCAAGTGGGTTTCGAAATTGAGAATGAGACGTTAAGGTCGATTAAGAACCGAGCGAAACTCATTAAGCGCATCAGTGGTGAGCGGGTGAGGGATGAGCTTGAGCGCATGTGGATAGGAGCTGCTCCAGATATTGCAGCTCAGTATCTTGTTGAGACTGAGCTGGGAGCGATTCTGTTTCCAGAAATTGAAGCTGCTCACTGGGAAGGGCTCGTGCGCTTATTCCAGAAGATCAAAGCCTTAGGAGAGCCTAAGAGCGCCATCTTAGGTTGGGCTGCACTCACACGTGATCAGAAGGGTCATCCTCAAGCAATCGCAGGTAGTCTCATGCAGAGGATGAAGCTCTCCAATGCTCAGTTCGAGAGTCTCCAGTGGATATTAGAAGAGCGTACGAAGTTTAAGGAAGTATTTCTGATGAGAGAAGCTACGCTCTCGCGCTGGATTTCGCATCCTGGGTTTGAGTTTCTGCTTCAGTTTCATTGGTGTGAAGCGATGTCGAGTGATGGAAATCTCATCTATCATGAGTTCTGCGAGAGTCGTCTGCGTGACTTAAGATCCCAAGCGGGCGGATGGTTGCCTAAGCTCATCGACGGAAAAGATTTGATTGGACTGGGTTTGAGTCCCGGACCTGAGTTTACGGAGATATTAAAGACTGTGGAAGATTTAGCACTTGAGAAGAAGATCACCACCAAGGAACAAGCGCTCGAGTATGTCCTCAAGCACTTCTGCTAGTAGCCTACTCCCTTATAGGATTGTGGCATGAATGTGGCATTGGAAATAACAGCCGTACAGCGTGCCACACTCATGCCACAATCCTATAGCGAAGAGAGAAGTCAGTTCGCTCCACTGTTAAACAGTATTTTTAAACGAGATGGCTCAGGTTGAATCACTAGTGTCTTATTCTGCGTATAGGTAACTTGCTCTGAGTTCTTAATGCGCTTCACATACTTGCGATAGGTGTAATCCACTTCGGTCTTGCCCCAGTTATTACCACCACTGAAGTGAAGGAGAATTTGTCCAGCATCGAGTAGGGTGTCTAAAGATGCAGTCTTCCCAGGGTTCAGCATGATCACGACATGAGCGCTGGGCTTCGACTTTACGTGCATCCACAGATCATTACCGCGAGCAATTTTGAAGGTGAGATCCAGGTTTTCCTGCTTAGACCTGCCGACAAGGATGAGAGTTCCATCTTTCGTTTGGAATTTTTTCCCTAAGAAGGAGGATTTGATTTTAACCTGGGGGGATTTGCTGGCTAAGGGAGAATCCGAAATGCCTAGGAACGATTTGATTTTTTCTAGATCAAGATTCTCTTTGAGTGAGAGGGCAACGCTAAGCTTAGGTTTCAGAGCGTCGAGCTTCTCACCTGTATCTTGTCTTTTTTTGCGTTGCCGTTTGGCAAGGTGGTAGTGCTTCTCCATCTTCTCGCTTAACTCGCGTTTGTTTTTAGGATTCTCTGAGAGTTCGATCTTAAGCTTATCTGCAAGTTTTAGGAAGTCAGGTTCATTCTCAATTTTGTCGAGAGTCTTCTCAAGGCTTGAGAGTTGCTTCTTGTTCTGAGTGATCCACGTCCCAAGTTTCTTGAGGAGTCCACCCAGTTCCTGATCTTGAGTTTCGCTGACGAGTGAATCAGTGACGAGTTTTGCGTACTCACTCATACGATTTACAGAATCAGTCTTCACTGCGAGATCTTCACGTTCCAATTTACCACGTGGAATTTCGAACTCCTTCGAGCCCTTCACTTTGGATCTTGCGATGAGTTTGCCTTCACTCATGAGTGCTGCTTCTGTAGCTGCAGGGATGAGGTTTAAGACGAGATCAATGGACTGGGAGCCGGGTCTCGTGAATTTGAAAATCACGTACCGCTCGCGCGCGGGTTGCAGGATCTCAGTAAGAGTTGCACCACCGATTTGCTTCCCAAGAGTGATCCCGAAGACGGACGCTGACTTGGGGTCAGTGGATTTCTTAAGACCTTGATCTGACACATAGAAATAGGGTGCGCCTGAACGTACAGAGAAGACGAGAGTCTGGACTGAGGTTTTCGTCACAAGCTCGATGGCCCATTCATTCTTTTGGAAGCCCCCAGGGAATCCAGGTCTCACGGGCACAAACACTTTGCCCACGCGTGTGAAGGAGGGGATTTGGGCGCATAAAATCCCTACTTCCTTCCAGTTTAAGATGGGCGTGCTCATTCCTATAACTTATCACAAGTCGTTTGTGGTATGGTGGGTCACAAATGAAAACTTGGCGATTAGATAAGACAAAAGACCGTAGATTTAAACAAGGCCACCCTTGGGTGTTCTCAAACGAGATTCAAGGCTCTCCTAAGGGAGTAGAGATCGGCGAAGTCGTAAAACTCGCTGATTCCGGTGGCGATTTTCTCTCCTACGGCTTCGGGAATCCTAGTTCACTGATTGCTTTTCGTGCGATCTCCAGAAATCCTGAATGGGATGAAGCGAGATGGGTAGAAATCGCTCTTGCACGCGCAAGCGGCATGAGAAGATCGATGGGTTTTGGTGAGTCTTCTCACCGTGCCGTGTTTGCAGAAGCAGACGGACTTCCAGGACTTGTGGTCGATGCTTATTGCTATGACAAAAACGATTGGGTTTATGTTGTTCAGGCTCAGACTGCCGGAGCGGATAAGATCCTTACTCAAGTCATCGAATATTATAAAAAACTAGGCTCAGTCATTACGAAGAATACTTCTGAAATGCGTAAAATGGACGGACTTGAAGTACAGAAGCCTGTCGTCGTTCATAATCCTAAAGAGAAAAACTTTGAAGATGTCACTGTCCATGTCCAAACTGGCTCTGTGATGTTTGATCTCAACACGGATCTCGTAGGCGGTCAGAAAACAGGTCTATTCCTAGATCAGAGATCTAATATTGAATCACTGATCTCGCTCATTTCTAAGACTGAGAAGAAAGAACTCAAAGTTCTCGATCTCTGTTGCTACGTGGGTCAGTGGACAACAGCGATCACTACATTCGCTAAGTCTCGTGACATCTCAATCAAAGCCACACTGTTTGATACATCGAAGTCTGCTCTTGAGCGCGCTCACCACAACGTGAAGCAAGCAGGTGCTGCAGTTATCGAATGCATCACAGGTGATGTTCTGAAGGATCTCGAGAAAATCAAAAACCAATTCGACATCGTGATCTGCGATCCACCAGGGTTCATCTCAGGTCGTAAGAATATTCCGACAGGCCGTGCGGCTTATTTCAAACTTAACGAGCAAGCGATCTCGAAGGTGAGACCCACAGGTCTCTATGTCAGTTGTTCTTGTTCTGGATTGCTCACTGAAGAAGATTTCGAAGAGACGTTGCTTAAGTCCGTGAATCGTTCCAAGCGTCAATTCCTAGGCTTAACCCGAGGAACTCAGTCACCTGATCACCCGTATATTCTAGGATTCAGTGAAGGCCGATATTTGAAATCTTGGATTGGGCAAGTTCTTTAGATTTGTGCTATCCTAACTGATTATGTCACGCTTCAAAAATCGGGCCTTTGAACTAGCCACACCCTTTCAGCCCATGGGTGACCAACCTCATGCCATCGAAAAACTTGTTTCAGCTTATCGAATGGGACGAGAGTCTCAAGTTCTCCTCGGAGTCACAGGTTCCGGTAAGACATTCACGATGGCGAATCTGATTTCACAACTCAATCTTCCGACGCTCATTCTCTCTCACAATAAAACTCTAGCAGCTCAGCTCTTCTCCGAATTTCGTGAATTCTTCCCTAAGAACGCAGTCGAATACTTCGTCAGTTACTACGATTACTATCAACCTGAGGCGTATATTCCTTCGACTGACACTTACATTGAGAAAGACTCTCAGATCAATGATGAAATCGATAAGCTCAGACACTCAGCCACGCGCTCACTGCTAGAGCGTAATGACGTGATCATTGTTTCTTCTGTATCGTGCATCTATGGATTGGGTTCTCCCGAAGCATACGAGGGAATGATACTCACGCTTGAAGTGGGTAAGGAATACAAACGTCAAGCTGTACTCCATAAACTCGTCGAAATTCAGTACCAACGTAACGATGTCGACTTCTCCCGAGGAACATTCCGGGTGAGGGGAGATGTCGTTGAGGTTTTCCCCGCTTATGAAGAAGAGATTGCGATCCGTATTGAATTCTTCGGTGATGAAATTGAATCGATCTCAGAAGTCGATCCTCTGCGTGGTGTGAAACTCCAAAAAATCCCTCGCATCACGATCTATCCCGCAAGTCACTATGTGACAACGCTGGAGAACAGGAAGCGTGCAATCGAGACGATCCGAGTTGAGCTGCGTGAGCGTCTTCAGGATTTAAAATCTCTTGGGAAACTTCTTGAAGCACAGAGGCTTGAGCAGCGAACCATGTTTGATCTAGAAATGATTGAAGAGATTGGATTCTGCCAGGGGATTGAGAACTATTCCCGGCATCTCACAGGACGTGGTGCGGGCGAAGCTCCACCCACACTCATGGAGTTCTTCCCAGATGATTGGCTTCTGATCTGTGATGAATCCCATGTCACGATCCCTCAGATCGGTGGAATGTTCAGAGGAGATAGAGCACGTAAGATGAATCTTGTTGAGCACGGATTCCGTCTGCCTTCGGCTCTAGATAACCGACCACTCAACTTCGAAGAGTGGGAAAAAATTAAAGAAAAAGTCCTCTACGTCTCAGCAACTCCTGGTGATTACGAGTTCACACAGACCGGTGGAGAAATCGTCGAGCAGCTCATCCGTCCTACTGGCCTTATTGATCCGATTGTCGAAGTGAGACCTGCGGGTAATCAAGTCGATGATCTTCTCGAAGAAGTACGTAAGCGAGTGGCTAAGGGACAGAGAGTACTGATTACGACTCTCACTAAGAAGCTCTCTGAAGATCTTACGAACTACTATTCCTCCAAGGGAATCAAAGTGAAATACCTCCATTCCGATATTGAGACTTTGGAACGTGTGGAAATTCTCAGAGACCTACGTCTAGGAACGTTCGATGTGCTTGTGGGAATTAACTTACTCAGAGAAGGTCTCGATCTTCCTGAAGTTTCGCTTGTAGGAATCATGGACGCTGATAAGGAAGGGTTTCTCCGTTCACAACGCTCACTCATTCAGACGATTGGCCGTGCCGCTCGAAACGTCGAAGGCTATGTGATTCTTTATGCAGATCGCATGACGAAGAGCATGGAGTATGCGATCTCGGAGACGAATCGCAGAAGAAATATTCAGATCGAGCACAATAAGAAGGAAGGCATCACTCCTCAGACCATTGTGAAAGCGATCCGAGAGCGCATCGCACCAGAAGGCGAAGAAGATCCAAACGCAAAACCTAAATCCACAGCTGAGCTTGCGAAGCGTGCATTGGGCACAGGAAAGGGATCAGGCTTCGGTCGTAATGCATGGAAAGTCGCCGAGTACGATTACCTCGATCAAGCAGGCAAGCTCGATGTCATGAAGGATCTCGCAGGAGAGTACTTCACTTCACATGATAAGATCGATCGCTCGATCGTCAAAATGGAGAAAGAAATGAAGCAAGCTGCGAAAGACATGGAGTTTGAGAAAGCAGCACTTCTTAGGGATCGCTTAAGACAACTCAAGGTTTTGAGTTTGGGGACTTAGTCTTCATAGTTATTATTCTTAGTAAATTTAAAAATGGACTGCCGTATTACGGAAATAGCGCCGCGTAATGATAGCATGACCCACTGCTCTTGCCTGAATTTGGCAATGCAAGGCTCTGCTAGTTATGATTAAATCTAAATTCAATGACATTGGGATCTCATACAAAACCTAAACAGAAACTCCTCAACGCAGCAGTCATCGTTGCTGCATTAGGATACTTCGTCGATATCTATGACCTCGTTCTTTTCAGTATCGTAAGGATGCCATCACTCAGGGACATGGGACTGGCTACGAACGCACAATTCTCTCGTGGGGTGCTGTTGCTCGATCTCCAAATGGCAGGTATGTTGATCGGAGGAATATTCTGGGGAATCTTGGGAGACAAAAAGGGGCGCCTCTCAGTTCTCTTCGGATCGATTGCGCTCTATTCATTGGCTAATATCGCAAACGGTTTTGTGACTTCACTCGAGCAATACGCTGTCTTAAGATTCATTGCTGGTATTGGGCTTGCAGGAGAATTAGGTGCAGGGATCACGCTCGTGAGTGAGATCCTCTCTAAGGAACAGAGGGGCTTCGGCACAATGATCGTTGCTACAGTAGGAGTGATGGGAGCAATCCTTGCAGGTGTGATTGGTGAGCATTATCACTGGAGAACGGCTTATTTTGTTGGAGGCACACTAGGGCTTGCACTTCTTGTTCTTAGGATCGGTGTTTCTGAGTCTGGCATGTTTGCAAATCTTAAAACCCACTCAAAGGACCGTGGAAACTTCTTTAAACTCTTCTCAAGTCGTAAAAGACTTTCACGTTACGTAAAAACAATTCTCACCGGAGTACCTATTTGGTTTGTGATCGGAATCATGGTCACCTTCTCTCCAGAAATCGCAAAGTCCCTCAGCATTCCTGATCCCATCAGTACAGCCAGAGCAATTCTCTTTTGTTACTTAGGTTTAGTGTTTGGAGATTTTGCGAGTGGGTATATTTCTCAACTGATCAAAAGCAGGACCAAAGTGCTCTTAGGGTTTGCTCTTCTTACGGGACTCTCTGTGGCTCTTGCTCTCGTCAGTTACGGAGTCAGTGCAAATTATTACTATGGACTTTGTCTCCTCATGGGGTTTGCGACTGGATACTGGGCTGTGTTTGTAACTGTAGCAGCAGAGCAATTTGGTACGAATCTTAGGGCCACAGCAGCAACGACAGCACCTAATTTTGTAAGGGGTTCTGTGGTTCCTATGACTCTAGCGTTTCATGGGTTGAGCGGTAAGTTAGGGGTTTTAAACTCAGCCTGGATTGTGGGTGGAGTCGTCATCACGATTGCCGTGATTTGTGCGATGAATCTCCCTGAAACTTTTGGTAAAGAATTAGATTATGTCGAACATTGAACCTTCTCTGATCCTTATCACTTTATTTTGGATTTCAATGACTCTCTTTGATTACTGGGTTGAGAGACTCGATCTAAAGGGTTGGAAAGACGAACTCCCTTCAGAGTTGAAGAGTTTCTATGACCAAGAGAATTACACAAAATCAAAAGCCTATCACTTAGCTCATCATGAGCTGGGACTTTGGCAAACAGTTGTCTCTCTCATAGTGGGAGTCAACTTCCTTCAGTTCCATGGTTTTGAACGTCTCGATCAGTGGGTAAGATCCTTAGGATATAATCCAATTTATTCAGGTTTAGTCTACTTCGGTGTTTGGGCTGTAGCAGGACAGATCATTGGTCTTCCATTTAGAATCATCTCTACTTTCAGGATCGAGAGCAAGTTTGGATTCAATCGTACGACTGTGAAGACATTCATCACTGATATGTTGAAAGCACTCGTCCTAGGCGTATTGCTTGGCGGTCCGCTTCTTGGATTCATTCTCTGGTTCTTCGAGCGCTACGGTTTCAGCTATTGGGCTTGGGTGTGGGGTGCAATCGTTATGTTTCAGCTACTGCTTCTCTGGGTTGCTCCGGTTTGGATTCTTCCGTTGTTTAATAAGATGACTCCTCTCACTGATGGAGAGCTCAAAAACGAAATTCAAGCGTTTGCAACCAAGTACTCATTCGAACTCAGTGGAATATTCACCATGGATGGATCGAAGCGCTCCACCAAGGCAAACGCGTTCTTCACAGGGTTTGGTAAACTCAAGCGCATTGTGCTGTTTGACACTTTGATTGCGAAGCACACAGTGACTGAACTCGTTGCAGTACTTGCTCACGAAATTGGTCATTACCGATTGAAACACATTCAACGTCAGTTGATTGTTTCAGTGATCACGCTTGGAGCCACTCTCTGGTTGTTTTCTCTCGCGATGGAGAATCCGTTCTTGTTTCTGTGGTTCGGTGTATCGCAGACTTCAACTTATCTAGGGCTTCTTCTCTTCAGTATAGCTCTTTCGCCCATTTCTCGCATTCTTGGTCTCTACAGTCTTTCTCTCTCAAGAAAGTATGAATTCGAAGCCGATCGTTACTCGATTGAGACTTACTCTCAGCCCGAAGCACTTGTAGAAGCATTGAAGAGGCTCAGTGTGGAGAATCTTTCTAATCTCACTCCACATCCACTAAAAGTTTTTTTGGAGTATACACATCCTCCTGTACTTCAGAGATTGAGTGCTATTCGTAAACTACAGGGGATTCCTTCTTGAAAAGTATTCTCATAGGGTTACTGATCCTTTTCTTTTCTCAGAATTCTTACGCTTTAGAAAAAACAGTACGTGTTGGTGTCACTGGCGGCCTTCCTAATCTGATCGCTGCAGAGTTGGCTTACGTGAAGCTCTCTCCTTTTGCTTTTGGAATTACATTCGGTGGATTCCCTGTACAGAATCTCATCAGTTCACGAATGAGTTTAAGTACGATCCCACTATCGGTGACTTCTGGAAGTACATATACGATCACTCCCTCTGCGACTTACTTTCTCAATGGCATGGAGCTCTTCATGAATTTTTATCCTTGGAAGAGTGCGTTTTTTATTAGGTTTTCTTATGCGAATCTTGCGTTTCAATTGAATGGGACAGGGGCACTCAATAACGTGACAGCTGGAACGACTCTCCCCGGTGCAATCTCTATAGTAGCCAACAAATGACGTGAATCATTCCATCAGCGTTTGTCACACTTGCTTACGGGTTTTAAATGATTAGAAAATTAAATAGTATCGCAAGCTGGGTTCTTGCTGCTTGAACGAGCTGCGTCAAACAGTTTCATCGCCTCTGGCATGTGCTCTTCTAATTGCTGAATCCTTGTTTCATTTGATGGGTGAGTGGATAGGAATTCGACAATGCCTTTGCTGCCAGAAGCCTTAGCCATGTTCTTCCAGAGCGTGACACTCTCACGAGGGTCGAATCCTACACGAGCCATTGAGTAGAGTCCCATGATGTCAGCTTCGCTCTCATGAGTGCGAGAGAATGCGAGTAAGCCCACTTGTAAACCAGCACCTGCGGTTACTCCCAGTACATTCAAGAGCTGTGAAGATTTATTGCTCCCTTTCGCAGCATTGAGTCCCGTCATGACAAGATTGGCCGCTCCTGCTTCTGATACTCGTTCACTTCCATGGCGAGCGAGCACGTGTCCCACTTCATGTCCCATAACAGCTGCAAGTTGATGTTGATTTGAGGCTACGGGAATAATTCCTGTGTAGACACCGATCTTAGCGCCGGGAAGGGCAAACGCATTGACGGCCTTGTCACGGAACACTATGACTTCCCAGTCTGCAGGATCGACTTTGTCTTTTGCATCTTGAACAATGTTTTGAGCAATGCATTTCACGTAAGCGAGCTTCCTAGGATCTGTCTCGATCGCCTTCGTTCGTTTCATTTCATCAAATGCTTGAACACCCATTCCATTCATCTGATCGTCAGATACGGTGATGAGCTGTTTACGGCCAAGAGGTGAAGTAGCGCAAGAGGCTAGAGCAAGAATAGCTAAAGTGACAGAAAGAAGTTTTTTGCTCATGATGAGAAGCACCGATCAAACGTCACAGACGTACTCGAAGTGCCTAAAGTCACGGTAGCTGTTCCGCATCCCGTGATGGAGAGGCTTGATGTTTTTCCATCTGAGCAAGTGCCCGCCCAACTTCCACTCGTTGCACAGTTACATGTTGCAACCCAAGTAACATTAGTGGGCACAAAATCACAAGTGACACTGGTAGTGTTATTGGTCACGCGCAGATTTCCACCTGTCATGACTCGTCCAGATCTTGAAGTGCCTGTGACGGTAATTGAAGAAGTTGTTTGGGTTGTAAAATCAAATGTCGCTGCACCTGAGAAGGCTCTTCTGATGCCGTCGTTTGAGAAAGTAAAAGTAGATCCAGATCCTTTTGTCAGAACTTGTCCGTTGGTTCCTGCTTTAGAAACAGTGAGAGTAGCACCTCTACGTCCAGTAATCACAAATGCAGGTGTGCGAGCTACAGCGTGTCCTACGGATGCAAGTGAGCAAGTATTATCGACAGCTGCATCAGTAAAATTTAGAGCTACAGTTCCCGTCACAGTAGCTGCACCAATAGTGCATCCAGAAAAAGTTCTCGTCATCACGTTTGAAGCACAAGAGCTAAATGTAGATTCAAGGGAGCATAACCCAGCATGTGCAGATTGGATTGGATAGACTGAGCCTACAAGTTTATCCAATAGTGTAGGTTCTATATCTGCAGGAGAGAGCCTCGCGAATGTACGTTTCGCACTCTCTATGTTTTGCTGATAAGCAAAAGTGCCGCTGGTACTACCACCACCTTCATCAATTGATGCCATGGCATCTCCCACTTGCTGACCGGTTTCTTCAGTTGTATCGCTCACCGTGCTTCCGCAAGCCATAAGCGTAGATAAAAACAAAACTGAAATGAATTGTTTGATGCGAATCATTCATTCTCCTTTAAGACTTGTTCCATGAGTTTCTCTAGTCCACTGTCTTCAGATTTTCCAAACCAAATTGTGAAGAAATCTCTGACCAAGCCCTTGCTTCCAATAATCTTCTCAGATTCTCCTGAAGAGAGAGTGAAAGTGAGCTCATCATTTTTACCTCGAGTACCAAGAATGGTGAGTGCTTGTTGATCTTTGATATCACCATTTTTCTTTACGATTTCAAAAATTTTTTTCATCTCAGGATTATCAAGATTCACATCATTCATTTTCAATGAGTTAGAAAACGAATCGATGACTTTGCCTATGGGAATGCTTCTTAGGAAGTGAAGCTGAATAGCGATGGGTTCCTCTTCGTTCTCCCAAGACTTCTTGTTTTTGGCGAAGATGGATGCAACGTAGACTTTGAATTTGAGGAACGCGATGTTTTTCTTGCGGATACCAGCACCTAAAAGAGGAAGAGTGAGTGGTTTACCATCGGACTCTACCTTGAGTGAATCTGTGATGAGAACATCTTCGATCACGCGCTTTTCAGAGATGGATGCAAAAGTAGTATTAATCAATAAAGACAGAGCGAACGATACAGCGAAGACATTTTTGTTCATGATCCTTTTATAATACGTGAACGGTTCAAAAAAGAACGCTTAAATGGAATACTACCGCCGGCATACGCTGAAGTTTTGTGAGGGTTTTGTGCGGCATGTCCTTGAGTTCCAACAATCGTAGGCTCACGAACAGGAGCGTTGATTGTAGGTTCAAACGTACGAGTTGCGGTAGCTGTGGCTATTGGCTGCGCAGCTTCCACAGTATGTGCCGGTGAAGATTTCTTAAAGAGTGGAGATAAGACTTGAGTCAGTGATGGAATGAGGCGTTCGAATAATGAGAGTTCACGTTCGAGCTCAGACCTGTGATCTGGATGAGATTTTTCAAGCGTAGGTGACAAATAAAGTAGTGAATGAACTAATTCGCGATCCATAACTGCACTCCTTGCAATTGTTTTTTGAACGACTGATTGAGGGTCGACTCTGGTACATCTCCAAAGTCACTTTTTGAGATGATGAGGTGTTCTGCTCCGACAGCTTTTAAGTTGGGAATGAGACTTTCGAGTTTCTCGGAAGGAGCATTTTCTCTCAATCCTGTTTTATTGGTAATTCCACCACCGATTACAAAAATATGAAAATGTTTATCTTGTTTGGTCGCTGGGACATAGACTACTTCGCCCTTCTTCCCAGAGATAACGCCTTCACGGATGAACTTCGAGAGCATGCCATGGAATCTCCAATCGAGTCTACTCATCAGGCCAGCAAGTGGACGCTCGTTTTCATAGCAAGTCACTGCGATGGCTGAATGGTTCTTGGTGAGGAGTAAATATTCGGGGGACTGTTCCACGAATTAAATTATACGGATTTTGGGTTGGATTTGGAAATAGAATCCAAAATTCCATTAATAAACCCGGCAGTTTCTGCCGTTCCGAAGAGCTTCGCCATTTCGATATATTCATCCATCGTTACTTTTGGCGGAATATCACTACAGAAGAGAATCTCAAATGCGCCGAGACGAAGCAGAGTGCGATCGACTGCTGCCATCCGAGAGAGTTTCCAATTGGTAGCTCCAGTTGACAAAAGTTCGTCAATTTTTGTGATTTCACGGAGTGAGCCGTATATCAGCTGCTTGGCGAATTCATGTGAGGAGTCTCCGATGTCCCAATGTTTGAAGTGAGTATCCACGAGTTGCTCAAGAGCGTTCCCGATGGGATAGGGAAGTTTAGTTGCGTCGGCCTCTAAATCCATATGATACAAAATCTGAAATGCTGCTTCCCGCGCTCGGGTACGTGGTGTTTTCATGATGTTTTAATCGACATGTTGTTAATCAAAGAGTGGTAATTCCATGGTTTGTCCAGAAGTAGGCTTTAATTCAGGTCTGTTCTCATTGAGTTCGTTGAAGAATTCTTTCACGTCAGTGAATTCACGGTAAACCGCTGCGAATCTCACGTAAGCAACTGGGTCTAGGGCGTGGAGTGTATTCATAGTCATTTCGCCAATAGTGCGAGAGGGAAGTTCTTTGATACCCATGATGCGGATTTGTTTTTCGATTCCGTCTACGCAAGCTTCGATTTGCTCCTGAGTGACGGGGCGTTTTTGGCAGGATTTCACGATGCCGCTTAAAATTTTGTCTCGGTTGTAGCCTTCTCTTCGGCCATCTTTCTTCACGATGGCGGGCATGAGTTCTTCGATGCGTTCGTAGGTGGTGAAACGTCCAGAACAGCTTGGGCACTCACGGCGACGGCGCGTGATCTCACCGGTAGGGTTAAACCGGGAGTCGATGACTTTCGTATCGGTGGTTTGGCAGAACGGACATTTCAAAGAACTGTTTCCTTTCATAAGGTCATACCCCCTCAGGGAGCTAAGTTCAATGGTGGACTGGTGCGTTATAACATCAAAATACAACCTGTGGGGGTATGCTCAGTCTTGAAACTCTACGTCAAGGACTTGGCGATGTCGGTGTTGGAATTGCCAAAAAACGGCAAGAGCAGGGTGCATAGCCATCATAATGCGCTGCTCTTTCCGCTTTTTGGCAAAGTAACAGGTGATCATACCGATAAGTAGGGGATGCGTCTGCTCAGTGTTTTTGCATTCTTGGTGTTGAGTCTCTCAGCCTGGGGGCAAACGAAGACTTACGACCAATGCTGCTTCTGTGTAACCGATGATCCCAAGAATCATTATGGGTTTTCTAATAAACAGAAAAAAGATTGCGACCTTTGGCGCAAAGAACAAACGCAGAAAGGTGCGTGCCAGGTTTCAGAAATGATTTATTTTAAACAGACTGAAGATAAAAAAATTCCTATAAAATACTACTGCAAAAAAATAAACATATTCACAAATTTTCATGGGATGCCAGATTTTATTGGAGTTCCTTTTGCGATATCAAAAACTTTTTCTGAATATTATCACGCAAAAGAAGTTTGTTACGATGGCCATAGTTGTAATGTGTTTGATCGAACAGATTTAATTGAAGACTATGCAAAAAAGCTTTCAGAAGAATCTCCCGAAACCAAGTTCAGTATCTCTGGGAATCAAAATCCTGGGGGATGGATTAATACAGAATCATTATTCAAAAGATGGTTCTCAAAAAATGTAAGGGAAGATAAAAAAACCTCTTCACGAGTTCAAGTAAATATCGATAAAGTTAAAGTCTCGGTCAAATACGATCCATGTTCACGAGCGGGTGATCGTTGTATCTGGATAAATCCAAATAATCTGTTGCCGAGAGAAGGCGATACGAACGATATGAATGAAAAAAAATGCATCGATCATGGAAAACTTACGACACAAGTATGCTGTCCTAAGCGAGATAATAGAGCTTGGAGAAACGGAGTTTGGCTGCAACCTGAAGAGGTTTGCGAGTAAGTAGTCTTATTAGTTAGTGCTTATAGAGCGGAAACGTTCTGCAGAGCTCTTTTACGCTGCCACGAACCTTCTTAAGAGTCGCCTCATCGCCTTTAGATCCGATGACTTCGCCAATCCACTTACCGATTTGTTTCATCTCGGGTTCCTTCATCCCACGAGTGGTGAGAGCAGGGGTGCCGATACGGATGCCGCTCGTAACAAACGGACTCCTAGTTTCGTTAGGGACTGTGTTCTTATTCACTGTGATGCCTGCGATATCAAGCCATGCTTCTGCGTCCTTACCAGTGACGGAGCCATCTTTGAACGCCCTAAGATCACAGAGCATGAGGTGGTTATCTGTACCGTTAGATGCGAGCTTGAATCCTTGGCTCATCATCTCTGATGCCATGGCCTTAGCATTTTTAATCACTTGGCTTTGGTATTCTTTGAATCCAGGAGCAAGCGCCTCACCGAATGCTACGGCCTTAGCAGCAATCACATGCATGAGAGGGCCCCCTTGGATGCCAGGGAAAATAAGCGAGTTTGCTGCTTTGATTCTGTCGGCGTTATTAGACAGAATGATTCCACCACGAGGACCTCGAAGAGTCTTGTGAGTCGTCGATGTAGTGTAAGTCGCATGAGGAATCGGAGAAGGGTGGAGTCCTGCAGCGACAAGTCCCGCAATGTGGGCCATATCGACAATGAGGTCTGCGCCTACTTCGCGCGCAATCTCTCCGAAAATTTTGAAATCAATGATGCGTGGGTACGCACTTGCTCCAGCGACGATGACTTTGGGTTTTTCTCGTTTAGCTAGATCACGGATCTGATCGTAGTCGAGTAAGTGTGTTTCAGGATGGATGCCGTAAGAGATGATTTTGAAGAGCTTCCCACTGAAGTTCACCGGTGATCCGTGAGTGAGGTGGCCACCTTGAGAGAGATCCATGCCGAGTAATTTGTCTCCAGCGTTCATCAGCGCCATGTAGGCTGCCATGTTGGCTTGAGATCCTGAGTGAGGCTGAACGTTTGCGCCTTCTGCTCCGAAGATTTTCTTCACACGTTCAATCGCAAGTGCTTCGACTTGATCTACGAATTCGCAGCCGCCGTAGTAGCGCTTCGAAGGGTAACCTTCTGCGTACTTGTTCGTGAGTACAGAGCCTTGAGCTTCGAGTACTGCAGGTGAGACGTAGTTTTCTGAAGCGATGAGCTCTAAGCCTTCTTCTTCACGGACAGCTTCTCTACCGATTGCTGCAAAAATTTCTGGATCAGTTTGTTTGAGGTTCGTCGTTGGGATGCTCATTTTATTTCTCCAGTTTCATCATTTTTTTCACTCTGGCTTCGTGGCGTTCGTCTTTTGAAAACGGTGTTTCAATGAAGGTGCGAGTGATTTCGATTGCAGTTTTTGGTTCTAAGAATCTTTGGCCAAGGCAGAGGATGTTGGCGTCGTTGTGTTCCTTCGAGAGTTTTGCAACGGCGACTTCAGAGACGAGAGCAGCGCGGATACCTGGGATTTTGTTTGCAGCGATTGACATGCCGACACCGCTTCCACAGATGAGGACACCGAGAGCACCCGGAGTCTTTGCAACCTGGCGTGAACACTTCTCAGCATAATCTGGATAGTCGACACGTTCTGCTGATGGGGGGCCTAGATCTACCCATTCGTAGTCTTTGAGCACTCGTTTGATTTGTTCTTTGAGTTCGAATCCGGCATGGTCTGATGCGATCCAGATTTTTAGCATGGTGGGACAGTACTTCAGTCGACAGGGGAGAAGCAATAGTATGTAACTTTTACTTTTGTTAACCAAGATATTGTGCGTTAAGTAGTTGAAATATCTAAGTTAAATCTTACTCATCAAGAGACTGGCGTTCGTGCCGCCGAATCCGAAGCTATTACTGATTGCATGCTTAATCGTTTTCTTCACTGCTTTGTTAGGTGTGAGGTTCAGACCAAGCTTTGCAATGTCTGGATCAATAGAATCTAAATTGATCGTCGGCGGAACCACACTGTCTCTCATCGCAAGAAGAGTAATGATCGCTTCGATTGCGCCTGCTGCACCTAAGAGATGTCCAGTCATGGACTTCGTCGCACTCACATGAAGCTTCGAAACATTACCTTCCATGAGCGTATGAATCGCAGTCGACTCTTCGATATCTCCTGTGCCTGTAGAAGTTGCATGTGCGTTCACGTAGTCGATGTCACCAGGATTGAGTCCTGCTTCCTTCAACGCTGCTTTCATCGCACGCAGTCCGCCTTCGCCGCCTGGAGCAGGTGAGGTGAGGTGATACGCATCAGCTGTAGCGCCGTAGCCAGTGATCTCACCGTAAATTTTCGCTCCACGTTTTTTGGCGTGCTCATAATTTTCTAAAACTAAGATCGCAGCACCTTCACCCATGACGAATCCATCGCGGTCCTTATCAAAAGGACGAGATGCGCGCTTGGGTTCATCGTTACGAGTAGAGAGAGCCTTCATCGCACCGAATCCACCGATGCCCAGAGGACTGATTGTCGCTTCAGAGCCACCTGCAACCATGATGTCGCACTCTCCGCGTTTGATCACGCGGACGGCTTCACCGATAGCATGACTGCTCGATGCGCAAGCAGTGACGACACATTGCTGTGAGCCTTTTAAATTAAGGAGCATAGAAACTTGGCCTGCAGCCATGTTTGCAATGACTTGTGGAATGAAGAATGGAGAAATGCGCTTAGGGTCTTTGCGCTCAATGACAGTCTCGTAAGTGGCTTCAATCTCTGGGAGCCCGCCCATACCCACACCAATGTTGGTTCCTAAACGTTCTGGAGAAATGGAATCACGGAGAGAATCAATGCCGCTGTCACGGTACGCTTCAATCGCTGCTGCTAGAGCAAACTGAACGAAGAGTCCTAAACGACGAACATCCTTCGGAGGAGAGATCGCTGTCACAGGGGCTTGGGATTTTCCGAATGGATAAAGAGGAGCGTATTGTTTTAAAGGATCAAAACCACGGACTTCAGCCGCAATTTTGGTCGGATATTGAGTGATATCAAAATGAGTGATCGGTCCCATAGCAGAGTTACCTGCTAAAATTTCACTCCACGTGGTGGGGACATCTAGCCCCAATGGAGTGACGGCACCGATGCCCGTCACTACAACTCTGGTCATGAGGTCGCAGACTTAGAGGAAATGTACTTAACGACGTCGCCGACAGTTTTGATTTTTTCAGCTTCTTCGTCTGGAATATCGAGGTCGAACTCTTCTTCCATGGTCATGACGAGCTCAACGATGTCGAGGCTGTCAGCGCCTAGGTCTTCAATGAATGAAGCGCCAGTAGTGACTTTTGCGGATTCAACAGCGAGTTGATCGCAGATAATGGTACGAACTTTTTCTTCAACAGATTCTAATGCCATAAGTTTACTCTCCTCTATTCATTAACTGTCTAAGTAGACATTCCACCGTTTACAGCGATGACTTCGCCTGTAATGTAGCGGCTATCGGTCCCTACTAGAAACGCGACAGCGTTGGCAACCTCTTCAGGTTCTCCCATTCGCTCAAGTGGTATGGAACGTAAGATGCTTTCTTTTTGTGCGTCAGTCAAGTTCTCAGTCATGTCGGTTTTGATGAAGCCGGGCGTTACAACATTGGATCTAATTTTCCTGCTTGCGACTTCTTGAGCGATACTTTTAGCGAATCCAATGAGGCCTGATTTGGTGGCTGAATAGACAGATTGTCCAGCGTTTCCTGTTTCTCCGACAACAGATGAAATAAACACGATAGAGCCGCCGTTTTTGGCTTTGATCATCGACTTCACGCATTCACGTGTGCAGACGATTGCTCCACGCAAATTCACGTTGAGGAGCTCATCGATTTGCTCGTTGGATTGTCTCATGAGTAGCGCGTCACCGGTGATTCCCGCGTTGTTCACTAATGCTGCAACTGGGCCGTATTCTTTCACCATGCCTTCGATAGTATTCGTAATGTCTGCAGGATTTCCAATATTAAACGAGATTAAGAATCCTTTACCTCCAGCTGTTTTGATTTCTGAGAGGATCGCTTCTGCTTGTGATTTACCTGAACGATAGTGAACTCCAACGAGGTAGCCTTGAGATCCTAGTTTCTTAGCTATTGCAGCTCCGATGCCACGTGAGGCACCGGTAACAAGAGCTACGCCTTTTTGAGTCATTTCCATCCTGCAATTTCCTTTATGGAGGATTGTAATGACTCAACGTCGGTTACTCCAGCCAATTTAAGTAGGTCAGCGCTTGGCTGGTCTTTTGCAATCCGTTTCATGAGACCTGAGAGTACATTTCCTGATCCGAATTCAATGAACTGCGTGTGACCAGAAGAGAGCGCAGTCAGCATCGACTGCTTCCAGAGTACGACGTGATCGATTTGTTCGCTTAAGAGAGAAGCGATATTTTCAGATTCGCGGGAAATTCTTGCTGTGCGGTTTGGGATGTAAGCGTTTTTCAGATCTGAAATTTTTGTTTTTTGGAGGAGCTCATTCATCGAATCTCTAGCAGGCTTCATAAGTTTGCAATGAAACGGAGCGCTGACATTCAGTGGAAGCGCCTTGATTCTGAGATCTTTTGCCATGGCAGTTGCGATTTCGACTGCTTCCTTCGTTCCTGAAATCACGATCTGCCCTGGAGCATTGAAGTTAGCAGGTTCTACGATCTGAGGAAGTTCTGATTCAGGATGATTTTTAATTGCAGTAGCCGTGGCGTCTGCGCAGAGTTTTGCTACCTGTTCATCGTTTCCGCCCAATAGCGCTGCCATTTTGCCTAAGCCCTCGGGCACAGCTTTTTGCATGGCCTGTCCGCGAGCGCGTACTAAGCGAGCAGCATCCCAAAGCGTGATCGCGCCTGATGCTACGAGTGCAGAATACTCACCGAGTGAATGTCCTGCACAGACTTGAGGTGTGAATTCTAATTCCTTCTCGGCGACTCTGAATGCTGCGACAGAAGTGAGTAAGAGTGAAGGTTGTAGATTCTCAGTGAGAGTGAGATCGCTTTCTGGCCCTTCGAAACAAAGCTTCTTGAAGTCGACAGAACAGCTGTCACTGCCTTCTTCAAAAACAGCACGGGCTAAAGGAAAGTTCTCGTAAAAAGACTTTCCCATTCCGACTTTTTGAGAGCCTTGGCCGGGGAAAAGAGCGATCACGGTTGAATTACGCGCGAGCTGACTTGGATGCTTTTTTAGCTTTTTTTGCAGCTACGTATGCATCAACGTTAGCGAGGCTCACGCGATGTGGGCGAGTGAGTTCACCGTTTGTGTCTTTGATGAGAGTGACTTTTTCGATTTTGTTTCCGCTAGCGAAACGGCGCATGTTGCTTCTGCTACGACTGGATTTCTTTTTTGGAACTGCCATGACTCATGTCTCCTTAAATTCGTTTACCTTTAAAATCTTTTAGAACTGAGAAACTGTTTGTGGTCTGTATCTTTGCACAAGCGCATCGACCTACATTTAGGTCGGATCCACAGTTCTGACAAATACCCTTACAATCGGACTTACAGAGCGGCTGCAGCGGAATTTGTAAGACCCACTGTTCCGTCAAAACCTCTGATAAGTCAATCCATTCTTGATTGAGGTATGTGATTTCAGGGCTGTTTTCGTCTTCTTCCCTATGGATGCTTTTTGCGGTTCCGGTGACCCCGCCGTTTTTCTCACCTGCGAATTCGCGATTGCGAGTATAGAGGTCATAAACCTTGCCTTTGAGCCCATAAGTAAAGAGCTTAGCGCATCGGCTACAGAGGAGGCTTAACTCGGTACCATAGTCACCTCTAGCTATAACGACGCCGTCGATTTTGCAGAGGTTGAGGTTCACAGCTGTGGGGCGAGCTTTGAGGGCGGTCGTTACAGGTGGTTTTAAGCGATTTAACTCGGTGTCGGACTCATCAAGTGAGCTCAGAGCCTGGGTGAGCCAGGTGTCTTGGTCAGTGAACTTGTAGTCCTGGCCTTCTTCTTTGATTTCGCTGAGATGGATCTTCACGCTCGCACACTACCAAAGGGGGTGGGGTAGGGTCAATGATTTGCTTGACGCTCCCTGTTTTCAGTGGCAAACCCAAGGGGCAATGGCAAAAAAGAATGTAAAAACAAAGACTAAGTCAGCAACAAAACCCGCTAAAGCAGCTAAGGCAGCTCCAAAAGCTAAGCCTGTTGGGAAAATCGCTAAAGCAGTGAAGGCTGTAAAAGCCGCAGCTGCAAAGCTCACTGGAAAACCAGATACTGCTAAAGCTCCAAAAGCAGTGGTGAAGTCTGCGGGCAAGAACGTTAAAGTAGAAATTCAAGCCGTTGTAAAATCTACAAAATCCGCAGTGTCAGTTAAGGGCGGAAAAATCAAAGTCACAGAAACTGAAGTCGTCGCTGTAGCTGTTCAAACCAAGGGTGCAAAAGCAGCAGGCAAAAAAGGCGAAAAATCGGCTAGCTCTGGATCATCGCGAAGCAAGTCTCTGACGAACTCTTGCAGAGAAATGACCTGTGATCTATCTCCAACATCAGCTGGATATTGCCGAGCTCATTACATCAAAAATTGGAAAAAAATTAAGCGTAAAGAAGCAGTTCTTAAAGACGGAAAACTCAATCAGTACGTCGAAGAATTGATTTCGAAATACCCTGAGAAATACATTGAAGCGATTCGTTTTGACCTCGCAAACGACAAAGAATTCATGAAAGTCATCCGCGACCTCGAGCTTGATGAGGCGATCGATGATGTCGGTGCAGGTGATGACGAAGCGCCAGAAGCTGTCGCTGTTGAAGGCGTCAGCTCACGTCGTGGTGCAGATCTCGACGACGATTCAGATATTTTCTAGTCCTGACTTCTGATTCGATACTCACTACGTAGTATTCACACAACACATTCACTTGCACCCAACAGAGTGCAGCTCCTGCTTTGCATGCCTCTCCCTCATTTATTTTCAAATAGCACGAGATTTTATGGAGCTGGATGCGCTTCCATAAAAGGGCAGGAGCCCGCTCGAGTGCGGATTGAAAATGAATGAGGGAGTACGCATCCGCTGGCATGAACCTCTGTTGGGGGCAAGTGAATGTGCTGTGTGGGTATTTAATTTGTATCGATTCAGAAGACAGGACTAAGTAGTGTCTTATGTGTCCGCACAGTGTGTCGTGAGTTTTTACTTCTCTTTTCTATTTGAAATATGTAGTTAGTCCCCAGGTTCGGGGGAACTCATGAAAAATCAAATAATGTCAGTGTTTGCGGCGTTAATTGTCGCATTTTTAAACTCAAGCTCAAGCTCTGCGGCTGATATCACTTACAAATGTGTGTCGAAACAAATGGGGAAATTCTCTATCAGTTTCAATGGTAAGGGTGCTCAGACGAATTTTGATACTCTGATCGATGGCCGTGGGGATCAGAAGTTCTATGACATCACACGTGATGAAGATTACGAAGAAGAAGAAGGCTACGATCGCTATGTTTATGCGACAAGAGAAGGAAAAGCTGAGTTCTACTTCGAAGCACCTTTTGCACAAGGTGGTAGAAAATTAAAGAATGGAAAAGTAGGCGGATACATCCAAATCAATATTTCGTTTCGAAGTGGTTTGAGATTGCCTCAGCAATACACAGTTCTTTGTAATTTGCCGATTAAATGAACGCGAAGAGCGTTCAAGAAGTAGGAACTTGCCGATCATTTCGACAGAAGAAATGCCCGTTTCTGCCTTATCTTTATAGCTGCGGATGAGAGAGAGAGCATTGTTCAGCGCGCTCATTTTTTCTACTTGTGAGTGCTGTGGACTGATGATGAATTTGAGGAGATCACCATTGTCCATTTCTGTTGAGAACTTCTTGAGTCGTGCAGACATCTCGAAGTAATCAGCCTGAGATTCTAAAGACTTCTGATCGCGGAGGATTTCTGGTTTAAACTCAGCATAAGTTTTGTAGAGGGTTTTTTCGAAGAAGTCTCTAGTTTGAGCTTCTACCTGAGGATAGAAAACTCCATCGGCTAAGATGTAGGGTCTTGAGAAGAATTCTTCCTCACAGTGGTTTAAGACTTCTGGGTAAAGGTAATTGCTCATGTAGAGGTACTGACAATAACGTCTCAATGAATTACTTCTGTGTTTCAAGGTCATCCATTCATTGTAAGCAGATCTCACTTCTGTCAGTAGTTTGCGATGGCCTTGATCTGAAAGTTTCTCTCCACAAGCGACAAGAAGCTTGTCTCCGACTGTTTCACCTTCAATTGATTTTAAGATGGTTTGGTGTTTGAGTTGTCTAATCTCTTTTTTGACGACATTCTTTTGTTTCTCAACAGCCTTGAAGAGAGCTTTGATGAATTGACCTGAGAGTTTTTTTGCAATGACGTTATCGAGGTAAGAGCTGTACTCGCTGATCTCTGCTTGTAGAAGAGCGGAGTCATAGGACATGAGTTCCATCATTTTTGATTTTTCATTATGAATCCACGCTGTACGATCGAGTGATTGTCTCATCCATACTAGCTTAGACAAGCGAGCGAACTACGTATTAGAAATATGATTTTCTTTGTTTTTCTGCTCACGAGCGAGTCTAGCGTTCTCTCCAGTAATCAGGATTTCATCGAGTTTGTTCTTCATCGATCCTAGCACTTGGTTGATGTAGTTATCGATGAGACTGAAGGAGAAGTCGTTACGACTCGTGACCGCTGTTTTGTCGTAATGGGTAGTACTCCAGCATTCTTCTCTCTGAGCAATGGGCTTGAAGCTTATTTTGGAATTTGCGTCTGTATTCGAATCAACGAAGCTCAAATCTGAAGAAGCCAGAGTTGAGATGTCGGAGCATTTTGCCCAAACATCGGCTCCGTAGTCTTTTGTTTTGATCGTGTTCAGCTGATCACTGAATTTCATGAGCTGAGAGTTAACGAGATCGTTCAATTCACGTTGTTTCTTAAAGGCTGCTGCCTCAGGTTTTGAGTCGATGAGTTTGATTTTCTCATCGTAGGCTTGGCTGAGTTTTTCTAAACGACTCAGTTGCGTGCTAGGAAGCTTAAGCTGGTTGATCTCTTCTTGGATGTTTTTGTAAGTACAGAGATAACTAGCGAATAGAATGCGGTCGTCACGTTGATTGAAGTCATAACCCATCTTCGACTTCTGAACTGCTGTATCGATTGCCTTCATGATTCCAGTGACTGCTGCGCCACCGACAGAGAGGGCGACAGAGTAGGGACCTGTGAAAACTGCTGCGACTGCCGTGACTTCTTGGATGACCGAAGCTGTGGAGCTCAATACTGACTTCTTTTCTTTGTCATCCAGGCACTCAGATTTACTGATTGCATTGATGATCGTAGAAGCTCTGCTATTGATGATGTTTGAGAACTTTTCAATTTGATTGACGGTGCCGATTTCGGTGATGGCAATGCGTTTTTCTTGAATTTCTTTGATCTCACCATTGGCATCACGTTTGATCTGTTTGTCGAGGTCGACATAGTAATCGTGCTCAAGGGTGTACTTCAGTGTTTTGAATGCGAGATAGTCTTTAGTGAGTCCGTCCAAGCTTTCGGCCAGTCCTGGGTTATCGCACTTGCCACCATTCTTGGTGACTAAGCCGTTGAAAGAGACCAGTCTTTCGTAGAGGTTCTTATAGGCGTCAGCCGCCATGGGGCACGAAACAGCGTAGCTGTTTTCAGCAACCAAAAGGATGCTCAATACTGTGAGGATTTGAATCGCGATTCCCATTCCACCTGGGTCATATATGCGTTGCATCTTTATGTAAATAGACTGAGTTTATATTTTAACGAATGAGCCTTTGGATTCGCTTGGAAACGAATAAAGACGTAGCCAGGATCACAGTCAGAGTGAACCCAAGCTCTGGGAAGTTCTGAAGCTTTCCCTCTGAGGTTTTGGTCACGATATAGCCTGCAATGAGGACTGAAATCCCACCCCCTAATTGCTGAACAGAAGAGTTGATGGACATGAACCCCGCTCGGTTTTCTGGTGAAGGAAGTCGTGTGATCAAGGATTGAAACGGGATGATCATGGAGAAGAAGCCAGCGAAGAGGAGGATGTTCATGAGGCAGAGAAAGAGGAATCCAGCCTGCGTGGTGTTTGTATATATGAGCGACATCATTGCTGTGAAAAACACTCCGAAGAAGAAGACTTTTAGATTACCCAATTGGTCACTGAGTTTGCCTATGATGGGCGTGAAGAGAATCACCGATACTCCTGTAGAGAGGTAATAATACGGGAGTAGGTCTAAACTCATGCCTAGATTATTCACATTGTAGGCGCTCGTAAAGGGCATGAGTAGGTAACCGCCCAAGGTTAGAGTAGAAGTGCCGATGAATCCCCATATGTTTTTCCTCTGGGAAAGGAGATGGGTGATGGTCTTCCATTGGTTTCTTGTTCTTACTAAGGCGAGATGTTCATGAATGGGTCTCAGTTTATTGAGAATGAATGCAAGGAGAAGAATCCCAAGTACTACGACCATCTTAAACGGTGAATGCCAGCCCCAGTGATTGGAAAAGTAGAGTGCAATGGGTAGTCCAAACACTTGGCAGAAACCAAATGAGATCTGAGTGAAACCTATCACTTGTCCTCTCTTGTCTTCGCTGAAGATATCAGTCGTAATAGTCTGGATGAGTGAGGCGATGATTCCTCCGAATAATCCAGTGATGATCCTAGCTGCAAATAATGTCCAAAACGTATTAACGATGCTGCAAGCAAAAGTGCCGAGTAAAAATCCCAAGTAGATCCAGACCAAGTAACGCTTCCGCTCGAAGCGATCTGCAATGCCTGATGAGAGAAGCCCTGAAAAACAAGCGCTCAGTGCGTAGGAAGCAATCAAAATACTAAATTCATGAGGCGTAATCTGGAACGCTGGCATGATGACAGCTCCTAGTGGTGCCATGACCATGAAATCCAAAACTAATGTGAATTGTAGGAGAACGAGAATCAGGATTGCGTTCTTCTCATAAACGCTGAAGGGTAGTTGTTTCTTGCTCATGAGAACTCAGTCTCTGCTAACTTCGTGAGATTCACTTTGCGTAGAGTTGTTGGATCGAAGAGGTGGTCATGGTCTAAGTAAGCTCTCGGTGTCTTGTAGAATGCTTGGAGTGCTTTCCAATGAGTAACCAAGTGAAAGTCATGAGGGTATTCTTTCAAAAGAATTTTACGCACTCTTGGGAGATAAGTGTGATTCGCTTCTGGGAAAACATGATGCTCACAATGATGACCAAAATTAAAAAAAATGAGATCCAAAATCCAAGGAGACTTGAGACTGATTGCAGTGAGGAGAGGTTTATTATCCTGTGAGAGCGGTCTCATATTGTGAGGAAGCCCTACATAATTGATGATCACAATATTGGTAATGCCCATCGGAATTAAAAAGAGAAAGAAGAAGTGCTGAAAGCTCAAAGTAAATAAAAGTACTGCCCAAATCAAATAATAGATGAGGGTTTCAGTGACCACTCTCTTGCGACTCATGCTCGAATAGAGTTTTGGTCGTTCACGGGATCTCACCCAAGTGACATTGATGCATTGAGCGCTAAAGATAACAGGCATTGCAATATATGAAGGCCAGCTTCTCCATCCAGGGATCATTTTTAAAATGAGCTTACCTAGCTTTCTGTTCTTAAGACGATCCCAATCTCCTGCTAAGTCAGGATCTACTCCTCCCAGTTGGTTCGTATTGAAGTGGTGGAGTTGATTATGCCAGGTTCTCCAAAGCTCGGCTGAAAGGCAGAGAATGAAAAACCCTGGATAAGACATCAGTCTCATGAGTGGTAGCGATCGGGTCATTGATCCATGCAAAAGTTCATGATTAAAAAAATTAAGAACAGAAAATGCAATTCCAATGATGAGAGAACTCAGAATGGAAATTGTAAGTGGCAGTTCGTATTTTAGGTTCAGGGCGATCATGCCTGCAATCAATGCCATCCAGAACACTCCGATGAAGATCTGGAGTGGGAACTTCTTGTGAATAGAGATACTTCGGTCAATAGCTGTGATGTTTCTTCGGAGTTCATTAAATTCTGTCATGATTGCTCCCCACCTGAACTGAGGGGTTCATCGATTTTGAGAATAGGAAGTTTGCCATTCATCCAGTCGAGTCTACATTTGTTGCGCTGAAGTTTGCCGCTCGTTGTTTTAGGAATGGTTCCTTTTGGAACTATAAGAAAAGTCACCTCTGGAAGTCCCACTTCTTGGAGCAGAATAGTTCTGGCACTATTTGTGACACTGTTCATGAGTTCAATGCTGGGTTCGTCTTCTTTGAGTTCTAGGACTAAGTAAACTTGGTTTTTGTCTTGGATGCCAAAGGCTAAGACCCTGCCCGTACGAATGCGTGAATCTGCATCAGCAACTGTTCCTTCGAGATCTTGAGGATAGATGTTTCTGCCCCTGATCGTGATGAGATCATCGAGTCGTCCTGTGATGACGAGCTCGCCATCTATGACAACGCCTAGGTCACGAGTGCGGAGCCATTTTTGTGAGGATCCTTCGCATGTTGCTTCAAAGCGCGCTACGGATTCTTCTGGTTTCCCGAAGTAGCCCATTGCCTTATTCCATGAGTCGACCCAAATCTCACCGACATGGTGCTCAGGTAGTGACTTGCCTGTTTCAGGATCTACGATCTGAACTGAGACACCTGCACAGGGTTTTCCAGTGCTAAAAAGAGTGACTTCAGAGCCGTCATTTTTTCGTGAGGAGACTGGATTTACTTGATGTCCGATTCTCTCAAGTGACTCGCGCTCAAATGTGAATCGCCTAGTTCCATGTACCGAAACTGCGATCGTGTGTTCAGCAAGTCCGTATGAAGGACAGAATGCTTTAGGATTAAACTTTGCTACTTCTAATCCTTGGAGGAGTATATCGACAGTCTTCTCCCTGATGGGTTCAGCGGCATTCATGAGCACCTTCAAAGAGCTTAAATCCCAATTCGCACGTTCTTCCTCGGTAGTCTTCTGTATGAGTAGTCTGTAACCAAAATCAGGAGCTCCCGTATGTGTCGCTTTGAACTGAGTGAGTATCTCTCCCCACATTCCAGGACGTCTTAAGAAAGCTGCAGCCGAGAAAAGAACAACTTGGTAGTTCCCACACATGGCAGAGATGATTCCACCAATGAGTGCAAAGTCATGGTAGTGAGGCATCCAGAATACTCCAGCGCCTTCCCACTTCATGAGATTATCGTTCTTGAGAAGTTGAGTCTGAGCCCAGATGTTACCGTAACTGATACACACACCACGAGGAGAGCGCGTCGATCCCGAAGTGTATTGCAAGAATGCGAGATCAGATGCTTGAGGCACTCTTGGACGTTCTGAATTGAGGTTGTCCTTTGAAGTATTAATTTTGTCCGTGATGATCCAAGGAAGCTCAGGCCATTCGGTCTTGGGTTTTAGGAAGTTTAGTATTTTCCCAAAGCTTCTGCCCATGGAATACGACTGGCAAGTGAGTTGAGCTTTGGCTTGGGAATCAGTCGCGATTGCAGTGAATCCCGGAAGTCCTATGTCAGGTCTCAGTGGAATGGGTGGTGGAACAGGAACTGGAATGATGCCTGCGTAGAGACAACCGATGAACGCTTCAATAAATTCTAATCCTGCTGGGTAGACGAGAAGGACACGATCTCCTGCCTGAAGTTTGTATTCATTGAGAAGTGCTTGAGCGATGGATTGTGCGCGCGCGTGGGCTTGAACGCTAGTGAGCGTGTCTGTGTCTCTTCCGTTGTCCTTAACAAAAGTAAAGAGAGAGCGATCAGGGTGCTTCTCGACTAACTCTTGAAACTGACCGATTGCGGACTTGTAGCTCATCCTGCGATCCTCTGAACGCGTCTCACGAATTGTTTGATGATTCGCTTGGGTGTGATGAAAAACAAAACAGCAAAAAGTCCTATGACCAGTCTCGGCCGATTGAAGGCGAAGAGACGAGAGGGAAGTCCGTAAGAGGATTCTCCCTTGTAGATCGTCAGTGGCCCACCTTGTGTGTAGAAATGATCGAGCTTGGGATTCTGGTCATGTCCGAAGAGGACTCGCTTCTTGGAGAAGAGTACTCCTAAGTTCACCCGCGGCCAAAGTATGGCAGACATGAAAACAGATGAAACTCCTCTGGTCTTCCAAACGCACGTGATCTCGCAGCAATCCGACCACTTGGCGTGGAAAGGTGGAATCAGTTTCACTCGTTTATCGTGCGGTACGAAATCTAGTAACCGAAATGGCGTACGAGTGCCGATCACATAGCCTGCAACCATTTTTCCTTTTGAGTTGAAAACTCCAGTCACTTTGGATCGTTGCAAGTAATCTATAGGAATATCTGAAGTTGCCTCGCCGCCGCGTTTCTGGAAATTATCGAAAAACCCTTTTTGAAAAACTTTGAGCTCTTCCTCTGTTTTTAGTTTTCTAAAATTCATTCAGATTGCCCTCGCGTTTTAGCTAAGGCTGTATCTAAGGCTAGTGTGAAGACTGCACGACTATCAGAGCGCATTTGAATCGCGAATCGTTTGCGGTGGGAACGTAGGAGGATCAAATCTCCCCAATCGAGAGTGTGAGCAAGTAAGTCTTTCAGTTTGAAATTCCAGCGTCCGATTTGGAGAGTCTCACTCTGAATCGAAAGAGATCCTGAATCTAAAGGAACCCATTCTGCCTTCGATGCATCAAACACAGTGACGTTTCCTAGAGATTGAAGGACGACTGCAGGTTCCCATTTCTGAGTTAGGTCTTGTTTGATTTTATTCCACACATCTCTGATGGAGAGAGTCTCAGAAGGTGAGGCGAGCTCATTCTCTGCTGTCACTCTCCATGTCGTTTTGCAGCTCGTACATTTTAACTCGTCACCTTTGTCTTCGAGTGATTGGTCATCACCACAAGAAAAACAAAACCTGAGGAATTGTGCAAGTCCCTCAGAAAGGTTCTTCCCTTGAGAGGGGAAGCGAACACAAGTACCGGGATCTACTCTGAGTCTCTCTGAAATCCATTTCTCAATGTCCTCTCCGAGGACGAATTTCTTAGGTGGGTCGACTTCAATTCTGATTCCTGTTCGTCTGGGATGCTTAGCCCACGCAGGCCAGAGACGATCACCATTGATGAGTCTCACGGTGACTACTGGCATATCCAAGTACCTAATGAGTTGATCCAGTCCGGGCTGAAGTGGCAGCGGCATTCCGTCCCAGGGGAATTGCCCTTCTGGAAACATTCCTGCTGAGCCACCGAGATCACTCCATTTTTTCATTACGCGAATCGAACGTGCTTCATTGTCTAGTTTTCGTTTGGTGATCTGACCGAAACTCGCGGCAAGTTTCGCAATCGGTCGATCACTCATGTAGGGTTCTGTGACTAAGAAGTGAATGAGCCTTCTCCCGTAGAAAGTGAGCAGGAGAGGATCAAACGCATTGCTATGATTCATGAGTACAAGATTTGAACCGTTGGCTAAATGCTCTTGTCCTTGGATTTCAATTTGAGTGATGTATTTTTTGAGAGCGAAACGCACAAGCGGACCCGTGGTCTTCAGCAAAGCTTCATTCCGTCTCAAGGCCATTCGCGTGGGCTCGATCGAAGGGAGAGCAGGCTTGGGTGTGTTGGAGGTGGGTTTGTTAAACATTATTTGAAATGAGGGATGACTTCCTCAGCCATGGTTCGAATGGATTCCATGATCAACTCGTGGGGTTGTGTTCCGGTTTGCATCACCAGGATCAATTCATCAACACCTGCATCGACGAATCTCTGTATCGTCTCTCGAGCGCATGAGGGATCACCTATCACAACTGAAAGCTGAGATTCAGCAGTGTTTCGAATTTTCATGAAACCTTCTACTTGCTGATCAGAAGGCAATTCTCTTGGTGCTTTGAGTGGTCCAATAGGTCTTCGATCCGTCATGTAATAGTTCATCATCGATCGTAAAAAAAACTGTGAGCCTCTCAGTCCATACTGGGCTGCCTTCCTGTCATCTTTCAGAACGAGACTCGCAGGATTACAACAATAGCGATTCATGATCACATCGCTCACGGGTTTGGCGCGTTCGATGGCTTTCTTGTAGTTTGTGACTTTCTCAGCGAGTTCATTGTCTTTGTATACAGCGACATTGAGCACACCTAGTCCTAGTTCTCCTGCGCCTACTGCGAGCTCAGGTCTACTGCATGCAGCAAAGATGGGCGGGTGAGGATTCTGAAAAGGTTTAGGTACAATCTGTGTGGGAGGAATCTGATAATGCTTCCCATTCCAGGTGAAGACTTCGTTCGTCCACATTTTAGGAATCATCTCAAGCGCTTCACGCCATTGACTCTCTAGTTCTGTGGGATTGAGTTCGAATGCGCCCATCTCGGTTGCAGTTCCAGACTTGCCAGTGCCCCACATCACGCGACCTTGGCTGAGGATATCAAGAGTCGCAATGCGCTCAGCGACTCTGATCGGGTGATTGTAACGACCAGGTAAGAGAGTGACACCATGACCAATCGAAATGCGTTTCGTACGAGCTGCGACGAAGCTTAAGAATATTTCAGGAGCTGAACAATGTGCGTATTCTCGAAGGCCATGATGTTCAACTGCCCAGATCCCATCGAATCCCACTTCATCTGCAAGTACTGCTTGAGCGACACAATCATGAAAGAGTTGATACTCGGTGGCTCTAGTAGGATTGGAAATTTGCATTTCGAAGAAGAGAGAGAATCTCATGGTTTAAGCCCACTCCCAAGACGGCAAGCCGTGTCTGCAATGAGCATTTTTTGGATGGCGCCAGTGCCTTCGTAAATCTGAAGCACCTTTGCATCTCGAATGAGTTTTTCTGCAAGTCCAGAAGCGAGGTATCCTGAAGCGCCTAACATTTCGGATGCTCGGTTAGTGGTTCTGACTGCCATTTCGCCGCCTGCCCATTTTGCACTACTAGAGAGCTTCATTCCTTCGTGACCTGATTCTACTTCCCAACACGCACGCCAGGTAAGTGCACGAACCATTTCGATTTCTGCTTCCATTTCGGCGATTTGGAACCGGTAGTCTTGTTGATAGATAATCGGTTTACCATCGCTTGCGAAGTGAGTGTGTCCGTAAACTTTGGTGAGATCGCGCGCGCGCTTGGAAACTCCCACTGCCATCGCGGCAACACCAACCCTGCTTGCACGGATGGCTCGCATGCCGATTTGGATTCCTTGCCCTGGTTTACCGATCATGTCTTTCTCAGGAACAAAAACATCCCGGAAGATAATCTGACCTGTGTCGGCTGCTCTCTGTCCCATCTTCAAATACGGATTAGAAACTTCTACGCCAGGAGATGTGCTTGAAACGATGAAGCAACTGAGACCCTCAGTGCCCGGATTCATCCTTGCGAAGACGGTGAAGAAAGAAGCGACATTCGCGTTTGAAATCGTCGATTTGATTCCGTTGATGAGGAATCCTCCATCTACGGGACGAGCAGTAGTCGTTGCTGGCCTTCCTACTAAGTTTGAGCTTCCTTCGGGTTCAGTCCATGCATGAGATGCGAAGCTCAGCTTCTCAGTGAGTGGACTGAGCCAACGCTTCTTCTGATCTTCAGTACCGAAGTTAAGTAGTGAAGCAGTAGAGAGTTTCATGAGCAGAGTCGAAGTCGCAACACCGAGATCGCCATAGCCTAATTCTTCTGCTGCTAAGATGAGTTCAAAGTAAGATCTTCCACCACCACCGTACTCCTTGGGGATTGCAGCTGTGACGAGTCCTTCATCAAAAGCTTTCTGATAGAGATCTCTGGGGAAGTGGCCGTGAGTATCGAGATCCTTACGAGGCATGATTTCACGAGTGGTAAAATCTCTTGCTCGCTCTTTCCAGTTTTCTTGTTCTTCGGTGAGGGAAAAATCAACCACGAGTCATCCCCTTTATTTCTTCTTCTTTTTGGTGAGTGCTTCTAGTTCCGAGAGAAAATCCCCGATTGTGAAAAGATCAAAGAGTGAAAGCCCTGAAGTATCAATATCCAGTCGCTCTTCGATGGAGACTAATAAGAAAGTCATTTGGAGTGAGTCCCAACCCAAAGCTGCAAGCGGAGTATCAGGAGTGATCTTTTCGTCGATGAGGGTTTTTAGTTTTGCGAATTCTTTGAGATGGGCAGGATTGGACTTAGTATTGAGCTCGATCACTAACTCTTTTAGAACAACTAAGATTTGATCTTGTGTCATAAAAACCACCCACGGAGGATTTACTTCACGTGTGGGCAATTTGCGAGGATCAAAGATAGGTTGGTGACACTATTCAACTAAAGTGTCAGGAGTTAGTGAATTTTCTTCGGTGTAGTCGTCGAGTCGGAATCGCGCAGTGCGTCGGCAAGGGATTGAACGGCTTCAGCCTCTGCGTCAGTTGGGTCTTTGTAATGTGGGTCGTTCTTCTTCAGCCAGTCATTGGTGAGCTCATCAATGGCAGGATTCGTCTTATCAACACAGACGAATATCTTGCGCTTATTGACTTCGACCTTGGTCCATTCGAACGGAACATTTTCCATTGCAGTAAGGGAGCGTGCCGAGAGCTCTTCAATGGCTTCTGGCTTATCGGTATCCAGTAAGTTTGCCCAAATGATTCCTGCAGCGTCGACACAATCTGCGAGGCGATCATTCACAGTGGGAAGATTAGCCTTGGAATCATAATCACAACTTGCATGAACACTTGTCGCTGCGAGTTCGCCTTCAGAGAGAATGGAAACACAGAGCTGAAGTTCGTCTTGGTAGATTTTGCCAGAAGTGTGGAATCTAGGTTTCTTAAGATACTCTCCTAAGACTTTGAGTCCATCTGCGAAGTTTTTAGCAAACACATCATCCACCATCTTGAGATACTCTTTAGGGAGTGTTCTGAAGTTTAGGTAGTTTTTGGGTTCGTCTTTGGATCGGATCCGTTTTTCCATTTTTTCTATACTCTCTTAAATAATGCCTTCAGGAAGTCTGTTTTGTTTGGCAGGTAATTCATCTAATTTGATCGTCTTAGTTAGTTGTTTTCGACCCCTCTGTAAAGTGAGATTCACCGTATCCTTGGGTTTTAGCTTAGAAATGAGGCGTTCGAGATCCACAACCTCCTCGATCTTCTCACTACCTACTTTGATAATGATATCTCCGGGTTGAATACCCGCTTGATCAGCTGGACCCCCTTCGACCATGTTGTAGATCACGACTCCGTCATCACGGCCCAAGCGATAGTAGCCTGCCATCTGCGGAGTGACCTTCTCGGTGAGAACTCCTAGCCACGCGCGCGGAACCCTGCCAAACTTCTTGAGATCAGCAAGGATTGTCTTCGCTTCATTGATGGGGATTGCGAATCCAAGTCCACCGCTCTGACCGGTCTTAGAGAAGATCACGGTGTTGATCCCAATCACTTCGCCTTTGAAGTTGAAGAGAGGACCGCCAGAGTTACCTGGATTGATCGCTGCATCGGTCTGAAGAAAATTATCAAAAGGTCCAAGACCGATAGCTCTGTTCTTAGCGCTCAAAATTCCAGTCGTCACTGTGTGTGAGAGACCGAATGGATTACCGATTGCAAGTACGGGTTCTGCAATTCGTGCTTTGTCGGAATCTCCGAGAGTATTTGCAGTGAGATTCTCAGGAATTTTCTTCGAGTCATCTCGAATCTGAATCAGCGCGATATCCATCTTGGCATCTTTGCCGATGAGTTTGGCTCGGTATTGTTTCTTGTTCTGAAGAGTGACCACCACTTCATCCGCATGATCCACCACGTGATTGTTCGTGATGATGTAGCCTTCCTTATCGATGATGAAACCAGAACCTAGGGAGGTCTGCTTACGTTCCTTAGGAATTCCGCGCTCCTGAAGAAACATATCCCAGCCGTGAACCATGACCGTTTGCACGGTGGTCGAGCTAATATTGACGACACCTGCCTGGATTTTCTCTACGAGATCGGGAAGTTCAGTAGAGAGAATGCCTGAAGCGTGTGAGGTGTGAAGTGTCATTGCCGATAGAAGTATTTGAATGAGATTCATAAGGTTGTTTTTAACTCTGATTTTGTGATGCGGCAAGTGAAGCTGTTTCGTGCGATGCACTAGGAGTAGTTTTCCAAACAGAAATCTAACACAATAGAGTTTGACCCAGGGATGCGACATATATAACACTGTAAGCACATGATGGGGGCAGCATCAAAAAAACTTGTTTTTTTTATCGTATTATTTCTCAGTGCTGAATCTCTGCGTGCTGATGAGTTACGCGTACTCACACTCAATACTTGGTTCTTAAGCGTCTTGGGATTCCCTGTAGGAAAAGATCAGAAGAAGCGGCTTAAAATTTTACCGGATCTTGTTTTGCAACAAAACGCAGATGTCCTCGTGTTTCAAGAAGCATGGCCCAACCGTAAGAGACAAAAAATCGCGTTCGAAATGGCCAGGCGTGGATACCCCTATCACTTCTTCGTGAAACGTAAAGTGACTATGGGTGATGGGCTTGAGATCGTAAGTCGCTATCCAATCGTCGATGCTCAGGCATCACCTCATTATTCTGTTGCGACAAAATTTGAAGAACGGTTCGCACGTAAGCGCTCGATCATGGTGGAAATCGAAATGCCATCAGGTGAGCGCATCGATGTCGTGACCACTCATATGGGCGCCCTGAATTACAAAGAAGGTCCAGGTACCTACAAGGCCGAACACCGAGCGAGACAGCACATTCAGTTTAATGAATTGAAGAGTTGGATCATGCGAGTGAAGAAGAATCGCAAAATGATCGTCGCTGGTGATTTGAACTCGGACTATAGGAAGCTTGTCGGCGGGAAGTTTCTGCCCGAGTTTGATCCGGTCTATTCGAACTTTCTCAGGAGTGCTTGCGGTGGGGGAGAGGATCTTCTCAATACGTTCTTAAGTTTCACAGGAATCACAGTAGCGGATCCTGGTGACCCGACTTACAGCCAAGACAATCCGTATGCGAAGAACGGAATGTTCTCAAATTTTCCGAGCGAGACAGAAGATTATATTTTTAGCTGTGGATTCACTCCAGAGCAGATCAAGGAATCCAAGGTTGTGTTCAAAGAAGACCTCAGTATTAAGCGTACGATTGGATCAACAAGGCCTAAAAGGCTTTCCGATCATTATGGAGTGGTGACGACTTTTAGTTGGTGATTTTAAATAAAACTTAAATCAATTCATTCTTCTGTTTTCGATTTCGATGACTTTTCTGATGTGATTGACATCGAATTTGTCAATTTCTCCACCCTGGCAGAACTCACCCAAGTTCCCCATTACAATACGAGCCATGAGATTGGAGCACGTGGGTGCATTGAAAGCGCGTTTTTTATTTTTAATTCGGATTGAGCGTTTTTGTAATTTTTCAAACATGCTTTTGATAACACCTTCGCATTTTTCTTGCTCAGCAAGAGAGTAGAGTTCAATTAATTGTGTCATCGCACACGCTTGGCTTTGTAGATTTGAAACTGATCCTCGATTGATATTGAGAGTGACTTTGTAGTATCGAATGGTTTCGTTTAAGTCTCGTTTGTTGCGAATGGCTACGTCGAGGCAGTCACTTGCAAATACGAAGTTTGAAAACAATACACCGATTATAAACATGGCTCCGTTTTTCATGAGCTGGTTTATCTGATGTTTAGTATTTAAAATCAATCATTTAAACAATGTTAAGTTAAGAAGTACAAATATCTTGTTCTGCAGTGTCAGAATATTTCAAACGATAAGGATTAAATCTCTCTTCGCAGCCGGACTCAATTTCCTGTTCGCTAGGGATTGTGGCTTTCTTGGTTTGAGACGTCTTGGTTTGAGTTTTGCGCGCCGATTGCGCAGGCGTGCTCATCCCTTCTTGCGAAGCGAAGACGCTACTGAGTGCGATAAAGAATGAGAGGGCTACAGCAGCCCATAGGGACCTTGACATACTTCTATAATATCGGGTTTGTATGCTAGGCGTCAAAGCGACCGTGTCTCATCTGATTTTTTACTGGAATAACACGCTGTTCTGGTGAGATTGTTCATCCGATTAATTATCAATTCGGAGGTTCTCATGAGTAACGCAAATGACGTCGTAATCGTATCCTATGCCCGTACACCCTTTGGAAGTTTCCAAGGAGCTCTGTCTTCTTTGTCAGCACCTAAGCTGGGAGCGCATGCCATAGCCGCAGCTCTTGAGCGATCCGGTATGAAGAAAGACCAAGTGACCGAAGTCATCATGGGCAATGTGCTTCAAGCAGGCATTGGGCAAGCGCCAGCGCGCCAAGCGATGATCTACGCAGGACTCCCTAACTCAGTACACGCACTCACAGTGAACAAAGTCTGCGGAAGCGGAATGAAGGCACTCATGCTCGCACGTCAATCTATTATGACTGGCGAAAGCACGGTCGTCGTTGCGGGTGGAATGGAGAGCATGACGAATGCTCCGTACGCATTCTTAAACGCGCGCGGTGGTTTCCGACTTGGGAATCAAGTGGCGACTGACCTCATGATTCATGATGGCCTCTGGGATCCGTACAATAACCAACACATGGGCAATTGCGGTGAGCTCTGCGCTCGTGAGAAACACTACACACGCGAGATGCAAGATGAGTTCGCGATCTCTAGTTTCAAGCGCGCGCTCGATGCTCAGAAGAATGGCAAATTTAAGCGCGAGATCGCAGCGATCTCAGTCTCTGCTGGTAAAGGCGACGCAGTCCAAGTCGAGCAAGACGAAGGCCCTGCGAAAGTGAAGTTCGATAAAATCCCAACGCTGAAACCTGCATTCGATAAAGCAGGTTCAGTAACAGCGGCGAATGCTTCTACTCTCAATGACGGTGCAACTGCACTTGTCGTGATGAGTGGCGATCAAGCACGTAAGATGGGATTGAAGCCTCTCGCACGTATCGTTGCTGTTGCGTCGTTCTCTCAGGAGCCAGTGTGGTTCACGACCGCTCCCGTAGGCGCGATGAAGCGCGTGATCGAGAACGCAGGTTGGAAGCAATCCAATGTGGATCTCTTCGAAGTGAATGAAGCGTTCGCAGTTGTTGCTTTAGCAGCTGAAAAGGAATTGGGCATTGCGCGTGAGCAGCTCAACATCTGGGGTGGAGCAATCTCGATTGGTCACCCCATCGGCGCATCTGGTGCTCGTATCGTGGGTACACTCATTGAACAGCTCAGAGATACTGGCAAGAAACGCGGAGTCGCAGGAATTTGTATCGGTGGTGGCGAAGCAACTGCTGTAGCAGTGGAAGTGATCTAATGGGATTCTCAAAGATCGTCAAAGACGCAGACACGGCGTGCGCAGGAATCCGTGATGGGATGACTCTCGCTCTCGGCGGATTCGGCCTCTGCGGGATTCCAGAGAACACGATCTCTGCGCTGGTGAAGTTGGGTGTGCGTGATCTCACCTGCATCTCAAACAACGCAGGCGTGGATGACTTCGGTATCGGATTCATGCTCCAAAAACGCCAAGTGAAGAAGATGATCTCCTCTTATGTGGGAGAGAATAAATTGTTTGAGTCATTGGTGTTGTCCGGTGAGCTAGAGCTTGAGCTCACTCCTCAAGGCACTCTCGCTGAGAAGCTACGTGCGGGTGGTGCTGGCATTCCCGCATTCTTCACTCCGACTGGGGTCGGAACACTCGTCGCAGAAGGTAAGGAAGTCCGCGAGTTCGACGGACGCAAGTATGTGCTTGAGCGCGCATTGAAACCAGACTTCGGAATTGTGAAGGCTTGGAGAGGCGACGCTCACGGGAATCTCGTGTTTCGTAAGACTTCTCGTAACTTCAATCCTGTCTGCGCTAAGGCCGGACGTGTGACGATTGCGGAAGTGGAAGAGATCGTTCCAGTAGGATCGATCGAGCCTGATCAAGTTCATGTTCCTGGAATCTACGTGCACCGTTTGTTCCAAGGTGTGGGTTATCAGAAACGCATTGAGAAGAAGACCCTTCGTAAGGTGTGAGGGGCGTAAGTTTAAAAAAAAATCAACTTACTCAGTTCACAGACTTCTGCGGAGGCAGTAACTTGAAGTTTTTTAAAGTTGTGAGCATAGGAATGGAGAAGGTAGGAAGAAATGGCACTGACTCGTGAACAAATTGCGATGCGAATCGCACAAGAATTAAAAGACGGCTACTACGTGAATCTTGGAATTGGGATTCCCACTCTGGTTGCGAATTACATCCCCAAGGGCATCAATGTCATTCTCCAGAGTGAGAATGGGTTACTCGGCATCGGACCTTATCCAACAGAATCCGAAATGGACGCTGATCTCATTAACGCTGGTAAGGAAACAGTGACTGCGGCTCAAGGGGCTTCGTTCTTCGGATCTGAAGAATCGTTCGCGATGATCCGCGGGGGGAAAGTCGATCTCACTGTGCTCGGTGCTATGGAAGTCGATGAGGCTGGGTCAATTGCGAATTGGATGATCCCAGGCAAGATGGTGAAGGGCATGGGTGGAGCAATGGATCTCGTCGCTGGTGCATCGAATGTCGTAGTGGCCATGCAACACGTCGCTAAAGATGGATCAAGTAAAGTGATGAAGAAATGCTCTCTGCCGCTGACAGGTGTGGGCTGCGTGAAAAAGATTGTTTCAGAGTTAGCAGTGATTGAAGTGACGAAGGATGGACTCGTTCTTCGTGAACGAGCGCCTGGAGTCAGTGTGGAAGAGATTGTGAAATCGACAGAGGCGAAGCTCATCGTTAAGGGTGACGTGCCTGAGATGCGTGTTTAAGGTTTTAAACCTCGAACTTGTTTTCTGGGTGTCGCTCTTTCTGAAATTAAGTTTCTCAATGCTTGAAACACGATCTTAAACTTTCCGTCAGTACCCTTTTCTAATTCAGAGATCCGCTTTTCCAACTCTTTGTCCGAATTTAAGACCTTACGAAGATTCACAAAAACTCGAATGATGTAGATGTTCACTTCGATCGCACGTTCACTGTTGAGGATAGATGAGAGCATTGCGACTCCATGTTCGGTGAAGGCTAAAGGTGGTGTTCTGCGTCCACCACGACCAACGTTTGAGGTCGCAATTTGCGACCTCAAAACTGTAAGCTCTTGATTTGTAAGAGTAAACATGAAGTCGAGTGGGAAGCGATTTAGATTTCGTTTGACCTGTTCTTTCAATCGTTTCGTCGGAACTTGGTAAAGCTCCGCAAGATCATAATCGAGCATTACCTATTCTCCACTTATCAAATAGATCTTAGTTTCAATACCGACAATTTTAATTATTGTAGATGTCATTCCCCTTAGCGGAGCAATTCCAATGCCATCTTCATCATTGAGTCAGTAAGTAAAGACCACCGAGTCCGAAAACAATCGTGATGAATGTACTTTTGAAAAAGAAGCAGAGAATTGTCGATAGAATCATCATTAAGAATCTCTCTTTACCTAAGAGCCAAGAAACTTTTCCTTGATGAAAGAATACAGCGGGTGCAATGAGTGCGGGTAGTATTGCTACCGGAATGTAAGAGAATATTTCCCTCGTTCTCTCAGTGATTTTCACTCTTGAAGAGATGGCGATGAATGAACCTCTAATCGCTAGAGTTCCAATTGCAAGCAGCATGACAATGTTCCAAAAGTATTCAGCTTGAATCATTGGGCGGTTTTCTTCTTTCTTGTGAGTAAGATCGCAAAAGCAATCCCTAGAAGTGCGGTGAGAATAAGACCCATACGATAGGGGATTGCATTAAATAGTAGCGAGACAATAGAGGAGAATATGGCCACTAAAATATATTTTTTGTTTTTAATGGTTGGAATGAGTAGTGAAATAAAACTCAGAGGTACTGCAAAATCAATTGAAAGACTTGGGGGTGCGAAGTTTCCAAAAATATATCCTAAGGTAACAGACAGGTGCCAGCCTAAGCCCATGCAGATACAAGATCCTAAGTAGAACTCAATTGCCTGTTTGTTATTCTTAAATAAACCTTGGTGCGAAGTCATGGTTGCGTAGCTTTGATCAGTGAGAAAATAAGCGCTTATTGTTTTAATGAGTGGAGAAGAGTCATGCACTACTGGTGAAAGTGCTGCACTATAAAGAAGAAACCTGAGATTAATCACTAAGCCTGTCATCACTACAACGGTGAGGGCAGCGTTCTTAGTCATCAAGTCTACAGCAGCGAGCTGTGCCGCTCCTGCAAAGACAAAAATATTCATGAAGAAAGATTGAGTGAAGGTGAGCTTAGCTTCTGCGGTGACTGAACCCATCACTGCGCCGAATGGAATCACTCCAATAGAAATCGGCAGCATTGCTTTGAATCCACGGATGTAGAAGCTCATGATGTGAGAATATCATAAAAATATTCTTCAATGATTCAAATGCATGCGTAATTTTTGAAACAAATTTGTGAGAGGGAAAGGTAAGTCAGATTCTAATCTGTCTAAATCCGTTGTATTAATTTCTACATACTCAGGTAACGCAAGCTCTTTGGTCTTACAGTTATCGAGATCGGAGAGAGTCTCTTGCTCGAGGAGGTTGGGTAACTGATTCCCAATGATTCCCAGAGAAGCAAGATAAACAGAAACTTCAGCAAATGTCAGAAACGCAGTCTGGTCTCGCGTAATCGGAGCAGAAGGCTTACCCGCATAGAGTTCGTGAATAAAAGTATGAATGGTCAAAGTAGGATTCGCTTTGGTAACAGCTGCGTAGGCAGCGACATCCTTCTCGGCATTGTCTCCTATGAAAATAAACTCAAATCCAGGGTGAGACTTCACGAGTTCCGATACAGCTCTTACTTTGTAAGCGAAAGAATCTGCTCTAGGGGATGACTTGAGAATGAGATGCTCTCGCTGTGGGAAGTGGTTCTTCTTCAAGAATTTTTTCTGAAGTACGCTCACGACTCGAGGTGCAGCACTGAGATACACAATCTCTGCGCCTTCTCGGTCGAGGGCATCAAGCAGTGTGCGTGACCCAGAGAATGCATCAGTCTCAAGTAAAAGTTGGTGAGCTTGATCGAGTCTTTCACCTCTTGAGATGATCCTGGAGACTTTGAGAGTGTCGTCGATATCTGTCACCACAAGGAGCGGGGCTCTTGCCCAAGAGGAAACCGAAAACAAAATTCCGAAAACTAAAACGATTATTGATTGAATCAGGGGAATAATCCTTCACCTTCTTTGATCAGAGTTTTAAACCACTTCTTAAAACCACTCCAAGTGAGTTTCGCATTCCGAGGCTTGATCATGTCCTTAGGGAAGGATTTCAGTAGACGCTTAAGCTCGCGCTTCGTTCTACGGTCGAGTTCGAACTCCAGTCCATAGCCTGCAACAGTGTCATCATCGTAGTGGAGACGATGCACTACTCTACTCATGAGGATGAAGTGATGCTTGTTACGGTTAAACTCTAGTTTCACTTCAGTGTTTTGGATCATTTGAGATTTGATCTCGATGAATGCACCTCCGCGAGAGAGATCCTTGATCGTGCAGTCGATGTTGTTGCCTTCGAGCTCTACCTTGGCATCGATGTTGGTCGCGTAACGTGGTCTGCTCTCCCACCATCTCAGTCTACAGTTGAAGTAGTAGCGTCTGACTGCTGGTACTAGGAAGTAAGACACAAGCCCGATGCTGAGTGTGTAGCTGAAGATGAACATCGGCATGTTGAAGTAGGCAGTGAATTCTTTGTAGCTTTTGTAGTTAGAATAAAACTCCCATCCAACGATGGACAGGAAGAGGGGATAGCTCCAAGGTTTGATCGCGTAGATCGCGTAACCTGCAAGCGGCATCATTCCGAGTAAGCTCAATAGTCCAGGCACTCCTCGGTTCTCGATGAAGAGACTTAAGTACTTCATGATCGGAAGCCCCATCATGTAGCTGCTTCCAATGATATTGAAGATCGGTGCGACGAAATGCGCTAAAGCTAAAACAACTAACGGCCAAGGCTTGTGTTTCATGGGTAAAAGTATAGCTACATTCCAGCAGTCTACAAATTGATATTTCTCAAAATCGCAGGATAGAATCAAATCAAGTCAATAAGGCCTAAAAAAGATTGGATTGGGCGTAGTACTGACTACGATTGCTCTCTTATTTGTTGTTGTGAATGAGGGCATACTTAAAAAGTATGACTTGAACGATAGAAACCTAATTCCTTATAAACTTCTGGCTTAGCGTCTTTAATAGCTTTTAGTATTTTAGAACTAGTAACAGCCAATCCCATTTTTCGATCTTTTGGACACTCCAAACCATTCATAAATCCTCTAGCATGGTGAATCCCTAAAACATTTCCAGATTCTCCTATTACTGGCGAACCAGAGTTACCTGAGAACACCCTTACGCAATGAGCGATAGTGCTGCGATGTGTTTTTGTCCCGCTATGAGAAGCAGATTGAATCCCAACGCCATAAGCATTGCCTATGACAAACGCAATGGCTTCGGGAATTGGAGTCTCAGTCGTGAAAGTGAGAGGGTTTACTTCCTCTCCGATAGACTTACCACTTGCTAGAGAGTTCATTCTGACTAAACAGAAATCCTCAACTGGGTCACAGTATTCTACTTGTTTGCATGCTACGGTTTCACTGCGGTGATTGAGGTCGATTGAAAATTTCAGGCACTTAGTTTTGTTTGCAAGGATATGCATATTGGTGAGTACGAGATCCTGACCGACTAAGAATGCTGTGCCTCTTGATGTTCCTGTACCTGTTGTCGCTTCGAAAACGGACAGCGCAATATTTTTTTCAAACTCATGCTGAGCAAGAGGGATGCGTTCGTAAACTTTAGGCTTAGTTTCAACGATGATGTATTGAGTGCTGTGACCTGGAACACGATTGTTTACCAGTATTCCAGCGTTGACCCAGTTTGGGTCTTCAGTTTCTTGAATGTGATTAAAGATGAGATGTTGGTGAGTGTTGATGAAAGAGTCTGAAGCTTCTGCGTTGAAAGCGAATAAAATAAAGATTGGAATTATGCTTTTCAAGTTTCCACCTATTTTTGTCGCTCTGTTTCTTGGTTAACCAAGATATTGCGAGTTAACTATTCACTAACCCTTAGTTATTAAATCCACTCTGGAACAACACTTCGCCCGTATCGTAATCATTGATCGGAGAAGCGCCATTAGGAGCGTTCAGTCTGAAGCCGTAGCCAGAGACTTTGTTCATGCCTACAGTGCCAGTCGGAGTTTCGATCTCATAAACATTCCAGTCCCCTTGGCCTACATAAGTCCAGCCATTGGTATCGCTCTGAGCGAGTGTCTGTGGATTAGACTTGTCGCCATCTGGGTAACGAACCACTTTCACAGAAGAGAGGTTTGGTGGTTGAGAAGTTACTAAGTAACGAGTCTTGATCGAGAGCTTCGTTGACTCCACACTGTTCTTAATCGAAGTGATGATTTCAGAGAACGACTGAGAACAGATATTGAATTGGCGTGGGCCTTGAGCGCTTGCGCTGAATGCTGTCGCCATGTCCGTATATCTATAGCCAGGGCGAGAGTTTGCACCACGGCAACCTCCGTTGAGTGTGTATCCAGGAGCAGTCACAGAATAGAACTGGATCATCGAAGGGCTAGCCTTGAGTGTTGCAAGGCGTGCGCGTTGATATTCGAACGTGCTCGCACGATTGTCAGGCTGTTGATTAGCTGATGCAGATTCACCGCAAGGAACGACTAAACCATCCGAACGAGTACACATGTTCACGCTCGTAGTAGGTGAGTCACCGCTCGTATCATTGATCACCGATGATGCGATGATGATGAGAAGCGCATCTGGACGTAAGAACGGAGTGCGGTTTGGGTTTGCAGTTGCAACCGCAGCAGCATTCACTCCAAGGGTGTTATAAATATTTTCAAATCCTTTTTCCATTTGGCCACCAGAGTAGTTCAAATCACCGTTCGTTAAGAAACGAGAAAAGCTATCTGGAGTACGGAAGAGGGATTCAGGAAGATAATTGAATAAGCTATTAGACACAGCGCCTGGATACGGAGCTAGCCACTGGCCACCCCAATTACTGTCGTGCTTAGAAGCTACGACTTGATCAAACGCTACAGGAGTCTTAAGCCTAGTCGTAGCGAAGTGGTAATCCCATCCTGCAGCTTCCATGTCGTTCAGCATAGGCTTCACTTGATCGAGATAGATTCCAGCTAAACCTTCAGAAGTTGCTCCGCTGTCGGATTGAGCAAAAAGAATATCGACTTTAAGAGGAAGCGAAAGCTTACCAGGAGCCTTGGATGTAGAGCTTAGGGTCGCAGGTTTCAGGCCTGAAGGACCACAAGACGTGAGTAGTGCTGCCACGGCAAGCGCTGTAACTCGACCTGCGATTTTGGATACACGTATGGTTTTCATTCCTATTAACCTCATAGATCTATACTTCAAGTTGAGTGCCAAGTTTCTGACCTCATTCCCCTCTATATGCGAGTAGACAATATAGAAACGCATAAGGTGTGACTGAGCATTTTGCAGGTGTCTAACGTTTAGACGAAATACCCATAAAGTTTTGTTCACCCCTAGTCGATAAACCCTAGGAGAGGGCGCTTAAGCCTATGAACGTTAAGTCTGTACTCAAACTAGGAATCGCATTATCCGTGCTTGCTGGCACAGGAGTAGGTGCGATTTATTTCTACAAATCTCGCGGTGGAGTAGTCACTGCACAAACACAAGCAGTACTAGGCATCACCGAGAAAGTAGAAAAGCTTCGCAAGATCGATGAACTCAATGAGCGCTTAAGCCTTGAGAATCAGAAACTCCGATCACTCATTGAAGAAACTCGTTTTGAATGTCAGAAGAAGGCAGCCGAAAAAGAATACGTCGCTCACACACAAGAACTCAAAAAAGAAACAGGAACTCCCATCGGTCGCAAGATCGCAAGCATCGGCTATGAGATTCCTAAGCACTTACTTCCATCACAAATTTATGTACTCGGAATGGATTACCTCGATCGCCACGACGATGAGAAGGCTGCTGTCATCTTCCATTACCTCACACATCTAGAACACAATAGCGATTACAAGAACGCAAACGCATTTCTCCTCTCTGGAGCGGCTTGGTACCGAGTCCAGAACTATGTCTGGGCTCAAGAGAGTTTCGATCAAGCGATAAAGCTCGCAGAACAAGCTCACAACGAGAAGGCACGTGCACAAGGCAGACTCTGGCGCGCTCTCGCATCTCAGAAAATGAATCAGAAAGAAAAAGCTCAGGCTGAGCTCAAAGGATTGATTGAGCATCATCCTCATTCCAAGGAGGCGAAGTGGATAAATCCAGAAGAGCGCTAATCCTAGCTTCTTTACTCACCATCTCCTCTAGTGTGTTCCCTACTGCGATCGCTCGTCAGGCAGATCCACCGTCTCGCGAACCCGCGTCCTGTGGAATTGTGACGAAGATTGAAGGCGCAGTGCTGATCTCGTCAGCGGATCGAACTCAGATCATTCAAGCCAAGAACCGATCTTCTGTACCTTGTGGTGCTTGGATCACGATCAAAGAAGGCTGGGCAGAAATCAGACTAGGCGCAGGTATGGATATGAGATTCTCAAGCGAAACCTTCGCTCAGATCTTGGATCCTGCATTCGAGAAAGATCATATTGCACTCATTCGTGGACAAGTTTTGGTGAAAGCTAAACCAGGCACGGGTGCTTTCACAGTTGTAACAGCAAACGCACGTGTGAGATTCAAAGACACCTTCGGTGTAGTCGTCTACATGAACGAAGAAGAAGACACACAAGTTCTAGGACTAGGAATCAATCCTGTCAGCTTCGAAAACAGATTCTCTGAGAAGAGCGCACTGAAGATCGCACGTGGCGAGATCTCAACCATGAGTCTCAAACAGCTCCGTACAATTCCAACTGTCGCAGAGAATGCTCATCAAGAAACTCTCGTAGCAGTAGGTGAGGACATGCAGCTTGAACAAAGTGAAGTGCAGAAGTTGGTCGCTGAAGTTCAGCCTAAGGGTCAGAGACATCTTGCCTCAGTCACTACTCGTGAGCCTGAGAAGCGTGGATGGATTCCGCATGCATCGAATGATGACGAAGACGCTCCGAAAAAGAAACCATCGCGTTCGCCACAATCTTACAATCCTGTACTGAAGAAATTACTCGGTGACGAAACCGTAGACATGGGCTTCCTCTATCCCAAGACCAAGGTAGAGCGTAAGCCACAAGCCATTGAAAAGAAGAACAAAGAGGAGTCTGAGAAACAGAAGCTCATGGGTGAGCTCTCTAAACTCAAACACAAACTCGATGAATAAGCCAAGGAGAGGGCTATGTATAAACAGATATCGTTTGCTCTGATTAGTTTCGTACTCAGTTTGATTGGGGCGACTAGAACTCTAGCGAATCCTTTTGAGTTTACAATTGAAGCTTCTTACTCGAGACAACAGTATGATCCAACTAGCTTCACTTGGAATAGGCGCTGGGCTGCTTCAGTAGGATATACCATTCTCAATATGAGTGAGATTGAGTTATCAATTCAGAAAATTGATTCGCAGACTGTTTACGGCACTTTTCAGAACGTGACTTACTCAGATAATGTTTATTCAGTGGATTTAGTACAGTCTTTGCTTCCTAGAAGTTATTTCTTCCAGCCTTATGCAAGATTGGGGATCGGACAACTCAATCGTAATGCAAGCGGTACTTTTGCTAACGGGACTGCGCCTCCCGCTATCTTGGACAGCATCACAGGGGTCATTGGACTGGGAACAAAAATCTTCCTCAGTCGTAGATTTGCAATAAGATTTCAGGCAATATCTTACTTATCAGGCGGGAACATATCTACTTGGAGCCAAAACATTTCGACCAACTTAGGAATCACTGTCGTTCTTTAGTGCTCTTCGTCTCTCTTCTCTCCCTCTCGTCTTGCGCCACCGGTAAGGGCGAAGTAGGGCTGAGTTATTACCTTCAGGCAGCAGGTGGACAATTCGCAATACTCAACCGAGCACGTCCCATCTCTGAAGTTCTCGCTTCTCACACGACTCCTCCCAGGATCAAAAAATTTCTTGAAGAAATCCCTCGAATAAAAAAATTCGGTGAAACCTACGCAATCAAACCGACGAATAATTACGAGTCCTATGTGAAGTGGGATCATCCATCTGTGAGCTATGTAGTCACAGCGATTAAACCCACCAAATTTGAAGCGAAGAGATGGTCGCTACCCATAGCAGGGAGCTTCGAGTATCTAGGTTGGTTTGATCCTGAGCGGGCTAAGAAGTTTGCAGTCGAACTCGACGAAGAGGGTTGGGATACTGAAGTGCGGGGGGCACAGGCTTACTCCACAGTGGGTTACTTCAATGATCCCGTATTGAGCACAATGTTTTGGGACGGGGATGAAGCGATGGGTGGACTCGTGAACACGATCATTCATGAGTCGATGCATGCCACGATCTACATCAAGGATCAGACGTCATTCGATGAGAGTCTAGCTTCGTTCATTGCGGATCGTTTAACACCCATCTATCTCGCAGAGAGATTCGGGAAGGATTCGGTAGATGCTAAGTCGTTCAAAGCGTCTCAGGAGAATTACGATATGCTTGTGAAGAAGTATACTGAGGCTTATCAGAAGCTCGATCAGGTTTATCAGTCTCAGGCGACCGAGGAAGAGAAGCTAGCGAAGAAGGCTGCGATCATCGGAGAGCTCAAGAGTGCTCTTAAGATTGAACGTAAGTTCAATAATGCGAGCATCTATCAGTACAAGATCTATCACCGTGCGGGGTCAGAGTTTGAAGCATTCTTCGAGAAGATGGGAAAGGATTTGAAACGATCTGTGGAGTGTTTGAAGCGTGCAGAAGCGAAACTATTCCAGTCGCCCCAACAACAAAACTTTGGAGAGGTCGTCATGACACTCACCAAAGTTTGTCTAGGGGGAGAGAACTCTTAGATTGTTAGATTATTGATTAAAAACCAGTTCCGTTAGTTTCAGCGTCTACTTGAATCTTCACTTCGTGCCAGCTGTAAGGCGCGATTGAATTATTCTGATAGAGCGGAGTGCTTGGGCACTTCATGCCGTTGTAGCTTCCGCCGCTGTAGTAGTTACAGTACAGATCATACTGTGGGTTTTGGATTCTGATTTCGAATGATCCGTTAGTCGATACTCCCAAGCCATAGGACATATCTGCAATGTATTCAGACGCTGAGCCTGAACACTGAGCAGTAGCGTTTGCACTTGCTCCTGGAACTTTCAGGAGTGGAGTTTGAACCATTTGATTGCCCACGTAGATTTGGTAGCTCACGCAACCATATTGCGATGGGAAAGTAGTCAGAGAATCTTTGATATAAGCATTCCCGTCGATTGCCTTCACTCGTACACGCAGCTTGGTAGCCGTATCTACTGAGTACTTCAGACAGTTCGATCCGCAATCATTAGCAGCAGGCACCCAGTTAGCAGAGTTGCTAGATGATTTAGCAGAACTGATAGAGGGACCGATGCGATGAATAGGGAATGAAAACGCAGGTGACGGGATAAACGTTCCTGACGTAGTCGTTGTTTGAGTATTGGCTCCAGTGGAACCGCTGGACTTGATATTCTCACGGAATGAACCCCCACCACATCCAGTGGCGATGAGTGCAGATATGAGTAATAAGTTACTATTAGCTATCTTCATATTTTTTCTCTCCTACCCATATAAAAGCAAGGGGGGTGCCAACTCTCTGGCACTTTAAAGCGAGAGCGCACCGCGTAGGTGACTGAGAGATTTTCAGCTGTCAAAAAATTGGACACTCTCGTACACTTTGTAGTCAAGGGGGACACACACATTGGCAAATGTCCGTAAAGCATTCATCGTAGACACCAACGTATTACTTTTTGATCCACAGGCGCTTTACCGATTCGGAAATAACGACATCATCATCCCGATCGTCGTTATTGAAGAAATAGACCGTTTTAAACGCGATATGAGCGAAAACGGACGACATGCGAGACAGATCTCTCGCATGATGGATGACCTCCGTAAGACAGGCGAGCTTTCTAAGGGAGCACGTATCCCAGGCGGTGGGACTCTCACAGTGGAACTCGGTGGCGGAACAGTTCTCCTTCCACCAGAGTTAAGCGCTGAGAAGGCCGACAACCGAATCTTGGCTGTCGTCATGTCCGTTAAGAAGGACAACCCTAAGCGTCCCGTGATCTTCGTCACAAAGGACATCAATTTAAGAATCAAGGCAGATGCCCTAGGCATTCAGTCTGAAGACTACGAACCAACGAACGTTGAGCCAGATGATCTCTATTCTGGAATGACGACGATCAATGTGGATTCACACTTGGTCGATGAGTTCTACTCTGCGAAGAAGCTTCAGTGTAAAGAAGGCAAATTCGAAGGAGTGACTACAGCTCTTAAGGCCAACCAGTACGCGATTCTGAAGGATCTCGTGAATCCTAACCATACAGCGATGGCGAGATACTCTAAGGATCTCGACGCGCTCGTTCCAGTGTTCCGTCCAGGTGAAGGAATCTGGGGGATTTTCCCTAAGAATGCTGAGCAGACCTTCGCGATCGATGCGCTCATGAATGACGAGATCAAGCTTGTCTCTCTCGTGGGTCGTGCCGGTACCGGTAAGACCTTGCTCGCCATTGCAGCAGGATTAGCTAAGACCGTTGACGAAGGTATCTACCATCGTCTGCTCGTGTCTCGTCCTGTGTTCCCACTGGGTAAGGACATTGGTTTCTTGCCAGGAACGATCGAGGAGAAACTCAATCCTTGGATGCAGCCGATTTATGACAACATCGACTTCCTCTTCGGAGCTACTGGTGCCAAGGGCCGCCGTGGCGCTGGCAAGGGTACTCAGGAGCTCATGAATCAAGGTCTCCTTCAGATCGAGCCGCTCACTTATATCCGTGGTCGTTCGATTCCGCAGCAGTATCTGATTGTAGATGAAGCACAGAACTTAACTCCGCATGAGATCAAGACCATCATCACTCGTGCAGGTGACGGAACGAAGATCGTGCTCACGGGAGATAGTCTCCAGATCGATAATCCTTACGTTGATGCTGCCAATAACGGGCTTGTGTACTTAGTTGAGAAGTTCAAAGGCGAATCCATCTCAGCTCACGTCACTCTCGTTAAAGGTGAGCGCTCCAAGCTCTCTGAGCTTGCTTCACAGCTGCTGTAATAAGTGCTTTAATAGCGTTATATTTGTTTTCATAAGAAAAATGCCGGTGTCCAAAATGACACAACTTTTTTTTTATTTCTTCACTCTGATTAATAGATTCTAAGGGGTTCATCTCCTAGAAATGAAGGAAGTAAAATGAGTATCAAAACTATTGGATTAGTCGTTGGTTTAGTTTTTGGTTTGAACGCTGTGATGCCAGTTGCGCATGCGCAATTCAAAGTAGATCCGAAGTATAGAAAACAAAATCTTGAATCAGCTCGAAAATGTCCAGTTCCTAAACATGCTAAAGTTAAAAAAATTAAGCCTCCAAAAGTAGCTAAAATTAAAGAACCTAAAAAAACTAAAGAGCGTAAGCCATCTCATTAATCAGGTGCGACTGCGCAAATTATGTTTGATGGACAAACTAAAAAAGTACGAGCTAAGGATGCAGCTAAATTCGATGGAAAAAGCCTTGGTAGACAAAAAAAGCTTTTCGGCAAATTCAAAGCTGTTGAGTAATACTCTATTTAAGATTTGAAATAGCTCTAAACCCCTAGTTAGATTTTCTAACTGGGGGTTTTTATTTCCAAGTTTCGATTTTAGATAATCCTACTCTTAACTAAAGAGTGGGTTGCATCTCAGCTCTTCTAATATCGCTTATAATGCTTTCATAAGAAAAATGCCGGTGTCCAAAAAGACACAACTTTTTTTTATTTCTTCACTCTGATTTAATAGAGTCTATGGGGTTTATCTTCTAGAAATGAAGGAAGAAAAATGAGTATCAAATATATTGGATTAATCGTTGGTTTTGTTTTTGGTTTGAATGCTTTAGTTCCTGACGAATCTTTTGCACAAAGCAGTAGAAGTAGAAGAGCACGAAATGGTGGTTTATGTGCTACCCCAAAGACAGCTCAACAAAATAAGAATAGGAGAGATAAAGAGTATAAAAAACGATTTGGACGTGGCTCTAATAAGACAACTGAAGTAGTAAAGCATACTCCAAAAGAAGTTCCAAAAAAACCTAGAGAAGTTCCTCAAGTCGGTGGAGGTCTTACAGGACTTATTCCGCCTCCAGTAAAACTAACAGGAAAACCTAATTTGAACTTAAAGATAAATATTCCAAAAGGTAAAATGTGGACTGAGACTCAATCCCAAGCAAAAACTACAGTTGCGCGAAAACCGGGTGGAGGATCTGGTGTTGCAAGTTCAGGTACAGTTAATCGCAAGCCAAGTTCCTTAAAGCCTAAAGTTACATCAACCAGTCAAACCTACTATGAAACAGAAGGAAAGAAGTTCAAAAAAGTAGGAGAAGATTGGGTCCAGATGTAGGTTCTCTGAACCTAGTCGTCCCATTCCTGATCTTCAGGAAATCTTTTAATTAAAATTTAAAAAATTTGAAACCCCTAGCTGGAGATTCTAGCTGGGGGTTTTCATTTTCCGTCATCGATTAGATTTAAGAAATTGCTTATCTGCAACGCCTATAAAACAAAGAAAAGTATGATTTCATTAAAGACACAACTGTCTTTAATGAAATGAATCTGGTTTAATAGAAGTAAGGGGAGATTTTATGTTTAAAACAATTGTAATGCTTTCACTTGTTGTTAGCGGATTCAGTATGAATTCATACGCTCAGCGTAGTAACAACGCCAGAGGCAGAGATGAGCATGGAAAAAAACACTGCGGGAAAAATGAAAAAAAAGTAAAAGCAGCATCGGGTTTATGGACTTGTGTAAGTAAAGGACCTGATGGATCTGGAGCTAAAAGAGTAGCTAAAGAAGAAAAGAAAAATCTCAAAAAAGAGGCTAAGAAATTCAGAGAAGAACAGAAAAAGCTCGGGATAAAAGTATCTAAAAAAGATTCAATTCAAGCAGTAAAAGACAAAAAAGCTGACGAACTAAAAGCTAAACAAGATGCTCAGGCTTTAAAGAATCAAAAAGCTGCAGATGACAGAAAAGCTGCTCAAGAGAAGCAGAAGCAAGAGCAAGAGAAGCAGAGGCAAGCTCAAGAGCAAGAAAAGCAAAAATCTATAGAAGTTGAAAAGGAAAGGCAAAAAAGAATTGCTTCAGCTCCTCCTTGTCCTGCTAAAGGCGGATCTTATGCAGGAGGTAGTATTGGTGGTAGTAATGATCCTGTTAATCCATTTAATTACGATATTCCAAATCACTTTGAATGTAAGGAGTTCGGAGCGAGATGCATTTGCGATAATCCAAGGACTGCAAATGCCGGTGAGGCTGGTTATGCAGCAAAAGATAATCGAGGAACAATGTCTCCTGCTTGGGGAAAAGCGCATTCATTTAACTTAAGCTGTGAAAGTTTTTGTTCGAAATCTAATAAAGAATAAAACGCTTACTCACTGAACCTCGTCGTCCCAATCCTGATCGGATGGACGATCAGCGCTAGGGTTTTTTAAGTATTCAGACATCTCGTATTCCAAGTGTTTACGGTAGGAACGGGTGAGCAACTTCAGCTCATCCGTTTCTGCGTTTTTCTCTAGAGCATGAAATAGAATCTTCCCGCGAGTCATCATGGAGAGATCAAGCTTCCCCATCTTCTTGCGCTCTTCCTGAAATTGAATCATCTCTTCTAGGAGTTCCAGTTTATCCATGACTAAGATTCGTGCCTTGTAGGCATGATCTTCGGATTCGTACTGTCTGATCTCACGGAGACGTTGGAGTTGGATCACGTTGGAGGACATAATTGTTACAAACCTTTCTGTTAAAGCACTTGGAGCTTCGCACGAAACAGCTTCGCTGTTCCCCGCTTGCTCAGTGCAACTGGGGTGCCAAACTCACGGAGAGGCCAGCTCTCACGTATTGGCTATTGCAGGAGTTTTGGGGTTTGTCACCCTGCCTAGGCATGTAGGAGTTACAGGGGTGTCTTGAGTGTGGTCATTTTGAGTCAAACTCATACTCAGGAATCCTTTCTGTTATGTTTCATAAATTACATTCGTAGTGGAGAAAATGAAGCATAATTCACACTCTTAGTGGAGAAAATGAAGCACTAGTCGTCAGTATATTGATTCTACTAGTTTCTCTTCACAGGGAGAGCGCCGAACGACTGAGATACGGGCATCATTGAAATCGTATTGATGTTCACGTGAGCAGGGAGGCTTGTACACCAATACACAGTCTCAGCAATGTCTTCGGGAGTGATGGGAGTCGTACCTTCGTAGAGTTGTTTCGCTCTAGCCTCATCGTTTTTGAATCGCACGACAGAGAACTCAGTCCCACTGCAGAGTCCGGGTTCGATATCGGTCACTCGAATCGGAGTGCCGTGTAGGTCTGCTCTCAAGTTTAGGCTCAGTTGCCTAATGAACGCCTTGGTCGCACCGTAAACGTTGCCTCCTGGATAGGGGAACTCTGCTGCGACTGATCCCATGTTGATGATGTGACCACGCTCGCGTTTCACCATTCCTGGCAGGATGGCGTGAGTGCAATTTAAGACTCCATTGATATTGGTCTTCACCATTTGATCCCAGTCACTGAGCTGTGCGTTTTGGGCAAGGTCTAATCCTAAAGCTAATCCCGCATTGTTCACGAGCAGAGTGATGTCTCGAAACCCTTGAGGAAGGTGAGCGAGCTCATGAGTGATCTTGGGTTGATCGGTGACGTCTACTGCAAGACCTAAAAACGAGGTGCCAAGCTCTGCCTCGATAGTCTTCAGCTTCTCTTCACGTCTTGCGATGCCGATCACCTTATAGCCTTCGTGAACGAGTCTTCTCGCAATGGCTAACCCAAAACCTGAACTCACTCCTGTTACGACTGCAATCATTTGAGCTTCTCCTCTAAACAGAATTTATTGAACGGAATCACTCTTCCACCTCGGTCTGCATAACCATAATCCTTTGTACCTAAATGAACTTGGTAAATTTTTGGTATTTTGTAACGATCTTGATAATACTTTAGCGAAGGTTGTAGAGACTTCTCGCCTGTTTTACATTCGACGGCGAAGAGTGGTGTCTTGTCTCTAGTGACAACAAAATCAATTTCACGTCCTTCGACATCGGCGATGTATCTCAACTCCATACGGTGGCCTTTGGTGTCTTCATGAAAATGACAGAATTTGAGTAAATGTCCTGCAACACAGTTTTCGAACTGTGCTCCAGAGTTAGGAACTTGCGACCAATCCCAGAGGTAGAGTTTTTGCGTTTTCTTAATTGCTTTGATTCTGTTTTTAGGAACATAAGGAGCAATCCGATAACAAAAATATACTCTTTCAAGAAGAGTGATCCATCTATCAATGGTGTGAGGGGAGAGAGACAGATCTTCTTGAAGGCTTTTGATTGAGAGAGGTGAAGATATTTTCTGAAAAAGTAATTCAACTAATAACTCTAATAGGCTCACGTCTTTTACAGATTCGAGATCTGTGAGGTCTTGGGTCACTACTCTGGAAGTGTACTCACGTTGCCACCTACTTAAGTGATCTTCGTTTTGTTTGGTATAGGGTTCTGGAAAACCACCGAATTTCAACAAGTTTTTGATGAGAGATGCATCACAAGTTTTACTCAGTTCAGGAAGAGTGAAGGGGTGAAGTCTATAGTAGTGATATCTTCCTACGAGAGAATCTCCTCCTTTTCTAAAGTGATCAAGCCTTGCAGAGCCAGTCACTAAAATTTTTGTTTCAGGAAAATGTTTATCAAATGTACCTTTGACGAGAGTTCTCCAAAGACGGTATTTATGGATTTCATCTAAAACGAGTATTTTCTGATCCCGATAAAATTCATTCTTCACAATGAGTTTTCTGTCTCTGAGGTCGTCCCAACTCATGTAATCAGAGTTGTTTTCGAGGAGGGATTTGGCGAGTGTGGTTTTACCCACCTGCCTAGGACCTCCCAGGAAAACCATTTTTTCTTTCAAATCCGTTTCGATGTACTGTGTGAGGTAACGTACCGTAGTTATATGCATATAGGTGCATTTTACTACGGATATAAATGCAGTCAACTACATTTTACTACTATACTCAAGCCCTGAGCAAATCCGTCCGAGAAGAACCTTGGTATGGTATTGGGTTCTCACACATTATGGGTCATGGTTTTGCCAGTGGTTTTAGGGATTCTCCCTCTCTCCACCCAGGCTCGCGAGCGCCAGCCTTCGAGTTTCGAACGTAAGTTGGCCGAGAGGTCACCTGAGGAGCAAGAGTATTTGAGGAAGATCGCTTCTGCGACTTCTATCAGCATCGAAGTCGCGGTCACAGGCCTGATGTTCGACGGGAAGAAAATGACCTTCACCTTGAGATCGAGCACACCTGAAGGTAGAAAATTCAAACACCGAACTTCAAAGCTCGTCTTCGATGAGAGTGATCGCAATCCAGAGTACGAGAAAATTTTCCATGCGATTTATACCTCAGGTAGGCCTTGTACTCTGGGTCTCAATAATGTGACCAAGGAATCTTACGAGAGTCAATTTAGTGTCGTTGAGGGGACTCCTGCAGGCTCGCTCAACACGATTTCTGGCTCTTGGCTCACCTATGTTTCCATTGGTGACGAACCCCTCAAGTAATTTTGGACACACTCCGAAACATTAAGAGAGAAGGAGTGGCTCCCATCTATGGAACGGTTGATCCACATTGTTTTATTACTAGGTTTAGCAAGTCACACATCAGCACATGCTGACGTGAGGTTCGTCGGTCAATCCGATATCACGAAGACTTACGAAGACGAGCAGTTTCCTGAATCGTCGTTCGGCGCGAAGCCAGTCGATCCAGTCTCAGGTCGTAGACCAGCATCGAGTGCTGCGCCTCTGGATGGAGCGCAAGCTTCGGATACAAACTCAAATTCTGTTGCTGCAGTCGAGACAGGCAAAACCAACAAGTTAGAGGAGATCATCCCTGATGCCCAGAAGGGCACTCAAGAAGTCGCTCTCATCGCAAGTGAGACGGGGTTCTATCCTCAGACATTATTCGTCACTCGTGGAGTGCCTGTGAGGATGTTCGTCACTGGCGCGTCCAAGGCTAATCTCTGCGTGATGGTCGATTCATTCGATGTGAAGAAACAAATCAAATTCAACCGCGTAGAAGAAATCACTTTCTTACCGAAGTTCGCAGGTCAATTCCGTGTGCATTGTCCGATGACAGGAATGCAAGGCACTTTGGTGGTCAAAGAAGATTCACTCTCACAATCAACATCTAGATCGGTGGCATCTGAGCCCCATGGAACAAAATAACGACGCTCCTCGACCTTCTGCACCTCAGAAAACCATCTTCGAAGATGCGTTGGATAGCTTTTTGGCTCCAGTATTGCCTTATTTGAAAGACGATAGTGTCAGCGAAGTCCTCGTCAACGGTCCCAACGAAATTTTCATTGAACGCAGGGGATTGCTCGAGCGAGTTCCTGATGTGAAATTCAAAGACGAGCAGAGTCTTCAAGCCGCAGTGAAGAACATTGCGCAATTCGTAGGTCGTAAGATCGACAACGAGAATCCGACACTCGATGGCCGTCTACCAGATGGATCACGTATTCACGCAGTCTTGCCACCGTGTTCACGTAAGGGCACGACGCTCTCGATTCGTAAATTCTCTAAGGGCGTGCCGAGCTTCGTCGATCTCATCAACAAAGGTTCAATCTCTAAGGCAGCTGCAAGGTTCTTAGATGTGTGCATCTATCTTGCTAAGAACATCATCATTTCAGGCGGTACTGGTTCTGGTAAGACGACATTGCTCAACGTGCTTGGTGGGCGTATCCCAGGTACTCAACGTCTCCTCATCATCGAAGATGCATCAGAATTAAAAATTTTCACAGATCACGTCGTTTACTTCGAAACTAAACACGGTAACCACGAAGGCAAGGGTGCGGTCACGATTCGTGATCTCATTAAGTCTTCGCTCAGACTTCGTCCAGACCGTATCGTGGTTGGAGAGGTGAGGGGACCTGAAGCGCTCGATCTCATCACTGCGATGAACACCGGTCACGGTGGATCGATGGGCACCACTCACGCGAACACTCCGTATGATGGTCTCGTCAGGCTAGAGACCCTCTCGATGATGGGCGACACCCAAGTTCCGATCGCAGCGATTCGTAGACAGATTGCTTCTGCGATTTCGCTTGTTGTACAGATCAAGCGTCTCAGTGATGGATCACGTAAGGTAACTAACATCACCGAAGTCCTTCCTGAGGTTGACGAAAACGGTCGATATCAGACCCGAGATATTTTCTTATTCGTTCAGCGTGGCAAAACCGCTGACCAAAAAATCGTAGGCGAGATAATTGCGACTGGATACATTCCTACTTTTATGGAAGAAATAGAAGTGAACCGTGTCCCCTTCGGCCGTGAGCAATTCCAAGCGCCTCAGTGGTATATTGATATGGTGAACAGCAAGAAAGTTGCTTAAAAAAGTTTAGTAGTAACAAGTTATGACGTTTGATCTCATCGTGATTGGTTCAGGTCCTGCGGGAATGCGAGCGGCTATCCAAGCTGCCAAAGCAGGCAAACGTGTAGCCATAATCGAATCCTTCCCCCTGCTGGGCGGAGGTTGTGTTCACTACGGTACTCTTCCTTCTAAGTCTTTTCGTGAATCAGTTTACAGATACGCTCTGAGTTCGCGTGGAATGTTGGGTAAGGAAATCGAAGGCTCTGAAGATAAGGGTGGGGCTAAGACTCTTCCTGACATCATGAGGCTTTGGAAACGTAAGGAGCGCGTGATCGAAGGTGAAGCAGAAGTCGTGAAAGACAAACTCACTCGCAACAAGGTCAAAATTTTCAAAGGCAAAGCAACGTTCCTCTCTCCGCACGAATTAGAAGTGACGGATGAAGATTCAGCGACGCGTGTATTTAAGGGTGAGAAAATTTTCATCGCTGTCGGCGCCAATCCTGTTCCTCCTAAGACCATCAAAGTCGATGGTAAGTATGTGCTAGATTCAAATTCTGTTTTAGATCTCAGTGTCCTCCCCAAAACCATGGCAGTGTTAGGAGCAGGGATCATTGGTTGCGAATACGGAAGTATGTTCATGCTCGCAGGCACCAAGGTTCATCTCGTGGATAAACGTAACGAGATTCTCGCATCAGTGGACCGAGAGATTGTCTCTCATCTCACTAACTTCTTCGAAGATCATGGTCTTGAGATTATTTTGGAAGCTGACACCGAGTCAGTGAAGATCGTAGGCGATCAAGTCGAAGTGAAGCTTACGAATGGCCGCACTCTCACCGTCGACCGAGTGCTTGTCGCTATGGGACGTCGTGGGAATACCGAAGGCTTGGACTTAGACAAGGCAGGACTCACAGCAGACGACCGAGGACTCCTGAAGGTTAATGCGCATTATCAGACAAGCGTGGATCACATCTACGCAGTCGGAGATGTGATTGGAGCTCCTGCGCTTGCATCTACTTCTATGGAGCAAGGTCGCATCGCTTCGGCGCATGCGTTTGGGATTGTAGATCAACAGACGATGCCAACTAATTTTCCATATGGGATCTACACGATTCCCGAGATCTCGATGATCGGCGAGACTGAAGAGTCACTCACAACAGCAGGGAGAGACTTCGTGGTCGGACGTGCACTCTATAAGGAAGTCGCACGCGGTCAGATCGTAGGCGATCAGTGGGGGATGCTGAAGCTCATCGTCTGTCGTAACACTCTGAAGCTTCTAGGTATTCACATCATTGGTGACAATGCTGCTGAGATCATTCACATCGGACAATCCGTCATGCATTTCGGTGGAGATGTGAACTACTTCATCCACAACGTGTTTAATTATCCTACACTGGCTGAGGCTTATAAGACCGCAGCGTTTAATGCGATCAAGAATCTAGGCCAAGCAGAAGAGGAGTAAGAATAAATGGTTTTTCTGATTCAATTGTTTTTATTTTCATTATTACAGACCCATCTTGCTTATTCTCAAGAGCCTACATTCATCATCCCCAGTTGGTATGAGAAGTTACTAGACCAAAAGATGAAGTCAAAAATAGAAATTGCTTCAACAAAAGTCAAACTGCAAGAACCGGCAGTATTGATCAAGCAGTTAAATAAGGATCAAACAAAGCTTGTATTATTCGGGTACAACGGAGCTGTATTTAAAGACAGTGATTCCGAAAATGCTCAAGCACTGAAGATCAATTTTTTTGCTATGCTTGAACAAAATAAATGGACAATGAAATCAAGCCCCATTTGGTAAAATTTTTATCCGCTACTGAGTCAAGATGCCAAAGATCGAATGAATGAATTGCTTGCATCTGGAAATGATCCGAGTACTTCCGTTAACAAAGAAGTCCTAGGAAACATTGCTTGATGTTTCAATAATCCTGATGAAATTCGAATCACTTGTAGTAGTGATTTTCAGGCACTCTTGCGTCCATTCATTAAAGGAGTTCCACTAAAACAGATTTTGAAAGATCCAAAAAATGTTTATGATATGAAAAAATATGGCCTCAAGTCATTCAGTTGCAAGACCGAGCTGAAAAACTTTTAATAGAAACAGGTTTAACGATCGACTTGATCAGCGCTGGAAATATCATTGTTTCCGGAACACCAGATAAACCAAAATTAGTTCCTATAGATTTTGAATTGATTCAGCCTTCTGAAAGCACATTTGAGTATTACCAAAAAATGGGAATAAATTTTAAGAGAGCAGTTGTTCCAGAAAATTTAAATTGGGTGTTTTGGCCTTTGATGCCTGAGAGCATTCTTGTAAGCAATCTTTGGAATTTATCCTACGAACAGTCGATAGACTACGTGAAGGAACGTTTTCGTTTGAAGACTCGCTTAGAAGCCATTAAGAAATTAGCCTCTATCCCACGTTACTCGTTAAAATTTTCTGAGAGTGAGTATTATGACAATGTGGAGCGTGCTTCGGCTGAACTGAAGGCTCCCAAGCAAGTGAATTGTGGAGATCAGATCACTGTTCGAAACAAAAGGTGAAAGTACTGAAGCTTATGCATCTTTAATTCGATGAAGACGAGACATCGCTCCTGAAGGTAATAAATAAAAAGATTAAATCTTGGTATTCCATAAACTTAATCTTGGCATATGATGCATTGCGCTTCAAGAGAGTGCACTTGCGGAACGCGCTGCATGCGTGCGAAACTCCAAACCACTATGCAAACCAAAATTAGAAAAGTTTTAGCTCGCGAAGTTCTGGACTCTCGCGGATTCCCCACCATCGAAGTAGAGCTCTTCATTGATGATCCGAAGCACACAGGAGAGTTCTTAAGAGGCTCAGCCATCGTGCCGTCGGGTTCATCTACAGGTGAGGGCGAAGCGCTTGAGCTGAGAGACAACGATAAGAAGCGCTACATGGGTAAGGGCGTGCTGACTGCAGTTGCAAACGTGAGAGAGAAGATCGCACCCGCCATCATCGATCGTGAATTCTCTAAGCAGACGCTCTTCGATGATCACTTAAGACAGCTCGATGGCACAGAAAACAAATCAAATCTCGGAGCAAACGCAATCTTAGCCGTAAGTATGGCATTCGCACGTGCGCGCGCTCAAGCTGAAGGACTTCCACTTTATAGATCGCTTGCACAAATTTACGGTGCTCAAGCAAACATCCTACCTGTGCCACTGATGAATATTCTCAACGGCGGTAAGCATGCAGAGAATGGACTTGCGATTCAAGAGTTCATGATCGTGCCTGTAGGTTTCACGAAGTTCTCTGAAGCTCTCCGTGCAGGATCAGAAGTGTTTCACTCATTGAAGAAGCTCCTCCACACTCGCGGTCTCTCAACCGGAGTCGGAGACGAGGGAGGATTCGCTCCTGTGTTCGATGGAGTCCATCCACATGAGCATGTCATCTCCAGCATCATCCAAGCCATCGAGATGGCAGGCTACAAGCCGGGAAAAGATATTTTGCTAGCACTGGATTGCGCAGCTTCCGAGTTCGCTGACAAAATCGAAACCGTAGGTGCAGGAGACGCAAGTTATAATTATCGATTCGAAGGCAAGGTGCTCTCCAGCATCGAGATGATCGCAATCTACAAGAAGTGGGTAGAGACTTACCCCATCGTATCCATTGAAGACGGACTTGCAGAGCACGACTGGGCTGGTTGGGATAAGATCACTCAGATTCTAGGAAACGATTGTCAGCTCGTAGGCGATGATCTCTTCGTTACCAATACTCAATACCTCAAGCGTGGGATTGAGAAGAAGATCGCGAATGCAATTCTCATCAAGCTCAATCAGATCGGTACTGTGACGGAGACGCTTGAGACGATGAAGCTCGCAGCTTCTGCAGGGTTCGCGCAGATTTCTTCACACAGAAGCGGTGAGAGCGAAGACACCTTCATTGCAGATCTCGCAGTTGCGACAGATTGTGGACAGATTAAGACCGGATCACTCAGTCGTACGGATCGCTTGGCAAAATACAATCAATTGCTTAGAATCGAAGAAAGCCTAGGAACACTTGCCAAATATGGAACAGGTGTTCTTAAACCCAAACGAGGATAGTCATTAGATGCTCAAGAAGAAACTCCAAGATTTTGGTGCAAACAAAGTCTGGATGGTTGTCTTTGGTCTTTGGATCCTGATTCTCACGGGTATATTCACTCCGTTTACAGATACGCCTGGCCTCACTCAATGGATGCGGCTTCGTAGTTTGCTGAATCAAAAACGCCAAAAAATCGCCGAGTTGGACGGTAGACACGAGTACTTGAGCCTAGAAGTAGAGCGTTTGGAGAAGAGCGCTGCGCATCAAGAACGTGAAATCAGGAAGGTTTTGGGATACGTGGCTCCTGGTGAACTGATCTTTGACTTCAGCCAAAATACTCAGATACAATAGTAAATCACAGGAGGGTTAATTACCCCTATGGCATACGGACGTGTCAAATGGTTCAACGACGCAAAAGGTTTTGGCTTCATTGAAACCTCAGATGGTGAGGAAGTTTTCGTGCATTACACATCGATTGTCGGTAGCGAAGAGAATCACAAGACTCTCAAAGAGGGTCAAGAGGTGAGTTACGACATGTACGAGGGGCTCAAGGGTCCTCAAGCGAAGAATGTCATCCTAGATCACTGATCGTTTTTACTTACAGAAAATAGTTTGAATGGACCGAATGAGTCCTGAGATTCTTTCGTCTGAAACTCGGTAGGTGAGAAACCTTCCGGTACGTGAGTAATCGACCAATCCTTCAGCCCGCATTCGACTTAAAAACTGAGACAGCTGAGATTGAGAGAGTCCGCAGAGGGACTGAAGCTCGGTCACAGTTTTGGGCTCTGAAGTCAAATGTCCCAAAATCAAAAGCCTTCCTGGGTGAGCTAAAGCTCTTAATAAGCCTGATACTTCCCCACATTTAGGTTGAATCTTTTTAATCGAAAAGAGATCGACTGAAACTTTCCGGCTTGACATATTACTATATTATAATATAATAATATGTATGGAAAGGGCAAAATATGAAGGTTCTCAATGAGACAGAATTTAAATCACAAATTTTCGATTATACCAAGAAACAGGACTGGAAATTCGAAGGATCACTTCCTACGATTGTAGATTTCTACGCAGACTGGTGTGGTCCCTGCCGTGCGCTGACTCCTATTCTAGAAGAGTTATCTCAGGAATATGCAGGGAAGGTGAGTATCGTGAAGATCGACACAGAATCCTCGCCTGAGTTAGCAGGTGCATTCGGGATTCAGTCTATCCCGAGTATTTTGTTTATCCCACTTGCAGGTAAGCCCAGCATGGCGATGGGATTAGTTCCTAAAGAGTCGCTCAAGCAAGCAATCAAAGAAGTATTGGGAGTGAGTGTATAATGGATTTTCAGCCAGAACATGCAGCTTATGCTGCGATCATTGGATTCATGACTCACCGGTTTTTTAAGATGAAACGAGTACGAGAGCAGATTCCAGAGCTGATCAAATCAGGTGCAGTGATTGTCGATGTCAGATCTGCTGCAGAATTCTCAAATGGCCACGCGGCGAAGTCGATCAACATTCCACTCGATCGAATCTCGCAGGAAAAATCAAAACTAGATTTAGATAAACCTGTCATTGTCTGTTGCGCTTCGGGCACGCGAAGTGGAATGGCAGTGGGATTACTTATGGCTCAAGGTTTCAAGACCGTGCTTAATGCTGGTTCTTGGAATTCGATAAAGGCTTAGCACCGTGTTCAGCGGTGATGATGGTCTTGATATTCCCTCGCACATTGAAGTCACCTAGGATCTTCATGTATTTAGGTTTCAATAACTTCACCATGTCGTCCAAGATGAGATTCACGACTTCTTCGTGGAAGACGCCCTTGTTACGGAATGAATTGATATAGAGCTTGAGGCTCTTCAGTTCCACGCACCAATCATTAGGCATGTAAGTGATGTTGAGAGTTGCGAAGTCAGGGAAGCCAGACTTAGGGCAGATGCAGGTGAACTCAGGGATGGAGAAGTCTACAGCATAGTCACGGTGCTTGGTGCGGTTAACAAAACGCTCAAGTTTGGCATCTTCGATCATTTTGACGCCGTCAGGTCGATTATTAGAGAGTGCGGAGGATTTAGCTGATTTTTTTGTTGTCTGCATGGCAATGGCTTACTATAGATATCACTATGAGTCAAAACCCTGTTTATGTGTCCTTAGAATTCACCCCGAACCCAAACACGCTAAAATACGCTGTGAACGTAGAGCTTCTCTCCAAAGGCGCTAAGAACTTCAACGTTCCTGCTGAAGCGAAGAATGTGTCTCCACTCGTTGAGAAAATATTCGAGACCGCAGGCATCTCTGGCGTGATGGTGGGCAAGGACTTCATCACAGTGACTAAGTCCGATGATGGTGATTGGGATATCGTACATAAGTATACTTCGGGACTCATCACGAAGTGGCTCACTGACGGCAATCCAGTATTCACCGCTGAAGCTCTTGAAGCTTTGACAGGTACGAATCATTCTGCGGGATCAGGATCGGAACTCGAACAGAAAATTAAAGATATTTTAGATAAAGAAATTCGCCCCGCTGTTGCAATGGATGGCGGAGATATTTCGTTTGATCGTTTTGAAGATGGTGTTGTGTTCCTTCAGATGAAAGGTTCGTGCGCTGGATGTCCGTCATCCACGATGACACTCAAGATGGGTATCGAAACTCGATTGAAGAAGGCTGTCCCTGAAGTGAGAGAAGTCGTCTCTGTATAGATGATCTTCGTCTCGCTTCTGACTGGACTGCTGACCTGTTTTGCTTCCGAATCTAAAAGTTTAAATATCCGTATCGCTAAGCAGATCGCAACCTCAGACGTGCGAGCTATCGATCTCATCGTAGAAACGATGGCGGGGCATCAAGAGGGCGAGAAATGGAAGCGATTGCCACGTGATGTGTCCAATTCTGAGAATAACTCTCGATCCTCTTTATTGATCTCTTGCCGCACGGGTCGTGTGATTATTTCCAATTGGGGTAAGGATGCAGCTCACTTCACCACTCAGGTGCGAGTGCATTCACCCGCACAAATGCTGAACTGGAATGGGAAGCTCTATCGTCAGGAGTTGATCTTCATCCCAGGCAAGCAGGGTTGTGATGTTGTGAATCATCTTGATATCGAAACTTATCTCGATGGGCTCGTGAACACAGAGTTTAATTCTAAGTGGGCGACTGAATCGGTGAAAGCTCAAGTGATCGTGGCACGCACCTATGCGCTCTATCAGAGAGATCTCGCGAGGAAGGCAAAGCGCGCTTATGATCTCGATAGCAGCACTGATGATCAAGTTTACGATGGGTTCGTGAAGGAAGATTTTGTTTCCTCTCGCGCAGTCGATCAAACGCGTGGAATGGTAATAAAATTTAACAAAAAACTTTTCCCCACTTACTATCACTCTACTTGTGGGGGGATGACCGAACTTCCAGAGATCGTCTGGGGTACCAAGAGTCCAGTCTATAAAGAAAGAGTGAAGTGCTCGCATTGTGAGAGTTCGCCTAAGTTCACCTGGTCAGTGAGTCTTCCAGTTGATGAGCTCTTAAAGAAGTTGAAGTTCAATTGGGCTCAGGGAGTGAACATTCAGCTCCGCACAGACTCAGCGTCTGGAAGAGTGAAGCTCGTCACGCTGATGTTAGGTGAATCAGTTCTTAAGAAGCTCACAGGCGTAGAGTTTAGGAATCTCATCGGCCCAGACAAACTATTCAGCACACACTTCGATTTGATTCAAAGTGGAAGTAATATTGAGTTTCGTGGCGGAGGATTCGGTCACGGAGTGGGCATGTGTCAGTGGGGTACGAAGAAGCTAGGCGAGAGTGGAAAAACAGCAGATGAGATTCTGAAGTTCTACTATCCACGAGCAAAAATTTCCCGTTTTTAGATCACGTTTTTTTCTGTCGTCAAGCATGAACATAGTTCATTAATCATTCTTAAAATGAATGCTTGCGCTACATTAATTTCCCGTTATGATTTTACTTAATCAAATAGAAGTATTCCTTATGGAGTAGGGCCTGGATGGCTCGAATGGGTCAATGGAATGAGCCCTGAGGAAAGTTGAGCAAACAATTAAGGAGAATATCTCGTGAAACTCAAATCATTATTAGCAGTAGTAGCTTTAGTAGTCAGTGCAAACGCTCAAGCAGCAGGAGAATGGCGTACCGGTGTTGCTGGTGGAACAAACAGTACTTTTTCATTCACTCCATCAACAGTTGCAAGTTGGGGTTTAGGTATCAATGCTGATTACGGTCATGAATTATCAAAGAACATCCAATTAGTTGGAATGGGTTCTTTATCAGTTAATAACGCTCTCAGTACTACAGTTACTGGTTACAGCATTGGCGCTGGTCTCCGTTATAACTTCGGAGATAAGATCCAAGAGTCAATGTTCATCCAAGCTGCAATCATGTACTCCGCAACTGGTGTTGCTGGAACAACAGGTTCTGTAGGTTGGAAAGCTGGTATCGGTAATCGTTATAAGATCTCTGATACAATTGCATACACACCAGAAGTTGGCGTAGGAAATCAATATGCTTCAACATTTGTTACAATTTATGCAAACTTAGTTAACTTCAGTATCTGGTTCTAATTTAAAAATTTTCCACTTTTAGTTTAAGAGTGTGAATAATAGATCGCCCGGTTACCTCACGGTATCCGGGCTTTTTTATTTTGTGGGGTTATGTGTAGGCAAGTCTCTCAGCTTTGCTTTCTGTATCTTTAAAAATCTTGCACGATCTGTGCAAGAATTTGAGTTTAATATTTGAGTTCAATAATAGAGGCAGTGAACTGATGGCGAAGTCAGAACTGGCTAAACAATGAGTAGCAGAGCGACTAGCCAATAGCCTGTGATCACGCCGTAAGGGTGAAGCGAAGTCCAATGCTCAAACCCTAAAGCGCGAACGATCGGATTCAGTTGAAGCGCGTAGAGCCCGATCATCACGATAAGTCCACTCCACCAGAGGATACCGCGGTCGCGAAGTCGCGTTTCACCCATGACGAATGGAACTCCTACCATGAGGCAGCTCGACCAGCGCCAAGAGATTGGACTGAGGAGATTCATAAACAGTAGCCAAGGAGTGACCCAAGCGAGAGGAGTGCGCGAAGTTCCTGAAGCGCCTTGTTCGAGGGAGTCTTTGAGTCGCCTCGATACCAGCATCCCGAAAAGCACCCCGAGTACAGCGAGTGCTGCAGGTAGAGTCCAAGAGAGTGAGATGTGGAGTAACTCAGCCCATCTGGTGAGTGTCCCTAGAATGCTCTGATTGAAGTCAGAGTTGAACAGGTGATTTGGCTGAGAGCGGAGTAGTGTGACCCATTCTTGTGAATACTTAAACGCGACTTCAGGTCCCCATGTGAGACCGGGGAGAGCGACTAGCCAGATAAAACTCGTGAAGAAAAAACCGCCGAAAAATTGACTGAGCCTCGACCAGCGATGTTGAGAATAGTAGTAAGTGAGGAAGGGAAGCAGCAGGAATCCCCAAGGGAGTTTGATCCAAGGCAAAGTACCCAGTAAGAGCCCTGAGACTGCGGGAAACCGTCGCATGGCCATTGCAGCTGCAATCGATAGGCTCAAGCACCAGAACTCAAACTGACCAAAATCAAAGGTCTCAAGCGATCCTTTCCAGGACATGAGTAGACCCATAGCAAGTGAGAGAGCTTGAGTAGGAGTGTGGTAGTCCGCTCCTAATGCCAGCATCGTCATCCACACGAGGAGAGTGATGATTGAGAATACGATCCAAGACATGCGTGCGTCTTTGGGGAGTAGATCTAAAACAATCAGGATTCCTGGAGCGTATTTGTAGGTGAGGTGAATGTTGGGCTCATAAGGAGAATTTCCGCTATTCACGAGTTCTCTGGCCTTAATATAGACCTGAAAATCCTGCGGAGGTTTGTAGCCAGGATCAGAGAGCATAGTGGGGTATCGGAAGAATAGCAGACAGCCTGCTAGTAGCAGGAGGCAAGCTGCTAGGAAAACAGATAACCACCGGATTCCACCCTGGAGTTTTTCTGGCATTGTGTGTAAATAGTAACACAACTATGGCAAAAGAGCGTGTACATAAGATCATTTCGCGATTAGGTTTAGCTTCAAGAAGAACTGCTGAAGAGTGGATCGTGGAAGGCTTAGTTTCGATCAATGGCAAAATAGCTAAGATCGGCGATCAAGCGGATCTGATGGAAGACGCGATTAAAGTCCGTGGCAAACTCCTCCGTCAGGCGGACGAGAAATCACGAGTTTATTTTGCGTACCATAAACCTAGAGGTTTTATTTCTACCATCGGTGATGACCCTCAGAAGCGTCCATCGATCTCACAACATTTAACATCACTCAGTGCCCGCGTATTCCCAGTTGGGCGTCTCGAGTTCAATCAAGAAGGACTGCTTCTTCTGACTAATGATGGAGATTTTGCTGATCGTTTACGTCGATCTGTGGATGTCGTCCGCGTTTTCAAGATCAAGCTTGATCGTGAACCTACACCTGCCGAGATCTCGCGTTTAGAAAAAGGTGGCCGGGTTGAAGGTCGTCTCATTAAGCCTTATTCAGTGAAGCTCACTGATCGTTTCACGAAGAAGAGCATGATTGAAGTCGCCGTTCAAGGCATGGGCGCAATCGATATTAAGACTCTGATTTCGCACAAAGGATTTAAGGTAGACCGCGTGATCTTGGTCGCAATCGGGCAAGTGGGACTTGGAGATCTAGAGCCAGGCGCTTTCCGTACATTGAAGAAGTCACAGATCGATACCATTTTAGAGAAGCCAGAATTAGGTCTCAAGCGCGTGGATTCAAAAGAAGGCTTAGCCCTTCATGAAATTGCACGTGAAGAAGTCGATGAGGAAACAGGTGAACCTGTACGCTCTATTCGTGGAGATATTCGTCCTCCGCGTGATTCGAGAGGGTCTCGCGAACCTCGTGAGCCAAGAGCACCACGCAATGAAGAAACATCTTCAAGACCAGCGCGTAGCTGGAGAACAGATAAGACTGAGCGTACACAATCTTTTGTGATTTCTCATGAGCGTGGAGCGCGAGAAGAGCGCGGTCAGAATGCGTTCCGTGCAAGACAAGATTCTCGTGGTCCTTCGCAAGACTCAAGACCAGGAGCAAGACCTGTGAAGCGTTTTGAGTCTAAGCGCTCAAGTTACGCTCCAAAAGTAAAACTAACGTTTTCTGGAGCGGATTCACGCAGTGATTCACGAGGCGGATTCAGATCCGAATCTCGTGGTGGTGCTAGACCTGATTCCAGAGGAGTCCCAAGCAGTGATTCTCGTGGTCCACGAAGCGACTCTCGCGGTGGATCTCGTCCTGATTCTCGCAGTGGCGGTGGTTTCCGCGGTTCACTGAAACGTTCCCGTCGATAATGCTTAGCTAACTATGGCCAACGCGAGCTAAAAAAGCTCAATAATGGCTTATAGTGCAAGAGGCTAATAGGTTTTTGACCCACTTTTGTTTCAATTGATAGAGTGTGTAAGTCGTTAAATAACTTATTGCATCAGTCTTGACCCTAGCCTCAAACAGCCTGAGACTATGAGTCTATGAACATCCATGAATACCAAGCGAAGCAACTCCTGAAAAAATTCAAAGTCGGTGTCCCTGAGGGACGTCTGATTGAAGAAGGTTCCGACGTCGAAGGCCGTGCCGAAAAAGCGGCGAAGGAACTCCAAGCAGAACGTGGGAACAAGGTCTGGGTTGTGAAAGCTCAAGTCCACGCTGGTGGCCGCGGTAAAGCGGGTGGTGTGAAAGTTTGTAAGACTCTCGACGAAGTCAAATCCGCAGCTAAACAAATTGTCGGCATGAAACTTGTCACTCCTCAAACGGGAGCAGAAGGCAAAATCGTTCACAAAGTTTGGATTGAAGAAGGATCAGATATTGCGCGCGAACTTTACTTCGCAGTGCTTACTGATCGCGCAACTTCCAAAGTCATGATGATGGCATCAACCGAAGGTGGAATGGAAATAGAAGAAGTTGCAGAGAAGCATCCTGAGAAAATCGCAAAAGTAATTGTAGATCCTACTCTAGGATACCATCCGTATCACGGTCGAAAACTTTGTAAGGCTCTGGGTTTAGACAATGCTCTTTGGAGAGAAGGAGTAGAGTTCTTCGGTGGTGTTTATAAGACGTTCATGGAGAGTGATGCAGCGATGTGTGAGATCAATCCCATGATCGTCACCAAGCAGGGCAAGATCATGGCGCTCGATGCAAAGTTTGGGTTTGATGACAATGCGATGTTCAGACAGAAGGATATCTTGGCAATGCGAGACATCATGGAAGAAAACACACAAGACGTGGAAGCTTCCAAGTTTGAACTCGCTTACATCGCGCTCGATGGAACGATTGGTTGTTTAGTGAACGGTGCGGGACTGGCTATGGCAACTCTTGATATCATCAAGATTCACGGCGGTACTCCAGCCAACTTTTTGGACGTGGGCGGTGGAGCCAATAAAGAAAAAGTTTCAAACGCATTCAAAATCATTCTGAAAGATCCAAAAGTGAAGGCAATCTTGGTGAATATTTTCGGAGGCATCATGAAGTGCGATGTCATCGCAGAAGGCGTGATCGCAGCGGCTCGTGAATTGAATTTGAAAGTGCCACTTGTCGTCAGGCTCGAAGGGACAAACGTCGAGAAGGGCAAAGAGCTCCTCGCTAATTCAGGACTCAAGATCACTCCAGCAGATGGATTAACAGACGCAGCAAAAAAAGCCGTAGCAGCAGCTAAAGGATAAGGAAGAAACATCATGGCTATATGGGTAGATAAAAACACTAAGCTCATCGTTCAAGGCATCACAGGATCCCAAGGATTATTCCATGCAAAAGGTTGCCTTGATTACGGCACTCAAGTCGTAGGTGGAGTCACTCCAGGTAAGGGGGGCACAGATGCTGAAGGGTTCAAAGTATTCGATACAGTCGACGAAGCAGTTTCGATCACGAAGGCCAACGCTACTATGATTTTCGTTCCTCCTCCGTTTGCAGCAGATGCAATCGTTGAAGCAGTCGATAGCGGAATCCCACTCATCGTTTGCATCACTGAAGGAATTCCAGTGAAGGACATGATGTTTGTGAAGAAGTATCTTGAAGGCAAGAAGACCAGGCTCATCGGTCCAAACTGTCCAGGCATCATCACTCCAGGCGCGTGCAAGATCGGCATCATGCCAGGTCAGATTCACAAGGTCGGCAGAGTAGGCGTGGTTTCACGCTCTGGCACTCTAACTTACGAAGCAGTTCATCAGCTCACTAAAGAAGGTCTAGGACAATCTACATGCGTGGGCATCGGTGGAGATCCAGTCAATGGTACGAACTTCATTGATGTCCTCGATGCGTTCAACAAGGACAAGGATACCGACGCGATCATCATGATCGGTGAGATCGGTGGTACAGCCGAAGAAGAAGCAGCAGAGTTCATTAAGCGCTACGTTAAGAAGCCTATGGTGGGCTTCATCGGTGGAGCTTCTGCTCCTGCAGGCAAACGCATGGGTCACGCAGGAGCGATCATCTCAGGCGGCAAAGGTACTGCTGAAGAGAAGTTCAAGGCACTGAAGAGCGCAGGCGTAGAGATCTCTCGTAGTCCTGCCGACATGGGTTCGACTATGGCGAAGCTTCTCGGCTAAGCTTCTCTGCTAAAGGTACGAGTCATTCAGTAAACCAAAATGGGTTCAAAATGTGTCTAGCCTCCTGCGGTATTGACGGAAAATGAGCCATTTTAGTTCTTCATTTGTTATCATTAAAATAAATGTCCACTAAGCCCTCATCCATCACAAGCTTTCAAGACTACAAGCGTGAATACGCAGAGAGCGTCAGCGATCCAGAAGGATATTGGGCTAAGCAGGGAGAAGACTTCGTTTGGAATCGGAAGTGGGACAAGGTTCTAGAGTGGGATTACCAGAAACCCGAATTCAAATGGTTCATAGGTGCCAAGCTCAACATCACTGAGAATGCTCTCGATCGACATTTGAAGACTCGCGGTGACCAAGTCGCACTTATCTGGGAAGCAAATGATCCCCAGGAAAAATCCAAGAAATATACTTACAATGAGTTACACATAGAAGTTTGCAAAGCTGCAAACATGCTGCGTACTCGAGGAGTCAAGAAAGGCGACCGTGTTTGCATCTACATGCCAATGGTTCCTGAGCTTACTTTTGCAGTACTTGCCTGTGCGCGCATAGGTGCTGTTCACTCCGTAATCTTCGCAGGATTCTCTGCAGGATCTATCGTTGATCGGATCAATGATTGTGGAGCAGTAGCAGTTCTCACCGCTGATGGTGGATATCGTGGAGATAAAACGATTCCACTACTTTCGGTCGTGAATGAGGCTCTTGAGAAATGCCCGACTGTCAGATCTGTCACTGTTTTGAATCGCATACGTATGGAATCAACTCTTAAACCAGGATTCCATTTCGACTGGAGCACAGAGATTGCAAAACAAAAATCTGAGTGCTCTCCAGAAGTGATGAACGCAGAAGATCCACTCTTCATTCTCTACACTTCAGGCTCCACGGGGAAACCTAAAGGCATGGTGCATACTACTGCGGGCTACATGGTCTATACCAATACAACTTTCAGGACAGTGTTTCAATACCGCGCGGGGGAAGTTTACTTCTGCACAGCTGATATCGGCTGGATCACGGGTCATTCGTATCTTCTCTATGGGCCACTCACCGCAGCTGCGACGACGCTCATGTTTGAAGGAGTGCCGACTTATCCAGACAGAGGAAGATTTTGGGAAATCATCGAGAAGCATCAAGTAAATATTTTCTACACAGCTCCGACTGCGATTCGGTCACTTCAGCAGTTTCCACTTGAACTCGTCAAGCGTTCAAATCTCTTATCACTGAGAGTTCTAGGGTCAGTGGGCGAGCCCATCAACGAAGAAGCATGGAACTGGTACTCGCACGAAATCGGTGGAGATCGATGTCCCGTCATCGATACTTGGTGGCAGACAGAGACGGGCGGATTCATGATCTCACCTATTGCTGGAGTAACGAAGCTCAAGCCATCATTCGCAGGTCTTCCGCTCCCAGGTGTACAGCCTGAGATCATGGATGGAGATAAGCTTGCGATCAAATTCCCTTGGCCTGGGCAAGCACGCACCATCTACGGCAATCACAAGAGATTCCGTGAGACGTACTTCAGCGCTTTCCCAGGAAAGTATTTTACTGGTGATGGATGCAAGCGAGACAGTGATGGCTTCTACCGGATCACAGGCCGAGTGGACGACATCGTGATCGTGTCAGGACATAATCTCGGCACTGCAGAGATTGAGAGTGCGATCAATGAGCATTCTCAAGTCATAGAGAGCGCAGTCGTAGGTTATCCTCACGATATCAAGGGAAATGCTCTGTATGCGTACGTGATCTGCTATGAGATGCCGCGCGAACCTGAGAAACTTCGTGCTGAGATTCAAGCTACAGTTTCCAAGATCATTGGGTCAATCGCTAAGCCAGATAAGATTCAGTTTGTTCCAGGATTACCTAAGACTCGTTCGGGTAAGATCATGCGTAGGATTCTCCGCAAGATTGCAGAAGGTGATACTTCAAATTTAGGGGATACGAGCACGCTACTTGATCCAGGAGTAGTCGAATTAATTAAGAACGATAAGATTTAAAATTACTTCTTATTCTTTTTCTCTTCATCAGCTTCCTTGTTGTCGTTATCCTTAATGGTCTGACGAACAAGATTACGCATGATGCGGTTACGATTCACACCACCGACGAGTGACTTCACATCATCATAAAGTGATGCATCGTTCACGAGAGCGCCGAGAGTACCGGTACCGTTATTGATCTTCTCTAATATTCCATTGAGGTTCTTCACTGAAGATTTGAGCTTAATACCTTCCATCTCTTTGTTGAGGTGATCCGTCATCGTAGACATGTTTCTAGAAGTCTGTGCGAGACTCTCAAACAGAATATCTGCGCGGTTGTTCTTCTGAAGTGAAGCCATGACCTTATCGAGATTCGATGCAATAGAGTTCAGGCTCGCCATGAGCTTCTCGCCGTCGTTGAGGAACTTGCCGATGCCGCCGCCTTCACTGGTGGGAATCTCAGCGCCTGCTTCAAGTTCTGGGTCCTTATTAAGACCTGGAGTCAGTGAAACGTACTTATCACCGAGTACGCCTTGGGTTTGAACTTCTGCGTGAGTGCCTTTACGGATGCGATCTTGAAATTTTGTATTGATGTCGTAGCTGATTTTAACTTTTGGGTTATCGTTTTCGAATTCTATTTTTGCAATCGTTCCGACTTGAATCCCTGAGAGCACCACTTTGGCTCCAGGAGTGATACCATCGACGCTTTCAAAGTAAGAATGGTAGGTTGCAACTTGAGAGAAGATACTGGTCGCTCCACCGAGGAAAATCACAGCCGCCATGAAGAGGCCAAGCCCCACAGCAACGAATACTCCCACTTTTAATTCACTCTCAACCTTTGTTTGCATGACTTTCAGCTCCTAAGAAGGATTTAACTAACGGATCGGAAGAATTCTGCAAATTCTGAACAGTATCAATCACATGGATTTTGCCTTGGTTCAGAATCGCAATTCTCTCAGAAATTTGAACAGCTGCAGGAATATCGTGGGTGACGAAGATGCCAGTCATTCCACGTTCTTTCAATTTTTTGACGTTATCGAGTAATCTCTGAGTGTTCATTGGATCTAAACCCGCAGTAGGTTCATCGAACAGAATCACTTCAGGTCCTAGGATGATTGCTCGAGCAAGGCCTGCTCGCTTCTGCATACCGCCTGAGAGCTCAGCAGGTAGAAGGAGATTAGATCCCTTCATGTCGATGAGTTCTAGCATAGCGTTGACCTTGCTATGGATTTGAGCGTTACTTAACTTTGTGTGTTCTTGTAGAGGGTAGGAGAGGTTTTCTTCTACTGTAAGAGAGTCAAAGAGTGCTCCATTCTGAAAAACGTAAGCAATTTTCTTTCTCACTTCCATGAGCTTACGCTCACTGAGTGTGGCAAGATCTTGTCCTTCAAACAAAATCTTACCTGCGTCGGGTTTCTCAAGGCCAATGATCGATCTTAAGATCACGCTCTTACCTGAGCCAGATCCTCCGAAGAGACCTAAGACTTCACCCTTACGGAGTTCGAAGCTCACTCCCTTGTGAACGTTCTTTTCACCGAATGATTTTTCTAGTCCTTCGACTCTGAGAGCGATTTCACCCATTTAGTTGAACCTCGGATAGACGGTCATGATGAAAATCTTCGTGAGGAAGTAGTCACTTGTCATAATGAAGATACTAGAAGCAACAACAACCCTAGTGGTGGTGATACCGACGCCTTGAGTACCGCCATCGGTATTGAGACCTTTCCAGCAAGAAGATACAGCGATGAAAAATGCGAACACCGAGGTCTTGAGCATTCCTGTCCAGAGATCGTACATGCGAAGAGTATCGTTGGCCTTATTGATGAAGAATTCGTAGTTGATGTTGAATTCGCCACGAGAGACAAGCATCGCACCCCAAAGACCAATGTAATCCGCAAATAATGTGAGAATGGGTAAAGCAATCATCGCAGCGAGTAACCTGGGAATGACGATACGTTTGATAGGAGAAGTACCGAGAGCTCGAATCGCGTCGATCTGTTGTGTGACTTTCATCGAAGCAACTTCAGCTGCGATTCCTGATCCTACACGACCTGCAACGAGCAAACTGGTGAACACTGGGCCCATTTCCCTTGCAATGGAGAGTGCAATGATCTTAGGGATGTAGAGAGTGCCTCCAAATTTTGCAAGTCCTGCTCCGAATTGCAGAGCCATCACTGATCCTGTTGCAAACCCAGTGACAGCTACTAAGAAGAAAGACTGTACACCGATTGAGTAGATTTGCATGACGGTGAGTCTGAAGTAGTAAGGAGGATAGAAGAATTCTCGGATGATTTGGCCACAGAGACTTCCGAATCCACCTAAGAAGAACAAGAAACTATGAGCTCTCTTAATGGTTTTTTGGAAGATATTCATCTGAGTGTGAGTGATTCGCTAAAACGCTTAAAAACAGCTTCTTGTGTTTTGAAAAATTGTGGGCGAGCGACGTAGAGTAGATCGTAGAGACAATTATCGTTCTTAAATACGATTGCTCTCAACATGACAGGTTCATTATTGAGTTTGCCTCTGACAGTCGTCTGAAGCGCAGGAACTCCTCGTTTAATCATGAGAGTTTCTTTTTCTTCTTTGTAATCGATGTTTGATAATCCCAAGAAGAGTGACTTTGTGTATGAACTCAGAGATTGAGATCTCAGTCTGAGAGAATCTCTACACGTAGAGTTCAGAGTGATTGTTGAGGCTGTCTTCTTAGATTGAAAACTCACGTCAGTGATAGATCCATCATCTTTAGCATCACTCTCGAGTTGCTGTGGTTGAACGGAATCCACTCTCGACCAATCGGGGTCTTCGTTAGTGAGATCCAAAATTCCATATGTCTCAGATTTTTCGGCAACAGGTTTCACATTACCGATGAGGATGCCACAAGCACTCACGGAAAACAGTACAGCACAAACGCAAATGCGTTGTACGAGGGATGCCATATACTTATAGATGTTAGGTGAGAGTGAGCGCGAAGTACAGAGCGACCATTGGCGTCAAAAAAAATTAATTCATGTGAACTCTTTGACGGAAGGGTCAAAAAAAACATCAAAAAAAATCTACTTCTGGACTTTGAGATCGCTAGGAGGATTCGATCTAGAAATTATCTTTATAGGCAATTCAATCACTTAACTCATTTTACCTACAATTTCTTGCCTATTGGAAAATATGGCATCCCCTTTGCTATGAATTACTCCTGAGGAGAACTAGAGCAGGATGCTCATCGCGCTTTTCAGTGCAAGTCTCGCAATCGCTTCATCGGTCTTAGAGGTGGAAACCTTAAAGACTCATTCACGCGTACGTCTAAAAATTGACGAAACCATCCCTGCCAAAGTCATCGTGAATAAAAAAGGATTTGAAATCACTGTACCTGGTCTAGCGCCTGACGATTTAGGACTCCTTGAGGGAGCGATCAAGGCGAGTGACCAAAGATTTGCTGGCTTGACCGTGGCCAGTACTAAGGACTCGACCCGTATCTCTGCTCACTGGAAGCAAGAGAACATGGAGACCTTCGATTATAGACAGAAGAATCCTCCTTCTCTCGTTTTGGATTTTTGGTCCAAGGGTGGCCTCACCGCAACTCAGCTTCAGAAACTTGTTAAGTCAAAAAAGAAAAAGAATAAATGGAGTAAGGCCCAAGCAGGGGTTTCGTCACTCATTCAAGAGATTCAGCGCAGAGAAGCTCGACGTAAAGAAGTCATCGACCCGAATCGTTTCTGCCGTGGAACAAGAGAAGACGAAACTGAGATTTTTCTCACGTTTAAGCCCGCGCACGAAACGATTGATTTTACTAAGTGGATGTCAATCACAACTCCGGATCGTGATTATCCTTATTTGAAGCCTGAAGGTAATACAGAAGAAGAAAAAACTGTAAATCTCGCTCATGAACTCTTCGAAAGAGGAAAGCACGCGTTAGTTCTTAAGGCTATTGAGTTTTTCCAGAAAGACTATCCTCAGTCCAAATATTTAGAAGATATTCTGTTTTTGAAGGCAAATACCAAGCTTAAACTTGGACTCACGGCTGAAGCAGATCGTGAATTTCAAGATATCATTCTTAGAGCTCCAAAATCATCTCCTGCCTACTTTTCAGGATTCATGCAAGCGGTAAAGGCATTCTCTAAAGATGAGTATCTCCAGTCATTGGAGAAGTTCATGTGGTTAGTCGAACATTATCCCGATCATCCAAGTAATTGGGTTTTCCACCTCGGTGTTGCTGAGAGTCTTTATGCGATCAAGGAAACAGTGAAAGCAGAGCAGGAATACGAATGGATTGAGAAGAATGCACCAGACTTGAGAATTCGATCTGAAGCAGCGTTTCGAGTAGGCGATCTGTATATGAATCGTGAACAATACGCTGAAGCTCTCACTGCATACACTCGTGCGATGAGAAAATATCCTGAATACACCAAGCATGCTCCGATCGTGTTTATCAACCGTGCTGAGTCTCTCTATTGGTTAGGTGAATATAAACAAGCAGCTACAGAGTTCGAAAGTTATCTGAAGAACCAGGCGTCTCACCCGATGGGATGGAGAGCATCGTTTCGTTTAGGTGAGTTAGCAGATCGATCTCAAGACCCTAAGGTGAGAGAACTGGGTCGTAAATGGTACCAGAAGACTATCAATGATTATCCAGTTTCTGCAGGAGCTGCTCTTTCGCGTGCCCGTCTCATGGTATGTGGTGATCACGGCGGATTCAGCTATGAACTTGCAGAGGTATTCTTCCACGATCAGAGTCAGATCAGAAGAATAGTAAACGAAAGCGCATCAGATGAAGTTCAAGATTTCATCAGTCTCGCCCGCGCTAGAACGTATCAGTCTCTCGCTCCTTCAGAGCTCACTCTTCAAGCAATTGAAGATGAGCTCAAGAAGCAAATCAAGAGCAAGACGAGAGATGAACTCAAGGCACTTCTGCTTGTTGCACTTCGGACTGAAGTGGGTAAGTTGCTCGATGCAAACAAAGGTTACCAGGCACTTCAAATCTATAAAAGCTACCGTGACTTGCTTCCGTTCAAAACAGATCCAGACCTAGTGGACTTCATGTTGAAACTTGCTCAATCTGCAATTAGTCTTGAACTTCCAACAGTGGCTCAGATGGTGCTGGGTGATTACCGTGAACGTTGGGGAACTCGCGCTGAGCCTACTCCAGAAATGGCTATGAAGCGTTCAGACGAATACTATACAGAAGCGCAGTTGATTTGGGATGCTGAAGGATTAGAGTCCGAAGCCAAGACTCGTGAAGCACTCGATAAAATTCCTGAGATTTCAGAATACTACTATCAGAAAACTGTGCTTCTGGGTCAGATTGAAGAGAAGAAGGCCAATTTCTCTCAGGCGATCATCTACATCAGTAAGGCTCTTGTTCTCTCTAGTGGGAAAAAGGAACAGCCTATTCTCCAGTACTGGGCTGCTAAAACTCTCGCGAAGCTTGAAAGATATGGTGCCGCTGCAAAAGCTTACTCAGATGTTCGTTTTACCGAAGAGCCCATCGTATTTATGGGATTAGAAGATTTTCCAGATGAAGAAAGACTCATTGAGCTTGCAGCGGAGAACTATGAGAAAGACAAAAACTGGGGAAAAGCTGCTGAATATTATGAAAAATTAGCAGCCGCACAAGAGAAGCCTACGAATCGTACTCTCTATCAACTCGCGATGAATGTAGAGAAGACCGATCCGAAAACAACGAAAGTAAAAGTGAGTCAGCTATTAAAAAAAGTGAGTATTAGTGAAACCAATGATTTTTGGAAAACATTAGCGCTGGAAGCGCTACAGAATCGAACCAAGGAGGGGACAGGTAATGGAAATTAAAACAACAGACCACCGATTGATGGAGCTCATTCAACTGGCAAAAACAGTTGCTCAGAGTAAAGCCACTATTCTTATTCAGGGAGAAAGTGGAACGGGTAAGGAACTTATGGCTAAACTCATCCATGAGAGCAGTACTCGGAATGCGAAGCCATTCATCGCTATCAACTGCGCTGCGATTCCAGAAAATTTGCTGGAAAGTGAATTGTTTGGTTACGAAAAAGGTGCCTTCACAGGTGCGATGAATGCAAAGGCAGGAAAGTTTGAGCTCGCTCACGGTGGAACACTCCTTCTTGATGAAATTTCAGAAATGGACATTCGACTTCAAGCCAAACTTTTAAGGGTCATTCAAGAAGGTGAAGTCGATCGTATCGGTGGACGTAAACCTATTGCTGTCGATGTAAGAATCATTGCAACTACAAACCAAAAGTTAGCCGACGTAGTGAAGGCGGATCAATTCCGAGAAGATCTCTATTTCCGTCTGAACGTCGTTAATTTGACGATCCCTGCTCTTCGAGATCGGGGCGGAGATGTGGAAGCTCTAGCAAAACAATTCGGGAAGGACTTCGCTGATAAGAATGGCAAAGTATTCCAGGGTTTCTCTGAAAGTGCGATTCGCATCATTCAGGGTTATAGCTGGCCAGGAAACGTCCGTGAATTGGAGAATGTCATTGAGCGTGCAGTGATCACATCGCAAGCTGGAATTATTTCAGATCGCGATATCGTGATTGATCGTCCGAGCTTTCACAATCTGTCCGATAAAATGGAAATGCTTTCCAGCTCACAAGCAGGTTGGAATCCAGGACAGACACTCGATAAGATCGAGAAGTCAGTCATCTTGGATGCGCTCAAATACCATAACGGAAATCGTACTCATACAGCCAAGGCGTTAGGTATTTCAATACGCACTTTACGCAACAAATTAGCTGATTATCGTCGTGATGGTTTGAAGGTCTAGTTTCAAGCTGGGCAAAATATACCTGGATGGATTTTTGAAACCGAGTGTTATTCTGGAGGTGTATGGGTAACGGTATTTTCGACAACACTATTGGAGCTTTAAACACGTCGCTCAACTTGCGTCAGATGAATCAGAACGTGATCTCATCTAACATCGCAAACGCTGACACGCCTGGGTTTAAATCCAAGGCAATGGATTTTGAAAATGCGATGCGTACAGCGATGGGCATAGGCGATCAACTCAAAATGCAAGCATCGAATCCGAATCATATCATTCCACAAGAACAAGATCCCATTCATCCTGAAATTTTCGATGATCCAAATGGAGTAGAATCTCTCGACGGGAATACTGTTGAGCGATCTGCAGAAATGGCAAAACTCTCTGAAAACCAGCTGCTTTATGATGCGTCTATCGAAATGCTAAAAAAGAAACTAGGAATGCTCAAGTACGCAATCAATGAAGGCGGAGGTAACAGATAATGGATTTTTTCTCATCCATGAAAGTGAGTGCTTCGGGGCTTGATGCGCAAATGAAGCGCATGAATACGATCTCAAGCAACATTGCAAACGCAGAGACAACAAGTACTGATGAAGGTGGTCCGTACAAACGCCAAGATCCTATTTTTGCTGCAGAAACCAACCGCGAAACGTTTGGGGAGATTCTTAAAGATGCGATGGATGAAAATGTTCAAGGTGTTCGAGTCGTTGACGTACTTCGTGATCCTTCTCCTCCTCGGATGGTTTTTAACCCAAATCATCCGCATGCGAATGAAGAAGGCTATGTAGCTATGCCGAATGTGAATCAGATTAACGAAATGGCAAACATGATTAGCGCCACTCGTTCTTATGAAGCCAACGTGACGACGCTCAATGCGGCGAAACAAATGGCACAAAAAGCATTAGAGATTGGAAGGTAGATTTAGGTGGCGATGGATTCATTAAAGATTGAAGGTTTAAGCAATCGATTAGAGATTGGCACTGACCAGCTGGGTCGTATGCAAGAGCGCAAAGAAATGAATGGCCTCAGCATGGGATCAGGTCAAGCCGCAGGTTCTCCACCGAGTGGCAGCTTCACTCAGATGCTTGAGAAAGCTGTAGAGCAAGCCAATGAACATCAAGTTCAAGCAGACACTGCAGCTAAGGAACTCATGGCTGGCAGATCTAAGAATATTCATGAATCACTACTCGTACTCGAGCGCGCAGATACATCATTGAAACTGATGATGCAGGTCAGAAACAAAGTTCTCGATGCATACCGTGAGATCATGAGAATGCAGGTCTAGTTTTTTAGGGATAAGAGGGATGGGTTTAGGAATAAGAGAGGGAATGGCAAGTGGGAGATTATTTAAAGAAAGTAGTCAGTCAAATATCAGATTTTTTTAATACTCTGAGTCCTGCTCGTAAAGTAGGGGTCGTGATCACATTGATCTTGATGACTGCTTCAATCGGTGGATTGTTTTACTGGGCAGGTAACAAAACTTACAAACCTCTCATGACGAATTTGAATCCAGAAGATGCTACTTCCATCATGAGAATTCTTCGTGATAAGAAAATTCCATTCAATGTAGACCCAACGGGAAGAAATATCGAGATTCCACCTGAGCAGATTCATAACTTAAGGTTAGAGCTAGCGACTATCGGTCTCCCACAATCCAGCAACATAGGTTATGAGCTGTTTGATAAGCAGCAATTGGGAACCACAAGTTTTGTTCAGAAAGTGAATCAGAAGCGCGCTCTCGAAGGTGAGCTCATGCGCACCATCAATACGATCAAGGGTATCAAACGTTCACGTGTGCACTTAGTCCAACCCGACAAAAGTGCCTTCATCGAAGATCAAAAGAAACCATCTGCATCAGTCGTTCTTGATGTTGAACCAGGTACGGTTCTTTCTGAAAAACAAATTTATGGCATCGGAAACTTAGTGGCTCGCGCCGTAGAGGGATTGGATTACTCAGAAGTGGGAATCGTCGATTCAAACGGAAAAACTCTCTCAAAGAACAGCCAGGATCCACTCGTAGGAATTACTGCGACTCAGCATGATTTCAAACGTAAAGTCGAAGAAGAAAAAGAAAAGCAAATCGAAGACATGTTAGCTCGAGTAGTAGGTGAAGGCCGTGTCGTAGCTAGAGTCATGGCTGATATGGACTTCTCAAGAGTAGAAGAGAATCAGACCACTTATGATGCTGATGGAAGCGCAGTCGTATCTCAGAGCAAGAACAACGATACTGCAGAAGGCACTCGTCCAGGTCCAATTGGCGCTCCAGGAGCAACGACGAATCAGCCAGGCAATCCACCTATGGCAGCTGCTTCTACTCAGATTCGAAATAATACAAATAAGAATAATGAACTCACGAACTACGCTGTGCCACAGACCACTCGAAGAACAATCAAGCAGCCTGGTGGCGTGACCAAATGGTCAGTCGCTGTAGTGCTAGATGGGAAGACTGTGAAGACCACTGACAAAGATGGAAAAGTCTTGGCCAAAGTCGAATCATGGGCTCCAGAGAAGCTCAAAGAATTTGAAGCACTCGTTGCAAGTGCAGTAGGATTCGATGCTAAGCGCGGTGATAAGATTGAAGTGAAGAATATGGAATTCACTCGTGAAGACTTCGAAGAAGCTCAGCGTACGATTGCTGAGAGCGAGCGCCGTGGATACATTCAGAACCTCATTATTTATGGTGTGATTGGTATTCTCATTCTCCTCTTCTTCGTCTTCGTCGTACGCCCATTCATCAAGTGGGTTACCGAGAATACGATCGACAGTGTGGATTTATTCTTGCCACAGACATTGGAAGAGCTTGAGTCACTTCAGAAAGGTGCTGGTATGCCTCAGTTAGAGGATACAGTTCCTGCTCTCAGTGAGAAGATTGCTCCAGAAAAAATTGAAGGTGAGATGATCAAAGAAAAAATCATCTCTCTCGTTGATAACAATCCACAGAAAGCAGCACTCGTGCTTCGTGACTGGATTAAGGGTCAACCGGCAAAAGAACCAGCCAAAGAAGTGGGAAAGGGTAAATCCGCATGAAGGGCATAGCAGCTGTTTCGTATGAAAATATTGAAGAGATGTCGGGGATTGATAAGACTGCAGTTCTCCTCAGCGTCTTAGGCAACACCGTGACTGCTAAGATCTTCAAAAGCATGAAAGACAACGATGTGAAGCGTGTTGTGAACTCCATGCAATCCGTGAATAAGGTTCCGATCTCTACTGTACGTAAAGTATTAGAAGAGTTTTATAATGAGATTTCTGAAGAAGACATTCTCATTTTCGGTCACCAGACCGGTCGTGAGTTCATTTTGGAGACTCTCGGAGAAGATCGTGCGAAGACTGTTCTTGGTCAGCTCTCAGTACTCGAAGGTTCGCGTACTCTTGAAGCTCTCGAGCTCGTCGACCCTCGTACCCTAGCCAACTTCTTGGTCAATGAACATCCGCAAACCATCGCTCTTGTTCTTGCACATTTAGAAGCCAACAAGAAGTGCGACGTTCTCAAGCGTTTGCCAGAAGTCATTCAGACCGAAGTAGTTCTCAGAATCGCGAACCTCGATTATATTTCTCCAGACCTCATTGCTCAGGTGGACGAAGTGCTCAAGCAAGAGCTTGCAACATTGGGTTCGATCGATACACAACAATTGGGTGGCGTGCCTCCGATCGCAGAAATGCTCAACGTCATGGACAAAAACAGCGAACAGAACATCATGTCTCGTGTGGAAGAAAAAGATCCGCAGTTGGCAGAAGAGATTAGAAAACTCATGTTCGTATTCGAAGACATCATTTTCATCGACGACCGGGGTATGCAGTCTCTTCTCAAAGAAGTACCCAACGACAAATTGGTACTTGCTCTCAAGACAGCTCCAGACGAGATCAAAGATAAGATCTTTAAGAACATTTCAAAACGCGCAAGCGAACTACTCAAAGAAGATCTCTCTTCTATGGGTCCAGTGAAGCTCTCAGATGTCGAAGGTGCTCAACAAGAGATCGTCAACATAGCGAAGCGTCTCGAGTCCGAAGGCAAGATCATCATTAGTCGTGGTGGAGAGGCTGACGCTCTCGTATGAGTAATTCTTTCCAAAGACAAAAGTGGAACATTCAATCTGAGACCGAAGGCAGCAGTGGGGTACGTGTCATCTCTCAGGGTGAAGGCTCCACTTATCAAGTTGAGGAATACATTGCCGAAAAACTCAAGACTTCTTCCATGTCTACCCCTGAAGACAAGTCTATTAAGCATAGTTTCCAGCTCAATAGACTCCAAGGTCAGTTAAAGGCTGAACAGGAGAAGGCTAAGATTGTTTTTGATCAAGAAATTGATGTCATAAAAAAAGCAGCCTTTGATGAGGGAATGAAACAAGGATTCGGCCAAGGACATGGGGAAGGTATTGAAGCAGGAAAAGCTGAAGGCCATCAGAAGTATTTGATGGAAATGCGTGGCAATATCGCAAAAATTGAAGAGCTCACAGCCGCTTATGAAGGAGCTAAGAATGAAATCTACGCTGCGAATGAACGCGTCTTAGTACAGCTTGCTTTCCAAGTAGCTAAGAAAGTTGTACTGAAAGAACTTGCAACTGATGAGACCTATATTCAGCGCGTAGTGAAAGAAATCATCGACCGGCTCAGTGTAAAGGAGTCTGTGAGAATCAAAGTATCTCCGAAGGATCTCTACCGTGTGGAGAATATTAAAAAAGAACTCACTGATCATTTTTCTAAATTAAAGAACATAACAGTAGAGTCTTCTGACAAGGTACTCAGTGGCTGTATAGTTGAAACAGATTTTAATGTCATAGATGCGCAAGTCGAAAATCAACTCAAAGAAATATTTGATGCATTGGTTGAAAGCAAATGACCTGGACACTGCCAGAAAATAAATACTCTGATATATTGCATTCGATGATGCCATTTTCGATCATCGGAAAAGTAACTAAATCATTAGGACTTATTTTTGAGGCACACCTTCCCGGCGCTTCTGTCGGAAGTTTATGCAGAATTTTTCTCAATACGGATGATGAGTCTCGTTTTGTTGATGCTGAAGTCATTGGGTTTAAAGATTCAAAAGTGATTTTGATGCCATTTGAAAATGCAGCAGGAGTGAATAACGAAAGTCGAATTAAACTCCTTCACAGACAATCACAAGTTGTCGTAGGGAATTTTCTATTAGGTAGAGTAGTCGATGCTTTAGGAAGACCGATGGATCACAAAGGACCACTCTTCGAGGATCGCACTCCGTTTCATACTCGCTCACTTTATGAGAAGCCTTCTGATCCACTCACTCGTACGATGATTGAGCAGCCCCTTGACCTCGGAGTAAAGGCAATCAATGGATTGCTAACCATCGGAAAAGGGCAGCGCGTAGGCATTATGGCAGGTTCTGGAGTAGGGAAGTCTGTACTCCTAGGGATGTTAGCAAAAAATTCTAAGTCAGATATTAACGTTATAGCACTCATCGGTGAACGAAACCGTGAAGTGAGAGAATTCATTGAACGTGATCTTGGTCCTGAAGGCTTAGCTCGCTCAATTGTTATTGTTGCAACAGGAGAGAGCTCACCACTAGTGAGGACTCGCGCAGCTTTCTTAGCGACATCTATTGCTGAATATTTTAGAGATGAAGGCAAAGACGTGCTTCTCATGATGGATTCTGTCACTCGTTTCTGTATGGCTCAAAGAGAGATCGGCTTATCTTTAGGCGAGCCACCGGCATCTAAGGGATATACTCCGAGTGTATTCTCCTTACTCCCCAAGTTACTTGAGCGTGCAGGCACAGCTCCGGTGAGAGGAAGTATTACAGGTATCTATACAGTACTTGTCGAAGGTGACGATATGGATGAGCCGATTGCAGATGCAGCTCGTTCGATTCTTGACGGTCACATTGTTCTCTCCCGTAAGCTCGCACACCGTAATCAATTCCCTGCGATAGACGTACTTCAAAGTACTTCCAGGGTCATGCCAGCAGTGACGAGCGAAGTGCAGAGGTCTGCTGCAGGGACTATTCGTGAGCTCCTTGCGACTTATACTCAGAACGAGGACATGATTAGTCTGGGAGCCTATGTGAGAGGCAGTAATCTCAAAATCGATCAGTCTATTGCTGTTCATGATCGGATCAATGATTTCTTCCGTCAGAACTCTAAAGTATCTGTGAGTTTGGATGAGACCTTCGCTCAAATGGTCGGAATTTGCCGAGCTGCTGAAGCCATGGCTCAAGCTCCTCAACCTGCAAAAAAATCCTAAGCTCTTTTTGCCGACACGGCAAATCATTCAGTCTATTCTTTAAACCCAGATCAGGTGATTCTATAAGAGATGAAGCGTTTTCAATTCAAATTAGAAGCTCTGCTCACCATACGCGAACGACAAGTTCAAGAAGCAATGCGCATCCTTGCAGAGACACAACGCAATCTTATGAATGAAGTCGATAGAAAAAATTCTCTCAAAAATGACTTAGAAAGAGCTGCAATTCGAAGAGAAAAACTTTCTGAAAAAATTGTTGGTGTTCAAGAATACAGAATTGAAGATCTTCTGATTCAAGGAAATCGTAAAAGAATTGAATTCGCAGAACGTGCAATCATTCGTGCAAAAAAATGGGTGAACCAAGCTATGGCTCAATACTTGGCTGCTCGTCAGAGAAAATCTGTGATCGATAAATTAAAAGAAAAAGCAAAAGATCAATTTAAAACCGAAGTGAGAAAATACGAACAGAAGCAGCTCGATGATTTGTATGTCATGAGATCTTCTCAGAGACATTGGGTATTAGGCGAAGGGGGAGTCGAATGAAGTCCATTCTCTTGATCTCTCTCATTCTTGGTGCTGCAGTTCATGCATCAGAGCTACCAGACAATGCATGCCTTGTGGATCAGAAGGCACTCACTGAACTCAAGAAACAAAGATCTGCTTACGAAGAAAAACTTAAAAGCTTAAGCGAAAAAGAAAATGAACTCGAAAAGCGAGAGCAAGCTGTCAAAGAAGAAATCGCAAAACTCCAAGCTCTCAAATCTGAAATTCAAGGTGTGAAGCTTGATCAGAAAAAACAATCAGATGAAAAAGTAGCTAAGTTCGTTGAGACAGTAGAAGCAATGAGTCCTAAGGCAGCATCCGCTCTTCTATCAAAAGTAGAATTATCGCTTGCTGTATCTGCTGCAACTAAGATGACCACTCAGCGTTTAGCGAAGATCATGAATTTGATGGATCCTGTGAAGGCATCACAGCTCACTGAAGCGATGACTAAAGGGAGTATTCTTCAATGATTAATATTTCCAAAGTCGTATCAGGTGGAATGCCTTCTCGACAACAGATCGGCGAGTCGGATGTAGAGCTTAAGAAAAAAGTGGAAGGCGAAGTTTCTGTGGATCAAATGATCCAAGCAGCACTTGCTACTGCACAGGCTCAAACTCCAGTTGTTGTTCTCACTCCGGAACAAAACGTTGCGCTTGCTGCACAAACATCTTTAAGTTCAGAAGGAGAAGTTGAATCAGTTGGAACAAAAGTAGCAGCAAAGTTACCTGCACTCACTCCTTCCCAAGCTAAACTTGAAGCCCAATTAAAAAACATCACTCATGCTCAAACTAATACAGAATTAAAAGCACAAGCTCTCGCGAGACAGAATCCTGGTCTTCAAGAAGGTAAAATGATTCTTCCTGCTGGAGGAATGCAAGTTGTTGATCAGCAGCTAGAAACAAGCACTCTTACGGATTTATATGCACTTCCAGGACAAGCAGAAGAAGTAGGTACTGAAGTTTCTGAAGCTTCGCAAGCATCTAAGCCACATGTAGCAACTAAAAAATCTCTTTCAGGTTCTGATTTCCTGCAAACTCGTATGGCGATGGGAACGGCGGGTAATACTTCAGCTCCTGTCTCTAGTAGTCCAATTGATGCTCCAACAAAGTCCAAAGGTACTGAGGCAAAGTCAATTTCAGAATTAGTCAGCACAGGAGTAGGACTTCAAGCGATTCTCGGTGGAACAAAAGAAAAGCAATCCAGCGCATCTGATAACTCGGGATCACAAGAAAAAGACCAAACTGCTATGAGACAACTCACACATGGATTGGCTATGACTCCAGCGGGTAAGACCGCTTCGTTTGATCCTGGTTCTATCATGGGTCAAGCGACTTCTGCTCAAGTGACGAGTGGTAGTCTAGGGACACAGAGATTATCGAGTGATGCAGTTCTTAATATCGGCTCACAAATCAAAAACCTCAGTGCATCAGCGAATGGTGGCGAGATTCGATTAAGACTGAAGCCTGATCACTTAGGTGAAATCTTCATTCAAGTGAATACATTAGGAAATTACGTTGATCTTAAGGTTCGTGCATCGGACGCTCATGCTAAGAAAATCATTGAAGAAAGCTTAAGTGCACTGAAGGAATCGCTCTCTGTACATAATTTAAGTTTAGGCACAATTGATATAGCGCAAGCACCTGCTCTTACACAATCACAGATGCAATCGCAGCTTGATCTCAGTCATCAGAACCGTTCGAACATGGGTGATGTACTCAATCAACAGCAGAATCAAAATTTTAAACAAGGTGCAAGTAATTACGATCGTTTGAATGATGGATCTTTACCGGAAGTGAAGAACTTGGTTGGAGCAGCAGGTCTTAAGCGAATGGGTAATCAAGAAGCAGCGGGTTCAGGAAGACTAAACGTTTTAGCATAGAAGTAAAAAGGGGATAACGAGTGTCAATTGGATCGGTGACAACAGCTAGAGCAGGAGCAGTGGTAACAGGTGATTCTGTAGCACCTTCTACTAATGAACCCGGCTTAGATAAAAACCAAGCTCCAAAGTTTCAAAAAGTTTGGTCTGACATTCAAGCTAAAATGGGTGTAAAACCTCAAGCTCCTCGTGAAATCAAAAAGAAACTCGATAAAGATGATTTCATGATGATCATGATTAATCAGATGAAGTATCAGGATCCGACTAAGCCATTTGATGCTGAGAAGATGGCGACTGAAATGGCGCAAATCACTTCAATGGAACAAATGCAGAACATGAATAAAACTTTGGAGAAGATGACTGCCAATCAGAATCCATCTCAGCGGTTGGAGATGACATCACTGATCGGTAAGACGGTTATTCTCGATCGTAACCGTTTCCCACACACAGAGGGTTCTAACTCTAGTGTCAGCTTCACACTTCCCGAAGCATCTGACGTCACTCGTGTGACCCTCATCAATGCTGAATCTGGTGAGCCTGTGTTTACTAGGGATCTGGGGATGCAAGAGGCTGGCGCAGTTGGATTCACTTGGGACGGAATGCGCAACAATGGTATCCCGTCTAAGTCAGGAAACTATGTGGTCAGAGTCGATGCGGCTACTGCTCAAGGAAAAGTGATTCCAACTAAGATGCAAGGAGAAGCAAGGATCATAGGAGTGAGCTTCGATGGTGGAGAGCCTTCGTTCTTAGTCGGTGATGCGAAGATGCAACAAAAAGTTCCGATGAGTAACATTTTGAAGGTGCAGGAGAGTGTGAGCGGGGAACCGCAGAGCGGTTCCGTGCGAAGCGCCAACACTGCATTACCGTTTAGTCAGCAAAACCAAGTGATTCAGAACCCTGGTTCAGCACCTAAACCATCCATTCAGTACACTGCTGAAAAGCCAGAAAAGCTCTTTCAACACAGCTCTAATGTCCTCCCTTACACCGGAGCGGCAGAAGGTAAAGAAGTTCCGATTGATCAGCAAATTTTAGCTGCACTGAACGCGCCTTCAGGATTGCCTTCAGATCAAGTCAAGGCTCATCAAAAACTCGCATTCAATGCTGAGATGAATCGTCCAGGTGGAATGGATGGATTCACTAGTGGAGCAGCGCCTGTAACTGGAAAAGGTTTTCCAAATGGTTTGAGTACAATGAAAGATGAAATTCAGAAGCAAAGTGGAGGTGAAAGACAATGATTAAGGAAGGGATTTTATATCCGAATGTCTCACGCATTCCCGCACAAGGGGATAGTGCGGCTTCAGAAGCAAAATCCGCAAAAGATATTAAACCTGGAGAGTTCGATCGCGCATTAAACGATGCGATCAAATCTCCTTCGAATGAGAACATAGGTCAGATTCGTCCAGGTGTTAAATTCTCTTCGCATGCTTCACAACGAGTCCAGGAAAGAAAAATCAATGTAGGCCCAGAGCTCATGTCGAAAGTGAATGATGCAATCGATAAAGCTGCTGCAAAAGGTCTAGAAGAGTCTTTGATTTTGACAGCGAATTCAGCATTCATTGTGAATGTGAAAAATCGAACGATTATCACAGCGATGGACAAAGAAGGAATGTCTGGGAATGTGTTCACGAATATTGATGGCGCTGTCATCATTTAACGTGATTTGAAAAATAGGCGTGAGTGAATAGAGAGTAGGTTGGCCCCGTTTTTTGGGAAACCTCTTGGCGAGTCCGAATGATTGACGACTTGCCGCACTCATAAAATATGAATGCTAGTTGTAAAGAACCAAGGAGGGTTCTCTTATGGGTATACTATCGTCAATGCATACTGCACGTTCAGGTCTTCAAACAATGGGAGATGCTTTGGGCGTGTACGGTGATAACATTGCCAACTCACAAACAGTTGGTTTCAAAGCAAGTCGTCCTGAGTTTTCCGACATCATGGTGAAAAACACCATGAACGGTGGACTCCAAATCGGTCGCGGTGTGAAGTTAGAAGCTGTTACGCCTCTGTTCACCCAAGGATCGATTCTTCAGACTGAATCTCCAACAGACTTATCAATCACGGGTGAAGGGATGTTCACCCTCGATGGTCCGGATGGAAGATTCTACTCTAGGAACGGATCGCTTCACTTCGATAGAGAAGGAAAGCTCGTCAATGCTGAAGGTTACCGAGTTTTGGGATTTGAAGCAGATGTGGACGGACGAATCACTTCTAAGATGCAGCCAATGCAAGTCGCACGAACTGTGATCGATGCTAAGGGAACTCAAGAAGCTAAAATGTTTTTAAACTTAGATAACCGTGCAGATCCTACAATAGTATTTGATCCAAAACGACCTGATGCAACTTCACACTTTGCAACAGGAGTTCAAGTGATCGACTCTGCAGGTGCTCCACACATTCTCAGTATGTATTTCAATCGTAGTGAAAGTGGAGATTGGACTTGGAGAGCGATGGCAAAGGGCGAAGAAGTAGTCGGTGGTCAGAAGAATACGATGGTAGAACAAGCATCCGGTAAGCTGATCTTTGATAAAGATGGTCGTTTGCTCGAGCAAGTCACAGACAATAACTCCTTCAACTTCAAAGGTGGAGCTCAACCTGATTACAATATCAAGTTCAACTTCGGAAAAGATAAGAAGAGTGGTGGAGATGGATTAGAAGTCACTCAGTATGGTTCTGACTCGGAGGCATACAAGACGGTTGCTGATGGTTACAAGGTGGGAACGCTAACGGGTCTTTCATTCAATGAAGACGGCGTGCTTGAAGCTCAATACACCAATGGCGAATCCGTTAAAGTTGCTCAGATTGCTCTTGCAAAATTCGATGCACCTGAGTTCCTCCTCAAAGTCGGCCAGAACCGTTTCCGTGAAACACGGAACTCAGGTCAGCCGACAATTGGTGGACCACGCCAAGCGGGTCGTGGAGCAGTGGCATCTAAGTCTCTCGAGACTTCGACAACAGACATTGCGAACGAGTTCATTAATCTTATGAACACTGAGCGCAGTTTCCAAGCGAACTCAAGAGTCATTAGTACTGCGGACGAGATGATGCAGGAAATTCTGAACCTCAAGAAGTAAATCACACTGTGATTTAGATTAAGTAGCATTTGAGACTCAGATTTTGGTCTGCGCCGACAAATAGTTGGCGCAGGCTACAGTCATTTTTTGCCCACTTGCGACATGCGCTTCAACCAGGCAAAATATTTCTTGGAGGAACGTGTCGATGTCAGATAAGCCAGCAGAAGCACCGAAAGCACCAGAAGCAGAAGTTGCTCCTAGTAGTGGTGATGGAAACAAAATGGTGATGATTCTGACTCTAGTCAATCTAGTAGTTACGATGGTGATTGCTGGAATTGTTTTTATTTCCTTCAAAAAAGACAACACTCAACCTAGATCGACAGATATTCTTGCTGAAGAAGAACATGGATCGAGCGAAGGTGAAAAAGCAGCGGGTGGGCACGGAGCTCCTGCTACCAGTGGACACGGCGGTGGCGGTGGACATGGCGAAGAGAAATCTGCTTCATCGAAGAAATCAGGAAAGATCGTCACTCTTGAACAATTTACAGTGAATCTTGCTACATCCGGAAGCATCACTCCTAAGTATGCACGAGTGAATATTTCAATCGAAGTTGGATCAGACGATGTGGATTCAGAAATTTCACAAAAACTTCCTCAAGTCAGAAACACTGTCATCGATCTTTTTAACAGTAAGCGTCCTTCAGATTTAGGTAGTGTCGATGGAAGAAACTATTTGAAAGATGAAATTAGAAATTCAATTAATAGTTTTCTAGTCAGTGGAAAAATTAAAAATGTTTTTTTTACTAATTTTTCAATCAGTGGATAGGTCAAACCAGGGAGTAGTAGAATGAATCAAGTATTATCACAATCGGAAGTTGATGCTCTTCTCAACGCAGTCTCTGATGGCTCGTTTGATGCAAGTGCAGGTGGTACAGCTGCAATGGGCGGCGCTGCTGGTGCGACGGGTGCTGTTGCAGGAGAAGACGCTGGCCCGGATGTTCAACTTTATGATTTGACCAACCAAGACCGTGTGATTCGTGGTCGAATGCCCACACTCGACATCATTTATGAACGTTTCATTCGTTTGTTCAGGATGTCACTTTCAAACGCCCTTCGTAAAATTGCATCCATGAGTATCATCTCTACTGACTTGCTCAAGTTCGGTGAATTCGTGAACACACTTCCTATTCCGAGTTGTATGAGCATCATGAGATTCGAATCTCTACGCGGACCTGCACTCCTTGTATTTGAATCCAAACTTGCTTACGCACTCGTCGATAGTTTTTTGGGCGGAACAGATAGACCTTATACCAAAATAGAAGGAAAGGAATTCACTCGAATTGAGCTATCCATCATTCGTAAAGTGATGGATCTTGCTTTGCGAGACTTAGAAGAAGCTTGGGCGCCCGTTCACAAGGTAGATGTGGGTTTTGTGCGTATTGAAGTGAATCCACAATTCGTCGGTGTAGTTCCACCTTCTGATGTCATTATTACTACCACGTTTGAAGTCGAACTTGAGAATGCAAGCGGTACCATTGTTCTTGTGATTCCTTATTCAACAGTTGAATCCATTAAGAGTAAACTCAATTCATCTTATCAAACTGAAAACGATAAACATGACCGCATCTGGGTACAGATGATGGAAGAACATGTGAAAGCGACAAAAGCAGATGTCGTCGTGAATCTAGGTGAAGCTGCGATTACAGTTTCAGATCTAGTAAACTTATCTGAAGGCGATATCATTCCGCTTTCCAAAAATTCTGATGATGAATTAGAAATCAATGTCGAAGGCATTGCTAAATATAAATGTTTTTTTGGTGTATCGAGAGGTAACCGAGCGGTTCAGGTTACCCAAATATTGGAAGATGAATAACCCAGGAGGAAGACAGGATGTCTAACGGAACAGATTTCGCAGCTGCAGTAGCAGCTCAACAACCAGCAGGAGCTCCAACAGGAGCAGCGACAGGTGGTCAGAAGATTCAAAATTCTGCCATTCAATCACTTGATTTTATTTTGGATATTCCACTCAAAGTCACTGTTGAATTGGGTCGAACCAAGATGAATATCAGAGATATTCTACAACTCGCACAGGGATCTGTCGTAGAGTTATCAAAGTTTGCGGGTGAGCCCCTCGAAGTTTTCGTGAATGAGAAACTCATCGCAAGAGGCGAAGTGGTTGTTGTTAACGAAAAGTTCGGGATTCGTCTCACAGATATCATTTCTCCAGTAGAGCGAATTGAACAGTTGAGATAATAGGTCGAATGCGTTGTCGCCAGGATGGCGGAGGACAATCTTAGGATGAGAATTTCAATCGGAAGTTGCTTACTATTACTAGGTTTGACTAATTCTAGCTTTGCCGGTCAAGTTTTGAAAAATGTTCAAATCTTGGGTCCAGGAAAAGTGGAGCTTCAATTTGATGAGCCAGTACAAGTCAATCAATTGAAAACTGAATATGTTCGCGACATCATTCAAGTCAATTTGAATAATGTCGTCGTTTATCCAGCTAAGATCCTCACTCAAGCAGGAAGTGAAGTTTCTAAAGTCTTCGCTTATCAATACACACCGAAGCAAGTGAGATGTCGTCTCTCAGTAAGAGGAGAGGCGGAAAAGTATAAGAACCACTTCAAGTTCAAGATCTCTGGAAAGTCTGTTTTTCTAACATTGAATAGTTTAGGTAACAAAGAAGACAAAATCACTCTGACTCAATCTGCGCCTCAAGCTGCAAAAGGCGAAATGAGTAATGTGAGTCAGTCACTCCTGAGTAAGATTTTAAAATCAGATACTCCTTCTGCAGAAGCGGCTCCAAATATTCAAACAAAAACGATTGATCCTCCAAAAAATACGATGGATCCAATTAAGTACGCGAAGCCACTTCCATCACCTTTCAAATCTTTTGCATGGTTAGGGGTAATCATACTCGTACTACTGGGTGTTCTTACCGCTGTGAAGCGAGTGAAGAACAAGGGAATGCCTTCTTCCTTCTTAAAGATGACTAGAATTAAGTTTGGCGCTAAACCGCAAATGATCGAAATGGTCGCAAATCAGTATTTAGGACCTAAGAAAAGTATTTCAATTGTGAGAGTGAGTGGCCGACTTCTTGTTCTTGGTGTAGCTGAAGACTCGATCAGTCTCATCACAGAGCTTGGCTCAGAAGATGAAATTGATTCAATGCTGGATCAAGCAGAGATTGTGGCAGCTCCCAAGGCCGTTAAAGCCGCCGCTCCTTCTATACAGAAAGTAGCTTCATCCGCTCCTACTACCAGTTTTCGTGAAGAGATCCGCAAGCGCATGGAAGGAATGAAAACTCTCTAATGAAAAAACAAGCACTCACACTTTTGACCGCGATTTTCGGAGTGCTACTTGTAGCAGGTTCTGCTATGGCTGCAGACGGTTATGTTCCAGGTACATCTGGAATTTCTCTCCCGAGCTTGAGTCTTTCTTTTCCGAATTCATCCAAACCTGCTGATGTAGTATCAGTGATCCGCATTGTGATGATGCTCACAGTGCTCTCACTTGCTCCTGCGATTCTGATCATGATGACTTCGTTCACAAGGATCATTGTAGTGCTGAGTTTTTTAAGACAGAGTTTGGGAACCCAGCAACTTCCACCCAACCAACTTTTAGTCGGTCTTGCTCTTTTTCTTACATTCTTCGTCATGGCTCCGACCTGGAAGGAAGTCTCAACGAATGCTCTTGAGCCTTACATGAATGAACAACTCGATCAGAAGACAGCACTCGAACGTGCTGAGAAACCGATGCGTGAATTCATGTTTTCTCAGACACGTGAGAAAGATTTAGAATTATTCCTCTCACTTTCAAAGTCTGAAAAACCTAAGAACAAATCAGAAGTCGCTACTTACATCTTGATTCCTGCATTCATGATCAGTGAGCTCAAGACTGCGTTTCAGATTGGTTTCATGCTTTATTTGCCATTCTTGGTTTTGGATATCGTTGTATCGAGTGTTCTCATGGCCATGGGGATGATGATGTTGCCTCCGATGATGATTTCGTTTCCATTTAAGCTGCTACTTTTCGTTCTCGTTGATGGCTGGCAGCTCATCGTCGGAAGTTTAATTAGAAGTTTCGGTTAAGTTACAAAGAGGGGTGTGAGTCATGACAGATGATATGGTGATTGCTATCGGAGCTGAAGCAATTAAAACTACAATCTATCTTGCTGGCCCTATGCTACTTGCCACTTTGATCGTGGGTTTAGTGGTGAGTATTTTTCAAGCTGTGACTCAGATCAACGAAGCCACGCTTACATTTATTCCTAAGATGCTTGCAGTTGTCGCTGTGCTTGCAGTGATGTCTCCTTGGATGCTTCAAATCTTAAGCCAATATGCAACTGTCATATTAGGTGGAGCCCATGACTGGATTAGGTAATGAATGAAGCACTTACTTTTTTCGCAGTACTTGTTCGCTATGGCACTCTCTTCGCGATAGTCCCTATTCTGGGTGATCGTATGATCCCACTTCCTATTAAAATTTTGAGTTCATTAGCGATTACAGCAGCACTTTATCCAGCCCTTGTGAAAACGGGAAGCATTAATCCTGAAGCGGCTACAATCTGGGGCTCTACCACTTCAACTATCATTTACACGATCGCACTTGAGACGATCTTTGGACTTGCTCTAGGATATTGCTCAAAACTTGTTTTTGATGGTGTTCAATTCGGTGCAAACATCACCGGTAACTTAATGGGATTCGCATCAGCAAGTCAGTATGATCCACATCAAGAAACTCAAACAGAAATCATAGCACATCTTCAGATGACTCTTGCGATGCTCCTCTTCCTGGTCATGGATGGACACCATTTGTTTTTAAGAGCGGCGATGGATAGCTACAAAATTGTAGGAATTGGTTCAATGAACATGGGAGGAATGTTTTCCAAACAACTCATTCAGATGACCGGCGATACGTTCATTCTTGGGATGCAACTAGCAGCTCCTGTTTCTGTTTCGCTCTTCTTAGTGAACGTGCTTTACGGAGTGATGGCTAAGAATATGCCTCAAATGAATATCTTAGTTCTTTCGTTCTCAATCAGCGCGCTTCTAGGTTTTATTATTTTACTTCTCACCATGCCTGAGTTCGCAGCAGTGGTGACTGAGAATTTTGGAATGATTTATAATAAGTTAGTCAGGGTCATGACGGTGATGCATGGCCAGTGAAGGTAACGGCGGTGGAAACGAACGCGACACAGAAGACTTATCAGACGAAGCCTCGACCCATCGGTTACAAGAATTAAGATCTCAAGGTAAAGTATTTCAAAGTAGAGAGCTCACAGGTTTCATTGTTCTCCTTGCTACGTTTGTTGCGCTTTTTGCAGTGATCAATAGTGTAGGGGGTCAGTATGTTGAGTTTCTCAAAGAAATACTAAGATTCGATGGAGTTTCTAAGGAATCTCTCACTGGAAACACTCTCCTCACTACAAAAATTTTAGCCGCTGGCAAGCTCTTCATGGTGATTGGCTTTCCAGTTGTCCTGACTGGTTTTGTGTTTAGTATCTTAGGCAGTGTACTGCAAACGGGTTGGGTGTTTTCGTGGGATCCAGTCCAGTTTGATTGGTCTAAAATCGATCCTATTCAAGGGTTTCAAAAACTGTTTTCGATGAGGCAATTCTTCGAAGGCATTCGAGTAGTTTTTAAGATCTTCACTTTGCTTGCTATTGGCTATGCAGTCATTAAACCAGAAGTTTTCTCAGCTTCCAAACACATGCTCATTGATGTCACAGGAATTGCTCCCGCTTACATTTCCGGTGCAAAGTCTGTTTTTTATTCTCTCACACTAGCACTTCTCGTCTTTGCAGGATTTGATTATTGGCTGCAACGTAATGAATATATGAAAGGTGTGAGGCTCACCAAGCAAGAAGCCAAACAAGAGCAGAAAGAGCATGAAGGGGATCCTCTTGTTAAAGCTCGTGTCCGTACGATTCAGAAGGATATGGCCCGAAAACGTATGATGCAAGCTGTAAAGAAGGCTAATGTCATCATCACCAACCCGACTCACATAGCGATTGCGATCATCTACGAAAGAGACAAAATGTTGGCACCTAAGGTGATTGCAAAAGGAGCGGACTTCCTCGCTCAAAGAATCAAAAAAGTGGCGGCTGATGCAGGAATCCCTATGGTTGAGAATGTGCCATTGGCCCGTACATTGTTCAAATCCGTTAAGATTGGTCAGTATGTTCCTAAGAACCTTTATCAAGCCGTCGCTGAAGTATTGGCGTACGTTTACAAACTCAAAAATCATAAGTTTTAGTTCGCGTTAGTTCGTGGACAAGCTGTTTTTTTTCCAGCAAAATTATTAGAGAGGGCTATGGATGGCCAAGTTTCTAGAACGTCTTTCAAAAAATCCTGATTTATTACTAGTAGCAGGACTACTGGGTATTCTCACGGTCATGGTGATCCCCATGCCTGCGTTTATTCTCGATATCTTGTTATCGATGGCAATCGCTTCATCGATCATTTTACTTTTAACTTCTGTTTACGTGAAGAAAGCTCTCGATTTTTCAAGTTTTCCAACTCTTCTTTTGATTTCCACACTTTTCAGACTTTCACTCAACGTCGCAACGACTCGAGTAATTCTGTTGAACGGTGGGTCCATGGGTACTTCAGCTGCTGGAGACGTGATCCAGTCCTTCGGAGAATTTGTCGTCGGGGGTAACTACGCTGTCGGTATCGTTGTCTTCATTATTTTGGTCATCATCAACTTCATCGTTATCACTAAAGGCGCAGGCAGAGTCGCAGAAGTTGCTGCACGTTTTACCTTGGATGCAATGCCAGGTAAACAAATGTCTATTGATGCTGATTTGAATGCTGGCGTGATCAATGAAGAAGAAGCGAGAAGACGTCGTTCTGAGATTGCTCGTGAAGCAGATTTCTACGGAGCCATGGACGGTGCGAGCAAGTTCGTTAGAGGAGATGCGATTGCGGGTATTCTCATCGTCGTCGTCAACATCATTGGCGGAATCATTATTGGAACTCTACAGCAAGGACTCGATCTCGCAACTGCTGCACAGACGTTCACACTTCTCACTATTGGTGATGGATTGGTCACTCAGATTCCAGCTCTCATCATCTCTACTTCTGCAGGTATCATTGTCACACGTAACGCGGGTGGAGCTAATTTAGGTAGTGAGATGAGTAAGCAACTCTTCTCCCAATATAAGCCACTCTTTGCAGCTTCTGGCGTCATGGGTTTCATGGCGATTATTCCAGGACTACCGACTCTTCCCTTCCTGATCATCGCAGGAATGTTAGGCTACACATCTTATAGAATTTATAGCGCTGAAGAAGCTGTGGCCCTCAAAGCAAAAAAAGATCTCGACAACGAAAAGCTTCGTCCTCAACAAGAGAAAATCGAAAACCTACTTTCCGTGGATTCACTCGAGCTCGAAGTAGGTTATGGCTTGGTGAATATTGTAGATGCTGAACAAAACGGCGATCTGCTAGAGCGTATTTCTAATATCAGAAAACAGTTCGCTATTGATCTTGGGATCATTGTTCCTCCACTCAGAATCAGAGATAATCTGGAATTGAAGCCAGGTGATTACCAGCTCATGCTCAAAGGCATTTCAATTGGTTCTGGTTCTCTCATGGTTGGACATCTTCTTGCGATGGATCCTGGAAATGTATCTGATCCTGTTCATGGTGTTCCTACTAAGGAACCTGCGTTTGGTTTAGATGCAATGTGGATCTCGCCTCGTCAGAAAGACGAAGCGATGGAGAAGGGTTATACTGTCGTCGATCTCTCGACTGTCATTGCAACCCATTTGACTGAACTCATTAGGAATCATTCAGGTGAGTTACTCGGTCGTCAGGAACTTCAAATTCTTCTCGACAACCTTAAACAGACTGCACCAAAAGTGATTGAAGATCTCATTCCTGTTGTCCTCTCTGTCAGTGCAGTACTTAAAGTGCTCAAAGGACTTCTTAAAGAAGGTGTATCGATCAGGGATCTAAAGACTGTGCTTGAGACACTCTCAGAAATAGCTCCATCAATGAAAGATCCCGCTTTCCTCATAGAACATGTGAGATCTGCTCTGGCTCGAACTATTACTAAGAAGCTTGTGAGTGTGAATGGTGAACTGGTTCTTTTGACACTAGACAAAGACATAGAAGAAACCATTGCTTCAGGAATCATCCAGACTGACCAAGGTCAGCAGCTTTCGATTGATCCTGAGTTTGTGAGAGGATTTATTGGTCAGTTGGCTACACAAGCTCAGCAATTAGCAGCTGAGCACAGTCACGCGATTGTTCTCTGCTCTCCACTCATTCGTAATCATTTAAAACAACTCGTAGATCGTTTTATCCCGAATATTACGGTGCTGTCTCATAACGAGATCACGCCTAATGTAAATGTAAAATCGTTTGGAACAGTGAGGTTAGCATATGCAAGTTAAGAAGTTCGAAGCACCAACTATGCAAGAAGCACTTGATACCATCAAGAGAGAATTAGGTCCTGAAGCTGTGATTCTTCAAACCAAACGAAACAAAGGTGGTTTCGGTCTGCTGGGAAAAGTTTCAGTAGAAGTGACTGCTGCTGTCGCAGATCACGCTCTTGCTAAGAAGGCTAATACTGAGCGAAGACTACCTGCTGCGACCAGTGAGCAAGTGAAGAACATGTCTGCTAAGAATCAGAAGAATTTTTATAATGAATTTAATGATTCAAGAATTGATAAAATCGCAGCACAGACTGCTGATAAAGTTTCATTGAGCCAAAGCAAACTCACTGCAACACGTTACGCAGAGATAGATCCTGTACCCATGGCAGCGGCTCCTGCACCGAAATTACCGATCGTAGCTCCCACTCGTCAGCCAGCAGTTGAACAGCTTCAGCAAAACTCACAATTCACTCAAGAGCTCGATGATCTCAAGCAAGTCGTTGCAGAGATGAAGAATAGTGCAAATACTCAGTCACAGACTCAGCGTTCTGAGACTTTGGGAACAGATCTTACTCCAGCAGTTTCAGATGCATTTGATTTCCTCATTCTCAGTGGTGTAGATCGCAGACTAGCATATGGAATCATTAAGAATGCTTCATTCCAACTCGATGCTGCTAGTAAGCACGACCGCGATGCTGTGCTTGATCAAGTAGCGCAAGAGCTCATGCAATCGATTGAAGTAATGGACTGCCTTGAGGGGGTCACTAAGCGCGCTGATCGTGGTGATAACGCCACTCCAGTCGTCATGGCATTCGTAGGTAGCAGTGGAGTAGGTAAGACTTCTGCTCTCACTAAGATTGCTTCAATTGCACAGAACTCAAAGAATCTGAAAGTAGGTCTCATCGATTACAAGACTCCCGATACACACAGAAACGTGATCTTCGATGAACTTCTAGAAACGTATTCAAAAATTCTAAAAACACCTTACCGTAAAGTCATTTCAAAAAAAGAAATTCAAATGGCACTGGCAGAACTTGCCGGTCTCGATCTGATTTTAATTGATACAGCTGCGATTGGACTTAAGGACTCTGCTCAGATTGCCGAAATTGAATCAGCTCTTCACAAGATTGTGAACGTGAGGATTCAGTTGGTTCTCTCCGCATCTACATCGGATGCAGAAAATTTTGAATTAACTAGAAGAGCAAAAGATATCAGTCCTGAGGGGCTTATCTTTACGAAGCTCGACGACGCAGTGAAGTTTGGCACGATTTATAATGTGTCAGAGAGGTTTAAGTTGCCGTTACAGTATTTCAGTACGGGCGCAAAATTTCCTGATGACATCGAAACCGCTACTCCTGAGCGAGTAGTAGCAAAAATTATGGGATTAATCTGAAAACAACGGGGTGAGATATGGCAGCTAATTCAGGTCTACAGACATACAAAAAAGCAGTAAACCAAAAGAAGACGTCTACGAAGTCGAGGCGTGAATCTGTTGAGGCGAAGGTAGAGATTTCGGAAGAAATCAAAAAACTATCTAAGAAAGCCAAATCGAGCAAAATCGAATCCACTCAAGCCGTAGCACCAGTCGCTGAGTCTGAAATAGAAGCACCTGTTCCAGCGGCGCTTCAGGTGAACGAAGAAGAGATTCTGATTAAGGAGATCGCTCTAGAAGTAGAGAAGGATGCAAAACAGACTTCTACTCTTGTCAAAGCTGATTTTACTCCAGTGAACATGTCACGAGAGCGGCTCATTGTGGAGTACGCGCCACTCATTAAGTTCATCGCACAGAAAATCGCTGCTCGTCTTCCAGCTAACGTTGAACTAGACGATCTCATGAGTTCAGGCGTCATCGGTCTTATGGACGCAATTGAGAAGTACGATTCTTCTCGTGATAATAAGTTTAAAACATACGCAGAGTTTCGTATCCGTGGAGCAATCCTAGACGAACTCCGTGCACAGGACTGGGTTCCTAGGTCCGTACGTGAGAAGGCTAAGCAGCTCGAGCGTATCTACACTCGTATTGAGCAACAGAAGGGTAGACAGGCGACTGATGATGAAGTCTGTATGGAGTTAGGCGTCTCGCAGACAGAGTTCCATGAGCTTCTCAGTGAAGTCAGAGGGATCTCGCTCCTCTCGTTCGATGATATTTCGAATCTCTCTAAGACCGACAAGAAGTCACTCCATGGTTATGGTGATAGCTCTAAGATTGCGACACCGTTTAATGAAGTGAGCCATGCTTATCTGAAGAATCTGATTGCAGAAGCCATTGGTGATCTTCCTGAGAAGCAGCGACTCGTACTTTCACTCTATTACTATGAGGATCTAAATCTGAAGGAGATCGGAAGAGTACTCGATGTGACTGAATCACGTGTGTCTCAGCTTCACACTCAAGCAGTATTGAAGCTCAAAGCTCGCCTCAAGAATCATTGGGATGAGTTTACTGCGCTCATGATCTAAGTCTGTTTACTTCAAGCCATTCTTCTTGAAGAACGCATCAGTAGTGAAGTTACGACCACGCCATGACTTGTACATGATGTTTGCATCGAGTGAACCACCACGACTGAGTATCTTATCCCTGAGCTTATGAGATCGCGCCTTCAGAGTCTTAGAAGACTCATTCCAATAATAGAATCCATCTGCTTCAATCGTCTCAGACCAGAGATAGCTATAATATCCAGCAGAGTAACCCCCATTGAAGAGGTGACTGAACCTGGGTGAGAGTAAGGTGAATGGATATTCAGGGAAGAGCGAGTACGCGCCTCGGGTTCGCTTCTCAAACGAGAGTAGATCCTCACCAGGCTTAATTCCTGCTGAGTGCATGATGAGATCCATGTAAGCAAACGAAGCTGTACGCATGTAGACCATGGCTTTTTGGAAGTCTTGTTTCTTCTTAATCTTTCCAAGCCATTCAGCTGGAATGACTTTTCCTGATTCAATGTGCTTGGAAGCAAGTTCTAAATATCTAAGTTCTGAGAGCCAGTTCTCCATCACAGTAGAAGGGAATTCTACGAAGTCCCAGGGAACATTGAATCCACCCAGATTGCGGTATTCTACATCAGAGAAGAGCGCATGCATCGCATGACCCATTTCGTGGAGGATGGTTTCTACTTCTGAGACTTTGAGCAGTGTAGAGGTATTGCCATGAGGTGGATCGAAGTTGAAGTGCACTGACGCTATCGGACGTCTCATTCCATCTGAGAATTTACCTTGTTCTGTGACGTTGTTAGCCCATGCTCCTGAGTGCTTGATCTCTCTAGTGAATGGATCAACGAAGAGTACGCCGATTTCCTTACCGAGTTTCAGATCTTTCACGTGAAACGCTTTCACATCAGGATGATAGCCCTTGATCTTAGGATCTTCAGTGAATTGGACATTGTAGAGCTCACCGATGAAATCAAGCGTGGCTTTAAAGGTGTTTTGGAATTCAAAATACTTTTTGAATTCTGACTCATTAAAGTCCAAGAATTCTTTTTCATAGAGTGCAGAGAAGTAACTCACATCCCAGGGTTCTAGTTTCTTCAGTGTTCGGTCTTTCTTTTTGGCGTAATCAGCGAGCTCTTTTAGTTCTACTTTTGATTTCTTATATCCTGCTTCCAGAATTTTCATGGTGAGTCTCAGCGCAGTTTTTGGGTCTTTTGCCATACGATCTGCAAGTTGATATTCAGCGTGATTTGCATAGCCCATGAGCTTCGCATGCTCTTTGCGAGTTTTTACAATCTCAAGCACCACAGGACGATTGTCATCGGACTTGGTATCGCCCAGCTCTTCTTTTGAGAGGTACTTCGATGCGAGCTCAGGTTGAGCCGTAGCATAGGTGACTTTCTCTCTCAGTTTACGATTCGTGCAGAACATCATGATTTCACTCACAGTGGAGTCACGGAAGTTAATGATGTATTTGCCGTCTTTTTCGATTCGCTTGATCGTAGCTTCAGGAAGTCCATCGAGCTCGTTTTTATTGGTTACGATGACTTTAAGTTCTTTCAGACGATGAAGGTGATTGTTACCGAATTGAGTGCTGAGTTCTTTCAGTTTTTGATTGATCTTCGCAAGTTTGTCTTTCTTCTCCTGAGGGAGATCTGCTCCGCTACGGATGAAATCATTATAAATGCGGGTGACGGCTGGGTGTTTAGGGAATTTCTTCTTTAAGGTTTTCAGTCGCTTGAAGAAGCCATCATGAAATGACGTTTTATTACCAAAATCAACACTCGCTGCTTCAAAATCATTTTGAATAGCTTTCAACTCATCGTCGAGCATATTCGACTGGAGTGTCGAGAAAATTTTTGAAATGTGTTCGACTTTTTCCTGAGAATTCAAAAAAGCTTGAAGCGTGTTTTCAACAGTAGGAGCGGCAGATTGGTTGGCTATCTCATCCAAGCGGGTGAGGGCGATTCCAATTTCTTTTTTGAGTTCACTAGTCAGCTCAGAGATTTTGAACTCTTTCCAATCAATCTTAGGTGCATTGCCTTGTAGTTTTTCTTGCATGTGTTCTCCGCAATCAACGTTGGTGCGCGGGGGTTCGTCTTGGCCGAATAATACATTATTAAAAACAACAGAGAAGAGTATCGCGCAGATGTATTTCATATACCCCCCTCTTCGGAGTTTAGCATACTCTACATAATAGCCAATATGTTGACTCTGGTGCTTGGTTTTAGGTCATGTAAACTTGTTATATGATTCAAAATACTCTTCTATTTTTATTAGTGGCACAGCTATTTTCGCAAACTGCAAACGCTTCAGATGCACTCGTAGGCATCGCTTCTGTCGACACAGCTCCAGAGATCGGAATCCCACTAGCAGGGTATGGATCTAAAGATAGACGACTACCAGGATTCATAGATTGGAAGAATGAGTATAAGCATTCTTTCTTCTTCAGGCCTTCTACTGGAGTTCACACTCCGATTCGTGCGAAAGTCATGGCGATTAAAAACGAAGACAAGATCGTCATCTTCATTAGTCTTGATGTGATCGGCATCGAGCGCAGATTCCTCACTGATCTAGCGAAGCGATTCAAGAAACAAGGAATTCCTGAAGAGGCGTTCATTCTCTCAGGTACTCACACGCACGAAGGTCCCGGAACTCTCTCTAGAAGGCTTCCACTTGAGTTAGTCGCTGTGGATCTCTTCCGTAAGAAAAACTTCAAAACGATGCTAGACCGAGTTGCCGGAGCTGTGAGTGCTGCACTTGCGAATCTAGAACCCGCAGACCTCTTCAAGTCCAAAGTCACAATCGAAGGTGTGCAACGTAACAAGTTTCGCTTCCAAGACATAGAGTACTACAATAAGAACGCTAACTTCCTGCTTGCTAAGTCTAAGACTACAGGTTGGTGGTTAGGTGGAATGGTCAACTTCGCTGTTCACGGTGGAGGAATGCCATCTGAGATCTTGCATTATAGTTCAGACTTTCCTGGCCAAATCGAAATCAACATTGAGAAATACATCACTGAGCAAAACGGAATTGCACTCTATAAACCTACGATGCTTTTCATGAATGGTGCTGAAGGAGATGTAGGAGTGAAGCACGATCCTATTGAGCACAAAGAAACGGTAGAGAACGTAGAGAACTTAGGTAGAGTGTTCGGAGCTCAAGCTGAAGCTGCGTTTGCACCTCAAAACCTGATACCTGTTGAACCCACAATTGAAATTCGAAGACGTGTAGTAAACTTAGGATTGACTGCAGGTAGTTCATTGAAGTGGTGTGTAGGTGGAATGTTCTTCAAGAATCATCCTCCTGAGATGATGATTCCTTACTTCGCTCTCTTCCCACACAAGTCCACCATCTCTCAAGTGAAGTTAGGCGATATTACTATTCTTACTTGGCCTGGAGAAGCTTCAAGTGCACTGGGCTGGCAGCTCCAAGCGCAAGCAATTAAAAACGGAGCAACGGATCCTTGGTTTTTCGGACTCGTGAATGACTACATGGCTTATTTCACAAACAAGACAGAGTTTTATGAAGGCGCTTATGATTCGTGTTCCTCACTCTTCACTTATCACGGTGGTGAGAGAATCATGAAAGCTCACGATGAGCTTCAGACTCGATAATCAGAGTCACGGGTCCATCGTTCAGTAATTCTACTTTCATGTCCGCTTGGAATGGTCCTGTCTCAACAGGAGTGCCTAGAGTACGTGCGAACGCTACAGCCTCAAGATAGAGCCTCTCTGCTGCCTCAGGTTTCTTAGCCTTAATGAAGCTCGGCCGATTACCGCTCGAGGTATCTCCATAAAGAGTGAACTGGCTGATGATGAGGTGAGCGCCGCCGACTTGAGAGAGTGACAGATTCATTTTGCCTGCTTCATCTGTGAAGATTCTTAAGGCGTTAATCTTAGTCAGGATTTTCTTAGCGGTCTCTAATGTGTCTCCAGCACCAATGCCAAGTAAGGTCATGATCCCAGTTTGGATTTCGCCAATGATAGCCCCTTCGACTGTGACTTTTGCCCATTTGACTCGTTGAATGACGGCTCGCATAGGGATATATATAACTTGAATGAGACTCGAACTCAATGTGCAATCAGACCGAATGACCGACGTGGTTTTAACTCTCTCACAAGAAGAGAGGACTGGATTAGTGAAGAAGTTATCTGGTCTCGAAGGCATGGACGAAGTGAGGATTGAGGATAGTGGCATCACGGTATTCTTCAAATTGAGAGCAGGGGATTCGAGAGTACTGATTGCTAAACCAGAGCCCAATGAATGGGTTGTGACCGTCGGACTAGAGTCTCACTATATGAAGATATTTATTGAGAAGCTAGAGCAGTCCCAAGGGTTCAAGCTCGCTTCTTTTTGTCCTGTGAACCGCGTGAGTAATGCCAGCCTCACACTCTCTTAGTGAAAATCGATTCCCACGCCAACCGGATTAAATGAAAATTACTGAATAGAGTGATGGCAGCGTAGTAGTGAGTGTTCTTTCATAGAAATGTAAGTCCGTCTCTGACGGTTTTTCACATCGTCTCCGTGATTGCGCTTGCGTATTGCCTCAAAAGTAAGTGTTACTTATGAGCAGTAGGTCAACAGGAGTGAGAGTTAATGTAACTTAATTTAATTTAAAACACTGACAGCAAGAAACAATGTTAAAAAATTCATCGTTTGATTTGCGATACAACAATGTACCCTCGCGCTTTTGAAACACCCTTGTCTTGTGTATTCATTCCCTTAAAAAAGGTTTCGGTAGAAACCCAATAGGGTGTGTACCACTCGCGATCAACGTCTAAAACTAGTACTTTTTGTGAAGTTTTGTCATAAGCAGCGATCGGAGAAATATGACCCGCGGGTTCCGATTCCCCAGTAAAAACGGCTTGATCAAAATTAGCAATAATAAAGTCTTGATCTGTTTTCTCGTTCTCAGTGAAGTCACTTAGATAACCGTTTATAGCGCCTTTTTCTAGTGAATCGACGTGTATAACTTTAACTTGGTATTGATCTGGGAAATAAATATTGAGTGCTTTTTTTAAAACTTCTGAAAATCGATCCATTGAAAAGCATTTGTGATCTTTCATGGCTTGGATCCATTCAGGGTCATTAACTTTTGCAACGATATCGGCTTGTGTAATGTTTTTTGTTTCAGAATCTAAGTCTTGCTTATTTTTAAGGGCATTGAAGATCGCCGCCATAGAGGCCGTTTGACACATGTTTTCTCCCTGCGGAACATAATGAAAAATCATAGCCCAAAAATCAGGAGCATGATTTTTTTGCAAATACTTATGATCGTCAATGGCTCTTAGAGTTTCAGGTGCGTATTTAGATTTAGAAAAAGCTTGGGGAGCAAGAGTGAAAGCTATTATTAGTAATGGACTAAAAAAAACGCTTGTTTGTTTTGATACGTATTTCATAGCTGTAAATTTTACTCATATTTCTTGGCATTGCAATACCAATACTCCCAATAAGCGGTTTAGTAAGTTTGGCGTCTTTTAAAACCCAGTCAACCGGATTAAATGGACAATACATAATAGAGCGGGTGACGCCGTTTAGTGAACGATATTTCATAGAGATTGAAAGACCATCTTCTGATGTTTTAATCACCCATAACAGACTCATTCCACAATTTAATAAAGGATGAAGATGTTAGTTTTTTATACGGACTGGTTTCAGAGAATTCTGAACAGGCACCAATATTCCGTTGTAGTCTACATATTGCGGGTGTCTCACTCCATCGAATTGAACCTGCATGAAATCATTGTAGAGAGGGTGATTGGTTCTCACTGGCAACGATCCAATCGACAGGAAACTAATAACGCCAAAGCCATCTAATTTTTGAATGAAGGCAGATCTTTCTACTCGATCGATTATCTTACCTGATTTTTGATCATAACTTGAACTGAGATGAACTTGATCAGGATTATATGAAATCACAACTCGGTCGAGTACTGCATTTTCCTTCAGTTGAGATTTGAAGGCTGTAAATCTTTCAGCATCTAGATCTTTCAGGAAACCATAAAGCTTCCAGAGTTCTGAAGTACAACTAGTTTGCCTCACTCCACCTGGAGCTGGACAATAGACATCGTTTGGGTACATCCTCCTCAAGAGATCCTCATCTTCGAAATAAAGTGATACCTGCATGTCGAGTAGATCACTGAGCGCTTGTTCAAACACTCTTTTCTTCAACAAATACTGAGATCGTTCGGTAAGGATTCGATCAACATTAACAGTGGAAATATTATTCGTTGTTGAGCCGTCATTTTTACGAGCTGTATGAATTTCTTGTTGTGAAAAAACGCAACCATCAGTTGCACTGTATGGCAAAATCAATGTGCTTAAGTTCTCAAAAGCTCCATAATGGGTTTTTGCGTAAGCCAGAACGTCTTGCGTGCAGATGATTTTTTTAATGTTATCTCTACGCAATATTTTGAGTGATTTAATGCTTTCAGCGTCAATTTTTTTAGCAATGACCGCTAGTGCTTTATCTGAATCAATATGTGGATCAAATTCAAAATAAAACCCAAGGTCTCTCAGAGCTCGAAGTCCAACTTTTTCTTTCTCTGAATCTGGATTCACAACCCAATTTGCGTTTTTACTCCAATTGGACTGTACACTCTCTAGAGCTTTAAAAGCAGCTGCATCTTGTCCACTAAACTCAAAATCATGGGTTTTGTTCTCGTAAAACAAATCTTGATAAAGTGGGAGTTGAGAGCTCTCTGATAATACTTTTTTTAGAGCAGACAAAGGAAGTTCGATGATTCCTCTTCCTTCTACCCCAGTTGCATATTCAAAATAAATTTCCTGACCGTTATTAAGCCAATCCTTACCATTGTACTGACTTTTTTTATAAAAACTCCATTGCTCAGGCTCCTGTCCGATGAGGAATAACTGTGCTTCTTGAGAGTTGAGAATCCAATCCAGTAATTCTCTCTGTTCACCTTCATTCAGACCACTTGTACTCATAGTAACTGATCTATAGTATACGGATTTTGCATCGACGTCCTTCACATCCATCAATAGGTGGAAGGTAGGTATTTGACCTGGAGAATTAAAAAAACGATTTGTTTCTCTATTTTTTTGTTCGAGAGATAATGAGTTCCACTCATCTCTCCAGATTCTAAACCTCTCGAGTGCACGGCCGATACGTTGATCGAGCTGAGGTGTCTTGAATGATTTCGACTCTAAAAAGGCGCCTTTAAAAATAGAATGTGTCAGATTTTGAGCCTGAGTCGATTCGATATATTGTTTTTGACCCAATGAACTCCCATTGGAGATTCCACTATTAAGAATACCTAAATCAAGATCACCTTCTGGAACCTCGTCATCTTCATCTCCCCAAGCAAGATAAGAACTATTTAGGCCAGGCATTCCGCTACCATCTACATTTTCTGATTTTCGAGCCTTAGGAATGAGGTCTGCACAATCTTGTACAAAGGATCGCTGTGTGTTTGGCTCACCTTTTTTAAATTTGAGTTGGGATTCAGTAATTTGCTTATCCATTTGGTACTGAGATCTGCAAAGCAATTGCCCTATTGATGGGAGCGATGATTTCACACTCATGGATTCAATAGCTGTTAGAGCCAGGTAATCTTTAGAGTTCAATATACGCATGGGCTTCTTGAATTTCCCGACTATTCCCTCATTGAATTCATCTGCTTGAGCAGTATGCTCGAGAGATTTCATTTGGCCCGATTGATCAATTACGCCAGTGAGCACATGGTTACTCGCCAGAACCGCGAATAGGGATTCATTTTTAAAAAGAGAAAGGTTCTTCTCCTGTGCTTTAAGTCGAGAGAGCTGAAAAAGCAATGTTCCCGAATAACAGTTAAGTCTCCCGCTATCTGTGAGATTGAACAAGCTCGATTTAGCCTTATTGTATTTGAGCTCTGGATGTTTTCTTTTGAGTTCAACTAACAACTCATTCCAAGCAGCTCCTATTGCAGGTGCTTGAGCATTTTTTGATGTTACTGGTATCATGTCAGAGTGCTTACTCAAGAGTGCTTTCATGGACTGTGACTCTAGAGCTTCATTGTAACGTTTATTGTAAAATTGCTGACCGCTTTTTGCATCAAATTTTGTTGGATCAAACGCACAACCCAACTGATGAGTATCATTCTCGGATTTCATTGAGTTCAAATAATCTTTGATACTCTGATCATCACTTTGCTCTGTTTCTCTCCAGGTATCAAAATGTTGAGACAAAATGAGTGATTCGATTTCGTCTATTTTTAGTGTTTCGAGATTGAGGAAAAGTGGACGTGGTAGTGGGAACCCATAGTGAGATTTCAGTATTTTAAGCAACGTGCCTGCGTAAGCAGACTGTTTTAATTTTGAATTGAGTAGATCGCTATCTATTTCGACTGTAAGAGTCTTTGCACAGGCAGGGACTTGAGGCTTTTTGGCTAATGCAGGAGCTGGAATGAATGCTAGTGAACACGCTAGCATTAGCCCCAAAATGAATGGATTCCTATTCAGCCTCATATATTAAGTAGTTGCAGGCTCTATGCCATAAATAGCCTTTTTTTAGCTTAAATACTCGTTCAGAATGATTGAGAATGGTTTATTGAAGTTGTGTCCGTTTTGACATGTAAATGACATTTTAAGGTGATCAAAGAATAGACGAAAAGCTGTGTTGTATTGGCTACTTGACAATTGAGTACAAAAGGCACACAATGAATTCATGAGCTTTAAGTGGGATGAGGCTAAGAACAAGAAACTAGTTGCTCAAGGCAGGCCTGGATTTGAATTTTTTGTTGAAGCTTTTGAGGGAGGACTTATTTATTTCGAAGGCGAGAATACAAAACGTCCGGGACAAGGTGTTTTTGTTGTGATCATTAACGAGTATGCTCACGTAGTCCCCTGTGAAGACAGAGGTGATCATCTCTTTTTAAGGACACTTTATCCCTCTCGTAAGTGGCAGGCTGTATATGAAAAGGAGCAGAAGAAATGAAAAATGCGAATAAAAAGACTTTAGCTGGTTATGATCCAAGGAAAGTTAAACTCTCGCGTGACGAGCAAGAATTTGAAGACAACCTTTTTGTTGCTGATTATTCTTCGAAGAGCTCAAAATCTGAACGTATGAACATTCGTTTGCCAGAAGAGGATTTAGTCAAATTACAGAAGCTAGCGCTCAAGCATGGACTTCCCTACCAAACCTTAGTGGGTTCAGTAATTCATCGCTACGTCACTGATCAACTGGTGGATTTAGAGGAAGCAAAAAAAATTCTTGCTGCACCTCCTGCTAAAAAAAGAGCTTAGTTTTTTAATGGAAATATCGCTCTGAATTCGAGCTCAACTTCTCTATTCTAGAATTGCTAATCCTTCCATTAAGCGATTGAGTTGATTTGGCGGTTTTTGAAATCGATTCTACCGGATTAAATGGACATTCTATAATAGAGGTTGGGGTGGGGAATCGGGAACGTTCTTTCATAGAAATGGAAATGCCCGAAAGTGATTCTTTTAAATTGATGAGCAGTAGGTACTCATGTGTTCAGTGGCTTATTCGGGTCTCCAATCTTTTAATTTAACAGGTTGATTACAGTATCCATCAAGATAATAACCACCAGTATAACTCTTAAAATTGTTAATAATTTTTTTGCATCACACTCTACAACAATCAGATCCTTTTGATCTTGAAACATATTAATTATATAGGTTTCAAGTTTTGTAATAGATGGAATATTTCTATACGAGGTATCAAATACCAAATAGTTTTCATCATTTTTCACTATAGGAAAAACATGGTAATCCCAGTACTTAATTCTACTATCTAAATGATCGCGAGTGCGGGCCTGATATCCTTTCAGTTGAGTATCTGTAGATGGATAATAGACAGTAACTAACTTGGCTTCTGCTTGTTCATCAATAAGCCCATGATAAAGCCCACGACTTAAAAAACTTCTAGAATTTGATCCGCATTTTCCTTCGTTATATCTTTGATGAAAATGCTGCTCAAATAGTTCACCAAGGTTATTGAAGCTTTCAGCATGAGCAAAAGCAACAGACAGGCATGAAAGAAATATGTATGTTGCTAATTTCGAAATCATACCAGCTCAACAACCCGATGTTTGCCGAGCATAGCTCGGATCAAAACTCATCAATTTAACAATTAAATTAATAAGTTCGGACATAGCCTATAAAGCACATTATGTGCCAGGTATTGCAGAAGTCATTAGTGGATAAAATAGAGTAAGAGTATTAAGCCCTGCTCATGACTGGAACAGGTGTCTAATTTTTGGACGAAATGCTGTTGAATTTTATTTGGAGTAACGTTCCAAATTCTGAACCCATTCTCTATTAAATATTTGCTAATCCTTCCATTAAGCGATTGAGTTGATTTATGCTGTTTTTTTTCTAGAAGTTATTGAAATCACAATCTCAGTATCTGAATTCTCTAGTTTTTGAATGAGCTCTTCGAGTTTATCTAAGCTAGGAGAGATTGTTCCGCTTGTGTATTGTTTGACCGCATTTGGAGAAGATGACCCAATTTTTTTTGAAGCGGCTCTATAGGACTGACCTTTTCTTTGTTTGATACCAGCTGCTATGAGAAGGAGAGAATTTTCAGAACTTACATAAAATGAGTCAGTGCCCGGTAGATCAAGAGTAGATATTTTGCTTTTTCGCTCGATGAGTTCAAACACAGCATCTTGTGCCATGTCTAGTGCATCTTTCCTGGATTTGCCTTGTGTATGCAGACATAGAAAAGGAATTTCTACAGCCCAATAGTTAGACTTACTATCTTTTAAAATCATTCCCTGAACTTTCATTTTTTACCTTTCTCTGTCGGAAGCAAGATCACTTTCGCTACAGGGTTCATTTTTACTGACTTCATTATGCCCTTAGCCGTGAATTCATTAATTTCTTTATGTCTGGGTATCATTTGTGTTTTTACTCCATTGGTCCAAACCGAATGTTTTCCACCTTCACGCTTAAGCCACCAACCCAGTTGGCTGAGTTCAGACTCCAGATCCTTTCTTTTCAAAGGACACCTCTATTGTACATAAATATATATACAAAGTCAAATTGAGCCATTTGGAATGTATAAGTCCAAACTTCAATCAATAGGTCTGAAAGCTGGACTATTTTAAGATGAGAAATAAGTGTGAGCTCTATTTTAGCGTTCATAATGCCAGCCTAGGTAGCAAAAGTTAGGCCAACGATTGTTCGCACTCTTGACAGGATATTGATATATAAGTATACGCTTATGTATCGATGAAAGCCCTCAAAACAAAAGAACGTTTTTATCTTCTTGCAGAGACCTTCCAAGCATTGGGTGATTCCTCACGTGTACAGATCGTGTGGTCTCTCGCTCAATCCGAACTCTCAGTCGGAGCGCTTGCAGAGAAACACGATATGAGTCAGCCAGCTGTGAGCCATCACTTGAGAACGTTAAGAAACATGCGTCTCGTAAAAGTACGTAAGGCGGGTCGTACGTCGTTTTATTCACTCGATGACGATCACATTGAGCGCATCTTAAAAGAAGGCATGAGACATGTGGAGGATCTTCTATGAAGCTCTCAGAACTTCTTCTAGGGCAATCTGCTGAGATCATCAGCGTAGAGTCCTCTCAAATTCCAAAATCAAGTTATGAACGTCTAGAGGAAATGGGGTTTGTCGTAGGTGCTCTCGTAAAACCCATGCACCGTGGGCTAGCAGGTGGAGCAATTGCATATGAAGTGAGAGGCGGACTCATCGCACTCCGTGCGACAGAAGCAGAATGTGTGGAGGTGAGAGCCGTATGAGTTACTCATTGAATAACGAATCTACGATAGCTCTTGTAGGAATTCCCAACTGCGGGAAGACTGCACTCTTCAATGCACTTACAGGAAGTCGCCAGAAAGTCGCAAACTACTCTGGTGTCACGGTTGAGAAAAAAGAAGGTATCTTAAAGTCTGGTTATGACACTGAATTTAGAATCATTGATCTTCCCGGTACTTATAGTCTCAAGCCCAAGACTCCTGATGAAGAAGTGACTTCACTTGTTCTGAAAGGTGAGTTTTCAGATGAATCAAGGCCACACTTACTCTGCGTTGTTGCAGATGCGACAGCTCTTGAGAGACATTTGCCGTTTATCTTAGAATTAAAGTCACTGAACGCTCCTATGGTGGTCGCACTCAACATGATGGATCTCGCACGCGAAGAGGGGATCACTATTGATCTTGAGAAGCTCTCTCAGGCATTAAGCCTTCCAGTCATGCCAGTGGTAGCGATTAAGAAAACTGGAGTGAAAGAACTCGTTGCTCAGTTTAATTCTCTCCTCACGAAGAACGAGCTGCCCAATCATCAAGCCAAGGCATTTTCAAACGCAGATCGACTCTCTCTCGCTCAAGGAATTTTCAAACATGCAGTGACTCTTTCTCATAATCCTCTAGAGTCCACTCACCAATGGGACAAAGTATTCCTCCATCCCGTTCTAGGATTCGTGATTCTAGGCTCGATTCTCTTCCTCATGTTTCAAGCGCTTTTCTCTTGGGCTACTCCGATCCAAGATTTACTTGAGTCTTCAGTGCTCTCCCTTGGGAATAGCATTGGCGCGCTCATCTCCGATGGGGCCATACGCAGTCTAGTCACAGATGGAATATTTGCTGGAGTAGGATCAGTTGTTGTTTTCCTTCCTCAGATCATCATTCTTTATTTCTTCATTCTGCTACTAGAAGACACGGGTTACATGGCGAGAGCTGCATTCCTCATGGACAAGCTCATGAGTGTAGTGGGGCTGCATGGGAGAGCGTTCATCCCGATTCTCTCTTCTTATGCGTGTGCGATTCCTGGAATCATGGCGACTCGTACGATTGAGAACCCTAAGGATCGTATTGCTACTATCCTCATTGCACCTCTCACAACCTGTTCAGCAAGACTTCCTGTCTACACTCTCCTCATTGGTGCATTCATTCCGAATACTCTTGTCATGGGTTTTTTCAATCTCCGTGGCGTAGTCATGTTCTCGCTTTATGCTTTGGGACTTGCAGCGGCCCTCGTCGTTGCTTGGATTCTGAAGCGCACAGCTTTCAAAGGTCCGATCCCTCCTCTTTTCTTAGATCTTCCGACTTATAAGCGACCATCGATACGTAATCTCATGTACGGACTCTATGAGCGCTCCAAGATTTTCCTCACTCGTGCGGGTACGATCATCTTGAGCCTCAGTGTGATTCTGTGGTTCCTCTCTTCCTACCCAGAGAAACCAATTGCGAATTCTTATTCTGGCCATATTGGTAGATTCATTGAACCCGTATTAAAACCCATTGGATTTGATTGGCGCGTGAGCGTTGCACTCATTCCTGGGTTCGCTGCTCGTGAAGTGATGGTGAGCGCTCTTGCAACGGTGTATTCCATTGAAGATTCAGATGAAGGAGCACGTGATGAGAAACTATCTACTGTGCTCTCGCGTGAGTGGACTCTGCCCATGGCTCTCTCGCTTCTCATTTGGTACGTGTTCGCGCCTCAGTGTATTTCGACTTTTGCAGTGACCAAGCGTGAGACGGGCGGCTACAAGTGGCCGATCATTCAGAGCACATATATGCTAGTACTTGCTTATATCATGTCGTTTATTGTGTTTAGACTGTCTTCTATGTGGATTTAATCTATTGACGCTATGTATCAATGTTGATAGTAACCATCTTCATGAAACCTTTAAAAACTTTGGTGATGGTGGGTCTTTGCTTCAGTTCAACTTCTCTATTTGCAGGAAATAAAATACTTTCTGTTTCTGCTGAAACAGGAGTTGCACGTAAATGTGACGCAGAAATGGTCGCAATCAAATATGCAAAGATAGATGTTAAGCGTTTAGCGACAGAAGCATGTGAAGATAGTCCTACCAGTTATTGGTGGGGTTTAGGTCACAAGTATAAAAAAGTGGGTGATTACAAAATTGTCAGCAACTGCATTTATAATGTCCCTTATTGTGGATTTGTCAACGGTGTAGCTAAAGTCACATTTAATTTTACCTGTAACGAGTAATTCCTGAATGAAAAAGTCCATAGCACTCGCACTTTTAAGTCTCTCTCTCTCTCCTTCATTAGGCAGCGCTCAAGATAGCGTGACCTTCTATATCGTTCCAGCTCCGGTGATGGACTGGACCAATGTCGGCACGATCTCAAGGACTGCACTCACACTCATTGGGAATTGGTTTTGGACATCGGTTGCAAAGCAAGAATCCATTCGTCCTCTCGGTCACTCCATCCTTGCAGTACATTGCGGTGGTGAGAGGTCGATGAGTGCATTCACTGCATCTGATGCCATGACAGACGAATCAGCGGAGTGGGTGAACGAGAAGCACGCAGGTCTTTCGGTTCTCTTCTTAAAGTTTCCTTCACAGTTTGAGTCTTACGAGAAAATGATGAAACTCCTTTCAGATCGATACAAGACTGGAAAAGCTTTATTCTTGAAGTACCTAGTATCCTCCGCTCAATGCAAAAAGGTTCAAGAGTACGTATCTGAGTTCGCTAAGAGTGAAGCTGGCAAGTGGTACGGATTATCGCTTGATCCTCTCAAAGGAGAAGGTGCAGGTTGCACTTCTTACGTCGTATCTGCTCTAATTTACGCAGGTATCATCACTCCAGTTCAAGCTGATCAATGGGCTCTGCATAGACGAATTCCCCAGAAGTATATGGGTGTTCCGTTTAACCCAGGAAACGAAGTTCATCTCAAGGACTTGATTCTGACGAATGCTCCTTTTGCTCATAAGAATGAACCTGGACGAAACCTCGTTGCGCAAGACCCTACGCGTGTCTATGGAATCTTGAAGCAACAGATGGACGTACTGAAGTACTCTCAGAACAAACAATACCAAGGTCACAAAGCTAAGGTTGTCAGTTTCGGCAAGATGCAAGGGCTTCTCATTGACACTCAGTCTAACGACTGAGATTCATCACTCGTCTGAGTTTCTTATTCTCATTCGGATAAACTCCCGCTTCGACTTCAATGGCTAGCTTAGGATGTTTGTTTCTCAATTCGCTGAATCCACTTAAGATCTGCTCTCGCGCTGATTCAAACTCAGATTGATTCTTAAGACTCACGATGACTTTAATCTCAAGTAGTTTGGTCTGAATGACCCAGTATTCACGAATCTCTGTTGGAACAATCGCAATCACTCTTCGGAAGTAATCTGGATAATAGTCACGGGTATCGATGGTGATGATGTCATCTATACGGCCTTCGATAGAGGCGATGACTCGTGTTTGTTTACCGCATGCGCAGGGCTGATCACTCCAGGTGAGGATGTCATTGAGTAAGAATCTTGTGATCGGCTGAGCCTTCCTAGAGAAGTCAGTCACAATCGGCATGAAGCGAGTGCGAGTCTCATCTAGCCACTGGGGTTCAATGTGAATGGCCTCTTCGTTCACGTGAAGGGAGTTCTTCTCACAGCTAATAGCGATGAAGCCTTCAGTGCACTGATAGAATTGATAGATAGGCTGTTTAAAAGTGCTTTCAAGCCTCTGCGCATCTTCCTTTGATAGAGGTTCAGCCACTGCAAAGACTCTCTCTGGTGAGAGTTTGAGTGCTCCTGATTCTATCTTCTCGCGGAGTTTGAGCAGAGTAGAGACAGGTGAGATCAGAAGCGTCGGATTGAGTGCTTGTAGTCTTTCGAGGTGACTGTCTAAGTTCTCAAAAATATCAAAGTACTGAAACTCAAGCTTACGGTTCTTAGACCCTGTGTAGAGATTGGAATTCGCACGCATAAAAAACGCCACTCTATGGGTCCTCTTCAGTCCACCTGGTAGAGCGCGAGCGAGAATCATGCCGGCGTAGCGCGCGCGTTCTAGTTCTGTGACTAAGAATAAACCTCGTTGCCCGCTTGTTCCAGAAGAGAGCCCCACAGTGTGATGCTTGTACATGGGAGAGAAGTCACGTGATCGTTCAGATTCAAACGCAATCCGGAATAGCTCTTCACTCGGAGCGCCGATTGTATTCCAGGTAGTGAATTGCTCCATCATCATCGCTTTGTTACTGATGGGTAGCTCTCGCCATTTATCTGCTGGAATATTCCCCCAAAGCTCACTCAAGAAGGGAGATTGTGCTCGTACCCAATCAATATGCTTTCTGATTTCTCGTTCTTGATAAGCATCGATTTCTGAACGAGATTGCTTTTTGATCCAGAATTGGAACTTAATATAGAACCAAATCACTCTGAACTTGAAGATCAAGATACGCATCAGTGTCTACCAAAATATTCAATCGCATCACTGCAATGGCATGGAATGAATGCGACTTGATTGGAACATTGATTGTAGGTCTTGCTCAATTTTCCAAGTGTAGATTTGTATTCTCTAAACGAATCCATGATGATTCCAGCAAGTGGAAGAGGGGGGCAGTTTTCTTTTAGTGCTTTCGTTAACCAAGCTGCATCCCCTAAGAAGAACGCAGGTTTTCCAGTTTTACTTCTCACGAATAATCCATAGTGACCCAGTGCATGTCCTGGGAGTGGTATTGCAATCACTGACTCATCACCGAATAGATCATGACCTTGCCAATCACCACTGAGTTCAGAAATCGATATTGAGCGAGAGATCGACTGGAAGTCTTGAGTCCGTGCTTCAAAATCTGCTGGAATGAGATCAGTTAAGAATGCTTTTCGCAGTCTAGAGATGCGTGATTTCTGTTTAAGAGTTTGGAATGCGCCGACATCAGACCAGATCTTGGAGTGAGGGAAATCTTTGAGACCAGCAACATGGTCAGCATGCAGATGAGAGAGGATGATATGTCTGACGTCTCTCACCGAGATACCTTGCGACTTAAGTTGTGCTACTGCTGTTGTGTTTTCGTCGATCTCAGTCGGGGTGACCAGTGCGTAGAGCTTCTCTGGGAAGTGAGCAGTCGCCTTCTTGAAGTGTTCTGAGTATCCAGTATCGAAGAGGATGATCCCTTCGCTCGGGTGCTCAATCACGGCTACAGACGATGGAAACGTGATCTTCTTAAACTGGCCATTACAGTAGGTGACTTTCTCTACTTCTTGGCAAGATCCTGCGGTTAGGATTCGGATGTTTGATACCACTGGATGTACCTTTGAATCCCTTCTTGAAGAGATATTTTTGGAGAGTAATTCAAATCACGTTTTGCATTGGTAATATCGAGTGTACGAGTGAGTCCTAGGGCACAGACTGAATATCGAGTGAGGATGGGTTCACCTTTCAAACTCAACATGCGATAAATCGTTTCAAGCATGCTTCCCATTCTAATTGCGATCCCAATTGGAATACGTTTCTCTTGAACAGGAATACCGAGAGAGCCTAGGACGCTTCTGAGAATGGTGTAGTTTTCAACAGGCTCTCCATTAGTTATGTTGTAGATCTTACCATGGTGTTCAGTTAATGCTCGTGCCGCACAGAGGATTGCTTCGACGACGTTGTCTACGTATGTGAGATCGATTTTGTTTTTGCCATTACCGAATACTGGGAGTTTTCCTTTGCGTGCAACTCGGATGATTCTTGGAAGGATGGAAGGATCTTTAGGTCCGATGATTCCTTGGGGGCGCAGGATGATTACAGGAAGTTGGTTTTTGTATACTTGTACTAAGAGTTTCTTTTCAGCTAGCAGCTTCGTCTTGGCGTAGGTGTTGATCATCGCATGATCGAGCGGATCAGTCTCGCTGATGTTGTGTTGATCGTGAGTAGTGACGTAGACACTGGGAGTAGAGATGTGAACGAACCTGCTCACTCCTCTATGTAATGCCGCTTCAGCGACATTCTCAGTAGAGGTGACATTAGCTTCATAGAAATCTGATTCTTTTCCCCAAGCACTCGATAGAGCTGCACAATGAACAACAATAGATCCGTGTGGAATGATTTCTTTTAGGAGTTCAAGCTCAGTTGCTAGATCACAGGCGTGAGTCTCTGCACCCAAAACTTTCAGATTTTCGAGAGCTTTTTTGTTTCTCCCAACTGCGACGACAGAGTGACCTTGCTCAAGCAGGATTTCGACGAGTCTACCGCCAAGGAATCCAGTCGCTCCTGTGACGAAGAAGGGTCTCATGCTGAGTTTCCGTTCCACTCAATATCGAAGGTGATGGCTTCAGAGTCCTTTATCTTCCTCTCACGAGAAAGTTTGTAGAACTTCCAGTACATCGTGAATTGCGTGAGTGTAGGTCTTACATCACGTGCAGAGAACACTGCGTCTTTGGAGAAGATCATGAGTCTTAACCAGTAGAAGAACTGCTTCAGAGACTTCATCTTCATGAGTCCATGAATGAGTAGAGGGATCTTCAGAGCTGCTGCGTATCCTACTGGAGCGCATTCAAACGGTGAAGGTGTTGCGGTTTTAGTGATGATGGAATCAATGAAGGACTTCGTCTCTGAGAGGAGGTGAGCACCACTCGTCATTCTAGGATTACATTCGATTGCGTAGGGAATGCCGCTGTCATCGATGATGAAGTCGAATGCAAGCTGACCTGTGAAGTTCATTTTCTCTGAGAGAGTAGTGATCCACTGATCAATGGCCTTGAATCGAATAGTTTCAAACGAAACACCTGCACCTTGTCCTGCGGTGAACTCATGGTGATAGATCACGCTCGCTAGAACTTTTCCTTTAAATGCAACGGAGTAAGAGCAGACTTCGTGCCCGACTACACATTGTTGAACGACCCATTTCTGAGTTTGTGAAGGAGTGATATCCTTAAGGTGTTCGCCAATATCAGACTTTGCAATGACGAGAGTCTTCGCTGCGAATCTAGAGTATTCAGGTTTAAGCACAATACGATCACCAGGAATTGAGGCAAGTGCTTGATTAAGTTCACTGAGTGAAGTGATGACTACACTTTTTGGAACGGTGAGCCCCATCTCTTCGCAAGTCTTTGTGAATTTGAATTTGTTGTGAAGCAGATTGAGTTTCTCAGTTGGCTCACAGAAGACTTCTACGTGAGGCCTTAGTTCATCTAAGCTCTCACCAATGTGGAAGATTTCTTCGCAAGTAGGGACGAGAAGGTCGACTTTTTCATCTCGGATGATCTTAATGAGACTTGAGACGAACTCTTGTCTTTTGAATCTCGGAGAAGGAACGTGGTAAACGCGATCTACACAGTTACTGGTTTCTGCCACGAATGGGTTTGCGCTTTCTACTGCAATGACACGATGACCTTCACGCTTGAGTGCTCGAATGAAATCAAGAGCTACAGGTGCTCTCGATCCTGTGACAATGACTGTTGCCATGATCAGTACTCGATTCCGACAGCGCCAACAGAGAGACCTGCTGATGTGCCCATGAGGAGGACTTTGTCGCCACGTTTGATTCGTCCAGATTCGATAGATTGGTGAAGTGCGAGCGGAATAGAGGCTGAGATCATGTTTCCATGATTAGCGAGAATATCGATATACTTTTCTTTAGGAATTTCGAGCTTACGTCTGACGAGTTCCATTCCTGATCCACTCGCTTGGTGTGGGATAACCCAATTGAAGTCTGAAAGCTTGTGAGCGGTGTTTTTGAACATGCGCTCAGTGAATCCTTGAACCACTTCGAGTACAAGTCGGAATACTTTACGACCGTCCATATGGAAAAGGTATTGATCTTCAGTTTCACGAGTATGCTGACGAGCGTGTAGCTTGGTACCGCCTCCTGCAACTTGGCAGGTGTAAGCACCTTCAGAGAAGGTTTCCATGTGTGCGATGAATGCATGGCTTGTTGAATTTTCAGGTGTCTTCTCTACGATGACTGCTGCAGCTCCGTCACCGAAAAGGGCATAAGCCTCATGTTGATTCTTGTTGAGTCCTACTGAGGCAATTTCAGATGAAACGATGATCATGCGTTTATAACGACCAGAATCGACGAGTGATGCTGCAAGATCCATCGCGGTCACGAAGGACAAGCAAGTCGAGTCGATGTCGAAGCAAGCTACTTTTGAGTCCATTTTGCCTAAAGCACGCTGAACGATAGCGGCAGTGCAAGGAAGCGGTTGTTCAGTGGTAGCACCTGCGAAGATGAGGGCATCGCAGTCTTCGAATTTGAGTCCTGATTTCTCCAGCGCTCCCATGATGGCATAAGCAGCCATCTGAGATGTGGTTTCTCCAGTCACATATCTACGTGCCTGAACTCCCGACATCTGTTCAGACCGACCATCCGGTAACCCTAAGATTTGATCTACTTCAGATGCTGTAACGATTTTTTTTGGTATGTAGCTTCCACTTGAAACAATTCGTAGTTTTCTCACAACAAATTCCCCAACTTCTTCAATAATTAAACTCACGCGCAGATTGCCATTTTCGACCATTTGTGTCAAATATTTGTTCTATGGAATCTGTAGAGAAAATCAAGGCTGACTCTCAATTTCTCCTTACCCCTCGTTTTGCTGATAAATCCCTGTTTTCAAAGGAAATAGAAGAGGCGGTTCGCTCTTACTTAGTAAGTCTTGAAGCACAAAAAGTAAAATGGGCGCCCCTCTTAAAGGGTGTCATTTTAACGCTTATTTGTTTCTCCCAAATCCTTTTTGTTTTCTTAAGTCCACCAGCCTCTGTGCTTGAGGGGACACTGAGACTCATTGCCATTGCATTTTCGGTCATGTTTTTTGGATTGAATGTCATGCATGAGGCAGCACATAGAAACTTGCCAGGAGGAGAATGGGTGAATATGTTTTTTTCGTATGCAATGGATATCCTTGGAATCAGCAGTCGCGTCTATCGATTGAAACATGTCGGATTCCATCATCAGTTTACAAACATATATGGTTGGGATGGAGACATTAGCGAAACTCCATTGATTCGCATGGCTCCCTCTCAAGAGAAATGGAGCATGCATCGCTATCAACATCTCTATGCACCGATGCTCTATACGCTTCTCACGTTTGCTTGGGTGTTTAATGATCTCGAACGGATCGTTTTTAGGAAAGTAGGAAGAGCGACAATCAAACGCTTTAAGGCTTGGGAAATTACAGAGATACTCGCTTTTAAGTTCATTCATGTCTACCTATTCATCGTGTTGCCGTCACTTCAGTTTGGGTTTTTGAAAACATTCGGAGGCTACATGTTAGTTCAGGGGATTTTGGGCCTTTGTCTTGCTCTGATTTTTCAAGTTGCACATCTCGATCAAGGATCAGAGTTCACGAGTAGAGAATCTCCACATGATTGGAAAGTACACCAGATCCTCTCGTCTGCTGATTTCTCAACGAATAGTCCGCTGACAGACTTCATGATGGGTGGACTCAACTACCAAGTCATTCACCATTTGTATCCACATGTGAGTTATCGTCACTATCCAGCGATGCAGAAAATAGTAGCTCAGAAGTCTCGAGAACATGGAATCGCATACCGTGAATACAATAGCTTTTACTTAGCCGTTAAGTCACATCTATTGTTTTTGAAGAGGCTAGGCTCTAGCTAGTGACAGACTTGAACTTCTCCGCATAGTTCGGGTGTACGGTCTTCATCAGTTTATCCCACACCACAGTGTAGAGTCCGTAATTATAATTAAAAGTTGCGTGATGTTGATTGTGATTAGTGGGTGTTGAAATAACATTAAAAAGCCAACTCTTCTCATGTCCTCTCGGATAAATTTCATAACCTAAATGTCCTAAGACGTTGAAAATCTTAATGAGCATGAAGAAGATAAAAAAAGCTCCAACGTGAATAGGGAAGAGTATAGCTACGAGTGGAAGAATCAGAGTTTGAACTGCAGCTTCGATAGGATGAAACGCGAAGCAGGCGAATGGTGTCGGGTTTGTCGAGAGGTGATGCACTCGGTGTACGTGTTCGAAGATTCCTGGAATGTGCATGAGTCTATGAGTGACATAGAAGTACAGATCGTGGGTCACGATGATGAGGAAGATGCTCAAGAACCAATAAGGCCAGCCGTGATCTGAAACATGATCGTAGATTTTCGTCATCCCGTGCACTCTCATTTGCTGGGTGAGGACCACACTTAAAGCAAAAATAAACATCGTGATCACCGAATACGAAATCTCACGCCTGAGATCTGATTGAGTCTGACTTTTTTTCTCGATTTTTCTAGATTTCATTCCCTCTTTTAAGCCGTGATAAACGAGGAAGTAAGTACCGCCTGCTAACACCGCGTAACGGACAAACATGAACGCTAGCGTGATTCCAAAAATGAGAAGTGCAGGTTTGGTGACATCGAAGATCATTTTAGGGGAATTTAACACAGAGTGAATGATGACGCATCTACTCATCCTTTACATTTCCACAGTGCTCAGGCAAAAACTAAACCACTATGGCATTCGAAATTAAAACGATTAATAAAGTACGCGAACGTTTCAAATCCCCACCAAGACCTGAGATCTGGAAAGACGTCCCAGACAGTGATTGGAACAGCTGGATTTGGCAGCAACAGAAGCGAATCAAGAATCTCGAACAATTAGAAAAAGTTTTAGAAGTAACCCAAGAAGAGCGCGAAGCATTCGCCAAGTCTCACGAGATGTTCAACATGGGCATCACTCCTTACTATGCATCGCTGATGGATCCTAAGGATCCGAATTGCCCAATCCGTTTGCAATCTGTGCCAAAATACGGCGAATTGAATATTCTACCCACCGACTGGGAAGATCCACTCCAAGAAGAGCGTGACATGCCAGTTCCTGCGATCACGCACCGTTATCCTGATCGCGTGCTCTTCTACACGACTCATAACTGTCCTGTGTATTGCCGTCACTGTACTCGTAAACGTAAAGTTGCAGATCCATCGTCTTCTACTGCTAACAAGCAGCTCGAAGATGGCTTGGCATACATCGAAGCACACAAAGAAGTGCGTGACGTTGTGATCTCAGGTGGAGATCCACTCTCTAACAGTGATGATCGATTAGAATATATTTTGTCCCGCTTAAGAGCGATGGACCACATCGAAGTATTCCGTATCGGAACTCGTAACTTGGTCACTCTCCCTCAGCGTATTACAGACATATTTGCTGACATGGTGAAGAAGTATAAGCCTGTATTCATTCACACTCATTTTAATCACCCGAAGGAATGTACTCTTGAAGCATTCGATGCGTGCGCAAAACTTGCTGACGCTGGCTGCATGATCAATAACCAGATGGTTCTACTCAAGGGCGTGAACGATGATTGGCGTATCGTGAAGGAGCTCAATCACAAGCTCCTTATGATGAGAGTACGTCCGTACTATATTTTCCAATGTGATATGTCCCAAGGGATCTCGCACTTCAGAACTCCGATTGAGAAGGGTCTTGAGATCATCGAGAACCTCCGTGGTTGGACTTCGGGTATGGCTGTTCCACACTTCGTGATCGATGCTCCGGGTGGCGGAGGTAAGATTCCTCTTCTCCCAGATTACCTTGTGAAGCACGAAGGCAAGAAGTGGACGCTCCGTAACTTCCGCAAGCAGCAGTTCGAATACATCGAGCCTTAGCAAGCGAAGCGTCTAAAATTTGACAGGCTATTCGATCACTTCATCTCTGATATACTCAGAGTATGATGCGTTGGTCTCAATCCCTATTAGCAGTAATTCTGTTTTTGCAGGCTTGCGCATCAGCCGTACCCAATGTGACGCATAAGAAGTTTCAATTCCCTAAGGATGCTTACATGGGAGAGCCTGACAGACCCTATGAAAAGTTAGGAGTGGTCAAATCCCGTAGCGATTACCTCACGATCAATGCGAATGATGACGAAGTCGCTCTTTGCAAAAACTACTTTAATGATTCAGTGAAAAAATTAGTCGAGCTCGCTAAGGATCAAGGCGCAGATGCAGTGATTCAAGTGAGATCAGTGGTTCACCTGTTGAATGGAAAAATTGAGAACTACCCCAGAGCTGAGTGCGCTGAAGAGAATGGCGAGTCCCAGAATCTAGCAATGGGAATTGCGATCAAGTGGAAAAGTGTGAGCGGCAAATAGCAAAGCTATTTGAAGCGAAGCGCCAACAAGTATTTGTTATTTAATTTCGTTCACGATGCGTTTCGCGCCATAAATCTTATCTAAGGCTTCTAACATTCCTTCGCTGTGAACAGCGACAGCCCGGTTTACTGTAGGATCAAATCCGTAATCTCCACCTAAACTCTGAATGTTTCCATCGAAGACGAGTCCTACGATCTCGCCTGCTGAATTCACCACAGGTGAACCAGAGTTGCCTCCAATGATGTCGTTGGAAGTAGCAAAATTAAACGGAGTGGAAAGGTTGAGTTTAGATTTGTTCTCAAGCCAGCTAGCAGGCAGAGCAAATGGTTCATAGCCTGTGTGTCGCTCGAAAGCGCCTGCGAGAGTCGTCACGGGATTGATTTTCTTGCCATTTTCTTTGTACCCCTCGACTGATCCATAAGAGATTCTCAGGGTAAAAGTTGCATCTGGGTAGGTGTCTGTACCAAGGGCTAAGAATCTTGCCTTTGCAATTTTCTCGGCGTTTTTCTTCGTTACTGATTCTATTTCATCTTCGTACTTCTTACGAATTGCACGTGAGTCGGCATCCATGGAGAGAGCAAATTGAATGAATGGGTCTTTGGATTCTCGGATCGCTTTTAACCCACCTTTGAAGAGTGCTTCTCTTACGTCAATTTTCTTTAGTTCAGTGTCATTCACGAGAGACTTCGCAAGATCTCGAGGAGACTTTTTAGCGAATATTTTTTTAACAAGTGGGTGATCTGCTTTGAGATTTTCACGGAACTTCGTGAAGTAGAAGGTGAGCATCGCGATTTCTAGTTCGTCATAGATTGGAGCTGTGCTCAGGAGTGATTGCTTGAGTTCAGGGATTTTGGATTCTGTATATTCCTTCAGTCTTTGCTCATTTGGTTTTTCGAATTCAGCAGCTGCTCTGACTAAGTTCTTTGCAATCCCAAAAAGTTTTGTATCAAAGTCATGATTGTTTTCTAGCCATGTGAGAGCTGTAAAAATATTTCTGTATTCTTTCTCTGCTTTTTCAATCTCTGACCAAGCGGAGCCATATTCCTTATTCCATTTTGGATTAGATTTGATTTTCTGAATGAGAACGTTTTCGTCCCTGCGTTTACTTTCAAAAAAGGTTTTATCACTGAGTGCTTGAAACTTACCCTTGATCGCTTTCAGCGAGTTTTCAATTCCGAAGAGGTGGTCGTTTGCAATTCGTTTTTGCTCGGCACCGCGGTTTGAAAACTCAGTGAGGACTCCTCTCAATTCGGAGTAGAGAGCGATCACGCTCATGAGAGTGAGATCACGTCTTGTTTCAAGTTGAGCCATGGTGAGAAGGCGTGCGGTACGGCCAGGATGTCCTGTGACAAATGTAGGTTCGCCTGGTTTTGCTCCAGACTTAGACCACTTGAAGTAGTTCTCGCTCTTGAGTGGTGCACCGTTCTCATAAACACGGATGAGGGAGAGATCGATGTCATATCTCGGGAAGTTAAAATTATCTGGATCTCCACCGAAGAATGCGGCTGCAAATTCAGGAGCGAAAACGAGCCTAACGTCCTGGTAGCGTTTGTATTCATAGAGGTTGTACTTGCCGCCGTTGAATAAAGTGACGACATCACAGCGAAAGGTTTCAGAGTTTGTCGCGCATTCCTTCTCAGTCTTAGCGGTCGTCGCTTTGAGTGCATCACTGTAGGGTTTACCGGTGAGACCTTGAGTGGCTCTATTCATCGTTTCAGTGACGTCGGTGATCTTCACGAGTTGGTTGATTTCAAGCTCTGGGCACTTCACTTCGTCCTCTAGAGTTTTTGCCTGGAAACCCTGTGCAACGAAGTCCTTGCCGGAAGTAGAGAGTTGTTCAATGCATTCATGAGCGCAGTGGTGGTTCGTCATGATGAGACCTTGGGGGGAGATGAAGCTTCCTGAGCAGCCTTGGGCGAGCCTGACTGAGGAGAGTCTAGCGTGGTCTAGCCACTTCTGGTCGATCTTAGTCCCGTAGCGCTTCTCGACTTTAGAGGAGGGGAAGTCGTTCATGAGCCACATGCCTTCGTCGGCGTAGGAGGATGTTAAGTTCAGTGCTAATAGGGTCAAGATGAGTGTTTTCATAGACCTAGAGTCTACAACGATTTTTGGGAGTGTATAGGCCTATATCGTCAAAAACCCGTCAGAGCTTGAGTGCCAGAGGCGTCCTCTTTGTTCTCAATTCTCACCCGTCCTTTGCCGATAGGTGTGTGAACGGGACTTCTAGTCCTTTAAACTATTTGGAGCTGTATGAGTGAAGAAAGTCTAAAAAAATTCGGTCGCTACCTCCTCCTCGATCGCATCGCTCAAGGCGGGATGGCCGAGATTTTCAGAGCGAGAATGAACTCTGCTCAAGGCGCGGGTCGCGTGGTTGTTATCAAGCGCATCATCACTGCTCAGGGTGATAACGAAGAATTCAAAAAAATGTTCGACGATGAGTTGAACCTCACTGCGAACTTCAACCATCCCAACGTGATTCAGCTCTATGACTGGGGTATCGAAAAAACCCAGCCGTACATTTCCATGGAGTACATCGATGGGAAGAATATCCGCCAAGTCGGAAACAAGTTCATCGAAAAAGGGCAAAAGATCCCCATCGATCTAGCCGTGTTCCTAATTGAACAATCTGCGCTAGGTCTCAACTACGCTCATGCGTTCAAAAACAAGCTTACCGGTGAAGCGTTCAACGTCGTTCACCGTGACATTAGTCCGCAGAATATTCTCGTCGCATTCGAAGGTTCAGTGAAAGTCATCGACTTCGGTGTTGCGAAGGCGACCACCAATGGCGAAGCAACGAAAGCTGGAGTGATCAAAGGAAAACTCAGTTATCTCTCACCAGAGCAGATCGCTTGTGAAATTTTAGATGGTCGTTCTGATCTATTCGCGCTGGGTATTGTGTGTTGGGAGCTTCTCACAGCCAAGAAACTTTTCAGTGCTCCAGGTGAAAACGAGTATGCAGTGCTCAAGCAAATTGAAAACTGTGATGCTCATATCAAACCGCCATCGACATTCAATCCAGAAGTTCCCAAAGAACTCGACGATATCGTGATGAAGGCTCTCGCCAAGAACCGTGATTATCGCTACGCAAATTGCGGTGAGTTCGCAAAGGCACTGAGAAAATTCTTAAATGGTGTGGCTCCGGATTTCGATCAGAATGTGCTCTCAGTAACCATGAAAGACATGTTCAAAGATCAAATCGTCGAAGACCGTAAAACATTACAGAGACTCAGTAACAAGGCAGACACTCTCATTTCAATGCAAGGAAACGAGCCACAGGAACCGACACAATCAGGTGGACAACCTGTCGATATCGTTACTAGACGAATCGTGGAGCGTTCTCCAGATATTGTCCTTACAGCTGAAGAGAAATCGATGCCAAAAATCGAGATCGCAAACACCAAGTCTCAGTCACGCCCTCAGGGGACTCGACCTGGAATGCCGCCTTCGGGAGACCGCACTCGTAGTATCGCGCGCCCCCCTAAGTCCGAACCGCTTGCACCTCGCGGAACACACGATGAGTCCTCAGGTGGCGGAATCAAGTTTGTTTTGGTTCTCATTGCAGCAGGCGTTGCTGCGTTTGTATTCGGACCACAGTTTGGATTCGATATCCAGAAGATGATCCAGGGTAAGACCAAGTCTTTCCCTCAGTCTGCTCAAGTGGCTGAATCCCAGGGTAAATCAAGATCTACTGCCGCTTTAGAAGGAAAGCAGATTTCACTCAGGCTCAAAATCATTCCAAACGTGGGTCAGGACACACAAATCAGAATCAATAATCAAACTACAGGCCAAATCGTGAATACTGTGAGTTTAGATGAACCTCTTGAAATTGAAGTTGAGCGTCCAGGTTTCCAGCGTTTCAGACGTGAATTAGTGCTGAGCTCTAAAGACTACGATGGGAAGACCGAAGCAGAGCTTAATGTTCAGCTCGATCCACTCTCGTTCGGTTTAGTGACCATTCATACGACTCCTGCTGCTACAGCGATCATCAAGCCTCTCGATCCATCAAACCGTGCAGTAGCCAGTATTGATGGCAAGGACTGGGTAGAGGGTACACCTTTTGAAGGGAAGAAGTTCCCAGTCGGTACCTATCAGATCAAGTTCGTAAACGAGTTATTAGGATTTGAGAAGACCGAAGTCATCAACGTCCAACAGGACAAAACCGTCCGCTTGGACGTGAATCTCTCTACACGCTAAGCGGATTGCATAAAAAAAGCCCAGGATCATCGATCCAAGGCTTCTTTAAAAACCTTTATATTTGATTTGAATTACCAGGAGGCTTTAATCACGCCTGGGAGCAAGCCCTGAAGCGCCATCTCGCGGAACTTAATACGGCAGAGGTGGAACTTACGGATATAAGCTCTAGGGCGTCCTGTGAGCTCACAACGGTTACGACCGCGGGTCATACAGGAGTTACGTGGCAATTTTTGAAGCTTTAAACGGGCTGCATCGCGCTCTTCTTCGCTAATAGTTGTGCTTTTAGCTTTTTTACGGAGCTCAGCACGGAGAGGGCGGTTGCGCTCGATCATTTCCCACTTCTTATTGTTCACATTAATCTTACTAAGAGTTGCCATAGATGAAGACGGTTATCCGAATCTTAGAAAAAACGCAATGCAAATGAATTGCAAATGATCACAAATCGTGTCAAAACCTGGGGTCTAAATTCTTCGGAGGATATACTATGAAAGAAACATTCCATCCTGTTTACAGAGATGTCGTTTTTAAAGATTATACAACTGACTGGGCGATGTTGACCCGTTCTACTGTTGCAACAACTGAAACCATCAAGTGGACAGACGGTAAGGAATATCCTCTCGCTAAAGTGGAGATCTCTTCAAGCTCACACCCATTCTTCACTGGAACTGAGAAGTTAATGGATATCGGCGGACGTATCGAACGTTTCACGAAGAAATACGGGAAGAAATAAGGAAATTTTATGAGAGAAAAAGTACGTTTAGTTTCAAGCGCTGGTACTGGTTACACTTACTACACCACTAAGAACAAAACCCGCACCACTGACAAAATCCAAAAGAAGAAATACGACCCTAAAGTACGTAAGCACGTTGTTTTCGTAGAAAACAAAATGCCTTCTCACGCTGCTAAGTGAAAATAGCCTAGTAGGCTATTTTCATACAGTCCTGCGGACTGTTTTAAGATCTATCTTTGGCGCAGTTTTAGTATAACGCTCGCTTCAGCTTTTGCTGGCTTAGCGGGTTCCATTTTCACTTCGAATTGCTTGCTTTGGGTATCGATCAGATACTCTTCGCCCTTATTCGCTACAAATGAAAAGCTTCCGTCTTCAGCTGTTCTCACTTGAACAGACGATGATCCGTCTTTCTTCTTCAGTATCAGGAGAATCGATGAGCAGGGGATGTCTGCAAGCTTGTCGCTTTTAATGGTGCAATGACCGGTAATGGTTCGATCTGCGATTTGTTTTTTGTTATTCGCTTTGTTTCCTGAATAGAGTGCGGTGTTAATCAGAGCGCTTCCGACAGCTATTGTTGCATCTCCTTCATTTGCAGGACTATTGCCACTCGTTGCATACGCCTTAGTGACATGGTCGGGGTCATGGGGTGATTCAGTATAATTTGTCCGAGTAGGGGAAGCACAGCTGATCAGAGATATGAGTACAATTGGGTAGAGTTTCATGACCTGATTATGACTAGGTTCGAAATCTAGCTCAAGCCTCGAATTACTCAAATGACTTAGAGATGGATAAGGAATTGAGTAAATTTACAGTTTCTATAGAAATAGGTGCCGCAGCTGTACCCCAGCCCTTTGTTCCAAGAAGGCCAAGAAAATAAATCTTTTTAGAATAACGTTTTCGACAAAAAAGTCCCCCTCCAGAATCGCCAGGTCTTGCAACTGCTCCAGTATAATAAATTGCACTGGAGTTTGTCTGATGTACTTTGACAATTGCTTCTCTTTAAATACCAGCATTTTCAAATGCTCCATCAGTTCCAAAGCCAGCAACTCTACAGTCATTAAACCTCATGGGATGGCTCTTCGTTAGATGTAATGGCACAATGGACGGCATAGCTGATTTAGTTTTAATAAGTGCAATATCGGTATTGAGGTGTTTCGGATTAGGTTGGAGATAGTAAGGATGTATGATGATTTCAGCAAACTCACTTTCTAAGCCGTTACATGAAACATTCATATCTGATGGGTCAAGTTGAGAGAAACAGTGAGCGGCTTTAATCAAAGTACATTTATCAATTGCTTCAGCAGTACAGCGAGCTTTTTTCTTTGTTTTTACAAGCTTTTGAATGAGGCAAATTGATTTATTTCCAATGAAAATCTGAGCAAGTTGATTTGAGTCTATTGAAAGAGCAGTTTGAGTATTGAGTATTGAATAGTAGGAGTAAAGAAAGCAATTTCATAGCACTTAGCGTGTATAACTTGGGTTGGTTTTTTGCTCAAGCCTCGAATCTTCATCCTAGGGGTTACACGTTCTTTAACAAGGGCTTGAATGGAATCAAACACAATTTTGAATTGACCGTCGTATTTGCGTTCCAGTCTTTTGAGCTTTTCACTCAGTTCCTTATTGGTTTGAAGGAGCCCTCTCAATTGAACGAATGTCCTCATGATCGCTAGATTGACTTGTATAGCCCGTGGACTATGCAGAACTCCTGAGAGCATAGCGACGCCTTGTTCGGTGAAGACAAAGGGAAGGTATTTTTTATGTTTTCCACGAGAGCCATTCTTTAAGATCACAATTTGTGATCTTAAAGAATCCCACTCTGATTCTGTAAGTTGAAACATGAAGTCGTCCGGAAATCGGTCAAGATTTCTACGGACTTGCTGGTTCAATCTATGTGTTAGGACCCCATAGAGTTCAGCTAAATCACTGTCAAGCATGACTTTTTCCCCTCGAATGAAGTAAATTTTTTGCGAAACGTTTAATTCTAAGTCGTTTTTTGTAATCATGAGCACGTAGCTATGTAAAAGGTGTGCTCGTGTTTGAATTCACGATTTGTGACTTCAAACAAATCTGTAATTCAGAAAAGCTTAGCTGTAATACTTAGCTTTGAAATTCAATAGTTGGTTGTTGAGATAGGAATTAAAGTCTTTCGGAAATACTCGAGCATTTTGAAGTCGCGATATCACGAGCCAGCTCTATTGAGGCATTCGTTGGTGTTTCAAAGTAAAAAGTAGAAGCTTCACTTTCGGGTGCTTCTACGGACTGCTCAAATAGAACGCGTAAAAGGGTTAGCTTCGGCATTTATCTTATCACCGAATTGTGTGATCGTGGTCAGAACGTCTCGGCCGTGTTTTCCATTATTATGCATACAGCCGCGATTGAAGTTTGTACGCGTGATAACGCAGTCGCGATACTTTGGTCCAGCAATTGCTGAAACTGAGGACATTGAAAGTAATCCGATAAAAATTCTTTTCATAAAATTCTCCATTTATTTAACCAATAATTCTGTTTCAAACTTTACCTATAAATTCGTTGCTTAACTGCGCTAGTCTTCAACACTAGGTCAAATTTTAAGCAATACGATTTCTAAACGTCTAATGAATTCACCCATCGAGTCTTGATTGATGATGACGGTTTCATCCTCAACTACTTTTTTTTGAAATGGTTGCTGCTTGTTGAAACTGTAAAACAGGATTGATTGCATTACCAAATTCAGTTTTAGTAGGGATGTTATAATGTCTAGCTACTGAGAGGTATCCAAAACCAGTAGCGAATAATGCAAATCCAACTGCATCTGCGCCGCTTGCTACCACTAGAGCATAATAAGCTGAGCCACCGCTGAGTAATGCAATAGCTATTAAACCTGCATCTGCTAAACCTGCAAAAACTACTTGCATTGATTCAATTGTATACTGGTTTTGCAGATCATGAATTAAATATTCTGGTCTACCAATAAGAGTACATTTTTGTTTTGTTTTAGAAAGAATTTTACAGTCTTCGAATTTACGGTATTTTTTTCTATTACTGTTACTTTGACGTAACGTTCTCCGACTTTTAGTGTCTGCCTTGGAACTACATCTAAAACACCCGCTTTTGAATAAGACACAGAAGTGATTGTAAACAGCATGGTAAATAATAAAAATTTTTTCATAGTTTCCGCTTTTAAGCTAATGTTCGTGAATTCATTATTAAACTAATATTAAATAATCAATGGAAAGCGCTCAGTCAGAATGAATTGGTGTGGTTCTTGCGAAACCATAAGGCATGATTCTCTGGGTTTTAGCTTTTTTGTTTTTGTTGCTCGCTCTTCATGAGCTCATTCCTATGGCTATCTCCAAAACAAGAGGGATAAGAGGTGGATGGAGAAATGACCTGACTCTCCATAGACAAGTAGGCCTTATCCTCTCACGGATGCGTGAGAGTCTAGAATCTGGACAACTGATCCAGGATTCGGACTGGGAGCGGGCTAGGCACATTCCGGAGCCTTGGTCTTGGGTGTATGGACTCCTGCAAGATCTTCGCAAGCAGGGAGTCTCGATAGTTCCGACATTGAGGAGGCTAGAGGAGTTAGCTCACCAATCTTACCAAGATGGATTATCGAGTAGATCTAAGTCTGCACAAGGCATTGGTCAGACCATCATCTCGATGATTCTGATTCCGGTACTTGCGGTGCTGCTCTATCAACTCCTACCAGAGCTTGAGGCAGAACGAGCGATCTGGTGGTGTGGTGTCAGCGGGTGCGTTCTCGTCGCAGGTTTCGGCGCGCTTTGGATGAAACGACTCACTGAGGACGCGCAGTACTTGGGACTCAAGAAGTGTGATCGATCTTCGCTCTTCCTTGCTAAAGCTTCAATCGAGAGACTGCTTGCCGGACTTGCCTCAGGTTTACCGTCGGATCTCTCTTGGTCAAAAATGGTGGAGATGTGGGGAGAGAGTGGAGTGCTTATTCGTTTCTGGGGGAAATCGCTCTGGGTGGATGCAGGTGGAAATTTTCTCTCGAAGAATGAATCTGCAGCAGCTCCGATTCTGTCTCGGTTTGGTACGGATCTCAGGAAGGGAATTCAGATCGGACTGATGGAAGGAAGGCCTGTGACTGAAAAGATCGAGAATCTTGCGATCTCGTTTCGGGCTGAGCTTCGTGGCGAGATTGATCGCAGGATTCAATTGCTTGGTAATCAACTCCTCATGCCGCTGTTCCTCTGTGTGGCTCCGGCAGCATTTGGGGTTTTAGGTCTTGGGCTTTATCTAGGTTTTGGGAGCGCGTTCTAGTCATGGGCGAGAAGCTGGTAGCGTGGTTAGGATGGACGCTGATCTTCTGTGTAGTGCTCTCATCGGGCGTCTGGAGGTTTCCCGGGCAAGGTAAGTTGATTATGTCGCGGCGCTCAGAGAGTTTTTCATTGCGGGAACCTAGGTAATTCCGATACTTTCCAAGCATGAGCAAAACGGCAATGGAAGTCGTTGGTCAGTGGACTAAAAACTGTGAGCAGATCCTCACCCCTGAAGCGCTCGAATTCATTGCAAAACTACAAAGAAAATTTAGTAAAACTCGCAAAGAGCTCATTGCTTCTCGTGAGGCACGTGCAAAAGAAATCAATTCTGGAAAACTTCCTACGTTCATTGCAGAGACTGTGCCGATAAGAAACGCAGAATGGAAAGTAGCAAGCTGCCCGAAGGATCTCGAGAATCGAAGAGTTGAGATCACTGGACCTGCAGAAGCCAAGATGATGATCAACGCTCTGAACTCAGGAGCCAATGCATTCATGGCTGACCTTGAAGATTCGCTCTCACCTACTTGGGACAATGTCATCGATGGGCAACTTGCTCTCAAGCAAGCCGTCAGAAAAACGCTCGCGTTCTCAAGCCCAGAAGGTAAATCTTATAAACTGAATAACGAGATCGCGACTCTTCTCGTTCGTCCACGTGGCTGGCATCTCGAGGAGAAGCACGTCAAAGTCGACGGTGAAGTCATGTCTGGCTCTCTATTTGATTTTGGTCTTTATTTTTTCCACAACGCCCAAGAACGCATGAACCGTGGAACTGCGCCGTATTTTTATTTACCGAAACTAGAATCACATTTAGAGGCGCGACTTTGGAATGATGTGTTCTGCTTCGCTCAAGATGAACTGAAAATTCCACGTGGCACGATCAGGGCAACTGTTCTGATTGAAACCATTCTCGCAGTGTTTGACATGGATGAGATTCTCTATGAGCTCAAAGAACACATGTCAGGACTTAATGCTGGCAGATGGGATTATATTTTCAGTGCGATTAAGAAGTTTAGAAACTTCGACTGGGCTCAGTTCCCCGATCGTGCGCAGATCTCGATGACAGTGCCCTTCATGCGATCCTATACAGAGTTACTGGTGAAGACCTGCCATAGGCGTAATGCTCATGCGATGGGGGGGATGTCTGCATTTGTTCCTTCTCGTAAGGACGCAGCAGTTAACGAAGCCGCACTGAAGAAAGTCCGTGACGATAAGAAGCGTGAAGCGACCGATGGATTCGATGGAACCTGGGTTGCGCACCCGGATCTCGTCTCTGTGGCTCAGAGCGAGTTTGAGGCTGTGCTGGGTAATAAACCTAATCAAAAAGACCGCTTACGAGCAGATGTTAAAGTAAATTCTCAAGATTTGATTGCCTTCAAATCAACCGGTGGAGAAGTCACAGAAGCTGGAATTCGCATGAATATCAATGTCGCTCTTCAGTACTTGGAGCGCTGGATATCAGGCGTAGGTGCAGCTGCAATTCATAACCTCATGGAAGATGCTGCGACTGCAGAGATCTCTCGTGCGCAACTCTGGCAATGGATCAAGCAGGGTAAACTCACGCAATCTCTCTACACACAGATTCGCGATGAGGAATTAAAGCTCTTAGGTGGACGTGCACAAGGTAAGTACGATCAGTCAGCAAATTTATTAGATGAGTTAGTGTTAACAGACGATTTTCCGGAGTTCTTAACGATTCCGGCTTATGGGTTACTGAATTAGATAATTAAACAAGGAGACATTCATGAAACTAGATACAGCAGCAGTGGCAGCAGAGCTTAAGAAAAGTTGGGAAAACGATGCAAGATGGAAAGGCATCAAGCGGGATTACTCTGCTGAAGATGTCGTGAAGCTCCGTCCGAGTGTCCTCATCGAGCACACTCTTGCTAAGCGCGGAGCTGAACGTCTCTGGAACTCTCTCCAGAAGCCAGGTTATGTGGGTGCTCTTGGAACTCTCACAGGAGCTCAAGCAGTTCAGATGGTCAAAGGCGGAATGCATGCGATTTACCTCAGTGGTTGGCAAGTCGCAGCTGACGCCAATCTTTCAGGTCAAACTTATCCTGATCAATCGCTCTATCCATCAAACTCAGTTCCAAGCGTCGTGAGACGTCTTAATTCTGCTCTTACTCGCGCGGATCAAATTGCAGCTTCAGAAGGCAAACGCGATACCGATTGGTACATCCCGATTGTCGCTGACGCTGAAGCAGGATTCGGTGGACCACTCCATGCATTCGAACTCATGAAGAACATGATCGAGGCAGGAGCATCTGGAGTTCACTTCGAAGATCAATTAGCAGCTGAGAAGAAGTGCGGACATTTGGGGGGCAAGGTGCTCACTCCGACCTCTAGTTCTGTGAGACAGCTTGTTTCAGCTCGTCTTGCTTCTGACGTATTGAACGTTCCTACAGTACTGATTGCTCGTACGGATGCACTGGGCGCGACTTATCTCATGTCCGATATCGATCCAGTGGATCACAAGTTCATCACTGGCCAGCGTACTCCTGAAGGTTACTACCACCTGAAGAACGGCATGGAGATCACTGTGGCTCGTGGACTTGCCTACGCTCCGTATGCAGACCTACTCTGGTTTGAAACATCGAAGCCAGATCTCGGTGAAGCGAAAGAATTCGCAGCAGAGATTCACAGAAAATTCCCAGGCAAGATGCTTGCTTACAATTGTTCTCCTTCATTCAACTGGGAGAAGAAGTTAGACGCTGCAACGATTGCGAAATTCTCTCAATCATTAGGAGAGATGGGATACAGATTCCAATTCATCACTCTCGCTGGTTGGCACTTGATCAATTACTACACATTCGAACTCGCAAAGGGTTACTCAAAAGTTGGTATGCCAGCTTATGTGGCGCTTCAACACAAAGAGTTTAACTCTGAGTCTGTTGGCTATACAGCAACAAGGCACCAAGCTGAAGTCGGCACAGGATATTTTGACGATGTGCTCATGACGATTACTAGTGGTAAAGCGTCAACTTCTGCACTCGCAGGTTCTACTGAAGCTGAACAGTTTCATTAGTTCAATTTAATTAAGACCAAGCGGTTTCTCTCACTGTGTATTCTAGCGTGAGTCATGGTCTCTACGAAACTCATCTTGTCATGGATTAGTGCAACAGAAAAATCAGCTGAATTTAAGGAGGCTTCTCTTTCTATTTCAGAGATTCAATCCAAGCTTGCAAGTCAAGAAGATGAGTATGTGAGTTGGAATTCTTTTCTTCAGTGGATCGTTAAACTTCGAAAGTTGAAACTCACTCAAGCACAGTGGGAAGAAATCGGCGAAAAGTCTCTTTCGCTTTCACATTTTGACTACATCAAGGATCTCTCAAAAATGGTTGGCGGAATAGAGCTCACCTATTGGACAGTGATTCATTGGGTTTTACCGGTTCAAGTTCCAATGATCCGAGTCGAATCCTATAAACAAAACAAAGATGGGTCGATTGAATTTGAACTTTGTTTTCATCCAGAAGCCGAACCTCTCAATGAGGTTTTTTATGCATCTGCAGGTGCGCTGAGATTTTTGCCTCAAGTCTGTTTTGGAGAATCTAATTCCAACATTGAGATGCTGATCCAATCTCGAAGCGCGAAAATTAAAATCATCACTAACCAGAAGCACACACTGATTGATCGAGTTAAAAAAACAATATCAAATATCATCCCCATGAAGGCATTGACGAAGGAGTTTAATAATCTTCAGAAGCAAACATTGGCGTATTATTCAAATTCAATTGAAAAAGAAAAAAGACTGAAGATCATGGATCAGATGCTCAGTGCTACTTCGAAGCTCAGTACCCTGGGAGAAGCTACAGCAAGCATCATTCATGATATTAATAATCCTCTGGCTACTGCTCATCTACTGATTGAGTCAGTATCAGTAAATCTCGAGAAAAATGATCTTGAGCAAGCAAAACTTCAAATCGAAAAAGTCAAAAGAGCTCTGAGCCGAATCACTAAAACAGTAAAAACAATTCAAGGTTTCTTGCATCAACAGAAAAAAGAAGTTTACACAGAAGTGACTCTTCTTTCGATTGTCGACGAATCGATTGCAATGGTTGATCAAAAACTTAAAAAATCAAATGCTACATTACAGATTGATATTGAGGCTAAGCTGAAAATTACTTGCGATTCCTCTCAATTGATTCATCTCATGGTTAATCAATTGAGTAATGCATTGGATGCAATTGAAGCTCTTCCAGAGAAGTGGATTAGAATCGAAACCAAAGACTCTGGAGATGTGATTACCATTCGTGTGATTGATAGTGGTTTAGGCATTCCTGAAGAAATCAGAGAAAGAATCTTAGAACCTTTTTTTACGACAAAAGACAAATATAAAGGAACGGGTTTAGGGCTGAGTATCAATAAGCGTATTGCTGAGTCTTTTGGTGGGAAGCTCTACGTCGATGCTACAAATTCGAATACTTGTTTTGTGATTGAGTTGCCGAAGCAACCTGTGTTGCAACAAGGTTAGCGCTCTCAACTGCTCCATTCATGTAGCCCATGTGATCAACTGAACAGTGCTCACCCGCGAAGTAGAGTTTTCCATTCAACTCAGTAATTGAAAACGGGTTAGACTTATGTACCCATTGCCCAAGCTTGGGGCAGCTATAGCTACCGCTGGCATAGGGGTACTCGCTCCAGCTGAATCCGCCGATATGTTTGGTGAATGTTTTTGCAATTCCAGGTATAGCAGGTTCAATTTGTGTGAGCATGGCTGGAATTTGGTTAGAATTGGGAGGGGTCACCCCAGTCAGAAAGTGGGTGAGGATTCCAGTTTCGCCCTTCTGGGCTCTAGAAGTTTCCCATGCACAGTGAATATCTTGATCAGAGAAGAAGTTTCCTGTTTGTCCATATTTAGTTCTCCAGACTCGTTCGCTAAACTCCATCATGGATTTTGAATTGTTGCCCATACCTAATTCTTGAATCGCCTTTAGAGTTTCGTTTTTAAGCCCAATTGAGTCCATGCCAGAGATTTTCCTCAGAATTGCTAGAGGAAGTGTAAGGATGACTTTCTTGGAAGTGATTTTTGATTCTCCGAAATCAAGAGTGATTGCTTCTTTCACAGATCCACTGATTCTCTCTAGTTTCTTGCTAATGAAGAACTTCACGCCAAGCTTCTTACACTTTTCTTCAAGAGCAGAGATGAGCTGCGAGTTTCCTCCGCGGATGCGCATCGATTCATCACTTGTACCGTAGGGAGTATTACTCTCTTTTAGTGATCCTAAAAGTGTCACCATTCCTAGAGCGGATTGTTCTGCAAGTGGTATTCCATATTCACTTTCGTAAGCGGTCTTGAGGAATGACTTCACCCAAGAATTTAGATTTGCTGTTGAGTTTAAGTATTGATCAAGTGGAATGCGATTGAGCTTCTCAAATGCTTCTGCGCTAGAGTCCATCTCAATAAAATCATGAAGTATTTTTTTGAACACAGGACGTGCGTCTCTTTGGAATTCTTTCTCTGAGAATAGTTTGCCTTCGAAGAAGAGTGTGAGGTGCTTCTTACCTGCGTCCTCTTTTCTGAAGTCGTCGATTTCTAGCCCAAGTTCGCGAGCAAGAGCTAAGATGTCTTTGTGATCCGTGTCGATGAATTCGCCACCGAGTTCTAGGAATTGTCCGTTCTTATTGGAATTAAAAAGAGTGAAGATGCGCCCACCTAGACGAGCTTGTGCCTCAAAGAGGCTGACATCAAATCCCGCAGTCGCAAGTCTATACGCAGAAGTAAGTCCCGCAATTCCACCGCCGACAACAGTGACTTCTTGTTTTGAACTTCCTAGTGAGAGAGCGTGACGTAATGGGAATGCTTGAGTAGCGATGATTCCAAGTGCAACAGTCTTGGCTGAAATTTTGATAAAGTCACGGCGATTCAGCTCAGAGGTAGAGCGAAGATAACGTCCTAATCCACTTTTCACGACACGCATCCATGGTGTGTGAGACATATAACTCGGAAGTCATCGTATCGTGGGTAATCCCCAAAGACAAATCCAAGCAATTAAAGTTGGACTGAGTGCAGCAACGAAAAGTAACGCAGGGCTTATGATTCCGTCTTTAAAGTGTGAGTGAGAGATCTGAGCTCCCGCAGGATTAGGCGCGTTGGCAATCAAAGTGAGGCCACCGCCTGTAACCGCACCACTCATGAGGGCAATTTGATGATCAGGTGAGAGTGTAGGAATAAGTGTACCAAGATATGTGAGCGCAGCATTGTCGGTGATAGCAGTGAGCCCTGTAACAGATAGATTAAGCAGAAGGGGTGAGAGTTTCGCAATAATCGGTGTGAGCCACCAGTCTTGTGGTTTCCCTACAATCATGACTCCAGCTAAGAATACTGCGACTAAGATGCTCTTTTTGAGTTTCAAGGGAGTTTGAAATTTTTTTGTAAAATTAATCCAGCCTAAGAAACACAAAAAAATCAGTCCGAACGTCACAGGCTCATGAAGCGTGAATACGGTGAGTGTTAAAATCATCAAGTGCACAAGAATCATGATGAGAGGAGAGTGAAGTTTCAAAGATGTATTAACAGTGAGTGATTTGAGTTCATTTTTGAGTACCAGTGATCCTAATTGCGCATTTAAGAAACACGCGATCATCGCCTTGTATCCAAAATGACTAAACATAAACTCTGTGTCCCAGTCCCAAGTGTGAGCGACCATGAGGACAGGTGGAGCAGCGTAGTGAGTGAGTGTTCCTCCGATAGAAACATTCACGAATAGAATTCCGAGTGAAAGGTACTTGAATCTTGTACTGACGTTTTTGGAGAGGAAGTGGTCACTCAGTAAGAGTGCACAGACAGTCATGCATGCGGGTTCTGTGATAAGACTCCCCAGTAGCGGCATCACACCTAAGATGATGAAGTACATCTTGGCGGAGCTTTTAAACGGGATCATTTTTGTGAGAAAATGAGTCACGAACTTTGCAAAATCTAAAACAGGCTTGGTTGCGGCAATAACCATTATTACAAACACAAAGAAGGGTTCTGTAAAACTCAGCGCTCGAATGAAATGCAAAGTATCCTGAAAACCTCTTGAGATTTGAATCATAGAGAGGAGTAAGAGTGCCCAAAATGCAAATACAAGTTCAATTTCGCTGAGCAGTGTAAAAATCAGCCTGGGAAATGAACCCTGAGGACGAGCCAATGCGATTTTATGAATCCAACTACAGCTAAAAGTGTGAATCAGGGCTGAGATGAAGAGGACGAGAGCTAGGATTTGAAACCAGCTTGGGGTAAACTCCGATTCTAACACCATGAACAAAAGCGTAACATTGAACCCATTTTTCCTCTACGAACAATCTGTGCAAACCACAGCTGATGTCGACTATCTCCTTGAGATGGCAATCACCGTGATGGGGAGAGTGCCTCTTTCGCTTAGAGAAGATTTCTGTGGAACTCATTTGTTCGCCCGTGAATATGTGAAGCGTGATCCAAGGTTCAAGGCTATCGGTCTTGATCTCGACCCTTTGTCGATTAAGTACGGAACGAGCCAAGCGAAGAAGGATCTCACTCCCGAAGAGCGCAAACGTTTAAAAATTTATAAGAAGAATGTCATCTCTGTTACGAAACCCAAATCAGATTGGATCGTGGCTTGTAATTTTAGTTTCTACATTTTTCATGAGCGTGACACTTTGGTTGAGTATTTTAAGAAGGCGCATCAGTCGCTCACTAAAGACGGAATATTCATGTTGGAGTTGGGTGGCGGGTCTGGGTTCTTAGAGCGCCTCACTGATCGCAGAGTATTCAAAGTGAGCCAGACACAGAAGGTTACTTACCTTTGGCACCAACTGGATTTCAATCCTGTGAAGAGGCAAGGTCATTACGCGATTTCCTTCAAGGTGAATGATGTTCTCAAGTATAAGCATGCGTTCAAATACGACTGGAGAGTCTGGACGATTCCTGAGGTTCGTGATGTACTGAAAGACGCTGGGTTTTCGCGTTCAGTCGTACTTGTAGAGAAGGCAGCCAAAGGCAGATCTTCTGAAGGTTACGAGATTTCAGAAGAAGGCGATCATGATCACAGCTGGATTTCTTATGTGGTGGGGATTCGTTGAATGAATTGGTTACTCATGCGGGGATTAATTAGGGAGCAGAGACACTGGGAGCACTTCCCGTCTATTTTTGCTCAACAGCTTCCCGATTCAAAAGTTTTCTTCCTCGATATGCCTGGAATGGGTACTGAGATGGATCGCTCTTCTCCTCAGAATATTCCTGAAATCGTTGAAGACTTAAGATCTCGTTTCCAAGTCTTGCGCGAGAAAAATCCAGGACCCTGGAAAGTCATGGCACTTTCTTTTGGTGGGATGGTTTTGCTTGAGTGGACTCGTAAGTATCCTGATGATTTTAAAACTCTCGTCCTCATTAATAGTAGTCTCTCAAATCTCTCTCCTTTTTATGATCGAATGCAGCTTCCTACTGCTGTGAAGTTTTTACCTCTATTCATCTCAGACAATAAACAAATGCGTGAACGTACATTGCTTGAACGTACGACTTCGGGTCGTACTCCTACAGCAGACATCGAGCGTAGATGGACAGAAATTGCGATGCCTAAGAATAAGCTCATCCCAGTGGCCTTGGCTCAGATCAAAGCAGCGATGAAGTATAAACTTCACGAAAAACCTAAAACCCCTGTCGTCGTATTGACTTCTAAGATGGATCAACTGGCTTCCTCGCGATGCTCTGAGAGGATTTCAAAGTTCCTGGAGGCTCCGATTCGGTTTCACGATTGGGCTGGGCATGATTTAACATTAGAGGATCCTCTGTGGGTTTGTGAGAGGGTGAAGGAGCTCGCATGAAACTGTTGATCGTCTGTTGCTTAATCGGAAGCTTATCGGGTTGCGCTCTATCTCGACCTTGTTCGAGTGGGGGAGACCTGACTTGGGCAAATGAATTTAAGGGCGATAAGAAGTGCCAAAAAAAGAAGATGAAGACCGGAGAAGAGCTCAATCATGGCAGATATACAGCTTATTACTCTAATGGTCGACCTGGACTCATTGGATCCTTCTATGAGGGCAAGAAGCACGGAATTTGGTCGCAGTATAACGAAAAAGGCGAGAAAACCCTCGAAAAGTACTATGACCATGGAGTGGAAAAAATGTCCCCTCTGGGCATTGAACCTGTTCCAGCAGCGCCTATTGACGGGAAATAGTTCTCACTGCTAAAACGCTTCTGTTCATGGATTACTTAAACATCTCTACCTATCGTTTTGTAGAACTCACCGATCTTGTGGCTAAACGTGTTTTGTTTAAAAGTAAAGCTGTCGAGCTAGGAATTAAAGGTTCTATTCTGCTTAGTCTGGAAGGGATTAATCTATTCTTGGCTGGATCTGAGACCGTGATCGATCAATATCTTGAATTCCTAGCTCAATATCCAGAGCTCAGGAACTTAGAGCCTAAGAGAAGCTTCTCCAAGGATCAGCCCTTCCGTAGGATGCTCGTCAAAATCAAAAAAGAAATCATCTCTATGGGTAAACCTGAAGTCATTCCTTCTCGTATGACGGGAAAGCGAGTGATGCCCAAGGAACTCAAAAGCTGGTACGACGAGAAGAAGCCTATAGTCGTGATCGATACTCGGAATGATTATGAGATCAACCTCGGGACTTTTAAGAACGCAGTTGATTTCAGCATCAAAACCTTCAGACAATTCCCTGAAAAACTAGAGCAAGTGAAGAAGGATTTGAAAGACAAAACGGTTGTCATGTTCTGCACGGGGGGTATCCGCTGTGAGAAAGCAACCGCTCTTGCTCAGCAATACGGGATCGAAGACGTCTACCAACTTGAAGGTGGAATCCTGAAATACTTCGAAGAAGTCGGTAGTGAGCATTACAATGGTGAGTGCTTCGTGTTTGATCAACGTGTTTCGCTAGATCCAGAGCTTAAGCCTACAGATATGAAGCAGTGCTACGCTTGCCGTGCTGTTCTCACGCCTCAAGATCAGCGGCATGAGAAGTACAAGTACGCGGTGAGCTGTCCTCACTGTGCTTAAACTACGTGCTCTTAAACGTCGCAACTTACAATAAACTTATACGTTTATTTCACATAAAGACATACCTGTGATCTGCGATCCATTTGTATACTCTTGTTCCGATCCATGCAGAGCCTGGGAAAAAGAAAAAAGGAATCAGAATCCATAGCGTCGGAAGTTTGAGCACAATTTTTCTGAACGCAAAAAAACCACCAGATCGATTACCAGTTGACGAAATATAAACGGCTTCAGTCAATGCTTCTTGAGATCCTGTCCAGCAAATCGATTGTCTCAGATCTAGTGTACAGAATACTTTCATCCATCTCGTGCAGAAGGTGCAGTCAGGATCATAGAGGACTTCGATTGGTTTCTTGTCTTTCAGAAGAGCAGCGAGTTTTAAGAAGTATTGGTTATCTACAAATAATAATAGGCCTGTGATCATGATCCATTCAAACAGAGGAATGAACATGAGTTGATCGATACAGAGGTGGAAAACAATTCCTATAAATACGAGGGGTAGTCTCAGTCTAGGTATCCAAATCAATGTGCCGAGTAGAGCCTCAACTCCAATAGAACTCCATGTAAGAAAGCGAGTGAACAAATTATCATGAGCCATGAGATGAGACAGAGGTGTTTGGAATTCTGGAATCTTCAGTACCGTTGAGAGAGCTGTTCCTGCCATCCATTCAGAGCCTTTGAGCTTGAAGAAAGTGGCGCAGACATAGACCCATGTGAATTGAAACTGAAGTAGCCTCATTCCGAAGATAGGAGCTTGAGGTATTTCAATTCCTTCAGTGCCTTTTAAGATTCGGATGATCCTGTCCACTGAAAACGCTCTGCCGATCGGAGAGAAAATCATAAAAAACGAAAAGAGTCTCAGTAGAGTATCGCCACTGTTTAAGATGTGAATGTTGCGGTGATGAAAAGATGTCATGAGAATAAACACAGCAAAACTAGAAAACCTGCTCCATAAACCTATCATCAGAGTCAAACTAAAAAACAGAGTGCTAAAATAAAGAACAGGGAGAGTGTATGGGTCTAATGGAAATACTAAGAATAAGTTAATGCGTCCCAAACCCGAGTAATCTTTCAATACATTCAGTGGTGCGATTCCACTGAGTCCATAGAATGAATCGAGCACTGGATAGAGTGTGATGAAAATATAAAATATTAGAATACCAATTAAGATTCGAAAAATATCAAGATTGATCGGCTGCCTCTCATCATGAAAAAAACGATTCCAGTATTCTGTAAGATGATGGGTTTGTTTATTCATTTTTTTTTACGACTGTCATAGATGGGGTTAACGTTAGTATACGAAGTTGAATTGAGAATAGGAGGTACTGTGTGAACATTTACCCAGTATTGAGTGAGTGTGGCACGTTTGTACTCATCGATGTGGAGTTGTTTAGCTGCAAAATATACCGCGGGTGCTTTTAAATGTTCATTTCCCTTACGGATGATCGCCTCAGGCGCCCATTTTCTGAATCGCTCAAGAATGATTCCACTGTAAGGTGGGTCTACTTCCCAAGAGTGATGATTGGGAAGGTTGTATTTTACATGTGAGTCATCATTTAGAAGGAAGTCAGCCGTGAAGATATGTGATTCGAAGACTGGAGTCGGTGCAAACATATCCCAGTTTTGCCAGAGCCCAGACCAGTAGTAGAGAGGGTAAGGTTGCAAGAACTGAGGCTTTTTGGGAAGAGAGTGAATCCATACAGCAAAGAAAAGCGAGAAGAAAACAATCTCTCTCAGTCGTCTTGTCAAAAAATCAGGCATAGAGATAGTTTAAGTGATAGGTTGAGATAAATCATGTGGAATCAAGATCATTTGCGTTTAATCAGCTCATTTTCAAAAGAAGCAAGGCAACTTCGTGTGTATTTTGATGAGCAGTTTAAGGACCCTAGACAGACTCATGTGAGACGTTTTGTCTGGGATTATTGGAATGTACCGGGTGAGTATAACTTGATCCGTACTCCTGCTTATGAATATTTTCCTGATCGGCTTTACAAAAAATTCCATTCGAGCTTGAGAGACTGGGGTAGAGAGACACTTGGTTGTCATGATGTTTCACCACCCTGGCTCAGTTTCTATATTGATGGATGCTATCAAGCGCAACATCAAGATCAGCCACATGGACCTTGGGCTTTTGTTTACTCACTCACGAATTGGAAGCAGAGAAGATTCACCGGTGGAGAGACAATGCTCTATGGCGATCGTAAACAATTAGTCACGCCTCAGTTCAATCAACTCACAGTATTCAATCCTGCGATTCCTCATGGAGTGGCAAAGGTGAGAGGCATTCGTGATCCCAGGGAAGCGAGACTCGCGATTCATGGTTGGTTTTTGAACCCGAGGCCTTTCATCCGTGGAAAACTTAAAACTCAATCTCTTGAGAATGAAATTCTGGAACTTGGCCAATGGCTAAAACAATCGCGAGTTACTGCTCAAGGCTGGTCCGTGCAGAAGTTTACTGTGGGTACCAATGGTAAAGTTTCTGGACTTAAGCCCCTTTGGACTAGACTAGAATCTTCTGATCAAAAGTTTTTAAGTGATTTGCATTCGCGAATGAAGAAGTGGGACTTTGGTAGGCAAGTGGGGTCATCTCTTGTGACATTACCTTTAGGGTTTGGCTGATTCAGTTCCCTATGACCCAGTCAATCTGATGAATCACTCCAGGAGTGATTTCCCATTTTGTTTCTCCCATTTTCTTGGAGCGGGGGAAGTCACCTGTCTCATGGTCAATGGTATCTTTCCCATAGTATGAATAGCGATCGTGATACGAAGCCCATTGGGTTCCCGCAGGGATAGCGTCGATGAAGTCTTTGACTGGAAGTTTGATTTCGGCATATTTGAGTTGACCGAGAAAATTTGAAAACAAAATCGCAGTAGGAGTGTTGCCTCGGATCGTAGTCTTCCAGCTCCCTAAGTCACTATCTTCGAAAAGTGAGTGAATGATCCAATCAGGTTTAGTCTTAAGTCCAGGGTGGATTTTGGAGAACTTCTTCCTCGCTCTAGGATCAGGATCAATGAGAACGAGTGATTCGAAGCGGTTGAGCCATTCAGTGGGTAGGGAATATCCAGCAGAAGGTCCTACAATGATAAGTCTACGAACAGGGGGTTTCCAGGCATTGAGCCAAGAGACTACTTGTTCAATGTAGGGTTTCCAGAGATTCTTCCGAAAACGAAACGCAATCCAATGATAGAAGAATCCACCTGCTTGATTAGCCATTGAGCTCTGTACCTTCGTTGTGAATTTGAATGAGTTTTAAGAGTATAGCACTCAAGTCATCTTGTTGCTTCTTAGTGAGTGATTTCAAAAACTCTTTTTGAATCTTTTCAGTGAGGGTCGCAATCTTTTTCTGAGTTTCACGGCCTTTTTTTGTGATCATGAGAATATGACATCTTCGATCAGTAGGATGACTGGTGCGTTCAACTAAGCCAGCCTTCTCAAGTATATCAATGAGGAGCACCATGCTTGCGCGGTCAAGTCTTGTGATTTGACCAAGGCTCTGCTGAGTCATTCCATCTTGAGCTTCAAGAACGGTTAGGACTTGAATGGATCTGGGGGGGATTCCGAAGGAATCGATCCCTTCGGCAAGCTTGTCTCTCATAATAGAAGCGGTCTCTGAAAGGAGATACCCCATCTCATGTCCCATTAAACCTGTAATGCAGAGTGCCTCATGCTTCTTCACTTTCTAGAGTATGACTTAAATAATGCTTGATTGCAATAATCATTCGTATTACATTTTGTTTGTATAGCTAACTATATGTAAAACTAACTTGAAGGAGTTAATATGAATAAAGCAGTATTAGGTTCCCGTTTGTTTCTAGGTCTTGTTTTCACTGTGTTTGGATTGAATGGTTTCCTCCAGTTCTTGCCAGCACCACCTCTTACTCCAGAAGCGATGTCGTTTTTTGGCTCACTCATGGCAAGTAAACTCATCATTGTAGTGAAGTTGATTGAAGTCGTAGGCGGATTAGCCCTTCTATCAGGATTCTTCGTTCCTGCAGCATTGATCGTGCTTGCTTCGATCACATTCAATATCTTTTGGTTCCATCTCATGCTGGCACCTTCAGGAATGTTCTTACAGATTTTGATGTTGGTCTTGAATACGTTTTTGATCTATGCAAACAAGAATAAATACGGTTCGCTTTTTAGCGCGAAATAGAGAATTGCGAATAAGCAATTCCGAATTAATCTCAGAGGAGATCCCATGTTACAGATTCGTGGTTCAGATGAACGAGGATTTGCAGATCACGGTTGGTTGAAAGCAAAACACAGTTTCAGCTTCGCAGATTACTATGATCCTTCGAACATGGGTTTCAGAGGTTTACGTGTCATGAATGAGGATCGCATCGATGCTGCACAAGGTTTCGGTACGCATCCTCATCGTGACATGGAGATCATCACTGTCATTTTAAAAGGCGCTCTCGAGCACAAGGACAGCATGGGAACAGGCTCGGTCATTAAGCCAGGCGATGTCCAATACATGAGTGCAGGCTCTGGCGTGCTTCATAGTGAGTTCAATCACTCGAAGGAGGAAAGTGCCCATCTTTATCAAATTTGGATTCTCCCCAATGAGAGGGGCGCGAAACCTAGATACGCCCAGACTCACTTCACCCGTGAGCATAAACTGAATAAACTTTGTCTTGTCGCGAGCCCAGATGGACGAGAAGGGTCTATTGCAATTCGAGCGAATGCGAAGCTTTACTCATCAATTTTAGATCCTGGGAAAGATTTGTCTTATAGACCTGAGCAGAACCGTGGACAGTGGGTTCAGATTATTCGTGGAGAACTGAGTGTTAATGGTAAGACCGTACGTGAAGGTGACGGAGTCTCGATCTGGGATGTTTCTGAAATCGAGCTGAAACCAATAGCAGAAACTGAAATTCTGCTTTTTGATTTAGAATAGAGGAGTCTTATGGCTGGAAAAAAAATAGAAGCAGAAATTAAAATTAGAACTCCTGGCAAGTATACGTTTGATGTGAAAGCGGAAGATCACACTCTGGTGCTCGATGCAGGAGGTGTCCCAGGACATACCCCTCTTGGCATGTCTCCTAAGCAAGTTTTAATCGGTGCGATACTCTCGTGCAGTGCGATGGATGTCGTCGCATGGCTCGGTAAGCGCAAGGTCAGTTACTCCTCATTCAGAGCTTATGGAGAATCTGAACTCACAGATCATCAACCCAAAGTTTTCTCAGAGCTCAACGTCGTTTATGAATTAGCTGGAGTAGAAGCGAGTGAAGAAAATTTAAACCACATCCGTGAAGCAGTAGACCTATCGATGACGAAATATTGTGGAGTCAGCGCAATGGTCTCGAAGACTGTGCCCATCTTCTACACAGTCAGAATCAATGGTGAGATTGAGCACCGCTCGCAGGCAAAGTTTTTTTGACCCGATAAATCATCGGACTTAAACCATAACGATCATAGAAGTCTCTGATGAACGTTTCGTCATTCGGGAATCCTAATTGCTGAGAGATTTCTCTGATCTCTAGATCTGTATTATTGAGTAGTTCACGAGACTTCCTCAATCTTAAGCGCGCTTTGAAATCCAGAGTGTTCATTCCAATAAGTGACTCTAATGTTTTGTTGGGTAGTCTCTCAGTGTTGTTCTGATCGGTGTACCAGAGCTGCTGCACATAAGTGCCGAAAGTCTCATCACACCAAGCGCGGAGAAGTCCTGTGAGGTCAGGTCTCGACTTCGTGAGAGTGGCTAAGATCCTGACTAAATATTCTGATTCATTTTCGTGGGTGAGCGTTTCGAAGAATGTTTCTCTCAATGTCACAGTATTGGGAATGGGATGGAAGAGTAGAACTACATCATCACGTGCGATCTGGACATCTAAGCACATGATATTTGTGTGGCAAGCATGTCCTTCGACTCCGACTGGATGATGGATCAATGTATGTGACCGAGCTGCAAGCACAACGACGACATCGCCCGACTCAAGAGGGCTCCAGCGATCTGATCCTTCAACCTGAATGTAACAGTGACCTGAGATAATAGAATAGATTTTGAAACCGTTATTGCACGAAAACGTATGAGACCACGAGTTACCATGCTCAGATAAAACACTGTGTGTGGTGCTGACATTCACTTGCTGAAGCAAATGTTCAATAACGTTCACTATTCCCCCTCTGACGTTCACCCAGAAAACCATCTTAAGAGGGGAGGGTCAATTAAAATTGTACTGAATTAAGCTGCTCTGCAACATCAGCGCTCTCGTTGATCACGCGCTGATTGACGTGAGGTGAGCTCCTGAAATAACCGAATGAGCGGAGCGCACGCGTGTTGTTTTTGTGCGCTGAAATATTTTTCATATTGTAGCTACGCTCCAGTTTCATCTCTTGCATGAAGGAGCGGGGTTGTTTGAGATTAGTGATTCCATGGTTGATGTAGTTCCTTACGGGCTCTGTGAGGTGACAATGAACGCAGTCCATGTTGTTGGGATTGAATTTCCGTGGATCTTCGATTCTAGCGACTAGAGAAAGCTTGGATTCAAACTCTTTTCGATCTGATTCTTTGGGTTGGTGGTAGCCACTCACGATATCATCGAAAGATTCAGCACGATCCTTCGTTGAGAAGACAATTGCTCCTCGCATCCCCATCTCTGTGGGTACACTCTCTTCGTTGAAGAAGTTTTGAACAGGATCATCTACGAGAGATTCAACCCGTGGGATTTTGATTTTAGTCCATTCGTTATCCTTGTGGTCGAATCCACCGAACACCCACCAAAGGTCACGAGTCTGAAGGCGCATGAAAGTGAAGCGCACAAGGTTATGTTTGCCTGCAAACTTCAGAATGATTGCATTTAAATCGGACTGAAACTGTACTCTTGTATTTGAGTTCGCAAGCGCTGGGTGGATTGAGAGTGGTTTCTTGTGAGTCTGAATGTTTGATTTCTTTTTTAAAGTTTTAAGTTCATTGAGGAGTACACTCCACTGGTGTTCATTCAAATTGTAGAATGTGTGAATGGCTGCATCGTCAGTCGTCACGAGCTTTGACTTCGGATCAATGAATAATGGCTGCCATACGATTCGAATTTGCTTGGTGCAAGAGGTTTGTTCAGCGCTCATTTTAAAACAGGGATCAATTCGCATTCCAACTGCACGTAGATTCTTGTAGGTATCTATCGGATGATAGTCTTCAGGAGTGAGATGAGTGTTGCGTGTGTAAACTTCAGCTGGGAGAAGATCATCTGGCTTAAGCAGCAGTGTGTTCATCTCCTGCGGTAGAGGAAGAGCAAACAGGATAGAGACATCATTGAGATCGAAGCGATCAAGTGATGTAGCGTGAGAGAGCGCTATCGCAAAAAATAATTTTAAAAAACTTCCCCAACCCATTGCTGGCCGGAAACTAATCTAAGCCCTAAAGTCTGGCAACAGATTTGATGACGCGCGATATTTTATCGTCGAGATCACATGCCATTTGCTTCAAGTTTTCTGAATGGGGAATAGCCTGTAGCATAAAAGAAGGTTTAGTGAGTTCTAGAGAGTATTGACCTGGATTTAGTTCACGGATCACTGCGTTACAAGGCATGAGCGCTGTGACATCAGTCGACATTTGGTATGCCTGATAAGCTGCCTGAGGCATACAAGCTCCGAGGATCACAACAGGGTTCATGTTATGGCCTAGTTTTTCTTTTATCTTTTCGTGGAAGTCGATTCTGGTGAGTACTCCGAATCCTTCTTTTTTTAACTCTTCAGTCACTAATTCTATCAATGAGGGAAGTCCGTTCGCATAAGTAAGAGTCGCTTTGAAGTTGAGTGGTGATTCAGAATTCAGCTGTGTGTTCATCGTAACAATGACCTCATGGTTTTTAGTAAGACAGAGGGAAGCGAATGCAAATCCCTGGCTTCGAAATACTCCCCATTCCCCTGACTGGCAAGCGAAACGAGAAGCGTTCGACCTCCGATGTTCTTACCTACAGATAGTGTATTGAGTTTATAAAACTGCGACGCAAGAGGAAGTGGTGATCCTCCTTCGGTATATGTCCCGTCAGTGAGTAGTAGGACTTGAGTTTTGTTTCGATGAGAGACAGGGATCGAATCGCGGGCAAACGTAAGTGCCTCTTCGATGTGGGTAAAGCCTGAGGCAGGGTAGGTGAGAATTCTTCCAATGAGTTCTTGATCTGTGAGTGACTCTGAGAACTTCTTCATCCAGATCGGTGTTGAGTCGAATCCTAAAACTGCAAAACGATTCTGAGGGAGAGAGAGCGCAAGGCTTGCCACTGCTGTAGTGAGCATCGCAAGTTTCTCTCCTTTCATGCTGAGACTCAAATCCATGACCAGAAGGAGTTTGGAATCTTTCGGAGTGTCGAGTGTCCATTCGTAATGATCGCTCTCCAGTTTGCCACTTCCAGATTCAGCGAAAGTTTCTATTGTAGATTCCCAGTCCAGTTCAGCAGCTGGATTCTCTTGAACTGTGTGAGAGGAGAATCGTTTTTTAATCTGAGGTTCATGAATTTGTTTACGGAAGCTTTCTGCTTTGTTTTGAAGGATTTGGATTGCTTGGAGAGTTACCGCTTCTTGAGACTTCTCGTTAGCACCCGCACGACGCCTGAGATCTCGTAATCTCACTACAATATCAATGGGGTCATAGTCTTCGTATCCAGCGACATCTGTAGGAAGTGAGCCGTCTTTTTCGAGACGTTCCTCTTTCTTGTCATTTTCTTCTTCCTCTCCGCCTAAGGGTTCAGAGATCCAGAATTGAGAGAGCACGGTACGAGCGTAAAGTGTTTTAGAATTTAGGATTTTTTTTTTAGTTGGGACTTTAAATCCGTAATGAGTGATTGAATTTGCATGGAGAAGGGAAGTCCTGGGTAAGCACCCGGTGCAATCTCGATACGTGTGGGGAGTGCCATGAGGACAGCATCCCAAAATGATTTTTCGCTCGCATCACTCATCAGATCTTGAATCGCAAGAGCGGTTCTGACAGATGCACCACGGCGGAGTTTTGGAAACGTACGAGTGAGTCTCACGAGATCAATGATGAGTTCTAATGATGAGGAAGATTTGTCTGGGCTTTTGGATTTTAGAATTTCTAGTTCTTCCTCACGTGAGGGATAGTCCATGGAGATCCATTCGAATCTATCGAGGAGTGCTTCACTGATTGAAGAAGTCCCTACGAAATCTCGCGGGTTCTGAGTGGCAATCACGCTGAAGCCTGGCTGAGCTGTGATGGTGCCGAGCTGAGTGATCTGAATGAGTTTCTCATCGAGAGCTGGGAGTAGAATATTTTGTACGGCTTCACTCATTCGGTTAAGCTCATTGATGAGGAGGATTCGACCCTCTTGCATCGCGCGGGTGAGTGGACCAGGGAGGAATGCTTCATTGACGAATCCTAGAGTAGAAACACGGCTAGGATCCCATGATCCCACAAGGCGCTGTTCCGTGTAGCGGGAGTCGCCGTCGATGCGAATGAATGAGGCTTTTCTGTCTGACTCAGTTTTGCTTAAACTTACAGCAGCAGAGAGCGCAAGCGTGGTTTTGCCTACACCTACAGGACCCTCAAGCAGCACATGGCGGTGAGCTTTCAGTGCATTCTTCAGCTGTTCTAATTCTTGTTTGCGGCCGATCATTTGGTTGTGTTTTAACCTAGTAGCGTTGCTATCGCAATGGCTTGGAGTGGATCTCAGTGATTCTGTGTTTTGGTCTCTATTTCCCTTTTTAGGAAATAGTGAACGACTTCTTCTGTGCAGGGACGTCTAGGTGTGAGAATGTTTTAAGCTATGAAAAAAGACCTCATCGGTGGAGTCACAACGTTTCTCACTATGGCATATATCGTGATCGTCAACCCCGCAATCCTTTCGACTCAAGGATCGGGAATGAGTTTCTCTGGTGTGCTCACTGCAACTGTGCTTCTTGCTTTTACCATGACTCTCCTCATGGGGCTCTATGCTCGACTTCCATTCGCAGTAGCGCCAGGAATGGGGATTAATGCGTTCTTCACATATTCCCTCATCATCGGGCAAAACATTCCCTGGCCAGTGGCTTTGGGGATGGTGTTTTGGGCTGGGATGATTTTTCTCATCATTTCTGCGACACCCCTTCGTGAAAAAATCGCGCGCGTGATTCCAAACCAACTGAGAATCGCTTCAGCTGTAGGAATTGGGATTTTCTTAGCGTTTATTGGACTGAAGAACATGGGGATCGTTACGCATGACAACGTGACGTTTGTGAAGTTAGGATCATTTACGAAACAAGTCGTGCTCTCTTGCGTAGGGTTTCTGATCATGGCTCTCTTGATGAGGAAAAAGAGTCCTTTTGCAATACTAGCTGGAATTGTTTTCCCCACGATCACTGCTATTGCTTTAGGTTGGGTCATGATGCCAGCGAGTATCTTCTCGCAGCCTGATTTTCATTCTGTGTTTTTCAAGCTCGACATCATGGGAGCTCTCAAGCTCTCATTAGTGCCCGCAATCCTTTCGATCCTGTTCACGGATTTGTTTGATTCGATTTCTACTTTTGTGGGGGTCTCTCAAGCGACGGGTCTGACCAATAAGAACGGCGAGCCCCTGAGATTGAGGGAAGGACTCTTAGTCGATGCATTCGCGACACTGACCGCGGGAATCTTCGGGACTTCGTCAGGTACAGCCTTCATTGAGAGTGCTGCTGGGATTGAAGCAGGGGGAAGGACAGGGCGATCTGCAATAGTGACTGCGATCTGCTTCTTACCTTGTCTCTTCATCGCTCCGCTTGTGGGGATCGTCCCAGATTACGCAACGGGTCCAGCTCTCCTGCTCGTAGGAATGCTCATGTTTCGCTCTATCCGTGAGATCAAGGCTCAAGGTATTGAAGAATGGTTTCCAGTATTCTTGACCATCATCATGATTCCTCTCACTTTTTCAATCACACAAGGCATCCTTTGGGGTTTAATTTCCCATGTGGTTCTTTTCACACTGACTGGACGATTCCGTGAGGTCATGAGAGTCTAATAGCATGATGAAAATTTTCAAAGGAATCTGGCCGTTTGTTGAAAGCTTAGGAACTTTGGCCCTTGGTGCTTGGTTGATTGAAATTGGAATCGGTTCTACTGGCGCTTTCCCCAACGCTCTAGCGAATCATGTACTCATCAAGACAACTGTATATTTTGTTTTGGTTGCTCACGTGACCATAGTCTCTATGAGTCTTTGTTTCCATAGAATGCATACTCATAAGGGAGTCGTTCTACATCCTATCGTCGATTACTCGATGCAGTTCTGGCTTTGGATCTCTACCTCTATGAGTAAGCGTGACTGGGTTTCGGTTCATGCTTATCATCATGCTACCAGTGACACTGATTTGGATCCGCATTCACCTGTGGTCAATGGATTCTGGCACTCGTTCCTATTAGGAGCGTTTGATTATGCGAAGGCACGTAAGTCTCCAGAAGTTTTGAAAATCCGTGCAAAAATTCCAACGAATCAGTTTGAGCGTTTCATTGAAAACAACACATTAGTAGGTCCAATTTTTCTTGCTGTATTGTTTCTTGTCGCGTTCGGTCCACTGATGGGATTAGTCTACATGTGGCTGACATTCTTAGTTTCTCCGATTTTTGCAATCGGTGGAGTTAATACGCTGGCTCATTATATTGGATACAGAAACTATAAGACCGAAGACAACTCGCGTAATATTGGGTTCCTGCTACCACTCAATTGGATCATCGCAGGAGAGCTGGATCACAATAACCATCACGCACATCCGAACTCAGCATCGTTTAGTCACAGGTGGTTTGAATTTGATGTGGGATACTTCTACCTCAAGATTCTCTCGGCATTCAAGCTTGCGAAGGTGAGATCGGTTCGCAAATACGAGAGATCCAAAGAAAAGTCTCGCCAATGGATTGATGAGAAGATGGATGAAATGCGAGCAGTAAGAGTGAAATCGCTCGGTGTAATCCTTCTCGGGTTCTTGTCTACAGGCGCAAAGTTTCTCTAGTTGGTAAGAGTTAGGCTTGTTATCCCTATTATTCTGGCTACAATAGTGGGATGTATAAACAATTATTGTCCGTTTTATTGGCTTCGTCTTTTTTGAATCTGCAGAACGTTTATGCAGCTACAGATTTTAGTGCAACCATTGAGTATATCGGATCAGTGAAGAGTGTCACGCCGATGACCATCACTGTAGAGAAAAACGGTGCGTCTACACAATGCCAACTTCCTTGCGATGTCGGTAGCGAAGATTCATTTACTAATACAACCCCTGATACGATCGTAGTCAAAATGAAATTAGAAACTGCGGATCAAGCTGAGCTCACTCTCACTCCGAAGTCAAAAATGCATTTTGAAAACCAAGATGGCAAATTCATCCCTGTCCTTGATGTGGGTGTCACGCACGTTGAAGTTCCAGAAACTACAAGTGGCGAGAAGAAATTCAAGTTTTTCATCAAGACCAAGTCCGCAACCATGGGAGTCAGAGGTACAGAGTTTGTCGTCCAAGAATCTGAATCCGGTGAAACCCAAATCAATACACTCAAAGGTGAAGTCGGCATGGCAAAAGACCTCTCCGAGTTCAATGAAGAAAAAGGCAAATCACCCAAGTGGACTAAAATTGCTGCAGGTTCAGCAGGTTATTGGAGTCGTGGTGAATCCAGAATCAAAGAAGTAAAAGAGTTCAATCGCGATAGCTTCAGAAAGCAACTCAAAGAAAAACACCCAAGTTTCATGAAGGCTGTCGAAAAACGCCTAGAACTGCAACAGAAAGCACGAGAAGTGCATCGCGACAATAAACAAGTGAAGCGCCAAAGTAATCGTGATGGCAGGCAAGAGCGCAGAGATGAACGCCGTGAGAACAGACCTATGAATAACGGTAGTAGTAAGGAAAAGATGTTTGAAAACAAAAAACCTTCGCATTCGAGCGGTCATAGAGATGATATTAAGAAAGTACGTGAGCAGTATTTTACTCCCAAGTTTGAACGTAAAAAAGATAACGGAAGTAATTATCTACAACAACAGAAGAGGCGCTAATCTAGATCGTGAAGAAGAAAGTCATCATTGTAGGCGGCGGATTTGGCGGTCTCAATGTTGCTAAGATCTTAGGTGATGACGAAAGCTACTCAGTCCTTCTTCTTGATCGCAGGAACTACCATCTCTTCCAGCCGCTACTCTATCAAGTAGCAATGGCTGCACTATCACCTGCTGAGATCGCTGTGCCTATCAGAGCAGAACTATCCAAATACAAGAATATTGATGTACTGATGGCGAATGTTCATTCCGTCGATCTTCAATCTAGGAAGATCATCACGGATGCCGGAGAGTACGATTACGATGTTCTAATTCTTGCTTGTGGAGCAAAGCATTCATACTTCGGTCATGAGGAATGGGAGCAATTCGCACCTGGGCTTAAGACTCTTGAGCAAGCTACAGAGATTCGAAGACGTGTGCTCATGGCATTCGAGCTTGCGGATCGCGAGAAGGATCTTGAGTTACGTAAGCAGCTTCTGACTTTCGTCATCGTGGGTGGTGGACCAACGGGTGTTGAGCTTGCAGGTGCAATTGGTGAAATATCTAGATATACACTGTCGAAGGACTTCAAGCACATCACACCTGAATCAGCGCGCGTAGTACTTGTGGAAGCAGGGGATAGAATTCTTGCTGCATTTGATCCTACGCTTTCTATCAGTGCTGCAAGATCACTTGAGACTCTAGGCGTTCAAGTATGGACCAGTTCACGAGTGACGAATATTTCATCGGAAGGAATTGCAATCGGCACCGAGTTTCTTAAATCACGAACCGTACTCTGGGCAGCAGGGGTGCAGCCTTCGTCCATCAATAAGACTCTTGGAGTTGCACTTGATTCGGGTGGAAGAGTGCTCGTCGATGTGAATCTCAATATCCCAGGACACACCGAAGTCTATGTGATTGGTGATCAAGCCAATGCCAAAGACAAAAACGATCAACCTCTTCCGGGACTCTCCCCTGTTGCGATTCAGCAAGGAAGGTACGTTGCTAGAACTCTCAAAGCCTTAGCTCGTGGGAAGACACCACAAGCTTTTCATTATCTCGACAAAGGCATCATGGCTACGATCGGTAGGAAGCAAGGAATTCTTCAAGTGGGTTCGATCAAACTTTCTGGTTTCATCGCATGGCTGGGTTGGTTGTTTGTTCATATTTATTATTTAATTGGATTTAAGAACAGGCTCTTTGTGTTCGTGCAGTGGGCATGGCATTATATGAGCTTCGGTAGAGGTGCAAGACTCATCGTCCACAAAGAGTGGATGTCATATAACAATAAAGGGGAATGATCCATGGATATCAAAAAACTAAACAGACGTGAATTTATCAAATCAGGTGCATTCGCTGTAGCTCTTGTTCCGGCTATCGGAGCATTGATGAGTGCTTGCACGAAAAAAGAAGACGGAGCGACAACATCCGCAGCTCCTTCTATTAACGGTGGACCACTTCCAGAGTCAGACCCAGTGGCAATGGCGTTGGGGTACGTTTCTGATGGTGCGAAGGCTGACAAGGTTAGATTCCCTAAGAAGGCGACAGCAGAAGGCGCGAAACAGAATTGTAGTAACTGCATTCAGTACACTTCAATAAATGCATCCAGTGGTAAGTGCGCGATTTTTCCAAAGAACACAGTCTCATCAAACGGCTGGTGTAATAGTTGGATGGCGAAAGCTGCAACTAAGAAAGCTTAGATTATTTAAGTCGAAAAAGCACCCCACTGTCGAAAAATTGACTTTGACTTTGACTTGGATCTCAAACACGATACAATTTTATGATCATGAAAAAACTTTCACTTCTATTACTCGTACTTTTTTCAAGTGCAGCTCACGCTCAGGTCTTCACATTGCCTCAGCTCACAACAATCGCGCAGACAGATTTAATTTTTAAGAATCTCGCTGCTAATCTCATTTATCGCCCCGTTGAAGGAGCTACGCCTTTAAACACATCACCCAAACCCTTTGGGATTGGATTCGGAGTTACAGCAGTTGTAACAGACACAAGTTCACTCACCTCTATCATTGGATCTGGAACACCCACTCTTCCTGGAGCCACTATAAATATTGATTTGGGTTTACCGATGGGTTTCGGAGTGGAGTTTGGTTTCTTACCTAGTATCACTTACTCAGGAACAAGTTTTAATAACTTAGGTGGAGATTTAAGATGGAATTTTTCTCCTCTCTTAGGTTTACTTCCAGTTGATTTGTCAGCGCGTTTATTGTTTTCATCATCATCTATTGCTTCCACTCAGCTCATCAGTGGTGCAACAGTGAACATTAATTATGCTGCAACCCAAATTGGACTGATGTTGACTGCAGGTAAAAAAATTTCAATCATAGAGCCTTACTTAAGTTTAGGTTTTACTAACAATGCTTCTTCACTTTCATACTCTGGCATTGCGAGTTTGTTCGGATCTACATTTGGAACAGGAACAAGAAGCGTGAATGGTGGAGGACTTGGATTCCTATTTAATACCGGTTTATCGTTTGACTTCACTTATGTGAAACTAGGATTTGAGTATGAAAACATTTATGGCATTTCATCAGGTGCTGCTAAGTTCGGATTTAAGTTTTAATCCCTCTCGGTTTCCTAGCCAGTAGAGTTTCAAAGTTGTCTTTCTCATATTTGAATCACGCCAGCTCATCGAAGCCAGTTCATGTGCGATACTTGTGGGAGTGAGGATGTGATCAAAATGGTCAATTTCAATTGCACTCTAAGGCATCGATTCAACTTGAGCAGTTGAGGGTTTTTGAGCCATCGTCGTACCTCCGCATTCTTCTTTCAAGACTTTGATTCCCTCTGCTCCATCAGAACCTACAGCTGGCCTAGTTATTAAGTGCAGTTTGCCGTTGCGAACTTCCATGAGTTTACTTGCAGGAAGTGTATAGATCTGATTAGCACTGAGTTGTAAGTCATTCTTTGCTTCAACGACTTGCATTTGCGTTGAATGGTTCAATATGTCAGGAAGTAAGCTTTTAAATCCCCGTAAGAGATGGGTCAGTAATACAAACGCCATGCCAGTATCATTTGGTAAATTCTCAAGGAGCTATTGTAGTGCTGTCAGCCCAACTGTAGACGCTCCTATCGCAACCACTCTTGGATTTTCTGTAATCATAATAAGTATTAAGCACTATTCATGCCAGAAGTTAATAGGTGACTTGGTAACAAAACTTTTGAATGTGCGCAGCATTGTCATTATGTTTATTCAAATCGCACTCTTACTCACCAGTTTTAGTTTTGCTCAAACCTACACCATCCCCAATCTCACCAAGTCTGAACAAGTAGGATAAGACTTGGTCTATACCTATACTCAGGAGATTGTAATCGATATTCGTAGAGCCGATTCTCAAGCTGAACAGACGACACTCATCAATAAAGCAATTGTGGAAGGAAGAGTGCAGGTCTAGCAATCATTCGAGTGAGAACAGTGAAACTTTTGATCAAAGGATTCGGGAAGTATCCGATGTATCGGTCACTGCAAAAATTATATCTCAAGCAATCTCAGGACACTTCTAAAAGCGAATTGATGTCCAGAAGATGGAAGATGTAGAGTTCTTCTTCCGTGAGATCAAACCTGGGTTAAACTCTTCAGATAATCTTGAAAACTTGTTCGAAATACCAATGCTCTATTTTGCCTGGGGGCTCATCGTTCATGTGGCGGGACTGACAGAGGAACTGGGTGTATTCTGTGCTTATTTATATGTAGGACTTCGTTCCATTCATAGTCTTATTCACTGTAGTTATAACCGCATTATGCACAGATTCACGGCCTATGCTTCGAGTACACTCTTACTGATGGTCCACTGGATAAGGACTTTCATTCAGCTTATGAATATGTAATAACTGAGGCAAGGGGACGTCATGGTTTCGACGGGAGTCTTGAAGTCCTGAGTGCATGCAGAGGTATGGTCAGGCCTCTTTAAACCGACCATAAATTGTAATTGCAAATGACAATTACGCAATGGCTGCCTAATATAGTGCAGCCACGTTTCTCTCTGATAAGTCTGCGGTCTTAGAGAAACGTCATTCAGCGGACTGGCTCCGGTTTTCTCACATGCGGGATCGGGGCGAGATAAAGTATGTGGAGGGTATCCGTAGTTTGTCTATCTACGCCGGATATCCAATCTAAACGATAGGCCAAGCATGTGAAGATCTTAGCGATGGATGTCTTTCGGACGTGGGTTCAATTCCCACCGTCTCCACCAATTAGTTAAGCGAACCATCCGATTTGGGTGGTTCGCAAAACCGACTCTCATCCCTTCGTGGTGGAACATTCCACAGCAACACCTTTAAGAACACGCGTTTAGCAGCCTCAGCCTATAATTTGTAAACGACTTGAATCCGTAAGCCTTTCTTTGTATTAGCTTTGCGTGATTATTAAAAGCCTCGGTGCGTGCATTTGTAATTCTTGTACTGAAGTATCTAAGAATCTCGTTAAACCATTTCTGAAGTGTCCTTCTCAACGTGATGATCTCTTTAATTTTTGATGATGCCATCTGATCGATCATCGCAATTAATGACCTTCTCGCCTTCGTATAACCACGACATCGATAGAGCCGATGAAGCCATTCTTTATAAGCATAAACCTCTTTTAGTTCTGGGTAATTCTCGAGCCATTTCCAGATGTGACTTCTAGTGAAGTAATCTAAGTGGAATCCATTTTTAAGAAGCAGCCTTCTGATTCCTAAAGTTCTTTTATCGCCAGTGATTCCTATTCTTCTTCGATTGATTGCAGGATTTAAAAGTCGTAAGACATGGAACTTATCTGCCACGATCTTCGCATTCGGGAAGTAATTTTTAACGAAGTATTTATAAGGATCAGCGAGATCAATGACAACGTTTTGAACTCTTTCTTTGCCTTTGATATGACATATGCCCTTTTCAAGCTCAGCGTGTGACTTTCCTTCAACTACTTCTTTTACTCGCTTGTTTGTGTAATCAACAAAGATGGTGGCAAACTCTCGAGCACCTCGTTTTTTGTCTCGGAACAGCCCATGCTCATCTATCCCTAAAGTCTTTGGCCAGGGATCGTTCATCTTTTCTCGTTGCTTCAGTTCAAGTTGGCGATAAAAACATTTATAGATGAGTTTGTAGCTGCATTTATAAGTAGTTTTTACTTTCTTTAAATCTGAGAACACCTCGCATGCCCAGAGAATGGAGTGCTCAAACTTTTGCGTAACTCTCGCACCTTTTCTGATTCCTTGAATGGGTTCTGTAAAAACCGATTTGCATTTGGGACACCTAAAACGTCTTTTAACGATAGTGATCCATTTCGACTTTCCAGCATCAGGAGCATCTTTAACGGTCACTTTTCGACGATCATGGACTTTAAAAGACGGGGTGGCACATTTCGGACATACTTCGAATCTGGACTCTTTAATTGCACGATAAAATCGATCGGTTGATCTGAATTTAAAGTCAGTAAGTTTGAGTTCAGGAAGTAACAAAAATCGTGTTAAATGAGATTCAGACATGGGCTCCCTTGTTCTAAAGTTTGGAATTCGTTGTGGTAAACAAATTATAAACCTAGATGAGAAAACCCATGTCTTTTTAAGAATTGCTGCGGTGTGAACCACCATTAAGAGTTAAGATCCGCAAAACCCTAAAATTATTCAATTTTATTTTTTAAAAAAAGAGTTCGCTTATCCATTGTCTACCTCAAAAGGGTCAGATGGTGGTGGGAGTCGAACACCTGCTTTCTCTTCTTCCTCTCTATAATGATCGTCGATTAAAATTTTGGTAATGAGACGTTGAATTTCTGCCCGTTTCTCTAAGAACTCTTCATGTGCAATGTACAAAGGGATGAGTTCGACGTTTATTTCAGGTTTATTTCTCTTTTTACTCATTTGTTTATTTAAGTAATTAATTGAAAATGAGTGAGCAAAATAATTTTCGATTTACGATATACCATTCACCAGTAAGATATTTGGCAGGATAACTTATCGATGCATCATAATCCTGTTTTTCATTTTTGCTGATAAGATTTATTCGGAGTGTATTCCTTTTTCCTTGATAGATTAAACCCGCATCGTGCTTCAAAATAATTTTAACATGCTCTTCATAAATTGCTTCCCAGTAGTTATGCACATCACAACCCCAACGAGAGCCGCAAGTCATGCGATCAAAGTCTTGATGTTTTTTAAGTACTGAGAGTCGTAGTGCTCCTGAGTCGGAGCGGCTGATCTCCCAAGCAGTTTCATTGTTTTTACTTTCATAACAATGAACACGATTTGGTTCATTCGTAGCAAATGCATTCACACTAATAAAAATAAATGATACTATAAAGATTTTCATAAAAGCCCTCTTAATGATTGTTAATGGATTTTGTGAGTTCGATTACTTTTTTACCCACACTGTGTGCTGATTGTGGATTTTGTCCAGTTACAAGGCGACCCGATACCACGACCATGTCGGCCCAGTTATTTCCAGCATGAAATTTCCCTCCACGCTCTTTAAGTTTTGATTCGAGAGGGAACGGAACAATTTTGGTAAGTCCAACTTCAGATTCTTCTTCGTTTGTGAAAGAGTTTATTTCCTTGCCTTTAACGAGATATTCGCCGTTGGAGAGCTTTACATTTACTAATGCAGCAGGCCCATGGCAAACTGCTGAAACAATGCCGCCTCGTTCATATATTTGAGCTGTTATTCGTTGTAGAGGTTCATTATCTGGGAAGTCCCACATCGTGCCGTGTCCACCTGCAAAGTGGATCACCTGATATTTCTTCGCATCGACCTTGCTCAATGGAATTGTGTTTTGAATCATCTGTGCAATTTTTTTGTCCTCGATAAATTTTTTGTTTGCTGGGTCGTCAAGCTTGAGGCTTTTTTCATCCAAAGGCGCCGCTCCTCCCTGTGGGCTTGCAAAATCCACTTCAAATCCTGCTTCATTAAGAGGATAGTAGACGTGAGTAACTTCCGATAAATACCATCCTGTTTTTCTTTCTGTTTCACCTAGTTCGTGGTGGCTGGTGACAACAATTAACGCTCTTTTATTCATATTCGTTTTCCTCTCGTTTTTTTCAGCAGATGCTGCAAACGCTGCCAAAGTGATTGATAAACCTAAGATCATTCTTTTCATTCCGCCTCCTTGGATTCTACGAAGGAGACTATGTCTAAATTCTCTCGTTTAATCAATTTCATAGCTTTCATATAAGCTATCTGATATATGCATATTACAGGGAGTAATCATGCGCACTCTTAATAGCTTTGATCTGAACCTACTATTTATTGTAGAGAGTCTTTATCGAACTCTGAATGTATCTAAAACAGCATCGGAGCTTGGAATGAGCCAATCGGCTGTTAGTCATGCATTAGCGAAAGTGCGGGATCATTTTAAAGACCCCATGTTTGTTCGTATAGCAAAAGGGGTGAGACCCACTGATACTGCAAAAGAATTGAGATCGATCATTGAAGATTTTGTTATCAGCGCAAGAGAGCTTTCAAGTCATCACAAGAAACTTGATCCAGCAACTATGCCAGGACGTATTCGCATTGCCACAACTGATTATGCAGAAGTTGTATTGATGCCAAGTTTATTGAGGCGTCTTAAGAAAGAAGCTCCACACCTTCAAATCTCTATTCATCCTACTGGGGGCGCACTCCCCAAAATGGAACTAGAAAATGGGATTTATGATTTAGCGATTGCAGGGTTTTACGAAAAACTTCCTGAAGGATTTTACCAAGCGAAAGTGTTGGAAGATAGCTTTTCGACTGCTTATCGAAAGGACCATTCGGCTATACATGAAGAAATTAAGACGAAACAATATTTTGAATTAGACCATGCACTTATTACGCTTCAAGGGGACTTTAAGGATAAAATTACTAAAGTAATTGGAGGGAAAAAGCGAATAAGAAATATCGTCTTTGGTTCATATAGTTTTACAGGACTCGCGTGGACAATAGCTGAGTCTGATCTTGTTTTAACAGCACCGACGCTTCTGCTGGATAAATATAAAAAGTACTTTCCAATCCAAGTGCAAAAGTGCCCAATTAGCATTCCTAACATAGAAATCAAGATGGTTTGGCATGGGCTTACCCATCGAGATCCAGCAAAGATTTGGATACGTGATTTGATCAAAACAGAGTTTGCAAATGTCCAGTCTCGATAAGATCAATTTTTATCTACGAAAGTTTTATCTGCTCGGCAATATCATTGCTTTGGGCCATTTCGATGCCTGATAATCCTTGAGGAGTTGAATTTGAGCAATGCGAATTTGATGAAGTATCTTGGGTAAATTTCCGGTCGCAACTGCTGCGAATGCAAGTATGACTGCGATTTTAATTAAACTGCTCATTTGTTGTTCTCCTTATGGCGTTTGATGATTGAGTGAATGACAGACTTTTGCCATTTACCTTTCAATCGAGTGGGAATCTCTTGGTTGTTTAGTTCATTGGCAATGGATTGATTGGATTTGCCTGACTGGTGAAGTTTAAGAATTTTACGAACAATCAGATGCTCCTTAGGATCCGTCACCAATTGGCCATCAAGGTAAGCAAAGCCATATGGCGTGTGTCCGCATCTTTTTGATTGTTTGCGATCACCAGCTTTTCCACTGCCTTTGGAAAAGTTTCTCAATGCAAATCCACCGTTGTTTAGTGTTTCTCGAATGGTGGTTTTAGGTATTCCGGTGCGCTCTTCTATATCGCGCAGAGAGAGTCCTTTTTCGTATAAAGGGCTGCAAATCTCGTAAATTCTAGCTTTCGTTTTTGGGATAAGTTCAATAAAATCATGTGGTAGGACGGGTTCGCTTATCCCTTGGGTACGACCACCATTTAGACTATTTTAGTCAACTAATGAAACCGGTGTTTTTCGCGAGAGAAATACCGGTTTTTTTGCATTCTAAATTTTTTACACCTGAAACCAACGGCATCATTTCATTAATTTTTCCAGCGCTTGATCCGGAGCTATAATACTTTTCCATCGCGCATATCCATCAAGCCCAGTCCCGTACCATAATTTTTCAGCAGATTCTTTTGACAGCTTCTCAGATGGCGAAGAACTTTTGATCATTTCTTCAATGGCACCGTCAACATCGAGTGTTTTCTGTTTTTCCTGACTTACCGCTCGCATTCCATAAACAGCTCCAGCCGAGGCAAATCCCATGTCCAATCGCAGCTTATTATTTGCAGGATCAAATCCGTCCAAAGTGAAAATCCTAGTTGGATCTCTGCCAGTAGTTTTCGATTTCATCTGATAGCCAAGCTGTGAAAGATAAGAAGCATAAAGTCCAGCTTTTGGATCTCCCGACTCCTTCCCGATTTTGCGTGCCAAAAATGCAGTTAACCAAAAATGGTATGGTTTTCCGTAACTGCACTGGGTTTGTACTTCAGGGGGATAACTGTATGGGTTCTTTTTATTTTCGATCCTGAGTTGATCTAGATATGGAGCCGCCGATGAAATCATGTGTAGAGCAAAAAGGGTGTTAAAATTTTTTGAATTGATAAACCCCGAGAGCACACTGAGATTGGGGCCACGCGCAGCCCAAACCGCCAGAAGTTTCCACGCACGATCTTCAGCTTGAGACTTTGTGAGTCCAATCTCCTGAAATGACTTCACGAAATCAGAAAGCACATCGCCAGTAAGATCTTTTTTCTCAACTCGATCAATAATTTTCAGAGCAGCTCGAGAAGCACCCTTGGCATAAATCTCATCATTCAAAACCTCGGCCATCACGGGCAGCGCAGTAATGTTCTCCCTAGGCGCCATTGTGTCAGCTATTTTTTTTAGTCCTTCGCCACACTTTAGGGAAGACGAAAAATCATAGGTCATACACAATTGAGTTGCTTGAAATCTTAAATTCTCTATTTCATCAGCGTTGTCTGCATTCCGTTTTTTTAACAAATCTAAGGCATTGTCTTCGGAGTATTCTCCTTTGATTGCAAAAATTCCCTCTGGGTGTTCATAACCAGGATACTTCTTCTGAAGATTTGAAAGCATCAACTTTGCCTGGGACTCGATATTTTTTTTCTGCTGAACAGATTTTGCCCCTTCATTAGCTTTCATTAAAGGTATGTATTGCTTCAACAACTGTTTAGTCGTGAGATGACTTGGAAACAAATAAGGGCCGTTAACCGGATCATTCAAAATTTTGCGAACATCAGAAATATTTTCGACTGCAACAAAATCGTTAAAGCCAGCTACCTTATGGTCGTAACCGGATTTTCGAACTCTAGAATCAGGATAGGTTGAGACCATCCAGTGCATATTTATGTTGTTATCATCAGGGCCATTGCGGAAATCGCCGAAAATTCTTTCCGGAGTTGACTGAATGATTGACTCAAGTTCGGCGGCATCTTTTACACGACTCTTCCAGACGTATGTTTCTGTTTTTTTCGCATGGAAAGTCTTAAGTGTTTTTGGGATTTCAGTACCGTCAGGAACAATTCCGATGACTTGCTCCATCTGATACTTCGTAGTGTCTTTGCAGAATTTAGGAATACCGTCTTTAAGTATTTCCGCAGCGGTCGCGCCATGAAGCGCGTTTCTAATTTCATCAAGTTGCTTTTGGGGAATTAGATCGGCTAAGTTTTGGGGCAAAGCACAATACTGATCAGAAACCGATGCTTGCACCGGTGCATGGCAAAGAAACACAGAAATTAAAATGAGTTGTAAACGCACTTCTTTTAATCGGAATAAACCCTAATGTTTTTGAGATCTTTGATACGATCTAAGGCAATTACTGTTCCGCTAAAGTTAGAGAAACAATAGGTGTGTCACTTATTTGGCGGCACGGTTTTTATTCAGAAATTAGCTAAGTAACTTTTCCTCAATCCCGACATTGTGCATTTTACACCGTGCTATTAACCGGCCCTCCTTCAGGTTGCTTTCCAAACGGTCCGTAGACACTTCTGTATCCTCCTTTATTTGAAGGCCTTCTCCAGCTTCGTCATAGTTTTTATGACCTCGTCATAGGCAGTCTTAAAGTCTGGAGCGTTCACCACCGTTGAAACCGAGTTGGCCCATCCTTGTTCGAGTCGGGAGGTGTTGATCTTCCTTATCTCTGCTGAGATTTTTTCTGGCAGCTCCGTTGCTCTAAACTCAAAGCAGCGTTTAAGTGCAGTCCCCAATGTTAGGCCGTCGGCCTTTGGTAAAAACACCGACAGGTCGTGAACATCCTTTGAGCGGGAGTTCGCATCTCCGTGAATGAGCAAGGCATGAAGTTTTTCAGCACAGATGGTTTCAACGGGATACACCGACCAACTGATATTTTCATTCAGCTGAAAAAGTGATGGGGTTTCCGCTTTTTGTGCACCCGGTGTGATCGGGTCGCCTATGCCCAAGTCAAAATTGACGATCTGAGCACGCTTGATATCGGGCAAGATTTCGCCGATCCCAACACGATAGACTTGGCGAATGCCCCCGTATTCACCTTGAGTAGTTAAGTTAATCTGACTTTCGAAGCGAAACCAAGTACCGTCATCAGAATTCGTCTCGGCACTTTTCTTTACCAGCTCTAAGGTTGGGTCGAGGTTTCCTTTTACGAGAAGTGCATCAAGGTCAATCGTATACCGAGGAGAACCATAAACTCTAAGGCCAACAAAGCCACCTTTAAAAACCAAATGTGTACTTAGCTTTTTGTTGGCGACCAATCGGGCAACTAGTCGCTCAATCAAAAAAACAGTCTCCACATTTCGATAGGGCACCTTGAGCTTTTGTGCGAGGGAACTTAACTTTTTGCGAACGGAGTCGCTCTTGGCTTTTGTCGTCATGTTGTGATCACTTCGAAATATCTCGTCAGCACTGAATCAAGCCCTAGTTCTTTAGCGGCCTTCCCCAGTTTACCTTCTGTCGTTTGTCTGGTTGCGAGTGCAGCTCTCGTTGCTTGAACCGCCGTTCGTTCTCCAATTTTTTTGGCCATTTTAAGACCTTCGAGTACGGCTCGCTCAACTGTCACTATGCGATATCCATTCACGCTAATTGTCCCACGATCCAATTTTATTTTTGTTCGGACTAGTCGGTACAGCTTTGAGTGTGTGGTTTGGTTAGGCTTTACAAGCACCCACACTTGTCCAGGGACTTGCTCGATGAGGTTATAGTGAAAGAGTGCGGTGATCCCACCAATCACAGATTCTGGGCCGAATTTGGTACAGGCCACTTGATAATCAATGTCTCGCCCAAGATTGCCTTCGGAATGCAGATACATTCCTCGGCCAACACGAGTGATTTTTTCTTCTTTTACCAGCCTGGAAAGGCTCTGATGACTGAGACCTATTGCCTCTGCTTGAGACCTAGTGAAGACCCCCATTTTCTTGAGCCGAGCGTCCTGCTTCTTGTCCATGATCTTAGTGTGTGGCCGAATATAACATTTTTCAATATAAATGTGAGTTTCGGCCAAACGATGAGTCTCTTAAAATTTCGCGAGAAATAGAGCGTGAAAGAGAGCTTGGCTAATTTAGCCAGAATCACTTTGTAAGTCGCTGAAACCAGGTCAAGCGGGGCGATTCCACCATTTTTTCGGTGGCGATATTTTTAAGTAAATATCGAACTGTTTTTCGCAGTTAAATTCAGTAGTTCTCAGTTTTAGACCTGAGTTCGATAATACGAATTCGGGTCTTTTTCGTTTATTTGTGAGATTCTTCGCAACTCATTGAACTCGTTTAGTTTTAGCTGAGTTCGACCACTCAAATTGAGTCTTTGCAAACGATTATTTTCGGTATATACTATAAATAATGAAATTCGACTGGGATTCCAAAAAAGCATCTTCGAATAAAAGCAAACATGGAATCCTGTTCGAAGACGCTATTACAGCGTTTGATGACCCGTATGCCCTGATAGAGCGAGATGAGGAGCATTCAACGCCTACAGAGATCAGAGAGCTTCTCATTGGAGAATCTGAAGTGGGTGTTCTAGTCGTGATCTTTACGATTAGAGAAAAGGGCCATGTTTACAGAGTTATTAGTGCCAGGAAGGCAAACAAGAAGGAGCGACGATTATATGAAGAAGCCTAGAGAATTCCGATTTGAAAACGCTAGACGAGTAACTGCTAAAGAAACCGAAGCGTTCAGAAAAGCGATTGAGCAAAAGACTGGCGAGCCTCGCTTAAAGCGTGGTCGTCCACCTAAAGAAGCGGATGACAAGTTTGAGCCTATTTCTATTCGTCTGCACCCCTTGGCTCTTGAGTGGGCTAAGAAAGAAGCCAAGCGTCGTGGTGTGGGCTATCAGACCATTATCAATGAAATTCTGCTCGAAAAAGCAGCTGCCTGATTTTTCATTGGAGAGCCATACGGTCTAAAAAGACTGTGAATTTTCTCATGTAGATTTGTGTTTGATTTCAGCCTGTTGCATTACGATTAAAAAATACGAGGTGCAGACTCAGTCTGCAGTCATTCGTCAGTTTGAATCTCTCATTTTTTTGAATACTCAAGAAACAAGGAATGTATTTGGATCTTTCTCAATAAGTATTCTATGAAAACACAGAAGACTTATTTGGTGTTATCATTTTGCGTTTAAAATGGGGAGGACTCCACTGCTACCACTGGAATCTAGCTCAAAAAATGTGAAGTAATAAAAGATATAGAAGAGATGAGGTCCTCGCTCAGGGTCTGTTAGGATATTTGTACCAACAAAACGCCGTACAAACCAAGAGAAGGACCTCGAGGATGAGTATACCTAGATTTTTACGTTCTGCATTCGCTGGATATGAAATTTTTGAAATAAAAGAGTGTTTAAGTGAACAGAGAATCTGTTTATGGGTCAAAGCGGAAGAGAATAAGGAAGCGCTTTGCCATAGATGCAGATCTCCCATCCATTGTGATGGCAAGTACCTTCAAAAAATTCAATGCATGCCAGTGATGGGACTCAGAGTGGAAGTAACGCTGACTAGGAGACGTGGGTACTGCAAGGGATGCAAGAAGTCGCGAGCAGAGCTTGTTGAATGGCTCAGTGAAGAGACCCCACATCTGAGCGATGACTACGCTCACTGGCTAGGAAAGCTAGCGGAGTTTGCTCCGATCTCAAGAGCTGCAAAACTGATGGGACTTGATTCGATGACACTGTGGAGAGTGGATTTTGAGCAAATGAAGCGGAGACTTCAGAACTATAAGATTCCATCCGTCACACATCTGTCTGTAGATGAGGTCTATGTAGTGAGAAGGCAGAGAGGAGTTCCACTACCGAGAGAGAAGCGATTTTTTACCATTGTTTCGGATCTAAAAACTAAAAAAGTGATTTGGGTGTCAGAAGGACGCTCAAAAGCCGCATTAGATCAGTTCTATATTCTGATTGGCAAAGAGGCTTGTAAGAAGATTCAAGCTGTAGCGATGGATCAGTTTGATGGGTATTCGTCGTCTACAGCAGAGCATTGTCCTAGAGCCACAATCGTATGGGACAGATTCCATCTGATGCAGAACTTAGGTGAGATCATCAACGAGACTCGCTTGCAATTACACTCAGAGTTCGCTAGCGGTTCTCCTCTGCATCGGCTGACCAGGGGAAAATACAAGTACATCTATTTGAAAAAAGCGTCTCGACGAACACAACACGAGAAGCGACTGATTGAAGATGTCACAGCAGAGAATGAATACTTTCTACGCCTAGAGCTCATCAAAGAGAGAATGTTTCAGTTCTTTAATGCAGCTACTGAAGAAGAAGCCAAACATATCTTTGATGAAGTAGGAGAATGGATCTATAGATCTGGGTTCACGAGACTGATGGACTGGCACAACAGGCTCGAGAGATCCTGGAGCACACTCAAAAACTACTTCAGACACAGAATCACATCTGCGACTTCCGAAGGAATCAACAACGTCATTAAAGCACTCATCAGAAGAGCGTACGGCTACAGAAACATGCACTATTTTAAGCTCAAAATCATGCAAGTCTGTGGCTATCTCAACTCCCAATTCTGTCCTCTAATGAAATCAACTACTTAACAAAATGTGAGGAAGAGACCTACCACTGTCTAATCCCTAGACACCTGTTCGAAGCCTATCCAGGGCACTTAAGTTCTCCTCTTATTTATCCACAGTAGGCCTAATTTAATCTGGCACGTTACGTGCTTGATAGCGTCCGAAAGTCCTTGGTACAATTTTCACTTAACCTCAATTCACGATAGCGTCCGAAAGTCCTTGGTACAATTTTCACTTAACATCAATTCACAAACTGAGCTCCAGCAAATTCAATCTTCATTTTCCCGTCTAGTTTGAGTGTATCACTCCAATATTTTTCCCATTCATTTGAATTCGTAAATCTCTTCAGAATGATCTTCGTCATCTGTGCTGCTCCCTTGGGACTCCAGTTGCATCCGATTCGTTTGAGTCGTAGTTTTATTTCTCTCATCATGCGCTCAATGATGGAGCTCACTTTCGGAGGAGCATCCCCCGTCCTGATCCAGACTCTGACATAGTTAAAGAGCTTTGCTTTTGCATTCTCTACATATGTCGCAGTTTGAAAATACTGCTTTTCTTTCAGATCTTTCACGAGTGCATTCATTTGCCTTTCCGCATTAAATACCGAGACCTCTAGATTTAGAATTTCTTCGGTTTTTACTTTGTCTCTTGGTTCGTTGGGTAGCGGGATTCTCATGATTTCATGAAGCTGGTCTTTCACTTTTCTGGTTTCTTCGTTATTTGCTTCATCCTGGTACTTCATCACAGACTTCAGATCATACGTCAGATGCCACTGGCAGCGCTGCTGGGTCTTTGCTAGTTTTCCTAGTCCTCGTTCAATGGCTAGTTCTCCATCACTCACTAAGAGCTCTGCTATGGGCTTAGATTTCAGCTTGGGATGGTGATTAGCCCGTTTTACGAGTCTCCCAATTTCGTTCCATTTTTCTTCATTGAAGACTCCCATGGGAATCGTTTTGCCGTGCTTGTCGATCCCTAGAATCACTCGAATTTGTTCAAGAGGTCTATTGTCAGCATCTCGTTTTGGGTTTTTCTTCTCATCCTCTTTTTGAGCGTTCGTCTTGAACCTGGGATACCCAGTTCCATCTGCAACAATTGTAACGAGCTCTTTCTGTTCCAGCTTTAAGTGAGCAGAGTCAGTCTTCTGAACCCAAGTATGGATTTTACTTTTTCCGAGTGGGTTGCCACCAATATCTGTCATGTGTTTTGCTGATCGTCTGTAGCTCTGGTGACTTGCAGTCTCGCATGCAATTTTTTCGAGTTCTAACGTATGCGACGTGTAGAGCTTAACGTTTAAAAACTGTCTTAGTGGAATGAACGATTCCTTGCAGTTTTTGCATTTGAGCCTCATCCAGTGGAATTTGATTTTTCCTATTGTAGAATCAATACGTCTTGGTTCTCTGCTCGATCTGACAAAGTAGGGAGTTTTACAGCAGGGTTTTACGTTGATGCTCGCTAATGACTCTTTTGTCTGCACTCCTGTCAGTGAGTCACAGAGATCACCATCCATCCACTCTAAAATCAGCGTTATCACTGCTGGCATTCCGTTTTTATCGAACACCTCCTTGGTTCTGATCACTAGTTCATCAAACGAAAAGGTTTCTTTTTTAATATCCGCATCCAAAAACACAGCGATCCGTCGCTTCATTTTTTCCTCCAATCATTTTGACTAGAGGAAAATTCTACATGGAAAGTGTTCTCGACCCAAACAGCATCTCCTCGATACCCTTTGTGTTGTATTTGTGCCAGTAGTGCTCAGCTGCCATATGCAAAAAAATATCATCAGAAACGTCGATTTGTTCGTTCCCATTTTTTGCTTTGATCTCGCTCATCCATACATCCGCTAGTTCACTTGATGCTGGAATAAACTCTTTATTTACTTTCCTTGGCTGCCAATCATCGTAAAACTTCACCACCTCATTCCAGTTGTGGGTTTTTACTCCGAGTCTTGCTAGTTCACTCAGAACCTCAAATGGCGTTGATTCTTCAATCCATGTGATTGCATCTCTCAATTCATTTGCAATGAATTCTAATCTTTCTTCAATCTCGATCTCTTGCTTCTTTTTCTTCCCCATTTTCACATCACCATTAAATTCAGAGTGTCCAAAACGACACAGTGGCTATGTTCTTAAAGTCTGTAAAAACTTTAGACAGGTTGAATCTGAAAATCCACTCTCTTTTACTCTTAAATTGCTCATAACGCCTGGCGCAAGACCTGCATTACTACTCAACTAAAGGGTCTTGAGGTTTTAACTACTGGGAAAATAACTTTCCTAGGACTTCGGGACAGTTATCAATTCACAAACGTAAAACATCGATGTTCCCCGTATTTTAAATTTTCAACGAACCTATAGATTAAGATCTAAGCCCACAAGGAGGTGGCTTGAATATGGACATGGAAATTCTAAGAAAGAAAGTCAGTACCTATAAAGGTGAAGCAGGACGGCTTCGCAAAATACCGGATGAACTTGCACTTGAGATATTAACGGCATGGGAAGCATGGACGGGTCCCATGAATGGTTTTTACTCTGCTCTTGGGGTGAGCCAGAAGAAAATGGCGAAGATTATGGGTAAAGCGAAGCGACTTAAACGGGAGGGTCGAGTACCGGTATCGGAGTTTACCGAATTGACAACACAGGTGTTGGGATCTGCTCAGAGTCCTGGGGTTACGGGCCAGGGCATCGAGCTTACGTGGGATCAAGGTAAGGTGATTCGGTTCCCCGAGGTCTCGCAGTTGATCGATTTTTTGAAAAAAGCGGCTTGAAATAAGCCGCCTTGATGAAGGAAGTAAAATGATTGCGCTGAATCGTAGGACGAGGATCTATGTCTGTAAAGAAGTGACGGACATGCGTGCGTCCTACGATTCACTTTATTCGCGTGTCAAAGAGCAACTCAAGCTCGACCCGTATTCGGGACATTTGTTTTTATTTGTCAATCGTACGCGCACGAGCTGTAAGGTGTTGTATTACGATGGAACTGGGTTTGTAATTTTGCAGAAGCGATTAGACCGGGGGAATTTTAGTCGAGTAAATCCTCGCTACGATGAAGAAGTTATTCTTACGGAAGCTGAGTTTGGATTATTTTTTGAGGGTTCGAATTTAGAGAAGCGGTTCATTGACTCGCCAATTGCGCGAAAAAACATACAAAAAAAAGCATTTTTAAAAAAGCGAGAGTTGCAAGAAACAGTAGTCACGATATGATGTAGCTCACTGTGAATGAGCAAGATTATTTATTTGAGCCGATTCCGCTAAATAAACTCGATACTTTGTCCAAAGACGATTTTAAAGTTTTAGTTCAGGGCTTACAGGATACGGTTTTACAGCTTCGTAAATTCAACGAAGAACTCAAGCAACGAGAGCAGGATCGAAGTGCAAAAGAAATATTGCTGGAGCAGCAGTATATTGTTTTAAGGTCGCAGTTTTTCGGCCGAAGCTCAGAGCGTCGGCCGAGTGAGTCACTCAAGGAAGCGCATAAACGTGAACAAGAGAAGCTCCCACCAAAACAACGAGTACAGCTCCCTTCTCTGCGATACCCGCATATTCCACTCATAGAGAAGCATGTAGAGTTAAAAGAGATCCCGGGTTGCACGTGCTGTGGAAAGATCTTGGTAGATACGGAGATGACAGAAGATAGCGAGCAGTTATCGGTCATTCCAAAAAAGTTTATTGTGATCCGGTTAAAAAAACACAAGTATGGATGCGAGAGTTGTCACGAGACCATTGTGACCGTACCGACGCCACCGCGGATTAAGCCTGGTTCAAGTTATGGTGATGAGCTGATCATTGATGTGGCAGTGGCTAAATATGATTATTTACTGCCGATCGAGCGATATGTACGAATGGCTGAGGATCTTGGGGTGACGGGGTTACCGCAGCAGAGTCTTATTGAGACGACCCATTATTTAGCAGATCTCTTGATGCCGATATACGAGGGTATCAAAAATGAGGTTTTAGCAGCCCAAGTGCTGCATGCGGATGAGACCCCGCACCGGATGTTAGAGGGCGACAAGAAGAAGAGCTGGTATCTGTGGGGATTCTCATGCGAAAAATCCAGTTACTTTGAGCTGCATAGCACTCGGTCGGGTGAAGTTGCGTCGAAGTTACTGACGGAAGCTTGTGCGAGGTATTTAGTGAGTGATGTTTACAGTGGATACAAAAAAGCACTGACGGATGCAAACCGAGAGCGGGCTCAAAAGGGGTTAGCGCAGATAGAGAATCTTTATTGCAATGCTCATGCGAGACGTAAGTTTAACGAGTCAAAAGACGTATTCCCGGCTGAGAGCGAGTATTTTTTAGATCAGTACGAGAGGATTTACAAGGCGGGCGCCACGCGAGAAGAAATGCGAGTTATTTTTACCGAGATGCATGCTCGTGCGCTGGAGCTTGTGCTTGAGGTACCGGAGAAGAGTGTGCTTGGACGGGGGTTGTCGTATTTTTTAAAAAATTACGAGGGTCTCACTCGGTATTTGGAGAGTGAAAACTTGCCGCTCGATAATAATTCTCAAGAGCGCCAAATGAGAAACCCGGTCGTGGGGCGCAAGACCTGGTACGGGACTCACTCAAAGCGCGGGGCAAAGACGGCGGCAGTCATGTTCACGGTAATTGAGAGCTGCAAGCTCAACGGACTTAATTCCAATGAGTATCTAGAGGCACAGGTGGAAAATTTAAACTACAACCGCCAGGCGCAAACCCCTGCGGAATTCAAAATCCTAAACACCCAGATTCAATAGAACCCTGTCAATACGGGGAACGTCGATGTCTTACCTTGATGCTGGAATAAACTCTTTATTTACTTTCCTTGGCTGCCAATCATCGTAAAACTTCACCACCTCATTCCAGTTGTGGGTTTTTACTCCGAGTCTTGCTAGTTCACTCAGAACCTCAAATGGCGTTGATTCTTCAATCCATGTGATTGCATCTCTCAATTCATTTGCAATGAATTCTAATCTTTCTTCAATCTCGATCTCTTGCTTCTTTTTCTTCCCCATTTTCACATCACCATTAAATTCAGAGTGTCCAAAACGACACAGTGGCTATGTTCTTAAAGTCTGTAAAAACTTTAGACAGGTTGAATCTGAAAATCCACTCTCTTTTACTCTTAAATTGCTCATAACGCCTGGCGCAAGACCTGCATTACTACTCAACTAAAGGGTCTTGAGGTTTTAACTACTGGGAAAATAACTTTCCTAGGACTTCGGGACAGTTATCACAAATCTCAGCTGCCACAGCACCTGACGAACATTTTGCAATGGTCGAGATCGCACGATAAGTGAGTACAGATTTTCGCAAAGTTCTAATCAACTCTCTAGGGCGCTGCTTGAGTCTGCCAAAGCAAAAGGAATTCACATAGGAAGACAAAAGCAACGGCCCTGCGATTTAATTCTTGCGATGAGAAAGTCAGGACTTACCTATCGAGCGATATCGAAAATAGCGAAGTGCTCATCTGGTGCTGTGGCGGCAGAAATCAGGCAGATGAAACAAGAAATTGCAGATGGAAAATTGCCGAGCCAGGATTTGAATAAAACCCAGGCTTGAAAGTCACGATTATAGAACCGGCTATCAAAGGGTCGACTTCCGAGCAAAGGCCTGAAAAACTTGAAATTGTGCGATATGGGTAAAGCGTAGTTTTTAGAGCAAAATGAAAACGGGCGGTCTATCGTTGATCAGATAGATCGCCCGTTTGAAATATATTTTTGATTGTCACTGACACATCAAAAACTAGAGTTTTATTCTAAATGAATTATTTTTTCCCACTTCTTATTTTCTGTGTCGATACAGGTTGTCTTGATTCTTAAGAGAGAGACGTCTAGTTGAATTCCAAATGTAGTTATGCTGCTTTTTAAAGTTATTCCGTTTTCATTAATTGCACGAAATGCGTCACCACCAGCGACTAAAGTTCCACCAATGTTTCCACCATAATAAGGAGAACAAAGACTAGATAGTTTTTGTCCATGAAGGTGATCTATTTCGATCAAATCGTCATCTGAGTAGGTCCCGCCTGAGATAATCCCAAATGAATTTGACGAAAGAATAATTTGTCCTAAAGTCTCTTTAGAATTGCCTTGCTTGAAGCACTCGATGTCATAAATTTTGTAAGGAGAGCTTTTAAAAAGTATTCCAAAATCAATATTGAATTCCGATTCACTTTGTTTTGCAGTTTTCAACTCTACTCTATTACAGGAGTCAGTTACTGTGGCATGAGAAGCGCTGGTAATAAAAACCACTCCTAAAATAATTAACTTTTTCATAAACTCATTTCCTTCCGTTCACTTAACCAAAGTCTCCCAGCCGGCTTTCGATCAGGAAACGTACTATTTAAAACCCGAGTAAGGCGATTCACCACGAATCCAAAAATCGAGTCTTGTTCAAAACAAAAGGTTATATAGCACTCGGCTTGCCAATTTCTGTCTCTTAAAATCTACTTGAGACAGCTTTTATGAGCATTAATGACTAACAACCTGAAAGCTTTGGTCACTTAAGCATATATAGAGTAAACGAGTGAACTAAAGCTCGGTAGTGTATCTTCTAAGACATACATTTCCTTTAATATCAGATGCTTGAATAAATTATTGACATTTATTAACATTATGTAATAATATTAATAATTATGAAGAACTACAGTATTGAAATACTCATTTCAAACGGACTCCTAGTAGTAGGAGCTGTGGTGTGTATGAACCTCGCAGGATGCGATTCCATGACTACTTTCTTCGATCCAGTGGAACCTGTGCACGAGGACTACCCCGATTCGACTACTTATAATCCTTTGCCAAGCACTCCAGGCTCACCAAGCTCAGGACCAGGATGCCCAGCTATCTCAAACAGCTTCGTATCCGATAAGGATAAGTTCATTGCTCACTTCAATAGAGCATCGTGTGCTCAGATCCAGTACTGCATCAAGCCTGAGTTCTGGAAGTCACTCCCGCAAGTTTCTTACATACCAGGAATCGACCTCGTTATCGTGTTCGACGTCACAGGTTCGATGAATCCTTACATTCAAGCGATGATCAAAAACATGCAGCAACTCATTGCGAATTTAAATGCACTTAGCCCATCACTTCGTTTGGGATTAGTGAAGTATCAAGACTTCGCTGACAAAGGCGGTGGAAAATCAGACGTACCATTCAAAGTGGTTTCACAACTCACAACTGACACTGCTCTCGTAAGTCTCGCTCTCTCTAAGCTCACAGCGGGTGGCGGTGGAGATATTCCTGAAAGTTTAGCTACTGCTGTAAAAGCTACGATTGATGGAAAAGGTTTGGGCTCGTACTTCGGCCCTTCAGATATGCAGTGGAGCACGGATGCTTCGCGCATAAAGATCGTTCTTGGAATCAGCGATGCTTCTAACCGTGCAACCAATCTTCCAGCAGGAGCTCCGACTCTTGCAGAAACCGCGGCACTCTTAAAAGAAAAAGGTATTCTCTTCTTAGGTATCGGACGCAAAAACGCTCCGGGTACTCCTGTGAACGCAACTTGGAGTTATGCTGATCTAGCGACTCTCGCGACTGAATCAGGCGCTCTTGTCAGTGCTCCAGGTATTGATCTAGATGGAGACTTAGTTGCCAATACTTTCGGTGAAGCGAAGACAGGCGAACCAGCGATTCTTCTCATGGATAGTTCAGGTAACCTCGTCGGTGCTCCTACATCTTCTAATCCTATTAAGATTCTAGCTGATGCAATCACTCAGATGGTGAAGCGCGTGCAGCCTTACAAGGTAGATTTAAAAGTTTTAGCTAACGGAAGATCATATTCTCCTGATGTGAATACTCTTGCGATCCCCCCAGATTATGCAAAAGAGATTTGCTTCTCAGATGTGAAGTTCCAGATGGTAAGCTCATTTGATTCGAGCACATGTGCTGCGAATTCTCCAGTAGAAGTATCTGCTCTCGAAGAGCTCACCGCTACGAATGTTGGTGCAGATTATGTGAAAGCTAAACTTCAAGTGAGTGACTCTTGTGGTGCACTCCCTGAGCCTACACCTGTTGAGACTCCTCCACCTTCAGAGGGCGACCTTCCCGGTGGCGGTGGCTCAGTGGGTGTTTAGGTTTTAATTGTGATCTTCTTCCCAAAAATCACTTCGTCGATCTCTAGTCGAGAAGAGTGTAAACAGAGTCTCTTGAACTCTGCGCCCTTATAAAGCTCATCTCCTACAATCGGTAGATTCTCATGAGCGAGATGCACACGAATTTGGTGCATGACACCAGTGAGGATTTCAATCTCTAGTTCATAGTATTTTTCACTCGTTTTCTTGCATGAGATCACTCTTGTGTGCGCTTCCATCGCTTTTCCACGGTAGAGTCTCAACTCAGGTCGATCAATCACGAGCATACGTGACTTATGGTTGAGAGATCTTGCGATAGGGTGGGTGAGTTCAAGTGGAGGAGTCTCATCCGTCACCCAAGCGGTGTAGATCTTCCTCACTGCTTCAGTTTTCCAAAAGTTTCTTAAGCGTGTGAACGCTGCTTCGTTCTTAGCAAAGAGGAGTAAACCGCTCGTACCCACATCGAGTCTATGGAGGAGCCCGGGTTCAAAAGAATCTGGGAAAGATTTTTTGAGCTCTCTGCAATGAGAGATCGCAAAATCTACAGCAGTTTTCTTCTCGTCATCTTTGTTCAGTGGATTAGAAGGAAGACCTCCAGGTTTGTTGATGGCTAAAATATTCTTTTCTTCATAAACAACATGTGGCTCGGATGAGGAGTGACTGAAGTCCATTATTTTTTCCGCCCCAAGAACTTCACTTTTAAGATCCAACCTTTGAGATAAGCAGTTTCAGGCATCTTAGCGTTCACAGGGAATGAGTCGGGTTGATGAATCTCTCCCAGTATTCTGATCTCAGCATCGGCTTGACGAGCGGTTTCGCTAATCTCATCGAAATAGAACTCTCTCGTGATATTTTCAGAATTAATAGAAGTGATGAGTACGCCGTCTTGAGCGAGAAGTCCAAGCGCAGCGAAGTGAAGTTTCAAAAGATCCTTCTTCGTACTGAAGGTGCCGTTCTTAGATCTGGAGAAGCTAGGGGGATCGAGAATCACGATGTCCCACTTCTTGTTCGACTTGCTCCAGCGTTTCTGAAATTCAAAAAAATCCTGAGCATAGTATTCGTTCATGATCTTTTCAAAACCATTGATCTCAGCGTTTCGTTTGGCCCACTCTAAAGTCACTTTCGAGAGATCAAGTGTGGTGACTTGCTTCGCACCCCCAAGAGCAGCAGCTACGGAGAGGGAGCCCGTGTACGAGAACGTATTGAGGACAGTTTTGCCTTTGGAGTTGTGAACTAGCCACTCTCTAAGAGGGGAGTGATCTAAGAAGAGTCCCGGGTGTCGCATGTCTTTGAAGTGGATTTCGACTTTTACTCCAGTGTGTTCTTCCACTACAAAAGGTGCTGGCATCTCAAGACCTTTGAGCAAACTTGGTGGCTCAGGCGATCCGCGAAACGGACGAATGGAGAGCACTGCGCTCTCGGCCTTAATCATTCGGAAGAATTGAATGAGCAGAGTACGCAGTCCATCGCTCAGAGTCTGGTGCGATTCAGAAGCCCAGTAGTGAACCCAGTAATGATCGTTAAACCGGTCGATCGCAAGATTGTGGAGTTCTTCTCTCACAGGGTGAATGCCTGGACCATGAAACACGCGCACAGCTCTATGTGACTTCGTTTTCTCAAATTCTTTGACGAGAGATTCTAGGATCATGGTTTGATCTTAGCTTCTTTTATCCAGGTCAGAAAGTCCTCTGGAAGTGCAGCGGTGAAGGGACTCAGTTCAGGAAGTTTCATAGAATAGGAGTGAAGCGCAATGCCGCTCGACTGAGGAAGTGCGGATCCACCGTAAGTCACATCTCCTAAGATGGGGTAACCAAGAGAGCTCAGGTGTTTTCTGATTTGATGGAGCCTTCCTGTTTTAGGTTTGGCACTCACTAAGAAAAAGTGCGGTCCGCGCGCAAGCACTTTAAAAAAAGTTTCAGAGACCTTCTCATCGATCGGTTCATTGCAACGGAAAGCTGGAGTCGTAGGAGTCCCGCAAGCTATTGCCCGGTATTCCTTGTCGACTTGTCTGCGTCTGAACCATTCCTGTGCAGATTTGTGAAAAGCCTCATTTCTAGCAAAAATAATAACGCCAGAAGTCACAACATCCAGTCTATGAACAATCCACAACTCTGGAAAGCGCTCTCGTAGTTTATCGATGAGCACAGGCTGGTGAGATCCAGGGTCACGTCCTGGGATTGTGAGCCAGCCTCTAGGTTTATCGACGACTATAAATTGAGCGGTTTCGTGCAAGATCATCTCTTAAAAAGATACACCCTGTTTTGACCAAACACACGTAGCCTGTTACTTTAATTAAGGTGACACGAGCTCATAGACACATTGATGATGATATAGATGCAGTGCGTAGCCTCGTGCTCAAGATGTCAGGCTATGTGGAAGCATCCGTTGAGTCCGCTGTGCAAGCGCTCAATGAAAAAAACTCATCCAAGTTTGAACTTGTTTTCGAATACGAAAAGAAAATCAACGAGTGCCAAATTGAAGTCGATCAACTCTGTCTCCATATTTTAGGAACTCAGAATCCACTCGCAAAAGATCTCCGTCTCATTCTAGCCATAATTAAAATCAATACGGATCTTGAACGCATGGGCGATCAAGCGAAGAACATTGCTCATCATGGGAAGTCCTATCTGGAGCATTCTTCACAACTCGCTCTCACTCCTGATCTCAAGCACATGGCGGGTATTGCTCGTGAGATGATCAGAGATGCGATGATCGCTTTTACAAAACGTAACGAAGAACTCGCAAAAGAAGTTCTCCTCAAAGACGACTCAGTCGATGAGCTCAAACGAAAAATTAACAAGTCCATGATCGAAATCATGAAATCAAAACCAGGAGCAGTCGAAGGAGCTATTGCTCAAATGTCTATCAGTAGAAATATCGAGAGACTCGCAGATCATGCGACGAATATTTGTGAAGATGTTGTGTTCTTAAGAACTGGGGAGGATATTCGCCATTCACACCAAGGCTAGAAGAGTTTTAGAACTTCTTGTTTTGATTTCGACTCTACTTTCGCCTCGTTATGCGATCGCAGATTTTCCCAAGAACTTCCTCTGGGGTGCAGCTACAGCTGCACATCAAGTCGAGGGCGGCAATACACAGAACGATTGGTACCACTGGGAGAATAGTGGGGGAGCACGTGATCACTCAGGACTTGCTTGTGACTTCTGGCATAGATACTCTTCAGATTTTGATCTCGCTCGTGACTTAAACATGAATGCATTTCGGTTATCAGTCGAGTGGTCTCGTATCGAGCCCAGACCAGGTGAATTTGATATCTCTGTGATTGAAACATACAGGCAGATTTTGATCACTGCACGATCCAAGGGTCTTCAGACCATGGTGACGCTCCATCACTTCACAACACCTGAGTGGCTAGCTTCATCAGGTGGATGGCTCTCACCTGCTGCTATCGTGAGATTCAAATCCTTCACTGACAGAGTCGTTTTAGAATTAGGGAGTGAAGTCGATTATTGGAATACGATTAATGAGGCAAACGTGGTTGCTCTTATGGGCTTCGTCGTTGGAGTTTCTCCTCCAGGGCTTCAAGACATTAAACTAGGGATGCGCGCCTATTCAAACCTCATTGAAGCTCATGCGGCTGCTTACAGGAGCATTCACGCTGTATTTCCAAACGCACGAGTAGGGATTGCACATCACATGCGCGTGTTTGAGCCAGCGCGGAAAAATAATATCATGGACCGTACACTCGCTAGGTGGGTGGGAAACTTCTGGAATAAGCAGTTCCTAGAGGCAATCGTGACAGGTGAGATCAACTTACATATTGGTCCTCTCTTCCGAGTGAGGAAGAAAGTGGATGGACTGAAGGGTTCACTTGATTTCTTAGGAATCAATTATTACTCACGAGATAAGATCAGATTCAAAGCGGATGAAAAAGTATTTTTCAAAATAGACACTGTACCTACTGGCACTCCACAGAATGATCTCGGTTGGGAGATCTATCCTCAAGGACTTGTTCGGGTAGTGAACTCAGTTAAGAAATACGGATGGCCGATTTATATTACAGAGAATGGAGCCGCCGATCGCGATGATGTCGTCAGACCGAAGTTCATATGTGATCACTTGATGGCCCTGGAATCATCGATTGAGAGTGGTGCTGACGTGCGCGGTTACTTCCACTGGTCACTCTCTGATAACTTCGAGTGGTCGCTAGGATTCGCACCTCGGTTCGGGCTCTATGCGATGAATTATGAAACTCAAGAGCGAACGCTTCGTCCTTCAGGCCAACTTTATGGTGAAATTGCAAGAGCGGGTTCAGCGCGTGCAGTGTGTGGAAGAAGTAACTAGTAATCAAAGGAGTGAGTCATGAGAAGTATGATTGTTTTGTTGAGTGTAATTGGAATGACACCAGTTCATTCAGCTCCAGTTCATTACAGAATCACCATTGAGAAAACATCACAAGAAGCTAAGCCTGCTAAACAGAATACAGGTGCCTCTGGCAAATATGCTTATGCTGTAAGTAAAAACCTTGAAAAAATGCGAGAGCAAGCAGCGGAAGCGGATAAGACCGATAGAAAAATATGTTTCGTTAGAAAACTAAATGAGCTTGAGATTTCGCTTAAATTCTTCATCAAGGACAGCTGCGCTGGATCCGAAGGAAACAATACTCAGACAATGTACTGCAAAAAAGAAAGCGCAGAAGCATTCGCAAACGAGGTGGGCGTTCAGTTCGACAAAGCCGTAAATGATAAGAAAACATCTACGCAAACGATGGGCTACTACACCGACAAAGTCGTAGGCACGATCATGGATCAGCTTACGAGTGGTAAGTATAGTAAGGCTTGTGTAAGTCGCATTAACGGGGTTTAATCTTAAACCACAAAATTCACAAGGCGGTCAGGCACTAAGATAATCTTCTTAGGAGTTTGGCCGCCTAAATGTTTTTGGACGGACTCGTTCGACATGACTAGCTTCTCTAGATCAGGCTTAGACAATCCCTTAGGTGCTTGAATCTCATCGCGTCTCTTGCCATTGATCTGAATCACAATAGGCACTGTAGAATCGACAACGAGAGCAGCATCGTACACAGGCCAATCCGTCGCACAAATCAATTCCTTCTCGCCCAACTTCTCCCAGAGCTCTTCAGCAACGTGAGGAGCGTAAGGGGAGAGCGTGCGTAGGAAAAGCTTCGCAGTCTCTAGTGGAATAGTCTCAGTCTGATAAGCCTCATTGATGAAGATCATCATCTGAGAAATCCCTGTGTTGAAACGTAACGCTTCGATGTCTTCGCCAACTTTCTTGATCGACTTATGAAGCGTCTTCCAGAGCTCAGGCTGCGATGATCCAGGCATTGTTTTTAGCTTCGCAGTCAGACCACCGGTATTCTCATCGATGAACAGTCGCCACACGCGTGCTAGGAACCTATACACGCCCGCGCAACCTTCGGTCTGCCATGGCTTCACTTGTTCGAGTGGTCCCATGAAGAGTTCGTAGAGACGGAGAGCATCGGCTCCGTACTCAGCGATGACATCATTAGGATTCACGACATTGAGTTTCGACTTACTCATTTTCTCGATCTGAGATTTGAGTGCCTTGCCAGTGGTCTTAGAGAATGGTTTTTCGTTCTTAAGTTCCACATCTTCAGGAGAATAATATTTCCCAGCATCGTCTTGATAACTGTAAGCCAAGATCATTCCTTGATTGAAGAGCTTGTGGAATGGCTCCTTGGTATGGACTAGACCGCAGTCATAAAGCACCTTGTGCCAGAAACGTGAGTAGAGGAGGTGAAGTACGGCGTGCTCGACACCACCAACATAAAGATCCACTGGCATCCAGTACTTCTCAAGCTCAGGAGACCAAGCTTGTTTGTCATTCTTAGGATCTATGTAACGTAGGTAGTACCAGCATGAACCAGCCCACTGAGGCATGGTGTTGGTTTCACGGCGAGCAATCGATCCATCGGGCAACTTCACTTCTCTCCACGATGCGGGAGCGCGCGCGAGTGGCGGCTCACCATCCGTGGTCGGCTTGTATTCATCGACAGTAGGGAGTTCCACAGGGAGCTGCTCTGGCTGGAGCGCGTGAAGTGTTCCATCATCAGAAACCAAAATCGGAAACGGCTCACCCCAATATCTTTGGCGAGAGAAGAGCCAATCGCGGAGTTTGTACTGAGTCTTACCCTTGGCAGTACCCTTGGTCTCAAGGAAGGAAACCATTTTGTGTTTGGCTGCTTCAGAATCTAATCCATTGAGGAAATCAGAATTCACAAGCTTGCCATCGCCAGAGTGTGCGGCTTCTTGCACTGGCTTCTCTCCTCCGCTAATCACTTCAATGATCGGGAGCTTGAACTTCACTGCGAATTCATGATCGCGCTCATCGTGACCTGGAACTGCCATGATGGCTCCTGTTCCGTAAGTCATAAGCACATAGTCTGCGACATAGATCGGAAGTTCTTTTCCGTTTGCAGGATTGATTGCGTATGCGCCAGTGAAGACGCCTGATTTGTCTTTTGCGAGATCGGTACGCGCAAGATCAGTCTTCTGCTTGGCTTTCGTGACATAAGCGTCGACTTCTTTTTTCAGCGCGGGAGTTGTGATTCGATCTATGAGGGAATGTTCAGGAGCCAGTACACAATACGTAGCGCCAAACAGTGTATCCGGACGAGTGGTGTAGACCGTGAAGTCTCCGCCGCTCTTAACACTAAACTTAATTTCTGCACCAATGGACTTCCCAATCCAATTGCGTTGCATGTCCTTCACGCCTTCTGGCCAATCCACGCCATCGAGATCTTCGAGTAAGCGTTCAGCATAGACAGTGATTCTTAACATCCATTGCTTCATGGACTTACGCTCGACGATGTCGCCTGTCTCGACGTACTTGCCGTCTTTGACTTCTTCGTTAGCAAGAACAGTGGCGAGAGCGGGGCACCAGTTCACTGGAACTTCAGCGAGATAAGCGAGACCCTTCTCGTAGAGCTTGAGGAAGATCCACTGAGTCCATTTGTAATAATCAATGTGAGAGGTGTCGACTTCGCGGTCCCAGTCGTATGAGAACCCAATGCGCTTCAACTGCTGGCGGAAGTTATCGACGTTACGCTTAGTGATGATCGCAGGATGAATCCCATCGCGCATCGCTGCTCGTTCTGCAGGTAATCCAAACGCGTCCCAACCCATAGGATGAAGCACGTTGAAGCCTTTCATGCGCTTGTAGCGCGCGATCACGTCAGTGGCTGTGTAACCTTCTGGATGTCCGATGTGCAGTCCCGCGCCTGATGGGTAAGGGAACATATCGAGCACGTAGTACTTAGGTTTTTTTTGAAGTTCACTGATCGAATCAGGAGTTTTGAATAGCTTCTTGTCTTCCCATTTTTTCTGCCACTTGGGTTCGAATGAATTTGGATCGTATCTCATAGTGTGTTTGTTTGAGATACAATCTACCACAAAATGTACTTTTACTCCGCGTAAAAAGTGCTCGTATGTCCTTCGAATAATGGGTGAGTCATGTGTAGAATCATCTTGAGCTTGTCAGGTTGCGACTCGTTCCATTCTAAGATCATGAGGCCTGCTTCCATGCTATTGCCTGCTCGGTACTCCTGAGTTTGCTTGTTCAGTTGAGAGCAGTCATGGCCTCGGTGACAAATATTGAATTTATATTTTTTCTCGTGGGCTTTTTCAGCTGATGCCCAGTCCTTTGCGTTAAAAAACTCTTCGTTCGTCCAGAGGTAGTCAGCGCGATTGGAATCTTGATACATAGCCCAAGTATTACCCGCCATAATGGCGAACTGGTGAACGCCTGGTGAAACTAGTTTTTCACCAAGAGCAAATACCTTTGGAATTTCTGTAAAAGGTCCGATGGAATGTGAGCCGTCAGGTCGATTAATCTTCATAGAGTAATTCATTTGATTAAACTCATTCCAAAATTCAAACTTGAGAGAATTGCTCCAAGTAGATTGATAGGTTTCTGAGGATGGAACAAATTTCTTCTCTTTTTCATCATACGTCATCATTCCAGAGGGAACTTGAAATGTAACGGTTCTTTTCCATTGGTGGTTCGAGAGGTCAGTGAGGATTTTCTTGCTCCCAGCGGAGGCCGATTGGAATCCTAAGGGCAGGGGATAGCTCGCCTTTGTTTTGAAATCTGATGCTGCGTGATGTGAGATATTTACAATTTGATTTGGAGAATTTGATTGTAGCTCACTCCATTTTTTATAAATCACAAAGTAGCGATCGCGGTCATATCCCCAGGAGTTGTCATCTACAGTTATAATAAAAGCGTATCTTTGATCGCCCTTGCCCACTACGAACGGGCCGCCGTAAATACTGCCATTTGATTCAGCAGGATAGATTCCTATTTCTGATGCAAGAAGATCAGCAGGAGGGGTGAGTGTTCTCACTTCGAATTCTGAGAAATCAGGTTGTGCGTCGGCCTTGGGATCAGGGTAGTAATGAATCGTTAATTTGCCATCCGCGAATTCCCAGTTTTTACTCAGGAGTGATTGGAGAGAAGTCTGGAACTCTATCGGATCTGTGACCCGCTCGACTTGAGATTTCTTAAGGACTCTAAAAAAATCTTTGGAGCTCGCAAAAGCGGGGAGTGATGTACAGAGTGCTCCTAAAACCAAAATCAACGAGTACGTTTTCATGAGAGGGTCATAGCGCGGATATCCCTAGGTCGGCAATAGTATTGTTTCAATTGCTGCAGTGTAAATAATACTAACGATCACTCTATGGCCAAAAATAGCTCATTTTTCACAGAATCTAATAGAACACTTTGTTCTATGAATAGAGTTAGCGGTTGCATGAGAATGGGGCTTGTGAGACAGAGGGTGAGGTTACCTCTATGGATTACTCAGATTACAGACAGCTACTCAAGTTAGAGCTAGAAAAGCGCTGCTCCCGCAATTCGCGCTATTCGTTGCGTGCGTTCGCACGCGATTTAGGGATGGGTGCAGCACGTCTAAGTGAAGTGTTGAATTCTAGGACTGGCCTCTCAACCGAAAAAGCAGAACAAATTGCAAAACGTTTAGAGCTTCCAGGCAACGAAGCAGAATATTTCGCTACACTAGTAGAATCAGAACACGCGAGAAGTTCTATTCTAAGAGAGGCAGCTAGATCCAGGCTTGCTAAATTCAAGCAGTCTGAGTTTTCTTCGCTTGAAATCGATCATTTTATGATCATTGCGGAATGGTATCATTTTGCGATTTTAGAACTAACGGAATTAGATGGATTCAAGAGTAATGACAGGTGGATTGCACGGCGTCTCGGCATTCAAGAAATTGAAGTCAAAATGGCAGTCGAACGACTCATGAGGCTAGAGTATCTCAAACGCTCAAGGAATCGATACGTGCAGACGATTGATTTTGTCCAAGTCGATAGTGTTGTCCCCTCAGAAGCCTTAAGAAAACACCACCGTCAATTGATTTCAAGAGCGCTCAAATCCATTGACACTCAGTTAATCGAGCAGCGCGATCTAGGATCCATGATCATGTCGTTTGACAAAAAAGATATGAAAGCGGTTACGAAGAAAATAAAATCCTTCCGTCAGGAAATCAGTCAATTTGCATCAAAATCGAAGAACAAAAATTCTGTTTATTGTTTGAACACTCAATTGTTCGAACTTACGTCTGCATAGGAGAAATTATGAAATATTCTGACTCACTTATTTTAGGATTCAGTTTGATCCTAACCGCTATTTCAACGTTTGCTGGTGGAAAAGGAGGCGGCAATGGTGGGGATGCTGTTGCGCTAGAGTTCAAAGCAATTGCTCACAACATCACTGACCATTGGGATGAATTGGAGTTCGCCCAGACTGGCGCCACGTCAAAGCTACAGTTTAAAAAAGCAATTCGATTGGCTTATGTACATTCTGTGGAGGAGTCGCTCTATATTGAAGGAAACGAAGTGGATGCAATTAATTATCCATGTCCGAATATAGAATCGACTACTGAAAAAGTCTGCGGTGAAATCATCATTAACCGCAAACGATGGTCGTCGATCGGGGACGACTTAGCAAAATTTGCTGCCCTAGTATTCCATGAATATCTAGGTGTACTAGGCAAGGATCATTCAAGGTTTGATGATTTCTATGAAATGAGTGCGCCTGAGTTCGTAAAGTTAAAGTCGTTCTTTAAGACGCAATACCAAATCAAAATGAGTTTTCTCTGTCTCTTGCAAAAATGGGATGAGAAAAATAGGAAAGTCCAAGTCATTCATACGATCCAAACGTCCGAAGGTTCGAATGAGTATTGGTTCGAGTTAGGTGGCAAAGAGTATTCATTAGAAATCAGGCAAGGGTTTGAGGATTTATTCACTCGCACTCTGACGAAGAGTCTCACGTATGCGTTGTATCCTAAGGGCATAGGGCAGTTCCCGGACCGTGAGCATCCGATTTCGGGAGACAGAGTGACGTTCAGTTCAGGACGTACGTCGATCCGTATCATGGATCAGCCAGAGCTCCAGATGTCGTGTTTTCAGATTTACGAAGGATTAAAGGCTGAGCATTAGACTCTAAATTTGAGAACTGCCTATAGTTCGCCAATCGCGAACTATAGGCCACTTTCGATCATCGAATCCGCTCATTAATTCGCGTTTGGCGAACTATGTGGTGGTGTCATTTTTGCTTGCGTGAGATTACCGTCAAAAAAAGCGAATGAACTAGAGTGAAAATCTCGTCATGAGCTCACTCCAGAGCCCAAGAGCTAGTTTCGGTGTTTGTTTTGTTGCAAAATCAATATCGTGAAGCGCGTGTTGGAGTTCTACTGCATCTTCAAGTGACCACTTGGACTTCCAGCGGCTCAGTTTCTGAGCGACGTAGGGATTGATCTTCACTGTGCGAGATCCTGAAGTAGATTCTGCGATCACAAGAGCCAGATGACGTGCATTCCACGACAGTAAGCCTAATAATGGAAGATGGACTGCTGGATCGGAGCTCACTGATCTTGCGAATCCCAATCCCCTCGCTGCATTACGCTCGAAGAGTGCTTCGAGATAAACATTCTCCGCTCCTGCGCTTCCATCGCCCAGTCCAAGCACTGCAATATCAGGGTTGAGTGAATATTTTTTGATTTCGTTTTCGATGAGTTCTAATGACCATGGATCTAAAGTTGCAAGCTGCGTAAGAGATTCGTTATCTAGTGAAACGCCCATTTGCTTGGCGAGATAGGAAGTCCAGTTCTCGCGCTCTTCTTCACGGACTTCTTCACACTGTATGACAGCTGCGTTTGAAACTAATTCCTTCGTAAACTTTTTTCGTTGATCGAGCCCCTGAGAAATAAACACGCACACACAGTTCAATTCAGAAAGTGGTTTCGCTTCTCCAAATAAAACTCTGATGTCTTCTGCGTTCTTCAAATGGTCTGCGTCGCGTACGACTAAGAACTTCACGCCACCACCTAAACTCATAGATTGAGCTTCATCGATGATGGTGCCTGCATGATTTTCGTTTCCGTTAAACTGGCTAGGTCCGCCGAAGAGTCCTGCTCCTGCGCCGTTAGCACTGACTGCGCGCTTCAATCGATCCGTGAGTTCACGGATCTTGTAAGTCTCTGGACCATAGATCCAATAGACGGGGAAAAAATTTCCGTCAGCGATCTGTTTCAAAATGAGATTTGCGTCTAGTTTAGCCATTAGAACATCGACACCATGCCCTCGTGGGCATCATCTGCAATTAGATCAGTCAGCTCTGCTAGCGTGCGATCAAACTCACTTTCGTTAATATGTGAAGCCGTCACACCATACATGCCGCCCTGGTTGTTGGATGCAAACGCCTTGGAGCGAGTGAATCCACTCGACCAGACGACTTCTGGAGCTTGTCCTAGTTTTTTGATCTTAGTTCGTGTGAGAGTGAATGAACTGGAGAGAGTGGCGAAGTATTGCAAGGTCACTTGAAGATCGGGAGTGAGAGTGTTGATAGGTTTTAAATTCGATGCAGGAGTTGTTTGTGTAAGATCGGAAGTGTAAACCGCTCCTGTGACAGTACCTTCCAAGATGGCGTCAGCAGATTCTGGATCGGGTACGAGTTCTATAATTTTGTATGCCGAAATCTTTCTAATCATGGCGTTATAGAGACCATTTTCAGTGCCTGCCTTGAATGTTTGGTTCGTAACGGGAGCGAGATAGACTTTGTGAACTCCACGTTCTTCCAAGTATTCGTTTTTATCTCCGCGCAAGTGATAACCTGAGCAACCGGAAATCAATATAGCGCTAGCTGTTATAGTGGTTAAAAATTTCATTTCTCATTCTGTGTTAACAGAGTTATCCAGGATTTTGAATATGAGCTTCTCAGATTTCAAAGACGTATTAAAGAATATCGCGAAGCACAATAAAGCTTTCTCGCGGATCTTGGTTGAGAGCGCGCTCATGCAGTCATGGGACGAGATTGTGGGTCGAGGTGTTGCAATTCATACCGAGCCTAGTCATATTCAGGACGGAGTGCTCTGGGTGAGGGTGGATCATCCTGTGTGGCAGGCCGAGCTTCATGCGAGACGCGCGCAGATCTACGAGAAGATGATCACTTATGCGAAATCAAAGTCTTGGTTTAGTGGCAGCGAAGACGATATCAGGAAGTTGCTCAAAGAAATTCGTTTCAAAGTGACTTCAGCGAGATCGAGCTAGACTAGTTTTTCAAGACTAAGGCTATTCCTAGTAGTCCTACGAGAATAATAATTACTTTTACGAGTGTTCCGGGCTTGCTGCCAAAAGGTGCGGGCGGTGGGACAACTTCCGAGTTTCTAGGAGCAAGTGGAGCTGCTTTTATTTTTGCTTTTACGAGAGCAGGGTTCACTTGCATCGTGCGTGAAGATTCTTCTGGGAAGTCTTCAGTGATCTCTCCCTGAGCTTCTTCTGGAGTTCCTGATGCTTGTGCTAGCATATGAGCAGGAAGTGTGATTCCTAATTGGGATTGTAGTTCTTCGGTCTCATGAAGATAAATCCAATATCCATTGCCAGAGCAGACTTCGAACTCAGAAGAGTATTCGCCTGCCAGGATTTTATTGATGAGGTCTTCTTTCGAAAATAATCCAGTGATCTGGTGTTGGGGAGATCTCACTAACCAACTCATTGCATCACCGCTTTGACGGATCTCATTTCCGCATCTAAGAATTGTTTGATCCTAGGGTGTTCAGCTTTTCTGAATTCTGCTGGAGTTCCTAAGAAAACGACTTCACCTTGGAATAAGAATGCGATTTCGTCAGCAAGAGAGAGTGCTGAGGGAATATCGTGACTGATGACGACAGAAGTGAGCTTGAGCTCTTGTTTCATCTGAGCAATGAGTTCATCCACGGTGACTCGAGTTACAGGATCGAGTCCTGTCGTAGGTTCATCATAGAGTAAGATTGAAGGTTCGCGGACAATCGCACGAGCAAGCCCGACTCGCTTCCTCATTCCGCCTGAGAGTTCATTGGGGAACTTATCAAGGCCAGTGGTGATCCCTAAGTGAGCGAGAGTTGTAGTAACTTTTTTGTCGATCTCAGACTTAGACATCTGCGTGTGTTCAATGAGAGGAAACGCTACGTTTTCAAAAATCGTGAAGTCATCAAAGAGTGCAGCGTTTTGGAAAAGCATTCCAAATTGTCTTCGGTGCGTGGCGAGATCATCCGCTTTCATATTGGCAATGTTCTTGCCGTGAACCCAAATCTCGCCTTGGTCGGGAAGAAGTAATCCTAAAATGTGTTTGATTGTAACGGACTTTCCTGTTCCTGAAGGTCCAAGGATGTAAGTGAGTTTGCCTTTTTTGAATTTGAGGTTGATGCCTTTGAGCACCTGATCTTGGCCAGATCGGAAACTCTTGTGAACGTTTTTCAGTTCGATCGCGATATCAGAAGATGTTTCAGACATAGATTCGTTTTACCCTACCCGATAATGATGTCAGGATTTCGTATGGGATTGTAGAGGCTTTTTGGGCTTCTTGCCACCAATCCGTGTTTTTGCCCAAGATCTCGACCCATGTGCCAGGTTTGAGGAGTGTCTGGGTCTGAATCGCAATCATGTCCATGCTGATGGTTCCGAGGATTTTGAGCCCAGAATACTCGTTTCTCGAGAGGATTCTATGGACGCCATCTGCATAGCCGCTTGCGATCACTGCCATTGGATGTGACTTCTTAGCTTGATATGTTGCGCCATAACCGACGCAGTCTTTGGCTTTCAGTTGTCTTGAAGTCAGGACTTTTGATTTCAATTTCAGGGCTGGTTCGATGTCGCATTTCTTCGAAGGCTTGCCTGGTTTAGGCTGGATTCCATAGAGCGAGATTCCAGGACGGATGATGTCAGTGAGAGTTTCTGTTTCCCAGAATTTTTTCTCCATTATGGCACCACTGTTTGCAAAGTGAGTGAGGATGCGGGGAGAGAGATTTTTGAAAGTTTGTCTCAAGTGTATCCAATGTTCTTTTTGGGTTTTGGAAAGTGGATGTTTGGGGTTCTCACTTGTTGCAAGATGAGTGAGCACACCCTGAGGGAGAGCATCTGATTCTTTGATGAGTTTGAGTGCAGTCTCAAGATCTTTCATGCCGATACCCAGGCGATTCATGCCCGTATTGAACTTGAGATGATAGGGTACCTGTGCGGAGCTTCTGATGATGGACTTAAGATCATCTAAATTCGAAATCACTGGAATGAACTTGTGCTGATCGCATAGTTGAATGAGATCCACTGAGATTCCTGTGACGTTTGAGAAAATGATAATCGAGGAATCATCGGTTTGAATTCCAGATTGTCTTAAAGTCATAGCTTCATCGAAACTTGCGACTCCCAGGGCGAAAAGCCCTGGCTCATCAACGAGTGCTCGCGAGACATCGGTCATGCCATGTCCGTAAGCATTAGCTTTGACCATGGGGATGACGGATTTGTTACCGACGAACTGAGAGAGAGATTTGAAATTTTTTTTGATTTGAGAGAGCGAGATTTCAGCGACTACGCGATCAGAGCTCAATACGACGTTGGTTAAGCTCGTAGGGTCTGAAATTTGCGATTTCTTGGCTTGCATCCTCAGATGATAAACTAATTTGGCTTAAGAGCCTAGTGAGAGCCGGTTTGTGAAGAGCGCTTTGGACTCCTGCTTGGAGAACGACTAACACTCCATGGAAATGTCCATTCTGTGAGGTCACTGCCCAGGCGTCGAAGTAAGCGACTCCTGTGCGATCCATGATGACTCTGCAAAGAGGTTGGAAGTTAGCGAGTGAAGCGACCTTGCGGTTGCGAGTGCTCGTACTGATCGTCTGAACGGCTTCGTCAGCGATCGGGAATGACATGGCCTTGGGAGTCTTGCTTGCAGAGAATCCTGCAGTCGTTGAGAGGAGAGCGGCTTTGAATTCCTTACGGTATTCGAAGAAGAGTACTGGGCTCTCGCAGAGCTTGGATACAGAGTTTGCAACGCGGTCTAGAATCAGCTTCTTGTCCGTGAGATTCAGGATCTGAGCTTGGAGTTCGCTCAGCATTTGCTTGCCTGTATCTTCGTCTACATAGTCAGGCTGTGCTGGAATTCTGAATGTTGCAGGGCCAGCACTCACGGCGCCTGATCCCATGAATGGAGGAGGTATAGCGACTGGTTCGACGAGTAGGGGAAGTTCTTCAGCTACTTCTTCTTGTACTTGTTCTTGAGCTTCTAGTGATTCTGCAATTTCCTCAGCAGCTACTTCAGCGGCAACTGCTGAAACAGGTGGCTCTGATGAAGCTATTGCTTCTACTTTGGGCTCTAAAAGGCCTGCTTCGAGCGTAAGGATCTTAGGAATGGAGAAAGGAACAACGATCGGAGTGGGATTCTCTAAGTATGAACTGATCGTTGCAAACGGAGGAGGCTCACTTGCTGTGAAGGTGTGAGTTTTGGTTTTTCTCTCCAGACCTCTAGCTGCAAGCCCTCCGAAGAGGAGGAGAATTCCAAACGCAGCTAAACCTTGTCCAAGCTTGGTTTCCATCGGTTGAGGAGCATGGAAAATTCCAGATGTGTCGAGTTGCTCAGTCACGATGAACCAAGGTGTTTTCTCTATGCGAATGAAAGCAGAGAGAGCAGCCTTGCCTTCGGAGAGGACTTGATAGCTCACGCCTAATTTTTGTTTGTCGTTGAAGAGGATTTTTCTCGCCTGAGAGAGGGTCCAGTGAGGAGTGGAGTCGCGAGATTCATGGAAGAGGAAAGTCTTACGGTCTTCAACATTGAGTGAGCGGAAGTTTTTGATCCACGCGACGATGACGTTTTCTCCATGAGACCAAGCCATGCCGAGATCTTCGTTTTGAAATTGGAAAATTTGGAAACCATTACGATCGATCGATTCCACGTCGATTTGTTTTCCTAATTCCCACTGTTGTTCTTTGAGGATTTTCAGAGATTCAGGTGAAGTGTGTGGTGCAAGAACAGAGGATGCTTGAATTCCGCCGAGATCATTGCCTTGGCGCTTGAGTGCGCTCCAATAACGGATTTGCGAATTCAGAGGGGACTTGGATTGAACTTCAATCTTGATGCGATCGATTTCGCTCATGAGTGAGTCGCTTAAAATTTGTGTTTGAGCGGCGAGAGCATCGAGGCGTTCTACGAGCAATTGTTCTTCTGGAGTTTCTCTCAGAGAAAGGCCAAACCAGAGTCCTCCCACAAGCGCTAAAGCTGTGGGAATTGCTAGATAAACACCCAATCCTTTTCCTAAAAACCGGAGGCGCATCGTGCTTCCTCTCCTTAAGTATTACTCTAACATGGTTATTCAAATCGTTGCCATGTCAAATATATGACATTTAAGGTTGTTTTTAGACTTTTATTTCCAAGGTTTTACAATTATAATAATGATATGGGCAAGCAAACCACATTATCTACCAATATTGATACTGAGCTGAAAGAGGCGTTGACGCTTTTCTGTAAGAAGAAAGGTCTTAAAATTCAGAGCGTTGTCGAAGAAGGCATCCGTGAGCAAATCGAAGATGAGATTGATCTTGCGAGTTACTTTGAACGTAAAAACGAAGAAGAAATTTCTCTCAGTGCAGTTCTAAAAAAGCTTAAAAAGTAGACTGTAATGCAAAAAAATTTTGAAATTGTATTTAAAAAGAGTGCTTTAAAAGAGCTTCAAGACTTACCAAAACGAATCCAAGACAAAATCTTAGATGCGGTTCAGCTTTTGTTGCATAACCCCTATACTGAGTTGCTTCAGATTAAAAAACTGAAAGGGACTGATTCGCTCTACCGGATGAGAATCCAAGATTATCGTCTTATTTACTCTATAGAATCAGAGCAAATCAAGGTTCTGATCATCAAAATTGGTCACAGGAAAGATGTCTATGAGTGAAAAATATGGTATTTCGCTGATACGTTTATGGGTTCAAGCAGTAAAAGACTCACAACACAGGCACTGATCTTAGGCAGCGGAATCGCTGGCCTCTCAGTTGCCTTGAAACTCGCTCAAAGCGGGATGCAGGTATTAGTCGTCTGTAAAGGCAAGATCGGCGATGGATCTACAGCCTGGGCGCAAGGCGGGATCGCCTCAGTCTGGTCAGATACCGATAGTTTCGAGCAGCACGCTGCTGACACTCTGGATGCAGGAGCAGGGCTCTGTAACCCAAAAACTGTGGATATTTGCGTACACGAGGGGCCTCAGCGCGTTCAAGAGCTGATCGATTACGGTGTGCCTTTCACTAAGTACAAGGAAGGTGACCCTACTGAAAACTTCGATCTTCACCGCGAAGGTGGACATCGCAAACGTCGCATCCTTCATGCCGACGATATGACGGGGTTTGCGATCATTCAGACTCTCTCTGCGCGCTTGAAAGAGCATCAAAACATTCGTGTGCTTGAGAACTACATCGGGATTGATCTGATCACTTCAGCCAAAATGAAGGTCAAATCAAAAAAATTATGCGGTGAGAAGAACCGCTGCTTGGGTGCTTATGTTCTCAATACTGAGACTCAGGAAATCTTCACGATTCAATCTCAAGTCACGATGCTTGCAACCGGTGGTGCTGGAAAAGTTTATCTTTATACATCTAATCCTGATTCCTCTTCAGGTGATGGAATTGCGATGGCTCATAGAGCAGGAGCGCGTATTGCCAATATGGAATTCATGCAGTTTCATCCGACCTGCCTCTATCATCCAGATGCGAAGAACTTCCTCATCACAGAGGCACTCAGAGGCGAAGGCGCAGTATTGAAGACGATCGACGGCCTTGAGTTCATGGAGAGTTATCATCCGATGAAGTCACTCGCTCCTCGTGACATTGTCGCAAGAGCAATTGATATGGAGATCAAAAGATCGGGATCAGACTTCGTTCACCTCGATGCTCGAAGCCTAGGTGAAGTCGCTCTCAGAGAAAAATTCCCGAATATCTATGAGCGCTGCTTGAAGTTCGGAATCAATATCGCTCGTGATGCAATCCCCGTCGTTCCTGCTTGTCACTACACTTGCGGTGGAGTGTGGGCTGATGAGAATGCAAGGACATCGATCGAAGGTTTATACGCAATCGGTGAAGTGGCTTCTACAGGTCTTCATGGAGCCAACCGACTGGCGAGTAATTCACTTCTTGAAGGAGCAGTATTCGCACATCGTGCTTCAGTGGACGCGATCCCTTACATTACATCTCATCCCGAGAAACACCGTATGCCTGAGCCGCTCCCCGAATGGAACGCAGGACACGCCGTTCAGCTAGAAGAGCGCATTGATATAGCAGCGACTTGGCATGAGATTAGGACGCTCATGTGGAATTACGTGGGTATTGTGAGATCGGATAAGCGCCTTGATCGCGCAAGAGTGCGATTAGGAATTCTGAGAGAAGAAATCAATCAGTACTATTGGGAGTTCTTACTCACCGCAGATCTCATTGAGCTTAGGAATCTTGCAACAGTCGCTGATCTCATTGTTCAGTGCGCTTCTCTTCGTAAAGAGAGTAGGGGATTGCACTACACAGTGGATTACCCAGAAGCGAATGATTTGTTTTTTAAGCACGATACAGTGATTTAAGTTTCGTACTTATATCCCACACCATAAATCGAAATAATAAACTTCGTAAGTGCGGGCATTTTTCGTCTCAAGGCTCTGACGTGAACGTCGATCGTGCGATCGTTCGTTCCAGTGGAGTCTTCCTTCCAGACTTCTTTCAAAATCTCATCACGAGAGATGACATTGCCTGCGCGTGCCGCTAGACATTTCAATATATCAAACTCAGTCAGTGTGAGGTGAGCCTTCTTGCCAGCGAAGAATACTTCGCGGGTAGAGGGCTCTATCTTGAGCTCGCCAACTGTGATGGGCTTCGCACCTTGGTCGTCACTTTTACGGAGGCGAGTAGAGATACGGGCTTTCAATTCCTTGTAATCAAACGGTTTGGGAATGTAGTCATCTGCTCCTACACTGAGTCCTTGAGTGATGTCTGTCACCGTATTCTTAGCAGATAAGAAGATGATCGGGATATTCCTCGTCTTCTCGTCTTTCTTAAGCAGGCTGCAGGCATCATATCCACTTAAGATGGGAAGCATGATATCGAGTAGAATCAAATCAGGTGATTTGTTCCGAGCAAAATCAATCCCGATGACTGCGTTCTCCGCAGAAATGACCTCGAACTCCTTAGCGAGCATCACTTCAAGGAAACGCCGGGTATCCGGGTTATCCTCAATAATTAATATCCGACTCTTTTCCATTTTCTAAGCTCCAGCGTATTTTTTGTGTTCGAGTGGCATTGTAAGGCGCATTTGCATTTAAATTGTTTTCTAGTTTTCTCGCAGCGACTGCGTGATCAAGGTCGTTGCGAATACTGATCAGAATGTTTTCAAATTGTTCTTCAGGTGAAGTGGGTATTGAATATGAACCGATTTCCTTGTTCATTTTGCTGTTGGCCTCCGCGCAGGTTTTAAAGCTAAAAGTACAACTCTTAAGATTCTATCTGTATTTCGGGAAAATGTGATGAAAACTTTAGAGTGAGTCAAAGAGTTGACGGCGTGATTTTGCTACCGCAAGTTCCGCCATGGTCAGATAGATAATTGATGTAGTGATGTCCCCAGTCTTCGAGCGCTTTTTCCTCAGTTTCTTCGAGTGCTTTATCTATTGGAGAGGTCTTCAAGAAGGCTACGAATTTTTTTTCGCCTATTGCATCATAAAAACGTTTAATCGCTCGCACATGATCTTTGATGAGATGAGTAGAGTCAGCGAGCGTATTCCAATAACTCGGTCGAATGCTGTCATGAATGAAGATCATCCATTCTTCTTTTGAAAACTCAGTCAACCACTTATCCATTTCTCTTTTTCTCAGCGGAACTTCGTATTCTTTTTTAGAATATTCTCCACCGACAAGATTTCCTAAAATTTTACCTACTTCCCATGCTTGAGATAATACAACTTCTTTAGAGAGTCCTTCGGGATTGATAGATTCATAGAGCTTCAAGAATACTGTTTTTAGCTCTTCATCGTTGAGAGAATTCCAGAGTTCACCCCTGTCGTCAGTGCAAAGCATATAAAAATACTCGGAGGAATCAATTACTCCTCCGATAAACGTTTCTTTCAGGCCTTTGAATTGTCTGCAGAAGCTAGGTCTGGTTTTGCAGAAATCGGAGTATTTGAGTTCCTGGGCTTGTGCAGTTGAAGTAAGTACTAAGATAAGCAGGATCATGCGACTCGTTTGAAGTGCGAGGCCACAAATTCTTGCGTGATTTCCTCTTCGTATTCTTGCCAGAGCTTGTGGGATTCTAAGAATATTTTTACAAGCTGTGTATCGAACTGTCGTCCTGCAAATTTTCTGAGTTCAGCGTAGGCCACATCAATCGGTAAGCCCTTGCGATAAGGTCTGTCGGTCGTCATCGCATCGAAGGTATCCGCAATGAGGATGACACGAGCGGTGAGAGGAATCTTGTCACCTGGAATTCGGTCGGGATAACCCAATCCATCCATACGTTCATGGTGATGTTTCACGCCTGGAATGACGGCTTTGAAGAAAGCGACTTTGTTTAGAGGCTTGAGAATCTCGATACTCTTCTCAGGATGAAGGCGCATGATGGCTTCTTCCTTGGGAGTGAGTCTGCCTGGCTTAAGTAAAATGCGATCAGGGATCGCGATCTTGCCCAGATCATGGAACATGCTGGAGTATTCGATGATAGTTTGTTGGGTTTCGTCGAGTCCCGCAGCCTTCGCCAATTGTTTGGCGTTATGGGCTACACGTCTACAATGCCCAAATGTGTATGGGTCTCGTGCTTTCATGGATTCCATGAGAGCTTGCGCCAAATAGTTGGCCCAATCGGGCATTTTATCAAAAGCCAAAGTGTTCTTTTAGCACTCCTCTTTTTCATTTCGGCAAGGGACGGGGTAAACTTAAAGGGATGGTGTGGATAAGGATAGTTGCACTGCTATGTGCTCCTTTATCAGTTTTGGCGAGAGAAGACGTGGTCCCAGGGTCACGTTATACCTCCGCTCGTGCGGCCGGTATGGCAGATGCGTTTTTTCCACTCGCAGACGATGGAGCATCAGCACTATTCTATAACCCTGCGGCAATTGCACGTCCCAAGGCTCCACACTTTGAAGTTCTGAATCTCACATTACAATTGAACTCAGATTATTTGGGAATGATTGATGGAAATTTTCTCAACGTCATCAATCTTCCTGGTTACACTTCTTCACTTCAAGCGAATCCAGGTGCGTTTCCAGGAGCAGGAGCGACTTATCTTCCCAGTTTCCTGATTCCTTCTTATGCGGGGGGGTGGCTTCCTGCGATCGCAGGAGGAATTCTTTCTGAAGTTTCATTAGCTTCAAATTACAATAATGGTGAGTATCTTTACCGAAGTCGGTACCAACTCACACCTGCAATTGGAGCGGGATGGAATCTCGCTCACGGAATTATTCGGATTGGATATGTACTTCAGTGGGTGAATATCGCCAAGGGAACTCTGCAACCTGCGCCGACACCGCTCAGTTTCACTCGTGGTCTACAGCAAGGATCAGGATTCTCTCACAATCTTGGATTCACCATGACGTTTCCGTATCAGATGCTACCCACACTGAGCTTAGTTGCGAGAAACATGTTCGGAACTGTTTATGGCACTTCAGTACTATTACCGATTGCGACTGGGTCATCAGGTGCACCAGCAACAGATCCGATGAGTTTAGATGCCTCGTTTAGTATCACTCCTAGAATCGGACCTAATTCATTCATGAATTGTGTGTTTGCATTCCGAGATTTTCTCAATTCATCGAGTTTGAATGTGTTCACGAGGTTAGCCGCGGGTGTTGAGTTTGATTTTAAGAAGACGTTTTTTGTGAGAGCAGGTTTTGGAAGTGGATTTCCGAGTATGGGTTTAGGATTTAGGAGAGACAAAGGCGAAATCCATCTTGCATGGGTCGGAGAAGAAATCGGAAGTTCAGGATTTCAATCTCGTATCGAACGCAGATGGATTCTACAAATTCAAGCGAGGGCGTTCTAAATGAGAGCAATCCAGATTCAACTCGTGGGTCAATCAGCGATCCGGTGGGCAGAAGAGCTTCGTCATCTCACCTCTGACATCAAGGACTTTGGGATTGAGATCAGTGCGGAGAGGAGTTGGTCGCACGAGTCCGAAGCGGATATCTTGGCATTCGAAGATGAAGCAGCACTCAAGCTCTCAGTCGGTAATCTCAATCGTAAAACAAAGGCAGTGTTTCTTGTCACTTCAGATCCGAATCGAATCCCGGATAGTTGGTCAAAGTCGCTCATAGATGACGTGCTTTGTTTTCCGTTCCGTAAGCTGGAAGTGATTTCCAAAATCAAACGGTTCGTTGATCTCCTCAAGTGGGAAGAAGTCGAGAAGCTCAATCTCAGTTATAAGAAGCTCATCGAAGAATTAAAAAACGACCTCGATCTCGCAACTCGCTTACAGAAACATCAGACACCCAATCGATTCGTAGATCTCAAGGGGCTACAAGTTTCTTCACGCTATCTTGCAGGAATGAAAGGTGGCGCAGATTACTTCGATCTTGCAGAGACCAAGGGACAAGAGGGCATGAGCCTCATTCTCTCGCATTCAAGCTCGTATGGGTTGTCTTCTCAAGTGATGGGTTTACTCCTCAAGGTTGCAAACAAGTGGTGTACGACTCAGGACTTCTCTGTAACGACTCACTTGAGGCAAATATATGATGAGATCATCCTCACGCTAGGCGATAAGGATGAACTCTCGCTCCTTCATGGTTGGATCTCTAGGCGTGATTTGAAATTCAAAATGGTGAGCTTTGGAAAAGCACATACGTTTTATTCTGAGAAAGACGAAGAATTCCGTGAACTACCGAAGCAGGGTCCTGGACTCAACAAAACATCTCAATGGCCAGTCGTTGATGAGATGGAAATCCAATTCTCGCCTGATGATCGAATGGTGTTTCTCTCTCATGGTGCTGTTACAGCTGTGGGTGGAGTGGGTAAGGTTTTGAGCCTCCTCAATCAGACACGTGAGAAGGATGTGAAGGACGCAGCGAATGAGATTACTCTTCATGTTAAAAAAGGCTTAGCAACGATGGATGATTTTCCTGAGCAAGATTGCACCATAGTCGTATTCGATGTGGATACAAGGGTGATTAGATTAGCGAGAAATCACTAGCGATTACGCTAGAACAACTCTTCCGCGGCCACCTAATAGGGCCTTAATTAGGTCTCTTAACTTTTGCATAGTTATTAAGATTTAAACGGTTTATGACTGAACTTCAAGGATAATCTCTGACTTTATGAGTACAGCAAACGGTTATATCTTCAATGAGCGGCAAGATTCGCTCCCCCAAACCCTCAAACACAGGGACCATGTCCTCGTGGAATTCCCTGATGAGCGCTTCGAAGCAGTTGTTTTTCAGTGGGATCACACTCGTCCTACGGTCGTGGTTCAGTTGAAGTTAGATGCTGAAGAACCCATCCAATTCCCTAAGAAACGGCCTAAACAAGCTGGAAACGCCGAGATGCCGGATAATCGCTATCCAGTTCTGACAGCCCAAGTCCCAGGGGTCGTGAATCCCATGAAAGCTGTGGGTTACGCAGATCCATTATACAGAGCTGATCTCGTGTTCTCAGAGCGTGCGTTCCGCGTCCTTCAGCCAGAAGATGGATATGTCATTCCGCTAGATAATTTGGCTGAACTCAGGGGCGAAGCAATCAAGGCGTTAGGACTGACGGATCAACCTGGATTCTGAGCCTCTGCTACCTAGAATCCTACATAAAACTAGTTTTCCCACTCACTTAATCTTCTTCTGAAAGAGTACAGCTCCTGCTTCACATGTCTCTCACTGCTCCTTTTCAATAAGCACGAGATTTTATGGAGCTGGATGCGCTCCCATAAAAGGGCAGGAGCCCGTTCTAGTGCGGATTGAAAAGGAACAGGGAGCACGCATCCGCAGGCATGAGCCTCTTTCAGAAGAAGATTAAGTGAGTCTGAGAATAAATCTTAGAAGGATTCTAGGTAGCAGAGGCTCAGAGTCCAGAAGACTCCTCGAGTCGTTTTTCCTCAGCCGCAATCATGATCTTCGCGCAAGCAAGCGCATCGCTGAGCGCTTCATGGTGATTGAGTGGAATATCAAGCGCTCGGCACACGTCTGAAAGTTTAGTCGGGAAAATATTCCAAGCACGACGAGCGGTCACAACAGAACACGCAAATGGTTTATTGGGACGTCTAATTCCATACTTCTCGGCGCACGCATGAAGCACTCGTCTATCAAATGAAGCGTTGTGAGCTGCGATGAAATCAATGCCTTCAAAGAGTTCAGAAATCTGAGGCCAGAGATCGCCGAAGTGAGGTGAGTCCTTCACTTGATGCCAAGTGAGACCGTGAATGTAGGTAAACATAAATTGAGGAGAGGGAGGGCGAATGAGGTGAACTTCTTGTTTGACGATTTTGCCACTTTCGACTCGGACGAGACCCAGTGCGCACGCGCTATCCGCTTGTGGGGTTGCGGTCTCAAAGTCGATGGCAAGGAAGTTGCTCATTTGCGGCTCAGTCTGAGTTCTACATATCCGTAAGGATTGTGTGAAGTTGTGAATCTGCCGGTGGCTTCAATTTCACCGTTCCAAATCCACTCTTTCTCAGACGGTTTGGATTCCGGTTTCAACTTCAGTTTCATTGACCATTCGTTTGCTCGAGATTGAATTTTGGTTTCTAGCCAGGAAAATACCCAGAGATCTGTTCTCGGATTGGGTTTGGTTTTATTCCATGAGCTCATGAAAAGTGGAGCATCTTGAGGAGTTTTTCTACAATTGAGTCTGAGTGCATCTGTGTGTTTGAATTCGCATTTCTCGTTTGATCCCCAATTGAGCATATAAGATGCATGATGGTCTGAGATCTCTGAGAGTATGTCGGTGATCTCGAGGGTGACTTCATCTCGTTCGGCTTCGAGATCCTCTCCATCATGAATACGTTTGGTCAATTCTTTCTGTGTTTGCCTCAAGCGAGAGAGGTTTTGAGTTTGTTTGAAGATGGTTTTCCATTTGTCTTGAGAGATCCCTTGTTTGAAAACAATGAGAGTGAATTCATCGACAGTAAAACCGTTGAGATCTGAGGATTCCCAAGCTGGAGAGCGCGAATATTCAAGGAGCTTAGCAGGTTGCTCTGCAACAGGTTTCAAATCTCCACAACTGCAGAGAAAGAGACAAGTGGTGAGGAGTGTGGTCTTAAGTTTCATTAGAAGAACAGCGCTCCTTGCAATAAGTACGTGGGAGTATTGAGTGAGTTTTGGCTTGCGATAGGGATTCCTGCTCCTAAGCTCAACATTCCTGGGAAGAGAAACTTGCCATCAAGAAAAGCCCTGATCGTGTTGAACTCAATTCCGGCTTGAATGCTGTGAAGGGATTCTTCAGTGAGTTTAGTAAGAAGATCGTATCTTGTGGAATCAAAGAGAGAACCTGAGAATGTTTTCTGAAAACGTCTTTGGAATTGATAAGAGAGCTTGGTTCCTATGAGCGTGCTCCAATCATAACGAAACGATGTGAATGCTTGCGCAAGAATTCCACCCGAAATCTGAGTAGAAGGATCAATATCGGAAGGCAGGAAATCAATCGAGTTTTTAGGGACTCTCACGCTCATCTCTGTTCCGAAGGGAATCATTACTGAAGTCGATGCAAGAATCGTAGACCTGCGTAATCCGGGGGGGTTCCAAGCAGCAGTGATCTTCTGGCCAAGGGCGAATCTCTTTTCACCTCCAGAGAACCCAAAGAAATCATCCGTGGCTGAAGGTTCAGCAGTTGGAAACACCGCTTGAGTAGACGCAATCCATTGAAGGGGTTTTGTGACTTCAGTTAATGGTACAGGGACTTCCATTCTCAGATCACCTACGCATTGTAATTCACGATTCGGAGTGTTGGTGAATCCTGAATGTTTCAACTGAAGATCGAAACCTTGATTGAGACTTTCTGCCATCTCACTAGCAGTAGAAGACTGACCTGATGATTGTAAATTTTGAATGAGCTGCTGGGCGCTACTCGATGCTTGATATGCAGTCGAGTAAGATGTTTGGAATTTGATAATAGGAATTACAAAGAAGACTCCGATACGGTCAGTAAGTCCGTAGCCAATGAGAGGGACGAGAGTTGTTGCGCGACCGCCAAATGATCCAGCGAACGATCCTGCAGATTGACTGAAGTCCATGATTCCGTTTGCTGAAAGCAGTCCCGCTACTTGATTCTTCCGTGCGGGTTCTGAGTCCATGAGCGTCTGCCAAGTGAGATTCCGATTGAAGAGTGAAGAGAAACTCTGTGAATCACCATTCAGAAGAGACTTGCTCTCAAGAGGTGTAACAAGATTCAATACAGAAACGATGAATCGACCCTGAGGGAGTGAACCTGTGGTTTCACCCACAATGTTAGGGAGTAGCGCAGAGGAATTGGGGACCGGGACTTGGTCTGTCGCGCGCGCGCTATGGAGTGATAAAAAAATCCAGAGCGAGAACATTTATTTTAATGTTTCCTCAGCTTCTTTTTGATCGAGAGTTGTTTCTTGTATTCTATCTGGATCAAAAGTTTTTGGTTCTATTTCAATCAATTCTTTCATGATTTCACGTGCTTCGTCTTTGCGATCATCACTGACAAGATATTTTCCGTAGTACAGTGGGTTGATGGAGAAGCGGGGAGCTTTTTCTAGAGAAGTTTTGAAATACTTTTCTCCGAGCTCCTTGTCGCCACCGACAAGCCCGGGAACTGTCGTATAAATAATTCCTAGCACTCGGTGAGCGCCATATCCGTGTACAGTTTCATCAAGCTCAATCGTTTTACGAAGTTTTGCTTTGATTTTGGGTAGAACTTTCAGAGTATGAGTGGGAATCAGGGCGTTTCCATCTTGGTCTTTGGCTTTTGCAGATTGAAAAATCGCACTCCAGTAATATCCAGATCCTGCTTTTTCAAACGATGCCATGAGATCGTTTGAAGCGCGTTCACCTAGAGAGATTCCTAGAGTCCGAAGCTCAAGGGTAGTACCACGTATGGCATTCCAACTAGCTGCAAGCGCTGACATCTCGAGTGCGCGTTTGCGAGTAGCAATCTCTTCTTCGGAAGTTTTTTCTTTTAAACTCTCTGAGACAGAGTAGTAGCAATTCGTAGTCTCAACTAATTTCTCTGGTCTTAAGATGTAAGCTTGGTCACAGTCTTCGATTTTTGGTTGTTCAAGTGCTAATCCAAAAGAAATTCCCCAGACGATCAACAGTAGATTCATAGATTTAGGGTGTTAACATTAAACGAGTAGTAAGGAAATGAATGACGCTTAGCGTTTTTGAACTTGGATGCCGATATGAGTGATTTTAGCCGACTTGACTTGATCCATCACTTTGACCACGTCTCCATGCTTGGAATCGGTGTCAGCTGAGATCACGGCTTGGATCTCAGGATTCTGGGCAGCAAGTGTTTTTAATTCCTTTTCAATTTCAGCATCATTAGCAAAACTTTTTGCATTGATTCTGACTTGTCCGTTTTTCAAAATTGCGACTTGTACTGAAGTAGGGACTGATTTGGAATCAGAACTTGTAGACTTAGGAAGTTGAATTCCCAATGTTTCTTTCATCAAAGCTGGCGCTGTTACCATGAAGATCACCAGCAGAACTAAGACGACATCTACGAATGGAGTGATGTTGATTGTAGAGATCGGTTCGTCGTCGTTTGTGTACTGTGATCCTGCCATTAGCTATGTCTCGAGAGATAAAGATTCATGAGAGATTCGCAATCGGTGAGGAGGATCTTGATCTTCCTTGAGAGTGCGTTGTAAGCAATCCCGGCAGGAATCGCGACGAATAATCCAACTGCGGTAGCGATCAGAGCTTCAGAGATTCCCACCATCACACTTGCTGCGGCTCCCTGAGAAGCGCCCAATGCGCTGAATGCTTGAATGACTCCAAGTACAGTTCCCAGAAGTCCAATGAATGCAGCATTAGCAGCAAGAGTTGCAAGTGTAGTCATTCCTTTTTCAAGTTTCATTCTCTCAGTGGAGAGGTAGCTGCGTACAGACTTTTCACATTTATCAATATCTTTGGTCTTGGTTTCAATCAATGTGTGGATCGTGCCTGCGCGAACTCCACTAGATGAGTTCTCTGCCCACTTCTTGAGGCCTTCCCAGTCTTGGTCTTTGATGAGCTTCTCTGCAGATTTGAAGCTCGCAGCCTTGTCTGTTTTATTCAGAGCTTTGATCCGATCAATCATGATCGAGATCGACCAGATCGAGAGTCCGATCATGAGGATGAGTATAAATTTTGATCCAAATTGGGTTGCTAAAATGATTCCAGTCATGTTGTATTTAGAATAAGGCTCATGTTACGATTTTACCATCATCAATTCATTGACGTCCCAGCTAGGGAAGATGATGTGCGGGTTAGCGTTACTGACAGCGGTGAGCGAGTTTGCGCGAGCTGATGATTTGACGCTCTATTTCTTTCCTTCTCAAGGGATCAACTGGAAATCACCTTCGACATTATTAGGATCTGTCGCAAAAAATTTATTGATGGGCGATGAGTACCTGATCGGGCATGTCACCATCGAAGTGAAATGCGATGCGGACAATATTCGTTTTCATGCGGGTATGTCGTTTGGTGACTTCGATGAATCCAAAGATTTAATTCTCAAGCAAGGTGCAGGAGTCTCTGTGCTTCTCGTTCCGATGAAAGGTCGATTAGAGAAGTCTAGGTCCATTGAACGTTATCTTCGTGAAGATGCAGAGTACGGCGAGATGAGTTTCTTGCGCACCTTTATCTCTCGATCTACTTGTCAGAGGCTTGCGCAATATTATTCTGAATATGTGGAACGAAACTATGGAGCTTTTTACGGATTGAAGTTGAGACCTCGCTATGGTGAGGGAAGTGGTTGCTCTGCGTTTGGGATGAGTTTTCTAGAGCTTGCGGGGCTTCTCGATCCTGAGTTTGAGACAGCAGTCAGAAGACGCGTCCTCGTTCCCGAGAGTTGGATGGGATATCCTCTTACAGATAAGATGGTCAGAGTTTATGATCTTTGGAAACAAGCGAAGCAATGGGCAACTGAGAGTGAGCCGAATATAGAACTAAATTTTTGGGATCCTGACCTCATGTACAGCTGGGTTCATAGGAAAATTTCTGAGATCGAGCGTGGCGGTGAGAGACGCATGAGTTTAGCGAAGTGGGGTGCTTCCCGTGGTTTACTCTGGGATCGAAGGGATGTCCCGACTCCGAGTGGTCCTATTTGGCTCAAGGACTAGTCAGACTCCTTCACTGTTATCATGTTGTGGCATGGATGTGGCACGACCAATACCAATGCCACATCCATGCCACAACATGATAGGAGACAAGTAAGTTACAAAAGCTCGGATTTTTTATTAAAGGTCTCCACCGACTGGACGCAAAACAATCTCTTCTACTGAAGTGCGCTTGGGTTGTAAGTATGCATGAATGATCGCGCTCCCAATATCCTGAGGCTTCATCATCTTCTCTTGCATCTCAGGAGTCACCGCTCCCCACATTGGAGTCTCCACTGCGCCTGGCATGATATTCGTGATCCTAATTCCGTCTTTGCGTGCGTTGATCCTTAACACTTCGATCAAGCCTTTCTGAGCAAACTTACTCATGCAATAAATCGCGCTCTGCTCAAACGGAGTTTCAGCTGCTACACTGGTTACGAAAATCATGTGACCATACTTCTGAGTCTTCATCACCTTGTATGCAGATTGAGTCAGATGGAAAAGTCCTCGGATATTGGTGTTGATAGTAAAATCCAAATCAGCACCGGTGAGTTCTAGAAAATTTCCAAATCGACCGACGCCAGCATTGTTTACGAGAAGATCAATCCGTTTAAACTTGGATACGCATTCTGCAATGACATCGTGACTGGTATTCTCGTCTGTGAGGTCGGCGACATGAGTGTGAACGGTGGCTTTCCACTTCTCACATTCCTTCTTGACTGCTTCGAGGTCAGACTCAGTGCGCGCTACCAAGAACAGATCGCATTCCATCCACTTAGAAAACTCCAAAGCTGTCGCTCTGCCGATACCTTTTCCTGCGCCTGTGATCAAAATAACGGGTGTCTCACTCATGAGTTTAGTCATAGCTTGTTGATGGCTGATTTTCCAGTTATACCGTGACTATGAACGAAACTCAGTCGACCTTTCTGATCCATCTTCGTAAAGAAGCTATCAAATTTTCTTCAGCACACATGACCGTATTCTCTGACGGGGAGAAGGAGCCTATCCATGGTCACAACTACCAAGTCGAATTATCAGTGGAGCTTGATAACGCCGCTAAAATTCTGAAGAATATGATTTCGTTTCAAGTATTTAAGGATTCTATGAAGACGATCTGCAAGGAATGGGACGAGAAGGTTTTAATTCCACTGAAGTGTCCCTACCTCACAGAGTTTAAAGAATCTTCAACTTCTGTCGATTTCAAACTCTGTGGCAAACATTACTTACTTCCTCTCGATGAAACAATCGGACTTCCTGTGGACAACATCAGCACCGAAACTCTCGCTACGGAATTCCTATCGAAACTCGTCGTCGCACTCAAACGTGACATGGGTATAAAATACATCCACTCACTCTCGCTCAGAATCGATGAAAGTAGAGGACAGGGTGCCAGTGTTTTTTGGAGTAGCAAAAAGTGAAATCAAAAACATCACACCTCATTTCTTGGAACGTGAATGGCTACAGAGCAGTTCAGAAGTCAGGTTTTGTGGATTGGATGAAGAAAGAGAAAATGGATGTTCTTTCTCTTCAAGAGATTAAAGTGAAGATCGACCAATTAGAGCCAGAGCTCGTCACGCCTCATGGCTACCATGCGACTTGGTTCTCAGCCGAGAAACCTGGCTACTCTGGAGTGGCGACATTCTCAAAAGAAAAACCACTTTCAGTGAAACAAGGATTGGAAATTCCAGAGTTCGATCTCGAAGGAAGAGTGCTGACTACTGAGTTTGATGCTTATTATCTCGTGAATGCATACTTCCCCAACTCTCAGAGGGATCATGCACGTCTTGGGTACAAGCTCAACTTCTGCGAAGCGATTCTGAAGTTCCTAAAGAAGCTAGAATCTAAGAAACCCGTCGTCCTCTGCGGCGATTACAACATCGCTCATGAGGAAATCGATCTCATGAATCCTAAGTCCAATCATAAGACCGCAGGATTTCTACCAGAGGAACGCCAGTGGATGAGTCATTATCTCAAGTCGGGGTTCTGTGATGTGTTTAGACAGCAGAATCCAGGGGCTACAGGGCATTATTCCTGGTGGAGCTATAGACCTGGAGTGAGAGAGAAGAACATTGGGTGGAGAATCGATTATCACACCGTGAGCGAAGATTTGGTCAATCGGGTAAAAAAAATCGGGCAGCGTCCGGAGATTTTTGGTTCCGACCACTGCCCGATAGAGATTGAAATTCTAAACTAACTCATTACTTTATGAATTCTTTATTACAAAATCCGCAAGGGCCACAAAGCTCAGGTACGTTTTCTTTTTCGACTACTTCTTTAGAAAGCTTAGTCACGTTTGCGATACTCTCAACGAGAGCTGGCTTGTAAGACGCTAATTCTCTTCTTGGAGCGACATCTTTTAACATGTCTTCAGAAACAGTGACGCCGTTTTTGATTGCGGCTTCCTGATGAAAATCTTTCCATTCAGCGCAATCCAGTGGTCCTTGCCAGTCTTTTCCACCTGATTTTTGGATGAAAGTTAAACCGTTATCGACAAACTTATCGATGGATTCTTTCATTTCAGGCATGTCTTTTGCGACGCTTGCCCAACGAGTGATTCGCTGTTTTACAGATGCTTTGATATCAGCAGGAACAGTGTTGTATAGCTTCACTGTGTCTTGGCCGAAGAAGCTGATGGCTCCATCTGATTTCATGTCGCCAGAACCTTGTGCTTTTTCGGCAATCATTGCGTTTGCAAAAATATCTTTTGCTTCACGGAGTTGCTTCAGAGCTGTCGCTGAATTAGCAGGAGTGATGTTGAAAACTTTCATAATGCTTTTCTTGCCTTGAATTTGCTTGATGAGCTCTTCAGTTACTTTCTTCGAAAGTGTAGGGTTGCCTGCGAGCGCTTGAAAAGTTGTTCCTGCTGGGATCACTTTTCCAGAGATCATGGCTTGAACGATTTTCTGTTCAACGACTTCTGCAGTCGCTCCACTGGTGTTTGTAAAAACTCGTACGAGCTTTTGTACACCCATTTCTGCTTGTGGAGCTTGTGCGGGTGTTCGATCAGTTGATCCACCGTACGAAGAAGTATCTGTTTTTTTGCTAGTACTACAAGCCGCTAATGTGATCATTAGAGCCGCAGTGGATAATGTTTTATAATTGGTTTTCATCATGAGTTGCAATCTCCCTTGGTAAGTATATCGGCACTCGTTTAGATTTCATTGAATATTTTTTGACTAATGTCAGGTATTACGCCCTGCGTTTGACTTGCTATTGCCCCTGGCAGCCACTACACTCGGGAGACAAAATAATGGCGGCATCAACTACTAAAAAACTCTTCGGAGAACTCAGCTTTATTGCAGGAGACTTCACACTCTTTGTGGGTGAGTCATTACGTACACTCCGTAGGCTGTCCAAACGTTCAAACTTATTTTTCAAACAATGCGAAGCCATCGGAGTTACGTCCACGATGGTCGTGCTCATGGCAGCAGGTTTTATCGGTGCCGTCATGGGTTACCAGCTCTATACTGCTTTTCATCGTTTTGGTGCCGAGGCTTTAGTCGGCGGTAGCGTAGGTGTTGCACTCTTCCGTGAATTGGCTCCAATCATGACAGCGATCATGGTTTCGGGACGTGCGGGTGCTGCGATGACTGCTGAGATTGCAACAATGCGAGTGACAGAGCAAATCGACGCTCTCGAGGTGATGGGTGTGAATCCCGTTGAGTATCTTGTCATGCCAAGAGTGGCTGCGGGATTAGTCATGACTCCGCTCTTGGGAATTATGTTTGGAGTGGCGGCGACTCTTGCAGCGGCAGGGTTGTGCAGTGGAGTTTTGGATTTAAGTCTTCCTATGTTCTGGGCTCAGTTTCGTAAGTGGGTGGATGCTGAAGATGTGCTCCTCCACTGTGGAGTGAAGAGTGCTGTGTTTGGTTTAGTGCTCACTTGGATTGCTTGCTACTGTGGCTTCAATGCAAAAGGTGGCGCAGGTTCAGTCGGTAGAGCTACTCAGACTACAGTGGTGACGACATTTTTAGCTGTACTGTTTTGTGACTATATTTTAACTACGCTACTTCCTTATGGATGGGCGATTTTGACCCTGATGTAATTTCAGAAAGAACGAGGAAACAATGAACGCAGATGAAGAATTGAAAGTGACCAAAGCCAGAGTAGGGATTTTTAGTTTGCTCGCTATTGGTATCGTGATTGGTATCACTGTGTTTGTGAATAGTAAGCCTTATTGGTGGAAGCATTGCTCACCGATTGAGATCACTGTAGAAGATGCAACCGGAATCAAATCTAATGCAGCAGTGAAAACACTCGGTATTCACATTGGATATCTGAAGAACATCGATCTAAAGAATGATGGCGTCATTCTTGGAATTTGTATAACCGCTCGAGTAGAGATGCTCCCTGAAACCAAAGCTTATATTCGAGGAGAAGGATTCTTGGGTGATAAGTTCATTGAGCTGAAACCAGTCAAGTATGCAGGTCCCGCTCGTGAAGTGAGATGGAATTTTAATCTCATCAATTCCGCTTATGCAGAAGAGAAAAAGCAAATTGCAGTCGGACAATCAAATCAGGACATGACTCAGACTGTAGAGAAGGTGAATTCTCTTGTAACTGAAATCTCAGGTCTCACCACTTCACTCAAAGAAACATTGAACCCTGCAGAGCTCAAAAAAACATTACAGCAATTGAACACCACTCTGGAGCACGCCGGACAAACTCTCTCACCCCGTGGGAATCTCACGTCAGCAGCTCAGCGATCGATCTCTAAACTAGAAGACGCGATCGACCAAGTCAGAGATCAGCTCACGAAGATCAATCAAGGTAAAGGCTCAGTAGGGATGTTGCTCAATGATCCTACTTATGCTGAAGAGATCAAAGTCATTCTGAAAAAGGCTTCACATCTTGTTGGCAAAGTCGATGAAGTGCAATTCATCGTTAATGCAGGTTTTGATTATTTAGGAGCTTGGGATAGTACGCGGGGTTGGTTCAAACTAGCGATTTGGCCAAATACAACACGTTATTATTTAGCAGGTGTTGCTGTTGATCCTCGGGGTCGATATACAGGAGTTCTCACGACTACAACAGTGGGCTCTGTCTCTCAGAGTTCAGTCCAAAACACATTAGATCCCAGTTCTCTTGTATTCATAGCGATGCTAGGAAAAGTAGTGTGGAAGCGTATCGATGGCAGTGTGGGTATTCTTTATAATGACTTTGCAATCTCATTGAAGCTCCTCTTAGGTCCAAGTGATAACGAGAGAATGTTCTCCATTGAAAATGACACTTTTAGTAGATTTCAGGGCTTAAATGCTTCTGGAAGTACAGTGAGTCAAATTGACAATCGTACAAAACTTGTCATTAAACCTATGGATTGGTTTTATATTTCCGGTGGTTTAGAGAGTGTGCGACAATTAAACGGTAGATTAAACTGGTTAGCGGGAGCCGGAATATCGTTTAATGACGAAGATATTAAGATTCTTTTCTCACTTATGTAGTCTGATCGTTCTTTTATACGCTTCGACAGCGCATGCGTACGAACCAGAATTAGAAGCTTACTCACGTTTAGGAATTGGAGCAATCGAGTGGGGGTTTCACTTCTTCGATTATTTCACGGTCCCTAGTCCAGAAGAGCGTAATCCGTTCCTCTATATACGACTCCAGCAAGAACAGAACAAGATCAAACGTAAACCCGTTCGCTCAAAACTTCACTGGAGATTAGATGCTCAGATGGTTTCGCTCACTTCGAGCATTACTAATAATATCAATGAAGTCACGGTGATTTCGGATTGGGTTCATTCTTTTAGACTTGGACTTGGGTATCGCTCAACTAGGGATTTGGACTTTGATATTCACTTGAGTGCAGAAGCGGCACCTGGAGCGAGATTATCTACAGGTGGATTAGAGTTTGATCTCACTTGGTTCATCAAACTCCCTAAAGCAGTCGATCCTTCTGAGAAAACTCGTTTGATCAACCCCTTGGATCTGAAGAAAATTAAATTTGAGCGCATTCAAGCTCAAGACTACGAAGACGAAGATCCAGAAGCTCCGAAGATTGCACGCTATCGGCCACCCAGACTCGACATCAAATTTTCTGCCGGTACATATCTCCACCAGAAAGAACGAGGAGATATGAGAAGATTGACTTCCTATGAAAATTATTTGGCTGCAACTAGCCTAGTTACTCAAAACAGGCTGGGTATTGAAACGACGCTGAAGTGGGACAAGCACTGGTACTCTGCACTGAATTTGGCGTATTACAATTATCCTAAGCAATCGACAGATGCACTGGCTCAAATTCTTCCTACCTACACCATGACTGGAGCCTACCTCACTGGAAGATTCTCTCGTCACAGTGGTGTACAAGGATTCCCTACTTTTGAAATCGGCGCATCGACGACTCATGTAATTAATTCTAAGAAGCAAGTCTCGCTTGAGACTTGGCTCTCGTTCTATCCATTCTTAGATCTCTCAAGTGTGGTCTGGGTCAGGCCATCAATGAAATTCGAAATCACAGAGGATTGGTTTGCTGCTCTCAGTGTGGATGCGGGAGCTACACGAGGTGGGATGCTTCTCTTAGGTGGAGCGAATGTCAGTCGGTTGTTTTAGCCAATCTTTTTCTGAAATCCCCAACAAGTACAAAATGTTCCTCATGTCTTGCTGATTGATTGCAAGATCTGCTTTTTCTCTTACTTTTGGCTTGGCATTAAATGCAATCCCCAGACCTGCTTTCTGCAGCATGGGTAGATCATTGGCTCCGTCGCCGACTGCAACGACTTGCTCAAGTGAGATGCCTTCTTGAAGAGCGATCATCACAAGGAGTTGCGCTTTTCTTTCCGCATTCACTATCGGTGGAATAACTTCTCCAGTAGCGACTCCGTTTTTCATCTCTAAAGAATTAGAGTAGGCGACGTCGACTCCAAGTTTATCTTTGAACCGGTTCACTACACAGTCGAATCCACCGCTTAAGATTGCAGTTTTCAATCCCAAGAGTTTCAGCATCTGAATGAGTTCAGCTGCTCCTGGAGTTAGCGTGATTCCAGAGTAGACTTCGTTGATCTCAGCTTGAGTGAGTCCCTTGAGTTTGGAAACTCGGAGTTTAAGAGCAGAATTAAAATCAAGATCCCCACGCATCGCGCGCTCAGTGATCTCCCCCACGTCTTTCATACAGTTCATCTTACGTGCGAACTCGTCGATGATCTCGTTTGTAATCAGAGTTGAGTCCATATCAAACACCACTAATCGCTTCGATCTTCTGAAGAGTCCATCATTCTGCACAGCAATGTCTATACCGTGTTCTCCTGAGAGATGGAGAATTTCGCTCTTTAAAGATTCAATGTTTAAGGGTTGTTGTCTTGAGACTCGGAGTTCTAAGCTCTTCAAGCTTGAATGAGAGAGTCTGGTGAGTGAATCAATATTGATCTTATTGCGTACAAGTAATCCTGTGACTGCAGCAAGTGCTGTGGCCTTGATTGGATTACCGAGCAGGGTGATAGCGTACCTACTGGATGGCTTCAAAGATTTGTTATCTGCTTGATCGATGATCTCTGCATGAAGTCCTAGATTCTTTGAGATCGTGAGGAGTTGCTTCTCAAGTTCCTTCCATTCATCGTCAGGAGTCTCAATAGAAAACGTAAGAGAGAGCCAACCGCCTAGAGCGGATTGACCGACGTTCTGAATTACAGTCTTAGGGAAGAGAGCGATCAAGCATGAGATTGCGTGAGTGATTCCAGGTCTATCAGGTCCACTCAATGTGAAAAGTACCATCATCAATCCGAAGTAGGAGGTGGTGGAAGCGGTGGAGGCTCAGTGTAGAGAAGGTCTCCTGGGCCTTGAGTCGCTGGAGCTTCCTTAATCGGCTCGCTCATAGGCGAGATCGGTGCAGTTTCGGGAGCGACTGGTGAAGGCTGTACAGCTTCCACTGGTGCTGGAGACGGAGGTGTTTGTTCAGGTGGTGGTTGAGTATCTGGAACAGGTGGTGCTTCAGCAGGAGGCGGAGCTTCTCCTGTTGGAGGATTCGCGTCTAGTGATGTTGCGCCTTCTGGTGGTGGAGGAGGAACATCAGTAGGTGCTTCAGCAGGTAATTCTGCTCCAGGTGGAACAGGAGCTACTGGCTTACTCACAGTAGGTTTCACTTCATCCGTACTTGGCTTCCACTCTTCGAGCTGTTTAATTTCTTTCTTCTCTCCACGACCGACATCTTCACCGTGATCGAGAGTATCGAGGTCATCGAGGGTCTTCTCTGTGTTCAGTTCTTGAGTGGAGTCAACTTGCTCGATGATTTCTTTTGCGTTCATGACATCTGTGACATCTGTCATGAGCATGAGGCTTGAACCTTCAGGAATAATGGTTTGACTGTTGAGTGCAAGAACAGAAGAGAGATTCTCGCTGACTTGGATGACTAAGAAGTCTGCATCAGGAAGCATGTCAGATTCGGTGAGTCTGCGATCGGTGAGCGGATCGAAGTATTGGTATGCTCTGAAGACCATCCCCACGCGAACACCGTCAGATGCGCCTTTGTCTACAGCTGCTGTTTTGTACTGAGCAACAGCGAATGTACTGGTCGAAGAATCCACTAAGAGAACGCTTTCAATTGATTGAGGCGCAGGAATCATAGTCACTTCACGTACTCGTTGAATGAGGGGCACGAGAATTTGTCCGCGCTTAATGATGCCGGCAGCGTGAGTGACCTTACCCATGAATACACCGTCGCGAACGCCAGTGATCTTCACTCGTCCTAAATTGGGATATGAATATCCGTAGTGTCTGGACTTAGCTGATTTGAGAATCGTTGGTTCATCAGTGATCGAGTAAGTTTCGCCGATTTGTAAGTGGTCTTTCGGTTGAATGAAGAGAATGTCACTCATCGATAATCCTGTACCGTCTGAACGTGAACCTGTGATTTCGCCCAATGGGATGAGTTCTTCACTCGTTACAAGATGGGTGAGTTCGAAGCCGCGGTTCCTGGAATAAGTAATACGAGAGTTTTTGTCGAAGCCAAGCGGATCTACATCAGGAGGAAGTTCGAATGTAGGAGGTTCCCAGCGTTGATGGGGAAGATCTTTCCATTCCTCTGATCGATCATCGCTCCAATCAGGGTCGTAGTTTCTTTTAGATTTTTTAGTCTGGGCAGCTTGAGAGGTTTTGATTGAAGGCAAGGCAGGGGCTTGTGAGAATTTAGGAGAGTTGATTTTGTTGAGTGCAGTAAAAATCGAAGTCAATCCTTGGGTGCTACCGAAATAATATTTTGAGATATCTTCAACACGATTACTGAAGACAAGGGGATTGCTAAGTGGAGTGAATCCCAAAGCAAACATCAAGATGAGAGGTTTTTTTCTCAATCGTTGATCTCCTTAGATTCTTCTTCCTCTTCGGGTTCATCGAGCTTGAGTTTAGATGCAGTGCCAGTCATCGGTGCAGTGAGCGGAGCTTCTCCGGGTGGAGTATCAAGATGATTCTTAGCAGTAGTTGCAGAAGTCGCAGAGGTTGAGTGAGTGACTCCACTGCCTCCGCTCATTCCCGCAGGGGAATGGGCGAATAATCCTTTGAGCATTTGTTTATGTTTAGAAGATTGTACGGAGTTGCCGTTCTTCTCTTCACAGACTGTCAAGCGTTCGAGAGTATCGGAGACGTGGCTTGAGCGATCGTAGCTCACGAGTACTTTTTGGAATTCAATGGATGAAAGCTTGTATTCATTCTGTTTGAAATACGAATCACCTAAATAAAATTGCGCAGATCCTGCAAGAACATGGTCAGGATAGTCTTTTTGGAAGCGTGTCCATTCCAGGATCGCTTCAGGATACTTAGAAGTTTGGTAGAGAGCGTATGCTTTTCTGAAAACCAAAATCGCGTCTTCGTTCACAGGTGCAAGAATCGTTTCATCAGAAACAGGGGGCTTCACTTTGACGGTTTCCATTTTTGGAGCAAAGTGAGCGGCAGACAGATGAGCTTTGGGGTGCGAAGCTCCCGATTTGAGTTTAGAGAGTTCGCCTTCTAGTTCAGTAACTCTGCTCATGAGCTGATTCACTCGCTCGGTCAGTATGATGACTTTGTCAGCTGCTGTCGCAGGAGCGGTTGGGGCTGTAGTGGGAGTGACCGATCCATCTGGCACAGAGTCGACCTCTGCGCTAAAAGCGGTCTGAGACAACAAATGCAAGATGGTGAATAGTATGCTATGTGTCAATTATTGAGCCCCCGCATAAATATAGAATAGGGAGAATTTGTGGATCACGCAAGTACGCAGGCAGAAAAGTTGAGAATAAGAGTCACAAAAGAGGCGTCTGCGTTCGTTTATTTCATTTTGGAGGCACAAGAAGGGGTCACGGCCTATTCCACACTGCCGAACAAGCAAGGTGACGAGCATCGAGATCTTGAGCTGTGTTTCAGTCCTGAATTCAAAGGTGAAGTGCTCAGAGTGCTTGAAGAGCTTCTCAAAAGCCAGATTACGATTCAGATGATTCAGCAAGATTCTCAAACGTAGTGTACTGACCGAGCCAAGCGAGTCTAATGGTCTCAGTTGGACCTGCTCGGTTTTTGGCGACGATGAATTCTGCAATCCCGCGGTCTTCAGATTCTTTGTTGTAATATTCATCACGATAAATAAAACAAACCATATCCGCATCTTGCTCAATCGATCCTGACTCTCTTAAGTCTGATAATCCAGGGCGTTTGTCGACACGGCTTTCAACCGCACGTGAGAGCTGAGACAGTGCAATGATCGGGACTTTGAGTTCTTTTGCGAGCTCTTTCAGACCTCGTGAAATTTCTGAAATCTCTCGTTCACGATTAGCATCGTTGCGTGCTGCGGTCTTTGATCCGCGCATGAGCTGGAGGTAATCGATCACGATGAGATCAATCTTCTTCTCACTCGCTAACATCCTTCGGCAACGTGAACGAATATCTACGACGGATAATCCGCCAGAGTCATCCATGAGGATGCGTGCACCCGCGAGTTGATCGGCTGTGTCTGTGAGTTTTCTCCAGTCGCGATCAGTGAGTCTGCCGATTTTTAAATTTTTGGAATCTAGACGTGAAAGACCGCTTAAGAATCTGTAGCCGAGTTCGTGAGCGGTCATCTCAAGTGAGAAGAAGGCTACGACGGCTTTCTCTTTGATCGCCACGTGACTGATCATGGAGGTCAGCCACGATGTTTTTCCCATACCGGGACGAGCTGCGACGATCATGATCTGTCCAGGTTGTAATCCAGTAGTGAGTTTATCGAATGCAGTGAAGCCCGTTGCTAGGCCAATGATGTCTTTCTTGTTGAGTGCTAATTGCTCAATGTTCATGACGTTGGCTAGAATCACGCTCTTCATGTCGATGAAGGACTTGGTTGTGGTCGAGTCAGCAACGCTTAAGATTTTGGTTTCGACTTCGTCCATGAAACTCTCAAGGACGTCTACACCTTCCATCGCTTCTGAGACGATGCCGGTGCAGGTGTCGATCATTCTGCGTAAGATGGCTTTCTCGTGGACGATCTTGGCGTAAGGGACGGCGTTTGCCATCGAGAAGTGATCTTCGAGCAGCTGTGTGAGGGTCGCAGTTCCACCCATCGCATCAAAGTGCCCGCGGTCTCTTAGAGTCGCAGTCATCGTGATCATGTCGATCACGTCTTTGCGTTCATAGAGGGCGAACATGGCTTCGAAGATTCTGACGTGCGCTTCCTTGTAGAAGTCGCGTGCTTCGAGTCCTGATTCTAAGACTCGGTCTAAGATGACGTTGTTGAGGAGGATTGCTCCAAGGATCGATCTCTCAGCCTCTAAGCTGTAGGGGGGAGTGCGTGGCTTGGACGCGCCTGCGCTTTCACCGCGTTCTCGGTCTCGTCTCGGTTCTTGGTTGTTAAAGTATTCCCCCATAAGTCAGACGAAAGTTCTGCCTTGTGTGGTGGGTTGCTGTCAATACACCGAGAGTTGGTTGAGTTTATATTGCGCCAAAAGCGAAGTATGAGCCACTCTCACTTAACTAGCCTAGTCTATACTACGTTTTCTGTGGAATATTGAAATGCTGCGCCAAGCGTTAATAAATATTAATTTATTAAAAGTTAAGCTGTGAACAAAACTAAAGTTTATTGTTATCAATAGAGCAGTTTTTCTTTGATGAAATTTCAACAGAGTTTTTATCGTCTAGAGTAACTTCAAAATTGCATATTTTCATAACAGGATTCTTTGGATCAGTTCCCGGTTTAATAAACTCTTAAGACTGCAAATAAAAGTAGTTTTTGGTTTTTCCAAATCCTCTATATCGAATACCTACAAAACTGTTGGGCTTCGACTTATCAATAAATAATTTAAATCATTAGAAGACATTATTTGAGTGATGCTTGATGCAACTTTTTGACTAAAGTCTGCATTTGCTGAAATTGAACCCATAGCAAATAGTCCAATAATTATTTCTTTCATTTTCAGTTCCCTTCTTACTTATCTCTGACTTGGTTTGTACTTCGACTTCTGAATACGAGCGAAAGCACCGCGGCCGCGGGGATGACCTGTGAGATTCTCTTTATATTGCCACTCTAGTGAAGCAAGGCGGTTCACGTCTGAATCGAAGTTTAAGTCACGCGTCCTCTCGGCTCTGATCTCAGAGAGGTTCTGATAGAGGGCGGTATCATTAGTTACGTTACGGGGAATAGAACCCATAGCAGGAGCCACGAGAGAAGCGACGAAAGCTGCTCCACCTAAACCACTGACTAACCACGAGTTGAAATACTTCATATAGGGTCTCCTTATTCAGGCAAACTGAACCCAAAAGGAGCCAGTTGCCAGACCCCTATGAGCAAGTTGTGTGCCAGTGTAGACACATGAAAAACCCTAATGATTACGTGATTTGGAGAGTAGGAGTTCAACCAGAAACTGAAGAACTTTTTGACGACTGTCTAAAGCGTAAACGGACTTGGAGCTTAAAATGTATAAGCGAGCTGAAGTCCTGGGGATAAGCGGACGTCAGCTTGCCCTGGCTCTTGCAAGAGAGTAGGGTTCATAGAGAACATGCCGTAAATCTTCTTCTTGTACTCCTGATGCTGATGAGCAGTCGTGATGTAGCTCGAGCGGAATACTATGGGTGCTAGAGAGAAAACTGCGCCTATACCACCTGCAATAGCGAGAGTGGTTGAATTGATACCTTCAGCATTCGTAATATAAATCATATTTGGCACGAAGTTCGTAATGACTGAGAGCCAAGTGAGTTTCTTGGCAAGTGATGAAGCCGCAATAATTTCTTCCTCAGCGATTCTTTCTGCGATAAGCTGTTCTCGTTTGGATTGTTTTGACATTCCAGAGACTTTTTCGTTGGCCTTAGAATACGGATGATAGCTCTGAGAGAGAAAAGTGGTTGTGATGAGCCAGGCTGCGCCCATACTCACAGCAGGCCAAGTGAACACTCCCTGAGCATCTTTGTTGAAGCTTCTGTTTCCTGCATAAATCAAACCAGTTGTTATCGAAGTTAGTGCCGAAACTTGAAAAGGGATCCATCGGGTCATCCGAGAAGAGTCTTCTGATTTTGCTTCCATCGCTAATCTCTCAGTAGCTCTGGGGGTAACTTGGAGTTCTGGGTATTCGCTAGACTGAATATCCGTCGCAGCATGAAGGCTCTGAGATGAGTTAAAACAGATGATCACCAAAACAAACGCAGCAACGAACTTAGTCATAAAATTTCTCCTTTTTTTATAGATGATGAACACTTCTAATAAAAACCTCAAGGAGAGAAATCTATAATGAATATCAAAAAAACTTTTACTTTAGGTTTAGTACTCACTACCATCTCTATGACGCAAGCCGCAGTAGAGCCTGCAACTGTGGTCAGCATCGTCGGTGATGTAAACGTGTTTTCATTTCCATCGAAGATCCCAGAAGGGTCATCACCACGAGCCCATAATGAAGGTGAATACTACTCCGTTCACGATGCGAAGATCGGCGAGAAAGTCGGTAAGGGTAATATCGTCAGAGCGAATCCCGGAGCCAAAGCAAAAGTTGTTTATGATAACGGAGATCAATTCAAAGTAGGTGGCGGAATTGCTTACCGAATCACTTGGGATGAGTAAGGCAAGATCGAGCTAAAGGACAAAAAGCTCGCTTCTGTGTCTGAAGTGAACACCCAAGTTGCTGAGAAGTTGAGTAGCGTGGCACCAAGTGCTCCTAAGAAACTTAAGCCATTCCGTGCTGAGCTTTTGAATCTAGGCGGCGAAGAAGCTTACAAGAGATACTTTAATAATTAAAACAGTGCTGTGCACTGTTTTAAGGCTGTTATTTACTCGCCAGCTTTTTACTGAAGCTGAGCGCTCCATCGAGCGGAAGCTTCAAGCCTCCATCGGATGTAGAAAACTTAAACGCTGTGATGAAGTTCTCAGTGGCTGCAGGTGCAAGCGCTAAGATTTCAAGCGCTAGATCAGTGGACTTGCTGATGCTGAGATCCATTTTGTTGCCACGAATGAATTCATCTAACTTCTTGAAGTTGGAGAAAGACTCTTGATCGAATCGCTCTCCTGCCTGAGCAACTCTCTGAGCGATGCGTGCACACTCAGGACGAGGAAGATTGAGACCCGTTTGATCCAAACAATACATCAGCGCTTGTTTGAAGTCATTAACTCCGCGAGAAGTATCGCCTTTGAATTGAATAGAGAGTGACTTCGCAAGTGAAAGGCTCGTTCCTACATCGAGAGCAAGTTGATCTTCTGAAAACGCGATATAAAAAATTTCTAAAAAATGGTTTCGAATCGCACTGTCGTAAGATGAGAGTTCGGTTGCAGTCTTGATAGCATCTCGAGTAGGAATGCCTGCTTCGACCATTACTAAAACGCTCTGAGTAAAATTTTTAGCCGCATTCTCGCAGCCGCTTGAGACTTGGTCTGAGATCCGCTGAGCGTCGCTTTCAGTCACTTGAAATGACTTCTCAGATCGGAGGAAGCTCAGCACAGCGATGTATTCCTTTGAGGCTAAGCAGGGAGCTTTTTTATTTGGATCTTTGGGTTCTACTGCAGCAAATAAATTGGTTGTGAGCAAAATGGTCGACAATAGAAATGTATTCATAAGAATAGTAAGACATGAGTTCATAAAAAAGTCATGGAAAGTCTTTTAACGCATCCTGTTTTAAGGCATACTGACTGGCTTATGGCAGGCAAGAAAAAGACTAAAAATTCAATCGAGACCGACTTAGTGATCTTGCAACCTAAACCTTCGCAACGACCAATCCGGTTGTTCGGAGTGAGACATAATAATCTTAAAAACATCAACGTCGAATTCCCGTCTAAGAAACTCACTGTAGTTACTGGGCTCAGTGGTAGCGGCAAGAGTTCGCTCGCGTTTGAAACTCTGTATGCAGAAGGACAGAGAAGATTCGTCGAGAGTCTCTCGACTTACACACGTCAATTCATGGAGAAGATGCCGAAGCCTGATCTCGATGGTGTGGAGAATATTCCACCTTCAATTGCTCTTGAGCAACGCAATCGCATCGTGAACTCACGTATGACCGTAGGAACTCAGACTGAGATTGTGGATTTCCTTCGTATTCTGTTCGCCAAAATTGGACACACGTTCTGTATAAATTGCGGTAAGCCTGTCGTGAGTGTCGATGCTGATCTCATTCATGCTCATGCTCTTAAGTGGTTTGTCAGTCGTAAGGGTGTGATTGCGGCACCGTTCTCCAAGCCCGCCTACAAGAAGATCAAACTCGAAAATATTTTCCAAATGCTGAAGGAGCAAGGATACCGAAGACTGCTCTGGACTCCGACAAAGAATAAACGTGAACTCCTCGATCTCGAAGATTTGGGTTCTGATGTATTCCCAGCGATTCCAATGGGTGCAGTCGAGAAGGAACAGCTCTACGTTGTCACTGACAGACTCAAGTTAGGCGCTGATATCGATACTGAAACCAAAACGAGAATCCGTGATTCAGTCGAGCAAGCGCTCATGATTGGAAGACAGAACATTTACTTCATCGATCTCGACACAGGAGAGAAGAAGCATTACAAGGAGCAGTTCGCGTGTTCCGATTGCGGCACTGAACACAGGTTGCCTGAGCCCATGCTCTTCTCATTCAATTCACCACTAGGTGCATGCAAGCGTTGCAGTGGGTTTGGATTCCTCCTCGATATCGATGAGAAGCTTGTCGTTCCTGACCTCACGAAGACTCTGAAGAACGGTGCGATTGATCCGCTCTCCAAGCCTTCATTCGCAGAGTGGCAGGACGATCTGTTTCGATTCGTTGAGCGTCACGGGATCTCTATCGGGAAGAAGTATCAAGATCTAACGAAGGAAGAGAAGCGCCTGATCTGGCAAGGTGATACGCAGGACAAAACATTCCCTGGGATATTGAAGTTCTTCGATGAGCTTGCGAAGAAGAAGTACAAGCTTCACATCCGGGTCTTCATCCGTAGATATCAATCCCAGACTCTGTGTCCTGAGTGCGAGGGCAGCAGACTGAGTCGTGAAGCTCGTGCAGTGAAGATCGGTGAGAAGACGATGCCCGATGTGGTGAACTCTTCGATCATTGATTCACTGGCATGGCTTAAAGATCTTAAGCTTTCTCCGAATGATAAGAAAATTTCTCGTGATGCATTCGAACAAATTGAACGCAGACTGAGTTTCTTAGATGAAGTCGGTGTGGGTTACCTCACTCTCTCTCGTCTCGCTAAGACTCTCTCAGGAGGAGAGTACCAGAGGATTAATCTCGCCACTCAACTCGGTAACGGTCTCTGCGGCACTCTCTATGTACTCGATGAGCCGTCTATCGGACTTCATGCTGCTGATACCGACAGACTCATTAAGATTTTAAAGCGTCTCCGCGATCAAGGGAACACTGTCGTCGTTGTAGAGCATGATCTCGAAGTCATGAGATGCGCAGATTATCTTATAGAAATGGGACCAGGCGCTGGACGCCGTGGAGGCGAGTGCGTAGATCAAGGAACTCGAGAGAAGTTCATCTCTTCTCAAGTTTCACTCACGAGTAAGTACCTCTCTGGCGCACTCAAGGTTGTGGAACAATACAAGATCCCGCCACCTCATGGTAAAGTTCTCAAGATCACGGGTTGCAGCGAACACAATTTGAAAAATATCACCGTCGAGTTCCCTCTGAGACGCTGGGTCGTTGTCACCGGTCCATCTGGATCTGGCAAGAGCACGCTCATTCATCAAACGCTCTATCCAGCACTTGCTCGAGTGTACAAGTCTGAAGAAGACCTCGATTCTTTAGAGATGGGTCGATATGACAAGCTCTATGGAGCGGAATATCTTGCTGGTGTAGTGATGCTGGATCAGAAGCCCATCGGTAAGAACTCGAGATCCAATCCTGCGACTTACATGAAAGCTTGGGATGAAATCCGTAGAATTTACGCCAACCAAGTGCTTTCCTCTCGTCGTGGATACACTCCGCAACACTTCTCCTTCAATGTTGATAGTGGAAGATGCACGGTCTGCGGTGGCGAAGGTGAGATCACTCTGGACATGCACTTCATGGCAGATATCAAGCTTCCTTGTGATGAATGCGGTGGAAAGCGATTCAAGAAGGCTATCTTGGATGTGATGTACCAGGGTAAGAATATCTCTGATCTCCTCCACACAACAATTGATGAAGCGTTTGATCTCTTCAGAAGTAATACAGTTTTGCATCGTAAGTTCTCTATCCTCCGCGAAGTGGGCTTGGGCTACTTAATGGTAGGGCAGAGTGCTCCAACACTCTCAGGAGGTGAATCTCAGAGGCTTAAGATCGCAGCTGCTCTCGATGAACGTCAGGGCGACAATCTACTCTATCTCTTCGATGAACCGACCACGGGTCTTCACTCAGAAGATGTAAAGAAGCTCATGAGTGTGGTGAGAGAATTAGTAGAGCGTGGACATAGTGTGATCATGATTGAACACAATCTGGATATGATCTCAGCTTCGGATCATGTGATTGATTTGGGTCCTGAAGGGGGAGAGAATGGTGGATACGTCTCTGCTACCGGGGCTCCTGACCAACTCATGGAGCTTGAGAAGTCCATTACAGGCAAGATGCTTGAGCGCGCAGGATATGTATTTCCCGCGCGCCCCGAGCGACCTTTCGTCTAAGCAAATACGTTTACTTTCTGATCAACTTAGGAATTGAGAGCGGCTTCAATGCGATGTCGACTGAGAGTTTGTCAGTGTCTACATCTTCATAGAATTCCAGCTTCGCTTTAAAGTTCAGGAGAATCTTCTTACCTACAAACTTACCTAAGTTGAATTTTGCGTTGTTTTCAATTCGATAAAAAGGAGATTTGATTCTTCTTTTATTAGCGAGCCAAGGATGATCTTTGAAGTCGATTTCTAAATAGAGATCTTTCTCATCGAGATCGAGTACAACCGTTCCCTTGAGGTAATAGGTTTCGCCATCTGCAAGCTCAGCATGAGTGTTTGCATCTTCGAATGGGCCTGGAGATCCGCCCCCTTTTGTACTTTGTTGAGCTTGAGCGCTGACTGACACGATCAACAGCAGAATGAAGAGCATGCCCTTTGTGATTTTAATGAAACTGTTCATGATTTTTTCCCCCCTTATGAGATTGTATGAACCTGATTTTTTTACCGGGAGCCAGTCGGTAGCCTTCTTTCCAATTGAGAATGATCTCGGGGTGAGCTGCGCTACCCTCGATGAGTTTCCTCAATCGGTTGATGTTGTAATAAAGCTTATTGTCGTGAGCCTGAGGAATGTAGTTTTCCTTCCAGACTAGCTTGATGAGTTGGGACTTGGACATTCCGTGTTCGCCTGACTTAGCAAGCTGCTTAAGGATGTCGAGTAGAACGAATTGTTTTCTGACGAGGAGTTCACCACGACCCTTAGTGATGATCACTCCACGCGCTTCATCGATGACGAGATCGACGGATGAAGGGTCCAAGTAATCGCGCTCTTTCTTCACCAGTGATTTGAGGTATCCAATGGAGTCAGCTGCTGTTGCACGCTCGACCAGGCTTAAGTGGAAGTCTGCTTCAGAGTATTTCTCTTGTAAGCGATAGATGTGTGAGTACCAATACATGCAGTAGAGATGGCAGTACCAGTTGTGCTCTTCCATGAAGTAGCCGTGAGCTTTCTGAATAGCGAGAAGTGCTTGATCGAGTGCGTTCTCACCCACGAGCATGATGCCTTCGTCAAGAGAGAGGAGCCCGATCACAGTTTTTAATTCTGGACGATCGAAATTGGAGAGTATGGCTTGTCCCAACGCTCTTGCCCGACCATTGAGCCCAGAGTCCTTGAGGTACTTGATCAACATGCTGTAGCCTTTGGCTCGTGCTGTGTTTTTCTCATGCGTTGTCGCAAACGGATGACGTCTTAATGCTTTTAAATAAATCAAAATATAAGATCTCAAGTGTTTGAGATTGCCCGCGTAATAGGCTGCCATTGCTTTGCAGTAGTATGCGTTTGGCGGAATTGAGTTTGGGTACTTATTCATGAGGAGATTCAACTCGTCATTCCACTTTTGAATTTTTTCTTGGTTTTGCATTTCAGCACTGAGGCGGAAGAGAGCGGAGAGGGCTTCGAACTTTGATTGTAGTTCCTTATGAGTCTCTGCATGTTCAAACGCACAGAGGAAAAACTTTTCTGCGTCTAGGAATTCGCATTTCTCAAAACGGAGCACGCCTTCTCTAATCCACTGCTGTGGAGGAGAAAGATTTTGACTTTCTGGTAAGAGTGCTTGATTTTGTGTAAACGTATTCACGGCGAGAATCATGCCACCAGGAGTCGTTTTGTCAATGACGGCTTTGAAAGCAACAGAGGAGAGTTTTATACAATGAAGCTAGCGCACCGCGAATGGGGTAGTGACCACGCTACTCGTCTAGTTTTCTTGCATGGCATGGGTGGTACTGCGGCTCTTTGGCGACCCATTGCATCAGTACTGGAAGATGAATTCAAAGTTATAGCACTCGACCAGAGAGGTCATGGTGGTAGTAGACCAGTTCCTTTGAATCCCAAAACTCAGAAGCAAGATTTTTCTCCCTTAGATTTTGCAGGAGATGTCATTGAAACTCTTCAAGATATGGGAGTGGAGAACGCTTACATCGTCGGACATTCGATGGGAGTAAGGACTGCAGTTGCAACTGCTCATCTCGATCCCATGAGAGTTTCAGGTTTAGCACTGATTGATCTGGGTCTCACCGGTCCTGCGGGTGGAGGACTGGGTCAGGCACTTTCTGATTTTCTCGCTGTATTACCTGATCATTTTCCAACACGAGCTGAGGCGAAGACATACATGGACATGCATGCTCCTGAAGCTTCGATCGGACTTTATTTGATGGCAGTGTCATCAGTCGATGAGAGCGGAAAACTTACGTTTCCTTTTGACCACGAGAGTCTGATCCAAACAATTAATGCATCGATACAAATTTCCAACGAAGAGTGGGTGAGGGGTTTTGCTAAAACTGGAAAGCCAGTTCTCGTTTTCCGTGGAGAGAAAAGTTTAGTTTACTCTCACGAGCTCTTTTCCAAGGAACAAGAGATGTTTAAATTTTTTCCGAATGTAAAATTTATTGAGATTTCGGGAGCGAGTCATGGACTCCCATTTGAAAAAAGAAAAGAATTTTGCAAACTCATAACGCAGTGGGCTTCTCAGACAAACTGAGTCGTAAGTTGACGGCGCCCTGCATTTTTGGTTCAATGGCCGCACACATGGCATCCACTCAAAAAATCACAACGAGTAGTACAGCGGAATATTTTTCAAAAAACCTTCAACAGGTAGGCTTTTCTTCACATACGAAGGCAGTGCTCACGACGCTCAAAGAAGCAGTCGATAACGCTCTCGATGCCTGCGAAGAGAACGATATTCTCCCCGAAATACGGATCGAGATAGAGAAATTAGGTGCTGGATCGATGAAAAATGCAGAGCAAATCCGCATTTGCGTAGTCGATAATGGTCCTGGAATCGATCCTGATGATGTTCCTAAGGTCTTCGGTGAGTATCTCGCATCCTCAAAATTCGGCCGCGGACGTTGTACTCGTGGCCAGCAAGGTATCGGTATCAGCGCTGCAACCACTTGGGCGCAGCTCACTGGCGGTAAGGGTGCACTCATCATCACGAAGCAAAAAGGCATGCGTAAGGCTCTCAAAGCTCGTGTGGAAGTGGATATTAAGAACAACAAAGGTACGATGAAAGATAAGGACATGATCGATTGGGATCGCCCCAATGGAACATCAGTCGAATTCATCATCGATGGAAGAATTCAATTGAACGGTGAAGCAGGGCTGATGAATTACTTGCTAGGTACTTCGCTTGTGAACCCGCACCTCACTCTTCATTACAAACTCCCAGATCCTGAAATCCCTGAGACAACTATTGAACGTGTTTCCAAGGATTTCCCAAAGATTCCTGAAGCAGTCGAGCCTCATCCTCACACAATGAAGCTGGGTGAATTCATCGCGCACTCGCACCTCTTCGGAAAAGTTAAAACGAGCAATTGGCTAGGCAAAGGGTTCTCTCGTGTAGGTCCTTCAGTCATTCAAGAACTCATTAAAACTGCAGGCGTGAAGAAAGCAATTTTTGAGAAGAACGTCGATCAGCTCGATGAGGCCGAGTTCAAGTCTCTCTATACAGGATTGCAGAATTTGCCGCTCATGGCTCCTTCTACTTCTTCTGTTCTTTCGATCGGTGAAGAGTCACTCTCAAAAAGCATTCAGCGCTTAGGCGCAGTGGATTACTTCTCTGTCGTCACACGTAAACCTACGATTTGTGATTTCAAACCCGTAGAAGTAGAAGTCGCAATCGCGCGCCTTCAAGTGAAGACTGTGGAGCAAGATACTCCTGTTCAAGTTTTAAGATTTGCTAACCGCGTTCCGCTTCAATTCGATAAGTCAGCTTGTGCGATTTATAATTCACTCACTACTGTGAATTGGAAAGCCTACGGACTCGTGCAGCCTAAGGAAAGTTTACCTCAGGGTCCATACATCGTAGCAGTGAGCGTCGTTTCACCCTTCATCAAATTCAAAAACGCATCCAAGGAAACGATCGACTCCTCAGATGAGCTCGTCGAAGAGATTAGACGTGCACTCATGCAAGCGGGTCAGAAACTCTCCAAGCACATTAGGCGTGAAGACAAAGCTAATGAACTCGAAGAGAAGATTCGTCACATCGAACAATTCGGCCCTATCTTGGTCGAAGGAATCTGCCGAATCACGAAGGCTAATGATACTAGAAAAGAGAAAGCGCGTTTAGGTCTGATGAAGTTACTCGGCCGTGACGCACAAGAAGCTGAAAAAGATTTAGAGTCAGCATCTGAGAAGTTAGAAGCACATTTGGTCAAAACAAAGAAGTCTGAAACCGTAGAAGAAGTTGAGGCTTAACACCATGGCATCCAAATCCTCCGTCGCAGCTGATATTCCAAAACTTTCAAAAGAGCTCTGTTTGCGTTTGTTAGGCGATCTCGAGAAAGCCAAACGTCCAGTGATCTACGCGACCAAGTGTTCTCTTGACAATGCGATGTACAACCCAAAAGTGGGATACCTCACTCCAGGTGACAAGAAAGTGGCAACAGAACTCAACGTGAGTTCTGTGAAGAAGATGTCGCGTACGATTTTCATGCTGGAGATCATTTTAGGGAACTTAGAGACAGGAGCAGTCAACACGAAGCGTGAATTGTACTACATCTCTAAAGGTTATATTAAACATGATCCTAAGTTGAAGCCGCTTGATTTTGCGGATCAGAATGAGAGCGATGACATCATCGATTTCATTTGCGAAATGCTTGAAGTTTACCGTGAAGAAATCAATTGCTACGCCAACGATCGCGGCGGTCAGACGTACTCTCAACAACTCATTGTCACTGAGACGATGGTCGATGGCACCAAAGCTACGATTGATCTATCGAAGTTAGGTACTTCACCGTTTCAGCCGAAGAACCGTCCACAGAATTTGAAACTCTCTGCACGTAAGAAAATCGATTTCTGTCTCATCGTAGAATCTGAAGGTACCGCTAATACTCTGGTTGCTAACGGATTCACTAAGCGTAACAACTGTATCTTGATGGGTGCTCAAGGAGTTCCGTCCAATGCGGTTCGTGGTTGGTCTAAGCTCATTCAAGATCAGCTCGAGTGTCCGATCTACTTCTTCGGCGATCTCGATGCGTACACGATGCAGAACATTTTTAGAACTTTGAAAGCGGGATCTGCTGCGTCTCTTATCCGTAACGAAGATTATTCTGCTCCTGAAGTCAGATTCTTAGGTGTGCTTCCCGATGATATCAAAAAGTATGATCTCCTTGATTATCCTGTGAAGGAAAACGACGCGCAAGAAGCGCGCGCTCTGAAGAAAGCTGGAGATGTTCTGAAGAACGATCCATTCTTCATGGACAAGAAGAACAAGGGTCTTGCAGATATTCTGAAGTGGTTGCAAGTCAACAAACGTCGTTGCGAGCAGCAATCCTACTTCACTGTGAATCCTAAGGATCCTACGATGCCAGAGAAGATCATCATCGATAAGATCAAGCGCGGGCACTACGTCTAAAAGGTAGTCCCATACTTCAGGTAGCGCAGCTGCATTAACCTTCGCGCTATCTTTAATTCTTTCCTGTCTTGTGGAGGCTCATGTAAGCGGATGCGTCCTTCTATTATATTTTTAAGGAGCTTCTGTCGGTCGGGCTCCTGCCCTTTATCGACTCGCATCACGCTCGATAAAACCTCATCCGCTTCTTAAAAATAGAATAGAAGGTACATGCGAAGCACGAGCTGTACTCCACAAGACAGGAAAGAATTAAAGAGAGCATGTACTTTGACACGAATGCGCTACGTGAAGTATGGGAATACCATGCTAGTCGAAGTCGATGTCCTCAATAAACCTAAGCTTGATCCACTCACTTACGCAGAGTGGGGGACTGAGCTCACATACGATCAGTGGATTTACCGTGAACATGAGATGGGGCGCACACTCTGGTCGCAAAATCACATGAGATGCTGGCAATGGGAAGACGAGACGGGAGAAGTGCTCTCTGGTTTTGAAACCTACCGTATGTTTACAAGAGACGGTGGAACGATCTATGGCATTGCTTCTGTAGTGACTCCACCCAAGCATCGCAAAAAAGGTTACGCAACGAGAATACTTGCAGCGGGAATAGCATTGATAGAATCCGAAGATCCAAGTTGTAGAGGATTTCATCTCTATTCCGAAGTGGGATCTGCGATTTATGAACGTTTAGGTTTTGTAGCCGCAGAGTCGTTTGATTATGTCCTTATACCTCGGTTCTCAGAAAAAAATCTCGGTGAATTAAAACGAGTTTCACATTCAGAGATCACAAACTCTCCTTGGCAAGCGGATTCAAAAAGTATGATTCAAGTTTCTTCTGATCAACTTCATTGGCATTTTACTCGTGAGAGAGTGTACCGCGAGATGATCAGGCCTTGGAGCTTAGGCCTAGAAATCCTAGCAGGAATTAGAGATTCGCAAGGCGAGGTCGTGTGGTTTGTAAACAATCGATTGAATTATCTGCAAATTCTGAATATCAAAGGGGATCTCTCCACCAAGCTCATCTCCGGTATTCGCGACTATGCAGCTCGATTAGGATTAGATGAAATTAAAATTTGGAGTACTGAATCCATATCGTCACAAACTATGAGCTCTCTGATCTGTCACCAAATGATCACTCGTGAGCGCCCAGATACGATTGCCATGATCCGTGGTATACAGCCAGAAAATTGGATTCCATGTTCGAGGTCAAACTGGGTATGAGTAAAGTCAAAAAAACATCAGAATTTTGCAACATAAGAAGGTCTTTCATTTTTAGCTCTTATGGGAATTGGAATGCCTTTGAAGTATCTTTACGGAATACGCTGGCCCAATCAAATCATCGGTCAACTCCATGGAATATTTTTCCTAGTTTTTTTAGGGTTGGCCTATGCAGTAGCTCAGGAAGAAAACTGGTCGCCTAAGAAACAATGGCTGGCATTCATAGCAGCTGTTCTACCTCCTGATACATTCTGGTTTGATCACCGTTACTTGAAGTCAAACAAAGCTTAGCCAACCACCACATTCTCAAACATTTTTTCAAACGCAATCCAGATATTCACTTGATCAACGGTGAGTCCTTTTTGAGTGAGAGTCTCTCTCAGAATTTCAATTCTCCGATTGAATTGACCGAGACGAATCTTGGGTAGTGCGGTGTGCGCTTGGCCTGGTGATTTGCCTGAATAGGTTTGTGTTAGGCCTGTCGCTTTCAAAACAAAAGCCGCTTGCTTCGTTGCTATCGTGACAAGATCACGACCTGTGAAGAAGAACCCGATCATCACATCGCGCTCTTGAGCTTCATAAAAAGAAATCAAAATGGAAATGAGTTTCTCACGTATGGTCTCGACGTCACTTCCAAAGGTTTCAATAACAGATCGAAGTTTTCTGTTTTGATCACTCATCTAAAATCTGACTGCGCTTTTGGTTTGTTCTGTACAATAGATTCAATCTCTTCCATCACGTGACCATCCAGGAGCTTCACATCAGCGAGAGACTTAAGATTTTCTTCTAGTTGCTCCACACGAGATGCACCTAAGATCACACTAGAGACGTTGGGATTCTTCAGACACCAAGCGATACTCATGCGGGGAAGGGTAGTGCCCAATTTCTTAGCGATGTGACCTAAACGTACTGTCTGCTCAATTTTCTTTGCACCTTCTTCGGATTCAAAACGAGCCTTGAGCCATTCATATCCAGGGAGAGTGACGCGTGAATCTTTGGGGATTCCGTTTGCGTATTTTCCACTGAGCAAACCTGAAGCCAGTGGAGACCAGATTGTGGTTCCCAGTCCGAAAGTTTTGAAGAGAGGAGAGTAGTCTCCTTCGACCTTGTCTCGCTCAAATATATTATATTGAGGTTGCTCCATAGTAGGTTTCACAAGATTATACTTCTCTGCGATTCCAAAAGCTTCGGTCAGAGCTTGTGCTCCCCATTCAGAAGTTCCCCAGTAAAGAATTTTTCCACTACGAACAAGATCGCTCATCGCGTTTACGGTTTCTTCTACGGGAGTGTAGACATCGGGACGGTGGCAGAAAAATAAATCCAAGTAATCCACCTGAAGTCGCTTCAGAGCTGCATCGCAAGCATCACGAATGTGTTTGCATGAGAGTCCGACTTGAGTGGGCTTTTCACCACCCCAGAAAACTTTTGAAGACACAGTGTAAGTATCACGTCCGAAGTCCAGATCCTTGAATGCTTGCCCCATCAGGCGCTCGGATTCGCCATTTGCGTAGACTTCTGCATTGTCGAAGAAGTTCACTCCTGCGTCGTATGCAGTCTTGATCATCTTCTTCGATGCAGAGAGATCGACTTGGGAGCCAAAAGTGACCCAAGACCCAAAAGACATTTTACTGATCATAAGACCTGAACGACCGAGGTTTGTATATTCCATGACTCATGTATACAGTCTTGCGCGTGGCGCATACAATGATGTTGCAGTGCGCGGATCTTGACAGGGTGGCAGCAGCTACGATTAACTCTCTCGCGGAGTTCCATGACCAAACCTTTCGTTCATTTGCACGTTCACTCTCAGTACAGTCTGCTTCGTGGTATGATCCGTATTCCTGAGCTCGTTTCTCGCGTGAAGGAAATGGGACAGACTGCAGTTGCGCTCACCGATCACCATCAGATGTTTGGTGCGATTGATTTTTATTTCAAATGTAAAGAAGCAGGCATCAAGCCCATCTTGGGTACTGAAGTTTATTATCTGAAGGAGAGAATGCCAGAGACGACAGTCGTCGCAGGCGGATTCGGTCTCAAACAATTCTCACTCGTACTTCTTGCTAAGTCACATGCAGGTTATCAAAGTCTCTCTCATATTCTCACCGAGAGTTACCGTGAGTATAGCGGCAAGATTCCCATCGTCACGCGAGAACTTCTTAAGAAATATTCCAAGGACATCATAGTCCTTCAAGGCGGTGTGAAATCTGAAATCGGATATGCACTTCACAACAACAAAGAAGATGAAGCCCTTGAATCACTGAAGTGGTTTAAGGATGTTTATGGTGAGAATTTCTATTGCGAGCTACAAGATATCTCGCTTCCCGAGCAAGAGCTCGTCAACGATTGGCTCTTCACTCAAGGTAAGAAACTCAATATCAAGTCGGTCGCGACTTCTAATGCTTATTACTCTGATTCCAAAGACGCAGAAGCGCATGAAGTCCTTCAATGCATCGAGTTTGGTAAGAACTTGGACTTCGATCGTCAGAAGAGTTTAGTTCCTAGTGATTACTGGTTAAAACCTGCAGAGCTCATGTATTCGCGAATGGAGCGATACACAGGTGCATGTGAAGAATCTGCAAAGATTGCAGATAAAATCAACATCGAGTTCAAATTCAAAAATTCAAGCGGTCAGCCGATTTATCATCTGCCCAATTTCAGACCAGAGACAATAGCAAAAGATGCTCCTTTTGACCTCAATGCGTATTTTAAATCTGAGTCTCATGAGGGACTAAAAAGTAGAAACTTTCCATTAGAGAAAAAAGCAGTTTACGAAAAACGACTGAACGATGAAATCTCGATGATCGAGAAAACGGGATTTGCAGGATATTTTCTGATTGTAGCGGATTTCATTCAGTGGGCAAAAAAACATGGTATTCCTGTAGGTCCTGGTCGTGGATCAGGTGCAGGTTCACTTGTTGCTTATGCACTGAGAATCACTGATGTAGATCCGATTCGCTTTGAACTCCTCTTTGAGAGATTCATCAATCCTGAGCGCGTGAGTCTTCCTGATTTTGACGTCGACTTCTGTCAGGATCGCAGGGATGAAGTCATCGAATATGTCAGACACAAGTACGGCAAGGACAACGTCTCTCAGATCATCACTTACGGAAAACTCCAAACCAAACAAGTCATCAAAGATTGCGCACGCGTCTTAGGGTTATCATTCGCAGAAAGCATGATGCTCACGAAGCTCGTGCCCGAAGAGCTCAATATTAAGCTCAAAGACGCAGTGGAGAAGGAGCCAGAACTTCAACGTAAAATTGAATCTGATCCTAAGATAGCAAAGCTTTTCGAGTACGCTTTTAAGTTAGAAGGTCTCTACAGATCAGCGGGAATGCACGCAGCAGGTGTGATCATCACTGAAGAACCTATTGTGAATTACTGTCCACTTTTCATCAATGCTGATGGAGATGCGGTCACGCAGTTTGACAAAGATTACGGTGAGAAAATCGGTCTCGTAAAATTTGATTTCTTGGGATTAAAAACTCTCACTGTCATTAATCACGCGGTAGAGCTTGTTCGTGCAACAGACAAGGCTGATTTTAGGATTGAAACCATCCCGCTCGATAACAAAAAAGTCTTTGATCATATCTCGACAGGTCATACCGATGGAATGTTTCAGATTGAAGGCTCTGGAATGAAAGACCTCTGTGTGAGGCTTGTTCCTAACTCTATCGAAGACATCACTGCGATCAACGCACTTTTCCGTCCAGGTCCACTGGGATCAGGAATGGTGGATGAATTCATTGAGTGTAAGCATGGACGCAAACCGATTGAGTACGCGCTCCCTGCACTGGAGCCGATCCTAAAAGAAACGTATGGAATCATTCTTTATCAAGAACAGGTGATGCAAATCGCTCGAGAGTTAGCAGGTTATACTCTCGGTCAAGCCGACATGCTCAGACGTGCCATGGGTAAGAAAAAAGCAGATGAGATGGCTAAGCATCGTCAGACTTTCTCAGAAGGAGCTGCAAAGAAGGGTCACCCAGTAGAAAAGGCGCAGCAGATTTTTGATTTGATGGAAAAGTTCGCTGAATATGGATTTAACAAATCTCACTCAGCTGCTTATGCTCTCATCACTTACCAAACCGCTTATCTCAAAACTTATTATCCTGAAGAATTCATGGCTGCACTTCTCACTACTGAGATGGATAAGACCGAAAAGCTCACGAAGTACCTTTCTGACGTGAAGTTAAGTGGTATCGAAGTGTTACCTCCTGATATCAATCATTCTCATCGCAAATTCACTGTTGAGCGCGTGAAGTCTGGAAAGAAGGCCGTACGCTTCGCTCTTGAAGCGATCAAGGGTGTAGGTGGAGCCGCTGTAGAAAATATTTTAGAATCTCGTGTTAAAGACGGAAACTTCGAAAACGTCATGTACTTTTGTAAGCGCATCACAGCTCGTAAGGTGAACAAGAAGGTCATGGAGTCCATGATCATCGCGGGTGTGTTTGATTCTGTAGCAGAAGTCTCGCGCGCGACACTTTTCAACTCCATTGATTCTATGCTGGAGTTCTCAGCAGCTGAACAAGAAGAGCGCGACTTAGGACAGATTTCCCTTTTTGATTCATTTAAGGCCGAAGAGATTAAGCAAGTCGTTTCAAGCAGTGTGATCTTCAAGCAGGCTCCTGATTGGCCAGCACCCAAGCGCTTGTCACTGGAGAAGCAGATCTTAGGTTTTTATCTCTCCGGTCATCCCATGGATACTTGGCAGCAAGTGGGGCTCGAATGGTTAGGGACTTCGATTAGTAAGATCAAGGAGAGTGAGCAGAGGGTTGCAAAGCAACCTGATGCGACACTCCAAGTTCAATCTAAAGCTGGCGGATGGCAAGGTCGACCTAAGAAGAAAGAAATCAAAGTCTTGGGTCTCTTCACAGGTGTTCGTGAAGTCATGAGCAAAAAAGGAAAAATGGGCATCGCTCAGTTTGAAGATCTTAACGACAAAATCGAAGTCGTGTTCTTCAGTGAAGCTTATGCGCTAGTCGCTGAGAAATTAAAAAACGCAATGGCACTCACAGAAGTTTGTATCCTCACAGCGGATGTCGATGTGAGAGGAGATCAGCCACAGCTCATGGGCAGGATGTTTGATTCCGCAGAAGCTGCGAATGAAGCGAGAACTCCTCATATTTCGATCCGAATCAATAGCGAGACGCTGACAGTGGAACAACTCAGGCTTTTGAAGAAGAACTTATTAGAGAACCGTGGGAAGTGCCCAGTGACTCTCTCGTTTCAGCATTCGAGATTCAAAACCAAAATGGATCTCTCCAAAACCGTCAAAGTGAATAGTACTCCAGAGTGGATAAAGTCCGTGAACGAGATCCTGGGTCCTCAGTCTGTACAATTGAAGTAAAGTGTGGAGAATCATCATATGAACAAAATCATTTTTTTATCCTTATTCCTGCTCAGTAACCTTGCACAAGCCAGCGCTGTCAAAGAGTGGACGATTGAGATTGAAGGAGTGAAAAACTTCTCTCAGTTCTCAGATTTTAAAAACAAGTTGAAAACGTATTTATCCGATTCAGCATCCGTCGTAGAGCGTACAATGAATCGCAGTCAAATTATTGTCATTCTCAAAGGGAAAACAAGCCTGGGAGAAATCAAGAGCGCACTAAACCAGATGACACCAGAAGTTAATGGTGGAAAAATGGAATGGAAGGTTCGGGGATCGGACGATAGTCCGTATTTTTCAGTAGAGTTCAAATAACGGAGTTTCGCTTATGAAACGAATATTATATTATGCATGGATCACACTCACAATGAGTAGTTGTGTAACAGGTATGCAGCGCCAACGTGGAAGCAAAGCCACACCTGAAGCAGAAGTCGCTTCCAGCTATTATCGCCAAGGAGGCCAAGAGCCTGAAGCGATGAGAGACGATGAAGCATCTAAGGATCTTCCTGAACCTCGCAAGAAAGTTTTTGTATTTCATTTTTGGAACGATACACCGATTCAATCGGATGAGTTGGGTTCCTATACAGCTGACCTCATCCGTAAGCAGCTATATGAATCAGGCGATATTCTGATTCCTTCTGAGTCTACAGAGATGCCAGACACGAAGCAGTTTGTTTCAGGCTCTAAAGTCAAAGTCGCTCAACTCGTACGCGAAGGCCGTAAGCAGGGTGCTGCGATGATCGCAATCGGAAGAATCACAAACGCTCAGTACAGACATAAGGGTGAAGACATCGGGATCTTAAGACAAGCGAAGTCGAGTATGCTCGTTGAGATCGAAATGAAAATCTTCGATGTGGGCTCTGGAAGAGAAATATTCTCATCGACTCACAAGGGACAAGCTCAGAGTAAGTCATTCATTGCTCTCGAAGAAAGCTCAACCACTCCGGATTACAAAGTCGAGCTCGCAAAAGAAGCGATCAAAGAAGCCGTGGTTCCGTTTGCAGGAGAGATCGTTGCCAACGCATCCAAACTCCAGTGGAACGGCAGAGTCATTCGCATCGCAGGTCAAAAGGTATTCATTAATTCAGGTCGTGCTTCAGGCGTCATGCCAGGAGATATTTTAAGAGTCCTCACCGTAGGCGAAGACCTCTATGAGCCAGGTTCTGACTCTTATATAGGTAGATCCGAAGGCAAACTCAAAGGCACGCTCGAAGTCCGCGAATATGTTGGAGAAGACGGAGCAGTGGCTACGGTTCACTCTGGTGGCCAATTTCAAGAAGGCGATACCGTTCGGTTGTATTAATTCATAAACTCAGTCATATTCCCCCACGATGATTCACAGATGGTCCTATTCAGATTTGGATACCTATCAGAGGCAGGTTCAAGCCAGGCTTCTCAGTGATGATACTTATTTAGGTGAAGTCATCTACTCAGAAGTGGATTCAGTCATCACTGTAGGTAAGCGATCGAAGCTTCAGTCTACGAATACTTTAGCAGTAGACCGCGGAGGACTTGAGACTTGGCATGGTCCAGGTCAGTTAGTGATTTTCCCGGTTGTTCGTATGATAGATTATTTCGGTAGTGAGAGAGCGCTCAAGCGAGCGATCACTTCTCTGCTTAAGATCACTTTTGAAGCTATCCAAAACTTCAAGCCAGAAGCGAAAATCGAGTTTGGTGACCGATTAGGCATCTGGACTGATGAAGGCAAAATTGCTTCAATTGGGATTGCGATTAAACAAGGGGTGCTACTTCACGGAGTTGCGATCAATCTCTATCCTACAAGTCAGAGTTTTGCTGGAATTAATCCTTGTGGGATTGAAAACGCGAAACCTGATTTTTGTCTAGAATCTAAGAACGATGAGATTTTTAGTTCTGTGAAAGCTTATTGGGAGAAATCTTTTGTAGCTCAGTTACCGCTTCTAAGATCTCCTCTTGAGCAAGCTTCAGTGTCTTTAGTCTCGTATCGTGATCCGCTTCTGGAAGCTCCTGCATCGACATCGTTTTAACAAGTCGCTCGACTTCGAGAGTCGTTTTCTCAACGGATCGCTTCGCTTGAGCTACATTTTCTTTCCAAGTTGTTTTACTTTTTACGCTTGCTGGTCTTCTCATGGTTTCAATTTCTGCCAATTGAATGCGTAAGTCACGCAAACGATTTCTAACTGGCTGAAGCTCTTTTGCAACTTCGCTCATCTGAACACAGAATTTAGGTTTGAATTCGCAATCATCTGCCTTGATGGTGACGGATGCGAGTTGGGTAACACATACTAGTAAAACATATCTTTTGAGCCTACGTAGTGGTCGTATCTTCATGAAACACTTATCGGCAGGGTGTAGAGGTTTTCTTGATGCACTTAACAGTGCTGATCACGCCAGACAGGGTGTCACTTGAGACCTGTAATTTTTTTCGCACAATGTTCGCGGTATTTGGGCTGTACTAAGCTTACATAGTCCTTGGGATTGAGCTTGAGCTTTCCAATAAATGCTAAGTAGTCCTTAATCCATTCATGGTAAGCGGTCTTCTTAGGATTGAATCTCTTTAAAGGGTGCTTGCCTGGATTCACCCAGAGCCAGTTAATGTAGGCATCAATGAAGGTATAGAGCTTGATGATGGTGTCTGCTGATTTCTGTGAAGGGAGTGAACGGAATTCTACAGTCTTGATTCCCATGGGGAACTTCTTGCAGAGACGATTCACGTTTACTGCGTGGTATTTATTGGCTCGGTCGTAATCACTGACCATGTCCGCATCGAATGTCTCACCATAAACATCGTGTTTCATCCGCTTGCAGAAGTCTGGATAAGTCTTAATCAGTTTCTTATCGATATCTTCGATGACAGCTTCGAACGCGAGTGTCTGACTCTCAGGCATCAATGAGAGTGGGGGTGCGTTTGAAGTGTCGTCCACCCAGAGAAGCCAGAGCTCTTGATGTCTATGGACCATTCCCAAGATGAAGTTTCTAAAATTTTCTGTGAGTTGGTTACGCACTCCGAAACTTGATTCAACTCCGACGTGTATTTGGGAGGATTCATCTTTAGGGGGATGAAGGTTGATCGAGTTTGCTAAATCAAAAATATCTTTCTGAATGATATCTGAATACTTCTTCGCTTCTTCAAGAGTCATCGGCTTCAACTTGATCTCAACTGTCGCAGGATCAAGAGTGATGTCGTAATAGAATCCGTTTTTGTATTTCACCCTGTAGTTGGGGTATTCACTTGAAAGAAAGACGGTCTCTTTGTCATCACCCAGCAAAGAATACTCTGAATCGAATACTTCAACGACGGAACAATTCTTGGTTTTAGCGCAGATTTTTTTCATCTTAGCAGCCCATTGTTCTTGAGCAGCTAGGTTTTCATCAGAGAGTCTTACTTGATTTTCTACAGTTCCATAGTTCGCATTCCATACAGTAGCGTTGGTGAACTCGAGCTCCGAGCTCATTGTGGGTTTGCGTTTGGCGGCCAAGGACGCAGTGGTGCTGGTCACGCAAAACAACAGGGCAGAAATCAGGCCTATGAACCTTGGATTCAGCATATCTCTCTAGCTTATCGACGTTGAGTAGGCGCTCTATGAGTTAAAAAAGAGCTATGTTTTTGACGTTAAGCAGCGTGACGCTACGCGCAGAGCGTTGACCCCTGAGCGAACAAGCGGTATGACCAAACTTCTTCTCGTTCTGTTGGTGTGTAGCTCAGCGGGAGAGCATCCCCTTGACACGGGGAAGGTCGTAGGTTCAATCCCTATCACACCAACCATTTTATTACGGTCTGTTTTCTGGCCAAAGGCGAAGCTTGCGAACCCAAAGCTGAATTCAAATTAAATATAAATGTTTTTAGATCTTCGAGATATCTTGAGGCGTCTAGAAATTTCCTGAGTTGGCTAATATCTGGCTAAGTTTTAGCTAAGCATAAATGATTTCAAACATCAGTATGAGCTATGTGATTTTTGCGAGCTTCTTCTTTGTAGCGATCCCACTGGGTGCCTAGAGTAGTGGTGTTGTCAGTTTTTAAAACGCCACCACCGTGCTTTCCTTTGTAGATCTGGTTATTCAGCAATTCAGAGAGCTCATTTTTTTGTTTATCGGTGTGTATGATGCGATGTCGGTAGCAATCATTTTGCCCCTTGTGCTTGCCGTCACACCATATGTTTTCAAAATGAGCTAGATCTTTGCTTTCGAATTTTGGGATTTTATTTGTTTCGCTCGTGAAGAATTTGCAAATTTGCTGATATACTTGAATTGTTGCTGGCAAAATATCGAATTTGTTTTTAGCAGGATTTTTTTCTTTCAATGTTATAGGTTTTCCGCTCATAGATTCATAGTAAGCATACTCGTAACCTTTGCATTCTTTGTATTGTGCTGTTGCTCTTGATGGTTCAGTAGAGAGAAAAACAGTGAGTACCGATAAAGCTAAAAAACAGATGACTTTTTTCATAGAATACTCCTAGGGCTCTAGCGGCCTAGTGCACTGATCTCTTTAGTAAAAAGAGCTTCGACCTCGTGAGAAAAAACTGTCACTGCGTCTCACTGCGTTTTTTGGAAAAATTCTTGTGTATTCATGATCCTGAGTTCAAAAAGGCTATATAAGTGAAAATATTGTCATATGACTTGCCTTTCGTTTAAATGATCTAAGAGTGATTTTAAAATTGTTTTCATGTATCGACGGTTAAATAGAGGCACGTGCCCACCATTCCAATGAAACCAAAATTCAAGATGGTCATTGGATAAACAGTTTTGAGATTGAGATAAATGAAAGTCTTTATCTAAACGACTTGCTGTAAAATTTTGCTTGGTATCGAAACTGGGCTCATCACAACCTAATGCTTCTTGGTATTTCTTCAAGAAAGACTCAACAGGATAGGCTTCAGCTTTTCCAAGTTTAAAATTTGGATCATTAAATGGAAAACGTTTTATCGTTTTTTCCGTGCGCTATAATCACTTTGATTTTCTCTAGAAGATGACATTCTTTTAAATTGGCTCCAGGATTACCTGCAAAAGCAAAAAATTCGTCTATTTTCTCACCACCTTTGCAAGCGTAGTGATGTGACATGAAGGCCCCGTTTGAATGACCGATCAGTGAGACTTTATTGATATTTTTAGTTTTTTTGTATTGAGAAATGAGCTCATCTAAAAAATGGATATCATCAGGACCATCATTATAAAAATCACAGCAAGCATCACCCGCATTCCAAAACCGCTGATTTTTTTTATTAACGGATCCAGAAGGAATGACAAAATGAAAACCCATTTTCTTAACGAACTCTCCTATAGGATAGTAGAGTTTGATGAATCCCACAGATGTTTTAAAAGAACGGAGTAAAATGATTAGTTTATCGGTTTCTTTTATTGAGAATTTTTCAATGATAGGTCTATCAGGATATTGAGTCAGGTGAGTTCTTTTAGCATGCACAGTAGGTGAGGCTATTAATACAACTAATTAGACCAACAAAGGCATGGGCATTATCTACAATTATTAAGTAAAATCCTCAAGTTTTGAGTTCATTTAACTATCCAATGTGTCTTTAGGTTGATCCTGAGGTTTAATATTTTGTTAGGATTAAAGTTTCGGACTAGTTTTCAGGTGAGATGTACTTTAGCTTAGTACATATGGTTACTATTTTTCTGTTCATTTTACAGATATACGCTGAGAATAAACCGCTCATGGAACCTGGAACTGAAGTTACTGTCTTAAAATATTTTAGTAACTCTGAATGTTTTACTAAAAAAAATGGTAACACAGTTTATGGTTCTCTGGATTTTAATAATGGAGAACCTCCCACGTGCACACCTACAAGAAGTGGGCTTAAGGCTGCTTGGAGAGATTACCTAAGCCTATCATACACTTTACATTTTATAAAAGATGATGTTCCTACATCACTGAATTCTGATCAAATGAATGAAGTTTTTTGCATTACCAAAAAACCAAGACTTGGTCGCACTGAAATTATTGATTTTGAAAAAAGTGAAAAATGCCCTTTTTCAGCTTTAGAGTGTCATCCTGAAGGAATGACAAGCTCTCTCATATCGAAAAGCTCTGTGATGTATAATTTTAAAGGATATTTACTGTTTAAAGAAAAGAAAAATCAGTGAGTTGTCTCCATTCTTTCTTCCTTGTACTTAGTTTTTTTATGATCGACCCTTCCCTGGCATCTGAAAAAAAACTCATATTAGGTGTGGGTCTTCTCTCTCAAAACTTCTCTCGAGTTTCAGGCGGTGTATCAGGAAATCCAGGCCTTGGGACGATCTATCCCGAAGTGCATCTCAGTTATGACTTATTCATTGGAGCAGGTTATTCGCTTTCTCCTTGGGTGCTCTACACTCCGATGCTGAGGATTTCACGAGATGGAGGAGACACGACCAATGTTCTTGCTTTGGCACTCCGACTCAAGAAGGATCTCTCTTCTAGCCTGTCGGCCAATCTCGGAGTAGGTGAGTTCATCTACAGAATGTATGGTCCGGGAGGGACTACAACTCTTAATAATGGTAATAGTACTGCAACCTTCGCACTTCCTTCGGGTTCAGTTGCTTCGACTCTCTTCACAGTGAATACAGGGTTTGGGTTTGCTTTTAGTGAAACCTGGAGAACTGATCTGGACATGATGGTAGTGAACTTATTCTCAGCGAAGCGAGCATTCAACGCAGTTCTCTCCGTGGGGTATGGGATATTATGATGCTGTTTCTATTACTCTCGGTACTCAACTCACAGGCTTTCACTTTAATATCAACCGGAAACGTCGGATGGCAAACTTCTACTCTCACGTTCAATGTGGATACAACCTGTAATAATTATTTGGGAGCAGTGAATGCAGCAATGAATTCCGCAATCTCACTTTGGACGAATGCACCTACAGCAAACCTCACTCTTGCAATAGGATCTACCGTAACTTTTTCAGGAACACTCAGTCAATATGTGGGCACAAGCGCGACACTGGTTGCTCCAGCAGGCAATCCCACGATTATTTGTTCTACTACTTTCAGTACCGATACAGGCATCGCTGCTAATTCGGGAATTCCTGGAGTCGCTGGAGCGTTTAATATTAGTTCAGGACGAATCCAAGGAGGACTCCTTGTTCTCAATGTTCAGAGTGGTGACAACGCAAACATCACCACCATGAACTCTACTGTTGTGGCAGTGATCGTTGCTCATGAGATGGGACATATTCTAGGATTAGGCCACTCAGGAGATACATCAGCTCTCATGTACTACGATGCTTCAGCCAAAAACGTACTCAGCCTAGGGCAAGACGATGTGGATGGAATTTCATTCCTCTATCCAAGGCAAGAGCCCAGAGATAAGGTGTTTGGTTGTGCTACTATTGAAAATATTAATTCCGGCAGTGGAGGCGGGACGAGTCTTCCTCTTCTGTTTGAGTTTGTTTTATTACTCACCATCATAAGATTAGGAATCCGAAATGCAAAAACGTAGCTTTGCTAGTGACAACAATGCTGGAATTCATCCGCAAGTTTTAGAGGCAATCTCTCAAGTGAACCAAGGTCACGCTCTCGCCTATGGCAATGATGACTATACGAAGTCAGTATTAGAGAAATTTCAGAAACTATTCAGAAGACCTATCAAAGCTCATTTTGTGTTTAATGGTACTTCTGCCAATGTTCTGGGATTGAGCGCGATTACTAAACCTCATCACGCCATCTTCTGTGCAGAGACTGCGCACATTCAAGTCGATGAGTGTGGCGCTCCAGAGATGTTCACAGGCTGTAAGCTCGTAGATATCCCCACAGTGAACGGCAAACTCACTGTAGAGCTCATTCGCCCCCACTTAAAAGGTGTAGGGGATCAGCACCATGTTCAGCCACGAGTGATCTCGATTGCTCAGTCGACTGAACTCGGAACGGTGTATACCCGTGCGGAGATCAAGGCACTTGCAGATTTTGCTCATGAGAATGACATGTACCTTCACATGGATGGTGCGCGGATTGCGAACGCTGTCGCATTGATTGGTAAACCCCTTCGTACTTTCACTCAAGATGTGGGAGTAGATATCCTCTCCTTTGGTGGGACTAAGAACGGAATACTAGCTGGAGAGGCAGTTTTATTTCTCAACCCTAAGCTTGCGAAGGATTTTCTCTTTGTGCGGAAGCAGGGCATGCAGCTTGCATCTAAAATGAGATTCATCGCAGTTCAGTTTGATGCTCTATTGACCAAAAACCTTTGGATAGAGAATGCCACTCATGCAAACAGAATGGCAAAGCTCCTGGAGAAAGAAATCAAATCCAAAACAAAGATCAAGATCACACAACCTGTAGACGCTAATGCGGTTTTCGCTATTGTACCCAAGACGCTGATTGCGAAGTTGCAGAAGAAAACATTTTTCTATGTATGGAATGACCACACTTTAGAAGTGAGGTGGATGTGTTCATTTGATACGGTAGCCTCTGATATTCATGAGTTTGTGAAGCTCATTCAGGATTATTCAAAATGATTCAAATTTTTAAGCGGCACCATAGTTATATGTGGGGGTACATGAGAAGTTTAGTTATTCACCTCTTCAAACGTCCTGTATTTCCGTTTCTTGTTGGAACATCGATCACTTTGATTTCACTCTTCAGTTGTATAATCTATCTATTGGAGAGTGGGGTGAATCCCATGGTGAAGACTTTTGGTGATGCTCTGTATTTGAGTATCGCGCTACTCACGACAGTAGGTTTAGGTGATGTTCATCCCGTGACACCGTTCGGAAAAACCGTAACGGCTCTGATGATGATGCTTGGAGCTTTTCTGTTTGTTTCATTCACAGGTGTGATTTCTTCGTCACTTCATGCCATTGAAAAGAAGTTAGAAAAATAAATCTTTAGTTATTCATTAAACGCATAGCAAACATAGGAACTATGCATTTCACAGTTTTGAGATCATTCGTTACATCCTCGTTTGTCCCAAGATGTTGAATTAAAGTGATTTAGCCTGCTCGGGATTGATTAAATAAAAGAAATATTTGAGGATAATTAAAATGAAAGCACTAGCAGTAGTAATGATGGCAGGAATGATTCTCGGTTCACAAGTTGCAAAAGCAGATGGCTTCATCTGTGAAGACTATGACCAGACGTTGAAGATTAAAGTTTTTCACAACGTGATGGCGAAAAAAGGCACGCGAAATGCTGCAAAGCTCATTGTGTCTGATCCACGCGTAGCAAATGGTCGCAAGACAATCGCTACTTTTGACCAAGCTGACGGATTGCTCACCAGCAAAGAATTAGTTTATACAGCGGACGTCGACCTCAGATACAAAAACTCATCACGAAAAGGTGAGCTCATTGGTGGAACAAAGCTCGGCGAAATTGACTTCATCGAATTATTCGTAGATTTCTCATACAATCAACCTCTTAAAAACTTCGAAGAAGCAGACGCTTTTTTGCGCCTCACAAAACGAAGCGGCAAAGAACTTGAGATTGACTTGGTTTGTGCTCGCTACTTGAAGAATTAAGTAGTGAACCTGAACGCCCACTCATGAGAAATCATGGGTGGGTTTTTTATGCCTTTTTTTCTGTGAAGATGACTCTCAGTCCAATGAAGATCAGGGTGGCGCCCATGATCATCGCAGGTTGAATCATCTCGCCTAAGAAAATGACTCCGAAACTCATTCCGAATACAGGTACCAAGAAGGTGACGAGTACAGCTCGGTTCATTCCAATTTTCTGAACGAGATTATAAAAAATCAGAAACGCAATCGCAGTACACACGATGGACAAAGTGAGAAGTGAGAGTGTGGTCTTCAGAGTAGGTAAGTGATTAGGCAGATTAGCTAGACCTAGTGGAAGAAGAATCGCAGTGGCAATCAGCATTCCGCCTGTAGTGAGATTGAGTGTCGGTACAGTGGAAGCGAAACACTTCACGTAGTTGGCTGTGAATCCGTAGCTAAGTGCTGCAAATGAACATCCCAGGAATGCGAGCGTTGTTCCTAAGCTGAATTCTAATCCACCCGCTCTCGTCATCCAGATCACGCCAAGAATTCCTAAGCCTATTCCAAAAAGAGCACGTGAGGTGATTCGCTCCCGATAAATAGCAGCGCCTAAGATCGCAGTCCAGAAGGGGACAGTCGCATTCAAAATTGCAAGATAAGCTGAAGGAAGAAACTTAGCTCCGTAAGAAAAAAGAAACATCGGAGCTGCGAGATTGCAGATACCGACTACAGCATAATGTTTCCAGTTCTTACTCCAGTGGAGTTGTTTGCGAGTGCTTGTAGTGTAGATCCATAAAATGACTGCGCCGATTGCGACTCGAGAAGAAGCGACTGCGAAAACACCCACATCAGGCACAGCAATGCGCTGGAAAATAAATGAGCCACCCCAAATAACAGAAAGAGCGAGAAGACTGAAGAGATCTATTTGGCGCATTTCTTATTCATACTTGGTTATACGAAAAATGTATAGCTACACAGCCTTCATCCGCTTCCTCAGAATAAAAATGGGAAGTGCATGCGAAGCAGGAGCTGTACTCAATAGCGAGCACTTGCAGGATAGGCGTGAGTAATAAGAAATATATTAGAGATGCGAGCCCGAGTGAGCTTACTGCTGAGACTTAGGATACGCACCTGGGTTACCTGGGCTTGTGTCTTTCCAGTCTCGGAAGTTGTTGAGAATGCCATCGGGAACAGCGGTTCCCGTATCAGGGTTACCTGCAGATCCAGTCATGAACTTATCTAATTCAGCCTTCTCGTTCCATTCTCTCACCATGATCTTGATTCTGTGTTTGATGGTTGAAGACTTATCCAAACATTCGAAGTTGTAGTAGGCGCTCGGAGTTCCAGTGAATTCAAGCGGGTCGACTGTTGAGAATGATTTCATTGGCTCAGGTCCTAGTGCTCCTCCGCCATGATCAGCTGAATCGAAGAAGTTAGCTAGATAGACGTTGGATGAAAAAAGCTGAGTGTATGGGCTTGCGACTGTGATAGCGCCAGAGATCCCTGTTGATTCGATATTCTTATAGAGTGGCATTGGAACTCTGAACTGAGGATGTCTTGCAAACGTTTTGGTATCTGCTCCTGGACCGTCTACACATTTGCCAGCGTCTCCACCCCAAGGTTTGCCGTTTGTGCTTTGAGTGTTATAGCTAAATGTAGGAGAAGTTCCTACGCATTGTCTAATAGTATAATTGTATTTTCCTAAGCAACAATTTGGGCCACCGTATGTACTATAGTCGTACTGGCATTTTTCATTTGCGACACTGTTTGTAGCTACATCAGGGACCCAGGTAGCCCCATCTGTGCTGGTTTCCCAGATGATTGTAGTATTGGGGGTGCAGCTTGTAGCGCCTGATGGAGAGCCTATGGTTTGTCTGACATACTTAAATCCCTCTCCTACTTGCCAACGGTAATACCAAAAGGGTGTCACTCGAGCGTAGTTACAGGTTGATCCAGGAATATTGTATTGGAGAGTGATGCCGTTGAAGAAGAGATCCAGCTCTTCTACTTCTACAAGACAGGTGTAGTCTTGCGCAGATCCTGAGACAGTGATTTCGCAATTAAGAACATAATCTGTTGGATCGTTCCATGTGCCTAGAACTGCGACTCTATGAACTTTGAAAGTTTTTGTTCCTGAAGAGGCTTTTACCCACATGGTGTCTGTATCGACTGCTCCAAAAGTATTAGAGGACGAGCCTGGGACTATAGGTGAAGGCCTTCTTCCGTTGTTCCCCATATCAAAGCAGGAAGAGGTAATAGTGGATAGAGTGAGGGTTAATAGTATAACTATTTGTTTTGATTTAATATTGTATACAATCATTGCCCGCCCCTCCCTATTATTGTCTGATACCTGATCGTAATTATCAATTAAAAGATTGAGGATTATTTGACAATCAAATGAACGTTTGAATTTTTCAAACAAATCATCTAAAATCGTCTATATGACAGCCCAGGAAGAATTAGACACCAAAGAGCTTCTATTGCAGAAGGCGATTGAGATTTTCTCAGTGAAGGGCTTCGACGGAGCCACTGTAAAAGACCTCGCAGAAGCAGCAGGGGTCAATGTCAGCCTCGTGAGCTATTACTTCGGCGGTAAAGAAGGCCTCTATAATGCCTGCATCTCCAAGTTCGGTCAGGCCAAGCTACAATTCCTAGAGCAAGTCCTCACTCCTGCAGAGTCGATCGCTGATTTCAAAGCTAAAACCAAAATCTGGATTACACAGTTTCTCTCTTGGGCAATTGAAGAGTCTGCCAAGGTTCGCATGATTCATAGAGAGATGGATTGTGGATTGCCACTCATGAAGGAAGCTTTCCAAGGGACTTTCATGAAGACTTTCATTCACATAAGAACGTTCATTTCTGATGCTCAGACAAAAGGGTTCGTAAGACGTAGTCTCGATCCGCAGGAAATCGCAGCGCTACTGCAGGGAGTGCTCATGCAATCGATCAGAATAGATCCCATTCGTTCACAGTTTTTTGGTGCATCGATTAAAGATGAACAATTTAGAAAACATCATATCGAACAGATTTTAGAAATCGTATTTGGAGGAATGATCAATGACTAGGTTAGTGTTGTTTATCAGCTTGTTGTCACAATCAGCATTTGCAACCAAGGAACTCAGTCTGGAAGACTACATGCATCAGGTTTTTGGAAAGAATAAAACCGTCATGAGTGAGATCCAAAACATGGAAGGGATCTTGGAGCGGAAAGAAGAAGCATCATTAGGTAACTCGGTTTTCTTCACCACAGGTGCATCAATCTCAGAAGATAGAACGCCTATTTTCGCAGTATTCTTGCCAACGGTTTACACAGGTGTAGCAGTTTATAGGCAGACTTATTCATTGGGTTTCAACCAACAGCTCAGATTCGGAGTGAATTGGGGACTCAATTACAATCTTATTCGTACGGCAGCTAGTGGCTTAGCTGCTCCTGTAGATGTGTGGCAGTTGCAACCTAAGTTAGATCTTAAGATTCCGCTTTGGAAAAACTTATTCGGCAGAGACACTCGCCAACAATTACAGATCGCAGAGAGTAGCGCGATGATTTCTCACTACTCTGAAAAACTAAAGCTCAAGATGACACTGACTGATGCAGAAAATGTATATTGGAGGGTAGTCCTTGCTCAGAAAGTTTTGGAATTGAGGAAAGAACTCTTAGGCAGAGCACAAGCCCTCCAAGCTTGGGCCAAGAAGCGTACAGATTCACATTTAGGTGATAAGGCCGACCTCCTTCAGGCCAATGCAATTGCAGAACTGAGGCAACTTGAACTTGATTCTGCTCAGTATGAGTTGAGATCTGCATCACTGGCTTTCAACGCTAGTCGAGGCAGAGACAGCATCACTGTGAATGAATCACTCGATGAGCTTCCCGTTGATGCAGATAGTGATCTGAAAGCTCCTTTACGAGTAGGGGAGAGAGACGATCTCCTCATTGCACTTGAGAACGAAAAAATCTCTAGAGCTTCAAGTATATCTTCCATCGAAAGATCTAAACCTTCGATAGATCTCGTAGGGTCAGTAGCTCTCAATGGTGCGAATTCGAGTATAGATACTTCATTTTCTCAAGCTTCAGGTCTGAACAATACTCTGACTTCTGTCGGAGTTCAGGTTTCTGCACCACTCGATTTCGGTCTAGTGGGTAAGATCCATAGCGGACGCGATACTGAGAAGCAGGCTGCCGAATGGCTCATTGAAGCTAAACGTTTCGAGCAAGATCAAGAGTGGAAAGAAATGAATTTCAAATTCAATGAGTCAAAAAAGAAAGTCAAACTTGCTTTATCGATTGAAAAACTGCAGCGCGAAAAGCTCATGCACGAACGAGATAGACTTACACGGGGAAGAACGACAACGAGCCTTGTCATTCAATTTGAACAAGATTATTCTCAATCCTTACTCAGCAGAATTTTAGCGCAAGCAGAAGTCACACAGATTTATTCGAAGTTGAAACTATTGTCCGGAGTTAATTTCACTAAGGAGATCCTATGAGTCTAGCAGACGTATCCATTAAACGACCGACTTTCATCACTTGTATCATCATCGTCATGATCGCAGTCGGTCTCTACTCCGCATCAAAGTTGGGTGTCGATCTCTTCCCCAACGTTACTTTTCCAGTCGTGACCGTGACCACTCCTTATCCAGGGGCAGGACCAACAGAGATTGAATCTCTGGTCAGTAAGCCACTAGAAGACGAGATCGCTACACTCTCAGGTATCAAGCGTCTTTCTTCAATCAACGAAGAAGGCGTCAGCGTCGTTATTGCTGAATTCACTCTTGAGACAGATATTAAATTTGCCGAGCAGCAAATCCGTGACCGTGTGGGATCCACTAAGCGTAAACTTCCTAAGGATATTCTTGAGCCCACCATCCGTCGTATTGACCCAGGAGATCAGGCGGTGCTCACCTTAGCACTTGATGCTCCGACATTAGGACCTGCAGATATTTATGACCTTGCCAGTGAAGTGATCAAGCCTAAGATCGAACAAGTCGCTCAAGTCGGCGTAGTCGACATCATCGGTGGTCGCAAGCGTGAGATCCATGTCCTCTTGGATCGAAACAAACTGAAAGCTCGAGAAATCTCTGCCAACTCTGTCGCTCAACGTCTAGCTGTTTCAGGTGAGAACGTTCCCGCCGGTAAAGTAGACATCGGTAAGACAGAGCTTGTGTTCAGATCTCTCGGACAATTCAAATCTCTGAAGGATATCGAAAACGCGATCGTGAACTTCTTCGGTAGTGATGTTCCTATTTCAGTGAAGGATGTCGGATCTGTTACTGATACCCTTGTAGATGAGAAGAACCGTGCTTTCATCAATGGAAAACCTGGCGTGTTTCTCAACGTCTTCCGTCAATCAGGATCGAATACGATCGCAGTTGTTGATGGAGTGAAGAAGCGTATTGATAAACTCAACGCTGAACTCTCGAAACAGCCTGGTAAGCCTCAAATCACTGTAGTCCGCGACGCGAGTATCTGGATTAGAGCCAACGTCACTGATGTGAAGGAATCCATCACTTTTGGTATTATTTTAGCAGTGATCGTCGTGTACTTCTTCTTGGCTAATGGACGATCGACCATCATCACGGGTCTAGCTCTTCCTAACTCACTGATCGGTGCGTTCATTCTCATGTCGTTTGCAGGATTCACCATCAACATCATGACACTTCTTGCACTCTCGCTCTCAGTAGGGCTTCTCGTAGATGACGCAATCGTTGTTAGGGAAAACATCTTCCGACATCTGGAGATGGGGAAATCACCTGGACAGGCGGCTCGTGAAGGTACAGCTGAAGTGAGGCTTGCGGTTATCGCAACAACCGCTGCGGTTCTAGCGGTGTTCGGTCCTGTGGGATTCTTACAAGGAGTCGTAGGTCAGTTCTTCAAAGAGTTCGGTCTCACGATTTGTTTCGCCATGGCGATCTCACTCTTTGACGCTCTCACTATTGCTCCGATGCTCTCTGCATACTTCGCAGGTCGTGCGCATGGTGAGCGTAAACGTGGAATCTGGGGCAACACAGTCGGTAGACTCGTTGATGGATTCAATCGATTCCAGACACGCTTAGATGGTTGGTACGAGAATCTCCTCAAGAGTGTAGTGAAGCGTCCACTTCTCACGCTTACGATTTCACTTTCTCTTGCAGCTGGAAGTTGCGCCACAGTTGTCAAAGTTCCTAAGACTTTCTTGCCTCCACAAGATGCAGGTGAGTTTAGTGTCGCGATGGACTTGCCTCCTGGCACTTCACTGGATGAAACCAATGTGACTGCGCTGAAGATGGACAAAATCATTCGTGATAATCCTGAAGTAGCAGTTTCATCACTCACTGTGGGTAGTAAAGACGGTGCTTCTAATCAAGCCAACTTCTATGTGAAGCTCATTCCGTATAGTGAACGTCCAGGAATCACGACTTCTATTTTCAAAGAGGAACTCCGTACACAGTTGAAAGAACTCTCTTTTGCAAATCCAAAAGTAGGGGATTACGATGCAGTGGGTGGAGGACAGCGTCCCTTCAATATGAACATCGTGGGACTCGACCAAAAACAAATTGAAAAAATTGGTTTAGAACTTCTCGAATACTTGAAGAAGATGCCTGGATTAAAAGACCCAGACATTAACTTCAGACCTGGCAAACCTGAGTTCCAAGCTGCGATTGACGTCAAACGCGCCGATCGTCTCGGAGTTTCTAGCGTTCTTGCGGGTCAGGAGCTTCGTACTCAAATCGAAGGTGTGACCACAGCTAAGTTCCGCCAAGACGGTAAGGAATACGATATTCGTGTGAGACTCAAGCAGGATCAAAGGAACTTAAAAGATTCATTCAATGAAACTTACATTCCTAACATCAATAACAACTTGGTGAGGCTTTCTGACGTTGCTGATCCGATTGAAGCCGTGGGACCTTCTAAGGTCACAAGACAAGATCGTTCACGCTACATTCAGATCCAAGCGGATATCACTCCAGGCGCAGGAATTGGTGACATCATGAATGACATCAATAAGCTCCTTGAGACAGACTACAAACTCCCAGAAGGCGTGAGACACGCATTCGTTGGACAAGCTGAGAACTTCCAAGAGTTGGGATCCAGTATGATCACTGCGATGGGATTCGGCGTTTTGTTTATTTTCCTGGTTCTCTCATCCCTCTATGAATCATTCGTGACTCCGCTCACGATCATGACAGCACTTCCTCTCGCTATGTCAGGTTCGTTTGTTGCTCTTGCGATCACAGGTCAGTCACTGAACATCTTCTCAATGATCGGTGTGATCATGCTCTTGGGTGTTGCGACGAAGAACTCCATTCTTCTTGTAGACTATGCCATGCAGCTCATTGGGCAAGGTAAGACTCGTGCAGAAGCGATGGTGATTGCTGGTAAGACTCGTTTGCGTCCTATCTTGATGACGACGATGGCACTCATTGCGGGAACTCTCCCGATTGCGCTTGGTCTTAACGAAGCTTCTCGTCAGCGTACGAGTATGGGTATTGCGATCATTGGAGGATTGGTGAGTTCTACAATCCTCACTCTGGTTGTCGTGCCTGCGTCGTTCTCTTTCATCGACAGGTTCAGAGTCTGGAGTAAGAAGATTCTAGGTCGTATGTTCGGAGTGTCGGAAGTCACTAAAGAAGACCTCGGCTAGAATCCTACTTACAATCCAATTTCGCGATGAGCTTGAGTGACGACTTACGATCTTCGAGATACTTCACTTCGCCTGCTCTGAAACCAGCTTTGCCAGCGACACGTGAGACAGTGATCTGTACCATCCACTTTTCCTCACGGTATCTCGCATAGACGATATCCAACTCTTTAGTGCGAGACACTTCGATGCGATCGCCACGAGAAGAGTCGAAGTCTTGGAATCCACCGAATTGAAGAACTTGTTTAGACTTAGATCCTGCAAGTGTCTGGAATAAATCCACGTTCGGATGATGTCTCTCGCTCAAGCCTTCTTCGAATTCATGGTCACTGAAAATTTTACTCACTCGGCAATCGACGAGCTGTTTCTCGTCAGCGCGAGCGAAGTAAGTGCTGAAACTGAGCACTCCCAATGTAATAAAAATTTTAACTAGAGTAGCCCCCGCTAAAGGGCGAAACCTGTACGGCATCGCACTTCCCCCCCCCTATTTTCCCCGATAAAGTGTGTAATAGTTGCTGCCGAGCGCATGCAAACAGGTGTGTAAAGATTTCCTAAAAATATTTTAGAAATAAAAAAAGCGACCTTGGGAATCCCAGGGTCGCTTTTTTCCAAACTATCTCTCGATAGTTTCTTTCCTTCGATAAAATTTTAAGGTTTGTTAAAACTTCGACCCGCTTCTTTTACAGCTTTAGCCAAGTTCAAACGTCCACCGCTAGAAACAAATTTTTCAAAACCATCGACCTTGTCGACTGACTTGAGCAGAATGTCTCTGACTTGCTTGTAGGACCACTTAGGTTTTAGTGACCAGATCATCGCCGCAGCTCCTGCGACGTGAGGGCAGGCCATTGAGGTGCCGCTAGCTGCCTTGTAATCGCTGCCTGGTACAGACGAGAGAATGTTTACACCTGGTGCGAAGATATGGGTCGTTTCAGGACCGAAGTTCGAGAAGTATGCCTTCTTGTCTTCGATATCAGACGCAGCAACCGAAATGAGGTTCGGAAGTTTGAACGATGCAGGGTAGCTACGTTCTTCAGAAGTATCATTGTTCGTTTCTTCGTTGCCCGCTGCAACAATGAATAGAACATTCTTCTTCTCAGCTCTGATGATGGCTTCTTTTAATTCAGCATTATCATCTTCACCTGGGCCACCCCAACTGTTGCTGAGGACTTTAGCTCCATGAGTAACTGCATAATCAATTGCTCTCACAGCATCAGCAGTAGTTCCACCGCCTTTGCCGCCTAAGAACTTAAGTGACATCACGTTCACAGCAGGCGCCACACCTAAGACACCAATGCCGTTGTAACCAACTGCGCCGATGGTTCCAGCAGTGTGAGTTCCATGGCCTTGATCATCATAAGGCAGTTCATCATCGTGAATGAAATCATAGCCTACAAATTCTTTGCCTGTGGTTTTGCTCTTTTTTCTCCAGAGATTGTAGCCGAGATCTTCGTGGTTATAGTCAATACCTGTGTCGATCACGGCGACTGTCATGTTGTATTTGAATTCTGAAGGGTAGTTATCCCAAGCAGCTCTCGCTTGAATGGTTTTTAAACCCCAGAGATGTTTTGCCATTTCGTCAGGCTGTTCTTCACTTGGAAGATCAGGTCTACGTTCTAACTTCGGACGATCGTCCTTGTGACCACCGTTTTGATCGTTATCTTCTTCTGTTTCGTAGAATGCGAATAGATTGAGTTGTTTAGAGTAAGGATGCTTTTTAGCAGTCTTAACAAACTTACTACTCTTCTCAGGAATGGTGAGAATATAATTGAGTTGGGCTCGTTCCACTCGTGGATCCCTCTGTGCAGCTTGAAGCGCAGAGATCGTGTCGACTCCCGGATTCAATTTGATTGTCTGTAATCGTCCCATCAGTGGCGAAAACGTTTGAACGTCTCTTACGCCTAATGATTGATAGAGTGATTTAACAGAAGCTGAACTCACGCTGGGTCCTTCTTTGAACCTGACAATGAGTTCTCCTGGTTGGTATGATTGCGCGCTGGAGTTGAGTGCACTGCATGCTGCAAGAGACACTACTAGCGCTACTACTTTAGATTTCATCCTACGTTCCCCCCATAGTTTATTGAAAATCAAAGTCGGATGAGATCGTAATTGAAACTAGGTAAAAAGCAAATTTTAGTGATCTTTTTTTTCTAGTTTAGGTGCAGCATTTGGCATCATAAGTGATGGAGGGGCTAACTCTTCTGTTTGCTTAGGAGCTGGAGTTTGCGCAGAATTGTTTGCACCACCGAGCATCATTTTTGAGATTTTTGGTTTTTTCTTTGAATATTTTGCAGCGAACGTAGGAGAAACAGATAAAAATTCTAGAGTAATATGAGCCAATATTGCGATTAATTTCATCATGATTTTATTCTATCTGAAATTTGGAATTTGGGATACCTGACTCAGATATGCAAAAAAAACCAAAAGTAGTCTCCTTTCATTACACCTTAAGAAACACAGCAGGAGAGGTTCTCGATAGCTCTATGCAGCAAGGACCTCTCACTTTCATGGAAGGGGTAGGCCAAATCATTCCAGGATTGGAATCCAAGCTTCTTCTCATGATCGATGGTCAGAAAGCGACAGTTAAAGTTGCAGCGATCGATGCTTATGGCGAAAAAGATCCAGGCATGTTGGTTCAAGTTCCAAAAGAAAAAATTCCAGGTTCAGAAAAAGTAAAAGCAGGGGATCAATTCCGTGCAGGCCCATCTGAAGATCACACTTCTATTTTCACGGTCATCAAAGTCACCGATACTGAAATTCACATGGATGGTAATCATCCACTTGCGGGTCAGGATCTTGAGTTCGATGTGGAGATCACGAAAGTTCGTGATGCATCTGATGAAGAACTCGCTCATGGTCACGTTCACGGTCCAGGCGGACATCACCACTAAATGGTACTGGGATACTTCACGTAGCAATAGTGCGTTAAAGCATATAGACTTCATTCAAAATGACTTTCTCAAGGAGTGCAGCTCCTGAGGCGTTTCGCACGAAACAGCTTCGCTGTTTCCCGCTCACACTCGCATGCCCTTTTTTTTTTAAATATTGAAGCGAGGCTTTTCGAAGCGTGAAGCGTTAGAAAGAGGGCAGGATGCCCGCCCGAGAGTAAATATTAAAAAAAGAAAAGACGCATCCGCTGGCATGAACCTCCAGAGAAAGTCATTTTGAATTAAATTTAAATTCTTAACACAGGAGCGCTACGTGAAGTATCCGGCCTTTTAGATGATGAACTCACCGGTTTTTAAGTTTCGCTTCTGGTAGAAGTAGCGCACAAACTTAGGATCGTGGTGTTTAGTATTCTCGATCAGTCGACCGATATCACCCTTTGGATTTTTGAATTTCTCTAAGATGATTCCGATTTTGAGATCCGGGAAGTGGGTGAGCATATCCACATCTCCGTCGCTATCACCTAAGACGAGAATAGGCCCTAGTGTAGCGTTGATTTCCTTTTTGATCGCGTCGACTTTTCCCATTCTCCAAGTCATGAACCAATTTTCATCGTTCATGCGCATGCCTTTGATTTCGTTTCGTTCAAAATGAAAGCCTAGAGCCGGATCACAGGCAATCGCTCGAATCACGCGTTCATCACTTGCAGTGACGACATAGAGTTTCACACCATGAGAACGCAGAAGATTCATGAGCCAGATGATTTCGCTGTGAATCGTGAGTTGACCATTGCGAAGAGCGATTCCGATCGATTCATGAGTGAGCTTCTCCACTTCATTGTCTGAAAACTTGAATAGCCACTTCAATACCCAGAGATAACCAAACTTCGGTCCCAAATCAGGATGATCAATGTAGAGATCGTTGAGTTTCATTCCGAGAGCTACGAAGTTCTGGTGAGTTGGCTGTGTTTGTATTTCTGAGAGTGAGTAGCTGTGTTTGAGTGTGTCTAGTTTTTCTGCGCAGCTTACGAACTCAGCTTCGAGAGTCGCGAAGTCTGCGTGATGAGAAAGGTGAGTTGCAATTTCTGCGGGAGTGATTTTGTAGGAGAGAGTGGTGAGTTGGTAATGGAACAGAGTTTCTTGACAATCACCGTAGACGCAAGTGTGATCCCAATCGAATACGGCATAAGGTGTTTGAGGTAAGTTTTCTAATAGTTTAAAAACCGCTAAGGGAATCTCTGGATTCCAACTAAGTGGCGTAACGTCTTTGATTTGTTTCACGGATCTCGGCACCCTCGAAGCTTACTCTAGTCCAAGGTATAGCCATCAGTCTATCAGCTTCGATCTCTTCTTCCGTTTCTTCACAAATTCCGTATGTTCCTTGTTCAATGCGCTCGAGAGCTAGATCGATTTCTCGTAATTGAGCCATAAGCTTCTCACGTTGTACGAGAGAGGTGTGTTGATCGTCTAGAGCTTTGGCGATATCGCCTTCATCTCCGCTGATCGTGACGGCGAGTTGATCTGAGGATCCTCGTAATCCGTTTAGAATGTTCTGTCTGCTAGTCAGCAGTTTATTCTTGCACTTTTGATAGAGGTCATTTCTTGTTTTACTCATATTTCCTTCCCCTCCGTGAGAAGAATCCCAACACATCTATGATAAGGAACAAATTGGTATTTTCATCTCTTTTTATTTAAAAAAATAGCTGTCAAAAAACCAACTCACATTAATTCTCTCATTTGACTAATAAACGTTAAGGACTCTAAAATAGAGAGATGTCAATTCTCAGTCGTAACGCAAAACTCAAACCCAAACTCAGAATCAGCACTTGGCGCAAAGTCGCAATCGGAACGTGGAAGGATGCTGGAGATCCAAGCGTTTACGGTGCAATCGAGATCGATGCGGGTCAAGCACTCGAGTGGATCGAGAAAGTACGAGTGAAGACAGGTGTGAAAGTCACTATGACACATTTTGTGGGAGTTGCTATCGCTCAGTGCATTCGCAAGCATCCTGCGATCAATTGCATCCTCCGTTTCGGAACGCTCTATCAGCGTGAGAACGTCGATGTGTTTTTCCAAGTAGCAACCGATCAGCATGGCCAAGATCTGTCAGGAATGGTGATTCGTAATGCGGATCAGAAAACTCCTGTGGAAATAGCACGAGAAATGGAAGCCAAGGTCATCGACATCAGGCACAAGGGTGACAAAGATTACAAGCAAATGAAGGGCACAATTGGAATGCTGCCTGGAATATTAGTGGGCCCGTTCCTCACTCTTGGTGGTTTCTTCCTCTACACGCTCAATCTTTGGGGAAGTTGGTTGGGTTCTCCACGAGATTCCTTCGGTTCTTGTATGGTAACGAGTGTGGGGGGATTGGGGTTGGATATGGGATTTGCTCCGCTCGTTCCTTATTCACGTTGTCCATTTCTCATTGCAGTTGGAGCAGTTCAAGAGAAGGCTTGGGTAGTAGATGGTAAGATCGAAGTGCGTCCGATCCTGCGCCTCTGTGCGACGTTTGATCACAGATTAGTGGACGGTGTACATGCTAGTCACATGGTGAAGGCGCTTAGGGCGTTTTTTTCCGATCCACATTCTTCTCTTCCGATTTGATAGCCGCTTTAATGATTGCGTCAATATAACCTTCTGCAAGGGACTTACCTTTGAAGTCCACAATCGCTTTGATCACAAATGGTGGCACTACTGTGTGCAGATCGAACACAAGTGCGTAGCGAATGTAGTTCATCTGTGGCTTCGTCTCTTCGCGCGGGAGTGACTTGATGTAGAAGTATCCTGCGAAGTCATTGAAGCTGGTATCGATTGGATCTTTCCATTCATTTTCTTTTTTGATCGGGATCCAACTGAGCCCAAGAGCAAAACCCTTTTCCAAATTAATAAACTCTTTAAGATCAAAATAATCTCTTGAGTGCACGCCCATAGTTTCCGAATGCATCCAGAAGATAGAATCTTTTACAGATTTTGATTCCTCGATACCCGGAACAGAAATTTCGTCGTACTGATCAATTTCGCTCACTGCTTTTTTTATGGATGAGAAGGAAATTCCCTCAGAGAGATAGACTGCGTCCATCGTGATTTTTCTTTTTTTCTTAGAAATTTTTATTTTCATCTGACCTGGATTCATGGAACTTGCAGGTGAGTCTTTCGATTCTGTGAAGAATTGAGGTAGTGGTTTCTCTTGTGCGATGACAGCAGAGGTGTTGATCAGTTGTGTGAGTAGGATCGCTATTGTCGTAAACATTTTTCCTACTCATCTCTTAAAATCTCTATTAGGTCAAAGGTGGTTTTCTGACTTCATTACTTTGACTTATTGCATCCAATAAATATAACTGGTCAACTCTCTTTTTACCCTATATAAAACGCGCACCAAAAAGTCCTTTTGGGTGGGGAGAAATAATTAATGTTTAAAAAATTGAGACTCGTGTCTTTAATTTTCGCAGTTGGATGTTCATCACAAAATGGCTTTGATTCGAAGCTCGATGTCAAAGCCCCAGCCTTGATCAGCTCAAGCTTTCGCATTCAAGCGACTGAGCCTTCACCGATCTCGCTCGATAAAGCAAAAATCGTCATCAATAAATCTTCATTAGACAAAGAGTTCTTGCTCCAAGCTTCACTCATTTTGCAGGCAGACGTAGCATTAGGCTCTGGCCTCAAGAGCCGTATCGTTGCATTCAAACAACGCGGCGAAAAACTCTACATGATGGAAGCGACACAAGGTCACACCCTCTCAACAGATACACCTCAGAATTTCATCTTAGCTGAGTTTCCGATCACTGCTCAATCAGATGAGACGATCACTTTTGATTTCAATGCTGGAATGAAAGATGTTTATCTCATGGGTGACTGGGGCGCTTCAGACTTCAGTGGAAACGTTTACGACGCTGTTGGAAGTTTCTACTCAATTTCTGCTAAGAACGCTTTCATCGAAAAAGCAGAGTTAAATGCTAACAATCAACTCGTGATTAGCCAAATTTCACAATTACCGATCACGGAACAAGGCTTTGCAATGAACTACCCAACTGAAGTTCGTTACTACTTGAGCCCTTATCAAGTGAATCCTGATTACGTTGCGATGAAGTCTGGAAACTTCGACCGAGTTGGATTCTTCGAAGTGGCTCCACAGCACACATTGAATGGTAAGGATGTCACTTATGTTTCTAAATGGGACATCTCTAAGAAGCCGATTGTGTATGCAGTTTCTGCAAACACACCTGCTGAATACAAACAAGCTGTGAAAGATGGCGCTCTCTATTGGAACAAGGTTTTCGGATCAGATGTAATTCAAGTAGTTGACGGCGCACAAGGCGTTACTGCTCCAGACATCAATGCAAACGTCATCCAATGGGTAAACTGGGATGATGCAGGCTTCGCTTATGCGGATGCTCAAATGGATCCACGTAACGGAGAGATCCAACACGCTCAAGTTTATTTCACGAGTGCATTCGCATTCCATGGAAAAGACTCTGCACGTGGATTGCTCCGTCTTCTCAACGCTCCAGCAACTCGCCATGATGTCATCGGCGATGAAATGGACGAAGAAGAAATCACTCTTCCTTCTAGCATCAACTCTAAGAAGGACATAGTTGCTCTTCGTAAGTTGGTGAGTGGTCAATCCAAAATGGATCAGAGAATGAGCAAAGTGAATCAACTTCGCGGTCTTAAGATTGCAAACATGACTCAGACGGGAATGTGCAATAGACATTTCACTCATGAGCTCGCTCAATCATTAGAGAACATGTTGGCTGAAGATCCAACGGATGCACAAGTAGCTAAAGCATCGCAAGATTATGTTCGTGAAGTCGTTGCTCACGAAATTGGTCACACTTTAGGATTGAGACATAATTTCGCTGGTAACTTGGTTGCAAACTATTCGCTCAGTAGCCGCAAGGCACTTGCTAAGGAGTACTTATCAACTGGTAATGCTCCTGCAGGAGTCGTGACTACAAGTTCAGTCATGGAATACCAAGCATTCGAAGAAGCTGCGATGACAGGCGACCAAATCGGAAAAGGCACAGCGGCTTACTCATATGATGTGGCTGCAATCAATACACTCTATAAGAATAAGAAATACGCTTACAATGAGACTCCTGTATTCTGTACAGATTCTCATTCAGGTGTATTCTCTGATTGTAATGTGTTTGACTACGGTTCGTCGTACATTGAATACAGTAAGTCAGCTGTAGAAGATCAGATCGCTGCTCTTCCATCTCGAGTCTTTGAAAGATTCGTAGCTGCAAAAACTCCAACAGGTGGAGCAGATGCAACAGTGATAGAATTTGTAAGACTTCCCCGAGCAGACAGAATGGCTGTGAACATCATCATCGAGAGATTCTTGTCTTACTTACAATTCACTCCTGAAGGTGGATTGCTCAAAGTTCGTAGACAATTTCCAAACTCAAGCTCAATCTTTGCAGAGAAAATCCGTAAAGCAGAACTTGATTATGTTGATGGAGAACTCACTAGGCTCGGCGGCGCAGACAGAGTCTACGCAGAAATCGGTCTTGATGTGGCTGCAAAAGCTCAGCAACAGTTCATGCTCCTTGCTTCTCTCTATCAGGATGGAAAAGGTAATGCTGGACAAGCATACTCTTTCACGGCTGATGAGTTAGATGTGATGGCTCAAATGAGTGAAGCGTACTTCAAGCAAGTTCAGAAGTTCCTCTTGTTTTTTGACAATGGAATCATGAACGGTGCGTTTGATGGACTACCTCTTGCAGATCACGTTGCAACTGAGAAGCTCGGTCAGAACTTCAAAACTCGTATGAGAAAAGTGCTCTTCGCTTCAGATCCTCTGGATATCATCTTTGCTAATATCGATGTTCCATCGAAAGAGAATCCTACCATCACTAACGTGGTAACGGCGAAACTCCCAAAATTCAAGTATGAGCTCGCTCATCGTATGATGACAGCGACATACTTGAGAGCGGGACGTTCTCCTTCGATTGATAAGCTTGTCGATGACAAGAAGGCAATTCAGAAGGATCTTCGTGACAACCTCTCAGCAGCACTCGGGACTTCGATTGATACAATCGATGTGACCAAGCTTTCAAAAGACGCTGCAAAATGGGTCAATGAAGCGCGTGCTGTACTTCTTTCGATTCAGTAATTGAACTGTACTATTTGGGGAGTACGGTAAATGTTAAAAAACAAAGACCCGGAGCGAGGATATTATCCCTGCTTCGGGTTTTTTTATTCACTACTTTAATCTTTGCTGAGACGCAGGCATCATGGATGGGTTCTACGATCCTAAGTTGCCAGATTTCAAGCGCAGAATCCCTTGGATGTTTCCAGATGACGGATGTCCAATAAGAGCAGAGTGGGTGGTTAGGAAAGCATTCCAGCGGAATGCGAGCAATCAGTTCTCAAAAATATTTTTGTTTGGAGAATTAGATCTCGATACTCCCTACCATCCGGAAGGTAAAATTTCGTGTTGGTATCACGAGGCTGCAGGAATCATATTCCAAGGAGTTACTTACGTTTTTGAACAGTCTGTCGATGCCACGCAACCTTTAGCGGTGAATAATTGGGCTGAGAGAATTGGCCATTATACTTTTAATACTCTGGTTTCAGTATGTACGGGCGGTTCACTAGATCCTTCATCACTTTGCGATGAAAAACCTTTTGAGATGTCCTCTCCAGTCGCAGTAAAGACAGTGCATTCACTTCTGAACAAAGAGCACGCTCGCGTAGGTCATTTGGGTTTGAATCCTTCGCAAGTATTAGGCGAGTAGCCGCTTGGTTGAAATCTAATATATGAACTTGGGTGCGGAATAAGCGATGACCTGTCCGCCCCAATCTTTTTTGAACTGATTCACGCGGTGATAGGGATCACTCTCAGTCGTGTCCTCTTTGAATCCATTAAAGTCATAAAAGAGAACGCCTCGTGATCTCGCTTCATTGATTGCAGCGTGATGTGCAAGCCTCGCTGTGCTAACCCAAGCGGGAGTTGTATCAGTTCTCTGATCTGAGCCAAAGAGGAAGTAAGCAGTGGTTGCAGTGTATCCGATGAGTAGGTTCGTCTCAACTTGAGAACCTAACTGAGATCGGATCCACATCCATTCAACCTCATCACCTGTACCGTTTTCAATTAGTGCCATGAACCAAGGAAGCGGAGGGAGATAGACCGTCTCACGTGCACTATTTTTGAGAGCTGTAACTAGTTCAGGGATAAGCTCTGGAGTGAGCTTCCTGACACTTGTCTCGGGTTTTTCTTTAAAGTTTTGATTGAGGCTTCGCTTGAGTCTGGGCTTGTAATGTTTGAGTTGAAGGTCTTCAGATTCTTGAACAGGGACACACAGAGTGGCAGCGTAATGGACTTCCTCTGGCTGGTCGATGAGATGTGAGTAGAGAGTATTCTCATCAAACTTAGCCCATCTGGGATGAATGATGAGTTGGCCCCCATCCTCTATACAAGTGCGCGCGTGGAAGACGAACTCATGAAGCTCGATATGAGCAAGGGACTTGTCATACCAGTGAATGAGTGGTCCGTTCACACACTCGAGATTACCTTCGATAGAGAAGAGTAAGCCCCCAATGTTCTGATCGCTATCAAATACGAGGTGTACTGGGATTCCAAGTCCTGCCATTGCAGCTCCCCAGGATAATCTTTGCGCAAGGGGGACATCAGTGCCTTCGTTTAGGTGCATAGCAATGAGAGAGTTCCAGGCCTTAAGGTCGGCCTTCGTTAGCTCCTGCCATGGGCGAATGATCCACATGTTTAGGAAGTTTGCTTGAGTCTAGAGTTCGACTCGAATGAGAGTTTGCCAGAGAGTAGGTGCCAGAACATGACGAAGTCAGCTGCGAGGCTATAGAGAGGATACTTGAAGGTTGCGGGTCTATTCTTCTCGAACTTGAAGTGTCCCACCCATGCGAATCCGTAGCCAACGATAGGAATGAACTTGATCAAGCCCCAGTTCCCATTCGTAAGCGCCATCCACACGATCGTGATGACAAGTGAAGTACCAATGAAGTGAAGGATCTTGCACTTACGATTACGGTGTTCTTTCAGATAGTAGGGATAGAACTCTTTGAATGATTCAAATCTCATATACTCAAGAATAAATGATAATGAGGTTGTGTGCGAGTAGAAATTTTGGGGCAATATTCATTGAGAATGAACAATAATGTGATACTTTTTTTGCATGAAAAGGTATTTTGCTTTTTGCATCACTCTGGCTGTGCTGTCTTGCGTTATTGAGTCCTCACACGCAAAACCAAAGCCTAAGAATTCAGAAAAATGGACGATTCTTTTCTACTGGGCTGTTGATAACGATCTTTATGATTTTAGCGTCCCTTATTTCGAAGCGCTCAAGAAGATTCCTACAAGTCAAGAAGTCTCCTTATTCGCTGAATATGATTTTCCAGGCGATCGTTCGACTGAGAGAATTTTAATTACAGAAGGCAAACAATTCACGATTGAAAAAATTGGAGAGAAGAATAGTGCTGATCCCGAAGCGTTGAGTGAGTTCATTGATGCAGGCAAAAAATTATTCCCCGCTGACAGAACGATTCTCGTGATTGGAAGCCATGGTTCGAATTGGAGTGGTGTGATCAGCGATGAAACATCTAAGAGTTACATGAAGCTAAGTGAATTGAGATCCGCACTTGCTGGAAAGAAACTTGATCTCGTGATCTTCGATGCTTGTAGGATGGCGTTTTTTGAGACTTTTTTGACGTTGAAGAATCGTGCAGATTATTTCTTGGCATCTCCATCAGATGTGGATGGATTTAATCATGTCACCCCACTTACGAAGCTCATCCAGAATAGGAAGATGAGTCTTCCTGAATTAGGTAAGCTCTATGTTGAGAGCTACCCAACTACATTAGTTGATGATCCGAATGCACGCACGACTGCTTCATTCATCACGACTAAAGCTTCTCCTCATATCACTCAGGAGTTGGAAGAGTTCTTCAGACTGCTCGGAAAGAAAACGCCTGTAGAACTCATACGCTTCAGAGATAATCTCAGTACTTCAGCTAGTGCTGATGGCGATATTTATTATGATCTATTTGAAGTGATTGAGAAAGCAGGAGCATCATTCCTTGACCTCAGTTACAAAGCAGAGTTCTTATCTGCAAAGTACACTATGACTGCTAAGTCTCTCGTGCTCTATCGGACAGATTCGAAGAAGAGCGAGTATCGCTCAGGAATCGACATCACTTGTGCTAAGGACGTCGAAGAGTACCGAACCTCTTTAGCAGGTAAGCGCTTGCCTAAGTGGTCTAAGCTTTGTGAAATTTGGAAAAGATAATCAAACGATATGCGAGCTGCAATTTTAGCAATCGGTACTGAACTCACCACAGGTCAAATTATCAATCGAAATGCAGCATGGCTTGCCAGTCGATTAAGTGATGAACACATTATTGTCTCAGAGCAAGTGACAGTAGCTGACATTCATTTTGATATTATGGGTGCACTGGAGAGGCTAGCCACAACTAATGATTTTATTCTCACGACGGGGGGGTTGGGGCCCACAACTGATGACTTCACTCGTGAGGTACATGCTACATGGCTAGGTGAGAAGTTAGAGTTTAGGCAATCGTCTTGGGATGCAATTAACGATAGACTCGGGCGGTTAGGAGTCAAGGTTGCACAGAGCAATCGTCAGCAGTGTTATTTTCCTCAATCAGCAGTGACTTATGAAAATCCAAAAGGAACCGCACAAGCTTTCGCCTACGAGAAGAAAATAGATAAAAAATCAGTTTGGATCAGTGTATTCCCTGGACCTCCACAGGAGCTTGAAGCTACATGGGAATCCGGTGGTGCACGAGATATTCTTGATCGCATGAGGCGCTCAGGCAGAGTTGAGAAGACGAAGCTCTTCCGTTGGGGAGTTGTAGGACGTTCTGAAGCAGAGCTGGGTGAACGAGTAGAAGAAATCTTAAAAGGTACAGGTTTACTCACTGGCTATCGTCCTCATAGCCCTTATGTGGAGATTAAAGTTTGGTGTCCTGAAAAGGATTTGAAGAAACATGAATCAGTGATTGCAGCTTTAGATCAGTATTTAAAACCCAATACTATAGTGAAGGATGGAGAAGATCTTGTAGATCTCATTCTCTCTTCATTACTCAAAAAACCGCGTGCGCTTCGAATTCTGGATCAAGCAACTGCAGGCGTTTTATCAGAAAGACTCATTCAAGGAATGAGAGCAACAGAGTACCGTTCTCTCCAAGAGCAAATCACGATTGTAACGGGGCGTTCGGAGATTAGCTCAGATGATTTTGATTTCTCAGTGCACTCACTCGCAGTAGATGGAAGTTGGATAGTGCAGTTTGGAGTAGATTCAGAAAAATTCTCAACTCCTTACCCTAAGATGGCATTTGAAGATCGCAATCGTAGATACATTGCGGAGATATCGCTTCATCAGTTGCTTGAGAGACTCAAATGAAGCTCCTCGTATGGCCTGAAAGCTATGGAATTGTGAAACTGGGAGTCAGTGAGGATTTACCGCAATGGGCGATGAGTTCTCCGTTTGTCTCTTTCACCCGCGTGCAATCTCAATCGAAGACAGAAGAGCTTTCGATTGTAAGTCTTGAAAAAAGTATTCCTGCGAAAGTGGAGAGGCAAGGAGGTTTCAAATGCGTAGAGATCGAAGGACCTCTCGCATTCACCGAGACTGGAATTCTCGACTCTATGATTTCGCCCCTTTCTGAGGAGAAGATCTCCATCTTCACTGTGTCAACATTCAACACTGATTTTATTTTTATTCCAGGAGCCAAGATGGATCTAGCAACATCTCTACTTGAGCGTCACGGATTTGAGCTTGGAATGCGTGATTTGAAAATAGACAAACGCTCTAAAGGCAGCATTCACTAATTTGATTTTACTTGTTTTTAGTATCGTCGATGACTTCTTCTGTGCCGTCATCTTCCTCTTCGAATGAGAATTGATCCCAATCTTCTTTTAAGCTATCGCCAATTTTGACAGATCTCAAATCAACGTCAGAACAACCCATTTTATAAGTTGTGAATTTTTTGGATCCATCTTTTCCATCCCAACGAACGGTGAGTCGGCCAGGATAAGAACGGCTAATCTCAGTTCCGATTTTTACAAACTCGTTTCCTTTTGAACTTTGAATACGCTTATCAGAATCAACAATGACTTCTGTGCGATCAGTATGAACTACTAAGTTTAATTCATTATCATTCGCTTGGATCACTGCTTGGCCTTGTTCATTCCAACTTAGGTTACAAGGTAAGTCTCCGATTTTTTCGCCTCCCCATGCACCTGAAGTACCAAAAGAACAAATAGACTTCAGGGATGAGTTTTTGTCAGGATTTTCTGTCATTAATAGATAGTACGTGGACATATCCATCACGCCACTGAGTCTTTGGAAGCAGTTAAAACGTCTGGGAGAAGGTGCTTGCTCTTGAGCATAAGAAATAGAGTAGCTGGTTATAAGTGCCAAAAGACTGATCGAAAAATATTTCATTATATAATCCCCTTGTTTTTCCTCTGATATAACGTTGGGCTGCGGCTTGCAAGGGTTTAATAAATAATGAATAAATAGGGAAAGCTATTTCGACTTGCTCTGGATTTTACCGTTAATGAGATCTTCGATATCGTAAACTCGGAATCCTGAGTCTGTGATTTCCCATTTGATATCGTAATCGAGCAGAATGAATCCAAACTTCTTGCCTTCGTTTTCTTTGTTCTTCGGAGTGTATTTGACCTTCTGAGATGCAGGGCGTGGATCGATCTCTAGCATCTCGATGATTCGCTCTTTGAACTTCGGATACTTCTTCTCGCGCTTTTCAATTTCTCCAAGTGCTTTTTCGGTAAATGAAACGGGGAAAATTTCTACTGAATTATTGGTCCAGCCTGCGTTTGCAGTGGGGATGCTATCGGCGTAAGGGAGATAAGGTTTGATATCGAGAACGGGTGATCCGTCCAGAATATCTAAGCCACTCACTTCGATGATCACTCGGCCTTTTTTGTTTTTTGAGATTTTCTCTAGTTTCACAGCGGAGAGTCCAATGGGATTTGGGCGGTGAGGAGATCTGGTTCCAAACGCGCCTACTTTTTTCTTGCCACCTAATCTCGGTGGGCGGATTGAGGCTTTGAATCCTTTGGAGTTGTGTTTGTGAAATATAAATATGACCCAGATATGACTGAACTCATAGAGTTGTTTGCAGGCTTGTTCGAAGAGTGAGTTTGAGATTTTGTGAGAGAAAAGTTCGATCACTCCCCTAGAAAAAGTGGCTAGTCCAGGCTGTCTAGGAATGCCGAATTTTTCTTTGAATTCAGTATGGATCACACCGATGGGTTCAATGGGGAACTCCACTGCACTCATACGACCACAAGCATGAGCTTACCTAAGAAATCCTCAGGAGAAGTGTCTCGGTACGACCAAGTTTTTGTGAAGGAGATCTCTTGAGTCAATGTCTCATTCTTAAAAAATTTCTCAAACTCAGGTTTAGTTGCTAGCAGCACCCGACAGTCCTCTGGAAGCTCCACTCTGATACGATCATTGAGATTGAGATCCTTTACTTTGCGGGTTTGATTGACGAGACGTGTGAGTTCTCTCAGATCACCTTCTAACTTCTGATCTTCATTCACGGTTGGATCTACTTCAATCGACACGAACGCATGTACAGAGACGTTGGGTTTACCGTCTTTCGGAGCTCGTCTGATCTCGACGTCAGTGAGCTCGATGTCTTCGCCTGCGACAGTGACTTTGTTACCAGATTCAAGTTTGAGTAGACTTTCTAGCGAAAGTTTCGCAATCGCAGCTGCGACTTCTTTCATCTTGCCGCCTACGCGCTTACCTAGAACTGGGAAATTAGCTTTAGCGGAGACACTGACATAGTCATCTTCATTATGAACGTAGTGGATCTCACGAATGTTGAGCTCGTCTTGGAAGTAAGGCTCGAAGCGCTTGAGATTCGTCAGCAACTTCGCATCGCGATTGATCACACTCATCTTAAGGAGTGGGATCTTCGCCTTCACTTCGATCTTCTCTCTGTGATTGCGTCCCAATGTTACGAGAGCATCCATCGCTCGGACTGCTTCTTCTAGTTCTGGCTTGATGAGTTTCTCATTGAATGTCGGGAAATCTTCTAAGTGAACAGATTCCTTTTTGTCTTTTAGTACAACCTTCAGATTCTGATATGTACTCTCTGCCATGAACGGAGCAAACGGTGCCATGACTTTGGAGAAGGTGACTAGGCAATGATAGAGAGTTTCATAGGCGTAGCGCTTGTCTTCTGGCATTCCTGATTTCCAGAAGTGAGGACGATTGAATCTAATGTAAGTGTTCGTGAGCTCTTCAATGAACCCTAGTAATTCAGGGACTACATTATACAGACGATACGCATTCATCTCTCGATCGGTATTCTTAATGAGCGAGTTCAACCTGGAGAGTATCCATTGATCAAGAAGATTAGGCGAGTTGTCTTGGTCTCCACGAGGAGCGAATCCATCTACGTTTGCGTAGTTGATGAAAAATCCATAAGCGTTCCACCAACGGAGGAGAATTTTACGAACGACGTCGCTCACGCCTTTTTCAGAGAACTTAAGCTCTTGAGCTTTCACCACGGGTGAATCAATCATGTAGAGCCTGACTGCATCTGCGCCATTTTTATTAAGAACTTCCATTGGATCAGGATAGTTTTTGAGGCTCTTAGACATTTTCTTGCCATCTTCAGCAAGAACAAGACCATTCACGACAACGTTCTTGAATGGAGATTTACCGAAGAGCGCAGCACCGATCACAGTCAGTGTGTAGAACCATCCGCGAGTCTGATCCAATCCTTCAGCGATGAAATCAGCAGGGAAGCTCTTCTCGAATTCAGCCTTGCCTGTTTTAGGATATCCTAATTGAGCGTAAGGCATTGAGCCTGATTCAAACCAACAATCGAGTACAGGAGTGATGCGCTTGAGTGGAGACTTTCCAGTTGGGGATTTGATCGTGAGTTTGTCTACGACATCCATATGGAGGTCTGAGACGCGAGTTTCTGTGAGTTTTTCTAGCTCATCAACAGAACCAATACAGATCATCTCGCCTTCAGCGTTTCTCCAGATAGGAAGAGGGGTTCCCCAGAATCGATTACGCGAGATTGCCCAGTCACGTGCATTCTCTAACCAGTTACCGAAACGTCCATCACGCAAATGATCGGGAACCCAAGTGGTTTCAGCATTTGATTTTAAGATTTTTTCTTTAATCGCTTCGACTTTGACGAACCAGCTTGAGACTGCGCGATAGATGAGTGGTGTATCTGTTCTGGGGCAGAAGGGATAGCTGTGCATGAGAGTTTCTTGCTTGATGAGTCTGCCGCTTTTCTTAATATCTCCAATGATTTCCTTATCGGCATCCTTCACTCTTTTGCCAGTGTAAGGCGGAACCGCCTTGGTGAACATTCCATCATCATCGATGGGATTCACAATAGGCATGTTCTCGCGCTTGCAAGCGACATAGTCTTCCTCACCATAAGCAGGAGCCATGTGCACGATCCCGGTACCAGAATCGAGAGTCACGTGATCAGCATAGATTACTTTGAATGCGCCCTCTCGGCGCTTGTCTATGAAGAAGTCAAATAGTGGAGTGTACTCAAGCCCTAAAAGCTCATTGCCTTTCATTGTTTTTACAATTTCATGAGTCGCATCTACTGCCTTGTCTGCAGCATTCTTACCAAACGCTGCTTTATAGAGTGCTTCTGCTGCGATGAAGATTTTCCCAGAAGATTTCTCGCGGACTTCTACGTATACGAGGTCGCGTCCGACTGCTAATCCCAAATTAGATGGCAAGGTCCAAGGAGTGGTTGTCCATGCAAGAAGAGACTTGTTGGGGTCAGTGAGAAGTGGAAACGCTACAGTAATCGCTGGATCTTGAACTTGCTTGTAGTTCTGTCCCGCTTCGAAGTTGGAAAGCGAAGTGGAGAGTCCTGTGGAATACGGTACGACTTTGTAGCCTTCGTAAATTAAACCTTGGTCATAGAGTTGTTTGAATACCCACCAGACAGATTCCATGAAGCTCGTATCCATAGTGAAGTAAGCGTTCTCCATGTCGACCCATCGGCCAATTCTGCGCACGGAACGCTTCCATTCTTCAGAGTAGCGCTGAACGATCGATCGACAGAGTTTATTATACAGATCTATCCCCATGGCATAGACGTCTTTGTTGGAAGTGATCTTGTGTGTTTTGTTGATTTCGTTTTCGACAGGAAGTCCATGACAGTCCCAGCCAAAACGTCTTCTTACAGAATAGCCTTTCATTGTCCAGTAACGAGGGACGATGTCTTTCAAAGTACCAGCAAGCAAATGTCCGTAGTGAGGAAGCCCTGTTGCGAATGGAGGACCGTCATAGAATGAAAATGATTTTGCATTCACGCGTGAGTTCACAGATTTTTCAAAAATTGTGTTTTTGTCCCAGAAGGAGAGTACTTGTTCTTCTAGTCCTGGGAGACTCACATCGGATCTGACGGGTTCAAACGTTGCCATGGTTAAATGCGAATTTACACGATTAGGCGATTTAAACGCATAGCGTTATTGCGTCTCTTCTCAATTTAACACCAAAAAAACCGAAGAGAGGATCATCTTCCAGCTCACAAATTGGGCATTTGTAATTACTCAGTATATTGCATTTGCCCATTACCGATTACACAGAGACAAAGGTGCATTCAACAGTATCGGACTTTCTGTATTTGCAGCTCAGTATGCTTTTTTAATTGGCTCAGTCTTGTGAAAAAGGGAATTCCCTTCACTCAATACATCATTGATTGGATGTGGGTCTCAGCAATTTTTTCAACTTAATTTTATTTTAAAGTTGTTGGAAATTTTGTAAACGAGAAGTCTAAGTTTTTTCAAAATCATTACAAGTTTTTGTTTTTCTACAAGGCTCAGTAGCACTCTTTAATTGGATGTACCATATCCTCACAGGAGTCGATTTATTTACCTTACCGATACCACTCTCAAATGCTCCAATGGTTTTAAGAATGGCTGGCCGGTGCACTTGTTACACCTACACCTATGCTTCAGTTTTTAGGAGTGAGCTCAATTCTCTGTGTAATTTTTGGATTGGTTATTGTTTTTAGAACTACAAATAAACGTAAGCCCAAGACTTTTTTTTATTATTTGGAATTTCATTTGTGATGTTGGCTGTATCCAATGAAATATTTATGACCTTTGGATTACTCGATTTCCTTCCATTGATGTTCATTTCATAAGGGTTAGAAACCATCAGAGTTAATCGTTACTACTTGGTAAAAACAACTGAAAGAATGGCCTCTCTTGAAGCCGATATTAGTATGATTTTTAAAACAAGCCGCGAGTGCGTTTATTACTGGTGGTGTTGTTCATGATATTAATAATCCTTTAGCAGTCATTATCGGGTATCTTCCCATGCTAGAAAAACAAAGTTCAAACGATTGAGAGACAAAAAATAATATCTAAAATACAAAAACAAACTGAGCGCATTCAAGAAGTTACTAAAGGGTATTTGTCTCACCTAAAAAACTCAAAAGAAACAACTATGAGCTACTTCACTGCAGAATCCTTAATTCAGGGAGCGATGGAGTTGATAAGTTCAAGTCGAATGGGGACAGCATTTGAAGATATTGAAATGAGAAATATCCTACTTATGAATGGTAAATGTTTTATGCAAACCAAACATTGATCGAGCTTTGTTTTGGCAAATTTGATTAATAATGCAGTAGATGTTTTGAGGTCGATTGACCAAAAGAAAATATTTATTATTTTAATCTCAACAAAAACGATCTTCTCGTTGAAGTTTATGATAATGAACCGGGTATTAGTCCAGAGCTCTCTGACCAGTTGTTTAGTGGCTATTGATATCTACCAAAGAAGATGGTAATGGAATCGGGCTTCAAATAGCTCAAAATGTGCTTTTTGCACATCAAGGTACACTGGAATACCATAAAACAAAGGACATCAGCTGTTTCAGAGTTATACTTCCTAGGCACAATGAAAAACCATGATTTAAATCAGGGATTTCAATTTCAGTCCGTTCCAGCTGCAAGACTTGATGAAGGAAGTGCGTTCTGACCTTTGATTCTTATTTTTTTTCTCATAAAAAAGTTTTTTTGAATTCACTGCGAGAGATGATTTTGAGCCGGTGATTCTCGGTCTGAGAGCGTAGAGCTTCCAGTAGTACTTGATCGAGTCTTGGACGGGATGAGGTGACCGTTAGGGTGATTTTGAAGGATGGCATGAATGAACCTCTCAGCTCGTTAGGGAAACCCGTCGACCTGTAATGCCTGAGTTGTTCATCGACTGCTAGTGAAAAGCTCGCTGTATCACCGGGATCGCCGTTTAAATTATCTGCGCTAACTATAAAGGGGATCTCACTTGCCTCACAAAATGCTTTCTCCAAGGCCTGGTTTTTCACTTCTTGTTCATAGAATAGGGTTTGTTCCTGGGAGTTTCTTCCATCAGGCCTATACCAATAACCGTAGTCGGTGAGTTTACGACGTTCTCGGACCCGCCACACACCAGTGCGCGATTTCATGAAGTGCAGAGCGTGGATAATCTAAGGTGAATCGAATCCTTGCTGGCTCATTGAATTTTTGCAGGAATATAGACAGGTTCTTTGAATCCACCCTCAATAATGACATTGAATCATTCCCGAAGGTTTCATGAAAGACTTGAGTGATGTGCGCAATCCCGAACATTAACTCTGTTTATCATGAATTCTTGACAAAACCATACTGCGTTGTAAATCTTTGATAAATGAAGACACTCTTGAGATTTGTATTCGTCTTTTTTATGATCTCTCTAACGACACTTCTACTCACTGAAGGGTTCGGTGTGAAGCTGATGTTTGAGAATTTCTGGAATCATCATGGCTTCTTCTTCTTGGTTGCGATCGCAGCTTTCCCCAGGCTCACGCTTCTCTTCTCTAGTGTTCCTTTTGGTGGGCTGTTCTGGTGGTTGGGATTTTTCTTCGCTCCCAGAATATTAGTCGCAGTCCTCGCTACGATTACTTATTGGAATGAGAATCCGTTTCTCGTTGTGATTAGCTGGCTAGTTGCTATGGGAGGAGAGTCCTCAGAGAAGATGGTCGTCATCAATCGTGGGAATGCATTACCGTAGTGGTCGTAGAGGGTTCGAATCCGCAAAACCCGTTGAGTCAGTCATCGAGGACTGATATTCCTATCAGACATGCAGAAAATCTACCGCGAGCTCTACACTTCTCTGACATTATGGATTTTGGCTCTCTATGTTCCCTCATGGGATTCAGGGTGATCCGCTCAGCAGGTGACGAGAAGGTCTATGTCACTCAAGCCTACGAAATGGTTCAACAGGGCACTTGGTTCGTTCAATACTTCCAGGCGTCCCTGGACTTCTACAAAGGTCCGTTTCATTACTGGGGTGTGGTGCTGGGTACACGCACTCTGATAGTGTGATGCT
>JAGTJX010000003.1 GCA_023657465.1 Lysobacteraceae bacterium
CTGATGCGTTCTATAATGCTTATGTTCTAAGAGAGTCCTTCAATCGTCCAATTTTAGGAGACTGGCATGAAGCTCTGGTGGGTCTTTTGTGCGCATTCATCATGCCTTGGGGTTTGCTTATGCTAGGAGCTCGTGTGCGCGGATTCTTTCGTGCTCGAGATTGGTCGAACGAAACTCGCTATGCAGTGAGCTTCGGTGTTCCACTCATGATGTTCTTCACTTTCTATCTCTATAGAGGTCAGAGTTACGGAATGTATCTCGTAGGCGTGTTGTTTTTCTGGATGTTCACGCGTCTACCTGAGCGAGTGTTTCCGTTTCAACGTTACTTTGCGATATTGCTGATCGTTCCTATAACGCTTGCGTTTCTGATTCAGTTTTATTTCAAGGCATCTGCCGAATGGTGGCAGCCTACGACATTCTATCTCGTCGCCGCGCTCTCAATCTTAGGTGGTGCGTGGACTTGGAGACAGCGCTCAGCAATTCCTGCAATGGCTGCGTTTCTAGTCAGTGCGAGTACAATGTCAGCACAGCTTGGAGAGCGTGAGCTTGTTGGTCCTTTGAAACATCCATCACAGACTTTCTATTACTACTCGATCCATCAAGGGATTTGGAGCGAGTGGGGGTACATGAATTACGCGCTGAAGAAGAAGATCATCGCGATTCACACTGAAGACGATCTCACGAAGTACATGCTCACAGGGGGTGCCCTTCTTGTTCCAGGACTCGATGCTGAAAATCAGCTCAAGGAGCAACTCAATCGTCTTGGATTTAAGTGGGACGAATGCGTGACAGGAAGGAAGCCTTGGAAGAAGTGGAAGACTAGGGGAGCGGACAATCAGGGCAACACCTACTTCAGTCTAGCGACCAGGAATCGGAATCTCAGTTATCTTGAACGCGATAACTTCATCTTAGATACGCGCGCATGCAGGAAGTATCGCTAGTCCTCTGTCAAAAAACTTTCGGTACATAGCACATCAATAATCAGCCATAATGTTGGGGATGAAGAGTCTACTCATTCCAATCATTTTTCTGTCTTCGCAAGCACTAGCTACTCCAACAAACACTGCTAACAAAGATCAGTGTGAGAAGAAGTGGCAAGGAAATTACGTCGAAGAAAAAGGAAAAACACCAGTTTGTATACTCAACAACCGTTCTCAAGTTCATCAGATCTCGCTTAAAGGTTGTGATGAGTACAAAACCAAATACAATGCAAAGGTAGTTGGGAAGTTTTGTGTATTCAGAAGACCTGAGTTTCCAGGAATGGTCATTCGAAGAGTCCTTGATGAAAAAGAAACTGTCGCAAAGAATCTGCTGCCCGCATGGGAATACTGTGTAGAAACTTGGAAGAAAAACATCGGAGCGAAAGAGGATCCGTCATTCGTCTCAAGCTCTCAAAATAATAACACTCCATTTGATGTTCCCGCATGTTTCTCAGCCGAGCCAACTCTCAAAGATACTGAGTGCAAAAAAAATGGTGGAACACCATGGGGAAGCTACTGTAGGTTCAGAAACTTAGAGCGCCCAACAGGATCTGGAATTAAAGTCACTTATTATCAAAATTTGACTCATAAAATTCCAAAGAAGGAATGCATGTTTGGTCTGAAGAACAATAATGCAATTTATAGAGGATTACCGTGTTCATTAGATGTATCAGATTCCTGTAACAGAATTTCAAGTATCAGGTATCTCGGTACTGATTTGTCTTACATAAATCGTGATAGAGCTAATTACGAAGATTATTTAAATCAACTCACGCTTACTCAGACTCGTCCATCTGCTGATGAGATTAAACGTACTTATGAAAAATTTAAAATACAAGAAGAAGTATTAAATTCAAAAATAGAAGAAGAGCGTCTTAAAACAAAAATATTAGTGAATCAGCAGGAAGACTTCGTCATTCAATGTCATTATCGCCCAATTCAGTCAGCACCTTTAGTCTACCCCCCGGCCACATTCGATGAGGCGATGGCTAAAGGATTTGTGAAGCTTATCCAGAAACCCATTCCTAAAGATTTTATTAATCGTTAGAAATTCTATTGAACTGTCCTGTTATTCACTTTAAGCTCCACTCATGAAACATCCAAACGCTAAGCTCTTCGATAAACTTTACGCTGCATTCAAATCAGGCAACTACAACACCATGCTTTCACATTGTGACGAGAAGGTGACCTTCCAGATTGCAGGTCAGAGTAAACTTGCAGGCAAGTACGACCGTATGAACTTCGAATCTGGTCTCGGTGTAAAACTAAAAGAATTATCAGGCGGAACATTCACTACAGAAATTCACGACGTCATGGCAGGTGATCTTCACGCGATGGTGCTCATGACCAACAAAGTAACAAGAGCAGGCAAGACACTTGAGTACAGGTCAGTGCATGTTTGGAGAATTCAAAACGGCAAGCCACTTGCTGGATATGAATATCCTAGGGACATGTATCAGTTTGATCTGATTTGGAGTTAACCCTCTAAGCGCATGGATCCATTTTTTTTGGGTTTGAATCCTAAATTTTTATAAAGCTTCATCGCGTGTTCATTCTTGGGAGTGACCTCAAGTTCAATTGCTACTGGTAGATGAGGCCAAACAGATCGATTGCTCATGATCTCTTTAAAAAGTTCAGATGCGATTCCAGCACCACGAGCCTCTTTCCTTACAAAAAGTTCATCCACAATGCAGATTTCACCGGCTAGTTCATTCGACCAGAACGATGCCAAGAGCGCGTAGCCTAGGATTTGATGGTCTCGTTCGAATACGACACATCTTCCACGAATAGGACTCTGCCTGAGTTCCTTGAAAGTGTTTAAGATGCCTTCACGTAAAACGGGTCGATCAGACGGGTCTTCCTTGTAGAGCCCTAAGCATAAGTCTAAAACAACCTGATCCTCTCGTTCACTTGCTAATCGCCACATGCTAAAATGATATCACCATGATGGAGTACTGGCCTGTCCTAAAACTATTTTTGATCCCCATCGGTGGTGGAATTCCCTCTGGAGTGTTAGCGGCTAGAGACTTAGGTTTTGCCTGGCCTTTGACTGCCTTTCTCTATTTGATTTCTGATGTCATTCTAGCCTGCTTTTTTGAGCCATTGATGCTTGGGTTTATTCATTTGTCCAAACGATCCAAAAAGCTTGATCGCATCGGACATGTCATGGGTGAATCGACTCGTAGAACCGTTGCTCGCTATGGTCACAAAACAGGATCTTTAGCGCTCATAGGAATTGCGTTTGGTGTAGACCCTATGACGGGTAGGTCGGTAGCGAAGGCCGCTGGACATGGCTTCATCATGGGGTGGATGTTCGCAATAGCGGGGGATATGATTTACTTTTCAGTCCTCATGATCTCGACTCTGTGGCTAGACCGAATATTAGGGGATGGGACATGGACAGCGATCATTATATTGGCTCTCATGATGATTGTTCCTGCGTTGATCAACAAGATTAAGCATTGATAGCGCCAGATGGTTGACGCTAATAAATTGAACCTACGCTGACGATAAGTCAGTGTGAAATTTCGTCTCATTTGCATCTCTTTAGTAATCTCAGGATTATGGCAAACATCATCGTTTGCGCAATTCTATGATCAGAGACCCTCTGTTCTCACTGTTAAGGCTAAGAAGATAAAAACTAAATGGAAAAAAATGAAATTCTCACAAAGGGCGTATCTTGCAGAGCTCTTCACATTCTTTCCAGACTCCGAATATTACTTCTTAGCCCGTGATGCTGAGTACTTGCACGATCTCGCAGTAGTGCTGCTTCAGGATCAGCCAAAGTTATTGCGACGACTTCATCTTGTGCCCATCAGTACTGCACTCAGTGGCTACCGTGACAATATGGTCAAATATTTGAAACAAGAAGGGATGACTTTAAAACAATTAGAAGGTAGGCCTGTTCTGTTCATCGATTCCTGCTGCAGGGGCAGTGTTCCTGATGAAATCATTGCAGCATTCAAAAACTCAAAAATCAAAATCCAAGCTCATTTGGTTCGTACTGATAATTATCCAGAAAGTTCGCTCTCATTGGCATTGGGGTCTAACGGAATGGACATGGAGAATCTACCTCATTACAATCATTCGGGCTCTGAATATGTGGAAAACAATGACTTGATTCGAATTAAAGCAAAAAAATCTCTTTTGGATCAACGACAGAAAGCAATGTCAGTCATGTTTGAAATCAGATCTGAATTTAATAATGATTCTGCGCGAGAGCAGTTTAAAGAGTTAGTAAAATTGATGAAGAAAACGTATCGCTACTTCGGAGAAGCTAAGCCTACTGCTGAGGAAGAAGCCAAGGTGCTCCAAGATCTGAGGAGATTGAGATCTGAATTTAATATTCCTTCCTATCCACTCATCAAAGACTTCGCGTTGATGAAACGTAAAAATTATTCTTCTCTTTCAAAAAACTTTATAAATGAATTCATTAAAAGAAACAATGAATTGTTTGCGTTAGACAATGAAATGATTGCAAAGAATATTATCAAAAATCCGAATGCATTGCTCGAGGCTATAAAATCAACTCGTGAAGAAAACAAACCTCGTTTGGTAACTTCGGTGATCGATTTGCTTTCTGAGTCTACACCGGAATCACTGGGAATTGATGCGAAGGATTTTTCGGCTTTGATTGTGAATTGGAATGATGTTCTTAAAAGATTTAGCAAAAATAAAACACTCGAATCTATTGAAGTATTTTACAAAACTCTCAGGCTCAATCACGAAAGTAAAAAATATTTACTTGAGAGTTTAATCTCCCTTTTAAAAGGAATTGTGTTTGATTCTGGTGACATAGAGAATTTAATTTTTAAGATGATATTCGAAGAGTTGGGCAGTGAGGCGTTTGTATATTCTGAAAAATCCATGATGAAAGCAGTTATTGGTGGAAATATGTATTTTGATTATCCCACTGTGTTTTCGGATGTCATACGGTCTTTCGTAAAGAATGCAACTGCTTTAGATACGGAGAAAATGCTCGTCGAAATGTTTGCAGTTCTTCCATTCAATGCGTTTATCAATTCAAGTGATATAGAGTTCTACTTGCAGTCTTTGCAAGATGCGATCAGAAGTTTGCCGATGATCAATGCTGATTTCATGAGAGCACTATTTAGGTCTCATCTCACCAATGACAAACTCCTCACCAGTAATAAACAAGTGAGATCATTCTGGAAGTGGATCCTCACTCGGAACAAGAATTTTCATCCCCATGTAGCTAAAATGGGCGTGCCTGAAGCGATCGAAGTCCGTGTGATCAATAGTACGAAGTGGAAGGGCAAAGTGCTCACGGTTCAAAAGGCTATTGATGTACTGAAAGTTCGTGGTGTGTACGATTCTTACTTCTGTTCAGACCTGATGACAAACGACTAGGTCTTCGTATTTTTCATTCGATTCCAATAAGGAACAAGATCGAGTTTGACGTCGAGCATTTTGATAATATTGAAAACACCACCTAATTTTCTGTTAATGAAGATGAGCTTCTTAGGGGGACTTGAGAATTTTACTTTTTTTGCAAACTCAATCACGCTGTCTCTCACGCGTTTTGCATAATCAATGTTTCCGAAATGAAACGGTTGCAGATCTTTTCTGAAAGGTTCAACGCTCACATCCATGAGTTTATTAAATAAATTTTGAGTATCTTCGCTTTCTCTTGGGTCAATGAAGCCAAATTTTGAAGCAGTTTGGAAAATTTCTTCACGTTTTCCGCCTTCAATTACACAGAGCAGTTCAATGTATTCTCTTTTGAATTCAGCTGTGTATTCAAGAGTCGCACCGAAGTCCAGTACTGCGAGCTTGGGTAGCGAATCCGTTTCAATAATCAGAAAATTTGCTGGGTTAGGATCAGTTTGGACTAATCCCCAATCATAAAACTCCATACAATAGAGATCGATCAGTAACTTTGAAATGTGCTCACGGTGATGAAGGGGAGGCTGAGTCTGTATCCAGTCCGTGAATCGTTTGCCTTCGATCCATTCTAGCGCAATGATTCTAGAAGACGAGAGCTCTGGATAAACCTTGGGCACCACGAAGCGAGTGTCGTGCTTTAAGAGCTCGCGGTAGCGATGGGCTAACTTCAATTCTTGTTTGTAGTCGACTTCTTGTTTGAGAACTATCCTTAATTCTTCAAGTAGAGGGGCGAAATTAATTTTTTTGCCAGTCAGTCCAGTCATCGTAGTGACCACTTTGCCCATGAGAGAGAGATCTGAGTCGATGGATTCTGCGATTCCTGGGAATTGGACTTTCAGTGCAATAGACTCGCCTCGGTACGTGGCCTTGTGAACTTGCCCGATGCTTGCAGATCCTATGGGTTCTGGACTGAGTGACTGGATGAGTGCAGACGATTCCTGACTGAGTTCTTTTTTAATGATTTCGTTCACATCGGAAATGTCCATGTGTGAGCCTTTGTCTTGGAGCTGGCTTAAGACTTGGATGACTTCAGGAGGGAGATAGTCTCTCGCTTCAAGAACGATCCATTGACCTGCTTTCATTGCAGCTCCCTTCAGTGAAGAGAGTGTTTCAACCATGGCCTGGGCTTGATCTATCTGATGGGTGATTCGATCTACTTTTTGGCTGACTCTGTGGGAAACTTCTTTGGTGATGATTTTGGCTGTGAGCCCTAAAATTTCCTTCGAGCGGGAGAAGAGTGTCTTGGGTGGGGATTTCTTACGAGGCATAGAGAACTATATATCACTTAAAAATTATTAAAACTAATGTTTGACTTATAGTGTTATCTTTTGGTGCCAGATAGCCTCAATTCACAGAGGTACTAATGAATATGAAGAATTTATTACTTGTTTTAGTCATGGTTTTTGCTTTGAATTCCGAAGCATCCAACACAAATATCAGTGCATTTAAGACCCTGATCACCAATACAGAAACCATCTTAAATCATCCCACCATGACCCAAGGTCAGAAGTTTCGTGAATCGTTGAGCGACTAGAGAAAGTCAAATCAGCTGTCGTTCAAAACAAAGCGATCATTCAACTCTATCTTTCAGAACAAGAGTTCAGCGAGCTACGTTCTGATCTCAATCAGATTGAAAAAAGCATTCGTCTCCTTAACTTTTCTCAAACCCTAACTCAGCTCAAAGCAATCCAATCAAAAGAGGCTTACCATGTTCAATACTAAAAAACTTTTAGTTCTCACTCTCATTACTCTCGGTGCTTTTGGTACCTCCTGTGACGACGGTACCGAAAACGAAATTAAACCTTCTGGATGCCCAGTTACTTTAGATGTTCAATCATTCTATAGTGATAATCAGTCAGCAGAAGTGGGTGTTCTATTCCAAGGTGTCGATTGCAAAGGCCAGCCTACCTCTGTAAATGCATCTGATCTTACAGCTTCTGAAGAATATAACGGTACAAGCAAGCCACTCTCGCTCGCTGAAACAAAAGCTAATTTGTATCCTATAGAGAAGAAGTATAAAAACTTAGTTGTTCTCTCCTTAGACACCATAGCAAGTATCACTAACAATGCAACAGCATTTTCTGCTCTTAAATCTGCAGCTAAGTCTTTTGCTTCAAAAGTATTAGATGGAAATACCTACTTATTGTTTTCGATTTTTGATGGCCGTCAGGATGTTTTCTTACTTGGATTTGTCGCTAAAAAAGGCAGTAATATTTTCGTCAATTACGCAGATGCTGCCGCTGCGATCGATGCAATGAAATGTGGTGATGCAATCGATGGTTTGGGTAATAAACTCTGTGCTGATCCATCTACTAACCTTTATGGATCTACATTGGCAGGAGCTAATTTGCTCAATCAACTGGCAAGCTATGTCGTTTCAAATGTTCCTGAGTTGGGTGGAAACCCATTGTTCTCCAAAAGCTTAGTCGTGTTTACTGATGGAACAGATGAAGCAAATTACGTTTCAAAAGATCAAATGATTAGCACTCTTTCAAGTTCTACCTATAACGGTACTAAGTATTTCAGTATTGGACTCTCAGGAGATGTGAATCAGACTATTCTTAAAGACATCGGTCGTGATGGATTCTTCTGGGCTTCAGACTATTCTCAGCTCACTGTGAAGTTTGATGAACTTGCTGCTACTCTTAAAAAGTTCTCTTCTAGCTATAAGCGCTTTGCCTATTGCACAGCTAAGCGTAGTGGAATGATCACTTTCAAATTAGAGCATAAAAGTGGAACAAGTATCTCAGAAGCTTTTATCGCTAATGCAAAATCAGAGTTCAGTTGTCCGCTGGGATCGATCACTAATTCAGGTGGAAGAATGGGTTCAGATTCTTCTCAGTTAGAATTGAGTTTGCCGACCTACAACCCTGGTCGTAATTAGAGCTCAATGTCTAACAGTTCATCCCAGTTCGTCGTATAGCGCTGGCTGCGGAGCTCCGCTCGCATCTGCCAGTGTTTCTTCGTCCCACAGGATGCGAACTTCACAATCTCAGTGCCGAATCTGCGGTTCATGGAATCGAGCGTAGTCATGAGGACATCGAGCTGATTGTGGTTGGGGGGATCGAATAGGGACCTCTGCTGATGAAGCTTGGGTCTAATCTCACCTAGAATCACTCCTGCTTTTTTGAATTTGAATCCGTCACGATAAATTTCTCTTAAGCCGTCTATTCCCAGTCTAATCATCTCAGGTGTGTGATCACTCCCATTCATGAATGTTCTGACGGCTTGATTGTAATACTGATGATCGCGCTCAAGGAATGGATTGGTGTGGAGGAATACGATCATGTGATGAGCGATCAGTCCTTGATTGCGTAACTTCTCAGCTGCTCTCGTGACATGACTTGCGATTGATTCTTCGATCAGCTCGATTTCGCTGATCAGTTTTCCGAAGCTACGCGAGCTAATGATTTGTTTTTTCTCTTTCGCACCCAACTCAAGACCCATGCAAGGTATCCCGCGAAGTTCATCTTGGAGTCTTCTGCCTACGATGGTGAGTACTCTGCGGATCGTAGCGTCTGGGGCATCTCTCAGTTCCTTGGCATTATGAATTCCTAGTCTCTTGAGTTTTTCAGCTGAACGGCGCGCGATCCCCCAGATGTCAGTGAGTTCGAACCCTGATAGCACCTCGTCGTGAATAGAGGGATCAGAGAGATCGAATACGCCTAATGCTTGTTTCTTAGCGATTCGGTTAGCGGCTTTTGCGAGTACTTTTGTGGCTCCGATTCCTATCGATACGGGAATTCCTGTGCATTGATAGACCGTATCTCGGATGAGTGTTCCGTACGCAGTCAAGTCGCGATCACTCATGCCACGAAGCGAGAGGAACGCTTCGTCGATCGAATAGATCTCCATCTCTGGAGAAAACTCGCGCAGGATCTGCATCACTCGGGCACTGAGATCCCCGTAGAGCGTGTAGTTCGAGGAGTAGACTGCGATGTTGTGTTGCTTGATGAGCTCTTTCCACTCATGTACAGGCGCTCCCATTTTGAGACCCAGGGCTTTGGCTTCTTTGGAGAGCGAGACCATGCAGCCGTCGTTATTGGAGAGTACGACGATGGGTTTGTTTTTAAGCGTTGGGTTGAATACTCGCTCGCATGAGCAGTAGAACGAATTGCAATCGACTAATGCGAATACTTCATTTGGCTGGATGGACGACATAAGTCACCACTCCCCAGATCTCAAACTCATCACTCTCTGTGATTGTGCGTGATTTGTATTTTGGGTTTTCGGATACTAACTGTTGCAGTCCTTTTTGGATGACGAGTCTCTTCACCATGAACTCTCCGTTCAGATGAACGACCACAATCATTCTGCTAGCGGGATTGATCGAACGATCGACGACCAAGATATCGCCTGTATGAATGCCTGCGCCCAGCATCGAGTCGCCTGAGGCTCTGACGAAGAATGTCGCTGCAGGACGCTTGACCATGAGCTCGTTGAGATCGATGGTTTTGTCGATGTAATCATCGGCAGGAGAGGGGAATCCTGCAGGAACTCGGCCTAAGAAGAGTGGCAAATAGAGCTTATTAAAACGTACCATCCCATCACTATACCGAACAAAAACCGAACACTGAACTTTTACCCAATCTGACCCCCTGTACCACCATTCAAATTCACTACTTAAGTGCCCGTGCCTTGCGTTACTATAATCCCTATGTGCGTTCAGTTCATGAGTTCAAAATCGCTGACGGATTTGGCCAAAGAATTCGATGCTGAGATTGGAGAGGATTTCTCCTGGAAGCCACACGTGTTCCCAAAATATCAATCCCCCGTGATCACTGAATCCAAAGGCCACAAGCTCCTCACTCCGATGCAGTTTGGTCTCGTTCCATTTTTTGAAAAAGAAGAAAAACCAAAAATGGTTTTTCATAATGCTAGGATCGAAACAATCGAAGAGAAGGTCAGCTTCAAGCGCGCCTATGCAGAGACTCGTTGTCTCATTCCTGTTGATTCATTCTTTGAATATGTCGAAGGTGCGGGAGGCAAAAAAAAATTAGTCCAATTCGTCCCGAAATCTGGCGGGACGATGCTTGCGGCAGGAATCTGGTCGGTGTGGAACTCTCCCAAAGGCGAGAAGATCCGTACGTACTCAATGATCACGAGTGATCCACCAGAGATCATCGCAGAAACAGGGCATGACCGTTGTCCATTATTCCTGAGACCCGACAAGTGGGATCAGTGGTTAGAAGGTGTGACTCCTCAACTTAAAAAAAGTGTCATGAAGGAGTTGGCTCAGTTTGAATTTGAAGTGCTGGGGTAGATTCCTGATTCGTGCGCGAGCTAACGTCTAAACGGAGAGGCCCAAGGTGCATTGTGAGCTTCACAATTCGCAACTTGCGACGACTCGTCAGTTATCTCCATATGAGTGAAGTTACCTCGGTCGCGCATATCGTACCTGAGATCGCCTGCGGCCCAATTTTTTCCAATATGAGTGACGTAGGGGAATCTCACGAAGCTCATGAGCCGCTGAAACTGGCAGGAGTGTTCATAGAGATCATCGTAATCTTGCTTTGACACGCGAGATTCGTATCTCCAGAGTACGCTTGGGTTTTTCTCATCAGGTCTATCGATCAGATGAGGATTTCCGCTTCTAGGATAGACCGTTCTCCAGGCTCCGCACTGATCAGCGCCCACAATGTTAGGGAATGGAGTGACGAGTGCTAATCTCATCACATGATCTTCTCCCTCTGACTTCTCACTCCAAGATCCCCAGCAGAATGGATTCCCTGGAGAAGGAGTCGCTTCAATATCGTTGAAGGGTGCGTGTGAGGTCGTGCGGATTTCGTTCTTCGCGATGTGAGAGAATGTGAAAAACGCAGTGATCACTGTGAGGAGTGAAACAGCTGCAAGGTTCGCGGTTTTTTTCTTGTGATGAAACCAAAACGAAAACGCTCCTGCAAGTGTCACTCCTATCTTGATCGGGAGAGTGACGTAGTCCACGAACCCAATGATCCCCCATCCAACAGCGAGCAAAACAGACCAGAATATTTTGGCGGACTTACTATGTGCCATTGCGATCGCCATGGGTAGTAAGATCATCCAGATCCATGGCTCAATGATGAACACACTGTCTCCATAGAGCCATTGATTGAAGAGAGGCGAGAAGGGATGGACTCCGTAACTATTCATGAAGTCTGCACCTATGTGCATGAAGCAACCTAGGAGCGTGAAGAGGTAGAGCTCGCGCGTGACTTTTCGTTCGCCTTTGGGTTTAGCGATGAAGCTAGTAAGCGCCGCTCCGGCGTAAGCGAGTCCGAATGTTAAGAAGAAGTTATGTGTGTAGCCCCTGTGATGGACGAGGTAATCGAGCGGTGTAGTGCCTGGGAAGAAATTCTGAATCACGTCAGAGTCAGGGAGATTGTTTGCGATCACGCTTGCCCAGTAGATTTCACGCGTGCGGAGTTTCTTTGGGAGAGAATGGGCTACTGTGATTCCAATCAGCGTGTGAGTGAGGTTATCCATGGTGTGAGAAGAGGATAGCATGAGTCATGATTTAGTTTCATGGCTCGTCGCATAATTGATGAGATTGAGCTAGACAATGCACTAGTTGATGGCTGGAACCGAAGGTGGCCCAGCAAATTTTCAAGCAGTCGGCGGTGGTTACAATATTACTCTGAGAAATGGAGACTTTTTGAAAGCATTCAATCAGGATATCTCTATCGCTAGCGGAAGAACGGTTGCTTCTGTTTGGACAAAAAAAGGTGATTTCAGAATCCTTTGCAGTGGCCTTTTTTCCTTTTAATAATCACTCCGCGTTAGTCTAAAACCAGATTATATTCAGGCGCATGATAAACTTAATAGCGGCTGTTCTTTTCTCCTCTTCAGTATTCTTAAGTCCTGCCCAAGCGACTTCGAATTGGTGTTCTAAAGTCGAGAGTTACTTCTCCAATATCGAAAAGAACGAAGAATACTCAGTCGACAGGATCCTGGGACTCAAGCCTGATGTCATCTTATTTGGTGAAATGCATAATGATTGGACGTCTCATGACGCCTTCATGAAGATGATGGCTGAGATCAAGCAGAAGGATGCTGATTACGACTGTGTGTTTATGGAGATGTCCGAAGAGCTAAACGAGATCGCGATGGATGACTGGCTCGCTCGCAAGATCACTTTCGAAACAATGGCAAGTCATTGGTGCGATGAGGTCAAGGCTTCGAGTCTCGATGCTTGTAAGGAACGAGCGAATCTCTTCTACGTCAATTACTTCAGAGGCAAGCTTGAAAAGGCGCGCGATATGGGACTCAAGGTGCATTACATGGATGCGACTCATGATCCGTATTTCATTCCAGGAGATTGGCGAATTAAACTCCCTAAGTGGTATTACACATTAGGCATGGTCGAGCGGAACATGATCATGGCAAGAAACATCGCTGAGAAACTAGGCCGCAACCAATGCAAGAAGGCTTTCGTCATTGTGGGTGGCGCGCACATTAATGAAGTGACGAAGAAGGAAATCCCTAGTCCAGGCATGGTTGGGTACTTAGAGACATTAGGGTACAGCGGAATTCCGATTAGTTTTTTTCCGACAAAACCTGATCCAAAAGAAGACAACTGGTTGTACTTTTCTCCATTCTATTCAGTTGCGAATGAATGCAAACTGAGTCTTCCTATGGGGAAAGTTTATAACTTGCCCGAACGTAGTCCTAATACGAAGACGGCTCCAGAAGAGCTTGAAGCAGAGAAGTGGGTTTATGAAGCGTTACCGAGTCTCAAGGATCGTCCGTTTGGTACGTATGGATTCGTGTACCTGCACGATTGCCCAGAATGCGCCCAGAAACCGATTATGAGTCGTAGTGCGAGCAGTGTTGGTTCCAGTGCTGTTGTTGGGAAGCTCTTCGGTCCTCATCGTTGAGTAATTGTTTTTAGGCAAAGAGATTTAATAGGCTCGAGATCTACATCTTTTACACTTTCAAGAGCTGCTTTTTTCTTCTTAATGAGTTCATCGGACTATTTGTTTGATGTCTCGTCGAGGTGATCGTCGTATTCACCGATGCTTCCGAAAATTCCATTTGGACAAAAGAGCGTAGAGTTTGAAGCTTTGAGTTCGCGGAGAAACTCTTTTGGGTTCTTAACGAGAACTTGTCCCATGTATTCTTCTACTAGCTCAGCCAAATGTCTGTCTGAGATTTTCTGTATGGCAAATAAAAGCTTAATGCCCATAACCTTGCCCTAAGTTAGTATGCTGTTCACTTCTTTGGATGAATCAAGGCGTGAAAGTAGCTTGGACTTCAGGAGTGAGGGATTCCTCTTTGTTAAAAGAAGCAGAGAGAGAAAAAAGAATGAGATCGAATGAGAGTTTTGTGTTCATTGAGAAATTCTATCACCTGATCTAGGCAATTTAAATAGTCTATGACATGATTCTCAGATCCAATATGAAAGCCACTTCATTTCAAAACGGTGTTGAATATAAGGTAGTAGTAGAAGGAGAATCCTGGGAGCAGGGTGCTCACTTAAAAGGCACGAGCACATCTTCTGTGCTCCATACATTTCTAGCTTACGGAATCGACAAGAAAGTCAAAGCCAAGTCACCTGATGCGTTTGAAGTTCTAAAACGAGTCACTTCTCCTTCGTGGGAATTCATACTTCCACTCGATACTTCGATTAGTGATAAGTCAGCGAGTCTGTATATTCTCTTCGGTGGTACCGATCAGCCTTCATCCATGGGCGCACTGAGGCTCAATATCATTCCACATCTGCATCTCCGTGAAGTGGTAGAAGTCCTCACTCTACAGTATCGGTTCATTCTGAAATCCAGTGTTGCAGGAAAGAACGGGTTTACAGATTTCAAGCTCGATCCTCCTGACTCCAAGGACTGGGTGCAGCTCGATCAATTGGTCTTAAGTCTGAAACGAGAGAGTGATGAAGTCATCGCCAAGTTCAACTTCAAACGCAAAGAATTGAATGCCACTGACAAAGGTACTCTCTCCACGAAGAAAACAATTCGTCCTATCGACGCGACTTGGAAGTTGTCTGAGATCATTCATTCCTTCAATGGTCGCCTCAACAAAGACGCCGCTGCAGCAGGTATTGAAATTGTTGTCCAAGAATATCGCACGATCAAGACTTTCGCATAAATAGTTATTGAGTTAGAGCGGCTCAGAAGTTGCAGCTCTCATCATTCGAAAGTTATTATAGTAAAAAAACTAAAGTCATTTAACTAAATTATCCTACAGTCAGTGCAGAACAACTGCGCAATCTCCTCGAGGCTAAAGAGTTATTGGAAAATGAACCGACCTAAAGTTAAGGCAATTCTGACATTAGTAGTTCTGTTCTTACTTTCTCATTCCTACCCAATGGAGCAGTCGATCCTTGGAATGTATTCATCCCCAAAAAAATGGCATCCATGGTATTCGCGCTCACGCTGATTCAGTTCGCTGGATCCTTCCTCCGCTAGAGAATGGGTGCGCGAGTGGGAGCTGTACACACTGGTTTTTTTGGTGGAATCATCTCGAGTACTGCAACAACGGCTGCTCTTGCCAAACGAAGTCATCGTGCAGCTGCAAGCCAAGATGTCACGAGAGAGGCGCTCACGTTCTTAGCTGCGACAATTGCTATGCATATCGCAGGAATTGCAATTCTATTATTCGTGGCGGATGATGTTCAGCCTCAGTTACTCATTGTGTTTATTGGGCCTATTCTCGTTGCAGGACTGATCATACTCCTGAATTCCAAAAAGCAAACCCAAGCCAAGCATGAACTAGAGAGTAATAGATTCGATTTGTTGCCGATTGCAAGACTGTCAGCGTTCATCATAGCAATATTAGTTGTGTCAAAGTTACTTCAGAATATTTTTGGTCACAGTAGACTGATTGTCTTAACGTTCCTTGTTTCACTCTTCGAAGTGCGTGGATCGTTCATTGCTGCTATTCAACTCCAGGATGTGGGCACGATCGATGTGCGGATGCAGGGAAGTTTGATTGCGCTTTCGATTACTGCATCTTATTTCTCTAAGCTGTTCTTGATCCATTCGATCGGCAATGCCAAGCTTAAAACTCAGGCCAGGAAGTACACTCTTTATTTGTCGTTATCGCTCCTGTGCAGTTGGTTTACGTTTTGGAGTGTGGGTTAGTCTGCCAAACTATGGTAAAGTTAACTTCGGAATATGATTCGTCAAAACCTCATTTATAGTTATTCTCTGGGTAGGGGAGCTCTGTTTTTAAGCGAAATGGTGCTCTTAAAATTATTCACTAAGATTTTTGCGGGAGGCACGAGTGACTTTAACCCTCCCAAAGAACTCGTGAATCAAGTGAGACAGAGTTTGTTTGATCTACTTAAGGAAGACGCCAAGAAGATTGAAGATGGTGTGTTTCCACTTTCAGTATTGTATCCAGAGAGTCCGCTCTCTCATCTGAAGCGACTTCCAAAGTTGTTTTGGGATGGATTAGGGATCGAGAAGCGAAGATCAGCAGGAAGGACTACTGTTTTTTCTGACCAAGCAAAAGACGAAGCCAAGAACAAACCAATATATTTTAAACGAAACTTCCATTTCCAAACGGATGGTTACTTTTCGGATCATTCTGCTGAAATATATGATCACCAAGTAGAAATGTTATTCACGGGTGCAGCTGACGCCATGAGAAGGATGCTCATCACAGAAATCAAAAAGCGCAGTGGAAAAACTGACGGAGAGGGATTGAAGATCTTAGAATTAGCCGCAGGTTCGGGTAGCTCTAGCAAGTTCATTCACATGGCGTTCCCTAAGACTAGACTCACGGTTTCTGATCTAAGTGAATCGTATTTGGACAAGGCTAAGTTTAGATTGAAAGCATTCAAGAACATAGATTACATCATTGCAGATGCCGCTGATCTGCCTTTTAGAGATAACGAATACGACGTCATCGTCTGTACGTTTCTTTTTCATGAGATGCCCTTAGAAGTCAGAAAACAGGTACTCAAAGAGTCTCTGCGGGTTCTGAAGCCAGGCGGAATCTTCGCAGCTGTAGATAGTACTCAATATCATGATAGAAAAGAGTTTAATGTATTCCTCGAGCAGTTTCCGATCGAATACCATGAACCTTTCTATAGAAACTATTGCGAAAACCCAATGGAAGACATGTTGCGAGAAGCACCCTTCGCAGATGTTCAATCTCGGTCTGCTTTTTTTGCAAAAGCAATGTCAGGGATTAAGTCATGTGCATCCTCCTGATCTATAATGGTATCTTGTGTGATTCAAACCAATCGATGAGTTCATAGCGAGCGACGTAGCCAGCAGCACAGCTCTCGATGATATCAGCTAGCCCATTGGTACTGAGTAACTTATTTGATGGGTATTTTAGATCCAGACCATGTATATTAATGAAGGTGATTGCAGTGATAGCTGTCAGGATAGAATGCAGTAGCTATCGCGCTTTCAATTTTTCCAATGTCATTGCAATGGTGCGGATTTCCGTCCACTTCACAAATAAATTTATTAGTCTCCACGACAGCTAGAGCTGTCGGGAGGAAAATCACTCTCACTTCAATTTGTTTATAGCTTCTTTGTGTTTTTTGAATGCTTTTTGGAAGATGCGACGAAATCCTTAGTGTCTACTGGTGCTAGGTGAATGGATTGTGGCTCTGAGATGAACTTGGTTACAGCCATTTTCATGAGTTGTGTGAACTTAATGCCGTTTGTTTCCAAATACTCTTCAACCTTCTTCTCTAATTCATCATCGAAACGTACTGTTTTTGGTTGACCCATAAGTCAACCTCTGTTGTACTAATAATAATACAAAATAATTCACAATTTTAAGCTCGCCATTCTTGCTATTTTCTAGAGCAAGTTGGGTGCCAGTCGTTTTGAGGTATATTATTCTTGGGCTTTGAAACTTAGACTTTATGTTCGGAGTCTGGACTGAGCGAGCGGGAAACAAAGAAGTTGTTTCGTGAGAAGCTCCAAGAAGTGGCCGAGACTCGAGAGGTACTCGTCCTAAGAGCTCCGGGTTAATGCTGTACCGAAAACGTCCTCAGCTTGTCGTCTTGCTAGCGGTCACAAAAAATGGAGAAGTAATATATCTAGTAAGAGCAGAATCCTTGCAATGGCTACAAGTTGCCTTGGCGCTCTTCACAAAAACAGTTACTATTTTTTGCGCAGGCGCTCTGCTTCAGTTTTTCTAGCTTCAGCCGATACGTATAATAGGGTCTCCAAACTTTCATATTCATTTCAACTTCCTTTCCTTGTGAAAGGATTTAACTCCTTCTACACCACCCGACCCTCGTGCGTACCCGAATTATTGTGGTAATCTTCCCCCATGAAGAAACAAACAGGTGTAGCGCTAGGTTACGTTCATGGTTTTACTAAGGTCGAGCAAGAGCGCTTGTACGAGCAGGCCAGGTTCTTAGAGTCCAAGATATTCGAGAAGATAGACTTCGTGAAGCAAACACACATTCTAGAGGTGGGTTGTGGAGTAGGTGCTCAGACGGAGATCTTGCTCAGGCGCTTCCCTCACATCAAGATCACTGGTGTAGACGCATCTCCCAAACAAATCGAAACCGCAAAGAAGCATCTGAAGAAAGACATTCAAAACAAGCGCGTTCAACTCCTCACAGGGGATGCGTTTAAGCTCCCATTTAAGAAGAACGAGTTCGACGGCGCTTTTGTCTGTTGGTTACTAGAGCATGTGCAGAGACCGATTGAGATCTTGAAGGAGGCCAAGCGCACATTGAAAACAGGCGGCGTGATCTACTGCAATGAAGTGCTCAACTCGACTTTCTTTGTGCATCCTTATAGCCCTGCAACCATGAACTATTGGTTTGCATTCAACGATCAGCAGTGGAACTTGAAGGGCGATCCGTTCGTGGGTGCGAAGCTCGCTAACTATCTAATTGCAGCCAAGTTTCTGAGCGTCACCACAGAAGTGAAGACGTTTCATTACGACAACAGGAGCACTAAGCAGCGAGCTGAGTTCATCGACTATTGGACTAACTTATTGCTCAGCGGAGCTCCAGGACTCCTCAAAGCTAAAAAGATAGATCAGAAAACCGTGAAAGAAATGAAAGCAGAATTGAAACGATTAAAGAACGACAAAGACTCAGTGATTTTTTATTCGTTTGTTCAGGCCAGGGCTGAGTCGCTGTAGTGGGGAAGAGTGAGGCTCACGCTGCTTTGATAGTTAATGTGAGATCGAGCGCAAGTAATGTTTTTAATAAAAAATCCATCCTCACTTCAGTAATGTGTCCTGATTCCATTCTTTCGATTGCAGGCTGTTTTGTTTTAAGCATTGCTGCAAGCTGAGCTTGAGATAGACTTTTGCTTAGGCGTGTGGTTTTGATTTTTTCTACTAGTTTTTTTTCTGCTCGTGAAGATTCATTTTAATGTCAGTTAGACCAAATGCTTTTCCAAAATTACGCACTGATTTGTAGGTAGTAACATTCTTGTTTTTCATTTTTATAGTTCCTTCTGTCTTAATTTGAGTAGATCAAAAGTTTTTTTATCCAAGCCCTACTTTTTCTTTTGAGAAGCGTGCAATACATAAATTGCATCTCTCACTTTTGGAGTTAACCCGATTTGGTGGACACAAAATAGGTTAGAATAAACCGAAACCACTGAAAGGGTAACGAATGAGACAGGTAGCGAGGAAGTATACAGATGAGTTTAAGAAACAAGCAGTAGATCTAGCCCAAGAGTCCGATTCTATAGAACTCGTGGAATCAAACCCGCAGAAATTTACTTCCAAAAACTCATCGACCAACTCGCTCTCACAGAAAATCCTCACTTAAAAACATTCAGACGCACTCTCATCCGATGGAGAAATGAAATCTTGAACTTTTTTAAATACCGTCTTACAAACGCCAGAGTCGAAGGCTTTAACAACGTAGCAAAGGTAATAAAAAGAAGAGCTTACGGGTTTAGATCCTTCGAAAATTATAAACTTCGTTTGCTAAATGCTTGTTCTTAAAGAGTTGATGTGGGGCTTCCCACTATTGTGTGAGTAGAATCGTAGAATCGTAGAATCGTAGAATCGTAGAATCGTAGAATCGTAGAATCGTAGAATCGTAGAATCTGAGTTTGGTGCCTTGCTCTTTTTCTACATAAAGCATTGAAACCATTGGATTCGGAAAACCCGACTATAGCTCTTGGTAGCAAAAATCATGTTTTTAGTTTGAACACTTGGGCATCAGTCACTTGTGGCAACTGGTAACCTAAGCTTTCAGTCGCTCCTTGCACTTCAACTCCTGCTTTTCTCAAATAGACGTTCGTCGTCTTGATCTGGGAATGTCCAACCATGGACATCACTCGGGCCAAGGAAACGCCTCTTGAGAGAAGATTGGTGATGAAGGTCGCTCGGAGATCATGAAACTTGATGGACGTGATTCCAATTAATGTGCAGAAGTTTCGTAGCACCTGCGCTTGCTCGCCGTTTTGCCATTCACGGTGTTGCGGCAATACAAACTCTGTCTTTCCTCCACTCGCCAGCTTCTGTTCTCTTAGGAACATCAGCAGGTCGTTAGAGATCGGTACGATGCGATTCTTCTGCGACTTCGTTGGTCCAAATCCACCTTTATTAGTCCACTGCTTATTGACCGAAATCGTTTTCGCATCAAAATCGCAGTCGATCCATTTGAGAGCAAAGAGTTCACCTGACCTCATCCCGGTCATGAGCGCCAATGCCCAGATGGGATAGAACCGGTGATTACAGATCTTTGCTTCTCTGAGCAGAATCAGCGCTTCCGCATTGGTCAGAACTTTCTGCTCTGATTCTGGAACTTTGACTTGGATTCCCTGGGTAGGGTTTCTGAGCAAAATTCCTTCCTCTACGGCCATCTGAAATATCCGCCTGACCATATTGAGAATCCATCGCCGGGTGTTCGGATGAAGATCCGGGTCTAGTTTCTCAAATAGAGTCGAGTGGACTTCCATTCGGGTGATTTCAGGCAACTCCATATCTCTCCAGTGTGGGAGAATAGATTTGCCCAATTGCTTGGTGTAGCTGTGAACGGTCGAAGGTTGATGCGTGATTTTCATCCGCTTCATACATTCTTCTAGCCACTCACCAAAACGGAAGGGGACTGGTTCTTCTCTGAGTTTGGCAAGCTCTCGCTTGAACTCAAACTCTTGGTGTTCTGCCTTTCTCAATGTTTCGATTCTTCGCATCCGGCGTTGAACACGCCTTCTGCTAGAGTCTCTGCCATTGATATAGACTTCGTAATACTCTTACCTTGGTCTGTATACTGCTTAATTGACATGGGTTTGCTCCTTTATGCGTTTTCCATAAAGTCATCGATCAAGGTCACGCAGTCTCTTAGCTTGAATCTCGTCTGTCGACCCAAACGGTAAACTGGAATCTTGGCTTCATAGCTCATGATTCGCAGTGCTCGTGGGGTCAACGCTAGAAATTTCGCTGCACTTTTTAAAGTCAGCAGCTGATCCATGACTGGATCAGCAAATTCATAAGTCGGGTTTCGAATGTCAAAGAACGTTGGGTCGTCGCTTGGTTCTAGGTGAGCCAAACCTGATTCAACCCATGGATCGTATTTCATTATCATTTCTCCTGATTTGTTCAAACTTCCGTTTATTCGAAAGTCCGTTTTGCGGATTACAAAGCAAGCCAGGTGCCAAGAGGAACAGGTTAGATTCCCGGTGAGATCGTTAGGTTGAAATCATTTAGTTTTATGGCAAAAATAGTTCGAATCTTAGCCAAAAGTGGTTTTTGGATTTTGGAGTAAACACTGAAAAGTCCAGGAAAACTGGAAAAAGTCCTGGAATCCAGGACTTTTGTCGCAGATTAGGAGAATAAGTCGTAGAAAAGGAGACTTTTCACAGTTTAAAAGTCCAGGAATCCTGGAATCGCAGGCTTAAGAAATCCCAGAATCCAGGATTTTTTCCTAAAATCTGGGACGGGTTGCTAGCGACGCCGATTCCAGTTACTTTATTTCGATGATTACCGGGATCGCCCTTACAGCCTTATTAGTCAGAGACTATGACGACGCTATCGCTTTTTACTGCGGCAAACTGGGTTTTGTTGTGGTCGAGGATACAAAACTAGAGAAGAAGCGCTGGGTTCGAATCAGAGCTCCAGGTAATCAGGGTTCCGAAATTTTACTTTCGAAAGCGGAAGATGAAAAACAAACTTCGGTGATTGGAAATCAAGCCGGAGGTCGAGTGCTTTTTTTCATGCACACCGATGATTTTGAATCGGACTACGAAAAATTTAAATCACTCGGCGTCAAATTCTTAGAAGGTCCACGAAAAGAATCCTACGGCACGATTGCGGTTTTCAGTGACCTCTACGGAAATCGCATTGACCTGATTCAGCCTCTACCTTAACTCGCGCGCAAACCCTTGGTTTTACCCCTCGGGATCAATCTCACAAACTCCTAAAAGCATTCTGCTTTTGCTCCAGACCCCCCACACGCACCCTTCGGGATGGTATGGGGGGTCTGGAGCCGGAGTAGTGAGATTGATGAGTGGGAGTAAGTGGAGTAGCGCGCGTGTTAAGTAAGAGAGTGAATGAGTTGGATAACTTTTTTAGAGCGGGATGTGGTGGACTTAGATGGACGAAGGAAGCCTTCGACAGCTTCTCTGAGATGGGATTCGTCTTTGGTGAACTGAGAGAACTCTTTTTTGAAATAGGTTTTCAGTTTGCCTGTGACTTTCTTCAGTTGCTCTTCGGCGGTTGTGCATCCATCAAGGACTGAAATGATGTCTTCAAAGTCCTGACTCATCCGCCAATCGTTCTCGCCACGGCCTTTGAATGCTTCAAGCTTGGTGGCAACGAAGTATGGCAGAGTAAAAATAGAAATCTTAGTTCCATTGGGGAGCTCTTGGGTCATTTTGTTTTTGATGGCCTCGCTGTACCAGATATTCGTAAAGCCTAAGATCTTTTCATCCGTCGGCATGACGTCAACAAGGATGCCGAAATAATCCCAGCGGCAGATGATGGCTTGATCCTCCTCGTCCACGGGTCTTTTGAATCCCTGCTTGGCCAATATCTTTTCGATCTTGGCGTACTCGTTCATGCTGGCGACTTGGATCACACAATCAATGTCATCCGATGCCGTGACCGGAGGTGCGGCTTTGTCATCGATGTAGAGACTCGTGACAGCACCACCCACGAACACAACCTCATCTTTGAGTTTACCTAATCCCTTGGCGACCATTTCAAGCATGTGGATATTGTTCTTAGGACTCATGCAGCTTCGTTCAACTTCTTATGGATGCGATCAATGGCGAACTTCTGGACCCGAACAGAGCCGATCCGAATGGCGTCGATCAGGGCTAACCATTCATGCAATTCAGGATCTTTTTTGGCAGCGAAAGGAACCGACGGGTAAAGTGGCTCGAGATGCTGACCGCGGTCTTTCCCTTCAGGGTCTGGCCAGACGACTTGGTTGTCCTCTGCGGATATGAGCTTCTTGGCTAGTAGGGAATAGGTTTGGGCAGTCGCCATACCTCGGCCGTTGCCACTCAGTTCAGCTGGGTAAATGTACTTAAGTCCATGAATGAGGAACTCAGCTAGGGCATGTTTGAAAGGGTGTTTTTTAGCCTCGTCCAGAAGCCCAGATTTAACCAGGCGTGAGAGTGAGAAATTGATCTCAGTCTGGCTAATTCCTAGGTCATTAGCCAGGTCGTGCTGGGTCCACTTCCTGTCCTGCCAGAGGAGGATCTTCAATAAAACCACTATATCTTGGGGCTTCATCCCTGTTGGATTACGCATACTCTAATAGAATATCGGTATTTATTACAAATTGCAATAGGGAATAAATTTAGAAAAATAGCTATTTTTGAGCGAAAAACAATGAAATAGAAATAAGCAGTAAAGGGGTTAGTCTTTAGATAAGCAATGGTAGTTCAGATTCATGGACTTTATGGGTCTACTCACAATGTAGGTAAACGCCAACAGTGTGTGGGCAAAATCCTACATCGTCAGGAATCAAGAATACAAAGATGGAACCAATTGATCACTATTACGAATTGGTTTGAGGATGGGAGAAGTAAAAATGAGTAACTTCAAATACGCCTTGTTAGGTCTTTTGTTGGTAAAGCCAATCGATAGTTTTGCAGTTGAGACTGCAGAGGAATGCAGCCGTGACGCTCCAGAGGTTTGTGTCGAAATGGCCATGCGAGAAGTGGAAGTAAAACCCGGTGAAAAAAGAGACTTACCTAAAATCATGAAATATTCAGAGCCTGCATGTGATGGCGGCAGCGCAATGGGTTGTGTGATTTTTTCAGCAGGCCTCGGTGAATCAGAGAAATATGATGAGGCTAAAAAAGCCGCTACTCTGGGCTGTATTTATGGAAGAACTGAAAAGTTTTGTAATTGGCTGAAAGAAGTAGATGACCTAACAAGAAGAGACCTTGAGAAACAGGCGCGCTAAAAAAATAAGTGGATTTACTACTTATTAGGCGACTTACCGCGTTGATTTAGAGTCTGTCTAAAGGATTCTTAACCTGTCCAATTTTTCCAGGTGTGATATTTGAACTCGATATTATGTCTTTATTCAACTTGAAGAATGAACCACCGTCGATACATTTGATTAAACAAAGCACCCTTCAATTTCAAAAAGACTGCGGTATTTTTTTTAAGAACTACCGAATAAACAGAAAGAAATCCGAAGAAGAAGTTGCTGAATATTTAGAAGTGAGCATCGAACAACTAAAAAAATATGAGTCGGGCATCGAAGGCTTCCCACTTGTTGATATCTATTGTCTGTCTAACATCCTCGATATTAGACAGGATGAGATTATCAAGCTTCACCAGGACCTAGAGTCCAAACACTTCCCAAATATAAAATTCGATGCAAATTTAATCGCGGTTCCTAAGGCGAGCGATATCCTGAGATCCGCAAGAATTACTCTTTGTCTACGTCAGCCTGAGGTTCTAGAAAGCCTGAAGGGAAAAGGTCATAAGATCACCGAAAAAACCTTATATGACATCGAAGACGGCTTACTGGAGCTTAATCTTGAGCTCTGGACTAACCTTTGCGTAATTTTACACCTAGGTTTTGACTCATATAGGGGATACTCCGAGGCACAGCACCTAAGTAATGTGAGTAAAGCATTCGATGATGGAAAGCTGCAATTCAAACCCTCTCAGGAGCTACTAGAAAAATTAGTCAATCATCATACGACGCGCTACGTTAACTACATGAAGTCTGTATACTTAACTAAGCACTCACTTGCTTGGACAACCATTAATGTTGATGATTAGAATTAGTCTGTTCATGACGCGGATCTTCGGGTAGGTTGCGCACAGCTTTATGGTGCAATCCAATAGAAGTCTCTCATCGTCATCAGTTTCAGGTGAAATCAATTTAGCTAATATTGATGGTGACTTATTGGACTCGGCAACTCGATTTTCAATAGCCTTGAAAAAAATCGGTTACGATGTGCTTCCGTATTCTGATTCAACCCTAGAAAATCTTTCAAAAGTCGCTCAATTGAAAAAAGAGCAGCTCATTTCTGACTTTGACTGCTGGTCACAATGGATCGAACCACTTGATCCTACAAAATCATATGAGAATGAAATCACACTGCTCAAGCTTGCTCTAGAAAAAAATGGGTTTGCGGCTGACGAGGAATTTATTAAACAAATCAGTAAGGATGACATTGTCGAGTTTTATAATGAAGACATGATCCAACTTTTTAGAAGCTTTAATTTTTATAAAATTACGGGCTATTCCATTTTAGATATATCTACTCTTGAGTGGTTCAAGCTCTGGGAAAGATCACAGCAAGTACTTGAAGGTCTTGGCGGAGAATTAATGGCAACTCTTGCTGAATATATTCCTGTAAAATCTTTTGATACCAAGGCTTACACAGTCAGAGAAATTTATAACTCCTCAAATTCGGCTGCATTCAAGCCTAGAGCATCACTGCTAACTCCTGTGAAGCTCGGTTCTTTGAAACCACTAACCACAAGTATCCACCGGAAAAAAGGTTTTATCTGCACATCTAAAGGTGAGGTTTTAGCAGTCGGAGACGGCGCTAAAAATATCCAGTATATCTGAGTTAAATTCAGGCTACGCGTTTTTTATATTCTAGAGACACCTGATCAGAACCAAATACAATTCCAAGATCCTTTTTTCTATTCGTGAATGTCCATGAAAAGCTTGGATCTTGATTATAGATTGAACCCAATTCTTTTTTTAAGACAGAATGCAGTTTATCGAGATGGTAGCAAGGTACAAACGGATACATGTGGTGCTCAATATGGTAGTTGAAATTTAATACAATCCATTTTGAAATCCACTCTGGGTAAACACAGCTTCTAGCTATTTTAAATTGCTCTGAGATCGGTATTTGTGTGTCTCCAAAGAAATACTCAAGACCCAGGTGGTGTGGGGCATTTATGATCTCGGTACCTATCAAATATAAAAGAATGCTTGGTAATAATATGCTTACTATAAATGGAGCTGGTGACAAAGCTACTAAACACACCCAGAATAATATTGGAACAATGGCGCTCCAAAATAGTCTCGGAGTTATTTTTTTTGTGAGTGTGAACTGAACCGTTATTCCCCAGAACACTGAGTGTTGAAGAAGAGATAGAGCAGGAAACCAAATTCTCCACCCAAATGACAGAATTCCTTGAGTTGTACTTGAAAAATTCGGGTACCTCTTAATCATTGCTGCCACAGGATCTTTATCTACATTCCCGCTCCACTTGTGATGAGCGAGATGTGCCTGTTTCCAAGATTCAAATGATAAAAGACAAAACGTTCCTGAAATAACTCCTAGTAACTGATTTAATTTTAAGTTTTTAGTTAGTAGGCAGTGAACTGCCTCATGCATGAACGCAAAACTTCTAAACATAAACACAGTAATGAGAGGAATGCTTAAAAACCTAACAGGGGAATAGCTAAACCTTAGATTTAAAAAAATAGCCACGACTAATAAAAATGAACTTGAGATAATGTAGTTTTGAAGAAAAGTTTCGTCGAATTTAAGCTTGAGAGAATTTCGAATTTCATTGTGCCGTTTTGAATTCATGCCGTCTGTCTTTTTGGAGTGCTTTTGGTGTGAAAAAGCGCTTCAATTCTATTGTCCCAAAGGTAATTTACATGTTGCTCTACTTCCTTTGATGGATACGTATAGGGAGTCGTTTTATTCATGAGAATTAGATCACAAGGGGTATTGTGGCTTGAAATGTTGGAGATAATACATTCTCCGCCCTGTGCGTAAGCTAATTCATGCACTTTACGATCACGTCTCCAGACACCAATAAAAGCATCCGCCTCAAATAGATCACGGACACGCAATGTTAAACCAACCATGATTGGAGCGATTTGTAATTGATTAGTACCTTTACGCCACTCAGGATGTATGGCTAGGTAATGAGATGTCATGACATTTTTTATTCCGAGATTTTTAATTTTTTGAAAGAAGATCTCAGGGAAATTTTCGTCCATATATCTAAATGATCTGGTTGCGTCGGTGTAGATTGATGAAAATGAATGTAAAAAAGTGGCAACTACTTCTCCTTCACTGCAAATACAGCCAAGGACATTTTGTCTTACGAAATCATCGTGAAGGTGGTCGAAGTTTTGGTTTTCAACTTCTTGAAACGCTTGTTTGGTAATGTTCATCCAAGATTTGAATGCTTTGTTATGCAGGTCCACGAACGCATGGGGCGGATTTGTAGGAGACAATAGATAGTATTGTAGAGGCAACGTAGTCTTACTCCCTGACGTGTTGATCAGAGATAATTATTGCCGAGATTATGAAAGATGCGAACCTAAGAAATCTTAATACATTGCAGTCATTTTATTGACATTATTGACGTTGGGTTTCCTAAGTTGTTTCGAATATTCTAAGAGACAAACCCTAGAAGCACAGCGTGGACTGTTCGTAATTTTGTGTCGTCAATCTTTTCTAGAAGCATCAAACATTCATATTTTAAATCGAGAACAGGAATTTGTTTTCCATTTAAAAATTCCTGAAATTCACCATTTGAATATTTATAAAGACCCAAAAAGGTTTCAATTCGTTCAGACGTTAAATCCACTCGGCCATGTTCAAAATGACCAATTGAAGCTTTAGAAAGTCCTAGATGCTTCGCCACTTTATCTTGGGAGACCCCTCTAGAAAGTCGCATGTACCTTAACGTTTTTGCGATCAGTGTTACTTTTTTATCTTTATTCATTAGCATTTTCCTCCGTGCGGTTAGTGAAAATGCCCTTTGTGACACTTACCAATGAGAGAAATCATCTCTTTGGTAGACGTCTAGAAACTGACTTGAATGGTATGAGTTATGTATTTATTTGGCCAATCCTTGGCCAGCAATTGGCCAATTCGGGTTATTTCGAGACATCTCAAGTAATGGAAGAAGACGCTAGAGTTAACCTAATGCACATAAACGGTTCATCTCAGTTAGTAGTGGGAAGCAGTGAGTAAAAAGGGCTCCATAAACAATCTTTTGTAGAATGTAAGTGCAAGCAAACATTCACGAAAGGATCCGTCTATGAAACCCCATGAATACCTTACCAAAGGTCTGCTTCTCCCTGAATTAGATTTAATCTCTGTAGGCATTATTTCTGTCTCCTCGCGTATCATCATTACAAAGAAACAACGATGTGGCGCGGTCTGTCCTAAATGCGCTTCGTTAAGCTCGGTTCTCTACGACAAACGCACGGTGAGTCTTAACGATCAACCCATCCAAGGTAAACGCATCGTCTTAAAGGTCATCAAACAACGCTACTTCTGTAAACCCTGCAAGCGACCCTTCACCGAACCTCTACCAGGAGTTCTACCACGCCGAAGAACCACTCAGCGCTTCCGCACCCAAATCTACTGGGCCTGTGAAAACTTCACCGATCTCAAACGAGTCTGCAAAGCTTATCGTTGCTCACCAGGATTCGTTTACAAAGCCTATTACGAACAACTCAGTCTTCGAGCTCGTAAACACAATCTCTATCCCTTTAGTTCTCATATTGGAATCGATGAACACTCATTCAAGCGAAAAAATGGCCTCTCTCCTCACAAGTTCGTCACTATGATCGTCGATCATAATAAGAAAAAACTAAGGGACGTCGCTCTTGGAAAAACGAGTGCTGAACTCCAAGAACAACTCGCAAAAATCCCCGGTCGGGAAAACGTAAAACTAGTAACTCTCGATCTATCCGACAGTTACAAAAGCTTCGTGAAAGGATTCTTCCCCAATGCAGAAATCATTGCCGACAGATTCCACGTTCAGAGACTGATGAACCCAATTCTCCACAACGCAAGAATGGAAATCACAGGTGATAAAAGAAAAAATCCGGTGCGGTTTTTACTGAGTAAAAACAGATCCAATCTGCAACATTACGAACGTTCTGCTCTAGACACCTGGCTTAATCACCATGAAAAAATAAATGAAATCTACCAGTTCAAAGAAGCTCTCGTCAGATTCTATAGAACTCGTGGAATCAAACCCGCAGAAATTTACTTCCAAAAACTCATCGACCAACTCGCTCTCACAGAAAATCCTCACTTAAAAACATTCAGACGCACTCTCATCCGATGGAGAAATGAAATCTTGAACTTTTTTAAATACCGTCTTACAAACGCCAGAGTCGAAGGCTTTAACAACGTAGCAAAGGTAATAAAAAGAAGAGCTTACGGGTTTAGATCCTTCGAAAATTATAAACTTCGTTTGCTAAATGCTTGTTCTTAAAGAGTTGATGTGGGGCTTCCCACTATTGTGTGAGTAGAATCGTAGAATCATAATTTGGTGCCTAGGGCCGGACTCGAACCGGCACGCCCTGTTAAGGGCCCAGGATTTTAAGTCCTGTGCGTCTACCAATTTCGCCACCCAGGCGCACCATTGAACGCTAACTTAATAACTTACGGATCAACTGACAAGACCCATCTGTATCAGAAAGAATGAACAGATGCACTCCTGGAGCTCCGCGCTTTTGGAATTTTTCGACTAACTCAGAGAATAAATCTTGGATCTGCGCGTCCGTACTCTTGGAAGAGGTTGAATCAGGGAGCCTGTCCATGAGCCACTTAGGCACAGAGACTTGGAACCGGGACGCCATGGTCGCGGCTTGCTTCTTGGACTTGAGGATCCTAGTACCCGGGAGGATGGGGACATTGATCCCAAACTTCCCGCACTGATCCATGAAGTCAGAGTAGGCATCGACATCGAAGAGCATCTGAGAGATCGCGTACTCAGCTCCTGCATCGATCTTCTGCTTGAAGAACTCACCACGCTCCTTGGGATTCGGATGCTCAGGATAAACCGCAGCTCCGATACAGAAGTCAGTCTTCTCGATGCCCTGGTCTGGAGAGTTGAATCCTTCACGGACTAAGTACTGGCCTGCGTTCAATTTACGGATCTGCTCGATGAGTTGGTAGGCGTACTCGTGTGATCCAGGCTTAGCTCGCCACTCAGTCTGACTCATTGGTGGATCGCCGCGGAGTGCGAGAATATTACGGATGCCGAAGTAATGATGATCGATGAGTTGGTTCTCGACTTCGTGTGGAGTGAGATCGCGACAAGTGAAGTGCGCGACACAAGGAACTCCGAAGTTCTCCTTCACGGTCTGTGCAATGGGAAGAGAGCCACCTCTGAGTGATCCGCCTGCGCCCTTAGTGACTGAGAGAAACTGCGCGCCGTGCTTGATGAGTGCTTCGATTTGGTTCAGGACGGCCTTCTGCTCAGTGCCGTTACGAGCGGGGATGATCTCCGCGCTCAGGGTGAATTTGTGCGACTTAATAAAGTCAGTAATCTTCTGATCTGCTCTGAAGCCGAATGCGTTCATGGTGAGCATTGATTTTGACCACAGCTGTAAAAGAATTACAAGGGGCGTTGCTTTACGCTCCGTATCACTTGGTATGCGGGATTATGATTTTAGGCCATGATGTTCGATCTTAAATCTACAATAAGACCATTCTTCTACAGTGGTACCCAATCAGCACTTCAGGCTCCGTTGAAAGCGCTCGGATTCAAATTCGAACGCAGACGCAAAGGTGATCTCGGAGTTTCACTCTGGAGATTGAAGACTCGTAAGAAGAAGGACACGCTCGTTGGAACTAAGCGATTCGTCTTCATCCCAGGATTCGGCGATAGTCCGGTGTTCTGGTTAGGCGTGATGACGTTGTTGTTGCCGCGTTTGCGTGCTCAGTATGACGAGATCGTGTTCTTCGACTTCCCAGGATTCAGCGGACTCTACTATGGCGAAGCTGCGTTCAGCGACATCGACTCTTACTTCTCGCATGGGATGGAAGTGCTCGATCAGTTGCAAGCGCACTCCTTGATGGGGCACTCATTGGGCGGATGGCTTGCAACTCATTACTGTGTTTCGTTTGATCGCGGTCAGCGTCCCGCACGTGCGAAGAAGCCTGAGATCGTGATCATAGGCTCTCCACCGAACGCGATGACCGATGAACATTGCGAAGAGCAGTGGAAAGAAACTTTTAATTTAGCGCTTGAAGGTCAGTTCGAAAAATTTGTGGGGCACATGTTCGCCAAAGTCCCTTGGATCGTGAAGAGTAACTCCAAACAGTTAAAGTGGTTCTTTAGCAAACCTGAGATTCAATCCTTCATGAAGTCCATTAGGCGCGATCATCTCGTGAAAGAAGAATTGAAGCACTTGCCTGCACAGACTTATCTGCTCTGGGGCGATCAAGATCAAATCAACTTCTACCGCTGGAGTAAGGAGTGGCTGAAGCACGCGCCTCGCTCGCTGAAGTTAGTGACGTTCCCTGGAGTAGGGCACATGCTCCATATGGAGACGCCGTTTCGTGTGGCGTACATGCTAGGGAAGATTCTCGCGCCTGCGGGTAAAGTTTCTACGATTGAGTTCGTGCGTAGGACGATCGTGCGTGTGACGAGCGCTCTAGTGTAACTATCTAATAGTATTGAATACTTCTGCCAAATCTGGAAGTTTTTGAATTTCAAAGAAGCCAAACAGTTCTTCGTTTAAAAAAACACAAGTGCCTTCTGACTATCAGCTGATGAACACCATCAAATTTCTAATAGAAAAGCCGGATACCAGTCTGGTTGAAGGGTCAGTTTAATTGTATGATTTGTATGAAATCCGGAGATTGATTTAATGTACAAGCCAGTAAAAGACGGTATCGAAAAAGATGTAAAATCTGTCATTTATACTGAAGCTTATCCGTCCTCAGAATTCTCAGAGTTAGTTCATTGTTTTTGGGAAATCAAAACAACATCCTCAACACCTCGGGACTTTCTCTACCACATCATACCTGATGCATGTGTAAATATCTTATTTAATCAAATTGAAACAAGCGTGACTGCGATTACAGCTCTTGAACTAAATTCAAAAACACTTAATCTCGGGAGAGAATTTCATTATGTGGGGATTCAGCTTTTACCAGGTGTTTGGAGGGATAGCCCCGATGAAATTGTAAGAGGTTTTGTGGGGAAGCCCTACAAAGGAAAACTGCCTTTAGTTGAAACAAATGAACTTATGGTTTCATTGGATTTTTTTGAAAAACAACAATATCTATCAAATCTGGTTGGAGCTTTAATAGACAATGGATTAGTAGCGCCAAACATTGTGACCAGCAGGATTCTTAGAGTTTTGGATCAAATCAGAACTGTAGCCGACATGGCAGAAGTTGTTGGATTGTCTTCGCGGCAGTTACAACGAACTCTAAAAGATACTACGGGTTTTTCACCTCATGATTTTCTTAAAATTCTAAAATTGCAGCAATCCTTTGAGAATAACTATTTAGATTACTACGCCGATCAAGCCCATTATATTCATTCATTTCGCAAAATTACGGGGTTTACCCCATCCAAATATACCAAAAAGTTTAATGTCTGATTTATACAATATTTTAAATCCATAATGATCTAACCTAGCTTTAGGTGTTGTAAACAAAGGGAGTTTTTATGGGAAAAAGTAATGCCGTAGGTTGGTTTGATGTTTATGTGAGCGATATGGGACGAGCAGTAGCTTTTTACGAGACTGTTTTAAAGGAAAAGCTTGTGAAAATTGATGATCCAACAGGTGAAACCCAGATGATGAGTTTTCCTGGTGTTATGACTTCATATGGAGCCGCTGGCGCTTTAGTGAAGTCAAATCACACTAAGCCTGGACCAGGAGGAACAATGATTTATTTTTCAGTTGAAGATTGTGCTGTCGAAGAGTCTAGAGTTGTTGTTGCTGGAGGAAAAGTGATCCGCCCTAAATTTTCGATTGGTTCTTTTGGCTGGATAACTCTTTGCATAGATTCAGAAGGCAATCTGATTGGTTTTAATTCTGTAAATTAATTCTGTAAAATAGAGAAAAAATGATTAAATTTAGTGAAACAAAATCTAATCTCACACTAGACAGCTTCACGATGGGTCATTTTTTTGAGGAATTATCCCTTAATGATAGTTTTTATCTTAAAAGATTTTTTCGGGGGCTGTCTATTTATGTTCACGGCAAAGCAGTAGCCTATTTATCTAATCGTCCAGGCGATAAGTCTTTTCGAGGAAAAAGTTATCGGAGGGAAATTTGGAACGGATGTTTGATTCCAACAGATCGTCAATACCATCCTGAACTATTAAAATTAATTAAAGGTACAGTTGTTCATCCAATTATCCGGAAATGGCTATATCTTCCTCATCAGTCGGAACATTTTGAGGAATCCATTCTTCAGATAGTGGAGCTGATAAAAAATAAGAGTGTATTTGTTGGAATTGAGCCGACCATAAAACTGAAAATGGAAAGTGCGAAAAAGAAATCTCGAAAGAACATGAAAAAGTAATAATATTTTTAAGAGTTCTGAAGAGTTGGTTTATTCAAGCTAGAATATTGCATCAATGGTTACGGCCGCTGCGGCGGGGCTATGCTCAGTCACAGTTGTAATCTTAACAAAAAACTGCTACTCTAGAGGAATGAAAAACTTCATTTTTAATCAGGATGTTGGCTTACTCGTATTTCGTCTCGCTATTGGGATCACTATGGCGTTTAGCCATGGATTAGGGAAGATGCCTCCCAGTGAACAGCTCATTACGGGTGTGACAGCGATGGGATTCCCTGTGCCAGTCGCATTTGCATGGGCAGCGGCTCTGAGCGAGTTCCTGGGAGGACTTTTGATTGCAGGTGGACTCTTCACTCGTTATGCAGCGGCTTTTCTGGGCTTCACCATGTTTATCGCTTTTTTCAAAGTGCATGCAGCTGATCCCTTCCATGTGAAAGAAATGGCATTTTTGTACTTGGCGAGCTGCGCACTCTTGTTGTTTTCAGGAGCAGGAAAACTATCAGTCGATCAACTCATGAAGAAGTAGGTTGAGTCAATCCAGCCTCTGCTACTTGGCTTCGCTCACCAAATCGATTGCATGGATTCCGGAGAGATTTTTTAAGTTTCATAATGAAATGTTAGAAAAAGCTCAGGCCAAAGAGATGATTGACTAAGGCTTTGTGGGTGTAAATCACAAGCATGTGTTTTACGCGCAGTGCTCACTTTTTAAGACTAAAAGATCTTAGTACTTAAAAACTCAAACGAACCGCAAAAGCAGCGCCATCGACGGATTGACCACTTCTGGTTGCCACCGGGGTAATACCAAAATTTAACGAATTGCTACTGACTCGCGACTTCAGTGTGTGATATCGATTATTTAATGTCGGCGGAGTAGCCCAGACATCGATAATTTCATACACTCGAGAACCAACAAATAAAAAGAATCCGGCAACTGCAAGCCCGCCTCCAGAGCATTGAAGCGATTTACTCCCCGATACCCCTAAAGTATTTAGGCATTTCTCAGTCCCCGGTGTCATCATTCCGATGGATCCAATCTCTCCCAAGTATCTACCCTGAATTGCCTGCCCTATTCACAGGCCCGCGACGGTACCGACTACGCCTCAATCTACGACTTTATCACTAGAGTTTTTATTGATGGCTGCAAGGCGTTGGTCTAATACTTGGTACTGACCAAGGTGAGAGTTTTAACTTTCATCACCGCACTTTTTATCGCCTTTAAAGAAATTTGAACAAACGTATTCTATGTATTCTCTATGTTTTTTCATTTCCGCAATGATTTGAGCTTTGTCTTTTTCATATACAAGTGCGTCTTCAATAATTTTTTGTTCTGTTGTATTTTTAGTAAGAAATTTTGAGTTACTGGGAGTTCTTAAAAATGCTCTCACTGCAGTCATTGGAATTCTAAGAGTCAGAGACCCACAGGTTCTAAAAGGAACCTCACCTTTAGGACACAAGCGCCAATGCAGGGCTCCGTTCTCTTCATAAAAATATGAAATCTTATTGACTCCGAAATTAGCGTAATCTCCTTCGACTTTAAATTGATCTGTAGCCGTATCGATCACTTCTTCTGCTTGACTGAATGAACCCGATATACCCAAGAATACAACTGAGACTTAAAAAGTTTTCATATATTCCTCGTTAATCCTTTACTCACTACTTATCGAAATGAACTTTGAATACTTGAGTAGATTGCTGTGAATTGTGCTTAGTTTTCACACCCTAAAAAAATCAATGCAGAACGAATGCAGTTCTTCTTCCTTGGAATCTCGGATGAGGTTTTTTGCATTCTCGATTGCTTTGACGAGTACGGATTTGATCTGTGTGACGTCTTCGCAAGAAATACTCACTACAGACGAGTAGTGGAGAGAATCTAGGAAGTCCTCTCGCTCGAGAGACTGAATGGCTTGCAATCTCCAATTGATGTGGTGCTTAGTAATCATCGCAGAATCATTGCCTAGATGAATGCGAGTCGTGCCCACGATGTATTTTCCGTTCTTCAGTTCTGCTAATCCCAAGTTCATCATGAATTCCAGAATCTCGGTCACGCGTTTCAATGAGAGTTTCAGGTGACGAGCGATTTTCTCTTTGGTTTGGAATTCTGGAATCGTGAGTAAGATGTGGACCGCAACGTAGTGCCACGAACTATAGAATATGACTTGGTCTTCACGAGAGAGTTCAGACTTCACACCCAAGCGATCTTTAAGGACTAATCGTTTTGCGCGTGCTTTTTCGATTTGTGTTTTCAGGCGTGCGCGTAGCTTCGGTGTTCCTGCACGCTGGAGTTGTACGAGGAGTAGGAAGTAATCCGCTTGCTCGGTCGAGTGTCCTAGGAGTTCGTTTAGTCCCTCTGCTTGTTCGAAGCTCAAGTTAGATATGCCCTTCAGTACTTGGGAGACGTGGGAGACGGGACTGTGAATCGTCTCTGCGATTGAGACGCGTAATCCGCGGCCTTTATTGGGACGGGATGCGATCCAGGCCAATAAATACTCGCGATAATCCGAATAATCGAAAATTTCTTTGTCCATAATTACAAGTATTTATCGTCAAATTTCATAATAAATTAACTAAATACGTCAAATTTAATTAATTTAATCTATTACGATGCATAAAGGTCAGATATTTGAATGACATATCGCAATCACGACGATATAAACCGGAGGTAAATATTTATGAAAGTAAGTTACGTTTTAAGCATGTTTTTATCGATGTCTCTCTTTTTAGGTGTACAGGCCTGGAGTGGTGGAGACCATAGCGGTGGTGGTACTGCGGTGGTTTGCAGAAACGCAGATCACACGATTAGGTCCGCTCAGCTAGTAGATACTTATGAGTCTCTCGATGCTTTAGGACTAGAGTTTTGGGAGTTCAAGCAACCTGGTACAGGTATGCCGCGGATCGAAAAGACAGGCGATGCTGTGAAGGACGAAGCTCTACTGGATCAGGAATATAATCTCATCTTGAATCAAAAGTTTTTGGATCTTCCTTATAATGCGAGTTTGAAGATCCTACTCATGCACAACATGAAATTTGTTCGCAATCAGATCAATTTTTCTTACACAAAGGCGAAGGAGAAATTTCCAGGAACGTACATTGTCGCCCCTGCTGATTTAGGTGGCGGTCGAGTAGTGCATATTCCTTATGGTTGCCAGCCAGAATTTGCAGCCTTCTACAGAAGCAAAAAATCTGGATTTAATGACACTCTCGAAGTGAATCCAGATATTTGGGATGCATTTAGTATCACTGACCGAGTTGCTCTGATCGTGCATGAATCAATCGGTCCGCTGAGACGTATGTTCTATAGTGATAAAACTACTGAGCTCACTCGCGATCATACTGCGAGACTCGTGATCTTAGCCCATGATCGCACAAGCGTGTATTCCTATTGGTCGATGACTGTAGACATGGATGATTATCGCAGAATCGTTCCATCTAGAGAGATGAATCATAACAATACTTATGTTCGTCTGAGTATGATCGAGGGGCGTAAGGCTGCAGTTTTCTTTAAGCTCTATGATGAGAAAGGCAATTCCATTAAAAATAAAAACATTAAAGTAAAAGCGGGAAAATCTACTGGGATCTTTGCACTAAGTCCTCGTTCTGAATGGAGCTCCATGGAGATCAAAGTGTTTGGAGCCAAGGGGAATCGTGAAGATGATCGCCTTGAGGCTAAGATCCAGCTCGAAGTTCTCTCTCAGTCAGGAGAACTCATGACACAAGGAATTCTCGGAACTAAAAGCCGAGTTAGAATGCAATCTGCAAGTGTTAATGATTTGAATGGTGACCCAGTCACAAAACCTTTCTCTTCAGTAAAATTTTAAATAAATAATTCAATTACAGATGATCTGCGCTCGGATCGAGCGTGGGTCTTTTTTTTTAATTTTTGATTTTAATCACGTGGTAGTTCTTCTTGCCCTTACGGAGCACGATGAACTTGCCGTGGAGTGCGTTTGCTGGGCCAAGCTGATAAGCAAGATCCGAGATCTTCTCACCATTCACAGAAATGCCGCCACCTTCGAGATCCTTCTTGGCGTTGCCTCTGGAAGTGGCGAGCTTGGTCTCAACGAGTGCATCGATGAGAGCGAGATTGGCGAGAGACGATCCTGTGAGCTCTGTAGTCGGAGCCTCTCGGAACACATCAGCGAGTGACTGAGCATCGAGCTTGGAGATGTCACCAGAGAAGAGTGCTGCCGATGCTTCTATGACCTTAGCGAGTTCTGCTGCGCCATGAACAATTTCTGTCACTGAGGATGCAAGCGCCTTCTGAGCGCGTCTCTCATGAGGTGCGGACTTCGTCGCTTCTTCTAGTGCGCGGATCTCATCGTGCGAGAGGAAGGTGAAGTACTTCACCCAAGCCATCACGTCTGCGTCTGATGTTTGAAGAAGATACTGATAGAGTTGGTAAGGAGAAGTTTTCTCAGCAGAGAGCCAAATTGTTCCAGCTTCTGTTTTCCCGAACTTAGTTCCGTCTGCTTTCATCACGAGTGGGAAGGTGAGGCCGAAAACCTTCGGAGCTTCCTTGCCTTCAGAGGCCGCAATCCTGCGTATGAGTTCTGTGCCTGCAGTGATGTTGCCCCACTGATCAGAGCCGCCTACTTGAAGTGCGCAGGAGTTGTGCTTATTCAAATAATAAAAGTCATATGCTTGTAAGAGCATGTAAGAAAATTCTGTGTAGGAGATCCCTTGATCGCGATCTTCTAAGCGTAACTTCACTGAGTCCTTGCCTAGCATGACGTTCACGCTGAAGTGTTTGCCCACATCACGGAGGAATCCTAAGAATGAGAATGACTTCATCCAATCAGCGTTGTTTGCGACCTTGGCTGGAGTCTTGCCTTGAGGAGCTAAGACTTTCTCAATGACCTTGCGGATGCCTGCGAGATTTTTTGCAATTTGAGTTTCGTCCTGAAGATTTCTCTCTGCTGACTTCCCACTCGGATCGCCGACCATACCTGTAGCACCACCGACAACAGCGATGGGTGAGTGACCTGCGAGTTGAAAACGTTTCAGTACGAGAAGTGGAAGGAGTGAGCCCAAGTGAAGTGAATCTGCAGTCGGATCGAATCCCGCATAGAGTGTGATGGGAGAGCCATTGATGGCCTTCTCAACGAGGGGATCAGTCGTCTGGTGTACAAGTCCGCGGAAGGATAAGTCTTGGAAGAGGTCACTCATTTGACTAGGAGCGTATCGTAAAGCTTGCTCAAGTTCAAATCTTAACCGTTTCCTGACAAAAGGATCGGCCGTCAAAAAGTAAGATGAACCTAAATGAAGCACCGAGTTGTTACGCTCATTCGCATTGTCATTAATTATTTGTTCGCAGTGGGGCTTGTCGCTCACGCGAATGCCGATTCAGGTCTCAGGATGCACGGTGCGGGTTCTACGTTTGTGTATCCACTCTTCTCGAAGTGGTTCTCGGTCTATCAGAAGGAGCGCGATCAGACGTTGATCAATTATCAATCCATCGGAAGTGGTGGTGGGATTAGGCAGCTCATCGATGGGACAGTGGACTTCGGTGCGACAGATATTCCCATGAATGAAGAGCAGCTGAAGAAGGCCTCACGCGAGGTCTATCACTTCCCCGTCACGATGGGTGCAGTGGTCGTGACCTACAGTGTGGCAGAGTTGACGAGCGAGCTGCGACTGACTCCGCAAGTGATCGCAGATATTTTCTTAGGTAAGATTGTGAAATGGAATGCGCCAGAGATCGTGGCACTCAATCCTGGTCTAGCTTTACCCGCGCGCTACATCACAGTCGTGCATAGATCTGATGGGAGCGGCACGACTGCTGTGTTTGCGGAGTTTCTATCCAAGACGAATCCCGAGTGGAAAGAGAAAGTAGGAACAGGGACAGCACTTCAATGGCCAACAGGACTTGGTGGCAAAGGCAACGAAGGTGTCACAGGACTCATTAAGTCACTGAAGGACACGATTGGCTACGTCGAACTCACCTTCGCACTCTCGCAGAAGCTTCCCGTCGCTCTCGTTAAGAATCCTGAAGGTGAGTGGATCAAGCCTAGTCTCGAATCAGTATTGGTAGCTGCTGCCAACATGTTGCGCACAATCCCAGATGACTTCAGATTCACGATCACAGCAGCGCAAGGCTCAGGTTCTTATCCGATATCAGGTATGAGTTTCTATCTGCTGGATTCAAGATTGAAGCGCGAAAAGTTAGAGAAGTGGAATGAGTCGTTGAAACTTCTCAGATGGATGCTGGGCGCAGGTCAGGAATACTCTCAAGCGCTTCACTACGCGAGGATTCCTAAACCTCTTAGCGAGAAGATGCTCCGAAGACTGACTGATCTTGAGAAGGTGAGAAAGTGAAACACCGTCAGGATATTTTATTTAAAAATAGTTTAGGTTTGCTCTCTTGGGCTTTCATCGCTGTGCTCGTTGCGATGATCCTCTCTCTCCTGCATATGTCAGGACTCGCTTGGGAGAAAATTGGCTTCTCATTCTTCACGACTTCTCATTGGAATCCTGTAAAGCATCAATACGGAGTGGCAGCATTCGCGTGGGCCACACTCGTGACCTCACTCCTAGCACTTCTGATTTCGACTCCACTCTCTCTAGCAGTCGCAGTGAGTGTGACTGAACTCATGAAGAAGCGCGCAGGTCGCGTATTTGGATTCTTCGTGGATATGCTGGCCGCAATCCCTAGCGTAGTCTACGGACTCTGGGGAATATTCGTACTCGTCCCACTCATGCGCACGCAAGTGCAGCCCTGGTTGTTTGAGAACTTGGGATGGATAGGAATTTTCTCCGAAGTTCCATACGGAGTGGGGATCCTCACTGCATCGATCGTGCTTGCGATCATGATTCTACCCACGATGAGCTCATTGCTCAGGGAGGTATTCCAAACGATTCCACTCACTCAGAAAGAAGCAGCCCTGGGATTAGGCGCGACGAAGACGGAAATGATTTATCTCTCTGTGGTGAAATCATCTAAGAGCTCGATCGTAGCTGCTATGGTTTTAGGCTTGGCGCGAGCACTGGGCGAAACAATGGCAGTTACTATGGTAATCGGCAATCGTAACGACTGGATGAAGTCGATCTTCTCTCCCGCACAAACTATGGCATCACTCATCGCCAACGAATACGTCGAAGCTACTCATGATCTACACCTCTCTGCATTGGCGCTGGTGGGCGTGACGTTGCTTATGATCTCATCTGTGATTCAACTCGTCTTCCGTGCGATTTATGCCAGAGGGAGGAAATAAAAATGAAAAGTAATTTCCGAAAAACTAAAGATCTATCACTTAAAGTGCTCTATATTATGGGGGTACTCATAGCAATTGCGCCACTCGTTTCTGTGCTCTGGACAGTCGTCCGAGAAGGATATGGAGCACTGACTCCGACATTCTTCACGAATACACCTGCGCCAGTAGGCGAAGTAGGAGGAGGGATTGCGCATGCGATTATAGGAAGTTTTGTAGTTGTAGGGCTTGCATCAATCGTTGCAATTCCTTGGGGAATTATTCTTGGGATTGCGAGATCTGAGTTTCCTAAGACAATTACTGATAATATTTTAGGATTCGCGATTGATCTCTTCATGAGTATTCCGACATTATTAATCGGTTTGTTTGCTTATGGACTCATCGTCATGCGGATGAGAACATTCTCTGCTTGGTCGGGAGCGTTTGCTCTCATGCTCATTATGGTTCCACTCATTACGAAGACGACTGAAGAGATGTTGAAGCAGGTGCCACTCACAGTACGTGAAGCAGGATTGGCCTTAGGATTACCGCGTTGGAAAGTGATTCTGCGAATCATTTTGCCGGGATCTATAGGGGCTGTGAGCTCAGGTGTTCTCCTAGCGTTGGCTAGAATATCAGGTGAAACCGCTCCCTTGCTGTTTACAGCATTTGGTATGAGGACTTTCTCACAATCACTCTCCGAACCCATTGCAACACTACCCGTTCAAATTTATACCTATTCCATCTCGCCTTATGATGAGTGGAGATCACAGAGTTGGGGAGCGGCTCTGGTGTTAGTGATGTTGGCTCTAGTTGTGAATGGGGTGACTCGAGCATTAATCGGTTCCCGAACCAGAGGTAAAAAATGAGCGCTGAATTTACACCATCTCCCATCCTTCAAGTTGAGAACGTCAATGCGTACTTCTCAGGTTTCCATGCGGTGAAGAATATTTCTCTGGCGGTTCCTGAACATCAAGTCACTGCACTTATTGGACCCTCAGGTTGCGGTAAGTCCACATTCATCAGATCACTCAATCGTCTTCACGAAGAAACTGAAGGTGCTACGCTGACAGGTGAAGTGAGACTAGCTGGAAAAAATATTTATACTCCAGGAGTCGATCCTGTTGAGATCAGGCGTCAAATCGGAATGGTTTTTCAGAAAGCAAATCCATTCCCAGGCATGTCGATTTATGAAAACGTTGCTGTGGGGCTCACACTCCAAGGTGGATTCTCAAAAGTCGAAATTGAAAACCGAGTGGAGAAGGCACTTCGTTCATCCGCACTCTGGGATGAAGTGAAAGACAAGTTGAAGAAGCCAGGTACTTCGCTCTCGGGTGGTCAGAGTCAGCGTCTGTGTATCGCACGTGCTCTTGCAGTGGAGCCTAAGGTGATTCTGATGGATGAGCCGACTTCAGCTCTTGATCCGATTTCTACAGCACGCATTGAAGAACTTATTTTTGAACTGAAGAAACAAACCACAGTTGTGATCGTCACGCATAATATGCAGCAGGCAGCGAGGGTTTCAGATTTTACAGCGTTCTTCCTCATGGGAGAGCTCATTGAGATGGGGATCACGAAGACGATATTCACTAATCCTAAAGAGCGACAAACTGAACACTACATCACAGGGAGGTTCGGATGAGTACAAATGGAAAGATCCTGATTGTAGAAGATGAATCCGATATTCGTGATCTCATGATGCTTCACTTAACCCGAGCAGGATATGAGTGCCTGGGGTTTTCTGAAGTCGGTGGATCGTTGGATAATATTAAGACAGGCGATATCTCTCTTGCGATTGTAGATTGGATGTTACCCGATATCAGCGGCTTAGAACTCATTCGCCAAATTCGTAGGGTGAAGACTTCAGATGCACTTGGAGTTCTCATGGTCACTGCTAAGGGTGAACCCTCGGATGTGATCTTAGGTCTTGAAGTAGGAGCTGATGATTATCTTATTAAGCCGTTTGATGTTCAGGTGCTCACAGCTCGTGTTCGGGCACTCATGCGAAGGATTTCTGTTTCGAAGGAAGTGGCGTCACATCCTAAGTCTATTCTCACGTTGGGAAAACTTTCACTCAACACAGATTCATTCGAAGCGACAATCGACGGCGAGAAGGTGCCTCTGACCAAGAGCGAGTTCATGCTTCTCCAAGTATTACTAGAGAACCGAGGCAAGGTGCTATCGCGTGAAAAGCTCATGGATTGTATCCAGGGCGAAGGAGTGAACACAGTAGATCGCGTAATCGATACGCACGTCTTCGGACTGCGCAAGAAAATCGGTGAAGTCGCAGATCAGATTGAAACCGTACGAGGCATTGGTTATCGGGTGAAGTGGGAATGAGTTGGTTAAGTCGCGACTCCTCTCGTGAGAAAATCATTCACACTCTCAAATCCTGGACTCCAGGTGAGCCACTTCCTGTAGCAGAAATTCCTGAACTAGAAGAATGGTTCAAGCGGATCAATCAAATTGCATTGGGAGAGAAGGATCTCTGGCAGGGCATCTTAAATGCACAGCCTGATCCTGCGTGTTTACTAAGCTTAGTAGGTAAAATCGAAGCGAAGAATCATAAATTCAAAGATAAATTCGGAGAAGGCAAGCGCATTGAGGATTCTGTGCGTGATCCAAAGGTTCTTGAGACTGTAGAAGGCGTACGCAAAGGATCGATAGGCGCTTCATCCAAGATCGAAGTCAAAATTTCTGAGAGATTCTATAAACTACGGGTCTCTCGCCTTGAGGCGTATGTTTATTGTGTGTTTCAGGATCAGACGGATCTCAAACATGCGATTGAAGACAGATCTCAGTTACTGAGTGATATCGCACACGAGTTACGTACACCACTTACAGCCATCTTGGGTTTCAGTCAGACATTGAAGCAAGATCTGAAGACGACGCCGATCGAAGAGTGTGCGTCGTTCATCGAAATCATCGCACGAAACGCTGAGAGATTAGGGGTTCTGGTTAATGAGTTCTTAGATCTCACCAGGCTCGAATCCAATGCGTTTAAAATCAACCGTGAAGTGGTCGGAGTAGAGTTACTCTGTGCTCAGGTGCTTGATCAGTTGCGTTTCGCAATCGATGAAAAGATAATCGACCTACGGATCGATCTTCAGGTGAAGTCTCTCTCTGTGGACAAGGCTCTTTTTGAACGTGCGTTTCGCAATGTGATTGAGAATGCGATTAAGTATTCTCCTCCTAAGAGCAAGATGGAGATTAGATTTAAGGCTACGTCTGGTGGATTGCGAGTTGAAGTTCAAGATGAAGGTCCAGGGATTGCTAAGGAGTTCCAAGAGCGGATCTTCGATCGCTTCTTCCGTATTGAGACTTCCAGGGCGCGCGATCAAAAGATCAGTGGATCCGGACTTGGCTTGGCTCTCGTGAAGCGTATCGTGCAAGCTCATGGTGGCACAGTCGGTGTGGAGAGTGAACTTGGTCAGGGTTCGCTGTTCTGGATTGAGCTTAGGAGCTAGTTTTTAAAATCAACGCTCTCACTCCCTTATCACGTTGTGGCATGAATGTGGCATCACTCAGTTAAATTTTATAAGCACTTGAATAGAAATTCGCCAGGACTATTGCGCCTGTAAACGTGCCACATTCATGCCACAACCTGAAAAAAGAGAAGATGCTTTATAAAATCCAAGTGAGTTCTATTTAATTTTATTTAAAAACGATTCACGCTGTTCAGGATGAAGCTTCAGTCTCTGCTTCACAGCTTCTGCGAGATCTTCAAGCTCAGGAATTCCTGTCTTCATTGGCGCGCTTGCGCCACCTGATTTCAAATCACGAATGAGCTGATCTCGCTCAAGGAGTTGTTTCTGAAGAGACTGGATTTTAGATTCGCTGCCTTTTGCGACGGGTGTATCTCCCATGTGAAGGAGCGTGATCTCAGGAAGTGAGCGATAACCGCTCTCAGTTTTAGAAATAAGAAGAGGCTCTTCTGCAAGAAGTTCTGAACCCACAGGTTCAAGCCAGATCGCACGAACGATAGGTGCAGTCATTCGCTCAGAAGGTTTAGTGCTCATGAAGATGAGTGTGATCTCAAGTTGGTGAGGGGTAGATGACCACTGAACCCGCATGAAATCTGAGTACCTGGAAGCCGTACGTATTGGTGAGAGACCAGACTTAGTCTTAAGCCAGAAGGACTGAATGGTTTCATTATGTGGTGGAGTTGCAAGGTGAGTTCCGACTCTCACGACTGCTGTCTCAGAATCACAGGCGAAGTGGACGAAGGGGTTGCCAGATTTGCTCACTTCTGTAGAGAAAAGAAAATCCTTCACGCCATCAATTGCAGTTGCGATTGCGTGTCTGCGTTCTTTCCAAGGTCCTGCAAACTCTTGAAGCTCAAACCAACCCTCAGTCATGAGTGAGGTGTGTTCCTTGCCATTCCATTCATAGAAGTAGATGGGGGTTCCTGCGCGGAGTAGCGGCTTGATCCCTGTGCGAGTCTTGGGGGTGATCAGTGCAGAGATGAGATTTAAATTCTCAAGAGGAGTGTACTTCGTGAGATCGAATAAATAAAATCTTGGATAATCCGGAAGATCTGGAATGTTCTTGGGATCGATGACTTCTACTGAATATGCAGCGACTGTGGGTCCAGTGTCACGTGTGAGGCCGTAATACCCTTCGACCTTCTTCCAAGCAAGATACTTGTACCAAGGGAGCATGACGAGTGCGAACTTGCCCTTCTCCATGAGCTCGACTACAGATTCTTGAGAAAGTGTGCCGTCTATGGTTTGAACATCGATCGTGGGTTTCAGTGTAGCAATGACCTTAGCGACCGTCTTCGCTGATTCTCCGTCAAGCCTTTCGTCTAGTACCCAGGCGATGATTGGGCGTTTCATGCTTCAGCTTTCGGAAGTTCAACACGCATGAAGAGCGGAGCTTCGTTTGCAATCACGGTTCCTGGTTTGAGCGCCAAAAACTTTGAAGCTTCTGACCAAGCACCGCTTGTACCACCTAGGCGCTTGAGTAATTCTTCGCACTTCGTAGGCATCACAGGAGTGAGGAGGATCGCTGCGATGCGCACACACTCAAGCGATATAGTGAGAGTTTCACCTGCATGAGGAAGATCAGTCTTAGCCATCTTCCAAGGTTCGCGATCAGCCAAGTACTGATTCGCATTGGTAAGCATATCGATCACCACACCTAAAGCTTCTTGTAGTTCGTTCGATGCAAGGTGTGCTTCGAGTTTAGTGTGAGTGGAAAGTGCTACAGCTTTCAGGGCTTCAGACTTCTCAGAGAGTTTCTCTACGACTGGAAGCTGGCCGCCAAAGTACTTCGCAATCAGGCTGCAAGTACGACTGAGAAGATTACCGAAGTTATTGGAGAGTTCACTGTTCACCCTATTAATCACAAGTTCGATTGAGAATTGAGAATCATTGCCGAGACGAACATCTCTGGAGAGGAAGTATCTGAGAGCATCCACTCCGATGATGTTTTTCACATCGAGAGGCTTCACGACTGTGCCTTTGGACTTAGACATTTTCTCGTTACTTTGGGTCAACCACCAGCCATGAGCATAGATTGTACGTGGAAGCTCAAGACCTAAGGCCATGAGCATTGTTGGCCAATAGACCGAGTGAGTGGTGAGGATGTCCTTGCCGAGTAAGTGCATGACGGGGCTAGGGGACGCGTTCCACCACTTCTTGAACTCATCAGTCTTTCCAGATTGTTTGAGTCCCACACCAGTTGCGTAGTTCAAGAGAGCATCAAACCAAACATAGGTGACATAGTCGCGATCAAACGGAAGTTCAATTCCCCAAGAGAGTCTACTCTTAGGACGAGAGATACAGAGATCGTTCAGTGGCTGGCGTAAGAATCCCAAAACTTCGTTCTTACGGTATGAAGGCTCAATGAAACCAGGATTCTTTTCAATATGTGAGATCAAGCGCTCTTGATACTTAGACATTTTGAAGAAGTAATTCTTCTCAGTAATCTTGGTGACTTCTGTTCCGGTGGGAGCTTTTCCATCCACGAGATCTTTCTCGGTGTAGAATATCTCATCGGCTTGTGCGTACCAGCCTTCGTATTCCTTGGTGTAGATTTCGCCCGCATCATGGAGTTGGCTTAAACAATCTTGGACAGCCTTCTTGTGAAATGAATCGGTTGTGCGAAAGAAGATGTCGTTACTGATATTGAGTTCTTTCCAAATCGCGCGGAAGTTCTCAGCCATCTCATCGCAATGCTTCTTAGGATCGAGTCCTCGCTTCTCAGCTGCGGCCTGAACTTTCTGTCCATGCTCGTCGACACCCGTGAGAAACAGAGTCGGAACACCCATGAGCCTGTGATAGCGAGCTAGCACGTCTGCCACGACAGTGCAGTACGCATGTCCAATATGTGGGATGTCGTTCACGTAGTAGATCGGGGTGGTGATGTAGAAGGGTGCCTTGCTCATGTCAGAACAGGTTATCACAAAGGGAGCACAGCGCGAAATAGCATTGCTATTCCCCAAAGGGCTCACTCGTGAGCTGTAAAGGAGCTCTGGCCGTATACGAAATAATAGATTTCGCTCACAATGACTTTAAGCGCTGTAGCAATCGGAATCGAAATGAGCATTCCGATGAGTCCGTAATATTCCTGACCGATCATGACGACACCAATCAGAAGGAGCGGGTGCAGGTTCACAAGTTTCGCAACAAGTAATGGGAAAATCAGTACAGTATCGACGACGTTAGCGATGAGATAGATCGCAACCACTGGCCACAGTAAGTGCTGATACTCAGGTGCGGCTGCGACGATAAGAATTCCTGGGATTGCGCCGAAGAGTGGACCCACGTAAGGAACGATGTTCGTCACTCCTGCAATGCCCGCTAGCACTAATGCATAAGGCGCATCTATGATTCCTAAGCCTACAGCGGTGATGATACCTACGAGGAGTGCCTCTACAAGTTTTGCACGGATGTAATCGCTAAGCGATGCCGTGATTTGGTGAGAGACCATGAAGGTCGTCTCGAAGAAACGATTGGGTACCAATTCATAGAAGCGCTTACGGAATCTGCGGCCGTCTTTCAGTAACACGAAGCTAATAATAGGAACTAAGAAGAGGAGAGTGAGTATGTTGCCTAGCATTCCAGCGCCATGTGAAAGGAACCAGCCTGTGGTTTTGTCTTTGAATACCTTAAGAGAGTCTGCAATCTGAACGCTCTTAAGAAACGGATACTGATCCTTCCATCCTTGTTCGTAAGTTTCTAAACGCTTCAGTGTACTATCGAAGTACTGAGGAGCAGACACAGAGAATTCATCCCACTGAGAAATAAGGGATACTGAGCCCAAGTAAGCTCCCATACCTAATCCACTCACAAGTAATATATAGATCACAGTGAGTGCGCTCGATCTGGAATATCCCTTACGCTCAACTGCAGAGACGACAGGGGTCAGAAGAATTGAGAAAACAATAGAGAGAAGTACGGCAGTACCTAAGCTCGGTGTTTGTGCAAGTAGCACAAACGTCAGCACTGTCATCGCTAGGATGAACAGGATTTTGAAAACGTCGCTTTTACTTATTCCTGAGTTTTTCATTTTCGAGCTCTGAGATTCTATCGGTGGTTTCTACGAGTCTCTGACCCAAGACTTGGGCGAGTTGAAGTAAGATTTTGATTCCCATGTTGGGTTTGCGTTCGATGATCTCCATGAGATCGGGCTTGAAAAGTCCAATGAGTGTACAAGGTTCAATCGCAGTAGCTGAAGCAGATCTAAGAGCTTCCGTATCGATGAGTGAGAGCTCTCCGAAGAATTCACCCTTACTTAATGTGAGAATATAATCTGAGGGTGTGCCGGTGTGCTCTTGTTTGATCCCGATTAAGCCTCGAGTGATGATGTACATTCCGAAGCCACGGTCGTTTTGTTTGAAGATGTTTTCATTCGCTTCGTAGGTGCGCTCATAGACGAAGTTGGAGAGATAGATGAGTTCTTTATTGTTGAGAGTAGAGAAGAGCAAGTTTTCTTTTAAGAGATCAATCGTTCCTGCAGATTTGTTTTTCTTCGGGTTGAAAAACTGAGCCCAAAGGATGGATTTGGAAGGAGAGCTCATTTAGGTTTGACCTACTTTTTGTGAAAACTCATTCCAGTAATTCTTCATCTCGATACACTCATTCTCATCGAGGAGATAGGAATGAGTGAGTTTGATTTGTGTGAGATTCTCGTTTTGCTTTTCTAGCACTTGGGTTGTGCTCTTTGGAAGTGAGGATTTCCAGAGGGTTTTGAGCTCGTTTGGGCTTAAGTTTGAGTCAAACTCGAGGCTGATTTGCTCTCCAGAACCACCAAATTCAACAGTCAGGCGGGAAGACGTGTCCATAAATGTCGTTTCGGCGCGTTGCTGGTCGAACATTACAGGAATTCTAGCTCCGACGCATGCTGTCAGTCCTTGACGATCTGCAGGCTTTACTGCTAAACGGGTAGTCACTTAAAGAAATTAAAAGGAAGGTCTCTATAATGGTTACGATTCGTTTGATGCGTCAGGGTGCAAAGAAAGCTCCACAATATATGATTGTTGCGGTTAACAAGCGCGGCAAGCGTGACGGTGGCTACCTTGAGAAATTGGGCTATTACTTCCCAAAAGCGAAGACCAAAGCAGAGAAACTCAAAATCAATGCTGAAGCAGTTCATTCTTGGCTTAAAAAGGGTGCACAGCCTTCACAGACTGTTTCTGAGCTCATTGTTGACCTAGCTAAGTAAATAAGTGTCCTTTAAAATCAGTGTATTAACGCTTTTCCCTGAAGTCTTTCGTGAGACTCTAAGCGCAAGCTTGATTGGCAAGGCCATCAAGAATCAGCATCTCGATATTGAAATCATTCAAATTAGAGACTCTGCGACCGACAGACATCGTTCGGTTGACGATACTCCCTATGGCGGAGGAGAAGGCATGCTCATGCGTGCTGACGTTCTCTACAACGCTTGGAAGAGTATGGTTCCCGAGAAGTCGGGTGCAGTTAAAACGATTATGCTCTCGCCCCAGGGGACGCTATTGACACAGGAAATTGCTAAGAGCTGGATGATACCTGTGCCTCAGTTTGAACATTTGGTTCTCGTGTGCGGCCATTACGAAGGCGTCGATGAGAGATTCATCGAGCTCTGTGTGGATCAAGAGATCTCAGTTGGCGATTATGTTTGTACGGGTGGTGAGTTCCCCGCACTCATCCTTATTGATGTCCTCTCAAGACTCATTCCTGGAGTAGTCAAGAATCCCGACTCAGTTTCAAATGATAGCTTTGAAGGAGGACTGCTTAAGTACCCTCAGTACACGAAACCTCAGACCTTCAAAGGACTCTCAGTCCCTGAAGTACTGCTCTCTGGAGATCACGCGAAGATCGCTACTTTCCGCGCGGAAGAATCTAGGAAACGAACGAAGAAGAAGCGTCCCGATCTATGAATCAATCCGTGAACATATACCTAGTCCTCCTGCATTATCCCATGACCAATCGTAATGGTGAGCGCGTGACGACGTCTGTGACCAATATGGATATTCACGATATTTCGCGCACCTGTCGTACTTACGGGATTAAGAACTATTACATAGTCACGCCACTAGTCGATCAGCACACCATTGTGGGGAGACTGCTTGACCATTGGAAGACCGAGAAGTCGCGTGAGTTCCATCCCGATAGAGTAGAGGCGCTCTCTCGAGTGAAGCTCCTCTCGAGTTTCGATGAAGTGATGGAAGACATTGCAGCTCAGAATGGGGGAGACAAAGCCGAAGTCGTTCTGACTGACGCCAGACCTCAGTTAGAGAAACAAATGAGCTACTCGGAGTATAGAGAAGTGTTGAAGAGCCCCACGCGCACCAGACCTTCGGTGATCGTGTTCGGCACAGGTTGGGGAGTGCATCCCAGTTTCCACTCCCGAGTCGATGTGATCTTAGACCCAGTATTGGGGTCTGAGGGTGCAGGGGGGTACAATCACCTCTCGGTACGGGCTGCAGTGGCAATTATTCTCGATCGACTCTCATTCTGAATACAAGTTGTAATCAGATTTGCAGCGCGTCGGTTGATTTCACTTTTGAAATACGCTTCAGTTAATATAGCTTCCGCTCATGAAAAAAATACTATCTGCATTAGTCGTTCTTCTTTTTGTACTTACAAATGTTCAGGCTCAGGAAAATTCTGAACCCAAGTCAGCTCTTGATCTAGAGATCGACCAACTCAAAGCATTCCGCACCTACTACAACGTACAGCTCGAGTCGCTCAGCGCACATCAGCTCGAAGTCTGGTATCACTCCAAAGAAAACCAATGGGAAATTGCACTCCTAGCGCTGAAGTCTAGCGACGATGCTTCTCAGATCAAAAAAGAACAGTACATCCCCAATCACACAGCATACGCAGGATGGCCACAGCCTGCGAAAGAATACACTCGCGTTCCTGAAAGATTCAACTCTATGAAGAAGAATACTCGAGAGTGCAGCTGAGTATCTTAAAAGCGGTCAAATCCATGGAGAAAAAAGTTCTCGCTGGAAAAACACCGAAGTCAAACTTGCCAAAAATCTTGAAGGCTAAAGGCTCAGCTGATTATCCTTCCTGTATCATCCCAAGACTTCTCGTTCACTAAAGTAGAACCTAAAACGGGTATTCAGTTCGCATTTTCAGGTAACCTTAAAACCGGTGTTATGAAAGTCGAAGTAAAAGATACTGCTGGAAACGTTCGAGGATTAGATAAGAAGCTTGATCGTAAATACTATACACTCACCGAAGTTTCTGGCGGAAGAGCCTTTATAGAGGGGTTTACAGAGTTTGAGAGGGATGAAAATGCCTCTTATGACGCTGATCAATTAGAGTTTCCTGGATCTGGGATCTATACGAGTTTTGATATCTCTCCAGGTCGTTTCGACGGGCTCCAATTCACCCTAAAAGGGATTAAATAGGATAAAAACCTCCTTGCAGAGGATTGCTACCTGCGGTAAGTGAGTAGCTCGGTTAATTTTAAATAAAGGCGAATAACACATGGCACAAAAGAGATTTACAGTTAAGAACAGATCCAAAGGCAAAAATGCTCCTTCACGCGGCTTAGCTGCTAAGGTTGCACTCGCAGAAAAAATGATCAAAAGCGTAGAGCTCCCTGAGTTCAAAGCCGGTGACACTGTAAAAGTTCACGTAAAAATCATGGAAGGCGAAAAAGAGCGTATCCAGATTTACGAAGGCGTTGTGATCGCTCGTAAGAATCATGGAAAAGGCCGTTCATTCATCGTCCGTAAGATTTCTCACGGCGTAGGCGTTGAGCGTATTTTCATGGAATCTTCACCAAGAATTGCAAAACTAGACGTCGTTCAATCCGGTAAAGTACGTAGAGCAAAACTCTATTACATCCGTGGTCTTGAAGGTAAGAGTGCTAAGATTGACCGTGAAGTCACCACTCAAGCTGCAGCAGCTGCTTCTGAAGCAGCTTCTAAGACGAAGAATTGATTTTATATAAAGTTTATTGAAAAGGCCTGGTTCCCAATCGGATTCATGCCTTTTTTTTGACCATTATTTGGTTTCTGGTGATAGAGCTAGCCCCACAAGGGGAATTAAAATCATGAAAACAATCGTTCTGTTCATTTTGCTGGGATTCACAAGCGCACAAGCCGCTGTAGTTAAAACCAAGTTCAAAGTTACGGGTCGTTACTACGATTCAACAGGTGACTCTAAGAAGCTAGTGAGAACTCGTACGTTCATTAAGTACGACGATGCAGCTTCGATCTTGTCTGCAGGCGCGAGCGATAATTGCGAAGTCACTGTAGGGAAGAACGATATTGGAAGTCTTTGGAATGGTGAAGAGAAGAGTCCTTGCGTATCGAGCAAGACTTTCGCGATTGTTCCTGAAGATGCGGTGATTGATATGTTTTATCAATCTGCGATTTTTGCAGCTTTTGACAGCGATTCAGTTTCACGAGTCACACGCATCTGGATGAATAGTAGAGTGATCAATGGATCCATGAACGCTGAGGCATCGAGCCTCTCGGGTACTTTGCTTTCTGTAGCCAGAAGTTACTTAGGTAAGGCTACAAAGACTCAAGTGGTTTCACTCAAGGGTGAGACTCAGTTTGAGATGAAGAGCCCATCAGGTGAACGTCTGGTGATCAAGCTCACTCCTGTTAAGACTAAAGCAGTAAAATAAAGTTCGTGAATCACTTCCCGACTCTCAAGATCGAACATGAATTCGGATATCCTAAGCGCACGATCATCGGTCTCGATGAAGTTGGACGGGGATGCATTGCGGGTCCCGTAGTGGCGGCAGCAGCGGTGTTGCCCGCTGGGTTAGAGTCTGCGCGTTCGTCTTGGAGTCCGGAATGGCTACGAGATGTCCAGGATTCGAAGAAGCTGTCGGTGCGAGCGAGAGAAGAATTATCTGAAAAACTCAAAGGTTGGCTCGCAGGTTACTCCGTTGCTTATTGTTCTAGTGATGAAATCGATGAGATCAATATTCACCATGCTTCGCTACTTGCGATGGACCGAGCACTTGAGGCAATCCCTGCAAAGGATCGTAAGAACGCGTATCATCTGGTTGATGGAAAGTGGCTGACAAAGTCATTAAAGAGTTCCTCTGCTAAAGCCATAATCAAGGGTGATTTGAAATGTCTTTCAATTGCCTGCGCTTCGATCATCGCTAAGGTTCACAGGGATCAGTGGATGGAGAGATTAGATCAAGAGTTCCAGGGCTACGGCCTTGCAAAACATAAAGGCTATCCCACAGCTGCGCATGTGAAGGCGCTCGGTACTCTCGGAGTCACGTCCATTCATCGCAAGACATTCGGTCCTGTGAGTCGCGCACTTCAATCTTAGGCATAAGTTTTGCTGAGTAGATTAATGTCAAATCGAGCGGTGTAGAATTCCCAGAGTAGGCAGTTAGAGCTGTTTACTTTGGGAGACCTACCTCTTTTCCAAAAGAAAGGAGTGATCTTATGAATAAAAACGTTTCACGACGCTATTAATCTTATCGGATCCAGATCGAGAAACTTAAGTTGATTACGGCGTTACTAATGGTAATTGCTCGTATTCTGCTTTTTTTAATCGCGCTCATACACCTACAGAGGTGAGTGAGGAGGCTCAGGGATACAGCATTAACCCGGAGACACTCATGAATGAGTGCCGCTCGATTTGGCACCTTATTGTAGTCAAGGAGTGAACGTGAAAGCAGATATTCCAAACACATCTACTCGTGGAGCACAGGCAGAAGAGCAAGTCGTTCTGTACTTGGAGCGTAGGCATCCGGATTTCAGACTGATCGGAAGGAACGTTCGTTTCAAGTGCGGGGAGATCGATATTGTTTATGAAAACATTCTTCCATCAGGTGCACGTGAACTCGTATTCGTTGAAGTGAAGTCGAGTCATGAATCGATGAAGATGGCTGTATGGAATTTCACACCACAAAAGCGAATGAAGATGAATCGCGCAGTGCAAGTTTACTTATCTCAGTATAGTGGACGAGCCACAGAGATGCGAATGGAGCTAGCAGTGTGTGCAGGAGTAGAGACTCAATTGATTCCGATCTACTGATCAAACCTCGTATTGCCCTTGTCGCCTGATTCAGAATCGAGGAAATCAAGTAAGCTCGTTTCATCGTAGGCTTTGAAAATCTTCTTAAACTCAGAACTCACGTTGATGATTCTCGCCTTCACAGGTGAGCGGGATTGAAAGTCTTTGATTGCTTGGACGAACATCGAGATGTGGCTTGAGCCTACGAACTTAAGCTCGAGCATATTGATCACGACATTGGGAGAAGTGCCGGCTGCAGTAAGAGCCGTAGCGTTTCGCATGATCTTGCTTAAGTCTTGCTTCAGCGAATCCTGGGCTTCGTAGTTGATGTTGCCGCCTAATTCGATTTCGATGGTGTTGCCTGTTTTTTGGATTTTGCTTTTCATGCTTTGATTCTCCCTGTTTCCTAACTTAGTATCGGGATTATGGGTGAAACAATAAAGAGGCATAGTTTGCCTAGTCTTAAGCCAGGATTTTATTTTGTTTCGACACCCATTGGGAACCTGGGCGATCTGAGTGCACGCGCGAGACAAGTGCTCGAGCAAGCAGACGTCATTCTCTGTGAAGACACGCGTTCTACTCTCGATCTCTACCGAGCACTCGGTCTCACACCGAAGAAACTCCTGAGATCCGATCAGCATTCGACTGAAAATGATCAAAAACAGTTCGGCGAACTGTTTTTGAGTAGTCCAGGTATTTGGGCTGTCGTCTCAGACGCTGGAACACCCGGAGTCTCAGATCCTGGCGCTCTGATTGCGAGGCTAGCTGCTGAAGAAGGGATCGCACTCTTCACCATTCCAGGCGCAAGTTCTGCTACAGCGCTGCTTTCGATTGCAGGATTTGAATCGACAGAATTTGCGTTTATGGGGTTTTTCCCTCGTGAATCGAAGGAAATTATAAAAACGATTTCTTCTATTGAGGCTATTGAGCCGATCAAAACATTTATTTTCTTTGAGTCCCCTCACCGAATCGAAAACGCACTTGAGCAGTTAGAGAAGAATCTGAAAAAAGAAAACGGATGGATCATCGCCGTTGGAAAAGAACTCACCAAGCTCCACGAAAAGTTTTGGCGGGGGGATTTGGCGCAGGTCTCAGAGCAAATAAAAAATGAAGTACGTTCAGAAGGCGAGAGAGGCGAGTGGGTGTTCGCACTTCATAGAACATGTTATCAAATTGTGAAGGAGACTGAAGATTCCAGTTGGATCAACGCTTTAGACTGTCTTCTTCACGCAGAAGTTTCAACTAAGCTGGCTTCACAAATTGTGAGCCGTCAATTTCATGTTCCTAAGAACGATGTCTATGAGCTCGCAATCAAAAAAAAATCAAAAAAATAATTGAACCGCTTGACCCAAGGCCTACTTCCCCCCAGACTTAAAAATGTGGTTGTGGAAAGAGTCCATGGATGGATTCTAGGAGAAAGCATCTTTAGATAGTTAGCAACACATAACGCTCCGGGCCCTGGCGATCTTATGGAAGATCAAATCGCCAGGGCTTTTTTATTGATTATAGCTAATCCCCTCAGTTAACTTCATAGGGTAAAAAACTCTATGGCATGGTTCGACGATCTTAAAACACCACGTGTTCAAAAGCAGGATACGACCTCAAAAACTTCCCGTGTGCCAGAAGGCGCATGGAGCAAGTGTAATGAGTGTGGAGAGATCCAGCATTCCCGTATTTTAAGCTCAAATTTCAATGTTTGTCCAATCTGTCAGGCCCATGGAAGGCTCACAGCTTGGGAGCGAATTAAGCTCATGACCGACGAGGGAGCGTCTGACTTCAAAGAATACGGTGCAAGCTTGATCTCAAAAGACCCACTCGAATTCGATGACACCGTTCCCTATAGGGTCAGATTAGAGAAATCCATCGGCCGTTTTAACCAAAATGACGCGATCATTGCAGGCAAAGCTAAGATCAACAAAATTCCCTACCATCTAGCCGTGTTTGACTTCCAGTTTATGGGGGGCAGCATGGGTGTCGTCGTAGGAGAAAAAGTAGCCATGACCATGGCAGGCGCGCTTAAGGATCAAATCCCTGCAGTCATCGTCTGCGCATCAGGTGGAGCACGCATGCAAGAAGGTGTTTATTCACTTCTTCAGATGGCGAAGACTTCCTCTTTAGTGAGTCAGCTTAAGAAAAAAGGTATTCCCATGATCACACTTCTCACGAATCCCACAACGGGTGGCGTGGCAGCGTCGTTTGCGATGCAAGCAGATGTGATCTTAGCTGAGCCTAAGGCACTCATTGGGTTTGCAGGCCCCAGAGTGATCGAACAAACCATCAGACAGAAACTTCCTGAAGGTTTCCAGCGTAGTGAGTTCCTCCTCATCCATGGATTCGTCGATCGCATCGTGCACCGTAAGAATCTCAAGAAAGAATTATCAGACCTTCTTTGGCGTCTGGGAATGAGAACGTGCCGGTTCGGAAAATAAAGTTTTTCCTCATATTCAATTTGTTGTTTGCGGTCAGTAGTTTCGCACAAACATCGCTGCATTGGTCGGGTAAGAAAACTCGTTGGGACCGAAAAAACAATATTGTCGAACTCTTCGAGAAAGCCCAAGTCTCTCGATCAAACGAAATCATCACCGCCAATTATATCAAGTTTAACACAGAGACTTACGATCTCGATGCCGTAGGCCAATGCGTGTATGTGATGCCGGATATGGTCGTGCGCGCTGAGGAGCTTCACTTCAATCTCAATACGAGATTAGGTCAGATGATCCGAGGCAAGATCACCAATGGTCAATTCTCACTTCAAGGAAATCTCATCACTAGGACGGGCGGGGACAGCTTCATAGCAGAGACCGCGGAGTATACCACTTGCCAAGATTGCGCAAGTGCATGGTCTCTCCTCTCAAACGAAATCCGAGTTCAAATCAATGGCTACGCGAGTATGTCGACGGTTTATTTTAAGATCAAAGATAATCCCATCTTTTGGTTTCCATATTTGATTCTACCGATCAAAAACAAACGTGAGAGCGGAGTACTCATGCCGAAGACCAGGCTTGCGACTCCGAATGGGTCTGAGATTATTCTTCCGCTTTATTGGGCGATTAATTCGTTTTCTGACATGACGTTAGGTATCGGAACTTACACTTCCAGAGGACTAAGACTCGAGTGGGAAGGAAGATACACACTCACAGATAAGAGTGGTGCTCAAATTAATTTTTTTTATAACGATTGGAAGTTTGCGGATATAGATGCAGATAAGCCAGTCATGCGTGGACTTTTGAGCTCGAGATGGGCAGCGTCGATGAATCAAACACAAGTGCTGCCTTGGGGAATTACTCAAAAACTCCAGCTGCGAGAGGTGAGTGATAATTATGTTCCGGATTTTTATCTGCCAGATATTCCTAGGAATGCTAATCCTTATCTCTCCAGTGAGCTCTCACTCTCTAAATCTTCTTCAGACTTCAGCGGATTCATAGAGTTCAAACGAACGAGAAACATGATCTTAGAATCGTCGAAGGATCTAAGAACGTTTGATGATCGTACGGTGCAGCTTGCACCTAGGATCGTTCTCTCGACAAATGATCAGAGTATTGTTGGTACACCCCTTGTGACTGGATTTTTGGTCGGTTTTAATCAGTACACTCGTCCGATTGGATTTTTTGATAAAGATCCTGAAGTCATAGGCTCAGACCCGAACACATTTGTTTCCACCGCAACTCAGGTGGATCCGATTCGAAAAGCAATTCGAGTGAACTTCCAGCCTTCGATTTATACAACGTTAAGACCGATCAATGGGGTCTCGCTCATTCCATCAGCTCAGTATCGCTATAATGTTTATCACTTTGGAAATTCCGTCGACAGCCTGGGTCGTGGATATCCACTCTTAAGAGCAGAGCTCTCTTTCCAGCTCGAACGCACGTTTGACACTAAGAATCCTCTTTCCCCTAGGGTCAAACACTTGATGAGGCCACTCCTTACATATAATTATATTCCTAGTGTTCAACAGCCAGATACGCATCCCTTCGTAAGGCAAATAGAGCGAAGTCCATCTTATGTTTTTGATAACAACGACTTGATTCCGTTTAATGTGACAAGAAACTTTCAAAGTTTCCAGATACCCCTTGGTAATTCTCTTACCTATGGATTCGTCACTCAGGTCATTAGACGAAATGGGCACTTAGATTTGACTACTGCAACCTATGAAAAATTGTTCGAATTCTCAGCCACTCAAAATATTAATTTTTTACAACTTTCTCAGTCTGTGTCTAACCGCATTCCTCTTTCACGACTTCAATCAAATTTATTTTTTGGATCAGGTCCTTGGGGATGGGGAACAGACTATCAATGGATTCCAGACATCGAGAAGTATGGGAGGCCATGGTCAGATTCATTCATGGTGAACTCGAGCTTCTCATACACACTTGTGGGAACAAGATCAGGGATGAGTGTGTTCAATCGATCGATCAGTATCGGCGCTTCTTACAATCCAGGTTTTTATAATCCTGGCGGTCCTCCCACAGTAGCGCTCACCACAGGGCTCAGGTACTCGATCAGTGATTATATTATGCCTTCGATAGTGCTAGCCTACGACCTGACGAATAGAGTTTGGATCTCTCAGAATTTCAATCTCACTCTTCAAGATGCGTCACAATGTTGGCAGCTCTCATCTGGGTTCGTGAGAAATAACCAAGGTGCTTTTGGATTCTCATTCGATATTAAAATCAATCTCACGGGGTCTGGCTTCGGAAACATCACCGATGCAGCTAGTTATGTTGCTCCACCTAACAGTTAGATGTGTTAGACTAATAATCAGATCATGCAAATTCTCGTTACAAATGATGATGGTGTTCACGCACCCGGAATTAGGCATCTAGCCCACGCTTTGAAAGAGAAGTTTAAGAACGTGGTTGTTGTCGCTCCGTTAGAAGAAAAGAGCACCACAGGGCATTCGCTCACTCTTCACAAGCCTTTAAGAATCACTGAGATTGATAAGAATGTGTATGGAGTCAATGGCTCTCCAGCAGATTGTGTTTATCTCGCAATCAAAAAAATCATGAAGAAAAAACCTGACTTCGTGATTTCAGGCATCAACCGTGGAAGCAACATGGGGCAGGACGTTTACTACTCAGGAACAGTCTCCGGCGCACGTGAAGCGTGTATCATGGGTATCCCATCGATCGCAGTGAGCTTATCAGCAGATGCAAAAGCAAATTCAAAACCAATTAAAACACTTCATTTCGACTCTGCAGCAGAGAGCTCAGTACAGCTTATCTTGAGATTAGTGAAGCAGCCGCTACCGCATCACACACTCATGAACTTGAACGTGCCTAATCTTCCGCTAGGTAAGATCAAAGGTTTTAAGGCAGGTAAACAAGGTTTCAGGTATTACGGTGGCAAGATCATTGAGCGTGTTGATCATAGAGGTAGTCCCTATTTTTGGATTGGCGGTCAATACGAAGGATTCAAAAACGAATCAGACACAGATTGTGATGTTGTCGCTCAAGGCTACGCAGCCCTCACTCCTCTGCAGCTCGATTCGACTGATTATTCTTTCTTAAGAGAATTTGAGGCTGACAAGTGAAGAATTTAGTTCTTGTTCTCACGTTTGGGTTTGCCATTATTCAAGGCTGCTCATCTGTTCCAAGATCGAAGTCCAAGCGTATTGGCCTTGCAGAGCGCTGGTCTCATCCCATGGAAAATTTTGAATCAGAAAAACTGGGTCGTAAACTCGACACCAAAGACTTTGATTCTATTCCTACAAAAACTGCAGATTTAGGAACTTGGATCTGGCCATTGGAAGATGTGAAAATTAATTCGAGATTCGGCAAGCGTAGACGTGGATTCCATGAGGGGATTGATCTCAAAGCTGCAGTAGGTACTCCAGTCTATGCCACTCAGGCGGGTCAAGTGATCTATGCGGATAACAAAATCGGTGGATATGGAAACATGGTCGTTGTGAAACACTCGACAGGATTGTTTTCAGTTTATGCTCACTTATCCAAAATGAGTGTCGAAGCAGGCGAGCATATTAAGCAAAGAGATCCGATTGGACTCAGCGGTAAGAGTGGAAGAACACGCGGCCCACATCTTCACTTCGAAGTGAGAAGAGGATCGGTTGCTCTAAATCCAGTGAATTTCTATGAACGTGGTAATCTCTTCACAGCTCCTGGACGTGCACTTGCTTCAAAAACAAAATCAGTGAAGATCTCAAAATCAAAACGACGGAGGTCATAAGGCTTTATGGAAACAACACTTTCATTCATTCAGCTTGTTGAGTTTTTCCTTCCTAAGCTTGGATTTGCAGTCGTTTGTGGTGGCGTGCTGGGTTTAGAGCGTGAAATGAAAATGAAGCCTGCAGGTATCAAGACTAATATTCTGATCTGCGTAGGCTCTATGCTTTTCACTGGCGCTTCCGTTTTGATCTCATCTACTAATGCAGCATCTGGACATTACGGTGATGCTGGAAGGCTAGCGGCTCAAGTCGTGTCTGGTATTGGTTTTCTAGGCGGTGGCGTGATCATGCAATCTCGTGGCACGGTCGTGGGTCTCACCACTGCTGCGACAATGTGGGTGGTCTCAGCGTTAGGTATATGTGTGGGCTTGGGTCATGGTTGGATCGCTGTAGCGATTGCAGTAGGCGTAGTCCTCATGCTCATTGTGACTACTTTCTTCGAGCATCAAGTATTCCAAAGACAGCAAAGTTTTGAATGTGAAGTCTCTGCACACGACCCTCGCGGTGAGTTCAAGGACAAGGTGAGTCAATATCTTGCGGCCAATGATCTCTCGATTGAGGACTATGATCTCGCCAAAGATGGCGACATTAAAAGGCTGCGTGTTAAGTGTCATGGCCGTTCTAAGGACTATCGCAAATTCATCTTAGATCTCTGGGAACTCGAGTCCATCGAGGAAGTAAAACAAAGATAGTTCACTCTGAGCCTTTATTGCCTTTATTCGTACTCAGTATTTAAACTTTCCCTATCCTTACCTTTAGTACCTTCTTAAAAGGTTCTTCCAAGCGTTATGCGTCTTCTCTTTTATACTTTTATATACTTTTATATACTTTTATGTATTGCTTTCGGTCGGGCTCCTTTGGCGCTTAACTTCAAATTTATACAATATTTGCAGCTAGCGCTTATCGACTCGCATCAAGCTCGATAAAACCTCATTCCATACATAAAAGTATAAGAGAGAAGTAGAAGAAAGCAGGAGCTGCCCTCTTAGTAAAGTACTAAAGGCCAAGGATAGAAAGAGAGTAAGTGATGAGTACAAATAAAGGCTCAGAGTGAAAAATCTCTTGAAAAAATCACTAGTTATACTTACCGTAAAGATATGACCAAAGCAGATCTTGTGAACCTCATCGCAGAAAAAGCCAAGCTCCAGCATAAGCAAGCTGAAGTCGTAGTGAACATGGTTTTTGATATGATGTCGGATTCGCTCAAGAAGGATGACCGTATTGAGATCCGTGGCTTTGGATCATTTGTGAACCGTAGTTATGGAAGCTACAAAGGTCGTAATCCTAAAACAGGAGATATGGTCGAAGTTCCGTCGAAGCGCGTTCCGTTTTTCAAAGTGGGCAAAGAGCTCAAAGAAAAAGTCGACGCTTCAAAATAGAAACTCCCATTAAAAGAATAACGTCACGACTGCGCCAACAACGCCTATCGCAATTCTGTACCAACCGTAGTTCGAGAGGTTTCTCGATTCAATGGTTTGTTTGAATGAGATCGCAGCGAAGTAACTTCCGACTGAAGCCAATACAATCGCTAAAAATACATTGATTGATAACCATTCTGTTCCACCGGCTTGAGTAGCCTCCAAGGCTTGAGCAAGGAGAAACGGAGTCGCAGTGAGGGCTGCGTACTTATAGATAGCGTCCCAATGGTAATGCTTCATTCCGCCTACGATCACAGCAGGAGAGAATAATCCCACGCCTGGAATCAAGCTTGTGATCTGAGCGATTCCTACGACGATGGAGTCGATGAGATTCCATACGAAGAAAGTCTTAAGTCTCCTGTTCTGTGACTGGATGCGGAGGAACGAGAGACCAATAACAAAGCTCACGATCCAGAGAGTCCAGGGGGATTGAAAGAGTGAATTGATTCCTGGCTCAGGAAGGTATGTCTTCAGGAAAAGAGTAGGGGCAACTATGAAAATGAGAAAAAAAGGAAACCGCTCATCAAATGTCATGGGCTTCTTGCGATAAAGAATCATCGTGATAGTCGAACTCACAATACTGAGCCAATCGTGAATGAATGCAAAAAACATTCCCGCGAATAGTCCCCAGTTGATGGCTGATGCGACAGTCGTATCGCTCATGCTCCATCCAGTGAACTGGGTGAGGAGAGTCAGGTGAGCTTGAGCGCCGACTGGAATGATTTCTGTAACAGATGTGAGAAGCGACAGAATGATGACTTGGAACGTAGACATATTAGTTAAGTATATCGAAATGAATCACTGATACCAGTCCAATATTAAAGAACCTTCACTGACAAAAAAGGATGAAGCAGGTGCAGTGTTGGAAGTAAAATAAGGAGTATTAACCCAGTTCTGTAGATGATAGGCCGCAACTACTCCAAGCTGAACACCCTTCATGATGGGTTTCAGTGTGCTGAGATAGATCCAGTGCTTGTAAACTAATCCTATTGCATAGTTCAGCGGAACGTAGGTTTCATACTGAAAAAAAAAGTTCAAAGGGGTGAGTCGTTCTCCATCCAGACATTGTCCTTCTCTCAAATGACAGTGTAAAACTTAGTACCTCTCACTCCCATGACGGCGCTCTTTGTTCTTGCAGTTCACTTGAGCGAAGACTGCGCCGCTATCGAGCATCACCGTTGGTGTTGACTCATTCGTAAGAGTGACTTCTTGAGTACTGTTCCAGTAGGCTCAAGAGTCAATGTGCCAGTAAGTTCTGAAACAGTTCCCATGAGTGCAAGCGATTGAGTCGAGAGTAAGAGAGCGAATAGTGTGTTCATGTGAACTATTGTTGCAAATATTAGTAGAAACGACACTAGTCAGTACGTTGACTACTTTTTTCTAGATACGCGGTTTTTAGATCTAGATTTACCTTCTACAGGCTTACTATTGTACTGATCAGTCGTTTTGATGCCATCCAGTGGTGATTTGCGTTCATCAAATCTTGGTAATCCAGGAGGGAAGAAATCCTCTGGATCTTGTGGTTCATCAGCATTTGGAAAAAACGATCCACGTTCTTGGAATAAGAGTTGAATTGTTTCTTCGTCATAAATAAATCCTACTGAGGAGTTTGCTGCAGAAGGACCTCGTTGATAACCTTGTCTTCCTAATAGTTCTCCTACGCGACCACCTTGCCCGTCTTCAGTAGTTGCATGAGTGTGCCCAGACATGCTGACACCGAAACTTGCACGCATTTGGGCAACACTAATACCTTTAGCACCGTTCACTCCGTTTTGGGCATGTTGAGAGACGTCTACACCTTGCACCATTGAGAATGGATTAGGATTTTCAGGATCGATTCCAAGGCGGTAAGTATCTGAAGCTTTGAGAAACACGACTCTGTCTGTATTAATTCCATAATATTGGAAAATTCTTTTGTAAGGGTCAACTCCTTCATTGATTGCTTCGTAAGTTAACTTTAATACGAGCGGTAGATCTTTGGGTTTAGAGTTTTTAAAGAGATCCCCTGATTGAAGTTTTTTCATGAGCCATTCAGCACCATGATTATCTTCAGGAACTATGATTAGAGTATTCGGTAACATAGTCAGTAGTTGTTTCATCCAAGCAGCAGCGTTTTGAAAATGATTCTCTAAATCGAGAGCACCTTCACGGTCACTCATTGCCTTTGAGATGAGGCTTTCTAAAATATATCTAGAGTTTGGAGTGCCATTCACTAGATCTTCGAGAACAATGGCTCCTAATTGTGTTTCACCCTGTGTGTATTCGTACTCATTGAAGGCGCCGTATTTTGGGTTTTTCTCAATAATCTTCATGTGCTTCAAAAGCTCATTGACGGCTTTGAGTGAACCAGGATTAGTGATGCCTAAGTGAATGTCTCCTAAAACCATTCCAGGAATAATTTTTAGTTTCTTTTTCCCTTCAGGAGTATAAACATTCCCCAAATCAGCAAATCCAATTGGCTTTTCCTGGTTATCTCTCATGAGTCTCACACGTCTGGGTGCTGAACCATAAGCACCACCGGAGACATCTGAGATGAGAGGACTATAATAGAGTCTAGAGTAAACAATCGCTGACTGGTTTTTTTCTGCAGTTTTTTGAGCTTTATAATCTGTGTTCATGCTCATATTGAATTCACCTTGATAAGCAGGTTCATTGAATGAACCCGTTGTCATGAAATAAGAAGGATGAGTGTCAAAGTTTCCAGTTGGTTTTGAATTTAATTTTACTTTGTTATGAAAAACAATGACTTTGTCCGCAGGAGAAAAATTTGCAAGATTCATTAAATCTTTCTCAAGAGGATTGACTCTTTTATCGTGATAGCCAGGATCGACCCAGTGCACGTTTTTAGTGTACTGAATATCTTCAAGCATGATGAAAACGTTTGGCATTTTGAATAGTTCAGCAAATTTTTTAGGAATGCTTCCTAGTTCTTTGAAAGTAGGTGAGAAGATGAGAGGTGCTTTTAAATCTTTAGCCATCACTAATGCGGCTTGAAGTACTTTGTCATTGATATCTTGCCCCTGGCCTAGCTTACTCATGATGATTGAGCCCGAAGATCTAATTGCCTTCATCATCTCATCCTGTTTCTTCTGAGTGAAAAATCTGTGATCAATAACATTTTGAAATGCATCAGGAAATTTATTTATCGTATCATCAATAAAATTAGAAATATTTTTGTTAGAGCCAAAATACTTACTCAGGCTTTTGGCATCTTCGATCTCGAGATAATTTGAAAACTCTGAGAGAATTTGAGAGGGGGTTTCTGGTATTTCGTTTTTCTCTTGGACGAACTCTTTGAATTGCTTCATGAGATCTTCAGGAGTCATTGAAATTGCTGTGGAGCACTTCTTTTCCCACTGATATTTAGAAGTGTGTTTATCTTCTTCAGCGAGCGTTATGTTAGGCATCAGAAAGAGAAAGGTTATCAGTGAGAGTTTCATTTTTGATCTCTCCCAGGTTCAGCAAATATTTTTCTTCTTGCACTTTGCTCGACACCGATCATCCAGTTTGTACAGGCGTGAGGGTTTTTTTCCATCGATTTTATGACGAAGGAAGATGCGTCTCTGAGACTCATCCCAAGTGATAGCTCGAAAACTCTAAGCATGTCATCTGTTCTTTCGATTCTGTTCGGCCAGAAGACACTGACTCGGGACATTTTCTCAGTTTGTATGAGAGGACTATCATCCCAACTCTTGGGATTAGGATTTGCAAATACTTCGGGCTCAACTGCATTCACTAGAATGGGAATGACTCTCTGGCTACCCACTCCTGTATTTGAGAGTTTTTCAAAAAGTTCAGAAAGATCTTTGATGTGTTTTCTAGAGTTTTCGAACATCACTAAGAAATGAGGTGTTTTATGATTGTTCATCATCCTCTCAGAGAGATCATAATAGAGCTTAGAGAGATAATCTTTTTTGGATTCGTTGAATTCTAAAAATTTTGGATTTGTGAGATTGACGCTTGCGTTTAACTTCCAGTCTCTTTTCCCTAGTTTTAACTCGTCTCTAATGAGTTCAAGGGTAGCTTTGAGTTCTTCAGGTTCATGACCACGCATCGTGAGACCAGCTCCTACCAAGTGGTTTTCAAATTGCCTGCTAAACACGGCTGCAAAGTAAGCATAGCTTTCGAGTAAAAATTTGCCTTTTGTTTCTAGAGCTTCTGCAACAGCTTTATACATTGGCCCCTTCTTAGGGTCTTTGGTTCTCGTACGGAATTCTTCATAGCTGAACTCAGGATCAAGATAGTAGAATGCAGGAACGATTTTCTGGCCATCGCTCAGAGTGACTTCATCTTGCCCCATTCCAATTATAAATTTTCCATTCTCATCACGTCTGCCATGCATGAGCTTGGAACCAATTCTTGGACCAACGTTTCCTTCGTAGTCTTGAACTGGAACGCAGATCTCCTCAGGAAGGCCTGAGATATTCGGGAACATTGCAGATTCAATTTGCTTGGCGCGTTTTAACCGGAAACATCCGATGTTCAGAAATAGAGTTCCGTCTATATCAAAAACAAAAACTGTACGCTGTTTGGGATCAATTATATTTTGTTCTTTGTCTTGCGCGTACACGGGTATCCCAGATGATATGAGGAGGCAGAGGAGTAGTGCGACTTTGAGTACCATCATGACCTCTTCGGTACTGGATCAAATTACATTTAGTGACATTTTATTGACGAGTTGTGGTTAGTCCTAATTGCTGTCAAGCTCTATCAATCATCAATCAGCACTATTTGCGGCCACAATCTGATTCTACTTCTCTGATATCTAAGCTCTGGGACTTCTGGCTATTAGGTGGTGCAAGCATTGTTTTTTGGGTGTTTATGATAACCCTTAAGCAACTCAAGGAATTTTCAGAACCATTGGAGAAACACTTCGTAGGTCTTGCTCCTGTTTTTGCCCTCTTACTGGTTTTCTGTAATTACCCGCACTTCATGATGTCCTATAAGTTTGCTTACGGGCAGGGGACGAAGTTTGTTTGGAAGAACTGGATCAGTCTCGTTGCTGTTCCTGTACTCCTGGCTGCGAGTTTTGGATTGGCATTCTTCCTATTCGAAACAGAGATCGATGCGTTTCAGTCTGTTGGGTTCATCAATCTAGTCACAGATAAGGTGGGCTTGGACTTTCGTCTAGGTTCGCTGAAGAACTTAGGTACAGAGATACTCAGTTTCTCAGTGCTTCTCATGTTTCTTCTCGTGGGATGGCATTACTCCAAGCAAGTCTTCGGTTGTGTGATTCTCTACTCTCGCTATGAGAAGTATCCTCTCTCTCAGTTGCAAAGAAATTTAATCAAGTGGAGTTTGCTTTCTGTTGCTGTGTTTAATTTTCTTTATCTTTCAATCTATTCTCCTCAGTACAATTCTACTTCTGTTCCTAAGACTTATTTTCTGAATATTCCTTCTGTGCCTCTGGGATTACCAGGATGGTTTATTCCACTCAGTGAATTGATCGTTGGAGTACTCACAGTTGCAAGTGCTTACTTGATTTTCTATAGGAACTACAAAAATAAAAAAATATTACCTAGCCTTAATCTCATCACGCCTTGGATCGCGTTTTATATCTGGTGGATTCCGGTTTCAAGTTTAGGTGAGTATTATTTTCTTGCTGTGCCATTCTTCCATTCACTTCAGTATTTGGCTTTTGCATACAGAAGAGATGTTTCGCGTGCTCAGAATATGAAGAAGTTCAATTTTACTATGTCAGTGAGAGTCGTGCTGCTTCTGTTTATGGGGCTTATAACGTTTGAGCTTCTACCTAGTTTCTTAGATTCCTACTCCGAGAGTTACTGGAATTTTAGGACGTGGTTCTTCATGATTTCGATTCCGGTATTCATTAATATTCATCATTACTTCATAGATAGTGTGACGTGGAAGTTTGAATCCAAAGAGGTGAGTGAGAGTTTATTAAAAAATTGGAGGTGACGCCCGGACTCGAACCGGGAGATAACGGTTTTGCAAACCGTTCCCTTAGCCATTTGGGTACGTCACCCCACAATAAAGACAAAACTAATCCTTAACGCTACGCATTGTCAATAAATCAAGCCATTGTGACGATGGGCTGCTCTTGGGATCGTGGGACTGATCGCATTCATCATTGGTTTACTCATTGGAAATCGTAAATAAAATGGAAAAGCAGGATCTCAAGCCTCTTTTTGTTTTGGTCAGGCTATTCTTCGTACGAGAGAGTTCGCGCCGTCTTCAAAGCAAGGGGATTCTGTTTTATTTGAAGGCATTAAGAGCATTACGTGGTGGCGTTCAAGGCTCACTCATCGTGTTTCACTTCTTGCAGACTATTATGCTTTCGTTTTTGTGTGCAGTCACTGCAGAAGTATTCCTTGCAGTGGAGGATCAACACACACGCTTACTCATGCTGCTTGGTTTTTTTAGTTTTCTTTTTGTGATCCCATTCATTGGAGTCGCAGCACTCTTCTCAGAAAAGCTTTGGTACAGAGCTAGCGGAGCAGAGAAGATGGTTGAAGAATTCACCCTCTCGAAATCTACTCACTAAACCCCTGTGACGTCAGAGCCCCAAATTGCTTTATGAAGCTGGGTCTGAAGTCTTACAGACAACTTATCTTCAATGATCTTCTCAGCTAACCACTTGAGCTCTACTCCCGGGAATTTTCCAGGCGCCATCTTTGCAGGCTGTACAGGGGAGAAGAGTGTGAGAAGCGAATTTGGATAATCAGTTGAACTGATCACGTCACGCGCCCAGAAGTAATCATTCTGAGAGGCAATGACGAATTTGATTTCGTCTGAAGGTTTGAGAAATTTAAAATTATTCACGAATTCACCACGAGACATCGCACTTGATGGAGTCTTGATATCCATAATGACTCTTGCGAAGGGTGCAATAGCTTCTATTGAGACTTCACCGTGAGTTTCGATGCTAACGGCATAGCCTTGGCTTACAAGTGCACGTGCAAGCTCTTTGGTATTGCGCTGAAGGAGTGGCTCTCCACCCGTGAGGAGTACGTGCTTCGTTTCATGAGGCTTGACCGTATCAAGGATCTCTGGAATCGACATGCGTTTTCCACCATGAAACGCATAAGCCGAATCACAGTAAGTGCATCTGAGATTGCATCCTGTGAGTCTAATAAAACTGAAGCGTTCCCCAGTAAGCGAAGTCTCACCTTGTAGGGAGTGGAAGATTTCAGTGATTTGGAGATCAGGAAACGCCATTGCTGTGTCATAACATTAGTCTTAAAAGTTGCACAGTTTGTGCAAGAAAATGATTTTTTTGAGTCGAACTGAACATTTCTTGCACAAAACGTGCAAGATTTTTAAGTTTATCTATCACCCAAAAATGGTGAAGGCGGGAAACCCATCCAGAGATTCCCGCCTTCTTGAGATTGAAGAGGTCGCGCACCGAAGTACGGACCCGCCTTTGAACTTTTTGTCTTCCTTTGGCAACCCGGCTGACATGAAGTGGTAGGGGTAGACCACCTTTTAGTCCCGTTGGCTTTGCGTGCACAGGCTTTCACCTGGCTTGCCTTTTTCAAAGGGGTAGAATCAATCCTGATTCTGCCTCTCCAGACGTCCCCCGACCGTGGGAAACGTAATCTTTTTGCAAATCTTTCCTTAACTAATGATTTTATGCCTAACGCATAGCGGTGTCAAATGACGTGCAAATCCTTGATTTTCTTAGAAATTTGGAACGATCTTAGGTATTCTTTTAAGCAACGTGTCTAACCTGTCGATATTATTATCTATTTTAGGTGCTTTAGCGGATCAGTCGCCGCAACTTGGTGTAGATATTCATGATTATCATTTGAAGTCGACAGCGGGAATCACTATCCTTAATCATTACGGAGCAATCGAGGTTCAGGGATGGTCATTAGATAAAGTACGCGTGGAAGTGAAGAAGTCTACGAATGGGAATCTCAGTTTTGAGGTCGATCAATCTGAAAACAAGTTCGAGATTAGAACGACCGCAGGCAAAAACCAGTTTCTAGCTGAAAAAATCAAAACCAGATCCAAGCTCCCTGAAGGTGGAATCGATCTCTTAGTGCGAGCACCTGCTCACGTGCCGCTCACCCTTCTTTCTAAGAATTCTAAAATCGTTTTAAAAGGTTGGGGTGCACTCACAGAGATTAGCGCTAGTCATGGTGATATCAAGATTGAGAACATCACATCTCCTGTGACGAGAATCGCTTGCCCAGATTGCAAAATCCGCATCGGAGATGCCAAGGGAACCATTAAAATTTCAGGTGGCAAAGGAAACATTGATCTCAAGCAAATCGAATCGCAGGATCTCTTCATAGAATCCACCTCAGGAATAGTGAATCTAGAGCAAGTCTCTGGATCTGGAATTCTCGTCACTGACTCAGGCCAAATGAGAGCCAAGAAACTTGAAGGTCAGTACGCGTTCAAATCCAGATCTGCAGAAGTGCTGCTCACAGAAACCAAAGGTTCTATTCATGGTGAGTCTCGCTCTGGCAATATTCATATTGAAGTGAAGGAGTGGACTTCATTAGATAAACAACTCATCAGCAGTGAGGAAGGTTCCATTCACGTCTCACTTCCTCCTAGTTTTTCAGGAGAAATAGAAGCGGTTTCTCAAATGGGGAAACTCAATATGGACTTTCCACTCACGAAAACAGTTGCAAAGAAAATCTATGGACCTGAACCCATGAATCACTACATGGGTAAAGCGGGTCGTGGTGGAGAGCTTTTAAGTATCCAATCGACTAAAGGGAATATATGGCTGCTTCAAGCAATCTAAAATCCCCTCGTAGAGCTTTAGTACTCAGACTCAGTAGCTTGGGAGATATCGTTCTTACGACTTCGGCTTTAGAAGTATTAAATTCTCAGTACGATGAAGTTCACTACTTAACAGAAGCACAATATGCACCTTGGTTAAAAGGACATCCAGGGATCGTACGTGTATGGGAATATTCTAAGTCTTCTGGATTCAATGGGTGGCAGAATATCGGTCGTGAACTAGCTGCGATCGAATGGGACGCGGTTTATGATTTGCATCTGAGTCTTCGTACCCGAATCGCGCGTAGGATTTGGGGATTGAAAACGAACCATTGGGTGAGCCTTCCTAAGCCTTATTTCAGACGCTTAGGATTATTCAGTCTCAAGAAGTTTTGGCCTAAGAGTCTGAGTCCCGCAAGCTACCGTGAACTTTTTGCTGTCACTTGTGGTGGGAGTGGACGAGAGAAAACTAGCTTAAAGCATCTCCTATCTCAGCCTGTTCCCGCAACTCGGTTTGCTATTGGCGTCATGCCTTCCTCTCGATGGAGCGGAAAAGAACCTCCCGTTGAGCTGATCGTGAAGTGGTTGAAAGAAAACCATTCAGGCAAAACAATTCTCGTGTTTGGCTCTGACAAGGATTTGAAATCTCATCAATTGGTGAAGGCTTTAGAAAAAACAAAAATCCCTGTCGTCTCCAAAATTGGTGTTGCGATGAATGACCTCATCTCTTCAATCGCTACTTGTGAGCGAGTCGCTGGTGCAGACACAGGACTCATTCACGTCGCTGAGAGTATCGGAATTCCAGTTCATGTTTGGTATGGACCAACTGCGCCAGGTCTTGGATTCGCACCTTCACTTGAGACCAGTACTTACTCTCAGTCTAGCGTGGTCTGTTCTCCCTGCTCCAAAGACGGTCGTCATTGTCAGAGAGTTTGGCAATCCTATCAGTGCTGGGTGGAGCGTTTATGACTCCTAAGACTCAGTGGTATCGGAGTATGGTGTCTAGGATTCCCATTCCTGATCGATACGCCTTTCCTTTCTCTCATCCTTATGGCGCTGCAACAAAGATTCGTGTCTGGGTTCATGGCGCAAGCGCTGGAGAATGGGAGACTTTGATTCCTATTGTAGAACGAATGTCAGATGGATCGATCGAATGGATCATGACCACATTCAGTCGTTCAGGGCTGAGCTCTGTTCAGAAGTTCTCAAACGAACTCGCAGGTAAGAATGAATCAGTCATCTATGCGGGACTCTCTCCTAGAGAAGGTGATTGGTTGAAGGCGCTCACTCTCATGAAGCCCAAGTTCTGTATGACAGCTAAGTATGAAGCCTGGCCAGAATGGTGGATGAGCCTCAATGAGCTTTCGATTCCACTCGTGATCATTCAGACACAGTGGCGATCATCACTTGCTACTGCTAAGGGTGTGCTGACCACTTTCCTATGTCCACTTCCTAAACTCTATCTCAATACTCCAATGGGTAAGGATACTGAGATCAGAAAACATTTTCCAGACGCAGATGTTTTCCCAACCTTTGATCCTAGGAAAGATCGCATCCGAGATCGCATGATCGAACGAGAAGCACAGACTGTTGAAAAGCTTAAACCAGCGATAAATCTTCCAAAACCCTGGGGAGTTTTAGGCAGTGTGTGGCCTTCTGATTTACCGATACTGATGAACGTTCTGAAGAAGACTAAGGATACGATCTGGGTCGTGCCTCATGATCTCTCAACTAAGAACTTGGATAAGATCATGAGTTATTTACCTTCTGATCTTACGGTGATCTGGAGCAAGTGGAGCGATCGCAAGATTGAAGCACCACAATTCATCATCGTCGATCAATTCGGCTGGCTTGCTGAGCTCTATTCTCTCGCCTCATGGGCTTACGTCGGTGGAGGATTCGGTCAGGGTATTCATAGTACGCTTGAGCCCGGAGTTCTGGGAGTTCCTGTCAGTTCGGGGCCAAAAAGAGTGGCTGAATTCTCAGAGACAGAATGGCTCTCAGCCCAAAACATCCTTACGATCGTTAAGAAGCCAAAAGACTTTGAGTTGTGGCGTGAGTCTCTCACTATTAGTGATGCGAAGCGTTCGTTTACAGAGATTGAAGGTGGAACCCAAAAAGTAGTAGACTGGATCAAGGAGAAACTATGGAAGTGATGCTAAGAGTGCGAATGAGCGCTTATGATGGACATTATGCAGGCGGATTAGTCGATGGAGCTAGAATGCTAGGGCTCTTCGGAGATGTTGCTACTGAGCTACTGATTAGACTCGATGGCGATGAAGGATTGTTCCGTGCGTACGAATCAGTAGAGTTCTTGGCTCCTGTGTTCGTCGGTGATTATATCGAAGTCGTTGGCAAAATCGTCAAGACTGGTAAAACTTCTCGTACGATGGAGTTCGAAGCAAGGAAAGTCATCACTCCACAACCCCAAGACAAAGGCGGGAAGGCAGTATCTTCCGCAGAAATACTGAAGAATCCCATCATTGTTTGCAAAGCCAAAGGCACTTGCGTGACACCACTTGAGTTACAAAGAAATGGGTAAAGAGTCTGCTGAATCCGTTGTGATTTTGGGAGTAGATCCTGGCGCCGTGATGGCGGGTATCTGGCTCGCCAAAACGGGGTTCGATGTCACTTGGATTCCTGAGAAGCAGACTCATTCCAAAGAATCAAGTGCGCTCATTCCCGTGTCTCCACTCCTCACCGATTGGTTGAAGAGCGTAGGCATTGATCTGAAGCTCCCTCACGATAATGCTCTCGGTTATGAGCCCATGTGGTTGACAAAAGAACACCGAGTTCAATGGAAACAAAACAAGAAACTTCAGCTCTTCGATCATCTGCAAGAATGGGGTGATGCCAAGACGAATGAAATGCAAGCTTGGAGATATGACTACGAAGATAGAAAAACAAAAGAACAAAATTTCTGGAAATCTTGGCCAAGATTGCAAACAGGAAGATTCACCAATAAAAATATATTATCTAAATTCTTCTCGCCTCAAGTTTTGAAAGATGATGGAAAGCAATTCTGGAAAACACAACTCAATCATGATTGGACCAAGGTTCTACATGAAAGTGGAGATTCAAGAGGTTTCGCTTGGAGATCTGAATCGTATTACCTTCCGGATTATGTAGTACTTCTTCAGGAAAAACTAAAAACTACTGCCCTTCACTTTGGTGTAAAAATCATTGATGAACCAATCATCGCTGTTCACTCGAGAAAAAGTGATGTGATTGAAGTTCATTTTGAAAAAAGAATTCAATCCTTCAGAAGTCTCATTCTAGGAATGCCTTGGAATGAGTTTTCAGACAGGCTTGTTCATCTCGCAACTTACCTTGAGAATCGTCCTCCAGTATTTTGGAAGTTCAAAACTGAAGCGATCGTACACCGCGAAGCGATTCCTTCTCATCTTTCTCCCTGGTTAATATGGACAGAGGCAGATGCACCTTCTCTTAAGATTCACTTCGATCAATCTCAAGATCCAGTTCAGATCACACTTGAAACTTCACTTCCTATGAACGACGAAAGCTTGGATCCATCAAGACTCAAGCAGATTTCTGGTCGTATGTTTAGGAAGCTCAACGAGTTCATTCCTTATCTTGAGTTTCATTTGGTACGCGTGAATCCTGATTTCAGAAACATGAAAGATCTCGAAGATGTGAAGACTCTCATTCCTTATGAAAAGGTTTCTCAAATTCCAAAATCTCTTCATGAATTCTCAAATACTTCTCTCGGAATTAAAACCAAAATTCCAGGTATCTATCGCTGTAATGGAGAATCATTCTCTAGCCTTGGATATTTGAGTAGTTGGGTATCCGCTCTGAAGATTCATGCGAAGTTTGTCTCCAAAGAAAAGTCTTGGGATTCATCTCCTAGAGTGAAGTCCTATACCGAACTCTGGCCTCTGAGCGAGAGGACAGGTGAGTGAAGGTACTTCTTTTCCATCCATGCCAGTTACCGCCAAAGGATTACGGTGGTGTGGAGCGGGTGGTGCTCTGGCTTGCACAAGGTCTATTTGAGCGAGGTCATGAAGTGACTATCGCTGCATTCCCAGATTCAAAGTTACCTCAGGGTGTGAATCTCTTGCCTGTTGAACCTACTAATAAAAACGCAAATTTGCTTCTCGCATTAAAACTAAACCAAAAACTCAATTACGATATAGTTCATTTTATGGCTCCTCCAGAAGAAGGAGTGATTGAGAAACTAGGAATTCCTTCCGTCACGACCATTCATGGCAATGGCGTAGAGGGAGAAGTTTTTCCGAAGAACTCTATTTTTCTTTCACAAGATCATGCCCGTAGGCATGGTTCCCAGAGATTTGTTTATAACGGGATTAATCCTGATGAGTACAAGATTTCGATTAAGAAGTCGGATTCTTTTCTATTCCTCTCTAAGACGAGTTGGAAAGTGAAGAACCTCCGAGGAGCGATTCGATATTGCAAAGAAGCTCGAGTGATTCTCAAGATCGCTGGTGGTAATAGACCTTATATAGAAAGAGTGAAGGCTTGGCTCAGTGGCTTCAGTTGGGAAGGTGCAGTTACAGGAGCGAAGAAAGCAGAACTTCTTTCCGAAGCTCAGGCACTAATTTTCCCAATAATCTGGGATGAGCCATTCGGACTAGTCGTCATTGAAGCATTAATGAGTGGCACTCCGGTCATCGCTCGTTCGCGTGGCAGTCTCACTGAGCTTGTGACGAATGAAGTAGGTGTACTTTGTAAGTCAGATGAAGAGTTTGTCCATGCGTTGAAGAATCCGCCTCGTATGAGTCCTGAGGTCTTAAGATCGTACGCAATCGAAAAATTTTCTCATAGACGTATGGCCGAAAACTATGAAAAGAGCTATAAAGAGGCAATTTCATCATGATTGAAAGATACACTTTACCTGAAATGAAAGCGATTTGGAGTGATGAGAATCGCTATAGGAAGTGGCTAGTAGTAGAACTCGAAGTCTGCTCACATCTCGCAAAAACGAGAGTCATCCCTAAGCAGCAGGGGAGTGAACTCAAATTAAAACTAGAGAAACTCATTCGAAAGGGAATCGATGTCTCAAAAATCCATGAACATGAAAAAGTATTAAAACACGATCTCATTGCTTTCACAACGACTGTAGCTGAATCCGTAGGTCCTCTCTCTCGTTGGGTACACTTTGGACTCACTTCTTCAGATGTCATTGACTCCGCTCAAGCACTTGTGATGTTAGAGGCTAACGAGATTCTGATGAGTGGTCTTGAAAAATTAAAAAAAGAGCTCATTAAGAAAGCCAATCAAACCAAAAATTTACCCACCATCGGACGCAGTCATGGAATCAACGCTGAGCCTACAGCGTTTGGTTTAAAGTTTTTAGGTTTCTATGCTGAATGCGAACGTGCAATCACAAGGTTGAAAGCAGCTCATGGAAGCTTAAGCTACGGCAAACTCTCAGGGGCGGTAGGAGTGAATGCTCATTTCTCTCCTCGTGAAGAATCTCAGATGCTTAAGAATATTGGGTTGAAGCGTGAAACAGTCTCTACTCAAGTGGTGCCTCGTGATCGTCACGCTGAGTGGATGAATGCGATAGCGCTTACAGGAGCCACTCTTGAGCGTATGGCCATTGAGTTTAGACATCTTCAGAGAAGTGAAGTGAGTGAAGTCATCGAAGGTTTCACCAAAGGTCAGAAAGGATCCAGTGCCATGCCTCATAAGCGCAATCCGATTTCTGCAGAGAACATTACCGGATGTGCGCGGCTCTTAAGATCATACGCACAAGCTAGTTTAGAGAACGTAGCGCTCTGGCACGAGAGAGACATCTCTCACTCTTCAGTAGAGAGAGTGATCCTTCCTGATGCAACTATTCTTCTAGATTACTCTTTAAATCGCATGACGAAACTCGTTCTGGGTTTAGAGATCGACCGTAAGCAAGTCGAGAAAAACCTAAAGAGTGCTGGGACAGTATCGTTCTCAGGTCACTTCCTGCTCGCACTTGTGAGAAAAGGTGCCGCAAGAGAAGACGCTTATTATTGGGTTCAATCCTGTGCTCATGAGAGTCTCAAAACAGGTAAGCCAATGACTAGATTCTTAGAGAAGCATGCTGAGATTAAGAAGTATTTAAAGCCCTCAGAGATCAAAACTTTGGGATCGCTCAAGTATCAGTTGAGACATGTCGGTGATATTTTTAGTCTCTGTAAGTAGTTAACCTTTAGCAGCTGTTAAGAAGTCGAGTAGGAATTGCTGTTTCTTAATATAAATATCTAGAATGTTTTTTACTTTCTTACGGGTCCTATCGTCAGTTGTGTAGGCAAGTACCATTATTCTTCCTTCTTCTTCTTCACTCTCAAAGTGATCTGCAACGACTTCAATGGTTGTTTCATTCTTAGTTTTTCCTTCAGTCATGCATACATCAATATTGAGCAAGTCTGATAGGTTTACTGAACCCGCTGGGATATCCAGTATAATATTGTGATCTTGAACTTCTATCAGTTCAACAAGAATAGGTGGATTAATGTCGACACTATTCTTTTGTTTGACGAATAGTTCAAGCTTGAGAGTCTCCATTGCATCGGCTCCAGCCTTCCAAGGGAGTTCTTCTTCGTCTTGTCTAGCATCTTTCAAAGAACCTGTGTTGAAATCTCGATACATCTGATCATCATTGATTGAAGAATCTTTGGGTGCTTCCTGAGTAACATCTGCAGGGTGTGTTTTATCTAATTCCTCATCGATGAGATCGTCGAACGCCGATGATTTTTTCTTCTCATCTTTGAAGGTCTTGAGGTTATCGATAGTTTTCTGTATTGCTTCTAGGAAGTTATTTCCATGTTTAGAGTTTTCTGTAATGAGAAGTCTTTTTGGATCCTCGCTGATCATTCTGTAAGCGGTCGGCTCATTCTCGACGTAATATGCAAGTACGGGTTGACGACTGACAAGTGACCAGAGGTTGTCCTTCCAAGAAAACTCAGGTTCACGTCCGAAGAATATCCAGCGGCCCTCACTGACTTTGAATGTATCAAGGAATTGCGGTCCTACCTTCCATTCCCAGCCTTGTTTCTTGCCAAGAGTAAGCTCACTCTTCTCCCAGCTACCACTAGCAGGGCCAGGACCCAGGATCTGAATGAGCCATTGACCCAAAACATTTCTAATATTTTTTTTATTAGTGATGAGCCAGAAGTCACTTGAGTGATCCAGTTGCTTGTCCCAAGAGATAACTGTTTTTCCATCTTGATTATTCTTTGCCGCTATTTTTGAGAGAGACTTTTTTGAGACATCGGAGCCGCTGAGTTCTGCATCTTTTACAAGACGGTTATGCGCTTGACGGGCAAGTTTGATATAATTATTGAGTTTGAAATTGAATTCTTTCTTTCCGACTTTAAAATCCAGAACTTCAAAACAGCCTTTGCCTTTGAGCATGAGGGGAATTTTCTCATGAGCGAGTTTATTGATGGCAATCACTCGTAGTGTTCCTGCTGTTATTTCAGGTGAAGTAGTTTCTAATAAACTCATTAAACTCACTAAGTCAGACTTCTCACTTACACAGATCAGGCAGACTGCAATGCTAGCCTTCTGAGTTTGAAGTACAGCAGCAGCAATGGTATTTGTTTTAAGAAACTCTATATTTTCTAGATCTTTTGAATATACTTCAAGTTCTGCAAGAGAAGGCGGAGCGTTTTCAGGGATGCAGACAATCAAGGATGTTTTCACGAATGAATAAAAATTTTAGCAGAAGTCAGCTTATCCGCCAATGGCTTTCTCACAAGGCTTCACTCCTTGACCGCTCACCCAAGGAGACCATTTTATTATAATTGGCTGAGTGGTTTGCTTTTTTGATTCACTCATAACAATTTCACGTGCGATCCAGAGATCGAGTTGATCTTGTATGTATTCGCTAATGGTTCTGTAATCACTTTGGCCCTCAACGAATTGATTCATATAGAACGCCATCATCTCTTTTTCATTTGAGAGAGTAATAGGGCGACTTTTCTTTCCTGAAGCAAACTTAATCGTTTTAGTAACGGCTTTCTTTAATGCATCTTCAAACTCAGCGCGATTTGGGAGGTCAAGAGCTACAACAATTCCTGTACGTGAGATGAGAGGTTCTGCTATTCCTCCAGCGACGAGTGCTTTTCTAAGATCATTGCTGGAGCGTTTTGGCTGAGTGGATTCTACATTTGATTTTCCACCAAAGCCTACAGGTTTGTAGGTCACGGCTCCTTGACCCGCATTCGTGGTCATGAGGAATACAGCGTTGTGACATCTCACTTCTTCGAATACGAATTTGCCATAAGAATCTTTGAAATTAACAGTGAACTGTCCTGGTTGCAGCATCGAGAGAGCAGCATTTTGGACAGCAGGGTCAGCTTTCTCGATTTCATCAAAAGTGAAAATCGTTGCAGGACTCTTTAGTTGCGCCATATAGACTTCGTAGCGGAATTCCTCTACAGAGTGAGGTGACTTGTATTTGTTCATCTCGATGAGTTTGTAATTGTAACCGAGAGCGACGCTCGAGAGCTTCGAGATGAATGTCTTACCTACACCAGGAGGACCCATGAGAATCATACTATCCGCGTAGTCTTTGGAATGAACTCCAGCAAAACGTTTGAGCCACAGATCGAGAGTTTTGTTTATCGCTTCAGCTTGTCCGATGACTTCTTCCCTAAGAAGTTTTTCTAGTTTCTTAATGAGCTCTGAAGCCTTGGCAGAATCAAAGTTAGCTGGATCGAGGTTATAAGTTTTCTTCGTTGCTTCAAGAAGGGAGCCCATGTCAGCAACTCCTGCTTTCCAACTACCGCTGTTTCTTCCTTTGATTTGACCTGCAGCGAGTAAAAGATTGATTGCAATTCTTGGCTGAGCTCCCGAGATGGAGTACTGATTGGAGAGCTCAATTGCTTTTTCGATAATAGCTTGTTCAGGGGCATCTTTGCCGATGAGTTTATAAGCATTTCTGATTGTTGTTAGAAGAACCTCTCCTGAGGGTGCGTGTGCTGTCACTTTTGTAAAACGTTGATTGAGTGCTGTATCAGTTGCATATGCATTATCCCATTCATGGGGAGTGGAAGCCGCGATGAGACGGAGTAAACCAGTTTCTAATTCTGCTTTAATGGTGTTGAGATTGTTAGTAGTGTTGCCTTCGTATACACCTGCACCAGACATGGTATGAAACTCATCAATAAAATACGCTGGACGTACTTGTTGTGCATAAGAAATCAAGCTCTGCATACGAATTGCGTCTGAACCCACATATTTTGTACCCGCTACGAGCTTACTTGTAGATACAGCACGAATTTGAAGGGTGCGAGGTACATTGGGTAGAGTTCCCTTAGCAATTGCGCGTGCAAGTATTTTAATGAGTGTAGATTTTCCTACACCGGGATCTCCAATAAGTTTTACGCTTTTACCGTTTGCAAAAGTACTGAGAATATCCATATGGAATTCAGAATAGATGTCGTTGATGTCAGCTTCAGTACCATTTTTAATTTTTTCTCTCTCGATTTCAACTAGATCAGGGAATTGCTCGTCCATCCATTGAGGTACATTGATAGTTTTTTCTTGAGCATCTCTCACAATACTGAATTTCTGAGAATGCCCAATGAGATCAATTTCTGCATCAAACTGTCTTAAGTCGATTGCTCTTTCAACAGTATCGAATCTAAGAATTCCATCAACAATTCGACTGCGCTCAAAAGGATCTGGTGTCAGAGATCTATCAAAGAAAGATGAATTTAGGTTTTGAGTAACAATTAAAAATCTTCCTTTTTCATCAAAAAGCTTCAGAATGCTTTTATCGGATAGTTCTATTCTAAATTTTTTGCCTTCAAACTCAATGGTATTGTTTGATAATAGAGTTGCTTCTGTTTTCTTTTTGATTTTTATTGAGTTTTTTACTTCAGAGTCATTTGCTGCAACTGTAGGATTAGTTGAAGAATTGTTGACGAAAATTTTAGGAAAATCTTGTAGTATTTTTTCTCTAATCGTTTCTACATAAATACTTTTTAAATTATTGTTTTTGTCAAAATATGTTGTTCCGATATCTGCCTTTAAAAGTTCGTCGCTCTTCACTGCCTCTAATTCAATATTATACTTCACTTCGCTCTTCGAGTCTTTGTCCTCGGAGTAGACTATTTTTTTAAAATTAACATCTGTAAATAGCATGAACTGAGTCCATATATTGTCTCTTGGATCTTTAAATTCCAAATTAAGTACGGAGGTGTTTTTCTCAGATTTAACTTTTGCAGTGATTCTCACTCTCAGTTCTTCTTTTTCGATTCGTACTTTTACCATTCGCTCATAACGATGCTCTTGAGCAAAAGTAGAAGTGGTGATCCAGAAAGACAACGCAGCAAGACTCAGGTGTATGAGAGGTTTCATCAATCTCTTATCGGATAGATGCAGATAAAATAAAGTGTCAAAAAAATGACTTTTTATGAAATGAAATTCAGCTCTGATCTAGTGCCAATTAAAAAAAACTCTGAATGATTAACATGAGATTGTTCCTGCCTTCTTTGTCTAAGAAGATTATTGAAATGACTTGGCATGCACCCATAAAATAAATGAGAGTAGTGTACGCTTGTACCCAAAGGTTTTTAGAAAACTCCTGCATTTGTATTTTCTCAGCAGTGTTCTGATGCTTTTGCTGGTGCTCTATGATTTCTTGAATCATTGCCTCATCACCTGCATTGGGATTGTTTGTAGCGAGTTGAGTAGGTGAAGTGTTAGCAAAGGGTGAGATATATGCTGGGACGATTCTGATATTTGTCATATGACTCTGAAGTGAGGCATTTTACGAGTTAACGCATAGAGCTCTAAAGGTTAAATAAACTTCCTATGTTGAAACAAGGTTTGTTCCTCCTTCTCCTCATCAGCCAAGTCTCTCAAGCAGAGGATTTCTCTCAATACCTCACGCCCGAACTTGAACAAGATAAAATCACAGCGCCACTCCATAAAAAATTAGAAAAAGTAAAAGCCAAAGCTGCAAAGACTAAGAAGCTTCATCGAGCATGGGCTGTCTGTATGGATACTGGAGCAGCAGCTGTTTATCATGCGATGGCAATTATCTGTACCGGCAGAGAGGGTGCATTCGCAGTAGTGGCTATTGGATTCGGGTTTTCACTTCATGCTCATTTGGGTCTCATGGTCGGTCATGGCTTTCCAGGTGACGGAACGTACTATGGATCATCAGCAGGTTTCTGGTTAGGAATTGGTGGCAATGGCATCAGTCTAGGTTTAGATATGAGTGTGAACTTTTATCAAGTGACTAGACTCTAATTAAATTTAAACAAAATCTTTTAAAGAGCGCGGAGTTTGTCTTGAGAACTCCGGCATCCAGTTCATAAATAGAATCATGGGTTCATATTTCTTCGTAATGTATTTGATAAAGTCTTTCTTCCAGAATTGATCAGGGAAGTCCTCTTCATTTACAAAATAAAGACCATTTTAATACAGAAATTCAGTATTCTGATGTTTCGGATCAAACCCTAACGGGAACTTTTTTTTGTGAATTTACTTAATGATCTTCGTGAATAATTCTGCAGATTCACATTCTGTAATCAGGAGTCTAAAACGTTCTCGTTCTGAAATTGAGAATTGGAAGATCCCAGCTCCAAAAGCAAGCCCTGTGGGATCAAACTCAAAATAGAATCTAGGAGAGAGATCAGTCCTTCTGCGAGAGTCTTTGAACATAAATGAGAGATAGGTGAGATAGAGCAGTGCGTCCGTAGCAAATCTCATGTCGCGATAGATTCTACTCAGAGATCTTGGAGAGATTTGGAGCGTGGGAACGAGCGAGCGAAGTGGTTTTGAAATAGATGCGATGAATTGCTTGGACGGTGCAATCAGTTCCTGATCGAAGATAGGTTTTCTTTCTTTAAACCATTCTCGGTCATTGTTCTTCTTTAGTTGGCGAAGGAAAGTGATGTCTTTTTTTTAGAAAAACTACTAAATGTTACTGTTTCAGGTTTCATAAAGTTTAGGCGCAAACGATAAATTCTGTCCTCATTGAATTCAATCTCTTTAAGGCCAATTTTCTTTGTTGATGGGCAGAGCTGCAGAGGTTTGAACTTGGCCGGACCTTTGATATGAAAATACAAACTTTTTAGCAAGCCTTTCATTGTACTCACAATTATTTTAACACTATTTGGAAGTCAGTCTGATCCTAGATCCCAGCTTCCAAATTTAAAATCAACCACTCCTCAACCCAAATCTAGCAATCCATGAAGTACTTCAGAGTATCTTCCTCCAATGGTTCCAAAGGATTCATTTGGTAGAGTTCTCAATGATTCTGAAAGAGAAAACCAAATGGTTGAGTGTAGGCTAAGTTTAGTACCAGAAGTTGCTTATATTACTCGATCAAATAATAGACTTTCAATTGTCGTTCAACTCCGTTATGGAACTCTTTGGTTTTTTAACCGCAGGAAGATCATTCAGCCCGGATCGTCTCCATAGAAACCCTGTCGCATCAGTATCGAATGAATCAGCTTCTACAAGTTCAAAAATGTCTGTTCTATTAAAAAAAGAAAAAACTTCCATCAGTTCTGTATCAAGTTTTCAAAACTTGGGATTAGCAGGACCAGGGGATGATAGCTGTAATATGCCGGGAAAATCTTACTTACCCACGTGGTCACACTGCGTATTTGCACAAATCCTTAAAACTTGGAAATAATATGGAATTAGATCTTGTGAATAAGCTTGATTCTAAAGGTTATCATCTCTGTCAAAGGAACCTGTACGCTCGACGAATTCAGGTCTCTCAATCAGATCGATATCTTATGGGTGAGTAGTCATGAAATCCCCATTAATATGGTTATTAATGACAAAGGTGATACAGTCTGCACTTATCTGCTCATCACTAGTGAGCCTTTCAAGAGCTGCAGTGAGATTCCTCAGTCTCAATGCTTGCAGAATAGAGCAGACATTAAGCGCTGAGAATTTTCTCAGGTGATGTGTATTCTTTTATGAGAGATCGCGGCGAAACCACAGATGGCTCAGTTAATGGTTATGGCTGAGCTAAAAAATTGAACCGCAAAGAATGAAGTTTTCCCGGATTACTTTTAGCGCCTACTATTTCTTTTTTAGTAATCGATAGCGCTAACAACAGAATGAGAATTAATGGAGATTTTGGTGATGAGCAAGGTGAAGTCACTGTGTCTAATCTTCCTTTAGCCAATATTGTGAGTTGGAAGCCCAATCAGATTATAGTGGGTTTACCTTCAACAGGGCCTACATCAAAAGGTCCTGTCCAAGTCAGCGTGCGCGGAACAAAGAGTAATACAGTTCCGATCACAGAATGGACTGGAAGCTTTACTTTAACGAATGCATGGAAAAAAGACTACGGAGCAGCAGGGCCTCAGATTCGGTTGAGCTGCAATAATCTTAGGTTTAGAGAAGATTTTCATCGATATAGACCCTCAATTCACAGTGATCCAGTTTGGGTCAATCCTCACCTCAGTTTAGCCTCTCCTGAAAGAGGAAGTAGCTGCTCATGGAGTTGGTCGGGAGAGGGTGTAGACTCTAGCGGCAACCGAACAGTCATCAGTGCTACGGGTCCTACTTCTGCTCTGAGTATTTTGGAAGCACCTGATAATGGTTATACTTTTGGTCTATTGGGATACCTTCAGAATAGCAGATTCTCATTTTCTGGAATCGGAGTGTATCCTCAAGGAAGAGTCGTAACTACTAATCCTGCTGGCAGAGTGATCTTAGACCAAATCAGAACATTCTCTTTTAATTGGGATGCGTTTATGGCTGTGACGTTCCCGTTTGATTCAACGCGAGGTGTCTTCCAGATAAACGAAACTAAGCGTATAGGTGATTCGGGTGACCCAGCAACTCAAACTCTGATTCTCAACCCAACCGAAATTCCAAATAGCGATACTGAGTCATAAGATAATAGAGTTCTCAGGCTCAATCGATTGACACGATTGTAGAGGTAAGGCAAAACTCATTGAGTCGGGGGGCTTAATGAAAATCTTACTTTTATTCGTCGTATTACTATCTCACAGCGCTTACGCTCAAAATTGTTTAGATAAACGAAAAAGAAATATTCCTGTCCAAAATGAGCAAGTCTTGGAGTGGAAAAAGAATTCACGCAATCAAACTAAATATCGTACCCATGTACTGGGATCGTTAAATCGAGTCTATCCAGATAGAAACACTCATAATCATTTTGCAATTCAAATAGGACCCAATCGTTCTGACACGTTGGAAGTTGTTTATAATAATGAGTTCGGAAAACTTCCGAAATTGAAGATGGGCGACGAAGTCGAAGCTTGCGGTGATTATATTACTTCCAAGAAAGCTTCTCGCTATCCAGCTTCACCCGATGGAGCGATCATTCACTGGGTTCATGTCGCAAACAGAAGTGATCATTTGGATGGATTCCTCATGATTAACGACGTGGTCTACGGGAATAAGCCTTAGTAGAGTTTGGGTTCTATTAACGGCAACGAGCGGAAGCGAGCTTATAGAATCTCTTGCTGTTCTCTTTCTTGTGATCTAAACGCAAGGTTCTTTCAGAGGCTACGTAAGTAATGCTGAATCTTTCTCTGGGTCTGTTGTGAACTACATCAAGAGCGATTGATACATATACAAAATCATCCGCATCTTCCAATGACACAATGTCTTTACGTGTGTTTCGATAGTGGAAACCGCCGATTTTAGCTTCAACTTTTCCTTTTGAGTTTTGGCTAAACCAAATTTTGGAATAGTCTTCATCTCCATCTCCCCAAACGCTCAGTCCTTCATCGAGATCGCTATTAGGGCTCACCCAAGTAACGAAGCATTCAACGTCGATTGTCGATTTTGCTGAAACATCTTGTGCTAATAAACTGAGTAATAAAAAGATCATGATCTATTCCTCGCGAATGTAGCAATCGTTAAGAGTAATATTTGCATCACCATCTTGCAAATCGGCGCTGAAACGATTGCCTTCTACTAGTTTAGCGCTCATGTATCCTCTGACCACTCCTATTCTTTGAGTTTTGATTTTGAGAAGATCAATGGCGAATGTATTAGCCCAGCGACAGACTTGAGCAATGTGAGTGCTTGAACGAGCAAGTTCGAGACAAGTAGTTTTTCCGACTTTGAGTGCTGGAATGGTGAGTTTGTCGCCTAGATCAATGAAGCGAGTACCATCTTTAAAGGCTGCGCCGTATTTGTACTTGCTGCAGTCGATGTAGTATTTCGACTTTCCTTTTTCTGCGAAGGATTGTGTGGATGCCAACAAAGCAACTAACGATGTGAGTATGATTTTCATGGGGGTCTTATAAGTTCACCCTCGCATAGGTGACAAATTAAATAAAAACAATTTCATTAAATATCTTATATTGAGTTTTACCAAGAAATGAAGACGACGAAGAGTGTCAGCAGACTCGCGCAATTCACTTCCATACATAAAGATATAAAAGTTCGTTTTTCGAGACGTGATGTCGAAAGAAACAAGCGCAGGATGTGCGTCTGTTTGACTGGTATGTATTTATTGAAGGGAAAAATGGAGCGTATAATTGCCCATCAATGATTTCAATGGGTTACGTGGTGTTGGCAGGGTTATGGCAGGATCGAGCTCGTCGTTTGAAAGGTCGAACTCAGAGGAGTACTTGCTATCAATGAAATGGTATAACTAGCTGATATTTAATGGTATTATTAGAAATTTACTTTTATTGGATATTCCAATAAACTGGTTTTATGGCTGAGATAGATGTTCTTCAGGCTATTCGAGAATTAGATTCGGTACTACATGAAATGGGATGCACCTTTGAGCTATTCACCTGTGGAGGAGCCGCGCTCATTTATTTGGGCTACGAAACGAGACGTACCACAGACATCGATATCATCGAAGATGAACTCGATGAGACTCTCAAGAAGGCTGCGGCCATTGTTGCAAAAAAAAATCCGGATTAATGAATCGTGGCTCAACAATAAAGTTTCACCTCTTGGAAAGAGATTAGGCAAAAACTGGAAATCAAAATGTAATATTATTTTCAAAGGCAATGCAGTCACACTGAAATCTATTTCTAGGCAAGATCTCATTAATTCGAAGCTTCATGCGGCCGTTGATCGGCGTTCGAAAGATTACAATGACATTCTTTGGTTGAAACCAACCCTGAGTGAACTCGAGTTTGCCAAGAAATACACACTCAAACAAAGTGAAGCAGAAACTTTCGAGGTTTGGGTGAATGGTTACATTTCCGAAATAAAAAAGGATTTGGGATATGAATAAGATCTTTTCAAATCTGAGAAGCATCGGAATTTCATTTACAGTAAGAACGATTGATTTCAAAAAAGAGATCGTTACTCCGGAAGAGGCTATCATGAGTGCGCTCCCGATTGTTAAATCAGATATGCTGACGCTCGAATTAATGTATACTTGGCTCAGACACAATTCTGAACTCATTCATGCTGAATCACTTCAGAAAAAAATAGAATCGGAAACGAATCCGACTCATTTGGCATTCTTGGCGGGTCTTTTGGCTTCGACGGGAGATCGTCGATTATTAATGGTTGCTTCAAAAATAAAATACTCAAAAAAGAATGTGAATGATGAGGTTGATAAAACTCTCTGGCTATCCGTCAAGTTCGGGCAAGTTGAACCTGATCCAATTTTTCTTAAATTCGGATTGAAGATCAGTCAATTACAAGAAGAAGACGAAAAGAAATTCATTCCAAAAAAATACTTTATTCAAGACAATCCATTTTTATTTTGCCGTGCACTTTTTGGAACGAATTGGCGGGCGGATGTCGCAGCGGTTCTTTCCGTAAGAAAATTTAATCCCACTGAGATCTCAAATGTTTTGGGGTGCTCTTATGAAACCGCCCATCGCAATTATCAATCTCTGAAAGCTGCTGGGTGGCCTAAGATCGAGATGAATCACTTAGAAGAACAGCCTTGAAGTGCATAATATACTTAATAGTTAAGTATATTATGCAGCTATCATATTACTACTCTTGCCAAAATGTATATAGTGCATCTATTTGGTCTGCAAACCAGCGTAGGTTTTTACTATCTCTTGCAACATCTTTAAGTGTAGAAGCGATAACGTAGGCGTAGTTGATGCTATTTTTATTTCTTTTTGCTCCACGTCCTCGGGTCAAAATTTGATCCAATTGATCACAAAATCCAATCAGCTCTTTTGAATCTAAAATCATAATCGGAAAAGAAGAAATCTCAATTGAGCCTGCCTCAAAAAAAGACTTATCTAGTCGACGCGTATTTTCTGTCTAACTCTTATCAGGGGCTAGAAGGTTCATCGCTCTCGAACTTCTAGAAACTTCCACTCGAAGAGGTTGCATTGGCAGGGATTTGGCAGGGAACTAGGGTCATCTAGTGGTCCCTTAGGGGTCTTGAAAAAAAACACTAAAATCTACTCCTTAGATTTCATGTACTTGTTTTTATGGTTTGATCTGCTTTGGACGGAAATCCATTGAAATTAAATGGAGCGGGTTAAGGGACTCGAACCCTCGACCTCCACGTTGGCAACGTGGCGCTCTAAGCCAACTGAGCTAAACCCGCATCCTAGAGACTGAAGCTGTAATTAGTAACTGAGGCTAAGCCCCCTGGTCAATACCAAAAACCCAGGGTAATGTTTCCCCATGAAAATCTACACTAAGGGCGGGGATAAGGGTGAGACGGGGTTGTTTGGCGGAGCAAGAGTGCCCAAAAACGATCTCAGGATCGAAGCCTATGGCACTCTAGACGAGCTCAATGCCGTTCTTGGGGTGCTTCTGTCAGATTCAGTCCTTGATGCCAAGGTACGCGCGAGACTGCTCAGAACTCAAGGCGAACTCTTCCAGATCGGTGCAGAACTCGCCACCCCACCTAATAAGAAGGTTTCTACCAAGCTCATTGCTAGCGACGAAATCTCCAAGCTTGAAAACGAAATCGATGAAATGGAGAAGACTCTCTCACCCCTGAAGACGTTCATCCTACCAGGTGGGGCGAAGTTATCAGCCAAGGCTCACTTCGCAAGAACGGTATGCAGGCGTGCGGAGAGAGCGATAGTCACTCTCAGAGAACGAGAAGAAGTACGTGACGAAGTCATTACTTATACCAATCGACTCAGTGATTATTTGTTTGTTACTGCTCGTTTTTTGAATGCTGTTTCCGGAGAGAGCGACGTTCCTTGGCTCGCACCGTAACTCCTGCAAAAAATCCCATAATGTATTGTAATCCAGACCAGAGACTCATTCCGAGTGATAGATAAAGTAACACTTCACCTATGGCAAAGAGTGGAATGCCTAGTAATCCGGGCTTAGCCATCATGAATGGAATAGCAAACATTTGAGTGAGGTTTTTCCATTTGCCACCAGGACTGGCAGCGATGATCACACCTTCTGCAGATGCGAGAGCTCTCAAGCTCGTGATCGCAAGCTCCCTGCAAATGAGAACCATGACAAAAAAAGGATGAACTCGCTCGAGCCACTGAAGCATGATCAGAGAGCAAATGACTAAGAACTTGTCTGCCAGTGGATCCATCAGTTTGCCATAGATCGTGATGGTCTTCGTTTCTCTGGCGATTTTGCCATCGAAGTAATCGGTAATTGCAGCTGCGGCAAACGTAAAGCCTGCGATGATGTCTGTCGTGTAAGTGCGCATGTAGAGGAGTATGACGACGACAGGAACGATGGCGATTCTGATGGCAGTAAGCCTGTTGGGAACAGTATCAAATTTTAATTCGTCATCGTTATAGGGCATGAGATCTTATTGTTACGGTGTTAGTGTGTATAAATCTATGCTTTTATTTTTAATCACTCTGAGTGGTTTTGCAGGCATTACAGAATTCATTGAACCCAAAGATGCAGCAAGGGTCAAGAGTACTCGCGAAATCGTGTCTCGTGTAGATTTTAAAAAAAACGAGAAGATTAAGTTTTACGCTACGTTTCAAACACCTGTTTCAACTGATCAGGCAGAGCAAGTTATAACGCGCTACGATAACTACGAAAAATTCATTCCTTTTGTGACTCTCTCTCGGTACGATGCGCGAACCGGGTCGTTGGATTTAGAGGGTGGAGTTCTGGGATGGAATCTCAAATCTACTCTTCAGGTCTCAAAGATCGTAAACGGAAAGCTCAGTTTCGAAATCATCTCAGGTCACTTCAAAGGACTCAAGGGATTCATGATGACGGAAAGAACCCAGGATTACAAAACATTGGTTTTGATCCAAGGTGAGTTAGATGACAAGAATGCCCGATGGCCTCCTGTATGGGTAGTTGAGAATGGTGGCAAAATTGTGTTTCAGATTTCTGGGAATAAACTCAGGAGTCTCATAGAAGAAGAAGTTAAACCGAGAGAAAAGGCAGACGAAGAAAATAACGATGTCCCAAAACCAAGACGCGCTAAAACTCGTTAAACGAATCAAAGGACAAGACAAACGTCGTGTACCTAGGATTGCACTTACTCGTGAACAATTTAAGCTCACTGACACCGGTAAAATTTTTGCAGTACAAGATCTCTCTTTGGGTGGATTGGCTCTGAGAATTCTTGAACCTCAAGACATGATCTACTTCACGGTCTCAAGATTCATCTCAGGAACGCTTAATCTCAATGGAAGAAAAGTTCCGATCCGCGCTCAAGTAAGACATATCAAAACATCAATGGCAGGCTGTGAGTTCATTGATCTCGACCCTGATACTGAGAAGATCATCACCCAATTCCTAGATCCATCAGAACTAGGCAGAGCGCTTCGAGCTTCACCTGAGTCCTCTGGAGATGGCGCGATTTGGTTCCACGGTCCGACAGGTACTGATCTAATGATCTGGCGGGGGATTGATGGAGAGTTCAATAAGTTTTCATTGTTCTTACTCGGCAATTACGTACAGTGGGAATTAGATGCTGGCCTCATGACGGGTATCTTCCAATCCAGTGGTGATATGGGATCTATGGGGTCCGTGACACTCTTCGAAGATAAACAAGTCGATGAGATGAAGCTTGAGCTTGCTAAGAAGCTGATTCTGAGTTCACAACTCACTCAAGAGCTCAAACGTTGGTGCACCAGAAAACTTGATGATGTTTTATTAGGAGATAAAGATGGATCGTAACTTAGCTTTAGAATTTGTACGTGTAACAGAAGCCGCAGCTCTCGCGTCTGCTCGTCTCATGGGTCGCGGTGATGAGAAGATGGCTGATCACGTAGCAGTTGAAGCGATGCGATCGGCACTCAATTCAATTCAATTCGATGGGACAGTTGTTATCGGTGAAGGTGAACGAGACGAAGCTCCCATGCTCTACATTGGCGAGAAAGTGGGAACTGGAGGAGGAGTGAAGCTCGATATTGCTCTTGATCCACTCGAAGGTACGACGATCTGCGCTCGTGGATCAACGAATGCGCTCTCTGTGATCGCAATTGCCCAAGGGGGTAACTTCCTTCACGCTCCTGACACTTATATGGACAAGATTGCGGTAGGACCTGAAGCCAAGGGAGCTATTGATCTACGCAAGTCTCCATCAGAAAATTTGAAAAGTATCGCAGCTGCAAAGAAAACAAAAGTTCAAGATCTCACTGTGATCATTCTCGATCGTCCAAGACACGAAGCGCTCATCAAAGAAGTGCGTGACTGTGGTGCGCGTATTTGGCTCATTGGTGATGGAGATGTTTCTGCATCGATTGCAGCTTGCTATGAAGACTCTGGTGTAGATGTTCTTATGGGTAGTGGTGGAGCTCCTGAAGGAGTGATCTCAGCTGCAGCACTGAGATGCATGGGAGGGGACTTCCAAGGTCGACTGATTTTCCGTAAAGACGACGAGAGAGAGCGCGCCACCAAAATGGGCATCAAGGACTTCGATAAAATTTACATGATCGATGACCTGGCTCGCGGCAAAGTCATGTTCTGCGCAACAGGTGTCACACAAGGTACGATGCTTAAGGGAGTGCGCTTCCACAAAGGCCACGCTCATACTCATTCCGTTGTCATGCGTTCAGAAACAGGCACCATTCGTATGATCGAAGCGGATCATGATCTAGTGAGGAAACCCAGTTATGCCCAAGGCTGAAATTGAAGATGTCGTGAATGTAGGTCTAGAATCGTTTTTCAAAGCGATTACTGCGTACGAGAGCTATCCCAAGATTGTAGATGGCTTCAAGAAGATCTCTGTAGCTCGTAAAGGTCCAGGCGAAGCACGCATTACGTATCACTTCGGGGTTCTTTTGAAGACGGTGTCCTATACACTCGACGTGAAAGAAGACATCGCCAATAACAGCATGAGCTGGACTCTCGTTGATAGTGATGTGTTCTCTAAAAATGAAGGCAAGTGGACACTGAAGTCTGATGGTGCAAAAACCAAAGTGAAATATGAACTCGAAGCTGAGTTCAAAATCCCAGTTCCGGAAATGATCATTAATAAACTCTTAAAATCCACGATGCCCATGATGATTAAGAATTTTGAAAAGTTTGCGAGTAAAAACTAATGGCTGATGATCTACAGAGTAAGGCAACTGACTTCGTTAAGAAGATATTAAGTGTAGGCGTTGGGACGATCTTCCTCACGGAAGAAGCCATGAGAAACATGGTGACTGAGTTCAAGCTCCCCAAAGAGCTCATCAATGGGATCATGCAAAGCGCGAATAATACTCGTAAGGAATTCTTGCAGACGTTATCGCACGAAGTGTTTGAGAATATATTAAGCAAGGTAGACTCAGCTAAGCTCATTCAAGAATTCTTCGAGAAGAATGAAGTCGATCTCCAAATCAGAATTAAAGTCTCTCCTAAATCAAAGTCTGAGTAGAATTAAGGCTTGAAAAACTTCCCTAAAGGCAAAATTGTATTCCTCACTGATCTTGATCATCTAGAGATTCGTCCTGTGGACGAAGTCTGGGCTGAGGATCTGAGATCACACGGTTATCTCGTTGAAGGAGCTCCTTGGGAAACGTTTGATGAGTTCGAAAGTATCGATGCACTCGTGTTTCGTTCGCCTTATAATTACTTTAAGAAGTATAAAGAGTTCGGTGAGTTCTTAATTCGCGCTGAGAGAGTAGGGGTGAAGACATTCAATTCCATTCAGACAGTGAGACAGAACATCGATAAGCGCTACTTACGCAGTCTAGAGTCTTCAGGAGTGAAGATTATTCCCACTCAATGGTTCATGAAAGATGATCTTGAAGGCTTCAATTCAAAATTCAAATTTAATAAACGTCCCAACGAAACTCTCATTGTGAAGCCCACTGTCTCTGCAAATAGTTATTCAACGCTTCGCATATCCTTGGCGGATGCTTCAGATATCAAATTCGCTATTGGGAAGGTCTTAGAGCAGGCCACGTGCGCGATGGTGCAACCCTATCTTTCTGAGATTGAAACAGAGGGTGAGTGGTCAATGATTTATGCTGGAGGGAAGCTCACGCATACTGTGAGAAAATTCCCAAAGACGGGCGACTTCAGAGTTCAAGAAGATCATGGTGGTAGTACGATCCTCATGAATGCTCCTATTGCAGTACTTGAAGCAGGAGAGAAGACATTGAAGTGGGTGCAGGAGTTTAATGGTGAGATGCCACTTTATGTCCGAGTAGACGGTGTTGAGTCGAAAGATGATGGGTTTTTAGTGATGGAAGTCGAACTCACTGAACCAAGTTTGTATTTTACTCACTCCCCGAAGTCGGTGAGTGAGTTTAGTGCCGTACTCCTCAAGAACTTAATCTAATAACAGTCCACTGGACTCTTATTTCTTACAAACTGTAAAATCTTTTAGTGACTTCGTTCCCATTGCGAGCCCCAAGCAATGAGCAGTGTCTTTCACACCTTTATCTAAACAATACTTACAGGCGTAAACTGATTGGCCATACTTCACTTTGGTATCAGACCCATTGTAATTTTCGTAAGTTTTGGTTTGGAACCAAGCGATTGAATTATTGAGCTTCTTCTTTAGAGCGGCCTTCTGCTTCACTGTGAGCTTTGGATTCTCCATTTTTGCTCTGATGCTAGCGAGATACTCATCGTCTTGTGAGAACGCTTTTTTCAATTTGAGTACATTCATTGTCATGTCGATCTGAAACTCGAAGCTATCTGCCATCTCTTCGTACATCCGCATCGGATTCTTACGGTACTCGAGAGTGTTAAATGGGGATACTCGGGTTACTTCAGGAAGAGAGTTTGCACGATCATCTGAGAGAATGAGTTTTTTCTTCTTCAGTCCACTTCGACCGAAGTAGTGGTTCACGACTTTGTTAATCTCAGGATTAGTAAGGCCAATCACATGTAAGAACGTACGCATCGTCACTTGACCTAGGCCCAGGTCAGATCCGAAACCATCGGGCGTGCAGTTTGCATAGCTTACAGTAATCGGTTCGAGTGTTCCTGTTTCGCGAGACATGATGCATGCCATGGCGTTCTTATGATCTTCGAGTCCGCGAGAGGTTTCAGGGTCAGATAGTCTTGCGTTGACCGCAGTGCTGATTTGCTCATAGCGAGCCATGAATGCCAAGTCTTTGAACTCAGAGTTCTCGCACTGATAAGTTTTTACTTTCTTCATGCAGAAGTTGATTGTGTTACGTTCTGGGTGTTTTGCGCTTGGTTTTCTCCAAGAGTCGATCTTGGTCATGAGTTTTTTGAAGTGAAGTGCAGGGATGTAAGCAGCTGTAGCAGGATCTGCATCCGCTTCCTGTTCGCTAGCTGCTTCAGAGAGCGTGGATTGACCCTGAAATAGAAGATCGAGCAATTCTTGGTCGTCTGTTTTTGCAGCTTGAGCACTCTTTGAGATGATTGAAGTTAAGATCAGAAATAGACTTAAAGCAGTTTTCGTATTCATCGATTTTTATCCCCTTCGACGAATTTGAAACTGCCAGAATAGTTCGTCTTTCACCTCAAAGAGGTGACCTTCAGAACTGATATCTGTCACTAACTTGGTCCCCACCATGCGCTTTTGGGTGTAGCAGAGCCCTTAATGTCGTGCAAATTTTGAGCAATAAATCTGTTTATGGACGTTTTACGTAGGAGAGGCGACTTGAAGCATTGCTCTATTTGAAGTTCTTGAACATCATCGTCGGAACAGGGCGTGGTGTCTTGTCGTTATACTTGGCTGAAACTTTCTTATTATATGGATTGATGATGTCGCCATTCACCATGAAGTAGATCAACTGACCAATCGGCATTCCAGCATAAACGCGTACGGGTTGCTTCACTGAGATCTCAAGCGTCCAGTAGTTGCAGAATCCTACGTCGCCTTTACCGGCTGTTGCGTGAATATCGATTCCTAGACGGCCTACGCTTGATTTGCCTTCTAAGAAAGGAACATGCGCATGGGTTTCTGTGTATTCTTCAGTCACGCCTAAGTAGAAGCGTGAAGGCTCGAGCACGAATCCTTCCGGACCGATTTCGAAATAATCAATGGCGTGGTCCTTCTTGGCATCGAGTACGCCTTCTTTGTATATAGCGAGAGTCTTGCCCAGGTGAACGTCGTAGCTGTTCGTACCTAGACACTCTGGGCGGAAGGGTACAATAGCGATTGATTTCTTTTCGATTTCTTTGAGAATCTGCCCGTCAGTTAAGATCATTGTTAGAGCCCCCGCACTGTAAAATTAACTGCTTAAACTTAAGCGAGTTCTTTTCCAGTGGTTTTAGCAATACGAGTGCGAGTGGTTTCTTTGCCCTTTTTAGTGAGCTTGATACCAATGCGTGTTGTCTTGCCTGCGCCATCCATGAGCATCACGTTGGAGTAATGCACAGGGCGTTCTTTAGAAATGATGCCACCTTGTGGAGCTGCTTGTGTTGGTTTCGTGTGACGCTTCATGAGGTTCACGCCTTCAACCAAGATGCGCATTGTTTTTGGATAAACGCGGAGAACTTTTCCGGTTTTACCTTTGTTGGAGCCTGTAGTGACTTTAACGATGTCGTTTTTACGGATCTTGAGCTTGCGGTCGTTTGGTACAATATTTTTTTTCATAAGTACCCGTTAAATACTGGATTTGGTCTTGTGAGTCAAAGGCAAAACCTGGATATAGACAAAACCGGGCGCTCTCACGCCCAATCGCCCTGCGATTCCGCGCGGTGCACTGTTTACGTTTTAGACAGCTGGCATTGATCTAAACACCTGTTCACACAATTTCAAAACTATAAAACTCCAAATAATTGTAATCATTGGATTTTATTTGTTTATAAGAGGTGTGTCTTCTGGCACCGGGCTTGCTTTAGTGAAGAGGGAGACGTTTGAGAGATTCAAAACAATAAAGGAGTTCCCCAGTCATGTCAGCAACGAGAGATCAATCACAAAAATTCACCTTCGTGTTTTCCAACATGTACAGCCTCTACAAAAAAGGCCAAGAAGCCGTACGTAATACGGGCGGCGAGACCGCGCGTATCTTGAAGGTCGATGACCTCCGTAAGTCGAGAATCGAGCCGTATAAGCCAGTGGAGCTCATCAGTAAGCGTGTGCAAGAGTCTACAGGCGCTGCAGTTCAATCTGTCAGCATCGTTCAAGCTCGTGACCAAGCGGTCGCTACGTTGAAATCTAATTTAGATGAACTACAAGATTTGCAGAAGCGTCTCAGATTCATGTTGAAGGATCTAGAAGTTTTAGTTGGCCCGAAGAAGGAGAAGTAATTTATGAAGAAAATTATTTTAGGATTAGCGATGTTTTCTGTGGTCTCTGCTCAAGCGGAAGTTCGAGTGGGTGACTCTGCTACTTACAGCATTTATAGTGGTAGCGAATCTACCGGAAAAACCGAGACTCAGACTGTGATCTCCATTGATGACGGTGAGGTGATTCAAAATCCTTCAGTCATGAGACTGAAGAAATCAGAAGCTGATTCCAAGATTCTCTCCGAGAGATTAGATGACATTGTTCAGACCGAGAAAGCACTCGAGAATTGTGATCCAATTCCTGGAATGCCTGTCAAAGGTGTGAAGAGAAATATTGTTGTAGATGCTGGAATCTTCGAAAACACTTGTCATTACGTGATGTATACCAATGGAATAGGTGAAGAAAGATACCTATCAAAAGATGTCCCATTCTTCACAGTATCAAGATCAATCTTACTTCAAGATCAGTCTGTGACTAAAGAACTTCAGAGTTTCGTAAAGAAATAGTCTGGAAACGGAACTTTAAGCAAATACTTGAAATGCTTTTAGTGGAATTAAAACATTAGAAATAGATGCGGAGGAGCAAGTATGAAGATGACCCTTTTACTTATCCTCCTATCCAGTGCCTATTCATATGCACATGGTCTTCAATTAAAAAGCTCTGGAAGTGATTTTTATCTTTTCTCATCTTCGTGTGCGGCTCTTGAAAAGCAATACCATTACATTCGCCAATTCAAAAAACGCTCTGACCGCAAGACGTTGCCTGAGAAGATTAACTGTTTATCCTTAAAGGAAGGCGATGGTTATCGGCTTTATCTCAATGAGCTTTTGCCGGAGAAAATGCAATCACTCCTTCGGTTGGAGACGAGCAAAGGAACAGGCGGCACATGCTGGAACAGCGTTCAGTATTTGTCCGGACATACTCCTACGCTTCGATATACAACCCCAGAAGAAATCAAAGAATTTTATGACTCTGGACTTTGTCGAGAAAGAACCAATACCGAGGTGCCTGAACCGGGAGATGTTATCCGTTTAAAAGTTTCCGATGACCGTTCTCTCAAACCCGACGCCCACTCTTTCATCTATATTAGTCCTGAACTCAGCTTCACCAAGAATGGTGTCAATCCCTACAGTATACAAATGACTGAGGATGTTTATAACAATTATGGCATCAAGAAGGAGTGTCAGAACCCTACTAAAGAAAACTTGGCCTATTGCACAGGCTATACTTACTCTCGCGTTTATGGATGTTTCCCTTTGAAGCGAATCTCGGATAGCCAAAAAGATATGGAAGTGTTTTCAGATTTGGAAGTTTTGATTGAAGATTATCAACTTGGAAAAATAAAGTTCACCTTGTCGCTTGAAGATTACAACGAAAAAGTATCTTTTCTTTTGGCTATTAAAAGTAGAGTTCAAACTGCCTTGGTAAATAGTCGGGATGATCATGTTAAATACTGGTACAAGATTCTTCTCTTTAGAATTGAAAGTCTTCTCGGAGCGAATGGCCTACAGGCCATACCAAGCGCTGAAGGCGTGTTGTATTGCCCAGTCCGAACTTATAGTAAAGGTGTCGGTTATGACAGTAACGGATTCAGATTGACCAAAGAAGAAGTCATTAATGAATGCAAGACTATCATTGCTACTGAGAAAGATGAATACGACAGCATTCGGCTCTGGTGTGAAGCCGCCTTAACGAAGTTGTAATGGAGCATCGGAACTTTGATACTAGTTTCTCGCGCAACGATTGCGAGGGTGAATAAGAGATTGAGGCGCAAGCTGAGGAATTAAACCACTAGTTATAAAAATGGGGAAGGAACTTATGAAGAAAACATTGATTCTGACGACCCTATTGACCGCGCAAATTGCCTTTTCTCAAGATTCAATTGAATCCAATCGTTTTTTCTCAGTGTAACTTAAAGCTGAGAGATATTTTTGATTAAAAAATCAGAAAACAATTTTTAATTCATCTTTGGATCGAAGGGGTTATTCAGAAAAAGAGCTTTTAATTAAAGAGACTCGTTTAATTCCTAGTCGTACAGGAAAAATTACCCTCGTCTTCTATTCCGAATCAAAATCCGATGCCCACGGACATGCTTGTGTTCCGTCTAAGATATCTTCCTATTATTTGGAGAATACAGCTTGGATCTCAGCTAGACTAAAAAATAAACCATTGGACTCACTCATTTCGGACCATAGTGTGGAATCTCATGAACTAGCGCACATTCTTTTGAATCAAGACCATGTGGATCAAGACAATCTTTTGGGCATCCCGAGCCGAATTAATAACTCTCTCACTAAAGAACAATGCGAGCGAATTTTAAGAAACCTAGTCCAGATCAATAGCTACTGTCTTATTTCCGAACCGCTCGCTTTTCCTGCTAGAATATACCAGGTAGATGTGAACCGTTACGTAAAAAGTGAACCTGGTTACGAAAAGATAGAAGCTGACTGGAAAGCTGTTAAGCGTGGCATGAAAAAGGCGCGTGCGGCAGTCTCAGTAAGAAAAACACCTACTTCAATTGCCCTTGATCCTCAGTTCGTTGAAGAGCTAAAAAAACAGCTAACGAGCGAGGCATTCCTTATCAAGTTCTCATGCGAATGTTTGTGATTGAGGGATTTAAACGATTTAAAAAAACAGGTTAACTAACCTAACTTCTTCCCACTCTTTGCCTTCTGAATAGGAAGATCGGTAGGGAAGTTGGGCTTCATGCCTTTAGCCAAGTCCACATGGTGAGCTTGATAGATCGGAGACGAAGGTCTACCCATCTTTGGAATAGTGAATACGACTTCATCGCCGCGAGATTCTTTCATCACCGCGCGCTCATCAACGGGAATATCTACTGGGAATGCTTGAGTGTAAGACTGGTGAGCAGCAGTTGAAACGAATCCACCGCCGCCGGTCTCTTTGCGATCTTGCATCGTTCTACGACCATTGAGCACGAGAGTGTTTCCACCCTTAATCGTGACAGTAACGTGGTCTTGTTCATGCTCGGGGATTCGAGCAATTAGAAAATAATGATCCGCATCTTCACTCACTTTTGATTCGACGCCTGCCATTTTGTAAAACGGGTCGTGAGCACGGTCGGAGTAAGCTGCAAGCTTGGTCGAGTACTGGTCCTGCATGGTGCGGAGCTGATCGGAAGACTTATCATTGAGGCGTGCGATGTTTTTATGATTGTCTTCCATGATCTTCTTTGTGTTCTCACCGTAGTGTTTCTCAGTATCCAATACCGACTGATAGTTCTTAGTCTTGATTTCGGCTTCTTGGCGTTGGCGTTCTTCTCTCAGCGCTTCGAATTGCTCGTCACTCATTCCCTTGACTTGGTCGATGCGTTTCTGCTGATCGAGGCGGGTGAGTGCTACCTTCCGTTCAGCATCCTCATTGATCATCTGCATCTCTCTGAAGTTGCGCTCTTCGAGATTGCGAACATGGCCATCTCCACGCTTCTTCGTATAATTGATGCTCTCATCGTAGAAATCCCGAGTGGCCTGAAGTGCTGTTTTGCCTTCGAAGTCCTTCTTGCGCTGCTGACGAGAGACAAGATCTTTGGTCTTCTTCATATCTTCGTAAGCTTTTTGCTCGAATGAAGAGCGCTTCGATGCCTGAGACTCATGCTCCATTTCATTCTGACGTTCGAATCGATCATGAATGGCCTTGAGAGTAGTCTCGGTATCTTTTTCGGCTTCTTTGACTTTTTCCTGCAAAGTTTTAATTCTCTTCGTTGCGTAATTCTCGGCTGCAGGTAATTCTCCGGGAATTTTTGAACTCATTTAATGTTTGGCCTCTTCAAGATCATAGAGATTATTCTCAACGATATTAAAATACGTACGCACAATCATGCGAAACGTACGGTTATCTAGACGCTCTAAGAATGCGCGCTTCTGCGCAAGTGTGGGAAGCGCGATCATTTTCTCGAGATGACCTTCGACTGCTTGTGGGTTTACAGGCGTGGACTCGTCTGCGCGACCTGTACGAGTAGAAAACACTTCGCGAATGCGTTCCACATCAAACAGAATATGATTCCCAGACATAGATTGGTTAATCAAATACTCAATCTGACGGACTTGCTCTTGGTTGATCTGAATCACGGTTGAAATCCCCTTCCATGGGTTGTGTTGTGGTAGGGGTGTAGGCCTTGTCTTCAATCCATGAAGACTGTCAAACTTCCCCTCCCTATAAGCCTGACCGGGGTAAATAAAAAACGCAAGAGGCAACATTTGACTCGTAGCCAAAACCCTGGGACAATTTTAATTAGGTATGAGTGAAGATAAGGATGTCTCTCATTGTGTAGCCTGCAACAAAACCCTCCGTGAAGAGGACAGGGCTTTATTTGTAGAAGAAGAGCTAGGACGTGTATTCTGCTCTGAAGAATGTATTCTCAATCTCTTCTCTCCTGAGATCGAGCGCATCGAAGGCGAGTACCAAAAACTCGTTTCAGACAAAGATTTGACTGCCCTAGACAAAGAAAAACTCTCTCATTTAAGACAGTCAACTTTATCTGACCCTGACGAAATCTGGAGAGAACTTAAACTCACTGGCGATCACTATTACACGATGATTGCTGAATACAGCTACAAGAAGAAGCCCGTATGGTGCGTCTGCGTGAGCTTGTTTCTTCGCGGTGAGCCTTCATTTTTATTCATGAGTTTTGTAACGAAGAATCAATCCATCGTCGATGCCTTCAGAAAAGGCGAGCGTATGGAGTGGGTACGCACAGAAGATGGAGCTCCTGTGACTAAAGACGCTGAACAAATCATTCATGGTGGCGGACAACCGCTCGATCGCTTGGCTTCCGCATTCACTGATGACGAAACTTTCCGTGCAGATGTTGTGAAGTCACGCAGGAAAGACGACATTCCAGCTTCAAAGTTTGAGTCGTATCAGTACTGCATGGAAGACACGCTGAAGAATCCTGATGAAGTTTGGTCTTGGATGACGACTGCGAAAAAGCCTGTGAAGGTGTTCCACTTCATTAAGCATTATCCAAATGAATCTCCTGCGTTTTACTCCGTGGTTGTCGCGCGCGAAACATCGGATAAGGAACAATTAGAAATTTTGGAGATTTTCCCTACTAAGGATCAAGAGTGGCTCAAGCGTTTCCGCCATGGCACTCAAGAGATCGGCGAGTCACTTGATCAAAAAGATGCCGCTAGGGTTCTTCATTAAGTAAGCGGGGAGTGCGAGCGGCAAATAGTGCAACTATTTGAGGCGACACACCTAGAAGTTGTTTCGTGCGAAACTCCAAATCAAATTATTCTTTCTGGATTTACGGTAGTAAGAGATATGCGCTCTAGATTAATGTGCTGCAATTTGTGGTGGCTCGAGCAGAGCGTGGTGAGATTTTCTAGTGCATGGGTGCCGCCCTGAGAGACTGGAAGTAAGTGATGAATCTCAATCCAACGAGTTTGATTGCATCTTATGTTGTGAGTGTTGATGAAATTGCATCGTCTCTGATCTCTCAGATTGACTTGATGGAGAATTTTCGCAGGAATGGGTGTTCGTTGTTAGGTAACGGAACTCGTCGCGCGACTAGTGTTTTGAGTGGAAAAGTCGGGCTTTCCTTTTCTGGTATTTTCTCAGATGTTTTTAATTGAGCGTCCATTCCTTTTTTTACAATGCTCCGTTTTGCTTTTTGCACAGGGTCGTGTCTCTTCAGGTATTCCGCGCAAAGGGTGCTCATGGTCTCTTCTAAACTGACAGCTCGCTTTTGAGACTGGCTGAGTAGATCCTGTACACGTCTTAAGCGCAGCATTTCTGCTTCTGATAAACCTACTTCAAGTTTTACGCGATTTTTAGAAGTGTAAGAAGCGCGCTCGGTTGTTGAGAGGTGCGGTTTCAACTCGACGACTGCCTTTTCAAGTTGCCTGCTGGATAACAAGGAGGCTTTTTCTAACCATTCGGTTTTATTCTGTGGTGTGAGTACCGCTACTATTTGTTTTGCATTGGTGAGGGTGAGTGAGCCAGCTGCAAGCTGAGATTTGAGTTCAGGGATCTCTCGAGCCTTACGTGCGATGGTAATCAGACTATAAGCAATATTTTCTGACAGACCCAGCTCGCTCACCACATAGGCAAACAAGCTCGAGTATCCCTTAAGGAGAAACACGCGATGGGTTTCTACCTGCTGGAGAACTTCAACTAATTCCACTTCTGCACGTTTATATCTAGAGCTGATTTCAATCGCTAGTGTATGGATTTGCTGAGCAAGAATGCTGACTGAGGTTGTTTGGGTATTTGAAGCTGTATGAGTAATAGAATTCGCCAAGGCAGAATGCATGAGAGTTCTCCGTTAAAATAGTTTTTGTTTAAAATGCCGAGAGACGAACGGAGTAATTGAAGTAAACTTTGTTATAAAAGTCTATCGGAGCAAGGATTAATTTATCATTAAACAAGCCAAAAACAAACAGAATTTAATGATTAATTAAAATAAATCCTTAAGTTCAGAGTAGTATTCTGAAACAGTGTTTTCAATTTCTTCGCTTGGAAAAATTTTACAGTGACTACGTAATTCAGGGTTTCCATTTGGAATATATTTTTCTAAAAAAGATCCTAGCTGGTATTTTCCCTGTATTCTTTTAAGAGAGCCATCAACATTAAACACCCTTATTGAGTCGCACCCAGTTATAGTCTTTCTAAAAGTCTCGTCATTATCCAAATGCTCAGCGAATGATTTTTTAAGCTGAATCATTCTTAATTGTGTTCCTTTAATTATTCTATTTTTATATTTTTCTTCTTCTAACCTTGGCACTAGAAGTACGAAGTGAGGATGCTGCATTAATGCATTTAAGTAATGAATGGCAGGCTCAATAGAGGAATACCCAAATACACTCATTAATTTTGTGGCACCCCAGTCAACATTTTCGTGCGAAATGAATGATAAAATTTCGCTTAAATATCCCTGATCAATATTTAGTTTTTTCGATAAATTGTTTTTATACTCGATGTCTGGCATTTCTACGAAGTAGCTGTGCATGATTTCATGTAGAAGAACAAAAGCGAGAGCTTCCTCTTGTTCTGAGGAAGGTAAAGAGTTGCTTAAATATTCGAAAAATTCATTACAAACCAAGATTTTTTCCAGATCCACCACTTACTAAGCATATTTTTTCTTCGATTTTATCTTTGCTGTTAATGATCTTGAGATCTGCATTTAAAACTTTATTCGCTCTTAGTACGATTTCTTCAGCTTTTACCTTCAATTCATCTGGTGTAGCCGCTAAACTTAGCGATGCTGATAATAAAATCGTAGTGAAAATCATCACAGCACCCCAAACGAATAATATCTAGGACATGCGCTTGGGTTTCTTGCGCTCAAGCATGAAGCCATTTGAGACTGATCACGGCTATCAAACACATAAGCTGAGTTGAATTGTGATCCTGGTTTAAGAGGCACATTCACTTTCGCAGAAGAACCATTCACCACTCCACAGAACACCATAGGATTCGCAGTGCCAGGTGCATTGATGTAAGTCCTTCCGTACTGGCTTGCGATTGCAGGAATGAAACACCAGCTCGTTCCACTTGTATATTGAGAGAAAAGCTGAATCTCTGTAGCAGTAGTTGATGCTGTCTGAGCACCAATACAAGCCGAGAATGTACCAGAATAGTTTGTACCCCAGTCTAGAGAAGTAGCAGGCACGATAGTCGATGAACCTGCGCACGCTGCAAGTGAACTTCCTGAGATAGTTCCCGTACCAGATGTTGAGGCGCTGCTCCTAATCGTATAAGGATTGGTGAGTAAGTTTCCACAACCTGAAGTGAGTACTGCTAATCCTATTAAAATTTTAAATTTCATAAAACCCCCCGGTTTTATTGTTTCTCTCTGACCTATTGTAAGTGCACGTCGCGTGCCAGGGGGAAGCCTCTAGGATTGAATAGAGTGTTTATATTTTTTACGGATGATCAATAGACTAACCAGTGTCAGAATTGACATCGGAATCAGCCATAAATCCCCGTATTTCACATAAGGAGTGAGTGGGAAGGGATGCGTGTTCACCACGTAGTTGGCGATCAGGGACGTTCCTACGCCCGTTTGGCTTGTTAAACGCCCAGTAGGCTCTACGAGTGTCGTGATGCCCGTATTCGTCGCTCTTAAGAGAGGAGTTCTTGTCTCAACTGATCTCAAGCGTGTGAGCGCGAGATGCAGGTAGGGCTCACCATAAGGTCCGAACCAGGAATCGTTAGTTACATTAAGCAAGATCTCAGCTCCCAACTTCTTCTGAGCTCTGGTGAATGATGCAAACAATCCTTCATAACAAATGAGCGGCGCTGTTTTGAATTTTTTATCTCCAGTTTGAGTTTCGATTACTACTGGGCCATCTCCAGGACCGAAGAATCCCATCTGTGGAAACTGATCTCTGAACCACTTCCAGTTTTGAAACCCAGGAATGTACTCAGCGAATGGGAGGAGAATCGTTTTGTGGTACTTCGCAAGTTTCTGAGAATGCTCCAAGTAATAAAGAGTATTGTAATCACTCGAACCATCATTGTCGTAAGCGCCGAAGATGAGCGGGACTTTTGAGCCCTTAACGAGATCGATGATCTTCTGCTCACGGGATTGCTCGTGAGACCCATGAGGTTTACCCCAGATGAGAGGATACGCAGTCTCTGGCCAGATGATGGCATCAGGCTTAGGCGTCTGCTGTGAGGCTAATCCACTCATATAGAGGTAGCTTCCGATGACTTGGTCTGAGGCCTCTTTGTAACCTCGTTCGGACGCGAGTTTCTGTGCATCTCCGATATTAGCCTGGATCACTGAGATATTGAGTTTATTCGCAGTGGTTGAAGCAAGGGTCTGCTCGATGTCACGTTCTCTCCATGCGCCCCATCCGTGAACGATAACGAGAATGAGAGCAGCAAGTGCGAGTCTTTGAATCTTGTCTTTCTTAAGAGGCGCTGAGAGCCCGAGATAAATCAGCGCGTTCACCCAGATCACCCAGAATGTCAGGAGACTTAATCCACCGAACTCAGCCCATTGCGAAGCACATGGATTCGAGACGAGCGAGTAGCCCATCCCATCGACGAATAATCTTGGCGCAATGTAATCCACGCAGGTGTATGTCGCTGCCATCATCAGGCAGAGGATTTTGTTGTTTACTCGCCTATCCAGTAACCATCCGAAGAGAGGACCCATCAAATAAAACTGCGGCTGACCAATCACGAAGAAGAGAATTCCTAAGAACCCTGCAAACACATAGGGCATCGGTCCAAAGTTATGGAGAGCGTAGATGACCCAGTAGAATCCACCTGCGGTCATGACGAAAGAGAAGAGGAGTCCCAGTTGGAATCTTTTTTTTGTATCTCGCGTACGTTCAAGCGCGAAGAACCAAGGAACGAGTGCAAACCAGATCAGCGCGTGCAAATCCCAGGGTGCAAAAGAGAACACGACTAAAATAGCAGAAAGTATTGTGAGTAAATAAGGGTTAAGCACGATGAGAATAGTCTACGACTCTCGTTATTCTTGTGGCAATTGAATTTTCCAAAAACTGGAATTGAGTGTTTCTTGTTCTTGAGCTGCTGCTTCTCGAATGAGATTGAAAAACGTATCATCAAACCTGATCGCGTAGTTTTTTCCTTTTCCTAATAAAATGTTGATACCAACAGTTTTGCCATTCTGAAGAATGGGGCTTCCTGAATGGCCATACCCAATACAGACGTTGTGCTCCATCAGTGTATCTTTATGATCTCTGGTTTTTAACTGAATGATTTCACCGGTCGATTCGTAAAGATTTCCATGATTCAATCGCGTTCCTCCTATGAGATAGGGGTAACCAAGCACCTTTGATGCGCCCAGTTCAGCTGAGGCATGAGGCAAAATTAAATGAAGTGGTAGTTCAGTACTCAGTTCAACTAAAGCCCAATCCATTCCTACATCGTAAAAAGGAACAGTCCCTTCAGGCATTCTTTGAGTTGGATTGAGTAGGTTTTGAATTGGCCATAAATCTTGCGTAAGATCATATTGGCCATTAAAAAAGGTAGTAGGCATTGCGATTGATTTTACTTTCCATTTTTTCGTAGTGTCTTTTACTGATTCAGCAAAATGAAATTCTAATATTTCTTTTTCATGATTTTCTTTGAAATGCCGCTGAACACAATGCCCTGCAGTCAAGACATGTGTTGAATCGAATGCGAATGCACTACAAGTTAAAGTACCGTCATGTTGAAAAAAAGCACCTATTTGAGAGTAAGGCGGTAAAGTTCGATCTGCTACGGATTTAGGGAATGGACTTGTCGTATTGAAGCATCGATCTTGTGCGTAAAGAAGAGAAGGGAGGATGAAGGCTAGAAAAGTTAAAATATTATTTTCCTCCAAATTATTTATTGTATGATGACAGGTTCTGCAGCGGTTTTGCGCTTAACAGATTTGTAGGCAAGTGATTTTACAGGCTTCAAGCGTACAACTGGAGCTTTTGGCTGAAGCTGGCTTAATGCTGCGTATGCATTCACGCGCCCACCTGATGCAACTTTGCCCAAGAGGGTAGGAAGCTTATCTACTGAACCTTTGATCGCAGTCTTGATCTGGGATGGAGTGAGTGACGGATTCTTAGCAATCATCAGAGCTGCAAGTCCGGTCACAAACGCAGTCGCTTGAGAAGTGCCTGTCATCATGCCGTGCTTACCTCCGGGAAGAGTGGAGTAGATGCTATCGCCAGGAGCAGCAACATCTACCTTGGACTTACCCCAGTTAGAAGAGGTAATGAGTTTGTTTCGTATATCCGTAGCGGCCACTGAGATAATATTAGAAAGACCATAGGCAGCAGGGTAGTAGAAGTTCTCGCGCTTATCTGTATCTTGGCGTTCGTTACCAGCAGCGCAAACCACCAAGATGCCCTTGGATTCTGCGCGCTTCATTGCAAGGTATTCACCTTCAGAGAATTCTGGGCCGCCACCGCTGTAGTTGATGACTTGAGCATTGTGATCGATAGCATAATTGAGAGCCTTGATCGTATTGATGAGGTTTACGGAACCTGGAGCAGATTCAGAGTAGTACTTCACTGCCATGATCGAAACTTTCTTTGCGACACCGCTCACACCTGTTTCAGGATTAGTGATGGCACCGATGATTCCAGAGACGTGAGTTCCGTGTCCGTGATCATCTTTAGGATTAGAAGTATTATTTGTGAAGTCCCAACCATAGGTAGTAGGGTTCTTAGGGTCGCGCCATAAATTGCGGGAGAGATCTACGTGGTTTGCATCGATTCCAGTGTCGATCACTGCTACGACAACGTCGCGTGAGCCTTCAGAGAGTTTCCATGCGTCTCTGACGTGAATGTGGGAGTCAGCCTGAGAGTTGTATAAACCCCAGTTCTTAAAATTGAGAGTAGGTTGGATGGATTGAGTCTTCGTGAGCGGTATAACGGAAGCAGTGTAGCGATCTAAGCCGCTCGTTCTGAAACCACTAATGCCGATGAGAGCGATACCAGTTGCAAGTAGTAGCCAATCTTTTTTCATAATGCTGTTTCTCTTTCCTTCATGTCGTAGCCCCTCTCACAGAGCCGTCTCGAGTATTCCTATAAGCACGAGACGTGCCAGAACAGACATTTAAAAAAGTGAATAATTACAGATGTTTAATGATTTTAGTGTAAGAAAAATATACATGGATCTGCCTAAGATTTAGACAGGTGTTTAGGGAATTAGCTGTTAATTCTTAATTAAGAGTGGTTGATCTTCTGTACGTTGTACTTGCGAAGTAACTTATCGAAGACTTCAATGGTGTGATCGAGATCCTTCTTCTGGTGCTTGCTCTGGAGAGCTAAACGGAAGGTGGATTTGTTCTTGGGCACTGTCGGATAGACCGCAGGGAATGTGAAGATTCCATTACGGATCAAATCTTGTGTGAAACTAAACATAATAGAATCGTTACCAATAAGAATGGGAACTGATGCGGTCTCAGTACCGAGAACATTAGCTCCGATTTGCTTCATGCCTTTTGCTAAGTATTTAATATTATTCCATAGGCGCTCTCTGAGTTCAGAGTCACTCTCCATGATGTCCATAGCCTTGCTCACTGCTGTAGCAAGGATTGGGGGGAACGCAGCTGAGAAGATAATCTTTCGCGAGAGATAATTCATGTAAGTGATGACGTCCTTATCAGCAGCGATAAATCCACCCGTAGCACCTAATGACTTACTGAAGGTTCCGCCGATGAGGTCAACTTCTTTAGAGAGACCAAAATATTCTGCAACTCCGTGGCCTTTTTTGCCATGAACGCCGATAGAGTGAGCTTCGTCGATTATGAGGCGTGCTCCGTGTGCGCGACAAACTTTCACAATCTCTGGAAGTTTAGCGATATCACCATCCATGCTGTAGGCGCCTTCAACGGCGACTAGCATTCCGCCGCCGTCCATACGGCCTTTTGCTTTCTCTAATGTTTCATTCAAGCGCTCGACATCGTTATGAGCGAAGAATCTCACGGTCGCGCCACTTGAGTAAGCGCCATCGACGATGCACGCATGTGAGGAGGCATCAATAATCACGCGGTCCTTTGCTGTGCACAGAGTGATAATGGGGGAAGCAATTGCATCGTAGCCAGTAGGAAGTACGATTGCGGCTTCCTTACCAAAAGAGTGAGCGATCTTCTCTTCCAGAGCCTTGTGCATGTAGGAATAGCCCGTACCGACTCGTGAGCTACCTGCGCCGATTCCATATTCCTTAAGAGTCTTCTCAACTGCTTCGTGGATTCGAGGATCAGTGGAAAGGTTCAAATAGTCATTGCTGGCGAACATGATGAGTTCGCGCTTCTCACCGAAGAACTCCATTTTAACGGTTGGGCCAGGGCGTGACTCGATGGGTATACCGTACTGCATCATGCCGTGACTACGGAGTTCGTTTATGGTCTCTGAGTATACTCTGGCCTTAGCAAAGACGTCTGTATGGTCGGTCTTCAGCTCTGCGCAGTGCTTATTAAGCAAATGATCTCGATTAGATAGCAGTACAGCGCGTTGACTGAGATCAAGAAGATATTCGGGTGTAGGGTTTTGCATGATTAATTTATAGCAACTAGCGTATTTAAAAAAAAAACGCAATTTAGTAAGGGAAATATTCTTGGACGATTATTCAGATTTTCATGATAATGGCTAACACATATGAACACTCAAATTGATACTGTAAAGCTCTTCACTGACTACATTTACAAAGTTGAAAAAAGTAAGCAGTTTCCAACGATTACTAGAGATGCAAAAATCTCAAGCCTGGGCATTGATTCACTCGGCATGATGGAAATCATCGGATGTTTCGAAGACGATCTCGGCATTGTGATTCCAGACGATAAACTCGCAACGATTCAAACCGTTGGTGATATAGAAAAAGTCATCATGGGTCAGATGGCAAGCAAGCTCAGCAACTAAAATTCAAAATGGAAACCCTAGTAGATATTCTTCGCACTCGGGCTTTAACAGACCCCGATGGTATCGCGTACATTTTTCTGAAAGGTTCAGAAGAATGCAAGATCACGTATGCACAGCTTGATCTTGAAGCACGAAGAGTAGCCAAGCTTCTAGAAGGTCAGGGCTCAAGCGCGCTTATCTGTCATCTTCCGGGATTAGAATATATTTATTCATTCTTTGGATGTTTGTACGCAGGCGTAATTGCAATCCCAATTTATCCACCGAGGTTCAATCAAAAGTTAGATCGTCTCTCTGCAATCGTTTCAGAGATCGATGTCAAGTGCGCTCTCATTTCTCAGAGTGTTCTTGAGAATGTAAAACCTCTGCTGAGCGAGCAACCTAATCTCTCTCAAGTGAAGTTCATTAAAACCGATCTTCCACACTCTCTCACCGCGAACGATCTTCCTTTTCTACAACCTGAGATCACAGGTCAGTCTCTAGCGTTTTTACAGTTTACTTCAGGATCTACTTCACAGCCAAAAGGAGTGATGCTCACTCATGCGAATCTGATTAATAATCTTCAAGCGATCCATGAGAAGTTTGAATCGAGCAAGGACAGCGTAGGAGTCATTTGGCTACCGCCGTATCATGACATGGGGCTCATTGGTGGAATCTTGCAGCCTCTATACATAGGATTTCCCATTTTTCTCATGTCGCCTTATAGTTTCTTACAACGTCCGATGCGCTGGCTGCAGGCAGTCTCTCAGTACAAAGCAACGATCAGTGGTGCACCGAACTTTGCATTTGATCTCTGCACAAAGCGCATTACAGATGAACAAGCAGCTACATTAGATCTTAGTTCCTGGAAGCTAGCTTTCTGCGGAGCAGAGACAGTGCATGCACATGTATTAGAAAATTTTTATCAGAAGTTCAAAGTCGCAGGATTCAAAAAAGAAGCGTTCTATCCTTGCTATGGACTAGCCGAAGCAACACTCATCGTCAGCGGTGGAGTGAAAGATAAAGCTGTCATCGTTGAGTCATTCGATGCGACAGCCATTGAATCACAAGGACGCGCAGTGAAATCCTCTGTAGATCTGAAGTCTTCACGTAGTTATGTTGGATGTGGAACAGCACCCAAGAAATACTCTATTAAAATTGTTGATCCCATTACTCTCAAATCACTTCCAGATGGTGCAGTAGGGGAAATCTGGTTTACAGGTCCAAGCGTAGCTCAAGGTTATTGGGGTAGAAGTGAGGAATCCGAGCGCACTTTTAAAGCTAAGATTGCTGGTGATTCAGAGACGAATTATTTACGAACAGGTGATCTTGGATTCTTACAAGGTGACGAACTATTCGTCGCTGGCCGCATCAAGGATCTCCTGATCATTCGCGGACGCAATCTCTATCCTCAAGATATTGAGAAGTCTGTAGGTGAGTCGCATCCAGGGTTAGTCTCTGGAACGAGTGCTGCGTTCTCTATTGAGTTTCAAGGTGAAGAGAAGCTCGTCGTTGTTCAAGAGCTTGACCGTCGTGACGCTAAGCCTGAGCTTCTTCAAGAGAAAAGCACAGAGTTTATTGAGCTCATTCGTAAGAAGATCTTCGAAGATCACGATCTTCCTGTGCACGCAATTGCACTGGTGAAATCACACAGTATCCCAATCACTTCATCTGGGAAGGTTCAACGTCAAGCTACTCGCAGACTTTTCTTAGATAATGCACTTCCAGAGTTAAGACGCTTCCAAGAGGGAGTCCAAGTTTCGTCATGAAAACGTTCTTAGAGCTACTCGAAGAGACTAAAGAGTTTACTCACGAGAACAGAGCGCTTTCATGGTTTCATCTCTTATTTACTTTTTTAGTCATTGCCGTTAGCTGTTACGCAACCACAGTTGATTCACTTCCGATGACTTTGAGATTGATCAGCAGTCTAGTCATGGGACTCACGATTGTTCGAGGTTTCATCATCTATCACGACTATCAGCATGGAGCGATCTTCAGAGCATCGAAACCTGCGAAGTGGATATTGTCTGTCTATGGAGTGCTCGTACTCAATCCTCCGAGCATCTGGAAGCGCTCACACAATTATCATCATAAGAACAACTCTCAGATCGTGAGCTCCAGCATTGGTTCGTTTCCGATCATGAATAAGTTGGATTACATGAATGCGAAGACCTCGACTAAGATTCTCTATAGACTGGCTCGAAATCCTCTGACGATTCTGTTTGGATATTTTACTATTTTCATCATTGGCATGTGCTTGAAGTCATTCTTGAAAGATCCTAAACGCCACGCGGATTCTGCAATCGCTCTAGTGGTGAATCTCGCGCTAACGATTTATGTAGCTCAATTCGGTGCGGAGATTTTCTTTCTATCGTTCTTCATCCCACTATTCATTTCCTGCGCAGCGGGAGCATATCTTTTCTACATTCAGCATAACTTCCCAGACATGAAGCTTAAGCCTAGGACAGAGTGGAGCTATCTTTTTGCTGCACTCTATTCATCGAGCTACATGGAGGCATCTTGGCTCATGCATTGGTTCACAGGTAACATTGGCTATCACCATGTGCATCATCTGAATCCTTTGATCCCGTTCTATAATCTTCCCCGCGCGATGGCTGCAGTTCCTGAGCTTCAGAACCCAGGTCGCACATCACTGATGCCATACGATATTTATAAGTGTTTTAAACTCAAACTCTGGGACGAAATGGCTCAGAAAATGGTGAGCTTTGACCAAGCATTTAACTCTGTTGAAATTCTAGGACAGGCGAATTAAAAATGACTACAGCAACTATGAGCACAAAGTCTAAAACTAAAAAAGAGAAGTACAAAAGCGTGAGACTCTTTAAGCGTGATTGGATGGAGCGATTCTCACATGTTCATCCTTTGACTCCGCTAGTACTCTGGACACCAATTGTTTCGTATCTACTTTATCAAACTTTTGTTGTGCTCAGTCTTCCGCACATGGGTGTTTTGGCGACAGCGATTACTGCGATTCTACTTTGGACGTTCGTAGAGTACTCGCTTCATCGCTTTGCGTTTCACTTCGAAGCCAAGTCTGAAATCGGCAAGAACTTTATCTATATGATCCATGGACTGCATCACGTAGATCCGAATGATCCAACGAGACTGGTGATGCCAGTGTTTCCAGCGGTATGTTACGCGCTGATTTTGTATCCGCTATTTACATTGATGGTGGGACCAATTTGGGTGAAGCCCTTCTTCTCATTCTTCATAGTGGGCTACCTCTGTTACGACTACATTCACTTCTATACCCATCACTTCATACCAACTACGAAGTTAGGGAAGTTTCTGAAGCAATATCACATGACTCATCACTTTGTTGAAGGCAACGCGAGATGGGGAATCTCCAATCCATTGTGGGATCATCTCTTCGGCACGTATGACATTAAGAAAGTGAAGAAGACTGCCAAGGCTTTAGCTGAGCCTAGAGCTCCGTTTTAATTAATATTCAAAATATTTGATTGAGATCTATTTGTTTTCAGCATACAAAAGCTTTGGCTTACTCATATTTTATCTAGGAGGGTTTATGAAATTTGTTATTCTTGCTTTATTTGTGTCTCATTCTGCGCTTGCTCAATCTACGCCATCCACTGTGATCGAGCATGAGAATTGTAATCTTAGAATATTTGTGAATGGTGATAGCTTCAATGACAATGCTCTCTTTGATCGTTGAGATAGTTTAGATATTCCACAGTATTATCGTGACCAACTGATCGAGTCTCTTTCTTCCAAAGGGTATCAGAATATCACTTTTAAGGAAAATCACGATGGTACTTCTGTTCAGATTGTATTTTTAGGCGATCTTTACTTAAATATTCAATTTCAAAAAGGAACTGCCAGAAAGTTGGGCGGATTAGGTAGACGCTTTGCAGGTAAATACAAATTAGTAGCAAAGTTGATTGAATTCGAATCAATTGTTTCGAGAGAGAAGAAACACCAAAAATTTAAATATAAGGAAATTGCAGGCTTATTTACTCAGGGGAAAGAGGCACTCTTTGCTTTGAACAATTTTGTAAGAGACGAAATGAAGTCCTGCAAAATTGTAAAAAACTAATGTAGGCAAATTACCCAATGTGACAAAAGTGTCACATTTGATCGTTTCTTTCATAACCATCTAGTCAGAAAGGTGACACTGTTGTCTCCTTCGTGACTTCATTGAAATCGAGTTCTGCAATAGCTCTAAAGCAACAGCTACCCGATGGACGATACGCCCTATGAGTGTATCTGCGTCTCTGTTTGCTCATATTTTCTTTCGTTCTCTCCAGCCCAGCGTGGTCGTACGACCTGGATGAGGTGACGAGACTGCTAGACAAGTCTCCACATCCACGCGAGTTGTGGACTAAGTTTAATCAAGAGACGTTTCAAGAAACTCATCATATAGTTTTTGGTTCACCGGTCTCACGCACCGATGCCGTGCTGACACGATCATTAAGTCCAGTCACAGGTGAGCAGACAACTCAGCGTGAAATTACCATCTACTTAAAGAAACATCCCAAGATTGAATCCACGGCACTCGATCTGATTCATGAGTTAGTCCACGCTGTTCTTTCTAAGCCGCTCGATCCCTACACACCGGATCTGAATCTTCGCGGTTACATCACTCAGACACTAGAAGGTCCAGGAGGAGAGATTGAAGCGGTTTACTCTGAATGCCAGTTTCTCAAGGATCAGGCTTGGGAGAATAAGAAAGATTCTCGGTGCGAGCGCTACCTCAATAAGCTTTCTCGTGCTCAGATCAGAGCTGACTTTTATAGAGTAGGGGAGCATAAGAAGATGCTAGACGCACATACTCTGAAGATCCCAATCACGAGCTCAGCTCCAATATTCATTTCTTCCACTGGAAATGCACCGTATCCCGTTGCTCTCTACTATGAGTATCAGGAGATCAATAGACAGGCGTGCGAGAACGCCCGACGTAGAATTGCTTCTACTCAAGATTCAGAAGCTAGTGCGATGATTCAGGCACGTTGCGTCAGTCATCGAAAAGAATAAGACTTCATACTTGACCACAATCAGAATTCTCAGTTAACGTCACTGCACATCAAAAGAAAATATATATATTTTCCAGTATATAAACAAACTAAGGAGAACAGTTTCACATGTTGAAAAACTGGTTGCGAAAAGTGTCTTTAATGTCGGCAGGTTTATTCAGCTCTGCTCAAGCATTTGCGAGCGAGATTGAATTACACATCCCAGAATTGAACGTTAACTTCGATTTAATGGGAAACACACTCTCAGGTCATCAAATTCTGATTTTCGGAATCGTGATTTGTGTATTGGGAATGGTTTTCGGATTAGTTGAGTTTCTCAAAATCCGCAATCTTCCTTCTCATAAATCAATGCTCGATGTTTCTGCTCTCATTTATGAGACATGCAAAACTTACATGATCCAACAAGGTAAGTTCTTGATTGTTCTCGAAGCATTCATCGGTGGATGTTTGTTTTACTACTTCTACGGATTACTCGGCCTAGAAATGCCAAAAGTTCTCTTGATCCTTCTCTGGTCAATCCTAGGTATCTTAGGTTCCTACGGAGTGGCTTGGTTCGGTATCAGAATCAACACTTATGCAAACAGCAGAACAGCATTTGCATCACTTGGTAACAAACCTTACCCAGTCATGGACATCCCACTTCGTGCGGGTATGTCGATCGGCGTTCTCCTGATCTGCGTAGAACTCGTGATGATGATTTTCATCCTCATGTACGTTCCAAAAGAATCAGCTGGCGCATGCTTCATGGGATTCGCTATCGGTGAATCACTCGGCGCATCTGCTCTCCGTATCTGCGGTGGTATCTTCACGAAGATTGCAGACATCGGTTCTGACTTAATGAAAATCGTTTTCAAAATCAAAGAAGACGATGCTCGTAACCCAGGCGTGATCGCTGACTGTACTGGCGACAACGCAGGTGACTCTGTCGGCCCAACAGCTGACGGTTTCGAAACCTATGGTGTTACTGGTGTAGCTCTCATCAGCTTCATCGTTCTTGCAGTAGGAATGACGATGGGTGCAGATGGCAAACCTGTGTTGACTGCAGGCGGAACAGAGTTCCAAGCTAAGATGATCGTATGGATCTTCGCGATGAGAATTCTCATGGTTGTCACTTCAGTTGTTTCTTATTGGGTGAACGGTGCGATTGCTCGTGCAATGTACGCTGCAAAAGATCACTTCGACTTCGAAGCACCTCTCACATCACTCGTATGGATCAGCTCTATCGTATCCATCGGCGTTACATATGTAGTGAGTTACTCGATGTTAGGAACTGATGGTAGCGAACTCTGGTGGAGACTCTCCACAATCATCAGCTGCGGAACAATTGCTGCTGCTGTGATTCCTGAGTTTACTAAAGTGTTCACTTCATCCAAGTCTAAGCACGTAGCTGAGATCGTCGAAGCTTCCCGCCAAGGAGGCGCTTCACTCACTATTCTTTCAGGACTTGTCGCTGGTAACTTCAGCGCATTCTGGAAGGGTATGGTCATGATCGGTCTCATGTTCATTGCATACCTCACATCCGCATCAGGATTAGATGCCTTCATGGTTTATCCAGCCGTGTTCGCATTCGGTCTCGTTGCTTTCGGATTCTTAGGCATGGGTCCAGTGACTATCGCTGTAGATAGTTACGGTCCAGTGACTGACAACGCACAGTCTGTATTCGAACTCTCTCAAATCGAATCGATCTCTGGAATTTCTCAAGAGATTGAAAAAGATTTCGGATTCAAGCCAGACTTCCACAAAGGTAAAGCGTACTTAGAAGAAAACGACTCAGCAGGTAATACATTCAAAGCTACCGCTAAGCCTGTTCTCATCGGTACAGCTGTGATCGGCGCAACGACGATGATTTTCTCCATCATCTTGCTCCTCTCACTCAAGCTAGACCTAATGGATCCAAAAGTTCTCTTAGGACTCATGACTGGTGGAGCGGTGATCTTCTGGTTCTCAGGCGCATCGATGCAAGCGGTTACAACCGGTGCATACCGTGCTGTTGAGTTCATCAAGGACAACATCAAGCTCGAAGGCGCAACGAAGGCATCTGTGGAAGACTCCAAAAAAGTCGTTCAAATCTGCACTCAATACGCACAAGCAGGTATGGTCAACATCTTCGGAGTGATCTTCTCGTTCACTCTCGCATTCGCATGTTTTGATCCTACATTCTTCGCAAGTTACCTAATCTCCATCGCAGTGTTTGGTCTCTACCAAGCAATGTTCATGGCGAACGCAGGTGGTGCTTGGGACAACGCTAAGAAATTAGTAGAAGTTGACCTGAAGGAAAAAGGAACAAAGCTCCACGACGCAACTGTTGTGGGCGATACTGTTGGCGATCCGTTCAAAGACACGTCATCTGTGGCTCTGAACCCAATCATCAAATTCACCACACTTTTCGGTCTTTTGGCTGTTGAGATCGCTGTGAACATGGGACCAAAAGCCCAGATCTTCGGCGCAGTGATGATGGTTGTCGGTCTCTACTTCGTGTACCGCTCTTTCTACGGAATGCGCATCTCAAAAGAGAGTGCTCAAGTAGCAGCTGCTAGACACGCAAAAGCCGCTCACTGAGTAAGCGGGAAATAGTCCAGTGGACTATTTCGTGCGACGCATCAAGCGGAAGCGCGTATGTTCCAAGACTAAATTTTCGAAGCCCCGGGGAATAATGTTTCTCGGGGCTTTTTCATGTCATGGTACAAACTACTTTTTCGACTCAAATATTCCATCAACTGAAAATCCGATACCGAAGTTGTAAACACGTGATCTGAATGTACCCGTATTTTCAAATGCGGTAGATGTCGCAGTCATATCTGAAATATCGACATTGAAGCTGAGGGGGAATCTTTTCTCGCCGATCGTTGTTCGGTAACTTAAGCCAACTGCTAATTCTCTGTTTGCAGGCGCAAATAAACCACCATCGCCATTCACAGGAGAATACTTTAAATACATACGAAACGACTTAAACCTGTCGAAGTTCCTTGTGATCGCAGGATAGAATTGCGGACCAGTGAGCTGACTATAACCATAGACAGAACCTGCAACAAAAGTTCCTAAATAGTAATAACCCGTGAAGACCGAGAAGACCCAAGGGGATCCTAGTGGCATGAAGTCGTAGCCTAAGCGAACATTCAGTCCTAAGAAGCGAATAGGTGGATCATAGGTTGCTGCAACTGGAAGGACAGTGATGTACGTAAGGAATTGACCCGACCATCTCGTTGTCCGAGTATCACCAATTCGAAACGCATATCCCAATGTAGAGGTGAGCGCGATCTCAGTCAGACTTACGGAAGTGAAGCTAGATGATGAGTTAGACTCGGAGTAGGTGATGGGAGCTGCACTTACACCGATGAACATCGATCCACTCGGCGGCCGATCCGTGATCTCGACGACCCTGGTGTAGTTAGGTGGTACCCATCCACCGAAAATTTTAAAAACATATCTTGCATACTCAGGTTTACCATTGCGATCGATGGAAGCGAGCCTCACTTCAGTGAGTGTGTTTCTCATTACTGCGTAGAATTGAAATGCACCATCGCTAGGGCGGACTTCAATCTTAGTGTGTGGGCAGACAGACGCTGACAGGCAAGTGAGGATGTAACCTTCATTAACTTTGTTGAACTTGCCTTGTAGGAGGACAACGACTCGGTCTGTGCTTGAGAATCTTGGGTCAGCAACTGGTGATTGATCTTGAAGCGAAAGCGACTCTAGTGAGAGTGTGTCTTCACCTGCGCGTACTGTACGAGTGACTTCTAGGTCGATTTTAGTCTCTGAGCGTGCAAGATCTCCCCATGCTAAAGCCATTGCCAAAAGCATTAACGATTGGACGTGTCTCATTCTCTCATATTATGATCGGTTCCATGGCATTCGGTCAACGCATCCCCACATGGCTCAAGTGGTTTCTAGGTATTGTAGCCTTGTCCGTTGTTTTACCCGTATTAGGATCCAGTGGTTCACTTTTACTCATCATCCTCTTTGGAGGATTGATACTCTTCCCAGGAAAAGACAAATCCAATCCCAATCTGTTTAAAGTTTTGCCTTGGTTATGGATTTTGAATTGGCTGGGCTCATGCGTACTTGCTTGGAATCTTTGGGTGAATCATTTCATTTCACAGCCAGAGATTGACAGAATTTCAGGATTAGAAATTTTTGCAACTCTTGTGTTCACGCCTTACCTTGTGATTGCTTTCGTTAAAAACCACAGGAAAATACGCGATATTTTAGTTATTTATGCTGTACTTGCAGTAGGAGCATCACTCATTAATGCAATCTCACAACCCACAATGGAACTCTGGATCGATTGCTTAGGCACCTTGATCGGAGAGATCATGGTCATCTCTTATTCTTGGAAAAAGCTCCCTAGATCAAATATTTAAAGTATTGATTGAACAAACTATTGACGTCTTAACTTCGAGTTTTTGACTGAATAAGTGAAGTAAATCACAAAACCAATCGCAAGCCAGACGAATAAACGAATCCAAGTATCAGAAGGCAGTCCACTCATGACCCATAGACACGCCGCAGCGCCAAGAATCGAAACTGGCCAGTGAAACGGAGTTCGGAATGGGCGTTTCGCGTTTGGATTAGTGATTCTCAGGATTGGCACACCTAAGCAAACAAGAACAAATGCGAGAAGCGTCCCGATAGAGACTAATTCTCCTACTAAACTCATAGGCATCAGACCTGCACAGAGTGAGGCGAAGATTCCGGTGAGAACTGTAGCTATATAAGGAGTCTGAAAAGTCGGATGTACCTTGGAGAACCAAGGGAGTAAGCCGTCTTTGGACATCGCATAGAGAACACGAGTGTTACCCATCATCATGACTAAAATCACGCTTGTGAGACCTGCAAGAGCTCCAAACTTCACTAGGAATGAAAGAGTTTTGCCTGCAATCGGTAACCAACCACGAAGAGTGATGATGCGGTCAACTCCAACAGCGACTGGATCTGGAACGCCTAGTTCCTTGTAAGGAACCACGCCAGTCATGACAAGTGCCATGAGGATATAGAGGACTGTACAGATTACGAGAGAAGAGAGAATCCCGATAGGGAGATCCTTCTGTGGGTTTTTTGCTTCTTGAGCTGCTGTAGAGACAGCGTCGAAACCGATGTAAGCGAAGAATACTACACCTGCTCCTGTGAGCACGCCAGGCCATCCGAAGCTCATGAACTCAACGCCACCACGAGTGGAGGCGCCATAGGCAGGAACTAATGCAGAAAGACCGGTAGCTGCTGGGTTTGCAACCCAATTCGATGAATCAATTACTCCCCAACCTAATATAATGAATGAACAGATGATGACCATTTTCGCAATAACGATGAGATTATTGACAAATGCGCTCTCTTTCATTCCGCGATAGAGAATCGCAGCCATGATGAGGCAGATGATCGAAGCTGGGAGATTCCAAATTCCTGAGAGCTGAACTCCTGAAGGGAGAGTGGCCATTTCCCATGGACCCTTGGTGAGTTGGTATACTAAGTCAGGAAACTGAATTCCTAAAGTCTTAGAGAGAAGCGAGATGAGGTAGCCTGACCATGAAGTGGCTACAGTCACAGCGCCAAATGCGTACTCGAGCACTAAGTCCCAGCCAATAATCCATGCGATGAACTCGCCCATGGTTGCGTAGGTGTAAGCGTAAGCAGATCCAGAAACTGGAACCATGGAAGCTAGCTCAGAATAACAGAGACCTGCGAATGCGCAGAGGATACCTCCGATGACGAAACTATAAACGATTCCGGGTCCTGCGTAGTTTGCAGCAGCTGCGCCGGTGAGAGAGAAAATCCCAGCTCCAATGATAGCTCCGATTCCTAGTGTCGTGAGGTTAAACGCTCCTAAGGTTCTTTTTAGTTTTGGTCCCTCATGAGTGTCTGCATTTGTATCTGATGCGTCATTGATTAACCGAGTGAGATCTTTTTTTATAAATAGACTTGTCATAAATCTATTTGTAATCGACACCTTAGTGTCTGTACAGAGGTAATCATGAACTTAGAATCACTTTTTAGAACAAAATCCATCCAACAATTGATCACTGAAGCCGAACGAGGTTCGAATGACAGCGTTCATGGCAACATCGGTGACAGATTGAAAAAAACATTGGGTGTTTGGGACCTCACTGCATTCGGAGTGGCTGCTGTCATAGGAGCTGGGATTTTCTCCACCATCGGAAACGCAGCATTTCAGGGTGGACCTGGAGTGGTTTTCTTATTTCTCTTCACGGCACTTGCGTGTGCATTCTCTGCATTTTGTTATGCCGAATTCGCAGCAACACTTCCGATCTCAGGTTCTGCTTACAGTTATGCTTATGCATCTCTGGGTGAACTCATCGCATGGATTATTGGCTGGGATCTACTCATGGAATACGCGATCGGTAATATCGCAGTTGCCATCTCTTGGAGTGATTACTTCACGTCTCTTCTCTCGGGTTACGGCATCATCATGCCTAAATATTTAACAATGGATTTTCTTACAGCTTCACGAGCGTATGATGCTGCTCAGCCTTTGCTAGCAAATATTGTTCCGCCTGTTACACCAACTGCACTTCATCAAGCAGGACTCAGTCTCTCTCAGGTAGATGGATTCGAAGCTTGGACCTATGCTCCTAGGTTTTTAGGTATTCCTTTTATTTGTGATTTGCCTGCGATGTTTGTCACAGTCCTCGTCACTTGGGTTGTTTACATCGGCATTCAAGAATCGAAACGAGTGTCGAACGCAATGGTTCTTCTTAAGATTACAGTTCTCTTCATGATCATAGTTTTAGGAGCGTTTTATATTAAACCCGAGAACTGGACGCCGTTTGCTCCAAATGGAGTTTCAGGAATTCTGAAAGGGGTCTCAGCAGTGTTCTTCGCGTACATCGGATTTGATGCGATCTCCACTACTGCTGAAGAGTGTAAGGATCCTCAGCGCGACTTGCCTCGCGCCATGATCTACTCACTCATTATTTGCACGATTCTTTATGTCTTTGTTGCACTCGTGCTTACGGGAGTGGTGAATTATAAAAACTTAGAAGTTGGCGATCCATTGGCTTATGTATTCGGTCCACAAGGCGCAAACATTTCGTGGATCTCAGGTATAATTGCAATCAGCGCAGTCATCGCACTTTTCACAGTGCTTCTGGTATTTCAGCTTGGACAACCCAGGATTTGGATGGCGATGAGTAGAGATGGGTTACTTCCTCCCATTTTCGCAGCGATTCACCCGAAGTATAAAACTCCTTGGTTCTCAACCATCCTCACTGGGTTTGTAGTAGCTGTGCCAGCACTGTTCATGAACCTCACCGAAGTGACCGATCTCACAAGCATCGGAACACTCTTTGCATTCATGATTGTTTGCGGGGGGATTCTTCGTCTCGATCCGCATCGCCCGCGCGAACCTGGAAAGTTCAGAACTCCTTACATCAACGGCAGGATAATTTTCCCAGTTCTTGTACTGGGAACAATCGCTTTTCAAATTATTTTTAGAAACGAAGCGTTCACTGCTTTCTGCACAGAGTTTACAAGACATCAGTTTCCACTCACTGTCTATGCCTTTGGAATCCTTGTTCTGAGTTACTACGCTTTTACAAGACACCTCTCGCTCATTCCTCTTTTAGGACTCACGAGCTGCGGATACCTCATCACTGAATTAGGAATCACAAATTGGATTCGATTCGGAATTTGGTTAGTAGTAGGTCTAGCGATCTACTTCCTCTATAGCGAGAAGAACTCAAAGCTTGGGAAGCGCATAGAATCCAAAAAATTCTAAGCAAGACACGATGTTCGTAAATACACTTCAATATTTGGTCTGCCCTGATTGCGAGTCAACTGATCTCAAGCTCCATTCTGAACAAACCCTAAAGGGTGATGTGAAGAGTGGGCGAGTGATCTGTAGCACCTGCACCGAGAGTTTTCCGATCCATGATGGCGTCCTCATCTGGCTTACGAATCCAGATCAATATCTGAGAGCGCACGTGACTGAGCGAGAAGATCACATTGAGCATATCGATGAGAGTTTAGAGTCTGACCGAGTGACTGCTCTCTACTGGTTAGGTCATTACGTGAGTGCAAAGGAACTTCTCTCTGCAAATCCTAAGCTTAGTGCTACTCTCAAAACCCTCGTAAAGAAGTATTGGGATCAGGGTCCGATGCAGACGCTTGCGAAGTTATTCAAACAGAAGAAGCTCAGTGGCTCTATGTTAGAACTCGGATGCGGCTCAGGTGGTCTGGCACATCTGCTTGGCTCAAATCTTGATTCATATCTCGGGATTGATTCTGCTTACCAAGGTGTGAAGAGAGCAAGAGATATACTGATAACGAAGAAGAATATTTACAACGCTCCAAGTGATCTTGTGCAAGGACCGCTTGCGAACAAAATCACAGCAAAATCTAAAACCAAACCTCCCCTTGATTGTGACTTCATCGTTGTAGACATTGAAATAGGTGGTCTGAAGAAAAATCATTGGGACATGGTCGCAGCGTTCAATGTGATCGACATGTTAGAGGAGCCAAGCCAGCTTTTTAAGTTAAAGCAATTTCTTTTGAAATCAAGTGGTATCGCAGTGAGTTCGTCGCCCTATATCTGGCACCCTGAGACAGCTAAGCAATTGAAGCCCAAGAAGAACGAATCCTCTCAAGATCGAATGGTGAGAATGTCACGTGAAGCGGGGTTTGGGAAAATCGCTTTTGAGATCAGAGATATTCCTTGGTTATTCTTTAAGAACATCAATCAGCTCGAAATATATAATGTGCACTTACTAGGAGTGAGAAACTAAATGAGCATTAAAACACTCATCTTAGTTAGACACGCTCACAGAGATACTACGTTACGAGCTCTAGATAATGGACTCTCTGAAAAAGGTCATTTACAAGCGAAGGAACTTGCTGAGCACTTAATGAAAGAATGCGAAGGTAAGAAACCCCTTCTTCTCACGAGCGCTAAGACCAGGTGCTTAGAAACTCTAAAGCCCTTAGCTCTTGCCATGGGTATAGAAGTAAAAACAGATGAATTACTAATGGAACAACTACCACATGAGTCAGAGCAGGACATGAGTGTAAGGATCGATCAATTCATCACGAGTTGGGAAACTGAAATGCCAGAACTAGTTATTGTATGCTCTCACGGGGATTGGCTTCCAGTAGCAATTGACCGCATGACAGGGCAATTCGTAGACATGGGTAAGGGTTCATGTATCGTGATCACTCATGACGGACAAAACGCTAAACTCTCGAAGCCGTTTTGGAGAGCCCAATGAGCGAGATCAAGATCCGTAGAATGAATCCAGGAGATCTAGAGACAGTCACCATTCTCTGCGGACAGCTAGGTTATCCGACTGAGGAAGAAACTACAGCAAAACGATTCTTAAAAATAAATACTGACTTTAAACAAACCGTTTTCGTAGCAGAAAATCAGAACGAAGAAGTCGTAGGGTACATTCATGCGAAGGAAACAGTGAGTTTCCTCTTCGATCTGAGAGTAGAGATCTGTTCACTTGTTGTAGATGATCAGTGCCGTGGTAAGGGTGTGGGTTCATTACTGATGAAACAAATTGATCTGTGGGCGAAGGAGAGGGGACTCAATACCATCCACTTCACCTCTCAAGCGAAACGTACGGATGCTCACAAACTCTATCAGCGCTTAGGATATGAGATCACGAAGACGTCTCATTGGTTTAAGAAGGTAATTGATTAGACTTCACCTGCAATTACTAATCCAATCCTGACAAAAACCAAACAGATGCTTTTGATTCTACGTGAGAGCATTTCAGCATATGCATCAGTACAATCTCTTAACCGATGAAGAGCTAGAAGTTTCACAGACGCCTGTTTTTCCTTTTTATTCAAAAATAAACTTAGACTTTCAAGTAGGTCGATTCACGATCAAGACCGTTTCTCAATCGGCTGAACTCAGTGAAGTCTTGAGACTCAGGTACCAAGTGTTTCAAGTGGAGACAGTGGGTACGGGCAGAGGTGTGGGACTGGATTACGATCAGTTTGATGTTGCTGCTGATCATATCCTCATACGAGATACCAGATCTCAAGAAGTCGTTGCTACCTGTAGACTCAATTGCTCAGCATTCACGAACAAGTTCTACTCAGAACAAGAATTTGCCTGCGGTGTCTTGCTAGGCAAGCCTGGAGTTAAACTAGAAGTGGGTCGTGTTTGCGTTCACAAAAAATATCGAAATGGCGCGACACTGTTCATGCTTTGGAAAGCAATTGCAGAGTACATGAAAAGAACACAGGCGGAGACACTTTTTGGATGTGGATCCATAATGACTCAGTCACCAGAAGAAACACTTGCTGTTTATAGATACCTTCATGCTGAAGGTAAAATTCGGTACGACTTCCCAATTTATCCAACCCATAAATACCGATTCTTAGACTTTGAAGAACTTCTTTTAGGAAGCGACATTGATGCGCAACCCATAACTGAGCGAGAGTCAGTAGCTAGATTAATTCCACCGCTATGCAACTTGTACTTTGATATTGGATGTTATGTGCCTGGTCCTCCTGCAATCGACCGTGATTTTAAGTGTATTGATTTTTTGACAGTACTAGAATTAAACGAACTAGATTCTAGAATCAAAAAAAGAATTTTCGGGGATAAGCCTTGAATCTCTCTGTGATCCGATGTTTCTTTTGGACAGCTTGGTATGGACTTAAGATTGCAAAAAGAGAAAATGATAATCGTAGATTGATCAAACGATACTGGTCAGAGAAGATTCTAAAAAATCTTGGATTTCAACTGACCGTGAAAGGGAATCCCCCCAAAAGGGGTGCCTGTATCTTAGTTGGCAATCACATTAGTTTTTTGGATATTCCTGTACTGCTGTCTGCATTGCCAACTTGTACGTTTATTTCGAAAGATGATCTTCTCAAATGGCCTATTATAGGCCCAAGTGCAGCTGCAGCTGGAACATTGTTTATCAGTAGATCTTCAGGAAGTGATCGAACTGCTGTCAGAAATCAGATTTCTCAGTATTTTCAAAATACTCCTGATGCTAAGCTAGTAGTATTCCCATCAGGCACGACCAGCTTAGATGAATCTCATTCTTGGAAAAAAGGGATTTTTGAAATCGCGCAACAACTTGAGATTCCTGTTCAAACGTTTAGTTTAAGTTACATTCCACTTAGAGCTTCTGCATACATTGATGACGATTCGCTGATCGGCCAAATGTACCAGTTGGTCACCATTCCTAATAAGAAAGTGAATTTATCATGGCTTAAGTTGCATCCCAGGCTTGTGGGAGACCCATTGGTCATAGCTCAAGAGATCAGAGCCTCAATTATTATCTGATTTTTAAACTAAGGGTTTATTGAGCCTCCCCACAGGATCGTTCCATTATTCTGCATGTAGAGTTCCTGGCCATTTCTATTCACATCTACTCCAAAGATCAATCTGCTTTGAGCACCAGTGTTTGTGAACTGTACCCAAGTTGTAATTCGGTTAGGTTCATTTGCTGAAACTACTAGATCTCCCCAAGCACATTTCCCTGCTGGAAGATGTGATAGATTGCCTCGAGCAGGAATTTTGCGCGCTCAATAACAATTTCAATGCTCGAACCCGTATTGCCGTCTTGTTTTACATTAAAGACCATTTGACCACCGTTACGACAAGCGAATCATTCAAACGAATTAGACCGTTTGTCTGACATTTAATTAAAATCCCACTGGCTTGACTTTGTTTTTCTGTATCCAACCTGTTCCAGTAAGAGGCGCTTTGGTTGGGAATTTACGAGAACTCGATCGCATAATTATCCCAAAGCGACGATGAAATTTGAGGGCTCGGTATAAAACTTTTAACCGATTAATCCAGCGTATAAAAAATCTGCCATCTTTGATTTTGCATCCTTGATCAAGGATGATGGGCGACCTTTCATATGCCATGACTTGATGTATTCTTGGCAACTGCCAAAAAAAGCGGGGATCAAAATGCGCAATTCAAATTTTTTCCTAGGGAATTCTTTCGTTAGAATCGTAGTCAATTTTTCGGTAAGTTTGATTGCAAATTGTTGTTTGAGCTGACTGGCCAGAGCGCCGCGTTCAGACTGAACTATATCAGCTTGTGTATTGAGAAATGTGCTTTCTGTGGGATGATTTAAGTGCCAATTAAAAAAGTTATCAACACACCGGTGAATAAATTTATGGGTTACGCTGATAGAGTCTGTGCCTAACAAAATTGAATTCTTTAGATCACCCAAGATCAATACGTAAAGATCATGAGCGATATCGTCGGCGCCTTTTGGAAAGAAGTGATAAAAACTTCCAGTGCTAAGACCGGTTTCTCTCTTTAACTCAGAAACTGACACTCGATGATTGGGATTGTTCGAAATTAAATGAAGTGCAGTTGAGAGTATTTTTTCTTTTGTGTCAGCATCAGTTGTTTTTAATAAACCCATGTTTAAACAATAGTATATCTCTATACGTAAGACAATAAACAAAATGTCTAGACAATTTGTCTATATTAAGATAGACTTTGATGAAGAGGTTTGATGATGCCGATTTTAAAATGGAATCAGTTGTTTTTTGTGTTTTTCTGTTCGTTAATTTTTCTAGGAGGATGCTCGACCATGCCAAAGATCAAAGTTAATTCGCGGACATATGAAAGCAAGATTACAGACGGTGCTTATTTGCTCATTGTGGAGTCGAAACGGCCTTGGTATGCACCTGATTTTTTGATTAGAAAAGGATTTAAAAATGCAGTTCCTGAGTATCAACATGCTGAAGGCCTGATTAGAAAAAATTTTTTAATTGGGCAAAATGGTCTATTTGGTGGACTTTACACTTGGCGAGATAGAGCTTCGCTTGATTCTTTTTATGGTGAGGCGAGAATTAACGCTATCGAAGCAAAACGAGGTATGCGTCCTATCCTCAGTATCTTTAAAGTGCTCTATGCTCACGATTTTCCATTGGGTCTTCCGCCAAGCAATAACGCTGAGAAGGAGTGGGATGGTGATTATGTGGTTAGTGTAGTGAATAAGGGCTTAGCTGCGAATCAACTCGAAACCGCGAAGGACGCATATGAAAAAGTTAATGCTCAAGGAGGGCAAATCACCAGTTATTTAGTGCAGGGCGATGACGGGAACATCTATGATATTAGACTCTGGGTCAGTCAAGAAGAGAGGGACTTGAATCTGCAGGGAATGAGTTCGAAGGATTTTGATGCGCCAGTGCTGATCGAGGGATCTAACGGAGCTCTCTGAAGAAATTTTAGGTCCTATAGATAATCGTTTAAGTGTAAAAATTTAGATTTAATATGGTTTCCTTAAAGTGATTAAGTTTGAAGCCAGCGAATATAAAGTGGGTGATCGCTCTAGGCCTTTTGGTGATGGTGCCCTCGGCACTAAGCTGAGAGAACCGGTTGTTTTGGATATAAGTTATCCAATTCAATGGGTCGAGTCGAGGGTGAATTTAGCGGAGCTGGCAAAACTACGCTATTTACAGGGCTGGTCAAGGCAAAGACTGGCATCCCATTACGGGAGGACTCTTTACGCCATTACTAACTACTGCCAGAACATCAGGAAAAAGAACTTCAATCTTGAGGGGCTGACGGCAGAGGAAAAGGAGCAAATCCGATGGGTCTATCATAATTGATATCAATTGCTGTGACGGCAACATTCTTAGCTGCTTCAACGGGGCAGCTTCCAAGAATGATTCGCGCTGTTCAGATAGCCCAAGCAAAGCTTATTAAAGATTCACAGGCAAGTAAGTGGCCGTCTATAGTGAACTAAGTCAACAAGAAAAAACTTCTCCCTAGGATTCATTCCGATCCTTTTTATTTTTACTTAAAGCTTTTTTTACTCGGAGTTTAACTTCTGATCTAAAAATGCTTTCAAACATCTCTGCATTAACATTGGCTATTCTGTATGCGTCTATCTGGCCTCTACATGTGTGGGCACGTTAATTTAAAGTAATAGAGCGGAAGGTAATCGAAAGCCTGAACTCTTAATTTAATAAAATTAGGTTAGGGCCACTTTTGAACTCTTTCCGCTAGACTTGTGAGATTGTTTTAATGGCAAAGCAATGTTAGTTCCAAAGCTAACCTCACAAGAATCCTTAATCTTCGATGCTGTAGTTTTTTTCAAATTCCTTTCTCTTATATTTCTTCTTTGATTTTAAAATTCCAAAACAGGTTGTTGCTATAATTCGAGCAATCGCGTGGCGTGCTTGATATGCAGGATATTTTTTTACCTTCATGAGGTAATGATAGGTTTCACCAAATTGATTTTTTGGAGATATGATCGAAACCATAGCCGCTGTTTTAAAAACATTTTTCATCATCTTGCAGTAGCGGCCGTTTTTGCGGTAATATATTTTTCCACCACTACTGTGCTCTAACTTAATCAATCCACAATAACTTAAAAATGCCCCCTTCGTTTCAAACCGCTTTGCGTCTACCACTCTGGATAAAATCTTCACAGAGTTGATCAGGCCAAATCCAGGAACATCTTGTAGCAACTTTATTTCCGGGTGTTTTTTAGTGAGCAATTTAAATTGATCTTCGTACTCTTTTCGCTTTTCTTCTAAAAGCTCTAAAACATCTGCCTTTTCATTAAAAATAAAATTGGTCAACTCGTGCGAATCATCTGGAAGATCTTCTTTTTTCGAGCACCCGTAGCCTCGCAAGATTGCAAATTTTTGATTCTTGTAACCAATCACATTCAGTATCAAATCTTCGTATGCGCTCACGATTTGTCTCAAATAAACGATTTCATCTAGTTCGTGGTAAACTTCTTTTAGGTGACCGCTTCGAAGTAATCGTGCCAGTTTTTCGGCATCAATTTTATCTGTTTTTGCTCCCTCTTTTAAAAGTGCATTTCTGGTTGGATCGCAAATGATCAAGCGGTCAACTGAGCCTTTGAGTTCGGTGTACAACCAGTGCGACCAGGTGCCTTCTTCGATCGTCATTATTTTGGTGCCCTTTAGTTGTGACAAATAGGCCTTCAAGCCTTTTACATCCGCTGGACCCTCAAAAACGGTCGCTTTATCTAAATATTTTGTCATGCGCGCTACTGCCATCATTTTCAAAGACCAATCAATTCCGATATAATGATCATAGTTCATAGCTTTTCCCTCTTTCTTTTCCTTTTATAGGTTCGTTCAAACCACTAATCGGAAGACTTGGGGGAAAAGCTGTGTTCACTATTTATCGAAGGCGATGAGTTTACCAAGTCGATGATAAGATGACTAAAAAATGATGTGTACGCATATAGGTACTCATGTTATGCTTGGGTTAAGTGAGGTGATTTTATGGAATCCACATCCCCTAGAAGTTTTAGAGCAAATTTGAAAGACTACATGGAAATGGCAGAGGAAAAGCCCATCCGCATTCAAAAGCGCGAGGGTAATGCCTGCGTTTTGATGTCTGAGGAATATTACGAAGGGCTTTTGAGTGAAATTTCCTCCCTTCAGAAAAGCTTAGTTTCCGCTAATGAGGTAATTAAAGGCGAAACCACTGAATATAAAATGGGCGATAAATCTCGCCTTCAACGATTCAAGAAATAAATTTCATCAAAACCCCGCAGTTTGATGCAGATCAACTTCGGATCGAAGACCATATTTTTGAATCCAACGATCGCGAAGTAAAATTTGTTGAAAAGTTCATTGATGAGCTGGATGCAGCCATTCAGTGGCTTGGGCTGAACGCCACTACTCCAAAAGAAGATGAGATGGGTGATCGCTCTTGGCCTTTTTATCGTAACCAACAAGGTCTATTTCGCTATCGTCTAAAGTATCTTGCAGTGAACTCACCCAAGGCCACCATCATTTTAAAACGCATTATTGATAACCGTGAACAGAATTTGGATATTTACCCAGTTCATAAGTTGGATAGTTTTTCTTCAGACGATGAATAAAAACGGCCCAAGATTTTTAAGGTCTCAGGCCGCTTTGAAATTGCTTATCTTGATGAACGTAACTTGCGCTAATCTCTAGGGATTTAGTTTATCTTTCCGACTTCAGCAAGGCCCACAAATTTTAATGCACAATCCGATTGATGCTTGTGAAAAAGCAAACCAACCTTACGTTCTTCAAGTTGGAAGCGAAATCACCCCAATTCAATAGTGGTGCCCTCGGCACTAAGCTAAGAGAACCGGTTGTTATGGATATAAGCTATCCAATTCAATGGGTCGAGTCGAGGGTGAATTTAGCGGAGCTGGCAAAACTACGCTATTTACAGGGCTGGTCACGGCAAAGACTGGCATCCCATTACGGGAGGACTCTTTACGCTATTACCAACTACTGCCAGAACATCAGGAAAAAGAATTTTAACCTTGATGGACTGACGGAAGCGGAAAAGGAGCAAATCCGATGGGCTTATCAAAATTGACATCAATTGCAGTTGCTGCAACTTTTCTGGCTGCCTCTACTGGACAGCTTCCAAGGTTGCTTAAAACAGTAAGAATTGCTCAGGCAAGCAAATGGCCCAAGGGCATGACCCTGCCTAGCCGATAAAAAGAAAAGACCACGTGCGCGATCCCATGATTTTTCAGTTTTTAAAATTTAAACGGAGAAGTTCATGTCAAAAAAAATCGCACTCTATTGCAGAGTCAGTACAGGAAACCAATCAACAGGCCTTGAGGCCCAAGTTCGAGCATTACGGGACTATTGCTCCCGAAATGCAATTTCAGATTATGTGATCTATGAAGATGAAAACCAATCGGGAGTAAGCAATCCCGTCCAAGCCTTGATCGAATGATGAAAGATGTTCGATCTGGGTTGATTGAAAAAGTGATTGTTTATAGCTTCAGCCGCTATGCCCGATCTGTTTCCCATTTGCTTAGAGCCTTAGAGGAATTCAGAAAAATGAATGTGGGTTTTGTTTCCATCACAGAATCGATCGACACTAATACTCCGCTGGGTGCAGCGGTCTTCACCATTTTGGGAGCTGTTGCCCAACTCGAAAGGGATCTGATCGCTGAGAGGGTCCGTAATGGATTGGCCAACGCCAAAGCGAAGGGCATCCGTATCGGTCACCTCAAAACTCGTGATAGCGATTTAATTCGCAAGCTCCGAGCTTCGGGAATGACCTATCGACAAATAGCTACAATTGCCAAGTGTTCATCGGGTGCTGTATCGGCGGAACTACGAGCTTTGAAGGCTGAAAAGCAAAAGACGGTGGAATCCAAACTTGAAATGGAAGCGAAGCCGATGATGCAAAATCCAGCAAAGGCAAGTGAACAAAACGCCATGAAAGAATTGGATTTTCCAGTCGAAGAAATGAAAATTGAACTCGATTTCGCATCTTAAAAACTAAAAGCCGGATGGAGATTTTTAAGGTCTCCATCCGGCCTAATTTCATTTATCTTTTAGAGCAAAAATCTAGTTAAAACCTAGTGGTTTAGGAGCAAACTTTGAATGTCTTGACAAAAGAATTATTGGTAAGTATACTTACTAATAATTCAGGATAACAGTGGAGGCAAAATGAAAACTTATACATATAGTAAAAAAGTATCAAATATAGATATTAATAAACTTTGGAATGTTTGGTCAGATATAAATCAATGGAATACATGGCAAGACGATCTAGATTATGCAACTCTGGAGGGTGAATTTAAAGAAGGTAATTCCTTTATCTTAAAACCAAAAGGAGGCCCCAAAGTTAGAATTCAACTTTTAAAAGTTGTGCCTAATAAGCAATTTGTCGATCTTACAACATTTCCTTTAGCTAAAATGTACGGTGATCATAATTTTATTGTTCGTGGAGAAGAAGTCGAAATTAAAACGACTATGACAATTGAAGGCCCATTAGCATTTTTGTGGAACAAAATTGTGATGGAGGGAATAATTAAGAAGCTAGACGGCCAAACTGATAGTCTAATTAAGAAAGCTACTAAAGGTTAATTTAGTGAAATACTGGTTAGGAATTGTCTCTAAGGAGCATGTATTAATAGGTAAAACGGAAGGTTTTGCACAAGTGTGCCACGGTAAACGAGCACCACTTGCAAAAATGAAAAAAGATGATTGGCTTATTTATTATTCACCAGGAAATAAAATGGGTAAATCTGATCTTCAAGCTTTTACCGCTATCGGCCGAGTTCCAGATGATCATGTTTTTCAATTTAAAATGTTTGAGGATTTTATACCTTTTAGACGTAAAATATATTATTTAAATTCAAAAGAAGTAATGCTTGTTTCTATTAAATCGCAGCTTGATTTTACTCAAGAAAAGAATTGGGGATATCAATTGCGACGTGGTTTAGTAGAACTTTCAAAAGAGGATTTTATGACTATTGCTAATTCTATGGATGTTGAAGTTGAATAAAAAGCTAAATACTAAATTTGATTCAGCAGAATCAAGCCCAGGATTTCTATTTTGGAAGGTTGCCAATCTACATCAAAGACTCCAGCGTCAGGTTTTAAAAGATTTAGATATTTCACCTACTCAATATTCTCTCTTGGCATGCTACTTTTTTTTAAAAACGCCTACTAAACTTCCAACCCAATCAGATATCTGTGAATTGGCCGGATTAGATAAAATGTTAGTGTCAGATACAACAAAGGCATTACTCAGAAAAAAACTAGTTAGTAAAAAAACCAATAAAGATGATCAACGGTCATTTTTTATTGAGTTAACTGACGAAGGAAAATCTATTTGCAATAAGGCAGTAAAATTAATTGAAGTTCTAGATGATGAGTTCTTTGCCTTAACTGGAAATACGAAAATTTTTCATGAAATGCTACATCGGATTGAATCACGCGCAACAATCTTAAAAAAATAAATTTATATTATAACTACCATTTTATAATTTGCATTGTACGGTGAAGATGCATCGGTACCCATTTTAGTGTTCATATTAATAATGCTTCCCGAGCATCCAACGGCCACGAGCCCTTAGTGTTTCGATCCAGCCGGACTCATGGGTTATAGCTCGATCAATTTATTAAACAATCGCAATTCAACATATCGCATCAATTTACTCAAGGCCAAACCACTGAACACGTAATTTCTTCATGGGTAGGCGGGACTTCAACGCCAAAATAAATCAGAATTTTTTTGAAACAAGTGTCTCACTACAGAGACATGAGACACATTTTTTGATGGTTTTTTCCGACTTGTAGTGATTTTTATAATTAAAAACAAGTACTTGACGTGTCTCACAATTCTTGTGAAACAACTGTCTCAAAATTTTTTCCGTGAGACACTTGTCTCTGTCCAAAACCCCATAAAAACAATCACTTCTGCATGGCTACTGCTGTCATAGAACTTGGCACGGGCTTGCAATAGGACTTATAGAGATTTTTAGGAGGTAAAAGAATGAAGTAACCAACTGGACATAAAATTTCTGAAAACGTTTATCAGTCGCTGAGGTTCGTAGCGAAGGTCGGCGTGATGACGAGGGCCACTTGGTACGAGCTATTTGGATCAGGGTCTCTTCGATGGAAGCAAAAGCAGCTTCAGCATCTAGTTGAGTTAGGGATCTTTAAGCTGCATCCATGTACACATGTTCAAGATGTTGTGGCCATAGGTGAACTTGGCAAAAAAAATCATGCAAGACCTTCAAAGGAATTACGTGGCTTCAATTTCGGCACAATTCATCGAGCATGATGAAACTGTTGGGCGTGGGCGTTGGAGGCTAGAACAGGCCCGCGTCTGTGACAAGTGGCTCACTGATAAAGAACTAAAAGCAGTGGATTCAAAAACATTCAAACTCAATCTGAAGGGAACTGGCGATAAATTCCCTGACGCTATTTTTAGATTATCAAGCCATTCCGGTGGACAAATGGTGGCGCTCGAATACGAAAAAACGGCCAAGAATAATTGGCGCTACAACAAAGCGATCATGGCCTACAGTGACTCATATAACTTTCATTACATTCTTTATGTAGTCGAATCAGATGGAATCGAAACCGCTGTTAAACGTGCCATGACTTTTATTGGCGATTGCCAACTCAACTCAAAAATTGGCTTTATTCATGCGAAAGATTGGAAACAAGATCCAGCAACTGCACCCATCAGGGGAAGACTTAATATCACTCACCTTGGAGGTCTTATGCAAAATGTAGCGTGAGGAGACTTGTTCGCGAGCTAGTACAGCAGACGAACAAGTCCATAAAACAAAAACAGGTAAGAAATTTGAATTTTTATTTTTAATTTGAAGAACTTGCCGCCGCCAATTCACACGCCTCCTTTCGAGAAGCATCCGTGACCACTCCCCCCCCAACGATGTTGAGAGGAAGTGGTCACGGATGGAAAGTTCGGGCGTGATGGGGCGGCGGTATAAAGACTAATTGAGCAAACTAATGAAGGAGAAAAAAGAATGGTAGAACAAAAAAGTTTAGGGGTAATCCATGGCAAAGTCGTGGGGAGACGTAACAGTATTAAATTTAAGAGAAAAAGAAATCGAAAAGAAGGTCTATGAGCAAATGCTTGAAGAGGTGGCAAGAATGATTTATGATGAGGTCTGCCAGCTCCATAAAAATTCAAATCTCGACTCGTTAACTTTAGAAGATGAAATCTTACAAAGGACGGGAACAGATGCTTAAAGATCATAATTACAATATTGCGCTATACATTCGGGTTTCGACTGAGGAGCAAGCTTCAAACGAAGAAGGTTCGCTCAAAAGCCAAGAGCAGCGACTTAGATCGGCGGTAGAGTTTCGAAATCGCCAAGCGAACTTCGGGCAGATCGTAGGCGTATACATTGACGCTGGGATTTCTGCAAAGGACATGAACCGGCCTAGGCTTCAAGATATGCTTCGGGACATTCGAAGTAAAAAAGTGAATCTAGTGATGGTAACCGAGATCACAAGGCTTTCTAGAAACAATCGGGACTTCTTGGAAATGTGGGACATGATGCATGACCTCGGGTGCAGGTTTATGAGTCTTGGAAATGACTTCGACACCACCACAGCCGCTGGTGAAATGCTGCTTTTTCAGATGATGAACTTTGCACAGTTTGAGAGGAAGCAAACCAGTGAACGTGTAACTGCAAATATTTTAGCAAGGGCCAGCCGTGGACTTTATAACGGCGGCTCAATTCCTCTAGGGTTTAAGAAATGTCATTCTAAAAATGGAAGTTTGGATGTTGATGAGCCTCATGCGGAAACGGTACAAATTGCCTTTGATGCATTTTTAAAAGAAGGAAGCCTTTCTAGAGCTGCTCGCTGGTTAAATGATAACGGGTACAAGGCCAAAGCACATTTGGAAGGTGGTGGTTCCAGAATGAGGATTGGGCATTTTACGGTAGATAATCTGCAAAAGATGCTCAGGAACAAAGCCTACATTGGGATCAAAACTTACAACCAAAAAGGGGAAATAAAGGAAGCAAAAGCCGTATGGGATGGAATTGTAGATGAAACGATTTTCCATCGTGTAAATAAAATGCTGACCAAGAACAAATCAAAGCTGAAGCCGATTAAACCGAATTGCAAGCACCCATATCTTTTATCAGGTGTAACTTTCTGCATGACTTGTGGTGATTGTATGCCAGGAAAATCGGCCACAGGCAGAAACGGAAAAGTTCCTTACTATGAACATTCATGGGCAACCAAGCGAGAATCCACACTGACAAAGAAAACTTTTCAATGTGCACCCACTCGCGTTCAGGCCAAGAAAGCGGAAGCCTTAGTGTGGGCTGAGTTTTGTAAACTTTTAGACAGCAGGGATTTTCTTTTAATGCTTCAAAGCAAGGTAAAAGAAATCCATTCGAAAAATGATGAAGGAACAGAACGGAACAAACTTAAAGCCAAACTCTATGGCATGAATTCGCAAATGGATGCGCTTGCAGAACGGATAGCAATTCTTCCTAGAGAAGTTTCGCCGGTGCCGCTGTTCAAACAAATGGAGAAGCTAGAGATCGCCAAAAAAGAATTGGAGGAACGGCTTTTAAAGGTGAAGGATTTGAATTTGAGCGAGAGGCTTGTCTCCATTGAGACATTCGAGCAGTTTGCCCAGATCGCATCCAATACCTTAAAAGAAAACCCAGACTTCAATTTAAAGCGAAGACTGCTTCAGAAATTCATCTATCGGGTTGAGATCGGAGTGGATTCTGTGAAAATTTACTGGAACTTAGATCAGGAATTCTTTGAGCGGGAGCTGAAAATAAAAAAGCCAGGAGCGCGAGATCCTGGCTTTTTAAAACTCTCTGCAAATTTTGGTTCGCAGAGCTTGACTAATGGTGCACTCGGAGAGACTCGAACTCTCACGCTCTCGCATACGCCCCTCAAACGTACGTGTCTACCAATTCCACCACGAGTGCTTAGTAGAGTAGGGGTAATGCGTTTCCACCCCTGACGTCAAGTTGTTAGTATTCAATCCGAAGACCAAAGTGCCAGAAACTAAGAGCTCCGTTCCACCAGCTCCTGTATTCGGCTGTGAGATAGGATCTTAAGACCCCGTGATTGGTGAAGAACTGGCTAGCTGCGCTGCGTTCAATGATATTGAGCAAGAACCAGCCGCCCACTACGAGACCGGAAGTAGGGGTTCCCCCCGCAACTGTAGTGCCACCGAAGGTCATAGACTCTGGAGCAAAGCTGATTCCAACCGGAGATAAGAATTCATATCCTACGACAGGCACGATCCACTGCTCGTGGAAGAACCGCGCTTGGTACTTCACCATGCCGCCACCATAGAACGTTGAAGCGGAGAAGAAGCTTGCTGCCATCGGCCCGAAGCTTAAGACACCTAAGCTCTGCATGAAGGTCGGCTGGATTTCGATTTGTAAGGTGAGTGGCTTGCCTAAGAGAGAGCCAGTACTCGTCTGTCCATGAAGGGCGCCGCCTCCGATTTGAACTCCCCAGAGGGGGCGCAAAAGCGCGTACTTCGGTAATCCAGGTATCGCTTCGATGCTTTCGAGATCTCCATCGCTTGCTGCCTGTGACTGACTCCCGATGAGTAAGAGTGCTAGGAAAACCAGCCTTGCTATCATGATTATTATTCTGCCATTGACCGGAATCATTTGCGAACTTACTTTAGAGTTATGAGTCAAACATTTGGCCGTGCGGTTCACAGTTTCATTGGGCATCTACAAGGGACAAGCAGGTCTCAGCAAACCATCGCAAGTTACAAGAGCGATCTCAATCAGCTCTCACTCTATCTCAAGAAGCGATTCCCCAAGGACTACGAGCAACTCTCGAAGCTCACTCCTGCAGTCTTAGGTGAATTCATGATCGCCATGGATCAAGCCAAAGAGAAGACCAACACAAAACGTAGGAAGCTACTCACCATTCAGAAGTTCCTCCGCTACCTCTCGTCACGTAAGAAAATCTCAACTGTTCTCTCCAACCGTATTCCTACTCCTCATAAGATTGAGAAGTCTCCTCAGATGTTCGAGTTGAAATCGGTGCTAACTGCAATCGAAAAACTTCCCGCTGATTCACATCTTCTGTCTCGCAACAAGCTCATACTCTGGATGTTGGCTGAGACTGGATGTCAGGTGAGTGAACTCTGTGGACTGACGTTTGATGACTTCACTAATGGCGAGAGACCAAATGTGGTCATTACAGGTAAGAGCGCTCGCAATATTCCAATCTCTCAGGAACTTCGCATCGCTGTGTTTGAACACCGTCAATTCAGTGCAGGATCTCATTACTTATTCCGTGGGTTCAGCAGGGCTGGCGCTCTCCCAGGCAAGATCAGTGACCGCGCCATTGAGCTAGTCGTGAAATCTTACCGTGCAGAGTTAGGCGAGAAGAATCTCACTCCTCGTGCATTTCGCAGGACAATCGTCATGCAATGGTTTGAGCAAGGCCTCACGCAAGCAGAGATCAAATCAAGACTGGGTCTCAAATCAGACTACGCGTTTAAGCTCTACGAGCCTCTTCTCAAGCAGAATCACAAGAAACAAAACAAAGTCTAAATCCAAGAATTGAACCACATCCACTGCCTGAAGCTCTCCGAAGGGATAGGAATGCCTGAAAGTACTGGAAAGAAATAAACGAAAAAGAAGATGACTGCACCTAAGTACACCCACTTGAGCTTATGGAGATTGAGTTTCAAAAACGCATACGCTAGTGAGAACGAAAGCATCATTCCAGCTGGGTAGTAATAATAATAAAAGTGAACTTTCCTAGGAATGATTGCCCACGATAGCCAAAACAAGAAAAACAGACCCACGATCCAGCGTGCGACACTGTTCTTTGATTTGAATGTATGCCAAAATGAAACTATCAAACTTAAGAGTCCGAACCACATGACCATTGGATTTCCAATGAGGAGTACACCTCTAACAATCTCGCCCTCCTTATCAAACGCGTACCAGATCGGGCGTATGGGGAAGATCCATGTCCACCAAGAACTCGTGTAGGGGTGAGGGCTCACTACTCTCTTCTGGCCTTCAAAGATCAGTTTCTGAAGAGTGAATATGTCCCAGAAGCTATAGTTCTCTTGTTTAAGCCATAAGAGTGGCAGGAACGTTCCAAAGTAAATTACAAGCGGAACTACTATCAGTGCGATCGCTCCATGCAGCCTATTGGATTTCCTCATTACGTAGGAAGCGAGATAGGGAAGGAAGAGAACCACCGCAAACCACTTAAACGAGATTGCAAGTCCTAGAGTAGCACCAGCAAGATAAAGGTAGAGTCGTAGCTTGCTCTTCGTGTGTTTCGGCTGACAAGACGACCAGAAGAATACAATCGACCAAATCATTGCAGCAAACATGAAGGTGTCTAGCATCGCGATTCTTGATTGCACGTAAAGCAAGTGATTGAACAAGGTGATGAGCATAACCCAGAGAGTGACTGATAAGGATCCAAACCAAATCGCACCGAGCACTCCTACACCAGCAAGAGTGACAACCCCTGCAACTGTACTCATGATTCTCCAACCCAGAGGCTCATCTCCGAAGATTCTAATGCCTAGAGCGATGAGTACCTTAGTTAAGGGGGGATGTTCCCAGTTTTGGTTTTTGCCACTGTTCAGGAATTGTTTTGCCGCAGGGACATAGTGAAACTCATCGAAGTTGGGCTTCAGCGGTGTTCCTAGCGCGAAGATGAACAGCATCCAGCCTAAGAACGAGACGAGTGTGATGAGGAGGATTGTCTTTCTACTGAGTCCCATTTATATCAATGCTAATATGAATGAAATCAAAGTATCAAGAAATGAACCTTGTCCCTGCGGCAGCGGAAAGAAATACAAGCGCTGCCACGGTGTAAATGCCCCTCCCGTTCTCAATGAACGCAAAGTAGCTCCAGGCGGCGCACTCCCAGGTGGTATGGATCCAAATGCAATGAACCCAGAGTTCTTGGCAGAGTTCACGAAGATGCTCTCTAAGCTCCCTAAGGGTCAGATGCAAAAGCTACAAACTCTTATGCAAAGAGCCTCCAAAGGCAAAGACGTGAGCGGAGCTGCGAAAGATTTCGAGCAGGGATTACCTTTAGAGTTACAAGAGATGCTGATGAATTCAGAGTTCAGCAAGCAGTTTGAAGAAGCTCAAAAAGCATCGGGTACTAGTGAAGTGAGTGCAGAACAGAAGGAGCCTTCTCGCATGAAGAAGTTCTTCTCTAAGTTTACAGGTTAGCAACTCAGCCGGACTAAAATCCGAACTTAGAAACCACTGCAAACAGATTCATCAAAATGAAGAGTGCTGAAAGTAAGTCGCGCATCGCAATGCATTAATATATAAATTAACGCGTCATGTCAACATACAAAGTCCCAAACTTTGGATAAGGACTATCACTTGTTAACCATTTTACTTTATTCGATCTTAAGTAGGGCGTGATCCAGTTTGAACCCAAGATTTGCTGCTGATGAATCTGTTTCTTAATCGATGTCAGTGAGCCAGATGAACCCAACCAGAGACTGTTATCAGAACGCTCGGAAGGGAAGTCTGCTACAGTCTTACTCTCCAAAACTGTGTGAGCTATTGCTCCGTTGATCCAATCATAAAACCATTCAGGATCTACAATGAGAAGAGTCTTGTCTCCATTCCAATGATCCCATCTCGGGTTGGTCCAAGGACCAAAAAACTGATTTTTCTTCTGAGAAACTTTTTCAATTTCAGATTTCCATACTGGATCAAGTTTCACTCCTTCACCCTCAATGGGAGTAATGATTTCGAATGGTATCTTTCTTGTAAAGGAGAGATCAGTGAATATTTTTTCTGAGTCTTTACCCCAAATGCCTGAGCGTTCAAGCGCGCCAGCAGTAAAACTTGCACAACCGCCACCTGCAGCATCAACGCTTGATTTGCCCTTCAGAAAGGCTCTAGGTTGATAAACCAAGGTGTAATTCTTATATGCACCTGAAGACTCATAATCATCGACAAACTGAGCGAAATTTCTACAAACTTGGCAGCTTGTTTTCAATCTCAAGACTTTCACCATCTCAGGATGTGCGCCATAGGAGTCGAGCATATCTTGCACTTCCTGATCCGTTTCGAGATGACCATCGGTGTAGATCGAGACCGACGGAACCAATCCCCCACCTTTAAATATTTGTTTGGCAGCCTGATTGTTTTTCTGACCTGTATGTCCAACCATGCGCTCACGCCTAAGGGAAGATTTCCAATCTTCGCAGCCGCAAGAATATTTGAAAGAGACGTGACCTAGCATGGATTCATTTTTGTTGCCCAATTGGCCTGGAAGAATTCGATCAATTCTTGAAGTGATGTAAGACTTGATAGTTGAGAAGAAGAGGGTCTTAGGTGAATCAAAATTAATACGAGTTGACGATCGGAAAACGAACAAGTCGATCGTAGAATCTCTCGATTCCTTAGGTGCGGAATGGGCAGCATTAATAAGAAAATTTAACAATAAAATTGAAACAATGACTGTTTGCGTCATACTGGTCTTGGCGGTCATGGGCACCCATGATATAGGGAAAGTCTTCATTAAAGGAGAAAAAATCATCAGAGTTTTTACTGCCATCACCTTAGCCTTTTTGCATGCATCTCACGCACTCTCTTCAGAGATTCCTGTGAATACTTCTGCATATGAAGCTGCTCCGTCTGAGTCGACTAACCCCGATGGAATGAAACTCTCTTTTAGTAGCACCCTGTATGGCTACCGCTCACTCTACCAGCAAGAGTTTAATGCTCACGGAATCGGCAAAGCACAAATCGGCGCAGTGAAGGGTGACTTAGAATTCTTCGGGACTCTCGGTGTTCAACCCAAAGGTACATCAGGATTCTTCGATGTCGCTGAAGGCGCAGTAGGTATTGCTCCTAAAGGCGCACCCGTTTCTGTCATGTTCGGCAGACACAAAGTGACCTGGAGTGAACTCGATCAAGAATGGGCAACTGGGATCTGGGCTCCTCGTAACCGATGGGATTATTTGCGTCCGATCGAAGTCGGTCTCATTGGTGGATTCGTTCAAGTGAAGACTCCTCTGGTGACCACTGAGATTTTTGCTTCCCCCATATTCCTTCCTGAAGCAGGAGCACCATCGACACTCTCCAATGGTGCTTTTACATCGAATAATCCTTGGTTCGTGCCTCCGACACCGTTTTTAAGCTTCAATCAACAGCTCGTGCCAGTGAAATACAGCATGGATAGCTTCAACATTGGTGAACTGATTTCTAAGTTCGGTGTGAGCGGAAGAATGAGAGTGGGTCGCGCAGACACTGGTCCCTATTTACAGCTTGCGGGTGGATACAAGCCCATGAACCAAATCATGTTGGGCTACGACGGATTACTCAATCTCGCGTCTCAAGAAGCAAATATTAAATTAAAACCCACTGTAGGCTATCAGCGTTTAGTAGGTGTCGACGGAGGACTCTTGAACTGGAACGGCATCTCTCAGAGATTTTCGATTCTCTCAGAAACCGCGATCATTCCACCTAACTCAGATGGATACACTTACAGCCAAGCGCAAAACGCTATGAGCTACTCTACTCACACTCGGTTTTCACTCAGTGATCGAAATTCAGCGTTCATGAGCGTTGGATACTTGAGGAGAGTAGGGGGGAATTCAGGAGACAAGGGCAAAGACGCGATCCCTGGAGAAAGTATCTTCGAAGATCGTTATACGTATTCTTCAGCTTTCAAACTAGCCGTAGCTTCTAACCTTGAGTTCATGAACCTTGCAGCGATCTACGCTGAGAGTGATCTCACTTATGACTTAGTCGAACAGCAAGAAGTCTTCCGAGTGAAGCTCACTTACAACAAGCCTCAATCAAACGTGAGTTTGCTCATTGGAATGGATCTACTAGGATCACAACTACCCTCATCTGTTTATAATCAAAGTTGGATAAGAAGTTTTAATTACAACGACCGAGTGTATGGCGGCGTTTCGTATGTCTTCTAATTTTTATAAAATCTTCATCGCTTTAATATTCTTATCAGCCTGCGGAGAAAAATCTCCTGCGCCAGGTGCTCGCGTTCTAGGCGGTGGCAGTGCTTGCGTGAAGCAATCTGCTCAAGGATTCTCTGATTTCATTGAAGGTGCCGCCAGTGATGACGATGTAAAGTCCATTTACCAGTGCATGGACTCTATGGTTCAGCTCTTCAAGGATCGTACTCAGGGAGCAGAGAAGGGGATCTATACCGAGAAGGAAATCCAAGACTTCGCCAAAACATACTTCTTTAAAAACGGAGTCAGCCCAGATCTTTGGAATGAACTTCTATTCGCAAAAACGATTGTTTTAGGTGGCAACACCACTTCACTGACTAAGAGTGAACTGGAGAGACTGAGATCAATTATTGAATCCGCACGCACGATGTCTCTTGAGACTCGCACTTGGTTCCCTGTCACTCAACTCTCAAGGAAGTCAGATCTACAATTCAATAACGGAATGAAATCGATTTCAGATTTCTTAAGCGTACTCTTCATTGATACAAATAAACCGTATCCAACCGATAGGCTGAAGAAGCTTGTTTTGCTAGTTTCCAATCAGAGTGAATCCAGTACAGATTTTGCTCAATTCATTAACATGGGGTTGGCAAGTTATGAAATTTCGTTTCAACCGGTAGCCAATCCTACATTGGGTAAGAATAATATCCGCGAACTCGTAGAGCTCTCTAAGGATATTTTTAAAATAAACAAGTCGATCACTCAGTTCATGCAGCCTGACCAGAGCTTATTCATAGGCAAGGGATTAGAGAATGTTTACTCTGCAGGTATATCCCTCTTAAAAGTTCTCAATCGAACTATCGAACGCAGGTACTTATACTGGTTTAATAAAACAGGTAACAAGACCTCATCGCTGAAGAAAGCACCCATCTCAGTCAATGAACTTGGTTATTGGGTAGACCGCGTAAGCATCAATTCGAAGTTCATGGGTGTGACGACCAAGAGTCTTAAATCAATCCTTGAACCTACAGTGGTGAAATTCCTAGGATCAGGAAAATTCAATTCCATAGCCCCTTCATGGATTGAAAACGTAAGGCTATTACTGAATTCGTGGTACTCGGAGCAGAAGTCTGTGAATCTCGCTTTCAAGATTGCTACAGGTACTGATGATTTTAAAAACTTACGCGTCAGCAAATCTGCTCTTTTTGGTGCCCTTGAATCACAAGAGTACAATGATCTTTTGCTATCTGATGATGTGAAGTGGGACGTTGAGGCCATGCTAGGAAGTGTTAAGCCAGTACTGGGATTTGAGAGTAGGGTGCTTTCTCTTGAACCCGAAGGACTACGCGCAGGAGTCACTCACTTTGGAACTTCATTCTACTTAGGAATAAGACTTGCTCTACAGAACTTGATCCAAGGTTATGCGGATTCCACACCCGGTGCGGATAACACTGTTCTCACTAGAGATGGATTGAATAGGGTCATCTCAGACATCACTCCATTAGGACTAGAGCTTCTGATTTTAGATCCTGAAAGTGTGGATGTTTATAAGAAGCGTTTCTTAGAAGCCAATCTCTTTTTGCCTTCTGCAACAGGCAATAACTTCGTCGATGTACAAGAGCTCTCTGAGCTCATAATTTATCTTTCTTCCGCAGGAAAGAAGGGTACTGACATCCAGAAAGACATCGCCCTTAAGTGTGCAGGCTTCGTGAGTGTCGCACCTGAGAAGTACGGCTATCCCAGGATCAAGAACGATTGTTTCAAAAAAGAATTCGTTCCCTACTTAGCTGAATATTTTAACTACCTACCAGATTTCTATGCTTACCTTAAGCCACTCAGTGGAATGGAGAAACAAGCGTTCTTCGATACGGTTCTTAAGGCTGGTAATCTCTATGCATCCGCAAAGCGCGATGAGATGTCTGAAGACGACTCACAAGGATTGGCAGCACTCCTGCAGTACATTGAAACACTCTTCTTGAAGTTCGATACAAATCATTCTGGAACGATTGACTATGACGAGTCTGCGATTGCCTTTCATCAGTTCAAGACTGAGCTCAGGATCATTAACTCTAAAGTCAGCAAGGTTAATGATGAGAAGCTCATTGAGATTTTCACTTATATCCTGGCCAATGGTAAGGCCCCTGATGTGTTCCAAGCAGCCTGGTGGATTACTAAGTCTTCTAATTACAAAACCAAGCGAGTCAGGGCGGATAGACTGCAGATCTTGAAGGTATTCGAAGCGATGGTATCAGGCGCTCGGTCGAATTAGTATTTAGCTTTACATAATATTTCTTATCAGAAGTTACGACTAACAATAGAACTTCAGAAAGGAATGAAGAGAAAAAGTTTAGCCTTGGTGAGCAATGCGAGTGACTTGTTCGAAACGAACTTCACTGTCGGAAGATTCAGCTTGGAGAGATGCGATCAAACTTCCTGTAAAAAGTGCTGCTGAGATGAAGATTCTGAGTAACATAGGTGCATAGAATAACAGTTTTCGGCTTATTTTGGCTTATGACTTGGCGCACATAGTGATGACGCTCAGTGCGGGACGGTATAGCGCTCCCCGATTAGTACACAGTCTATAAATAAGGCTAACACATACAGTCAAAGCCGGTATTTGGCCTTATTTTAAACGCTTTGGAGTGAGAGTGGCTACTTGGAATGCGTAGAGATTACCCCCGCCCGATAGCACATAAACACGCTTACGTTCTGTGTCCCATACAGGTGAAGAATTGAATCCTGAACCATAACCCGCATCGTATCGGCCAAGTAGTACTCCAGAGGACTTATCGAGCATGTAGAAGTAGCGATAGCTTGATCCTACGAAGACGTAAGTCTCAGTAACAGCAAGTTCAGTAGGGATTCCATTATCGAGATCGAACTTCCAGTTCACTTTGCCAGTAGTTTTAGCAAGCGAGTAGATCGTACCGTCGCTTGAAGGGTAGAAAAGATTCGCACCCTCCACCACTACAGCGTGTGAAGCTCCAGAATCCATCTTCCAAATCGACTCATGGTTCGCGCGTCTCAAAGCATTGAGTGTTCCGTCATAAGAAGGCACATAGAGTACACCTTCGTCGATCACAGGATGCGCATCGACATCTGTGAACTTCTTGCCGTCATGGAGTTTCTTCTCCCACTTCAGGGCTCCGTCATCCACACCTAAGCTCACAATATAACCATCGCTTAAGCCTGCAATGACTTCGTTGCCATCGACGAGGGGTTGAGAGGCTCCTAAGATCGTAGCACTTGAAGCTGCACGTCTACGGTAATGCCAGAGCCATTTCCCCGTGCCTGCATCAAACGCATAGATGCTGTCGTCACTAGCGGTGATGAAGAGTCTTCCGCTTTTGATTGCGGGTTTAGAAATAATGGGATTGTGAAGACTATAGCGCCAGTTCACACGACCGGTTTCGGCGTTGACTGAATAGAGGAATCCATCACCTCCACCGAAGTAAACAGTAGAGCGATCTAGCAAGATCTGACTTTGAACTCCATGAAGGATAGGAAGCTCCCATCTCACTTCATGATTACCTACATAGAGAGAGGTGAGACCCTTTTCCCCTACTCCATAAACCAAAGTGTTTTCAAACCAAACAGAGTTGGAATGTTCTGATCCACGCTCGCCATCTGATGCGACATCTTCGCGAGACATGAGTGTCCACTTGCGCTCAAGTAGGGTTGTTTCTTTTTCTGTAATATCTGAATGAACGTTTCTACCTGCGCAGCTACTGACGAAACCACTAGCGATGAGTGCCAAGTAAACAAGCGGAGTTATTTTACGCAACGTGTGAGGCCTTCCTGAGCAAGCATTTTGAAAGTAGATTCTGTTGAGCTAAATGATTTTTCAAAATGAGATCTTGCTTCAGTACATTTGCCTAAAAGCTCAAACGTGAGCGCAAGAGCGAAGTGAGAAGTCATACTGTCTAAGCCACTGGAGTGCTTCAGATTGCCTTCATAGAGCGCAATCGCCTTCTCTGCTTCACCATGATTCACATAGAATTGTGCGAGCTCAGCTCGCGCGAGGAATGCAGCACGAGAAGACGGGTGATTTTCCATTACTTTTTTGAAGCCCGGCAAAACGCTGACGATCGCTTCATCTACATTGAGCTTCTGGAACTCCCACTTGTTTTTTTCGGTGAGATCTGCCAAAATTTTATGCGATGCGTAGTAATCACTCATTGCCTGAAGTGAGGTTGATTGTTGTCTAGAATTTACAAAACTAAATACCCCCACTCCACCAATGAGGAGCGCGATCAAGATCGTGATCATTTTGGAGTTTTTGAGTACCTGGCCAATGGCGCCACGGAGTTCGGGGCGCGTTTCAATAGTTGTAGTCGACATATTCTCTTTTTTTTAGAAGAGGACTTGGGTAAAGTCAAAACTATAGTGAAATTATCCGCGGTTCTACTATCACTCGTTTTTATGACTCAGGGTTCTTATGCACAGAACCTTCCTCAGAACGCAGGTCAGCAACCTCAGGCTCAAGCCGCAGCACCCACACAAGTACAAGCTCCGCAAGCTCAACAGCAACCTGCACAAGGACAGAACCAAAACCCATCTCCATCATTGGAATATCTTCCGACTCCTTACACTGAGTTCGGCGACTTCTCTGATCCCGAAGAAGAGCACGAGATGTCCCAGTTTTATAAACACGGTAGGTTTTTCGGTGTGAGTGTTGGATCAGGTTTTCATGGAGTCGAAGGCAACCGCGGCAATCTCTGGCGCGGTGGATTCCCTATGATGTCGTTTCGCATGCACTACTGGTTTGATTTTAATTTTGGACTCACTCTTGAATACGATACTGCCAGTCACTTCTACGAACCTGCAGAAGGAGAACGCGTGGATATCAACATGAGTCAAATCGGTCTCGCACTTAAGTATTACGTCGATGCAAGACGCTCTTCAGCTGCGATTGCGTTTTCGAATCCCTACTTCCTGCTTGGTTTTGGCGATTATTCAAAAATCGAGAAGAACTTGAGCACTGATGCCCAAAGCACTCTTAACACGATCGGTGGATCTGCAGGATTTGGACTCGAGTTCCCCATCACTCATAAAAAAACTTATTTTAATATCGAAGGACGTGCGTTCTTCGTTCCGTTCACTGATCGATTGACAGCACCTATTGGTAGTTCACTCTCAGATCTTCAAGGCTTGTTCTACCAAGCGACCTGCGCTTTGATGTTTACTTGGTAGAGCTTCGCGATGAATAGCGAAGCTATTTAGCGAGACGCTCCAACACTCAATCTGAGCAAGCAATGTCCAACTAGTCCCTATTACTATTCTTACCCTTAACGAACACAGTCCTAATCGGTGATCCCATATATCCCCACTTCTCACGGATCACGTTTACCATGTGACGCTGTAGACTGAAGTGAAGCTTAGCAGGATCATTCACATGGAATACGAATGTTGGAGGATGACGACCGCTCTGGTGAGCCATATAGACCTTAGCGTCCTTAGGATTATGAATCTCAATCGCGCGCTTGGCCCACTCTGAGAGTTCCTTAGTCGAGAGTTTCAACTTCTTCTGCTCAAGAACATCAAACACGAGTGCTTTCAGATCTTCGAATCCGCGGCCCTTCAGCGCACTTCCGAAAATCATCGGAGCATATCTGATGAACTGCATCTTCTCATAGATTCTGTCACGTGCTTCTTCTTGGCTGAATCCCTTGCCCGAACGTTTCTGCGTGTCCCATTTGTTCACTAGAATGATCAGACTGCAACCATTGGCTTCAACGAGTCCGCCAATCTTCTCATCTTGATCCGTAGGACCTTCTTCACCATCGAGAACTAAGATAGCAAGGTCTGCTCGTTCAAGTGCCTTCTGAGACTGAATGACAGAGAGGACTTCTACGCCTTGTTCAGTCTTACTACGTTTACGAATTCCAGCAGTGTCAATCAGGATCACGGGATGATCCCCCCACTGAATGAGTGAATCGACTGCATCTACTGTAGTACCAGCAATGGGGCTTACGACCATGCGGTGTTCGCCAAGCAAATGATTGATCAATGTCGACTTGCCAACGTTAGGCTTACCGATAATTGCAATCCTTGGAGCTTCAAGCCACTTCTCAGACTCTGTATCACTCTCGAGTAATTCTGGTCGCTCTTCACGGATGCGTTCGATGATTTTTTCTTTCAGATCATCGATACCCAAATTGTGTTCAGCCGATACGGGATGAAGCGATGGAAGTTTCATTCCATGGAAGTCATCAAGGCGTGAGGTGTGGCCATCAGAATCAATCTTGTTTACGATACCGAAGATGAGTTTCTTTTCGAAAATTCCTGCTCGCTTTAAACTCTTCAGTACGTGCATGTCATCCGGATGAACACCCATCTGACCATCGACTACGAAGAGAACTACGCTTGCGCTCTCAAGAGCGAGATTCACTTGATCTTCGATCTCAGCAGCGAATCGATCTCCCTCTAATCCCCCCGTGTCCACGATCTGCATGGTGTAGGGCTTCGCTCTCACCCACCACTCGGTGATCTCGATGAGACGGTCTCGTGTGACTCCCGGCATGTCGTGCACGAGTGCGCGCTTCTTACCGAAGAGACGATTGAAAATGGAGCTCTTTCCGACGTTAGGACGACCAACGATCGCAATAGTGGTTACTTTCATTGGATCACCCAGCCTAATTTCTGAAGTTCTTTTTTGTTCTTAGTCCAGCCTGGGATAACCTTCACCTTGAGCTCAAGGTGGATCTGGCCATCCATGAGTTTTTCGATTTTCTTGCGGGACATGATTCCGATGGACTTGATCTTTGCACCCTTAGCTCCAATCAAGATCCCCTTCTGTGACTCACGCTCGACACAGATCGATGCACTCACGTGCATGGGCTTCGTTGCCTCAGAGACTTTCTCAACGAGTACTGCGGTCGAGTATGGGAGCTCATCACTGAGTTGTCCTAGAACTTGCTCGCGGATCGCTTCCCCGATGAAAAATTTCATGGGCTTATCTGAGATCTGCTCAGGATCATTGTAATACTGTGGACCTAGTGGAAGCTGTTCTAAACTCCAAGCGCGTAATTCTTCTACACCTGATTTATTCAAAGCACTGATCTGGAATGCTTGAGATTTGAGCTTGAGTACTGGAGCGAGCTCGCGCTCTATCCAGCTTGTATTGAGACCGAGATCAGTCTTGTTCAATACAAGTGCAAGCGGTACTAAGCCTCCGAGAGCGTTCAATTGATCAATCACAGGTTGTTCATGGAAGAGTGAAGAGTTTGGATCGACGAGATACCAGATCACTGTTGGATCATCCTTCAGTGCTTGAGTGGCTTGTCCGACCATGGCTTCATTGACTCCGCCTACTTTGGCTCTATGGATACCTGGAGTATCGATGAAGATCATTTGGTTGCCGATGTCATCAGTGAGAATTCCATGTGTGTTCCAGCGAGTGGTTTGAGCCTTTTCGGAAACAATCTGAAGATCCGATCCTAAGAGAGCGTTGAGCAGTGTAGACTTCCCGCTGTTAGGACGACCCACGATGGCAACGTAGCCAGATTTGGTTTTGTATTCTGTGTTAAATATACTGCTCATTTGATCTGTCATTTGAATGTGGGTCCGTTCTCTAGAAGTTCTAATGCAAGTTGTGCTGCGTTTTGTTCAGCTTGTTTTTTGGATAATCCAAATGCTCTGCCTAGAACTTGTGAGTCTAGACGCACTTCAATTTCAAAAGTTTTGGTGTGATCGGGGCCTTGAGTACTCACCAAGATATACTGCGGAGTGAGCTTCAGCAGTGCCTGGGTTTTCTCTTGAAGTTTGGATTTGAAGTCACGAAGCTGCGAATTCGGAGTATTAAAATTCAAGTAAGGTGCGAATAAATGTCTCACTACTGGATAGACCGCGTGGAATCCTCCATCGATGTAGATCGCTGCAATCAACGCTTCAAAGGTGCTAGAGAGGATCGATGGCTTCGTACTCCCCCCGGTGAGGGTTTCACCTTTACCTAGTCTCAAGTACTTCCCAAGCTCGAGTTGCTTCGTGAGTTCGAAGAGAGCGACTTCGTTCACAAGTCCTGCTCTCATCTTCGTGAGCTGACCTTCAGTGGCTTCGGGGAAAGTCTCAAGGAGTAAATCTGAAATGATGACGTCTAGAATTGCATCTCCTAGGAACTCGAGTCTTTCGTTATCAGGGACATTGTTTTCATGGCCGTAAGACGTGTGAGTGAGTGACTGGACGAGGATCTTGCGTTCACCGAATTGGTAACCGATTTTTCCTTCTAGAATTTGCAGTAATGATCCTAAGTCCGTCGTGGGTAACATCGCCTTGAAAGGATTACGATATGCGTCAAAATAAGTCAACTGATGGTGCGAGCTAAAAACGAAACATCGCCCGAAGCACGGTCGATAATAACTTCGTAAGGACGGGCAGAAACCAGCTCGTTTGATGGGATTTCGCGGTCAAACATCACCTTGAGATAGTGAGGTGTATAACCAGAGTTTCCCTCAGCTAAGATGTCTTCAAGCTTGGGCTGTGACCTCAGAGTCTCATGATAAAAACCCTGTAATCGATTTAAAGAGAGCTCCATAAGGATCTTGGCTCTCTCTGATCGGATATGCTTGGGTACCGAGTACGTAAGCTTAGTCGCTGGTGTCCCCACTCGCTCGCTATACGGGAATACATGGAGTCTGTTCCAATACTGGGTCTTCAACCAGTCATAAGTCTCCTGGAACTCAGTCTCGCCTTCCCCTGGGAACCCTGTAATGAGATCCATCCCTACGAAGACTTGCCCCCCGGCCTTAGGCTTGAGCTTTGAGAGCTTAGTCAGGCAATCTCTCGCTTGAGTCTCGTCATACTTGCGCTTCATGAGCTTTAGGACCTTGGAATGAGGGCTCTGGAGCGAAACATGGAAGTGAGGGCAGAAGCGGGAGTTAGACTCCATGAGCTCCATGAGTGGGTCTGTGATCTCAGTAGGATCAAGACTGCTCACTCTGAGCCTCTCAAGACTCGTATGATCTAGAATCTGCTTGATGAGCTCGTCAAGCATGAGGGTGCCGTTCTCACTCCAATCCGTCCCATAATCGCCAATATTGGTTCCGGTAAGCACTACCTCACGAACGCCTGCCTTCACCAGGTTGTTGATCTGATCGACGATGATCCTAGGCCTCAGGCTTCGATTAGGACCGCGTCCATAAGGAATAATGCAATAGGTACAAAACGAGTTGCATCCTTCTTGGATCTTCAGAAACACACGAGTGCGCGCAGTATTGCCAGATTCAAGCCATTGATCAGGATTCATCCCAATGGGCATAGGCCATTCGCGGTCTATGGGATGCCTAGACTTTATATCTACATAATCCGTGACACTTCCAAGGATCTCAGCCTGAGTAGGTAATGCAGTCCTCTGCTCTAGTTTCTGAATAATGGTCTCGATGAGCTCAGGCTTATTCTGATTGCCCATCACATAGTGGATGCCAGGGGCGCTCTTATAGGACGAAGGATCAACTTCTGCTCCACAACCAGTGAAGACTACTGCAGTCTTTGGGTTCTTCTTAGCAACACGTTTAGCCACTCCACGAGACTGCTTGTCTGCTTCATTGGTGACTGTACAGCTATTCACAATGCAGAGATCGGCGTGGGAATCATCATACGCAGGAATCCATCCACGCTTCTGAAGCTCACTTTCCAGTGCTTGAGAGTCTGAGAAGTTGGCTTTGCAGCCCAAGGTTTTGATTAAATAGCTTTTTGATAAATTATTCGTCTGCATAGGCTTCAACTACAGCTCCGCCTAATAACTCTTGTTTGAAATAAAAGGCAACAGATTCCCCGAGACCCACTTTACTGATGCTTGAGCCTAAGAGGAGCTTAACTCTACCGGTTTCAAAGAGCATGACCTCCCCAGAGAAAAGCTCCTTACGGGATTGAAACTTAACAGAGACCATGTTCGTTTTCATTTGGTCTACAGGTATGATGAAGAATGCGCTCTTCATGATGAACCCTTTGTGATCAAGAAGCTTCTTAGGTCCGATCCTGAGCTCATTACTCTTGGCATCGAAGGATTCAATCACAAGGTACTTCGTGGGCTCAGACTCAATCTTAAGTTCACGCGTTCCTAAACCCAGAGGGTATCGGAATAGACCATCGTGAGCGCCTACGATCTCTTGCTCAGCCGTACGTATAATCCCTTTACGAGTGAACTCATGAGGTAACCGGCGCGCGATCCAGTCCTGAGTTTCCTTGGAGTAAGGATCGAAGCAAGGAGCAGTCCTACTGAATATTTTCTCCTCTGAATCGACTTCAGCAAGTTCAAACTGTACTGCGAGTTTAAACAACATGGATTGATTGAGAGTGCCCAAAGGAAGAATGAGGCGTTTCAGAACTGATTGATCTAAGCCTACAAGAAACTCGCTTTCGTCGACAGAAGGATCCATTGCTTGGTACACATGAACCTTGTCACCCTCGTTGCTATTCATGAGTTGGGCGCAGTGACCTGTAGAGATCCATCTGATACCCATCTTATCAGCTGCAGCCACGAGCGGCTCGAAGCAGAGTTTACCTTGGCAACGCAAACAGGGATTCGAGGTAAGTGCCATCGTACGCTCATGAAGAAATCTCTCTTCGACTTCGAGTTGGTACTGATCGGCGATATCAATGAAGTGAACTTCGATCCCGAGCTTACCTACAAGTTCATTGACTTGATCAACTCGGTTCGCTGTACAGGGGAAGAGCTTAGATTCGCGCTTCGTGAAGTGTACCGCTGTGACTTGATATCCCTGCTTAGCTAAGATAGACGCAGCGATTGCACTTTTACTTCCTCCGCTGAATGAGAGAAGTACACGCTCACCTTTTGTGATTGCTGCAAACCCTTTTAGATTCATTTGGGAGTGACCACCTTCGCTAGTTCAGCAACAAACCCGTCAAGCTCATCGGCTGTTGTAGTGAGGCCATAAGAAACTCTCAGCGAATGAATTCCATCTTGCTTTGGATACCCTAGCGCATTCACCACATGTGACGCTTCAATGATTCCTGAGGAGCATGCAGATCCTGCGCTTACAGCGAATCCAGCGACATCCATATACATGACAAGATCGAGATTATTTTTGATTCCTGTAATTGTGAAATGAGTAGTGTTGCAAACGCGCGGAACAGTCTCGCCGTTGATTTTTATTCCTGGGATCATTGATTTGAGTTTCTCTTCGAATGTGGATTGCAATCTGAAAAGCTGAGCGAGCTCATCACGAGAAGCAATGTGCTTAGACGCTTCAGCGCAAGCCAGAATCCCAAACACATTGAGCGTTCCAGTCTTAGGCTGAGTAACCTTGTTTGCTATCTTAGGATTGATCCAAGTGATCCCTAGTCCTGGGAGTCCACCGATTTTGTGAGCGGAGAACGTAATGAAGTCTGCATCGATCCGAGTCAGATCATTGGGCTCCTTGCCCCACGCCTGACAAGCATCGATGTGAACCCAAGTGTCTTTTTCTGCTTTGATTTTCTTGATGTACTCTTCTACAGGCCAAATCACGCCCAGCTCATTGTTGATCCAGTGGAAGCTATAAACATGTTTTGGTTTTGGTTTAAAATCTTTGAGTGAGCCATCTTCATGCACTGGAAGTTTCACTACTTCGTAGCCGCACTTTGCAAAACGATTCGCAGTATCGAGTGTTGCTTTGTGTTCAATCTCTGAGCAAACCCACGTGAGTTCATCTTGGCACTGTGAAGAAAGTTGGATTGCGTTCCAAACCCACTGTGTAGCTTCAGTTCCGGAGCCAGAGAATACGATTTCTTCTTCATTTGTCCGCGAGCCTTGAGAGAGAGATTTTAGAATTTGTTGTTTAGCTTTGCGAACGTGCTTGGAGAGTTCTTGTCCGTAGGAGTGAACACTGGACGGATTTCCAGTGAGGGAGGAAAACTTCGCCAGGCACCCCATCACAGAATTGTGAAGGGGGGCACCGGCATTAAAATCAAGATACGATTGGCTCCTTAGCCGCATTTGCTACGTTCTCCACTGGTGGTACGAATGCTCCATCCATTGGTTTCTGGCTCGCTTTTGCAGGAGCTTCGATACCTTTGGCTTTGCGGATGAGTTCTCCGACAGAAGCATTAGCAAGATAATCCTGCATCAAGGTACCCAAGTTTTCAAAGTAAGATTTGGTGAGTAAGAACTCTACCGTGTCAGTTTTGATGTCGCCTGATCCAATGAGATCACGAGCTGGGTTGATGTTTTCACCCACGCTGAGCAAGATGTCTTTGACTGAAATTTCATCCATGGATCTAGCAAGGACGTATCCTCCGCCTGGTCCACGAACGCTCTTCACAACAGTACCTTTACGAAGTCTGCGGAAGAGTTGTTCCAAATAATGTAACGAGATACTTTGGCGTTCCGAAATCTCCTGGAGTCTCACCGGGAGTCCATTGGAGTTGAACGTGAGATCCAAAATTGCTCGAACTGCGTATCGTCCTTTTGATGTTAAGCGCATTTTTGTACTTTCCTTTCGTTCCCCTCTAATTCACGTAAATTCCACGCACCTTAGGAGTGAATACGTATCATTTTCGGATTTGGGTTGTCAACTACTGCTTTAGACGCGTTGCGCATGAAATTAGCTAAGTAGCTATAATCGTTAGAACTAATGCTGACATTATTTAATCAGGTATTGTGATGAAGTTCATTTGACTTCAGTTACAGGTGATTTGCTTAAGAATGGTTGCGTGTCCCTGCTTTTCAGCAGTACGTACAATGCCTGATTTGTTCATTTTGACTGTGTTGGAACCCTGTGTACCTACAGATGTATGGGAAATATATTTTTTGAAACCAAATCGTTTACAGATATTCCTTAAATACTTAGGCTTCAGGGAGTTACCGAGAATATTCGTGTCCCATGAAGTCAAATAATTTGACGGGTCTTGAAGGTAGTAACTCTCTCCTGCATGAAGGATTCTTGGGTATTCGATCGTGTATGTTCCGTCAGGGTTCCCAAATACTTTTTGAGCTAGGCCTGTAGTTCCTACGACATCCTGATCCAAATCATCAACAGGCTTGTCATAAACACAATATTCAAAAGCCCAAATGAGATTTGCACCATCGACTCCATCTTCGACTTGCTCTACTGCGACCATGGAGTTGGAAATGATTTTTGTTTTTGAATTGAAGTTAGATTCTGAATTAGATTTTTTATTCTTCCTGATTTCGGTTTCTGTTTGATCAGTCACTGAAGATACGTAAGAGAGTGCAAGAGCAGAAACTTTCTCTTTACCTGCTAAGATCAATTGCTCGCGGTAGGAAACTTGTTTCTTCAGATCATTAGAGAACTTGCCAGAATCCACAATGAAGCGCTCTCTATAGAGACGGCAGTCGCCCTTATTGGTCGTCTTCACACCGATATACTCTTGAGCTTGTGAAGAGCTAGTCAGTAGCAGAATAAGTCCTAATAGTTTCATATCAATCGGCCTCATTTAGGTTTGTGAATCATTTTGCTAGGATCTCTAGCAATTAAATCAAAAAAATCAAAGTCCAATTCGAGCTTCTCTCCTACCCACTCTGCACCTTCGCTATGATCCTTATAGTCATCGCCTGTATCCTCATGAATGAGTGTAGACTTCACTTCAGGAAGTTTTGAGAGTGCAGCTTTAAGAGGTTCAATTTCGTCAACTGTCAGGTGAAACTCAATCATAGGAAGCGGATGAGGCCCTACAGGACGACGTGCGATGCCTGCAAACTGCAATCCTGGAACTAGGTCTGCAAGCGTCTGCGCGAAGTCTCTCGATTGAGCGAGCTGATCAGGGGTGAAGTAAACATGTGCATGGTAGTGTTTCATCGCTTCTTCTTTTTCTTAAACGTTTTATTCCAAGTTCTTTCGATCCAGACTTTTGTACCATGACCTGATTGGAGACCCTTAGATCTGGCCTTCAAGATCTGGTAAGCAGACTTATTGAGAACTTTGTTACAAAACTTCTGGAGATTGAGCATGTTAGGATCTTCAATAGAAACTTCAAAGCCAATCTTCATTTGCACAGTAGGTCTCAAGCATTGCCACGCTGAGATGCCAGCGCCTGCAAGTGCAGGAAGCGTGATCCAGTTATAAGCCTGCATCGCAGCTGTTCCAAAGACCCCCTTCAAGAGGAGCGGTGTGATCACTGTCTGACCCACCACTGCTGCACCGAGATCGATATTATCAACGGCCTTAGCACTGAGGAAGTTCACCCGGTCTTGAATATGATCTGCTACGTCCTTATCAGTTGCTCCGCCTGGAATCGCGTTGAGCTCACCTTTAGCGAAGAGATCAGAAAGGAGTTGTTTCTCATCGATCTCGCCTATCATTGCTTCTAGCCTTCGGTAGTCTTCGTTGCTTGCTAGGAGTTCTGGAGTGAGCTTCGAGAAATCGAGAGTTGTGAAATCAATTTGGTCTAATTTAGCGTCTTTTGCGATCGATGGATCAATATCCCTTAGAATAGAAACGAAGACATCATCTGTGACTCGCTCTAAAATCATTTGCAGTTCATCTTGCATGTCGCTCATGTAGTTTTCCCATGAAGTTGATTTCTTAGTGATTTCATCGAATTTTTTTAGATTTTCATCTCTAATAAACAGATCGATCACTGCGAGTGTAGCTTCTTGTTTACGAGTGCTACCGACAAGTCCTCTTACCCAAGATGATGCGAATACGAATTGCTTCAGTAGAGTGCGAGTTACTACGGTCGCGCCTATTCCACCTCCACGAGCGTTCTTGGCGATCAGTTCCTTACGCTTCTGGTGTTTCGCTGGAGTTGAGTCTTGAGCGAAGACTTGAGTGGACAAAGCTAGAATGCTGAGTCCTAATAAGATCTTGTTCTTCATATGACTTACTCCTTTTTCATTCTGCACCGTTTCTTGGTCATCCAAGATATTGCGCTTTAATTTTTTGTGTTTAAAATCAAGTCAAAGTCACTAAACTAGGGTTTATTACTGTCAATATACTGAAATTCCAATTCCAAATATTCAGCAAGGGTATCCTTGATTTGCTGGGATTGAACTGAATGCTTGCGATTTACACAATGGATATTAAACCAACTATCACTTCCATCCTTATTGAAGCCTGGAAGAATAGCGCCTACCGCTACATCCCAAGGGCCAGTATTAGCGGTATATGCTTCAGTTGAAGTGCTAAGAATCCATCTAGCTGTATCCATATTAGCTACCAACTTTTGCCCAGACACCAGGCAGCCACCATCGTCGGTAAGAAGTTCAATGCCGTCAATACCAGGATCTAAATCTTTAATAACTTTAATCGACTTCAATTGACTGCCGCCTGGAAAACTAACGGTAGTCTTTTCTTGTGCGAATGCTGGAATAGTGGATATCATCAGTAATACAACTCGTAATAAATTTTTCATAAACTTCCTTCAAATTTCAATCCAATGATTAGCTACCTAATCTTGTTTTGAAATCCTTCGTTATTCCTCGCAAAACCGGATTTCCTAGGTGTTGTGATTTAATCTTTTGCTTTAACGAGCACCCTACGTGCTCAACATCAGGGTTTTCTGTTTCCAATTCCTATTGTAAGCCCGGCTCGAGCTGCCAAAGTATTTGAATCAAATTTATTGAAAGTTTGGTTACTCGCGCCAACTGTGAGATAGACTCGCTTGATCACTTGAGCGTTCACTAAGATCTCTGGACCAGCAACGAATTGCTCATCACTCACTTGCCACATAGTAGAATTCACTTGCTTCATCCCACCCATGATACTTGTTCCTTGAACTCCCACTTTGAGCTTGCCCTTAATTGCTGAGAGACCTGCGGATACCGCTCCCAAATAGGCTTCGCCGTCTTTGGAATTGATAAATGTTTTAGTGTTTGGATCGAATTGAACACCTTGAATCTTACCGCCTTGAATTCCCAAGTAGATGGGTGCTCTACCAAATGGAACGACATCAACTCGAAGAGAGACAGCTTTGTATGAATCAGATTTTTGATCATAGATTGCTGAAATAAAAAGGTTAGGATCGATATCTTTTTTCTTACGGTTCTGAGCATTCACATTCAACGTGAGAGACAGTGATATCGCCATCAATGCTAATAGTATTTTTATCATAAATTCATTCCTTCAAGTCATCGACCAACATCTCCTATAAAGCACACTCCGTGCCAGCTAAAGTCGCGTATACTAGAGATGAGTGGGTTTACTTGCCTAAGGGTTTGACACCTGAAAAAAAACTGAGCTATAAAACCCGGATGACCTCAACTCAAAAAGAAATCGAAGTTTCGTACGATGTTTCCAATGAATTCTTCAGTCTCTGGCTAGACGAAAGAATGCATTACACCAGCGCATTCTATCAAAGCGAAACAGACTCTCTCGAGCGCGCACAAGAGAACAAATCCAAGCGCCTCTATGAATATGCAGAGATGGACTCAAGCAAAACCATTCTCGACATCGGATGTGGCTGGGGCGCAAACTTAGAATACATCGCTAGGAAGGGTGCAAAAGAAGCTCACGGCATCACTCTCTCCACCGCTCAACACGATGAGATCATGTCGCGCAAACTCCCTGGCGTTAAAGCTTGGGTATGCGACTACAAAGACTTCAAAGCTCCGTTCCTCTACGATGCACTCGTATCTATCGAGATGATCGATCACCTCTGCTCACCTGCACAAGCTGCGCAAGGCATGGCAGTGGAACTCTACCGCACATACTTCAACAAACTCGCTGAATGGGTGAAACCAGGAGCATGCTTCGGATTCCAAGCCATCCTCCGTAACCGTGTACCACGCACAAAAGCTGATCTTGAGGACTTAAGATTCACAGCTGACGTGATCTTCCCAGGCGGACTCAACCCACGTCTCGAAGAGCTCGTTGCAGCTGTAAACCCAAAATGGGAAATTCTGAAACTAGAAACTCGTCGTGAAGATTACGGCAAGACTACGGGCGAGTGGTTACGCCGCATGAAGATGAACGAAGATCATATCCGCACCAAGTTCGGTAATCAGGTGTTCGATGATTACGATCGCTACTTATCGACTTGTGTGAAGGCGTTTGCAAATCACTGGTCTAGTGATGTGCAGATGAAACTGAGACGGATCGAGTAGTCTCTTTTTTTATTTCTAGATTAACTCTTATCGCATGAGGGATCTTACTGCTCCACTCAGGGAACTTGTCCGCCCATTCAATGAACACTGCTGCGTAGCCGTCTCCAAGATAATCTCGCATACCCATCGATTCTAGCTCTTCCGCATGCTCAATTCGGTACCAATCAATGTGCGCAAGTGGGCCCGATGCGGATTCGTATTCATGAGCAAGTGAGAATGTGGGACTGCCTTTGAAATCTCCACGAGCACGAGCAACAGTGAGAAGTGCGCGCACGAGAGTCGACTTCCCTACTCCCATGGGACCATGAAGGAGAATCACTACAGGCTTGTGGTTGAGCTTACGGATCTCTGCCCACAGTTGAGCAGCCACTTCTGGAAGCTCCGACTCAGCGAATTGCTGTGAAAAGAGTAGAGACTCTGTTGTTTTTAGATTCGTGGATTTTTTCAAAAGCGTGTCCGATCTTTTCGATAATATTTCCTGCCATCATGGAACCATGAGGATGAGCTTGAGCGGCGAGATCTCCAGCTAAACTATGCAAATAAACACCTAGAAGAGCAGAATGGTGAGCAGTGTAACCTTGTGCAGAGAGTGCACCTAAGATTCCTGCGAGTACATCTCCCGAACCTGCAGTGGCCATTCCAGCATTAGGATAATGACTTAAGTATACTGGTTCATCTACGCCACCGATCAGAGTCACTGCTCCTTTGAGTACGACTGTTGCATGAGTGAGTTCAATCGCCTGATGAATGGCGCCAATGGGAGAGAGAAGAATCTTGTCCTTGTCGACTTTGAGCAAGCGGCTCATTTCGCCTGGATGAGGAGTGAGGATACAGGGCGCTTGTCTACTTTTCACTCGCCCGTGAAATCCATGCATCGAGATGAGATTGATTGCATCCGCATCGATCACAAGCGGTCCTTGGTAAGTTTCTAAGATGGATTCGAGCAACTTCTTCGCTCGTGAGTCAGTACCTAATCCGGGTCCTAGTACTACCGCATTGAATGGCGAGAGAAGCGCATGAGGATCAGCTGTGATCTTATTGATATCTTCTATACCAATCGTCATCGTCTCATCTGAAACGTGAGCCATGAGAGGTTGCCAGCTCTCAGCCCAGGTCGCAGCAGTGACAAGTCCTGAACCTGTTCGATGGCAAGCTTTGCTCGATAAGGTGATTGCTCCTACTCTGCCTGGAGTTCCACCAATGAGGAGTGTGTGACCGAATGAATTCTTGTGTCCGTAAGGATCGCGATGTTTGATGAGTGGACGAACGTCCTTCTCACGAAGAAGCTTGATAGCTGAGTCTTGAGAGAGCTCGACAGGGTAAGAGAGCTCAAGATTAATGAGCTTGCCTCGAAGCTGCGCCCCTGGAGAGAAGAAGTGCCCTAGCTTAGGGAAGCCAAAACTCGCTGTGATGTCAGCTTGAAACGAAGTTCCTGCGACTGCTCCTGTGTTTGCATCTACTCCCGATGGAATATCGAGTGAGAATACGAAGCCTGCGTGTTTCTGAGTGAGTTCAATCACATCCGCGTAGAGTCCAGAAGTACCACCACTCATTCCTGTACCGAGCAGTCCGTCAATAATATCGTAATGACCCGGATCTTGGTCGAAGAAGGTGCATAATGTGCTGATGTGTGAAATCTCGGTGACTGGGACGTTGATGTTCTTCAATACATTGTAATGAGAGCTATTCGGTGATTTGAGCTTGGATGAATCCCCTGTGAGAAACACATGAGTTCTGCGACTGATGCCCGCAAGATGGCGAGCGATCACCATGGCATCTCCACCGTTATTGCCTAGACCCGCAAGAATGATCACGGGTTTAGATTTCCCAGCGTCGGGTCGGTACTTTAAGAAAACTTCTACTGCGCGTGCACCTGCGATCTCCATCAGAATTTCAGGATTGATTCCGTATTGAGATTGGGACTTCTCGTCTATGAGTCTGATTTCTTCACGAGTAAAAATTCTCATGGAGCAGTGATCTCCGAGATCATCTCGCGCACCGCTTGATCCAGACCTACAATAGCTGCCCTACAAACAATCGAGTGACCAATATTGTACTCCTGAAAAAGTGGCTCCCTGGAATATGAATCCCACTCCCGGGATGCGAGAGCTGCAACATTACTATAATCGAGTCCATGACCTATGTGTCGTCCCAGTCCTAACTCAGCAGCTCTTTGTGAAGCTTTGATGATTCGATCAAACTGCTTTTGAATTTTAGTAGAATTAGGCTTCAGTAATTGCGTCTCATTAGCATAAGCACCCGTATGAATCTCAATCGCTTCGCATCCGAGAGCGTGTGCTGCTTCGACTTGCTTCACATCAGGCTCAATGAATGCGCTGACTTTTATTCTGGATTTATTAAGTCTTCCGATCACCTGAGCAGTGCGCTTCATGAGCTTGAAGATATTAAGTCCTCCTTCGGTCGTTACTTCTTGACGCTTCTCTGGGACTAAACAAGCCCAAGCGGGTTTTACTTTGATTGCGTTTTTCACCATAGGTTCTGAAAGACTCATCTCTAAATTGAGTGGGATTTTTAAATTTTTCTTAAGCATCACGACATCAGCGTCTTGAATGTGTCTACGATCTTCGCGGAGATGTACTGTGATCAGGGCCGCTCCTGCGTTCTCTACAATTTTTGCGCATTCTAGTAAATCCGGATACGGAGTGCCGCGCAGTTGCCTCAAAGTGGCGAAGTGATCAATATTCACACCGAGACGAGGACTATTCATGCAAGTTCAGCCTGAATCTCATGAGCGATGTCACGAGCGAGTTTTTTGATTTGAGCGAGGTTCTCGCCTTCGATCATTACCCTGGCGAGTGGCTCAGTGCCTGAGTAACGAACGAACACGCGGCCTTTTTCTTTCAGAGTTTTTTCTGCAGTAGAGATTGCACTAGCAATTTTAGGGAAATCTTTAAATGGAGTCTTCTTACTCACGCGTACATCTTCACGTGCTTGCGGGTAGAGTTTGATCTGTTTCTTAAGCTCAGAGAGGGGCTTGCCAGTCTCACGCATGGTCTCTAGAACTTTAAGAGCTGCGACGATACCATCACCTGTAGTGGATTGTTCAATGAAGATCAAGTGTCCGGATTGTTCACCGCCGAAGGTGTATGAATGCTTACGCATCTCTTCAACCACGTAACGATCACCCACTGATGCTCTTACCATGTCGATGCCGTGTTCCTTCAGAGTCATCTCAAGACCGATATTCGACATCGGAGTGGTCACGACGGTATTCTTATTCAGTAATCCTTTTTTCTTCATCTGAATCGCACAGAGCCCAATGATCTGATCTCCATCGACGATCTCGCCATTCTCATCAGAGAGAATGCAACGATCGCCATCTCCGTCGAGAGCAATACCGATATCCGCTTTCAGTTTTAGAGTCGCTTCTGCCATTTTTTTAGGATGGAGCGCTCCGCAATCTTCGTTGATATTGAGACCGTTTGGTGAGATCCCCTGACGAATGACTTCAGCACCTAATTCTTCAAACACATGAGCAGAGATCTTGTAGCCAGCTCCGTTTGCTGTATCTAAAACAATCTTCATCCCCATAAGATCTTGATTCTTGGGGAAGAGATTCTTTAAGAAAACAATATAGCGACCATGAACGTCTTCGATACGAAAGGCTTTCCCAACGAGATCGTGAGTAGGTCTGTGTTTCTCTAGTTCATCTGAGTACATGAGCTCAGTGATTCGATCTTCGACTGAGTCTGGAAGCTTGTAACCATCTGCTGAGAAAAGCTTGATTCCGTTATCGTAATAAGGATTGTGCGAGGCAGAGATCATGATGCCTGCGTCTGCGCGCATGGATTGAGTGACGAATGCAACACCTGGAGTAGGAAGAGGTCCGATCAGAATCACGTCCGCACCCATGGAGCAGATCCCTGAAGCGAGAGCCATCTCGATCATGTAACCCGATAACCTTGTGTCCTTACCTACGACGATCTTCGCCCTGCGAACTTCTGTGTCGCTGTAGAGAGGCTTGAGTCCCACTGGGAGAGAAGTTCTACTTTGGAATTCTTTGGTATTCTGGAGTACGTACGCCATCGCGCGACCCAGGCGCATAGCTACTTCTGGTGTCATCTGAGATTGGTTAGCCAAACCCCTGATCCCGTCAGTTCCAAATAATCTCTCGGCTGATTTCTTCAAAATAATGTCACTCCAATAGTTTCAGGCTGAGTACTGACAAATCCAATATGCCCAGGCAAGCTCACCTTAGGCTTAATTTCATACACCCCTTTGGCCTTATCTCTCAAATCAATTTCTGCAAACACCCTAGAATGATCCAGTAACTTTATCGCCTCTTGAGAGGATCTGACGAGCACAGTGACTGTCTTCTCACGAACTCGGTACTTGAGGTGACTGAGCACTCGTATCGTGACGTTCTTCACTTTGAAATTCGCGGACACAGGTCTAATGTCAGCTTTGATCTCTGGAGGTTGACCTTCAAGCTCTACGCTTGCACGAGCAGTATCAAGTGGAATTGCTTTTTGGAATCCTTGTTTGAGATCGGTAAGATCTATGGGAAGAGTGAAAATCTCAGCTACCATTTGGATTCTTGTTTTAGCTCCACGTACTTTCACTGTCGCAGGCACTGACTCAATAGATACGAGTTTGTATCCTTCTGGCAAAACCCCTCGGGTCTCAATCTTCACAGGGAGTATTTTGGACTTCATTTGTTCGAGATTCACCACGAGTGCATTCGGGTTCACAGAGAGAACCTTCACTCCGATAGGAACTCTCAAGCTATCTGAGAATAATCTGTAAGTGACCGCTCCAGGTTTAGCACCTTGAAGATTGATTCGGATCGGAGGATCACGGCGATCTAGAATCGTACGAATAAAGGCCTTGGGACCTGAGATACGAAACGCGACTCGGTCTGGAAGTTCATTGGACACCATGACGTCTTCGTTGGTCACAATCTCAATCGGGACTTCCTTCGTGACTTCAACCGTACGAGATCCCAGCACCACGATCCACAGAATTACTGCGATGAGAATTGAAACAAGTTTTGTTCCAGCGTTATCAGTGAATATCGATAAAGGACGAGCCATTTAGATCCACCCTCGGATACGGCGTGGAATCTTCAAACGATTGCGAGCCATGGAAAGGTTCAGTAGGGCTGACAAACTCTGAATGAGTTCTGCTTCATTGAGATTGGTCATGAGCTTCCCGTTTTTAACCAAGTGAGCTTCCCCAGCCTCTTCAGAGACGAGAACTACGACAGCGTCTGTGTCTTCAGTCAAGCCCAGAGCCGCTCTATGACGAGTGCCGTAGCGCTTGTCGATATTAGGATCCTTAGAGAGTGGTAAGAAACATCCAGCGGCAGCGATGCGACCATTAGTGAGAATCACAGCTCCATCGTGGATAGGAGAATTCGGAACGAAGATGGAATAGATCAACTCCGACTTCACCTTAGAATCAATGTAGGAACCAGTATCGATGAAGTTCTTCAGTCCTGTCTCGCGTTCGATCACGATCAGAGCACCGATTCGTTCCTTAGCCATTCGTGAAGCTGAACGCGCAACTTCTTCGATCATCTCTCGCTCTTCGATGTCAGTGGTACCTGCGAAAAACGGATTGCGCCCCACATGAGTGAGCGCTCGTCTCAAATCATCTTGGAATAAGACGATGACAATCAAGATCAAGTAGTCGAAGAAGTACGACATCAACCAATGAGTAGTGAATAGCTCAAACGTGGAAGAGAGAAAAAACCCAATACCTAGAATTCCTAACCCCGTTAACATCTGCATCGCGCGTGTTCCGCGAATGAGCAGCAGCAAACGGTACACAATGAGTGCAACTATCCCTACATCCAAAACATCAATCCAACGAATGCTTGATTGAAGGTTGGCTAAGAGATCGGTCATTATGCAGGCACAGGAGCCGGATTACCCGCAGGAGAACCACTTCCGCGGCCTTCTGTTACAGGTGCAGAAGCTGAACCACTTCCTCCGGTATTCGTATTTGATTTTTCAAGCGGCGGTTTGCGTTCGATTTTTCCACCAGCGAGAATCGTGTCTACTTCAGAACCATCGAGTGTTTCATACTCAAGTAGAGCTGCAGTCAATGCATGCAACTTTGGCAATTGATCTTGAAGGATCTCGCGAGCGCGCTTGTAATTACGCTCGACGATCTCACGGACTTCTCGGTCAATAGTCTGAGCGGTGTCTTCAGAGTAGTCACGGGACTTACCAATGTCTCTACCCAAGAAGACTGATCCGTCTTTCTGTCCGAATGACAGAGGTCCAAGAAGATCACTCATTCCCCACTCACAGACCATCTTACGAGCGATGTCTGTCGCACGGTCAATGTCATTGCCAGCTCCTGTGGTTTTCTGATTGAGAACTAATTCTTCTGCGATTCTTCCACCCATGAGGAACGCAATCAAGTTCTCTGCCTTCACCTTGTCCAAGTTCATGCGATCTTCTTTAGGCAAGGTCTGAGTCACACCTAATGCCATTCCACGAGGAATGATCGTGACCTTATGAATAGGATCTGTGCCAGGAAGATTCTTGCCCACGAGTGTGTGGCCTGCTTCATGGTACGCAGTCGTGCGCTTCTCTTCGTCAGTGAGAACGAGCGATCTACGTTCTGAACCCATCATGACTTTGTCCTTTGCGTCTTCGAGATCTACAAGCTCTAATGCCTTCTTCTCTTTGCGAGCTGCAATGAGCGCTGCTTCGTTCACGAGATTCTCAAGATCTGCACCAGAGAAACCTGGAGTTCCACGAGCGATCACTGAAAGATCGACCTTAGGATCAAGCGGAGTCTTGCGTGAGTGAACTTTCAAGATCTGCTCGCGTCCACGTACATCTGGAGTAGGAACGACAATACGTCTGTCGAAACGACCTGGACGTAAGAGAGCGGGATCTAGAACATCCGGTCTATTGGTAGCTGCGATCAAGATCACGCCTTCATTAGATTCGAATCCATCCATCTCAACGAGAAGTTGATTGAGAGTTTGTTCGCGCTCATCATGTCCGCCGCCAAGACCCGCGCCTCGGTGTCTACCGACAGCATCGATCTCATCGATGAAGATGATACAAGGAGCGTGTTTCTTACCTTGTTCGAATAGATCACGAACACGTGAAGCGCCGACACCTACGAACATTTCAACGAAGTCAGAACCTGAGATGGAGAAGAACGGTGCTCCAGCTTCGCCTGCGATAGCCTTAGCGAGCAAGGTCTTCCCTGTACCCGGAGAACCCATGAGGAGAACACCTTTAGGAATACGACCTCCGAGTTTAGTAAACTTCTTAGGATCCTTCAGAAACGCGATGATCTCTTCTAGCTCATACTTCGCTTCTTCAATCCCTGCGACATCTTTGAACGTCACACGGTTCGTGGATTCAGTGAGCATGCGAGCCTTAGACTTACCGAAGCTCATTGCCTTGCCGCCACCCGATTGAATCTGGCGCATGAAGAAAAAGAAGAAGAGGAACAAAAGTCCCATGGGTAACCATGAGATCAGCATTTGCTGCCAGACAGGAGTCTTCTCAGCGCGCTCATAGTTCGGAGTGATCCCGTTCTCTTGAAGGATGTCGAAAATCTTAGCATTGTTCACGTCGCCTACGGTTTCAAAATATCTACGTCCATCAGCAAGGGGTTCCTTGAGAGTTCCCACAATCATGCTGTCAGTACGGAAGGTGACTTCCTCGACTTTTTTGGTTTTGACGAGGTCTACGAATTGACTGAATTTGAGTTCCTTTTTGTTCTTAGTGCCAGGATCAAAAACTTTGAACAATCCCGCAAACAAAAGAATAAGAACGAGCCAGAGTGCGATTGTCTTATGAGTTGATTTCATCAGATGTGTTTTTCCTTTTTACCCGGCTTCAGAGTCCAGGTTCCTTCTTTAATATTGTGCGTGAGTTTGGCACCGTTTGGAAGATCGATTGAGGTTTTAGCCCCATTTTGTGCCTGTCTTTGAACTTCTTTCCAATGGTTGCCTCGGATTTTTGGGGCTCCTAAACCCAATAAGCATCCTAGTTCATCTGGTAAAATGGTGTCGCTTAAACCCTTTGTCAAACGAGCTAATCTTGCTTTCCATTGTGGGAATACCCGATCAAGTGCAGGCACTATGTTTTTACGCATGTTGGCTCTTAAATACTTAGGGTTACTATTAGTGCTATCAGTTCGGTAGGTTAGCTTTTCTTCCTTCAAGTACTGGATGATCTCTTTTTTGGTGACGTTAATAAACGGCCTGCATTCCACACCTGACCTGAAATTAATTCCGCCCCACTCATGGCTGGGTGCTCCTGTAAGGAGCTTCCAAAGCACTGTCTCAGCGACGTCGTCTTGGTGATGTGCAGTGAGAACTAACGCGTTATTTGACTCTTTAGACACTTTTTCAAAAATCTCTTTACGATAAGTCCTTGCCCGCTCTTCTGGGGATGCACCTTTTGTGAATTGCGATTCACGTTTGAGCCTTCGGGTAATGAAATCTGCACCTAGCTTATTAGCTAACTCCTTCACAAACTCTTCGTCTTGGTCTGACTCCCCTGCTCGCCATGCATGGTTCACGTGCAAGATTGTTACTCCCTGGGGAGCAATTTTGTGACCGTAAGTAGTAATCAAATGAGTAAGCGCGATACTATCTGAACCCCCTGAAACCCCGCAAAGGATATGCGAATCTATAGGTAAACTGAAGCCCGCATTCTTGAACTCTGCAATGACTTTACGGATGAGCTTGCCGCCCAATTGACCTGGGACTTTTCGTTTCATGGTTAGTCAAAAGCTATACCCTATCTCTTGATCTTAAGCCTACTTTGAATTACACCTACCCTATCCTTAAGGTACGGCTGGGTAGCTCAGATGGTTAGAGCGCCGCATTCATAACGCGGAGGTCGGTGGTTCGATCCCACCCTCAGCTACCATTTTGCATATTCAGGAGCACCATTGAAGAAGATCGTGATTCATTCTGCAGGCTCCTACGACAAACTCAAAATCGAAGATACTCCATCACCTGAACCTACTTCTCTCGAAGTTAGAGTTAAAGTTGCCTATTCCGGCATTAATTATGCTGACTCTGTTATCAGAATGGGGTTTTACAGCTCCGCGAAGGAACTCGTAGGTTGGCCGATCACTCCTGGATTCGAGTATTCCGGAACGATTGATGCCTGCGGATCTGGGATCACGGATCTTAAGGTCGGCGATCAGGTGTTTGGAATCACACTTTTCGGAGGGTACACAAGTGAGATCGTGGTGCCGAGAAGACAGATTTATCCTCTCCCCTCATTCCTCACCCTAGAACAAGCAGCAGCGCTCTCAGCTGTTTCTCTATCTGCATATTTTCCATTAATAGAAATGATGAAGATTCGTCCTGGAATGAAAGTACTCATTCATTCCGCTGCGGGAGGTGTTGGCAGCGCCATGGTTCAAATTGCCAAAGCAGAAGGTGCTGAAGTAACGGGTGTGGTCGGTAGCACTCACAAAGTAGAAGCAATAAAAAGACTCGGAGTAGATCACATCATTGATAAATCATCGGTAGATCTTTGGGCTCATGCTAAAAAAATTGCTCCGGTTGGATTCAATGTCATTGCAGATGCTAATGGTGTTGAAACCCTTAAACAAAGCTATGAACATGTAGCGCAAGCCGGAAAGCTCGTGATTTATGGTTTTCATACGATGCTCCCCCGTAGCGGAGAGCGGATGAACTATTTCAAACTTGCTTGGAATTACTTACGCACGCCGAAGTTTAGTCCAATGACTCTCACCAATCACAATAAGAGCATCCTTTGCTTCAATCTTTCATATTTGTTCACGAAGCTAGATATTTTCGATGAGGGAATCCGCTATGTACTTGAACTTCTAGAATCCGGGAAAATGAAACCACCTCAAGTCACCATTTTCCCCTACGAAGAGGTAGCAAAAGCTCAGGCTACTTTAGAGAGCGGCAAAACCGTAGGTAAGCTCGTACTTAAGTTCTGAGGCAAGAACTCTATTCTTGTCCTAATTCAACAGCGAACGCCAATCCCAGCTTAGCGAAGTCGAGACCGAACTCGAAGTCCGTGTTCTTATTGATCGCATCTTGAGACGTGTGGATCTTAGGATTGTAGTCATCCGCTTCAAAAGGAAATACCGATGAATATCCGTAAGAAGTCCAGCTCGCGTGATCGCTGCATGCATATCCGCAAGAGCTTGTTGTCCAGGGCAACTTCAAATACTTGTCTGAGAGCATCTGGGTGAACTTCGTCAATTCCTTGTTGGTGTTGTCCGTGATGAAGTGAATTTTGCGTCCATTGCCAGGGAATTGAGTCATATCGAACTGGATGACAGCGACCACGTCGTCTTTATTGAGTTTTGCATCTTCTGCAATGTCTTGTGAGCCCAGTAAGCCCTTCTCTTCGCCTGCATAGATCATGAACTTGAGAGTACGTTTGGGCTTGAATCCACTCTCACTCAGAACTCTGAAAATCTCAAGTACAGTAGAAGTCCCTGAAGCGTTGTCATCAGCGCCTGGTGCACGAGCATGTTCAGTCTTAGTGCCACTAGAAACAGCACCTCCGCCCCAATTAATAGAGTCACCGTGACCACCAATCACTACGATCTCATCTGCTAACTCACCTTGTCCCGCAATTGTCGCAATGACAGAAGGTTGTTTGAAGTTTTTGTGATCGAAGAATTCAACTATGATATCCTTACGTTTGTTCTTGTTTTTTTGAAATTGGGATGCGATCCATTCCATCGACTGTACACCCTCTTCCGATTGGTAGTAACGATTATGAAATGAAGAGAGCTTCTCAACAGTAGCTTGCAACTTCTCTGAGCTTAATTTTCCCAAGAGCTCATTTACATCACGCATGAACATGGGAGTTCTATCTTCGAGTAAGTAATAGGCCGAAAGATTCTTCTTCGTGCTCACTCTACGTAGACCTTTAGAATTGACGAAGTCAGTGACGTCCATGAATCCGCCGCAGTGACCTTCTTCATGGGATTTGATCGCCAGAGCGCGGATTTCTTTTTCGGTCATCCACTTCTGAACATTACCGATTTGGATGAGGCGCTCTTCTTGTTGTGCATGAGCGATCGTAATTGCTATTGAGAATGAAAGCATGAAAATAATAGTTAAGAGTCTGATCATTTAGCCCCCCTGGCCTTTTAATTTAAATAATCGTGACATGAATTTGACGGTTGTACAGAAAATAAATAGAGTGGGCACTTCATGAAAGCCAAAAAGACTTCAAAAACAGTGATCGCAATCGATATCGGCGGAACCAAAATCGCCTGCGCTGTCGTTTCTCGGGGCGGAAAAATTCTCTATAAAACCAAAGAGCTCTCGAAGATCTCTCAAGGAAAAGACTCTTTTATCGACCAAATTGAGCGCTTAGTTCATGGCGCGCAAGCTCATTCTTCTGGACTGAAGGAAGTAGGAATCGCCTGCGCTGGTCCTCTAGATTCTTATGGCGGCGTGCTGTTAGATCCCACTAATTTCAGAACGAATGGCAAGACCTGGGGACTCTTCCCGATCTTGAAGAAGCTCCATGCCCGAATGCCTAAACTCACTTTCACCCTTGAGAATGATGCAGCAGCAGCAATCTTGGCTGAGAAGTGGATCGGAGCAGCTCGTCCTTACCAAAACGCAATGATCATGACCTTAGGCACTGGCTTAGGCGCCTCTGCGATGGTGAGCGGCTCATTGGTTCGCGCATCTCATAGGATCCATCCAGACGCTGGACTCATCCTCGTCAACTACGACGATCTGACAGCCCCTTGCGGGAGTGGTAACTATGGATCAGCAGAGAGCTATCTCTCAGGTGGAAACTTCGTGAAACGAGCGAGAACCGCGCTGGGTAACCAAGACCTCAACGTCCACGATGTCTTAAAACTTGCGCGCAAGAGCCCCATTATTAAGAAAATGCTCTCAGAGTATGCAGAGGTGTTTGCAATCACCCTGTATAACTACGCTACGATCTATGGCCCTGAGATCGTGATATTAAGTGGAAGTTTCGCAGATGCCCATGCTCTCTTCCTACCCAAGGCTAAGCAGATCTTAAAGAAGCTCTTAGTCCGTAGACATGTGGGCAAGATCAATCTCATGCCCAAAATCGTGCTGTCTCCTCTGGGGAATAATAGCTGTCTCTTAGGTGGGGCATACGTCGCTTTTTTCGACCGATAATTATTTTTAGGGCCTGTTGACGCTGAGCGAATGTTTCGTTAGAACTGTGTTACATGAAGGTGTTTTTAGGACTAATTTTTGCTCTTTCTTTCACCCTCACACCTGCGCGCGCAGACTCATCGATCGACACTTACTCTAAGCTCTTCCCTCTCTTCATGGAATACTGTGCAGCCACTCAAATTAAGCCTCTCTTCGGTGAAGAGGGTGGATTCGGCGGACATGCAGTTATTTATGTTCATGGACTCTGCAAAAACGAAAATATCGATTACCCAAGAGTTGAAGCATGTTCACGTATCCCACTTCAGAAGCACGTACATTCAGGAGTGGGCATCAGCGTTGATAAGTATTTCAAGAACGTAAACTGGGTTGCGGTACCTGGATATGACTTCTTCATTTCAGGGGGTTTGAATGCTACCGAAAAACTCACAGACAAAAGTTTAGAAAGGCTCATCGCTGAGACAGTTGAGCTTGGAATTTTCAAAGGTGTGATCTACGACGAGAAGCAACTCGGACGCGAACTTCTCGAAGGCGACAAGAAACACGGATCACACTTCTATGAGGAAGGCATTGCGAACTCTGCAGTGGGAACGAACATGGCTCTGCAATGGGGACGCAACGTCGAGTGCATTCGACTACCGATCACAGAACCTCAGCTCTACGCTGTGAGAGATTATCTCAATCGTTTGAATGAAAAGTATTATCAGAATCCACAGAAGCCTTACAACTGGAGTGCCTATTCCAATAACTGCACTCACACTTCATCCAACGCATTCTCAGCAATCGGCGCCAAAGAATACATCGAACCTGAAACTAATATCGCTTGGCAAGCACTGAACTTGGGCAATCCTGCCAACCCACTTCTGACTCTTCAATACCTGTCACAGTACCAGATCTTAGGAGAAACGGCGATCGCTCCGGGGGGTGACTACGAGAAGACATTCAATGAATATCAGTGGCTTCCTGCTCAAGCAGGTGCACTCACTATTCAACATCCAGTATTTAAAAATAATACTCTTTTTAAGACAAATCTGAGTGCATCACTCCTACCGCCAAAACCACTTTATCATTCTTACAAAATTTGGAATTTCCATAAAAACGGCGCACAATCAGTTGCGCATACGGATTTGGAAGCAAACTTGAATCTCTGGCTCTCTCGCTACCGCGAAGCGGTGAAGACGGAGAGCTCGCTTAAGAAGCATTACATGAATTCAATTAAGTCAGTAAAATCTAAGTTAATTAAATTAAAAGAAGCTACTTTGAAAAAATAACTTCAATCGTGCGCTCTTGATCAGAGGCGCCTGCGACTGGAGTTTTCATCACTGTCGTCGAGATGCGTTCTTCATCGACATATTTCTGATCAGACAAATAACGAGAGAATGAAACCAGACGAGAGAGCGAGAGCTCGTAAGGAACTCCATCACTCTTACGTTCAAGCTTCACATTACCGTTATGACCTTTGAAAAGTAGTGCCAGTTGATCGATCTGTGACTTCCCTGCCGGAGTGAGATCATCAGATCCAGGAGCGAAGAGCACTTTCTCTTTCATCGAAAACTTCATGTACTCAATCGACATCGGAAACTTAGGATGCTCACGTACTGCGTCCTCTAAGATCACCGAAGGAACGTTCTTCGAAGAGGTTTCAGGATTCACAGCCTTGGATGGTTTAGGAATGAGATCCTCTGGTATGAGACCTTCACTTCCGTTGAGAACACTCTCACCTGCTCCGGTTTTGTCACCCAGTGGTGCAGACTTATCGTTGAGATCCATTCTCCATGATGAAGTAGGACTATTGAAATAAGTAGCGATAGAGGCTTTGATTTCTTCATCCGAACCCATGAGCCACATGACCAAGAAGAAGCACATCATCGCAGTCATGAAGTCGGCAAACGCCACCTTCCAAGCGCCACCGTGTGCACCACCGTGTCCACCTTGGACTTTCTTGATGACGATGGTAGTGCCTTTTTTTTCTGCCATGATTATGCTGCAGCTTTCCCTGCGCTAGAGGTAGCTGTATCGATCTCCTGGAATGACGGACGACATGAGGGAGGAATCGTTCGACGAGCGAACTCTACGCAAACTTTTGGAGAGCAATCCTTAGCAAACGCAAGGATCGCGACTTTAATGACTTCTACATACTTACCGTGTTGAATATTGAGTGCATCCATCTTAGTAGCCAAGGGTCCTAAGAATCCGTATGAAAGTAGAATACCCAAGAACGTACCCACAAGAGCGCTACCAACTGAGTTACCGATGACTTCCTTACCTTGAGAGAGTTTACCCATGGTAATGACAACTCCGAGAACGGCGGCCACGATACCTAAACCCGGCATCGCATCACTGACTTTGTTCATCTGAGCAGGAGCTGCTGCCTCTGCTTCATGAGCTGCCTTGATATCTTGATCCATGAGGGCCTCAAGGTCGTAAGGGTTCATAGGTGAACTGATTTGAACTTTGAATGTATCTGCAATGAATGCAATCGCGTGATGGTTCGCAAGAACACCTGGATAACGTTTGAAAATTTCGCTGTTCTCTGGAGCTTCAACGTGAGGTTCAAGAGCAAGCGGATTCGACTTAGCAAGCTTGCAGAGCTCATAGAGACAGAGAAGAACCTCGATATACTCTTCTTTCTTCGGGTCATGAGCTTTAAAAACGCCTCCCAGCTGAGACATCATTTCTTTAATGAGTGGCATCGGTGCTGAAATGAGAAGAGAACCTAATGCAGAACCTGCAATGATCATGAGCTCGATCGGCATCGGATGTAAGAGAGCATGAAGAATCCCACCCTCGAGCAAGAAGCCGAGTACAACGCAAGCTATAACTACTATTGCACCAACAATGACGAGCATAGGTTAAACGTCCCTTCAGTAATTCCTAAAGAGCTTATCGTCAAAAATCGGTGGAAACTTGAGACGAAAGTCTAGTCGGGTATATGTGGTTGAGGCAGGTGGAAATGTTAAACGTGTCTGAGCTGACACTCATTTCGGATCTATAAATTTTAGTTTCTAATCCCAGTCAGTGGATCCAACCTCGCAACTCTCAGTGCAGGAATGATACTTGCACTCATTACGATGATGAGAGCAGTGACGAAGATTCCTGCAAAGTATGACGGCAGGATGATCACAGGAAGACTCCTATCATAATAGATATCAGGTAGTGTGATGAACTGGTAGCGTTTGAGAAGCTGGCATACAGTGAACGAGGTCACAGTGCCTAAGAGCGTACCCAATCCACCAATCGTGAGTCCCTCCACTAAGAAGATCCCCCCAATGTGTGGAGTGGTTGCTCCCATTGTTTTCAGAATTGCTATCTCTCTTCGCTTCTCCTGAACCATCAGCGTGAGAGTCGTCACGATGTTGAAGCTTGCGACCAAGATGATGAAGGAAAGTGCGATGAACATCAGGATGCGCTCAAGCTTCAGAGAGAAGAAGAGAGCTGCATTGAGATCCTTCCAGTCTTGGACTTTCAGATCTGGGAGCTGTTTCTCAAGTTCTACTTTAAGTATTGATGCTTCTTCGAGATCGTCTACTCTACCTTCCCAATGAGTGATCCCAGTAGAATGACGGAGGAAACTCCTCACTGCACCGAAGTCCATGAACACCGTGTGGAGCTCTTGCTCGGGCATGCCTGAAGAATAGATACCCGCCACAACGAAACGCTTAAGCCTAGGCACAAGACTCATCGGTCCTTCGGTTTCAGTAGGTGAAACAAGAGTGACAAAATCTCCAGGAATCAGTCCCATCTCATAGGCCATTTCCTTACCTACGAATACTCTCGATGGAGGATACGATTCACTGCCTTCACGTTGCGAGAGAAGTGCAGGATCAGCCTTCTCAATCATCTGAGTCTTAAGTAGGTCCATTCGCTCTGGAGGGATTCCCTTAGCGATCACTCCTGTGACTCGTCTTCCTGATTTCAGAATCGCTTCAGTCTGCAGAATGGGAAAAAGTTCCAGGGATGGGAAACGAGAAGTATCGATCTTACGCTCAGGAATCATTCCCTGCTCGAATCCTCGCGTAGTGGGTTTTGGTGTGATGAGAATATGAAGCTCAGTGTTCATGAGGCGCTTCTTTAGCTCCCCTTCGAATCCTTCCATAACAGAGAGCACGACACCCATAGCAGTCACCCCTATGAGCACACCCAGTACTGATATCCATGTGATGAAGCTTAAGTATTGAGTGCTCTTCTTGGACGAGAGATACCTAAACGCAACTCCTCTCACCCAGCTTAAGCGGGTAGAAGTGATGACAGATTTAAGAATAGAAACGTTCATTGTTCTTCGCACGTTTTACGAGACTTTCACACGGTGTGAATCTCGCTTTATTGACTGAGGATGCATATTTCTCAAGTGCAGCTACAATCTTCGCTGCACCCACCGTGTCTGCGTACCTCATGAGTCCACCTCGGAAAGGAGGGAAGCCAGTACCCATGATCATTCCTAGATCAATATCATCTGGAGTGTAGACGATCTTCTCGTCTAAGCATCTCGTCGCTTCATTGATCATTGGATAAACGCATCGCTCGACAATCATCTCAGGTTTCATGGAGCCTGACTTTGGCTTGATTCCTAGGATGGTGAGTGTCTCAGGATCTGAGAATTTTTTCAGCTTGTCTGCTTCGCCTTCGTAGCGATAGAGACCTTTTTTAGATTTCTTACCGAGCCTGCCCTTCTCTACGAGCTTCTCGTTCTTTCCTGGTATTGCAAGTCTATCACCAAAAGCATCGTTGAGAATATGAGAAACTTTTTCACCTACATCGACACCGACCTCATCGATGAGTTCAATCGGTCCCATCGGCATTCCAAATTTTTCCATAGCAGCGTCGATCTCTTCCATCGGTACGCATTCATTCATGAGGTGAATCGCTTCGTTGAGGTAACAAGCAAGAAGTCTGTTCACCAAGAATCCTGGAGCATCTTTCACAACGATTGGCATTTTTCCTAATTGTTTTGAGAGCGCGAACACTGTTGCAACTGCTCGGTCGTCCGTCTGATCGCCACGGATGACTTCAATCAGAGGCATCTTAGCTACTGGGTTGAAGAAGTGCATGCCTACGAAACGCTCTGGATGCTTAAGAGCCGTACCTATCTTCGTGATCGATAGAGAAGAAGTGTTGGAAGCAATCACAGTATGATCTCTCACATTACCTTCAAGCTCTGCGATGACCTTCTTCTTGATATCGATATTCTCGACGATCGCTTCAACAACCACTTCTGTAGATTGGAATCCCTTGTAATCCACTGTTGGAACAATGTGAGAGAGCTTCTGCCCCCACTCACGCTCCGAAATCCTGCGACGTTTGAATTGTTTTTTGAAAATTTTATTAGCGCTCTCAACTCCGAGAGTGAGCGCTTGATTATTGAGATCCTTCATCCGAATATCAATGTCCTTCTCAGCGAAGAGTTGCGCGATCCCCCCACCCATCACTCCTGCACCAAGCACTGCAGCTGAGGTGACTGGCTTCACCTCTTCTTTTTTGTTTCCTGGAAGACCAGTTGCTTTCTTAATTCCCTCTGTGATGAAGAAAAGGCTCACTAAACTATTTGAGATCGATGTCGTCGACATTCTGCCGAATCCTTCAGCCTCGCGCTTCATCGCACGCGTACGCCATGCTCCACGGATTCCTGCTCTGTAGCCTGTGCCTGTTTCTCGGATGATTTTGATGACTTCTAGTGGTGCTGGGTACTGCCCCTTAGATGCTTTCATCACACTCTTGCGAGCTTGTGAGAAAATCACCGCTCGTCCTATCGGAGTTTTCTCAAGTAAAGTTCCTATAAATCCACCTGCTCCACCCAGAGCAGGTTTCTTGGCTATTCGCGCGCCTGATTTAAGGAGTTTCAAATTCGCTTTTACCCAATTACATACTGAGGTTTCAAAATTCTCCTTGGGCAGAACTGCATCTGCGAGTCCCGTCTTGTACGCACGCTCTCCACTAAGTGACTTACCTGCTAAGATGAGATCAAACGCTTGAGCGATACCGATCTTCTGAGGCATACGCACGCATCCGCCCATTCCTGGAACGAATCCCAAGAGTACTTCAGGAAGTCCGATCTTAGCTCCAGGATTATTCGACATTACGATCGAGGTGGAGGCGAGTGAGAGTTCACATCCGCCACCTAAGCATGTGCCATTGATTCCCATGACGGTAGGAAACGGAAGGTCTTCCCATCGGTTGAGAATTGCTTGTCCCTGCTCTGCTAGCATCTGCGCTTCTGCTGGAGTCTTAGCGGTTTTGATGAGTTCGATGTCTGCACCAGCGATGAAGTTGCCTGGCTTACCTGAGAGGAATACGAGAGCGTCGATCTTGCCTCCGCGTCCCATCTCTTCTAACTTCGTGACGAGTTCTTTCATCTCTTCCATTACTGGCCTACTGAACTTGTTCACCTTCTCGCCTTGAAGGTCGAAAGTAAGTGTGTAGAGATTCATTCCATAAGTGTTGGAGCGATTTTCGAGAGTGAATGTGGATGCTGTCATAGTGAAAGAAGTTTACCCTAGGTTTGCCAAAAACGCGTCGCACAAAACATTCTAAACATATCTGAGCGCCTCTCCCTTATAGGATTGTGGCATGGTTGTGGCACGAAGAAGAACACTCAAGCTTAACAGATGCGTGCCACAGTCGTGCCACAATCCTATAAGGGTTTATTGAGTTGTTTTAGTTTATGATCCCTGCACAAAAAAAGAAGAGAGAAGACCTAAAGAGGGGGGCTCTTGAAGAGGTCTTCTCTCCCGTATTAACCTAAGCTGTCTTTTGAGGAGTACGGCTTTGGTTAAACTTGGCTAACTAACGACTTAGAGGAAGAGGTTGAGTCCCAATTGGAAGCTGTAGAAACCAGCTTGCGCAATTGAATTCGCCACTGCCATCTTGTCTAAATCCTGAATCGGCGTTCCGTAGAACTGATACACAGGCTGAGTCTGTCTTGCATTGAGCACGAAGCTGTATTTGCCTGTGAAGCCGACTGAAAAACTATTTCCTAACTTGAGTTCCACGCCTGCTGTGATTGAAGCTAAGTACTGCTCGAGTAAGTAGTCGAGGCCGTACATTTGCATTCCATACTGTGCGAGAGTGCTCTGAATACCTTGGCTGTAATTGATGAGTGATCTGCCGTAAGCTACGCCACCACCAGCAAACGGTCTGAACTTAGAGCTAGAAGGAGTGATGAAGAATCTCATCCCTGCTTCAAACAAATGCTGTTTGGATTCAAGCGCGTTGTTTCTGAATTGTGAATATTGATTCTGAAGGGCAAACACTGGAGAGAGCTGACTGGGCATACTGATACCGTAGAGGCTGTAGGTATATCCTAAGTCAAATGCGAATCTACCAGAGTAACCGGAGAGGTTTCCACCGAATGCATAGTAAGGAACTACATCCATTGGGTAATAGTTGCCATAACCGAAGTTTTGGTTATTCAACGCAATATTTGCAATACCGCCACGAGGTGAAATCGCAACTCTAAATTCATCTTCGCTTGGAGCAACTTCGCCAATCGCCGTTACTGGTGAAACACTGATCTGAGCTGGAGCAGCAGACACAGCCACAGGAGAAGCTTGTGAAGTCACAATCATTTGTTGAGCTGGGATTCCTGCTACGACTGTACCTTGAGTGTCAGCTTTAATGAGTTCTTGAACTCTGCGATCTTCATCGCGGAGTCTTAAAGATTCCATGCGAGCACTGAGAACGTCTTCTGCTTGCATTTCTTTTCTGATGCGCTCGCGTCTGATGAGTTCGGATCGTGTGAGTTGTTCTGTTGGTGCGGCTTGCAAAACTTGTGGAGCTGCCTGAAGTACTTGTGGCTGAGCTACGACTTGAACAGGTTGTTGCTGAACAACAACTGGGTCAGCGTCATACACAAGGTCTGCGTGAGCTTGAGATAAGCTCGTAAGCATCGCCGCTGTTATCGCTAGAATCTTCGTATTTTGCATACTTTTAGCTCCCACCGTTCATTCGGTACTATTTCCTTGACGCAGTGTTTACCAATCTAGACTCATAGTGTCAACAACAAATAGCTTACTGCGTAATGAATGCATGATTTTTATGAGAATTACTGCTTTTTACGCATTTTATTCGATTTGAAGGCTGATTTGAGCCCTGGAACTACACTAGGGAGGCCTGATTCCGTGATCACAGAACCACTCCAATACAGGACGATCCAGCAGGTTCCCGTGCATGTAATTGTAGAGAGCGTGGTTGAGAACCTTCCCCAATCGGTCATGGTCCACTCCTGTAGGATCTACGAACTCGAGATCGTTTACAGCGAAGACTTGAGCCTCGCCTACTCCAGGCATTCCGCCAGTAATCTTGATTCCAAACTGTTCAGGATTCTTCCCTACTGGAGAGTGAATGGTCGCAGAAAACCTATGCCAAAACGCAGACTGAATAGAGTCTTTCTTGAAGAGCTTACGCACATTCTCTAGAGCTTCGATCGTTTCTTCCACTGTCTGAGTAGGAAAACCATACATGAGATACGCATGAACGAAGATTCCCGCACGCGAGAAGTTGGATGTGACTAGAGATACTTGTGCAAGAGTCACACCCTTGTTCATGAGCTTAAGAAGTCTGTCAGAAGCAACTTCAATTCCACCTGTGACAGCGATACATCCTGCATCCGCCATGAGCTCGGCAGTCTCTGCATCAAACTGCGGATCAAATCTTAAGTTTCCCCACCAAGAGAATTTCAATCCTCGTTCGATGAGACGTTGTGAAATTTGTTTTAAGAGCGCAGGAGGAGCCGCTTCGTCGACAAAATGAAATCCGGTAGATCCTGTCTGTGAAGCGATCGTCTGCATCTGATCGATGATTCTGTCTGCAGCTACGGGCTCAAACCTAGAAATATAATCCAAGCTCACATCGCAGAAGCTGCACTTCTTCCAGTAACAGCCATGAGCAAGAGTCATCTTGTTCCAACGGAGATCTGACCACATCCTGTGCATGGGATTGAGCATCTCAAGCATCGAGATATATTCACTGAGCTTCAATCCCTCATAATCAGGAGTGCCTGCGTTTTTGAAGGGAATATCGTGGAGTATCGCACTAGATACTTCAGTCACCACACCGCCTAAGAGCATCTTCGTTCTTAGAAGCGGTGTCGATGTATTACGAGCTTTAATTCTCTCAATGAGCTGAAGAAGAGGACGCTCTCCATCATCCATCGTGATGAAATCGATGAATTCAAAAAGGCGTGGCTCAGTGAGGCTGCGAAGTTCTGTGTTCACGAATCCCCCACCTAAGCACACTTGAGTTTCAGGTGAGTAAGACTTGAACACTTTTGCGATTCTAAGAGCTGCAGGAACGTTGCCTGGGAATGGAACAGTTAAGCACACCATCTCGGGAGCACCATGCTTCTGAATCGCACGCACGGTGATCTCTTCGATCCAATTTTCAATGAGAGTGATTTTTTTAGAATGAAGCCGTGAATGGAGTGGATCAAAACTTTTGGCAGATGCGGCTAATTTCTCACCGTACTTGGAGAACTGGAAGTCAGGATCAATCGCGTTTCTCACGACATCGACGATGTCATCTAAGAAAAGAGAAGCAATGTGCTTGGCTTGATCTTGAATACCTAATTGACCGAAGGAATTCGCAAGCAACTCAGGATTCTCATTGACCGGTGCGAATCGTGGCCCTTCAGGTACGAGAGTTCGCTTCGCAAGACGGTACGCAAGAGTCGAATCCCTACCCTGCAGAAACGCAATCACCTGATCGATGGCAGAGATGTAATCCTTAATGTTCTCCTTGAAGAACTGGACGAAGGGTTCAGGGTGATTCTCTGGAATTTGTTTTGCGATCTCCTTCAATCCTTCACGAGAGAAGATCTTGAGTGCCAATTCTAAACTCCAGTCAAACTGAGTGACCACGGTCTCCGGTGAATGCTCACGCAGGAACCCCTTTAAGTATGCGGTCGCAGGGTACGGCGTACTGATTTGGGTCATCGGAGGTGTGATCAGCCAAAGTTTCATATCCGTCCGGGAGTATCACGCATTGCGTCAGTAAGTCAAATCAGGCTGTTTTATGTAAAATCTTTGGAATTCCAATCTGGGATTTCAAACTAGATCTTTTTAGGTCCGCTTGGTCTGGTCAGAATATAAATTCCCACGCAGATTAACGTCACGGCCTGCCCTACTTTTCCCCAAAACGGAATCGAAGGAATCGAGAGCGTGTAGAGAGACCCCAAAAACATCATCGAGATCGACATCGTTTTTGCACGCTTAGAGATCGCTCCATGGCTTTGCCAGTTTGCGATCATAGGCCCGAAGCGTTTATTCGCGAGCAACCATGCATGGAGCTTCTCTGATCCCTTGGAGAAAAAATAAGCTGCAAGCAAAACAAATGGAGTCGTAGGCAGCAGCGGCAAGAAGATTCCGATAAATCCTAAAAAGAGTGAAAGCCAACCCAAGATGAGAAAAATGCTGCGCATAGGTGGCAAGAATCTTATGCTACACTCTCACTCATGTCATCTGAGATTCAATACTGGGATAGGAAATCTCAGTCGTACCAAATCGAAAAGGTTTACGGAGACGGAGCGATCAAATTCGCTTACGAGAATCCTTTTGGACGCTTCCTCACGGCTCATCTTTTCTCAAAACACTGGATCTCAAAACTCTACGGAAACACTCAATCAACCAAGAGTGCTGCAAAAAAAATCCCTCAGTTCATCAAAAAATTCGAAATCAACATGTCAGAGTATGAAGAGAAATCTTATGACTCATTCAATGACTTCTTCATCAGGAAATTCCGACCAGGCTTAAGACCATTCCCAAAAAATCCTCAAGAACTAGGTGCATTTTCTGAAGCGCGCTACTTGGCCTACAAATCAATAAACGATTCTCGTTCTCTGTATATCAAGGGATCAGAGACGAATCTCACCGAGCTTTTAGGGTCAGAATCGTTAGCACGTGAGTTTGAAGGGGGCGCACTTTGGATCGCACGCCTCTGCCCCGTAGATTATCATCGGTTTCACTACCCTGCCCTCACACGAGTTGTTTCCACCCAAAGACTTCCTGGACTACTGCACTCCGTCAATCCAATAGCCATGAAGTCTGTACCCAATCTTATTCAGAAAAACGAACGTCACCTGACGATTTTAGAAACCCCAAAAGGTTCCAAACTCGCTTACCTCGAAGTAGGCGCGCTCATGGTGGGGAAAATCATTCAATCGAACTGCATTCCAGGCCAAGCATATGGGGCAGGCAGAGAAAAAGGCTACTTCCTCTTTGGTGCTTCAACCGTAGTTCTCCTTGCTCAAAAAGGCACATTCCGTCCTTCTCCCGATTTAATCGACCAAACTCAAAAAGGGTTTGAAACCCGAGTTCTTTTAGGCGAAAACATTGGGACAAATGTCACAACTGCATAGCGTCCAGAAACCTTACCGAGCTCGTTCCAAACTCCTGATCGAAAACTTGAAAAACAGAATCCTCGTTCTGGATGGTGCTATGGGGACTGCGCTTCAAGATAAGAACCTCACTGCGAAAGATTTCGGAGGAGAAGCGCTCGAAGGCTGTAACGAAAACTTAATCCTCACACGTCCTGACATCATTAGCTCCATCCATGAGAACTACCTCAAATCCGGATGCGACATCATTGAGACCAATACCTTCGGTGGCACACCGCTTGTCCTTGATGAATACGGACTGGGATCCAAAACGGTCGAGATCAACAAAATCGGAACTGAGCTTGCCGTTGCTGCTTGCAAAAAATTTGATTCAAACGACAAGCCACGATTCGTCGCAGGTTCGATCGGACCTACGACCAAGGCGATCTCTGTCACTGGCGGGATCACGTTTGAAGAGCTCATCAAGAACTTCTACGCTCAAGCCAAGGCACTCTATGAGGGCGGCGCAGATTACTTCCTCATCGAAACTTGCCAAGACACCCGCAATATCAAAGCCTGCTTACTTGCAATCGATCAACTCAATGATGAAGTGGACGAGATCATTCCCTCTGCAGTGTCTGGAACCATTGAACCCATGGGCACGATGCTCGCAGGCCAAAGCGTCGATGCGCTCATGGCCGCACTCTCTGGTCGTGATCTACTGTACTTAGGTCTTAACTGCGCAACCGGTCCTGAGTTCATGACCGATCACATTCGATCACTTGCACAGAATTCCAAATTTCGAGTTTCTTGCGTACCGAACGCAGGTCTTCCCGATGAAAACGGTCAATACCTTGAAACTCCTCAGATGGTGGGCAACATCGTTGACAGATTCATGGATCGTGGCTGGGTGAACGTCATCGGTGGATGCTGTGGTACTCATGCAGGTCACATTGCTGAACTCACAAAACTTGCAGCTAAGCACAAACCACGTGCACTTCCAGAAATCAAAAAATCTTTTCTCTCTGGCGTGGATTATCTTGAGATCACTCTTGATTTAAGACCTGTCATTGTTGGCGAACGTACCAACGTCATTGGATCCAGGAAGTTCAAACGCCTCATCGTTGAAGAGAAGTTCGAAGAAGCAGCTGAGATAGCTCGCGCTCAAGTGAAGTCAGGCGCTCACATCATCGACGTTTGCTTGGCTAATCCAGACCGAGACGAAATCTCGGACATGAAAAACTTCATGGACATCGTGATCAAGAAAGTCCGCGCTCCCTTCATGATCGATTCCACTGACGAGAAAGTTCTCGAAGTCGCACTCACCTACTGCCAAGGTAAGGCCATCATCAACTCGATCAACCTTGAAGACGGCGAAGAGCGATTCGAAAAAGTTATCCCACTTGCGAAGAAGTTCGGCGCTGCCCTTGTCGTAGGTACTATCGATGACGATAAACTTGCAGGTATGGGCGTTACACGCGAACGTAAACTCGAAATCGCAAAACGCTCCTACGATCTCCTTGTGAATAAGTACGGCGTCGAGCCTGAAGATATTTATTGGGATCCTCTCGTATTCCCTTGTGCTACTGGAGACGCTCAGTACGTAGGCTCTGCAGTAGAAACCATCGAAGGCATCCGCCTCATTAAGGAAGCGCTTCCACGCACGAAGACTGTGCTGGGGATCTCTAACGTCAGTTTCGGGCTTCCTGAGCATGGACGTGAAGTTCTCAATTCTGTGTTTCTTTATCACTGCGTGAAATCAGGACTCGATCTTGCGATCGTGAACTCTGAGAAACTCGTCAGGTTCGCGCAAATCACTCCTGAAGAGCTCAAACTGAGCGAGGACCTCCTCTACAACCGTGGAGCAGATCCGATTGCAGCATTCGCAGCTCACTTCCGTGAGAAAAAAGTCACAGTCAAAGTCGATAAGAATTTAATCCCTCTCGATACAAGGCTCGCGAATTATATCTTGGAAGGTTCCAAAGACGGACTCGCTGAGGACATCACCCTTAAGTTGAAAGAATCAAAACCACTCGATATCATCAATGGCCCTCTCATGGCAGGCATGGACCGAGTGGGTAAACTGTTTAATGAAAACAAACTCATCGTTGCTGAAGTGCTTCAATCCGCTGAAGCGATGAAAGCAGCAGTTTCTCTCCTAGAGCCTTTCATGGAGAAGAACGAATCTTCTACTCGTGGTAGCGTACTGCTTGCAACTGTCAAAGGTGACGTTCACGATATCGGTAAGAATCTCGTCGACATCATTCTCTCTAACAATGGATTCCGCGTGATCAATCTAGGAATCAAGATTCCTCCAGAACAATTGATCTCAGCTGTGAGAAAACACTCACCTGACATCATCGGATTATCAGGTCTACTTGTGAAATCTGCTCAACAAATGGTCATTACAGCTGACGATCTCACCAAGGCCGGAATTCACACTCCGATGTTAGTCGGTGGAGCAGCGTTGAGTTCAAACTTCGTCGATCGTCAGATCGCTAAGAACTACACAGGTACTGTGGCTTACGCGCAAGATGCGATGAATGGACTAGAGCTTGCTAAGACCATCATGGATCCAGAGAAACACGAGCAACTTAAATCAACTGCGATCATCCGCCGTGAAGAACTTGCGAAGAAGATAGGAGTCGTGGTGAAAGCTCCAGAGATCTTCATCACAGACAAGCGTTCAAGCACAGTGAAGGATATTGAGACACCTCCTCAACCACAGGATTATCTCCGTCACATCATCAAGAACACTCCGATTGAATCGATTTGGAAATTCATTAATCCCCTCATGCTCTATGGAAGACATCTAGGCATTAAAGGTGGAGTCGTAAGAAAACTAGGTACTCCAGAGATCAAGACACTCGAGCCTAAAGCGCATGAGATCTGGCTTGCAGTCGAGGAAGTGAAGGAACAATACAAGAACACTCCTTACATGCAGCCTCAAGCGGTGTATCAGTACTTCCACGCTACCGGCGATGGCAACACGTTGACTCTCTGGGATGATCGAGCTCAGAACAAACTCACAGAATTTAATTTTCCAAGACAGAAGAAGGAAGACGGACTCTGCTTAGCAGATTATGTTTCCCGCGATCTCTCTAGGAAAGACTCAGTCGCACTTTTCAATGTGACTGTAGGAAAACAAATCCGTGAACTTGCTGAAGAAATGAAACAAAAAGGCGATTACCTCAAGTCACACATCATTCAGGCATTGGCACTGGAGAGCGCTGAGAGCTACGCAGAGTACCTCCACTCACAACTTCGTAAGACTTGGGGATTCGCAGATAGCCCTGAGATGACCATGATGGAGAGATTCCAAGCCAAATACCGCGGTAAGCGCTACTCATTCGGCTATCCCGCGTGCCCGAGATTAGATGATCAGGCTCAGCTCTTCCAACTCCTTAATCCTGAAGACATCGGAGTACAACTCACTGACGGATTCATGATGGACCCTGAAGCATCTGTATCAGCAATTGCATTCCATCATCCTGATGCTTTGTATTTCAGCGTAGGAAACACTGAAGGGGATACAGATGACAATCGCAGTAGTTAATACAAAAGTTAAAACAACCGCGATTGGCTCACTCCCTCACCCGAATGTGGACTCAGCTCTAGAGTACTCGTTTCGTTTTGATATTCCATTTCTTCCGCAACTCCCGATCCGTAATCCACGTGAATATATGATCCCTCAGTCTCTCTCTGGACTTCCAGGACTCAAGATTCAATCTGGCGGCATGGTCATGATCGATCTTCAGGAATGGGATCAGAAAGGCAAAGATTGGCAGGAGAAAGTAAAAACTGCCTTTGATGAATCTAAGCGAAAACCTCAAGCATTCGAAGATTTCGTCCCAGGAACTGATGTGTACTCCGCTTGGTTTCCCTTCCTCTGGGAAATCGAAGAACGCAAAACTCCTCTCGTTAAGATTCAAATGGCAGGCCCACTTACCACTCAGTGGGCAGTGAGCCTCTCAGATGGTTCTAAGATCGAGAAGCATCTTGATCTTTGGTCTACGATTCAGAATCACCTCCTCGCAAGGTCCATCGCAATGATTCGTAAAGTACGTGAGACGGGCGCAGAAGTTTTATTCTATTTGGATGAACCCGCACTCTTCACCTTTCAAGTCGACCATCCTAAGACACTCGTATCGTTTAGTGAGCTGGGACTTTTCATTAAAGTTTTAAAATCTGAAGGTGCAAAGATAGGGCTACACTGTTGTAGCAATACTCAGTGGGAGAAGGCACTTGCACTTGATATCGACATTCTCTCTCTCGATACGAATCTCTCTTTGGAATCTCTAGTGACTTATCAGAAGGCTCTTGCTCAGTTCTCAATGCGTGGAGGAGTTCTCTCACTAGGCGTAGTGCCTACTGACTTAAGTTCTACTCAATACAAAGATTTGAATGGAGCGAATCTCGCCCAAGATTTACAAAGACAGCTCTCTTCATTTCCAGGGCTCATCTCGAATTGCATCGTTACACCTGCTTGCGGAATGGCACTGCTCAGTCCTGAAGATAGTGAGATCATCGCTGGGCTCTTAAAGTCCGTATCTAAAACACTGACACAGTGATGTTATTTGGCGGAATCAAATTTCAAATTAATAAAATAAATGCCAGTACCATAACTGCTCATTTGCCCATCAAGCCAGCTCACATCTTCAGCTTCTTCAGGATCAGAAGAGTAATTTGCAATGAGGAACTCATGTTCACTTTTTTGAATAATTGAAGCAAAAGCTGTATCTCCCCCTGAGGGTAGATCTGACATCCATTCCACTTTTCTTTTAGCAGTATTGATGTGATAGAGCGCTGTACGCTTCGGTCTTAATGAATATCTAGTAAGAATAATCCATTTTCTAATCGAGTCAGGGAGCCAGAGATTGAGTAGTCCGAAAGGTTTTCTTCCCACATCTCTTCTCGCTATCATATAGATCTCATCTCCATGCTTGAAGAGCCGAGGAGAGTCGTATCTCTTGGGATCACTCTTTTTTAGTGACTCCCATTGATTCAATTGATCTGTAGCGGCTGTAAATATTTGTGACCCATAGCCTGAAGCATCACCGTCTTCATTTCGCCCTACAGCCCAGAATGTTCCGTCATCTTTGAATTCGAATCCGACTTCGGACACTCCGCCTACATAAAGATCGGCGCCTATCTTAGACCAATTAAACCCATCATTGGATTCTTTGAGTATGACTTCAATTCGACTCGCACCTGCATGATAGTGATTACCAATATATGAAGTAGCGTAATATTTATTTTTTCTTTTTTTGATTTCCCAAACGATTTCTCCTTTTTCTCCCCATTCTTCAACTTCAGACCACTCTTTGCCATTGTGTGTGCGGGTTCTTAAGAGTCGATTCGGTTCGAACTTGATAGGATTTGTGCCAGCTTCAAAAAAACTCAAAACTAACTCATCTTGAGTCACTAGAAAGTAAGGCTCTCTCACGTCTCTATTCAGACTCAGAATAGTTTCATGTTCCCAGGTTTTGCCATCATCTCCAGAAGACATGACTATGATACGAGCTTTCTTCGATGCGAAGTGTGTAGCTGAGTTTCTCCAGGCCATAAACAATCTTCTTTTGTATTGTTCAATGGCAACATTATTGTTTGACGCTCTCAATCGAACAGATCTTGGTAACCGGTCAGAGGGAACGATTTTTTCAATATCTGAGAAAGTAAAAGATTCATAGCTATGGCTTGAATTCAGCGCAAATACAAAAAGAAGTACAATACTATTCATGAGATCCTTCCTTGGATTATAAATATTACTAATATAGTAAAGTATTAGAAGTTGATTTCAAAATAAAAAAAGTACATCGGTTAAGAACAGATTGAATCTGGTCTACTTTGACTTTTTTATCTTTTTCTTCTTAGATTTATTCTTTTTCGCTTTAACAGGGACTTCAGATTTAACAATGCCGTCTTCGTCATTCAAAGCTTCCTGCGTGTCCTTCACCACCTGCTTCACATTCTTAATGATAGATGGACCAATGTTGATGATCTCTTTCGGAGCATTCTTAATCTTAATCCCAATCTTTCCTGGCAAATCTCTTCCAACTTGCAGAATATTCACTTCCTGATCGGGATTATCTTTCACACGTTGCCACTCTTCACTTCCAGGTGTCAGAAGAGGCTTAGATAGTCCCGTATCATCAATATTATTCACGTTAGGGAAGAACGTATTATCAAACTTACGGTTGAGTGATGGAATGAGATCTAAGAGTTCTAGAATCTTGATTGTATCAATACCAGCAGCATAAATGATGTTTTGGTAAGTAGGTGCAGAAACATCTATACCCGCACCGAAATAGAATATCCAAGGATTCACTTGAAGCGCAGTCGTCCAATGTAGACGAGTACCCGCATTGTCTATTCTTGGAGTTTCAATATAAGTACCCATACTGATCTTACCTTTAAAACCTGAGAACTCTGCGAAGTTATAAGCAAGACCCACTCGGGGTATGAATCCCGCAATCGTTCCAATGGATGTAGTTTGCTGAGAGAGCAATCCTGCATTTTTTGTCACACCAATAAATTCTACTGCAGTTGCAAGTTGGAAATGTCGATTAGGGATCCAACCTAGCCCTAATGATGTCCTCCAAGGAGAATACGCTTCTTGGAAGAAGTCCGTAACGATTCCAGAGGATTGACTGAGATTTCCTGGATAGTTGATGGGTGTTGTGAGCGTACTTGCGATAAAGGTTCTCCAAGGTAATTGATAGAGAGTTCCGATCGTGAAACCAGGTGCCATAATAATATTGCTATTTAGTCCTGTTGATCGGTAGTTATGTCCTAAGATGAATCCCGCGCCGAGAGATAACTTGTCCTTAAAAAACACCTTCGATCCTGAGAAAATAATTTCGCGAGTACTATTCTCAAGAGTTACGTTCTGACCACCGATCAAATAAGTACTCTGCTCGTTATGTACTGGCCTGATCGCAATTCCAAACCCGTAGGGATAATGCTGAGATGCGATTGAAGATGCCAGACTCCAATGTGCTTCATTGTTTGGATCCAACTGTCCGTTTTGAATCCACTGCCCATTAAAAGTTATCTTCGTTCCGCTAAAGGTCATAGCAAGACCTGCTGGATTCACAAATGCAGTGTCAGCGGTCATCGGTGCAGCAATGTTAGTTCCTGCCATACCGAGAGTCGTGATTCCGCCAATGATCGTACCTGAGTAAGCCGCAAAGCCCTGAGTTCGCGTTGAATAAGGAAGCGGATTATAAGCGTGTGCGCTCAGTGATACTAAGCTTACCAGCCCAATACATAAGCGAACATGAGTGGAGCGCAGATGGTTGCATCACTTTCTACAATGAATTTTGGTGTATCGATTCCTAGTTTAGCCCAAGTGATTTTCTCATTGGGTACGGCGCCAGAATACGACCCATAGCTCGTGGTTGAATCACTGATCTGACAGAAGTAACTCCAGAGTTTAGGATTCTTGCCGAGATCTTTTTCCAACATCGGAACAACACAAATTGGGAAATCTCCTGCGATACCGCCGCCGATTTGGAAGAAGCCGATCGAGTTATTCTTCGAAGCACTCATGTACCACTCGCAAAGTGAGGTCATGTATTCGATTCCAGTTTTAACCGTGTGCACGTTCTTCACTTCGCCTGTAATGCAAAAGCTTGCATACATGTTCCCAAGCGTTGAATCTTCCCAGCCCGGTACTACCATAGGGAGATTCTTCTCCGCAGCTGCAAGTAGCCAACTGTTCTTAGGGTCGATTTGGTATTCGTCTTTGAATTTTCCACTGAGTAATACTTTGTAGAAATACTCATGAGGGAAGTAGCGCTTACCTTCCTTCTCTGCTTGTTGCCATTCAGCTGCCATGACTTTCCAGATTTTCCTCATCGCTTCTTCTTCTGGAATACAAGTATCGGTCACGCGGTTCAGATTCTTCTTCAGTAACTCATGCTCTTGTTCAGGAGTGAGATCTCTGTAGTTTGGAATTCTGACGTAGTGATCGTGAGCCACTAAGTTATAAACATCTTCTTCAAGGTTTGCTCCCGTGCAAGAAATCGCATGAACCTTATCCTGACGGATCATCTCAGCAAGTGAAAGTCCAAGTTCCGCAGTGCTCATCGCACCTGCAAGAGTGACCATCATCTTATCGCCACGAGCGATGTGTTTCTTATACGCTTCAGAAGCATCAATCAACGTTGCTGAATTGAAGTGTCTGTAGTGATGTTTAATGAATTCCGAAATAGCGCCATTAGTATTCTTCATGGGAAGAAAACTACCGCTATTTTATTCTCTCATCAACTCTAAACGTTGAATTCTCATCTCAAGCGGAGGATGAGTAGAGAATAGAGCGAGTAGCCCTCCCCTACTGCCCGAGATCTTCATCGCTTTGAATGCAGGTGCATCATGTGTAGGATCCTGGATTCCGCTCACGGATTTAAGTCTTTCGAGAGCTGCAATCATCTTGTCACGACCTGCAAGCTTCGCTCCTCCAGCATCTGCACGGAATTCTCGGAAACGAGAGAACCAAGCCACCACCATAGAACCCATGATCGTGAACACGATCTCAAACACGAAGCTCATGATATAGAACATCGGACCATTGAAGCCGCTTGACTCAGAGTCATCGTCACTGCGACGTTGAGAAAGAGCAAACGCAAGAGCTCGAGAGAGGAACATCACAAACGCGTTGATCACACCTTGTATCAGAGTGAGTGTGACCATGTCGCCATTAGCGATGTGAGCGACTTCGTGACCAATCACACCCTCAACTTCTTCACGCTTCATACGATCTAGCAGTCCAGTGGATACAGCCACGAGTGAAGAGGACTTAGTAGCACCGGTAGCAAACGCATTTGGCTCTGGAGAATCGAAGATTCCTACTTCTGGCATCTTAGGGAGGCCCGCAGATCTTGCAAGATTGTGAACCATTTGCACTAAATCAGATAAATGATGATCGTGAGTTTTAGGATCGATGATCCTGACACCCATCATGGTCTTGGCCATGAACTTCGACATCAGTAGACTGATGAAGGATCCACCCATACCCCAAACCAAACAGAATGCTGCGAGTGATTGATAGTCCATGCCTCGAGCGGTCAGATAAGGACCTACTCCGAGAACGTTCAGCACGATTGAAATCGTCGCCATCACGAGAATGTTGACTAAAAGAAACAGGAAAATTCTTTTGAAAAAGACCATTTTTGTCACCTCTTTAAGATAATAAGATGGCTACCCCCCTTGTACCTGTCAAGCGAAACCGGTATGAGAATCGTTAGCTCAATTGAGCGGGGGGGGGAAGTAAAAATGTCGAGTACTGTTCTAACGGATTCTATAACTACATACACAAATAAAGACCAAGAGATTAATAAGTTTCCACCACAAATTTATTACATCGTGGGAAACGAAGCCGCTGAGCGTTTCAGCTACTACGGAATGAGAAGCATTCTGTTTGTGTTTATGACTCAAACACTCCTCATGCCAGCAAATGAGGCGAAGAGTGTTTATCACCTCTTCATCAGCGCTTGTTACCTCTTGCCATTACTTGGCGGGTGGCTAGCTGATAAATATTTTGGAAAATATAAAACGATCCTAGCTCTCTCTACTTTCTACTGCTTCGGTCACGCGGTTTTAGCGATGTGGGAATCCAAAGAAAGTTTATTTGTAGGCTTGGGTTTAATCGCTCTGGGATCTGGCGGGATCAAACCTTGTATTTCATCTTTCGTAGGTGATCAATTCACAGAGAAAAACAAACACCTCATCAACCGAGTCTATGACTGGTTCTACTTCTCGGTGAACTTCGGTGCTTTCTTCTCAAGCTTACTGATTCCTTTCATCTTGCCACGTTTCGGTTCAGGTGTTGCGTTTGGAATTCCAGGTATTCTTATGGGTCTAGCGCTCATCATTTTCTACGTTGGACGCAAACACTACGTAAACATGCCTCCAACATCGGAGACGGGTGGAACGAGTTTCCTGACTGTTATGTTCTACGCTCTCACTCATTTAGGTGCAGATCGCAAAGGTGGCGATAGCTTCATTGATGTGGCTCGAAGCAAGTACACCATAGAAGACGTGGATGCTGCGAAGGCCGCTTGGAATATTTTCAAGCTCTTCACTGTCATCGCTCTCTTCTGGGCGCTGTTCGACCAACAAGGCGCTAGCTGGACTGAACAAGCTGCGAAGATGGATCTGAATGTATTCGGTTACAAACTCGAAGCTTCACAAATTCAAGCGATGAACCCCATCATGGTCATGCTGCTCATCCCACTCTTCTCGGGATGGCTCTATCCTTTCATCACAAAAATGGGATTTGAATTGACGATGCTTCGTAAGCTTTCCATTGGAATGCTACTCGCAGGTACTTCCTTCATCAGCATGGGGATATTCCAAGTACTCATTGACGGAGGAGCTAAACTCTCTGTTGCTTGGCAGATCCTTCCATACTTGGTTTTGACCATGTCAGAAGTAATGGTCTCTATCACTGGACTTGAGTTTGCGTACACCCAAGCGCCTAAGTCCATGAAAGGCACCATCATGAGCTTCTGGCTACTCACAGTGTTTGCAGGGAATCTCCTCGCAGCTACAGTAGCGGCACTCAATAAGTTCAAGGGACCGATGGAGTTTTTCTTCTTCGCAGGTCTGATGACTGCTGCAAGCTTTGTATTCATCTGGGTAGCCTCCAGGTACAAAATGCGCGATCAGCTAGCTCGCTAGTCACTAGATAACAGGAGGGGCATCTTAACAGGTGCTCCTCCTCATCTAAGTTTAAAATTTGCTTAGCAACTTCACACTCTTCACAACAGCAAGTGTCGCTTCTCTACCTTTGTTGTCAGTATTAGAACGAGATCTGAGAAGTGCTTGTTCTTCATTGTAAGTGGTGAGAATCCCAAACCCAATCGGTACTCCTGTTTGCAAAGCAACGTTTTGTAATCCATGAGCAGTTGCATCGGAAATGTACTCGAAGTGTGCAGTATCTCCCTTGATCACGCAACCTAAACACACGACGCCTTGGTACTTACCAGACTCTGCAATCTTCTTCGCGATGAGTGGCATTTCGAATGCGCCAGGTGCTACGAATAAATCTTTGTCGAAAAACGGAATTTCATTCTCAGCAAGAATCTCTTTTGCTCCAGCAAGGAGTCCATCAGTTATTTCTTTATGATATTTGCTCCAGACAATCGCAATCACTGCCAGACCCCTTGAATCTCATTGAGAATATGCCCCATCTTTGTGAGCTTAGTCGAGAGGTAGCGAGAGTTGTGAGCATTCGGTTTTGCTTCTAGCGACTGATGTGAAAAAATCGTTACTCCGTAATTTTTGAGTTCTTTTATTTTAATCGGATTATTGGTGAGGAGTGAGATTTGGGTCACACCGAGATCCTTCAGCACTCGAGCTGCAAGGACGTAGTTTCTGATATCATCTTCCAAACCCAGAGCATGATTCGCTTGCACTGTATCCATGCCCTGATCTTGTAGAGCGTAAGCACGGATCTTGTTCACGATTCCAATTCCCCGACCCTCGTGCTGCTTCAAGTACACCAGCACTCCGCTGCCAGCTTCACCCATGAGTCTCAAAGACTCTGAAAGCTGCCATCCGCAATCACATTTGAGTGAGCCTAAAACATCACCTGTGAAACATTCGCTATGCACTCTCACTAGAGGTGCCGGATTGGACTTCAGATCGCCTACTTGAATAGCGATGGCTTCGAATTGCTTGGTCTCATCTTCATAAGCACCGATAGTAAGAAGTCCAAACTCTTCTGTAGGAAGTTTTGAAACAGCTGAATACAAGCCTTGCTTCTCATTTTCAATTCTATACTTAATCAGGTCGTGAATCTTGACGATTGGAATGTCCCACTGAGCTGAGAATTTCTCGAGATCCTCACCACGAGCCATCTGTCCATCGTCACGAATGATTTCGCAGATCACAGCTGATGGCCAGAGCCCTGAAAGCTTCATGAGATCTACCGATCCTTCAGTATGACCCTGACGAGTGAATACGCCATTCTCTCGTGCCTTCAGAGGAAAAATATGACCAGGAGAAATAATGCTATTAGGGCCAGATGCAGGATCAGAAGCCACTCGTACAGTAAGTGCACGATCATATGCTGAGATTCCAGTCGTCACACCCGTAGCAGCTTCAATCGATACTGTAAACGCTGTCTGTTTCTTAGATTGATTCTTAGTCACCATCATAGGAAGCGCCAAACGCTCGATCTCAGATTGAGACATCGCTAGACAGATGAGCCCACGTGCATGCATCGCCATGAATTGAATCGCTTCTGGAGTAACGAGTTCACCACTGAGAATCAAATCACCTTCGTTCTCACGACCTTCGTCATCTACGAGAATGATCATTTTGCCTGCACGAAGTTGATCTATAATTTTTTTCATTGAGTGACAGCCCTCGTGAGTTTCTCTACATACTTAGCTAAAATATCGACTTCAATATTCACAAGAGAACCTAATGCAAGCTGTGAAAGTGTGGTCACAGTCCAAGTATGAGGAATGATCATGAGTGAGACGATATCCCCTTCAATAGAATTTATGGTGAGGCTCACTCCTTGAACAGTGATCGAACCCTTCTCTACGCAATATTTTTTGAGATTAACTGGAAGAGTGATTTTGAGTTCTTGTGAGTCACCCACTTTGAGAATGGACGAAACTGTTCCAACTCCATCGACATGTCCTTGCACCCAGTGACCTGACATGCGGTCACCGAATTTTACTGAGCGTTCTATATTGATCAAATTTTGTGATTTTATATTTTTAAAGTGTGAGCGAGTGAGTGTTTCATCACTTAAGAAAAACTGTGCTCGCTTCTCGTTTCGATTCCAATCAGTCACCGTGAGGCAAACACCATCGCAGGCAACGCTCTCGCCTAATGCAAGATCGTCGTTCAAATCTATTTTAAGATCCAATGTGATTCCTGCCTGAGAGGGCTTGATCTGGGTGACTAAAGCTGTTTGTTCAATGATTCCTGAAAACATACGTTCGTTTTAATCTCAATCTGGTCTGGCTCACCGTTAATTATGGCCTGTCGTATTATCACAGATTCATTCCAGATGCCCAATGCAAATACCGCCTGCGTTAGGCTCACTCCTGCCTCGACTAAGACCTGTGTAACTCCTTGTTTACCCAGTCTTTTTAGTTCAGTGAGATAGTCATGTCCCACCCTATATTTGGGGTCAGGAACCCTGCCTCGTCTGTCGAGGACGACGAGTTCGCGTGAAGGAGCGTCCTCATGGTCGGGAACATGCCTCACTGTAAACTCGGGTTGATCAGCAAGCACCGTTCCGCTACCTGTAATGATGGCTCCTGATTCACGCCTCAGTATATGAGCGATCACAAGCGAGTCATTTGAAGTGAACGTCTTCTGTCCAGCCGCAGGAATCATGGATCCTTCTCTGTTCAATGCGACTTTCACAATCACAAAAGGTAATCCCGTTCTCACCCAGTGGAAGAACGGAGCATTCAGTCTCACCACACTTTCTAGAACTTCAAGATCTCGTGCAGGAGACTCTTCGTAGCAAACGACTTCTTTACCCGCTTCCACTAACTTCGCATGCCCCTTCCCACCAACAAGCGGGTTGCAGTCTTTCTGTCCATAAATGACGCGCTTTATCTGAGTTTGCTCTTCAAGTGCGTCTGCGCAAGGTGGAGTTTTGCCGTGATGAGAACAAGGTTCAAGCGTCACAACCATTGTCACACAATCACTGAGTCTGCCCATTTCAGTAAGTAGCTCTATGAGTTCTCGCTCAGCATGAAGCTTTCCAGCATGTTTATGGGCAGCTACTGCGATGATCTCACCCTCATGATCCAGAGCTGCAGCTCCGACAGCTGGATTAGGACTTGTAGCGCCAACATATTGCCGGGCACACTCTACAGCAGCATTCATCGCTAAGTTAATTTTTGTAAAATTTAAACTCATTTCGGGTTATTTTTATAACAGATGACAGAAACAAAACCAATAGAGCTTCACATCATTTCCTTTGCCACAAACACTCACTTTGACTCTTGCATTGCTCTATTGAGAAAAGACAGTAAGCGCCCGATTCAATTCCTGAAAAACTCATTTGAAGTGATACAGACGCATAAACAAGTTGAAAAATTCGTTCTCATATACCACCTGGATAAACTCAAAAAAATAAAAGACCTCTACAGAGTGCACCATTATCTCAAGACTCATAAGGAAGGAAAGAACTACAGCCTTTGTGTTGTCAGCAGCATTCACCATCCCAAACTCCAAGAATTAATACAAAAAATTGGGTGCAATGATTTTATTAACTTAATTACAAACCCCAGAGCCTTTCGTCTTAAAATCAATAGAATCTGCGAAAGATTAGAACTCGATAGAGACTCACTTTTTAGAGGAAATCATTACTCTGAAAGAACATCAAAAACAGGAAAAGTAAATCGAGTAGGCCCTATAGAAATGTTATATGACTACTGGTCTTACGCTAAATGGTCAGTATTTAAAAAAGTTATAGGTTATTGGATTTTTGAATTAAAGGGGCCCTCACCAAACGTTGGTCGATGGATTGAATCTGAACAAGAAGGCGAATGGCACAGTGGATACTTCTGGTGGACACCACACGATATGGATCATCCATTATTTAAAAATCAAAACGGAGCTTGGGTATTCAAATCTAAAATTATCCCTGAATATAAAAATCAATTCTGGAGTTTTGTAGGTCAAGAAGCAGACCTAGTCTATATAGACCCCTACCAAAACCCCAGATACAAAGTCAAAACCACTTCAATGGGTAACCTTGAAGTTGCATCAAATTCATTAACAAATGAAGAAATCACCCCATTGATTGATAAATCATACGAGTATGAAATTAAAATTATAAATAAAGCAAAACCAGGCTTTATTGGCGAAATCGTAAAATCAAATCCTGTCGAAAATATAAATACAGAATCAGAATCTGCTCTTACTCAGCAAGAAATCAAAGAACTTGACTCACTTTTTGATGAGTTAAAAACTGTCTCTCCTCTAGATTCTCCACTTATTGACCCAATTGAAGTATTATTTAGTTCAAAAGGCGCAAATGAAACACCAGTTGTATTAGTAAGAGATAAATCAAAATCAGAATCCAATACAAGTTTTATTTCGAACAAAGAAATCTTTAAGAAAATAGTAGATAAGAAAACACAAGAAAATTTCCTCATAGAATCTGATCATAAATTTAAAACTGCAGTAATGTGGACTCAAGGGAAAAAAAACATTTCAAAGGTTTTATCTATACGTTTCAATCAAACAAATAAATCCATAATATTTCAAATAGAGCCTTCTCATGAATTCAGTGAACTGACTAAGAAAATTACTGAAAAAAAAATATTAACAATTTATTTTAATGTCAACCTTCCCAGGTCTGCAATATTTTTCAATATGTCTACAAAAGATTTAAAAGTCGATGGATCTCAAATCATTTATTCTTTTCAACACGAAATGTGGCAAGTCCAACGCAGAAAAAAGTTTAGATACGAGTTTCTTGCACATGACTTAAAAAACAAAAAAAAATATATAGATCCAAATGCAAAAATTTCAATCAACGGAAATTCTGACACTTACTCTCTTGCTGATTTAAGCGCGAGTGGACTACGAGTGAATCTTCCAGCTGAAAAGCAGCCTCTCTGGAAGAAAGATCAGATCATTGATTCTATAGAACTCACATTGAATAACCATGTCATTAAGTGCAAAGGCATTACTCGGTGGATTAAAAAAAACTTAGCAGGTATTGAATTTTCGGACATGCCAAAAGAAACGCAGAACTGGATACATGATCAGATTGTAAACGAACTTAATGATTATTTTAAATCTTTCCCTATGCAGCCTTAATCATCTTGAGTTACTTTTAATAGATAGATGGCTAATACAAAACCTATAGAATTTCACTTCATTCAATCAGCTTCGAACGCAGTTTTAGATGATTGTATTGCGCTTTTAAATAAAGACGCAAAACGTCCTATTCGCACTCTTACCAAATCTAGCGATGTGATCAAGACCCACAAGGAAGCTGAGAAGTTTGTCTTGGTCTATCACCTCGATCAACTGAAGAAACTCAAAGATCTGCTCAGAGTTGTAAATTATTTAAAAATCAATAAGCCCGAGGGAAACTTTCTTATCTGCGTTGCAGGTACAATCCAACATCCCAAGCTCCAAGAGATTTTCCAAAAAATGGGATGTGCAGATTACATCGTACTCAATCAAGCCCCCCGTGCAGTCAGAATTAAGCTGAATCGATTGTCTGAGCGTCTCGAATTTAACAAAGACTCGCTCTTCGGTGGACAAGGTGCAGGAGAGCGCACAGCAAAGTCAGGTAAAGTCACTCGTGTAGGTTCCATCGAGATACCTCATGATTATTGGATTTATCCTAAGTGGTCAGTGTTCAAGAAAATCATGGGTCATTGGATCTTCGAACTCAGAGGCCCCTCACCCAACGTTGGTCGTTGGCTTGAATCTGATATGGAAGGCGAATGGCATGATGGATGCTTCTGGTGGACTCCACATGATCTCGATTACTCATTGTTTAAGGGACAAGTGGGCTCATGGGTTTACAAATCAAAAGTCTTTCCAGAGTTCAAGGAACCCCATTGGACTTTCGTCGGTCAAGAGCCTCAGCTCATCTATCTTGATCCAGTCCAGAAGCTTCCCAGGTACAAAATCAAAACAACGAGTGATGGAAATCTTGAAGTCGCTGCCAATTCTAAAATGGGAGAAGACTTACTACCACTCATTCAGAAAACTTTCGAATACGAAATTAGAATTACAAATACTAATCGTCCAGGTTCATTAATTGGTGTACGAACACTCTCAAACGAAGGGACTACACCCATTGTTGCTCTGACTCTCAGTCAGCAAGAAGTGCGCGAACTAGACATCATCATGGACGAATTAAAAAATGTAACCCTACTTGAGGCAACTGAAAAAGAAACAAGTGGCTTTTTCAATTCTGATGGTGTTGATTCTAATCCCGTCTTTGGTTTTGAAAAAGCACCTGCGCCAGAACCAGATGTAGAAATCACCTTCAGTAAAGATATTTTCAAAAAAGTGGAAGATAGAAAAATCCAAGAAAGTTACCTGAACGAAGCTGAGAAAAAATTCAAAACATCTACCATCTGGACAAGAGGCAAAAAAAATATTGTCGGAGTGAAGTCCACAGTCTTCGATCAGAAAAATAAAAAGATCACATTCAACATGATCCCTTCTCCTGATCTTACTGATCTCTTTGAGAGCATTAATGAACAGACTATTCCTTCGATTTACTTCAACGTCTCTCTCCCTAGGACTGCAGTGTTCCTCAATATGTCGACTAAGGATCTTACCGTGACAGGCTATTCCATCATTTACTCATTCAAAGACGAAATGTGGCAAGTCCAACGAAGGAAAAACTTCCGCTATGAATTCCTTGCGCACGATCAAAAGAATACAAAGCAGATCATTTCTCAATCAGCAAAACTAAGTTTTGAAAGTAAAATCAAACCCTACCAACTCGCAGACATCAGTGCAGGTGGTATCCGAGTTATCATTCCTGTGGATGAAATCAATCAGTGGAAAAAAGGATTAAAAATTGAATCCATTGAACTCTTTGTGAATGGAAAAACTATCCAAACTCAAGCGATTACAAAATGGGTGAAGAAACTAGAAACCCCCTACTCTCCAGGTAACCATCAAGTAGGTCTCGAGTTCATCAATCTATCTCAATACAATCAGAAGTGGATTAGTGATCAGATCATCAGTGAGCTCAATGATTACTTTAAGACATTCCCGATATTAGAAACATAAAAACAATTTAGTGTTGGAGCTTCGCACGAATTCCCTTCGGGATTCCCCGCTCGCTCAATGAGGGCTTCTGAATTTCACGCGGTGAGGTGTCAAAGCTTCGGCACCTAATCTGCGCTTCTTATCTTCTTCATAGTCATCGAAGTTTCCTTCGAAGAAGGTGACTTTTGAATCTCCTTCAAACGACATGATGTGAGTACAGATACGATTTAAGAACCAACGATCGTGGCTGATGACAACCGCACAACCTGCGAAGTTATCGATCGCATCTTCTAGTGCACGAAGAGTGTTTACATCGAGATCGTTGGTCGGTTCATCGAGCAACAGTACGTTAGCGCCCACTTTCAGAAGCTTAGCCAAGTGGAGGCGGTTTCTCTCTCCGCCTGAGAGCACTCCGACTTTCTTCTGCTGATCAGAACCTGAGAATGCAAACCGTGCGCAGTATCCGCGGGAAGGAACTTCCTTGGTACCCAGCATGATCATTTCATTCTTACCGTCAGAGATCTCTTCCCATACCGTAAGATCTGGATTGAGGAGATCACGTGATTGATCGACGTATGCGAGCTTCACAGTGCTACCGATTTTGAATTCGCCTTCATCAGGCTTCTCATGTCCGGTGAGAATACGGAACAGAGTCGTCTTACCCACTCCGTTTGGACCGATGATTCCCACGATAGATCCTGGAGGAATCTTAAACGAGAGATTCTCAAACAAGATCTTATCTCCGAAAGCTTTGGAGATTCCCATTGCATCGATGACGTTGCCACCTAATCTTGGTCCTGAAGGAATGTAGATTTCGACTTCAGTTTCTTTTGCACCCTTATCCTCAGAGAGCATTTTCTCGTAAGCATTGATACGAGCTTTACCCTTAGCCTGACGAGCTTTTGCACCCATGCGGATCCACTCAAGCTCACGCTCGAGTGTCTTCTGACGTTTGGTTTCACTCTTTTCTTCTTGCACAAGACGATTCTTCTTCTGTTCAAGCCATGAGGAGTAATTCCCTTTCCAAGGAATTCCTGAACCACGGTCGAGTTCCAAGATCCATCCTGCGATATTATCTAAGAAGTAACGATCGTGGGTTACGGCGATGACTGTGCCTTCGTAAGTGCTGAGATACTTCTCTAGCCAAGCGACTGATTCTGCGTCCAAATGGTTGGTAGGTTCATCGAGTAGCATGACCATGGGCTTCTGCAGGATCAAGCGGCAGAGCGCAACTCTGCGCTTCTCTCCGCCTGAGAGAGGGCCAACTTTGAGTGAGCCATCTGGAACTCTAAGTGCGTCCATTGCAACTTCAAGCTTACGATCGATGTCCCAGCCACCTGCGTGTTCGATTTTTTCTTGGAGGTCGGATTGCTCGTTAAGGAGCTTGTCCATTTTGTCTGGATCGAGATCTGGGTCTGAGAACAAGTTTCCGATCTCTTCGAATCTCTTCAACCAATGCATGACATCGCCTAAACCTTCAGCGACGACGTCGCGAACGGTCTTGTTTGGATCGAGATCAGGCTCCTGTGGGAGGTAGCCCATGGTGATGCCAGGGTTAGTGACGATCTCGCCTGCGTAGTTTTTTTCTAATCCTGCGATGATTTTGAGAAGAGTGGATTTACCAGAGCCGTTTAAGCCTAAGACTCCGATTTTTGCTCCGTAGAAGAAGGAGAGGTAGATTTCTTTTAATACAAACTTGTTCGGTGGATACATCTTGGAGACGTTCACCATGGAGAAAATAATTTTTTCGTTCGACATGTCGCCTAAGCTACCAGATTCGCGCCTAAAACTGTAGAGGCGTCTCTCTCGCTTGCATCCACTCTAGCAATTCGTATCTCCTTAAGCGGCGCGTTATCCTTACTCCATTAGTCTAACTTCTCTGAAACAGACAAAACTGTCAGCTTTGAGGCTTTCCATGTCGGTCAGAAGCTTCGAACCTGACACTTTTGTCAGGTTTGATATCAGCGAAGCAACCCTTAGATTTGAGAGGAAAATTCTTAAACCTTAACGCTGGTAATTTTACAGAAGTGCAAAATTACTGAGGGGTGAAGCTTAATATCTCAGTAACTCACTAAGAAGTAAATCAATCCATTCCATAGGTGAGTATTCTGAATTGATATTCTCACACTTGAGCAATGTGTAGATCATCGGTGCCGAAGTATAAACATCCTTAGGTTCTGCAACAGAAAAACCAAAGTATGCGACATAAGGTTTGTAATGAATCGCTTTTTTAATAATCTCTTTATAGCTAATCCCAAATTCAATCACTCCAAAAGGATTAGAAATAATATTGATCGGTTTTGAATAGGCAGCGGGATTCATTGGGTAAAAACCATAATGATCAAGCTCCACTACCGTTTCATTATTTTCGTTTTTGATTGTAATAGCATTATTAAACAAATTGTGTGGTGGTTTAGCGAGTTTTTTCTCAATAATGGCTCTGAGAGTTTCTGAACTATAGGAGGTACTAGAGCCCCCCTTATACGCATAACCGTAAGTGCTTTGTCGACCCACCATATAGGCATTGGAGTTTTTGAAGTTTGCAAAAATCTTTGCAGTCACTCGTTTGCCTTCTGGATTCTTACGAACAGAGAGTGGGTCTACAACATAAACTTTGTCTAATTCTTGAGCGAGTTGCTGGGAAACGGAGTTCTGATCTTTTTTGTTTCGAGAGATAATGGGTTCACATTCAGACACCAAAAATGGAAACTCTTGAGCAAAACTATTGATTGATAAAACAAACGCAAAAAATGAAAAAACTGATTTCATATACACCCCTTGTTTAATTAAAGGGGTCGTATCAGAGGTGCAGGGAATAAGGCAATGAAATATCTCCTCTTGTTTGTAACGAGGAATGCATGAGTCTTAAGGAACTTGTCATCAACTCACGATGGTGGGTACATTGCTTGAATTTAAGAAGTGCGAGGATTAAAGGTAGGTGCTGGTTTAGCAGAATCCTAATTACAAACCTTTGCCTCATTCCCTGTTTGGAACCACCTCCTACGTGTTCCTGTCTTTATGTATGTGCATCAGGGGTGCCAATATTTATGGTAGTGATTTCAGGAAGTTACAGATACAAGGGAAAGTGATGGATCAGTTTGGCACCACAATATCTAGTTATATTTACGTGCGCGTTTTCGATCTCGCATGGTGATGATGCGCGTTTTAGACTTCTGATGGGAACGAGTGTACTTCACATGCTCCTTGGCTTGAGCAATCGCTCTGTGAGTACGGTCTTTGAGCACCTGGGCAAGCTTATGGCTTACGGTCTTGAGCTTGGATGCCTGATCCTCGCTCACCCATAGGACATACTTAGAGCGAGACGTAGGAGGGATTACGCCACGACTGAGATGGGGGTTCACTAACTCCAAGGATTCAATCCCAAGTCTGCTGACTTGAGCAATGCTTCTCAAAGTAATAAAGCTTGGGAATTCTACTCCTACAAGATCTGGGTATTCTTCCTTAGTAGTTTTCTGGAATCCATACTGAGCGGGGTGCTGACCGATCCAGACCGCGGCCATGAACTTAGGCACATAGTCTTGTGTCTCCTCAGGTAGGAATCCTAAGTGCGCAAGCTTCCAATAATCGCGTGTACCCGCGCGTCTGATCACTGAGGCAATTCTCCCCTCACCGCAGTTGTACGCAGCAAGAGCTAATTCCCAGGAGTTGAACTGTCCATAAAGATCACGCAAGTACCGAGCCGCTGCACGGGTTGCACGCACAGGGTCACGTCTCTCATCGACGTACTTATTCACTCTCAGTCCATATCGCTGACCTGTGCCTTTGATGAATTGCCAAATACCCACTGCAGAAGCGTGAGATTTTGCATGAGTGACGTAGCCACTTTCAATAACGCCCAAATAGAAAATTTCCGGTGGAACACCCTCTGCTTTTAGGATCGAGGAAACGAGATCTTTATAGCGAGCACCCCTCTCGATGAAACGTGCGAATCGTTCACGGTCTTTGGTCGTGAAAAAAGTAACCCATTTTTTTACAGAAGTTTTTATCGTTTGAACTCTGATCGCATGGCTTGTTTGGACGAGAGCAAGATTCTTTGCCTTAGGAACTTGAACATCATCAAACTTACCTTCGTCTTTAGAAGGAGCTGTGGTTTCTGGGATTGCAGCAGTATCTACTTTGACTTCATCAGCTCCCACTACTTGGAGTGATTCAGCAGTGAGCAAGTCCTCTATCTCGACTTGGTCTTCGCGCGTGATGTCGTTTGGATCGTGCTTAGGGAATGTCTTGGTTGGTGTGCTTGCGCACCCACCTAAAATCAAAACAACCGATATAATCAGGGAAAAGGAGCCCCGTCCCATCCTGGGATACATCTATTAATGATGAGGGGTTTTTATCTATCAAACAACCGGCATTTTTCGCCTTGTCAATCCTGGCAAGATGCAATAAACCCAATAGCGAACCGCAACTCAATTAAACCCGCGGTGATATGGAGAAATAAGTCATGGCAAATACTCGCCAATCAGGAAAACGTGCAGGCCAAGCAAAAAAACGCGAAGCTCAGAACATTGTTACTCGTTCAGCAACTAAAACCGCTGTTCGTAAAGCAGTAGAGTCTATCAGCAAAAAAACTACTGAATCCGCAGCTAGCTATATCTTGGCTGTAAAAGCTTTATCAAAAGCTGCTTCTAAAGGTGGAATCCCTAAAGCAAGAGCTGCTCGCAAAATCAGCAGACTCACGAAGCTTGCTCAAAAGTTAAATCCTACAGCTCTTAATTTTATAAACTAATCATATTCTTTTAGGCTTTTTGTTTTTATTTACCTATAGCGCCTCTGCTCAGAAGATTTACTCTACTGAGCAGAGGCGTTGTAATTTAAAAATCAGTCAAAAAATACCCACTGATGTTGCTACTCTCCTTGATCAATCACTAGAATTTTTAGCGAATATTAAAGGCACCAAAGGATCCCGAGCTCATAGGAAGCTCTTCGGCGGAACGGTTTCTGGCGAGACATATTGTTCCTTTTTAGAAAAAAACATTTACTCAATTGGTTATTCTTTAACAAGCAGTGATGTATTTGCCTCTAACTTTGGCGGCTCAGTTTTACTTTCAGACCAGGTTTTACAGAAAGACTATATCGTACTTGCAAGTGCTCTACTTCACGAAGCACTTCATACGAATTATGGAAGCCACGTCAAATGTCCATCAAACAAAGGTGAGAAATTAAAAGGTAAAAATGCTTGTGACAATAAAGCTCTCAGCAGTTATGGATCTCACTATATTTTTGCTAAAAACTTAGAAAAACACTGTTTGAATTGTAGCGCTACTGAGATTGAATCCTCTTTAGAACTTGGAAACCATGCACTGAAGAGAATCATCGGCCTTGATAGCAGGATCAGACTGAGACTTGGATATTAACTTAAACTTGGATCTTGAGTGCGACTATCAGACTTCATTCAACACCATTTACTTGAATTTATTGAAGATTTTACTGGCATTAGATTTGTATATGTAATCCCAATGGAGGACATATGTTCAATACTTTAAAATATGCTAAAATGTTACAGGAAGTCGGTTTTTCAAAAGAACAGGCAGAGACTTCAATAGGAATACTAGTGGATATTATGGAAGACAAACTAGCTACCAAACAGGACTTTAAAAACTACGAACTAGTCTCTCAAAGAGACTTCGCTCAGTTCAAATCTGAGGTGAGATTCGAGCTTGAAAAATTCAGAGCAGAGATACTCCACTTGATGCTTGAGCGAGAAGCACGTTTAGAATCAAAACTCACTATTCGCTTTGGCGCGATGCAAGCAGCTACGATAGCGATTTTAGCCGCAATCATTAAACTCACTTAAGATCTTTTACGCAGAATCGGCGCTACAGGTGCTGAAGGCTTCTTCACTTCCACTACTTCTTCCTTCACTCTTTCAGCCTTGGGATAAGTCATATCCTCTCGAGTTCCTGCGAGGACTTCAGCCCACTCCCCTTCAGTAGGAGCTTTACGTTCTACTGCCCAGGACTCTTTATGCCGCATGGTTGGGACGTGTGCGTCCCAACAACTCACTGAGCAGAATACGAACCCCGCACGCTTACGCGTACAGGTGGAAACATTGCAAATATAAAAAACGGATTTGTAAGCAATTTCTTTTTTACAGGTAGTGCAAGGGCGCCAACTCATTTTGCAGATTTCACGTCATTGAGTGTGAGGAGATTCAAGAACTGAACTCCCTGAGATTCAAACGCGTCTCTTCCACCTTGTTCACGGTCGACAATCGTCATGAGCGCTGCAATCGTATAACCTTCTGCTTTGAGTCTTTCGATTGCCTTCAAGCTAGACCCTCCAGTCGTGACGACATCCTCCACAACTAAGAGGCGCGATCCCTTTGAGAGATTCGCAGTCCCCTCAACGTATTGTCCAGTGCCGTGGTCCTTAGGATCTTTCCTCACGATGAATGCTGGCCACACTAAACCACGAGAGAACGCTGCAAGCGATACCGCAGTCGCAATGGGATCTGCACCCATGGTCATGCCACCTACTCCATCGACATGAATACGTTTCTCAAGGATATCTCTCACAATGAGAGTTCCTAGTAGATCTGCGCCTTCTGGATGAAGAGTAGTATTCTTCAGATCGACATAGAAGTTACTTTTCTTGCCTGAAGCGAGAGTGAAATCACCTTCCTTGTAAGATAGTCGTTTGATTAAGCTTGCGAGCTGTGTTTTCGAATCCATTGTTCCAAATCTCCAAATACTTTTTCTTTTCCGACTTCGTTGTAGGACTCATGGAAAAACCCTGCATAAGTTGCAAGCTGCTTATCCACACCTGGTTTCAGTTTTAACTCTGAAAATATTTTTTGTACATGCTCTGCACTCACAATTGGATCTTCAAGAGGCACTTGAAACTGAATAGGATATGCAAAAGGCTTGCTATAATGTGAAGCCTCTTCCATCGCCTTGTTCATCTCTAGGAAATGTTGCGGAGTGATCTTGTTGTGATTGAGTTGATCAGTTTCGTACAAGAGATTCAACTCTGAATCATGAGTGAGGTAACCCGAATCTATTTCGTTGGTCATTTGGATCGCGCCAAATGCTGGGCGAATCAGTGAAGCAAAGAATTTCTTAGAAGCAGGTACTTGCATTTTCAGTTGTAGAAGTGGAGAAGAAATACTCACTGATCTAATCGGTAGTGTCTCATCTTGTTGAGTAGCTAGGAAAACCACTAAACCCCCATTGCTATGACCTAAGACATGAAGCTCTACTCGCGGTGCCCATTGCTCTAATCTCGCACGAAATCTTGTGATCGCGGATTTGAAATCTGAAATATACTCAGCATAGGACTTCACATGCCCTCTGAGTCCCTGCGATCTACCATGTCCTCTGAGATCAATTGCGCCAATGAAATCGACTGAGTTCTTCAGATAATGAGGGGCATGTTCATACCTACCACCGTGTTCACCAAAACCATGAACAATGAGAAGTGCGCGACCTTCCTTGGGTGCTTTTTTGCGCCAGATGGTCATGAAGAGCGCTGCAGAATCAATTTCGGATGAAAAATGATCTGTCTCTGTAATCCAGTCTGAAGGCAAATCAGGGAAATGTGAAGGTTTCATGATATGGAAATATACTTCTCTATCGCTTTTTTTGCATCAGGCGCGAGTTTTTTAAAACGAAAACTAAATCCTCTTCCGTCTTCTAGCACTCTGACGATCTCACCTTCGGCTACGAATGCCTTGAGCCCCTGAGGAGGAGAAATATTCATCTTGAGTGATGTGCCTACTCCACCTGGAACTTGTTCTGTTAGAACTTGCATACCACCTAAGCTGATATCGCGACAAATTCCCAAAACAATCTTCTCTTTGTTCGCCATGATGATTCTTGCAATGAGAGGCTTTCTAGATGACGTACGCTTATCCTGTTTCTTTGCGAGTGTTGGAGGGCCAGATGGTTTCGGAGGTGGAGCTTTTTTGATTGATTTGAATTCAACCTGATCAGAGATCGGTTCCCAATCAATCATTCCATCTTTCCACACTTGAGAAGATGATGAGATACTTCCCACTTCAAGTGATCGCTGTACTTCTTCTACTGAGAAAGGTCCTAACTGAGAGTCTCCTGAGTACACATACCAAGATTTTTCAACTACTTGCGGAGCAGGTTTGTTTGGTTTCTTGATACTAGATTGAGAAACCTCTTCTGCAAATTCAGGAGGAGGCGGAGGCGGCATCGTCGGCTGAAATTCGACAACCTCAACTATTCTTTTCCACTTCTTATCACCTTTTTGCAAAATATAATGAGCAGGAGTGAGTTCACCCTTTTCAAGCTTTGCAAAAACTTCACTTGATTTCATCGGCCCTACCCAGTTTTGTCCCTGAGCAATATACCACTTAGGTGAATCGTCTTTGAATAACATGCTGCCTGTGTTTTCCATTATTTGCCCCCAGCACTATATCGGAATGGATAATTAACACTCACTTCACCACCACCATTTGGTTTTGGGAAATCAATGCGTTTGATGACTTCTAAGATACATCGCTCTGCGTTTGCATTCTTGAGCGAACTCGAAAGAACTGCTGCAGTAGAAACTCGGCCTGTAGAACCAATGACGAAGTTCGTACTCACTCGTCCTCCGAGATCTGGATTCTCTGCATTGAGCTCTCGCTCATAGCAGAGTCTGAACTCGTCTCGATGTGCCAAGATTGCAGCATTGATTGCATCATAGTCCATTGCACCCATGACGACAGTTTCCTCTGGGCCTCCGGATCTAATATTCACACGGGACTTACCGCCTACAAGTCCTGTTCCGTTACCAGCAGCGCCTGCTCCAGTACCGACACGACCTCCGCCGATTCCTTTGTTACCAAGACCACCGAGAGATGAAGCAGTTCCGCCGCCGCCCTTTCCAATTCCTGCAGCACCTAATCCACCGTTACCTTGAGTATCGAATCCGCCGAAGCCAGTGAGTCTCGATCCTGACTTTCCGATTTTCTCAGCAGCGTTTCCTAAGATGTTATCAATTCTTGCGCCTGATCCAGAAAGAAGATCCACATTTCCTTCTTCAGGTTTCGCTTGGCTGTTACCTCCACCCGTTCCTGTACCTGCCATTGGAGAGGGACGGAATGCTTTAGTCTGAGCAGTCTCACCTTTTGCAGCATTTGGTTTTCCTCTCTGACCTTCTTTACCTTTTGCTTTTGCGCCTTCGCCTTCCTTAGCTTTATTTTTCTGCTTAGGTTGCGCTTTAGGTTTAGCTTGCTCAGTCTTCTGCCCGACATTGATCTCTTTTGGCATTGGCTTTTTCTCATCGACATTCTTAGGCTTTAAGTCGATTTCGATTCTCTTGGGTTTTGGTTTTGGGAGCTTCGCTTCAGGTTCCTTTGGAACCTTCCTCTCACTCGGCTCTATAATTCTAGGTGGAGCCTTGAACTTCTCAGGTTGATAAAGAATAGTTGCAATGCGCTCTGGTACTTCTTCCGCAGTAATGTCTGGGCTAATCTGAACTTTCATCATCGTTACAATGAGCGCACCAGAAACAAGAAGCGAAGTGACAAGAGTTCTGTAGAAAAACGGATCTCTCTCTACCCATTGCTTTCGCTTGATGTGAGGAGGGGCTTCACAGAAGCTAATGTAATAAGCGATCTCGCCTACTTTGATCTTAGCGAAGTCACCTGATTTGAAAGGAACCTGTGATCCGCTCTGAGAAACGACATCAAGCTTCGTGAGCTCTCCACGTCGCTGAAGTACTCCGGTCATCAGAGGGTCAAGTTGCAAGAAGTAATCATTACCAGACCGCGTGACGAGTTTCACGTTGTGAGGAGCGACGAATGGGGCAGAACCCAGTACGACTTCCTTCTCTTTGATAAAGTGCTCAATATTGAGAATCACGCCCATCCAAGACATGACTACTTCTAGCGCACGCTCGCCTCTAGGTGGGTATTCAAATATGTCTTCAATTTCTGCTTCATTCTCTAAAATGAGTGGCGTGAGTACTTCTTCTGACTCACGAAATAGTTTTCTTTCACCAGCAGCCTTAGGCTGGAACTTTGGAATGAGCGACTGCAACTCTTCTCTGGAGTATACTATTTCGACATTTTCGATAAGGATCTTATCGCCATTAACAAGGTTTCTTGTGATTGCAGGCTCACCATTGACTCTTGTACCGGAGTCACTTGCAAGATCGAATAAAACCGCACCACTTTCAGACCACTCAATGATGGCATGAATGGGTGATACTTTTTCAGAAGCGACTCGAATATCGGCTGAACCCAAGGAACCTAAAATGATTCTTTCTTTGTGAATGCGAAACGTTTTCTGACCTTCAGGAGTCGTCACACGAAAAACAGCTACCCATTTGAGCGAGGTACTTAATGTTTTTTCATTACTCATGTCTCATTCTCCCTATTTAACTAAAACTACATCTCTCAACATTTCTTGATGGAAATTCATTCTGCGTTTTACTAGTGAATCAAACTTGTCTTGTTTACGATGCTGGAAATAAAACTCAGCAGGATTTTTCAATTCTCCTTCGATCGCTAAGCCTTCGAAGTCAACTTTGGATTTTTTAGGATAGACCACTTTCACTTTATTGCCTTTTGCGTCAGTCTTGTACCCGACATTCTTATCTTCGTCTTGTGCGAAGACGACTGAGCTCATTGCTAAAACTAAAATTAAAATTTTAGTGAACATCACAAAAACTCCTTAAGAGCACAACACTCTTCTGTTCCAAAGAAACATATTCAGGACCACTGATACGATCGAGTTCATCAACGCAGTCTTCTCCAGTTGCAAGAGCCGCTTTAAGAATTGCACGGTGGTACTTGGATCCAGCAGTGTCACCATCGAGTTTCTCTGCGTTCTTAATGGTTTGTGAAGCCTCACGGCCATTACCGGTTCCTGCAAGTGCAACTGCATACGCTGATTCAATTTCCTCAGTCATTTGAGACTTACGTACGGCTTCAATCAGTGGCTTTGCTGATTTGAACAACCGATAATAGAGGAGTATTTGAGCTAGGTTCCACTTAGGGATCCACGCACCATCGCCGGTATCCATCGCTCGCCTGAATCCATAGTCTGCTTGCTGGATCTTAAATACATCATCGACATTTTCTTTTGAGAGCTCCATCACGCTGAGATTATTCAGAGCTGCAGTATTCTTAGGTTGAATGTCGAGAGCTTGGAAGAACGCAACTTTTGCTAGCTCGAGCTTCTTCTGTCTCCAGAGTATATTCCCATAATCGATCCAAGACTGAGCCGCCTGAGGCTGAGCTGCAAGTTTCACTCTCACAGCTACAAGCGCTTCATTGGTCTCAGACTCGCTTCCATCCACTGGAATTCCTAGCACTCTGAACTGAGGACGAGATCCCTGGACACGTGCCCAGAGATTCTGTCTATCAGAAGCCCAGTCTTGAGCAAGATTGAGAATTTCAGGGGTATAAATATTCAGCTCCTGAGCTTTCTCAAACGCGCGTTTGGAGAAGCCCTTAGCTTTCTGTCTGATCGGTGCAGTCACTTTTGCGAGAGATTTTTTATAATTTTCTTTTGCAGCTGGAGTTGTAGCCTTGCTCAAATCTGCATGATCTATCTGATCTGCAAACATTAGGATTTGCGAACTTAAGAACTCAAGAGCACTGATACTGACAGGCCCTCCAGATTCAATGAGGCGCTTAGCATCTCCTGCTTGTTTCTCAATCACTCTCATTCTGTCTTGCACACCTTGTTTTAGTTTTGCATCAGGGAGAGAGATTGGAGGAAACTGAGTCCCACTCCATTTGGATTTGAAAATCTCTAAGCTAGATTCCGAAGAATGATACTTGGATGCAATCTTTTCAAGAGTCGCTGTTTTTTTCTGTTTCTTCGCCAGTCTCGTCCACTCAAGAATACATTCTTGTACACTAGAAGACTTCTTCGTATCAGCACAGTTTTGAAACGCAGTCTCAGCTTGAGCGGGCTCACCTGCTTTGATTGCAAGTTTTGCGAAGTTGAGTAAGTTCTTTCCACGCTGATCAGAATTAGGATTCGCTTTGAACCAAATTTCGGTCTGAGCAAGTGCTAGTTTATAATCCCCTGCACCCTCTGCAACTCTCGCAGCTGCAAGATGTTCGCCAGCTTGAGCGAACGCTAGAGCAGACTTGGACTCTTGACCAGCGATGAAGTACTGAAGTGCAGCTCGTTTAATGGCAGCTGTATTCTTGAGTCTAGATGCCATACGCATCACTGAATCCCAGTTACTATTCTTTTCATAATAGACAAGAGCATTATTCAGTGCTTTCTCGACTTGCTTAGGATCTTTAGTTTCGTTTGCAAACTTCTCATATTCAGAAGCAGCTTTGACGAAGTCACTCGTCTTCTCAATCGCTTCAATGCCACTGACTCTGAGGAGCTCACTGTATTGAGCGATCGCTGAGATCAGAATGCCTTTATTATCATGGTCAAACTTCATGAGCGCTTCGTTCTTCTTAAACTTCGCCATGAGATCAGATACGCCCGCAGTGTCTTTCTTATCTGCGCGGATCTGTAGCCAGAGTTTAGCTACAGTGACTGCCTGCTTAGAAGCTGGAAACTGATCGATGATGCGTTCAATGCGATTGATACACTGCGCTTGGTACTTAGGATAAGCAGCGTAGAGCTGAGCCACTCTCAATGATGCTTCCTTAGCTGTTTCTGTCTCAGGTGAATTGTCATTGAGGAAATCCACTGCAGAGATGAAATCTAATTCTACAGCTGTGAGCTCTCCGCTTGAGTGTTTCTGAGTCTTCAATACTTCGGTCAAGCTTCCGACCCAGAGATCAGCCGCTTGCTTGGAGTATTTGGAATCTTTGCTTTGAATGATTTGCTTGTAGAGTTCAGCAGATGCAGCTGATTGACCCAAGTCTCTTTTCGCATCAGCTAAGTACATCTTGATTTCATTCAGCTCACCTCTCGGATCGCTGCGCTTCAAGAAAAAGTCGATGTAGTTAGAATAGAACCCTGCAGCTACTTGGAGATATTCCTTTTTACTCTTCTTACGGTAGATCTCGTGATTCTCTGTTGCAGTTTTTCTTACGAATGCTTTTAAATTCGCGTAAGCAAGCTCTGAATCGGAAGGAATAGAATCGGGAAGCTTGAGTAACTTCAATCGCACAATTGCACGGTCAAATCTTCCGCGACTTGTATCCACATCCATGAGCTTGTTCACGATAGAGATGGCCGCTTCACTCTCAGGATGAGTTTGCAAGATCGCTTCATAGACCTGAATGGCCTTATCGGGCTTAGCATTACGTTCGTACTCTCGTCCGAGTCTCTCTAAAACCTTTGGGTAATAGTTACGATCATTCAGGACGGATTGAAAGTAAGTGATTGCCTCACCGACATTTCCTGTCTCAGTGAGAAAGAGCGCCATATCACGAAGTGCTTCTTCTTTGAGTGAGATGAATCTGTCTCCACTACTACCTGCCATTGAGATCGCAGCTTTCATTTCCTCAATAGCACGCGAGAATTGCTTCAAACGGTAATAAGTCCAAGCAAGACGGTACTTCACCCTAGCTTCAGTCTCACCACGTACTGGAAGCTTAAGTGCTCTCTCATAATAAGGATGTGCTTCTCTATACTTAGCTGAGTCAAAAGCAAAATCCCCTAATTCCTTGAGACCTTCATAGACAAACGGACTGGAAGGATATTTTTCTACGAGTGCGTGAAAATATTTTTGCGATTCCTTGGCGTTTCCTAATTCCTTGTTGTTATAACCTAAGAAGAAATAAACGTGATCCATTCTCTCAAATGGAATTTTGAGCTTCACTAACTCCTGGCAAGACTTCACACCATAACGAAGCGAAACCATCGAAGTTGTACGATCGAGTGCTGAGGATTTAATACCTGCCTTCAATCTTTGATCATGCACCCTTCCCTCTCTGAGGAAGTCTGCACGATACGCTTCAAGATACAGCTCGGCTAATCTGAAGTAGAGGTCAGCCATTCTATTCTTAGGAGCACGTCTACCTAATGCAATTCTGATTTGATTGATCTCTTCGTTCCTGAGCTCTCTAATCTTACCTTCGTTACCCGTCTCAACCGACGAGAGTTCTTGTGATAAATACGGTGTCACTGCTCTTGCGTAACCAGACGAGTGCACTAAGAGTAGAGCAATGATTAAGTACCTTGGCATTGCGACTCCAATCCAAATACATAATCCCCAAGCTCATCATTCCAAAACTCGCCATTGAATCCCCAACGATACTGATCGTCTCGTCTCACTGGCATTCTCACGCCACGAGTACGCTCACCTACGCTTGAAGAATTCTGAGCAAGCTTGGCCTTAGCCCTAGAGAGCATCTCAAGTTTGATGAATGACATCTTATCGAAGTCAGAGAGGAGCACGCGGTGATAATCCATGAGACTGTTCTTCACGAATGCTCCACCCAAGAGCTCAATCTGCTTCACACGTGAACCCAAAACTTGTTTTAAGAATCCTGGGAACCCTGTGCCACCCGAAGAAGCTGTGTCCATCTGCCTCATGAACGCGAGTTCGTTTTCGACAGACTTTTCAGACGCAACTAAAGTCTGGAAGTAAGGAGATCTCACGAAACGATTCATCACGCGGTGGATATCACTACGTCCGTAGAGCGACCCTGTCGATGCAGTCTTACCTTCGTCATAGAAAGCCGAAAGATTCGAAGCCTTCGATTCGACGAAACGCTTCACTTGCTCGCCTACGCCTGAATATTGCTTATTGAATTCATTGATGACGTTATTGGCATCATCATAAAGACAGAGCAGCAAATAAGCTTGAGCGCGGAGCACATCGACTTCCGTGTTGAACACGAACTGAAGCGCTGGACTCTTATAGGTCACAAGTTTACCCAATGTTCTGTTGTACTCGCTGCGTGCGAATCCATTCCATGCTTGTTCGAAGAGAATATCTGGCCACACAAGTGACTCCTTAGGAATACGGTCATACGCGCGTTCTGCTTCTTCGAATCTACCCGCTTGATAAAGTGTGCGAGCTATTCCTGCTTGGCATCGATTCTTAAGGTCATCTGCTTGTGAGCGCTCAAGCCTCATCCAATCTCCAGTGACACCCGCACTTGCGCTAGAGAGAATTCCTCTTGATTGACTGACACAACGACCAAACTGATAGATTGCAGTCTCAACTTGTCCAATGATGGCGTAAGCAACACCTGAGAGTTCGAGAGCATAAGGAGCAAGCGTGCTTCCACTTGAGATCGCTTTCAGATACCCAATTGCATACTTCTCATCACCTTGAAGAAGCGCTTGCTTACCCAAAGCATAGAGATAAGCCGATTGATTGATTTCATCGTAATCTTCGTACTTCGTGTGACGAATGAGATAGCGTTTAAGAATATCAGGACCAATCACACGCATGAGAGCCTGTGTATGGACAAGTACTCTGCGGATTGCAGCCTTCTGACCACTTTGTAATGTACGGATGAAGAAGTAAGACGCGGACTGTGGCATCCCTGCTCGCATAAGCGAGAGCGTGATCCATGAATAAGCCTCACCCGCAGAGACGCCTTCTTCTGTCGAAGAGAATGCATAACGAGCAGACTGAAAGTACTGACCTGAATCATAAAGTCTCTGAGCAGTCTCCAATGCACCTGCTCCGAAGCTGTTTTCACTCATTAAGATGAGACTCAGTAGTAGTGTTTTCATTTAGAGTCGATATCCCACTCCTGCTGAGAGCATAAAGTTTGAGAACCAATAACTGCTTCCGCTATTTCCAAACTCTGGTGCTTGGTAGAAGGATCCCAAAAGATCCAACTTCACATCGAAATTTTCTGTGAGGTGATAGGTATGCCCTGTACCCAAATAAAATCCTGTCAAAGTTTGTGCAACATAGTTTGCTGCAGTTGAAGCATTCGTATTGATATCAACATCAGAAGCAATTTGCCCAATACCAGTAGCAAAATGCCAATCAAAGTAGAGAATCGAATTGAAGACATTGATCTTAGCGTACCAAGGAATCCATTTGATGAGTGCACCGTATTGTCCGCGGAATTCACGCGCAGTGGGTAATGCTGTTGGAACTTGAGAGCGCAACTGATTGTAAACAGCGCTGTTGGTTTGGAAACTGTAAGCGTAGAAAACATCTATACCTAATTCTTCACTTAAAAAGTACTCGATCTGTCCGTTGACGACGGTCGTGTTTCGGAATGGATTAGATAACCCAAGTCCGCCACCGATAGAGACTGAAGGTCTACCTGCCTTAGTAAATTTTCTGTTCTGAAGAACATAGATTTTCTTATCAGGATCAAGCCACGCGAATGAATAATCCGCTGCTTTCGCACGTGGAACGCCCCAGCCTGCCATTGACACAACCGTGCCTAAAGCTAAAACCCAACCATAGGTTCTCATTTTGTAGATTCCTTCTAGTCAAAATTCTCCCATGTCGCGGTAGGTAGATCAAGCTTTCGCTTGATTTAGGATGCAACTTGTTAGAAAAGGGGGTCTATGAAAACACTTACTGAATTCGCATCCGTACACTTGACCCGTGGCTTGACACTCGTCACTGAGCTCACAACTGCAGGCAAACCCCCTGAAGAGCAGCAAGCTGCACTTACAGAAACCTTTAAATTTGAAGGAGATAAGCTCAAACACTTCACGCAAGCGTTAATCACGATCAAAGAAAAATCGGCTCAAATCAAACGCGTCGTTGTTTTGACACTCTCTGAAGGCGAAGCTGCTCCGCAAGGCGCAACCCAGCTCGAAGGCCATGCCTATCTCGCAGAATATTTCCCTGCACCGTTCAATCCAAACGAAAAAAAAGCTGACAATCGCAATGAACGCGGCGGACGCGATGGCAAAAAAGGCGGCAAACGGGGTGGCGGTCGTGGCAGTAGAGATGACAAGCGCAGTTCGGGAAAACCAGCCGGCACAGGAAAACCTGCTCAGACTTCATGAACAAAGACGGAAGCACACGCCAATACAAATACTATGATTTCATCATGGCGGCGTTCGTAACCGTTCTCATTTGCTCGAACCTCATCGGTGCTGCAAAAGTAGCTACGCTTTGGGGATTCACATTTGGCGCTGGAATTCTTTTTTTCCCACTGAGCTATATCTTCGGTGACATCCTCACCGAGGTGTATGGATACGCCCGCTCACGCAAGGTCGTCTGGGCTGGCTTCGCTGGAATCACCTTCATGGCGTTCATGAGTTTCGTCGTAGTCTCACTCCCACCTGCTCAAGGATATACGAATCAAGCTGCGATGGAAGCGATGTTTGGACAGGCGCCTAGGATTGTAGCGGCCTCACTCATTGCATACTTCTGCGGTGAGCTCGTGAACTCCTACGTCCTTGCTAAACTCAAAATCAAAACCGCTGGTAAGTACTTGTGGCTAAGGACTATTGGCTCAACCGTCGTAGGCGAAGCTGCCGACTCCATCATCTTCTACCCTGTCGCATTCTTAGGAACTTGGGAGACTAGCCTCGTCATCCAAGTCATGATCAGCAATTATACTCTGAAGGTTCTCTGGGAAGTCGTCATGACTCCTTTCACCTACCGCGTGGTTACGTTTTTGAAGCGCGCTGAGAACGAAGATTATTACGATAGAGACACGAACTTCACACCGTTTAGTTTAAAAACTTAAAGAGAATTACCCATGCTTGCATCTGTCACCGAACATTAATTTAAGAACTTTATTTGTTACCTTAAGTTCATACCGCATGCCGTGAAAAGCAAAATCCAAACTGGGAAGAAGCTTTGAAAATTTTAAGGGAAAAAGACAGAGCCCACTACTCGAAGGCTACTTAAACAATAGCCTTCGCTTTCGAAGCGCTTCCATCGAGCTCTTGCATGAATCAGCAATAGCAGTAGCGGCTGCAGTTGCGGGAGTTCTCTTCAGAGTCTCACCTAAGCACCTGAGCGCTTTGCCATCGGAGTGCTCAACACCTTTGCACTGCTTAGTAAGGTCAGTTTCACACTGAGCATAGAATTTGTCGTAGAGCTTCTTGCGCTCTTCCTTCTGGCGCGCGATCTCTTCGCGGCAATCCTTACTCAATTCTTTCTCGTGGGTCAGCATACATGCAGTGAATTTACCATCACCAGGAATGTAATCTGCGCAGTGAATCCTACGATCTTCTTCACATTCGTGGGTTTTTGCATATGCATTGAAATTGAAGTGGAGGAAAAACAAAACAAACCAAATAATTGAAGCCCATCCTAGGCCAGCATCTACTCTCATCTATAATAGGATGACGGGTTTTGTTGGACGATGTAAAGAAAAAAAATTCTTATCTATTATTAAACCAACCCTGCATAGAACTGTATGAGGAAACGAGTGCAAACCCAAAAAGCGCAACCAATACTCCAGAGATCCCAAGTGCAATAACAGAAATAGCGACTTGTTTTCTCCGACTTAAATTATAAAAATTTACATTTGGACCTAGGATGAACTTAGCGAAGATCGCAATCAAAAAATCAAATAACTTATTCACCCATCTCATCAGCATTTGATTACAGGATAACGCGGTACTTGAAACAAGAATATAGTCATTTTTTTGGCATTTCAGAATCATTAACTCCCAATTTTTAAATTTATAAATAATATCTATTGAGCGTGCTTACTCCAAATTCACACGGAGGTGAAAAATGGAAGTCGAGAGAGATTTAAACAACACGATCACCAGCAAGGCCATCTCTGAAACGAAACCCACTCACCAGTCACTCAGCTCACAGTTTTGGGGGATTGATTGGGCGAAGGAGCTTGCAATATACGACTCAAACAACCAAAACAATGACCTTAAAGTTAAATACAGCTCATCACAAGACTCTCTCTCATTCTTAGCAAAGCATTTTAAGAACGAATTACATAAAACAATAAACTACAAAGAGTCTGAAGTGACTGCTTTAAATAAAAAAAAATTTTACGAGAATTTCTCTGACTTCTTTTTAGTTTTCTCTGAATCTGGAGAACCCATTTCGACAATGTTTGGAAACGCGTTAGATTGGTCAACATACTACATTAGATTTTGCGCTACACTACCTCAGTACAGACGCCTTGGAGCACAGAGCATTGTTGTCGATAGACTGAAACATGTTTTATCTAATTTCGGCGTCGAAAGAATTTGTTTTGATTTTAATCCTACAAATAAATCACAGATAAATTATCTAAATCACGCAGGATTTAATCTTACAGGAAACATGCAAACAGATCGCTGGGGTCAAGTCATACAAACGACAATGTTTTTAAATCCTGAATCTGAAAAAAGATTCAGAGAAAAGTTTGGAACTGATTTTGTTTCTACTTATTCAGCATAAATTTTGGAAAGGGGGCAACATGAAAAAGAAATTCGCACAACTTAGCTTCTAATTGAAAACCTAGACGCCGTACATTAGATTAATTTACGGCGTCTATTTTTTAATAACTACAAAGGAATATATGACTCATAAAATTGATCTTCTCATTACTAAAATCGATTCTAAAATGGTAGAAATTCTGAAAACAAATAGATTGTTTTCAGAATTAAAGCGACGACCTCCTACTCCGAAGGAACTTTCTCAATATTTAATAAATTGTCATTACCTTATAACTTATACTCAACCAAATTTACGTTCAGCACTCATTGCATCAGTCAAAGCTTACAACAGAGAATTGTCTGATTATTTTTTAGATAAAATTTTCGAAGAAATCGGCCATGAGAAATGGGCAGAAGATGATGTTTTACAAAACAATCTACAATCGCATTCCAATATGAATTCACCTACAGCATCTTTAAAAAAACTTACAGAATATCTGACTAAAATATCGACTGATTATCCATTGCAATACTCAGCTTATGTCTTAGTTGCTGAGTACAGCATGGCTCACTATGGGCAAAGGGTATTAGAATTGTTTAGAGCTACTTCAAACGAAAATAATAAAATGACCGTTGTTTCAAAACATGTCGAACTCGATGCAGAACACTCTGACTGTGATGAAAAAAAATTGATTGAAATTTTAAACAAAACTACCTTAGAACAATTTCAACTGCTCATTGAAACGGTCTCATACTCGCTCGATCTATTAGACAAATCAATTGCGGAATCATTCGATGAATCAAATACAATTACTACAAAACAATCAAATATCAAATCAATCGCTTCCATCTAGATGGAAGCAAGCCGAGGTTCACGAAGAAAAGATCCACTTCTGTGGTCTTGATCTATATATCTGTGGAATAGCAGCTAGAAACGAAACTCTCGAAATATCCACCCATGGATCTGCGGCTGATTGGAACAATTTAAACGCTAAGACAAGAGCCTACTACGAACTTCTTGAACGAATCTCTATTCTTGAAAACTATACAGAAGCAAACAGTGAACTTAAAAAGGCTACCCTAACGAGAAAAAGCTTATCGAACGGCATTGCCACTCATACCGACTTAAATATAGCTAAACTCAATGCATCTCTTGAGCTACTAGAACGAGATGCAGTACTCACCTACTGGTTTGGAAAATCCGCTCCCATTCAACATCCGTTTCCACTTCAAACCTCTGCTGATCTTAAGATTAATCTCTATGAATTTAAGACTGCAGTAGGTGGTGTTTCTGCTTGGATGACAGTCCTTCAGAAGAAAAATATTGACCCCAGATTCCCATCACAATGGCTAGGTTATGGTACACACTACAATAAAGACAGGGCTATTAAGAAATCCTATTTGGAAGCACTCCAGGTTACTTGCTTTACTCATGATGTAGAACGAGTAGTAGAACTTACAAATCATGTAGGCGCTGAGCTACACTTAGACTTTAATTTAAGTCAGAACGCAGAGATTGTATTCACCAATTGGTTGAAACAACCTGTTCTGACAAAGCATCCAGTACAAATTGGTGTAGAAGATATTAAGCATGATATTTTTGAAAAAGTTATCTCGAACGAAACTGTTTTTACCGCAAAGGCAAAGCATTCTGCGCTTCACGATTTATATTTCGGAGTACCTGAGGAATTCCGTTCAATACCTTATTCAGAGATGCTTCATCCACTGAAGAACGAGTTTGATTATCGGTCTCTTCCCCATCCCATTTCTTAATCGCCCATTCCTTACTTCCAATAGCAGTGATGGTGAGTCCGACATTCTGAAGTTTTTTGCGTAGATTACAAAAATGTACATCCAGTGTCTTGTATTCGATCTTGAAGTTGGGCCAGAGACGATCTGAAATCTGATCACGTGATACCGTACGAGCAGGGTTTTTTAGAAACTCCTCAATGATCATACGCTCTCTTAAAGTATAAGCATGGTCATCACCGAACTCTGAGAAGTTAGGAAGAGTTGCAGGAATTGGCAGAGACAATACTCTATTCACTTTGAAAGTAATCTCGTTAATATTAAACGGCTTCACTAAATAGTCACAAGCTCCCGCAGCCATACAGTATTCCATGACCTTCGGATCATCTTGAGAAGACATCACGATGAACGGCATTCGAAGTAGTAATCTGTTTTTCTCTTGAGAGATGAAGTCCTCAAAATTATCGTTGCCTAATTTCAAATCAGCAAGCAAGAGTGAGGGCTCATTTTTTCCGTTAAGAGCAATTAAGGCATCTCTAAACTGACTGATGTTACTAAAAATTCTAACTGAATAACTTTTGCTAAATGCTTTCTGATAGAGACTTGAGCTCAACTCCTCGTCTTCAAGAATCCAAATTTCTTTCTTCATGTTTTCTATCCTCCTTGATTAAACTACCAGAAACTCTGATCACGACTGCTGTGCCTGCATTCACTCCGTCAGTTCGCGGTGTCTCTACCCAAATCTTACCGCCTCGTCCTTCAACCATTTTTCGGATGAGGTGCAATCCAACACTCGCGTAATAACCCTTAAACAGACCTACATCAGAAGTGAGTGATTCAAACTCAGTAGCTGACAAGCCACGCCCGTTATCGATAATCCTAATTTCGATGGTTTCAGAGTTAATTTGCCTTAACTCGACGATAATATAAGGATTTGGAATTTCTGATCTAATTAACTCACTCGCCGCATTGCTGAGTAGATTAGAAACGATATGAATCCCATCTAATCTAGAAAGATGAATAACTGCATCAGACACTTCATCCTCAGAATTGTATCGGAGAGAAATCTTCGGTTTTCGCAATGCGCTATTTCTGAGTTCATCTGAGTTCCTGTAGAGAGCCAAGATGGAATTGGACGCATACGAGTAGATCTCCTTGAATGAAGACCGCTCATCCATGAATTGCTCACTGGTATTCTTCAAGCTCGATCGCAATGAATAGATCAGTTCTTCACAACGTCCAAGAGCCACATCCATACGTTCAATGAGTTCAGGTGATCTAGATACCTCATTAGGTCTCTCTTTTAATTCTTCCATGAAGAGCTTCATCGAATGAATCGGTCCAGCAAGATCATGCGCCACGATAGCCGATGTCTCGCCCAAAGTTTGAATTCTGGTTTTCGCAGTTGCGTAGTTTGTCCAGTTTTTGATTTCACTTATTTTTTCCCTGAGATCAGAATTCATTTTGTTAAACACTTGCTGGAACTTCGCCAGAAGCTCAGAACTACTCAATGTTAGCTGTTTATGTTCGTCAAAGAATGAGTTCTCATTCATTGACTTAAATATTCCATTTAAATTATTAAAGAAGAATGTACGGCTCAAATAAAATTCTCTAGATAAAAACAACAAACTAAACGTAGAAAAAATAATATAAGTACCCCAAAAGTGTGTGCTGAAACTTCTGCGGTCATAAAAAACTAGAATTTGAGTTATAAACAATGGAATTATAACTGAAAAAAAAGATGCTGCTTCAGCAAAAATATGACGATCTTCTAAGATAGATAACTTTACTTTTAAAAACACTCCGCTCAAATCATACTTCTCATTTAATTCTTTTAAAACTTTAGAGCTCCAATCTTGAAGTTCCATAAATTGCATTCCATACATCTGTGTCATTGTAGCTAAGGTAAGAAGTAGAAACCTAAATAAAGTTGATTCAAAGGTAAGGCCGTGATTCCAAGAAAGCACAATAAAAAAACCTGGAATACTTTTTATTAATCCTACTACTAAACATTGAAATGCAAAACGTTGAGAAAAACGTTGAATTTGTAAAATAAGTTTTTCATCAATTTTATCTTTTTCTAATTCAAGATATGTACCTTCAACTAATAATTTATATGAAGCATATTTTCTATATAACCAACCTAAATACGGTTTAAAAAGTGCCAATACTATTAATCGATCGACGATAATATAAACCCCAATATCGATTAAAGTTGCATTGAATAAAAATAAATATCCAACAGGTATCCAAACTGCGATCAGTAGCAGACTCAACGGACTCATCAACTCCTTAGGAGAATTGAGATGTCCTCTAATTGGAATACGCTTAAGATGTCCCCACATTCGCTCGATCATAAACTATTCCCACTCAATCGTGGCTGGTGGCTTAGATGAGATATCGTAAGTTACGCGGTTCACACCACGGACTTTATTGCAGATTTCTGACGAGACCTTCGCAAGGAACGCATGCTCAAACGGATACCAGTCCGCTGTCATCCCATCGCTTGAACCTACAGCACGAAGGGCGACTACGTAATCGTAGGTTCTGCCATCTCCTGCTACTCCTACCGAGCGAACAGGAAGGAACACAGCAAACGCCTGCCATATCTTGGTATAGATTCCAGCATCGCGAATCGCATTGATGAAGATCTCATCCACCTGCTGAACTATAGCTACACGCTCAGGAGTGACCTCACCCATCACTCTCAGAGCTAATCCAGGGCCTGGGAACGGATGGCGTTGGAGAAATACTTCAGGAACTCCTAAGACTTTTCCTAATGCTCTCACTTCGTCTTTGAACAGATCACGAAGCGGCTCAATGAGTTTGAACTTCAGATCCTGAGGCAATCCCCCCACGTTGTGGTGAGACTTGATCGTTACGGAGTGAGAGAACCCAGGAGAAGATTCGATCACATCGGGATAGAGAGTCCCCTGAACAAGAAACTTAGGTTCGTGACCAATCTTTTTCGCAAGTTCAGTTGCAGAGCGATTGAAGACTTCGATGAATTCTCGGCCTATGATTTTGCGTTTCTGCTCAGGATCAGTGACACCCGCTAGCTTCCCAAAGAAAATATCAGCTGCGTTGACTCGGTCCACAGGCAGATGAAGCGTCTCACGGAACATCTTCATCACGCGGTTGCCTTCTTCGAATCTCATGAGACCGTGATCGACGAATACGCAATGGAGTCTGTCACCAATCGCCTTGTGCACGAGTACAGCAGCCACTGCTGAGTCTACTCCACCAGAGAGAGCGCAGATCACGTGATCATTGGGTCCGACTTGAGCAGAAATTGCTTTGATTTGTTGCTCAATCACATTTTCCATTTTCCAGTTTGGAGTGAGAGCAGAGATCCCGACTAAGAAGTGTTTCAAAATCAAGTCACCAGATTCAGTGTGTGTGACTTCTGGATGAAGTTGCAGTCCGTAGAGTCTCGCGTCAGCATTCTCAATCGCTGCGATCGCACCTGTATCTGACTTCGCTACGATCTTAAAGCCATCCGGTAACTTCTCAGCGCTATCACCGTGGCTCATCCATGCTGTGAACTTCTTTGGAAAATCAGCTGGGAAAAACTTGGATCCACTTGAGATCTCAACACTCTGTCTTCCGTACTCTCGAGTTTTGCCGCCCCCAACTTTGCCACCATGATCCTGAACCATGAGCTGCATGCCGTAACAAATACCTAGAACAGGAATGCGCTCTTCGCGAGTCCATTCCCAGAATCCCTTGGTAAGTTGTGGTGCGCCTGTTTCGTAAACGGATGATGGACCACCTGATAGAATGATCGCACGAGGCTTGTGCGACTGAAGCTCAGGGAGAGTTCTCGTTCCCGAAACTGTGAAGGAATAAAACCCTAGATCGCGAATCCTTCTCGTGATGAGCTGAGTGTATTGGGATCCGTAATCTAAAATAAGAACTGACATTTTATCTCCTGTAGTTAGGGGCTTCCTGAGTGACCATGATGTCGTGTGGATGTGACTCCTCAAGACCGCTGTTAGTGATTCTGACGAATTGACCTACTTCTTGAAGTTGAGAAATTGTCTCAGCTCCGCAATAACCCATGCCGGCTCTGAGTCCACCGGTCATCTGATGAATGTTGAAGCTCAGGGATCCACGGTAAGGTACTCGGCCTTCGATTCCTTCTGGAACAAGCTTGTTCGACTCACTCACTTCTGATTGGAAGTACCTATCCTTAGAAGAATGCGCTTGTGCCATTGCACCTAGTGAACCCATGCCACGGTAAACTTTGTATGAACGTCCTTGATAGAGAATCGTTTCGCCTGGAGATTCATCAGTACCTGCGAAGAGTGAACCAATCATCACAGTAGATGCTCCGGCTGCTAATGCCTTCGTGAGGTCACCACTGTATCTCACTCCGCCATCAGCAATGATCGGAACTCCGAATTCTCTTGATGCACGAGAAGCTTCTAGAATCGCAGTGAGCTGTGGAACTCCGATACCTGCAACCATACGAGTGGTACAAATCGATCCAGGACCAATGCCGACTTTCACTCCATCAGCACCCGCTTGCATGAGAGCCTTGGCTCCTTCATAGCTTGCAATGTTTCCTGCGATGATCTGAACCTTGTCTCCGAATAACTTCTTGATGCTCTTCACGCCATCGATTACGCCCTTAGAATGTCCATGAGCAGAATCAATCACCAGCGCATCCACTCCTGCTTCGATGAGAGACTTAGCTCTGATAATAGCTTCTTCTCCGACGCCGATAGCAGCAGCGACAGTGAGGCGGCCGAAGCTATCTTTGTTTGCGTTAGGATAGGCTTGGCGTTTCTTTAAATCTTTGATCGTGATGAGGCCTTTAAGGAATCCTTCACGAGATACAACAGGGAGTTTCTCTACGCGCTTTTCACGGAAGAGCTCCTTGGCTTGCTCGAGTGTCGTTCCTTCAGGAACAGTGACTAGTGGCATAGCTGTCATGCGAGATCTGACGAGCTTCTTCACGTCTGTTTCAAATCTTAAATCGCGGTTAGTGATAATCCCAACAAGCTTGTGCCCACTTGAAGTCTTCTCTGTAACTGGGACGCCAGAGATTTTGAAATTCGCCATAAGAGCCAGAGCCTTCTCAATCGTGACATCTGCCTCAACAGTGATGGGGTCTAAAATCATTCCCCACTCTGACTTCTTCACCTTCTCTACTTCAAGAGTTTGCTCTTCTACTGAAAGATTCTTATGTATGACTCCGATACCGCCTTCTTGAGCCATGACGATTGCGGTTTTGGATGTCGTCACAGTATCCATCGCTGCAGAGACGAGCGGGATGGTGAGATCAATCTTCTTAGAGAATTTGGTCTTCAGCGAAACTCCGCTCGGGAGTACTTCGCTGTAACCGGGTTGAAGTAGAACGTCATCAAACGTGAGCGATTCAGTCATGGGTTTCATTTAAAAATCCTCCTCATCATCACTATCAAACTGTTCAAGGTCACTAGTGTCTTGTCCCAATACTTTTGGGCCACGTACGTATCCACGGTATTCAGCTGAATCTTTCACGTAGTTGTCAGCACTCTTGCGGAGGAATGCTAGCTCTTCAGGTGTGAGTGGACGCGCGACTTTGGCAGGTGCACCCATGATGAGTGATCCATTAGGGAATGATTTGCCCTTAGTGACCAGTGAACCAGCACCGATCATGCAATCATCGCCAATCACACAGTCATCGAGGAGTGTTGCGCCCATTCCTACGAGGACGCGGTTTCCCACTTTGCAGCCATGGAGTGTGACTCTGTGACCAACAGTCACTTCATCACCCACTACTAGTGGAGAAACTTTACGTGTCACATGAAGCATCGAGTGATCTTGAATGTTCGTGCGTGAGCCAATCGTGATGTGATTCACATCACCGCGGATTACCACTTGAAACCAAACCGAGCTTTGCTCACCGATTGCGACTTCACCAATGACATCAGCGCTTGGAGCGATGAATGCTGTTTCGTGGATCTCAGGGCTCTTGCCATGGTGCGGGAGAATCATACGACTACCTCAGATTGGATCGGACTTTTGTAAGCAAAGTTCTTTGGAGCATTTCGCCAAATAGCTTCGCTATCTGTCGCAATGCTCTCAGCGTGGTTAGGATCTACGAGTAACTCACCTGTGAGTGATAGAGAACTAGACCTGGTGATCTTCACGTTGAGAAGTTTTCCTATGAGGTTACGTGACTCACCTGAGGTGAAGTTCACAATCACGTTACAACCCGTGCGACCTGTCCAAACGCTGTCGCCAGAAGCATGATCCATGGACTGAGTTTTGGCGGAGCCTTCCACTAAGATCTCAAGAGTTTTACCGACCCTGCGAGCAAACGTCTTTTCACCAATCGTGAGTTGATGAGCGAGTACTCGATTGAGTCTCTGGTTTTTTTCCTTCTTATATACATCATCTGGAAGTTTCGAAGCACGAGTACCAGGGCGTGGACTATATGCGAACGCGTAGATCAGATCAAACTGAACTCGGTCGAGTAGATTCATCGTCTGCATGAAGTCTTCTTCCGTTTCTGAGGGGAATCCTACGATGATGTCAGTGGTGAGTCCGATATCAGGACGAATCGCTTTCAAACGATCCATCTGCGCAATGTAGTTTTCAATCTTATGGTGACGTCCCATCTTCTGAAGAACGCGATCCGATCCCGATTGAACAGGAAGGTGGAGATGAGGTGCTAACTTCTTCACGCCTGTGACTGGGTGGTAACACTCAATGAGTTCATCACTGAAATCCAGTGGATGAGACGAAGTAAAACGGATTCGCTTGAGTCCTGCCAAACGAGGATCAGAATCCATCGCACGCAGTAACTGTGGGAAGTTTTCATCCCCTGCTCTCGGACCAACTTTACCGATTGCATTATTGAGTTCTTTTGGCTCAAGCCCAGCTACGTTTGGATTGCCTTTACCGAATGAGTTGACGTTCTGTCCAAGCAGAGTGACTTCTTTCACTCCTTGCTTCATGAGTTGAGCCACATCATCGAGCACTTCACTAATCGTGCGAGATTTCTCTTTCCCACGAGTGAAAGGAACAATGCAATAGGTGCAGTACTTATCGCAGCCCTTCATGATGTTCACAAACGCTTGAGCCTTGGCACTGGCGATCTTGGTCTCTGTTGAGTAGCTCATCAGAGGATCAAACTCAGTGTAGGATTTGTACTTGTCGCCGCTTTCAGCTCGATGAACAATCTCTGGGAGCTGATCGATCGCATCTGGACCAAAGACGAAGTCAATGTAAGGAGCGCGTTTGAAAATTTCACCTTTGTCTAATTGGCCTACGCAACCACCGAGACCAATGATTGGACCTCCTGCTTTACTCCAGGAGATTTCGTTGTTTGTGCGCGTGTCGCCTTCTTCACGCTTGAGGACTTTCATTTCGCCTAAGAATGAAACAGCCTTGTGAACTGCCTTCTCCCGAACTGAGCAACCATTGATGAGGATGAGTGAGGCTTGTGATGCATCTTGGGTTTCGACCATGCCACCTTCAGAGAGAAGGGCTGACATCCGTTCGGTGTCAGCAACGTTCATCTGGCAACCAAAGGTTTTGATGAAGAATTTCTTCTGATTCATTTCCGGAGCCATAGGGGTTGGTAACACGAGGTGTTTAAAAAGGAAACGGTTGACAAGTAAATGTGCGTAGTGCTAACCACGGGCAAGTTTATAAATTCAAAATGACAAGGGGATAAAATGACTAAGTGCGCTGTATTGTTGATTTTATTGGTATCAACATTTGCTCAAGCAAAAGAAATTGTTGGCTTTCAGTGCAGAATAGATGAAAGACCCGTCGACGGAATGCTTCAGGAATTAACTCTGAAGAAAAATTCAGATCAAACGTATTCGGTTAAGTTGAAACAGGCCTACTACAATCGCGAAAAAGGTAAAGCCGTAGAAACCATCTACAACATCTTCTCTCAAGCCAATTGTGAATATGACATTAAGAGTTTCTTAGGTAATTGCTTTCAATCTAGCAGTAAAGAAGATCAGACTTATCTGGTTTTTACAGGCGAAATTATTCGATACTATGATTCAAGCAAACAAAAGACCGTTGAGCTCCCTGAACAACTTAAGTTTGCCTATATGAACTTTAATGATGAACAAAGTCTTACGGAGAAACTTAAAAATCTCAGCTTTGATCTTAATGAAAACTGTTCCTCAATCGAAGAGTGATCCAACTCCTTTCGCTCACAGCACTTCTCTTCCAAAGTTGGGCTTGGAGCGCTCACACTGATTTCGCGATCTATGACCCCATCGACCACAAAGACGGCGTATGGTCTGCTGAAACTCGTGCCCTAGAACCCACATTAAAGAAGATGGGTTACACTGTGAAGATCATTGGTGATTCCGAGCTCCTGTCTCTCCCCTATTCCTTCGATGCTCTCATTCAGCCAGGAGGCTACGGAACTGAGCGGGTCAAACGCATCGGTGAGCTAGGATTCAAAAACATCAGGAAATTCGTAAAATCAGGTCATGGTTACGTAGGCTTCTGCGCAGGATCTTATCTCGCCACGCAAAACTGGGACTGGGCCCAAGAATCTACCAGGCAAGGCGGCAAACTCACTGATCCTGATGATTATACTGAGTACAGAAACCCATCGATCGCATCACTCTTCTTAGGCTGGGCTGTAGGTCCGTTTGCTTGGCATCCCTGGAATGGCGGGACTACTCCCCCATCGATGGAGCCTGTGAAACTCTTCGGCAAACAAAGCGAGCTCTTCTATTACGGAGGACCCTACTTCGACTTCTCAGAGAAACCTGAAGGACTCGAAGTCTGGGCGCGCGCCATCGCACCGAAGGGGACTCCTTCTTACGCGCTCGAAGCTGACGGACAACCTACGATTGTAAAATTCAATTTAGGCGATGGCGACGTTGTTCTCTCATCGTATCATCCCGTGTTCACGATCAAGAATGGGAAGCGAGAAGTTTCAACGCCGAATTCTACTGAGTGGAAACTTCTGTTAAAGATTTTCTCTAAAAGTTTAGGTAAATAGATCCCATGTCAAAAGCACTGGTTTGGCTCAGGCGTGATCTACGCCTCTCCGATCACACAGCACTTGCACGAGCTACTCAAGAGCACGACTCAGTCGCAGTGTGTTTTGTTTTTGATACTGTGATCCTTGAGCAGCTTGGTAATCCGAATGATCGCAGACTGACTTTCATCTATCAGTCACTCATGGAGCTCAAAGCAGAATTAGTAAAACAAGGATCAGATCTCATCTTGTTACAGGGAGATCCTACAATTGAAATCCCACTTCTCGCAAAAAATCTTGAAGTCAATGCGGTCTATTGCAATCACGACTACGAACCTTATGCTAAGTCGCGTGACAGTAAGGTTTCAAAAAAACTTTTTGATAATAAAATTGAATTCAAATCTTTCCGAGACCAAGTTGTTTTTGAATCAAAAGAAATCTTAAGCGGAGCAGGTACTCCATTCAAAGTCTTCACTCCCTACAAGAATGCTTGGCTAAAAGAACTATCGAAGAAACGCGACAGACTTCTCGAGCAGAAAGTATCCATGAGCAAATTCGCTCAAGCAAGCGAGCTCAAGTCTGTTATTCAAAACATCACTCTCGAAAGTTTGGGGTTCAAACCTCAGGATCTATGGATTCAAGCAGGAGAAAACTCAGCGAGAAAGCTGCTGACAAAGTTTGAGCCCGAGATGAGTAATTATGCAGAAGCTAGGAACTTTCCTGCATTGAATAATGGCACTTCTCACCTCTCTGTTCACTTGAGATTCGGAACGATCTCCATACGTGAATGCATGAGAGCGTCTCAACTGATCAAAGGCACAGGGTCTGAGACTTGGATGAGTGAGCTCATTTGGAGAGAGTTCTATCAGATGGTGCTCGATCAGTTCCCACACGTCGCAGAACACAAATGCTTCAAACCCGAGTATGACCGCATCCAGTGGCCAGGAACCAATGATCACTTCGAAGCCTGGTGCGAAGGAATGACAGGTTTTCCGATTGTAGATGCTGCCATAAGAGAGTTCAATGCCACTGGATGGATGCACAATCGACTCAGAATGATCGTGGCTTCATTCCTCACTAAGGATCTTCTTGTAGACTGGCGCAAAGGCGAAGCCTACTTCGCACAACATCTCTTAGATTATGATCTCGCGTCTAACAGTGGAGGATGGCAATGGAGTGCGTCCGTAGGTTGTGATGCTCAACCTTATTTCAGAATATTCAATCCAGAATCCCAAGCAGAAAAATTCGATCCTGACCAAAAATATATAAAAAAATGGATCCCTGAATTAGGATCAAAAAAATATCCTTCACCCATTGTGGAGCACGATGTTCAGCGTAAGCTCGCGATTGAATTATTTAAACGCTAATTATTTTTTGAACTGACCCTTGAGACTCTTCCAACACGAGAGATAATCAATCTGCCTCAATCCACCATTGACTGCGTAGTCTGAGGTCACAAATGGATAACAACTCTCCCACATGAATGCGAGTGTGTTCTCGATCTTCATGGGTTTGAGATCTGCCTCTGAAGCTTTAGTGAATACTTGCTCATCCGGTCCATGGGCTGACATGCAATTATGAAGTGATGAACCTCCTGGAACGAAGCCTTCTTCCTTAGCATCATAGACACCTTTGATGAGTCCCATGAACTCACTCATCACATTGCGATGATAGTAAGGTGGTCGGAATGTATCCTCTCCCACCATCCATCGTGGAGGGAAAATCACAAAATCACAATTAGCGACTCCAGGCTGACCACTAGGTGAAGTGAGCACTGTGAAAATTGATGGGTCTGGATGATCGAAACTCACAGTGCCAATCGTATTGAACTTCTTCAGATCATATTTGTAGGGAACATAATTCCCATGCCAAGCCACTACATCAAGGGGTGAATGCTCCAGCTGAGAAGTAAACACTCTTCCGTAGAACTTATTCACGAGTTTGAAGAATCCTTTTTTGTCCTCGTAACGAGCCACGGGAGAGAGGAAATCTCGCGCAGCTGCGAGTCCGTTTGCACCGATAGGACCTAGATCAGGTGTTCGGAATGCTTGCCCATAATTCTCACAAACATATCCTCGAGAGAATCCATCGACGAGATCGACGCTGAATTTCATTCCACGAGGAATGACTGCGATCTCTGTCGGCGCAATTTCAATCACGCCACATTCAGTGTGAATGACTAATTTTCCTTTTTCAGGAACAATCATCCACTCGCCATCGCTACTGTAGAAGTAAGTGCCGTCCATAGACTGGTTCGCACTATAGAGGAAAATCGCCATGCCGGTTTGAGATTCAGGAGAACCATTCAAAACAAACGTACGAAGACCATGCAGAAAATCTGTTTTCGTTGCAGGCTCCTTCATTGCATCCCAACGCATTTGCGTAGGATTCGGCACCCGTGTACCCATGGCTGCAGTTTCGAAGTGATAGCCTTTTGTTTCTTCAAACTCAGAATGAAGAACTGAGGGTCTAATGCGGTAAAACCAAATTTTTTTGTTTTCAGATTTTGGTGCGGTGAATGCTGTACCGCTTAGCTGTTCAGCGTACAAACCTTTGGCTACAACTTGTGGCGAGTTGCGACCTGCTGGAAGAGTTCCTGGGACGGATTCCGATTCAAAATGATTACCAAATCCACTCATGTATTCGCTCATATGTATCATTAGGGTTAAGAAGAAATGAGTGGGGCGTCAATCAAAAACATCTGAGCATGCCTATTCTCGCTTGAGAGAGCTTCATGAAGAACTTTAATGACACTTTTTGGCCCTTGAGCAAGTTCTAATTTATTTTTTGCGATTTTGTAGATTTGAGAAGCTTGGAGCTCTGCTTTTGACTGGAGAGGGCAAAGCCACTTCCAAGGTAATGAGGCTAAGAGCGAACCTATAATCAGTCCCGCGGCAGTGTTAATAAAATGATCGATCGGTGATAACTTTTCCCAATGAGAAAGAGCCCCTAGGTGGGCTTCTTCTTCTTTTAAGATGTGCGTTAAAAAAGCTTTTCTGTTCGCACCTCGTACCCAATACACTTCAGCTCTGTAGATGGCGATGGCTTGAGCTTCGGCACGGAGCGCAGGAAGTAAAGTGTTTCGTAGACTTTTCACATGAAGAGATTAGAATGAGATTATGAAAATATCTATATTAACGATTGTACTTTTAATTGGAGCCACTATGAGTGATGCAGCAACCAAAACCCCAAAGAATGTTTATGAATTCGAAGTCGAAGCCATCGGAGGAAAAAAGGTCGCGCTCAAAGAATACAAAGGCAAAGTCACTCTCATCGTAAACACCGCATCGAAGTGTGGACTCACTCCTCAATACAAAGGCCTTCAAGAAGTTTATGATAAGTACAAAGGCAAAGGCTTTGAGATCTTAGGATTCCCGAGCAACGACTTCATGGGACAAGAACCAGGTACTGATGCTGAGATCAAAGACTTCTGTACAAACAATTACAAAATCAGCTTCCCACTCTTCCATAAGAACAAAGTCAAAGGCGATGACAAGCAACCTCTCTACAAATTCCTTGTTTCAAACTCTCCCACTGACAAGGATGCAGAGATCTCTTGGAACTTTGAGAAATTCTTAATCGCTAAAGACGGAACAATAGCTGCGCGCTTCAGTCCTAAGACTGAACCCACTGACGAGAAGATCATTCAGAAGATTGAGTCATTGCTGAAGTAACTGAGCGCTAAATTGTGTCACTCCTCTCACCGCTATCAGATTGTGGCATGAGTGTGGCACGCAAACGATACCAGATGCTTGATGCCACACTCATGCCACAATCTGATAACAGCAACTGGATCTGTACAAAAACTACATGCGACTAATATTCGCACTTATATTAGGAGTATTTTATTCTCAAGCCTTCGCGCAAACCTCCGCGCACTCGCTTCATGACCTTGAGAACTATGAGCTAGAAGCAATCAACGAAGAGCTTACGCGCTTAGGCTGGGAGTTCCATCCGAGTCCTGAAGGCAACACCATTAAAGACTTCGCTATCAAGAGTCTTGATGTGTTTGAGGCGCGAGACCCTTACCCCGTATCTCTCAACAAAGTCCACATCATCACTCAACCCTGGGTTATTGAACGCGAAGTACTCGTCACCCAGGGCGAGAAGTGGGATTCAGAATACGCCTACGAGACGGAGCGGATCTTAAGACGATGGCTCCCTCTTGCTTGGGTAAGAGTCGTACCCGCAAGAATAAAATCAAATAATGAAGTTCACGTCCTCATCATCACTCAAGACCTTTGGAGCTTAAGACCTGAGATGGATATTTCGTTTGTAGGCTCAAGGCTCGAGGTTTTTGATTTTGGACTCATCGAAAGCAATCTCTTCGGCCAAGCGATGCAAGTCGGTCCTACGTTTCATCTTGATCTAGGAACCATAGCGTTTGGTGGACTCTTTAGGAACTACCGCTTAGGCCACACAGATTATGGATTGAGATCGTCTGCAAAAGCTGTTCTCAATCGTTACTCAGGCGTCCGCGAAGGACAATTCATCACCGCAACCTTCAATCGTCCACTTGTGAGATTAGATGACAAATGGGGAGGAGACTTCACGATCACTTCCAACCAAGACATCTACCGTGCGTTCTCTTCTGGCACTCTTGCCACAGTCTCTATTCCAGAAACAAGCGAATCGCCATCGCTCACTTATTCGAGACAAGTCTTCGAGCTCAACGCTTCAGTCACTCGTTCATACGGCAGACAGTGGAAGTCGAACTGGACTGGTGGCTACGGGTACTTCTACCGGAACTACCCACTCATCCAAACTGGGCTGACACAAACCACTCAAGACCTTTTCATCTCCCGCTACCTCCCGGTCTCTGAATCAGCAGGATACTTCTATCTCAAGTGGGAAGGTTACCAGGCGTCCTACCAACGTAGAATGAACTACGACACTTACGCGATTACAGAAGACTTCAGAGAAGGTCTCAGTGCGAATGTCTCGCTCAGTGGAGCCGCTCGCACTCTCGGAGGTACCTCTGAATACTTACTCCCCAGCATAGGCGTCGGTCAGAACTGGTTCTTTGGCGAAGCCATTCTTGCAGCTTCGACTCAAGCAAGCTTCCGCTACCAACCTGGAGTGGACTCGAGGACTCCGTTCGTGAATCGGAACACCTCTACGGCAATCAAATATTTTAGCCCCTCGTTCAAACACTTAAGATGGGTAGCAAGCGGTAGAGTTGCGACTCATATCTTCGATCGATACCGAACTCAAGAGTTCCTGGGAGGAGACACTACACTCCGAGGCTTCCCTTCAGGTTGGCTCAGAGGTTCACAAGTGATCACTCTTAGCCAAGAATTACGCACCGAGCCTGTAAAGTGGCTATCGACCTACTTTGGCGCCGTAGTTTTTCAAGATTGGGGTGATGCGTTCGACCACTTCGGAAACATGAGATTACGCCCCACTGCTGGAGCTGGAATACGCTTTGGATTCCCTCAATTTCAGCGCGAAGTCGTGCGTTTTGATATTGGATTTCCACTTCACGCTCTCGATGCTGACTTAGGCCCGACAGCAGTGTTCCAATTCAACCAAGCGATCTAGTCTTCCAGCACTTTCGGCAATGCATAAAACCCTTGATCCCAAGGCCAGATTGTTAGATACGAAACTGACCTGTGACCCAGTCGATTGTTCAATTAAGAGGACTCAGAAAAAACCTATCCGGTAATACCGTTTTGGACGGGGTAGACTTCGACTTCGAAGCAGGAAAACTCTACGTCATCATTGGTAGATCAGGATCAGGTAAGTCCACACTCCTACGCTGCATCAACGGACTCGCATTTCCAGACTCAGGCACCGTCTGTGTCGATGGAATCACTCTCAAGCAAGAGCCCGCGAAGAAAAAAGATCGCGACTTACTCGAGAAGGAAGCTCACCTCCTTCGTTCACGCGTCGGAATGGTGTTTCAGAGTTTCAACCTCTTCCCTCATCTCACAGTTCTTGAAAACGTCGCTCAACCTCAGATCATCGTTAAGAAGACTCCTGTAGAAGAAGCTCACGAAAACGCCATGAAGCTTCTCGAAAAAGTCGGACTCAAAACGTTCATCAATCGCTTCCCCTTCCAACTCTCAGGTGGTCAGCAACAGCGCGCAGCCATCGCTCGCGCCTTAGGCATGTCACCCAGAGTGATGCTTTACGATGAGCCAACCAGTGCACTCGACCCTGAAAAGGTTGACGAAGTTCTAGGCGTCATGAAGACTCTCGATCAAGAGCGCATGTCACAGATCATCGTCACTCACGAAATGAGATTCGCACGTGATGTGGCAGATGTTGTTTTATTCATTGAAGGCGGCAAGGTTTTAGAATCTGGATCACCGGACGAAATGTTCACTAACCCAAAACATGAGGAGACGCGCACATTTTTAAAACGTTATCTCTGATTAGTTTTTCATTTCTCTGTTCCTTTTCATTAGCAGTCCAAGCACAAGCTACTGCAAAGACGATTCGCTTCGCAGCTGACACTGAGAGTGGCGCGCCTTACGTCTTCCAAGATCCTAAGGACTTCAAATATGTGATCGGATTCGAAGTCGACATCATGACGGCAATCGGTAAGAAAATCGATCATCCCATGATGCACGTCCAAAACGGCTGGGACAATTTGATTCCTGGTCTTCAGCGTGGCGATTATGATCTCGCAATCAATGGAATTGAAATCACGGATGATAGACGTGAACAAGTCCTCTTCACTGTGCCATACTACCTCACCTATGAGCAACTTGCTGTGCGAGCAGACAATGAAGACGTCGAAGACATCTCAGATCTCAAAGGTAAACCGGTGGGAACTCTCAAAGCTTCCGTCGCAGAACGAATCCTCAATGCCGAGAAGAACATCATCGTCAAAGGCTATGATCATGAGAGCTCAGCTTTTGAAGATCTAGCTAATGGTAGACTAGAGGCCGTCCTCCTCGATGCACCACTTGCGATCTACTACGCCAAACCTAATCCAAAACTAAAGCTTGTGGGACCTCCTATCTCGCAACTCCAATATGGGATTGGCGTGAAGAAAACGAATGGCGAACTTGTCTCTGCCATCAACAAAGCGATCAAGAGCATGATTCAGTCTGGGGAATTGAGAGAAATTCTAGAAAAATGGAATCTCTGGAATCCCATGATGACTGAGTATACGCGTGACAATACTCCAAATCGCACTAACCCTAGCAACTACAATGAGTATCTCAAGACCGCTGGATTCTCTGAGCGCACGGCCAAGCAAATCCTCAAACAATGGTTGAGTTATTTTCCTAAGTTCTTACTAGGAGCTTGGATCACTCTTCAGATCTCTATACTCTCCATGATCTTAGCTGTGGTGATGGGACTAGGATTAAGCATCTTGAGGCTCTATGGACCTACGCCTGTGAGTCTGCTCACCACCGCCTACATCGAAGTCGTGCGCGGGACTCCACTCCTCATACAGCTTTTCTTTATTTTCTATGCTCTCCCCCACATTGGGATCAAACTTTCGCCCTTCATCGCAGCCGTGATCGGACTAGGATTCAACTATGCAGCCTATGAAGCTGAGAACTATCGCGCTGGAATATTGAGTGTTCCTCGTGGTCAAATGGAAGCGGCACGCGCACTGGGCATGACCGAAGCTCAAGCACTGAGGCATGTCATCCTCCCTCAAGCACTGAGGCTCGTGATTCCTCCTGTAACGAACGATTTCATATCGCTGCTGAAGGACTCGTCTCTCGTGTCGATTATCACTCTCGTAGAACTCACCAAGGTCTATGGTCAGCTCTCATCCACTTACTTCGATTACATTGGGACTGGACTCATGGTCGCTGGATTTTATCTTGTGATGGGACTTCCATTTGTCAGACTCGCTCAATGGGCTGAGAGCAGATACAACCCTGAGAAGCGCTCACTGAAGATGATCGTAGGGAACTAAGAGCCCCTAGATACATACAGGAATCCAAAAGTAGTTCTCTATGAACCCTAAGCATCAAATAAACATCACAAGCGCTGGAATCATGAATCTCTCAGGCTTCTGCTCACGAAACTTCAGCGCCATCAAACCAAACACGCCAAGCACAATCACTTGGAAATAAACCGCGAAGCTATGAAGTCCATACAGATTGATCAGCGATCCAAGCCCAAGAGCAAACACTCCACGCTTCATTCCCTCATTCACAATATTCGTATGCTGGAAGATCGCTGACTACATGAGTGAACCTTCGCGGATTAGGAAGAATCCTAATCCTGTGACAGTGATGGCCATCCCAACAGCAGCAGTCTTGAAAAACAAATGCTTCTTTTGCTTCAGCCACACGAACGGCAAAATCACCCATGCCCAATGAAGCGTGAGCTGTGCAATTGAAAGTTAAACCACGCTAGCTAGCCATCCACGAGAGAGACTCATCATTGTGAGGAAAAACAAAAAAGGCTCGATGTAGAGCTCATGTCTGAAATTGATATAAGGATGCATCCAAATCCAAGGCATCAATGTCTTCGTATTCTTAGTTCCGTGTTTATAAATCACCCAGGCACCTAAGCCACGTAATAGAATCGTCATCCACCGAAGATCAGTATTGAGGAGGGTCGCAGGCAAATAAGAAATCACTGTCATTGGGAGATACGGCATCAGCCCTACTCCACCTGTACTTGGAGCATAGAGATAGAGTCCTTCAACCAAACACTCACCTTCTTGCCTCAAACCATTGAACATGTCAGAGCGCTCAAAGTGTGCGGGATAAGATCTGATTGAGACAAACCCGTAATAAATTGAAAAAAAAACAAAGCGAAGATGAAAAACTCATTCGTACTGAGAGAACTGCTTGATCTGTAATAGATCTAGCGCTATTGTTCCAATGAACGCGTATGCAAGTAGCCAGGATGACTGTACCGATGACAGACTGAGTGGATTGGAGACTGGGGTTATATCAACTCCCTCAGGAGCACATAAACAAACCCACAAGTCACGAAAGCCCAAAGCCAAGCAACAATCAAAACACCACTATTGCCTAAGAGTATGAATGGATTTTTGCTTCCGACAGAAAAACTAACTAGGAACCAAAGAGTGAGAAATAATCTTTCGCTCAAGCAGGTTGCTTACGCAGTGATTTTTAGATCAGGAATAGAACGACTGAGCATTTCCCATGTACCGAAAAGAGCCACACAGTAGAACGCATCACCTACGAGTGAGTTTCCATAGAATGGAATGGCTGCTGTGTAAGACTGAAACAATCCAGAAATGTCTTGCGCATAGAGAGGATTGCCTGGCCATGCTGCAAAGTTGGTGACTAAGAAGAAAAACAAATTCGAAGCCATGACTATAGAAGCCACACGTACTACTGATTTCTTCCCACGGAGAGCGAAGGATACCCAAGTTGTAATTGCGAAACATCCGTAAACCAAAAGAATGTCTGCATGAAAGCCCATCACTGCATCACTGAGCACCATTGTTACCAATGGAATGAAAAGAGCGAGCCAAATATTAGAGAAGTAGAATCCTGCAAACACCGCCATCGCAGTCACTGGAGCAAAATTCGGTGGATGAGGAATGAGTCGGGATAAAACTGTGCCTAGAATGAGAGCTGTAGCTACTTTGAGTTTCATAAACCCACACTACTAGTGTTTGACGCTGATATCAATATCCACAATAACAGGTCTATGATCAGACGCGTCTAATGCACGTTCTTCAAATGTATGTGGAAGAGGTTTAGGTTTACCGTTTCGATCAACATGTGGAGCTGCAAACGCTTTTAAGACTCTCCCAGATTTAGCCGTGACACCATCCACATAAATAGCGTCCATTTGATTGTACACACCCCCGCCTCTTCCTGGAAAAAAGGAATGGGTTACACGCTGCTGACTATTCTTGGGGTATTTCATCAGATCAAACGTGTCGACAAACCCTAGAGCTTCAAACTCACTCATATCCTGTGCTTCTTCGACATCCATATTCATATCGCCTCCGAATAATAGTGGTACACCCGGATACTTTTTGATGAGCTCTTCAATAATTTCTTGAGCGTAATCAAACTGTGCATGACGCTTAACTGCAGAATCACGGTCTAATATTTGATTCGTGACAAGATCACGGTAATCTCGCTGCGATTTAAAATGGGTTCCCACAAAAATAAACCGGGGTTGAGACTTGGGACCTGCCCCCTTATCGCGAAAGATATAGACAGGTAGATCTCTTGAGAAAAGCTTAACTTTTTTACCAAGATAGAGATGATCTACTTCTCTATAGCTCTGAACTTCGATTTCAAACGCTATTCTCTTGATAAAAAGCCCCAGATTAATGAATTCGTCGTTATCAGGGACAGAGAGCGAAAAGTATTCTTGGTTGAACCACTCTGCTGCTGCTTTTCCCATAGCTTGAATATTCTCTACTTCAGATGCTCCTATAATATGAGGTGCATGCTGCTTTATGAGCCTGACACCTGCATCAATCTCTTCATCTGTTTTAGCAACGTCTCCACGTAACTTAAATAAGCCTTCGAAGTTATAGATCATGATTCGGATTTGATCCGGTACAGGTAGAGCTTGTGGATCTATAGAGTTCAAAAAGAAGTGTGGACCGAACTTCTTCATCGGATCATCTATTAGAAGCCCATCACAATGAGGAATAAATCCTTTTCCACGAACAAATTGAGAGATCTGATTGAATTCAGGTAACTCACGAAACACCTGTGAACTCGCACTGAGTGAGAATACGAGCGAGTAGATGAAAAATAATTTGCTTATTTTATTTTTTTTAAACAAATTTCTCACAACTCTTTATCGACAAATTCTATGATTTCATTGCAAAAAACATTTATCTGACAAATTCAATCAGGTATAAGTTATTGTTATTATTAAAAAAAACATTAAGGTCGGCAAAATCTGCACCGATATGTGTTTTGACAGCAAGCTCTACGGAATCAGAGCAGGCTGAAGGTAACAACAAACATGGAGGGAAACAATAACACTATCCTAGGAGGATATTAAAATGGGACTGCGTATAGCAACTAACGTTCAAGCTTTGGCCGCACAAAGGTTCTTAGCAACTAATAATAAAAACCAACAAAACTCAATCGAGCACTTAGCGTCAGGTTCAAGAATCAACCGCGCTGGTGACGATGCTGCAGGATTAGCTATCAGTGAAAAATTGAGAGCCAACATCCGCAGTATGCAACAAGCCACAAGAAACGCGAGTGATGGTATCTCTCTCATTCAGACCGCTGAAGGCGCGATGAACGAGATTTCGAATATCTTCATCCGTGTTCGTGAATTGTCCATCCAAGGAGCCAACGATACGCTCTCTGATGTGGAACGTGGATTCCTCGACAAAGAAGTTCAAAATTTAAAACAAGAGATCGATCGTATCGCTCAGGTCACTGAGTTCAACGGCCGTCACCTCTTAAACGGCGAAGGCGAAGTTCTCGAATTCCAAGTTGGATTGAACAACAATCCAATGGAAGATCGAATCGTTTTCAACACCTCTGACGGCAAAGTCACTCTCGACGCTTTCGGATTAGGTGACATCTCTACAGCGAGCAAAGAATCTTCAAGAGATGGTCTTGATAAACTTGATGCTGCCATCTCTCAATTGAACGGAAACCGTTCAACTTTAGGTGCTCTGCAAAATCGTCTCACATCGACTGTGAACAACATGCAGATCTACACAGAGAACTTGTCAGCAGCTAACAGCCGTATCCGTGACACGGACATGGCAACTGAGAGCTCTGAGCTCGTGAGAAACAACATTCTCACTCAAGCCAACATCTCAGTATTGGGTCAAGCAAACATGAACCCACAAGCAGCTCTTAAACTCATCGGCTAATAGCCGCTCTGTTTAAGATTCGTTAGCAAAATATACGCAATTTGGGCGCCCGAGGCAGGATGATCACCTCGGGCGTTTTTTTTATGTTATGTAATCATCCATGACGCAACCTCAAGAAGACCACCTCTATCGCCCTTCACAGAACATTTATTACGCTAAGCTCATGGCTCTGACTGAAGGAGCTTTCACTGATAAACAAACCGAAGCTCACAAAGGCAAATGGAGAGACAAGTTCGCACTCAAATCACTTCACAAGCCTGAACTCCACGTTGAATTAGGTTGCAATGGCGGACACGTCACTCTCGAATGGTCACAAGATCATCCTGAGCATCTCTATATTGGGATCGACTGGAAGTTCAAACAAGTGTACAAAGCTTACGAAAAAGCAAAGAAGCGCGGCCTGAAGAATCTCCTCTTCTTCCGTGCACTCTCTGAGCGCATCGATCAAATGTTTGCAGACGGAGAGATCGACTATCTCTATCTCTACTTCCCTGATCCATGGCCTAAGAAGGCTCACCTGAAGAACCGTACTGTGACAGGCGATTGGTTACGTCAGTGCGCAAAAGTAGTGCGTTCAGGCGGGGTCTTCCACATTAAGACTGATCATGCTGGATACGCGGATTGGATGAGAGCTGCGATTGCTGAAGTGGGGGATCTTTGGACTGTGACTGAGAATGAGTCTGATCTGTATCGTTCGCACCCCGAACCTACCAAACTCAGAATCCCTCAGGTCACCCTATTTGAGAGACTCTTCATCAAGGATAAGATACCCATTCACTCGATGAAACTGGTCAGGAAGTAATTCAGCACAAATGAACTCATTCTTCTCTCTCACTCCAGACGCTATCTTAGACAGCGTCGAGCTTGATATGGCCGAGCAGAAGCCAGGCACAAGACTCACGGGTCGTGCCATTGCACTAAACAGCCTAGAGAACCGAGTTTATGATCTCGAGTACAATGACGAGACTAATGTTGTGGCTAAGTTCTATCGACCGGGTCGTTGGAATCGCGAACAAATTCTAGAAGAACATGCTTTCACTCAGAAACTCGCAGACAACGAAGTGCCTGCTGTCGCTCCGTTTGTTCTGAAAAATGGATCTACAATCGGGAATACTCTAGATGGAATCTTCTTCGCTGTGTTTCCGAAAGTCCGAGGACGGATTTTAGATGAATTGAAAAAAGAACACTTAGAGAAACTAGGCCGTCTCCTGGGTCGAATGCATAACATCGGAGAGACTCATGTGACGAAGCACAGACGTGAGCTCAATCTCAAGCAATGGGTCGATGACTCAATTGAGACTTTACTTCAGACTCAGACGTCTAACTCTCCAATGTTCCAGCGCTACGTGATGAGCGTGAAACCTCTCCAAGCAGAATTTCATAGACTGTTTAAGATGTCTGGCCTCGTTTACACCCACGGTGATTGTCACTTAGGTAACGTCTTATGGGATTCGCATGCGAATCCTTTCTTCTTAGACTTCGATGACTCCATGAGAGCTCCACCCGTTCAAGACTTCTGGATGATCATCCGAGGACGTGACGAAGAGGCCGTCGTGCAACGCAAGATTCTGATTAACTCTTACGAAAGTTTCCGTGAATTCGACGATTCCTCACTCAAGTGGATTGAACCCATGAGGATCATGCGGATCATTCACTACTCAGCATGGATTGCGCGCAGAATAGAAGATCCTTCGTTCACTCGTGCGTTTCCTCTTTTCGGATCCGATTCCTACTGGCAGAATGAAGTACAAGCCATAGAGGACGCTAAGAACGCATGGGAATCATCCAGACAATCGCCGCAACACTATTCGCACTAGCACTTCTCCTAGTCTGGGCAATGGGTGGATGGCACACACCCAAATCCTGGAAAGAACAATTCACTGAAGCAAATCCCCCAGCTCCTAGAACTCTCACCGTCATCTCTTTCAATACTTCATGGTTCTACGGCATGGGTTCAGAAGGTCCAGGATACAAGCCTGTATCAGAAGAGCACTTCCTCGAGCGCATTCGTGAAAGCGCAAATTGGATCAAATCTCGCAGCGCTGATCTCGTATTCATGCAGGAAGTAGATTTCCATGCTTCTCGCTCTCATGGAGTCAATCAACTACGCGAATTCTCTAAACTGAGCGGCCTCACCTATCAAGCAGAAGCCATCAGTTGGAATGTGAACTATCTCCCGTTCCCCTATTCACCTACTCTTCAATGGGGCAAGATCATCTCAGGTGGTGCCGTCCTCTCCCGAACTCCCATCAAAGAACAAACCGTGAGCTTACTGAAGAAACCCGATGCGAACTTCTTCCTCTATAATCAGTTTTATCTCTTCAGATATTTGCAGGTAGTAGATTTGGGGTTTGGACTTGCCGTGAATTTGCATTTAGAAGCATTCGATTCAGTGAATAGAGAAGAGCATTTCCGAGAGCTCAAACAATGGATCACCAAGAATGCAGATCGTATTTGGATTGTGGGCGGCGACTTTAATACATCGAAGTTTGAAGGACTGAATCTCTCACCACTGAAGCGAGATGAGGATAGTGAACCTACGTTCCCTTCAAGTGGTGCGAAGGAGCGTCTCGATCATATTTGGTATAATCCGAAACATCTGAAACCAATAAAACATGAGGTTGGAAGTTCACTCAAAGCGTCCGACCACCATCCCATTTCAAGTCAATTTCTTATATTAAAATGATATTAACTTTTCTAATTACCTTAATATTAAATTTTTTAGCTCAATAGCTCATACGCAAGTATACGAAGTGATTAATCCTGCATGCGAAGCCTATATTGTAGAAAATGGTGCTTGAAAGAAAATAACAGGACTCCCATTCCAACAAGCAAGTGATCTTTAGCTCTAGCAATGGAACAAGCGAAAGAAACACAGCAAACCCATGGGTCTCACAAAACACGAGTCACCATCGACACAACTTAAACAACATCAGTTTAAAAACGTTGTCACTTTTTACAACTTTCATTTTTTTGTGCATCTCTAATTTCGATCCTATAAAAACTGCCCTCATTTCAAGCTCTTAAGTTTGGCATCGACCTTGCTTTATCTAATGGTATGAAGACAATCAAATTAGCATTAGCAACTTTACTAGTTTCAAACGTTTCTTTCGCAACTCTGATGGATCCTTCCTTCACAGAAGGTTCACAGTTTGGCCGCGAACTCAGTGTTCGTGCTAAGCACGCAAAAGAACTTATGGGTGGCCGTTACCGCAAGAGCATCGTTAAAGTGACTGAGAAGGTCGGCGAGATGGATGATATGGTTTTCGATCTAGTTGAGAAGCGCCTTCCAGAAAAGTACAAGTCACAGAGCGAAGCTGTTGCTCAAACAATCATTGAGCAAGCTCAGAAGTATTCTTTCGACCCTGTATTCCTTATGGCTGTGATAGCTAATGAGTCTAGCTTCAATCCAGAAGTTGTAGGAACTTCTGGTGAGATCGGCCTCATGCAGATCCTCCCTAAGACTGCAAAATGGTTCGCCAAAAAAGCTGACTTAGGCATGGGACGTATCACTGATAAAACATTAAGAAACCCTGTGAAGAACATCCAAATCGGAGCTGCTTATATGGCTTACCTCCGCGGTGAATTCGATGCTCACGGCCAACTTTATCTCGCTGCTTACAACATGGGCAAAGTAAACGTGAAGCGTGCTCTTGCAAGATCCATCATGCCGAAAGACTACGCAGGACATGTAATGAATCGTTACATCAACTTCTATACTGAGATCCGCACTCTACATAACGATCAAATGTTAGCTGCAGCTGAACGTATGATCTCTAGCAAGTCTTCAGAAGCAGTTGTAGAATAAGAATAGTCAAAGAGACTCAATTTTTACTTATCGTACATTCGAATGATTTGATCGAGATTTACATTTCACAGGAATCTCATCAACTCATCAGTCAGTGCGAGACGATACCATACTCGTGCATCACCTGTAGCGTAGAACACCTGATCCGTGCTTACTGTATTAATGGGATTCTCTCGGATAGCAGAGATTTTCTTAATTTTGAACTCGGGATTATATTTGCCTCTTAAATTCATCAGAATGCGCAAGGTACGAACAAATAAATCTTCACCAAATACATTCCAATTTCTTAAGTAGGTATCATGATTGCTTAGACCAAACCTTGAAGAAACCTCATTGAACTGTTTCTAAAAAAGATTCACTCTTCACTATGTACTGCGGGATGTATTCTTTCTCCCACTTGCCATAAAATGTAAAAAGTTTTCTAAAATCAGACTGGTACAAAGAGTTCCAAGATCGACCTATAGAAAGCACGCTCAATAAAAAATCTTGGGACTGATTATTTTTTTGTTATCGAACTTAAGCGGCATGAACTCCCATTCAATTCCGATGGAGCGACTGAGCTTAAAACAACATTGATCGATAGCAGCCGCAGTCCAAAACTGAATGAGAATTTGTATAAAAAACATCTCTCACTCATCGGAATTGAACGCGCGCCTCATGAGGCAAAGTGATGACATGTCGAGAGTGGCACTATTTTATATATGAGTTTACCCTAACGGAAATCAATTAGACCAACTCAGCTCGAAACAAACCTCACCGCGCTCAAGATATTTCTTCTCAAAATGCGTGCGTGGATCAAACCCTAGAGTGAGCTCTTTTCTCTCTTCAAGCTTAAGTCCATATTGCTGAGTAAATGCGACCTCCGCCTCATCCGCATAATATTTCATGTTCGTGACCAGCGTGAGTCTGCCACCCGGTTTTAGAGTCGTCACTAAGTGACTGGTGAACGGCATTGCGTACCAACGTTGATTGAGATGCTTCTTCTTAGGATAGGGATTGGGATACATGATCCAATAATGATCGACCGATGCAGGCTCAATATGGTGCGAGATCCACGAGATAGCATTAGCATGGATGGGAATAAGATTAGGGATGGCACCTGGGTCTTTGGCCCTCAGATTCTCTAGCCTGCGTTCGAACTTTCCATAACGCTCACGAGTATGTTCAATTGCTACATAAAGCGACTCTTGAGATAACGCAGCGCGCTTAATTGGATGTAGCCCTACCCCGCAGCCTATTTCAATCTCTAATCTAGGATAAACACGCACAAGCCCAGCATCCAAACCCTGCGCAATTGCAGGTTTTGGGGTCTTCAGAGGGTCGAAGGATCTGAGTAGAGGCGCCTGATTCATCTGTTGGGTGAGCTAACACTTCTCTGCGTGATTGACAACGCAGGGCAATTTCGATTAACAATTGGTTTCTCACACGTCCAAAAAGTTAGTTATGCGGGGGCGTAGTTGAGTTGGTTACAACGTCGCCCTGTCACGGCGAAGGTCGAGGGTTCGAGTCCCTTCGCTCCCGCCATTAATTTTCAGAACAATATCAAATAGATTTTCAATAAGGGCATTAGTACTCTCGAACCCATGATCACCTTCCTAGCTCTCCTTCTCTCAAGCTCTCTACATGCAGCACAAATCGAATATCGCCTCAATCCAATTCACGGACTAGTCAACTTTGCTGAAACTGCATCAGGAATGCCCCACCGCTCAAAAACATTGAAAGAATACTTTGAAAAAAGCGACATCAACACTACTGAAGTGCGATCCATTCTTGAGCAGTTCAAAAAATCCTATGAAGATTTGAGTGTGAATTTTTCTTACCGAGGATTTCCAAACTCAAGAAAACTGGGTAATTCTGGTGAAACACTTTTCATGATTCAAAGTGTCTTCGCAAAAGACATCACTGATTTAGAGTCAAGAACAGAGGGTTATCTTTCTCTCTCTCAACACCGCAAACTCATGGATGCACTCAAGGCATTGCTACCTTATTACGAAAAAAGCATTTGGAATCCATCTCTGAAAAAAATAAAAAACAAGAAATCAACTTTAGAACAACTTTCAAAGAAAGCCGAAATTAATAATCTTTTCGATTTAGCATCAACGTTTTACGGAGCAAATTGGCCTACAGATAAAAAATTTGTCATTGCACTGTATCCCATCCCTGGGGAACGCGGTCATGCCACGGCCGAGTCGCTTGAAAGTGTGGAATCTGTAGGAATACTCACCGATGAAAAAACTGATGCTGAAAGTTTTGGCGTCCTGTTTCACGAACTTTGTCATAGCCTCTACAATACTCAAGATGCCTCATTCCAAGAGCAGTTTGAAAAATGGTTTGATATTGAAAAATCGACCTTTGGGAATTTAACCCAATACCGAATCAATGAAGTTTTAGCGACCGCACTTGGGAATGGTTTTGCTTTTGAAAGAGCCTCTGGAAAACCAGATGAGGGTTCTTGGTACAATAACAAATACATTAATGGCCTTGCAAAAGGAATTTACCCCCTGCTCAAGGAATACCTTTCTCAAAGGAAACAAATCGATAAAAATTTCATCGAAAAAACTATTGCCGAATTTCAAAAACGATTCCCAGATGCGCCTTATGATTATTCTAACCTGATGAATAAAGTGGTCATGCTAGTGGATGCTGATCAGCTCAATCGAACAGACATTAAAAACACATTGAACAAATTATTTAAGGTGAACTCTAGGAGTATTTACGATTCGCTGGAAGACGAGAATGGCATCAGCGAACTACAAAGCTCCCCAAATACTGCAATTGTGATAGTTGCAAATAAAAATCGCGACAAACTCTCTGGCATAGCTAAAAACTTTGAGAAGGCCGAGAAAGTATTTCAAGAAGCAATAGACTCCACTGAAGATGGCTTATGGTGGACGCAACTATCTCCAGGGCGCTCTTTACTCATCTTGAAAGCAGACTCAACAAAAGGGGTTCTTGAAATATTTACTCAGATGCAAGAGCCTGCCCAAGTTGACCCATCTAGACATAGACAGATGCTCAAATTGTAGAAATAGACACCGCGTCAAACGGCCACATTCCTCATGCACCACGTTCTAAAGGCGTCCACTACACCCCGCCATTTTTTACAGAACAATATCAAATAGATTTTCAATAAGGGCATGAGTACTCTCGAACTCATGATTGCTTCTACGCAGTTTAAGACTCTCTTTTTCTTCTCATCCGCAGGGTTCTATCTCACGGAAATTAAGCGACTCGATAGTGAACCTACTGCTGCAAAATCAGAAGTATATCGCTGGCTTCTCATCTCCAAGCAATCCTCACACATTCTTCCTCTTGAATTTGTCTCAATGGAGATTGAAGAAAACCAAGAACACAGAACATTTGTTAATGCATCGTTTGAGTTCAGTCAAACGAATGGCAAGCTATCCATACTAGGAAACGACATTGAATTCACCAACGCACAACTTAAAAATATTCCAGAACAAGTCACCGAAAAGATTCATAATTATTTAGGCTCAGTATCAGCTCATCTTCAGTCTAGCTCAAAAATAAAAATATCGCTTCACCCACCAAAGCCTTCAGATGCATCCTATTTTAATGATTGGATAAAAAATGAATCCTCTATCCGGTATTCTCTCACCCGCTTTCATCAACTCACAGACGAACAGGAAGTGAACAGATGGTTTTTCTCCACCATGACGAACGGAAATAGCTTTTCCACGATCATCTGCAATACTGACACAAATGAACCCATTGGATCTGCTGGTCTTTCAAACTTAAATACTATTGATAAAACCGCAGAATGCTTTATTTTTATCGAAAATCAGAATTTCTGGAATAAGGTCATAGCGTCTGTAGTTACGAAGGAGATCACTGCGTATGGATTCAAATCGCTCAACCTACACCGTATATTCTTAACGGCTTCTGCTAAAAACACACATGGAATCAGAGCGTATCAAAGGGCAGGATTTGTTCATGAAGGCGTCATGCGAGAAGCTTTTTTTCGAAATAATGAGCGCTCAGACAAAGTCATTATGGGACTTCTTCGGAAAGAATGGAAATCTCTGACCTTCCCCTAAGCATGTACCGCCCATTAAGGAGTGGGCATTGGAATGCTGAGTGGCGGGAGTCCTATTGTTGCACAAGGAGTAGAACCAGCAGTACCCGAAACAGGTCCACCTAAAGTTCCCGCTTCATCCCCATGAGAGGCTTTGATGCATGTTTTTTTAGGATCAACGACTTCAAGCATCTGCACATGAGGTAATCCACATCCAGATAGTGGAGACTGTGTTAACCATTCTCCAGCGAGTTGAGTGAGTGCATCCATTCTGAGAGACACGATTCTGAGCTTCGCAAAACCATCAGAAGCAAACTGATCTGCTTTCAACGTATCACTCACGAATTCCAAATACCCTTCGTTCAGATTCAGCGCAACTGACAACGGTTCGATCATCAAGCGCACGTCTTTACCTTGAGATACGGAACAGGTGTCTACGGCATTACGTAGAATTGAAAAGTTATCTTTAATTTCTTCTGCATCGGTTTGAGATTTTACTAAAAGCGTTTCCCAAGAATTCGAAAGCTTTGTGTCTAAATCGGGAGAGATATCGATCAAAGCTTTGGTTTTCTCTAGATCTAATAGAATTTTGTCTAAATTCACTGTGGATTACATCCACCTAATGAACTAGCCAATAACAGTGCCGTAATGAATTTGAATTTTGTCATAGTAGCGTACCAGAACACACTCGACACTAAGCGTCAACGCCTAAACATACATCCTGCTATTTATTACATAAAACAAATTCACAAAATAAAGCCAGATTTGATAGAAACAGCCTCTCATGATGCTTTCTTTAATCAAACTATTCACTATCATCTACTTGTCACAAGCTTCTCTAGCCTTCGCTCACGATCATTATCAATACTCCTACTATTCAGTTCTGATGAATCAGACGAAAGGTACATTTAATTCAACCCTTACCCGCAAGTGCAAAAGACGTCTGAGAAAATTCTTTCGAAGCGGCAACACCTTACGAATACCCGAGTTAGAAAAAGCGAAGTTTTCTGCTTTAAATCATTCAACTTTTTACCATTACACATTCAGCAAAACCGTCGAATCAAACGTATTGAACAACGACATAGATTCTTTTTTTGTATTCAACAGAGTTGAGAGACAAAGAGGCAACTCAACAAGTGTCTATGTAGCAAAAGACCCAGTCAGCTCATCGATGTATGGTGATATTCAAATTAAATTCGAACTTAACCCCCAAGCAGTCATTCTGAAATACGATGATAATCAATTAAAAGAACTAGTGCTGTCTAGCTTTCCAGAAACTTCTACTTGTTGGGGCGACCTCAGTATTGCTTCTCAAGAAAACGCTTACCTAAATTTGGTCTTAGAAGAAAATGATATTGATTTATACGCTTATTTTGAAGCACGTGACTGGTATCAACTCATTAAAAGAACGAATATCAAAAGCGTATCAATCGGCAAATTCAAGGAGTGGTAAACTTCTTAATTCAAGGATCTGATCATTTGGATCATGAGTTCAAAATTAAATTGATTCACTCCACTCTCACAGCCATTTAACAGACACTTCCATGCTTTCTTCATTTTAATATTTTGTCCAAGATATTGAAAAGGAACGACAGCAGCTCCTACTGGCATAGTGATGAGATCAGTCGCTATCAGCCCCAAATACATAGGCGGAAACAATCCTGCAACGATTCCATAGTTTCGAGTGAATTCAAAAGGATAATCCATGGCTTGCTGATAGTACCGATGATTTCTCGATTCTCTGTTTTTCTTTTTTTAGCTGACGTTTGAGTTGTCTTAGTTTTTTTCTTGTGAGCTCAAACGAACTAGTTTTAAAAACTTTTTCGTTTAAAACATCTGTGTAATTGCCGTATTCATTATTCAAAACAAACTGAAACCCAATACAATTGGAATCAGGACTTCTCTCCACGCAGTTGAGTTCAATTCGAACCAAACGATCGCCACTAAATACGATACCTCCCGCTCTATCAATTGGAGATCATTGTGCGAAATCCTGAGGAAAGATTATATAAAATACAAGAAATAAGGAATTCATATTAGAATCGTAACACTCAACTAATGATCGTCAAGTGTAAGACTGAATTCAGAAATAATATCTTAACTCAGTGTATACTGAACTCACATTACGCAGCCTACCAAAGAAACTATTATCTTCGCCTTGATAGAGCTCTCCCCCAACAGATGCTTTGAACGCATCACTGATCGCATAACTCACTTGAGGCCGAATGAGAGAACTCAAATTCCTGAACCAAACTACAAATGCGGTCTCAAGCTCCAATGTTTCATGAAACAACTTGTAGCTAGGTCTTAATGTCATTCCAAAAATATTTTCAAACTGCTGATTAGCAATGAGAGCGGTTTGATCAGCAAGCAACTTCTGATTAAGATCAGAGATTGAATCTGTTGAAGCGTACTGCAAGACTCTTTGGTACATGAGTTGAGCATTCACATTAAAGTTTTCTACGAATGAATAATCAGCACCCAGCACTCCATAGATACTAGAATTTTGTTTGATCGGATCTGAATCACCTGAAGTAGCGACATAAGCCACTTCACCTCTCACCCCTAACCCACCTAAATTATAAGCCGCATCCCATCCGTAAACTTGGATTCTACTGAAGTTGAGTCCAATATTGATCCCAGTTGCACCCGCTGATAAAAACTGCAGATCAGGTAGCTTGTTGATGCCATTAAAATAACTCAATGAAGAATCAAAATCGCCGCCTGTGAGTTCAGCCTTGAGCGCAAACTGTAACTGAGAATCAGAAGGATTGATTTGATTGAGAGTAATCCCTGTGAGTGGTGGTATTGGATAAACAGGTGTTCTCCACTCAGGCTGCCAGACCGCTGTAATCCTAAACCTCTCTTGATTATAAATAGCCCTGGCACTGAAAACCCCTAAACGTTGGTCTTCATCATTCACCATGAGCAGCGTGAGGTTCTTAGCACTGAGACGGTCAGTAGGATTGACTTTGTCTGCCTTACCCCAAACAATGATCTGCCTACCCACTCTAAAATCAAAGGCTCCCAGTGAATACTCTAAGTAGGCTTCTCTAGCTTCGATGGTAATAGTAGTCCCTCTACTCAAATCTTGAGCTTGAATGTAGCCTTCGAAGAAAGGCTTAATTCCTAGAATTTCTTCAGGCTTTGCGTTCAGCCAAAATGAATTCACTGAGTAACCGCGCTGATCAATAAAAGACTTATCTTTATTCCAATAAGCAGCACGCACGGATCCAGTCACTCCCAGATCATAAGCAAAACTCATTTTTGTAAAAAGCAACAGACTCAGAACTATAAACGGCCAAACGAGTGATTCGCTACTGCTTTTCGAGATAACGCGCTGTAAACAAGTCATCACTCACTCCTGTATTGGCTTTATAATTCTTAAACTCAATAATTGTTTTGTGGTTAGTTTGTACGTTCTCTGCTTCGAGATACATGGGTTGCCACTTATTATTCTTTGCATCCACTTTCTCAATTTTTTTACTCATCGTTTTCTTTAAGAGCTGTCCATTCAAATCATAAAACTCACCTTTGAGTGCTACCAAACTTTCTTTGTCCATCCAGCCAAGCCTACGAGAATAACCAGAGTTTTCTTTGACTTTATCTGTTTTGGGAGTGGACTCCATGACGTAAACATCCTTCCCATCTAGCTTTTCTTCTTTGAGAATTTTATGATTCCACTCTTCGGGTCTGTGACCAATAACATCACCATAAGAGAAATCAGTGCCTGCGAATGAGTCACTTTTATTTGAAGCTGCTAGCCTACGAACCTTTTTTAATGCGGGTAAGTAAATCCAAATATCATCGTCTTTGCCAGTATGCTCAACCAGCAAATTCTTAGTCCCCTTCACATCTGAAGGAGAGAGAAATGTAACGATCCTTCGATTATCATTCGTACCGGGAATGAGCTTCGTCTGACCCTGAGTTTCTCTCACGCGCTCTTGTCCGTTAGAATTAATGAGGCGAAACGTTGAGTCAGATACAGAATCAGCTACTTTTGAAATAGAGAATGCTTGGATTGCGATTTCATCTGCAGTCATTGGCTTTGCAGCTGTCACTGCTTTTGCAGGATTGCCTGCATGAGCGAGATGCATCGAAATCAATAGAACTCCCAAACTCGTTGCTGCAACTTTTAATTCATTAGGCATTTTATTTTTCCTTTCGTTAAAAATAAACTTCGGTCTCAATGTAAAAATCAGCGCCGGAAACAATGTCAGCGCAGTCACTGAACTCACCAACATTGCTAGAGCAATCAAAAATCCCATCCAAATATGAATCATGAATCCAACTGAGAGCATGAGAACTCCGAATCCTCCTGCTACTGCAGTCGATACGAAAATCGCCGCTTTACCTGCAGATTGAAATGCTTTTTTGATCGCGACTTCTTCGTCCACATTCTGCTTGAGCTCCTCACGCATGCGGTAGCTCATGTAGATTCCATAATCCGCTCCGATTCCTACTGCCATTGCTGACACAAGAGCTGTTGCGATTTGGAGAGGAATTCCTAGTAAACCCATGATTCCGAAATTCACCATCACTGCTGCGACAAGAGGAACTAAGATGAGTAATCCAGCCAATAACGATCTAAACACGAGTGATGAAACGATGAACACAGCACCCATGATCTGAAGAATATTGAGTACTTTTTCTTTGATCATGATTTCGTTAAGAGCGACTCCACCCAATCCTCCTCCACCAATCGTGACTTTGATATCTTGAGGAAAAGTACTTTTTGTGAATTCTTGAATTTCCTTAGAGGTTGCTTCCAGAAAAGAGGAACGATCTGTTTTAGAGAAGGCGGTAACGACAGCTTTTTGATATCCATAATCAACATAAGAATCGAAATCACCAGGTTCTCCAGAATTCGAATACAGGAGCAGATACTGAGCGACTAACTCTTGTTTATCAGGAACAGAATAGAATTCTTTCTTATCTCCATTCATCGATTGATTCATTTTTTTAATGAAATTCACAATCGAGAGTGTCTTACCTATCTCTGATTTAGTTTCGATGAAGGTTTGTAGTTTGTCCATCGCTCGCAATACATCAGGTCTCTTAATTGAGTCTTCCTGGGGACCTTCGATCAAAACATAAAACGGATTCGTTCCTGCCATCTTCTCATTAATGAGATCATCATCCATGCGTTGCTGGATTTTTCCATAGAAGTATCCTTTTTGAGAATTATCAATTTTGAGCCAATATCCGCCTAACGAGAGTATGACGACAGCTAAAGTAACGAAAGTGTAAACTTTCTTCCTCTCATACATGGCAAGATTGTAAAACTTCATCGTGAGCCTATCCCAAAAACTATGAGCTGATTCACGGTTCACTTCCTTTTCACCCGGAGGCGGGAGCATGGATCTCAACGCAGGTATAAAAGTGAGTTCTAAAATAAGAGCACTTATAACTCCAGCACCTGTAAAAATTCCAAACGTTCTAATCGATTTGATTTCAAAAATCATGAGTGAAAAAAATCCAAGCGCAGCAACCGTACAAGCAACGATCATGACTGGACCTACTTTGGTGAGCGACTGAAGAACTGCCTTCTCACTTTGTTCTTTTGGGCTGAGCTCTGGATTAGATTTCTTCACATAAGTGAACTCTTCATAATAACGTTTGAGAATCTGCACTGCATGCCCCGCCGCAATGGCCAGGATTAAAATCGGTGTCGATGAATTGAACACATCAAATGGTTCGTGCATCAGACCCAAAAAACCCATTGCCCAAGCTACAGCCAGTAGAGCCGTTACCAAGGGGAGAATCAGAGCTTGCACTGTCCTAAAAGCTTCAAAATGAATCAATCCAATGATGAGAAGTGCAAGAGGAAACAAAAACGCCATCCTTGAGGAGTACTGCTCCAAAAGAGCTAAGAACATAGGTAATCCTGAAGTGGAGATTTCGATATTTGGATTATTTTCTTTCTCTACAATGCCTCGTACAATAGCTTTAATCGCTTTGAATCCCCCATCAATTTTTTTGAACTCAGCTACGATTTGAGTGGTCTTTTCATCTTTAGAAACGAGCAAGTTTTCATACGCAGGATTACTCTGGACAGCCTTTTTCAGTGACGCCATTTCAGATTCAGTCTGAGGAATGGACTTCATGAGCGACACAACACTCATGCCTTCGCTATTGCCTGAAATGTTTTTTGCTCGCTTGGCAGAAAGACTCATTAAATTAGCTTTGACAACTGCAGGAGACATCTGAAGCTCTTGAGTGATTCGTTGAACCATGGAAAGGACAGGTTCTTGGTAGATCGTTCCTTCTTTGACAGTGAGTCCAATAATAATAGTAAATTTATTTCCGAAAGTTTTCTCGATTATATTTCCAGTAGCTATATAAGGATGAGTCTGTGGAAGTGTGCTGTCTGGGTCAATGATGACATTTAACGACTTCAGCTGAAGAAGAAGTCCAAACGTTACCGCCACAGTACCCAAAAGCACGGTTTTACGGAACTTAATCATTTTACTAATCCATGTTTGCATAATCTCTCTCCTCAGATGTATAATGTACTCAATGATAACATCGGATGTATTTGGTGTAAACATTAAAAGATTGCGAGTATTTTATATGCCAAAAAAGAAAATCATCGATCATTATCATCATGGAGATTTGAAAGTTTCCTTAATCAAAACAGCATTGAAGATGCTAGAAACGCAGAGCCCAATCGCACTGTCCTTGAGAGAACTCGCCAAAAAAGCGGGAGTGAGTCAATCTGCACCCTACCGTCATTTTAAAGACAAAGATGAATTGATAAACGCAATCTGTACAGAAGCATTCGAAATCAAACTCAAGCTCATGCAAGAAGCGATGATAGAGGCCAAGGGAGATCCCCTTCAAACTTATTTTGGATGTGGAATCTCTTATTTCAGGATGGGACTTAAACACCCTCAACACTTTAAACTCATGTTCAGTGAACTCTGCAGTCCTGATGAAAGCCATCCTGAACTTCAGAGAGTTGCTGCTACCACCTTTGCCTTGGTTCGTGAAATGGTCCTAATCGCACAAAAAGGCGGAGTCATTGGCCCTGGTGATCCCTATCATATCGCCATGAACTGTTGGTGTGTAGTCAACGGGTACACTGTTTTGTATGCAAATGGAAAAATGGACTGGTTGGGAGTCACTCCAGAAAACGCTGAGAGTGGTCTTAAGATTTTACTTCAGCAAATGTTAGTAGGATTGAATAAAGGTTTTGGAAAAACATCACAGCATTTTAAATTATTCAAAACTCCTGAATCCTCACCCCATTTAGAAATGATGAATCAAATATTATTTTGAATACTCAAGCAATAATCAATATTTTTGCACAAGGTTTTTTTCTTCAAGCCAGTCTGATTCTCGCACTGGGAGCGCAGAATATTTTTGTCCTCAATTCCGGGCTTCGTAAACAAAGGCATCTACTTGTCGCATTGGTTTCATCGATTTGCGATACTTTGCTCGTTTTTGTTGGTGTACTGGGAGTTGCGACCTTCTTCGTTCAATTCCCGATACTCAAAATTAGCCTGGGTGTAATTGGAGTTGGGTTTCTTGCGTACTACGGAATTTTGAAACTAAAAGAAGTTATGAATGGAATTGAGTTTTCGCAAACTTCCCAGGTATCAACAACTATTAAACAAACGATTTTAACGAGCCTTGGCTTTAGCCTTCTCAATCCTCACGTTTACCTTGATACGGTCGTCCTCATTGGAGGTTACTCTTCAAAGTTCAGTCTTTTCATTGAACGATTTTATTTTGGTGCTGGAGCATCTACATTCTCTACTATTTGGTTTTTCGGTCTCGCTTTACTTGCATCACTAGCAAGTCGCATTCTCAACAACCCAAAAACGATGAGAATTGTTTCTTTATTATCAAGTTTAATTTTGGTCTTACTAGCCATTAAGCTAGGAACTGATGTTTTTGAGTGGATTAAGTTCGCTTATTCTTGAGTACTATTAACATCAAAACCGAGCACCAAAAATCCAGCCTTCTTGAGAATGGATTATAAGCGCTGAAGCATTGAGATACTTTGGGTTTTGATCGAGAAAAATAGAGGCTCCTAAAGCGAGAACTGCGGCATCACACAGATCAGGATTGCTCTTAAGAACATCGAGTTGCCTTCGCAGTTTAGCACTCAGTTTTATTAATTTTGTCACTTTTGATTTGAACGCATTCGCCTGTCTCGACTTCATACCGAACACTTCTCTCCAAAGAAAACTTGGATAGCCTTCAGTCAATACAGAGCGCCCCTTAGCAGGAGCTTCAAAAGGCCAAAGACTGATCCAATGAGTGCTCGCACTGCCTAAATCCTGCCAGATCCTAAACGAACCGGTTTGGATGTTTTTTTGATAGGGTTTAGATTTGAAGAGGGAATTCGCTCGCACTTGTAATTCAACTTTTCGTACGGGAATGGCCTGCCCCAGAGTCTCGGTATAGGGAATGAGCTTCTGATTAAAATATTTTTCCGCGCCCTTACGTCCATATTCCCTGAACTCGGAAGCATGTTTGAACCAATCCCAAGGTTCTTTGCTCTCTCTATTCAACTCACGAGGCAATCCAAAAACAGTGTCGACTAGTATCAATGTCCGCTCACTAAGAGGAATTCCAAACTCGAGTAACGCTCTAGGAGTGAACGAAGGAATCTCACCTAATCTCAAGAAATGATTCTTCTGATCCCAGTGACAAATTTTGAGCGGCAGATATTTTGATTTCCTATAATCATAGGCACCCGTTTGATCAATACCTACAAAATTTGTAAAACTTGAGCGACTGAGGCTACTCATGTTATCGATTCAACTCATCCACTTGACCATTGAGTGTCCAAAGGTCGTAGAAGAGTCCCATTCCAAGTAAGCCTCCACTAAGAAGATAGAGTATACCTGTTGGCCATTTACCCAAATAGAACCGGTGAATACCGAACACTCCCAAGAACGCGAGAAGTAACCAGGCAATCGAATAGCTATAGGGCCCCTCCAAGTAATTGTGATCTGCTTCCCTGTCCATCGAAGGAATCAGAAACAAATCAATAATCCAGCCAATTCCTAGAAGTCCAAACGTACAAAACCAAATGGCACCTGTGATTTGTTTGCCGTAGTAAAAACGATGAGCACCCATGAATCCAAAAATCCAAGTGAAGTATCCCATGGTTTTGCTATGTGTATTGTTCGGTAAATTCATTTTTTACTCTTATTTCAATATAAGAACGAAGTCATCATTAACAAGTCGCGTTAGAGCTCATTCGTCAGCTTTACTTCTCCATTACAGCAGCCTAATCTCATCAGCGATGAACCTCCAACCAATTCTCAAAGGAGAACTCATAGATTTGCAACCCCTCACTCCGAATGATTTTGAGCGGCTCTACGCAGTGGCATCTGATCCACTCGTCTGGGAACAACATCCTGAGAACACGCGATACAAACGAGACGTGTTCGAGAAGTTTTTTAAAGTCGCTATAGAATCACAAGGAGCGTTTCTGATATTAGATAAGAATACAAACGTAGTCGTAGGAAGCTCTAGATACTATGACTTTTCACCTGAAAAGAGCGAGATCGCGATCGGATACACCTTCATTGCTCGTAAATATTGGGGTGGAGTGATTAATCATGAATTGAAGAAACTCATGCTCTCTCATGCGTTTGAGTTCATGAACTCGGTGATCTTCCACATTGGTGAATTCAATCTAAGATCCAGACATGCAATTGAGAAAATCGGAGCCAAACTCATCGACACTACTGACAAGAAAACAACTTACCTCCTAAAAAAAGAAGAATTCAAATGAGCTCGTCCAAAATACCTGCCAAAAAAAACAAAGCAAACGAAGAGCAGCTTGAAGCACTCACTCTACTATCGGGAACAGAGAACATTTTCCTCACTGGCTCAGCTGGCACAGGCAAAACCTTCGTCATTAAAGAGTACCTGAAGCAGAAAACAAAGAAGCCACCCGTACTCGCTAGCACGGGTGCGGCTGCAGTCTTACTGGGTGGCAGAACATTCCATAGCTTCTTCGGTCTAGGCATCATGGAAGGCGGCATTGACAAAACTGTCGCTAAGGCCGCAGCCAATAGTCGAGTGTCTCAACGAATCGAGAAAACCAAAGAAGTGATCATCGACGAAATCTCCATGATCCATCCAGCAGCATTTGAAGCCGCAGATCGAATCGCTAAAACAATTCGGAAAAACGATTTTCCGTTTGGAGGCCTCAGGCTCATCCTCACGGGAGATTTCTTCCAGCTTCCACCGGTCGACCGGTTCGCAAACAAAACTTCATGGTTATTCAACCACCCACTGTGGAATGAACTCGAGATTCAGAAGATCATCCTCCGTAGATCCATGCGCACCGCTAACCGAGAGTTCGAAGCAATCTTGGACAAGATCCGCTACGGCATCTGTGATGAGGAAGTCACAAGTTTTCTCGATAGCAAACGCAAGCCTCTGACTGAGAATTTCACTGGCACTGTCCTCTTCGCTCGTAAGAACGAAGTGGAGACCTATAACCAGAAGCGCTTAGACGAACTTAAAGGTAAACTTCACGAGTTCGAAACTTCAGTCGTCGTAAGCTCACGCACACAAACTCCAAGAGAGAAGCTCATTGATCTCTCTCCCCTACCTCACACTCTTCAACTCAAAGAAGGTGCACTCGTCATGATCAGACGCAACGACGAGAGCGAGTCCTACGTGAATGGCTCGCTAGGAATTGTGAAGAAAATCGCAGCTGAAGAGATTGATCTCGAACTCATGAATGGAATGAGAGTCACAGTAGAGAAGGAAGACTTTCATGTACTCGATGGTGACGGCAAAGTCTCAGCAACAATTACGAACTTCCCGCTCACTCTTGGATGGGCTGCAACCATTCACAAGTCTCAAGGCGCTTCGATTGATTCACTTCATATTAATCTAAAGAATCTCTGGGAATACGGACAAGCATATGTCGCAATTAGTCGTGCAAAAAACCCACACGAGCTTTTCATAAGTGACTGGAGCAAACAATCCATCAAGGCGGATTCTGATGTTTTGGAGTACTATCAGGACTAATGGCTCCACACCCTAGGCAGTTCCTAGAATTCTATAAGAAGTACGTACGCTTCGTACCTGCAGTCGCTTTCGTCTTAGGTTTTCTATTTGATATTGTCATGCTCACTAGAATTGATGATCTCCTCACCATCATCCAGCAGGCGATTTATCTCCTTATCATCGCAGCACTCATAGGAGTTGAACTCATCAACCAAGTACGCACAATCACTCCTCCGAAGTTTCTTAAAAAAGTCTGGATCTATCGTGAGTTTGCTCTCCACTTCCTCATTGGAAGTCTCCTCAATACTTATGTGATTTTTTATTTCAAGAGTGCATCGGGGTTTGTTCCGTTTTTATTCATTCTCACTTTACTAACAGCCCTCACGATTACAGAGTTCAAGAAATTCGGTGAAACTCAAATCATCGTGCACATGACACTCATGAGTCTTTGTTTGATTTCGTATTTTGAAGCACTAGTCCCCATTCTCTTAGGTTTCATCGGCTACTTTCCGTTTTTCCTAGGTCTGATGGTTTCTGGCGGATTTTTCTACCTGTTCTTTCAATATTTAAAACCCAGAATGAAAGATAATGCTGAACTTCTACAGACGCATGTCCTCATGCCCTTCTCTGCTACGATTTTAGGATTCGCATTCCTCTATCTCTCCCACATTCTCCCACCGATACCACTTTCGGTTTCCTACATGGGGATTTATCACGAAGTGGAGAAGAAGAATGGCGAGTTCATTCTCTCTTACACGAGACCTTGGTGGCGATTCTGGGAACACGGTGATGAGTCCTTCTACGCTCGTCCCGGAGATACCCTCATCGGATACGCGCAAGTATTCTCCCCCGGTAGATTCAAAGACAAACTCCAGATCAGATGGACTTCAAAGAACGCTCGGGGTGATTGGGAACCACAAGACGCCATCCCGCTTGAAGTGAGTGGCGGCAGAGAAGAAGGATTCCGTATTGCAGTGGTGAAGAAGAACTATCATCCTGGCAATTGGCGCGTACAAATCGAAACCACCGACAACCGAGAAGTGGGCTGGCTTGGGTATGAGATTTATGAGGATAAGAGCACTGGACCGAGAGAGTTACGAAAGGTTACCAAATAATGAAGAAGTCCATCCTCCTCATTGTCGACGACTGGGAAGCTCACGAGCGCTACGAGGATTTTTTCACGAAACACTTTCACGTTACCTGCGCACCTTTTGCCAAAACTGGATTCGAACTCATCCAAAATTCCGAGCTACAATTTGAAATCATACTGGTAGATCTCTCATTTGAGGACGTCTCCCCCCTCGAGTTTCTCCAGCGTTATTCTAAAATCAGAAAACACAAACACCCTAAACTCTTAGTCATTCTCGATGAAGGGGGTCATGACATTAGAGAAATGAAACTCCTCCTATCTCAAAATGAACATCTGATTCCAAGACCTTTTCAATGGTCTGCATTACTCAATCAATACTTATTAGGTGATTCATGAGTGCTCAGCGAGATCTCTGCTTGAGTTGTTTCCGTGCGAAGAGAATTTGCTATTGCGGAGAAATCCGTCCCATCACTCCGCAAACACAATTTGTGATTCTCCGCCATAAACTCGAACGTAAGCGCTCGATTGGTACTGCACAGATGACGAGGCTCTCACTCACCAATTCTCTCCTCATCACAGATGACCACTTCGAGGATCATCCAGAGATCATCAGAATTCTTGAGTCTCACTCTTTCAACAAATACGTTTTATTTCCTGGTCCAAGCTCAATTACAATCGACACCACTGCACTTCCAAACGATCAGCCCAGGATTGTTTTTGTCATCGATGGAACTTGGCTTGATGCAAAGCAGATCTTAAGAATGAATCCCAAGATCGCTGCCATTCAGAAAATTTCTTTTCTACCGGGACGACTTTCTGAATATGGATTCAGGAAGCAACCCGCTCCTCACTGCCTGTCTACTATTGAATCCATTCATCATGTTTTGAATCTCACTGAGCCCTCACTTAATTCCGAGTCACTTCTTCATGTGTTTAAACATATGGTCAAAATCCAAATCGACTATGCTTACGTCAATAAATTGCCACCTGTTTTATAGTTGTTGTAGAATTCGATAATTATGACATTCTTTAATCACACGGAGGATTTATGAATAAACTATTAGGACTATCTCTTTTATTGATTTCAAATACGGTACTCGCTGCGGGCGGCATGGAGCCAAGGCATGTAGTCAGCGCCACTGGATCATCAGGTATCGCTGATTCAAACTTCTTAGGATCAAACGGTGCTGGCTGGGCATATAACAGTCATAGCAAAGTGGTCTTGGGTGCTGGAACTACCACATCAAACTTTTCTGCATTTAACTACCAAGGCGGCTTAGCTCTTGGGAACAGCAAAGTTGGCGGTGGTATTTTGGCCACTTATGTCCCAGCAACAACACTCACAGTTGGGGGATTTTCTGTCACTACTCCAGCTACGTTGGGAGCATTAGCAGGTTTAGGTTTTGATCTGAAGACAGTTGCAGTTGGTGTGAATGCGAACATGACTATTTCACCTACCTTTGCATTAGGTTCTATCGTTCCAGGGATTTTGATTAATCCAGATGGCAAAATCAGAATCGGTGCAAACTTCGCTACAGTCTCTAACTTAATCGGAGCAGGTGTTGCTGCTGATTTAGGAAATAACTTCGTTCTAGCAGGAGATATTACAACTCCTACTTCAGGCATTTTCTCTACTTGGACAATCACTCCAGGCTTGAAGTATATCTCAAACGGAGAAAGATTCACCCTAGCAGGGAACTATGCATTAACAAGAACAGCAGCAGCAACTACTGGAACTATCGGTGCTGCACTTGCTGCTCAGATAGGTATGGCTAATTACTTAACTTTGAGCACAACTGGCTTTACAAGTTATGCTCTCTCTTTTGCAATCAAGATCTAACGATTATGATTAGTTAAAATTACTTACGGCTGAAGATACTATCTTCGGCCGTTTTTTTTTTGGGCGCGAGCTAGAAGCTCTACCTACATCACCTGTAGGACGTGGGATAGTTCTACCGATCAGTTTCTCAATATCTCTGAGCACTTCGCGGTCACGGAAAGTCACTAAGCTTGTCGCTCTGCCAGACTCACCTGCTCTGCCTGTACGGCCAATGCGATGGATGTAATCTTCTGCTTCATACGGAAGATCGAAGTTCACGACGTGTGCGACGTTATCCACGTGAATCCCACGACCGACGACGTCTGTAGCGATCAGAACTCTGATCTTACCGTCTTTAAAATCTTGCAATGTTCCTTCACGATCGATCTGACGAAGGTCTGAGTGAACTTGGCCTGCGTCCATATATCCGCGTGACCTGAGTCTGCGCCAGAGTTCAGCAGTTCCTAGTTTAGAACGAGTGAATACGAACACCGTGCCTGTTTCATCATTGAGAATCTTGATGAGCTTAGTGATCTTGTCGTCTTCATCAGTGAAAATAAAATTCTGCTCTACGGTCTTCGCAGCAGAGCTCGTCTTTCCCACAGCAATTCTGCCAGGGTTCTTCATGATCTTGCGCGCGAGTCTATCGACTTCCGGTGGTACAGTTGCAGAGAAAAGAAGCGTCTGCCTAGAGGATGTAGTTTGTTCTAAGATCTTATTCACTTGAACAGAGAATCCCATCTCAAGCATTCGGTCAGCTTCGTCAAGCACTAGAACTTCGACGTACTCTAACCAAACATTGCCGCGTTCGATGTGATCACAGAGCCTACCAGGAGTTGCGACGATGATCTGAGGATAGCTTGCAAGTTCCTTCTCATCTGCCTTGAGCTCCGTTCCACCAATGAGTGAGACTGAATGAATTCCTGTAGTCTCTTTGTGCTTCACGAAAAACTCTTGTGTCTGAAGTGCGATCTCACGACTTGGAGCAAGCACGAGTCCGTAGGTACCCTTACGCCCTCTGATTCGTTCAATCATAGGATAGCCGAAAGTTGCGGTCTTACCTGTACCAGTCTGAGCAGATACAATAAGGTCTTCACCTGCAAGTACTCTTGGAATCGCTTGAGATTGTACAGGTGTGGGTGTGGCGAAACCAGATTGCTCGATCAGCTGAAGAGTTTCAGGTTTTAATCCAAGCTCCGTCCAGGGTTTAATTTCGGGTGCGGGAGTAGCTAGAGGTTCGTTATCCATATATAAATGAGAAGGCCACTATCTAGGTTAGAGTTGGGGTAGTCAATAGGATTAAAGCATGCTCTTGCATCAACCTATTTAATAGGTTACATTACCTATTAGGAAGGTATATATGTATCTTGAAGGTCTATTTGGGAACGCAACAGTTGAGAAGGTCTTACTCTATCTTGAAAACTATGAATCTGGATACGCTTCGGCTATCGCCTCAACTTTTGATGTTGCCGTTAGCCAAGTACAGAAACAACTCGAGCGATTAGAACTAGATGGGATTCTATCTAGCCGGATGATTGGAAAAACGAGAGAATATCAGTTCAACCCACGTTACCGATTCCTCAAGGCATTAAGAACTCTCCTGAATGAAGCGGTTCAAGCGCTACCCTCTGATTATCAAACAAAATATTTTAAACAAAGACAAAGACCGAGACGAGCAGGAAAGCCTCTGCCATGAGCGATATTTCTAAATCGACCTCGATTGCAGAGCTAGGTGCTATTGTTTGTGAAGCACTAAAAAAATCAGGAATCGATGTTTTTCTTTCTGGTGGTGCAGTGGTTTCAATTTATACAAATAATAAATACGAAAGCTATGACTTAGACTTTGTGTCACTAGAAGATCGATCTAAAATTAAAAAAATTATGGAGTCTCTTGGGTTCCTTCAGAACAAATCGAGACTCTATCATCACCCTAACACTATCTACTTAGTTGAGTTTCCTGGATCAGCAATGCAGATTGGTGAAGAAAACATTACCACTTTTGAAAACTATAAAACGGATATGGGAGTACTAAAAATGCTCACCCCTACTGACTGTGTAAAAGACAGACTAGCTGGATATTTTTATTTCAAAGATCCTCAATGCCTGGATCAAGCTATATGGGTTTCAGAAGCTCATCCTATAAATCTTGAATCTATCAAAAAATGGGCTAAGAAAGAGGGAATGAGTTCAAAACTCGAAGACTTCTTTAAGAAGCTCAAATCCAGATGAACCTTAAAGCCGAACTAGAGCGCTACGTCATGTTTCTCCTTTCCAAAAGAGAGTACGCGACTAAGGATCTCGTCCGCTGCACTACCGCTAGAGCTAAGCTCCTCTTGAAGAAAAACAAGGTAGAAACTGAAGTACGAGACGCAGTGATCGAGAAAACGATCACAGAGCTCATCGAAAAGCTTACCCGGCTAGGCATGCTCTCTGACGAACGCTACATGCGCATGATGGTGAGGCATCAGGTAGGAAGGAAGCTTGGTTTCCGTGCGATATCTCTGAAGTTGAAGCAGAAGGGGATCACCCTCACCTCTCTCTGCTTCAAAGAACTGATGAGCGATGAAGGTGTCACAGACACGAATGAACACGATGTAGGCCAGATCTTAGAGCTCGTGAAGCGCAAGTACCCTGGTTACTCGAAAGATTACAAAATCAAAACCCGTGCGTTTGGATTCCTTGTACGCCGAGGGTTCTCAATTGATCTGATTCAGAAGGCACTTAAGCTTGACGAATCGTAAACACTTTTCACTAATGACCTCAGAAGATGAGCGTCTTTTTTGATCACATGATGGAGAAGCACATAATCATCATAAACTCCTTCTCGAGACGTATCTACTTCATTCCATTTTAGCGAAAGCTCTAGTTTAACAAACTCAGCCTTCTCATACTTTTTGAAAAATTTTTTAAGATCCTGATAGAACATCACTCGTTTCATCAACTCTTCTTTTACTTTAGATTTGAGATTCTCTTTCTTTACGGGATCGAAACTCAGGATTTCACTGACGCGAAGTTTATCAAAAGGCGAACGATCTAGCCAAATTCCGCTCTTATTATATTTAATACCAGCTGTAGTCACACCGAATTTTTCAATGAATTCAATTTTTTCTTTATAAAATACTTCGAGTAATGTTGAAGATCGAATTAAAATTGCAATGCTAGAAAGAAAAATATTTGTATGATTTTTGTTAAGAGGCAAATCAAGATAGGCAAGTAGCGTTTCTGTGTACGCTGGTACTTCTTCCAAACTCATGTAAATTTTATAGCTAATCATATCGCTATTCATGACCTTACCGTGAAACAAACAAGGCTTTCTCTGTTCACGTTTGACCGAACTTTTCATATGAACAGCTTCGTGCCTGACGATAGGAGTGGAGAGATAGGGACTTTTGAGAGCATCAATGAAGGAAAACGTTCTTAAGTGAATGTGTCGGTGAGTGGCAATGACTTCGCTTGGATCATAAGTCTTATTTGAAACACTCTCGAAACAAGCCTCAGCGCTTGAATTCCATCTGGGTGACCAAACTATTTTTGTCTCATGATTGATCAATGCGTATTTTGCTAGTCGATTGAGGTGATGATCCCCTTCTGTCGAAATAATAATCACAGCAGGGCCATAACTCCCCCAGCCTTCTCCGTGATTGTCATCAACTCTATTATCTACTCCGAAACCCTTGAGTTTCTGACTGAGTATTTCAAATCCTTTTCTATCAATATATGGATTTCCACTCGTACTTAGAATGTACGATTCTAATTCTTTCATCTCGATGCTGTTTTGAATGCTCTGAGTGCAATCACGAATGAAGTCTTTGCGCATCTTAGGCGGAGACTCCGCGTAAGCGCTGGTTGTAATGATGATCAAAAGCAGGATGTTCCTCATCCCTTACTTATCGGGAGTTAATGAGATGATCTAGATGACAAAAACTTGCCGCTGATATCATCTAATATAGCTAAAGAAGCAGGGAACACGAACGCTGTGAGGACGGAACCAAACATGAGTCCCCAGCCTAATGCCATGGCAATCGGAACGACAAACATATCTAATCCACCGATTCCATAAGCTGTTGGTAGAATTCCGATAACTGTAGTGACTGTGGTGAGGAAAATAGGGCGAACACGGGTCTTGGCAGCATCCATGATACTCTCCATATTACCTGCTCCCTCTTCACGACGCTGATTGACAAAGTCCACCATCACAATCGCATTGTTCACGATGACACCTGCTAGAGCTACGATACCCAAACATCCCATGAAGCTCAGTGGAAGCCCGTGAAGGAAGAATGCCCAAATCACAGAGATAATTCCCAGTGGCACTGTGAGTAGAGTCACTAGTGGCTGCAAAATACTCTTAAATGTGAGCACAAGGATGAGAAAAATTCCCATAATCGCTAAAATGAATGCTCGTCCTAGAGATTCAAAACTCTCTTGTGTATCTTCGTCTTCTCCACCGAAGTTAATCGAGACATTGGGGAACTTCTTCTGAATCTCTGGAAGCATTTCTTTTAGCTTTCCATTGGCTTCGATGGCAGTGGTAATATTCGTATCGACTTCAGCACCGACTTTGACCTGTCTTTGATTCTTCTCATGCTCATAAAGAGAAAGTGACCTTCCTTCTTTGAAGCTTGCTACACTTGAGAGCGGTACTAAGTTTCCTAGAGGATTAGGAATGAGTAACTCAGAGAGCGCATCTGAACTTGTCCTTGATTCTCTAGGAAAAGAAACTCTCACATCAATTTCTTCACTGATTTCACGAATCGATGTCGCAACAACCCCTTCAAACGCGGCTCTGACTGTATTACCAATCTGAGCGACCGAGAGATTAGCACTCGCTGCATTTGCTGCATGAACATTGACTCTCACTTCTTCTTTACCAGAAATATATGAATCTGAAATATCGGTGACTCCTGGCATTTCTTTCAAAATAGTTTTCAGACCCGCGACAGCTGGAAGAATGTCTTCAAACTTTGATGCACGCACTCCTAAGCTAATCGGTTTCCCTGTGGGTGGACCTGTATTCACTCGAGTGAAGCTCACATTCTGAAGACCAGGTGGTGTCTTCACCTCTGCTCTTAAGACCTCAATGATCTGAGCAGCAGTTCGCGTACGATCCCTCTCTGGAGTGAGGAAGACTTGAATCTGAGCATAATCTGCTCCACGCTTTGTGTTCGGATCATTTGGGTCCTGCTGAACAAGACCTACGGTAGTGGTGAAGTCATCAATTTCATTCTTAGGGAGCGATGAAACTGTTTTTTCGATTTGAGCTAGGAGTTTGGCGTGTTGATCTAAGCTTGTACCCACGGGAGCTTGTGTTTGGATGAAGAATATTTCCACTCCATCAGGTGGGAAGAGCACGAACTTCATCACCTTGACTCCAAAACCTACTGAGAACAGGAAAAATAAAGTAAAACCAGTTGCAACCCAGTACCTACGTTTGAGTGAAATCTCAAGCCAACCTAAATACTTCGGCACGACTTTGTTTTCCCATGCACGCTGAGATCGCTCACTGAAGTGGATGAGCCATTGAAAGACTGGATTACGCTTCACTGTTTGCGCTGATTTTTCTACTAGAGTCTTGGGCTTAATCTTCACCCAATGGGCGACGTGAGCTGGAAGAATCATGAAAGTCTCAAGCAAGCTCACTCCCAAAGCAGTGATCACCGCAATGGGGATCTCTCTGACAAACTTACCAAAAATCCCGCTCATAAAAGCCATAGGTAGAAACGCCATGGTTGTCGTGAGCACTGAGGCAGTAACAGGGCCCATGATCTGTAGCGTTCCTTCGATCGCAGCTTCTTTGGGTTCTTTACCGTCCTCGACCATCCTCACTGCGTTCTCAGTCACCACAATAGAGTCGTCGACTAATATCCCGGAGACGATGATAAGACCGATCATCGAAATCAGATTAATACTGTGATCCATCCAGTAGAGAACAAGAATGGTTCCTAAGAACGCAAATGGCTCTCCCAATGCAATGATTGCTGAAAATCGAAACGGAATCATGAGAGGAAGTAAGAGGAGCACCATCAGGAGCCCAATTCCTAAGTTCCCAGTCAAGATACTGAGACGTCTTTTGATAAAATCAGAGAAGTCATTGAGGAGATCAATCTTGATTTGAGGGGGTTGCTTGAGTCTGAAGGCCTCTACCTTTGCCTTCACTGCATCGACTACATCGATGGCGTCTGTTTTTTCTTTTTGTAAAACGGTGAGAGTAAGAGCTGGGAGTCCATTAGTACGTGTCAGCACTGTCGAGCGCTCCAGATCAAAATGTACTTTTGCAATTTGTTTCACAAGCACAGGTTGACCTAAATCATTGGCTCTGATGACAGTGTTCTCTACATCCTCTACTCCTGCAAAATCACCAATCGTTCGAACAATTTTCTCTCGACCCGTCGCAGAGTTCTCTGAAACTTCAATCGTTCCTCCAGGAATAGAGACATTCTGACGCTTCAGTGCACTCACTACATCATCAAGAGAGAGACGATAGTACGCTAGCTTCTTAGGATCAGCGTCTACTCGGATCTCCAGATCTCTAAGCCCTCGATGTACAATTCGTGCGACTCCTGAGATAGACTCGATCTCTGTTTCAAGACTTTTTGCGATCCTGCGAAGCTCCATGGGTTCAACATCACCGGATACTGAAACTTCTATGATCGGTCCTTGCTTACTCTCTAAGAGAGCGACGATCGGCTTTTTGGACTGATCCGGTAAGCTGGACATCTTGTCTATGACATCTGAGACATTTGTTTTTCCTTTTTCAGATGTGGTTCTATCTGGATCTAGCGTGATGTAGAGTTCACTGAGTCCCTCTGTAGAGTATGACTGAATTTTCTTAATCCCATCCACTTCCTGAAGGTCTTGTTCAATCGGGTTTGTAATCAATTTCTCTACTTCTTCGGGTGAAGCACCAGGAAATACCGTGATCACTTGTACGATTTCAAAGTTCACATTAGGGAAGATCTCTCTCCTGATCTTAAAGAGAGCAAAAACTCCTGTCACAATCACTATGATAGTAAAGAGATCACCAAAAACATGTTGCTTGATGAAAAAAGCTAAGATTCTTCTCATGATGTTAGTCTCACAGTTGCACCTTGCCGTACTTTTCTTTCAAAGATTCATTGTAAGATTGAAAACCATCCTTCAATTTGATGATTTTCCATCCCGCAAGTCTGCGCTCCATCTCTGATTGCATGAGCTGCTGTTCTGCACCTGCGGCTTCGTCTTGTGCTTGAATCACAAACTGTGTAGATGTTCTTCCGATCTTGAATCTTTGTTCTTCCAGAGAAGCTCGCTTTGTTTGTTTTTCAAACGATTCGACATACCGGGCATGCGCACGTTCACTACGCGAGAGCTCAGCGCAAGCATTGAGCCAACCGAGCTTCTGCTGAGATTCAGCATCGGATGCAGCTGCTTCTGCTCTGATCCAATCTGTGACTGATCGCCTCACGGCTCCCTCAGCTCCTGAGTTTGCTAGTGGAAGAGCGAACTGAATCGCCACACTCCAGCCTGGATTAATAAGTGTGAACGCATTGCCGAATGTCGGTGAAGCAGAAGTGTAATCAATATCATTACCGAAGAGATCGCCTGTGAGTGCAAGTGAAGGTCTTAAACTATCTTTTGCGACATCGAGCGCATACTCAGCTGATTCCTTCTGGAGTTTCGCTCGAGTCAGTGTTGCGGACTCTGGAAGTGCATTCAATTTTTTTGTGACATCATAGCAAATCTTCGTCGACTCCTCTATGCGATCATCAATAGCTATCGGAATCTCCATGGGATCTATCTTAATCCAATCCGAAGGAAGCTTAAGCTGGAGAACAAGTCCACGCCAGCTATTCCAAAGTAACTCAGCTGCTGATTCTCTCTGAGTTTTAGCTTGCAACTCTGCACTCTCGACTTGAAGTAAATCAGGACGCTCTGCGGTTCCTCGCGTGAGCTTGATCCTTGTTGTCTCACTCAAGCGCTTGCGTCTGGTGACGGTTTCTTCTGTGATCCTTGCAAGATTCTGTGCATACCAAGTTTGATAGAAAACGGTTTGAAGTGCGGTCTCCCAATTCTCAATCGATTCTTTAATCGAATACTCAGAAGCCTTAGAGAGAGCTTCACCGAGTTTCAATTGAGCTCGAGCTGAGTTTCCAAACGCATTCTTCCAAAAGTCTTGAGACAGACTGATTCCCACTCTAGTTTCATAAAAATCCAATCCGGGAAAAGCTGAAAAACCCAGTTCGTTTTTTGAGTGTTTAATATTCAACCCTAAATTTGTACCCGAAGAGAATTTCTTACCCACAGTGAGAGCCGCATCTGTGTTCACTACGAGATTAGGACTAAACGGAGTCTGTGGTTCATTGCGGTTGACTCCTCTCGATCCTACTAGAGTGAGATAAGGATCAAGTGCTGCCTGGGATTCAAGTTGAGAAGACTCAGTCGAAATCGACCCAGCGACCACCGATTTGAAAGAATCTGAGACAGCCATAGCGCGTCCCACAACGAGATCTATCGTCACTTTCTTTTCTGGAAAAGAATTTAAAAACTTCTGCGCATCCTTAGGGAGAGCAGCAAGAGAGCTTGAAACAGTTGCGACTAAAATCAATGATGTCAGCACAGATAGCCAAAATACTCCTGTCTCAGGACAGTTTCAAGTTGAGAACTCTTTATTAATTGACTCGCCTTCCCATCTAGAAACCACGACAGTAGCAACACTGTTACCAAATAAATTAACGGCCGTGCGAGCCATATCCATGAATTCATCAACACCGAGGATTAGTGCAATACCTTCAAGTGGTAATCCGAATGCAACGAGAGTCGCAGAGAGGACTACGAGTGAAGCTCTGGGAACCGCCGCTACTCCCTTAGTAGTGAGCATGAGTGACGCCATCATTGCAAGTTGTGTAGAGATCGAGAGCTGAACGTGAGCTGCTTGAGCGATGAATACAGACGCGACTGCAAGGTACAGGGTCGATCCATCGAGATTGAAACTATAACCCAGTGGAAGTACAAAACTAGAAATACGCTTAGGCACTCCGATTTTCTCTAGGGACTTGAGCGCCGAAGGATATGCAGATTCTGAACTCGTTGTTGCAAATGCGAGCACAATGCTTGGACGCATTTCTTTTAGGAATGGAAGCATGCGTACACGAGCGTACTTGAGCGCAGGAACGAGGACGATGATCACAAACACAATGAGGGCGCCGTAGAGAGTACCTACAAGCTTCATCATCGGTAGAATCACTTGCCATCCGTGCTCTGCTACAGAGCCTGCGATTGCTGCACCCACTCCAATAGGAGCAAGACCCATGATGATGTTCGTGAACTTAAACATCACTTCGTTGAGTGACTCGCAGAAGTGAAGAACGGGTTTGCCCTTCTCACCTGTGAGGAGAACTGCAATCCCGAAGATACTCGAGAAGATTACAATCTGAAGTACGTCGCCTCTTGCCACTGCATCGACGAAGTTAGTGGGAAGGAGATGCTCGATGAATACTGCGAGAGTGAGCTTGGTCTGGCTAGCTTTCGCTACAGAGTCACCGACTTGAACACCGATAGAGAGACCATCACCAGGCCTGAGCCAATTCACGAAGAATAATCCTACTCCGAGAGCCAGAGTGGTTGCGATCTCGAAGTAGACTATCGCCTTGAATCCTGTCTTACCTAACCCAGAGATACTTCCTGCTGATGCTATGCCGCTGACAATCGAAGCGAAAATCAGCGGAGCTACGATGCACTTCACGCCGTTTAGGAACACTTGTCTGAAGGGTTTGATCACGTGAGCTAGATCAGGTGCGTAAATACCAATGAAGAAGCCCGCAATCAGGGCGATGAAAATCCAACTGGTGAGACGTATCTTCTTGATTCGATTAAACATGTAAAGGGGAGATATCCCTAAACTATTGGAAATGCAACGGATCTACATGAGCTGGTGTGAGGGTCGTACTGTAAACAACAGTTCCATTCCCAAATCCTGCCCACCACTGTCCCGTCAGCGCATCAACCACAGGGACTTCTGGGTTATCTATTCTTGGAGTCTCAAGAGTGTATTTAAGCTCACCTTTATGAGTAATCACATAAACACGTCCTGTGGTTCCGACCCAAATGAACTCTTCTCCGGATTGAGCTTGGATCAATCCAACTGAAGTTGCAGTCTGCCCAGTAGTTGCTGAAAATAACATCCTCTGAATGATAGAGCCATCTTGCTGAATGATGGAGAGATAGAGATGACCATCAGTAACATTGGTCTTAGTGACAATGGCGATAGAACCATTCACCATTAACTGCGATGAAAACTCTGAATCCAAAGTAAGCCCTACTACAGGACTACCAGTGACCTCACTTAAACGTTCGGTGATCGACGGAGCGAGAGCATCATATGAGGAATAGATTTTTCTAGACTCTAGAGTCACTCGATTAAATTCATAAATATTTCCTATTGAATCGCTTGCGATGAGGTTTTTTTCAGAAAAACGACTTGCTAACTGAATATTGTTGGATCCTGGTATGAGTGCAGACTTGGATTGTTTATTACTCAGGTCAACAAAGACCAACTGAGCGATTCGTTTGTTTGGGTCTCTGGGTACAGGTTGATATTCAGAGCTCAGCACCAATTCATGTTCAGACAGCTGCAATATATCACCCAGTATACTTCCCTTAATAGGAAAACGATCCATCTCTTCTCCGAGCGAGTTAAGATAAACAAGGTTGTTTTGTGTAGGATACATCGAGTTGACTCGAGCATTCGTTGTATAGATGACTGAGTCGCCTTGCTTGATCCAGTTCACAGATTCAACACGAGGCAATTCCCTTGCATTGAGCATCTTCATACGATCATCGAGTACTAAGAGCCCAGAGCTAGTATATTCTGTTGAATACGCTGAAGAAACCTTAATCAGCACATGCCCATCATTCATGATGATGGGCTTACTTGAGCTTGAGATACCAAGGGCTACGTAAGCACTGCCTTTTTTCCAGACTTTGGGACGACCTGGAGTCGATGCTACTCTAACGAATTCAATAGCAGCGCCCAAAACAGATTCTGTAGATTCATCGGTTTGGCCATCAATACTACAGGTGATCACCGCACGCTCCTGAAGGATTGTCGGTGAAGAACAATATTTGAGTGCTAAATTTTTTCCATTCACAGCAATCATGTTCAGCGGTGTGCGCTTCATGAGAGCCAACGCTTCACTGGATTGTGCAGGGATACGCTTGGACTCGTGATGGGTTTTCTTCTGGATGGGTGTGGGTCTGTAAGCAAGACGATTCGCAGTCTGTGTGGAGAGAGCCAAGATGAGTGCAAGTGACAGCGAAGGGTTCATATGACCTCAATCAATCCGTTCTTTAGGTTGACCAGCTGAAGAAGGTTGAGACTCATCGCAAACTCTTTCTGCCTGGTTAATGGCTCGGTCGAGATCCATTCGAGTCGAGTAGATGTCATGAGCGCCTTTTGCAGTAGCGTAAGTCATTGCAGAATCAGATACGTTCTTGATTTCGTTTCTGCAAGCAGGACTTGCGAGAGCTAAAGACGGAATCATTGAGATCATCACCGTGAACATTATTTTTTTCATTTGTTTCTCCTTTTTTCTGCACTGTTTCTTGGATGACCAAGATATTGCGCGTTAATTTTTTGTTTTTAAAATCAATTCAAAGTCACTAAACTAGTAGTTTAATTTTTCAACTACACCTTTAACCTCATTATTCTCGACTTTAATGCTGAGTTCTGTCTGATGGAAATTGGTTTTGCTCAACTTATCCTTCAGAGACAGGCAATTCTCATGAGTGATTGTGAAAGCATGCGGAACGACACGAACCCGATTCTCAGTACAGTCGACTACTCCTACGGCGTCTCCCACCGAACTATCAAAATAGACGCTCATCCCTAATGTGGATGTCCTGAGCCCCAATACTTGAACGAGCTGTGTCTCCTCGAGCTTAGCAAACGCAGTCACCGAGCCGAGTACCGACAAACCACACATTAGGATTCCAAGTTTTTTCATAACTTCCTATTCTTTTTGGTCACATGACCAATGTTTACCGAGCAATTCTCGGATCGAAATGCATCGCTTTAATGAGCAAAACAGCAAACTTCGACAACCTCTATAAAGCAGATAACGTGCCAGAATTACTGGACTGAGATTCTATATAAACGCTCTTCACAGTTTAAGCGTGATTAGTGCTTAAACATCTGTCTATTCTTTAGCCATAAATTGATGTGTATACCTATGTGTATAGACAAGTGTATAGTATTGATGTATAATCAACCTTATGAAGGTGAACGCACTTAAAATCAGACAATCATTCGGAAAAATCTTAGAGATGCTCAATAAGAAAAATGAACCTATTGTCATTGAAAAAGGTCGAGAACCCGTTGCTGTTCTCATCTCAATTGAGGATTACAAAAGTAGATTCATTGATCGTGCAGAACAAGAAAAACGAAATGAACTACTCGCTCTTGCTCAAAAAATCACAAAAGAACCCGTTCAAGGAATTGCCAACTCCCTCGAACTCTTAAGAGAACTCCGCTATGGTCGTCGTTCCTGACGCCTCAGTAGTACTCAAATGGTTTATCTCTGAAAAAGACTCAGACAAAGCACTCCGAGTTCTCGAGCAACTTATTAATACTCCTGATCAGATAGCTATACCTGAACTTGTATTCTATGAAGTTCTGAACACTCTCAATCGTTTCTTTCCAAATGAAATGGGCAATCCCAAGTCAGATCGGTATCAACTCTTAGAGAAAGTATTTTATTTTTTTCATCACAGATTCGTAATGACCGTAGATCAAATAAACCGAGTTCATCATTACCAATCTTTAGGACTCTCAGGTTACGACGCAACCTATGTCGTTCTTGCTGAAAAGCTAAAAGGGATTTGGCTTACCTTTGATTCCAAAGCAGCTTCAGTACTTAAAAACTCAAAGTTTGTAGAGCTCTTGTAATTACTCAAAATCATCTCTACCATTGAAGGATCAACTCCAAGGAAGGGGTAATCCAGTGAGAGAATTAGCAATTGGTTTTGCTGTTTTTCAATCGATGTCAGCTTTCGCCATGACAGGCGGAGTAACCATTTCCACCACCACTCACCCAGAGGCTGTCTATATTACAGCGATGACAGCGCAATGTTCAGGGACACTGATCTCCCCCCACTTCATCGTGACTGCCGCTCACTGCTTAGAGAAAGTCCAAGCACACCCCAGCTTCGTGAGACTCATCCGCGTCTACTCCACCCACAAGAAGAGCATGGAAATTAGTCGCTACTTCATCCACCCGACTGAGGATCTAGCACTGCTCGAACTCACTCAAGCCTCAGAAGTCCAACCCGCAGTGCTCACCTCCCCCCATTCCGAAGCTAATGATTGCTCAGTTGTAGGATACGGAATCCCGTACAATGCTAACGGACTCTACCTAGAAAATCTCGATGGCAAGGCTACGGATCAGAAACGAATAGGTAGAATCAAACTCTCAAGTAAGAAAGATCAATACCTTAAGACTAAGCCCACAGAGTTTTGGGCTCGAAGACTCTTTCCTGTCTCAGGCAAGAAAGCTGCCGTTCAAATCACTATGGGTGATTCAGGTGGACCACTGTTTTGTTCTGGCCAACTTTCTGGTGTATCGATCCAGAGTATAGTGAGCTACTGGCTGGTTGGCGAAGGTAGATTCTTCAAATCTCAGAGCTTCTTCTTAGATCTTTCGATCCCTGAGATCAATGAATGGATCCAGGAGCAGGCAAAGCTTTGAACGCTTTCATGAACTCTGCGTCTTTCCAATACTTTGCGACTAGGTACTGAGCGAGCTTCTTGCCGCCATCAATGTCTGAAGGATGATGAACACCGACTTGAATCCGTCCTTGAGATACCTCCTCAGCACGTTTCATAAACACGCTTTTACGTTTCGGATCCCATTTCGATAGCACGGCTCCTATAGCGTACATCATGGTCGTGTGGCCGCTTGGGTAAGCGGCATTCACTTCTCTCCTTGCACAAGGCTCAAGAGTAGAATCAGTGATGTAAGGGCGCGGCCTATTATAATGAGCTTTGAGAATTCCTGCAAAATGTCCTGCATCCCAACGGATCTGATCCAAGAACGGATCAAGAGCCTTCACTTCAGCATCTGATAGTGGTCCATAGGGTTTGCCATAAAACGCTTGGATTGAAATATCGACTACGTGTTTTCCGTTGTCACATTGCTCTTTGGTTCTTTTTTTCTGCCAATCATGGATCACTTTAAAATCCTTCTTCTCTTGAGCAGATCCCTTAGCAGGTGGTGGTGGGATTGCTTTCTTTAGATCGAAATCTGAATCCTTCAGTATGACAGGCTTAGAATAGTCATCACCCTTGTGCCAATCCATCCCAAGTGAGAATGCGGCCAAAGCAATGCCTATGACTAGAAACTTAATATTCTTCATTTTGATATTCCCTTTTTAGATCAGTCCTAATGACTTCACAGCATCACGCTCTGAACGAAGCTCATCGAGAGTCTTCTGGAATTTTTCTTTTCCGAAGTCGCCTAACTCAGCTCCTTGAACGATCTTGAGTTTGCCGCCTTCAGTTCTGCATGGGAATGAGAACATGAGTCCCTTATCCACTCCGTATTCGCCGTTTGAGCAAACTGCCATCGAGTAAACATGCCCTGGAGCCGTGTCGTGAGTACGAGCGTAAACAGCATCAATCGCTGCTGATGCAGCAGAAGCAGCTGAGGAAACTCCGCGAGCCTTGAGAACCGCAGCTCCACGTTGTTGCACGGTCGTGAGGAAGTCGCCTTTCAACCACTCATGATCCTTGATCACATCAGTCACTGGCTTGCCACCAATCTTCGTATTGTAAAAATCAGGATACATCGTTGGAGAGTGATTGCCCCAAATTGCAAGTCCTTGAACTGCGGTCACATCGACTCCCGCTTTCTTAGCCAATTGATTCTTCGCACGAGTTTCATCGAGCATGGTCATTGCATAGAAGTTTTCCTTAGCAACTCGAGGAGCGTGTGACATCGCAATGAGTGAGTTGGTATTGCATGGATTACCGACTACGAGTATTTTCACATCATCAGCAGCATGATCATTGAGTGCCTTACCTTGTACAGAGAATATTCCGCCGTTAACTTTCAGAAGGTCAGCGCGCTCCATTCCTGGCTTACGGGGGACAGCTCCAACGAGTACTGCCCAGTTGGTGTTCTTGAATGCTGTGTTCACATCTGAAGTGCAGATAATGTTTTTCAAATTCGGGAACGCGCCGTCTTCTAATTCCAACGCGACACCATTCAATGCATTGAGCGCAGGCTCAAGCTCGAGAAGTTGAAGTTCTACATCAGTGTCTGCTCCAAACATTTGGCCTGATGCGATTCTAAACAGAATAGCGTATCCGATTTGTCCTGCAGCTCCAGTGATCGTGACTTTTACTTTTTTTCGTGATGGTGACATGGTGAACGTTCTCCTTAATTTATTTGTTATTATGAATGTAAAGCCGACGCGCGGGGTATGCAATTTCAATCTGAGCACTGCGCAGTGCTTCAATGACTGCATAGTTTATTTCAGATCTTGACATACCCCATTCTTTTTTGTCTGAGGTTTTAAGCCAATACTCTGTCTCAAACTGAAGAGCGGAGTCTCCAATCTGAGTGAAGTAGCAAAATCCAAAACGTGCTAGAGAATTTCTAATGATTGCTCGCTCAATGAGCGAAGGAATTTGTTTTAATTTTTCCGAATCGGTTTCGTGATGAACTCCAAGGATAAACTGAACCAGTCTCTCATTGCGAGATCTTAAGTTCCTCACACGGCTCTGAAGTAGATCAGAATTAGGAACGATCAGAGTCTCACCTGTCTTCAGCATGAGCCTTGAGTTCTTGAGCCCAATTTTCCTGATCTCCCCAGTGAAATCCCCAATCATGATCGTGTCCCCTACGATGAAAGGCTTATCGAGTAGGATAGTAAGTGATGCGAAGAGATCTCCGAGCAGATTCTGAACTGCTAGAGCAATGGCGATACCACCGACTCCGAGACCCGCAACGAGTGCCGTAATATCGACACCGAGATTATTCAGAGTGAGCAGGAAGAGAAAAACATAGAACGTGGTGATCGCGCCGACATTGAGAATCCCGCGCATGCTAGCGAAGCTGGGATCATTGACGGCTTTGCGTTTGATCATGGTGAGGACATATTGATTGATCGCTACATTACCGAAGACTGCGATCTGGACTGAAGCCATGATGATCATGAATCTATGAACGACAGTGTCCCAGCCTTGGAGTTGTTTAGAGAAACTAAGAACCGTGTAAGCAGAAAGAGCCGCTAGGAATAAAACTCCAATTCGCTCTACACCCTTACCTAACCAATTGCCTTGGAGTCTTTTGACTAGGAATCTACGAGAGAAAAAGAGAACAACAAATAATCCAACCGTCATTCCTATAGTTATGAGTGTGGGAACGGAATAGGACATGTTCATCGCTTCATCGACTCCTCGACTGCTGCTACCAGTTTCTCAATGTCGGTATTCAAAAGTTTTGTGAACCACTTGCCTTCGGGATAAATAACGGCTGCGATTCCTTCTTCGCATTTACCTAAGCAACCCGAAGCATTGACTCGGTACTCTTTCGATTTGCCTAGTTTCATGTGACATTGTTTCTTGACCGCATCTCGAAGCACGGTCGATCCCTTAGCGCCACAGCTCTCACCGTCAGTCTTAGTATTCGTGCAGATGAATAGATGCGATTTCATTGTGATATAGAGCTTAGGCCATGTTGCACTGCGGTTGACAGTGAAAGTTCATGGCGATACAAATTTTGCCATGCTGTCCCATTTCAAAGACTGGGCTATTCCAGGCCCGAAACCTTACCGTTTTGGTATTGATCTTAATGCCGTTCCCACAGGCGAGTCTTTGGACGCATTATCAGGGCATTTTAAGATTTATCAGCGCAAAAACGGCCACAGATACTCTACTGATGACCTACTCGTCGCTTGGTACGGAACGACCTGGTGCGGTTCTGCTAAGCGCGTACTCGAGTTAGGTAGCGGCATTGGTTCTGTAGGCATGATTTCTGCTTGGAGATTACAAGGCGCTCAGTTCGTAGCAATCGAAGCGCAAGAGGAGAGTGTCGCTCTTCAACGCAAGTCACTAGAACTGAATGGCTTGAACGGCCGATATGATCTCCGTCAAGGAGATTTCCGCGATCCTTCAGTACTAAGATTCGATGAGCAGTTTGATTTGGTTTTAGGGAGTCCGCCTTACTTCCCGCTTGGGACGGGTGGACTTGCTGAAGACCCACAGAAGTTAGGATGCAGATTCGAAGTCCGAGGCGATGTCAGAGATTACATCCGTGTAGCTTCACAGCATCTCGCTCCAGGTGGTGTTTGCGCTCTCGTGTTTCCGATGGAGAGAGCGAGTGGCAAAATCTCCAATGGTGATTCTCGCGACAAGCACCAAGAAGCACGTGTACTAGAAGGCGCACGAGTGAACGGCATGACGGTGATCCGTCAGCGTCCCGTGAGATTGAAAGAAGATGCAGAACCCTTGCTCTCTCTCTACGCCCTCATGAACTCACGCGATTTACCTGAGAAGTACCGAGATCAAACTTGGGTAGAACCTGATCTCATCATTCGCTGCAAAGATGGATCTGTTCACCCTGAGTACGCCACTCTCAAGATGGCGATTGGCTTTCCGCCGTTTTAAGCGCTCGCGCTAGACAGCGTAGAGACGCTAGCCGTTTAGTTCGTGTTTGGCGAACTAAAGAGCGGTTTCATTAACGAGATGGCCTCTTAGTTCGCAAAAAGCGAACTAAGCCTTCCTTGTCACTTACTTAAAACCTAGGATCACAAACAAACTCTCGAAAACGCTGCATCGCTGTGGGTTGAGCGATTAAACATTGTAAGTATTTCTGAATTTGCCTCGGAGTGAGATGAAATAGCTCTGATGCTGTAGCTGTCTTCATTTCTAGACTTTGAGCAACAAGTGGCACGAGCTGTTGTTTGATTGGATTTCTCGGTTTCAGAAGGTCATCAAACGGGAGACGGAAATAACACTCAATTTTTTGTTTCAGACCTTCCTCTGAAAGTCCAAACGGAGTGAGATCAGCCTGAGGCAGGAGCGTCCCTTGCACATCGACTGTTGGATCTGCATTCACATAATAATGGAATTGATCGCGTCTCCAAGATTTAAGACTGGGACAGGAGCTGAGCGAGAGAAGGGGCGAATCCGAGTAACCCAACCAATCCCTGTGAGTTGACCATTTCCATGCCAGTGGATCCCTTGTCAGCTTTGATCGACAAGAATTAAGGTGAATGTACCTGATCGTGCGCTTGAGCTTAATCAGATCAGTAATCTTCTCGGGAGCTGGAATGATGTCCCAATCCTGAACTCTCAGTCCGAAACTCCGATTCAATTGTCTACGCAGTTCTATGATCAACTCTTCGGAATAGTCTTGAGTTGTAGCCAAGTGTAGATGATTCGGCATGAGGATAAGAGCAAGGATGTCTTTGCAGTTTTCTCGAAAGAAACTCCATGTTTCTCTACAAATATTCTCACGAGCAAAGTGCGATGTATGTTCCCTAGATCGAAAGACTAAATGGTTCCACATGAAGCTCTCACCGAGCAAACTTGATGCCATTTGGTTGATGAGTTTAATTAATTAATATCGATCACACATTTTATCCAGCTCGAGATAATCCACCATTTGATTATGAGCCCACTCATTCGGCCACCCATACCCAGCACCACTGTTTTGCAATGTACTCGATGAGCTGACTAAACTGTCATAATAATCCTTCTCGTCTTCACCGTATTGAAATTTCAGAATCTTACTCTGACTCCTAGAGTTCCCAAGAACTTCTACTTCCACTTTATAAATCCATGCGAACAAATGGCCATCATGTAACCAATTTTGCAAGTGAGACCAATCACTGAGTGAATATGTTTTAGCCTTCTCCTTCAATTGCTGAATTATTTCATTTCGGTTGATTCTGAACGTACATGAACCAATGCCATATTCGTCGCTTTGTTCTCTTTTCTCAATGAAGGTAGCGATTGAATTACATTCATGCGAACTGCAATGAGTGAGATCTTTGTGCTGTGCCAAAATATGCCTTACAATTCCAGTACGTGACTCAAAACGACTCTGACGAGAGTAGACATAGGTATTTATTTTTTTCCATAATGCTTTTCCACTGTATCTATCAAACAGCTTTCATCCTCTTCAGTCAGAGATCGTGCTTGAGAATCAGCAGCAAATGCAAATAATGAAGCATCTTCATCTAGTACTGTTTCAGCATGGACGAATTCTAGAGTTGCATTGAAGTCCGTTTGAGATAACTGCTCACCCTCAAAGATTGAAAAAATGAGTTTCCCTAGAGCGAGTATTTTCTCGTTTCTAAAAGGTACTCCCTTTTTGATGAAAGAATGTAGCATTTCATGAACGAGTAGATAAGAGAACAAATCGCTTTCAATCCCTCTGATTAAGTCACGATCCAAACTACGAATCGCAAAGAGCTTTCTTTTGACATCATTTGTATAAGTGAACCCGTCTTCATCATCTGTATCGATAGGTCTTAAATTTCGGGTCAGGATGAATCTCATTTTTGCGAACTCATCTCTCATCTATAGTGAGAAGTTATGATTACAAGATTCAATGGACCAAAAATCTGGATGACCTTTAGTCCCTTCGTTTTTAGGATTGTCTCTGCTGTAACAACAGTTGGAACCGTAGGGTCTGCTTGATCCCTGATTTTCAACTTACCGTTTACAACCATGATCTCGCCTCCACCACCGACACCACTACCTCCATCTAAATTCATAGAAGTATTCTTCTTCGTTTGAGCGTGACATGTATTGATCTCATTACTCATCAAGAGGGTGAGACCTAGAATCAGTAGTTTTAAAATTTTCTTTTTGTTTCTCCTTTATTCGAAACGGTTAACGGGAAAAATTGTATATTCATTTGATAAACTTCATCGCCTACGCCCTTAGATACGAGCTCTACGAATCGCTCTCTGAATTCATGGACGAGTGCTTTTGCTTCTTTTACTTTTGAAGCAGAAATAGCAAGAGTATTAGAAGTGATCGTGCGCTTAGAATATGCATCTTGACTCGCATCATTCATCGCAAGAGATGCTCGCTCCATCATTTCTCGATGATGAGTTCTCACAGCTAGTTCAGATTTTTCTGGGAGAAAATTAATGAAACGATTTGCTTTTACGAATGTAGATCCTTTTTTAATGAGTAACCCGATGCGCTCCAAGCGATCGAGAGCGTCTCTCACTTCGATTGGAGTAATGCCCAGCCTATTTGCGATCGATTTTGGATCTGGCTTATAGTTTTTTGTAGTCGTGAGATCTAAAATTGCTAAGTGATACCAATGAGCGATCGCATGAAACCTGTCGATGCTGAGTTGAATGACTTTTTTAGGTTTTATATTTCCTTTGGATTCAGTGTTCCCCAGCACTTGGTTCATGAGTGTCTGCGTTTCTTCAGAACTGAAGGCTAGCAACGCACTTAATCTAGCAGCTTGCTTAGCGGTCAGCCTGCGTTTGTCATTCATGAGCAAACTCACCAAAGCCTGACTCATTCCCAAGTCTCTCGCGAGTGCGCGCGTTGAGTAGCTAGGGTTTTTGGCCCTTCGCTCTGCGAACACCCATCGGAGTATTTGATTCGGATGCGCCTCTCTCATGGAGACGGGGTTTATATCACGCGTCACTCGTTGCCAACCTATTTTTAATCAAAGTGATTACAAATGAAATCGGCTCAATGCGAAGTATGGAACACCCTTTGCAAACTCAACTGGCATGACACTTATAAAACAAAATAAAATTGACGTTGAATCTAAAATCTATCTTGTACGCGGATACAAAGTAATGCTGGATCAGGATCTTGCTAAACTCTACGAAGTGTCCACGATGCGATTGAATGAACAAGTGAGAAGAAATGCTAAAAGGTTTCCTCCAGACTTTATGTTTCCCCTTTCAAATCATGAACTTATAATCTTGAAATCGCAATTTGCGATTTCAAGTTCTGAATGGGGCGGAAGGAGATCTCCCCCTCTAGCATTTACTGAGCAAGGAGTAGCTATGCTCTCGGCTGTTCTGAAAAGTGACAAAGCGATTGAGGCAAACATAGCCATCATGCGCGCATTTGTAAAACTCAGAGGAGTCTTGATTTCAGACAGTAGGTTTGAAAAACGGCTAGCTGAACTTGAATCCAAATACGACGAGAAATTCACACTTGTGTTCAATGCAATCAGAGAACTCATGTCTACTCACTCCATCCCTAGAAAAAGAATTTTAGGACTAGGAGAGGATGAAGAGTAATACGCCTTGCACCTTGCACTCTAGACTGAATGAGGGTGAGATATTACAGGATGAAACGATCCCCACTCTTCGTAAACCATTCTGAAAGCGAGTGTTCTATGAGTGATCACATCAAATCGTCAGAATCATGACGTAATTCTTCGTTCAGATTTTAGAGCATTTTACCGATATTTAGTCTGTATGAGTGTCTATTCGGGCATAGCTCTATTCATTGTTTTCTTCTCAGGTGCGAGCGTATCAACCGCGTTTGCAGCAAAAATCTCTCCTGTAACGGATGCACTCCAGTCTGCTCAAATCAAACTCGACTTTGAAACCAGCCGTGCCGAGGGAATACTCTCATTTTACACCTCTCCCCAGGGAACTCTCAGTATGATTTCTCAATCCATGCCTGCCGTTTCCAAACGATCCGTGCTGAGAAAAATTTCACTACTGCAAGGCAAAAAAGAATCTCTCAAAACTAGGACTCAAGGAAAAATCACGTTTTTTGGTTTTGAAAGCAACAAAGGACAAATCCACTTCTTCTCAAATAAAGGGGGCTACCTTCTGCTGACCCCTGGAGAGAAAACTAAAAAAACTGAAGTGTCTGAATGGCTCACTCGTTTACAAGTAGATGAGGATCGCAAATGATCACTCTCCTACTCATTCTCAGTGCATCAGCAGGTGGACCGACGGCAAGAGACGCTGGATTCACCATGCTTCAAAACTTTCAATGCGATAACAAAGGGGACGTCACTCAGCGTGTGATGGATTCCATCCGTAGAACTAAGTCAATTGTGAAGCAAATTGGAGAAACAGAAAAAGCCTGCCAAGCCGTCAGTCAGCAAATCTCTCAACTTCCAGATATCAGCAATATTACAAAAGGAATAAGAACAAACAATATCGTCAATCAGATTAACGAACAAGAAGGACTCATCAACGAAGCATTGGCTGATATGTCTTTTGTATCGTCGTTAACTGCTAACGATCCACAACTCTCACTCTACCCCAGCCTTAAAGAACTCAACGGCATCGTTCAAATCGCAAGGTCGGAACTCATTACATTACGTGTTCAATTGAAAGTAGAACAAGCAAACATTGAGCAGAACAACCTCATCAGTGGTATCACTGAGCTAGATTCAATTGCACAGGGATATGCTGCTGCACTTCGCGGAAGTGATGAATGCTTCAAGAAACGTCCAGACCTTAAGCAACACCTCACAACTGGAATTGTGGGCATCGCAGGATTTTTCCTCAACAGTCCATTAGGCATAGGCACTTCACTTGCGGGGCGTTTAATGCAGAATATTTTTGATATCAAGAACGCTTCTAGAAATAGAATTCAGGAAAGCTTTTCAGCTGCTGATCAAACTGCGATTGCACTTGGGTTAGGCTGCGCTTTTGAACAATTCGGAAAACAACACTGCAGAATTCTTCGAGAGAAGAGGCTGTTCTCCTCGCTACATGCAAAAGGAGAATCGTGTGCTGAAGTGAGCGAAGTGGAAGGAATACTAGAAAAACAGAAAAACTTGTTTGAAGCCTTAAAAAAAATAGAAGATTGGTCTAATAAAACAGGAATTGCAACAGCAGATGATAACTCGGTAGCATTGAGAGAATCAGCAAAGTCACAATCCAAACAAATGACTTCACAAATGAAGCAAGACATTATGGCAGCAGTCAGTAGCGCTAAGGCAAGCCAAACATTCAATTGAGAATCACTAAAAAATGGAATGCTCAGCACACTGAGCTCTTATGCAATGACCATTAATCCCAAAATAACTTCCCTATATGGCGGCGGTCGTCGGGGACCAACAGATGGAGGAGGAGATGGTGCATCTTCTGCGCTGATTCAAGGTTGCTTCACGAGTGAAGAACAACGTAACGACTTCTTAGGACTCATCATTAAACCAGGTGAAAATTCACAGAGCTTCTACCTCCAACTCAAAGACGAATACCTAAAAATTCAAAAAGAAAATTCCTATGTAGGTAGCACTTCCTATTTGAACAGTCCTAATTTAGGTAGTGCATTCATAATGTTCAACGAAATGGCTCAACTCCCTTCAGATAGACAAGGCGAAACCACTAAGTTGCTAGTCAATAGACTGAAGGAACGCGAGACTGCCAACATGATTCTAGCCAAAATTAACGATATTGAAAAAACTCTCGATTCAACTTTGCAATCGGATCTCTCATCCGAACAAACCATGGCCTATATCAATGAGTATTTCACAGGCCAAGATGTTCTCGATTCATCAACGAGCGTTTCGGAATCTTTCAACTTGATTGATATTGAGCTACAAAAAATGAAAACGAATACCAATACTGAGCTTGCTAAGCGTTCAGGACTCATTCAATTAGCAGAGAAGGTTCACGCTGTAGCGGAGTCAGCAAAGCTGCATGGAACTTCGAGTCAAGATATAGCCAGTCAAAAAAAAAGTTCATTGCTGATTTGAATTCTCTCGTCGGAAGAAACAAGCAGCTCTATACACAGCTCAAAACCGTAATTAATTCTGAGCTTGCTGACAAAGGGCGCTCACTTGCTACTGCTGGAAGAAACTCAGGCGGTTCACCTGCGAAGAATAAAACCGCATTACAAGCGCTCTACCTACTCAATCAAGAGACGCTTGAAACTACGATTGGGTTTTCAAAAAACCCATCCGCTAAACTCTCTGAATATGACGGAGCACTAGCATTGTCTGCCGCACAAATTGAAGGATTCTCTAGATTTTCTGAACCCTACGTGGATTTTGCGGTCAACTATTTAAACAAAAAGGACATCAAAGGAAACGATCTTCCAAAAGGGGTCATTGAAAACATGAATCCAGATCTTAAGGATCGGTTCTGTATACAAGCCCTTTCTATGACTGAGCTCTCTCCTGAGATTCTAAAACTCTGCCAGAACGCTATTATTTCTTCTGGAGATGTGAAGCTTGAATTCAATCTCTACTCTCAGCTCAATCACCAGGAGCGAGCATGCGCCTACTACAACTTCTCTACTCGTGAAAGAGCGGCAAGCCAAAACAAAATCGGAAGATGAGCTTTGCGCTAGACAGAAAAGCTGTCTAGAGCGCACACTCCCTACGCACCTAACATCGCTACGAGCAGTGCCTTCTGCACATGCAGACGGTTCTCACTCTGGCGGAAGAGTATCGATCTCGGATGATCTGCCATCGCGTCTGTGATTTCTTTCCCGCGCATCATCGGTAGACAATGCATGACAACTGCATCTCCCGAAGCTTTGCTGTAGATCTCTTCATTGAGCTGGTAAGAAGCAAACGCCCTCTCGCGCTCTTCGTTCTGACCTTCGAATCCCATGCTCGTCCACACATCAGTGTAGATTGCATGAGCTCCAGAAACGGCTTCTTCAGGTGTCTTGAAGGATTCAATTTTTGCACCAAGCTCAGTGGCTTTGCGTTTTGCTCGTGCCACGATCTCAGCATCGGGATCATAGCCCACTGGACAGGAGTACGAGACATCCATTCCAGCAAGAGGAGCAAGAAGTAGAAGACTGTGAAGCATGTTGTTCCCATCACCCATGTAAGCAAGCTTCACGCCTTTCAATTTCCCAAACGACTGCTGAACTGCCATGAGATCGGCAAGCACTTGGCAAGGATGGTGAGTATCACTGAGTCCATTGATGAGAGGAATTTTTAGAGCTTTCACCATACGTACGAGGTTCTCATGATCGTGAGTCCTCCACATGACGGCATGGACATATCCGTTCAAAACCTTGGCCATGTCTTCAGGCTCTTCGCGCTTGGAAGTGCTCGAAAGCGACTCGACGAAGTATCCCCCCAGTTCCTGAATGGCGATGGCAAAACTGAAGCGCGTGCGGAGAGACGGCTTCTCAAACAGCAGTGCAAGCGTTTTACCCTTGAACGGTTCACGGAGTTTCCCCTGATCTCGTTCACGTTTGAGTACGTGTGCAAAATCAAGTAAATCCCCGAGTTCTTTTGCGCTCAGTTCTTCTCCGGTCAGAAATGCTTTCAAATTGAGTTTCATAATCTCTTCCTTAAAAAGTGAATCTAGGACTTTTTTTTCTTGAATCCAAGCGATTTTTTTGAATATCTAGTGTGATGAGTAAAAAGAAAATTTTGTTAGCATTCTCAGGCGGCTTAGACACAACGGCAATCGTTCCTTGGTTGAAAGACAACTACGATGCAGACGTCATCGCATACTGCGTTGACATGGGAAATTCCCCTGATGAGGCTGAACTCAAGCGCTGGGCGATGAAGATCGGCGCTTCAGATTTTATTTTTGAAAACGTCAAAGAACCTTTCGCCAAAGACTTCGCTTTCAAATGCGTGCGCGCACAAGCCCTCTACCAAGATGATTACCTACTCGGCACAGCTCTCGCTCGTCCGCTGATCAGTGAACGTATCTCGCTTCATGCACGCAAGCTTGGCGCATGGGCTGTTTCACACGGAGCAACTGGCAAAGGTAACGATCAGCTCAGATTCGAGAAATCTTGGGCATACCTCATTCCTGAAGTTCAAGTCATCGCTCCTTGGAAAATCTGGGATTACAAAGGTCGATCAGACTTGATCAAGTATGTCGCTTCAAAAGGCATTGAGATGAACGCTACTGAGAAGCGCTTCAGTGTCGATGTAAACCTTTTCCACAGATCATGTGAAGGCGGAGTGCTTGAGAATCCTTCGCTTGAGTACAACCCTAAGGAAATCTACGAATGGGTGAAGACACCGAGTGAGCTCTCTCGAGACGTGACTTCGGTGAAGATTGGATTTGAGAAGGGCATGCCTGTCTCTGTGAACGGTAAGCAAATGAGCGCAGCTACACTCCTTCAATCTCTCAACGAGATTGCAGGCAACGCAGGTATCGGTGTCGTGGATCTGCTTGAAGAGCGCGCCAATGGACTCAAGAGCCGCGGCGTATACGAGACTCCAGGCGGAACACTCCTCCACTTAGCATGCAAAAACTTAAAACACTTGAACTGGGACCGTGAGCTTCAGACCATCGCACGTAACTTAGGTGAACAGTACGCTCGTCTCGTTTACGATGGCCTCTGGCACTCGGACGCAAGAATGAGCATTGATTCATTCTTCGACACAGCATCAGAAACACTCACTGGCGAGATTGGCTTCAAGCTTGAGAGCGGATCAGCACGTGTGACTTCACGTGTATCTCCTTACGCGCTCTACGATTCTTCAGCAGCAAGCTTCGAGGGAGATGAGATCGGTCTCTACAAGTACGCTGATGGATATTCCAAGACCGTCTGCTTCCCTCAGTGGCGCGCAGGTAAGCGTGACACGAAGAACGGCCGCAATCCGATGAAGGATCTCTAAATGGGAATCCTAGGCAACGACCGTAATCCTCATAAAGAAGTGAAGCTCTTCCAGTTCACTCAAGGCATTGAGGTGGATCGTCGCTTATACCTCCAAGAAATCCGTGTCCAGACTGAATGGGCTCGTGGACTCATGGAAATGGGAATCCTCACGAGTGATGAATTCAAGAAAGTCTGCGATGGACTAGAAGTTGCCACTGAACTCATCGAGAGCGGCAAGTTTGAATGGAAAGTCACTGACGAAGACATCCACATGAATCTCGAGCGCTTCATCACAGAGAAGTACGGTGATCTCGGTAAGAAGATGCACTTGGGAAGATCACGTAATGACCTCATTGCTACGACTCTCAAGCTTTACGTATCTGATAGTCTCGAGAAGGCTTCACATAGACTTCAGAACACGATCTCAGCACTCGTGAACCTTGCAGAACGCGATCTTGATGTTCTCATTCCAGGCATGACTCATGTTCAGCACGGTCAACCGATCCGCCTTGCGCAATTCTACTTAGCGCATGCAGCAGCACTTGCCAGAGATGTTGCTGAGTTTGAAAGGCTCGCAGAGCGCACACTTTATGAGATGCCGCTGGGATCTGGCGCTCTCTCAGGGACGCCACTGAAGATTAATTTGGAGAAGATTGCAGAGCACCTAGGCTTCCACTCCCCTGCTCTGAATTCCTACGATCAAGTAGGCAATCGAGACGAGATCATCCAAGCTTTGGCTAGTTTCTCACTCACAGCGATTCACGTTTCTCGTCTCAGCGAAGATCTCATTTATTATTCCTCTACAGCTGTAGGATTATTCAAGCTTCCTCAAGATTATTCGACAGGCAGCTCAATGATGCCTAACAAGCGTAATCCAGATGTTCCAGAGCTCTCACGCGCGAAAATGACTCACGTCATGGGCGCACACAATGAGGCGACTCTCCTCATGAAGGCACTCCCTACTGCGTACGCAAGCGACCTGCATGAACTCAAGTCTGTGTTCATGCGCGCGGAGAGTGAACTCACTCAGGTGCTTGAGATTCTTCCTCTCTTCTTAGAGGGTCTTAAAACGAATGAATCACGGGCCAAACAGCTGTTGGGCCAAGGTCATATTCTTGCAACTGAGATGGCAGACGAGCTCACACTGAACCAGAAGAAACCCTTCAGAGATGCATACAATCAAGTTGCGGGAGCTGTGGAGCTTGCCGAATCTCAAGGTGTACAGCTTCATGAACTCACACATTCGATGAGCGATCCTTACGCTGCGGCGGTCGAGCGAAGAACTCAGCCTGGTGGCACGAGCCGAGCTCAGTGTTTGAAGCAAATTGAAATTCTGAAGAACTAGTCAAACACTCTAACTGTATAATATTTAATGTTTATTTAGTTAAGTGTTCACAACTCAAGCGAACTGTTCACTTTTTAATTGCCAATCCGTTAAGCCGAATGTAATCCCTGCCCCATGAAGCAGAGCATCTACCAATACCGTAGCGCGAGCCGCTACTTACTCGACAGGGTTGCAGATATGCAAACCCAGGATCAGAGATTCTCTGTCAGACAGTGGTCAAAGGAGATGGGATTCCAGACTCACTCTTTGATCTCGATGGTTCTCCAGGGGAAAAGAAACCTCACACTGAAGCAAGTCCCTTACCTCTCGCGCGGTCTGAAGCTCTCCACTCCAGAGACGCTGTTCTTCCAAGGCTTGATCCAAGTAGAGAATGCCAAGACTCCAGAAGAGAAGCGTTGGTGCGAACTTTGGGTCAGTGAACTCAGACCTAAGTCCATCCAGACTATCCGCGAAGTCGATGAGTACGCTGCGATTGCGGACTGGATCCATCCCGCACTCCTTGCACTCTCCGATACAGCGGCATCTTTTCGCAATGCCTCTGAAGCAGCAAAAGCTCTCGGACTTAAAGACAAGACTCATGAAATCGCAGCAGCGATCGCAAGATTAGAATCACTGAGCCTACTTAAGAAAACTCCACGTGGTTACTATTTTGCCACCTGCAACCGAATGACGACGAAGGATGATGTTGCAAACGCTGGAGCGAGAGAATACCACCGCCAAGCTGCGGCACTTGCAGCTGAAAAAGTCGAGCCTACTCCGATCACAGAACGCGAGTACCAGAGCATGGCTCTCGCCATTCCCAAGGACAAGCTCCCTCTTGCGAAGGATTTGATCCGAAAATTCAGAACACAATTCTCAGCCGCAATGGAGAGCACGAAAGCAGATAGTGTTTACCAACTCAATTTACATTTTTTCCCGTTAACAAATTCAAAAGTCGAAACCAAAGGAGCCAGTCATGAAATCAGTCATTAATACCCTCTCAATCGCAATACTCACCTTATTCCCTACCGCAGTCTCAGCAGGTGGACACGGAGCTGGAAACGGTGGCAACGTTGCAGTTTGCTTTAATTCTTCAGAGACTGTGAAGAAAATCAAAACTTTGCAGAATAACCAAATCTCAAAAAAAGACCTAGAAGATGTAAAGTCTATTCAAGCACTTGATCTCTACTCTGCCCTTGCACAGTACAAACCTGGAGTAGCTAGATCTAAGCTCATTCTGCCAACCGAAAACGAAAGTTACATCGACTTTACTAGCCAGATCATCAATCGCTTCAAGGAAGTGATGCCGAATATTGCATCTGATCTTGAGTCTCACAAATCTCAGGTCTTAAACGAAAGTAACTTTCGATACTACACTGAAGGTGGATTAGAACGAATCTACGATGCAGGTGAAGGGTATTATCTTGATCCTGAGACTTGCGTGATCGCTACGGCCATAAGACAGATGAATGTGAGTGGAGAGATATTCTTAGAATTCGATGAGCGTCTCATGTCACATCCGAAGCATTCTGAAATGAGCAGAACCCTACTTGCCTTTCACGAAGTAGTCTATCACTGGGGACTTTATAGTGGTCATACAGATAGTTCCGCAACACAGAGGCTCATCGGAGTAATGTTAAGGAAGGATCTGAGCTCTACTCTCGTCAATCACACTCTTTCAATCTATGAATTTAAGAATACCAGAGACACTTTCTATAAAAATGAAAGTCCAGAGCTCTGGTTCTTGTCAACATTTAGGTATCAAATAAACAAATCCATCCAAGACTCTAAGATCATCGATGGCATCCGTAAAATTGTTTTAGATAACATTCCAGAAGAACACAGACCATTTTATGAAAATGCAGGAGGAGGATGGAGAAACTATAAAATTAACGAAGAACTACTAAAAAACGATCATTTATTTTATCAAATTTTAAAATCATTTTTCTATAATTGCATCACAAAAAACACCAATCGAGAATCGAACGATGATCGCTGCCAGAACCTAATTGATTCAAACATGTCACCTAAGAATAAATGGGTCATTCAATACAATGAGGAAGTTAAAAAAATCAATGATGAGTTGAATCCTATTATCGAAAAGAAGCAAATAGAAGCGACTAAAGCATTAGAGATAAAAAATTTAGCTTCTATTAATGAAGCTCAAAGTATAATTCGGCTAAATAAATTAGAAATTCAGGTCAATTACAACAAAAATAGAAAGAAAAAACAACGAGCACTACTCACTGCTGATCAAGAAAAACAAATGAATAATTTTAAAATCACAGAATCGAACTACAGCGCTCTTTATAATGAACTTGAAAAAATAAAAACAACTAAAATAAATCTCATAAATGCAGCTGAAAATAAGATGATCAATCAACATAAAGATGAAATTAAAAACGTCATTCTTCAAATTGAGTCGGTCATAGCCAATCAGCTAACCGAAGCTTATTCAAAGGAACTCACGTCAATCTCAAGCACTCTTGATCAGAAGACGTGGATGGACGCTACCCATAGAGAGCACATCAAAAATATCCTAGAAACTGACCGAAACATCCGTTTGAACTGCCTTCGTAAAGGCAGTTCAAATGCAGAAAATTGCATACCGGAAAAAGCGTCAGATGCAGAAATGATCTTAGAAGAAATAACAGGAGTTAATTATGAAATCGGTTATTAATAACTAGAAACTAACTCCGACAGTCGGCATGAATAGAAAGTTTGATCCTAAGACACCGAGCTTGGCTTCGAAGAACATGCTGTCTTTAGCGAATTTGAAGCCTGGTCTGAACATCAAGTTGAATCCAGCGCCTGATCCGAGACTAGGATAAATCGTAATACCTGCACCCAGATCTAAGCCGATATAGGTAAGTACCAATCCGCATCCTTAAGAACTTTAAAACCAATATCGATATTGCCACCAAAACCAAAGGCTCCAGTTCCAGCGAGTACGATAGAACCACCCAAAAGAATGTTAGTCGACGAACCACCCGAAGATCTGCTGGAGCTACGTGGAGCTTCTGGATCCGAAGAATCTGCTTGTGGAGCTTGCGCTGCAGGAGCCGAGCGTTTTGTTGGACCCTTTGCAAACTTCAGATCTGCGAAAGAGGGGTTGATCGCAATGATGGTCGCTAAAACTAAAATGATTTTTTTCATAGACCTAGAGTCTATTTGAGTTTGGAGATCAAAACCAGCGTTTGTTCTTTGAGATCTTCTAGCGTTCCGCGATTCGTGATGACATGACTCGCTACTTTTTCGCGCTCTGTGTTTGAGGCTTGAGACTTAAGCATTGCTTTAGCCTGACCTGGATTCAAGCCATCTCGCTTCATGAGCCTTGCAATCTGCTCCTCAGGCTCTGCACTCACTGTTATCAGAATCTCACAATCCTTATAACGACCCGTTTCGACTAAGAGTGAAGCTTCATAAACGAGAGTGGGTCGAGCTTCTCCATCACGACTCTTCGAAGCAAGCTCTGTCGCATGCTCCACCATCTTCATACGCACGAGCGGATGAAGAATCGATTCGAGTGCCTTGCGATCGACTTCCGATCCAAACACTCGGTCACGGATTTCTTTTTTGTTGTCGGTTTTGAAATATTTTTTGATTTTGTCGTAAGCCTCGCCACCCGGAGCGGAGAGTTCGCGCACGACTTGATCGGCATCGAGTGTTTCAAAACCTTCCGCGCGGAAGAGATCTCGCACGGTTGATTTTCCAGACGCAGCTCCACCGGTAAGTCCGATGATTCTTACCTTCTCTAATACCTTGGCCTGATTCCAGAACTCATCCATCTCTTCCAGTGTACTTTGCTCTGGAAGTTTATCTATGGACTTAAGTGAGGATTCGACATGCTTGAATCTGCGCTCAAAACGAGTGAGTGTGCTTCGGAGACCATCTTCAGGACTTACTCCTAACATGTGAGCGACATTACACACACTGAAGAGAAGATCTCCCAGTTCAGCTTCAATACGCGCGCGTCTTGGATCAAGAGGAGCTAACTTCCCCTTCACATCTTTGATTTCTTCCTTAAGCTCACCCATCTCTTCATCGAGCTTAGCAAGTGGACCTTGAAGATCTGGCCATTGGAATCCGACCTTGGTCACCTTCTCAATCACGCGAGTGGTGCGAGGGAGTGCGGGCATTCCTTTTGGTACAGCATCAAGTATCGATTCGTGCGGAGCTTTTTCTTTTTGTTTTTCCTTCTCCCAATTCACAAGTGCCGCGTCTACTGAGTTTGCCTTTTTATCGCCAAACACGTGAGGGTGCCTCCGGATGAGCTTGTCGTTCAGAGTCTGTGCGACATCGAAGAAATCAAATGCGCTTTTCTCGCTCGTCATCTGTGAATGAAGAAGCACTTGCATGAGAAGATCGCCTAACTCTTCTTTGAGCTGAGCCGAGATCTTAGGTTCATTCACCTGCTCGTCATTGAGAATTTGATCGAGAACTGCGAGCACTTCGTAAGCTTCTTCTATAACAAATGGGCGTAGTGTGAGATGGGTCTGCGCTTGATCCCAAGGACAGCCATCTGGGGCTCTTAATCTACGTACGGTTTCAACTACATCGAGAATTGCTTGCGTTTTCATGCTTGAGTCATTAGTACCATGAGGAGATGCGAATCACGAGTCTAGGAAAAGAAGCTGCAAAATACGAGAGGAAGCTCTGCCTTGCTACGCGTCGAATTCCAGCGCTTAAGAAATTAGGACCCAAAGTCGTTAGTTGGTTCTTCGAAGTGTCTCTAGTGAGTGACAGCGAGATTCAGAAACTTAATAAAAAGTACCGTCGTAAAAATAAACCCACCGATGTATTGAGTTTCCCAGCGTCGTCAGAGTTTTTCAAACTAGGTCACTTAGGTGAACTCATCATTGCTGAAGGCGTTCTTAAGAAGCAAGCACGTGAGTTCAAGCACTCGGCTACAGTTGAATTGAAAATACTCATGGCACATGGGTTCTTGCACTTATTGGGGCTCGATCACGAACTGAGTGAGAAACACTCAAGCGCTATGGCGAAGTGGGAAGAAAAACTTCTGGGTCGTAGTGGGATTCCACTCACAAAAAGAAATTCTGTTTAAGATTGAGTAGCTTGATCTGAGAGAGTACCTCGACCCTTATCAGGTTGTGGCACGATAGATTCGTCTCAGTTCCAATGCCACATCCATGCCACAACCTTATAGCAGAGTAAGATATGCTCTAAACTCTACTCAGAATCTGTCTGAGTTTTAGTTTCAGTTTTCACTTCAGTTTGTTCGTCTGATTTTTTTTGTATCAGTCACAGCGTTTGATTCTGTTTTCGCTACAGTTCGCTTTGTGGTTCTAGCGATGAGCTTGGTATTATACTCACGACGGATGCGCTCCAATCCATCACGCTCAGTGCCACCTGCAAACGCACTGACTGAGAGAATCACTGCGAACAAAACGGCGACTGCCAACAACTGGTCTTTTTTTCTCATCATAATGAAGCTCCTCCATGAGCTAAAGCTAACAACCCATCTAGTGTAGCCTTGATAAAAACCCCATTCAATGACAAGATATTGACCCTATGCTAGCACCACACGAAATCCGTAAAGCCTTAGAAATGATGAATTCTCAACTCGACTTCCTTCGAGGTTCACTTTGACCTCCCTGAAAAACGCCGAAGAATTGCTGAACTAGCCAATCTTCAAGAAAACCCCGAGTTCTGGAACGATAACCGTAAGGCCAAAGAACTCACTCAAGAGAAGTCCCGTCTTGAATCTGAAGTCCTTGGATATGAAGAACTCGAAATGGGTTTAAGCGACGCTAAGACATTAGTTGAGCTTGCAGCCTCCGAGAAGGACGACTCCGTCTACGAAGAAGCATCCAACCTCATAGGCACTCTCGCAAAACAATTCGAACAAGCTGAATTCAGAAAGATGCTCGGCGAAGATGTCGACTCTAAGAACGCCATCGTCACAATCAACGCAGGAGCAGGAGGCACTGAGAGCATGGACTGGGCTTCAATGCTCTTCCGCATGTACCAAAAGTGGGTCAACGACAAAGGTTTCAAAATGGGTGTAATGGATGTCCTCCATGGCGAAGAAGCAGGACTGAAGAACGTCACCTTCACTGTAACCGGTCCTTATGCCTTCGGACTCATGAAATCTGAAGCAGGCGTGCACAGGCTAGTCAGGATTTCTCCATTTGATTCCAACGCTCGAAGACACACAAGTTTCACAAGCGTATTCGTGAGTCCCGAGATCGATGATGACTTCGAAGTCGTGATCAATCCTGCTGACTTGCGCATCGATGTTTACAGATCCGGTGGTAAGGGTGGACAAGGAGTCAACACCACTGACTCTGCAGTGCGTATCACTCACATTTCTACGAACACAGTGGTGACCTGTCAGCAAGAACGATCACAGATCAAAAATAGAGATCTAGCAATGAAGGTCTTAAGATCTCGCCTCTACGAGCGCCACATGGAAGAAGAACGCAAAAAAATGGCTGCGATCGAAGACACCAAGAAGGACATCGCTTGGGGATCACAGATCAGATCGTATGTTCTCCATCCCTATAAGATGGTGAAGGATCATAGGACTGGGTTATCTGTTTCCTCAGCCGAGAAAACTCTCGACGGAGATCTCGATGGATTCATTAAGTCTTATCTCACTTGCAGACTCACGGGTGAATGGGCACGTGGCGGCGCATCAGACGATGTTTAGCGTTGAGTTTCGTGCTTGCACCCCCTACTCTTAATCTATCTCGAAGGGGCACGCACTATGTTTAATCGTTTTGCGATTTTGTTTTCACTGATCATTTCCTCAAGTTTCATCTCAGGTTGCGGAATGAATATTTTCAGTCCTATTGACGGACCCAGCGGAGACGAGCAACTCATGTCAGCAGCTCGTGCTTGTCTCGATCAAGGAGACGCGACTTGTGCTCTCGCTTTTTACAATCGCATGAGCGGAAGTGGAGTCGATATCAAACAGTCTGAAGGTGCGTTCTCTACTATGTATCAGCAAGGCGCTACTTTCGGAGTGTTCCTCACTTCCTTCGGATCTACTGCATCACTTGCTGGAGTGGGCAGAATGGCAAACTCAATTGTCTCAGGAGCTGGCTCAAGCAAAAGACAGAATCTCTGGGCAGCTTACAAACGTGCAGATACCATTAACAATACTACGACCAAAAATTTTACAAAATTCGTCACCTCTCTTGCACTCACTGCTGCGATCTTAGCCGAGACTGCGGGCTCAGACTCGAGAGTGACCAATGGAGACTTAGTCACCAATGCGACAGCCTGTGCAGCTCTACCCAATAACTGTACTCCAGGCAATCATGCAGGTACTTACGCACCTGTTTGTGGCGCTGGAACGAGCTCTCTTCTCGATTCAGTCACTGTGATCGATCTCGACACCACTGACAATGCGACTGTCGGCGGTCAGTTGAATGTCATGCTTTTTAATGCTGCAGTCTCAAAACTTTCAACTGCTCTTCTAGCTCTTGGATCTGGAGGAAGTTTTGGCTCATTCGGATCAACGTCAGGCACTCTTGCAGGAATTGCAATTGCAACACTCCCCGCATGTTATCGCTATGAACTCTTGAGACTAGGGATGGTACCCGTACAATGAGAACGCTTCTATTTTTCACACTCTTAATTTCATCTTCGGTAATCGCTCAGAGCGATAGAATTTATAAACCCTATCAGAGTGTCAGATCTTCAGGAATGGGTGGTCTCCGCTATACGACGGGTTTGTATGACGAAAACTTCTATGGAAACCCAGCACGAGTGACTCAGAATCCAGTCTGGCGAGTACAACTTCCTGATCCCATGTTCGAAGTGAACTCTATTGTTCTCTCCAACTTAAGTTCAATCAGTACAATTGGTAGCGATCCTTATACGTTCCTGGGTAACAACGCTGGAAAAACTATTCACGGCAGAGTCCAGATGACATTCCCTGCACTCTACATGCCAGACATCGGTCACCAGAAACGTCTCAGCCTCGCGTTTGGATTACTCACCAGCATTCAAGCTGACATCATGCCTTCAAACTCCTATCAACTCGACAATGATGTTTTTTTAGATATTGGTCCTGCAGCCACGATTGGTTACCGCTTATTGTCTGAAGGTGAACTCAGCGTCGGACTCACTACTCACTTCACTTACCGTGGTTCGACTAAGTCGAGCTTCAGTTTGATCAGTATTTTCCAAGGTGCCACGCTCACTCCGTCGAGCTTGCTTGGAGATAGTGCTTACATTGATTTTGATATCGGTGCGACTTACGATCTTCCATGGAACTGGAAAGACTTCACTTTCACTACCGGTCTCTCACTCAACAATATCATGAGTGGCTCGATGCGTGCAGGACTCAATATCCTCTCTCCGGGATCACTTCCTAAGACTTTCCCCATGAGTGTGAACTGGGGGATCAACGCGTATAAGAAGTCCCTCTGGATTTTTGAGGAAGCAATCTTCGCTCTTGAGATCACTGACATCAATAACAACAGTGGTGGAAGTATCTTCCGATTGATTCATATCGGTGGAGAAGTGGATTACGGAATTTTGAAACCTCGATTAGGTATCAACCAAGGTTATCTCACTGCAGGTCTCGGTATGGATTTGAACGCACTGGAACTGGAGTTCGCCACTTATGGTGAAGAGTTAGCGCTCAATTCTGGCAAGAGGCCAGACCGTGTTTACGCTTTAAGATTGAACTTCAAAATTTAATAAGATTAAGCTGCTTGAGGTAGTGCGCCACCGTCTGCTACTGGAGGAGTTTCTCCAGCTTGAGATGGAGCAGCGTCTGCAGGAGATCCTGCAATTGGTGTCACAGTAGCAAGAGGAGCTGCGACTGGTTCATCGCCGACAATTCCTAAATAATGCGCTTGAAGATCAGTGAGAAGAGCCATGTATTTTACTCGCTCTGCATCGGAGCCAAACTTCATTATGATTCCCGTTCGTTGAGTATAAACTTTCTCTGAAACAATATGACTGTCTGAAAGATTCTCTACACAGAAAACGACGGTGCCTTTGAGATCAAACATTCTAGGTTCTTTGACCTTGATCGTGATCTCTTGATCTTCGGTCAGTCTTGTAGCAGTATAAATCGCGAACCCTTTTGGGGTCATATCATTGAGAAGTAGATGTCCTGGAATCGTGAGTGTTTCAAAACCTGTGACGACGAGTTCAATTGGAACGCGTTTCAGCTTGATATCCAAGCGAGCTTTGCGACCCGGTTGCTTCTTAGAAAAATGAGTTGCCCACATAGATATTTTCCCTCATTCCAATTATCGGCGAAATTTTGACAGAACTAAAGAGTGTCAAAAAAGACACAGCTCATTTTGTTTAATTTAACTGCCGATATATAATATATAGATATGGGAACGGGATTTAACTCAAAGCTATCCAAACAGTTTGTCTCGGCCTTAGTGCTGTGCACAGCTTTGTTCTCCACTTCCTGTTCGATGCAGTTCTTCCGCAATAAATTCAAAGATGTTGCAAAAATCTCACTGAAGAATCCTAAGACGACTGTGCTCGTGGGAACCTCATACACAATTGATATTGCAGGAGGAACGAAGCCGTTTACTTACAAACTCATTTCTGGTGGCGGAAGTCTTACTTCGTCTGGAGTGTACAAAGCTCCTGCTTCGATCACGACTCCTGATGCTGATGGCACTGAACACATCGTGATCATGGTCACTGATAGCAAGGGCAAAACCGCGACGATCACGCTTTATGTGATGGATGCGTTTGTGATCAATGACAATGACGTCGACTTGCTACCTGGAGATACGTTTTCGTTTAGTGCGATGGGTGGTCGTGCACCTTATACTTTTTCAATTCTCTCAGGTCTGGGATCGGTTGATCCTGTGACTGGACTCTTCACCTCCACTGGCGCTCAAGGTGTAACGTTTGTAAAAGTGACAGACGCTGATGGCAACACAGATCAAGCTATGATCAACGTGTTTTGGGTATTAGATCCAACTGCAATCAACATCAATATTCCTGTGAACACCACCTACACAATTACACCAGCCACAGGTAAACCTGCGTTCAACTTTGCGATCACTGCAGGAATAGGTGTCGTCTCTCCAGCAACAGGCACAAACTCTACTTTCACGGCTCCTGCAGTTCCAGGTCTTACGGATGTGACAGTGACTGACGCTCTCGCTGCTACTAAAGTCTATACGTTCAACGTTTATCAGCCACTCACCTATGTTCCTACCACTAAGAACGTACAAGTATCGTCAGGATTTCCGTTTGGTGTGTCAGGGGGTATTCCTCCTTACTCGCACATTGTGCAATCGGGTGCGGCTTCAGGTTCTATCATTGCAGGCACTGGAGCATTCACTGCGACTGCGACTCCTGGCACTGTTGTGATCCGAGTGACCGACAGTATTGCAAACACAGCAATTGCTACGATCAATGTTTATTCCCCTCTCACTATTAGCCCTACTTCGTTTTCACTCATGACCTCAACCACTCAGTCATTCTCAGGAGGTGGAGGTGTTCCTCCTTATGTCTATTCCGTATTTGCAGGTGGTGGATCAATTGACGCCGCAGGATTGTACACTGCTCCAGGTGTTCCTGGTGCTGCAACCGTAAGAGTCACTGATGCAGAGTTAAACACAGCGAATGCTTCAGTGACGATCACAGGCCTTCTTTATGTTCCTCCACTCGTAGTGCTTGCTCCTACGAACACTTACAATATTGCGCCAACTGGCGGCCAGTCTCCTTACGCATTTGCATTCACTGCAGGCGCTGCTGGTGGAACATTAGACACCCCAGGTCCTGCAGTGAGTTCCCTCTTCACAGCAGCACTACCTACAGGTACTCGCGATGTCACAGTCTCTGACTCATCGACTCCTACTGCGCAGACTGCAGTGATCCAGCTTCAAGTGAACGCAGCTTTAGGCATGAGCTGCTCACCGCTTACGATCACTACTGCTAATACTTCTACTTGTACTGCTTCTAACGGAGTACCTGGCTACACATACTCTGTAGTAGGTGGCGCACCTAACGGTACAGTCACTATAGATGGAGTCTATACACCTCCAGCAACTCCTGGTACCTACTCGGTTCGCGTAACAGATTCTTACGGCAACATTGTGAACGTTCCTATTACTGTGAATGCAGCAATTGCAATTGCTCCAGCATCAGCCACCATTCAAGTGGCTCAGAACCAAGTCGTCACAGTCTCTGGTGGTGTGAGTCCGTTTGTATTTTCTAAGCAATCAGGTCCAGGTGACACTTCAGTCACTACTCTCACTGCGACCACAGCTCGTGGCGACGCAGGCATGACTCCTGGTACGCTTGTCATCAGAGTTACAGATGCTCTAGGTAACTGGGTTGATAGTACGATTGGTATCGGTACTCCTCCTGAAATTAGCGGAGCGCCCTCGACTCGTAACATTCATATGTCTCAAACCAACACCATCACTCCATCGGGAGGTGCTCCGTCGGTTAACGGATCACTGAACTACTCGTACTCAATTGTTGCGGGTGGAGGATCACTCTCACTTGCTTCAGGAGCTTCTACTGTCTACACCGCTCCAGCAGGAGTGGGCTCAGCTACAGTTCGCATAAGTGATGGTGTGGTCACTGCCTACGATATTGTTTATACGATCATTCCTAATCTCTCGATCTCACCCACAAGTATCACTCTCATGGTGAATAATCCTACCACCTTCACCGCTAGTAACGTCGTGGGAACTGCTGCATTCTCAGTAGTAAGTGCTGGTGGTGGATCCATCGTGGGTGCAACGGGCGCTTACACAGCTCCTGCTGCAGTACCGGGATCAAACCCTGCAACAATCCGAGTGACTGATAGTGGTCCACAGCAAGCAGATGCGACTGTCGACATTAAACCCCAGCTCACAGCTTCACCTGCTGCGTTTAATCTTCTCGTTACTCAAACACAAGTCATCACTCTTGCAGGTGGCTTGGAGCCTTATACCTTCGCATTCGTTGGAACTTCAGGATCGATCGCGCCTCAAGGTTTACAAGGCATGGGAGTGACTTCCACTACCTATACTGCTGGTGTCTCATCTGGATCTGGCACATTCACAGTGACTGATGCGATTGGCAACTTCGTCAACGTTGCCATCAGCGTCGGTAACGTTCCACCTCCTACAGGATTCACAGTGACGGGAGCTACTCCGACCACAATCAATACTTCTTGGAACGTGGTTGCTAGTGCTACAGGATACAAAGTCAGAGCTGACGGTGGTGGCTGGACTGACGTCGGTAACGTACTCACCTACAACTTCACAGCCCTTGCTTCAGGAAGTTTGCATACTCTTGAAGTTCTTGCTTACAACGCTGGTGGTGATGGTGGACCTGTCAGCCTCAATCAGAGAATCTGCGCAGTCGATTTCAGACTCAATGCTGGAGCATGTACCGCATGTAACATTGGAGAATTCTCCGCAGGTGGAATCGTGGCCAGCTGTACTGCATGTACAAACGCAGCTGGTAATTATGTTTACACTGGACTCGGCGGTGGGATCGATAACTGTGCTTACGCATGTAACGCGGGATATGGATCATCTTCTTGTACTGCATGTTCTACTGGAGTCTATGACTCAGTCGGTGATGGACAAGAAGCTTGCGCTAACTGCTCTGCCTCTACTTATGCATCTGCTGGAGTGAACACTTCATGTACGAACTGCGATATCGGTACTTGGAGTGCCGCTGCAGCTGGATCATGCGGAGCATGTACGAACAACACGACTGGATTCTATTGGACCTCTAACGGTACTTCCGCTGTCACTTGTACTAATACTGCTTGTACAAACGGAGCAGGAACATTCACTTACACCACTCACGGTGGAACCACGAATACTTGTACCTACGCATGTAACGCAGGATACGGATCCGCCGCATGTACTCAGTGTACTGCAGGAATGTATGACTCTGTAGGTGCTGGTCAAGAAGATTGTATCAACTGCCCTGCGACTACTTACTCCGCAGCAGCGGGAGCTACTTCGTGCGCATCTTGTCCTACCGGTACTTGGGCAGCAGCCGGATCTTCAACTTGCGGAGCTTGTACGAATACTACTGTAGGTAATTACTGGACAGGTAACGGCGCTACTGCCGGTGGATGTGCAGATACTGCATGCACAAACAAACTGGGAACCTCTACTTACGATGGTCACGGTGGAACCACCAACACCTGCTCTTACTATTGTAACGATGGATACGGATCTGCTTCATGTACGGCTTGCGGTGGTGGAACGTATGACTCCGTAGGTGCAGGAATCGAAGCATGTAACAATTGCGGACCTGGTAATTCAACTTCTGGATCAGCTACTGCGACCGCTTGTACTGCCTGCGGTACTGGCACTTTCTCTAGTGGTGTTGCTAATCTAAACTGTTCTGCATGTACTGCAACACCAACAAACGGAACGACATTAACCTACTCAGTTTCTAGCGGACTCACTACTGACTCTTGCCCGATTGAAAGCGTGTCTTGTAATAGTGGACACAGAGTTTCAGGCATCACTTGTCTACAGTGCGGAGTCGATAACTGGTACGGCGGTGGAACTGCGACGAGTTGTAATTTCTGCGGTAATGGTAACTACACTGTATCTGCTACAGCATCTGCAGCTGTTCAATGTCTCTCATGCACGAACACTATTGCAGGTGCCTCTTCTGTCACTTACACAAGCTCAGGCGGCGGATCTGAAACAGGTTGTACAATTGGTTCTGGATCTTACTCATGTAATGGTGGATACGGATACGGAGGAGCAGCTCAGAGCTGTACTGCATGTACAGCTGGAAATGCTTCAGCAGGTGACACAAACACTTGCGCAACTTGCGTTCAAGGATACTCTGCTGCAACAGCAAGCTCATGTACCTCATGTGCTAACCCAGTCTTAGGAACTGCAGGAGCAGGCGCTACTTCACTCGTCTACACAGACGGTAACACGACTTCGACTTGTAATTTTACTTCATTCTCATGCCCTGCAAACTCTACTTGGAATTCATCTCTCGTAGGCGGAATAGCAGCATGTAATTGTGATGCATTTTATTCTTGGGATGGTTTGGCTTGCGCACCTACTGCATGTCCTGCAGGGTTCTACGGAGCAGGTTGTACTGAATGTGCATCGGGTTACGGCGGAGGCGGATGTACTCAATGTACTGCGGGTACATATGACTCCACACCTAACTCTGGTAACGATACATGTACTTCTGCATCTGCGGGTAATTATGTTGCCGGTGTTGGCGCTTCGTCTCAGACTCAATGCGCCGCTGGAACTTACCAAGGATCTACTGGTCAACCAAGCTGTACTCCTGCATCTGCGGGTCACTACGCTTCAGGCCTAGGCAATACTTCACAGACTCAATGTGCTGCTGGAACATATCAAGGATCTACTGGTCAATCAGACTGTACTCCTGCATCTGAGGGTTATTATGCTTCAGGTACGGGTAACACCACTCAGACAATCTGCGCTCCAGGCTCTTACCAAGGTTCTACTGGTCAATCAGACTGTACTCCTGCATCTGCTGCATTCTACGCTGCGGGATCTGGTAACACCGCTCAGACTGCATGCCCTGTCGGATCTTACTCCACAGGTGGAGCATCAACTTGTAGTACTTGTACGAACACTACAGTGGGTAATTATTGGAACTCGAATGCGACTACTGAAGGCGGCTGCGGACTAACCGCTTGTACTGGCAAACTTGGGATCTCCTCATTCATCACTCACGGTGGAACCACTGATTCATGCGCTTATGCATGTGATAACGGTTACGGAACTTCATCATGTACACAGTGCGGAGCCGATACTCGTGACGGCACAGCGGGTGGACAAGAAGCTTGCGTGGCTTGTAGCGCTGGAGAGTTTTCTTTAGCAGGATCAACGAGCTGTACAACATGCACCAATCTTCCTACTAACTGCGCATCTGCTGTCTACTCTACAACCGGAGGAGGATCAAACAGCTGTAACTTTACTTCGATTACTCCTAACGGTGGATACACTTGGAATGGAAACACAACTGCTGGTGGCGCTGCTTGTAACTTAGCTGATTGTGCTGCTGGCACAGGTTGGAACGGATCCGCTTGCGTCACTTGCGCAGAAGGTACCTATGATGCAACTCCTGGAACAGGCTTAGATGCATGTACTTCAGCTAGTGCGGGTTACTTTGTTTCAGGTACTGGAGCGACCTCTGAGACTGCGTGTGCAGTGGGCACCTACTCTACTGGTGGAGCTTCAAGCTGTTCAGCTTGTACGAACACAACTAATGGTGAGTATTTCACTTCGAACGCAACGACTGCTGGCGGTTGCGGAGTGGCTTCATGTACTAATACTACTGCAACTGGAAGTTATTGGAATGGACATGGTGGTACTAACCCAGATGGATGTAGCACCACAGGATGTACGAATAAGCTAGGCACTTCGTCTTATATTGGGAATGGTGGAGCCTCTAACTCATGCCCATATGAATGTGACGCTGGTAACGGAGGAGCAGACTGTACGATTTGTCCTGCTGGATGGTTTGACGCTACACCAGGAGGAACAGAAGCTTGCGAACCATGTAATCCAGGCACTTACAATACAAGTGCTGGTAACGACTTCTGTAACGATGCATGGCCAGGAGCTTATTGTCCTGGTTCAGGAAATACAACAGTCACCAACTGTCCTAACGGAACGTATTCATCAATAATGGGTGCATCATCTTGCCTATCATGCACAAATACTACACCTGGTAGATATTGGACTTCACTCGCTGAATCAGATCCTACATGCGAAGACAGTGCATGTACAAATGCTCCAGCGAATGCTGATTACACTGGTCATGGTGGAACATCAGACTCCTGCAGTTGGGTTTGTAGCGCAGGATATTTTTGGAACGATGAAGATTGCTTACCAATGATTACAACTACTACTACGACTATAAGCGGCGGTGGCTGCTTCACTGCTGAAACTGAGATCACTATGGCTGATGGATCTAAGAAGGCCATCAAAGACATCGTAAAAGGTGAAAAAGTTTTGTCTGCTGAAGGCAATGCTCAAGCTGTCGCAGAGACTTTTGTCCACAGTGATAACAAGTTTCTCTTTGCTATCAACGAAGGCAAGCACTTCATCACCGAAGGTCATCCTATCAAAACAAAAGATGGCTGGAAATCAATTAGTCCTAAGAAATCGATGGAAGAGAACCATAAGATCAGTGGTGATGTCGGCCAACTTAAAGTAGGCGATGTCATTCTTGCCGATTCAGGTGAAATCGAAGTCACCAAGATTCACAAAAAATCGAGCAACGTCAAAGTGTATAACTTAGAAGTTGAGAACGACCACTCGTACAGAGCGAATGGTATCTTCGTGCATAACAAAGTAATACTTCCCTGTGATTGCTCTACTTGGGGTTGGGCTGGAGGAACCTGCATCTCAGATGGCTGTGGACCTTCGATTCCTTCGTCTCAATTTTGTGACGGATGTCATCTAACCTGGGAGTGCGGAGCTTGCCAATAATTGATACTTGTCTGTTTGAGAGAAGAGCTCGATCTGAGCCAATATCTGATTCGCGAACGAAGAAGACATCACGTAGCTTGGGTAACCAGTTCCGCAACCACCCTTTAATTCAAGGCAATAGCGTTACACACTCTTCAGATTGAATTACAACTTCTGTACCTGGTAAGTACATATTTATTAGATGAATATACCCCTGAAACGTACAGTCGGATATCCAGTAAATGAAAATTTTTTTCTGTTTGGGCCCAGAGGCACTGGCAAATCATCTTGGCTCGCAGCTCAATTCCCACAGTCACAAACGTTAGACCTGTTGGATAGCGACCTTCAAATCAAACTCATGGCTAAGCCTTCATTATTGGAATCTCTCATAGAGAAAGGATCAGGGACTCCTCATCAACCCATCATCATTGATGAAGTTCAGAAAATTCCCTCACTATTAGACGAAGTCCATAGACTGATTGAGAAGAAAAAAAAATATTTTATTCTGACTGGTTCTAGCGCAAGAAAACTCAAGCGCGAGGGGACTAATCTCCTGGGTGGTAGAGCCATCACTTGCTCCATGAATCCATTCTCTTCGTTAGAGCTGGGTAATCAATTCGATTTTAGTCGCGCTTTAAAATCAGGTCTACTCCCTAAAGCTTACTTAGGAAAACAACATGAATCTTATCTCGCTTCTTATGTCACAACCTACCTGAAAGAAGAAGTACAACAAGAAGGACTAGTACGCAGTCTAGAAGGGTTTACGAGATTTCTGCAAACGGCTTCGTTCTCACAAGGATCTCTATTGAACAAAGTCAAAGTTGCAGAAGAATCCTCGATAGGTAGGAGAGCTGCTGAAGGATACTTTGAAATTCTAAAGGACTTATTACTCTCGATTGAACTTCCCGTATTCACTAAACGTGCAAATAGAAAAATGGTAAAGCATAGTAAGTTCTACTTTTTTGATACAGGCGTTTTTAGACAACTGAGACCTAGAGGACCACTAGATTCAGACGCAGAAATCAATGGAGCTGCTTTTGAGACATTAATCCTCCAAGATCTTAAAGCAATGAATGATTCTGCCAGACACGGGACTAAACAATCCGAAGCATGGAATGCAGACATTTACTTCTGGCAACCCTCTCAAAAGAAGGAGGTCGACTTCGTATTATACGGTCCTAAAATTTTTACTGCAATTGAAGTCAAAGCAACATCCAGGCTCAGAAAAGAAGATTTTAGTGGACTCAATCAATTCCATGAAGATTACCCAGAAGCCAAACGCATTCTTATTTATACCGGCAATAAAAGCGAAAACCATGAAGGGATATCCATCATCACTGCTAAAGATTGGTTCAGCCTACCTCTGCACAAGAGACTTTAAAGGCAGTTAAAGCCTTGGATTCAATAACAAAAAAAGCCCCTGGTCATCGACCAGAGGCCCTCTCAAATTTAAAATGAAACTACAAATTAATATCTATAGTGATCGGACTTGTATGGTCCTGCTTGATCCACGCCAATGTACTTGGCTTGATCAGGACGGAGCACAGTGAGTTCTGCATTGAGCTTCTTGAGCTGCAATCTCGCTACTTTCTCATCCAAGTGCTTAGGCAATGTGTATACGCCTAATTGATACTTGTCTGTTTGAGAGAAGAGCTCGATCTGAGCCAATGTCTGATTCGCGAACGATGAAGACATCACGTAGCTTGGGTGACCAGTTCCGCAACCTAGGTTCACGAGACGGCCTTTAGCCAAGATGATGATGCGTTTTCCGTCTGGGAAAATCACGTGATCGACTTGTGGCTTGATCTCTTCCCACTTGTATTCTTCGAGTGAAGCGATATCGATTTCGTTGTCGAAGTGTCCGATGTTACAGACGATCGCTTGGTCTTTCATCGCGCGCATGTGTTCAAACGTGATGACGTTGAAGTTACCAGTCGCTGTTACGAAAATATCTGCGTGCTTAGCAGCGTAATCGAGAGTCACTACTCGGTAGCCTTCCATCGCTGCTTGAAGAGCGCAGATAGGATCTACTTCTGTAACCCAGACTTGAGCTGAGAGAGCGCGGAGAGCTTGAGCAGAACCCTTACCTACATCGCCGTATCCCGCAACCACTGCTACTTTACCTGCGATCATCACGTCAGTTGCGCGTTTGATTGCGTCGACGAGAGATTCACGGCAGCCGTAGAGGTTGTCGAATTTGGATTTGGTGACAGAGTCATTGACGTTGATTGCTGGGAACTTGAGTTCGCCTCTGGCATGCATCTGAATGAGACGGTGAACGCCTGTAGTGGTTTCTTCAGTCACACCTTTGATCGCTGCTAGACGTGTGGAGTACCAAGTCTTGTCTTGAGAGATTTTCTTTTTAATCGCTGAGTACAATACTTTTTCTTCTTCGCTCGTTGGCTCAGAGACGACTTTCAAGTCCTTCTCTGCACGTGCTCCCAAGTGAAGGAGAAGAGTTGCATCTCCACCGTCATCAAGAATCATGTTCGCATGCTTAGCTGATGGCCATTCGAAGATTTGATGAGTGTATTCCCAATACTGCTCAAGAGTTTCGCCTTTGAATGCGAACACTGGAACGCCTACTGCTGCGATTGCTGCTGCTGCGTGGTCTTGGGTTGAGAAAATATTGCAAGAAGCCCAACGAACATCAGCGCCTAAGGCCTGAAGGGTTTCGATGAGAACTGCGGTTTGAATCGTCATATGGAGAGATCCAGCAATGCGCGCACCTTTGAGAGGTTGCGTACGTGCGAATTCTTCACGGATTGCCATTAAGCCTGGCATTTCGGTTTCTGCGATTTTGATTTCTTTACGTCCCCAAGCTGCGAGATTGATATCTGCTACGTGGTAGTCTTTGTTTGACATGAGATTTGGCTCACTTTCTTCGTTTGTTTGAAGTTCAGTGAGCGTCGTTGTTTCAGATGAATCCAAGCCTAGGGCTCTTAAAAGGCCTCGCAACGCTCCTTGGATTCGTTTCCTGGTTATAAACCAAGATAGGTTTTTTGCCATAGTTTTTTGCTCATCGAGTACTTTATTTGAGCTACTATGACATCTTTGCCTAAAACCTCAAACCTATACTTAAAGTTAGCCCCAACCAATGAAGTTCGCATTTTGCGACTTAAAGAACTGTTTCGTGAATGAAAGTGAGTTATAAGTCGCGAAAAACGACGTTCCTTCCAGCGCAAGAACCAAATCTGCCTAAATCTTTTTCCAAGTAAACAGCCTTAATGCTCTCTCCGCTAGTCTCGATCATTGCAGCACATTGCCTACAAGGAGAGAGTGTCGTGATGAGAGTGGAACCCGCAGGCACTGCTTCACGATGCTGAAACCAATAACCCTGAAAGCATATAGTTTCTGCATGGAGCGTGCGATTAAGCGCATTCTGATTGAGAGCATAATTTAAAACTTGCCCATCAACTGAGAGCAGCATTGCACCCACCGCGCGATCGCGTGAATAAAGAGGGAGGCTTGATTGCTCTGAACGGTCTTTTAATTCTCTCAATAAAAAATTCATCGCTTGCGTCTCTGTGAAACTTACATTCTGATCGTCGAATGATGCTGAAGATTGAGGATCAAAAACAATTTCTTCATTCTGAAGAAGCTTCAACTTTTTCCACTCCGCCATTGTCACTAAGCTCATCCGCTTGGCGCTCACCTTCACCATCTCTGGATCAAGCACGGGTACAATCTCAGTCGTATAAATTCTCTCACGTAGAATCTCACGCGCTCGTGAAGGATACTTCTCCCAGATCCCCTGCACGAGCTGGGTAACCGCACTCACAGGCTCAAAACGCGAAGAGCGCTGATACTGAGACCAGTACCAACGCTCCTCAAACATTATTCCCGCGTGGGCTAAAATACCGCCCAACACCATTATACGCCTAAATCTTTTGCAGTATTTGCGCCGCCCACTTTAGACGGCTTAGGAAAATTTACTAAGAGCTTCTCCCGAGCTGAAAGCAAAGCCTTCGGTAGTCGATCTTCAAACTTATTAAAAAACTCAGTGTGCGAAGTAAGCTCGATTGTCCAGCCTTGAGCATCGATCGCAGTGAGCTCTGAGAATTGCTCTGCAGTGAAGTCAGATCCATCCCAAGTCATGTCTTCGTAACGAGGTACCCAACCCATAGGAGATTCAACAGCAGCGCCACGACCACGTACACGGTCCACGATCCACTTGAGAACACGCATGTTTTCACCGAATCCTGGCCACATGAATTTCTTATCCTTCTTACGGAACCAGTTCACTCCGAAGATGAGAGGAGGATTTTTCACCATCGCACCCATTTTAATCCAATGAGCGAAGTAATCACCCATATTGTATCCGCAGAAGGGAAGCATCGCCATAGGATCGCGTCTGACTTCCCCCACTTTACCTACAGCAGCTGCAGTGGTCTCAGATCCAATAGTAGCAGCGAGATAAACTCCATCATTCCAGTTCTGTGGTTGGTACACGAGAGGAACAAGAGAATCCCTCCTGCCACCGAAGATGAATGCTGAGATCGGAACGCCTACTGGGTTCTCCCAACTTTTATCAATAGAAGGTGCTTGGTGAGCTGGAGCCGTGAAACGTGAGTTCGGGTGTGCAGCTTTTCTGCCGCATCCAGGAGTCCATGCCTGTCCTGTCCAGTCTGTGAGGTTCGCTGGAGGTACATCTGTCATCTCTTCCCACCACACGTCATTATCTTCTGTGAGTGCTACGTTTGTGAAAATTGTGTTCTTATAGAGTGCATCCATTGCATTGGGATTGGTTTTGTAACTAGTACCTGGAGCCACACCGAAGAAACCAGCTTCTGGATTGATCGCGTAAAGCCTGCCATCAGCACCTGGCTTGATCCATGCAATGTCGTCACCGATGGTGGTGACTTTCCAACCGTCGAATGCCTTAGGTGGAACGAGCATCGCTAAGTTTGTTTTTCCGCATGAAGACGGGAATGCAGCACCGACATAAGTCTTCTCGCCCTGTGGAGATTCCATACCTAAGATGAGCATGTGCTCAGCTAGCCAGCCTTCATCACGAGCCATAGTGGATGCGATACGAAGCGCGAAACACTTCTTACCGAGTAATGCGTTACCGCCGTAACCTGATCCATAAGACCAAATCTCTCGAGTCTCTGGGAAGTGAACGATGTACTTGGTTTCCTTATTGGATGGCCAGGTGACGTCCTTCTCGCCGTGAGCAAGTGGAGCGCCTACTGAGTGCAAGCAAGGAACGAAGTTTTTATTGCCCAAGACATCGAGAACTTTGCGTCCCATGCGGGTCATGATTTTCATGTTCACAGCGACGTATGCGGAGTCAGAGATCTCAACACCGATCTGAGCGATATCAGAGCCTAGTGGACCCATGCTAAATGGGATCACGTACATCGTACGACCCTTCATCGAACCGCGGAATAAACCTTTGAGCACACCCTTCATCTCGACTGGATCCATCCAGTTGTTGGTTGGACCTGCATCGACTTTGTTTTTGGAGCAGATGTAAGTTCTGTCTTCTACTCTCGCGACATCTGAAGGATCAGAGAATGCAATATAGCTATTAGGGCGTTTGATGGGATTGAGTTTTTTGAAAGTGCCTGCAGCAACTAAGCGCTCGCAGAGCATGTTGTATTCTTCTTCAGAACCATCACAGAAGTGAACTGCATCAGGTTGGCAGAGTTCTGCGGTTTCCAGTACCCAAGTACGTAGCTTCTCGTTCTTTACCCATTCAGGAATCATTAGATTGTGCATATAAAAATTCATACGACGCGGATCACGACTTTAAAAGTGAAAAAAACGGTTTTATAGCCATATGCGCTATAAAGAATGGTGTGACGCACTCGGATCTAAATGCTAGCTTAAGCCCGTGGCATTCAATCTACTCAAGTCGTTCATCCAGCCCGAATACCTTCCCTTGCTGAAGTACGCTAACCCCAAGGTTCTAAAGATCATGTCCTGGGATAAGCCTATCCAGTTCATGAAAGGGTTAAGTAGATCCCCTGACAGCGCTCTAGAGAAAGGGTTGAAGCTCGGAACGAATGAGAAAAACAACGCTCTCCTTCAAGCTTATTTCTACCAAATTCACTCCCTTCCTACTTGGTCTTTAGAATTTTCGTTCGAACATCTCACCTCTGAAAACGGAGAAACTCAGCTCTGGAAGCCAGAAGGATTCTTCTTCAAACCAAGCGAAACGTTCCGAAAAGGTCTATCTGATCTCTATCAAGGCTACTATGAATCAGAGACCGAACAATTTGAAATGAGTCTAAAGTCTATTGGACTATTAGAAGCGAAGGACATCATGATGGATCACTTCGGCAATGACGGCAGTCGAAAAATCATTTTCAACGCACAGGCATTATCAAACACGATAGATAAACTTGCTGAGCGTGCGATCGACCGCAATATCCAACTCGACGAAAACTTCTTAGCCTTTGGGATCATGCTCCTCACCCTCTATAATCACTTGAGCCAAGACCAAACACCTGTCGATGTGAAGTCGATTTATCTCCAATCAAGAAAGCTATCACCCCAATGAAGATAGTCATCGCAGGAGCCACTGGATTTATCGGACGAAGACTCATTCATAAACTCAAATACGAACATGAGATCACTGCGCTCACAAGGTCACCTAGTAAGTCAGCAGATCCGCAGGTCAAATGGCTCAAGTGTGACTTATTCAATTACAAAGATATAGATAAAGCCCTCAAAGGTGCAGATATAGCCATATTCCTAGTCCACTCCATGCTTCCTACTGCAAGACTCAATCAAGCGAGCTTCGAGGACATGGATTTGCTTTTAGCAAGTCACTTCGCACGAAGCGCTGAACGAAACAAAGTGAAGCGCATCGTTTATCTCGGTGGACTTATCCCTGAAGACAAGAAACTTTCGGCGCACCTGAGATCCAGGCTCGAAGTTGAAGAAGTTTTCCTAAAATCCAAAGTAGACACAATCGCTCTGAGAGCGGGATTAGTCATGGGTGAAGAAGGATCTTCCTTCCAAATGCTTTACTGGCTAGTGAAGCGACTTCCCATGATGATTTGCCCTACTTGGACATTGAGCGAAACACAACCTGTTGATATCGACACAGTAGTTGAAGCGATCGCGCATTCTGCTCAAAATTTTGAAATCAAAAAAGGAAACTACGATCTCGGTAGCCCGACCACTATCACTTACCAAGGACTCATGATTGAGACGGCCAAACAAATGGGGCTTAAGCGCCCGATGATCTCAGTACCTCTATTCTCACCTGGCTTATCTAACCTCTGGGTCAGTCTCATCACTGGCGCAAGTTCTCACCTCGTCGCTCCACTCGTTCAAAGTCTCAGGTATCCCATGGTCGCGAGGAAGGATTATCTTTTCCCAATCGCTTTACCTTCAAAAAGTATTTCTGATTCTATAGCGGATTCTATCAAATCCATTCAGCCAGTACTGAGACAACAGACCCGTGACCGAGTGAAAGCTCAGAAGCGAAGAGAGAATGTCATCTCTATTCAGAGAATCACTCACGCAAAACTTACTGCTACACAGATCTCAACAACTTATTGGAATTGGCTCAAACAGAAACTAGGTTGGCTCATTGAAGTGAAGAGCTCTCCGTCTCAAGGAATCACGCTTAAGTTGAAACCTGTGAATCTGAAGCTCCTCAGTTTTGAAGCAAACTCTAGTCATGATGAAACTCTGTGCACTCATCACATCGCTGATGGACTACTCATTTCCAAAAAATCACCTACCACTGCTCGTATTGAGTTCTTAAGAACAACGCATAACGACTACGGACTCATTGCTGTGCAAGATTTTCTTCCTCGACTCCCGTGGCCAATTTATCTTCTCTCTCAAGCCTGGATTCATCTTTGGGTGACGAGAGCGTTTATTAAATCTCTCTAAAGCGTCTTTAAAAACTCTATTATGTCTCGCTTCTGATCAGGAGTGTACATCTCTTGTCCATTCTTGAGGAACACTCCTTCGTCGTGTCCTGAATTCGACTGACCTGGCTGAGTTGTATCGTAGAAGTGAACCCTGTCACCTTTTCTAGATGGGTAACCCACACAATCACTGTCGAAGTCCTCTTGAGGATCGATCTGCTTTCGAGAATAGTAGTGCTTCGGTCTCTCACTTGCTAGAGTGAGCACCGCACACAAACTCGGCACCGAGTTATTATGGAAGTAAGGGAAGCGTGCGAAGATTCCTTCGAGCGGTGGAGGCACATAGCCGTGCTGCACCTCAATGACTGTTACGAAATTCTTAGAAATTTGAAGGTGATTCAATCCACGCGCGAGACTCTCCATTCCCTCTCTCCGTCCCGGATCTGTTCCTACGTCGATCACGGGTGTTGGAGTCGGATACTTCACGAGGATATTCTCAAGTGTCTTCCAGTTCTTCTCATAGGCACCATGGCAACTGGCGCAGTTCGCATGAAAGAGCGCGCTTCCTTGACGTGCTCGCGCAACATTGATCGTTCCTTTACCAAAAAAGTCAGACCAGTGAGGTGCGGAAGTATTAAATACAAACTCTCGCAGCTCCCTGATCGTATCTTCATTGGTTTTGAACCACTGATCGAGCTCGCGGAGATCCGCCCCTCGGCCAATTTCATTCCAAAGAAAGTTGGTGAAGATCGGATCGCCTGAAACAATCGAACCATCAGAGAGGAAGCGAGTTTTGTATTTGAGATTCCACCACACTGCAGGTTTAGAATCAGCAACGTGATGATCGAGTAGATCAGCGCGCGGTGACTTCTCTAATTGGCTATTGAAACTAGCCCACTCATCGCTATTCCTTCTCGCAAGCGAGAGCGCTACCTGAGCAAGTGAAGTATCGAGCCCTAGAGACTGAGGCTTCACTATACCGATGCGACGTGAAGCTTTCTTCATATCGATGAACATTTGTTTTTCACCAGGAGATGCGCCTGTCATGAGTTCAAACATTTCTGGAGTTGAGAATTTGAGTGCGAACTTTCCATCAGCGAAAAACTCATTCGCTCGCGGAAAGCGATTACTCATGCCCACGACAGTTTTTCCAAAGAGTGTTCCCACGTGGCAGCCAGCACAGCTGATGGTGAGGCCCTGAGCCCCATATTTTTCTATACGACCGAGTCCCATCCTAAAATGTTCAGGCTCTCCAGTGAAAATAGCGTCTAGATACTCATGCAGGCCTAACCATTTGAAAATCGAGTCGAATGCGTTTTTCTTAGGAATGAGGCTAACGAGTTTATTAAACGCCTGCTCTGGAATGAGCATCTGAGTGGTCGAGACAGGATAAGTATTGATGTGCTTGAAGCCAAGGCGATCCTCGGCCTTCGTGACATCCGTTTCAAAAACCAAAAGCGTGCTGAGTGTCCCTACCCAGAACCAAAAACCCATGGTAGCGTAAAAGTATCGTGACAGATCAATCACCACAAGAAAAAGCTCAAGCCTACTTAAAGACCTCTGCGCTCTATAAGTTAGGACACCTCCCTACCGAGCAGCAGAACCCTAAGACCATGAATTTATCAGATCTTTCTCGGACTGACCCACTGCGCGCAATTCATATTCTCCAAGAAATCGATCTGGATGCTCTCTCCGCTCTGCATCGTAGGAGCAATCAAGTTGAGCGTTTGAGACTCGTGATCAGAGACACACTCCTAGGCGGAGGCAGGATTTATCTCTGTGGATGTGGCGCTACCGGGCGACTTTCACTCTCTCTCGAATCTTTCTGGCGCGAAACACGCGAAGGCACTGATCTCGTCGACCGCGTCGTGAGCTTCATGGCCGGTGGAGACATCGCACTTGTCCGAGCAGCTGAGAACTTCGAAGATTATTCAGACTACGGCTCTCGTCATCTTACAGAATTAGGATTCAAAGACGGCGATCTATTACTTGCCATCACTGAGGGTGGAGAAACTCCTTATGTGATCGGCGCTGCTCTCGCTGCCAAAGATATTTCTGAAATTCCACCTTGGTTCCTCTATTGCAATCCCGATTCTGCTCTCGTTGGATCGATCGAGCGATCTCGCCAAGTCATTGAAGACTCAGGAATTGAGAAGCTGAATCTCGAAACAGGTCCAATGGCGATCTCAGGAAGCACTCGACTTCAAGCGAGCACCGTTCTCATGTACGCAGTAGGGCTTGCACTCCTCGAGTTTGAAAGTGAAGAGAAGATCGCAGACCAGATCGCAAAGTTTATCGAACAAGTTCAGCAAGCGGATCTTGAGTTCTTGGTACCTTTCATTGAGCATGAATCTAAGTATTACACCGAAGGACACGGTATCTATTATCAGACTGACGTCTATGAGATCACCGTACTCACAGACACAACCGAGCGTCATCCGACGTTCAGTCTACAGCCGTTTGAAAACTCACATGAACCGGACGCTCAACCTTCTCTCTCTTACCTATATCTTCCTCACGCAAGAAACACTGAGGACGGATGGTTCCAGACATTGAAGCGCAAGCCACGCGCACTGGATTGGGAAGGCTACGGCGATAGATTGGGACTTAAGAAACTCTACGGTTATGACTTCTCTGTAGCTAGTGTGGAGCGCAGGAAAAACAAATTCAAAGAAAACCACTTCTTCAAAATCGACCGCGAAGGCTTACTGATGCGGTTCCGTTTAGACGATATTCGTGGAACGATCCCCATTCACAGAATGAGTATTCTAGAGGAACACCTCATGCTCAAAATGTGCATCAATATCCTCTCTTGCCTCGTCATGGGTCGCATGGGCAGAATCGAAGGCAATGTCATGAGTTGGGTAAAACCCTCTAACGGAAAACTTATTGATCGTACGATCCGCTACGTTCAAATGCTCTATGAGGCTAAATACAGTGAAACCAAGCAGGGTGTCGATAATCACAAGAAGAAACCTACTCCGACTTACGAATCCATCTGCGATAAGTTATTTATTGCTCTCGAGACTTTCAAGGGAGATGAATCTATCGTAATGAAAGTTCTCTCCCAATGCTAGATGCTTTCTTTTTAAAGCTAAAACTTCGTATGATTAATATTTGGCCACCATTTTTATTTTCTGGGATTTGGGTAAGCTATCCTGATTCGAACTTACGCACTGTCGTAGTTTCACTGAGAGATTACTTCTTAAACCGAAACGCACAGGGTACTCATTACGGTGGATCGCTGTTCTCGATGACAGACCCCTTCTATGCACTGATACTCATGAATGCCCTTGGCCCCAAGTACATAGTTTGGGATAAGTCGGCAGAGATTCAGTTTCTGAAGCCAGGAAGAAAACTCGTGCGAGCAGAATTCCATATCCCCGAAGAAGAAATTGAGAAGATCAGAATCACACTTGAAACAGAACGAAAAGTAGAGCCTGTGTTTGATGCGACTGTGGTCGATTTAGAGGGTACAGTCGTTTGCAAAGTCAAAAAAGTTCTCTATGTACGCAAACGCGCTTAGCGAGTGCAATTTTAGTTTTCCAAAGATTTATTAAACAAACCCACCCTTTTTTATGGTGACACAGCGTTCCCTTATCAGGTTGTGGCATGAGTGTGGCATGGGCAACGACATGCGGGTGGTAACCTTGCAGGATACAAAACACTCTGAAGCCTTTGCCAGGTATCCTCCTTCGGAACGACCTTGCCATGTTCGATGTGACTGAGATGAGTTCGGTCAATTCCTGCTTTTCTAGCCAAAGATTCTTGAGTCAAGCGCAGCTGTTGTCTACGTACCCGCAGCTTCAATCCCGCGTGAACATTTTTAGACTGAATTTGAATAGCTTGGCGAGTCCTGACTTGTTGAATAGGATCATAGAATGACTGCAGTCCAGACATAGCGTCCGAATGTCGGATCTGACTCCATCTGAATTCGATGATTTTACTTTCTCGAATCGCTCTCCAAACCATGAGGGCAAAAGTTTTTCTTGCATCATGGCCTAATGATTTTGATTCAATGCTGATTTTAATTAATGCTGGCCTGTAATGGGCTTCAATCATGGTTTTCTTAAATTCGTTTTTGTTTTTCATGAACGCATAGCAATGCCACATTCATGCCACAACCTGATAACAGAGCAAACGTGTCACTAAAATCAGCCCTGAAACTGTGGATGCTGCTTAATCTCTGAATCCCACTCTGGATTCCTACTTCCACTACGTGACCATTGATCGATGAACTCACGCTTGAGCCACTGAACATCACTCGCCCACTTACTCTTAAATCCAGCACGATTTCCTGCCACTGTCGTATGAGATCGCGCACCTGTCGCCCGACCCTGTCCAACGTACCAGCCGGAAGCTAAGAGCGCCCCTCGCACAGCGGTCGAAGCAGTATAAGTGTATAGCAAACACTCGCGATCTGAAGTCTTAGAGAGAATCCGCTTAAACATCTCATGCTTCCAAAGCTCTGTGTCGGTATGTGTAGAAAACGGATCATAAAAAATAATATCTGGACTAGCAACTTTAGGGAACTGATGACGGAAGTCGCCTTCAAGCAAGATCCACTCAATCTTGCCATCTCTTGAAATCCACCGATGATCATCAAGTAGAGTCTGCACTACACTCTCAAGCTCTCGCATATGAGGGAAAAGATCACTTCGCGCAGCCGCTAATCTCATCGCATCGAGATCTTTCTCGAAGCTGATGATGAGACTTGGATTATTCCTCTCGGTACCACTTCTACCCATGAGCGATCTAATGACAGCAATCGCATTATGACCTGCGCCTAATCCTACATCCCAAACGACAAGCCGCTCAGTCTCACCCACTCGTTCGCGCACACGAGATTGCTCAGCATAGATGGAGTGCGCTTCGCTATCTGGATGCTGAGTCGAATGCATGATCTCTCCTGATGTCTTGCACTTCACACTGAAGAAACCCTTGTCAGATTTTACGACTTCGAAGTTTCCTAGTTCGAGCAACACGGGAGACAGCGAAGCTGTTTCGCGTGGTGCTCCAAGTGGTAGCTTAGGCAGATTCTGCTCATCATCCTGAACAAGCGCTAATCGCTTGGCTACGTAATATTCATAGAATGTTCCAGCTAAGATCTGCTTGCGCATCTCGCGCATGAGCTCATGATAGAAGTACAGATTGTGGTTGGCGACTAAGCTCCAACCATAGAACTCTTTGGATTTAATCAGATGATGAATGTAAGCACGGGAATGAGTGGCACATGTGGGACACTTACAATTCTCATCAATCGGACCCGAACCTAATCTATAAACTCCACGCGAAAGCTTGATCACACCTTGATGAGTAAACGCCACACCCTGCTGTGCTTGAGCAGTGGGAAGTATGCAATCGAACATATCGACACCACGGTGAACCGCTTCGAGTAGATCAATGGGCTTACCTACACCCATGAGATATCGCGGGCGATCCTCAGGCATGAATGCTGTCGTAAATTCAGTGAAGTGTTCGCGTTCTTCGCGGGTCTCTCCTACAGCAAGCCCTCCGATTGCGTACCCATCAAACGGCATTTCACGTAAAACCTCTGCTGACTCTCGTCTCAAATCTTCGAAGAGCGCGCCTTGAACAATCCCAAACATACTTTGTGGCGAATCTCCATGAGCCTCTAAACTTCTCTTAGCCCATCGATGAGTGAGCTCCATCGCCTCTGCTGCTTCTTCACGATTGGAAGTGGATGCAATACATTGATCGAGTACCATCATGATATCTGATCCGATTGAGCGCTGGACAGCGATGCTCTTCTCAGGAGTGAGCAGAATCTTGTGACCATCGACTTGGCTCACAAACTCTGCACCCCTCTCACTCATGCGCCTAGCGTGAGTGAGAGAGAAAATCTGGAAGCCACCTGAATCAGTGAGTACGCTCTTCCCCCAGTTCATGAACTTGTGAATGCCACCGATATGATCGAAGACTTCAGTCCCCGGCCTGAGCATCAAGTGATACGTATTTGCTAATAAGATTTGGGAGCCAGATTTCTGTGCATCTTCAGGCCTTAAAGCCTTAATCGTGGCCTGAGTACCCACAGGCATAAACAATGGGGTTAAAACTTCATTATGTAGCGTTTGAAACCATGCAGCACGAGCACTTGTTTTCTGCATTTTTTGTGACTTGATTTTAAAACCTAAACGACTCATGACGAGGCGTTATATACCATCAATTAGCGCTTTTAATTCATTAAAATCAAATGGCTTACTGAGCACTGCTCGAGCCTGTTTCATGACCGCGTCGTTCTCTAACTCAGCGTAAGCAGTAACGAAAATCACTGGTGTTTTTAAGCCTTTTTCTATCATTTTCTTGAACATTTCAGGTCCAGTGCCATCTCTCATACGGATGTCACTCACGACCACATCGATCTTCTTGGATTCCAAAACTTTGAGTGCGATATTGCCACTAGAAGCACTCTCAGTTGCAAAGCCCTCAAGGCTCAATCTGTCTGTGAGAATCTCTACCAAATCAGGTTCATCATCTACGACGAGAATTGTCTTTTTCGGAACGGTCATCTCTACATATTATCCTTCTATAAGCCCTTTTGAAATTTAAGTTTGCATATTTTTGAATCTCAGAGATGATTGCTCCAAGTATTACCGTCAAATTATTGATGACACATTCCCATGGGAGGGGATCTCTATGAAGAACTACATGAAATTGATCGGATTATTTTCTCTATTACTATCTATAACTTCAAACTCTTACGCTGTTCCTATTGCAGTCATTGACTCAGGTACTGACTTCGAACACCCAGATCTCAAAGCCAACGCATGGATCAATCCAGGCGATCAAGCCGACGATGGCAAGGATAACGAGCATAACGGAAAAACCGACGATATTCACGGTTGGAACTTCGCTGAGAATAATAAAAAGTTGATTGAAAGATCACTCTTAGGAACTTTCTCACCCGATGTTTACAAATACTTCGATGTTCAATTCAAGAAGATGGCTGGTACAGCTACTGTTGAAGATATTGACTGGATGAAAGCTCGTAGACAGGATGCAAAATTCATTGAAGAGATGAACATCTACGGAAACTTCATGCACGGAACTCACGTTGCAGGAATTTCATCTCACAACGCACCGAAGAACGAAATCATGGCGATCAAACTTCTTCCTACAGTAGTGAAGAAGCCAAAAGGCGATAAAGCTGTTCTCGATTGGGCTAACAAATTCAAGTTCCCAGTTTCCTCTCTCCTCACTGGTCTTGGAAAAGGCTTAAGCCCACAGATGATCGACATGATCATCAAACAAGGCCTCAAATCTCTTGCAGGCGCACAGAGCGAAATGCTCATTCCTGTAGGTAGATACGTGAGACTCTCTGGAGCTAAAGTTGCAAACTGCTCATTCGGCTCTAGTCCTCGAATGATTCAGATGTTGCTTGGTCAGCTTTTCAAAGCAATCTTCAAAAAAGATATGCCTGAGAAGGAACTACGTACTTACACTTCATTCTTCATGAAGGAGCTCTCTGAGCAAGGTCGCAAATTCTCTGTGATTGCAACGAAGACATTGTTTGTGATCGCAGCGGGTAACGACGCTGAGAACAACGACGAGATGCCTTCTTATCCTGCAGGTATCAGACGCCACAACGCAATCACAGTTGCAGCGACATTCGGAGTTTCTCAACTCGCTGAGTTCTCCAACTACGGCAAGAATACTGTCGAAGTTGCAGCACCAGGTGTTGCGATTCTATCGAGTGAGCCAGGCACCGGTCACGTTCGCGTGAGCGGAACTAGTCAAGCTGCTCCGTTTGTGACTAACGTTGCAGGACGCATCTTGGACCAGAATCCAGCTCTCACTCCTGAAGAAGTGAAGTCTGTACTCATGGGCACTGTGGATTTCAAAGAATCACTCAAAGACAAAGTCGTCTCTGGTGGTGTCGTGAATCCAGAACGCGCAGTATTGGCAGCTGAACTCAGCCGCGGAATGAATCTCACCGATGCAATGAACAAAGCACGCTTGAATGTAATGGACGTTGCTGAAACCATGATTCTGCCTCAGGTGAAGAAGCCAGGAGAGCATGTGGTTCAAGCTTCTGAACTCATGATTCCACAGTTCATTCGCTACGAGTAAGACTGTTAATGAATTTTCTCGTCACTGGATCGTCAACTGGAATTGGATATTACACTGCAGAAAGACTCGCACGACGAGGCTTCCAAGTGTTCGCCACAGTGAGACGATCCAGTGATGTAGACAAACTCAAGCAAGTCTCCCCCCTCATTCATCCGATTATTTGTGATGTAGCAGTGAAGAGCACCATTGCTCCTGCTATCGAAGAATTAAAATCCAAAACCGGAGGGCTCCTTCATGGATTGGTAAACAATGCCGGAATCGCACTCGGTGGCCCTTTGGAATTCTTTCCTGTCTCTGAAATCAGAAAAGTTTTTGAAGTGAATGTATTCGGACTTCTTGAGATGACTCAGGCATGCATTCCACTCTTGAGACAGGCAGCTCAGCAGAACAAACGCAGATGGCCCGCTCGTATCGTGAACGTCTCATCTGTCAGTGGATTAGTGGCGATGCCACTCATGGGACCTTACTCAGGATCCAAGTTTGCACTCGAAGCTCTCTCTGATTCGATGCGTGTGGAACTCCGAGGCGCAGGTATTCATGTTTCACTCGTAGAGCCTGGAGTCACTGCTACACCGATCTGGGAAACAACTCTCTGTCAAGCGAAGAAGATCAGACAAGCACTGCCGCATGAAGCAGAACCCAAGTATGGAAGAATGCTCGATCGCTTCGAGGCATTCTCAGTTTATAGAGGTCCAAGGGGAGCCCATCCCAATTCTATTGCGAGAGTCATTGAGCGTGCGCTTCTCTCACCCTTTCCACGAGCACGTTACTTCTGCGGTGGAACACAAGGAAACATTCAGAGAGTACTCTCACTACTTCCCAAGTCAGTTAATGACAGATTTTTCGCGAGAGCTATTGGTACCAGCGAAGGTTAATCTCTAATAATCGAACGACTTTTACAGTTTAAGAAAATAGTTTTTCCATTATTAATTTCAATCCAAGAATCTGTAGGCTCATCTAAATACACAATGCCTTCTATTTTTGTTCTTGATGTACCAGAGTTAAATTTAAACATGACATCTTCTAACTCTGATTTCACGCGAAAGTGATACGAATTTTTGCGTCAAAAAAAACGCGCGTTATTTTCTGCGCGCACCGCAATGCTTGGATGTGTCAATTGATTTATTTATCAACACCCTTTACTCTGTACACAACATAAGTTACTTCCTCTCGCAAGGGAGAAATTAAATGAAAAACCAAACCAAGTTGTTAGTTTTATTAGTCGCACTCACAACAGTGAGCGCATTCGCAAAAGATGACATCGTAAAAAATGCACGCAAAGGTGACGTTGCATCTCAGTATATTCTGGATCCAAGCGGAAACTTGTTCCGTACTGTTGGAAATAACAAATGCCAAATCACAAACAACGTAGAGGATATAAAAATCTCTGCTCACCCACAAGACAAAGCGATGATATACTTCATCAAGAACTCTGACCTCTATGTTCTTCACAATGCAGACAGAACTGGCCAATGTCCAAAAGCGAGCACTAAAGTAATTACTTCTAATGTAGCTCACTCTTACAACAAGAAAACCAAAGAGAATTCAAACTATCGTTACAACGTAGTTTCAAACACAAAAACTCTCGTAGTGAATGTGGTTCTTGATAGCTATGGAAACCTTGAAGTTTGGGGCGATGTGAAGAAACTCGGATACCAAGACGGCATTGTTGATTACTCTATGTACAACTACTACAACGTCAAAGGTAAGCCATTCAGCAGCTACGTGCTCTTCGCACTCATGAACAATGGTTGTATCTTAAAAGTAGATGGCGACAATGTAGCCCAGTCTAAAACAGACTGTGAACGCAAATGGTCCAGCATCAAAGAATTCAAAGACAACAAATCATTGAACTAAATTGTTAGGATTCTAAAAATTTAAAGCCGACTCTGATTCCGAGTCGGCTTTTTTTATGAAATTTATTTTTTATTGAAAAGTGTTTTGAAAACCGAATAGTCATTTCCGTTAATCCCTTTTTTATCAAGATCTTCTTTAGGAATGAACTTAAGAGAAGCGGAGTTAATACAGTATCTCAGCCCCCCCGCTTGTTTAGGACCATCAGTGAACACATGACCTAAGTGTGACTCACCCTCTTTTGACTTCACTTCAGTACGGATCATTCCATGAGATTCATCTGCTTTAGTCATCACATGAGATTGATCGATGGGTTTTGTAAAACTAGGCCAGCCACTACCAGACTCAAACTTATCTTGCGACGAGAAGAGCGGCTCGCCTGTCACCACATCCACATAGATGCCTTCTTTATGATTATCCCAGTATTCGTTCTTAAACGGGGGCTCCGTGCCACAACCTTGGGTGACATGAAACTGCTCAGGTGTGAGGATCTTCTTCAGTTCAGCTTCTGATGGTTTCTTATAGTTCTGTGCCATAGCGACTCCATTAATGAGGATTAGAAAATAGATCTGCATCACAATACAATGCCACGTATTAGTCGTTGACATGGCGCAACATTTCATCATGAATGCCACTCAAGCGAATCAGAGTGATTTCACTTGAAAACATTCATTTTTTTAGCACTTTTTGCATCTTCAATCACCGCTCAGGCAGCCTCTGACTACATCAAGATAATTGGTTTCCATGGTGAGAACGAAGAACAAACCAAGGCTGATTGCAAAGTGATTGAGGCTCAAGTTCGAGAAAGAAGGGGTAACGGAAGAATCGGGTATGTAAAAATTCTAAATGAACGTCATAAAAACATCTCTTGAAATGCGTCGCATTTTTCATTTAAGCTCATTAAAGCTAGGGAGTGGCCTTAACCACAAGCCATCTCGAGCCTAATCCACCTTAAATATCAAAACGCTTTCATTCAAGATAAAACTTAATCATATCAATGATTTAGCTCATTGAGTCATTATTTCTCTTGACAGTCACCGTGTATTTAATGTTAAGATATCTTAACACATAAAGGAGTTATGTATGATCAGACAGGATGTCCGAATCTTCGCATTAATAGCGGTGGCTATCACAGCTACTGCGTGCGGAAAAAACACTAATAGTCTCGTAAAGAAAGTGGCTGCTCAGGCTACAACAATGAATGGAGACATATATGCAGCAGTCAGTGCAGATCTCAATACTGAGACCTACTCTGTTGCTGCGTTTTCTCTGCCCATTATCGACCCCAATAATCCAGCGATCCAGTACGGATCTATTAGTCTCAAGCCCAATGCCATCGGCGGCGGTGGACGGATTGTTATTTCAGTCAATGTAAGCAAAGCAGCTCATATCAATTCATCGGTCGCAACCACACTACCGAATGGAACTGCATTCCCGCTAGGTCTTCCTCCTACCGATAATCTGGTAGCTATCCCGATCGGTAACAACGGAGCCAAACTCTACGTTCTCATGGGTGCAAACACGCTCATGATTGGAACCGCGATCCCCTTCTCAGCTCTGAATGATGTCGGAAGATATGTACCTGGAGTGAACGTGTTCTCTTCAGTTTCATTCGGCAAGATCAACTCATTCATCGGTGTGTTTGCTGGGAGTGAAATCAATCAGACAGGTCTAGGTATTTTCGCTGACCTCTCACAGATTCTACCGAATCAACCGACAGTGGCTCCAGAAGTCATTGCAAGTTCAGAATCTAGTAGTGTCTCAGCTGTCAGTGGTGAATCTCAAGCTTCGAGCAGTGGAGCCTCAAGCACTCCTGTCGTGAAGATCACTCTTAATGGATCCGCTCAGGGTTCTAAAGAAACCCAGAGACAACTTGCGTACCACTTATGGCGCGTGAGCGAAGAAGGACCTGCTGTCCTTAGGTACCGATAATGTTCCTCATCGTTTTTATGGTAGCCACATCTGCACACTCTGCAGATGTGGTAAACCAATCCCAAACTGAAAATGTCTTGGGCAGAGCTATGGGCGCCACTACAACATCCAGTGCACCTGAAGGATTACAACGCCTGAAATCCTCGACTGCACTCGTTGTCCTAGGGAAGATCATTCCCGCTCTTCAAGCTATCGGAGGAGTACCTAGTCTACCGAACGAGCCAGGAACTCTTGAGTACTATTCTTTTGGCAAAAGAATTTTCGCTGAAAGCTCTTATTCAAAAGGGAATGGATTCCTTCAAGCAGAAGTAGGTCTTGCTCCTGTAGAAGTCAGAGTGCCCATCATTAAGTATCCCATTGGTCCCCTTGTTCTGGGTATCGATGGAGGCGTGAGATTCCAAGCTCAAGTACGAGGTCAGATTCAACCCACGATCTGGACCAATCCAGTGAGTAACTCCATCATCAACATGAAGATCTCAGGCAATGCAGCGGGACAAGCGTTCTTAGAAGGCTCCGCTCAACTCGTCGTTCTTCGTGGCGGATTGGGTGGAGACGTCGAGCTCATCGACGGCAAAATTGATTTGGATTCTAGTTTTTATTTTAACGGTACGAGTCCGCAAGCCCAGCTCTCTACTCTTGTTCAGATGATGTACGGAGGATTCTATGCCTTTGCAGATGTCTTCAACGTTTTCGGATGGAAATGGAAACGTTTTTGGAAAGCAGACCTCTTCACCTGGAAGGGCAAGTGCTTTTCGTCAGGAAAACTATCTTGTACAAATTAAAAATCGTTCTTGCGATCACTCTCCTCACCAGCGTGGGAGTGCTGATCGTGGGATCACACAAAACCGAAGAACCGTCCAGTCATATTGAGCGAGATGATCGCACACCTGCGTCCCGATTGAAATGCTCTCTTCATTCCCTTGAGTTTGCACCGAAACCGGGAATGAACTACACCTATTCTTACTCACGCAAAATAGACTTTCATGGAAGCTCAATCGAACCAGTCTTCTACCATGGAGACCTCATTGTCTCTGTTATTAAGACTAACGATAAAGGATTTGAAGCCATCGTTCAGAATTTAATCACTGAGAATCAAGATCATTCACATATAAGTTTAAGAGTACTGGTGTCTACAAACGGAGAAGACATTACTTTGTTTCAGAGTCACTCTCTTCAGCCTGACGAAAACCAAAGCATCTCCATTCTGAAGGACATGATCTCACTTCTGATTTTCTCGTCACAGGAAGATACTACTGGAAAGTATCACTCAGAAATGAAGCTAGAAAGTGAGAGCAGTGAGCTTAGGAATTTTGTAAAAACAAAACTCACTTACATTGCTCAGAATTCACCGACTCCTGCCATACTCAAATCCAAACATGATCTCATTTGGGATTCTCATTTAGGAATGCCTCTAACCCTTTCTGGCGATGAACTCACCCAATTCGGTAATCTCACAATTCAAATCCTAGCAAGCTATCAGATCAATCTCACTCACGTGAATCAGAGTTCAAACATCGATCCACTCATCTCATCACTGACAGAGAATACCCCTCTCGCACTAGAACTTGATACTAACGAAAAAACAGATGAGAAACTTCTTCATACAATGCAACAGGCGAAGGCGATGGATTGGGAAGTGATCACTCAAAAACTCAATCAAATTGAAGTGCTCAATTCTCAAGAGCAACTCAAAGTCTTCGGTGAACTGGTCAAATCTCTCAAAGCTGGAAAAACCAGAGTCACCGGACTCATGGATTTCCTCAAGACAAAGAATGTTCTTAAGCAAGGTGAGAAGTCTGCGATCTTCAAAACATCGACTGGCGCTCTGGCTTCCCTGGGTACTCCAGAGGCACAATCTGCGCTGATTGAGATTTATAATGATCCAGCAGTCCCCACCTCGGGTCGCGGGACTATCCTCTCTGCACTCACAACCATGTCATCACCGCAGACGCCCGAAACGCAGAAACAACTGATTGAAACAGTGAAGAATGAATCCAACCCTAATCTCTCGCTCGGTGCTGCCTACGCTGTGAGCGCTTTTCCAACAGCTCCAGTCGTAGAACTCATTCGCGATATGAAGCATGAACAGCTTGAAACCGCAATCGATATGATTGGAAACAGTGGGAGTGAGAAGTTTCTTCCTGATCTAACTAAAATCATTACTGGGGACAATCCCACTTCAGTTAGAGCTAAAGCTGTGTTTGCATTAAGATCCATTCCAGGTGTTTCAGCTGCTCAATTCCTAGGTCAGTGTTTAAGCGATCATGATGTTCAAGTTCGTGAATCAGCAATCGATGTTATCCTCAGCACTCCCTGGACGAGTCACTATAGTGCAGCCATTAATAACTGCATATCTCAAGAGACGAATAGGTATATACGTTCTCAGTGCATCAAAGCTCATCCGAGCAGCTAAAGCTTCCGTCTGAAATAGATCTTTCCGAATATTTCTGTGTAAAGTGAGCTCAAAATTATTCCCAAGAAAATATAAAGAGCATCAAGTTCCGCATAGAAAACATAAATGAGAGCAAGCAAAGTCAGCATTCCAATTGTCGCTTTGTGAGCGAATTCAAGACTCTTCAATTGAATGAGCTCTTCACGCTCGTCCTTCACTCGTCTTGAATCCCAAAAATCAAAACCCAAATAAATCGCTACACTCAGAATTGCAATGCTTCGAATGATCGTTGCCAAATCGTTCATTTGTCCTCCAGGTAAAATAAATCTTCGACTTTGGTATTTAAAACACGTGCAAGTTTAAGCGCGAGTTCAATGGAAGGCACAAACTTACTGCTCTCAATGGAATGGATTGTTTGTCTTGAACACGAGATTTTATCCGCCAACTCCTGTTGCGTCAGATCACCGTTAGTCACACGAGCGATCTTCACCTTGTTCTTAAGCTCCATTATTTAAAGAGTACTTCAAGCTTGACTTTATGTAAAGCATACTTTACTTTATTATAAGTATGAAAGACAAATTATTGAAAATTAAGGCAAATATCCCGTTCTTAGTTGCGATGAGCTTCTTCATTCTCGTTCGCTCTACATTTGCGAACTACTACATCGTTCCTAGTGGATCTATGGAACCCACGATTGCCATTGGAGATCGAATCTTCGTCAATCGTGTTGCTTATGACCTGAAGGTTCCACTCACAAACATCATTCTCAAAAACCTAGATGAACCCAAGCGTGGGGACATCGTTGTATTTGAATCACCCGTTAAACCTGGACTTACTCTGGTGAAACGTTTGGTTGCATTACCAGGAGATGATGTTCTGATCGAAAATGGATTCCTATTCATCAATGGAAAACCAGGAGAATTCGAAAACCACGTCAAAAGAATTCCAGAATACTTTAGACCCGAGTCACGACACTTCATAGTACCCGAAGGTCAGTACTTTATGATGGGAGATAATCGTGACAACTCAGCTGATGGACGAGTGTTTGGTTTTGTTAAACGAGAGCTACTCATGGGCAGAGCTTCACGAGTGCTTTTCTCAGTCGATCTTCATCAGAATTTCTCTCGGATAGTGGCCTGGAATAGAATTGGCAAGAGTCTCTGATTCAGGGATACCTGAATAAATAATAATAATAATAAATTTTAAAGACTATGGGCAATAGTAATTAAAACTCTGCCAAGCCCAGTAATAGTTTCCATTACTGTCTCTGACTTTAGTATAGCCTGTGCACTCAACGCTTCTATATGGATTCACATACCAAGAGCAAGCACTTGAAGTATCGCCGCTACCATAAACGTAACTTGAACCGTATACAGCACAGGAAATCTTGCCGATATACTGGCCGTAAACATTGTAACAAGCAGTATGAGCATAGCATGAAGAGTAGCTCGTAGATTGAGCTACAGCATGAGGATTTGATAAATTAACTAACAATAAAAACGTTGCAAACATTTCAGTAACTTCTCCCTAATTGATGTTGATACGCGTGAATTATAGAAATTTACGAAACGAGTCAATATTAAATTGAGTAAATGTAAAAAAAATCGATTTTAAACCCGTACTTTGTTCCTTATGAAGATGTGGCATGTACATTAAAGTCTGCAGGTGGCTCTTGCGATGTGATCTAATCACCTAATCAAGGCACTGCTTCCAACTTGGTCTACTCGATTCACGATGCAGTAGCTGCAGGAGAATAATCTAGTGTCATTAAACCATTAGTATTGCTTATGTCTCTTTGGCAAAATCACAATGAACTTAGTATACTGTGAACGTTTATCAATGGTGAGAGTGCCGTTATGATTATCAATCATCATCTCTTGGAGTTCTACTCTCCCTCGAATCGCATCCAGAGACTTCCCTAGCTCATGGGCAATACCAGCTGCAAGTTCACCCACACTTACCATTTTATCAGATTGGACTAGAATGGCCCGGTCACACTCTAATTGTTCTTCAATTAGTTTTCGCTCTGTGATGTCTACACGGATAGCAACATATTTAAACGGACGGTTCTCCTCACCTACAAAAGGTACGATGGTAGTAAATACCCAATAGAACGATCCATCTTTAGTTTTATTTTTGATTTCACCTTTCTATACTTTTATTGAAGAAAAAGTCGTCCAGAGTTCTTTGAAAAAATCATGAGAGTGATGACCAGAATTGACAATTCTGTGATTTGTTCTATGAGTTCATCTCTAGAATACTTCGAGATTTCACAGAATTTATCATTTACATAGGGAATAGTTCCTTTGGCATCCGTGAATGCAACCATCGAAGAATAATCAAGTGCATGCCTCAAATCATCTACTTCTTTCAAGCTACGCTGTAATTGTTCTTCTACACTGAGGAACTACATCCATTGAAGAAAAGAATCTAATACTTATCAGCGTTAAATTTGAATTTAAGTAAAAACGACAGATTGAGCGTATCACCTAATCCTGAGTGACCATCGTAAAGTAGAACATCTGCAGTCTTCATCGCATTGACCATGTACCTATGGAATGTCATGTCCTTGGAATCTATCACAGTATCAGCGAGTAGAGCAGGAATTCTAGGGTCAATGTACAGGAACGAATTTAAAGATTCGCGAGGGCGCACCTCTGTCGTATCCCTTATAAACAATATTTTGGAAATAAGGAATTTGGAAGCCCTCGTCTGCTTTTTTCATGACTAGAACGAAACGCGAAGTTCCCGCCACGGGAGCTCCTTTATAAATTCGAACTCCTGGTTTACCGGCCGCCTCGATCGAGAATATGGACGGGAAACTTTTGGCCAACCATTCTGGGATAGGCTCATCTCCCTTTTCTGAATGAATAAGGGTGCGAAAAACTACTGAATTTTTATCTCCCAAAGCAATATAGGCCGTCCCATTTTTCGAGAGGATTCGCTGAAATTTTGAGAGAACGGCGTACAGTTCCGAGGTGTAAGTGAATACACCGAATACATCGCTAATGAGATCGAAGGGAGCGCTCCCCGTTAGCTCTTCATCTGGTATCTTTTCTAAATACCGGCCTGTGAGTACTCGAACATTCGAAGTTTTGGGAACTTCATAAGACCTTCTCCATGGATCGATTTTGAAGGTTACCACAGTAACCTTAGGCAAAGGCCCTGAAAAGGAATTCAGAATGTTGTTGTAAAAATTCAGATATTTTTTGTAAGCATCAGGGGCTAGAAGGTGCACCTAAGAGTTCATAATAGTCGCTAAGGCCACGCTCAACATCGAAATTGTGTTTAGAAATCGAAATCTCCGCATTCAATAAGTTATCATCACACGCAGACCACGAAGTGAGTGGAAGCGTAAGAATGAGTAATACCAGAAGTGGTATTGTACTTGAGTTTGATGCGCCTCAACGGTTCAAGCTGGTCCCCATTTCTAAAATTATACGGTAAACCCAAGAGCGAATGTACTGTTGGTTTTTTGACCAATGATTTGTTTCCTAATCTTGTTTCTAAATCCTTTGTTATTCCTCGCAAACCGGATTTCTTGGTTTTTGCGATTTAATCTTTTGCTTTAACAAGTACCTTTCGAACTAAAGATTAGGGCTTATTACTATCAGTCCTTCTAGCCCCTGGTAAGAGACTTCATTCGAGTCTTGGGTATTTACCGCCTGTAGATTACGAAGCAGAAGTCTTGAAACTAAAACCCGCTGATCGTCCTGTTCAGAAGATCAGGGGAAAAGCTGTCTAGTTCGATGGGGTCATTCCACTATCCACCTATCAATCCTTCATCCGGGCTCTTTGTAAACTCAATCACGTTAACCCAGAGGTAAAGACAAAAATCATGGAGCGACTCGTTCATAGAATCGAAATCACGCGAGCTGGGTTCAATATTGCGTTTTATGCAGGGTCAACTGAAATTGAACGAGGGCTAGACGAACTCCAGCCAAAAGATTTTTCTTTGACCGCTAGTTCGAATGTCTTGACTAATGGTGGCAACGTCGACTTTGGTTTGGATTCAGCCACTTACACGGTTTTATAGCCAGATTTAGCCAAAGTCCATTAGACAGATGGCAAAATCTGCTTTGCTTCAAAGAGATCAACGACTTCCTTCATTGCAGCCATATCACTCGGTAATACCCTGAGGGTCTGAGTAGCACCTTTTTCATCTACACCAGCCAACCGGATATACTTCTGCATGGTCTTTAAATCAGCCCAGCCACAAATCTTCATGACCCTTGCCGAAGCAACGTCATTGGCTAAAAGCTGGGTTGCAAAGCAAGCACGAAGCGTATGGAAACGGACAGAACGTACACCAATACCAATGCAGAACTTCCGTAACATATTCGCCTGACGCCCAGCATCCCACTCATGGAATCGAGGAAGTACATGCTCCCTCTTTTCTGCACTGGCCTTTAGTTCTAACAACAGAACCAAAAGCTCATCTGAAATAGGAACTGTTCTCCAGCATCCACTCTTAGTGCTCTTCACCACTCTCCGTCTAGAATGATAGGACTTGGAGACAGTGATTTTTCGATCTTGAAGGTTAACATCACTCCACAACAAAGCATGGAGTTCGCCATTCCTCATTCCCGTTAATAAAGCCATTACCCATATGGAATACCAAGGATGCTCAAGCTGCTTGGCACTGCGTAGTAGACACCGAATTTCATCAAGGTTCAATATTTCAGGAACCTTTTCAACCTTTCGATTGCTCAACGCTAGTCCTTGCACGGGAGCTTCACGCACACCTGGAATCAACCTTTGCTCGATTCCCCATCGGTAAACAAGATTGATGGTGTGCTTGACTTGTTTTCGATAACCGAGAGAACGACCAGCATTTTCCATCAATGAAAATACCTCTCTGGCATCTCCTATCGTCAGCATTGACGCTGGCCTTTCCAACCATGCTTTCGTCCAGCGACTTAAACTACTAACATGATCGGTGATGGTGTTCGGCTCATAAGAATATTTTGTTTTATCTCTTACGGCTTCTTCCCATCTCGCAATCACGGCCTCCCAGGTATGCCCTGGGAGGCGCGCTTGACTAACTTTTCTGTGATCTCTCTTGTGAGTTTTTTTTCTTCAGCGAGAGCTGCTTTCTCAGATTCAAATCCAGCAACCATTTTTTGTTCTCTGATTGCGGGATTCTCTTTACTTCGGATATTAAGATAAATTTTCCAAAGTTTTTTTCCATCTTTTTCATAACTAGATACAGACATCAGATACCTCTTTCTTGAGAGCTACCCAACTGTTCCTCTAAAGTGGATTTTCGGAAGTAAAGGCGACGCCTCCATTTGCGGCAACGGACTTGTCCGCGACTGACCGCTGTATGAAGTGCGCCCACCGATGGCAACCGAAGATACTTCGCAGCCTCGACTGAGTTCATCCAAACCAAATTGTCAAAGATCGGTTCTGAAGAATTATTATTTTCTTCAGATTCATTGTTTAAAATCATATCATCTTTCTGTAAAAAATCAGCAGAAAACAAGGGCATTACGCGGTGTTTTCATTAATTTTATTTGCGTTATTTTTTTTGCGCTCGGCTCGATGCTCAAGCTGTGAAATATATTCTTCACCGTAAAGCTCCACCAAGCGCTCTGCGCGCCTTGTGAGTAATTTCTTTCGGTGGGATTGAGAAACGAGCCTCTTCGACAACCGATCAAAATCCGCCTCACTGAGAGCTTTACAGGCATCAACTAAAAGAGTGTTGACCAAAGGGCTGATTTTCTTTCCGCTAAATTCATTCTTATTTTTAATCTGTCCTCGCACATGGTCAAGCGCAATTAATGTCTCTGGGTTAAGGGCTACTTTCATTTCTTTTTGGCCTCTTTTTCTTGAGGGATTCCAAGAAGACTAACGTCTCCTTCCAGAATCCATTCTCGATGAGCCTCTATGAGACGATTATTTTCAATCTTCTCGGGAATCATGACAGCTCGAAGCTGCGGAGCCGATATTTCGGGAACTACTGCGCCTGCTTTAGCACCCGTCTCAAATACTACGGACTCACGTACAAGCTGACGGCTGAGGCGTGCAGCCTCATCAGGAGGTACAACCTCCTGCGAACGAGTATGAGCACAACCTGTAAACGCAAGTGCGCAAAATGGAATCAATACTAAGCTAATAATCTTCATAATAATCCTTTGTGTGTATCAATTGAATCAACCTCACTATGTGGGGGTGATAAGGGACTGCTCAAAGAGCAAAAATCCTTATAAAACAACGGAACTGCATTCACTACGCCTTGAGATATTGTCGCAATTTTATCTAACGACTCTCCAGGATATTTGTGCTGAATGCCAAAGTACCTAGAGTCAAGAGATTTCAAGCCCTCAAAAGTAACGATGAGGATACGTTTCTCAAACTCAGGTGGCAGTTTACCGATCTTCTCTTGATATGCGGTCAGTATGGTTTTGTTTCTCACTACCACCAATAATCCTGCACAAATCATTTCCTTCAAGAACGTAGCTCTATATTTTTCGATCAGCTCATCCATGAGGTAATCGTTCTTTTGTGTACTCTCTACCTCAACTGCCAATTCAAACTTTCCGTCACTGTTTGAAATCTGAATCAATCCATCAGGAATTTTCTCATGGCAGAACTGCTTAATCTCAAAAGAACCAATTTCGTGTTCAGTTGCGATCAAAGTAATGAATGAATATCTGGACAATACCAAAAATGTTTCGGTTACTGCAATAGCATGAGCTGCGTTGCGATGATGGATTCCAGAATTCCCAATATGCGATGTTGAAAGCACCTGATTTCGAAGTTTTTTAGTAGCCGCAAAAATATTGAAAGGTGCAGACGGGAAATAAGGTTTATCTACAAATGCTGTCGTCCTAAGTTCTTTCAACATTCTATAAACAGTTGCTCTCGTACATCTGCCAGCGCATGAGTCGATAACCTGATCTAAAGTCATGATGCCAAAACGAACTAATTGGTGGGACAGAAAGGCGTTATGTTTTCTCATTTCAACTGTACCTTTTTTGAAGGACGGAAAGACTGGTTCACTCCAACTAATGAACGGCTATATCCTGCCTGAATGAGCTTTTCAGTATGTTGTTTAATCATTTCTTCTATCTGTATGTTCTTAATGAGAGGGGCTTGAATGATCTCATTGCTTGATCGCTGATACACAGCCCTACCAGGATGAGAACCTAATGTGGATGCTGTCATGTCACCGATTACCAATGTTGAAGCCGAAACCGATGGAACAGAAAAGCAAATCCTAGTCGGTAAATTGTCTTTGCTCTGCATATCAATAGTGCTTTTGTCTGGTCGTTGTGTGCCTAAGACCAAATGAATGCCAGTGAATCTCGCCAACCTAGCAAGAGTCGCTATTCTCTCCTGAAGTCCTGACTTGGCAGATTTCTCTAATGCCTTTTTTGATAGTTCAGCCAATTCATCAACAACGATTACTACAGGTCCTACAGGAAATCCTTGCAGTGCCTTTTCTTGTTCAAGATCTTTCAATAAAAATTCATTCCAATTAGTTTTACTCTTCTGAATCAAATATTCTTTTCTTTTTTCAAAAAGCTCTAAACACTGATCCAGTAATAACTCTGCATCTGAATAAGATGTCACCATGCTGAAGTTTGGAGCTTTACGAAATGATTGGAAGTCAATGCCTCCTTTCATGTCGATTAAACACAAATACGATCCACGCGTTTGTGTCAAAACCGTAGTCATGAATTGCTTGATGAACTGAGTTTTACCTGACCCCGTTTGACCAGCCACAAGCATATGAATCATTTTCGTAAGTGACAGTTTTTCTACGACTTCATCTCCATGCCCAATAAAAAACTCTCCCTGAGAAAGTGAGTTTAGGTCTAGTTCGTGAAATGCTACAGAATCTGGAATATTAGTTCGTTTTAAAACGACTTCAATTTCTGGAACCGTCGCTGATGGCTTTGAAATGGATTTAATGGGCTGACTGAGCCTCGACGAAAGCTGTAAAATATGTTTTTCAAAGTCACTGGCATCATATCCAGCCGCTCTGATTCGGATTCGATCATTCTTAAGCGGGTACTTTCCTCGTACGATCCACGTAGGCTCTCCATAGCCCTTAGAGTAATCGAGTCCAATCGTCTCAAATGCTTTGTCAATTGGGCGAACGACTGAGCCAATCGCAATGAAACCAACTAATAGATTGGCAAGTACAATCATTCCAATGCTCATGGGGTGCAGAGCTTCAAATAGGATGACATCTAAAGCCGTAGCCAATATCCAAAAGTATATATACTCTCGGTTCACCCTCGCTTGCGCAATGAACACAGCGCCGTATCTACGAAGTCTTTTATAAAAAGTATTTTCAGTAGATTGAGTCATCGGCTACCCTTCGCGCTACGAATTTTAACAAAAACGGATGCACCTGATTTCAAACTTAGCTCTGGTTGAGTTTCCTTAAGATCCTTAGTGGCTTCTGTCGAAAGGCTCATAGATACTTGTTGATTGGTTTCAATAGAAGCACGCTGAAGCTCTTTTGATGTGGCAGAATTATCTGTCAACCCATTCATGACCTTTGACATGGCGATCTGGTCGGCTGCAACGATTCCTTTATTGAGTGCAACGCCCAGTAATCTTGTCAACAATCCAGAGGAGTAATCGGCCTCTATGCCTACGGTTTTAAGATCAGAGTCAATTGCGTAACCCGTAATTGGGTATGCTCTTCCTTCTTTATTTAAAAGCTCAGAAAAACTGAAATTCAAACGCTTCTTATTGATATTCGTAGAGAGAATTCCACGAATTTGTCCACCAACAATCTCAGAGATATCCAACACTGCTGTGTGATCTTCCGAGACGAACTGATTCAACCGAATTTGCACTGGACTCTCTGGAGCAAGTGAAGAAATATCACCCAATAGAATTCCTTCAAAAATAACTTCGAGTCCATCTAACAACGGTCTCTCAATAACGGAGGGAGTATTACTTGTACGTGTAGCGCTCGAGGATTTCGAACTCCAGCTAAACGCCTTGGCTAGATCAAACCCGAATCCTTTGGCCTCACTCTTTGAAAGAGATGTTTTCTGCAAGAATTCAACCGAAGGTTTTATAGAGTCACTTTGGATTGATTGTACAATCACGACATTCTGTTCAGTGAAATATGGTTTTAATTTAAAAAAACCAACTAAAGAAACAAGAAGTATACAGGCTAACAGTATCATTTCTCTTTTAACTTCGGGTTTGTCTGTCCATTTGAATTTTTCGATTATTGTTTTCATCCGTTCTCCTTTCGTTTTTGTAGGTGTCATGCAAAAGATTGATTCTACGTTTTGAATGAGAGGATGTAATTTCTACAACATCATCATAGTTGTATTTGTCAGCCATATGCAAAAGTACGACATAACGTCCTGCTTTGGTGTAGATGATTAGATTTCCAGGTTCATGAGATAAAGGACGGATACTTAAATCCTTTCCCAGAAAATTGATTTCCAGAGATTCTGGAGAACCTGGAACGACTTTCTCAGGCCGTGAAAGAAAAGGTAAAATAGTCACTCTTTTCAAAGCTACTCTCACGATTGCAGATTTTCCTGGTGACAACTCTACTTTTCTCATAACGCCTGCATGACTTTTTTCTGTTACAGAAACGAAAAGCATCAGACTCAGAATGATTGAGGGATAAAGAATGAAAAAAAATCGCTTAATGTCCTTCATTTGCAGTCTCCTCAAATTCCTCGACCCCCACTACCTGAAGTCCATAGGGATTTTCAGGACTGACGGAAGACTCTCGATACGTTAATCGAACAATGAGTGGAGTAGCTGCTGCCATTGTCCCAATTCTCAAGACTCGACTAATATGCGCTACAATCTTCTTCTCTGAGTTTGAAAACCCAAACCCTTCAAAAGTAAAAAAACATTTGGCTTTCTGGTTTTGAGCTAGTGACTGAAAGGAAGAAATTGAAGCTTTGAGCTTCTTAAAAACAGCTTCGTCGGTAAGTGTTTTAAGTAAAGCTTCTCTCTTTGAAAAAGTGTCATTATTCCACTCAAAGCGGCTTATTAAATATTGTTTTGTGAATGCTTCTATTCTGAAAACAGATACTTCCCAAGGCTTTGTCTTCAACATTCGGTGTATCGAATCGTCATCCACAATGACAAAAGGTCTGTTTGTAAGGATAACTGGTATAAAAACAATAGCCATTCCCAGTAATGCACAAAGAGAGTAAATAATTTTCTGAGTCTTCCTGGCAGACTCTTGTAAAGTTTCAATTGGCTTAAGGTATTCCATATTTTATTCTTTCTATTTTTTTGAAATGTTTGGTTTCGATGGTTTTCGGAAAGGCAACTTTTTCATTGCAGTTCTTGCAACAGACCCAAGACCTGTTGTTGCCATGCTCTTGGCTCCGCCATAAGCTGTTTGCATTTTTGAGATAGGAATTCCTGATAATGAAGCTCCCATTCCTGAAGTCATAGTTTGCAAAGCACTTGCACCTGCTGAAGCTAATTGACCGTTTAGAAAGGAATGAACTAGCATTGGCGTGCTTGCCAAAAGTCCGGCCACGGCGAAGTTAAGAACCGCTGTGTCGAACCACTGCGACAGGTTTGCTGGTGTTTCTGAAAAGCCAATCCCAAGCAACAAACGAGCTAAGATAACCCAGATAGGTTTCCATAGTGAAAGCTCAAGCATTCCCATGAAAATTCCTTTCGGAATCGCATGGAATGTTGGAAATAGACATCCTAGTAAGGCAATAGGACCTAAAATATGCAATAGGTTCCAAAGAGAGAGGTGCAAAATATCCAGAAATCGTTTTACTACCGCAAGTACAAGAAACGAAAGCGTGGAAATAATTGAAAGTCCGATCTGCCCTAACTTTAACCAATTACTTGTGCCAGAATCTTTGATTTCAGTAGCTTTGTCGCCGATCTTTGAGAAAATCTGAATAAGGGCGTCATCTCCACCAAATGTTTGGATCAAATACATTTCTAATCCTTGAATGGATGAGGAAATTTGCATGAACCCGACTAAAAGAGCTATTGCAATAATAAGTCGTCGAAATAAACCTTCGATCTTTGACCCAGAAATTTCACCACTAAAATAAATCGCCATCATTGCTAACAAGAAGGCAACTGGCAAAGCTGCCCAGAAAACCGAAGAGCTAGCTTGAAATAATTCACGTGTTGTTGAGTTAAGGTCAATCATTGAGAACCTCCGATAGAATTCAGAGAACTCATTCCGTTTCTTTTCATGTCTCTATCAATCAGCGAATGAGTTTCAACGAAAGATTCAAATTCTGCGTTTTCTTTGGTTGAATCTTGAATTTTTTTTGTGGAAGATATTTCTAACTGTTTTGCTTCCAAACGATTTCCATGGCTTACAGCATGAAGTAAAACTCCCATGGTTTCTGCCGTCAACCTCGTAGCGCTGACTTGACTGGCAACTAGTGCTGCTGTCTTTACTTTGTTTCCCTTTTCATCAAGAAAATTAGAGTAGTCGAACGCATCTTGACTGAGAAAAAGACCCTCGACACCTGTACGATAATTGTTCTGAGTGACTTTAGGGGATCGTTCACTGACCTCGCCATACACTCGCCTTGCTTCCCAAACAGCTCGGTCAATCTGCTTGGCTCCTTCATAAACTTGAGGTGGGAGTGAAATATGTGCGGTCTCAGCTAGATTCAAGACTTCCTTCACGCCACGATTCATTTCCTCCAGAATACTTACCGTTTCCTTTGCCTTGCCTAGCATTTGAGAAATAGCCTGAACTTGGGAAATGGTTTGTGTAAGAATATTAATCAGGATTGGAATATCCATGCCAAAAAAATCTGCGCGAACTTCTTGGGGTTTAATTAAGAATCCGCTCATGAATATGCAGCATATACTGATCCAAGCTGCGATTTTTTTCTTCATGCTGCTTCTCCTTCTGCTCCGTGAGGGTAATGAGATGCCATGTGAAGCATCAAATCACTCAAGGATAGATTTTGATTTTTTTCTGAAACTTCTTTGAGCAATGAATTGTCAGGTGGATGTGTCGTTGAAAGCCAATACTCAAGCGGAGTTGGTCTATAAATTAAAGTGCCTTTGATCGACTCAGATTGCAGAAAGAATTCTGAATAAACACCTCTGACCTGTGACAGAGAAAAAGCATCTTTAGTTTCAACTGCATTGAGCTTCAAGTCATCTTTAAGTGTTTTTTCATTGCCTCGTTGCCTGAGAATAAAGCGATTAGGTGCATTGGCTAAGATCCCATCTCCGATTTCATCATTCTTCAAGTCTTTTACAGTCTGAGAAATGGCTATAGCAGCACTAGAAAACTTTCTCATTTGTCGAAAACAATCTTCAACCCAACGAGCCGATGAATTCGCTCGTCCATCTCCTGATGAGCGAATCATAGTATGTGCTTCATCTACAACAATGAGCGAACGTTGTGGAAAGCGCTTTTTAACTTCCCTCCAAATACAATCCATAACGACCAACATCGCCGCGCGAAGCAAATCAGGGTATCTCTGACATTCCTTCATTTCAAAATGTAGATGAGTTCCATCTAATAAAACATTTGTCTCCCCATCAAAAAGTAATCCGTAAGGATGCGGGTTACACCAGAGCGAAAGAAGTTTGGACAAACGCTTCATCTCAGAGTGTTGGCTACTCTCTAAGTGTTCGCGAAACTGTGAAAGACGTTTTGGCACATTGCTTTCGTAGAAAGTTAATATTTCCGTTTCAAGCAATGCTTTTTCAAGCTTCCCTAGGGTTCCTTGATCACCTGTGATTTCCTCTAAAAGAGCAGTAAGGAATTTAATTTTTTCTGGATCAGGGTGAGTTCCATTTTTAGGAAGGTCGAAGGGATTGATGCGTGTTCCTCCGTTCGGAGAAAGATCAATACTAGCACCTCCCAAGTAATCGATTGTGCGCTTGAAACTATTTCCAACATCGATAACAAAAGCAGACGGACGATCTTTGCTTTCACCTGCTGCCATTCCTAGAATCAATCCACAGGCCAAAGTACTCTTACCTGAACCTGTTGATCCGATCAAAATGGCATTCGCACTCGGGCTTTTTTCAAAGAGCGAATATCCCATGATGCTCTGGTAGGGAGTTTCAAAAAGTATCTCAGCACTTTCGTGCCCATGGCCAACTCCAAACAATGGGAGAAAATCACAGAGGTGGCTTGCTAGTATTCGCTTCGGTCTAGTTATAAAAGTAGGTGCAAAAGGAAGGATTGAGAAGAATACAGGATATGCACCCACAGTTTCTTCAAACCATTGACAACCTGAACCAATTTTTGAGGTTTCATCCAAGAGATGTTCAAAAGAATTATTCATGATCTGCACCCTCAAAAGTAATTACATGAAAAGAAGTCGCTAGCAGCTTGTCACCAGAGGAAATCATTGCTGATAGCGTATCTTCAACATCCTGAAGCTGGCTTTCTGCATATAGATTTCTAACAGTATTTCCCGATGCCATCCCTTGAGCTAATCTCTGTTTGCGTGAAAGACGCTCCCTTTCTTCGGTTTGCGGTAGTACCAACAAGGTCATAACAAGTGAAAATGGCTTTCCTAAAACCGTTAAGGAACTCATCAAGCAGGGAAAAGAACTCTCTGGAAGAGTTTTTAAAGTTCCAATTTTTACCTTCGCTCTTCCTAGATTCAAGCCGCTTCTCGACTCAACAAGCTCAGATAAGCAAAAGTTTTCTGATAAAGCCTGATTTTTACTTTCAGTTAAGTTTAGAAAAATTTTCCTATCAGGATTTAAAAAGCGAAAAATAATTTCCATCACATCGCCTTTTTTAGCTTCATCAGTTTCAAACCCCAATGCATCTAAACCAGATTTTAATGCTTCATAAACTGCCATTGTTTCTTCACGGATCGCTTGAGAAGTCTTCAATTGCGTTGAATGATTTCTATTCGACGCAATAAAGGAAAATGCGCCCAGTTGCTTACCTGTCCGTATCTTCACTGAGGGTGGCACTCGTAGCGTCATGTAAATCTTCGTTTGGTGCAAAAATCCATCACTCCAGAGTTTCTTCAATTCATTCAGCTTCATTTCAAACAGTCTTTGGTTTGCAGAACCTTCTTCTTTGACCGCTTCATGTGAATGAGTTTTTTTCCAGTTAGTAAATGCCTGATCGGAACTTTCATTGGTTCTTTCTCGATTCAGTAGGATTTGAACTAAAGTACCTTCTGGAATGAGACCTAAAACCGAAAGCAAACCCGATCTCATGACTTCAAAATCATCATCGGTATAAGACATGCAGTTTTTTGGAACTAATGAGAATGTTTTGGTAGCACTCCCATCCTTTAACCAAAGCAGTCCTGTTTCTTCCTCAAAAGAAACGTAGGGCATAAGATCGTGAAGCAGGTGTTCGCCTGGTCTTTTGTCGATTGCGTTCATTTTTTTCCTCCAAACTAAATGGGCTAATTAATGTTATTCGTGATCGAAATAACTGAAGTAGATAGTGAATCCCGTGCTGAGGTGGGTGTGTTCGATTCAAAATTAATAAGGTGATTCCAACGCCAGCCGAAAGCAGCAGTGAAATAAGTGCAGAGAATGGCACTCCTCTCAGCAGCGGACTGATGATGGCATACGCAAGGGCACAGGCTGCAAGCTCCATTGGCGATAACCCCATGATCCTTGCAGGTTCTTCCAGATTCCTCGGAATCTTTTGTTGTAAGGACATTAAGCTGCCACTCGGTGCTGTAGGAATGACAAGATGCTTGGCGCAGTAAAAGAAATCACAGTGCCTACGCAACTCCAAAACAACATTCTTTTTGCGCTTTCGTCACCCATTGCTAACTTGAAACCAGCAAAAATAATCCCACCAATACAAAATGTGGGTGCCAACACATCTAAGATTGCCGATTGCAAGTTGCTCATCATGGACTCGACGCTTGCAAAAGCAGAAATTGGGGTTAGTAGAACAGTCCAAATCAAAGGACTCAGTTTTTTATTTTTTTTCATTTTTATTCTCCAATATTTTTTCTATTCGGATTTCTCTCAGCCACTCTTTTAGTGAAAAATCATCAAACTGAGTTTCCGAGTCGTTTAACTCTCGATTGGTCTGATTCGTACCAATCACAGTAAAGGCAGAGTCGAACTTGGTTACAGGCTTCATGAAGTCTCCATCCACATCGAGGGCAAGTATTTTGAATTCGGTTTAACCAATTAAATTTGTTCATATGTGCTTTCTGTGAATTACGAAGCACGAGGCAGCTGAAATTGCATGGACTCACTGAGGGCTTCTTTTGCCCATTGTGGAATCAATCGTTGATCTCGATTTTCAATAGTTGGACTATAGTTGCAATCAGCGCAATGGCTGTGGGTTGCTAGCACTTCGTAAGCATGGGTACTGCAACGGGGACATTCTAAGAAATTAACCTGGTTCATTGTTTACTCTCATTCTGAGGGGTAATTCCCTCAGAACTATAAATTGCAAGCCAATGCCAATTCTGATGAGACTCGTGAGACTGGTAAACAGTTGAAATGTATGATTTTTGAAATTGAGACGAGTCTCAAGAAAGAAATCGAATCTCACTCAGTATCAAATGAGTTTCATTGAAGCCTATGAATCTCAGAGTTGTATCAATATTTAAAAAATATTAAAAATGATACAAACCTGAGATTTCTTGGAGAAACGGGTGAGACAGCTAATCATCACTTCAAATAGCAATAACTCGCTAAGTAGCAAATAACTGTAGGTAAAACCCATAAAAAACAAATGACACCACCGCCACAAGAAATAAGGTGAGTTTCATAGACAGCCTCACTCTTTCTCAACAGATGCACGTTCAGAGAATTTTACTCCTGCATCGACTTTTATGACGGAATAATGTTCGTCGAGTAGTTGTTCTACTCTTCCTGAACCAAGTTTTATTTTCTGACAACCTACCGTCGTGCGTGTTTCAGCTGCTTTGGGGGAAACACAAGAGTATCGGTAAATCGACACTTGATCCCCTTCGTTTAATTCATTGCTACCTAGGTTCACGTGCGCTTCAGAATCGCCCACCTTCATGATCACCGAACCCCGCTTAGGGGCGTGTGAGCATGCGGATAAAAGTAAAAAACAAACCATGGTTTCTAAAATTACTAATTTTTTCATGAGATCCTCTTTCTTTTTTGCGTTACATTGATCTTATGTATTGCAAAGGCTTTGCCAGCCCTAAGAGGTCTAGAATTGAGTAGAGCTACTACATTCGGACAATTTTGCTCATGACTGAGTTATTCTGTTTCTTTGTTTTTATCTTCTACAAGATCAAGCTCTTCATCAGTCACATGCTGCTCAACAAAGCCATACTCTCTTTCCTTGCGATAAAGAGTTCTTCGTGTGAATCCAAGAATCTGCGCAGCCTGTTCTTTTCTTCCGCCTGTCTTCTCTAATATGACTTGCATGTATCTACGCTCGAGCTGCTCAACAGTAGGAAAATCAGTGATTGCAGAACCAAAGAACTCTTCAGCATTTGTCACACCAGGCGTAGGAATATCGCCTTCACTAATCATACTATCAGTAGCAAGCACAACAGCACGCTCAACCACGTTTTCAAGCTCTCTTACGTTTCCATCCCATCTAAAGCTCATGAGCTTATTCATGGCGCGCTTACTAAAACCTTTCACACGTAAATTATTGGTTGCAGAGTACTTTTGCAAAAAATGTTCTGCCAAGAGAGGCACATCTTCTTTTCTCTGTCTCAGGGGAGGAATAACAATAGGAATGACGCTGAGACGGTAATAGAGATCTTCTCTGAATCGTCCATCCTTCATTGCCGATTTAAGATCTTTATGGGTAGCAGCGATGATCCTGACATCTACATCCTTGGTCATGTTTTCACCCACCGCACGGACTTTCTTTTCTTGAATCACGCGGAGTAGCTTTGTTTGAAGGAGTACATTCATGTCCCCAATTTCATCTAGAAAGAGAGTTCCTCCTTCAGCTTCTTCAAACAAACCTCTTTTACGTTGAATCGCTCCTGTAAAAGATCCTTTTGCATGGCCGAACAACTCAGACTCTAAAAGAGTTTCTGGGATAGCTGTACAATTGATAGCAACAAAAGGTTTTTTCGATCGTGGCCCGCTTTCATGAATAGCGCGCGCTACCATTTCTTTTCCGGTGCCACTTTCTCCCATAATAAGAATATTCGCAGTTGCTTGTGAAACTCTGGAGACCAGGTCAAAGACTGATTTCATCTCAGGACTTTTGCCTACAATTCCATTCATTGACCAAGAACGTTTCACGACTTGCCTGAGTGCTGTGTTATCTCTCTGAAGCTTACGATGCTCCATCGCGCGAAGCACGTTGACCGACATCTCAGCTAGTTTGAATGGTTTTACAATGTAATGAAACGCTCCACGCCTCATTGCTTCGATCGCTGTCTCAATACTTCCAAAAGCTGTGATGAGAATCACGGGAATTTCTGATCTGATTTCTTGTAGGCGAGAAGTGAATTCTAGGCCGCTGATCTCTGGCATGTTGATATCAGAGATAATCAAGTCGACATCTCCATTCTCTTTTTCAATGGATAGTGCGCCTCCTGGCGAAAGGTTCTGAATCGCATCGACTGCGGAAGGAAATACGTGCACATCATATCCTTCGCTACTGAGGAAGTCCTTGAGTAAGGAGCGCATTTCCTTTTCATCGTCGACCACTACAATTCGACCTTTAAAATCACTCATAAATCCAATGTCCTTAATATCAAGTTTGAGACAATTTTTCCCAATGGCGAGAAACTATAACTCGCTAGTAGCATGATTTACTAGTAAATTTAACTACTTAGCTCAATATAAAGCAGGATGCGTGCCAACTCCTAAATTAGCTGGACGAGTGATCATCTAATAAGCTTCGTAGCATCCAAGCGGTCTTTTCATGCAACTGAATCCTCTGTGTAAGTAGATCTGCTGACGCTTCGTCATGTGCCTTATCAATCATAGGGAATATCGCTCGAGCAGTACGAATGATAATCTCGTGACCCTCTACTAGCTGACGAATCATCTCTTTGGCAGGGGGAACACCGTCTGCCTCTAATACAGAGCTCATTTTTGAAAATTCTCGATAAGTTCCGGGTGCTGGAAAACCAAGTGAACGAATTCTTTCTGCAATCAGATCAACAGCAAGAGCAAGCTCTGTGTATTGCTGCTCGAACATCAAATGCAAAGTCTGGAACATCGAACCAGTCACATTCCAATGAAAGTTATGGGACTTTAAATAAAGCGTATATGAATCCGCAAGTAACCTTGAGAGTCCCTCTGAGATTTCTCTTCTACTCGTTTCATCAATTCCAATATTTATCTTCATATGTCATTTCTCCTTTTATCTGACGGTTTGTTTATTAAAGTACTTCATCGCAAATGCAGCAATCTGTTGATCCGTTGGATGATCTGAAGATTCACAACCCACTACTTTCTTTGCAGTGAGTGGGTGTTTTCCTTTCATGTAATTCTCAAAATGCGTTTTAGCGATACCTGGCCCGAGAATCAAAACCCGCTTGGCGGACTCAATGCTGAGTGCGATTTTTTCATAGAAATTCCAATTGTCTTTTTCGTCAGCATTCAAACGATGAGTATGATGCTCGACCATGGATGCGTGCAGCGTTTCTCGTTTCATTTGATCGTCTGAAAAATGAAACAGCTTTGCATTTTCAAAATCTAACCACACAACTGATGAACTCATTTCTCCTCCTTTTGCTTTTTTGATAAAGCATCTAGCTCATTCAATTTCTTGCGAACTTCATTGGGAATATCAGTTCCACCACTGCCACTAAAACCTAAGTACACGCTTTGCTCGTAATGCTTAAAGCATTCTCTAGATCTATCCGAGTGTGGAGAATTATGAATACAAGCTAAATAATAAAACTCATTGCCCTCATTGAGATTCACATCTCGAAGGACTTCATAGCACAACCCTAAAAAGTACAGAGCTTCTGCCGATCTCAAACTCTTTGGATATAAAGCTAATAAATCATGTAATACGGCGCTAGCACGAAGATAAAGAACATCCGCCGATCGATCATATGGATATTTTTGAATTTCCTTGGCTTGACTCATAAGTTTTATTGCTAGAGCAAAATAACCCTCTTCAGTCATAGGCTTTTCACTCGGTTCATTTTTCCAAGACTTTAAGCTCTCTTTCCATTGCAAGGCTTGTTCTTTAAAAAAGAATGGAGCTTTTGTATTAGCCAACACTTTCTCTACAATGACTAATGCACGGTCAGGATTTTTTTTAACACGAATCACCAATGCCAAAGAAGAACGAGCAGCCTTCTCCCAATCGTAGAGATAGTTTTCAGTAGCACGAGGCTCTGAAATTAGTTTTTGATACTCATCCAAAGCTCGATCAAATTGACGAATTGCTGTATAGAAGTTGCCCCTTTCCAAAGTTCGTAAAGACTCGAATCCAGAAGGCGCTGTAAGTGAAACGAGGCTTGGACCGTCACTATTTCTTGTATGACAAGCAACGCAAAAGCGAGTCACTGACTTTAGAACATCCCTAGAGTAAGCACGGTTTCCCCACTTCATTGACTTTACCGCAAAGTCAGCCTCACTCGAAAACTGACCTGCAATCCACGGAAGCGTTGGATCTCCATCAGGAAAAACCATCTTTTTAGAACTTAAATCATGCGCATGGTCGGCTAGCTGTTGCGCTGAACGTTCAATTTTTTTGAAGTTTTTCGGATTGTTGTACCTTTCGTCACTATTCAGATCGAGAAGCAAACTTCCCAGAACTTTTTCAATCTCTCGCATTTTAGTGCTCCACTTAGGGTTTTTATAAGTGGAGCACTCCTCTTGCGTGATTCCCCTGAATGGCAGGAGCGCAAAGAACATAGTAAAAATAAATCCTGTCCAACTCATGGGTAGTTTAAGTTTCATAATTGCTCCAGATCAGTACTGAATTCTCTCTTTGTAATTTTCAGTAAGAAATTCTCCGAATACTCGCATGCCGTCGGTAGCTGTAAAGATTCCAACTACTTTGCCATTCTCTTGCTGAATGATCGCGCATCCATACTTATGCTCTGCCATTTCAGTAATGACGTGATTCAATGGAACATTCGGGCTCACAGTGTAAGGCTCAGGAGTCATCACATCTTCAACTAAGAGTGGATCTGAACCAGCTAAGCTTGCAGCGAGCTTTAAATCTCGATCTGTCAAAACTCCAACCAGCTTGCCGCCCTCTTGGACAGGAAGATGGCGAACTCGATACTCTCTCATCATCGAGAGCGCACGATCAATCGAGATGTCCTTTCCGATCGTATGTGGCTGGGTCGTCATGTACTTTTGAATTTGTGGCATTTGTTTCATATTTTTCTCCTTATGGTTTTTAAGTTCACTCCTATTCATAAAGCAGGGAATAGGCCAAGATGAGGACAGAACCACGTCATCTATAAACGGCTGAAACTATTGATTTTTTAATTGATCTCATTTTTAGAAGAGCCTTTTAAAAGCAACCGAATCAGACAATTTGTCTCAATGATCAGTTGTTATTTCTCAAAGCGTTTTTTTATTACCATTTTATGCAGCGAAGGTATCGGCATGGATGTTGCTCTAGCTCTTAAGCAGATAACTTTTGATAACAGAGAAAGAGGAATAAAAAATGACGATAGCTAGGAAAAAAATGAAGATTCTTTGGGCACTGGATCCATTCGATGATCTAGATGAAATTTACACAAAGTCCTTCCAGGCATTAAATAGTCTTTCAAACTATGTGCAGCTTGAAGTTGATCCTGTGTATTTATTAAGCCCTCTTCAATTAAACATCGATTTTAATCTTACGACTGTAAATTCCGAAGTCTATATTTCTGCTGCCAAGAAGGCTTTGGAAAAAAAATTAGAAGGAATTCCCTTGTCAGAATTGAATGATCCAAAAGTGCTAGTGAATAGCTCATCTCGCTTAAGGCAAGTCGTTCAGGAACTAGCTGACCAAGCTCTTTCTAGAGAATACGATATGATTCTTGTTGGATCACATGGAAGAAAAGGACTGAATCGTATGATGATGGGGAGTTTTGCTGAACAACTCCTGCTTCAATCAAAAGTACCTGTATTCATCATTGGAAATGAAACAGAGAAATTGAACACTCGTTGGAATCAGAAGCCCATTCATATTCTGATTGCAAACGATCTATCTAATCCAAGCTCGTCATTCTTTAGTAAAGCACTAGGGTTAGCTCAATCACTTGAGGCAAAAATTACGCTATTAAGAGCAGTAACTCGACCAGCAGAAATGGTTTTACAATCTGGTGTTTATTTACTTTCTGGTGGCTTTATTCCAACACCAATTTTTATGCGCCAAGAAGATGAACGCCTAAAGAATGCGGCCAATATCATTCTTCACGAAGCTGAAAAACAACACATACAAACAGAAATGATCTTGGATAATAATGCTCAATCCGTTGTGCAATCCATTTTGAGTCATGCAAAGGAAAGCAATGCTTCGTTCATCGTTATGGCTGCAGAAAGTGGGCAAGTTGCATCAACACTTCTTGGAAGCATCACAAGGCAAGTTGTTAGACTAGCCCCATGTCCAGTGCTAGTTTATCGAGTCGACAAAAAATAGCCCTATTCATTTAGGAAGGGTGATTACAAATCGAGTATTGGGTGAAGCCTGATCTAGATAAATTTGGCCGTTATGTTTTTCAATGATTGTTCTGGAAATACTTAATCCCAAACCCGAACCCTTTCCAGCGGGCTTTGTTGTAAAAAAAGGAAGGAGAATTTTTTCAGCGATTTCCTGCGGGATGCCTTTTCCGCTGTCAGTTACAGCTATCACTATGCATGAGTCCTGATCTAATACTTGGATTTTAATCCATTTTTCAGAAAATCCTACAATAGCGTCTCTAGCATTGCCGACTAAATTCACCAGAATTTGACTGATCTGAGTTTCTTGGCAATTGACTTCGATCCGGTCATCAACCTCAGAGACATCTACGAGAATATTGTTCTTCTGGAGACCTTCATTTGCAAAACTTAAAACATCTTTCACTAAAAGACCTACTGACACTTTTTGAAAAGGATCATGAGTGCCATCTCGCGACAATGCTCGCATTCCACGAATGATCCGAGTCATTCGCTCGGTCAGCTCTTTTACTGTCCCAATACTTCTCAAAATTTCTTCAGACGTGGACTTTCCTGATAAAATTTGCATTTCAAGAAACTCCATCCTGCCGCTGATTGCAGCTAATGGATTTCCTAACTCATGTGCGGTGCCTGCCGCTAATTCACCCAAGCTCGCCATTTTCTCAGCATGCAACAGAGCTACGCGCTGATCTTGCGCCTGTTCTTCTATCTGTTTTAGTTCGGTAATATCCGTTCGAATCGCAACATACTGAATAGGCTTTCCTGATGAATCCATAAAAGGAACAATCGTGGTAAAGACCCAATAGAAGGTTCCATCTTTAGCTTTATTCTTGAGCTCACCTTTCCATACTTTTCCTGCAGAAATTGTTCTCCAAAGATTGCTAAAAAACTCTTTATGATGATGAGCTGAATTGATTAGACGATGAGTTTTTCCAATCAACTCCTCTCTCGAATATTTTGAAATCTCGCAAAATTTGTCATTCACATACGTGATGACTCCATTTGCGTCTGTAAAAACGATGATGGAGGATTGATCCAAAGCACGACGTAACTCGTCCGCATCTTTTTCGCTTCTGATTAGTCGTTCTTCGACGCTCATTTGCTTACCCATACTGGTGTTGACAACTTATTGATTTTGGCAACCCCAGTCAATTTAATTAAAAATGTATTGTATGGTCGCTCGATTAAGATTTCGAATCCATACGTTTCCTGTGTATTGCACCCAGTAATAAGCAAGGCTCGCTATGAAGAGCACACCTATCAGAATAGGGAACACTCTCGATTTCACCTTCATATTTCAAACTCCTGTTCTTGCGCAGGGATGACACTCTCCCAGCCCAATTCATCTTTCATTTTTACTCTGAGTGCATCGGAAGACTGAGGTTCTCCATGATTGATAAAGGTTTGTCTTGGTGCTGCTTTGAAACCTCTCAACCAATTCAGGGTTTCTGCTTGGTCGGCATGAGCAGATAAACCTGATATTTCCAGAACACTCGCTCGAACAGGAATGTATCTACCGTGTATTTTCAGTTCCGAGATACCATCTTTCAGTAAACGTCCTCTTGTACCTGCGGCTTGATAACCAACTAGTAGAACGGAGTTTTTAGGGTCGGGTAAATGTGCCGCCAGATGGTGCAACACTCTTCCACCCGATATCATTCCACTTCCTGCAATCACGATAGAAGATTCTTCAGACCTCATCACGTCAATAGATTGTTTTTGACTTTGAACAACAGTTACAACATCCCACATTGCTTTCATCTGCGTTCTATCCAAAGTATGCCAATTGGGATGGGACTCAAATATCTCAGTCGCTCGTATTCCCATCGGAGTATCTAAATAAATTGGAATTCCTGGGAGCTGACTTCTCGATTTAAGGAGAGAAAATAAAAAAAGTAAATCTTGTGCTCTGCCTACTGCAAAACTAGGAATAATGAGTTTCCCCTTTTTTGAATGGACATCAAAAACTATTTTAGAAAGCTCTGTGAGAGGATCAGAGGGATGATGAGTTCTATCTCCATATGTAGATTCCAACACTAAATAGTCAGCCTTCTCAATTCTCTCGGCTTGAGGGTAAAGAAGAGGTCTTTCACGACCGAGATCTCCTGAAAATACGAGCAATTTTTTTTCAATTTCCAGTTCAATAAAGGTCGATCCTAGGATATGCCCACTCGGAGTTAACCTAAATTGAGCTCCTCCAGGAAGCTTCTCCCACCGATTGACACCCGTAGTATCAAAACGCTTGAGGGCTTCCTTCACGTCCTTTTGCGAATAAAGAGGATTAGCGGGATGGTGTTTACTGTAGCCTTTTTCATTAGCAAAATCGGCATCTTCTTCCTGTAGCTTGGCACTGTCCAAGAGGATAATTTCGGCAAGATCACGTGTTGCTGAGCTACAAAAAATACTTCCGCGAAATCCTTGCTTTACTAACAAAGGAATGTAGCCAGAGTGATCCAAATGAGCATGGGTCAATAAAATGGAATCTATTTCTCTGGGATCAGCTGGAAAACGCTTCCAGTTGTTTAACCGTAGAGACTTGACTCCTTGAAACAACCCACAATCCACCAAGAGGCGGTGTTTACCATATGTAACTAAAGTCTTTGAACCCGTTACAGTTTGAACACCGCCTAAGAATTGAATCTTCATTGTTGCACTTGCTGTATTTTTTCTTCAGTTATTTGAGTTCTTTTTTCCTGATGTTCTGAATCAGGATGGATCACCCAAACAGGTTGTTCTGAATAACGAATCACCTGACGAGCCGTGCTTCCTATGATGACAGAGGAAACAGCACCACTATGAGAAACCATTGCAATCATGCTACTCAATCGTTTGGAACACTTAAGGATCGCTTGAGCGACTGAAGTTCTTTTTGAGCGATCAAAAATGATGCCCATATGAATTCCTCGCATTTTTGCTATTTCTACATATTGCTTTGCAGATTGCTTAGCTCCTTCCAATTGCTCCTTCATGATTCTGTCGTAATAAGCATAAGTACTCAAAGGAACATCAAACACGGGATAACCCGCAAAGCCTTCTTTGTAGAATAAAACAATTTTGCTTTTATTCTCGGCAGCAAAACGAAGAACCTTTGCAAAAGCTTCGCTTGATCCTTGCGAAAAATCTGTTGGAAAAAGGATTGTCTTAAATTCGAGTGTTCTATGCCAAGTGGGATGAACAATCATCAAAGGAACGTCTGAATATAAGCTGAGTGTTTCAGCAAAACTTCCCAAAAGCCAGCGTCGCAACCCTTTACGACCATGACTTGATACAACGATCAGTCCTGCGCCAATTTTTTTTGCGTATGCAATCAAAGCGTGTCCTTGATCACGTGCCGATGCGGATTTTGCAGAAACAACATGAAATGGTTGAATCCCAGGAATCACAACTCTTCTTAAGGTTCCTTCTAGCCTTTCTGCGCCTTCGTTTTTAATCCTACCTAAATAGCCAGGGTCTTCCTGAGAGAGGAGATCCAAAGACGATCTTGAGTTAATATAAACAGGCTTAACCCATTTTGAACCGTTCTTTACAATTCCACGCAAGCACCAAGCTGCTGATTTCAACACATCTTCGTCACTAGAAAATGGATCGACTGCCCAAATAATTTTTTTATTTTCATTTTTCATATCAAGCTACCTTTTCAATTAATTCTGTTTTTATTTCTTTCACTAACGCTTGCTTAATCGAACTGTGTAACTCTTTTCTCAGCACACCTAAAAAATGAGGACTGGCAACAATCGTTACTTTGTTACAAAGTCCTTTTTGATGAGAAAGATAAAGAACTTCAGCGATTTTTCTCGCAAACTTTCGAGAGTAATGCCCTAGTTTTGCATCCTGACTCCCTACAGCGTAGTGTAGAGTACGAGAGCCATCCATTCGTCCTTCATGTTTACGTCCGTAGTTATTAGTCAAACGTAGAATATATTGAAAATCCTTGTGATTTGATTTTGATTCATAAAATACAGCATCTGCTTGATTTGCTAAAATGTACCATCGTGAATTCTTCATGACTGAGACCTTTCTCTTTTGTAGGACTGAATCGAAAGAGGATTGAGGGGGGGAACTCAATCCTCTTTCGAGCCATATCGTCCTAGTTGATTTTTTTTGTCTCTTTAGACGTCTTGCCTAGAACCTTTTCAACTAAAGTTCCTGCTGATTTTGCAATCTTGACGCTCTCTGCTTGTGCTTCTTCCAATTTAGGAAATGCAATTCGCAAAACACCGTCTTGATATTCAGCTTCGACTTGAGAAGCTTTCAGAGCCAAAGGAACACTAAAGCTACGGTAGAAAGACCTGTAGTTTTGTTTTTCTTTTAATTCAGCTTTGACTGCTAGCAATCCATTCCCAACCTGAAGATTGATATCTTCGATTTTCATTCCAGGAACATCCATAGCGAGCAGATAGTGTGTTTTGCCTTCTGTGATTTCACAGGATGGTTCAAAAGCGACTCTCTCTCCCAACCAGTTATTGTCGAGATCAGCAAAGGCCGCAGCAGTTTCCATAATTTGGTTGATTTGGCGTTGAATTCCAGACACTCCCCAAAATGGGTTATGAAAAGTTGTTGCTGGTTTCACACTCTTACGATTTGTTTCAGTTAAGTTGTTCATTTTTTTATCTCCTTGTTTGTTTTTTTGTTTGCGTACACCTTTAACTAAGCAAAGGACCTGCCAAAGTGCCAAGTTTTGTAATGCCTTGATATTTTTAGATTTTTTTATAACGCATCTCATTAATAAGAAAATCATTTTGAGCAAAAATTGCTCAAAAGTTATTCGATTCGTCTCATGAAGTGATAAAAGTAAAAAATTGAAACGATTGATACATGACTAAAAAATGGCTTAAGCCAGGATTGATTTTGATTGGGATTTTCATGCTCGCTTGGTTTTTACCGAGTGCCTCTGTCGACCCATGGAACATCTTGAATCCAAAAAAGATCATTATTCTCATTTTTGCTCTCGCCTTCATTCAGGTGATGGGATCTGTCATGATCCAATTTTTGGGTGCTCATGCAGGCAGCGTTTTTCTGGGATTTTTTGGTGGACTGATCTCAAGCACGGCCACGACTTCAGAAGTAGCGCGGCTGAGTAAAGTCTCACAAAAAACAGACCCACGAGGAGAAACTCTCATTTTCCTTTCATCCACGTTTGCAATGCTCTGTGAGGGAATAGCCATACTTTTTTTAGGATCAAAAGACACTCATCTTTCTCTACTGCTCATTTTCTTCGGACCTGTTTTGGTTACAGGAGCTATGATTTTTTATTTTTTTAGAGGTTTGACGATTGATCATTTACAAATGAAGGACTCTCAATTCTCCATTTTTCAGATCTTAAAGCTTTCCGCCTTTATTATTCTTATTTTGGCGCTCTCAAAAATACTGCAATCATTTTTTGGACAAACAGGTTTTTTCGTTCTGACATTCATTGCTTCTCTATTTGAAATGCATGGGTCAGTAATCGCCAATATTCAACTACACGATGCGGGCAACTTCGGTGTAAAAGTTTTGGGTAATTTAGTAGCTGTTTCTTTATCAGCATCCTATCTCTCCAAACTGTTTTTAATATCAACCATGGGAAGTTCCACTCTAAAAAAGCAAGTGACCCAATGTATAGCCTTTTTGCTTTTTTCGCTGATGATCAGTTGGCTCGCTTTTTTTCTTTTTGCATGAACAAGCTGGGTCATAATGTCTGATAGCCGAGTTCTCTTAACCCTCTATTATCTCTTAGACTCTATATAATTGTCTCAACTGCCACACCAGCGTACTCAGCAATGTGGCACTATTCATGCACTCTAAAACTTAACAAAGGTTGGAGAATTATTATGGGTTTTAAAAAAATTTGCTTCTTACTTTCAGCCAGTGTCCTTCTTATGAACCTGAGTGTTGCTGATGATGCTTATCAAAAAGCTTTTGAAGGAATGGGTGTAGCCATTAATCTTCATTATATTTTAGGTGATAAAAACGCGAAGCTATTTATTGCTGGAAATAAAGTTGCACAAGTGGGCTTAGGGAATGGTACAAAAGTCATTGAAATCAGTTCCATCGATCAGAATGGTAACCGTGAGTTGCTCCGCTTTTCTCCTCAGGCGGGCTACTACAAAGTAGAAACACTACCCAGCGTTCCTCCTCCTTACACTTTAGTGGTAAAAACTAAAATCAAAAACAAAGAAGAGCACATCAAGATTAATGTGCAGCCCGGTGTAATCCATTGACTATTGTTGTCTTGAATTGAATAATAGAGCCTCACTTGAAATACAAAAAAAGGGTAATTTTTTCTAGACACCCAAAAAACAAAACTCGCGTAGACTTAGACCCCAAAGGTACTACTCATCATGGTTTTTGGGGGCTCTATGAAATCGCTCTTAGAAGATTTAAGACTGTAGTTTATCTCCTCACGATTTTACCGCTTTATTTTCTTTGCAGTTTGCTCATGGGACTTTGTTTTATCCCTGGCGTGAAACTCTATCAATACATAGATGTGGCCACAACCACTTCATCAGAGTTCATGAGATATTTTTCACTAGGAACAGCGGTTGCTACTGGATTTTTTCTTTATGGTTTTAGTCTCGTTCTGGTTATTCCCACAACCAATTTTTTATTGAGAGCAAAACCCAAAGTGTTTCGTGGCCCTTACTACTCTATCGATTTTCTGCAATGGTATGTGCACAACGCTCTCACTTATCTCATGCGGTATACATTTTTGGAATTCATCACTCCCACACCCTTTAATCTACTTTTCTTTAGATTGATGGGAATGAAAATTGGTCATGGAACTCAACTCAACACGAGTAATGTTTCTGATCCAGCGCTCATTGAAATCGGTGACCGTGTGACAGTCGGTGGATCAGTCACGCTTTGTGCTCATTACGGAATGGGAGGATTTCTTATTTTGGCTCCCGTACGTATTGGTAATAACGTCACTCTAGGACTCAAATCCTCCTCATGGGTGGAGTCATAATTGAAGACAATGCAAAAATTCTTCCTCACTCTGTCGTAATGCCCAAAACCAAAATCCTTATGGGTGAAACTTGGGGTGGTGTTCCAGCACGATTATTGAAAGATTGAGCTGGAAAAAGCTGACTCGAGATTTATTGAGCAACCCAACCACCATCTACTGCTAGAGGGTGTCCTGTTACAAATGATGAAGCATCCGAACAAAGCCAGAGAACGGCCTGAGCAACTTCTTCAGGTTGACCTACTCTGCCAATGGGTTCGCCATCGGATAGTTGCTTTTGGATTTGAGCTTCGCCATGAGTCACTCGTTCAATCATGGCGGTTTGGATGACGCCTGGACAGACAGCGTTTACGCGAATCTTGGATTTTGCATACTCAAGAGCAGCAGTTTTTGTGAGGCCTATGACTCCATGTTTACTAGCTACATAAGCAGGAGATCCCTGAAAGCCAATGAGTCCAGCAACAGATGAGCAGTTGACGATGGATCCGCTACCTTGTTTGATCATTTGTGGAATCTGGTACTTCATGCAAAGCCAAACGCCTTTGAGATTAACATCAATCACTCGGTTCCAGTTTTCTTCTGTGGTATCAGCTGTGTATGCAGATTGTCCTTCGGTACCTGCATTATTAAATGCAAAATCGATTCGACCAAAAGTTTCGATGGTTTTGCCAATTGCACTTTTAACTTCAGAGTCCTTTGAAACATCACATTTTATCAAAAGAGAACGAACTCCCAACTCCTCGACCTTCCTTGCGGTTTGAGCCCCTTCATCGGTAAGTACATCAGCAATGACTACAGAAGCTCCTTCCTTTGCGAAGGCGAGTGCAGTCGCTCTGCCGATCCCAGAAGATGCCCCAGTGATGAAAACAACTTTCCCTTTAAAATTATTCTGTAAACTCATTTATATTTTTTCTCTCTCTTTCAAGACTAGTTCCTGCACGAAGAGTGCCAGCGCTCATCTTGCTGCTTATTTGTTTAGAGCTCTTATTTTGAAATGATTTGAGACAAATCTACTCAACGATCTAACCATACGGTTCATTTAAAAATGGAAGGTAGGTTCAATTACATCCTGCTATAGTTGAGAGCAATTCATCATTGGCACACTATCTGCACTCTCTATTTATGAAAACAATCAAGAAGGAAAAATTTATGAAAACTGATTCTCAAATTCAAACAGATGTTATGCAAGAGCTCAAATGGGATCCACGTGTGACGCACGAACATATTGGTGTTTCGGTTCAAAATCACATTGTTACCTTAGGAGGTAGTGTTCCTAGTTTTGTAGAGAAAAATGCAGCTGAACGTGCCGCTCAACGAGTGGAAGGAGCGACAGCAGTTGTAGAAAAAATTGAAGTGAAACCTGTCCACTCTTATGTGAGAGATGACCAGGATATTGCGAGCTCCATCTCAAGTGTGTTCAAGTGGAACATTCAAATTCCTGGAGAGCAGATTAAAGTTTCTGTGGCCAAAGGCTGGGTAGCTCTGAGAGGTGAAGTGGATTGGGGATTCCAAAAGAACGCAGCCGAAAAAGCTGTGCGAGCTCTAATAGGCGTGAACGGATTGTTCAACCATATTATTGTTAAATCGCGAGTACAAAGTGCAGACATCAAACAAAACATTGAAGATGCTTTTCGACGTGCGGGTGAGCGTGAGGCAAAGAATATTAATGTATCTATTTTGAATGGCCATGTAACTTTGAGTGGAAAAGTGCATTCACTTTCTGACTTACGTGAAGCCAAGATTGCCGCTTGGTGTGCGCCTGGTGTAACTGAGGTCGAAGATCACCTCGTGGTCACAGCGTAATGATATCTGAAAAAATTGTAGAGAAGACAATTGATGACGCTATCGCTCTTTTTAGAGAGAGTGAACTCAATGCGATCTATTCTAGACGAGCAGTAAGAAGTTACTCTCATCAAAGAGTTTCTTCTGAGTTGGTTGACAAACTGATCGATGCCGCCATTCAAGCACCGAGCGCAATGAACTCTCAGCCTTGGGGTTTTGTGGTAATTCAAAATCAGGAACTAATCCATGAGCTATCAGTAAAAGTCACCTCAGATTTTGATGTATTCTATGAAGCAACTACTCTGATTATTGTGTATGCAAAGAAGGATGGATTTGAGCCTGTGGGCGACTGTTATCTTGCTATACAAAACCTCATGCTGGCAGCAACAGCATTAGGATTGGGAACTTGTCCCATTGGATATGCTCGGGAGACTCTCAAGTCAGAAGAATGGAGACAAAAACTCTCTATTCCGTCTGATTACGTTCCTGTTCTTCCTATAGTTGTCGGTTACACTCAGGATGTTCCGACGAAGTCTGATCGCAGTCCACCTCAAATTTTCAAATGGATCAAATAGTGGCAACGACAAGTTATTTGAGTTCAAGATGATTTTCTCAGCCGAAGCAAAAACTGCGGAAGTTTCTCATTCAAGTCTGATGCAATTAGGCTCAGATGATCCTTGCCATCATCAATCCATTGATCTGCCATAGCTCCATGAAGAAACACTCCCAAGCTCGCTGCCTTGATTGGAGCTAACCCTTGACTGAGAAAAGATGCGATCATTCCCGTTAAAACATCTCCCGTTCCTGCTTTGGATAAAGAGGAGTTTCCAGCAAGGATACGAAAAATGTGCTGTTCATCGGCTACGAGAGTGTGGTGTCCTTTTAAAACAATAATGCAGGAATAATTTTCTGTAGCGATTTGAATCGCTCCTTCACGGTCCGAACGAATTCTCTCTGCCGACCATCCAATCATTCGAGCGAGTTCCCCCTCGTGTGGAGTGAGTATCCAGTTTTTAGGAAGACGTAGTTTATTTTTTGAAATCACAGTGAGTGCAGTTGCATCCACAACGACATTTTTTCTCTTCTCTCGAATCCATTTCTTGAGTAACTTCAGAATCTTTAATTGGTCTGACATTCCTGGGCCAATGGCAGTCGCTTGAAACTTGAGTTGACTGAGCTGTTTAACGGAATGAATTTGAAGAAAATCAGGATGACGAAATACAGGGAATTGTTTCTCGTCATTAAACAAATAGACATAACCTGCACCCACGCGAGCTGCTGAGGTTGCACTTAAAATAGCCGCTCCCCACATTCCTTTGGATCCAGCAACAATGAGACACTTGCCCCCCTTGGTTTTGTTGTCGGTTTTTTCTCGTGTAGGAAGATCATGACGTGCAAGCGAACGAGTATAGTTCAATATTTTTTTGAGTTTTTTCATGAATTGCTAACTCTGTTTTGTGACTGACGAGTTTTAACCAAGCCCAATTCATTGGCTCGTCTGAAGAATGTGGCTCTGGATAACCCAAGAGACTTTGCCGCCGAGTTTCGGTCTCCTTGAGCTGCATAGATTGCATCCTCAAAACGTTTTCGTTCAGTTAAAATCAAGCTGCCTCGATAAGTGCCCCCCAAAATGCGTTCTAAGGTATGAGGTTTGAGGCGCGCTACTTCTGGAAGAGCCTGGCAAACATCTTTTTCACGAATGATGTCACCATCGCAACGGCTTCTCATGTTCTCGACCACACCTTGAAGTTGCCGAATGTTTCCAGGCCAACGGTATGCCTGCAAAAGTTCAAGAGCTTCCTTCGTTATAGTCTTACGTTTAAAGGATGTTGCGTGAGAAAGAAAAAACTCGACCAACTCAGGAATATCTTCTGACCTCTCCCGAAGAGAAGGCACATGAATCTTCTCACGTGCAACACGGTAATATAAATCTTCACGAAATAGTTTTTCCGTGACCAATTGCTCAAGGTTTTTGTGAGTTGCAGAAATTGTCCTGAAATTCACTTTTTTGATTTCATTCGACCCTAGTCGAGTTATTTTTCGCTCTTGTAATGCTCGTAACAGTTTAGGTTGCTGAGACATCGGCATATCGCCAATCTCATCCATAAAAACAAAGCCACCCGCGGCAGCCTCAAAAACACCGATCTTGTCTCGGTCGGCTCCAGTAAATGCACCGCGAATATGGCCAAACAGCTCAGATTCGATCAAGTTATCATTTAGAGCTGCACAGTTACGCGCTAATAACTCTTTTGTAGGATCAGCTTGATTGGAAATAATGCTCGCCACTACTTCTTTTCCCGTACCCGTTTCTCCTGTCAAAAGAATATCCATCGCTCCTGATGCAACTACACGCGCAATGTCTTTTTTCAGCTGTTGCATGGGAAGTGAACTTCCAATCAACATCGTTGAATTTGAACCACTTCTCAGAGTCATTTCAACAGTGCGTCTTTTGATCTCTCTTTGATCTAAGATGAATTGAACTTTTTCTCGGATTTCTTTGGGTGAAGCAGGTTTTGAGATGAATTGGGAAACTCCCGAGTTAAAGACTTGTATCAAGTTCGATGGATTTGTTTCACCAGAAATAACGATTACGTCAGCGCCTCGATCCAATGCATGAATCTTTTTAAAAACCTCAAGCCCACTTCTTGAATCATTTTCAAAATTGAGATCAAGTAGAATAATGTCAAAGAAGGATAGCTCAATGGCTACCAATGCTTCGTCGATACTTTTACAAGTATGCACTTCACATTGATCCTCAAGAATCATTGGCACTTGCTCAAGCCAAGTAACCTCATCATCAACTGCTAACACGCGAGGCAATCTTGAACTCATGTTCCAGCCTCTCTATCTGTTAGCAAAGTTACAGTGAACTTAGCCCCTTTAAGAGTATCTGAAGAGCCAGCTAGTAACTGACCTCGGTGCGATTCGATGATTTTTTTGGAGACAAATAAACCCAAGCCTGAACCATGAGATTTTGTACTTCTCAATGGTTTGAAAATTTGATCCGAAGGTGTCTTCAAGCCCGGACCTGAATCTTCAATTTGAACTTTTACTTGCCCTGATTCAATGACGGTTTTGATTTGAACAATAGGACTTTGATCGCTTCTGCTTTCAAATGCTTCAATGCCATTTTTAATAAGATTGGTGAAAGCTCGCTCTAATTGGATGGCATCGTGTGAAACCATCAAATCTGAAACGCTGGAATCGAAAACTACATTAACCTTCCGTGACAACGCTAAATGACGATTAGACTCGATGGAACTCCGGATTGTCGCATTGAGATTACCCAAAACAGGGCGCACGGGGATTTCTCTGCTTCCATCCAAAGTCAATTCTATGATCTTTTTCATTTTAGGAAGATTGATGGTGCTCGTCTTCTGCAGCATTTCCAAGCGACTCTTCCGTTTTTCAGACTCTTCAGTCACTTCATTCACTAATTCCATTGCGCTCATCACAGAATGAAGCAGCGTCTTCACATCATGAACTACCCCCCTTGCCAATTGTCCGAAAACAGCTTGCTCCTGTTTTTCAAATGATTGGCTGAGACGATTAGAAATATCTTTGATTTCTATTGGCCATTCCGGTGAGGGCTCGGAGCGATTAGCGGTTGTATGCACCAAAGACTGAATGGGTTTTAAAATGTATTTTCTCAAATAAATTCTTTGAATGAGAATACCAACAGCCAATGTGAGGAAAATAGGTAAACCACTCCAAAGCAATAAATGAAGATCCATGCTTTCAAAATACGATGGAGCGTTAACTGTAATATCAGAGAAAATCTTCGACTCAAGACCAGGTGCTCGTTGATAGTAGTGAACGGCTCCATCGAAAACTCTCGCACAACTGTCTTTGCTCGTCTCAATACACGAAGGCTTTGCAGAAATACCAACTGAGAGTAGTTTTAAATCCGTAGCGAGCTGTTTTGAAACTGCTTCAATTGCGCCATCTTTTCCCAACATTAATTCCGCTGAGAGTCTGCGCGAAACAATCGTTGATTTGTGCGCCAGTAGATCAACAGATCTGGCAACCATGCTGCGGTATTCACGATATTCCACTATAGCAAATGCGGCGACACTCACAAAAAAGGCCAAGGCTCCTGGGATCAACCACGATCTCAGGACAAACTCTTGCAATGACCGTTCCTTACGCGAAGTCATTGAGTTGACCTCGTATAAGTGATGTTCCCGCCATTCAGATCAAAAATGCTGACACCCCAAGGAGAGGCGAACAACTTTGAGCCCTGTTTTTCAAAACTCTTTTTGAAATCCGTAGAGGTCTTGGGCTTGGATTTACATAGAAACTCGACGGTAGCCTCTAAGCTTTTTAAAATGCCGAGAGCCGATCCACTGGAAGGCATTTCTGTCTTTGGTAAATCTTTATAAATCGACAACTTTTTCAAACCCTGTTCGACAGGCGGCATTCCACGCACAGTAAATCCTTCAACCTCATGATTGTGGTCTGCATTTTGAACAAATCCAAACTTGGAATCCCCCCAGCCATCTCCACCTACGAAGAGAGGATTTTGGCCGCTGCCTTCAACGGCGGACATCACATGGCTAGTTGTTTTAGAGTAATTGGGTAACAATACAAAAGCTGGTTTCTTTGTTCGGATAGACGCAACAATCGCGCTCGTTTCAGGAAAATCGCCCGTTATTTTTAGATCATCAACTTTCTTCAAACCTAATTTCTTCGCCTCTCGGTCAAAAGCATTTGCGAAGTCTTTACAGGATAAACAATCTTCACTCACTACAGAGATATAGGTCTTGTTCGCTCCAATTTTTTTCAGACGAATTGAGATTTCAATAGCAGCTGACTTCGCCATGACTGAATTGGTTGGGGATAATGAAAGATGTAATTTTCCGAGAGCTTCCACTTCACTGGAGGATGCTAGTAAACTTACAGTAGGAGTCGACTCAGCTCCTTTCACTAAAAGTAGATAATGATTGCTTCGCCGAGGTCCGACTAATAGCCATGCACCATTTTTTACGGCGGATTCCGCGTGCTCTTTTGCTTGAAGTGGATCGCTCGCATCATAGAAAAAAGTATTCGATTCAAGTTCATATCCGCATTGAGCGAGTTTTCTTTTGTTAAGTCTTTTTCCAATATCAAGAGCCGCTAAGTAGTCCTTTTCAAACCGCGCAGACGACGTTGTGTCTTTTGGTGCTAATGCTTCAAGAAACGACAGCTTCACAAGCGTGAGCTTGGTTTGTTTTTTAGGTGGAGTTGCAAAAGACCACGACGAGCCAAGGACAATGAGTAGTAATGCAACCCAAGACAACCTCATGAACTAAATCCTTTTCCAAATCAGGATTGCTCGGCCAAAAGACTCTTGAGGAGTAACTAGTGTAACTTCATCGCCTTTGAACTCGGCGTAACGGATCATCTCCCGTCCAATCCTGGCTGGATTAGAGGCTTGGGTGACCTGATGCTTGATCGTGTTTCCTTCAACTCGGTAGGTACCAGAATAAAAAAGAACGGAGTCGAACTTGTTCTCAAATTCGTTCTCTGAGTCGTTCTCAACTTTCTTATTGATGCTAACGCTGACGTGACCTGAGTCGGTGTAGATGAGCAGTCCATGGGTATCTTTCCCCCAAGGCGTGATCTGCTTCTCATTGTCTTCGATATTGAACGCAACAAGCTTCCAAGTGCCAATTACTGATTGGGTCATAATATGCCTTCTTCTAAGTTAAGTATCAGGCTAGTTTGTATATATGAGACCAGAACTTGTCAACAGATTGAAAACAAAGAAGAATTTAATTTTTATTGAGACTTGAGTCTCAAGCTATGTCTTTAGATTTACTTGGAATTCTGTAAGCCTTTCTATTTTCTCAGCCGCGTCATAAACCTCCTTGCGGAAGTCTTCAAGGATATAGCTAATCCCAAGCATTGTTTCTATGGGGTCTACAGGGGTCTCTTGAAAATACCCCTGACACTCTACAAACCAGGCCACTCCTGAGAGCTTTCGACTTAATCGGTACAAATCTGTGTAGACGGCCTCTACAGCAACTTTATTAGAGCTATTTATCATTGACCCTCCCTGAATACATATGATCGTGCTTACACATCATCATGCTTATTTGCAACGATTGTTTTATGGCAACAACTCTCAGCAACGATGATTTAAGATTTCTTAAGAAGCTAGGATTGAGAATCCGTTCCTTACGAAATGAAAAAGGCTGGACGCTTGAGGATGTTGAGTCGCATGGCTGGAACGGCTGGCAGCATCTTCAAAAAATTGAATCTGGAAAAAACATCACTGTTGTGACGCTTCGTAAAGTTGCGAAGCTATACAGGATCACAATCTCTCAACTTCTTGAGGGATGTTAGAGTTTTTCTATCAAGAACAAAAATACCAAAATTAGAGTAAGCCACGAGCTGTTAGCTGATCACGAAACTGATCGATTTGTTCTTTCCTTTCACAACCATCTGATGCTACCATTAACAGCAGTTAGGTAAACGCGAACTGATCCTCACAGCCTTGCGCCTTACAAACAGGTTTATTGAGCGAGTCTGGCCGCTTGAACCGCTTTCCTTTACAAGATGTACATGCAAATTTTTCACGAAATTCCTTGAAATTTCTCCAACGGATCTTCTCATCTCCAACCGATCCCCAACTATTCGGATCAGATTGAAAGTGACTTCCAAAATTTTCGATTAGTCCTCTTTGTAAGGAGAGGAGAAATGGATTTTGGTGACCTGGAACTGTAGGTGGAAAGAGGCTTCGATTTTCTAGAAACGTGTGTAAAGCCAAAGCAAGCTCATGGCGCTGATGTGAATGCTCCTTGCCGATTTCCCTAATACGAATACTTACGCCAAAATCTCGACCGATCTTATTTAACCATTCTTCTTCAGCCTGTCTCATCAAGTTGGCAGCAGACTGCTCTAATCGGTGTAATTCTTCAATCTCATGGTCGAGAACTTGGTGGTCAGAGTAGCGTGGTCCGAAGGTCTTATCGAGTCGGGAAATCCTTTTAAATCTCCATTGAGTAGGTGTTAACTGATCTTCAAGAAAGCGATAGAACTGTTCGTCGTGAGTCAAAATAAAAACCTGAAAGCCTGATAGGTGTGTCGCAATAACGTCAACAACAGCTTTTCGTCGATCAGCATCGTATGAGGTAACAACATCATCTAGAACAATAATTGGGAATCCTTTATTAAACATGCAGATTGAGGCAAGTCTGATTGCCAATGCAAGCGTATGAACTTGTGAGTCACTCAGATATCCGGCTGGTGGAACACTTTTTCTACCTTCAGCGAAATCAATGAGTAAATCTAGTTGGTGCTGAATTTTTTTATCACCAGGCGGAAACGACAAATGAATTACTGGAACACCTTCGACACCAGTTTGGATTTCGTTGTAGAAGAAATTTATTTTGTCTGTCAAGGTCGAGATCAGAGTTTCGACATAGGATTTAACTGAGGTGTCGACTATCGACGCATATTTTACTACAGCATCATGAATTTTTTGAACTTCCGACTTTCGACGTACTTCATAGTCAGCGCGCTCTTTGAGACCCGTTAACTTCTCTAGTGCATCATGCCCCGATTTCCATGTCGGCTTTCCTACCTCCTGCGGCTTCGGAATGGCAGGAGATAAATGTTCGAGTAACGTCTGAAGAGTCGTCTGCGCCAAATCAAATTTGATCGGGCTTCCAGAATAGGTGTATTTATCGCAAGCCGTCGCTGCTTCCTGAATAGGCTGAAGATCGATTGAAGATGATGTCTGTTTTAGTAAGTCCAAGATCGAGTTTAGGCAATCTTTCACTTCGCGTATCTTGGTCTCAACAACCATCTTTGACGCTTTCAATGCTTTCTCGGTGTCATAGTAGGTGGTCAAATGCTTCAGACTATTTTCCAAAGTAACTTTGATCCCATCAACTGATTTCGATGGTGTCTGGGTAATAGGCGTCTCGCAGACCGGACAATTATCTAATTGGATAGTAGGACTTTTAAAAAGTAGTTCAGCTTCGCGCCAAACATCAGCAAAGATAGCTTTTTCACTTTGGTTTTTTGTTTCAGAAAATAGTTCTTGGGCCTTCTTGTAGGATTCAATCGCAGTGTTACAGGTCGAAAAAGTGGCAACAGTAAGTGCCACTTTTTCGACCTTATTCCCAAGAGTTTGCTTGATCTTGTCGGTAATAGTTTTGTTAAGTACAGAGCTTTCATTTGATAATGCTTCAGCAGCACGATCGAATAGAACTTTCTTGATTCCCGCACACGAATCAAGAGCATCCACCTTAAGTACATTGTCGAGTGGAGTCAGTATAGTGTCGTTAAACCAAGCTACGCACCGAACTTCGTTCCACTGTTGCTCTTGACTGTTAGTGAGCCGTTTGACTTCACCGTTAATAGTGTCGAGCTGAGTCTGGTCATTGAGTGCACGATTGAGCTGTACACGCAGTTCACGAAGTGAATCTTGCGTCTTGAGAAGAGGATTGAAACCAAACCAGTTTGAAACCGCTTCGTACCTATCTGATGGACTCGTTGCCTCAACAAACTTCCTAAGCTCAAACCCACGAATGATGTACGGAACCTTCATCGCTTCAAGTGCGGTAGCAAGATCGTCTGGAATCACTTCAGGAGTTTTAGCAGAGCGACTGAAAGGCTGTACCTGTGCCGCCCCAATAAACTCAACTTTAACAAAAGGACTAATATTCGCCTTGGTCGCAGCATGATGTACAAGTGCCTCTTTACCGGCCTGAGTTCCAGAGCGGACTTTACCAAGCCGCTCGACAAAGCCATCTTTGGAAAAAACAAATTCCATGGCGTCCACCAAACTGGATTTACCTTTTCCGTTGGGAGCCACTACAACAAGTGATGACCCATTCTTTCCGAAGTCGATGGGCTGTTCCGAGAGGTAGGCACGAAAACCGGAGAGCGTGAGCTTTTTAAGCCTTGGAGGTATTGTCATCTACCTCCTCCTTCTTTTCAGCCTGTGCTCTTGTCGCCGCGAGATCCATCAGGCGCTTCAACGCCTTTGTGATATTTTCTTTTTCGTCACCGTTTGGATTAAGGAGATCACTTTCGATGGTAGCCAACACTTCGACATCGCCGTCTTTAATTTCCTTTAAGGATTTTTTTAAATCCGAGTAAAGGACTTCTATGCTGAGTATCTTGGAATCAGCCACATCTGTGTTTGTCGTCATCAATGCCCCATCGAAATAAACGATCGTTGCTATCGGATTCAGGCAGGTTATATTCGCATTTCACTATTTTGTCGCTCGCTTTGATATGACCAGTATCGTCAATAAAGAAAAATTAAACATCAGACACTCTGCTAATAACGTGCTGATTTAGGTGAAGAGCTGTTCTTCATCGACCTCACAAACTCCTTTTTCGCAAACTCGCGGAGCTTTCCATACTGTCCAAGTGCAATCGACAACACGATCACTGCAATCAACCCGTTAATCAAATCCCTTAAATCAAATGCCTTCATATTTCGTTCTCCCTTTTTGGTTAAACGACCAATGACAATCTGGTTGGATAAACTCTTTTTCCAAAAAACACCTTAGCCAAAAGCTAGCCAAATTTTAGCCAACTCAAGACAGTCGAGGCATTTTCGGGACAGTTCGAGGCTTCGTTTTGAGGCTCAACAGCAAGATAACGGGGTTATATGTTTCAACTACTTAGAACTCGGAACCAAAATCGGTTGCCGAAAAATGGTGGCTCCGAAGAGAATCGAACTCTTACACCCTTGCGAATACCAGATTTTGAGTCTGGCGCGTCTACCAATTCCGCCACAGAGCCACTCAAGGTAGAAAAATGATCTACCACATCATCTGATCCAAGACCAAGATCTCATTGCAAGATCCCCGTCTGGAGAGAGATCATACTTAGCTCCCATAGGGAGCGGCGCGTTGTCGCCCCCGTGGCCACAGGGCAAACCCTGAGCAACAGGGATTTTAAACTCCTCAGTGAGTACAGAGAATATCGCAGCGATCAGATCCTTGTCCTTCACTTGAGGTCTCAATTTCTCTAGGTTCATGGGCCTTGGTGACTTGGCTATCATCGCTCGCTTCTTGGGATCTTTGATGTACTTCAATGCCCCAGGTACTTTATCGACACAATCTGTGAATGAACCCAAAACCACAGCCTTTACACCTTCGAAGAACTTCGCGTGAATGAGGTGGTGAACCATTCGATCTAATCTTGCAGCAGTCTCTGAGAGATCTTCGAGGAAAACAATTTTTCCTTTTGCATTGAGCGAGAACTCCGTTCCCACCATATCATTCACTAGACAGAGATTTCCACCCGTCATTTCACCTGAGATCAAGTTGCGAGGTTTTTCACCTAACCATTTTAATTTTCGACCTATCCACGCTGGAGGTGTGGGCATACCTCTGATCCAAGAATAGAGCACACGTAGCTCACGAGGCTGAGCATAGAGTAGACCTCTGTGGCCTGGCATGACTGCATGAAGTGTAGACCAGTTCCATCGTGTGCGAGTAAACTCCAGAAGTGCAGTTGAGTCTGAGTATCCAATGTAAAGTTTGTGTGGGGGTAATCCACGTTTCTCGGTTTCTTTCGCAAGTAACGGAAGCAGCTGAATCGCGCCATATCCACCTCGAGCAGCCCAGACTACATCAATCGTTGGATCATAAGCTGCATCTAAGAAGTCCTTCAAACGAGTCGCAGTATCACCTGCGTAATACAAATGCTTCTTCAAAACTCCACCGTAAACCTTAGGAATGAATCCTGCTTGCTTCAGTGTTTCTAATCCCATTTTGAGTTCGTTGCGCGCAACGACGGATGAAGGCGCAACGATTGCGATGTTTTTCACTCCCAACTTCATGCTCTTTTGATCTCCCTGATTTCTTGAACAAGTCCTGCGATTCCACCGTTATCATGCGCTGAGATCCAGTGAATCTGGGACATATCAGCATCCCAACGCTTCAATCCTTCTTTGATTTCTTTTTTAGCGGCGGCAGTTGCTTTTTGATTCTTCAATTGATCTATCTTAGTAAACACGAACCCCACATCGACTCCTAGACCTGTCAGAAACTCAATCGCCTGAATGTCGACGTCCATGAATCCACGTCTAGAGTCCATCAGTACATAAACACGTGCGAGAGACTTATCTGTTTTGAAATATTGCTCGATGAAACGATTCCATCTGTCTCGCTCATCTTTAGAAGTCTTTGCGAATCCATAACCAGGAAGATCCGCTACGATGATCTTGTGTTCCGTCCAACGGAAGAAATGAATGCCCTTTGTTTTCCCAGGTTGCTTAGAAACATAAGCAAGTTTCTTCTCGGCAAGGACTGCATTGATCAAACTACTCTTACCAACGTTTGAACGACCAACGAACGCTACACGTGGAGTATTGTCTCCCATGAGGTATTCATCTTTGATGACCTGCGGTATATTGGAAATATCTCCAATAGTGACTAAGTATTGTCCTGCCATGAACTTAAAATCTAAACCAAACGGTACAAAAACTAAACCATTACCAGGGATCTACTCAAAATAAACAACACTAGAGGTTGGCCCAGAGTTTGCTCAGAAGACATCTGAGAGGAAATCTGGACTATGGAATCAAAATGGAACATCGAGATCACTGACCCTAGCGGAGAGAAGCGCGTGCTCAATCTCAGAAACTCGCCACTCACCATCAACCAAGTACTGAAGGAAGAGATACCTTGTCCTGTTGAGCTCACACCTTTTTTAGGATCCTTCTGGCTGAAATCGACTGGAGCACCCGATACTGTTCGAGTCGGAGATCACTACTTCATTGATGGTCAGATCCCTGTAGAGACACCCATCACTATAGGAAACACCAAAATCACAATCAAACGAGCACCGATTGAAACAGAGCTACCTGAATTTCCCAAGGGCTACACTCCCTGGCTTGCTGCAAGTGAGTCAGGGATAGATGTGATTACTAAAACCAAGAAAATTGCAAAAACCAAACTCTCTGTCTACATCGCTGGTGAAACCGGAACCGGAAAAGAAATCTTAGCCTCCCTCATTCATGGTTGGAGCGAAAATGCTTCAGGACCATTCATTCCTCTTAACTGCGGAGCGCTCGCGGAGTCTGTCGCTGAGAGTGAACTTTTCGGTCACACTAAAGGATCATTCACTGGCGCACACAAAGATCGCCCTGGCGCACTCTTGCAAGCACATGGAGGAACGCTTTTCTTGGATGAAATCGCGGATCTCTCTCATGATCTTCAAGCAAAGCTCCTTAGATTCCTTGAAAATGGCGAGGTGAGACCCGTGGGTTCTGACCGCATCCTTCACTCGAAAACTAGGATTGTTTGCGCCACCCACAAACCCCTTCGCCAGCTCGTAATCGATGGCAAGTTCAGGCGAGATTTGTATTATCGCTTGGCATCGATCAGTATTGAGATTCCCCCACTCCGAGCGAGATTAGAGGATATCGACTTCCTCTCGAGTGAGTTTGCTCGTGGATGCAATCGAACACTTTCTCATCCTTCCATCATCAGATTGCGAGGTTATGAATGGCCCGGAAATGTCAGGGAGTTGAAACATGCCATTGAACGCGCCTCTACCATGGCAAGCCAATTTGACCCGACTTTAGGATCTGAGCACTTTGAGTTTCTCAATGAAGAAGCATCATCACTCAGTGAGAATGGTAAAATCAATCCCCTGGGATCTCGAATGATGACGATGAAAGAAATCGAAAAAGCGATGGTGATGAGATCATTAAAGCTCGCGCAAGGACACAGAGCTACCGCTGCAAAGCTTCTCGGAGTCGCGCGCAGCACACTCTTTGATATGATGAAACGACATGGAATCAGAGGACCTAGAATGAGTTTTCCTGATCCAACAGCATTAACTCAATATCAGTTTAGTAAAAAACACGCGCTCCACTCGCCCATCAGGCAGTGAGACGTTGATCTTAATCAGAATTTTTTCCTGAATGCTCTGCTTACCTGCACTACTCATTAAGTCTTTGCGAGAGAAACCAATGAGTGCTTGGCTAATTTGGTCGCGGACCTCATTCATGTGACTAGAGATATAGGCTTTGGTCGCAAGCGAATCACAGAGAATAGTGACTTCCATTTGAGCGATGTTTTGAATATCGCGCGGCTCTGGTTCAGATAGGAGTTTCTTCATTTGGAATTGAAAAACTCCCAAGTTCAAATTCCTTTGTAAGTATTCTTCACCCAAGCGTTTCTTCTCTGCTTCGGCTTTCTTTGCTAATTCTTCGGGAGAAATCTCTTGCTGTTTCTTGATCTCTGCTTGGCTTGCTCTATATCTCATCCAAATGTTGAAGATTCCAACGCTTGAAACAATCAGTCCCAACATCGATGCGATGAAGATCCAGCCCCAAATTTTCACATGAGTTTTTTCTGAATTGATGGACTCACCTACAGCACCGAAGAGTCCCACCCGCTTAGCAATAGGTGCTGCCTTTGGTTTTTCAACTTTCTTAGGAGCATCGGTACCCTCAGGCCCAAACCCTGCAGGTGCTTCCGCGGCTGGAGCTTCGGCTGCAGGCGCGGCTGTAGCTGTAGCTGTAGCCGGAGTGGCTGCAGGAGTTTCAGGCGTAGCTGCGGCTTGCGGCGCTGCGTCAGTAGCTGGTGTTTTAGGTTCGTCTGCCATAATCGTTCTCCTCTTATCGTACACCACTTTCTCATCCTGAAAAGGCATGATAGCGTCATGAGTTCGATGGAAGGCTGGTTAGATTTCGAAAAGCCCATAGAGTCTTTGGAGAAGGAGTTGGACCTTCTACGTCTTGAATCCAAAGATTCTCATAAAATCAAAGACCTAGAGAATAAACTCAAAGGAGTCATTGAAGAAATCTACAAAGGACTCACTCCTTGGCAATCCGTTCAACTCTCCCGCCACCCTTTACGCCCACAGACTCGCGACTATATTGAAAACCTCTTTCCTGATTGGATGGAGCTCCATGGTGATCGAAGATTCGCAGACGATGCAGCAGTCGTCGGCGGACTCGCTACACTCCCTGGAACAAAAAAATCCGTGATGGTTATCGGCCAACAAAAAGGCAGATCCACTAGGCAGAGAATGGAAACTCACTTCGGAATGGCAAAACCTGAAGGCGTTCGTAAGGGCATCCGGCTGATGGAAACTGCTGACCGATTACAAATTCCCGTCGTGACCTTCGTCGATACTCCAGGCGCCTATCCAGGTCTAGATGCTGAAGAACGCGGACAAGCTCAAGCCATCGCAGAGTCTATCGAAGTGATGTTAGGAATCGATGTTCCCACATTAGCCATCATCATAGGTGAAGGTGGATCAGGTGGCGCACTCGCGCTTGCAGCAGCTGATCGCGTACTCATGATGAGTCTCAGTATGTACTCTGTCATCTCTCCTGAGAGTGCGGCAGCGATTCTTTGGAGTAATTCTGGCCTAGGTGAGAAGGCAGCAGAGAAGCTCAAAATTTTCGCACCCGATCTCCTCAAGCGCAATCTCATCGATGGCGTGATTAAGGAACCACTCGGTGGCGCACACAGATCTTGGGATGCAACCTTTGATCTTGTGAAGAAAACTATTTTGAATGAAATGAAAAAATTAGAAAAAATGCCGACACAAACCCGTTTGAAAAAACGTCACTCACGTTTTAGAGCCATTGGTAATGAAGCATTGGGAATGAGATCATGAAACAACAAGCTCATGCATCGATGACAGGCTTCGCAGTCATAGAAGGCAAAATCGGAAAACTCCCCGTCAAAATTGAAATCAAATCTCTCAATCACCGTTTCATCGAAATCAAACTGAGAATCCCTCGAGAATTCACAGGATTCGATTCAGCGATCAAGTCCACACTCACACAGGGACTCAGCCGCGGCTCGATCGAGTTTAGTCTTCAATACCTAAAAGAAGACGCGAAGCCAGGAGCTAGATTCACGACCGACATGGAAGCAGCGAAGAGCTATCTCAAAGCTGCCTCAGATCTCCAAAAAAAACTCAAACTCAAAGGCAAAGTCGAAATCTCTCAACTCCTCACACGCGGAGACTTCATCAAGTATGAAGATCAGTCTTCTACTCTCGATTCTGAGAAGAACTGGGTTGAACTGAAAACCCTCATCGACAAAGCAATCGTAGAACTCAAAGCATCACGCGAAAAAGAAGGCTCACACCTCATGAGCCGTGTATTTCATCCTATGATCGCAGACATGCGTACTGGGTTTGAGAAAATCGGTAAACTCCGAGACGAAGGCCGTGGAGCATACAAGGACAAAATCAAATCCCGCATTGATGCTCTTTTTCAAACCTACAATGTTGAGACCCATGGTACGGAAGCCATCTTGGAGACAAGACTTGCACAAGAACTAGCTCTACTTCTCGACCGTACCGACATCGAAGAAGAGCGCGTTAGATTCGGAAAGCACATCGATCACTTAGACAAAATTTTTCATGAGAACGGCCCCGTCGGCAAGAAGATCGACTTCGTCCTTCAAGAGCTAGGACGCGAGATCAATACACTAGGGAACAAAGCCCAGGATGTCGCGATCTCTGAAGAAGTCGTCAAAATCAAAGTGAAGCTAGAGCAACTCCGCGAACAAGGACTGAATTTAGAATGAGCAAACCCAAACTCATTATCGTATCCGCTCCATCCGGGGCAGGCAAAAGCACACTCTGTCAGAGGCTACTCAAGGACTATCCTGAAAAGTTTAAGTTTTCGATTTCGTCCACGACTCGTAAACCTCGTGGCCAGGAACAAAACGGCAAGGAATATCACTTCCTCTCCAAGCCTGAGTTCCAAAAAGGAATCGAAGCTGGACAATTCGCTGAATGGGCAAACGTGCATGATGAGTTCTATGGAACTTCAAAGTCAGAAATCGATGCAGCTTTCTTAGCAGGCAAGTCCATCATTTTAGATATCGACGTCCAAGGAGCAGCAAGTCTCCGTAAGAGTTATCCTAATCAGCACATTGATATTTTCGTAGCACCACCCTCTCTTGAAGTACTCGAACAACGCTTGAGATCACGTGGCACTGATCCTGATGCTGTGATTGCCAAGCGCATGAAGAATGCGAAGTCCGAGATGGATCGCATGAACGAGTTCACTACCATTCTCATTAATGATGATTTAGACGAAACTTATAAGAAGTTTAAGGACGTGGTCTTTGGCAAATAAAGAAAAGCACGTCACCCTCGATGATCTCTGCAGGACAGTCCAGAGCTACTTCCCTGAAGCACAGATTGATCGAATCAAAAAGGCTTACGCATTCGCAGACAATGCACACAAGGGACAACTGAGATCGAGCGGCGATCCCTACATCATTCACCCTCTCGAAGTAGCCTACACACTTGCTGAGATGAAGATGGATATCGCAAGCATCATCACTGCACTTCTTCACGATACAGTCGAAGACACTGACGTGAGTTCTGCTGACATCACAAAGGAATTCGGAGCAGATGTTGCAGCTCTCGTTGATGGTGTGACTAAGCTTTCACAGATTACTTTCCGCACCACTGAAGAGAAACAAGCAGAGAACTTCCGCAAGATGATCATCGCTATGGCGAAGGACATCCGCGTGATCTTAGTGAAGCTTGCTGACAGGCTCAACAACATGCGCACTCTAGATTTCCTCCCTGAAGAGAAACAGCGGATCATCGCTCAAGAGACTCTCGATATCTATGCGCCGATTGCCAATCGCCTCGGTATGGGATGGATCAAGATTGAATTAGAAGACCTCTGTCTCCGTCATCTCCACAGAGATGCTTACGTGAGACTCACTGAGAGAATCTCCAAGAAGAAGAAAGAACGAGATGCTTACATTGAATCTCTTTGTGTTACCTTCAATGAGAAACTCAAAGAATACGACATGAATGCTCAAGTCTCAGGACGAGCGAAGCACTTCTATTCCATCTATAAGAAAATTGAGCGAAGAAGTGTCGACTTCGATCAGATCAACGACATCATTGCATTTCGTATCATCGTCGATAACATCACAGAGTGCTACAAGGCACTAGGAGTGATCCATGCGCTCTTCCTACCTGTGCCGGGTAGATTCAAAGATTACATCGCCATGCCTAAGGCCAATAATTATCAATCCCTTCACACGACTGTCATCGGTCCTGAAGGTGAACGAGTAGAGATTCAGATCCGCACTCAAGAGATGCATCAAGTTGCTGAACGCGGGATCGCAGCTCACTGGCAATACAAAGAAGGCAAATTCGAAAGTAAGTCGCGCGAGAACACCGAGTGGGTCACGCGCCTTCTTGAGTGGCAGAAGGATCTCTCTGATCCGAATGAATTCTTAGAGACCGTGAAGATCGATCTCTTCGCTGAAGATGTTTTTATTTTCACTCCTACAGGTGAAGTGAAGCAGCTTCCGTTTGGATCGACTCCACTCGACTTCGCATTCGCAGTTCATACTGATGTCGGCAACAAGTGTGTCGGAGCCAAAGTAAACGGCAAGCAAGTCCCCCTTAAGCATCGTCTCAAATCAGGCGACACCGTAGAGATCATCACTTCCCCTAACCAACAACCATCTAAAGACTGGCTCAAGATTGTCAAATCTTCTCGTGCTAAAGCCAAAATTCGTGCCTTCATCAAAACTCAAGAGCGAGATCGCGCGATGGAAATTGGAACAGAGCTTGTGGATAAGGAGCTCAAGAAGTACGAACTCTCTCCATCGAAGATTGAGAAGTCAGGACAGCTCATCAAAGTCGCTCAAGATTTAAGCCTCAGGACAGTTGAGGAACTCAGAGTCTCTGTCGGTTATGGCAGAGTAAGCCTGAGCGACATCATCAGCCGACTCCTCACCAAAGAAGAAATTGACAAACGTCTTGTAGCACTCCATCAACCTGAGACTCCTAAGCCTGAAGTTGGCTTCTTAAAGAAAATGTTCAAACACGCAACCAAGCCGCGCGAATCCAAAACCGCGATCAAGGTTGCAAATCTCAACGACGTGCTCATTCGTTTTGCAAAGTGCTGCAATCCACTTCCAGGCGATAGCATTGTGGGCTTCATCACAAGAGGCAGAGGCGTGACGATCCACTCGGGCAATTGCCCTAAGGCGATCGACACGGATCAAGAACGTAAAATCGATGTGCAGTGGAACATTCATCCGAACTCTCAGTTCCGCCATCAAGTCAGGATCAGAATCCTCTCGACTGATGAACCAGGCTTACTTGCGATGCTCTCACAGACGATCAGTCATTCTAATATCAACATCACCTCAGCCAACGTACGTGTGACGAAGGACAAGAAGGCAGTAGCGATCTTCGAAGTCGAAGTCACTGATCTTTCTCAACTGCACAAGGTTATGAGTGCACTCGAAGCCAAGAAGGGCGTTATCTCAGTAGAGAGAACGAGGAATTGAACATATTGTCCAACCCCGCGACAAAACGTGGCTCGTTTTATTAAGTACTTTTCTTCCTGGATCACTCTCACGAGTACAGAAACCACAGCGATTACAAGAAACACATGAACAAAACCGTTCATTGTATAGCCAGTACCCATTCCTAAAAGCCAAAACACAATCATAATAACAGTAACACTTTCTAACATGATGAATTCTTCTTTTCTTACAAATGTAAGTAGCAAGGAGCGAGCCAGTTTCAGGCTGATTAAACGAATCTGACTTTGCTGTCGTCTTTAGGAGTGAGCTGAGACATGACAGAGACGAGGTCTCCATCTGAGAAAAGTTTTGCAGCGTAGCCAATGAGCGCACGACGAGAGTTCTCATCCAGTAGTGCCCCCCTACCCTTAGCCGTCATCTGAGCAATCCCAAGTAGGAACGCCCAAGCGGTAAACGTAGAGTTCATCGCAATATCTGACTTCTTATCAGACTCAGGACACGCGGAAGAGAAGAAGTGAGAAGTCACTGAGATCGCACTCATAGTAGTGGAGCTCAACGATTCAAAAATCTCTTTTGAAAATTCAGATGTGTTTAAATTATTAGAAGTGACTCTGAGAACATCGAAGTAATAACCGTATGCTCCATAGATCTCTAGAAACTCTTCAATCAGTCCTTCTGTCTTCTTCAGTGAGAGCTTCTCTCCTGTTCCTAAATAAGCTTTGAGGAGATCGTCAACTTGCTGAGATCCCAAAGCAGCAAGACCCATATAGATATCGTCTTTGGATTTGAAGTAGAGATAGAGCGAGCCAATAGAATATTCGCACGCAGCAGCGATGTCATGCATCGTCACTTGAGTGATTCCACGAGTCTCAAAGAGCTGCTTAGCAGTTTCGAGAACTTTTGTTTTCTTCGCTGATTTTTCACGCTCGCGACGCGTGGCGATCCCCATCCCCATGCACACAGTTGCACCATGAAATACTTGACTTTGCAAGCGGGAGCTAACAACCTGTAATGACATGAGACATTATAGCTCTTTAATCACAAGGAGGATCCTATGGACCTAGCTCTATTTAATATCGATGGATTTTTATTTTTAATGAGATGGCTTCACGTTTTTTTTGGCATCATTTGGATTGGCCATCTTTACTATTTTAATTTCACACAAGGCGCTTACATGGCTCAAGCTGACGCAAACGCTAAGTCATCCGTACTTCAGAAGCTTCTCCCTGAAGCTCTCTGGTGGTTCCGTTGGGGTGCGATGTTCACACTCATTACAGGACTGATCTATATCGGTATCCGCGGTCACATGGGTGGTGTCGTAATGTTTGCGACCTCTTGGGGCGCATGCATCATGGCTGGCATGACTCTTGGTATCATTATGTTCTTAAACGTTTGGCTCGTGATCTGGCCTAATCAGAAAGTGGTCATCGCAAACGCTGTAGCTGTTGCTGCAGGTCAACCCGCTAATCCAGCTGCTGCTGTGTCTTCTGGTAAGGCACTCCTCGCATCACGCACGAACACGATGTTCTCTATCCCCATGTTGTTTTTCATGGCTGGCGCAAGACACCTTCCCCTTCGCACCGATGAGAACTCTAATTTCATGATGCTCACGATTGCTTACGCGATCATTATGGGCGCTCTTGAATTAAATGCGATCAAAGGCAAATTAGGACCTCTCACTAAAGTCGGTGGAGTGATTCACATGGGATTCATTCTTACGATCGTGATGTACGTTGTGATGGAAGTGCTTCTCTAATCTATTCACTACTTAATCATTAATGATGGGTGCTCTTGCCATAATCTGGCAAGAGCACCGCATTAGGTATGCATTACACGCTGCGAATACCATTTTTTGGCAATAATCCAAGGATTCTCTCATCACCTAAAATCTTCAAGCCAGTTTGAACTTCGCCCTCTTTTTTGTTTTGAAATATATTTCTTACCGTTCTGGGACTTATTTGATGAGCTAAACCCAGTTGAGTACAATTTTTCCAACCTAATTTCCTTGCAAGCAATAAAGAAAAATCTCTTGCCTCTGATGAAACATAAAGAGACTCCATCTGCGAGCGAGTAGATAAAAGTGCTGCACTTTTGATATTCTCTAAGTTTTCAGATGGATATTCCATGATTGGTATCGGACTCCGGAGCTTAGTCCCCTGAACTTGTACTGAGGGATCGCTCGAAACATAGCGATGAAACCAATGAGGATCATATCTTCTCATGACCTTCATGATTGACTTTTCATTTACCCATGGATTCAAAATATATCCTAACCAATCTAAATGAGTAGACCACTCCCAGGCGAGAGGATCAGCACATAGTTTTTTTCTGCAAGGATTCAAGTGAACATATCGGATTTGCCTTAATAGCTTTTCCTGAGAAGGAAGGTCTTCAGGATCTGGCACAGATTCCCAACTTGAACGCCCAAGCTTTAAGCTCTTACTCACTGATCCCAATAAATAGGAAAGGTTCTGTTTCTGGGCTTCTTGTCCTAAAGCTGGACAGACTACATGCAAATGATTTGGCATTAAAACACATGCTATGGCGTCAGGGAATATTTCGCGGAGTGCTTTCCAAGTTTCAACGCAAACGGGACGGTGTTTAAACGGCTCATACCAACGATTTCTAGCTACCCAATGGAGATACATAGAAATCAAATGAGCAAGAGTTAGGCCAAAAAATTGATTCTATCTATTAAAGGCGTGTCCTGCAAAATCTGGCAAGAGCACCGCATTAGGCATGCATTACACGCTGCGATTTCCAAAATATGGCAGTCGCAGGCTCCGAAGAAGACCGATCACCAATCAAATATAATTCCTGTGCTCACTTCATAACGACTGAGCACAATCGTTGCAGCGTTATCAAAAAACGAACCGTAGGAAATATTAAATCCACCCTCAATATACGCACGTTGCTTTCCAACATAGAAATCAGAGCCACCAATAAATGCCGTGACATGTGAAGAAGCTGTACCAGGGCGTCCTTCAATCGTACTGATTTGAAGTTGATTTCCATATCCTACATAAGGGTGCCAACCTGCGGCTTCCTGAGGATCTCCGATGAGGTAATGCCTGAGAAGCAGTCCATATCCCAATTGGTTAAGAGCAACACCTCCTGGGAACCATCGATAAGAAAGAGTAATATCCACACGAAATCTCTTTCTGACTACAAACTCATAAGCTCCATGGAAGCCAAATCCGGAACCAGCGTTTCCAATAGATTGAGGATAAGTGAGTTGATGATACTGTGTTCCAAACCGAAGCGCTCTATCTGGACTAATAGCTTCTCCGGCTTCAACTCTTCCACAGAAGAGCACAAGAGTAAAAGTTGCAGAAATCATGAAGTTGATCAGCTTTTTTTTCATGGGGCGGATCTACCACGACCGAAAAAAAATTGACACCCCTAGAGTGCCTGTTACGATTTTTGTATGAAAATCCTATTAACGTTACTGTTAGCTCTAGGGTCCGCTCAATCCAGTTTTTCACAATCAAAACCACCGAAACCAAAATCAAGCAATCTCGACATCAAGGTCATCTATGGTGAAGACAATCGCCAGGATCTCTATCAATTGAAGCCTGATTCTGACTGGAGAACCAGAGTGACCTCCACAGTCGCCCTCATGGACAAGGACACTCTCCAGTTTGATAACGCAGGCAATGCTCTCCTCCCCGACGAAATGGTCGGCGACCAAATGAACTTCTGCCAAGAAGAACCTTTCTATGAACAACTCACCGCCGCGTTCTGCTCAGGCTCACTCGTAGCCAAGGATATTATTCTTACTGCAGGTCACTGCGTGAAGGATCAGCAAGATTGCGACAATCTTATATTTGCTTTCGGTTATCAAATGGACGGAATCAACAAACACCCTCTCAAAATTCCAGGCAAGGAAGTTTATGGATGCTCAAAGATCATCGACCGTAAGCAAGATAACAATGGAGCCGACTGGGCACTCGTGAGACTGACGAAAGCAGTACCGGCTGAAGATCACAAGCCATTAGAAATGGAACTAACGCCAGTGAAGAGCGGCACTGAACTTGTAGTGATTGGTCATCCATCTGGCATGCCAGTGAAAATTGCAGGTGGCGCCAAAGTCAGAAGATCTTTTCGATCTGTTCCTGGACTATCCGGATATTTTACATCTAACTTAGACACTTACGGGGGCAACTCAGGAAGCGCTGTCTTCAATCGCGCGACAGGAAAAGTAGTCGGTGTCCTTGTTCGTGGAGAGAATGATTACAGCCGTGACGACTCAAGAGACTGCAACGTTTCAAATAAGTGCGCTGAAGATGGATGCCGTGGAGAAGATGCGACTACTGTTGCATCGTTCATCAACCAACTTGAGAGAGCACGTAAGAATTAGATAATATCCAGCACGAGCTTAGGAGCTTTCTTCTCTTTCAGAAGATGCTGAGGCAGATACTTTGTAATCGACTTTTCGATTGCAGAGATGATGTCTAACTTCCAATGATCTCTTCTATAAATAAAACTGATCTCACGCGTTGGCTCAAGTGATTTGAACGTTCTCACATGATTTTTAATTTCAGAATCACTCATTTCTCGAAGCATTAACTTTGGTAAGAAAGTATAACCTACTCCTGACTTCACGATATTCTGGAGAGTCCTGAGACTTCCACTCTGAAAATGGATATTCTTGAGCACTGCTTGAGTCGCTTCAAGTGAACAAAAATTCAAAACTTGATTCTTAAAACAGTGACCATCTGAGAGCATCCACATGTCTCGTCCATCGAGGTCTTTGATGTCGATCGTCTTCTTCTCTAGTAATCTATGATTCCTAGAGAAATAGAGAACAAAAGGCTCGTAGTACAGAGGATGTACCTTGTAGCTTGATTCATCAATCGGAGTAGCTAAGATGCCACCATCGAGTCGGTCGTTCTTGATTTCTGTGAGTACTGTTTCGGTTTTTAACTCTTCAATTGTCAGATCGACACCTGGATACTGCTGAGAGAAGTGACTGATAAAAAGTGGAATAAGGTCACTCGCTACTGTAGGAATAATGCCCAATCGAAATTCTCCTGAAACCGCATCACCTTTCTTCTGTGCGAAGTAGAGGAGCTTCTCATTCTCACGAATCACAATTTTCGCTTGATTGAGGAACCCTAATCCTGAAGGGGTTGGAATGACAGGCTTCTGCAAGCGATCAAAAATAATCACACCCACTTCATCTTCCAGTTTCTGAATTTGCTGACTGAGCGTGGGTTGAGAGACATGACAGGCCTCTGCAGCCCTTCCGAAGTGACGGTGCTTCTCGACTGCCAATACGTATTCAATTTGAGTCAATGTGGGCATGATGGCCTCCAATTTCTAATGATAGCATATACCTATTACTTAATAGAAACAATCGATTTTATATATCATTAGAACTGGGCGATAGTGATTGAGTAGCAAAGAACATCAAACCGAAAGGAACTATCACTATGTTAGGCATTGGCAAGAAATTCCCAGAATTCAAACTCAAAGCAACCGTATCAACGGATATTAAAACCGCATTCACAGACATCGCCAACTCCACTTACAAGGGTAAGTGGCTCGTGGTCTTTTTCCACCCTAAGGACTTCACCTTCGTCTGTCCTACTGAGATCAAAGGATTCGGTGATCTCAATGGCAAATTCAAAGATAGAGACGCTCAGATCTTAAACGCAAGCACCGATACAGAATTCGTCCACTTAGCATGGAGACAGAGTCACGCAGATCTCAAGAACCTCCCCTTCCCTATGCTTACAGATGTGAAGCGTGAACTCTCTAGTGCTCTTGGCATCATCGACGAAAACGAAGGAGTTGCACAGCGTGCGACCTACATCGTCGATCCAGATGGCATCATCCGATTCGTTTACGTCACAGACCTGAGCGTAGGCCGCAATCCAAACGAAGTGCTCAGAGTACTAGACGGTCTTCAGACTGATGAACTCTGTCCTTGTAATTGGGAAAAAGGAAAGGACACCATCAAAGTATGAGCCTCTCCCAAATTTTAGAACGTATCCCTGAATCAGCAAGAGACATTAAACTCAACCTAGAATCAATCTTGTCAGCCGAAGGAGCATCAGGTTTAACTGGTGCTCAAAAATCTGGCATCGCGCTCAGCAGTGCATACGCAACCGAGAACAAAGAACTGGTCAGTGCCATCACTGGCCAGTTCAGTGCTGAGCTCTCACCTAAACTGATTACCGCCTCTCAATCTGCAACTGCAATTATGGCGATGAATAATGTGTACTATCGCTTTCTTCATCTCTCAGAGGACAAGGAATTCTCGAAGATGCGTGCAGGACTGAGAATGAACGTCATTGGTAAGCCTGGAATTGAGAAAGTGGATTTCGAACTCATGTGCCTAGCCGTATCATCGATGTCAGGATGTGGATCGTGCATCAACTCTCACATACATGAAGCACGTAAAGGAGGGATCTCAAGCGAAGGCATTCAGTCTTCCATTAAGATCGCTTCGATCATTCAAGCAGCCAGTCGAGTACTAAGTTTTTAGCACTCACTGTCAAGACCTGACTGCGTTAATCTAGAGTGAATGCACGAGAAAAACTTAGAGAACTATATTCAATGGTTCAAGAATACAGACAAACTGGGTGAGATATTTAGTCCAAAAATCGTCTCATTGAGTGAAACAGAATGCCTCTACGAATACACCGTCATTCCTGCGCACTTTAATCCTTCGGGAATCCTTCATGGTGGAGCTCTGTATACAGTGATGGATAGCAGTCAGGGGCTCTTCGTTCACTATATCTTAGACGACTCATTCAAGGCTGCGGCTACTGGGACGGCTACGATAAAATATCTAGCCCCACTTAAGTCCGGCGTCGTGAAGATACGCACTTATCTGAAAGAGAAGTCAGGTCGTAAACTCTTTGTTAATTCAGTCGCCACTGATGAGTCTGGACGCGAAGTTGCAACATTAGAAGAAATTTGGATCGCAATTCTCAAATGAGCAATCTCTTACCGATCCAGAAAAAGTTGCGTACTTACGGATCTAAGGAACGAGCACTCCACTCGATGCGCTTCTTCAAGACAGGTCCTGGTCAGTATGGCGAAGGAGATCAGTTCCTAGGTGCGACAGTTCCAGAATTGTGGAACCTCACTCGGACTGAAGGATTAACTCTGAGCGAGAAAGAAATCACTCGCCTCATTCAGAGCCCCATTCACGAAGATCGCCTCTTGGGGCTCATGAGCTTGGTACTCAAGTACCAGAAGACAAAGCTACTTGAAGAGAAATCAAAAATTGTTGCTCAATATCTTAAAAACAAAAAAGGAATCAACAACTGGGATCTCGTTGACCTCTCCTGCTACAAACTACTCGGTGATTACTGCTTACTCACGAATGATTCATCTTTTTTGAAGAAACTTTCAGATTCCACACACCATTGGGATAAGCGGATCGCGATGGTTTCCACTCTTGCATTCATTCGTGTGAACAAACTCGATCTCACGTTTGAGTTTGCGAAGAAGTTCTTAGATGAGGAAGAGGATCTGATGCACAAGGCAGCAGGCTGGATGCTTCGCGAAGCAGGTAAGCGGGATCTAGAACGCCTCAGGAAATTTATTGCAGTGTATGGCAAGAAAATGCCAAGAACTATGCTCAGATACTCAATTGAGAAGATGACTCTTACCGAACGAAAGAAAATACTAAAGGAAACAAAACCATGACTCAACTTCTTATACTACAAACTTACGGCGTCGCAGCCTTCACTCTCATAGGATACTTGCTTTCAAGAATATTGAAACGGAATGATATTGCAGACTCACTCTGGGGATTGGGGTTTATCGCTGTTGCACTCATTCACGTATCCCAAGTTTCAAGCTTATCTTTTAGAGCAAAACTAGTTTTAGCACTCACTCTGATTTGGGGTTTGAGATTAGCTATTCACTTAGGGATAAGAACTTACAGTCATAATAAAGAGGACATTCGCTACGCCAATTGGCGACGTGAATGGAAAAAAAGTGAACCTCTTTTTGCATTTCTAAAAGTTTTTCTTCTCCAGGGAATTGTCTTAGGCTTAGTCTCACTTCCATTAGCGTTTAGCATTCAATCGAGCAACAATATACTCACCCCCTATGATTTTCTAGGAGTGTGCTTGTTCTTAATCGGATTTGTTTTCGAATCCATCTCCGATCTTGAGCTCATGATTTTTAAACGCAACAAGGAAAACCAAGGCAAAGTAATTAAAACCGGACTCTGGAGTTTATCCAGACATCCAAACTATTTCGGAGAGATATTGATTTGGTGGGGATTCTTTTTTCTTTCTGTTTCATTGCCACACAGCTTGATGATGGTGATCTCTCCATTACTCATCACTTACTTACTGATGAATGTATCTGGAGTTCCTATGCTTGAGAATGTAATGAAATCAAAAGGCTCCGAATTTGAAAACTACGTGAAGAAGACGCCTGCACTCTTTCCGTTTAATCTGAAAGACATCAGCCAATTCTTATTCATTGCACTCATCTTAGTCGTTCTTGATCTTATTTGGCTAGGCTTCTTGATGAATAAATTCTATTTTGCAGAAACGATATCTGTTGCACGAATCTCAAACGGAACTTGGGATGTATTGTATTGGCCAGTGATTGGTGTTTATTTTTTCATCGCTCTTGGGATCAAGCAGTTTGCTATTACGAATATCCCTTCAAGATCACAATCTGTTTTTCGTGCAACAATCCTAGGAATGACGATCTATTCAGTCTATGACTTCACTAATCTCTCACTTGTGAATCAATGGTCACTTCAAATGAGTATTGTAGACATCATTTGGGGTGGAACTCTTTGTGGAGCCACTGCTATGATTTCTTATGAAAACTGAAATACCGGTTAAAGCATTTCATGCTTCTGATTTGAACAAAATCACACACGGGATTGCTGAAGTTAATAACGGAATTGCCGTGAGCGCTAATACAATCGTGATTGGAGCTTTCACCGTCACAGTGACTACTGGCTCTGCGATGACTGGCCTCACACTCGCTGACTTCACCATTGTGAATGGAACGCCTTCTGCGTTCACTCTCGTCAACTCAACCTCTTATACTTTCACCGTCACTCCAACTGCTGTAGGTAACGTCACGATCTCAACACCTGCGGTGCAGCGACTGTGACTTCCTCTGGAGTGGCTAGCCTTGCAAGCAATACGCTTGTAGTGAACTATGACCCATCTTGTACTGTGAGCTTTAATACCACTGGTGCTACTTTCAATGGAACAATCACCACAACTGGTGGAACCACTACTTGGAACATGAATGGTGCCATTACCACAGGCACCAACGTCATGGCTCAGAACTGGGGAGTTGCTGGATCACGTACAAACTCAGTGAGAGTTGATACAGGGCCTAACTTCACCCAAATCACTAACTTTCAAGCTCAGGGTATTTCTTCAATCAGTTTCAGCTTAGGTTGCAACGGAATGACAGCAATAAATATTGTCGGTAACTCAATTTCATCCCTTGATCTCAGCATGATGCCCGCACTTTCAAAATTGAACATTGGAGATCCATGGACACCTCCAGCTAATGCTAACACGATGACTTCGCTGAATCTGTCTAACAACCCATTACTGACATGGGTAGACGTCAGTCACGTTCCGCTCACCTCATTAGATGTTTCAAACAAGCCGAATCTCGCGTTCTTAAGATCACACTGGCAAGGCGGCGTTGCGAACCCCATGACTGCTTTCAATTTTGCAAACACCCCTTCGCTCAATACAATTTATTTTACTAACTCTACAATGAATAATTTTAATTTCACAGCGAACCCATTGATGACTACGATTTGGCTAGACGGTCATGCTTCACTGTCATCTATTGATCTAAGCGCAAATCCTCTACTTTCGGTTTTTTCTTGTGGTCGTTGCAGTCTCACTGCTCTCGATGTTAGTAATAACTTAGCACTGACCCAGATCCATTTATCTGGAAACTTGATTTCAACGCTCAATGTAACAATGCTTCCTAATCTCAATATCCTTTACTTAGGTCACAATACCGATTCCGTTCAACACAATTTAATGACTTCCCTGAACTTAACAGGAAATCCTGCACTCACATTTTTAGATATCAGTTGGATCCCGATTACGTCGATCGATGTATCAAACAAAGCAAGTTTGAATTTCTTTAGAGCTTATGGCAGTAGTGCTCTTGCGACATTGAATCTGACGAATACTCCAGCTCTAGATTATGTTCATATTCATAGTGCAGCGATCACGACAGTGAACCTCACCACTTCACCATTACTCACACAATTGGCCATTACTAACACTCCTATTACAGCAATTAACTTGACCAATAATACTGCTCTCACGTATCTTTCTTTAGAAGGCGACTCTCTGACCACGCTGAGCTTAACAACAAATACAGCCCTCACCTATATTTGCATCACCAACACGAGCGTCACGAGTCTTAATCTTTCAACAAATACTGCTCTTTTACGCATAGATGCTAACAATTTACCGCTCTCTTCACTCACACTGGGTGCTAATACTCTACTTGCCATTATGAATTTTGGTGCTATCGGAGGCTTAGCCAACCAGTCTACTATCTTAGATGTAGTCTACGCACAACGTGCGGTACTACCTTTAAATGCGTCTCTCTATATGGCTGGCAATGGAGTTCCTGCTGCACCAGACCTAGCCAAATTCACAACTCTCGCAGCAGGTCCTTACTTCTGGACTGTGACTCATGACTAAATCAGACTGGTTCAGTCCTGAACTTATTCTAGGAACTAAAACTTCCTTCTTCTCTCTGCCAAGACATCAAGCCGCCAGAGTGAATGGGGTGTGCATCATCCCGATCAAGACGATTGATGAATGGACATCACTTGATGATTTGTCGAGCTCTCCTCAATTCCCAAACAAGGAACAACTCCTTCAACAACCACTGGATGGTTTGAACTCGCATTCATGGATGGCCATCTCGTCGGATCTGTATGTCGCTGGACTTAAGCTCGTTGAACTCGTAAAAGAAATTCACTCATGACCAAACAACTCTGCATCATTTCACCCGAATTCCAAGGAGAGTTCTTGGATGAACTCAAGCACCTAGGGGTCACTTACTCTTATGAAACCAAGAATGTCATAGGACTTGAACAAGATAACACTGAACCCGCATGGGCTCAATGTGTGTGGAGAAACGTGAAGCAGATTGAGATCAGATCCATCACTGACGCTCAGAAGAAACTGAAAACGATCTCTAAGAAGTGGCGCTATTACGGAGATGAATTCAACCGAAGAGGCGCTCTCATCGCAGAAGGCATTCATCTGGCTAAACCAGAGGAATCCTCACCAGCATTCACTCTCATAGAAACGAATCTCATTCTCTATAGTGAGAACATCTCTAGACCTACGGTGGATGGCATAATCTTATTCGTTGAAAATAAAGCCATCCCCCCTAGTCGTGCTTATCTCAAGCTATGGGAAGCCCTCGCCATACTCGGAGAATCTCCAGCGAAGGGCGATTCTGTCTTAGACTTAGGAGCTTCCCCTGGCTCTTGGAGCTGGGCTTTGGCTGAGCGAGGAGCGAACGTGCTCAGTATCGATCGTTCACCCCTCAGCAATAATCTCAACGACTATAAGAATATCGAGTTCAAAACAGGAGACGCCTTCTCATTCGAGCCGCGCAAGATGGATTGGCTGTTTAGTGATGTGATTTGTTATCCCGACAAGCTCTATCAATATGTAGAGCGATGGATGAAGTCAGGTTTATGCGATAAGTTTGTTTGCACAATTAAGTTTGCAGGAGGTCCTGATCATAAGATCATCGATCTATTCCGCAAACTGCCACATTCACGCGTGGTTCATTTATTTAATAATAAGAACGAAGTGACTTGGATCTCTCATCCGAAAATTTAAGCGCTCATACTGTCTTGCTGGTTCTGCTTCATCCACTTCTTACTACGACTCGGACGGACATACTGCTCAGGAATTTTTGCACGGATTGCCGCTGTACGTTGAGGCAGTAGCGACCAGTGAAGCGTAGGTTTTTCGTGATGTGCAGTATGATGTCCGATATTGAATGTCGTCAGATTGAAAAACTTCCCTGTGATCGTGACCGAAGCATCATAGATTGTTTCTCCCTCTACATGGAGATGATGCTGGTAGGATTCCCACCAAATAAACCACGCAGTGAAGAAGCTAGGAATCACAAAACAAACGAGTGTGAGCACTGGATGCCACATGAATAAACCTAAAGTGATGATCGTCTGAACGGCGATCTCAGTATTGAGTTTAGTCAGCAGGCTCTTTTTATTCGCTCGTTTTTCAGCGATACCAATCTTGAATGAGTCTCTATGAATGGTGAGATTCCCCCTGAGTGCGTACCACCAACGATTGACAACTTTTCCAGTCTTAAGATCAATGAGTCTTGCCACGTCTTGTTCAGGCGTCAGGAAGTTCCTGTGATGTCCACGGTTGTGATGCAATTCCCAAAGTGCTGTAGGATAACCGGTTGTTTGAGTGAGGAACACATTATAGATCGAATTCAAGATAGGAGAATAGAACACCGGCAAATGGCCATGATTGTGCTGAGCATACGGACAATAACTTCTGCCATAAAGAAGCACGGGGATATAAATCAAGAAAGCCCACATAGGTAAAGGAACAATAAAAGGAAATAGTCCTAGCGCGAAAGTACCTAGCACTACAGAAACGGATGCAATATCAGCTTTGTATCTCATTTAATGAAAATTATGCCTTAACGAATTCTTTGAATCCACCATAAATCATGCGCATTCCGTCAAACAGCATGGTTTCGTACATGTTCAAGTACTTGGGCTCTTTCATGATCTTAGCCCATATGCGATTACGATCAGCTTTGGATTTGTAGACGATCCAAGAGAAGACAACAGTTTCGGAGGATTTCAAATTTACGCTTCTAGGAAATGAAGTGCTCTTCCCTTATGTAACTTCTTCAGCAAGACATTCTACGTATTCGAAAGCGCCTAACTTCTTCCAAACTTTGGATCACTCTGCCGCATATTTCAAGTAAGCTTTTAAATTTTTCTTTGGAACTGGGTTGATGAATCCATCAACGTATTTTGCCATTTTGATTTCTCCTGAAAGTTTGTGAAATCATTTTTTCATAAATGTGAAGGATAGTGAATGACTATCTGTTTGCGGGCTGAGTCATGAACCTACTAAGCTCTTAATTGAAGATGAGAAGTTATTTTAATTCGATCCAGATTTCATTTCGCCTTAAGAACCAAGGCATGAAAGGAGGATCATAACGATTGAGAATGGGTTCACCGACTGTCTTGAGGTTATTCTTTCTAAGAGTTTCATTGAATTCAGTTAAATGTTCGTTGTAATTGGACTCAGTCCAACGACCTGAATAGCGAAGTACAGCGACTCGTTTAGCCGGTAATTTTTTTATAGTCACACGAGGATCCACTGGTTTTGGAAGCGTCTCAATTGTGAATTCAGAAGGCATTGTAAACTGAACAACAAACCCATTTGTAGATTTTTGCTGACTCACTGGAGCGGTCATTGCAATTTTCTGTGACTCTTGTTTTTGACTTACTGGAGCAGTCATGGATATTTTGGTTTGCGACTGATTATATCCAAAAATATAGTCTGCTAAAATTCTAAAAGACTGATTACCCGCATTTTCAAAATCTGATTGGACAATAGTCTCAGCAACTAAAACAGGTTCATATTTTCTAATTTCATAAGTATCAGTTTTTGATTCAACAATAAACTTTGGTTCTTCAATTGCCATAACAGTCTGAGAGTAAACTAATAAGAATGCTAAAAGTAATGAATTTTTCTTGGGCAGATAAGGCCTGATTAATGTGAAGATTTTATAACCTAGTTTAGATACGGGATAAACGATAGGAGCTTGGATGAGATGAGAAAATATTTTCAATCCTTGGATTCTGCTCCAAATATGAGCAAAAGCGTCTACACCAATCTTGAGCTCACCCGAAGGAGTTAGAACATGCATGTCCACATTCACCGCTTCTGGAGTGAGGCCATATGCCTTGGCGTCAAACTCTTTTGAGCTAATATCAACCAAATCAAAAAGATCAGGAGCTTTCCTTTTATAATGCGAAATCTCCCAACTACAGACTACACAGTTACCATCAACAAATATTTTAGATTTTTCAGTCATTTTGAACTCTAGACTATATACTCAAAATCTCTATGACATTGAGCGCTATCAGTACAACGATCGCAGAAGAACTCGGTAAAACGGGACTCTCAGTTTATCCAGATTTTCTCTCTAATCACTCAGTGTCTGATGTACGCGATGATCTCGAACTCATCCAAAACTCTCACGGTTTCCATAGGGCAGGAACAGGCCAGAACGAAGGTGAAGAAATCAGAAATAAAGTCAGACGTGACGATGTCCACTGGCTCAATCGAAACGACTCAAACCGTGCTCAAGATATTCTTTGGGTAAAAATTGACTCACTCAAGCAAGCATTCAATCGCACTCTTTATCAAGGACTCTCAAGCTTCGAAGGCCATTATGCTTCCTATCCTAGTGGTGGATTTTACAAGCGACATCGAGACAGTTTTAAGTCAGATGATTCAAGGCAGATCTCAATGGTTCTCTACTTAAACAAGGATTGGAAGTCACAAGACGCAGGACAACTCCGCGTTTATCAAGACAATACTCATACTGACATTAATCCAGTAGGTGGCACCTTGGTTTGTTTTATGAGTAGAGAGAGTGAGCATGAAGTACTCACCTCAAACGCGCCCAGACAGAGCTTCACAGGCTGGTTCAAGCGTGAGCAGAAGAATTAATCTCGCCTTTCATGACAATCACAACACTACCACCAACTCTGACTGATTCGATATTCTCGCGTTCACCTACGATTTCAACCTTTGCTCTCCCCGGTCTTCCCATCCAGTGACCTTGTTCTGCAATGAAGTGTGGCGACGTAATCAAACCATAATGCCAGAGGAACGCTCCCATTCCACCTGTCGCTGAACCCGTGAATGCATCTTCTGCAGCTTCTGGCGGAACTCCTAAATGCCTCGCAAAGGTATTACCCTCATGAGTCACTCCCGATAGACAAAATAAATGCGGGCTAAAAAAATCAGACTGAGACTTGTAGGATTGGTAAGCATGGATGTCGATCGAAGATTTTTTGAGTACATCTAGGCTCTTAACGAGAATCATGAGCTGGGGTGTCCCCGTACTGACTGTTTGGATAGGACAACCTGGGATGAGATCAGATTCTTGAATCCCGAATATTTTTGTGACGATCTTAGGATCATGAGTAGTGAGAAACTGAGGCTTCTTCTGAGTCATGACTATTTGGTAATCACTCGCTTCACGGTAAATATCTACATTGATCACTCCGGCCTTAAGCTCAAGGGTGACCGTCTTGCGTGCATCCTTCACGTCGATTTCGCCTTCTGAAATCAGAGCTCTGATGACAGAAAGCGTGGGATGTCCAGCAAGTGGAATTTCTTCAGCAGGAGTGAAGTATCTTGCACCAAAATTAGCTCGAGTTGACTTCACAATGAATGCTGTTTCAGAGAGATTCATCTCACGTGCAAGGGTATGCATCTGGTCATCTGATAGAGAATCTGCATCAAAGACTACTGCGCAGGGATTCCCCCCAAACAACTTATCTGTGAAAGCGTCAACCCAGATCAGTTTATGCATCATTTTCGTTTCATTTTGGCTAGCTGGTCGACAAGCGCTTGATCACGCTCGGTGACGAAGTTAATCACGAGTCCCTTACGACCCGCACGTGCAGTACGGCCTACACGGTGAATGTAATTCTCGATCTCACGTGGGAGATGATAATTGATCACGCGACCGACATGCTCCACATCGAGACCACGTGATGCAAGGTCAGTAGAGATCAAAAGATTGATTTTGCCATCACGGAAGAGCTTGAGATTAGATCTACGTTCGACTTTGTCCATTTCGCCGCGGTAGATAGCGCACGAGTGACCTTGTTCTTTCAGTTCACTCACAAGCTTGTCACATTGCTCACGAGTATTCGTGAAAATGATGGTTCCACCTGTGATCTTGTCACCAAGATATTTTTCTAGATAGCGATAACGCTTACCGTCTTTGATGATGCAGTTTTCTGTATCAAGACTAGGGACAAGCTGTCCGCTGTTTTTGGTTTTGATGATTTCGACATCTGCGAAGAGCTCGTTGATGAGTTTCTGTACAGCAGGAGAGATCGTCGCACTTAAGAGTACCTTCTGAAGAACCTGAGGGCATGCTTCGACGATCTTATTCGCATCAGGCAAGAATCCTGCATCTAACATCTGATCCGCTTCATCGAACACGAGAGTTCTCACATCGACGAGAGTGATGAGGTCTCGCTCCATGAGTTTTACAAATCTTCCAGGAGTGGCTACAAGAATCTCAAATGCGCCTTGCACGTTTCGTTTTGCAATTTCAAGTGTGCTTCCACCGAGAACGGTGCGAACTCTCAAGCGCGTGGTGTGTGTGAAGTACTTGAATACTTTTGAAACCTGTTCTCCGAGTTCTCGAGTTGGTACGACAATGAGTGCACGAGGCTGGCCATCGACAGAGACTTTGAGTCCACGATTCTCTAAACTCTTCAACATGTGGAGGATAGGGAGCGCGTAAGAGAGTGTCTTTCCGCTTCCGGTTTCAGCAACACCCACAATGGAGCGCTCTTCTAGAAGTGCTGGAATCATTTTGTGTTGAATTTCAGTAGGATGTTTGAGGTTCTTCTCTTCGAGAACCGTCTGGAGTGTGGGAAGTAAGTCGTAGTCAGTGAATTTCATAAAAACCTAATCTCGTTTATAACAATTGTGATTCGACGAGCCTGCACATTGATGACAAACGTAGCGTTTGCATACAGAGCACTGGGAATCAGCGTGTTCGCGTTTACAGAAATAGCATAAAGTCATGGGTGTGACTCTATGCGATATGGATTGAGATTGGAAGCAAATATCCCGTGTGTTAAACACTCCAAACTCTATATGAAGCATCCCCGCGGCATCGCCCCCGACTTACTGGTATCCCAAGTGCGCAATACGATGCCCTACCTGTTTGAAAACAAGGTTTTAGGAGAGCTTTCAAGCCTACCTCCTGCCCAGACCATCCTGTCTTTTAAAGGCCAAGCATTAGATCACTTCGAGTACTTCAGGCTTTGCCTTTCTGCCCACTTCCTCACCGTTGCGACCCCCGTCCCTACTGATGTCGATAACCAAATCCGCCAGAAACTCTGGCCTAAAAACCTAGCACTTGAGACGGCACTTAAGATGGCTGACCTCGTGCTTGAGTTTCATGATTGGGACTCACAACTCGTGTCTGCCAGGTCTGTTAATGGACTCACAGGACACATGGGCGAATGGTTTACGGTCGCGTGTGGCGCTTACTGCGCTTTGAAACAGTATTCGTCTAAAGAAGCACTCACTAAACGTGAAGAAATTTTCTCTGCGATCGAAAACGAAATCATTCATCACTCTGATATTTTTGGATCTCTCTGGAAAGCTGGGGATGGATTAGGCTGTCTCATCGGATCTGCAAGCATCGCACATAACTTCGGAGATCTCGACCGCGTGATGGACATGTGGAAACTCGATGTCGGTGATCCACTTCGTTTGCAATTTTACAAGATGGCTGCAAACCCATATGATTCAGAAGGTGAGCTGAGAATGAACGGCAGACTCTGGACTGCAGGTGAGCTCTACAAGGAATCAATAGACGGAAGCTCGATGGCACTTGAGAATCACAGGCACTATGCCCTTCGTGCGCCACGCATGTTGCGCGAGAGTCCACAGTACCTTGTACCCAATGGTCCCTTCTTCGATTCATGGGGAGAGAAGGTCGCTCAGGGACTAAAGCCACGTGAGAGTGATCTTGCAGAAATTGTAAAAACTCTCCTCGATGGGTGGGAGAGACAACCTAAGTCCGTAGGCTATGGACGAGGGTTGCATGGAATTTTTGAAGTTGTTCCAGAACTCAAACTATCAAAACTAAGCGCAGCACAAGCAACGCTTGGAGTATCGCGCAATACTTTTGAAAAACGTTGGAACAAACTCGCACTCGAAGCATTAGATGACATCCCAGGGAGAGCATAATGATGGCAGCACCAAAACCTAGATCCTATTGTGAAGCAGTGGAAACGATGGAGTTAGGTAGTGTACACCGAGTTTACCACGACACTGCGTATGGCTTCCCTATTGAGAGTGACAACGAACTCTTCGGTAGACTGATTCTTGAGATCAATCAAGCGGGACTGAGCTGGACTACGATTCTCAACAAACAGAAAACCTTCCGCAAAGCGTATGACCGCTACAACATTAAAAAAGTCGCTGGCTACGGAGCCAAAGAAAGAAAACGCCTCCTCGGAGATGCAGGAATCATTCGTAACAAGCTCAAGGTGAATGCGGCCATTCACAATGCAAATGTGATTCTAGGATTACAGAAGGAGTTTGGATCATTCAAAAAGTGGATCGAGCATCATCACCCACTCTCGCGTGAAGAATGGACGAAGCTGTTTAAGAAAACATTCAAATTCACAGGTGGAGAGATCGTGAATGAATTCCTCATGAGCACGGGTTACCTTGAAGGCTCACATATTCCTAGTTGCCCGATCTATAAGAAGTTGAGAAGATAGGCTTAATGAAAAAGAAGCACCTCTTGGCTGGATTATTCGCTGCCTTTACGATTGGACTGCTCTCTTACCTAACTGAGACCACTCACCATTTACTGCTGATTGCACCTTTCGGCGCTACCTCTTGCATTATTTTTGGATTACCTGAAGTCCATGCAGCAAGAGTGAGAAATATTGTTTTTGGATATTTAATCTGTACTGCACTTGGTTTTTTAGCTCTCGCGGCTCCCATCAACATGACTAGTCTTGCACTAGGATGCGCCATAGGAGCTTCGATTATTCTCATGCTCACTTTTGATGTTGTTCATCCACCTGCGGCAGGAATTCCTATTTTGTTGATGTCCACCCAATATGACATTCTTTTCTTTTTCTTTCCTCTTACGATAGGAATTGGAATTCTACTCGTGAGTCAGTTTGTTTTTAATAAACTCGCTTCTCATAGTCTCTCCACATCATCATCTGAGTCCTGAGTTGTCTCTCAAGATCATCCACTGAACTAGAATATTCATTCTCAAGAGGATTCAAAGGCAATGGGTAATGATGCTTCGCTAGAATCATATCTATGAAGAGTCTGATGGTTCTTCCATTACCATCCAAGAATGGATGAATTGAGATGAGCTCTTTCTCAAGTACTGCCACGGCTCTTAAGAAGTTTCTTTCTGATCTCTTTAGAAAATGCTGAATCGCAGACTCCACGTAAGGCTCTATGAATTCTGGAGGAACAAAGTGAAGATCTGCTTTATATCCATCTTTATGTTTCTTATAAGAATCTTGCTGAATTCTGAAATAAGGATTAGCGAGCACTCCCTCAAATTCTTCTTCAGTCATATACCGTTTGTGATCTTTGTCAAAGTGATCGCCTGAGAAAATAAAATGATCAACTGCTCTAGCCCTAAACTTACCTGCAAATCTCTCAGCGGTTGATTCTGATTCTATAGTTTTCTCTAATTTATAAAACTCTTCCAAACTTTGACTCAAGGTGAGTAGTTTCTTTCTATACTTTTCACGTATGCGGCGAATCTTCGCACCATAGAATTTCTCAACACTCATCACCACTTTATGGATTTCTTTAAGAGTCTCCATTGTCACAGAATGATCCTTGGAATTTTCAACATAAGTCTGGTGTGCAAGCAGCCATCTCACAAATGGGGTTGTACCCTCAGTTGAAGCGTAGCCTCCTAACCTCAGATTATCTCTCTGAGATTGATAAACATAATCTGAATTTATGGTGATCGGAAGGACCTGAGGCATAGCAGATTCTGCAATCTCTTCTAGGTGAATTTCAAAACCTTGTTGATAGATTTTTTTGTCAGCCGTAGCAATGTTTTCGAATTCTCTTTTTTTTATATTTTTAACAAGGAATATTGTGTCTGGTTTAAACAAAACTTCTGCTTCTTCTGGATACTCTGATTTGAAACTAATATCTTTTCCTGTCAGACTACTGATTATAAAAATTACTGGGGTTTTATTCACATACTTTGAATCAAGTGATACTTGAATAAACTTACTCTCTGCTTGAAACTCACTGGTAGATGAAGAAAGAAAGAATTTGAGTCTGACCTGCTTACCTTCTGCACTCCTATAGAAATCGAGATCCTTCAAGTCCAAATTAGCTCCACTGTAAGAGGTCACTTTCATTGAAGTTGTATCTTGAAGCTCCTCAATGAGTTTGTCTCGCTCTCGGAGAGAAGAATCATTACGAGGGGCAATCTTTACCAAGTCTCCATTGATCTTGTACCCCATATCTGAATATTTACTGATGCTCTTATAGTACTCAGTATTATTGAGAGAGACGGGTTCACTATTTGCGAAGATTTCTATTCCTGATTCTAATTCAGATTCTGCGAGAAACACTTTGTACATCTGGGTGAGATAGGTGCGTTTCTGTTCTGGAGTGAAGAGTTGAGTCTGACATTGGTGGAAGAATGTTTCTGGAATATCTTCTGTGCGTGCAAATGCCGTTGAGCAAATGAAAAACAGCGCACTTAGTAAAACAAAACGATTGATCAGCAAGTCATCATCTCCTCAACTCTATTTCGGTAGTTTTGAGGCTCAGCGTGAGGGATGAGGATGATGATATGTCAGCTTATTGACTCTTATTGACTATCATTCAACCCTCCTGCAATCTATTGCTCAACCATGCAACCACTCCTTGAAGTCCGTAATCTAGTTAAGACTTATCCTAATGTTCAGGCTGTCAGAGGCGTCAGTTTCAAGATCCCACGCGGAATATGCTTTGGCCTACTGGGTCCCAACGGCGCAGGTAAAACAACCACACTCGAAATGATCGAAGGCATCACCCTTCCCACCAGTGGAGAGATCGACTTCCAAGGTAAACCGAGTGACTCAGATTTCAAAAAATCTTGCGGCATTCAGTTTCAATCCACTGCGCTTCCTGACTACCTCACCGTACGTGAGGTACTGGATATGTTTGGATCCATGTATTCCAAGACTGCTGATGTTCAAGGACTCATTGAATGGACGGCAATCGGAGATTTCTTAGACCGTGATGTACACAAGCTCTCAGGCGGTCAGAGGCAGCGCGTGCTGCTCGCAGTAGCGCTCATCAATGATCCTGAACTCATCTTCTTAGATGAACCGACAACGGGTCTTGATCCCCAGGCGCGAAGAAACTTCTGGGAGCTCATTCTTTCGATCAAGGCCAAGGGCAAAACCATTGTGCTCACCACTCACTATATGGAAGAAGCCTATACACTTTGTGATGAAATCGCGATCATGGATCAAGGCAAGATTCGTCTCCAAGGCGCCCCACAGAAGCTACTCCGAGAAGTATTCGACAGTGCACTCATTCAGATTCCTAAACAAGATTTCGTATTGAAAAACCCTTCGGATTTTTCTTGGCCTAAGCACGAACAAGGAGACGAAATAGAAATCGAATCCAAAGACGTCAATCAAACCATCCAAGACCTCATTCATCAGGGTGTATCACTGAAGAACATGCGCACACGCTCTCACACACTAGATGATCTCTTCTTACAACTGACTGGCAAGGGGCTCAGAGATGCTTAAACGAATTCTAGCAATTTTTAATACTCGCAATAAGGAATTCTACCGTGACACTGCTGCACTTGCCTGGAGTTTCGCGTTTCCGTTTCTCGTCGTGATTGGATTTTGGTTTGCGTTTTCTAAGGGATCTCAGAATCAGTTTAAAGTCGGAGTGGTCTCTACATCACAGACGGCGACTCTCACTGCATTCAAAAAAATCGACTACATTGAGTTTGTCGACATCCCAAATGAAAATCGCGAATCCATCAACCTTGCTATTGGTAAACTCAAACGTCACCAATACGACATGATTGTTGAGAGCAACTCCGGCAACAGTATCCAATACTGGATCAACTCAAGCTCACCTAAGGGCTACTTAGTCGAAAAGTTCCTCCTAGGATCACGCGCTTCAAATGACAAAATCTCTCAGCAGAAAGTCGAAGGCAAAGAAATCCGCTATGTTGATTGGCTCATTGCTGGAATGATCGCAATGAATCTGATGTTCGGAGCCTTCTTCGGTGTGGGCTATACCATCGTCAGATACCGTAAGTCTGGAGTCCTGAAACGCCTGAAAGCCACTCCACTCACTCCTTTTGAATTCCTACTTGCGCAAGTCTTCTCTCGAATGGTCGTGATGATGGGAATCTCGAGCATTGTTTTTGTAGGAACTCACCTCATCGTTCACTTCCAGATGTTGGGCTCGTACCTCGATCTATTCTTAGTGACTGCACTAGGCTCGTTCTGTCTCATCTGCATGTCTTTAGTTGTGGCAGCTAGAATCTCAAGTGAAGAGTTCGCAAACGGGCTTCTCAACCTTCTGTCTTGGCCAATGATGTTCCTCTCAGGTGTGTGGTTCTCGCTTGAAGGTGCTGATCCCATGGTGAAGAAGTTCTCTCAGATCTTCCCACTCACCCACGTGATTGATGCTTCACGTGCAATCATGACGGAAGGTGCGACACTCTCGATGGTTTCTTATAATTTAGTCACTCTTGCCATTATGAGCGCAGTATTTCTACTCATTGGCGCAATCCTGTTTAGATGGGAGTAGTAATGAAAATTCTCGTATTCGCAGCATCACTTAAGAAAGACTCACTCAATAAGAAACTCTCAGCTCAAGCTGCAGAGATTCTTAAAACTCAACCCAACCTCACTATTGATCTAGCAAACTTCCAAGAGTTTGAAATGCCTATGTATGATGGTGATTTAGAGGAGTCCTCTGGCATTCCCTCAGGTGCTCAAGAACTCATCAGACGTATTCAAGCTTCGGATGCGATCTTGATCTCTACTCCTGAGTACAATGGTGGGATCCCAGGAACACTTAAGAATGCAATCGACTGGGCTTCGCGCTCTAGACCTACCCCATTCACTGGCAAGCACATCTTACTCTTAGGGGCATCTCCTGGAGGCTTCGGCGCTGTCCGAGGTCTTGCACATACTCGTATCCCACTCGAAACTCTTGGGGCTTACGTTTATCCTCAGATGTTTGGCGTGCCACGTGCTCACGAAGCCTTCGACGAGTCGAGCAAATTCAAGGATCCTAAACAGCTCGATCATCTCACGAAGCTGATCGGAGCATTCGTTAAGTTTGCACAGGCACGGTAATCTTGACATCTTCGTGAAGGCATTGATACCAACAATGAATGTACTTTGAATCCACACAAGGCATAGAAATCACAGCCAAGCCTGAGTACCTATCTACCGAGTCATCCCCTCAGGAATCTCAGTTTGTTTTCTCTTACGAGATCACGATTGCGAACAAAGGCGAAACCGAAGTTCAACTCATCAGTAGACATTGGATCATCACGGATGGCCACGGACATGTGGAGGAAGTGAAGGGTCTTGGCGTCATCGGCGCACAACCGAAACTCAAGCCTGGAGAATCACACACTTACACAAGCTTCTGTCCGCTCACTACTCCTACAGGTAATATGCGCGGCACCTATCACATGCAGAACACATTAGGTGCTCACTTCGATGTGAAGATTCCTTTGTTCTTCCTACGCGAGATGAATTCACTTCACTGACTGATTTTTATTAATAATAACAATTACTTAATATTAGTTGCACCGCGTTATTTATTTTGATATAAGTCTGTTTATGTTTTCGAGAAGGCTTTCACTGACCCTTATTGTCAACGCTCTATTATTTCAATCTGCCTATGCACAAGATGAAGTTGGGGCACAGTTTTGGAATCTTTCAATTGTTAGAGGTAAGATAGATCATTCCAAGAAATGGGATTATTATTTTGAGGTTCAACCCAGAATTGATTTACAGAATAGGAATGATTCTAGAATTCTCATTAGGCCTGCTGCAATTTATAATTTGAACGAGAATGAATCACTTTGGATTGGAGCTCTTGAATTAGTTGATATTGATTTCAAAGGATTAGAATTTAGAACTTGGCAACAATATCAAAGAATAGATCCATTAGACCGAGTCATCTTTCTCAACCGAGCAAGACTTGAACAAAGGTTTCTGAATGGCGAAACTGATATTGGATTAAGACTAAGACTCATGATCCGCACCCAAGTTCCAATGGGTGAAGAGTCCAAATGGTCTTTAGTCTTTTTCGATGAGGTATTCTTAGGTCTGAATGAAAATAAAAGTCAGCCCAATCAAGGTTTAGATCAAAATCGAGCTTTCGTTGGGATGAGATTTGATGGACCAAGAAACTCTTTTTTTGAATTTGGATATATGAACCAATATACAAAAACTAGAACGAATCATATTCCATTTTTAACTATTGGAAAAATTATAAATAAGAAAAAAAAATAACTACTTCAGTACTCCAGGCGTAATCGCCTTCAAAAAATTCCATAAGAACTGGTCACCACATTCACGGTAATTATTATGAGTGGGACTTCGGAAGAACGCTCCCAGCTCTGCCTTCGAGAGAGCAAGTTGCGAAAAATGTTTCATGAGTTCAATGATGTCTGTGTCTTTGAGCTGGAATGCGACACGAAGTTTTTTGAGAACGATATTATTGTTCTGCGATTTCAATTACTTTTGAATCCGATATGTGGAGCAGATACCTAAGACTTCGTAAGATGTCGTTTGATTTCATATTGAGGACTACCCTTTGGACTGAATCCCTTCTGAGAGCAGAATCTTACGGATCATTTCGCGCTTGTCTCCTTGGATTTCGATGATGCCATCCTTACCATCCATGAGATACGTTCCACCAGATCCGCACTTTTTCTTGAGAAGAGTAGTGAGTTTTTTTAGGAAAATTTCATTCTTAGGAAGACGATCAATGACACTGACTGTTTTGCCACCACGACTTTGCTTTTCAATTCGAAGGATAGCAACAAACTTGTAACTTTTGACCTCTACTTCTGCCTCGCAGGTACACTCACTTTCAAGCTCCTTGCATCTCTCACACTTCACATTAAGCTTGGGGTCTGTCGAGTAAACCAGACGAGTGTCTTTGGACATAGTGTTTCTATAATCCTCCGTGTGAGCTAATATGTACACATGAATTCACTCATTACAAAAGAGCTTCTGAGACACTTTAAACAAAATCTACCACTCTTTAAAAAAGCCTGATATCCGTGACAAGATCAGTTCCATAGATACGACATCAAATGAAGCAAAAAAATACTTTGATGAGGGGATGGGACTTCTCTTCAAAGACGTTCAAATACTCTCTCCATTACTTCAGGAGCAACTTGAGCAGATTAGGCAGTCGCTTTCTTTTTCAGCACTCACAGTTTCTCGTTGTCTCGTCTACGCAACTCCTGACGGCAAGGGAACAGCTCCTCATTTCGATCAGAATATTAATTTCGTTCTTCAAGTTCGTGGAACCAAGAAATGGAGTTTGGCTGAGAACACTCATGTCACTCATCCCCTCACCAGGCACACCATGGGTCAACCTACTGATCCAGAGCTCAGCACTTACATCGATTCACCTATGCCGAATATGATGCCAAAGGATTAACAAGAATATGTGCTTAGAACTGGGTCTCAACTCTTTGTCCCAAGAGGGTATTGACATTCCACAGAAGCATCTGGCGATGCAATAGCTCTCAACTTCACGTTTACTGCACCACAATGGCTTGATCTGTTAACCGCGGCACTTCGGAGTAGACTTGCACTCTCACCTGAGTGGTGCGAGACTGCAAATGTAAACTCTGAAGAAACATTCCAAAGCCTTCTCCTGGAGTTGACTCACGACTTGCCCAATTGGAAAGCTGGAGAGATACTAGCGGTTACAGAATAAAGGACAACATATGAAAGCCGCTATCTATAAGAACTATGGATCTCCTGATGTAGTACAAATCGCTGAGATTCCTAATCCTAAAATTAAAAAAAATGAAATTTTAGTTATGATCTTTGCAACCACTGTAAATCGAAATGACTGTGGTTTTAGAAAACCTGAGTACGCATGGATCATTAGGCCTATTCATGGTTTGTTAAGACCTAGAATTCAAGTGCTTGGAACAGAGTTCAGTGGCGTCGTACTTGAAACAGGTAGTGAAGTAACAAACACAAAAAAAGGAGATGAGATTTTTGGACTTACTGGAAATCAATTTGGCTGCCATGCTGAATACTTAGCTATTTCGGAGAATAGTGCTTTTGCATTTAAACCTAATCATCTGAAACACGAAGAAGCAGTGAGCATTCTTGATGGACCGTGGCTTGCACACTCCATCATCAACTCATTTGATCAAATTAAAACTAAACGGATATTAGTTTATGGGGCCTCAGGATCAATTGGCTCTGCATGTGTAGAGCTTGCAAAATCTAAAAAATTTTACGTAACAGCAGTCTCAAGATCTACACTTTGAGAGAGTTAAACTACTAGGAGCTCATGAGACGTATCTAGTCAGTGATGAAAAATGGAAAACTCCTGCACAACCTTATGATGGAATAATTGACTCCGTAGGTAAACTTAGATTCAAAGATCATCAGAAGCTTCTATCTGAAAACGGTCGATGGGTTTCTACTGATTTTGGTTATAAAAACGAAATCCTTTGGCTTTCATTCAAATCACTGTTTTGGACAAAACAAAAAATTGGTCTGGCTATTCCTATACTCAAGAAAGAAACCATTCAACTCTTCAAAGAGATGAGCGAAAGAGGAGAAATTAAACCAAAGATCGATTCCGAGTATTCATTAGACAAGATTCAAGATGCGTACCGCTATGTTGAGAAAGAATCAAAATTTGGCTCTGTCATTATTAAGGTAGTTAACAACTAATCCAATTAGGGGTGACAGATTTTTTAGTAAACGTCACTTTCAGGATTACAATAATCCTGAAGCAAAATCATTTCAATTTGCTGGAGCTGCCTCTTCATTGGAAGCCAGCTATCTGCGCCACGGTCAGTTGAGCTAATATCTTCTGTACTAGATGGTTTTAAGAAATGATAGGGAGAGGAAGTACTAAGCGTTTTGTACTGCCTCATTAAGTAGTTATCTGTTCCATTAGAAGCTTGATCCAATACACAGCGACCACAGCCGTTCTTAAATTTACCAACAAGTGCAAGCTCACTCACCTTTGATAGATCTGAGTTATATTTTTCAAAAAGATCTACACAATCGTTATAGGAAGCGTTTTTTGCGGATCTCTTCACTTCTCCTGGCATAATTGGCCTTCTTGGTCTTTCACCTGTGACTATAGGGAAAAGAGTGCATTGGATCTCTAATTGAGCGACTCGAAAACGCCTAAAAAGTCCTGGTCTCACTTCATCTGAGATTTCGCGATAAGGACACTGAATCTCATTCATACTCACTATATAAACTTTAGAAGTAAATCTGTCCCTGAATTCAAACTTAGAGTCTCTCTTAGTTTCAGTCACACTGTCGTTTGTCTCAGATACGACTGTACTTCGATACGCAGTGATTGCTTTTTCTTTTTCGTTTTTTAAGATTTGTACGATGGCCTGTTGTTTGCGAGCTTCACGCTTTAGAAACTTCCTTTTATTCCTGTACTCAATATTAATCACAACCTTATCTAGTTTCAAAGGCTGAGCAAGCACATCCTCGTCCTTAGCCCTTTGTGCGAATACAGGTGTAGAAAACAATACTAAAAGTATAAGCAAATTTTTCACTTTAATTATTCATCCAATCTTTAACGTTATCCGAAACTTCAGGCCAGATTTCTTTGAAACGGTTGATGAAGTTGCGGCGATTCTTCTTCTTTGAGAACCGAATACCACCACCTGCGCGTATGTTTTTAATATTATCTCTGATCAATGTTTCAACAAGATCGTTATAAGCAATTTGCATGTTCAGCAAATACTTGCTGGTGCGCTTGGACTCTAAGTAGCGCTCAACGATGTGAGGAACGATCGTTCGATCATAGGCTCTTTTACCCTTGGATCTTTTCCAGAGAATATTAGTTGAAGCAATTTCAGCACCGAGCTCCTTTGACAACATCGAATGGAGGGTACTCATACGATTTGGAATTGTATCATTTCCGCTATTAGTACTTCGACCTGTAGCGAGAGCATCAAAATAATCGATGATCGCTTGAGATCTACTCCCATTAAGAGAGATTGAGATATATTGATCATGGATTGCATTACCACCTAAGATCACTCTCACAGTACCCGACACAGTCTCACCATTGATGAAGACCATGGGATCAATGAGGTCGAGGCTCAAGGAAATATCCCTTTCACTTCCACCTTCAACAACCCCAATTTGAGCGGCTTCCTTCGAATCTTTGCCGTAACGTCCGAAATCCGCTTCGACTTTGAAGACGAGATTGAGATCACTGGTGCTCTTCTTTGTTGGGTTTGTCACATTCACATCTAGAGTGATGGCACCGTTTGCAATATTCAAACTAGGTTTCACTGAATTGATTTCAATGTAGTCACGCAGTGTTAGAGGAATTCCTTCAGCGGTATCAAGAGATTTTGCGACCTGGGCTACAGCGCCTACGTTTCCAATGCCAAGATCCACTGTGATCTGATCACGTGCTCGGAAGGTATTAGGGATTTGATAAATAAAGCCAGAGTCGTAGCTTGTACGTTTCAAAGAAGGCGTGATGAAAGTATATGAAGATGGAGCTCCTCTCGATTCACGGATTGAGAATTTAAGAGGAATCTCGCCCTGCCTCTCACCTAAGTTCGAAACAGAGAAGTTCACACCCAAACGCTGAGTCGCTCTGTAGATACCTAATGTAGGGTCATCGTTATACAGAGACTGACCATCGAGTCTGATGACAGGATTATTCTCAAAAACTTTCAACGTTTCATTGAAGCTCTTCTCATAAACCACTTTCAAATCCATCGCATAATTGACCCTGGACGCATGCTGATAAGCTGTATCGTAAGCATTACGCTTTGCGGTCTCTGCTGCCACGGTCTGTCCGATAGCGTCTCCGTACATTTTTCCAGACTTGTACTTGTCTGCAAGTTCAAGATGGTAGGCCTTCGAAGCATAGTGAGGTGCATAAGTTGTGCGGTATGCAACCTTGAATGAATTCTGATAGATCCCTTCCAACATCTGACGTTCTGTCTGATTGATAGGTCGGGTGTTGTATTCGATGTGTGATCCTACGATGATCGTTTTCATTAGCCAGACGAGATTGCCTTGCCCATCTTTCTTCTGAGTCTGCACACCAGCGCTATCTGTGACCATTACAGGAATGGGGTTGCCGCTGGGATCAGTGTCGAGAACTTCCTTTGTATCGTTCACAGACTTGGCCTCTGTCACAGTTGCGTTTGCAATTCTTTGATAGACCTTGTAGTCGTTCAGTGAATTCTCATCTCGAGTGTAATAATTCCAAGCCCAGCCATCGTTTTGCCAGCCGTATTCCTTGAAGTCGTATTGTCCGCGAGCTCTCCAATAATCCCAAAGTGTAGGTGATCTGAGCTGAGAGTTTTGCGTAGAGAATCCTGTGGGTTCTATCGAGCAGAGTTTCTTAGCTCCCGCATTCTGAAGCTCATAGATTTTTCTAGCAGCGAGCTTGTCTCCGAATGGAGAATTCGAATCCACCCAGCTGAGACTATAAACTTCTGTGTACCCTGTTTGCTTCGGGAGAATATCCTTGTCGTATCCGTTGGTGAATCCTTGGAAGTTATTCACAGGGTACGAGTAAGTTTTGTCAATGATCGGACGCTCCATTCCGACAGCTGCTGAGTAACGCTTGATGAGCTGATCTTGAGTGCTTGCAGTTCCATCGTTCTGAGCTTTCTTGAGAGCTTCACTTGCAGCAGAACCGATCAAGATGTGTGGATCTTCAGTTGATACAACTTGTGTGAGCGAAGAGATATAAGCATTCGTCTCATTCATCATCGTCTGAGTGATCTTGTTTCCGTTAGTAAAGCCTTCGTCTACACCCTGGTAGAATCCCTCCATACAGCCGATGAAGGATCCTGCGTTCCTTGCGTAATTTGCAGCCATGTTGTTGGAAGCAGTCACACCCTGAGAGCAAACCAAATATTTCATGTTCAAAAGTGGGTCATTTGGACTTGTGCCCGTGTAGCTGTTACAGACTTCAAGTGTGATATCTGCAGGATCTTTATAAATATAATTAAAGTTGATCGAACCCACTTGTGCTTGAGCTTCAATTGAAATGAGTGCCAATAAGATAATGATCTGGATTTGTTTCATGTGTATTCCCCTGCTTTTGCTGCGCAATGTATAGAATGAACTTAAGGCGCAGACAAGGGCATTTTCTGGGAATACAAAGAACATCATGACTTTGTGCGCTGCGATTTAAGATTGAGCGATAGTTCTAACCAAATCCTCTAATCCATTCACTTTGATCTCGTAAAGTAACCCCAGGAGTCTACCTAACTCTCCTTCGGGCAAACCTTGCTGATGAAACCAAACCACATAAGGCTCAGGGAGATTGACCAAGGTAACGCCCTTGTAACGACCAAAAGGCATAGCCATGTTTGCAATTTTGATGAGGTCTTTCGAATCATTCATACTTAAATTTTTACGATCCTGAATGTACACACCTATCTCAACCCAGGCTATATTAAAAAAATGAAAATTTCAGTGATCGGTTCAGGTGTGGTTGGAGAATTATTGGCAGATGGTTTTTTGAAGCACGGGTATGAAGTCATGCGAGCTTCTCGCGATTCTGCAAAACTAAAAGATTGGCAAAACAAAGCTGGAAAAAAATCTTCTATTGGAAGCTTTCAAGATGCAGCATCCTTCGGTGATCTCATTGTTCTAGCAGTAAATGGAACCGCTGCTGAATCCGCAATCAAACTTTGCGGGATTAATCAACTCAAAGGCAAAACCATCATCGATGCAACAAACCCCATCGCAGAAAAACCACCGGTCATGGGATACAGAAGACATGGGTAAAGCAGAAGCAGCTCGCGCGATTGAACCCCTTTGTATGCTTTGGTGCATACCAGGGATCCTAAGCAATCAATGGATCATGCTTTTAAATTAATCCGAGCATTGCTAGCTTTATAAGCCAGCTACAATATTCTCGCTCACATCCCATAACTTCTTAGCGAGCTCTGCATCCTCAGCATCAGACCTAGGCTGAGAGGTATTGCAGTCAGCAAAGTAAGAACCTGAGATACTTGCAAGTGAAGGATGAGTGGCAACATAAACTTCAGTCGCTGCCCCTTGAGCTTGAGACTTCAGAAATAGTGGGCCTACCATTCCAAACACTAGATTCATGACTGGATTCATATGACGACCCAGATTGGTTTTAATCACACCAGGATGAATTGCGTTTGCTGTTTTTTTGGTACCTGCAAATTTTTTCGCGAGTTGTTTTGCAAATAGAATATTTGCAAACTTCGATTGTCCGTAAGCCGTCCAAGGAATATATCCCTGATCACCCGAAAGATTATCAAACTGGATGCCACCTTTGGGAGCCATTTTGTGAGCTGAGCTACTGACCATGACTACCCTTCCGTCTTCTTTGAGTTGATCCAGTAGTCCAGTCACGAGAATAAAATGACCGATGTGATTGGTAAAAAACTGCAATTCAAGACCATGAGCTTTTTCTAATTTTGGAAGAGCCATGATTCCTGCATTACAGATGATCGCATCTAGCCTATGACCTTGTTGAATGATTGTTGCCACACAAGCTCGAACGCTCGCAGGATCTGATAACTCGCAAGCGAGGGGTATTGTTTTGCCTTGAGTCTTCGCACATGCTTCTTTTGCTTTCTCTAAGCTTCTTGAGGTTCCAATCACTTGAGCGCCTCTCATACAAAGTACACGCATGGCTTCAAAACCTAATCCAGAGTTGCAACCCGTGATGAGAATTGTTTTTCCAGAAAGCGAGATACCTTCAGTAACTTCCTCTGCAGTAGAGCCGTAACCAAAACCGCTAGATCCGTTTGATTTGAATTTTTCGATGAGTGACATATGCGATGATTATACTCAAACACAGAGAATAAGCTCTATGATTTTTTTAATACTTGGCACCAATAGTGCTTTATCAAACCTGAAGGAGAAAGCACGAAAACATTTATTCTAGGATTGATCGCCCCCACGCTACCGAGTATCAGTTTTGGGCAAAATACTGCAACCATCATCAGAACTAGCGCAGGCGAGAGAGGGTCCTCGGACATCAGAAAGCAAGACAGAGACAGAATGAGAGATGCTAGGCGGATTGAAGATAATAAAGCATTGAAATACTACCCTGATGAGACACCTCGTATCCCTAAGAAAGATGCACTGAAAATCACCACCAACTGTATCCCAAGGTGTTCGATCTAAAATAAGGGGGCATATTGCCAGTTTGTTTAGACTTATTTTATCCAAACGTCCTAAGGTCAGACTTTTTTCTTAGTTTTCTTGAAGTCTGCATAGTGATTCGCTCTGATTCCAAGAGCTGCAAGTCTCACTGTTTCAAGGACTCTTCTCGTCCTGGTTTCATCAGTCTTTGCAGCATTGATCCACTCAAGGATTGCGCGTTTCGAAGACGGAGCTACCGATTGAAAAAACTTGCTCGCTCTTTTATTTTCGTTAAATCCCTTCACTAGATCCTCTGGAATCTCTAGTCGATCAGAAGAATTGAGCTTAGTCCAAGATCCGTTTTTCTTGGCTAGAGCAATTTTTGCAAGGCCTGGCGATGTCATGAGATTTAGTTCGATGAGTTTCTTAACTTTTTTCTTGTTTACAGCAGACCATACGCTCGTAGGTTTTCTGGGAGACACCAGCAGCTTATACTTCTCTGAGTCAATCTTTCCCGGGACGCTATCGATCCAGCCGAAGCACAAAGCTTCTACCACAACATCACTCACAGAGAGATTTACTTTTCCACTTGTTACTTTATAAATCACTACCCAGAAACTTTCAGATTGCTCATTGTTTTTCTCGAGCCACTTTCTGAAATCTGCCCTCGACTTTGGAGTGATTAATTGAATTGATTTTTTCATATAAAGTGATGTATTTTATAAAAGATGAACAAAAAAGAAATCAACTGGTATCAGATACTTCGTTTCTCTTGTTTGTTAGTTCTAGTCACCGGCCTCCTTCCATCGCTTGCAGTCTTTCAAATCACACAAGAACCATGGAGATTTTTTTTCGATTTACTGATTTGGCCAATCGATCAGAATCCTGCGACGTTTACTCAGTCCGATCGTCAACTCAGTGCAGTCTTAGGAGGGGTCCTAAGTGGCTGGGCATGGCTTCTCTATCAATTAGCCCGACCTGAAGTATTTAATCAAAGAATCAAGAAGTTTATGATCCAATCTGTTTGGCTTTGGTTTCTACTGGATAGTGTCGGCTCAGTTTTTTCTGGGATTCCGCTCAATGCAGTTAGTAATATAGGTTTCCTGCTCATGTTACTGATCCCGATCTATCAATTGAAAAGATAGATCTTGCACCTAGTCTAGTTGTTTTAATATAATAATAGAGTTAATGATTAACGAGAAATTCGAGTTTTAAAATGAATAGATTTAACAGAATGATGTCTTTTTTAATTATTCTCCCAGTGATTGGGATAGCTCAACCGATCAATTATGGGTCTGTGCTCACTCCAATTAAAGAAACTTCAACACGAAGAAGAATCACTACAACCATAGCTACTGCAGCTTCTACCGCAGCTTCTACTGCAGCTTCTACCGCAGCTTCTACTGCAGCTTCTACCGCAGCTTCTACTGCAGCTTCTACTGCAGCTTCTACTGCAGCTTCTACTGCAGCTTCTACTGCAGCTTCTACTGCAGCTTCTACTGCAGCTTCTACTGCAGCTTCTACTGCAGCTTCTACTGCAGCTTCTACTGCAGCTTCTACCGCAGCTTCTACTGCAGCTTCTACTACAACTACGATTGCAGCTACGACTACAACTGCAGCCACGACTACAACAGCGTCTACAACTTCATCTACTCCTACAACATCAGTAGAACCGGAACCCACTGGCTGCACTTATTCTACTCTGGGCGCTTGTATAAGCGAGATGGGTGGTTTAATGTGCTTAAAAACATGCGTAAAAATATCCGGATGTTGGGTGCCCGTTGAAGGCCCACCTTGTATTTAATCAATTATTTAACTAAGCCAGCCCAATTACGAACGGTGAGTAAACATTCCTAACTAAAAGCTCGTATCTAAATCGTTCACAGGAAATTCCTGCACAAATATTGATGTAACAAAACCAGGGAGATCGTACAAATTCAATGCATCAATAACCACATTAAAAACTGGGCGCCCCAGGTCACTTCGGCTTTGTTTTAAGTATACAAAATTCTCTCTCACTAGGCTCGAGCGCTTGAGACTAGAGTTGTTTGGATAAAACATGGCTTCTAATCTTACTGCGATCTCAAGCCTCAAGTCATCGTTCTGTTTATATTTTACCTAAAAGAAACTACCATCATCCATGTCATTGTAATTTGCCAAAACCCATGCAGCATAAACTGATTGATGAGGCATTGCCAAACGATCACCGATCAAATGAGCAAGAAATGCTGTCTCCCAAAACTTAGAAGGATCTGAATACGCAAATGGTAATTTCACGTTGCGAGGAATGGCATAATAACTGGGACCAGTGGACAAAGATTCCAACACAAAAAAGCAGCTAAAAATAATTCTCATCGCATGAGTGATGACAGCAGTATCTTTTGAAATGAGTCCATTTTCTTTTGCTTTCTAAGCTTCAATGCCGACTGCTTCATAATTTTTTTTGCAGCAATTCCAAAACACCATCAGAACTCGCAGGTGTTTCTTGATTCAGTAACGCACGTATGTCGCTCGATCCAAAGAATTCCTCTGTATAAGAGTTTGCTAATTTCATTTCGTAATCGAATGCTCCGTGACGAATTTAGTAGCGTGAAGCCTGCATCATGTATCGAACAATAGAATCTGAGATAAAGACATAACCATCTGGATATTAAGACAGTTTATACGTGACATCCAGTGCAGTTCCATTATTAAGATCGACACTCTTACCTTTAAATGAGTTCGAATTTATTCTCTGCGCGTTCGCATTACCCGAAGATCTGCACGCCAAAGCTGCTTTCAGAGTGGGATTAGCCTGTGCTTCATTAAAAAAGAAAATAGAAAAACCAGTCCAATAAAAGTCCTTTTAATTTTTGTTCATTATAAAATGTTGCATGGAAATTATTTAATATTCAAGAAATAAATATTGCAAACTGAGTCACATTTCTGAGCAAATTTCAACAAGCAATCCATTACAATCTCTGACGTAACTGACTACTTGCCCCCATGGCTTTTGAGTTGGTCTTGATGTTGGAATAGCTCCAGCTTTTATAGCTTTTTCAAATGCTGCTTCCACATTGCTCGTGACAATGCCCAATTCAATTCCAGGTGCCTCGGATTGTGAAGTTATTTTATTATAACTAAAACCGTGAGAACCAGCTGTTTGATGACTAACAAAGCCAAGCTTAGTTGGCCCAGTGATCATTTCTCCGTAATCTTTGCTATCGTGAAGAAACCCCTTCTCAAAGCCAAATGCCATTGAATAAAAATTCATTGTCGCTTCTACATCATCAACATAAATCAAAGTATATCCAAGTTTCATATTTCTCCTAAAACGTATGATTCATCTGTTAATATCATATCATGATGCTACCCGAATCACATCGTTCAGAAAATATTGGCTGGCTTCGAGCTGCAGTCCTCGGTGCAAACGATGGAATTGTTTCTACTGCGAGTCTCATTGTAGGTGTTGCCGCTGCTAATTCATCTCATCAGAATATTTTTGCTCACTGGAATTGCAGGGCTCGTGGCCAGATCCATGTCGATGGCTGCAGGAGAATTTGTTTCAGTCAACTCTCAGGCCGACACAGAAAACGTAGATCTAATCCGCGAGAAAGACGAGCTAGAATCTAATATTGAATTTGAACGTAACGAACTTGCGCAAATATAAATTGGCCGAGGACTGGAACCAAGTCTCGCTTCCAAAGTTGCTGAGCAGCTGATGGCGCACGCCGCTCTTGGCAGCCATTCTCGAAATGAACTTGGAATTACTAAAGCATTGAGTGCTCGCCCCATACAAACTGCACTCGCTTAAGCTAGTGCATTTTCTGTTGGCGCAGCAATGCCTTTGTTGATGATCCTCATCTCTTCACCCAAAAACCTCATAACGATTGTTTCCATGACCTCTCTCGTCTTTTTTAGTTGTGCTCGGCATATTGGCTGCTCGTGTAGGAGGTGTAAATATCTAGAAGGGAGCAAGGTTAGTTGGGTTCTGGGGAGCCCTCGCAATGGCCAACAACGGTAATTGATCGACAAAAATAGAAACCAAAAAAATGCCTCCTGAATTAAAAAAAACGGCTCTATGCCTAAGAATCAAAAGCAAGTTGGGGTCAGTAACATAAACACCATAGATTTGATTCAATTTCTCTGAACCTCAGACGCAAAATGTATGGAGTAAATGAATGATGGCCGTAACAAGCAAAGAAAGCCGTATAAATTGGTACTTCATGTATTAGACCTTAGTGAAAGTAGCTTTCTCGTGATCAATCTATTTCCAGCAACTGGAGGACTAACAGGACGTTTAGGCCTCGGTACGAGTTCTCCATCACAATTTGGACAGTCACCATTTAACTCACCAGTGCACTCAGGACAAAATGTACATTCAAAAGAGCAGATAGACGCAGATGACTGGTTCGAAAGTATACTCCGACATTTTTCGCATTTTGCTATTATTTTAACATAAATGCGCCATATTCTCTTTTGCAAAAAAAGTTTTCATTCCGTTTCTATTGACGAGATCGCTCAAAAGGCAAATGTAACCAAAGGCGCATTCTACCATCATTTCGCATCAAAAAATGTCATCTTTGAAAGTTGCTTTGTTCTACAAGTACAACGTATTGAAAACTTACTGATGAAAGTAAAAGTGTCATCTGATCCCTTTGTTGAGGCGGTCAACAAGGCTAAATCGTTTTTAACTTTTGTCAGAGATGAGCGAAGAAGCTTGATTCCGCTGGATGAGGTGATCACTGTACTTGGATGGAGACGATGGAAGGAAATTGATATCTCTTTACGAAGAAATTCTTCAGGGATTCGCTTTTGAAACTTCAAGAGCTGCATCTTATTCAAAATTGCTCTGTAGATATCATCGCCGACACTATACTTGGCATGCTCGCCAATCTTACGATGATAGTGGCTTCAAATCCAAAAGACGCGAACGCCTTAAATGATGCAATCAATATATTTCAAAACTTCTTAAGCTCATTGCGAAGTCGATAGATTTAGAACTGATTACGCAACCACCTTTCAGCCTCAAATTCAAGCTGGCCGGTGACAAATGCTCCGATCGCTAGTTTTTCTTTTTTTCGCACAGCCATCTTTATCGGTAGTAAGTATGAATCCGCTTTAGTGTCATACCACACGGAGGTCTTCCAACTTGAAGCGCCTATAGTTGCGGTAGTTTTAAGCCTTCCCCAGCCCTCTTCAGACGAGCTGTATAATTTGCGAATACGCTTCGCCGTGGACTTCGGGATGGTGACAAAGAACCATCCCGCTGGCCCCCCATACTTCCAGAGTCTTGCCCTGAAAGAGAACTTGGTTTCTAATTTATTTCTAAACACCGCCCACCTTTTCATAGTGTGAAAAAAATGGTCTTTTCGTCAATTTTAGAAAAAACTGCCCCCGCTATTGGATCATTCATCACTTCCCCAGAAGCTTTTTTTGCAAGCTTAACATCTGACCAAACAACGAAATCTATCCAACGCTCATTCTCAGGACTATAAAAGTAGTCTCTTGACTTGAAGCCCTCAAACTTTTGGATAATCCGATTTAAGTCTGCCATAAGCTTCTTTTGTTCATCAACTTTCACATCATCTTTAAATTTTAGTGAAACGATCTCATAAGCATCTGCCGAGAGAGCTAGATTTGAAAAAAGCATAAGGTCCCCTTTATGTTGTGTAACTAGTTCTATCTCTTTTCATAGTGGCTTAAATTGACCGATTTTTCATCGACCAATGGGCGAAATGCCAAATATGATCGATGAGTCTCGGCAGCCTTTAGTGCTGCACGAGCCGATTCTATATTTTTCCAAGTAACGACATCTACCCAATGCCCTGATTCCTTACTAAAATAGGTTGACCTCTTCTTGAAGCCTTTAACCGACTTCAGAAACTTATCGAGACCCTTTGTCGCTTCTTGTGCCTGAGTTATTGATATCTCTGGCCTAAATTTCCAAGTCACGATTTCAAACAGATCCCCTGCGCATACTGAATAGTTGAACCCCAAAGCCGCAACTGCGATCAATATTTTTTTCATGTTTTTCTCCTTTTCATAACATCTTACCCAAATATATGTCAACTTATGACATATTAAATTATATTCTCTGAGTATGGGAAAATCTGATCTAAAGACTAAAAATGATCGAACCATTAGACTCTTAGGCTTGTTACGAACAGAAGAGCATTGGACAACTCATCACCTAGCTAGTGAGCTAAACATTTCTCACAGAACAATGATGAGAGACCTTGAAGAACTAAGAGATGCAGGCTACCCTGTTGAAGCAGATCGGGGTCGTGGTGGAGGTGTTCGTCTCAATGGACGCTGGGGCATTGAAAGACTTAATCTAAACAATCAAGAAGCCATTTCTTTAATATTGAGCTTGAGTATTACAGAAGCACTCACTTCTAAATGCAACGACTTCGGGACTAAACCTTTAAAACAAAAAATCTCCAGCGCATTTAAGGAGTCTCAAAGAAAAACAATTAATGATCTAAGAAAAAGAGTGCTCATCGGTCAACTTGCTTCAAATGAAGTTCTTAAAAGCTATAAATGTGCCCCTAAGTTTATTTGGGATATGGCAATGAATGGCTTCTTCGAATCAAAGCGAGTCAAAATTGACTACTTGGATGAGAAGAATAACCTGAGTCAAAGAGACGTAGACCCAAACTATTTACTGCTAAACTGGCCAGTTTGGTATTTACTTGGATGGGACTACCTTAGAAACAATGTGCGAGTCTTTAGACTCGACAGAATTCAGAAAATTCAGGTTGAGGATAAAACAATTGTTCGTCGCTCAAACACTCTGTTCCTTAATGCTTATGAGCAGTACTTTAAAACAATTTGATTAAAAAGGTTCAATTCTCACCGCCAAACTGGTGAAGTAACAACAGACGAACCACCCAAACTGGATGGTTCACTCAACAAAGTGGTGGAATCGCCCTGTTTGGCCTGGTTTCAACTACTTACAAAGAAATTTGGCTAAATTAACCAAGCTCCTTTTGTGTTCTATTTCTAGCGAGATCCGAAGAGATTTACGACTCTTCCCATGACTGCTTTGTCAGAAGGAAGGAATCGTAGGCCTTCGGTTGCGCCTTGTTTTTCAATACCAGCATTGCGAATGTAGATCTGCATCGTCTTAATGTCGCTCCATCTGCCGATCTTCATTACTCTCTTAGGTGCGACACCATCAGCAATGAGCTGAGTGGCAAAGCATGCTCTTAGAGTATGAAACCGATAGACTTAAGACCATTTCCGATACAGAACTTTCGAAGCTCAGTGGCCTGCTGGCCCTTTGTCCAAATCCAGAATCTTGGGAATTCATATTCTACGTTCCCAGTCTTCTTTTTGAGATCGACTAGTAACCAGTACAGCTCCCCAGAAATTGGAACTATTCTGCAGCATCCACTTTTTGTGTCCACTAAATCGGGGTAACTCCAGTACTAATGCTAACTATGGATTTCGTTGCGTTTATAGGCCTTAAAAAAAAGCCCCGAGGATTGGGGTCCCCAGGGCTTTTAGTTTGTGTGGTTATGGAGTGCCTTGCGAGGAACAGCAAAGCTGTTTCGCGCAAAGCGCCGAGTCCATGGTTAAATCTTCTTACGAGCAACCCATCGAGTTGCCGCAATTGAGACATTTGTAACAAGCGCCGTTTCTGACAGTGGTGTGTCCACAACCATCACACGGAGGAGCATCCCCCATCATCTCTGCGAGATGAGCTTGTGTTGAGTCTTTTGCTTCAACTGCAGTGAATGTCAGTGCGTCTTTTGTATCCGCAATCTGCTTCGCATCTCGAGCGATCTGCGCTGATGGATTCATAGGATAGACTGCCGCAGCTGAACCTTTCTCAGCAGTGAGATCAATCGGAGCGATCTTTGGCTTCACTTGCACGAAGTCAGTACGATTCAGATACTCAAGTCCTAGTACGCGGAAGATGTAATCCACAACCGATGTCGCCATCTTGATGTTTGGATGTCCATCGACCATGCCTGAGGGCTCAAATCTCGTGAACGTGAACTTGTCCACGAACTCCTTGAGCGGAACTCCATATTGAAGACCTAAAGAGACTGCAATCGCGAAACAATTCATCATCGATCTGTAAGCAGCACCTTCTTTGTGCATATCGATGAACACTTCACCGATAGTGCCGTCTTCGTATTCACCCGTGCGGATATAGACCTTGTGACCTGCGACGTTTGCTTCTTGAGTGAAGCCGCGACGTTTTGCAGGCAATTTCGCTCGAATCGGCCCGAAAGAAACCGCAGTTGAAGGAATTGCTTTCACTTCAGTCAGTACAGGAGCGTCGCTTGAAACAGCTGCGCTGTTCCCCGCATCGCTCTTATCTTCTTTTTTATCCGACTTCGTCGACAAAGGCTGAGAGAGTTTGCAGCCATCGCGATAGAGAGCGACTGCTTTTAATCCCATTTTCCAACCGTCTTCGTGGATTTTTTCAATTTCTTCGACAGTGGTCTCATTTGGGAGATTCACTGTTTTAGAAATCGCACCCGAGAGGAATGGCTGAGTTGCAGCCATCATACGGATGTGACCCATCGGATCGATGAAACGTGTGCCCTTGTGTCCGCACTTGTTCGCGCAATCAAACACAGCGAGGTGTTCGTCTTTGATGAACGGTGCACCTTCGACTGTCATGGTTCCGCAGATTGCTTCATTTGCCTCGTTGATCTGCTTCTCTGTTAAACCATAGTGACGGAGCAGATTGAATGTTGGGTTCGAAAAGGTTTTCTCATCGATGCCTAATTGCTTAAGAACATCTTCTCCGATTCCGTAGCGATTGAAGGCGCTAGAGAGTTCGAATGTGCCAGGGAGAGTTTTTACTAACTTCTCCAACATCACATCGTTGAACCCTTTTGATTTTAGGAAGCCCTCATTCACATGAGGTGTGCCTTTTAGGTTCATTGTTCCTAGAACATAAGTGATGATCGCATCGATTTGATATTGCGAGTATCCCAAGTTCTTGAGCGCGCTTGGAACGGATTGATTGACGATTTTGAAATATCCGCCGCCTGCTAGTTTTTTGAACTTCACGAGCGCGAAATCTGGTTCAATCCCAGTCGTATCGCAATCCATGAGGAGTCCGATCGTTCCAGTTGGAGCGAGCACTGTCGTCTGAGCATTACGGTAACCGTATTTCTCACCTAGAGCGACTGCTAAATCCCAGTCTTGTTTTGCAGCAGCGACGAGTTCTTTCGGAGCGTTCGCTTCGTCGATTTTGTAAGCAGCATCTCTGTGCTTATTCATGACCTTCAACATCGGTTCACGATTTTTCTCGAAACCTGGGAATGCTCCTAGGAGTGCTGCTTCTTCTGCACTGACTGCATACGAATGACCGCACATGATCGCAGTGATCGCGCCTGCTGTAGCAAATGCTGCTGGTGAATCATACGGAATGCCCTTGAGCATCAGCATCGTTCCTAAGTTTGCATAACCTAATCCTAGCGGGCGATAGTCATGTGAGTTCTTGCCAATTCGCTGAGTTGGATAGCTCGAGAGATCAACCAAAATTTCTTGAGCAGTGATGAACACACGGCAAGCCTGACGGAATGAATTCACATCGAAGCTACCATCTGTTTTCATCATCTTCACTAAATTGATCGAAGCCAAGTTACAAGCAGAGTCGTTTAAGAACATGTACTCAGAACAAGGATTCGATGCATGGATGCGGTCCGTATTAGGACAGGTATGCCATTCATTGATCGTTGTATCGTATTGAAGACCTGGATCCGCACAGGACCAAGCAGCCTCTGCCACTTTTCTCCAGAGTGTACGAGCTTTGTATGTATCGATGACTGCGCCGTTTGTGCGAGCCTTTGTCGTCCACTCTTTGTCATCGATGACAGCTTTCATGAAGTCATCACTGATGCGGACAGAGTTGTTCGAGTTCTGGCCTGCAACTGTACGATAAGCATCACCATTAAAATCGCTCGAGTAGCCGCCAGCGATCAACGCCGAAACTTTACGCTCTTCGCGCATTTTCCATGTGATGAAATCTTCGATCTCTGGGTGATCCATGTCCAAGCAAACCATTTTGGCTGCACGACGAGTAGTACCACCTGATTTCGTTGCTCCCGCTCCACGGTCTAACACTTCCAAGAAGCTAATGAGACCTGAGGAGAGCCCCCCTCCTGACAATTTTTCCTGACGACCACGAACGCGTGAGAAGTTCGTTCCTGTTCCTGATCCGTATTTGAAGAGACGAGCTTCGTTCTTCATCAAATCGAAAATAGACATGAGATCATCGTCTACTGACTGAATGAAGCACGCAGAGCACTGAGGGTTCTCATACGCATTCAGAGTCTCAATGGACTTGCCTGAGAGTGCGTCCCACTTCCAGTTACCGCCTGAGCCTTCGATGCCGTACTCATGGAATAAACCTAAATTGAACCAGACTGGCGAATTGAACGCGCCGACCTGATGGACGAGCATATAGGAGAGTTCTGCTTCGAACGTGTCGCCACCTTCTTCATTAAAGTATCCGGCCTTCACACCTTCGGTACGCAGCGTTTGCGCAATACGCTTCACTACTTGTCTGACAGAGGTTTCATGACCTGTGACAGGCACGCCTGCTTTACGGAAATATTTGGAAACGACAATATCAGTCGCTAATTGGGACCAGTCCGCAGGGACTTCAATGTCTTTCATTTCAAAAACAGAATGACCTTCTGTGTCTTTGATTTTTGAAGACGCTTTGCGATAAGTCACTTGATCCAGCGGATTGATGCCAGGAGTGGTGAACACGCGTTCAAACGATAATCCTTTGAAAGGAACTCCAACTGGAGTGGTTTTGAGTTTCAGTCCCGATGCAGTCTTGCTTTTCGCGCTGCGTTTGTTGCCTTGACTCGTTGTGTTTATATTTTCTTGAGACTGACGATCAATCATCCGTTCCATGGTGACTCCCCCGGCTTTAGTTTTTATTGTTTTTTCGACCAACTTCTTATGTTTTTGATTCTGGGGCATTTAGTAGTGTTTTGTCAAAGGTGACCACAATATATTGTGGTCGTCAAAATTTTGTCCACAAGGAATAGGTGTGAATAGCCCGCGTTAGGTGCTTTTACTTATTCAGTTTTTTCAGATTTTCCACATTTGTTCACAATTAATTTTTCCACAATGCTGCACTGAATTAGTCGCTCTGAATCAGCTCTATGGGTCATCTTAGATCGGCTTATATTTCGATCTCACAGCACTCCCGCATGTTACAATCTTTCCCATGAGAAAAACCATCCTAATATCAGCAATTTTCAGCTGTTTTCTGGGTAGTTTTTCGTTCGCTTCGTCTGTCAAAAAAGATCCCTCTCCTCATAGCGAAGCAAAACTCCTGACAGACTCTTCACACAAACGCATTGGTTTTTGGCTCAAAATGGATTCGCACTGGCACACGTATTGGAAGAATCCTGGCGATTCAGGACTTCCAGTCCGCTTCGAGTGGGAACTTCCTTCGGGAATGACTGTGCAAGAACGCGAATGGCCAACTCCTGAACGCGTAGAAACAGCGGGAATCACGACGTTTGGTTATGAAGATGAGCTCTTGGTTTCGTTTGATGTGGGAACAAACGTGCAAACTCCCGTCGAGATCAAACTCATCGCAAAGTGGTTGATCTGCGAGAAGGTTTGTCTCCCTGCTAGCGCAGAATTAAAAGCACAATACATCCCCACAGAGACAACGGATTCAAAAACGGCAGCATTGTTTGCGGAGTTTGAGAAAAAAACTCCTACAGCTCTTGTTGGGAAAAATTCTGTAGAAGTTTCTGACGACTCTCTCGAATGGAATATCGACCTAAGCTCTCTGAAGACGATGCCGAAACGTTTTGAGTTCTTCATCCAGGAAAAAGGCATCGTCGATTACTCCGTTCCTGTAAAAATTTCTCGAAACAAAAATATCTTATCTCTGAAGCAGAAAAAATCCGAGTACGCAAAGTCAACTCCTGCTGAGTTACATGGGATATTGAAGCTCACTCCATTTAATAGCTTTTTTGTGACTGCGATAAACAAGACTCCCGTCACAATAACAAACGAAACATCTTCAATATCCTCTCTTCTGAATTCAACTGACCTTGGATTCATCACCGCACTCCTCTTTGCATTCCTAGGCGGAATCATTCTGAATCTCATGCCCTGCGTACTCCCAGTCATCTCTATTAAAGCATTGGGACTGATCAAGCATTCAGGATCACGTGGAGAGATGACGAAGAAAGGTTTACTCTTCTTACTGGGCGTTCTCACTTCATTCTGGGTTTTAGTAGGGGCGCTTTTTATTCTAAGGGCAGGTGGTGAATCTATCGGCTGGGGATTCCAACTTCAGTCTCCCCTATTCGTAGGACTACTAGCCTCTCTCATGCTTGCGATGAGCTTGAATCTCTTAGGAGTGTTTGAGTTTGGTCATTCGTTCGCCCTTGTTTCATCTCGAGTACAGACCGAGCATCCACTTGTTGAGAGTTTTCTCAGTGGTATTCTCACCACTTTAGTCTCTACTCCTTGCAGTGCACCTTTCATGGGATCAGCCTTGGGCTACGCACTCTCTCGTCCGCCTGTGGAATCTTGGATAATTTTCACAGCTCTTGGATTAGGAGTAGCTGCTCCGTTTACTTTGGTTTCTCTTGTTCCTGGGTTTTTGCGATTCCTACCTAAGCCTGGTGCTTGGATGGATACGTTTAAGAAACTTCTATCTCTCCCGCTGTTTGCTACTGTGGGCTGGCTCGTCTGGGTTTATGCCCTTCAAACAGAGCAGAGCACTTTAATTGGACTGGGTGTGAGCTTAGTCTTTCTAACAATTGCTCTTATTGTTTATGGAAGAATGATCTCAAATCCAAAAGGTTCAACCCCAGTCAGATCTGTATTGATTTTAGTCATGGGGATTTTGTTTCTGTCTATTTTCCCATGGAAACCTAGGATCAGCGCTCCTTCTTCACACGATCACACTGCAGGAATTTGGCAGCCTTATTCGCGTGAGTTACTCGAAACGAATCTGAAGATGGGTAAAAGCGTATTCGTCGACTTCACTGCAGCTTGGTGTTTGAGTTGTCAGGTGAATAAGAAACTTGTCCTTGCACAGCCTGACATCGAGAAGGCATTCACAGAGAGTGGAATCGTCACACTTGAAGCTGACTGGACCAATGAGAACCCTGCAATCACCGATGCTTTACAGAAATTAGGCAGATCAGGTGTGCCGGTCTATGTATTCTACAAGGGCAATCAACATTTTATTTTACCGGAAGTTTTAACCAAACAAATCGTCACTGACGCCATCGAAAGGAACAAAAAATGAAGTGCATCATTGGAATTATCTTAGGACTCCTCATTGGATTTGCAACACCAGCATTCTCAGAGAATGCGCCAAAATCAGAATTCAAACCCGCCAAGGACTTCAAGCTGATGGTTCTCGGCACTCGTAAGCTCATGACTTTGGAACAATTCAAAGGGGCTCCTCTCGTGCTTGAATGGAGTAATCCAGATTGTCCATTCGTACAGAAACATTACGACTCAGACAATATGCAGAAGCTTCAGAAGAAGTACACCGCTCTTGGTATTAAGTGGGGAATCGTATTTTCTGGTAAGACTGCGAAGATCAAAGAGAAGTTGCTCAAGAATTATTACCGCAGAGATAAGAAGATCGCAAAAGACGTGTTACTTCTCACTGATGAATCAGGAGACGCTGGCCATGATTATGGAGCTAAGACCACTCCTCACCTATTTGTGATTGATGCAAAATCCAATCTCGTTTACTTCGGCGCCATTGATGATCATAGATCCGCTGACGACAATGGATTCGACAAGGCTAAGAACTTCGTCGCACCAGTCCTCGATGATCTCATCGCTGGCAAGACACCCACACAAGAGCCTCAAGCTCCGTATGGGTGTTCAGTGAAGTACTAAGGTGTCTTATCTTCTATCTAGAAAGCCCTGACTTCATAATTGATTTTGGATGACTTCCTCTGCCATTCAAAGATGGGATCCTTAGTAACTACTGAGTTAAGCCTAATTGAAAGCCCAAATCGAGTTGGGTTCAGACCAATATCCATATATCCATTTCCATTTGGCAGATAGATAGAAAACCAGCGACTCATTGATCCATCAAAAAGAGTGTCTCCTCTATGATTGTGAATAGAGAATCTAAAATTAAACATAGATCCATCATTCCAATCATCCGTCCAATTGAACCTAATCAATTGCTCCCTTGCAAGCTGCGACTCATAGTTTTCATCGATATTACTGATTATTCTCCTCTGTAAGAAATCACCCGCAGCATTCTGATAGAGGCTCTCACCTAGAACTGCTTTTAGAGAAAGCAACTTTTGCTCAGGGTCTAAGAGTATTTTTATTTTCTCACTCTCACTCAGACTTGAATTGAGAAGTCCTACTATTGGCCGAATTTCATCAGAAGTCGAAGCCCCAAAGTTATCTCTAGCTGCCCAATAGAGTGCCTCGTGAGCATAGAGTGCAGATTGTGAGGTATAAGGTAATGCAAAAAATATTTCACTATCGAAAACTGTTTTCGTTGTTGCTTTGTCATAGTAAGCCGCAACCTCAAACGGGCATCCCTCTTTAGTGAATCTCGGATTAAAATCTTTAGGCAAAGCTCTTCTTACTTTTGAATCTAGTTTTGCATAAATAGAGTTTTTCATAATTTTTTTATGATAATGAAACAAATCAACACCCAACATATAAAGTGGACTGTCTACTGCACCAACAGATTCTCTAAACTGAGTACGAGCTTCATTTTTGTATACTAGAAAAGTTCCTAGATCATATATGCCTGCCCAAGGATCATTCTCATTAGGATCTGCCTTCCTGACATTCCAGTTTAGTTCTGGATCTTGTTCAACTTCGAACACATCGAGCAGTTCAGCATAAGTGATTCGATCTTTTGCATCTCTGCACACAACCGCAATCCCCCCATGTCCTTCGCGCCCTGCCTGAGCACTGAAGCTCGAGATCAACACTATTCCTGTGACTAACATCATTTTTGTTTTCATTTTAAATCTCCTACACAGATAGTTTGCTTCGGTGCAAATTTGATTTTTTTCCATTTTCTTTTTGCTTCTATTGAAACTTCAGTCCGATTCATATTATTCATTTGAGCTACTAATGATTTTCCTGAACGATCATTCGCGACAGAAGCCTCAACAACGAATGGATTTCTGAACATTTTAAAATCCTGACGAGAGAGCAAATCTTTATCAAGATAATCGGCAGCTTCATTTAATTGTTTTTCTTCAATGACTTTGTATTTTCTTTGATACTTTACACTCAAGTCTTCACAGGCAAGACGAGCATGCCCGATTGAACCATGATGTAATTTCATACTTACATAGTGCTTTTTTTGATGAAAGACTAACTCACTGTCTATTGGATATCCGTCTGCAGAAGGATAAACATAATTTCCAGCCACTTCCCATCTCTGGAAGCTACCCATTGATATTAAAAAACTGAAATCTCCTTTGTATGCTGTCGAGCATTCGATCAATCTCTCAAAAAGATCCAATGAATTTCCACATGAGATCATTCCCTCATCCTGTTCTTTGCGTAGCACTAGGATAGGAAGTTCCCCAGTCCAATTATTTTTGAGTACGTAAGATCTTGAAGTAACAAAATATTTTGCCGCATGATTATAGAGAGCTGTTCCCATTTTATAATCTGTTTTCACTCTCAATATTTCACGTACGAACTCTCTCGCTAAATAGGAATCATCTATATCGTGATATTTACGTAACAAGTAGTAAACGGCTTCATGTAACGTTGTTGCCGCTTGATTCAGTACATCCATTTTATTAAAAATAACTGGATCAATGTATAAACGTCCATCTGACCAAAAATTTGCAACTTGAACCGTCTTACAATTCTTACTATCAATGATGGGCTGAGCATCTTGAGTCAAAACGAGGAAGTCCGATGGTTCCTTTAACTCAACTGTTCTCTGCCTCACCAATTTTATTGCGTTAATGATATTCACATATGCTTGATCTGGAATAGCTCCGTCAAACATACCTGGTAAGCTTAATAAGGAATCAACCTTTTTGAATTCAACTCCTAGCCTTCTACCTTCATATATATCGAGCAACTCAGTTGTTTCTTTACCTGATGTTGGATCGATACATACTTTAGCAATCCCCCCATGTCCTTCGCGCCCTGCTTGAGCACTGAAACTTGAGATCAACACTATTCCTGCGACTAACATCATTTTTGTTTTCATATTTTCTGCTTTCATTTTCCCTCTCCCTTTGCTTTCATTTTTTTCGTTTCGACTATTTCCGTCACTGGAAACAGTGACACTGACAATTGATAAACTTCCTGATGATTCCCATTCTCACTCATGAGAGCGTTTAGTTTTCTTCTGAATTCTTTAATAAGAGCCTGAGCTTCAGGAAGACGAGACGGATCCACTGCCATCGTCATTGATGTCTGAGATCTTTTTTTGAAATCGACTTGATCGAGCGCTTCACGTGCCTGATCAAGAATTTGTCCCTGCATCTTCTTAAATGCACCTGCAGTGAATTCATTGCCAATGGTGGTACTGAAACCGCCGGATGTATCTTTCCAGGATCCATCTGTTTGCACTTCGATGAGTCCAGCACGTGTGAGACGCTCGATCGCAATCTGGGCTTGAGCTACAGTGATCTTCAGTGACTGAGCGATGAAAGAAGCGTCGGGTTTGAAGCCCTCTACGGTCATGAGTTCTAGTATTGCGTAGTGGTACCAGTCCGCCATGATCCTAAACTGATCGAGCGACAGCTGCTGATACCCAGGCTCACTCCATGCTCCAGTACCAAGTGACTTCTTCGACTTAACAAAAGGCTTGAGATCCTCAGGCGACCAACCGAGCTTGGACGCGATCCCAAGTAGCGCCTTATTCCCTACCTTACGCTGACCCTTTAAGATCTTGGTGAGAGTAGAGACATCCATCTTCAGCGAGCGAGCAAAAGCACTCACCGTGTAGCGATTGTTCCTATCGCAACGGAGGAGATACTCTTCTTGAAGCTTTTGCCTGAAATTCATCTTGGGAAGCTGTTTACGCGAGTCACGAGCATCGCGCAATAGGTTTGACCAAATTGTTTGGGCAAAAAATCTTGCCCAAACTGATGCCATTTTAGAGGAAGGAACTCAGTACGCTGTTGTGGTGTTTAGAGATGCACTAAGGCGTGAGTAGTCCTGTGTATGCTTTTCGATTCTGATAGATCACCGCTAAAGCCGCAATCAGCATAGGAATGCTTCGACTGAGTCCACCGGGCATCATTGAGAAGCCTAAACCCACGATATTAATGAGGACAGGCATGAGAATGATCATCGCAAGCGGCACACAGACGTTGAGTAACAAGCAGATGCCCGTCACAAGCTCAATGACCTTCACTAGATGCATCATGTAACCCGTATCCCAGAGACTCTTGATGAACTGATAGACCTGAGGCGCAAGCCCCAACCCCTCAAGAGGAATGATGGTTCCAATTGGTGAGTTTATTATGAGCACGTATCCTAAGACTGATCTTGCGACGAACACTCCGACAGAAAATAAACTGAACTCCTGATTTAAAAAATGATTCCGTAACTTTAAGAACATAAAACTTTTCCTCTCAGATCATTGATGATTTTATCGCTCACACTCGTTTTGAATTTAAGCCCAGGCCGATTCACTGAGAGAGGAACTAATCTCAATTCATTAAGCCTCTGATAAAGTCTCTCAGGCCGCTGAGGTGGGATGAGTTCTGCACTCTCTGGAAGCGCTCTCTCAGTTGCATCTCTTAAGACCAGGACTCGCTTCCCTAATATTCCGCACTCTTCTTGGATACCACCCGAATCTGTCACTACCACATGAGACTGAGAGAGAAGTTTCAACATCTCAGGGTAACTCTGAGGTCTCAGTAGTTCAATTCGGTCCTGATGACTAAAAACCTCAGTCACTGTTTGAGCGAACTGTGGATTGGGATGAATGGGGAATTTAATCTCAAAGTCTTGATTAGCCTGAATGAACGACCGGAGGTTCATGAGAATAGCCCAAAGCTGATCATCATTTTTTTCGCGGCGATGAAGAGTCACAACAATTGATTTTCGATCACTTTTATTTTCTGCGTTCTCCTGTTGAGTTTGATTCTTACTCTCACTTAAAATCTCAAAAACAGAATCAGAAATCGTATTCCCAACAATCGAAATATGATTCTCATCAATTCCATCTGCGATGAGCTGCTTGTATTCCGTTTGAGTGGGAACAAAATGATAGTGACTCATCTGAGAAATCATTTTTCTGTGAAACTCTTCTGGAAAAGGAGAATCGAGATTGAAACTCCTCAGTCCCGCTTCAATATGCACATGCTTGATCTGCATATAAAAAGCTGCCACTGCAGCAGCAAAGGCTGTCGCTGTATCGCCATGATAGAGAACACAATCGGGCTTGAATTCAAAATAAAACTGAGACAACTTCTCTACAGCCCTTGTATGAAACTGGCCGAGATGTTGTCCTGGCTGAAAGAGTCTTAAATCCTCATCAACCGAGATTCCAAAACTCTCTAACGCCATGCGCAGAAGATCTGGGTGTTGGCCGGTACTCAGCACACAGACTTTGTAATCATTGATGTTTTTTAGTTTCTTAATCAGTGGAGCCATTTTAATTGCTTCAGGCCTTGTCCCTAAAACGATAATCACTCTTTTAGACGTACTTTCCATAAAACCGTTCTCCTCAATGGAAATAGAACACCTTGATTAGTTGTTTACTACGCACTTTTTCTCACTTATTAGTGCGTGATGGACACTGATCTTCTCAGAAACTTTTGTAAGGTGATGGAATCAGGAACCATCGCCTCCGCTTCTACTCACTTGAACATGACTCCTGGCGCTCTATCGAGATCGATGAAAAGACTCGAGGAAGAATTAGGACTCAATCTCTTCAAGTCCTCTGGAAGAAACATCCTCCCCACTCCTGAAGCTAAGTTGTTTTACGGCGAGTCTCAAGAGATTCTAGGCCGGATAGACCTTGCAAGAAAACGCATACAAAACAATCTCACTCCTTCTAAAAGAGTCGCACTTGCTAGCTTCGAAGTATTCACGACTCATCTCCTCGCCAAAGTAATCAACGAAAACATTGCAGATAGTAGATTCTTCCTAATTGAAAAAACTCCGAGTTCTATTGAATTAGCGATCCTAGAAGACAAAGTTCAATTCGGTATCTCTTATGTCCCATCTCCTCATCCTGATCTGGATCACTTGAAGTTTGGAGAAATGCGCTTTGCGATTTTTGGGTCGAAACGTTTTATAGGTAAAAAATATTCTGCAAGCGAACTCCCTTTTGCAATTCCAGCTACAGAACTAGATGATCAAAAAATGAATGCCACATCACTGGATGGTTGGCCGATCAAAAAACAAAGAAAAGTTCAATATCAGTTTGATCAGCTTGAAACCGCTGTCCAACTCGCCTCACGTGGTTCGTGTGTGCTCTGTGCTCCAGAAGCTGTGATCCGAATTCATAACGAGAGAGTGAAGGAACAATACCAGCTCCATGAACTCACACTCATTGAGCCCATTACGTTCTCTAAGCAATCTGTTTATCTCATTAAGAAGAAAACAACTGAAGAGTCTGCAGAAATCAAAAAAATCATCCAATCTTTGAGGATCCTCCTCAAATGAACGCAGCCTTACTGATTCACTCCATTCTCCTTCTTGGCGACTCGCATCTTGTAGGTCCTATGGGACATGAGCTCGTGAAGTTATTGGATGTAAAGAAAGTCTCTATCAACGCAAGCTGCGGTTCAACTCCTGCGACTTTCTTCAGCGGTATCGGATCACCCTGCGGCACTTGGAGAAAGATTGAAGGATTACCAACAGTCGAAACTTCGAAGCCGTTCTCAGAAACCACACTACTCTCTGAATCACTGAATCGAGTTTCGCCTCATCACATCATCGTCTCACTTGGAACCAACCTTGCCACTCGCTGTACTAAACGTAAAATCCGGTGCTACTCCGACAAAGAAGTCCTGACACAGATTGAGAAGTTTTTAACTCTCATCCGAGAAAGACAGATCAAATGCTCCTGGATCCTCAGCCCTCCTGTCACTGCTCTCAGGAAAGAAGACGTCACTCATGTGAATGAAATCATCCGAGATGCTGTCACAAAAACCTGCAACACTATAGACGCAGGAGCGGAAGGACACACTTACCCCAAAAAAGGCGGCGACGGATTACATTACTTTGGCACTGAAGCGAAGAAGTGGGCCGAAATTATATTTAAAAATATTTAGTCTGAACTAACCTTTAATGAACTTGCGAACTGCGTCCGCTTCTCTGAGTACATCATCATATCCTAGCTTCAAGAGTTTCGACGTGTAGTCCTGTTCAAACGCTAGATACGATAGCAAATCCCAACCTTTCTGATGAGATCCACCGATACCACGGAGAAGATAACGAAGCGACTGTGGGAACTCTTTGAATGCGCCTGCTGCTAATTTACCCAGATCCTCTGAGGGTCTCACTGCATAGACGGGAATTTCCTTCAGACGATTGGGATGGTTCTTCTTCTGCTCCTCCGTCATTGTCTGAATCGTACGATTGATTCTCTCCATCCGCTCGAGATCTGCGTCCATCGAATCCAAGAAGATTGAATTGAGCATCACGCCGCCAATATCCACGAGCGAGATCGAGTCCATGACGCTCTCAAGATTGAGTTTCAATGTTTCTTCAGGCTCTCGATAGAATCTCACACCCACCGAGAAGACGCGATCAGCACCCAGATGGATCGGTGGAGACAGTGGTGCACTCATTCTGACTGAGCCATCACCATAGAAAACATTTCCTAACTTCACAGGAGGAAATAGAATAGGGATCGACGCTGAGGCAAGAACGTGTTCAATTTTGAGATCTGATCTGATTCCAATTCGGCTCGTACGGAGCCACTGATCAATAGTCTGTGATCCATCATAGAATGAGACAGCTGTACCTGTTTTGTAATTCGTTGCTGTGAAAGCCACACCATGAAGAACTCCCGTATCGCAATTGTGTTTGAGTCTCTCCATGTCGAGCTTGCCTGCAAGAAGTTTTGCAAGAGGATCAGCGTTCAGCAAGTAAGTAGCGTTTGAAATCCCTGTAACTCCACCAAAAACCAAATCTCTGATCCACCTGATACCGATTCTAAAAAGAGATAGGCGTGAAGTTTTAAAAATAGTATCTGTTTTGATTTCTGACCAAAGATTCCAAAGTCCTTCTGTGGACTTCCTGAAGTCATCAGCATAACAAGACAGATAGGAAGCATTGATCGCTCCTGCAGAAATTCCAGTGATGACTGGAAACGGGCACTCACGCTGATTCAGGATTTCAGAAACACCACGAAGAACGCCCGCTTGATACGCAGCGCGCGCCCCTCCTCCTGTCAGTAATAATCCCACTCTACTCATGAATTACAGAATCTCACACCCAAGAAAAAAATCATGCTAAATTGAATCCCATGCAACTCAGGCTCATCATCTTTGTCAGTTTCATGACGCTCGTTACGATTTTAGGCGCACGCTGGGTGGGTAAACGCCTCATCTCTGATTCAACTTTTCCAGATACAGCGAAGACCCTACTCTGGTCTGTCCTCATCCTCATGGTGAGCTCCATCATCATCACCCAGTGGCTCTATAGACTTGCACCCACCAAAGACCCTACTCCTCAGATGACTTTCCTCTACTGGTTTGCTTTCACTTCAATGGGCGCGCTCCCCACACTTTTTGTGATTACTTTCATTCGAGAGATTTCACTCCTTGCGTTTGATGGAGAGAAGAGAACATTCGCCAAAAACTTTTTGAACATCGGCGCGCTCGGGCTCTCTGTCGCGGGTACTGGCTACGGATTATTCCAAGCGAGGTCTCTGCCTCGCGTGAACCGTGTTTCAGTCCCGATCACAGGACTCGATCCCAAGCTTGATGGACTGAAGATTGCTCAGCTCACTGATGTACATATCGGTCCCACGATTAGAGGAGATCATCTCAGTGGCATCGTAGATATTACTAACTCACTTAAGCCCGACATCATCGCACTCACAGGTGACTTCGTCGATGGCACAATCCCTCAACTAGAAGATCAGTTAGTATCTATCGGGAGACTCTCTGCACCTCTCGGCAAGTACTTCATCACAGGTAATCACGAGTACTATTGGGGAGGACGCGCTTGGGTCGATCACTTCCAAACCAAACTCGGTTGCCGTGCGCTGCAGAATGAACACGTCACATTGAACCATCATGGAAAAAATATTCTCATCGCTGGAGTGAATGATCTCCACTCTGAGCAGTTCTTCCCAGAAGACAAGTGTGATCCAGTGCACGCTTTGAAGAACGCTCCCACTCATTCTGATTTCAAACTCTTACTTGCACACCAACCCAAGGTCTGCGAGATGACTGACGGCAAGTCATTCGATCTCCAGATCTCAGGTCACACTCACGCTGGACAATTCTGGCCGATCACGATGGTGATTCACTTCTTCCATAAGTATGTCAAAGGCCTCTATCGTTATGAGTCAATGTGGCTCTACGTAAGCCCTGCAACGTGTTATTGGGGTCCTCCAAACCGTTTATTTAATCCTGCTGAGATTACGCTGATTGAATTGAAGCGCGCGTGAGCGTTGCGGGTGACAGCTTGGGCGCTTCGCTTCAAACTGAACAAAAAATAGCTTTGCTATTTTTCCATGTTTGCCGCTCACACGTCTCGCGCTATGCTCCAGCACTATGTCTAGATCAATAATCGAACCATTCAAAATCAAAATGGTTGAGCCCCTCAACCAAACGACTCGCGCGCACCGAGAAGATGTTCTCAAAAAAGCGGGCTACAATTTATTCCTCGTTCAATCGAAAGACGTGACCTTTGATTTCCTCACCGACTCTGGCACCACAGCGATGAGTGCTAATCAATGGGCAGCGATGATGGTCGCAGACGAAAGCTATGCTGGATCGACGAGTTTTAAAAAATTCGAGAAAACAGTTCAGAAGCTCACGGGATACCAATACATCATCCCCACTCACCAAGGCAGAGCAGCTGAAAGAATTCTATTTCAAACTCTGGTAAAACCCGGGATGAAAATTCCTTCTAACACTCACTTCGATACCACTCGCGCAAACATCGAGCAATCGGGTGGTGAAGCCGTAGATCTCGTCTGTGCAGAAGGAAAGAATCCACAGCTGCATGCTCCATTCAAAGGCAACATGGACTTAGACGCGCTAGAAGAATTCTGCAAAAAAAATAAAGAGAATATTCCAGTCGGCATGCTCACGATCACGAATAACTCTGCAGGTGGGCAACCCGTCTCACTAGAAAACATCCGCGGAGTGAGTAGAATATATAAGAAGTACGGCATTCCGTTTTTCATTGATGCATGTAGATTCGCTGAGAATAGCTACTTCATTAAACTAAGAGAAAAATCTGAATCAGAAAAAACAATCGAACAAATCGCACACGAAACTTTCCGCCTAGCCGATGGCTGCACCATGAGCGCAAAGAAAGACGCGCTCGTGAACATTGGTGGTTTTTTAGCGCTGAATGATACGGGCTGGACTGAGCAGTTTAAAAACTTACTGATCTTGACCGAAGGGTTTCCTACTTACGGTGGACTCGCTGCTCGCGATCTTGAGGCACTCTCTGTTGGATTAGAAGAAGTCTTGAGCGAAGATTACCTCTCTTACAGAATTGCTGTTTCGAGCTACATGGCTAAGGGTTTAAACGAAGCAGGAATCCCTACTGTACAGCCAGCGGGTGGACACGCAGTGTACATTGATGCTGCTCAGTTCCTTCCACACATCCCTAAGTCTCAATTCCCCGGACAATCACTCGTAGTCGAAATGTATAGACGTGAAGGCATTCGCGCTTGTGAGATTGGCAGCGTGATGTTTGGTAATCAATCCACAATGGAGCTGGTACGATTGGCGATCCCCAGACGCGTCTACACTCAGAGTCACTTTGATTACATCATTGAGGGACTGGCTGAGATGGTTCCAGTGAAGCAGGAATTCCGCGGCATGAGAATCACCAAAGAACCCCCGTTCTTAAGGCACTTCACTTCGCAATTTGATTATTAGGATTATTAGATAGAGACAGATTTTCTTCCTGTCTAAAAGTGCCTTCTAAAAACCATCGCTTCACCGTCTCTGGTCCTGCGTGATCATAAATCCACGAAAGCATCTCTTTGTATTCAGCACGTTTCTCGCTCTCAAACAATTCAGGATTACGGGCGTGAGCGATGCGATTATTCTCACGCTCGCGTTCAGTGACAGGTGCGTGATGAAGGAAGAATCCAAAGTTTTCTTCGCAGAATGACTGATAGTCTTTAGAAAATTGTAAAAACAAATGCCAAGCCTCATCCACTAACCAGAGGTCTTGATCGATCCGTAACAGAGACGTAGGAGCATGACCTGCTTCGTACTCATTGATTCTAAAAGCAGATAGCCAGAGGTAGTGTTTCAAATCGTAAAACAACTCAGATGCTTCACTTGAGCTGATCATGAGCTTCCGCTCAAATGCAAAAAGAAGTTCGGGGTTCTGATACCTCCGAACTTCTTCCCAAGATTTTAACTTGTTAGACTTACCGACAGCCACCGCAACAACCGTCATCGATGATCTTGCTAGCTAGAATTTCATTCAAAAGAGTTTCTTTTTCGTTTTGCATAGAGCCCCCTATTCGTTTGACTGCTGAGGTCTCCAGTTTAACCGGAGAAGTTCGTTTACAAAATAAATAAATTAGAACAACCAACTGATCCCAGTCGCTGTCCAAGACTGAGAGAGTTCAAATCTGAGCTGCATAGGAGATTTGGATGTCAAACTCATGGCAGCGCCAATTGCAGTGCGTGGGAAAAAGAGCGCCGCACCTGTGTTCGTGAGTCCACCGAAACCCGCTAGACCATAGAGGGACCATTGATCGTCCTTGATGAAGTCCCAACGAAGGTGGGCACTGTATCCAAAAGGATTCCCGCTAGGAATGAAGAGGATCCATCCCGCTTGAACTTCAAACCATACTGAATCGTTGAGATCAGGTACGAATCCTCGATCGATGACTCTCTTAGCGGCTTGAGCTATCAGTGACATGCCCGCTTGATTACCCACGAGTCCTAATCCCACCATGCCGCCCACTTGAACGGACTGTGGCGGAGTTGCATCCTTCCAGTCTTCAGCGATAGCGTTGTTGTGAATCGATAGACTGAGTAAACTGATACTTAATAAAGCACTTAATTTCATATTGCCCCCTTATTCTTAAAACTTATTGTCTGAGTAACTTCATGAGCTCTGCACGAGTTGAAGGATTCTTCTTAAATTCTCCCTGAACTGAACTTGTTATGGTCTTACTGTTTTGCTTCTCCACTCCACGCATCATCATGCAAAGGTGATTGCACTCAATGATGACGGCTACGCCAAGCGGTTGAATCAGATCCATGAGCGCTTCACTGACTTGAGTTGTGAGACGCTCTTGAACCTGCAAACGCCTTGCAAACACATCTACAATTCTTGGAATTTTGGAGAGACCGATAATTTTTTTGTTAGGAATATAAGCTACGTGTGCCTTGCCGAAGAACGGAAGGAGATGATGTTCGCAGAGTGAGTAGAGCTCAATGTCTCTTACGATGACCATTTCCTTACTCTCTGCTTTGAAGAGACCACGACCGACTACATCCTTAGGATCTGTGTTGTATCCCGAAGTAAAAAATTTCATCGCCTTAGCATAACGAACAGGAGTCTCTTTAAGCCCTTCACGCTTCGTATTCTCACCTAATTCATCAAGAATGGATTTGATGTGTTTTTCAATCATTTGGACTAAGGATTTACCCGATTTTTTGGATAAAACCCACTACAGAATTTAAAGATTTGATACAATGAGTCTATGACCTGGTGGAAAATCAGTCTAGGAATTGCATTTTTGCTCGTTTCTACCGTAGGGGTTTATGAATGGCTGGACAACGACGAGCCTGAACATGAGCTAGGTACTTCAGTCGTCAATGCTGAGCCCTCACCTTCTCCTAAACCTAACTTCGCCTCAAGCTCTGAACATCTGAAACATCCCCCTTTTGAATGTCGGAAGCTCTACGACGAGATCTGTTACAAACCGAACAAAAAAGATCCTACCGGTAGATCCGCTCTCACTCCTGAGAGTGAGGCAAAAGTTTTGAGAATGTTTGAAGAGTTAGTCCGCGCTCACCCTCAAGAAACTCCTGACAAAATTGACGAACGACTTGTCAAAAAAATATATACCAAAGAACGCACACAAACTCTTCATCGACTCTTCACAAGAACCAAACAACTTTTGGTAAAAATGATTTTAAAACTCACAGGCAAAAACCAAGAAGCGGGTGATTTCTACCGCGCTAGACTAGATAAAATCAAACTCGAACTCCCCCCACCTGCCACACTCTACTCAGACGAACGTGCCATTCTCACTGGAGATGACGCTCTCTTCTATGAAGTGGGAGATGTCCCTAGTAAGATCCGTATTGGGGGTGCACTCGTGAGTACCATCGATAGCCAATTCAATCTCATTCAAACTCTTGCTCACGAATTGGCACATGCACTCTCCCCCTGCTCGATCAGTAAGTCGAATATTTCTTGGGCATTCTATACTCGGGCACTGAAGTGCTTAGGATATACGAAGGAGAAGGTACTCATAGAATGCTCTCACCCAGGCAAGATGAACGAAATCATTGCAGATTGGTTTGCAGCTGGAGTGGTCGCTGAAATCATTCATGATGAAATGAACTCATTCAACTATGATGAAAAGAGAGCAGCCATCAAAAACTCAGTAAGAGATCTCTGCGACTATGGAACAGACACCACTCCTGATCCTAAGCACGATTGGAGTAAGGCCCACCCATCAGGCATTGAGCGAATTAATGGAATATTCGCACAGAATCCAAGGATTCAATCGACGCTACAATGCTTACCTCGTCCTCAGCAACAGAACTTCAGGATTCCTGGTGAGTGTTTTAAGTGGATAGAGCTCGAGTAGAATCAGTCATACTGGCTGATTTAGTCTTCACGACTGAAAATCATCAAAAACGCGTTCTTGTTTTTCATCGCTTGAGAATAAGGCTGAACAGGGTTAGCCAAATTTTTTGTTTTTCCACGGCATACTAGTTTATTTGGAGGCTCTCCCACCAAGTAACAAATATACTCAATCACAGTAGGGCTAGGCTCAGCAATATTTCCTGCATAAACCGAAAGCGATATCGTATCGAAATCTGAACTCCCATTGGGTCCTGGATTATAACCTAAGAATTCAACATTTCGTTCTGCACCTGTCCCAGTCCAGTTTATCAGTCTTGTCGCAGTATATGGACTTGCTGAATCACCTGAATCATAAACTCCAAACTTAATTTTCATCGTATTTCCAAGTGGGCCTTTAACTCCTTTCGGATCCATCTCCATTTTCTGAGATAGATATCCAGGATAAGCAGGAATAACATGAGTCACATTCCAGATCGTACGACTGAGTGTCTCTGGAGCAAATTTCTTCACAGCCTTCGGATGTTGCCAATACTTATCAATCAAATACGTCTCTGAAGCAAAGTGCCTATAATATTTTTCTGCTTTCTTTTCGAAACTTTGAATACTTGCCCTTGCATAATGTCCAATGACGAGATCCTTATTAAAATCCTCTAGAATAACTTTTTGCATTCTTCCATTGATTCGAGAAGTTTTATGATCATTGCGTTGTAGGTATTTTAAAAATTCAATCTCATCATTGAGTGAGATTTTACTCTTCAATTCTTCAAGAGTTTTTGGCATTTTGATTTCGATACATATCTCTTCCCATTCTGTTTTGGGAAGAACGACGTTTTTTACATAATCGAGACAATCATCGAGTTTTAAGATTTTACTCCACTTTGAAATCCCTGGAGGAAGCTCGTATTTACGTTCTTCTCTTGGAGTGAGTATTGGATCTACTTCTTTTCCCTCCTTCTCCTGCTCATAGGATGATTCTATCGCTTGAATGGGTGGCGGTGCAGGCTGATGGAAGTACTCTGCAGCAAACCCAACCTTAATGAGATTCAAAATACCTTCGCGAGTGATATTTGGGTTTCCAATTTGAGTTTTGAGTTGATCAATAAAAACGATGAAGGGAGATTCAGGCTCAATTCCTGGGATGAGTTTGTTCTCACAAAACTCAATTTGAGGTCTAAGTTTACCTAGGTTTGGATCATTCTCTTGGGCGTAAGCGCTCTTGGCTGAAAGATTCAAGACTATGCTCAGCAGAATCAATAGTGCATGTGTAAGCAAATTTCCCATAACCAACATAGATTTATCGGTTAATTTAAGTGAAAACGATAATAATTGACACAAACAGTCGAAAGATGGCATAAGGCTTTTCATGAACCCCAAAATCCAATTGTTAATATTGAGTTTTTTATTTTCCTCCCCATCTTCACACGCCCTATTTAAATTCAAATCAACAAAGATTGATCAGGTTTTAGTCCAGAAGCACTCACCGCAAACTTCGATTCATCTTCAAATCAACGGTAAAGGAAAACGAAAAGAGATCATAGATCTCCCTCAGACTTCTCAAGAAGAGAATCGTAGATACAATCCACCCCTTCATATCCAAACCATTGATTTTCATATTTCAATTAATGCAACCAGCAACCTTCCTGCAGGAAAATCTCTCAAAGCTACACTCAATGGGAAAATTATTTTTAAGGGTAAAGATGATTTCAAACTGAAATTAGAACCGATTTATATAGGCAAAACAAAATTCAAAAAGAAAAAAATCGATTGCTCAGGCCTCTTCTACATCTCACCTCACATGGGTCGACTTCTCATTAAAATTTACGATCAAAAAGGACTGAACTCATGTGCGATCGCGAAAACGGCAGATGTCGATCCAGCAATGATTGGTCAACGAGATTTGAGAGGCGATCACGGGAACTTCTACACCGTTAATCAAGACAGTGTACTGGGCGCTCAATATGCATATGAGTTTCGCAGACAAAATAAAGAACTCGTCCTAGAAGATCACCACCCTACTACTCAGTACGTACAGAACATGATGAATAAGATCGCAGATTCTTCAGACACTCCTTCAGTCCGTCCTCAAGTCTATGTCGTGAATGCGAATATTCTCAATGCCTTCGCACTGCCTGGTGGCCACGTGTTTGTTTTCAGGGGTCTTCTCGATAAGTCTCAGAATGAATCCGAAGTTGCAGGAGTGCTCGGCCACGAGTGGGCACACGTAACAACGAGACACGGTACCAAGGGCATGTCCCGTCACGTAAAAATAATGTTAGGTGTTTATACAACGTTCTTCGCAATCGGAATCGCTGGAAGCAAAAGTAAAAGCGAACTCATCCAATCCATCACTCCACTCCTTCAATATGCGACTCTTATTGGCGGACAGTTGATCATGATGAATGCTTCTAAGAATCAAGAGCGAGAAGCAGATAAACTAGGCGCACAGTATGCTTGGAAGGCTGGATATTCTCCTTCAGGATTAGGACAGATGTTCGAAGTTTTCTCTACTGAGGATCCTTCTGGCAATAGCGGAAACTTCCTTGAGTCTGCTTTCCGCTCTCATCCCTATCACTCGGAACGTATCGCTACCAATTACCTCTATTCTGGATTCTTTTTCCCTGAAAGCTCAGTTCCTCAGGAGAATAACTTGGCTTATCTATCAGCCAAACAAGCGTTGAGTGGTATTCCTTCGATCTCTGAAAGTGAAACCTCTCAAGTCATGAATGCGTTCAAGGAGTCCGTGAGTTCGTTTACGGATAATGCCATCAAGGAAAAGTTCGTCGAACTCGCTCCGATGAAGCAGTAGTCGATTGTATTCACTATTTATTTTTTTCAAACCATCTTTCGGTCGGGCTCCTGCCCTTATTGGTATCGCTTCACTCTCCAACAAACCTCATTCAGCTTCTCAAAAATTAAATAGGGAGTATGGGCTAAACCTGATTCATCGAAGTGAGGTGGACTCCTAGACATCTTAAGACATGAGACAGATGCTCCTCAAGCGCGGTGCTACTGCTACGCCTACTCCAGAATTGAACTCCCTAGAAAGTATAAATGTTCAAGACTTTTGTACGTCAGGATGACGAGCAAACGAAGTTTGCGATTCAGGTACAAAAGGACAGGATGTCCGTGGAGTTGAATGATTATACTTTCTAGGGAATTTACTTAATACTAAGTCGGCGCAGCAGTAGCACCGCGCTCGATAAACTCGTGGCCTTGAATCGTCCAAATCTTCTTCTGGCCTTCGACTTCAGTTTCAATCGATACAGGTCTCTTCCAGATGGCACTCATATTCGACAAAACTTCTTTTGCATACTTCAGATCGAGATCGAACCCCTGATGCTTGTGCCAAAGCAGAAGCTCTCCACGGTTCTCGAAGTTCGCATCCTTCACAAAAATAAAAGGCTGTCCGAAGTTAGTCAGCATCGCAAGCAACTTCTCACGCACTTTCCTGAAGTCACGATCCACAATCTCATATTGATTCGTGCGCTTATTGAATTCATAAGTATAAAGCTTCAACCTGTCACAGAACTCTTGGGTGAAGTACTCATCGATGAACGTGATGTCATTACAAACGCGCCGCACTTCGAAGATCTTCTCGCGGCCCTTACCCAGCTTCGTGTCCCACTTGGCTTTCTTCACCATGTCATCGCATTCTTCGAATTCTTTTCCGAATGCTCCACGGTTCCAGCGATCTTCAATGTCACGGAAAAGCTCTAACCCAATTTTGTACGGATTAATCTGACCCGGACTCATCTGCATGGTGCCTGCATGGTTACAAGCGTAGTCCAGAATCTCTGAATCCTTCAGAATCTTAGTCGTCATGATGGTTGAGTGCCAGTAAGAAGCCCAACCTTCGTTCATAATCTTGGTCTGCATCTGAGGGACATAGTAGTAAGCTTCGTCACGTACTATCCCTAAAACATCTAACTCCCAGTCTTCGAGCTTCGCGTTTTTGAGCAAGAATAACAAAACGTCTTTCTCAGGCTCGCCTGGATTGCGCTTGGACTTCTTGCCTTCATCGGCCATTTTCTTTTTCTGCTCTTCCATGAACTCTGGAGGATTAAGGTAGCGATCCATGTAGGGACGATCGGTTTTGATTTTACCCACTTCGATTGATGGAGCTTGTTCTTGCTTATCGCCCATCTTCTTCGCTTCTTGAAAGGGAAGAAAAGCATCGATCAAATTCTCAATACTGAGACAACGATCGATGAAGCTCTCGACGACCTCTTGGCCATAGCGATCCATGTACGCACGAATCCTCACCGCGTTATTCGCCATCGTGTCTAACATCTTGCGATCTGTCTTAGAGAACCAAATATTATTCTTGAAGAAGTCCACGTGACCATAGACGTGAGCCATCACCATCTTCTGATCTACGAGCGCATTCGAGCTCACAAGATACGCATAAGAAGGATCGGTGTTAATCACCATTTCATAAATCTTCTGCAATCCCCAAGTATAACCCTTGGACAACTGGTCATACTCCATTCCGAAACGCCAGTGAGGATAGCGCACAGGGAATCCGCCGAATGCTGCGAGTGAATTGATCTGATTAGAATCCACGAGTTCGAAAATCGTTTCGAAGAAGTCGAGACCGAAGCCTTCTGCGACTTTCTTAACGTCTTGATGGGCTTGGCTCAACTCCGGAGTCAATTCTTTCTGAGACATGGGTTACTTCCCTTTCCCTAAAAAGTCTTTGATGGATTGTAAGATGCCTTCTTTGTTTTCTACCTTAGATAGGATCACATCATCGTTTTCTTTTCCGAAGTGATCAGAGAGATCTCTATAGAACTGACCTGATCCGTAGCGTGATTCCACTTGGCCATAACAGAACACATTGCTCTTCGGAAGCATCGACTGTTCGAGAATCTCCATACAGAGACGGGTGTCTTCGCCTGACCAGTTATCTCCATCCGAGAAGTGGAATGGATAAATATTCCATTCCGAAGGAGCATAATCTGTATCTATGATTTTATCGCAGAGTTTGTAGGCGGAACTAATGAGTGTACCCCCCGACTCACGTGTTTTGTAGAATGTTTCTTCGTCTACTTCACGTGCAGTAGCATCGTGAATGATGAAACGGGTTTCGATTTCTTTGTATTGAGACCTTAACCAGGTATCAATCCAAAATGCTTCTGTACGTACAATTTCTTTCTGTTCATCGCCCATGGAACCAGAGACGTCCATCATGTAGATGATCACTGCAGAGTTCTCATTCTGCACATCTGTTTTCCAAGATCTGTAGCGCATGTCTTTTTTGATCGGAACAACAATGGGATTCGAAGGATCGTAAGTGCCACTCGCGATCTGTCTCTTCAACGCTTCTTTGAATGAGCGCTTGAAATGTCTAAGCGAGCTCGGACCTTGAGAGGCGATCCCTGTGTACTTTTCTGTTTTGGATCTTAAATTTTTGCGACCCTTAGGTTCGATCTTAGGAAGTTCGAGCTCATCGCCTAAGATCTGCGCCAGCTCTTGAAGCGTCAGTTCAATCTCAAGATCATGTTGACCTTCTTGATTGCCTGCTTCGCCTTCACCGGGTTGTTCTTGATCGCCTTTGCCGACAGGATCGCCAGCCTTGCCTTCACCTGAACCCACGCCGCCTTGAGATTTGTCACCAAACTTAAATTTAGGAATCTCGATCTGAGGAACAGGAATCGACACCATGTCTTTTCCTTTTTTCCCGATCATCTCAGAATGCGTAACGTATTTCTTGAGATCCTGCTTGATCTTACCTTTGATGATATTCCGAAACCGTGCATGATCCCTGTAAATATTGTAGATCATGACGTCTTTTTCATATCTCCTCTAGCAAAGATGCTGGCAACGAAGTTCAGAGCGTCTGTCGCACTGATGTCATCGTATCCGTAATTCTTAATGAGACGAGCCTTAACGACTTCGATCTTCTCTTGTGTCGCTTTATCGAGAACGTTCGATACAAGTGAGGTGAGTTTGATCGTATCCTTTTGATCTTCGAAAAGCTTCATCTCAAGCGCCTTATGGAGTCGCTCATTGGTACGGTAATCGAATGTTTTGCCATCGATTGCGAGAGCGCCGATGTAATTCATGATCTCCCTGCGGAAATCATCTTTGCGGCTCTCAGGAATATCAATCTTAGTTTCGATTGAACGCATGAGTCTTTCGTCTGGTTCCTCGTACTGACCTGTATAACGATTGCGGATCTTCTCACGCTGAGTGTAAGCCTTCACGTGATCGATGTAGTTCGCACAGAGTGCAGAGATCGCTTCTTCGTCAGCTGAGATGGCACGCTGAACATCGTTTTTCACGAGATCTTCATACTCTTGTCTGACTACAGCGAGCAGCTCTCTATACTCACGACGCTTCTCTTCATTAGTGATGAGTGCGTGGTGTTTGAGTCCTGAGTCTAACTCATTGAGCACCATGAATCCGTTGAGTGATCCCCGCGCGCCTCCGTTATCACTGACGAGAGCGTTTGAGATCTTGTCTTGAATGTAACGAGGAGAGATTCCCTCTAAACCTTCACGAATGGCTTCTTTACGGAGCTCCTTCACGTTGTCTTCGGTGAAACCTTGCAAAGTTTTGCCATCGTAAAGCTTCAACTTCTGCATCATCGTGAGGTTAGCCTTCTTGGGTTGCTCTAAACGAGTGGTGATCGCCCACATCGCCGCTACTTCGAGAGTGTGTGGAGCAATGTGTACGCCACGGATGCGATTCGGATTGAAGTCCTTCTGATAGATCTTCACTTCATCTTTGAGTTTAGTGATGTAAGGAACATCGATCTTCACTGTACGGTCACGAAGCGCTTCCATGAATTCGTTACTTTGGAGCTTCTTGAATTCAGGTTCGTTCGTGTGACCGATGATGACTTCATCGATGTCAGTTTGTGCAAACTTCTTAGGTTTAATCTTATGCTCTTGAGAAGCACCGAGAAGGTCATACAAGAACGCGACATCTAACTTGAGAACTTCAATAAACTCCAGCACACCCCGGTTTGCGATATTGAATTCGCCGTCGAAGTTAAACGCTCTTGGATCTGAATCTGATCCGTACTCAGCGATTTTTCTGTAGTTAATATCTCCAGTCAATTCTGTAGAATCTTGATTCTTCTCATCCTTAGGTTGGAATGTTCCGATCCCTACGCGATCTTTCTCAGAGAGGACGAAGCGTTGAACGCGAATGTGCTGTTCAATCACTTTCTTCCAATCACCTTTATACCGCTTCATGAACTCTTTTTGGATGAAACGGCAGCAAGGATTGAGATCACCTGTGATTTTGGTGCGATAAGAGGATTTGTTTCCGCGGTTGAGCTCTTCTTCTAGTTTGGCACGGAACTCATCAGGGACGAGCTTCAACGGTTCTTCGTGCATCGGGCTTACGAGTTCAGTAGCTCCACCTAGGATAGGATCACCTTTGCCAGTGGCATCAATCCACTTGTAAGTATAGAGAGAGGCTTCAGGGCGATAGGAATATTGCTCAATACCTTTTTTCAAGAGTCGCGCGATCGTGGACTTGGCAGATCCGACCGGACCGTGAAGGAGAAGCACACGCTTTTCAGTTCCGTAACCGTAAGCTGCGGATTTGAAGAAGTTCACGAGCTTCATGAGCTGTACATCTAATCCGAAGACTGCGTCTTTTCCGTTATCGATTGGATCATCGAAGAATTTGTAACGAGTGATGTTCTTTTTGTACTCAACGTAGTTGTGAGTGCCATACGACATGATCATGTCGTACATGCGCTGAAACGCGTTCCTCGTGAGTGTTGGATTTTTTTTGATGAGATCGAGATAGTCAAAGAAGCTACCTTCCCAATTTAAGTCCTGAAAATTTTCTTTTTGTTTGTCGTCAGTGAGAAACTCATTCCAATTTGACATTTATGAGCCCAGCCTTCCCTATCTCTATTGTACCGTGCTGTGCAAAAAGCAGTATAAAATCTGCAATTTATTACATAAAAAAATGGCGCTCAAATGAGAAGCGGTGTGGTGGTTCTAAAGCTGATCTTTTGGATGAGGTATTCGGTTGCTGATTCAATAATTGATAATATATAATGAATTGAGCAGTCAATAAATTGACGGCTATCTCTTCATTGCCTCTAGCCCAAACTGCTTCACTCCATGACCGAGATTGCAGTTACGGCAGAGGAGCCTGAGATTGGAGAGCTCATGCGTCCTTACTTTTGCAAAAGGAACGATATGATCTATGGTGAGAGCGTACTTCGAACCGCAATTCATACACTTGCCGAGGTCTCGCTGATAAACCTGCCGCTGGAGCGAGATCGGTATTCGTCTTGACATTTTTTTTAAGTTTAAAGAAGAGCTAATGGAGGGAAGTTTCGCCTCCTCACCCACTTTGGATGACCAAGATATGTCGCGTCTTGTGTTTGGAATCTTTACGCTATATGTTTTGAGTTGGCCTGACTCTACACGATAATTCGATTCTATAACCTCACCAAATTCTTTAACCTGACCAGACTTAAATTCACCCACCTTCAGCACCCGCTCGTGCTTCCCCTCGAGTACACTATCCTTCTTCCCCAGCCACTGTTTCATGAGCATTTTCATCAAATTGAGCTCATCGCCGCCAGTCTGATGGGCGGACTTCTCCTTCAATTCACGCCAGAGGAGCTCAGCCTCTTCATCGAGCTCCAAAGTGATTCGTACTTTAATGCGATCACCCATCACCAAGGCAATTTCCCTTTTCACCTCTTTCGCAGTTTTGTTTTCAAACCGAGCAAACAACTCTCTCCGATCACTCGCCGTCCTCTGAATCCCCTGCGCTCGTTCTTTTCGGATTAACCCCTGAACCTGCGCCACAGTAGAAACACTCATCACGCCCGATTCAATTTTCGATTTGAGCTCAGGCGTTGCTCTCATCGCACGCATCGCCTGAATGCGCTGAAACGCTTGAGCTTCAGTAAACAACAAAACCTTCACACAGAAACTAAAGAGCCCGTCGTGGCCAAGCTCTGTGTAAGCTTTCCGCCTCTCACATTCAGCAAGTAAGTCAAGAATCTCAACACCGATCCTTCTCTCGTCTGCAACGAGCGCACGGAGTTTAGGTAGTGCATTTTCTAACCAATTCGAAATATCATTCATCCTGCGAACATATTATAATTTGCATTATTTTTCAGCCATTTTTGGCTGTTTTATAACAATTAAATCATCCGAAATTCAAACAGGATGTCCGAAATTCAAACAGGATGTCCGAAATTCAAACAGGATGTCCGAAATTCGATCTCAGATTGACTAACTGATTTTGCTCACTTACTGTCAAAAATATGAAAAAAATAATCTCTTTGCTTATTACAATCACCTCGCTCTGCTCATCAAGCACTCTAGCAATTGCCTCTCCATCAAAACTCGAGATAAATAAGAAAATCGTGACAGAATTTTATGAGCTAGCATTCAACGAGCATAAACCCGCTCTTGCAATGCAAAAGTTTGTAGGAGCAAAATACATCCGGGCAGTCATCGACATCTTCAGGCTCGAAGCAGATAAAATCGTTGAGCATTGGGACGTCAATCAAGAAATTCCAGCCAAGTCATCCAATACGAACACTATGTTCTAATCCAAGCCTTAATGCACTTCGTCTAACTGATTGCGTAAACTTTAAAACCATTGGAAGTTTTATGATAAATCGTTGATATTAAAGGCTACACAATGAAACTCTCGACCGGAGCTAAAACCGACATTGGCCGTAAGCGTTCTCAGAATCAAGACTCGATGAGCACTCATCCTGAATTAGGACTGTTTGTCGTTGCTGATGGGATGGGCGGACATCAGGGTGGAGAGACTGCAAGCGCGATGTCTGTCACAGTGATTCCTGAGGCATTCAAATCTCTCAAAGAAAAAAACTGGGACAATTGTTCCGCAATAAAAAAATCAATCGAAGAAGCCAATCTCGCCATCCACCAAAAATCTACAGAAGAACCTAAACTCACCGGAATGGGCACCACCACAGTCTCTCTCCTCATCGATGGCTCGACTGCATTCGTGGGTCACGTCGGAGACTCTCGTTGTTACTTCATGCGCGAAGGACAGCTCTGGCAACTCACTCGCGATCATTCGCTCGTGCAAGAAAAACTAAAAGCAGGAATCATCACCCGATCACAACTCCGCACTGACAAAATGAAAAACGTCATCACCCGCTCTGTAGGATTCGAGCCTGGTGTAGAGATCGATGTTTATGAATTACAAACTCTTCCAGGAGATCTATTCCTTCTCTGTTCTGATGGACTCTCTGGACCGCTCAATGACGAACATATTTTCAAAACACTGACTGATTCTGCAAACAACAACAAAACGATTCAAGAAACTGCTGACTTACTTATCTCAGAAGCAAACCGTATGGGCGGAGATGACAACATCACTGCTGTACTTGTGAAAGTGGAGAGCTGACCTCATGGCAAATCGTTTTTACACTCTCATGGTGATTCCAGAGAAAACCGCAAAAGTCAGACGTATTGTCGTCCCTGCATGGCTCGTCCGCGGATTCGTGATTGGATCTTTCTTCATGGTCGCTCTCATCGCTATCATGGTGCTCGATTACTACTATGTCATCGATCAGATCGATGAGAACAAGCAACTCAAAGTCGAGTCGCGCCGTCTCCGTCAACAAGTTCAGATCTACCGAAACAAAATGGAAGGCATTGAGAAAACCATGGACCGCGTGCAAACGTTCTCCACACGTCTCAAAGTCATCACCAACATCGAAGAGCGCGATAGCCTAGTGCAGAAGCTGAATCAATCCACTCTGCCTGATGCAATGGCGAATCTCGGCGTGAAGCCTGAGTCTGTGACGAACGCTTCGTCGTTCTCGCAACTCGCTGAGAGCAGCGTTGAAGAGATCTTACTTAAGTCTGATGAACGCGGCTTAGAAGATCAATTGGGCAAACTCCAAGAGAACACGCTCCTCCTTGAGCAGAACCTCCAAGATCTCTACGAGCTCCTCATCGATCAGAAGGCATTCCTCTCTGCGCTTCCCACACGTAGACCTGCGGTGGGATATCCGACTTCGGGTTTCGGTGTGAGACGATCTCCTTACGGTGATAGGGACAAAATGCATGAGGGCTTAGACGTTGCCAACATGTCTGGTACTCCTATTAAAGCTACAGCTAACGGATCGATCAAGCATGCGGGATTAAAACCCGGTTACGGCAAACTCGTCGTCGTTGATCACGGATATGGAATGGAAACTTGGTACGGACACGCAAGCAAAGTGCTTGTGAAGCTCGGACAGAAAGTTAAACGCGGAGAATCCATTGGTCTCATTGGAAACTCTGGCAGATCAACAGGCCCTCACGTTCATTACGAAGTGAGAGTAAACGGAATTCCAGTCGACCCACTACCTTACATCTTGGAAAACTAGCGAGAGAGAAACTTATGATTACAACATTCGAAAAATTCGCACGAAAATTATTCGGCACACAAAACGACCGTGAATTAAAATCGATCACACCGATCGTAGCGCAGATCAATTCATTCGAGCCTGCAATCAAGGCACTGACAGATTCACAACTTCAAGCCAAGACTCCAGAATTCAAAGCTCGTCTGGCCAAGGGCGAAACTCTCGATCAGATTCTTCCTGAAGCATTCGCAGTTGTTCGCGAAGCTGCATGGCGAGTGATCGGTCAGCGGCACTACGACGTCCAGATGGTGGGCGGCATCACTCTTCACCGTGGCAGAATCGCTGAAATGAAAACCGGAGAAGGTAAAACTCTCGTAGCGACACTTCCCTCATATCTCAACGCCCTCTCTGGCAAAGGCGTACATATCGTCACCGTCAACGACTACCTCGCTCGTCGTGACTCGGAATGGATGGGAAGAATTCACCGTTTCTTAGGGCTCACTGTCGGCATTATCGTTCACGGACTCAATGACCGCGAACGCAAGGTTAATTACGAAGCAGACATCACTTACGGTACAAACAACGAATTCGGATTCGATTATCTCCGTGACAACATGAAGTTTAAACTCGAAGACTATGTTCAGCGAGAACTCAACTTCGCAGTCGTCGATGAAGTCGACTCGATATTGATCGATGAAGCACGTACGCCACTCATCATCTCAGGCCCATCAGAAGATTCGACTGATCAGTATTATAAGATTAATGTCCACTTAAAAAATACAGGATTACAAAAAGACGTCGACTACACCGTCGATGAGAAATCAAAAACCGCAGCACTCTCTGAGAGTGGTGTGGACAAAATGGAATCCAAGCTCGGGATGAAGAATCTTTATGATCCTCAACACATCGAAACCCTTCACCATGTGAATCAAGCTCTCCGTGCTCACGTGCTCTTCAAGCGTGATGTGGATTACGTAGTCCAAGATGGCGAAGTTCAGATCGTTGATGAGTTCACAGGCAGGCTTATGCCAGGTCGTAGATGGTCTGACGGACTTCACCAAGCGATTGAAGCCAAAGAAGGCGTGAACATCGAGAACGAAAACCAAACTCTCGCTACCATCACGTTCCAGAATTACTTCAGGATGTACAACAAACTCTCAGGCATGACGGGTACTGCAGATACTGAAGCCACGGAGTTTAAGCAGATCTACAAGCTCGATGTCACCGTCATTCCTTCCAATCGCATTATGAAACGACTCGATGAGAGCGATCTCATCTACAAGTCCGAACAAATCAAATTCGAAGCGATTGCAGAAGAGATCAAGAAACGTCACGAGAAGGGTCAGCCTTGTCTCGTGGGCACGATCTCGATTGAAAAGTCAGAGCTACTTTCTTCCCTCCTTAAGAAACTCGGACTCAAGCACAGCGTTCTGAACGCTAAACAACACGAACGTGAAGCAGACATCGTTGCTCAAGCAGGAAGATTCGGCGCCATCACGATTGCTACTAACATGGCAGGTAGGGGTACGGATATTCTGCTCGGTGGTAATCCTGAGAATCTCGCTAAGAACGACACTGGCGGATTGAAAACTGATGCAACTGAGGAAGAAAAACAAGCTCATGCAAAACTCAGTGAAGAGAATCTCAAGAAGTGGACTCTCGCTTGTGAAAAAGAAAAACAAGAAGTCTTAAAAGCAGGCGGTCTCTTTATCGTTGGTACTGAGAGACATGAATCTCGCCGTATCGACAATCAGCTTCGTGGCCGTTCGGGTCGTCAAGGCGATCCAGGAGGATCGAAGTTCTATCTCTCTCTCGATGATGATCTGATGAGAATCTTCGGTGGATCAAACATCAAGAAGTTCATGGAAGACGATGTTCCGATTGAGCATCGCTGGATCAATAAAGCTGTTGAGAACGCACAGAAGAAAGTCGAAGCACACAACTACGATATCCGTAAACACCTCCTTGAATACGACGATGTTATGAATCAACAACGACAAGTCATCTATGGCTGGAGAAAAGAAGTTCTTGCTCGCGATCATTTGAAAGAAATGGTTTTCTCCATGACGGATGAATTGGCAAGCGCGATCTCTTGGGACTTCTTTCCGAATGGTAAGCTCAAACGCAGTGAAGGTTCTAACAGTCTCAGCATGGATGAAGTGAATACCGCTGTGAATGTGACTCTTCAGTTTCCATTCAAGTCGACTGAAAATGAAATCGTTCCTTTCAATGATCTGGGGCTTAAGAACCTCATTATCAAGAAAGCTCATCAGTTCTACAATGACAAGGAAGCCGCTCTTGGCGATTCCGTCATGAGACAGATTGAGAAGATGATGCTTCTCACTACGATCGATCAACTCTGGAAGGATCACCTGCTCGCAATGGATCACCTTCGTGAAGGTATCGGACTCCAAGGCTATGGACAGAAAGATCCACTCGTAGAGTACAAGAAACAAGGATTCAAATTCTTCGAAATGATGATGAATCTCATTACGGGTGATTCTGTCAGGAAGATTTTTGCGATTCAGTTTGCACCTGAAGATGAAGGTGAATTCGATGAAGAAGACTTTGAGATTGAGCGCAAGCCTATCCGCATGCAAACCAACTTGACCTCAGATGGAACACTTATGGGTGGAAAACTTGCTCCACCTACATTGCCAGGTCAACCACTCACCCCTCAGCAAAACAATGCCCAAAACAATTCATCTCAAAAGAACAGAAAAATCGGTGGCATAGTTGGAAATGGTGGCATGGGTTTTGGTAAGCGCCCTCAAGTTCAACAACCTGAACAAGGGAGCTTATCGCTAAACCCTGCGCCGCAGGGTTCCCCGAAACCGCTCTATCCTGGCGTAGGTCGTAACGACGCGTGCCCATGTGGTAGCGGCAAAAAATACAAGAAGTGCCACGGTGCTTGATGAGTGAAGAGAAAAAAGACCTCACTGGAATTTTAGATCTGACGAAAGCATCTCAGGCTTCGATCAGTCACCAGGCGGGCAAAGACGTAACTCCTCCGATGGAGCAACCACCTGTCGAGCAAGTAGATTCGTTTGAGAGCTTCGATGAGTTTCAGAAGTCTGGACTGACGAATGCTCCTCCAGCAGACGCTCCGCCGATGGACAGTGCGCCTCCTATGGATTCAGCGCCACCAGCTGATTTTCCACCAGCTGATCTGCCGCCGACAGATTTTCCACCGAGCACGGACTTTGCGACGACTCCCAGTACAGATGCTCCACCAGAAATGAGTGCTCCGCCAGCAGACATGCCCCCGATGGATTTTAATACTATTCCTTCGGCGACGAGTTTAAATGCGACTCCGTCGATAGACCAAACTCCGGACACTCAGGACTTCTCTTCTCCACCGATGGACTCAGGAGCTGCTTCTATCTCTAGCACTCATTCTACTTCTACAACTCAGACTCAATCCAAGGAACTCCTCTCTTCAGGAGTCGGCACCGAATCTCAGCTCTATCCGAATCCTCCCGCAAGCTTCGGAGACGTAAGCCCTCCTACACCATCAAGTCCTACGGGCATGAGTGGAGTGAAGCAGCGCTCAGAGAATTCGTCTCTCATGCGTGGGATGGCACTTAAGCCTTTTGATTTTACGATGACTGGATTCTTAGATCCACTCAATCAGTCTAAGTTCAAAGACATCGTTATCAAAAACAAACTAGGCCTCACCGCAGATGACCTCGTGATTCAGTTCAAATCAGGAAAAGTGAAACTCCCAAGAATCAGTGAATACGTGGGTGTTTATCTCATTCAGACGTTCCGAGACGCGCGGGTGGATATGAAACTCATTCCACAGAATGATCCGGACATCACTCAAACTGATATTGAGCCTAAGATCTATTCTCATACCGATGGATCGAGCTCCACACTGACGACTTCTCTCTCAGACAATATCCAGATCACGAGCGGTGAAGTACTTCCTGCGTACAAGGACTGGGAAATTGTCGACACACTCACCGCTTCTATTGGTCTCACATCCGAAGCAATCGAAGTCGAGAAGACCGATCTCTACTCTGAAGCAGTGGACTCCTTAAAACGCGAAATGCGTCTTCGTGCATTTCACAAAGGAGCATCTGCAATTATCTTATTCAATGTCTCAATGGTGAGACTGACTCTACCCACCCATTACAAGATTTTCGCAGTCGGAACTGCAATCAATCGTATTGGGACGGGTTGAATAAGTAGACTAAACACAAAACACCCTATTTCCTAGTGTGTCCCCCGTGACAGTTAACGAATTTTCACAAAAACACCAAAAATAGCGCTGTCACATTAGACACTCTAGTTAAATGTCAGAATTCTGCCGATAACTATATTAAGGGAGTTCGAATATGAAGTATTCACGTTATTCAATGATAGCTCTACTATCTACTGTGTCTTATGGATTTTTATTTGGGCAAGTAGTTTTAGCTCAAAGCAACAGTGATGACAGAGTTGAAATAGTTGCTGTAGAAAAAGACATTGATGTTGAATTGCCCGAACCTAATGGGAAATTAATAAAAATAAAAGCTGTCCGTTCAATTTTTAAATCTTTCAACAAAGCTGCACTTGATAACCACGTCGCAGATTGGATCCGAAGGTTAGAAAATCAAAACGGTGAATTATATGATGAACAAGAGACTTCTGAAACGATAGGAAAATTTGATGAAAAAGGAAAACCTATTACAAAAAAAGTACAAGTCAGTCCTGGAGGAACCAGCACTAAAGAAGTGGTGACTGGCAATTACTTCACTCCGAAAATTGTTCTATTCAAAAAAAGAATAGGTAAACAAAAAAGGCAGAAACCAGGAAGAGCAAAGTGTCCTGAAAGAATATTGCCATTTCAATTAATTTGGAAAGAACATCAAAGAACAAAAATTGAGACAGTTAATTACGATCCAAAATTCAGAACGGATCAAGAAACCGAAACGGTTTTTGTAACAACACTTTATTATGGAAAAAAGCTACCTCCTCCAACAATAGAATCAATAGTACTGGTCAAAGAGAAGGCAGAAGATTTTCCAGTAGATCGCGCTTATCGTGATGGCAGGAAGCATCCTTGTAAACACAATCCACAACTTAACTGCGTAACAGACGCGGTAACTGGCCAAGAGTTTGAATATAAGATGGGTAATACTGGTCATGCAGGTACTTCATCCTCCGAGAAAAAGTACTCACTAGATAATGGAGTCACTTGGATATCTGAAGGTCAAATATCAGATAAAGATAAGAAGAGAGCGGTTTTAATTAAAAATTAAATAACTAATTTAAGGGAGTACTAATATGAAATATTCAAGCTATTCAATGATAGCTCTACTAATATCGACAGTTCTATTAATTCTTCATTCTGCTCGAGCAGAAGACGATCTCGACTATGGATCATTAAAAGCCCATGTCGAGATTACAAAATAAGAAGACAGAGGAGCACCTACACTATCAATGAACCAGAAAAACCAAAACAAGGAACAAAAGAACTTCAACTCACAGGTAATTTTGCATTGAACAGTTACGTGGTCACAAATGAAGTAAAACAAAAGATCATCGATGCTCTGAAAAAATTCACCTCAGCAGAAAGAGCTAGCGGAGTGTTCACTGTTTCTGGTTGTGCATCGCCAGATCATCCTTCAAATGCAAGCAAAGACAAAACACTCTCTGAAAATCGCGCCAAAGCGATCGCAGAAATCATGGGAAAAGAAAATTTTAAAAACGTAACTTCACATGGATTCGGTCAGACGACTCAATTCTCTACTCCATCAGCTCTGAAAGAATATCAAGACTTACTCGCTAAGAGTCCGATAACAAAGAAAGAGTTAGATGTTCTGAAAGCTAAGAAAGAAGCGGTACTCTCGCCTAATCGAATAGTCGTCATCACCCTACAATAAGCAGCGCAAGCCCCGCTACCACGACAATCACGCCCATGAGCTTCGCCACAGACACGCGCTCTGTGCCTGCCACCCAAGCAAACGGAACCGAGATCGCAGGCGCAAGTGCTGACAGAACAGCACCCACTGCAAGCTTCGTGTGACTGAGACCGTACACATAGAAGTACGATCCTAAGAACGCTTCAAACGCGAATAGCCATCCAAATCGCCAAAGATCCGCGCGCTCGAGAGTCAACCTTCGCACACGAAACACCAAACCACCTAAGAAAACGCAGAACACAATCGCTAGTCCCATGCGGATCGTGTTCGCCACTCCGGCACCGAGCCCTCGACCTGCAGTCGCCACTGCGAAGCTATTGAGAAACCAGAAGAAACTCACTAGCACCGAGAGAATAATCCCACGCTTAAAATTCCCACCACTGCTGATCTTACGTCCGAGAAGAATCACAAAAATAATTCCGAATACAGCAACCACGAGCCCCAGCACTTGCATCGCATTCAACAGCTCTCCACGAAACACCACTCCAGCAATAGCTGAATAAATCGGATAGCAACTCGCAATGGCGAGTGCGAGCGATGCTCCGATCTCTGTTGTAGCCAAGAGGAATATCCAATCCCCTACCGCAGTACTGCAAATCACGCTGACAGAAAACCAGCAGATTGTAGTCAAATTGATGTCGACCCAACCTGTCTCACGTGTTTCATAAAACGCAAGCGCCACAAAAAGTGGAAATGAGATCAACGCTCGAGCGAGATTGACTGTGACTGCGGGATACTTGCGTGCAAGTTGAGAATATACCGTAGTGCCTATAGCCCAGGTGAACGATGCACTGAAAGCTGCTAATTCACCCATCATTTTTCGTCACACCAGGATGCCTGATTTTGATCCACACTTCTTGCAATATCTGCAAAAACGATGGACGTCTCATGACCTCAAGCGAGATGAGTGGTTCTAGCTTGTCTGAATCTTTCTCAGTAGAGATGAGTGCTAGTCTCATCATACCTGCTTCCCGCTCAATCAATTTCAGTTTACGAGAATAATATCCGTCTCCAGCATGCATATCGCCTAATGTGCCGTCGTCTGTAATGAACGTAATGTCTTCAAGACGTTTGCCATCTGCATCGACTTTCACCAAGAATAACTTCGAAGGAAGTTTCACTCCTGCCGCAGCCTTGGGCTTCACTAGAATCTGCAGCCTCACTTCCTGGTCAACATAGAGAAACTATCGGATCAATCTGAAGCGGTACTTCGAACTCCAGCTTAGAAGCGTGCACAGAAGCCGAAACTGAAAGAAAAATGACGATAAATTTCATAAATTCTCTTGTAGTCGTTTTCGTCGAACCGCGAAACCCTCTTGCCTTTTATTTTAACTAACTCACCGTGTCATCAATTGACGAGACTGCGTGGTTTCGTGACAATAGTAGAGATGGCAGCACCCAAGGATGTGAAGCAAGTAAAACGAGGAGATCCGCTTTTCTCTGCGGACAAACAACTCACCGCTTCGTATATGATTCAGTCTGGACTTGCCAACCTGATCGCAAAAAAAGACGGCATCCCCATCGAAATCGTAAAAGCTGGAATCGGCCACATTGTAGGCGAAGAAATCATGTGGGGAGCAAAAACCTATTCTACTAGTTGTGTCGCTGAAAACGACATCAAAGCAAAATTGATTCCGCTCAGACAAATGCTCGCACAAGTCGAAGCATCGAGCCCCGTTCTGAAACTATTCTTAAGATCACTCTCTGAAAAACAAAAACAATGGTGGACTGAGCTCGTCACACTTAAAGGCAAAGTGGATACGATTCCCTGCCCTCCTGAATTCATTACCAAACTCTTCGCTGTGATCTATCACACGGCTTCTTACACAGGTGAATGGAAGAAGTCAGGGAATCTCGTCGTCGTCTGGCCTTCATTCAAGAAGTATTGCCAAAGGATCTTCCTAGAGTCTCCAGTCAGACTTGAGAACGCAGTCTATATCTTAGTGAATAGTGGAATTACAGAGCTTGAAATGATTCCCTGTGAAACCGATCCCGATGCTCCCGACGAATTGGGATTCGTACACTTCAAGGATATCGAAAAAGTAAAACGATTCTATGAGTTCACCATCAAACTGAATGAATTCCCTACTCTTGATCCAGGCGAATTCAAAACCATCATCGAAGGTATTGCTGAGTGGAATAGATTAGGCAAGATCACTCCCCCTATTCCTGAAAAAGAGAAAAAAGAATAATGCAACAACCTGCATCCCCCGCACCTCAAATTGGATCCAAGACTCTTAAGATCGGCGATACACTCTTAAAACCCAACGACAAGCTCACTTCTGTTTACGTGATTAAGTCTGGATTAATTGGGCTCTTCCAAAACAAGAACGAGAAAAACATCCGTATCTCAGAACTAGGCCCTCCCACTCTGATCGGTGAAGAAGCTGTGTTTGGACCTGCGAAGTGGAATCTCCATGCAGTCGCACTGAGGGATACTTCGCTGATTGAGATCCCAGTCGCAGCTCTCACTGACATGATCGGCAAGCTTCACAAGGATTACCAAGCTATTGTTCAAGGGGTGTATGAGCGTGTGAAGATCACTTCAAGTGAACTCAAGTCACTGAAGTCCAATCAAGAAACAGAATCCTGCCCTCCAGATAATACTGCGAAGGTTTTTGGTGTGATTTATCACGTAGCCAAAATCATCGGAAACATGGACGACAAAGGCCAAACCTGTCTCGCTGAGAAAGACTCGTTCATGAAATTCGCCACTCAAGTGATGCACGAAGATCCAGCACGTCTAGAGTCTGCGATGCAGATCCTTGCTAAACTCAATTACCTCAAATTCCAAGAAGGCGGAGTCGAGCTTCTGGATATGAAGCAGATCGAAGCATTTTTCGACTTCTACGGAACCTATCACTTCAAGGGTGGATATTCGGGATGGCTGAAGACCAACGCAAAAGTTCAGAGGATCGTTGATTGCTTCTTAGGAATCGCTTCTAGGTACCCAATTGATCGTGCGGGCAATTGTCACGTTCCTTTTAAAGAAACAATCGATGAAATGAAGAAGACCCTTACTGGGTTTCAAGATGATCAGCTTTTTGCTCTCGAGCAAAAAGGCTTATTCATGAAACGTACTCAGAATGATAAGGGTGGGATTCTTTCCTTCTATAAGCCTGATTACGATCAGATGCTCTTAAACTGGAAAATCCTCCGCGAAATCGAACTTTGGAATGAGAAGGGCTACGTCGATATGACCCCTCCTCCGCCACCCCCTGCTCCAGTCGATCCAGCCGCTGCCGCTGCACCTGCTCCGGCTACACCTGCTAAGAAGTAACTTTTTTTTGCGTTTTTCCTGTGTCCTCAGACTCATTGAAACTGAAATCACATATAGGTCTATGTCAAGCGTGACACTCTAGACCCTCTCCTTTGTTTATTACACAATGAATGTAGGGGAAGTTATGAGAAAAAGAATGAGCTCAGTCATTACTCTGTTAGCTATACTCGCATCAACTTCAGATGTTTACGCACAAATCCGTAAGAGAAACCCTGATCAACAGGCAGCAATCGATAAAGCAGGAATTGATCCAAAGCTGTTTCAGCCAAACACAGCTTCTGGTGTATTTTCAACAACTCCTTCTGGAGTAAAAGGTATAATTTCAAAATTTGAAGAAAATTTAGGTGACATTAGTAAAGATGGATCGGGTGAACAAAGGGTTGATCCTAATTCACAGGACACCAGTAATTTCAATTCTGTTGAACTTGCAGAAAAATTGCATGATAAAGATATAGAATGTGAAAGCTTGAAAGGTGATGAAAGAAAAGAATGTAATAGTGAATATGCCAGATTAGAAAGACAGCTTAAAAGAGCAGAAGAAAAAGAAAAAAACGCGGTCGCAAATCTCAACTGTGATCTCGCAGAGAACCGTGGAAAGACTTATTGCGTATCAGCCAAAGCTTACAAAGGTCTTGCTGATACTACCTCTCAAATGACAACTGCCTATAGTAGTGCAATTGCTGCGGAAGCAAGCAACGCAATCCTCAACAAGTACCAGCAACAAGGTGGAGGCATAGACGCTTCTCAAGCACAAATTCAAGGCATGAGAACAGCTATCATCAATGGTGATCAAGCTGCTAATAGACAAGCAGTCATAGCAGGTATCGGTGGATCGCTTGCTACCGCCAACTATGCTGCTGCAATCAAAGCAGATAGAGACATGAAAGCTGCACAACGCGAAGTAGCAATGTGTGAGAAAAATCCTAGTTGCGCAAATTCAGTTGAACTCACAAGACTTAAAACTAAACAAGACCAAGCTTTTCAATCCAAAAGAACGAGCACCACTGCTGGTATGGGAGCGCTCATGGCAGCGGTTCCATCTACGATGCAAGCATTCCAAGAACAGCAAGCTGCAAACATGATTCGTGGAGATCTCGAAAATTACAAAAAATGGATGGCTGCAAATAACGGCACCAATACAGTGATGCAATACGAAGGGACAAACAACCTCTCTCCTTACACAAATCCTCTCGATGACACTCAACCCGCACAGGTTCCTTACGATCCAAACGGAGGAGTAGGACTAGGAGCCTTGCCTCCAGAGGGTAGCGCAACAGGCGCAGGTGGAGTGACTTGGGCTGGTGGAGGACCAGGTTCTGGCGGAGGTTCTGGCGGTGGCGGAGGTGGAGCACGCGGTGCAACTGGCGGCGGATCAGCTCCTTACATGCCTCCTCCTATGGATCCGAATGCAGGAAAACCTACTTACGCAAATGTGGATGAATCCGGTGGAGGTTACAGAGCAGGAGTAGGTTCAGGTGTCGGCGGTCCTAAGCTCGATATGAATTCTATGCTCGCACAATACCTTCCAAAAGAAGGCGACAAGTTCAATGAGAATGGCGTTGAGAAACTAGGCGAGAAAGATCGCTCTATAGCGAGTGAATCCAATAGCCTACTCGATGCTAACGTGAATATTTTCGAGAGAATCTCGGACACTTATCATCGCAAAGCTAAAGACGGCCTCATTAAGCTTTAGCTAATAGTAGTAATCCTTGTACACGATCGTTATTGTTGAGTATCCACAAAACCAAAAACGTGAAGTTGCTTAGCCTAGTTGCGTGTTTTGCAGCGTCTGCTCTACAACCGGTGAAACGCGGGATGTCCCTCGGTCACAGCGACAAAAGTTCCCATGCAAGTCGCACAAACTTTTCCGCTTGCTGTGAGCGTCGCTTCAATGAGAGCGCGATCAGCAGAAGATGACTTCACCCAAGCCTTCAACTCCATCTCACCATTCGTGGGAGTCGGACGCTTGAGTACAATGTGAAAATCAGCAGTTACAGTACATGGTGGAGCATCAGCGCCACTCACTTTCATCAGATGGAATGCCGCTGTCCAATTCGAATGACAATCTAGTAGCGCACCAATGATCCCCCCATTTAATACTCCAGGGAATGCTTCGTGATGAGGTTCGGATTTGAATGTTGCGATGAGAGTCGTAGGCTCTGCACCGACTAATTCGAAGCTACGAACATGAAGGCCTTTTTTGTTTGCAGGTCCACAACCAAAGCAAGCTGAATTAGGTGCGTACTTCTCCTGAATACATTTTTCAGCAGACATTTAGTTTAAAATCCACTTCTGAATCGCAAGCGTGATTAAGGATCCCAGGAACATTCCCACACCAACATAAAGGCTCGATTGGAAAGATTTTGCAGTGTTCGTTTTCTTATAACTTTTATGAGCGACTCGATTGCTCAGCGCTGTTTTAGAAACTGGAACTCTTAGAGCAGCAGCAGTATTCGCGGCAAGAGATGCTACTTCCGAATTCATATAAATTTTTCTAAATGCTTCATCGCCTAACTCTTCGACGGAACCATCAAATACAATTCTTCCGGATTGCAATCCGACTACTCTGTTTGCAAAACGTTTTGCCCAAGAAATCGTAGGAAGCACGACCACAACCGCACGTGAATCATCGGGAGATGAAATCTCTTGTAACCACTCTGCAGCACTCACAGGATCTTTGCCTATAATGCCGTTATCAAAAACCAATGTCTGATCGGAAGTCAGCGCCTTCAAGAACTCAGACTTGCCTGCGCCTGAAGGACCGAGGACAGCGATGCGGTCTTTCGGAAAAATCTTGAATTGATATTGCTCTAAGGTCAGTATGGGTTCCATGTTTGAAATTGATCCCATCCTCTCGAAATTATTCGAAACCGCCAAGGAAATAATTGACCATGATGACCCAGGTCATGATCTTGCTCATGCGTTAAGAGTCGTTTCAAATGCACTCAAGCTCAAAACAGAGGAAACTCCCCCTCACCTTGCTGTGGCGGCTGCCCTACTTCATGATTCTGTAAATGTTCCTAAGAACTCACCTGAGCGTAAGAACTCTGCATTCATCTGTGCTCAAAAAGCGCGAGAAATCCTGGGCGGACTTCAGTGGAAAAAAGAAGATGTCGAAGCAGTGGCCATTGCAATCGAAGATCATAGTTTCAGTCGCGGAGTCACCCCTAGAACTGAGCTTGGTAAGATCCTTCAAGATGCAGATAGATTGGAAGCCATCGGTGCCATCGGGATCATGCGAGTATTTTCGACAGGAGCAAAAATGAACTCAAAATACTTCCACCCTACAGACCCTTGGGCAAAGTCGCGCTCTCTCGATGATATCAAGTTCAGCATCGATCACTTCTTCACTAAGCTCCTGAAACTAGAAAGCTCGTTTCAAACCGAGAATGGAAAAAAACTCGCCCACTCTCGCACTCAATATATGAGAGGCTTCCTAGACCAAGTTCGCAGCGAGATCGATTCCAGCCTTTAAATCAAATATGACACATCTATACATAAAACTGACTCGCCTCTATAATCAGAGAATCAGTAAGAGGTCTACCTGTTGCTTAGGTCATTTTTGACACATAGCAATATAAAGACCTTGCTTTTATGGTTTTAAGTGTTAATATATTTATACAAAGTTAATTTTTAATAACAAAGGAACAAAGAATATGGAAAACGGTATGAACAACAATAGCAGCAACAACAAACCTAAGATCGTCGCCTCTATTATAGTGGTGTTGATCGCTATTGCTTCTATCTCCTTCTACATGAAGAACCGTAACGGAAGCTCACCTGCTCAAGGCGAACAGAGCTCTGGAGAGAAGACCCTCGATGTTACTGACCAATCTAAGTTTACCCCTAGTGGAACCAGACATTCAGGTGACGTAGCTCCGGGAGCTCCAGTCGCTAACGCTCCAATCGCAGAGGAACCCCCTTGCAAGATTGTTAAAATGAAACCAGTCGATGGAAAAGGTACTTACAGAAAGAACCTCCTCATCCTCTCTGAATCTCAACTCAACACCAAATCCGTTTGTGTGAAAGTAGACGGCACACCCGTAAAGTTCTCTCTTTTTCAAAAGAAAGCTAATCAAATTCTGATCGCAGGAGTTAGTGGCGCAAAAGCAGAAATCCAAGTTCGTTATTGCCGTGACAAGAACCTCTGCAAAGATGACTGCAAAATTCCACGAGATGAATTCATGGATGCACTCGGTGCTTCTGATGACAGTGGCGATTCAAACGCACGTTGGGAAGACGGCAAAGAATCCGATACCGAAAAAAACGTAGCTAAACAAATGAATATGTTTAAAGAAGATTTAAAAGCGATTGAAGCTAAAGCGATAGCTTCGATGAGTAAATGGGATGCGAAAGATTCGCAAGCCGCTTGCACAGGCACCGGGAGTGTTGACCAAAAATGAATAAGAACTCATTCACTATCCAAAATTTAGCATTGATCACTCTTGCAGCTGCAGTCTCTGGCTGTACAGCTCAGGTTACGGGTTCAATTAAATTCAAAGCTCAACAGCAAAACTTCGCAGTTCAGCAAAAAGTGAATACTAAGATCGACCTTCTTTGGGTGATCGACAATTCTGCATCTATGGACTCTGCCCAAGATAAGCTTCGCCAAGGTCTCACTGGATTCGCTCAGAAGTATATGAAACCTTATTGGGATATCCGTATCGGTGTTATCACAACGGACTCTTATATCGCCAATTCTGCTTTCAACAGCTACCTCAACACCACTATTCCAGGAACCACCAACTGGCAGTCCCCTTATGTTGCTTCACGTATTGCAACATGGACGAATCCTTCTTGGGCTCCTACATTAGTAGATGGAACAGGTCATTTCACTAATGGAATTAAATTCAATCAACTCTTCCCTCTTTGGGATTCTAACTATTCGAAACTCATTACAGGTAAGCACGATGGTCCGATTCAAGCTTTGTGCGTAGAATCACTACCTTACTTCATGAATGGTCCTACTCAATGTCAGATTCGCGATAATCCAGCGAATGCGAATTATGGAACAGGTACTTCAAACTGCCTCAATCCAGGATCAGGAAAATCAGCGATCAGTCAATGCGTAAATACTGTATCCAACGATTCTATCCGAAGCGGGAAGGCAATCATCTCCACTAAACCGCCTACTGGTACTCCAGGAGATTCTGCATGGGTAAACTCTCTTGTGAATCAATTCATGATCAATGCCACTGCAGGTAGCGCAGGTCACGGATCTGAAAGAGGACTCGCTTCTCTCGGACAATTCATTACTGATAACGAAGCTTCTGGATCACTCTCGTCTTTCTTCAGAGCAGATTCTGTACGCGGGATTATTTTCATCTCTGATGAAGAAGACCAATCGATGACTCTCCCAAGCCCTGTACCTAGCGGATTCACACCTTGGACTAACTATCGTTGTGATCAAGCTGGATTAGTAGCATTGAACCCAACTGCAAATATCACTGGATCTAATGGAGTGTGCTGCTCAGGCGGAAGCTGCTCTTACGGTACTGCAGGAACGACATGCACTGAGAAGACAGTAGATGGATTCACTTATACACCAAGCATCTGCCCAGTGGCAGCAAACCTCACTCCTGTATCTACTTTCAAAACTCAACTGGATAACTTCTTCAACACACTCGATGGATCAACCACGACTTCAAGCTACTTCATCGTGTCGATTGTCGCCCTTTCGGGTCAGACCATTCAAGACCTTCAGGCAGCACGTACGACAACTGATGCTGCTGTAGGCGCAACTAAGATGTTTGCTGTGGATAGAGCAGATCGTTACATCGCTTTAGGTGATGCTGTCGGAAACGGAAGTGTCGCTCTTGACATGGGAGCTTCAGACTATTCGCCTCTCTTAGATGCAATAGGATCTACCCTTGTCTCTAAGAAAAGTACTTTTAAGTTAACCCGTCAAGCAACCGATAAAGAAGCCATGGTAGTGACGGTGGTACATGCTAATGGCACTTCAGATGTGGTCCCAAGCTCGATTCTCCTCGTTTCTGGTAACACAGTAACGATTACAGATGAAGCTTTCGTTCTCAGTCTGGGTGACACTGATGTGATTGCCATCAACTATCTACCAAGCCGTTTATTTAACTAATTGAACGAGGAGAGTAGATCATGGGTTTCTTAGAATTTTTAAAACATAATTTCATGCACGCGTTTCCAATCCTGCTCTGCGGAGCATTCGCGATTGCAATCGCATTCGAACGATACTTGGCACTCTATAAGGTATTGCCAATCAAAGACTCAAAAGGATTCTTCGATCGCATCAATGACTTGATCCTAGCAGGTCGTCTCCATGAAGCCGTTGGAGCATGCGATACATTGAAAGATAAGCCGGTTGGTCGTATTGTGAGAATTGCTCTCCAACGCGCTCACCTTCCTGATGAATCGATCCAAAGTGGTATCGAAATGGTCATGGGTGATGCAGTAGGAGAAATCACTAAACGCACTAGCTTCTTAGCAACGTTAGCTAACGTAACTACTCTCTTAGGTCTCTTCGGAACTGTTGCAGGACTGATCGCTTCTTTCGAAGCGGTCGGTAGCGCTGATCCACAACAGAAATCTGCTCTTCTTGCAGCAGGTATCGCGACTGCGATGAACGCTACAATGATGGGTCTTGCTGTTGCGATTCCTTGTATGGTGGCATTCAGTGTGCTTACGAACCGAGCGAACCGCATGGTTGCAGAATTAGAAGAAGCTGCTGTACGTACACTCGACCTTCTTAAGCTGAGATACTTCGGTGATGAAGCTAAAGGTGTGACCAACGTTACTTCAATCAACGATAAGTCAGATAAGAAAGCAGCGTAATTAAATGAATGTCTCTAGTGGCGGCTCTGGAAAACCGGGCTCAGCATCACAAGACTTCGACCTGAACCTAGCACCGATCATCGACTGCTTCACGGTTCTTGTGACATTCTTACTTGCTTCAAGTGCATTTCTTTCGATTGGGATTATGGATGCAGGTGTATCAGCATCTTCTCCGTCGCAATCACAAACAGCTCCTCCTCCCATTCAGATTAAAATCGAAATCAAATCTGGAATGAAATTAGCACTGAGCACCACTGGCAAGGCCACACGTAGCAATACGTTCACCGCTAAAGAAGGCAAATACGACTTCGAAGCAATCAAAAAAGAACTCACAGGTCTTAAAGGTTCCTTTCCAACAGTCGATGCAGTCACTCTCTCTGCAGATGATGGAATAGAATACCGCGATGTGATCGATGCGATGGAAGTCATACGCAAGACTCAGCCCGTAGTCATGCTAGGAGGATTCCAATGAAGAAGAAGGGATTATTTAAGAAACGCGCTCGTGCTTCAGATGAAATGTCACTCCAGATCACTTCGATGGCAGATATTTTCACTATTCTACTCGTGTTCCTGCTGAAGAGTGCTTCAACCAGTGCTGTGAACATCACTCCTGGTGCAGGTGTCACTCTTCCAGCTTCCACTGCAGAAAGCGCAAACATCGAAGCACTTCGTATAGAAATCTCTGAGAACGCAGTTACCGTAGAGAATGAACCTGTACTAAAACTAGAGAAGTTCACAGTCGATCCGAAGGACTCAACACCTGAAGGTGGATCAAAAATTTTATCTTCAAAACTAGAAATCAACCGTAAACGTCAGCTTCTCATTGCGAAGTCCAACACTGACGTCAAAGTCGATTCGAAAGTAATCATTATCGCTGATCAACACACACCCTACTCGACCATCAAGCGCGTATTGGCATCTGCAGCAGTACAAGGATATACCGATTACAAACTAGCAGTGGTGAATAAGAACCAATGAAATAACTATGAAAAAACACCTTTGGGTTTTGATCCTACTGATCCTCCCCAAGGCAGTACCAGCGGATGACTTCCAAGTCTCTAAGCTATCCGATGAAAAACGTGAATCTTATGACCGATCCGTAGACCTAGTCGCTCTCGGATCTCAGAAGCACGCCATCCAAACCCTACAAGGACTCATCAAGAAACACAAAGGTCGTACACAAGAAATTCTACTTGAGTTGAAGCTCGGTGAAGCCTATCAGCAAGCAGCTTACCTTGAATTCAGAATTCAAAAGGGGGTTCGTAAGGCCACAAGTGTGGTGAAATATCACCAAGACACCATTCGCACTCTCTCGGATGTCATTGCTCGAGCTCCGAACTTGCCAGAAATCGATCAAGCTTACGCTCTCCGTGGTAAGAGCTATGAAGAAATCGATGACAAACCTCATGCTAAGAAAGATTATCTCTATCTTGTGAAGAACTTTCCTGACCATCCTTCCACTTCACCTGCTTACATGTCCCTTGCTGATTTTGCCATTGTAGAAAACAATCACGATGAAGCTCTAACTTATCTTAAAGCACTTGAGAAACGAGACTATGATCCTCTCTATCCCTTCGCTCTCTTTAAGATGGCTTGGTCGTATTACAATCTTAAGAACGTGCCCACATCACTCGCTTATTTAGAGAAGCATTCTGAGTACTATTTGAAAAAAATTGAGTCTTCAAAAGTACCCTCACCTTCTGACGAAGCGCTGAGGGAAAGTAGCTTAGCGGATATGGCTCTTTTCTTCTTCGAAGGCTACGAGTCCAAGGCTCCTGGTTACGGAACCGAGGACGCTTACAGGTACTTTAGTAAACGAAACGCAGGCAGTGTCTTCGGACGTATGAGTGTAAGATTTGCCAAGCTCCTCCGAGCTCACAAGCATTCACAAGGATTAGAAGAGTGGAAGAATATCTATCTCGCGAAAGAGTACGATCGTCCAGAGACGCTTGAGATCCTTACCATTCAATTCGACGATTATGTGAATCAGAATAGTTTTGAAAAAGTAGGTGCCACATCCAAGGACATGATTTCGCTTTACTTGAAAAACAAAAAACTCATGCAAGGCGAAGTGCTCTCGAAGACTCAGAAAATCATTCTTGATACAGCTCAGAAGTATCAAAACCTGACGTTGAAAAATAAAAACGCGTCCGAGAGCGAAGAACTGAAGATACTCACCCATACTCTTGCTACACTCTATGACTCATTCACGAAGATGACTGAAGATAGTGATCCTAGAATCCCACGAGTGCATTATAACTTGGCTGAAACCTTATTCGAGATCAAAAGCTTCGATGAATCGACTGTTCACTACCGCTGGATCGTAGACCGAGGTCAAGTGAAGGACTCGATTCCTATTGATGATGCGAGTTTAAAGTCGATCTCGGCTCGTTATGAAAGTTTGAAATCTAAAGACCTCGTGAAACTTGAAATCAAAGCAAAGAAATATCAAGGCGATAGTGAACCCAGTCAGTCGGGCGAATTCCGTGAATGGGTGAAGTGGATCGACTGGCATCTAGATAAGTACGGACACAAGGACGAAGGAGTCTCTCAGTTTTTGTATGAAGCGAATCGTAACCTCTACTTACTGAAAGCTTCAGATCCTGTGCTGACTCGTCTCAAAACATTTGCAATGAAGCACCCGACATCAAAGTACGCGATCCCTCAGGCTACACTTACACTTGACACGGCAATTCTCTCTGAACAATGGGAGCGTGCGTGGCTCCTCACTCAAGACTTTGTTGACGTAGATGCCTGGAAGAAGACGGACTTCTATAAGCTCTTAATTCAAACCGGATCCAAAAGTATCTTCAAACTGACCGAAGCTGACTTCGAGAAGAACAAACATGTCGATGTACTTGCACACTATAAACTCTACACCAAGAAGTTCTCTGACGATGGCCTTCTCCCTCAAATGATTCTCTTCGCTGCCAAGTCTGCACTCGCACTCAATGATGAATCCTCAGGTACAGATCATTTATCGAACCTCATCGAGAAACAATCTAAGTCTAAGTTCGTTGCAGAGGCACTTCTTCTTCGCTCTAAGATCCGCCAAGAGAAGGAAGACTTCGTAGGGGCTGGGAAGGACTGGATCTCGTTCTTAAGCTTGGACGAAAAACTCAAATCTGGACTTAAATTCAAAACAGACGAAATCTTAAAACGTGCCTTCTTATTCGCCACACTTTCCAACACTCTTAAAGATCGATTCAAAGAAATTCAAACAGCTAAACTCTGTGAGCCTTCAGACCACCGTGAGCTTTGCGAACACTACGAAGCCTATCTCGCTGTGACCGAGCCTTCACTCTATCCCAAGCAGAAGTGTTCTGAGATGGCTAAGAACGAAGAAATCGAAGCCCCTACTCGCGGCCTCTGGGCTCTTGCAGCTCTCAAGTACTCCAAAGAAATGAATATCGATGAGATTCACTCATTCGTCAGGATCGTCGGCTCGAAGTTTGAGAAGAATGAAGCGGATGTACAGCTCTCACTATTCAAAGTTCTCAAGCAATACGTGATTCAATCTCTCGTTCGTGGTCGTGAATCACTCAACAAGGACTACGCACTCAAAGAAGATGCAAACAAGATCATCAAATCAATCCAAAGACGCGTGAAAGCCATGCAACGTCACGAGGAGACCCAAGCATCACTCATGAAGCTTTCTTCATTCGGTCTTAGAGCCTATGTGTTTAATGATACTTCTATCATGTACGAAGACTTCACCAATGCACTTCGGAACTACCCTATGCCTGCAGACATGAAGCAGGAAGAAATAGACGAATTCCAGAAGGCATTCCAAGACATCCTCTTTCCATTCGAAGAGAAAGTTCAGGCGATTCGAATGAAAGCGTTTGAACTTGCAGCTCAGAAAGCAGTTGATGAGCCCACATTCATTGCCGTAGCTGAAGGCTACTTCAAGGACAACCCAAGCCAAGCTAAAACCTTGGGAAATGCTTTCACCAAGGGATTCAGAGTTCCGCTCACTCTCGACACTTTCCGTGACGAGACATTCTCTCCTCAATGGAAATCTGCTTATGAGAAGGGCCATACGAGACTCATGCTCTATCTTCTTCCGCGCGAGAAATCTCCTGTCGCAAAAGTTCTTACATTGGAATCAATTGGACTCACAAGCGAAGCACTCATTGAACTTGAAAAAATCAAAAATCAGAATGATCAGATGATCGTACTCACTCACCACTTCGCGACTCTCAATCAGCGTAGAGTGAAGAGCGCTTCACAAGTCATCGTTGATGAACTCACGAGCCAAGCCACTCCACCTAAGATCAATGAGCAGATCGCTTTCATTGTTTATTACACCGCAACTCACTGGGCTCCTTTTACACTCACAGAAAACATACGAGATAAACTGGGCGCTAAAGCCCGAGGTGTCGATCACCGAGAAGCTCGAGATTGGATGCGCAATGGTCAGAAGAAATAACCTTGTCACTTCAGACACTCCTTTAAATTCGAATACCAACAATTATTTGCATTTATTCACATTGTTTAGTATTATTAACATTAAAGGCAAAAGGTTGAATTTTATGGATAAAAACAGTGCTCAATTGACTGCTCTCATCGTGTTTATGAGCTTATTCGTGATGTTTGAGGCCTACGCTGGTTCCAAGCGCGAGAAAGTCATCGCGTTTGATGATGACCTAGTCGAAGGCATGAACAAGCGACCGCTCGATTCCCTTCAGCAACTAGGTTCAGCAAACAAAAACAGAAGATCACATTTGTACCGTAAACGAGGCAGTTACCCCACCGAAACCAGAATCACTCTCCAAGAAATGAGTTGGATGTAATGAGTAGTTTAAGAAAAGTAATCATCGAATGGAAACGTGGAGACACAAAACAGTTTCGTCACTGGGACGGACATGCTCCTATTTTTATTTCTCACCCTGTGAGATTCATTCTGGAGTCTACCGACAACGGCGCTCGTATTCGTGATTTGAAATCTAATACCTTTCATGAAAAAACTTGGGCTAACTTAAAATCAAATTCAAACCTCATGAGCGATGGTGGATTCAGCATTGATTTGAAACCGATCTATAACGAAGTCAGGTTCACTGCCGCAGAATTAAAACCTCTGACGGTTCTCGATGGCTCGAATACAGCAGCCGAACTTGCTGAAGCATTTAAGAAATCTCTGATCGCTGCCATGGCACTCCTTGCACTCATCGCAGGAGTCAGTGTGATCTGGGGCAATAAAGAAGAAGTGAAAGAAGAAGAATTGATCCCAGTCAAAGTTGCACAACTTGTATTAAAAGCCGCACCAAAGTCTGACACCACGAGAGCTGCTCCTGCAGGAGAATCTGCTCCCGCGGGGAGCGAACGCAAAGACCCAAGTGTCGTGACTGCAATGAGATCCAAAGCACTTCAGTCTTCTGTTCAAGGCTTACTCAAAGGTGGAATGTCTAAGTTACTCGCAGACTCAAGAGCAATGATGAGCACGGGAGCCAACTCCATTAATGCAGCAGCAGTTGCAGCTTCTGGCTCAGCTATCAGCGTCGACGCTGACAAAACTCGCGGAGCCGTCCAAGTGGGTGCACTAGAAGGTAATGGTAACGGCACCAACTATTCTAAAGGTGGAAAAGTCGGAGTCAAAGGCCAGGGCGAAGCATTCGTTTCTCTTGATATCGGCAACTCAAGCGTTGAAGAAGGTTTGACGAAAGACGAAGTAGGAAAAGTCATTCACGCTCACATGAGCGAAGTTCGCTATTGTTATGAGACTGCAATGATTCGTAATCCAAGCGTCGAAGGCAAGCTCATGATTGACTTCGTGATCGGTGGTAACGGCAGAGTGAAAACTGCTTCACCGAAGGAATCCTCACTCAAGGATCCTCAGCTCGACGATTGTATCGTGCGTAGACTCTCGAAATGGGAATTCCCTCATCCAAAAGGCGGAATCGACGTAGCTGTTAGCTATCCGTTCATCTTTAAAAGCTTAGGAAGGTAACTAATGAACATGATCTGGCTACTCCTCATCACCAGCCTCGCACATGCAGATGATCCACAGGCAGTGGACGTGGAATCTATTAAGCAGCGTTACTGGGCACAAGGTGAGCAGGCTGAATTGGGCGTTGTTCAAAACCGTACTTATTCAAAGGCTCGTAAACTCACACTCGGGCTCACTTATGGAACCACGAGCAGCGACCCTTTTCTTGCCATCACTCAGCTTGGCGGCTCGTTCACCTATCATCTGTCTGAATACATCGGTGTAGGAGTTGTCGGAATGGGATTTTTCACCGGTAAGTCTGGTGCACTCACAGAATTCGAAAGATGGTCATTCGCTACTGCAAACACTGTAGCTCCGTTTAACTACATCGGTGGCGAAGTCTCAGCAAGTTTGCTTTACGGTAAGCTCAGCGTGCTTGGCAAATCGATCATCTATTACGACATGTACATCCTAGGTGGTGCTGGACGCGTGAACAAAGAGGGAGGCATTAGCTTTGCCTACCATGCAGGTATCGGTCAGAGGTTCTTCCTATCGAAACACTGGTCACTCAAGATCGATTACAAACTCTTAAGTTACAACGAAAACATCATTGAAAAAATCAATCCAGCCACGCAAGGATCTATTGCAGGTAACAGACAAAACTTTTCTCACACCATTAACTTGGGTGTAGACTTCTTATTCGATGTAAATGAAATTTTTAGTAAGAAACCCAAAATCAATCCTGAAGGAGGAGAAGTAGGGAAACCATGATGTCTCTTCTTCTTCTTTTTGCACTCCCTGGCAAGATTTACGCTGCAGAGGAATTCTACTCACATGCAGAGAGCCCTTGTACACTCTCTGAGAGCTGGAAGTTTGGAGAAGCGCTCGAACCGGAATTCGTACAATCCTTCGAAGTCGGCCTCAAAAACAAACTCTCACCCGTTCAAAGTTTCTCTGAAGCTATTGCTTACAGAAAAATGGGTGGTAGCGACGAAGCAAGATCATTTGCAGAATACTGGATTTCTAAGTCACTCCACAGAGCAGGACTCACTCACATTGCTCAATTCGGATGGACTGTGATTGCAGCCAGAGAAGTCAATCCTCGCACTGAAGGCATTCAAAGAGCCTCTCTCGAATGCTTACTCGTGGTGAGAGACAAGAATCCTACAATCGAAATCCCACAACAAATATTCGATCGTCTGAAAGATTACCCCCCCTCGCCTACTCGCTCGCGTACAGCAGGTGTATGGGCAAGACAAATCATCGCTTCCCCATCAAGCAATCAAAACCTTGAAGAAGTGATGAAGCTCATCACACCGAATAGCGAGGAATTCCAACTCGTGTCTGGAATGTCTGAACTTGCAAAGAAGTCCTATTCACAAGCCACGATCAAACTCAAAGCGTTCCTAGCCAACAAGAAGCTTCCTGAGCACCTCGATCGATTCAAAGAATCTGCAAGCATCCTTCTCTCACGCGCATATTACACAACAGGTAAGTATCAAGACGCCGTTCACGAACTTAAGAAAATCAGCCGTAGCTCCAATGAACTCGCTCAATCACTGACTGAACTTGCCTGGGCACACCTGAAAGCCGAAAATTACACTGATGCTGTAGGCACTGGAATCTCACTTCAATCTGCAGGCATGAAGCGCACCTTCTCTCCTGAAGGCCTCATGGTCATGTCCATGGCATTAAACGAGCTCTGTCAGTATCCAGATGCAATCAAGGCAATCTCTCTTTATAAGAAGCAATACGAGAAAGCGTTTAAGTGGCTAGAGAAAAACCATAACGAGAACTTGAACTGGTATCAATTAGCTCTCGAATTCTTACAGAAGAAATCAGAGATTCCGCCTAACGTGGTCACTGAGTGGATTCGTGGACCTGGATTCATTACCAGACAAGAAGAAATCAATCTCCTCATTAAGGAAAAGGAATTCGCAGCCAAACTTCAGAAATCTGGCGCTGCTGAGCTCAACGACATGGGGACTCAAATTCTCATTCACATTCAAAAAATCAGACCCAAAGTCATCTCTACTCTAGAAACACTGAAAGCAGACGAAACTCTGCCTGAAGGACTGAGACGTGAACTGAATTCTCTCCGTGAAGAGATCAATCACTACGAGAGATTACGAAAAGGCGCAGGTCCTTGGAAGAAAATCTTAGCCAATCACATGAAGCGTGCACCTCGGATTCAAGAGAAACTCGTGCGCGAGATCAACGACCAAATGGCAGATAAGACTAAGCGCATGTTCACTATCTTAGATGAGATCACTGATAACCTTCAGCTCATTGAAGTGGAAATCTATAGTGGTGCGTCTCAAGACATCGTCTGGCAGAACGCTCATCCGGATTACAAAGGAAAAGCTAAACAAATCGATGATCAAAACCAGAGTAAGAAAACTTCTACCGATTGGAACTGGGGCAAAGTCGAGGGCGGCTTAAGCGGTCAGGGTGAAGTTTGGGAAGATGAAGTGGGTTCATTCAAAGCTGACGTCGTGAACAATTGCGCAAGCAAAGAAAAGTACATGCAGATCAGGGCACAAAACTAGGAGAACGATTTATGGCAAAGAATATTTACTTAGCTAAGAATGGAAAAATCACAGGCCCGATCACCATGGGTGACTACGACAATTTGAAACTCAGTGGTCAGATCGAGCAGTTCTTCTGGATCTGGCACGATGAGATGAAGCAGTGGATTCCGCTCGATCCTCCGCCTGCACCGATCCATTCGTTTGGAGATGGCGCAAAACACGAGCCTCTGACAGCGAAAAAATCAGATCGCTCTGAACACAAAGAAGAACCTGCACATCCTGCGATTGCCGCCGCTCAAGCTGCAGCAGCGCAAGTCATCCCGATCAAGACTCAAGTGAAGTTCGGATCGATGAAGGGAATCGAAGTCCTTTGCCATGACTTCAGAAACATCGTACAAGGTTCAATCAATGAACCCACTCAGTTGGGGTTCACTCTTCTCACTGAGAAGGACTCTCATCCACCTAAACTCGGTGGCCAAGGGAAGGTGATTCTAAATCTACTGAACAAGGATAACGGCGAGATGATCACCGTTCCTGCTGAGATCACAGGCGTACAACGCACGGGCGAAGCATGGAGCTACCAAATGCGCTGGGGCGAACTACCCGCGCATTTTTTTAAGTAACTTTTCGCTGAGAACGAACTAATCTAAACGCCACATAAGTCCAGATCACGAAGCACACAAGCGCCACACTGCCGTACCAATTCGAGAGGGTGAATCCTAAATATCCCAGCACTGCAAATCCTACAGAGCCCACACCCTTGGCAGTCCTGTAACCAATCACATCGATCCAGCCCTTCGTGCGATAACGGACATCAAAAGGAAGAGCGATGAAGAGAATCTCCTTCGATGAGCGATAGAGCGAGTAATCCAGTGACTTAAACAATCCAAAGAGTAAACTCACAGAGAGCAAAGTTCCCGTTTGCCAGGCAATCACAGCAAAACCTATTTGGACAAGTGGCACAAGAAGCTGCACCACCGGTGGAGAAATCCTTCTCAACAAAAACGGTGCCAACGCCATTTGAAAAAGCATCGAGCCGATATTCATGATGGCGTAGAAGTTTCCAGAATAAGCCGTCTGAGTGTCGGTATTAGGAAAAGAAGAATGAAGTTTTTCTTGAAAGTGCAATCCTGTTGTCGTGGATACGAGCTGAGCGATGAACGAGATCAGAAACAAATACCTGAGCACTTGATACTGCTCAAAATATTGAAACCCAGTCGTGTGACTTACATTTTCTTTTTTAAGCTCAGTCACGACAATGCGAGTCTCATTCTTCCTGTAACAGAGATTCATGAACCAAATCGTAGGCAAGAATGTGAGAGCACCGAGATTGAGCATTGCAAGCGTCCCCCACTTGACCGCAAGCGCGCCGACCATGAAACCCGCACCGATTGAACCAATCGAAGTGAGAGCTGTGAACCACGCGTTCACACTCTTCGCTTCTTCTTCATTAATAATGGAATCCAGCAGCGACCACATTTGCTCGAGTACGATGACAATGTATGTCTCGCGAAAAAGGAAAAGGAGGCCCGTGGCCCAACCCCAGCCCACATGAATCATTTCTTCCAAGAGAAAGGTACCCACACCACTTGCTAACGCAGTGAGTGAGAACGTACGTCTTGGACCAAACCGAGTGAGAATTCGACCGTAAAGATATAATAAACTAAAACTAAATACAGGCAACATCACCATGAGGTACGGAGTTGCAGAAGGTGAATAGGCTGCTTGAAAAAGGCTTACTGACGGACTGCGTATAAACTCATAGCCCGCTACTAAAAAAAAACATGAAATAAACAGTGGCCAGAGCCTAGAAAATAGCACCGAATCCACCCATTTTTTAGTTGTGATACTGAAACCTCACGTGCAATCTATGAGAGCAGACCAATGAAATCAATTATTATTCTTTCCTTAGCATTTTTGTGTACTGATCAGGCCCAAAGCGCTGATTTCAAATACGGTACTCTCGTTAAGAAGATCGCATTCGGAGCTGTCCAAGACCACAAGGGAGACACCTCTCACTGGAAAGCAGTGAACACAGAACTTCCTAATATCTGGGTATGGCTGGGCGAGATCACTGAGACTACTTTTGCAGGTCCAAAAGCAAAGAAGAAAGCTTACGACAAAGTTTTGGCAACTCTCGGATACCAAGAACTCCGGGCTAGATCTCAGATCTTAGGCGTATGGGACGAAGAAGACGCAAGACCTAGCCGCAAAAAAAACAGCGCGCCTTTTTTGGAGTTTATAGGTGAAGCATTCGATAGTCCAAGATTCATGCGCAATGCTCTCTACGCTTCATACCTCATTGGACCCGCAGGCAAACAAATCAAACTCATACTTCTCGATACATTCACCCAACGTAAAAAAGGCAAAGATCTTCTGGGATCACAGCAATGGGAATGGCTTGAAAAAGAACTCGCTGATGAAGTAGATAAACCGAGTGTGATTCTCATTGGCTCACCCCTTCCGTACTTAGGTGATGGCGATAGAAACAGAGCTTGGAGAGATTATAGCGGAGAGCAATTGAAGCTCATGAATCTCTTAAGCAAAATTAACACTCCGACTTACATCTTAAGCGGCCACAACCGGTACGGTGAATTCTCTCAAGTTGAACTCGCCAATGGTCTTAAGTTAGTCGAAGTCTCCTCAAGCGGTTTAAACAAAACAGCAAACAAATCTAAAGACAATGCATTCCGAATTGGAAGTCCAGTCCTTGGAAGAAACTTCGGTATCTTAGAGTTCCAGTGGCCTTCTAGCGAAAATTCTGAACCCCTCAAGACTACCTATAGAATCCAGAATCTCTAAACGATAGGGAGCTTCGCTCAGCCCGCGACAGAAACATCATTCAGCAGCATGAACGCAGGGCCGTAATAAGCTCTCCCACCGCCAGTACCGAATCCGAATCCTGACTCGAATTCATTGTGCTTTACAAGCTCCTTAGAGAACGTCGCATTGGTGAAGTTCTCAAAAAGAGATCCAGAGAGCGATCCTCCCTTCACAAACTTACTTGGCTTACCGTTTTCATAAAGAAGACCCAATCTAATCTCACTCGAAAACGTACCCGTAGTAGGTTGAGTGAAGAGTGCTGAAAATTGAAGGATCTCTAAAACCTTTGGATACTTCTTGAGCATGTCTGCTTTAGTCGTTGAACCAGGAGATACCACCACTGAACCACGTACTGAAGTCGGCACGGTTTTCAAATACTGTGCGTACTGATTATCAGTCGACCAAGTCTTCACCTTGTTCTTCTCAATGAGCTTGAGAAAAGTTTGCAACGCTCCGCTATTCGAGAGTGCACTCGTGTCAGCCATGAGACCTAGGGTTGGATCCAAACTCATCGTGATGAGATCACCCTTAGCCCCAGTCACCCAGTCGTCTCCAACATTACGATGAGGGAATTTCATGTATACATTGGCACCACTCATCCAACTTGCAGCATCGTTCATGATGAGTCCTGAGACTTCGTGATCGACGAGTACTGGATACACACCACCAGGAGTCTTCACGACTTCATCAATCGAGAGCGAGCGTTCTGCTGCTTCTTCAAAAAGTTCATGCACTGACAAATCCTCAAGACCAACAGCCCACTTACGAGAGAGGTACTCGTCCTTCTTGCCGCTATATGCAGCTTCTAAGTAGATCCGAGATTGATTCGACCGGTGCACTCCACCGTGATGAAAATGTAATTCACGTGTGTGATTCGAAATAAATAACTCTGAAGAATTAAAACTCGCTTTTCTTTTCTTAAGAACTTCTTCCCCAATCTTGTTTGTGAGTTCACGCATTACCGATTCAAGATCTTCTCGGATCTTAGGATCATAGGACTTCACTTCAGGAACAGATTCAGGAAGTGCAGTAGGCATCGTCCAGACTTCGTGGTCGGTTTGCTGAGCAGATTGAACTGCAGAGTCGATTTGCTCATCAAGTGAGAGTGTCTTAAAGAAGCGTTTTACGATCTCGCCTTGTCTTCCTTCTTTACCAATATCTACGAAGATGCGTGCGAAGACTGCTTCGCCTTCTACATCGCGATCTTGATCGACGACTAGTCCACCCTTGCCCATCTCTTGCATGAAGTAGCGCTCGCGCCTCTCAAGATGTTCTGTGGATACAATCCAGGATTTAATTTCTTTCTTTCTTGAGAGCTTGCTTTTGAGGTGATCCAATCTCCAGAGACTCATCCGAGAGTCACCTGATCGAGCAGCATGTAAGTCCCACCGCAACCCGCTCTCACGAACTCTTTGTGATACTTGCCACATCCACCTGTATCGTTGAAGGGGTGCTTGGCGCGGTCTGCATCCTTAGTCCAATATTCGATTTTGGATTTTGCGACGATCTTATTGAGAATATCTGGAGTGTAGCCAGTGAGCTGAATATCTCCTCCTGCAGGTCCTTTGAACACGCGACCGGTGAGCTTGCCGCCCTTCACTTCCTTCAAGAATGCGACACCCACTTGGATTCCCATTCCCTTAGGGTCTTCCATGCCACCAGCAGTGACTTCCGCAATGTATCCATCTTTCATGATCAAAAGGAGCTCATCGAGAGTGTGTCTTCCAGCAGTGAAATAAGTATTCGTCTGACGAGTATAGACTCCATTAGCCCAAGATTCGCGCTTACCATTGGCCGTGCGTGGAATTCCTAATCTCAGAGCTGACGAAAGATTCGTCATCGGGTTTTCTAGTTTGCCTTCACGAAGGAGGATCTGCTCTTGAGCAAGCCAACCTTCTTCATCGAAGAAATAAGATCCCCAAGCCGCGACCTTGGTCGTACCATTTTCATAGATCGCTGGATTATTGAGAATGGTCGCATGATGGTTTCCTACTTTTTGTTTGGATCGCGAGATCTCCCAAGCTTTGCTTCTTCCACGAGCGCAAGTATCGCCTTCTTGAGAATGGCCAAACGCTTCGTGAGCAAGCACTCCGGTTAAGTAAGGTCCGAATAAAACTTTGTAAACTCCAGGATGGAGGCGCTCTGCCTTCGTGATCGACTTCAGATCACTGAGCATCTCTAAAACTTTTTTGTCTGGAATACGAACTGCTTCTAACCCGCCCAGTCCACCTTCTTGAATGTAAGATCTTTCTCCACCACTCATCGTAACGAGTGTGAGCGCGCATCTGTAGAGAGACTGCGACATCATGACTTGCTCATCAATGAAGATTGATTCTTCAACTGCAAATAAGTTTCGCACCATTGCGTATTGTAACTCTGCTTCAGAGAGTCCCACTTCACGTGCGCACTTCTGAATGCGTGAGAGTTCTTGCTTGAGTCTTGCGACAGTTTCTTCTCGTGACTCATCTGTTGGATCAATCTCGTATCTCACTCCGAAGTGAACCCACGCATCGGGCGGAGTGTGTGCAGGGATCTGAGTGACGATTTCTTGTTCAAGTTGTACTTTGGCTCTCTCTGCCCAAGTTGCGCCTTGATAGGGACGGAAACTAGTACCTTCTGGAATCTTAATTTCTCTAAGTCTCTTTGCCATCTTATCTACGGACTTCTTGATTCCCTCTTCGCTGAGATCATCCGTAGCTTGTTCGTAAAGAGAGTATCCATCCCAAACTCTGAACACAGCTCCTGAAACAATGTTGTCAGTGACATTGGTCTTCTTGAGATCGATAGAGAATGAGGTGCTGAATTTTTTTTCAGCATAAACAGAAACATAGAAGTCTGGTTTCAATTTCAATCTAGGGAGAAACTTTCTGAGAAGTTGTCCGAATTTCTGGAATTCTTTAGATGCCTGAGCGCGTTTCATCCTGAGTATTATTATGAAGTACTCTGAGATGGGCTGCAACTACGCTGTGCGTTATCGCATTTCTTCGACAATGGCCTTACACACAGAGTCAATTTCACTGAGGTCTGTGAAGAAGTAATCAGGGCTATGCTCCAGAAGCTCTTCGCTCTTCACTCCACGCCCCGTACCCACTGCAATGGATCTCACACCGATAGACTTACCGCAGTTCACGTCATGAATCGTGTCTCCGATGATCACGATTTCTTTCCCTGTGTATTCTCCTAGTCCAATCGATTTGGCTCTTTCTTGGGCGATTTTTGGCATTTGGTAACGATCCGAATGGTCGTCGCCTGTGATCTTAAACTCGAAGTAGTTCTCTAGCTCTGCGAATTTGAGCTTCAAATTAGCGCCTCTGAGCACATTCCCTGTCAATATACCGAGTCTGACTCTTGGGTCTTTGTTTAAACGATTGAGAAGGCCCACTGCGCCTGAGAGGACTTCGATCTCGTGGTGATTGCCACTGCGCACTGATTTTTCAACTAAGTTTAGATAATGATCGAGAACTTGATCCGACACCTCTTCACGTGAATCCTCAGGGATTCCCCAATGATCCAAGCATTCACCGATGATTTGGTAGTCAGTTTTGCCATTAAACTTGAGCTTGGGAATCTCTTTTCCAGGGAAGAAAGTCTCGACGGACCTGACAAAAGAACCCGCCCAGAGAGAACCCCCGTGAAGCAATGTCCCGTCGATATCGAATAGCACTAAACGCTGTATTTCTTGCATATTGCTTAATTTCCGAGGGAAGTTTATAGCCTTTGATTGTATGAAAGTCCAAACTGTATCGTACAAATCTAAGTCAGCTTCTAAGGATTTTACCGAGTCCTTAAGAGTCACTGGTTTCGGTGTTCTCACTGACCACCCGATTTCCTACTCCTTAGTCCAAGCAACCTTCCAAGACTGGGCTGCATTTTTCAAACGAGCGGACAAGTTCGACTACAAATTCGAAAAAGATTCTCAGAGTGGCTTCTTCCCGTTCAAAACTGAGAACGCAAAAAACTCTACTGTTAAAGATCTCAAAGAATTCTTCCACTATTTCAACTGGACAGAGATGCCAAAAGGAATGAGCGGAAACACTCGAGAGCTTTTTGATCGTACTCAAGCTCTTGCTATCGAACTACTGGGATGGATCGAAGAGAACACTCCTGTAAATATTCGCTCACAATTCTCGATGCCGCTCTCACAGATGATCCAGGGATCACGAGAGACGCTACTTCGACCCATTCACTATCCACCTCTTGATGGTTCTGAGGAACCAGGCGCGATCCGTGCTGCTGCTCACGAAGACATCAATCTCATCACGATTCTTCCTGCAGCTACAGCAGCGGGATTACAAGTACTCGATAACGAAGGCATGTGGCACGACGTTGAATGCAATCCAGGTGCACTTGCTATTAACTCTGGAGACATGCTCAAGATGGCTTCTGGAAACTATTATGGATCTACTACTCACCGAGTGGTGAATCCGGATGGACTCAAAGCCGGAGAGCCTCGTTACTCGATGCCGCTCTTCTTGCATCCTCGTCATGACGTGCGTCTCTCGAAAGACTACACAGCAGGAACTTACTTAGGCGAACGCTTAGGTGAGATTGGATTGAAGAAGTAATTCACTCTTACAACTCATTGATTCTCTTATTATTATTTGAATGAAGTTCAGGGCCGTTTATGTCGAAGAGAATGCGTGATCTTGCAGTTTCACAAATTCTTCATATTGGCTTTCTTAGCCTCCTCTGCATACGCAGAAGGAGAAGTGATACTTTTTCTACCTGGTTCTATTTCGGGATCTAGACCTACTCTAAACTACAATTTGACTGTAAAAAACCTAGATCATCAAACCGTTCAGTTCTCAAATAGTAAAAAGATTCAACTATGAAACTTTATTGGACTGGGGAGCACTACAGCAATCTACGAGTTGGCTAATGATCCTACTCGAGTGGTGAGGTAGGAGCAAAAACGAGTACGCTTTCTTTTCCCATTAATTATCTTAAGTAAACTTGGTCTGGGTATCCTGCACTAAAAAAATACAATGTTCCTGTAGTTGAACTCTACAAAAGCCTTCCTGGTGAGTATGTCATTGCCGAAAAAATTAGTGAGTACATTACTTTTGATAATTTTGAGCGGTACATCAATAAAAACGCACTCAATGGAAGAAACATTTCGATCAACGAAATCCTTTACAACAAAATGAAATCAGCATTTTATACATTCGTAAAACAATTAGGTGCTTTTTCATACATAGGAGACTTTAATGAAGAGCAGATTGTTTACGATATTCTTAAAGACCGTTGGGCTTAACTCGATTGGACAAATAGGCACCAGTTCTCAGTCAGAAAAAATTCTAAAATTAAATGGATTCTAAAGGAAAAACGTACCTTAATGGCGAAAATGTTTTTAAATTTATCAGCTGCATCCATAAATAGGATAGAAGGAAGATCTGACCAGGTGGAATGCGAACCATGAAGTATAACCTATGTAGCTCAGGCCGAACTCTGTTCAGAATCTATAAAAATTCAACAAAAAAACAGAGAAGCATTCCTAGCTCAATGCAATCTCAAAAACGACTGTCCCAAAGAATATCCCTTTCAATGTTTTCTTCAGATTTTGAACTTAAATAATCCTTTTTAAGGATCGTTAAATAAGAGCTAATAACCTTTAGCTTTTTCAGTCTTTTTGGTGATTTTATGAATATTCTTCTTAGAAACTACAAGATGGATGTGCTTGTAATAATCATACTTTCTTTTGCCTGAAGACCTCTGCGAAGAAGGAACTCGTGGAAAAATTAATAGTGGAATCACACTCTTAGTAACTGAATCTTCATAACCTTTTTTCTCTGGCACATCTGAGAGATAATATTGCTTACCATCACTTCCAAAACTAAGAGCACACTCTTGTGAATTGCACTGAGGATCAAACGATACAAAAATTCGCAAGTTTTGATCGGTGATCGAAAGAATTCTAAGCTTAATTGAATCCGTTATGATTACTTTCTGAATATCTTCAGCTTTATTATGAACAATCTTAGTATCTGACTTCACTTTGTCTAGAGTTTTCTTTTTATATTTAATCGCTATCGCACGATTCAAATAAATATCTAGATTCTTGTAAGCATCAGGTCCTGAATCTTTACTGATCCGATCCAAATCTGAACTGGTGAGAGATCTTCTATCAAGCATATCTGCTTGAGAAAAAACTGAACTCATTAAGAAGATGACAACAGCTGAACTCAATTTTTTCATTTTAATCATGCCTCCCCAGCATTATTAAAATTCTATATGTGATTTTTCTTCATTACAATGAGAATTCAGCGCCAAATTTTCAAAATCACTTTTATAACTGAGACACCTGTCTTTATTCTAAACAATTCGATAGTATTGAAATGATCATGAAACCCTTCAAAATCACTACAGAACGTATGCTCAATATACTCGCTCACTCGCAGATGGAAGAGCGAGAGATTGGATCGAGGTGCGGTGGTTATGGTGAGTGTGGCGGAGACCGAGTCATTATAGCTCATGAACTCCAGAAGGCTTATTTCAACCCGCCTACCAACGCCGAGCGCGATCAATTAACCCCAGATCAGTTAAAACAGGGAATGAGGCTCGGCTGCCAATGCTATCCCAACGTTTCAGGCATTGAGATTACTCTACATCTTCCATAGAATTGTAGGATGCAAATCCAGATCAACAGTCTTTTCATAGGCGCGCTTTTTTGCTACGCTTCTTCTTATGCAGCAACACATGCATCAAAACCCAGCGGACAGCCGTCAGTTTCAAAACAGCCGTCTGTTTCAAAAGCAGTTCTTTTCGAGAATAAAAACAAAACTGATAAACCAGATTTCACTTTTGAGAAAAAAGACACCAAGAACGCCGATGGAACAACAACACAAGACAGTGTCTTTCGTTACCCGGATGGAAGAGCTGCGTTCACAGAAACACTAGTCCTCACAGCTGATAACAAAATCGTCTCCTACTTCTACGATCAAAAACAAATCTCTCAGCGTATCTGGCTCGCCATTGATGGTAAAGTCATTAAGCTGAAGAAGGAATGGTACGAAGCTGAAAAGGTCACCAAAACTCAAGAAGAGATCGAAGAATACAAAGAGAACTACTATGTCGGTCCTCAACTACAAGATGTCACTCTGAAGCGTTGGGCATCACTCACACAAGGTAAAAACTACAAATTCAAACTCATCGTGATGGAACACCTCGATACGTTTAGCTTCGAGCTAGAGTACGATGGAATGAAGGACTTAAACGGTAAGATGGTCCACAGGTTTTCTCTCTATCCTAGAAGCTTTTTCATTAAACTACTCGTGAGTCCTATTCGGTTTTTCTTCGAGAACACTCCAGAGCGCAAACTACTTGAAGTGCAAGGCACCCTACCCGTTAAGCCCTGGAACGGAAAAGAATGGGACGGGATTTTTGAAGGAACTATGAGACCTACCTACAAATAGCAGTGCTATTTGCTAATTTTAAATCCAGCTAAGCCTGCAAATGCATTGTTGAACGCAGGCTTAGGTTTACGTTCAGGCTTCTTGCTCGGAGGCGGAACGTAATTAGGATTATGAGGCGCTGATGCACCGACTTGCTTCTTCTCTTTTGGAGGACGTTTGTCCTGGCGTGGAAGTCGATTTTCCTTTTGTTGCGGAGATCGGGAGCGTTTAGTTGAATGCTCCTCAGGAGCATTCGAACGCGCCGCTCGCTCTGGCTTCATGGAAAGCGAAATCTGCTTCTTCTCTAGATCCACACCAATGACTCTGACATTCACACGGTCACCCGATTGAACCACAGTCGTAGGATCTTTCACGAATTCTCCAGAGAGCTGAGAGAGATGGACTAGGCCGTCTTGGTGAACACCGATATCAACGAATGCACCGAAGCTCGTGACGTTAGTCACGACACCTGGACATTGCATGCCCAATTTCAAATCTTTTATCTCAAAAATATCATCACGGAACTGAACAGGTACAAACTCATCACGAGGATCGCGACCTGGACGAGCAAGTTCAGTGATCACGTCTTGAAAGGAGTACTCACCTAGAAGAGGCTTAAGCTCTGCCTCATGGTTCTTAAGCTCTGAAATGCTGATGCTCTTCTTGTTAGCGAAGTCCTGCAAAACAGAATACTGCTCAGGGTGAACCGCAGTCTTATCGAGCGGGTTATCACTTTCAAAAACTCTGAGGAATCCTGCTGCTTGTTCGAAGATCTTGTCTGAGAAGCGAGAAACTTTTTTGAGCTCATCACGAGATTTAAAAATCCCATGCACGCTACGGTACTGGAGAATGTTTTCTGCAAGTGCTGGTCCGATTCCGGACACATAACTGAGTAAGTGCTTAGATGCTGTATTGAGATTGATGCCCACGGTATTCACGCAGAGCTCGACGACTCTCGTGAGTGCGCGCTTGAGCGCTGGCTGAGAAACATCGTGCTGGTACTGTCCTACACCGATGCTCTTAGGATCTACTTTCACTAATTCTGCTAGTGGATCTTGGAGCCTACGAGCAATCGAGATGGCTCCACGCTCTGTCGGATCGAGATTCGGGAATTCTTCACGAGCAATCTCGCTCGCGCTATAAATCGATGCTCCTGATTCACTGACCATCACAACGGGAAGTTTGGCTAAACCCTTCTCCTTGAGCATGAGTCTGATGAAACTTTCCGTTTCTCTACCGTGAGTGCCATTACCGATTGCGATTGCAGAGATCTTGGCTTCCATGATGGCTCGCATGAGCATCTCAGTCGCGTTTTTCTTCTGCTCATCGGTCTGGAAGTGAATCACGGTGCTGATGATGAACTTGCCTGTATCGTCAACGATAGCCACTTTGCAACCGGTACGAATTCCTGGATCAATCCCCATCACAGACTTAGGACCATAAGGAGAAGCAAGGAGCACGCGCTTCACATTGGTTGCGAAAACTTCGATCGCTTCGAGATCTGCAATGGCCTTGAGATCTGAGTTCATTTCGTTTTCGATACTGGTCGTGACGTGAACTTTGAGAGCAGTCTCTGCTGCTTTCTTCAATATTGTAGCACCTACAGATGAAGGCTCAGTGAGTGCAACTTGATCAAACCAACTCATCATCTCAGATTCGAAAGAGTCATTATCAGCCGCGCCACCGAAACTGAGTTTCAATTCGCCTTCGACAAACCCTCTTCTCATCGCAAGGTAGCGGTGAGAGTTCTCAGGTTTTGCAAGTACGGATAGTTTCTCTCGGAAGTTAAAATAGTTTTCAAACTTGCTGTCAGACTTAGCCTTCGATGTTTTGACCGAAATCAGGAATGCATGCGATTTATACTGATCGCGCACCTTCTGTCTTAAATCTTGGTTCTCAGACAATCGCTCAACGAGAATATCTTGTGCTCCAGCAATGACTTCTTCAGCAGTGTTATAGCCCTTGGCTTCGTTTCTGAAAGTGAATGCCCAGATTTCAAGCGTCTGTCCATCTTTTGGCTTCTCAGTGCCGTGTCCAACGTTCCAGATCCAATCAGCGAGAGGCTCAATGCCTGCATCGCGAGCCTTAGATGCTTTGGTTCTCTTCTTCTGTCTGTAAGGAAGATAGAGATCTTCTAAAATATTTTTTTCGAATGTGGAGAGAATTTTTTCTTTGAGTGCGGGATCTAGTTTTCCCTGAGCTTCGATTTCAGAAAGAATGTAGGCCTGACGCTTCTGAATCTCATCGAAGAGTTCTTTCTCGTCGACGATTTTTTCGATGAAAATATCCGAAAGATTTCCAGTTTGTTCTTTGCGGTAACGCGCGATGAATGGAATCGTTGCTCCATCAGCACTTAATGCCAAAACAGCCCGGATCGCATGAAGCGAAACTTCAGGGTATTTTTCTTTGAACCAATTTTCGAAGGTGACTAAGGTACTCATCTTTTGCAACCCAATATAAGGGGTTTGAAATCAAAACGCAATGAAGCGCTTCGCGTTATAACAAGGATTAAACACTAGTCAGAGTCTCTTTTTCTGCTACCATTTTCCTATATGAAACACCTCCTGACACTGATGTTAGGGTTGATGAGCTTGCAGGGATTTGCAGGAGAGACCCACTTCAAGGTGGTTTCGTACAACGTTAATTTTTTCACCAAGCCTGAAATCATCGCCCAAGACATCCAATCGAATGAAAATTTGAAGAACGCAGACGTCATCCTCTTGCAAGAAATCACTCGCGAAGCTTCCCAGAATTGGGATCCGCTCACTCAAGTGGCAGCTCAGTTGGGGATGCAAGCGACTTTCATTCCTGGAACACGATTCCGGGGGCAAGACTATGGAAACGGAATCCTTTCTCGGACACCGCTAACGAGCATCGAAATGATCACACTCCCTCATTCCAAAGCTGAAAATAGAGACAATATTCGCTCTGCAGTGATTGCAGACACTCTTCTACCGAATGGCGAAACCATTACAATCGCTACTGTTCACCTCTCCGTCTTCTTCTGCGATAAGTCTCTCGCAGCTCAGCTCCGAGGCGAGCAACTCGAAGTACTACTCAAGCGACTGAAAGAGCGGGGAGCCAAGAACGTGATCTTCGGTGGAGACTTGAATACCTCCACTCCATGGTCTTGGACAAAACTCCAAGAGAAGACAAAAAGTTATTCCTACACACTCTCTCATCCGCATAAGGGTTGGACGATGAAATATCTGCATCTCAAACTCGATCACCTGTTTCATCAAGGTAACTTGAGCGTACTCTCACATGGAATTGGAAAGGGATCGCGAGGCAGCGATCATCTTCCTATTTGGGTCGATTACTCTACCAGTGTTCAATGAACCACTTTGCGATTTGACCCGCTAATTTATTACCCCAGGATAGCTCCTGCTTCTGATAGGGCTTAGACTCCGAGTCGACTTGTTTGATGAATTGGTCAGTCTGACGCCCAAACGGGATGCTATCGATGACGAATCCTGACTCGTAATTAATAAACTCTGAAACAAAATCCAAATTGTGTGAAGAAATCACCGAAATATGATCATCAATCTTAATCACCTTCCCATGGAGCATGTCTTGTCCACTGTGAAGGTAGAGATCATATCCTGGATATTGAGATAGCCTTCTGGCTTGTAATTCAAACACTGCTGAAGACAAGGGTGCATCAGTCGTAGAAAGAGTCGGAACATAAATCTTCACCCTCACACTATGATAACGGATAGCATCATTGAGAGCTGCTTCCACTCTCTTCGTCCATGAGAAGTAAGGAGATATGATCGTTATATTGTGACGAGCGCGCTTGATCAGAGCAATGAGATCCCTCTCCATTCCACTTTCTTCACGTTTCTTGTCCATGATGTCATGTATGAATCTGACAGAACGTACACTGATAGGTTCAGCACAGGATTCAACACGAGCAGGAGAAGTTTTCAGACTCTCTAGTAACTGATCCATTTTTTGGGATACAGCTTCTTCCTCTTGTTCCGAAATACCCTCTGTTTTTGCAAATCTCACTTTCTCCGAGTGATCCCACATGTTGTTTAAGTGAGCAGCAACGGCATTCGCAGCTTTCTCGCTCTTAACGAGTACTTCAACACTACGGTAGGAATGACCTGCATACTTGGCGTTCATTCTGAAGTTAATGGCTTGCCAGTTACGATCGCCGAGAAGAACTGTATTCTGAGATTTGAAGTAGGTGATTTTCTCGTGTTCACGCGAGAACAAACCGAGAGTGACATAATGATTGAGTTTATTAAAATCGAGTGGATTGAAAACTTTGGCTTCAACGCAATTTTTCTTAAGAGAATTAAAAATCGCACGCGTTACAGAAGCAGAAGGGATAATGGCCTCTAGAGCTTCTTTCAACTTCTCGGGAAGCTTCCCCGTATCTAAGACTGAGAGTCCATCAAACATGATTCGGACTTTCACTCCTCTGAGAGCTGCAGCTCGGTAAGCTGCAAGCGCTGCAAGTCCAATATCCACTCCATCCCAAAGGTAGTAAACGGCCGTGATCTCTTGGGTTTCTTGCTCGATGAGCTTGATGCGTTTGTCTAAGACTTCTTTTTCGTCGAGTAGGAGGAGCGCTTGCTGGTCTTGGCCGTATGAGCGATGAGTGAGAGCTGATACGCTCAAAACAATCGCCAAAAAACTGACTCCCACTCCCTTGAACATGCGGCTTCTTTAATCATTCCTACCTGTCCCAAGTCAAACTTAATCAGGTGAGGAATAGTGCCGAAGAGAGAGATGGATGTTCATGCGACTGAGACGTTCCTCAATCCTGCTACTGTTGTTCACTACGCTCTCTTGGGCAGGCGGACCCAAACGAATCCTCCTCATCCATGGTTCTGTAGGAATGGGGCATACCGCAGCTGCCAAGGGGATTGCAGCTGATCTCCTCACACGTGATTCAACAATAACTATTGATATAAAGGATTTGCGCGATTTCATGTCCCCCCTCATGCGTGGAGTGGATAACAAAGCTTATGATCTACTCACTCAGAAGTTTCCCTGGCTCTATGATCAAGGCTTCAGGGATTACATGGAGACGGGGGCACGAGCTTCAACGTTAGGGAACTTACCTCTTGGAAGTATGTTCAATTCAAAAAAGGTAGAGAAATATATTCGTGATTTTAATCCAAATCTTATTATTTCCACGTTCCCCTCAGCTACAGAAGTTCTAGTAAAACTAAGAGACCAAGGAATGCTCTTAAACATCCCCATAGGCTGGGTTCACACGGATCTCGTGGATGAAACTTACTTCGCCAAGATGCCTCTGCAGATCGATATGGCATTCGTTGGAATTCCAGAGATTGAGCAAGCCTGGATCAAGCGTGGAGTCCCCAAAGACCGAGTAATGACATCGGGTATGCCGTTGAACCCCAAAGTATCAGATCCACCGAATGAAGCTGAGATCGCTAAGCTCAGGATGGTCCACAATTTCGACCCAAAAACGCTCACGATCCTCATAATGGGTGGATCTAATGGTGTCGGAGATTATCCATTGATGGTGAAGGAAGTGTTCAAGTCATTTCCAGATCGTGACGTTCAGATTATTGCAGTCTGTGGTCGCAACGAGAAACACTACAAAGACCTAAATGAAATGAAAAAGAGGCTGAAGCCCAATCAGAAGATTCTCACCACCAAGCTCATTCTTCAGAATGAACTCTTCGCCTATATGAATATCGCAACTGGGATCATTTCAAAGACGGGTGGTCTCACTCCCATGGAGCTCTTCTATCGGAAGAAGCCACTGGTGTTTCTAGACATCAACGGTGGCCAGGAGAAGTATAATGCTGATGTTTTCAGCTCTGTGGGATTAGCCGAACTCACTCAGGACCAAACTCAGGTTGGTAAACTCTTGAAAGGTTTACTAGAACAACCTGAGAAACAAAGTCGACAAATCCAACGACAAATGTTGTTTTGTGAGAACAATTGCCCTACAAAAATCGCAGATTGGGTGATATCTGCTCCCCAGGCAAAACCGATGATTCACAAGACCACTTCACTACTCAAAAACGGAGACTACCCAAGGCCTCAAGGCTTCTTCTGGAAGTGTTCACGCGCTCTCCAAAAACTGAAGGGGCTATGATCCTTCTCCTCCTCACCCTACTCACCACCACTCCTACCTTTGCTAAAGAATATATTTTCACTGGAGATCAGAACGTAGTCGCGATCCCTCTGGAAGACTCCCTTGATGATTTTGCATTAAGAGTAGAAGCCATCAAACGCGCGAAGGTTTCAATTGATGTTTTTACCTATATGCAGACATTGGATGACAAGTTAGGCGAAGAATACATTCAGGCTCTTGAAGACGCCATCAGACGCGGAGTCAAAGTCCGTTACGCAATGGACTGGCTACCCAACACTGCAGCTCTCGGACGTAAAGCAAGAGCACCAGCAGAGAGACTCCTTCGTGAAGCCTACACCAGCGAAAGTTGCAGTTTAGAAGTCCAGTGCATCACTCCATTCTCCAAAATCATGGCTGGATACACTCCCACTGATAACTTCCACGAGAAGATTCTCAATATCGACATGGGCACAGAAGATGAGATCGCTTGGGTGAGCGGTAGGAATAATAATGACTTCGCTGTCAGAGACTTAGACTTCGCAGTTGTCCTTCGTAGAGTGAATAAGAAGAAAAACTCTGCAATCTCTCTGCTGGGAAAAGTTTTTGAAGATCATTGGAAAGAAACGCTTGAGATGCAAGATCCTGAAGTTAAATCTGCAGGTATAGCTACAAAAAGAAAAAAACCAAAAGAACCACTCCTACTGGGTACGACTAAACTTTATCCTGGATTGAAGGAATGCTTATTTTCTGGATCAGAAATTCAAGGGGTGACGTTTAAGCCACATACGATGTCTGTCACGACCAATAGCTTCTTCGAGCAACTCAAGAAGAACAGCTGGTTTACTTGGATTCGCGATGACAAAATGAAGAGTGACAACATCGATACCGTCGTTCGCGGAATCCAAAGAGCAAAAGTAATCCGCATGTCTCTCATGTCTACTTTCTGGCCTGCCCCTCTGAAGGAAGCTCTCTTAAATGCTGTCTCTCGCGGAGTGAAAATCGAAATCTTCACCAATAGCTCAGAGACCGATAAAGTTGCGGTTCCTGGAGGACTGGCATACCTCTACAGTTCACGAGACCTCTCTGATCTCATGAAAAAAGTAAACACTTATAATAATGGCGACTGCGAAGTTAAAACTGAACTCAAAATCAATGTGCTCAATGCAAAAAAGATCCAAGAAGACGCTTCAGGATTCTGGAAGAGAATTAAGTTCATTCATCAGAAAATGATCATCACGGATCAAGAAATATTCATGGGTTCAGACAACTACAATCAAGCAAGTATGGTTAAGAACAGTGAAATGCAAGTGAGGTTCACTGGCAAAGACGCACTAAGCTTCTTCCATTGTCACTTTGACGAAATCTCAAAGCTCTTCACACCACTGACAGAGAATGAGATAATGAAAGCAAAACAAGAGTCATTGGGACCATTAAACCGCATTATGATCAGAGCACTGAAACCTTTCTTTTAAATTAAAATCAGGTAACATTTTCTATATGTCTCAGTGGTTCAGTCTAGCTCTATTTTTGTATTCCTCTTTGTCCAGCGTAGTCGCTCATTCTCAAACACCTAAAAACGTAATTTTAGTACTTCTTGATGGTGTCCGCTGGGAGGAATTCTATAACGGGATTGATGGAAAAATGGACCCAGCACACTCAGGCGAACAGATCTTTCAGACGATGAACCCTCTGAGAGATCCTCATGCGTTAGTATTAGGACCGAAATCAGAATGCCAAACGATTCATACTTCGAATTGGGTGACAATGAGTCTGCCTGGTTATCAATCTATTTTCGGTGGGAGAACACCTTGGTGCTTCTCTAACGACTGTGGAAGAGCAGGTCCCCCCACTCTATTCGAAACATTCATCCAAAGAAGATTCTTGGAAAGCAGTATTGCGCTTTTCGCAAGTTGGAAAAAGATCGATCTTGCAGCGATTTCTAGCGCTGGATTAAAATTAGGCCTGACTCATTGGACTCATAATATAGGAATGCAAGCCTTCGATCATCCTGAGCATAAAAAAACAAACCAGCTTCAATTCCAGGATCTTCCACAATGGAATGACGCCAGAAAAGATGTTTATACTTTTGAACATGCAAAACTTTATTTAGAACGTGAAAAACCAAGATTACTCACCATCCAACTTGTGGACTCTGATGAGTGGGGTCATCTCAACCATTACCCAAACTATATTAAAACTTTGAAGCAATACGACCTATGGATTGCAGATCTCATTCAGACTCTGGGAGTCATGGGCGAATACGGTAAAAACACGATGATCATTGTCTCGACTGATCATGGACGCGGACCTGACCCCAGTAATTGGTCAGATCATGGATATCAAAAAGGTGGAAAGAAAGTCTGGCTCTGGACTCATGGCTACACTCGAGCACCTCAGGATTGTCTGATTCCTTGGACTCATAGCAGGATTCGTAGATTCATTGAGAGCATACTCAGAAAAACTAGTAGGACCTAAAACCTAAGAACGCTTTTCCATGAGAAGAAACTTTGACTTTCTTAGGAGCGGAATCCCCTCCACCGATGAACTTCAACTTCACTTCGTGCTCACCTGGGTCGACAGGGATGCGCGCGATTTGGAAGTTTTGTGGGAGTAGCAACCATGAACGTGTGTCCGTCGTATCCGCTAAGAAGAATAAAATATAAGCCAGGAATCCTAAGGTTTCATTTTTCGTAGCCTTGCCGATTTGATCAGCAACGACCGTCTTCACTACTGCTCCACCTATTTTCTTTGCGACAAGTCCTGCGTACTGTTCTTGAAGATTGGTGATCGCTGTATTTTCGATATTATCTAGCAACACTGTCTGTCCTTGAGGATTCCCATCGATGATCACTTCCGCTCCTGTGATGGTGTTCGCTCTCGGTCTGAACATCGGTATAGATGAAAATTCAGGATTAGCGATTTTAATAGGTCCCATACCATTCTCATAAAGGACTATGATCTCTGCTGGTTTTTTGATTTGAGGTTCAGGATACTTGAGCTTCTGATAACGATCGAGATCATCGTATCGCTGGAGCTTACGAGCAAGTCTCACGAGATCACCTCTCACCATCTCAAACGCTGGATCGAGCTTCAACACTTCCTTGTAATCAATGTATGCATTGTCGGGTTCATCGATCATCTCGAAGAAGATTCCTGAGAGGTAGCGCGCATAAGCGTTCTGCTTATAGTTCCTCTTCCCTTCCGTCTTCATGAGTTGAAGCTTACGATTCGCTCGCCTGGATTCTACAGCTGCGTCTTCCACTTCTCCGAGAGCTGCGTAGCACATCGAGAGATACACATTGATGAGGACATTCTCGAAGTCTTCAGCTCTATAAGATTTGTTATTATCACTCACGAGTAAGGTCGCAGCTTCAGTCGCAAGCGAAGTGTAGTCCTTGATCTCGGCTATCTTATCTGCTTGGCGGAAAACCGTGATTGCTTCTTTGTACTCTCCATTCGTATAGAGGCTCACTCCCAAATCAAGAAGATAGAGCAACCGATCTCGCCCATTCTCTCCCTCTGCCTCTAAGCCTTTTCTCAGTAACTCAGTGGACTTCGCATAATTGTGATCTCTGAATGCAGCATCGATCCCCGTATTGCTCATGCGCGATGACACGCAACCCGTAACACTAAACAAGAGTGCTACAAAAATGAGCGATACGTATTTCACGGTTTAGGTTTTAAAGGCCTACGCTTTGTTTTCTGTATTTCTTACGGACTTCGCGCTCTTCAGTACAATCAATCGTCGACTCTTCAGTATTCGTGAGATTCATTGTGAGTTTATAATAAATAAATTTATCATTCCCCATCTGCTGAATGTTGGTTGCCATTGCACCATTGAAAATATAATCAGAGCCGATTTGTTTTCCACGCTTCTTCATCGTTTCGCGAGAAACAGCTCCGCTTTCATTATGTGCATATTCACCTTCAAGAGTTTCACGTTCTTCTCTATTCACGAATCTGACTTTTCCAGATTTGATGAGAGCAGTTCTGATTTTGTCAGTCATCGACTTGGTATCGATGTGTTCTTCCGTTCTATTCTGCACTCGGTCCATGATCACAGTAGGTTTTTTCTTCGCTTCTTTGATTGCAGGGCAATCGATCATCGCTTTCACGATCGTCTCAGACATGGTCTGCATGTCAGCTTCGTTGAACTTATCATCCAGTAGCTCGACACGTGTTGGGTCGTCGTATTCACCTTTAGTGAATTCTTTCGGTCCACAACTAGAGAGCGAGATCAAACCTACAACAGCTAGAACACCAACCAAAAGCATCAAGTGATTTTTCATCCCATTAGAATACGGCGATCCTTGCTCTTCTGCAATTCCTGTGTTTTCTTTATGCTACATTCCATGCCAACTATAGACGCAACTAGTCATCTTATCTTCATTTCTGGAAAAGGTGGCGTGGGTAAGACCACTGTCTCCCAAGCACTCGCCGAAGCTTCCGCACGCAAAGGATACAAAACTCTGTGGATGAGTATCGAAGACCCGATGCTCCCACGTGGGGAGCGACGTCCCATTACGAAGAATCTTTGGCACCTCAATGTAGATGCTAGGCATGCGTTCGAAGAATACATCGCTTTAAAAATTAGAATTCCATTCGTAGCTTCACTTTTCTCAAAAAATCCTCTGATGCAATACATGGCGAGAGCGGCACCAGGAATTCATGAACTAGTGATCTTAGGAAAAATTTGGGCTGAGCGAACAGAGTTTGATCGTGTTTACATCGATCTTCCTTCTACGGGTCATGGACTCACTATGTTCAGAGCGACGTTTAACTTCTCGAAACTTTTCCAAGGCGGCCCCATTCACACGGATACTGAAGCCATGCTTAAGACGTTTGCTGATTCTCATCAAACTACACATCTCATCGTCTCTCTTCCTGAGGAGATGCCACTCACAGAAGCCAAGGAACTCTCGAACCATCTCAAAGGCTTCTTCCCACAGAACGAGCCCGAGTTCATCATGAATCGTGTGTTCCCAAAACTAGATGAAGAGAAAGATTATCAAGCGCTGAACTCTTACAAATCTCCAGAAGAATGGGAAGAACCCACACTGAAGTCACAACGTGAATACGCCATTCACAGATCTTGGCTTGAGCATTACAAAATCAAAGAATGGTCCAAAGAATTCGGAGTTCGTGAGATGCGAATCATTCCGATCATGGATTCTCCTGTTGTCGATCGAGTGAGCACTTATATCAGTGAGAAGGAAATGGTCTCATGAATAAGATCGATACTCTTCTCATGACGAATAAGGTCCTCATCACTTGTGGCACAGGTGGCGTAGGCAAGACCACACTCTCTTGTGCACTCGGAGTGCGTGCTGCTGAACTCGGCCGTAAGACTATCGTCATCACCATCGATCCTGCGAAACGACTTGCGACTGCGCTCGGTCTCGACTCTCTCACTCACGATGCGACAGAGATCGCTCTCAAGGATGTCCCAGGCAAACTCTTCGCACTCATGCCTGACACCCAGAGAAGCTTCGAAGAATTCTTCGATGCGATCTCTCCTACTTCTCAGATCTCAGAGAAAATCAAATCTAATCCCATCTTCCAAATCCTTGGCCAAGAATTCTCAGGAGCTCATGAGTACATGGCGCTTCAGAAACTCTCTAAGGTCTACAACTCAGGCGAGTATGATCTCATTATCTTAGACACGCCTCCGAATCGTCAGGCATTAGCATTCTTCGAGGCCCCAAGATTGCTGAAGAAGTTTTTCGATGAGAAGTGGATCAGACACCTCATCGTGCCTTCCAGCAGGTTAGCCGCAGGCTCAATACGTAAAGCGCTTGAGATGTTAGAGAAGCTCACCGGAGTAGGATTCATCACTCATCTCATCTCATTTGCAGCTTCTGTATTCGAAACTGAGAAGAAATTCACCGAACGCCTAGAACAAGTCATCCATGTCTTAGAGAGCAAGGAAACTGGGTTTATTTTTGTCGCTACTGCAAAACCAGAACTCGCTTATGAGATGAATCATTTTATTTCTGAACTTGAGCGAAGAGGTTACCGCTTCAACGGCCTCATCTTTAATCGATCACTCTCTAAACTTGCCGTTTCACAAGATTTGCCCGCTTCTGCAGCGCTCATCATCCAGCAATGGATTAAGAAGGAAGAGCTAACGCTCAGTCGTTTATCATCGGAAAGCATTGCCATCATTCCCGAATGTTCTCGGGATATTCACTCTATTGGAGACCTGACGCATGTTGCTCGTCTTTTTGTACACTAATCTTTTGCTCACACTTAATTCAAATGCGGAACTCCCCATTCCTTCTCAGAGTCCAAGCCCACGGCCTTCAAACATTGCCAACGTCGTTCTAAAACTTGAGACACCTGAAGAATACTTAGAGCAAGCAGAAACTAAAACCAAAGCGCTACAATTCAAAGAAGTGATCAAGCTCTACACAGATTACTTAAGAAAATTCCCTGCTCATGCTCAGTACCTTCATACAAGATATCTACTGGGTCTCGCATACATCCAAGAGCGCGAATGGAAGCTTGCAGCAACTGAGCTCAATACTGTGATTGAGAAGTGGCAAATCACTCCAGATTCACTCGATGCGCGCCTTAAACTAGCAACCGCAAGCATTGAAATTAAGAAATGGTCAGAAGCAGTGCTCATCGCTCAAGAGATTCTAGACAACTCACCTAACGAATCACCCCTGCGCCCTGAAGCACACTGGCTCCAAGCACGTGCTCACTTCGAGAATCACAATCCACTGGAAGCAAAGAAAGCAGCAGATCGTTTTTTCAGTGAATCAGGCGGTAAGAATCTCAATCCACTCTCCACTGCTGAGCTCTACCGCATACAACTCAGGATGAAGCTCTCTGATTGTAAGGCTAAGAAGCTTCCTAAGATCCTAGCTGAACAAGAATGGATTTCTCAATTCCAGAACCAAAGTCTCTGCCTCTTTGAATCCATCCCAATCCTAAAATCAATCGCTAAACAGGATCAAGCCAAGGTGCTCAATCAAGCCGTACGTGAATGGAATGAGATCTACGATTCCTATGTCGTACAGCCCAAGAAAATTCCTCAGCCTAAACTCCGCATTAAACCCAAACAGCTGAAGCAATATCGCCTTGAAATGTCTCAGTTCTCTCAAGTAGAGCAGCAGAAACTCAAAGGCCAAATCGGAGATGTCATTGGAGCATGGGAGAAAGAAGTACCACCTGAGATGTTTGCGATCATCACGAAATGGAAAACAAAACTATGAAACTCAATAAAGAGCTCGCATACAAAATCAGAGAACACCTTCCCGCAGTCAGAGAGTGGCTGAAGAAAGAAGCAGAGATTGCTGAAGCACCCTTCTATTCATCAGTAGATTTGCGCGATTCAGGTTACAAGATAGTACCTGTTGACAATAATCTCTATCCCGCAGGATTCAATAATATCTGTCCTACAGATCAGCGCACCTCTGCTCACGTCTTCCAAAAAGAAATTGAAGAGATCAGTAAAATCCACGGTTGGAAAAATATTAAGAAGATCGTAATTATTCCAGAGAGTCACACTACAAATACTTTCTATCTTGAGAACTTATATTATTTGCAAAACATTATTACTGCAGCTGGCTTCGAAACTGAACTCGGCTGGTACCCAGAAGACGCAACTGAGGCACTTCATATTAAATCTGCAAGCGATAAGGATCTCGTCGTTAAACCGTTTAAAACAGACACAGGAAGCTTAGTCCTGAAGAATGGATTCAAACCCGATCTCGTCATCCTCAATAACGATTTCTCCAGCGGCTACCCAAAACGCCTCGACGGACTCTCTCAACCCATACTCCCCTCACATAGATTGGGCTGGCACACACGCAGGAAATCTGAACACTTTGTTCATTACAACCGACTCTCACAAGAACTAGCAGAGATCATCGGAATGGATCCTTGGTCACTCATGATTGAAACCGTCGAAGTGAAGAACGTGGATTTCGAAAGTGAAGCATCACTGAAGATCATTGCTGACAAGGCTCATGAAGTGCTGGAGAGACTTAAAACTTCTTACACAGAACGCAAAATCAGGCGTAAGCCATTCCTCTTCATCAAGAGTAATACAGGCACCTACGGAATGGGAATTCACGTGATCCATGAGGCTAAGGAAATTCTCACTATCAATCGTAGAACCAAAAACAAGCTTGCCATGGGTAAGAGCGGCCTCAAAACCGAAAGCATCATCATCCAAGAAGGTGTCCCGACAACTACGATCGTTGATAAGCTCACTGCGGAGCCTGTCATCTATCTCGCTGGGAGTGAGCTCATTGGCGGATTCCTACGCACTCATACCGAAAAAGGCGACGAGGACAACCTCAACTCCAAGGGTATGGTTTTCCGTAAACTTTGTATGACAGATCTAGGGGATATGCAGAGCCTATCGAGGTCTTATTCTGTTGATATTGACGAGGATGACGCGAACGAAGAGGAGCCGATTTTCGAGCAGGCTTATGGTATGATAGCCAGGCTTTCGGCATTAGCTACTGGACTAGAGATTAAGGATCACGAGGTGAATAACAAATGAATCGAGTTTTTGACAACGTACTGAAGGCCATCGGCAACACTCCGATAGTCAAACTCAATAAAGTTCCTGGAAAATGTAAGGCAAATGTTTACGCCAAACTGGAATATTTCAATCCCGGTGGATCCATCAAAGACCGTATCGGTTGGTATCTTATCGAAGATGCAGAGAGAAAAGGGCTCCTCAAGCCAGGTGGCACCATCGTCGAAGGCACGAGCGGTAATACCGGTATGGGGCTTGCTATTGCAGCCGCAATCAAAGGATACAAATGCACATTCGTTCTCCCTGACAAAATGTCGATTGAGAAAATTCGCAATCTCCGTGCGTTCGGTGCACGCGTGGTCGTGACTCCGACTGCAGTTGAACCCACAGATCCTAGGAGCTACTATTCCGTCTCTAGGAGGCTAGCCACAGAGACACCGAATTCTATTTATTTGAATCAATATGACAATCTCGCTAATCGCGAAGCTCACTACAATCAAACTGGACCTGAGATCCTAGGCCAAATGCCTGACATCGATGTATTCGTCGCAGGCATCGGCACAGGCGGGACCATCTGCGGAACTGGCAAGTATCTCAAAGAGAAAAAACCAGATTGCCAAGTCATCGCTGTCGATCCCGTGGGATCTATTGTTCATGAGTTTTTTAAAACAGGAAAAATGCTCTCGATGCCTAAGACTTACAAGATCGAAGGTATCGGTGAAGACTTCATCCCTAAGAATTACGATTTCCAATACATCGATGACATCATTCAAGTAGAAGACAAAGAATCCTTCCTCATGACCCGTCAACTCCTGACCCGAGAAGGGATCTACGCAGGAGTTTCCTCTGGATCTGCAGTGGTCGGAGCATTGAGGTACATCGAATCTCAAGGCGACAAGTTGAATGGCAAGAACGTCCTCATCATTATTTGTGATACTGGCGGAAGATATCTGTCTAAGGTCTATGATGACGACTGGATGAAGGAAGCGGGCTTCCTAGACACTGAGAGCATGGGCACAGTGACTGATCTCATGCGCGCTCTGGGCCTAGGTCAATCACCGATCATGATGGCCAAGCAGACCGACAAGGTTTCTCATGTCATCACTCTGATGAAAGACAAGAACATCTCTCAGCTCCCAGTGAGTGACGATGCAGGTTTCATCAAAGGAATCATCTCTGAAGGCCAAGTACTCTCCGCACTCTATGAGAACAAGGCTAAACCAAGCGACACGATTGAGCGCCTCATGGATCCTTCTGTGGAATTCGTGAAGCCATCAGACCCGATTGAAAAACTCATGAGAATGGTCACAGGTACCAAGATTCCGATGGTGATGGACCCAACCAAACAAGACAAACCCATTGCAATCATCACGAAGATCGACCTGCTGAGCTATTTAGGAAATAGATCATGAAGAAGAACGACAAACTAGGTTTTGGTACTCTCGCTATTCATGCAGGACAAGAACCTGATCCAAACAATGGCGCCGTGATGGTGCCAATCTATCAGACGAGCACTTATGTTCAGAAGTCTCCTGGCGTTCACCAAGGCTACGAATATTCTAGAACCGATAATCCTACTCGTACTGCGTATCAAGCATTAGTCGCAGCACTAGAAGGTGGCAAATACGGGCTTGCATTCGCAAGTGGACTTGCGACTACGAATACAATTTTGCAATCTCTAAAAAAAGGTGACCACGTCTTAGTCTGTGATGATGTGTACGGCGGTACCTTCCGTTTGTTTGACAAAGTCTGGACCCGTACAGGGATTGAATTTAGTTTTGTGGATTTTACAGACCTAAAAAAATTCGAAGCAGGATTCAAGTCCAATACCAAGATGGTGTGGATCGAGACCCCTACTAACCCCATGCTGAAGATCATCGACATTAAGTCATGCGCAGAGTTTTCTAAGAAGAAGGGCGCCACTGTCGTAGTCGACAATACCTTCATGAGTCCTTACTTCCAGAAGCCACTCACGCTTGGTGCTGACATTGTTGTGCACTCAGTGACCAAGTACATGAATGGTCACTCTGATGTCGTAGGCGGAGTAGCGATCACTTCGGACGATGCGATTTATAAGGAGCTCAAGTTCCTGCAGAATGCTTCAGGCGCAGTACCTGCTCCACAAGATTGCTTCTTAGTCATGCGTGGGATCAAGACTCTTCACGTACGTATGGAGAGACATGCTCAGTCGGCGATGGAGATTGCGCGCTACCTTGAGAAGCATCCCAAAATCGACCGCGTGATTTATCCAGGACTTGAATCTCATCCTGGTCACGCCATTGCTAAAAAACAAATGTCTGGCTTCGGCGGAATGATCACGTTCTTCTTGAAGGGTGATCTCGCGAAGTCGAAGAAGTTCTTAGAGAGCGTGAAGATTTTCGCACTCGCAGAGAGCTTGGGCGGAGTCGAGAGCTTGATCGAGCATCCAGCGATCATGACTCATGCTTCTGTGCCTGCTGAGACCCGTAAGGTCTTAGGCATTCACGATAATTTGATCCGTATCTCTGTCGGCATTGAGGATATCGCAGATCTCAAAGCTGATTTAGAGCAGGCGTTAGATCAAGTTTAATCTGTCTATTCTCTCTCAACCTGTAAAAGCCTTATATAGTCTTTCATCTGCAAAATACCGTCATTGACTCCTAAAACGCTCATAACGTCTGGCACAGAAGCTGCTATACAACAAGCACTCTCTATTGATCCAAACAATGGAAAAGCAAATTTTTATAGCGCGATCACTAAACCACTCCTCACCGCTAAAGGATTCATACCAAGATTAGAGCCGATTGCTGATGACAATCAATCGACAGAGCTTGTGAGATTGAATGAGCGAATCAGTATGACAGGATTAAAAGAGCTAATTACTTTCGCAACTGAACTCCCAGAAGGTAAAAAGCCATTCGATTCTTATTATGACTTACAGAGAGCTTTAAGAACTGAATTACTCCTTGCTCTAGTCGAATCTACTAAGAAATTAGAAAGAATCAGCAATGGAAAACCAATCCCCATTAACATTAACTTAGGCCGTCTTGGGATTAAGAATAATTCTGGTTATAACTGGACTTACTCTAATAGCACTTCTGATTATTCAGAATACTCTTATTGCGAAAAAGGTAGTTATACAGAAAACAAAACCACAAAATCATGGGAATGGAATTGTACAAGCACAGTTAAGGTACAAACCTATACTTATACTCAAAACAATTATCCTTCTTATATGAACATTGATGCTTCAGACTTGAAGTTACTGAGCAGTGTTACTTTAGGTGCAGTAGATTATTTGCGCCTGATGACTGCATACAGTGCAAAAGGTCTCACAGCATTTACTAAAAGGTATAAAGCGATGGAAGAGAGATACCACATGAGACTTCCAAAGTTTTGGGCAATCGAATTGATGAAGAAATACCGCGACCTTGGTATTCTTGAATCTGATCACGAGCTTGCTGAAGTTGCTCACACTGGTGAAGAAGCAATGAAACACTTTCTTGACCTTGTTGCAATGAAGGAACAAATTTGTTCTAGCAATGAACGTTGGGCTAAGTTTCCATTGTTCCCAAATATCTGTGTAGATGAGCGCGAGTCTAAGCATTTTCAAATCATTGCTGACTTGCTCTCAGGACCTAAGAAGGTAGCGATTGGTCTCGATATCAATGATGAACTTGTAAAAGTTCTTGTTGATGTACCTGGATTCTTGAGCAATCCTCCGAAGGATATCAAGGCCGTACTTCCTGAACTCGATTATTCTGAAAATATTATCTCACTCCCTGATCCAAAATGGGTGGATTGCTTCCTGAAGGTGACTTGATCGAGAAGAAGAAACAGGTCCACCACCAACAATGATAGTACTATTGATGATGGCTGCTGTAGCTTCGGCTCAGCAGCCACAATCATGTGCAGTAGAGATTCAAAAGTACGTCCACTTTTCATCGTGGAGTAAGTCTCAGAACACGATCAAGATCGAAGCAGATCAAGCTTGTATGTCTAAGAATGGACAGCCCTTAGAGCTAAAAAACGTAACCGTGACAATTGCTCTATCTAACAAAAAAACTGCGCGCATTGTTTCGCCACAGATTTCATATATGCCAGGATTTGATGCATTTAAGATCGGTTCGGGAGCACATCTAGAAGGAATATCCTTCGTCTCTGATCCTTCTAAACTCGTCATTGATACTAAAAAAGGTGAGATGCGGACTTCAAGCGGATTCTATCTCGACCTCAGTGAGAAGCAGTTATCGTTTAATCGAAAACGAAAATTGATATGATGCTCACAGTTTGACTAAAACTACCCAGCATGATACGAGGTGCGTCATGATTCATTTAATTCTCGTTCTAGCCACATCTCTCACTTCCCATGCCCAAGTGCTTATCGGCACAGAACATACAGGTACTGCTGAAGTCAGAATCTTTGAAACCACACTCGTCATCCCTAGAAACTCAACTCGGACTGAGAAGAAAGTAGCGTTTGAAGACCTCAGAGAATCACTCGCCTCGCTTGCCAATATTCGTATCGAATCGAGGAATGAACTCGTCGTAAAAGAAAACAATAAGAAGCATTCAGAAAAATTCGTATCGAAAATCAAAACCATCACACTTGCTGATGTAGAGATTCTCCCACTTAAAGAAACCGTTGATGGCGAATGGGTTCACATCCTGATCCAAGCAAGGGTCGCTTCCCTCCCCATTCCCAAAGATGCATTGTCTTGGGAAATTGAACCCAACTCACTCTTCGATCGTATACCGATTCAGTACAACCAAAAGTATTTGATCCGCTTCAAAAACGAATTGTCATTCATGCCCTATCAAAATAATATTTTTGAAGCATTCGATGTTCAGAAAAAGGAATGGAATTTCAATATCCGTCGTATTGGAGACCAAGTACATGACATCGCAACTTTTGGTGCTGATCGTCCCTTTCTCGTCAAAATGAACCGCGCTCAATACAGCGGAGTTTCTTTTAATTACGATGATGGAGACATCAATTTCAATGTTCTCATCGCACGCCCTGGCCAGAAAGATATCAAACCTTATGGCAAAGGTGAAATTCCAACAGTTACTGAAATGTTAGAGTGGTATTCTCAAGATGAGTTCTCCAGTCGTATTGAAATCACTCCTGCGTTTGAAATTAAAGCCAAAAAAATTGGCGGATAGCCTCAATCACTCACTGTCACAGACTTGCAAGTTGCTTAAGTGCAGGCACTTGCTCGGCTTGCGCTACTTCAATCATATCAAGTAATCCTTGCTTCATCTGATCCCCCACCTTGGTGAAGTGAAGCTCAAGATACGTTTCAAAATCAAACGGCACAATGAACCTGCTTGCCCAAATGACGAGTTTGAAAAACCAAGGGCGAAGTAAATACTGAATAATTAATGGAGAGACTTTCACTCCATTTCGTTTTGCCAAGACAGGAATGATCTCATTCATGGCTTCACATGCTATATTCAGATTATCGTTTTGCTTTAACTTCTCAAAAGACCATTCAGATTGTCTCAATGCTGCGATAAACAGATTGAGCGCTGTACCAGGAACAAGATTGCTCTTCTTGCCTTCCCGACTCAATACCGTTTTTAATCCTCCCAGATCAAACGCCCCCTTGAGCTTATCTAAAGCGAGAGAAGTAGATTCAGAATGATCAGAAGTTTTGCCTAAGACTACTTTTCCGCCTGATGGAGTCCAGAGTGCGATTCCTTTCTCTTTGAACTGCTCAGTCTTCAGTGGGGCAAAATAACTCACTATGGGGATCGTACCTTCGACGAGTCGCGCGTGTGGGAACTTTGCGGACAAATATTCCACGTCGTGCATCCCAGGTTGAAGAGTGAGAAGTAGACTCTTTGGATTAAGTGATTTCAAAAACGGTTCTAGCCACTCGCCACGGAGTCCAGTTGAAGATGTTGCGATGATGACGAAATCCCAATTGGTCGCGCTCACTTCATCCAAACTTGTACAGACCTTAAACCCTGTCCACCGCTCAGCCGCTGGCACGCCGCCACTCTTGCGATTCCAAAGATAAAACAGAAACCCAGTCTTGGATTGCCACTCCAAATCTTTGCGGTACTTCTCACGCGCGAAGAAAGTAACTTCACATCCTCCGAGAGCAAGCGCTCGGCCATAAACCATACCTACTGCACCTGCTCCGACGATGAGAATTTTCATAGACTACTTCCTGAGCTTCGCAACCAATGCCGCTGCATCCACTCCATCATCAGGAGCGGTGACGAACTGCACTTCGAGATTTGCATCTAGTGACTCACGGATCTTCTGAGAGAAGTCTAGCACGACATCGCGCTTGAGATCATCCGCAATGACGAAGACTTCCTGCGTGCGATCAAGCACATAGACTGCGTCGGTTTCCTTAGACAGAAGATCTTGAAGCTTCACTAAGATGGATTCTTTAGAAATATTAGTAGGTTTATCAAACCGAAAAAGACTCACCACTCCAATGCCGCTCGAATGCTCGAAAATCCTTGATGCGAGAACCGTGAGGAGCTGTCTCTCTTGTTCAAGCTTAGGAAGAATCAGGAACAACCCCACAAGTCCATCCTTGCGCTCCATCTTTAATTCGCCATCGTGAATCTTCTGAATCTGATGAATGAGAAGGAGATCTGATCCCAAGCCTTCTTTGGTACGAGTGAGAAAATCTCGCTCATTCCCTACTGTGTCAGCGAACGCAGAGGACGGAGAGAGTACACCACTTTGGAATCCTACTAATGCTTGCGACCAGTAGTTCTCCCACAGTGGCTCAGACGACTTCTCAAGCCTAAACCAAAACGAAACTTGGTGCGGAGTGAGCTCAACACTGAGTCCAGTACCCTGCTCCCCCCAGAGTGAAACGATATTCACCATCATCTCCACAGCGCGAGGGAGCTTGCCTGGATCAGCTAAGATAGGAGCGTTCATCTCTAATCGCTCACGCATTTCGGTTTTGATTTTTCGTTCATTGAGAATGGCTTGAGAAGACTCTAGTGCTAGACGAACTGACTTCACGAGATCCATCTCACGAAGTCTCGCATGGAATGTTCCGCTCTCGAGCTCTGCAAGATCTAGAACTGATGCGAGTGTGTTCTGAAGTCTCTGAACGTTACGCTTAGCAATCGAGATCAATTCAAAATAAACAGTGTCCTTCGAGTATGAACCTTCATCGAGTAACGAAACTGCATTAGAGATAGATGTAAGTGGAGTTCTGAGTTCATGAGAAATCAGTGAAATGAGATTGGATTGAAACGAGCGGAACTGTCTCTCTTGCTCAGCGCTGAGCTCTACTTTGGGACTGAAACCTACAGCGAGTTCTGTGCCTAAAGATTTTGGATCAAACGACGACTCACTCGTCGTCGCTGTCGTCTTCGCCTTTGCTCGTGTCTGCGTATTCTTTGAGATCGGTGGGATCTTCGATTTCGATTTTGACGAGCCAGCCTTCTTCAAGTGGATCCTCCGACAACGTTTCTGGTGAACCTGCTAGTCTCACATTCGCCGCATGAACTAAACCTGCTGCAGGAGTGATGAGCTCTAATGTGCCGCTCGTGCCTTCGATCGTCACTGCGACTTCTGACTTAGTGAGATCATCGCCTTCTTCTGGGAGAGTGATGCTCTCGACTTCACCGATATCTTCTAGACCTGCGTTGGTGACACCGATCGTGAGCACGGTCTGCTTACGAGTGAACCAAGCCTGACCATCCATGTATTCGCCACTTCGAGGTGCACTGGCCATATGGATTAATTTTATGAGTAGATTTTAGTTTAAGCAATAGCCGATCTTAAAACTTACCAATCTGAATGAGAGACGCTGGGTCAACTACCTGATGAACTCGCTCAGAAACTTGGCGAGCCAAGCTCATAAACGACCCTGCGATCTCTGAGTTAGGATCACGTACAGCGACTGGACGGCCTTCGTCTCCACCTTCGCGTACTGCGGGAAGGAGCGGGAGATGAGCAAGCACTTTGGTGTTGAACTTCTTAGCCAAGAGCTCTCCGCCACCAGTACCAAAAATATTGTAAGTGGTGCCTGTGTCAGGAGCACGGAAGTAGCTCATGTTCTCTACTACTCCTATGATCGGCACGCGTACCTTGTCCCACATCACGTGAGAACGACGTACGTCTTGCATTGCGATTTCCTGAGGAGTGGTGACGAGCACCGCACCACTCACTGCTACTAATTGAGCGAGTGACAGCTGAACATCGCCAGTACCTGGAGGCATATCGATTACGAGGAAATCCAAAGTACCCCACTCCACTTGACGACAGAACTGTGTGACTGCTTGGTGAAGCATCGGTCCACGCCAAATGAGCGGTTGATCTCCTTGTACAAGGAATCCCATCGACATGACTTTCACGCCATGGCTCGTAGGAGGAATGAAAAACTCGCCCTTACCAGGGACATCTGTAATTTGCGGAAGCTCTGTCACACCCATCATCGTAGGAATGTTGGGTCCTGTGATGTCTGCATCCATGAGACCGACTCGCGCTCCCGTGAGTGCTAAAGCACATGCCAGGTTTGTTGAGACGGTAGACTTTCCTACGCCTCCCTTACCGCTTGATACAGCGATGATGTGACCGACGCCTGGAATTGAGTTTGGTTTTGCAGATGAAGCTTGTGCTGACATGAGAGTCTCCTTGAGACTTAAGCTCTATCAGAATTCTAAACGAACGTCAGCTGTTGCTGCATATCTACCATCGGGAAGTGCGCCCGCTGTTGCTCCCAACTCCTGCGAGTAATACACCGCAGCAACCTTCACTGCCCAGATGTCGATAGCGAATCCATAAGAGAGAAACGAGAGCTGATTGAGCCCGATGTAGCCTGAGACGATGGGGAGCTTCATGGAAACCCCGAAGTGATTTTTCATTTTAAAATCAACGTTCTGGGTGATGTTTCTTAAATCATAGGATGCAGTTAACGAGAACGATCCAGAGTTATAGGTAACTGCTGTTCCTAGTGAGAGATTCTGCCTGATGGGGGCTGATTGATTGGATGGGAACATCGTATCCCCGATGTCTCTTATTGCTGCTCCTGCACTCCAGCTCACTAGCTTGTTTAAGGGCATGATGTATTGAGTGCCGAGATCGACACCGAAGCCAGGAGAAAAAGTCCCCATCTTTGAGTTGATGAGCCCCAAGTAGTTCGTCGTGTAGACGAGGTAATCAACAGGATCTAAATAAAAATATCCACCCCTACGAAAGAGAAACTTCCCTGCGATCCCTACTCTCCACTCTTTAGCCATGCGACGACTTTTGCCACTACCGCCTCCGAACTTCTTAGAATAGGCATAACCGATTTGAGCACCGTAAGTGATCTGTGTGCCAACAAGAGTTGTGGGTAGCGGTTGATTCACAGAATATTGAAACGCTTCTACATCATAAATGAACGAGATGCCAAGCTTACCCGTTAGGAACGTCGGAGCAACTTGCGCTTTCGCAAATAGCGGCACACCTAAGATAGCATTGAAGCTCGAAAGACCCGTCGTCGATCCCAGTAATCCAGAGTATTTAGTCAGTTGCTCAAGAGCAGACGATGATGCTTCAGCGTATGCATTCGTGAGATGCATTCCGAATTTATCATTCGAAGCAAGTCCTGCAGGATTATAGTAGAGCGCGTCCACTCCTTCAACACTTGCAGTGGCAGCGCCACCCATTCCAAGGACTTCTGCAGATCTATAGAGATCATGAATTTCTTCTGCTTGTGCAAATGGAGAGAGCAAAAGAGTAAGAAGGAAGAGAAGCCTCATGGCCCTGGCCATCCTAGTATCGGATTATCATTCATCATGATCACGATTCCAGACGCTGCACAGGCAGTTGCGTTTTTATCAATAGTTACGGATGTATCAGCGCACATCGATCGGTGTCTGAGTTTTACTGGGCAATCGGTGCAGAGACTCGCAGCTTCTGCAGCAGTCATCGTACAGCCATTCGCAGAATAATCTAATCCACTCGCACTGGCTCCAGCATTCAATCCCCGACAAGCATCGTTGCAAGCATCATCGAAGAAGTCTTTGAGAAGAGTGATTTGAGAGAATGCACCAGAGATAGTTGGACTCGAAAAACTCGATATTGCCTCAATTGCATCAAACATATTCATGATAGCACCTGCATATGCGCACCCCGCGGTGTCTTTAGAAACAGAATCTGCAGTGACCCATGGTAGAGCCTGAAGCTTATTGTAGGTAGCTGCGTAAGACTGAGCTTCGAGTTTTCCGTAGCGATACTGAGTCGAACCAATGAGCGACATCGCTACAAACACCATCAGTGTATTCGCATTGTCATCGCGATCTGCTGGATAAATACTTCCAGGATTAAAAGCACCTGTCGGCACTGCATACTCCGCTGGAATGATTCGATTAGGCTTGAGCCAAGTCATCAGAGTCTCTGTAGCAATCCAACCTGCTTCCATTCTTCGGTCAGTGAGAATGGAAGATGGGAAAGTCTGCGTGAGTGTTCTCCAAAGTGCAGATTCCACAATATTGTTTGTAGAAAGTGCATCAATGGTTCTAAAAAAACCCATGTTCGCAGCACATGCGTATGCAGTGGCACGCACACGCCTTACAGTATTATCACTCTGTGAAGAATTGTAATAAGGATCGATCAGTGAGATCGCTGTGTTGCAATCTCCTTTAGACATCGCTTGGTTGGCGTTGAAGATCGCCGCTTCTTTACCCGTGAGGGATTGCGTAGCACTGCAGCCAGTAAACACGAGTGCACACATCACATAAAACAAAGCAGCAAAAGGCCGAACGACGGTCATGAGATACACGATCCCCCTGACCCCCATTTTCGCATGATGAGAGCGTGTTTAAATAGACTGAGGATTTTGCCGAGTGTGAGCGGGAAACAACGAAGTTGTTTCGTGAGAAGCGCCCCAGTGTCAGAAAACTAGCGTAAGTTCTATGAATCACAATGAATCAAACTTTTAAATTCACCCACACTAGATCATCACGATAAGCACCTGTCAAACCTTCAACTAAGTTGAGCTTAACGTACTGAAATACAACTTTGTACTCTCTTCCCCAGGATACGACTCGAGAAAACGCTAACTGCTCAAGGAATCTACCAACTGGGTTTCCTTTTTTAGCACCCGTAACGAGCATTGAAATAGCTCCAGTGAGTCTGCGTAAGAATGATTGAAAAGCCTTACGTGTTTTAGCGCGAATGAGAAGGTGAACTTGATTACCATTCACCGATAATTCATAAACTGAGATTCCATATAACCGTGAGAAACTAACAATCATCGCTCTAATCTTAAATTGATGCTTAGGATTGAGGAGAGACCACTCACCTTTAGCTTTCTCGGCTCTCAAAACAATGTGGAGTGCACGCTTATGATCGAAAGGACGTGCAATCTTCCTCTTACCCTGTCGGAGAGATCCTCCGTGAGCAAGCTGAACTTTTATAGATTCTTTTGTTCGACTAAACAAGCTGAGTTGTGTCTGTTTCTTCATTTAATTACAAAAATTAATTACTTCAATTTTAATATTGGGGCAATGGTATTTTTAATAAATAAATCCAATTGTTTTAGTCACTTGACGGAAATAACACAGCAACATAGAAACATTGAATGAGACGGCTCACCCTCATCGCAGTTCTTCTATTCTGTAATTCGTCACTTGCTGCTTCTACAATCCAACATGAATTCATCTCTCACCCAAATGACTCAGCAAAAAAAGTTGAATATTACTGGACGAAACCAGAGAAGGCGGGAAGATGGCCTGCAATTATTTACATTCATGGACACCAAGAACCTGAACGCCCGGGTGGCAAAGATTATGTCGATTGGGGAGTATTAAAAGATGCCTCAGAACATGGATATGTTGCTGTTGCAGTGTCTCAGCCTGGTTATGGTGAATCGAGCGGACCACCTGATTTCTGTGGCCCCTTTACGCAACAAGCAATCCAGAGCGTAATTGATCTCTTTCGTAAAAAAGACTTTGTTAAACCAGATAAAATTGGCATCCCTGGAGTAAGCCGTGGTGCAATCGTCGCTAGCATGATCATTACTCAGGATCAGAAAAAAGCAGCGGCAGCTCTCCTGTCAGGGTCTTATGATTTACATGACAGCTTTAACAAACTGATCAGAGCGAGAAAAACTGACTCGATAGCAAAAAGCATTGCGGAGAACATTTATAACGAAATCAGCCAGACTGAAACAATCAAATCAACTGATGTCCTAACAACTCAAGCTATAAAAGCACTTACTCGTAGAGCAATCTCACAGGAATCATTCTCCATGCGCTCTACACTCAGTCACGCAGAAAAAATAAAAACTCCTCTCCTCATTCTTAATGGAGCAAAAGACAATCGAACATTTCCTTATCAAGCAAAAAAACTCTCAAAGAGTGTAAGTGATAAAGGCATATATGCGAAAGTTATGATCTACCCAAACTTCGGGCATTTTATCCAGGTTCAAGAAAGATCAAAGGAAACGATTCCATTTTTCACGAAGCATTTAAAGTAAAGAAAAATTCAAAGACTAAACTAGCGACTACTTAAAACTATATTCTTTGGACCAGTAGTTAGAGCCAATAAGACGCTCACATCGAACATCTTCTGTGAGTTTGATCGATGGATTCTTGTGTGAGGATGTGCCTTTAGGAATCACAGTGACTTCAGCTAGCGCACCATTTTGATTATGTCTGAATCGCTGAGAAAGAAAAATCAGCGTGTAGCTTCTAGTATCACCTGCAAAAACTACGTAGTTATGACCATAGGGATTAAATTTTGCATAGTCGACATTTACATCTATCTCGACTTTCTTCTGCTTAATCGGGGCAATATTGTGATTGGAAACCAGAGCTTTCCAACTGAGGTATTCCAGATCTGAACCGACGATCACATCGTGCTTAAAGCAAAATGTATTGTGGCTGTTCTTGCAAAAGAACATGAATGTTCATAACTTGCAGCTTGAGTTAAAACGGACATCAACAAACTCTGTATAAAAATCACAGTTAACCCATTTGACATGTAGTATCAAAGCATTACCGTTTACGAATCAAGTCCTGTTTTCCCTTAAGACTTTCAATGACTTGCTTAGGAACATAGTGAGAAATATCCCCTCCGTAGAGGAAAAGCTCTTTGATCATTGAAGAGCTTACGAAATAGAGATTCTGAGACGTCATCATGAACACGGTTTCGACTTTAGCGGTGATGTTCTTATTCATGCTCGCCATCATGAATTCGTATTCGAAGTCACTCGCTGCGCGGAGGCCACGGACGACTGCACTGATCTTATTCTGCTCAGCGTACTCCATGATGAGGCCAGACCAACGGTCGACCTTCACTCGAGCCTTGCCCTTCACGACTTGCTTAATGAGCTCTACTCGTTCATCAGGAGTGAAGAGTGGAGACTTCTGACCTGTACCTGCAACGACAATGGTCACTTCATCGAAAAGAGAGAGCGCGCGATCGAGAATATCGAGATGACCATTGGTGATCGGATCGAATGAACCTGGATATATTGCTGATCTCATTACGCTCTCCTCATCCTAAATCCCGCTTGTAGTGAGTGAGTACGCTATCGCCATACTCTTGCTCTCTCGTTTTGGTCAGTACACCTAAAGTTTCAGGCAACTCTAGCACTCTGTCTGACCACTCCAGAATAAACATGCCCCCCTCTTTTAGCAAAGTTTTCCAAGGAAAACCCTCTAAAAGTTTTATTTCCCAACCGAGACCATACGGAGGATCTGCGAAGATGAAGTCGTATTGTGTCCGAGTGGGAGACAGCGAAGCTGTCTCGTGCGAAGCGCCAGGGGGACGAAGTAAAGACTCAATAGACTTTGTATAAATATGAGACTCATCTTCTACACCCAATAATTTCTGATTCGCATTCAACGCATTAATAGCCTTCGTGTCTGAATCATAGAAGTCAGCCCATGTGGCACCTCGAGAGAGCGCTTCGAATCCAATGGCTCCTGAACCTGAGAAGAGATCGAGTACGCGAGAATCTGGAATTTGGAATTGAATGGAATTGAAGAGTGCCTGACGGATTTTAGCTTGAGTAGGACGAGTAGAATCCCCATCGGGGGTTAGAATGGAACAACCTTTAAATCGGCCTCCCGTGATCTTGACCAAGAGTTAGCCGGTTCTTCTAGCGCCCGATTGAGACTTCTTCATGGGAACTCGAAACTCTGTGCCATCTACTAATTGAACAACAAATGTACCTTCGTCGAATTTGAGTGATACGGATTGTTCGCCAGACTCATAATTGAGTTCTAGCTCCATATCTCCTTTGAGAGTCATCGAAAGGAGACCAGGTCCTCCACTTGATTGAGACATTTTTGATTTCTCCTGACTTCGATTAGAAATGGGCACTACTTTTGGGGTTGAAGGATATTCTTCTTCTTGAACTTCCTCGGTGACAACTGGCTCAGTTTTCTGCTCTGTGTCTACCGGAGCAGCAGACAATAGCCCAACGCTTCCAGTCTCTTCTTCGCCGAGATCACCTAGAGTTTCCTCCATTGATCCGCCTTCTCCACCACCGCTAGCTTGAAATTCATTGAGAGATACGGCTTCAGCTGGCTCTAAAGCAGGTGCAGGATCAGCTTCAGGCTCAGCAGGTGCTTTTGACTGCAACTTCTCAATATCATTCATGATCTGGTTGATCTCGTCTAATGAATCTTCTGACATGGGCGTACCCTTCCTTGCTCTCTATTTCGGCAGCCTTTAAGTTCAACTTTACCCTTTTTTAAGGTATTAACCCCAAGGGGGGTTTTTGTTTTGGATCAAGAGCAGATGTCTAATTGGTTACCAGGGCTAGAGGAATCACCCCGTGCAAGCCAGGGTAAGGTGCGTCCGTCACTCAGACTAGACCCACTCATCGAACGCTCCGCACTCCATCTCAAACCCAATGTAGAAAAAAAAGACGTTCGTCAGATCCTTACGACTCAAGTTCCTTCTCCAGAATACCCTCTCACAAAAGTCTACAGTTACTTGCTTCAAGATTTTTTGACTGAGTTTGGACATCGAAACGAACTCCTTGAACAACTCAATAAGACAAGACGCGAATCATTAGCGCAATACTTAGGTTTTCTCAATGTGAACCGCGAGATTGCACTTCAAGTTTTCTGGAAAGAAATTTGTTTCGTCTGGCTCATGAAAGCAACCTTGCTCAAGCGCTGGAGTGACTTAGGATTAAGAGAATGGAATGCTGCAGATCTCAAGGATTTAAACTTTTCTCTCTCGCGCGCTTTAAGACCCCTCCTTCCTACAGATCGTAAGGAATGCCTCATCACTCAATCGAGTTTCTATTCCTGGCTTGTTCCTTCACAGGAACTCCGGTCAAAAGTTCACGAAACGCTCTCTGGGATCAGCTTCACTGACGAGACATTCGAGTCCTGGGTTTCGGCTACACTTCCCACTCTTAATCAAATCGAATCCTATGATCCTCACTGCTTGAAGGCACTCTTAAGCACTCTCTTCTCGGACGCTCAAGTGAAACAAGTTTTCTCACCTACTCTTCGAACAGGCGAAATCATCCGTGCGTTCCCCAAACAAGCACAGTGGGTAGGACTCGAACAATCTGCGTTTTTGATTTTGATCGCTGAGACTTACAAGCTCTGGGAGAAACCTTCGAGTCCGCCTCTTTGGGAAATTGGCTCAGGAGTGGACTGGCTCAAACATCCCAATCAATTGGGATTGAAACTAGGCGCGCCTATCTTACAAACCAAAGACAAAATTCTAGAAATTGAATCTTTCGATCTCTCCATCGTGGTCGAAGAATCTATCACACGCGCAAGCGGTAAGTCACTTCAGTCGATGAGACTGAAATACGAACTGGAGAATGGCGCTTTCTCTAAGCATTTCCGTGGCTCAAATATCAGCGTAGGACACATGCAGACTCTACTTGCTCTCAGTAAACTCAGACCCGGTGGATCTCTCATATGGCTCCGAGATGAGAGACTCGGTGAACACGAGCCACAACCTGGACTCAAAGAGCTCTTAGGCAATAGTTTACTCGTGAAGGAATGGGATCTCTCCCAGATGCAGATTGATTTTCACTCCAAGTCTCCAGCACTTCCTAAGTACATTTATCTCTTCAAACGTGAGATCAATGCAGATTTGAAAAAAGCGAATCGTCCTGAGCGCATTCAAGCTAAGGGCGCACTTCGTAGTCATATCGAAGTTCCATACTTCTTAAATGATCTTTTTGCAGAAGCGGTCAACTCAGAACACTCTGAATCTACTAAGAAGTGGGAGATTCAGAGACTCGTAAGCCCAATCCCTCAACTCGATTGGGAACAGAAGTGGCCAGAGCCCAATTGCATGCAGAATGCTTCGCTCGCTCAGAAGATCTCTCGCAATTCTCTCCCTCTGGGTAGTTTAGTTTCGATTAAGCACATTGGAATTGAGAAGAGCACGGTGTCTCCGAGTTTATTTGATTCAGGCCATCCTGCGATTTCTACTGATGCAAACTCAAATCGACTCCTCCTCTCTCATCAGTTCAACAATCAGAGCAATAGACTGTCAGTCGTCTGGGGATCAAACACCGAAGCGTTCTTAGGCGGATTCTTGATTCATACACCCAATCCTCAGTGGAGAGCCAGTCTCTATGCTTACTTGAGCTCACCCGCGGTTACGAATTGGCTCGATCATCATGTGGAACAGAAACAAGGTCGCTGGATACTAAAAGAGCACCACATCAAACAAATTCCAGTGCCGAAAATATTCGCTGAAGTATTCCGTGAACCTCTCAACACTTCAGATCTTCATGAGCCTGAACTAGAGACAGCGCTTAAGAATGTGATCTTCAATCCAGACGTACTTCTAGAACTCTGTAAGAATCAAATGCGTGATGGCGTGAATCTTCAAGTCTACGCGCACGTTTCTGTGATGCTCGCTGATCATGAAAGTTGCTTGAAGCCCTATACAGATTCTATCAAGCGTGATGGAAGTTTCCGTTGGAGCAAGCTCATCAAGCTACTTCCTCAGCAAGATCTCGTGCCCTGGCATCTTCACCCTGAAGTGAGAGTCTCTGGTTCTCTACCTGCTCATATTCCGATCACTAGAATGGATCCTGTCAAAACTCCGTTTGAAGGAATCCTCCTCATCACAGAAGCGGGACTCAATGTGGGAGTTCAGATTCAAGGCTCGCGCGCACTTCAAGAAATCCTCACGGATCAATTCCTAGAACTCAAGCACCCGACCTGGTCAGAGCTCATTAGTCAAGTGAAACTCCCTAGGAACGCAGAGCTCAGCGCACCTACAGCAAGAGAAGTTCTACGCTGCGTAAACGAGCAGACCAAACTCACAGAAAAGCTCAAGCAAATCTTAGCAACCTGTTTAGAGTTCTGATACGATTTAGGCCTATGACATGGATCGATCGCAGCCCTACTCATGAGCAGTACATTGCGTTTTGCAATCTCATGGATCTCCACAGAATGACTCTCAATTGGGTCAAGTCTGTTGCTGAAGGAACGCTCAGTCTTCCTGATCACTTAAGCCGTGTTTCTAGTCCTGGAATAAAGCTCACACTTGAACAGCTCGATCAACTCAGTGAAGATGATCTTCCGACAAGCTTCGATGAGATACTCAAGGAATGGGATCCCGAAGATCTCATCCCTACGCTCGATCGTATTGTGAAGTCCATGCAAGCTTGGATACTTCAAGGCCTGATTGATCGTACTCAGCAATCTGATCACGAGTCGCTCATTAATATTCTAGAGAACTCAAGCTTCACTTCAGGATCGACCATTGCTCAAACTAGATGGGCTGAGAATATCAAATCAAAACCATTCACACTCGATCAAGCCTACAATGCGTTTCTGTATTCACCTCTGGGCAAGAGCGGCCAAAAAGGTTTTCTACTTGAGCGTCGTAAGTCCACTCAGACCATCGAAATTGAAACCAACATCCTCCCACTTCATAGTGCTTATTGGGAAATTAAAGCAGTCGCGCCTCTCGTCACACGACTTCATCTTCAGTGGATGCGAGGATTCATGTACAGACTTAATTCTCAAATTTTGGTTTCTGAATTTGATACGAATAGTTTAAACACTTCAGGCGTGAGTTTTACGATTCATTCTGAATCGCCGCGGTCTCTTAATCCACCCATTTTTCTATAAATCGTACGTGACGTGATCCCGAGTAACTTCGCTGTGAGGTTCTTATCTCCTTGAGTAAGTTCGAGTGTTTTCTGAATGAGGAGACTCTCCACATCCTTAAGGGGTGTACCCATGGGAACAGTAATGTGCGAGCGGGAAACAGCAGAGCTGTTTTGCGCGACACGCCCAATGCTTTCGCTGAACGTACGAATATGCGGGGGCAAATGTTTCAGCTCAATCTGATTCTCATCACATAGCACGACTGCACGCTCAATCGCATTGGATAGTTCTCGAATATTTCCAGGCCATGGATAATCTCTTAGAACTGCAAGTACTGACTCTGAAAGCTTCGTGATCGGACGATTGTGATTCTGTGAGTGAGCAAGAGTGAGTTCGCGAATCAACTTTGGAATATCTTCCCTACGCTCTCTCAGTGGCGGAACAATCATGCTCACGACATCGAGACGGAATCTTAAGTCTTCTCTGAACAATCCCTGCTTCACGAGATCTGATAAGTTTCTGTGTGTAGCCCCGATGACCCGCACGTCGACCTTCTTGGTCTCAGTAGAGCCTAGTCTCCTCACTTCGCCTTCTTGAAGAACTCTGAGGAGCACTGCTTGCACAGAGTATGGGAGATCACCAATCTCATCGAGGAGGAGCGTGCCTCGGTGGGCGACTTCGAATAATCCTGGTTTAGCGCTCACCGCTCCAGTGAATGCACCTTTTTCATAACCGAAGAGTTCTGCTTCAATGAGGCTTTCTGGGATCGCTGCACAATTGATCGCTACGAACTTCTGATCTCGCCTCTGACTGAACTCATGAATTCGGTGAGCAATACGCTCTTTGCCCACACCGCTTTCTCCTTCGATGAGGATACTCACATCGGTAAGTGCAACTTGTTTCACGAGGACATCGAGCTCTTTCCAGACGAGCGAATCAAAACCAGTCGACCAGCTGTTGTCAGAATCGAGAACTTGTTTCTTCGACTGTATGAATCTTTGCATCTCTTGAATTCGACCGAGGAGATCAGACTTACGGAAGGGTTTCAGCAGGAAATCCACTGCACCCTTTTTCATTGCTTCAACCGCGTCTTCGACAGTCCCATAAGCAGTCATGAGGAGAATCGGAATTTTGATTCCACGTACAGTGATTGCTTGCAGAAGCTCTATTCCTGTCATCTCAGGCATCCTTACATCTGTTACGATGCAGTCGTAGTGATCAGGATTCTGCGAGAGGAATGAGAGCGCTTCTCTGCCGTTCATGGCGGTTTGAACTGTGTGATCGGCTAGCTCTAGAATCTTCCTTGTTGAGCTTAAACTTTGAAGATCATCGTCCACTAATAATATTCTCATGAACTCACCCTCCCCAGAGGAATACTCATTCGGAAACATGCTCCACCACTTGCGCGGTCTTCATACTCGATCACTCCTCCTGCTTCGTGAATGACTTTCTGTACGAGTGGAAGTCCTAGACCTGTGCCTTCAGCTTTAGAAGTCACGAAGGGTTGGAAAAGTTTTTCTTTTACTGACTCAGGCACTCCAGGCCCATTGTCCATCCAGAGGATCTCAAGGAAGGACTCAAGTTTAGTTCCTAGGATTTCGATTTTGCTCGCTTCTGCTTGAATAGAATTCTGCATGAGATTACTGAGTGCTTGTACCCATGAATCGAAGTCACCCGAGATGGTATGGTGACTGACCTGCGAGAGATTCCAATCAATGTCGATTTTCTGCTTTTCACACACTGTTGCGTACTGAGCGATGACCACTTCAGCAACTTCGCTCATAGAGAACGATTTGATCTTTCCTGAAGAGAGCTTTGAGAGTCTGAGATAACTCTGAGTGATGTTCTCAAGACGATCGACGGATTCTAAGATGGATTGCACAGAACTTCTCACGAGCGGAGAGTTAGACTTCTCCAGACCATCGAGTACTAGTTCTGCTTCTAGTCCAATCGAATGAAGAGGGTTTCTCACTTCATGCGCGACTTGTGCAGAGAGACGAGCTACAGCTGCGAGTTGTTCGGCAGATTGTAGTCTTCGCTGAATTTCGATTTGATCAGTGAAGTCTTCAATGAGAAGCACCCATCCGCAAGGCTCTCCTGTTTCGTGTCTTAAGGGATGAAATGATCCACCCAATACTTTGCCTTCAAATTCCTTGGGTTCAATCCGTGTAGGGATTTCATCGAGATGAGTACCTACGAATTTTTGAATCATCGAGACCGATGTGAGATCATGCCCTAGAACATCATTGGCCAGAGCACCTAACCACTTGAGAGCCTGCGGGTTACTTTGAGTGATTTGGCCTTTGAGATTAGTCACGATCAATACCGATTGCATGGAACTCAGAATATTTCTATTCAACGTGGCAAGCTCACGGAGCAATTTATTTTGAGATTCAAGCCTAGCACTCTGAGACTCGACTTGTTTTTCCCACTCGAGCAAGTGCGTTGCCATTCTGTGGAACTCCCATGCGAGAGTCGATACTTCATCGTTCCTCGTGAGTGAAAGAGCTGGAATTTTGGATTTGAATTCTTTTGCGAGTCCCTTTTCTGAGATCTGTCTCACCCAACCGATGAGATCTTGCAAAGGTCTTAAAGCATGTTCACCAAACCACAGAAGAAGGAGTGAGAGCCCTACGATGACTGCAAGCAAGATCTGCAATCCCGTCTTAAGATCACCGACTCTGCGCTCGGCATCGACGAGAGTGAGTCTACCTAAGCGGTCGGATTCACCGACAGCCCATTCTAATTCTGAAACGTATTCTTCAAACGTCGCGCGATTCTGAGTTCCTGCTTTGAGTTCGGCTCGCATTTTCTCCCATTGAGCGGAGAATCCCACTAACCAATCTTTCCAAGCTTTTGCGTGAGCTTCGGAGTCAAACGCTTTTCCAGATTCAATATAGGGCTTGAGTCTCTCGATCTCAGTGCCCATGACTTCCACTACCCAGAGAGGCGAAGCAGAATCCCTACCCCATTCGCGCTTCAAAGTATCAGAGTCTGCACGGAGCTGGACCAACCAGCGGTTCATAGGTTGGATGTGTTTTGAGATGCGATCGAGTGCTCCGTTGACTTGAGTGATTCGGTACAGGCTGAGGGTAGACCCAAGGACGGAGAGGACAATAAGCCCCCCAACCCCCATGAGAATGCGTCTCCTAAACGGTGCTCCACCCATTACACCCATACTTGAGCTAGTTTACCCTAGTTTGGGTGAGCAAATCTAAGAATCTTAGGCTTTGACACTATGCGCCTTACCTGGTAGCTATCCCCCAAGCCTTGGACTCAACTATATGAACGAAACTACACAATCTATTTTTATAACTTGCTCCCTAGGATTTGAAGAAGCGCTGGGAGCCGAGCTCTCTAGGCTCGCTCCAGACTCGCCCGTTAAACTCGAAAAAGGCGGCGTTTCCGTCGACTCCACATTAGAGAATCTCTACAGAATTTTGCAACGCTCACAGATCGCATCACGTTCTCTTGTACAACTAAAATCCTTCGCAGCTCATAATCCGCCGATGCTTTATTCACAAACCCGACGTCTTGATTGGGAGAAACACATTGGACCTCACCGCACGTTTGCAGTCGATTGCGTTCTATCGAAGTCTTCTGATCACAAGTGGCAAGATCCCAATGCGCCAAGATCCACACTCAATAATTCTTTAGGCACCGCTCTCAAAATCAAAGACGCCATCTGCGACCGTATCCGCACTGAATGCAATGACGTTCGCCCCGATGTCGATCGTGAATCTCCAGACGTGAGAGTTCACGCGTATGTGAAAGACGGCAAATGCAGCTTGAGCTTAGATGCTTCAGGATTCTCACTTCATGAACGCGGCTACCGTGTGGCTCAAGGCGAAGCTCCACTGAAAGAAAACTTAGCTGCTGCTTGTCTCGAATACACTGGCTGGACTCCAGACCAAGTACTCTATGATCCTTTCTGTGGATCAGGAACATTCCTCATTGAAGCAGCGCTGAAGGCTACAAAAGCGCTCCATCATCTTCCTAACCGCAGATACGGCGTGAAACATTGGCCAGATTTCAATCCAGTGATCTGGGACAGAGTCGCTCGTGAAGTGAAGGCTATTAAGCTAGAAGAAAAACCAAAACTCAAACTCTTCGGCTCTGATCAATCTCGTCAAATGACGACTCTGACTTCAAGAAACGCAGAACGCGCGCGCGTACTCGAGTACCTCACGATCACGACTCAAGATTTTTTCAATTCCAAGCCACCGACTGAGACCCCAGGAATCATCATCATGAATCCTCCGTACGGCGAGCGAATGGAAGCCAATGCGGATTTCTTTAAGCGCATCGGCGATCACCTCAAGCACTACTACAAGGGTTGGAATGTTTGGATGCTCTTGGGATCTAAAGAATCACTGAAACAAATCGGCCTCCGTACAGCTAAGCGCATTCCCATTTTCAACGGCCCGATTGAGTGCCGTCTTGTGAAGTTCGAGCTTTATTAAAAGCACACCGCTGAACCAATAAGGGTTCAAAAACCTCTTAGCCCCTCGCACGATATGCCGCTTTTAAACCATTTTTGCTTCAATTGACCTGAAATGAATGTGATATTAAACGCCGATGTTTAACGCGAACTCCAAAACCGACCCCGCACGCCCCTCTACATGGAAAAAGTACAAAAAAGGGATGTGCGATGGCTGCTGGTCGGGTTGCTGCACTCTCCCAGTTGAAGCTTCAGTGAATGACCTCATCCGTCTGGGACTTGCATCCAAAGACGAAGCGGCTATGAGCTTAAAGCCCATCGCAAAACGCCTGATCAAAGACCGTATCATCCAGAAGTTTGATGCCAAGTCGCAGTTATTCGTTCTGGCTCAAAGAGCAGGCCGTGATTGCATCTATCTCCACGAGAAAACACGCCTCTGCACCGTCTACGAGAAGCGCCCCAGCGTATGCCGTGGGTTCCCAACTGAGCTAGGACCCAAACCTGGCTATTGCCCTGAGCGTCGCAAGTAGTGTAGGGTCGCTTTTCACATACTTTTTGGAGATCTCATGTCGGAAATCAGAAATATTTGCATCATTGCTCACGTCGATCACGGTAAAACAACACTCGTCGATCACCTCCTCCGCCAAGCAGGAACCTACGCTGCTCACCAAGTCGCAACCGATCGCGTGATGGACTCGGGAGATTTGGAGCGCGAACGCGGAATCACGATCCAAGCTAAGAACACTTCTGTTCGTGTGGGCGATACCAAGATCAACATCGTCGATACTCCAGGCCACGCTGATTTCGGCGGCGAAGTCGAACGTATTTTAGGAATGGTCGATGGCGCGATGCTACTTGTCGATGCTGCTGAAGGTCCACTTCCACAGACTCGTTTCGTTCTCCAGAAAGCTCTCCAACAAGGTCTCAAAGTGAATCTCGTTGTGAACAAAGTTGACCGCCCAGAATGTAAAGACGGCAAACGCGTTCAAGAAGTCGTGAACCAAGCGTTCGACTTATTCGTAGAACTCGGCGCTACAGAAGAACAAGCTAGTTTCGAAATCGTTTATGCCTGTGCTCGCGAAGGCTGGTGCACCATGGACTTCGATGCGATCCCTGATCTCATTGCCAAGAAAACCAAAGGCAGTTTAAAACCCCTATTCGATCTCGTACTGAAGTCAGTACCTAAGCCATGGAGCACGGATCTTCCAGGTTTCCAGATGTTAGTCTCCAATATTTCTTATTCTGATTACGTCGGTCGTTTGGCTATCGGAAGAATCTTATCTGGCAAAATCAAGAAAAACGAACGTGCATTCCGCAAAGGCATTAAAGCAGACGGCACTCCACATAATGAAGCTTTCTCTGTTTCTCAGCTCTATACATTCGAAGGCTTGAAACAAGCTGAAGTGAACGAACTCTCCATGGGAGACATCGTCGTTCTCGCAGGTTGTGAGAATTTCGAAATCGGTGACACCATCGTGACTCCGGATACGATTCCTGCACGTGAACGCATCACGGTTGAGAAACCTACTCTTGCAATGATTTTCTCAGTCAACACCTCACCTCTTTCAGGCCAAGAAGGCGAAGCCATTCAATCACGTAAACTTCGTGAACGACTCATCAAAGAAGTTCGTCACAACGTGGCTCTTCGTTTCGAAGAATCAGAGACATCAGACCAATTCAGAGTTTTAGGTCGTGGAGAACTCCAATTTGCGATTCTCATCGAACAGATGAGACGTGAAGGATTTGAGTTCATGGTCGGTAAGCCGATCGTTCTCTACAAAACAATCGATGGCGAAAAACATGAGCCAATGGAGAAAGCGATTTTGGATCTTCCAGAAGAGTTTGCATCCGAAGTCACTCAGCTTTTCCAAAACCGTAAGGGACTTCTAACCAAATACGAAGCTCAAGACAATACTGGCGGTGGTAAGCAACGCGTCCGTCTCGAGATCGATATACCTACTCGCGGACTCTTGGGGATGCGCTCACGCTACCTGACTGCGACTCGTGGAGAAGGATTGTTCAATACATTGTTCATGGAATACGCTCCGTACAAGGGCGAGCTCCCTCACCGCTCAAGCGGCGCGCTTATCGCTGACCGTACGGGTGAGACTGTGGAATACGCACTCCTCACGCTTGAAGAACGCGGAGTCCTATTCTTCGGACCTGGAGTGAAAGTTTATGAAGGCATGATCATCGGCGAGAACTCCAAGGACAACGACATGAACGTCAATCCTTGTAAGGAAAAGAAACTCACGAACATCCGCTCAGCTGGAGCAGAGTTCTTGGTTCGTCTAGCTGGAACGAAGAAGATGTCACTTGAACAACACATTGACTGGGTGGACGAAGATGAGTGGATTGAGATCACTCCTGAATCGATCCGATTACGTAAAAAAGTATTGCAACTCAATCTACGTAGCGTGAAAAGATCTGAGAGAGTTTAGAATATTCTAATTTAGGACTTACCATTAGCTCCATAAAACTGATTTTTATCTTTAAAAACTAAGATAGATTTCGACTTTAGTTCGCAATATTCCTAAGACAAACTAGAAACAATACTGATTTATAAATATTCATAGCAACCCTCTTTCTCTATTTAGTCCAGCTTCCAATATTCTTTCCATCATTCGAAGAAGCATCTGTAACCATTTGCCTCTTAACTTCTCTTTCTTTTGTATGTTCATAATTGCCTTGCTGAGCATGCACAGTCATTACAACCGCCATCATGAGAACGACTACTACCCCTGCGAATCCTTTAATGAATGAGATCATACTTTATTCTCCAGAAGGTGTTTCATGTTTACCAGCAATTTTACTTTTTCTAAGAGTAAGATTAGAACTTCTTTTGCTATCTGGTTTAGCTCTAGCAATTTTCCGATCCAAGCGAGCCTCACGACGAGCGTCTCTTTTTGAATAATCTTTTTCTCTATATTCTTTTTTAGCAGCTCTCCTGTCTGCCCACCTACCCGCAAAAGAATCGCTCAAAACCAAGGTGTTTAATAAAACTGAAAAAGTCAGTAAACCTGCTACAAATTTTATTTTTAATAATTTCATCTGAATCCCTCTTTCTATATTTATGAGTATAGACAGTTTTAAAAGTTCCACAATTGTGTCAAAAATGATTTTTTAAATAAATTTTGATAAATCAAGTTATACAAGACGACTACCATCGCGTGTGTACAAAAGGGCATATAACCTAGTCCCGGAACTATTTGGCCATGGCTCTAATTAAATCTTAGAGAAAAAAAACTAAGGAAACACCCACCCAGGCCTAAGCGGCGGTAGCCCGTGAGCGGCTCTGGCCTCATCGCATCTGGGATAATGATTCCCGTCCTCATAAGACGCTGTGAACGCACGACAGGGAGTGGGACGGCTATCATAGATAGTGCAAGCGACGAACTTCCCTATTCTCCCTTCAAGTGCCACGCACTTGCGAGAGTGCTTCTCGTTCGTTCCTTTCATATTGCGATGGAATTCGTCTTGTTCTTCAGTCATTTCAATGGGCACGGGATTCGGCCTCTCACGAATCTCTGCTTCTCGCCAATAGAATGCGACTCGGAAGTGAGCACAACACGCTCCGCATATTTGACAAGGATGAACAGAGAGTGACATAAACTAGCTTTAGTATGCCAAAAATAGCGTATCAAGCAAAAATTGAAGTTTTAGACTCGTTTAACATGCACTATGTTCCGGTACCCAAGAAGACCGTCAAACAGCTAGGCATGGAATTCAAAGCGAGACTCCTCTGCACTTTGAACAAGAAAATCAAATTCTCCTGCGGCCTCATTCCACTAGGAGAAGGCATCGGATTCATCATGCTATCCAAAGCTCGCATGAAAGAAATAGGAGTGCAGCGAGGCTCTTCGGTCAAAGTAGAGCTCGTACTCGACAAGAGCAAATACGGACTTCCCATGGCAGAAGAACTTGAGGAGTTACTGAAGCAAGATGACAAAGGTCGCGAGCGATTCGACAAACTCACTCCGGGTAAGCAGCGCACAATTTTATACTATGTAGGATCAGTCAAAGATACTGACGCACGATTAGAACGAGCGATTCTATTGATTACGAATCTGAAGAAAGCCACTCCTGGCAAAGAAACATTCCGCCAGATGTTAGGAATCAAAAACTAATTTACTGACTCTGCAGCTGGAATGTTTTGATCACTCCACGATTACTTGATCTCACCGTACACTCAAGTGATTCAGGAAGACCTAGTCTTCCCGAAGTTTTCACATCTGCTGCAGCTATACAATCTAGATAATAAGTCACGGCAAACGAAGACATGGAACTCGATTTAGTAATTGCCGTAAGCTGTCTTGTCCTACGATCCCATTTAGCAGATTCAAACAACACAGGGGTATCAATTCCGAAGAAATATGAGACCTCTACCCATTGAAACGGTGTGAGCATTTTATAAAAATCTACTTCATGAGAAAGCGTACGACCGGACATCACGAATCGGTATTTCTTAGCTGAATCTACATAAACTCGCTCTAACTGTTCAGCACTGTGATCTGTAGGTGAGACTACGAGAGCCTGATTCAGTTCAGTTGATCCAGCTGTATTTTTGAAATTGAATTTCATTCCATCAGTTGGATATCCATCGGCAACGACTTCACCTTTGATGTTGTCGCCAGAGAGATTGCCTGTGAGCACGAAGGAAGACTTGGATTGAACATTCAATCTCGGATCAGCGAGCATGGGATTGAAACCCACACGGAATAAGTTTCTCTCGGGATCAAAATAAGATTCATTGAAAGTTATCGTGAGCTTCTTCTCCGGTAGCTGAAGTTCAAGTGTCGCTCGGAGGACAGTTCGAAGGAGAGACTTCGATTGTGTCGGCGGATTATAGATTTCAGAATCTGCACTGAGACTTAGTGTTCCTACTCCGACGACTTCATCTGTCTTCTGATTGAGCACTTCACCAGTGAATGTACCCTTCAACGCATCTAGCTTAGCTAGAGTATCCATCATCTTCTGACGGTCGATTGATTCTGGATCGACTGGCGGTCCACAGTGAATGAGACCGAGTGAAAGCACGAGAACAATGATGTGAAGATGCTTGGTCACGATTTGATATTCCCCTTTTAATTTGAGAGCTAAGGGAATAAATATGCTTCCATAATGGAAAGCGCAATGGCTAGCCTATCTTCGACTCTAACATCTCGCATTATACTTACTCGTGGCATCGTTGTAGTCGTTCTTTCATTTTTTGCTGCTCATTTTTCCTATGCCGCAGTTGATAAAAAAACACTCACTCCTGATCAGTATTTGGAGCAAGTGAAGAAGTCCAACCAAGCTTACGTAAGTTTCATTCAAGCAAGTAGCGGCGGAGAATCCAGATCCAAGGAAGAACGCATCTCAAAAACTCCTTCGTTTTTTGCAAACGCAACTTATGGTGATGACAGATCCTATCCAACGATTGCACTCCCGGGCTTCAATTTTACAAGCTTACAAACTTACAATATCACTTCAGGTTTTAATCAAAACTTTTGGTTTGGATTGCAATCGAAGCTCTACCTTAACTTCTTCTCAACAAACTACGTAGGACTTGCTCCCCAGTGGAGAATCGTTCAACCAAAAGCAGATCTCACCTATCCTCTTTGGTCAGGAGGTTTCGGTCGCACCACTCAAGCGAGATCTGATCTTGTAGGAGCAGCTGCTCGAGCGAGTCAGTATCAGAATAGCTTCCAAGCGAAACTTGTGCTCCAAGAAGCAGAAATCAACTACTGGAAGCTTGCCATCGCAACTCAAAGCTACCAGTTACAACTCAAAGGAATGGAGCGGGCAAAATTTCTCGCTGAATGGGCAAAGTCCCGAGCTGATCGTCACCTCTCTGATCAATCCGATGTTTATCAAACACAAGGGTTCTACTCATCTAAGCAACTCGAACTCCAGACTGCAATCGATGATCTCCGTGCAATCACTCAAACATTCAACTCAAGTAGAAACATCAACTCCACTGAGCTCAAAGAAACACTCATCACCATTGATCCAGACTTCCTCTCAGACGCATCTCTGCCTGAAGCGAAACTCAAAATCCGCGATGACTTACGAGCATCCGAGCAACAAGCGATCGCCGCACAGTCTAATGCGACCCTCTCAGCTGAAAGTACTAAGCCTACATTGAATCTTGTTTTAAGTGGCTGGTTGAACGGAAGAGACAATGGATCTACGAATGGAATCAATGCGTGGGATGATCTCTTCCAAGCCAATAGACCGAGCTGGTCTGCCTCTATTCAGTTCAGTACACCACTGGATTTAGGTGCACGTGCAGATACTGTTCGGGGATATGAACTCGAGCGCGAGGCTTCCGAGATCGCTTTCCAACGAAAGACTTTCGATACTGAACAATCCTGGCTCGATATGACCCGTAAACTTGCTGAAGCTAAGCACCGACTCAAGCTCGCACGCCAAAACGAAGAAATTCAAGCCAAAAAAGCTAAGTTTGAACGTGAGAAATTCCAGCGTGCCAGAACCACGACCTCTCAAGTCGTTCAATTCGATCAGGACTATTCTAGCGCTCAGTTGCTTCGCTTGAAGATGCAGCTCGAGATTCTTTCACTCGTTGCACAGTTAAAGTTGTTTGAATGAAGATTCTTTTTATACTCACTCTACTTGCAACAGCCCAAGAGAAGCCAAAACTTCACTACCTCACCTCAGAAGATCTCATTACCATTGAAGACGGGCTGGTATCTCCTGCCAATGGTTCAATAGAAGATCTGAAAGATGATATGAAGATCGATGAGATCATCAAGAAACGAACCCCGAAGCAATGTGCTCAAGCCACTCGAGAGATGAATCAAACATTTGAATCTTTCTTTGGCGACATGATCACTCCTGCAGATTTATTAAAACTGAAACCACTCATCACCAAGATCGAAGATGATTTTGGGATTTCCATCTACCGTGTGAAAATGAAAGCAGAGCGAGTCCGTCCGATCGACAGGAAACCCGATCTCAAACTCTGTCCAGATCACAAACGAAAAGAAGGCGGCTATCCCAAAGACTCATTCCCGAGCGGACATGCTGGGAGCGGATACTTGGAAGCGCTCTTCCTTTCTGATCTCTATCTGTCCAAAGCAAAAGAATTCTTGGAACGTGGTGAACAAATCGGCTGGAACAGAGTCGCCATTGGAGTTCATCACCCCTCTGATGTCATCGCAGGACAGCTCATGGCAAAACGCGCTTACAAAAGATTCAAAGCGCACGGTAAGTTCAGGAAAGCGTTTCAGGCTGTGAAGAAGTCGATCCATTAAAACTGATAGAGCCAGGTATTCATCGTATCGCGTAACTCTTCTGTTTCTAGGATCATTATGTGACCGTATTTTCGATTGGATTTATTCTCTGTAAACGTTCGGGACTCTGAGAGATCTCTATTGATTGCCCCTTCGACCCACTCACCTTGGATGCCACTGACTTTTAAACTTTTTGTATCTAAGCGCTGATAAACATTCAGCCATTTGTCATGAGACAATTCCTCTGCATCGAAGCCTGAGCCTGAAGACTTGTCTAAGACCGAGTTCATCCATCTCATACCACGGCCAACTGGATCGATCGTAAGTCCTGCACGCACAGTGTGTCCATAATCCTTGAGCCGAGTAGCATAACTCATCGCAGCCTCTCCACCCATGCTATAGCCCATCGCTCGGATCACAGGTGCTTTCACTCCCGCAGCAGCTCTAGATTCAATAATCTTTTTTGTGCAATCAAAAGCGAGCGCATCGTCGTCTTTTGAGTAATAGAGAATTTTTTTGACTCCATAGAGATCTGAGCCGATGCGCTGCTTATCTAAGAGTGATTCAATGAGATTGCAGTTCTGTCTCTCATGCTCACTATTGTATTGCTCGACCATCCATTGTCTCAAGTTATACGAAGGATGATCAGAACTGAGTGAAGTGAGATGATTATACAAGTTACCTTCTGGTAAGTTTGCTGACTGATAAACTTGAAAATGAAGTGGACAGTATCCTCCAGCTCCTTCGAAGATCACCAGAAACTCCTGAGTCGCGTGATCATCCACAGGGCATTCTTGCGGTTCTCCTTGAGCAGCACGCTTGAAAGTAGTTGCAAGAGTTTCGTAGTCGATAGTTTGTGCTGATATTGACTTGGTAGCAGATAGGAGGACAATGAGTATGAGTATATTTTTCATTTTTTCCTTTCTCAAATCTGACTACTTCACTCGAACCACTCGTCGCGCGACGAGTTTAAATTTCTATTCTTTGCTATTCGTCGCAAAGCCGTACTTCTTGGGCTCTGCGATCTAATCTATTGTTTGTCGCGCAAAGTGCGCACTAAAGATCAGTGCTTGATAATGAGGATGCCGCCTCTGTATATGTCTCTCTCCTCATCTTTTTTACAAGTAACGTCCGCAGCTACTATTTCTCTTTTATTGGTTAAGAGCTCTTCTAGCTTGAATTGAATATTTAATTCACATGCATGAAGGGTGTTTGTCTCAACATTAATTTTATAAAGTTCTGTCCCAAATGATGATGCTGATCCTAGTACTGTTAATGCTATCAATAATTTCTTCATAAACTTCCTCTTCCTTCTGGTCACATATCCAATGTTTTCCGAGCACACCCCGGGCTAGGAACTCTCATAACTGTCCCATAACTGTCCCGAAGTCCTAGGAAAGTTATTTTCCCAGTAGTTAAAACCTCAAGACCCTTTAGTTGAGTAGTAATGCAGGTCTTGTGCCAGGCGTTATGTGCAATTTAAGAGTAAAAGAGAGTGGATTTTCAGATTCAACCTGTCTAAAGTTTTTACAGACTTTAAGAACATAGCCACTGTGTCGTTTTGGACACTCTGAATTTAATGGTGATGTGAAAATGGGGAAGAAAAAGAAGCAAGAGATCGAGATTGAAGAAAGATTAGAATTCATTGCAAATGAATTGAGAGATGCAATCACATGGATTGAAGAATCAACGCCATTTGAGGTTCTGAGTGAACTAGCAAGACTCGGAGTAAAAACCCACAACTGGAATGAGGTGGTGAAGTTTTACGATGATTGGCAGCCAAGGAAAGTAAATAAAGAGTTTATTCCAGCATCAAGTGAACTAGCGGATGTATGGATGAGCGAGATCAAAGCAAAAAATGGGAACGAACAAATCGACGTTTCTGATGATATTTTTTTGCATATGGCAGCTGAGCACTACTGGCACAAATACAACACAAAGGGTATCGAGGAGATGCTGTTTGGGTCGAGAACACTTTCCATGTAGAATTTTCCTCTAGTCAAAATGATTGGAGGAAAAAATGAAGCGACGGATCGCTGTGTTTTTGGATGCGGATATTAAAAAAGAAACCTTTTCGTTTGATGAACTAGTGATCAGAACCAAGGAGGTGTTCGATAAAAACGGAATGCCAGCAGTGATAACGCTGATTTTAGAGTGGATGGATGGTGATCTCTGTGACTCACTGACAGGAGTGCAGACAAAAGAGTCATTAGCGAGCATCAACGTAAAACCCTGCTGTAAAACTCCCTACTTTGTCAGATCGAGCAGAGAACCAAGACGTATTGATTCTACAATAGGAAAAATCAAATTCCACTGGATGAGGCTCAAATGCAAAAACTGCAAGGAATCGTTCATTCCACTAAGACAGTTTTTAAACGTTAAGCTCTACACGTCGCATACGTTAGAACTCGAAAAAATTGCATGCGAGACTGCAAGTCACCAGAGCTACAGACGATCAGCAAAACACATGACAGATATTGGTGGCAACCCACTCGGAAAAAGTAAAATCCATACTTGGGTTCAGAAGACTGACTCTGCTCACTTAAAGCTGGAACAGAAAGAGCTCGTTACAATTGTTGCAGATGGAACTGGGTATCCCAGGTTCAAGACGAACGCTCAAAAAGAGGATGAGAAGAAAAACCCAAAACGAGATGCTGACAATAGACCTCTTGAACAAATTCGAGTGATTCTAGGGATCGACAAGCACGGCAAAACGATTCCCATGGGAGTCTTCAATGAAGAAAAATGGAACGAAATTGGGAGACTCGTAAAACGGGCTAATCACCATCCCAAGCTGAAATCTAAGCCCATAGCAGAGCTCTTAGTGAGTGATGGAGAACTAGCCATTGAACGAGGACTAGGAAAACTAGCAAAGACCCAGCAGCGCTGCCAGTGGCATCTGACGTATGATCTGAAGTCTGTGATGAAGTACCAGGATGAAGCAAATAACGAAGAAACCAGAAAAGTGAAAGACCAGCTTCATGAAATCATGAGAATCCCGCTACCCAACGAACCAAGAGACAAAGTAAAAACCGAAGAAATTCTAAATCTAGAGGTCTCGGTATTTAATGCGGAAAGGCAAATGAATGCACTCGTGAAAGATCTGAAAGAAAAGCAGTATTTTCAAACTGCGACATATGTAGAGAATGCAAAAGCAAAGCTCTTTAACTATGTCAGAGTCTGGATCAGGACGGGGGATGCTCCTCCGAAAGTGAGCTCCATCATTGAGCGCATGATGAGAGAAATAAAACTACGACTCAAACGAATCGGATGCAACTGGAGTCCCAAGGGAGCAGCACAGATGACGAAGATCATTCTGAAGAGATTTACGAATTCAAATGAATGGGAAAAATATTGGAGTGATACACTCAAACTAGACGGGAAAATGAAGATTGAATTTGCTGGAGCTCAGTTTGTGAATTGATGTTAAGTGAAAATTGTACCAAGGACTTTCGGACGCTATCGAACTCTCTTCTTTTTGCCGATCAAAACAACAAGTTCCAATGCCTTCTAAAATGCACGCTTCATGCCATGTTTTACCCACTGAAAACGGCTAAAATCGAGTTCATCACTACCCCCTACTCAGACCCTCAACACCTGTCTAAACTTTAGACAAAGTCATGCAGCTGAATACCTATGGCAATATTTGCATTGATTGCATTTTTTGACTGGGGTATTATCATACTTGTATGCCCCATAAAAGACCTAGGACTGTTCACGATCTCATCAAGAAAAAACTCAAATTCAACAGAGTTCTGGCATTGCAGGGTGCGAGACAAACTGGAAAAAGTTTTTTGGCTAGAGAAATACTCTCAAAAGAACTGCAAAAATCATTCTATGTTTCTCTTGATTCAAAATCAGAACGAGAATTTGCCGAGAGATCTCCTCAAACCTTCCTCACAAAGCTATCTGAGCATTGTCCGGTCATGATCGACGAGGCTCAGAAAGCTCCATCTATTTTTGACGAAATAAAACTACAGGTTGATGTTAATACAGCTCCAGGACAGTACATCCTATTGGGTTCAACCGAGTTTTCTAGAGAAGTACTAGTCAAAGAGTCTCTGACTGGGCGATTAGGCAGAATTAGAATTTTTCCAATGAGTTTTAGAGAGGCATTAGGTACTAAACATGCCAAGCCCAGTCGCACAGCTTTCCTCAAACATCTGGATCACGGTGGTATGCCTGGAATTACCTTCGTCAGAGATGCCACAGAAAGAAAATCTCTTGTTCAAGATTGGCTGAACACCTTGTGCTTCCGGGATCTTCTGCAATTTAAAAAGCTAAAACTCGATGGTGAATTAGCTCTTGAGATTTTTGAACAAGTCTCTGTTTTGGAGAATCCTACTCTTGCAGCAATCTCAAAAGCCACTCACACATCTGCTAGACGCGTTGAATCTCACCTCAAGGCATTAGAGCAACTTTTTGCGATCTATAGACTTCATGCACATTCGTCGATGAGATCGAGCAAACCTATCTTCCTTCCTCTGGATTCAAGTATCGTGACTTACTTTAGTGGATCCTTTAGTCGAAAAGCTCAAGTCTCACTACTCAATGAGAGGTTATGTCTATCTCATTACTCTGGAGATCCTCACGCAAAATTTTTTTATTACCATTCACGCTCAAAAAGAATGATTCATCTCCTAGAAGAACAAAAAAATAAAAAAATTGCATTTCAGATTTTAGAATACGAAGACTTCTCAGGAGTCGATTTAGAACTCATGAGAGTTTTTTTGGCGCAACATGAAGGATACCAAGGAACTGTTTTCGCACCGATTACTAGGCAAGAAAAAATACATTCAATTAAACTCAAACCATGGGAAGCTCTCCTCGTTTTAGATTAGTTTCTACGCGCTGCGCTAAACGCCAATTTCCCATGTGCTTCGCCAAAACTTATCTGGTAGCTTAAACCTCTCATGGATCATGAACTCTTCGAGTGGCTCCTCCTCCTAGGACGCTGGCTCCACATCGTTGTCGGAATTGCGTGGATTGGAAACTCGCTTTTCTTCATGTGGCTCGATCGTACTTTCGAATTCAACGCAGAATCCAAGACTCCTGGACACATCGGAGATCTCTGGATGGTTCATGGCGGCGGATTCTACAAAGTTGAGAAACTCCAAATGGGGCCTACCAAAGTCCCTGCACACCTTCACTGGTTCAAATGGGAATCCTACTGGACTTGGATGAGCGGAATCTTCCTACTCGGAATGATCTTCTACGCAGGTAACGGAACATTCCTCCTCGACTCTTCTGTTTCATCGATTACTTTCATGCAAGCATTGGGACTCAGCTTCGCGTCTCTCTTAGTGTCTTGGTTCTTCTACGACTTCTTGTGGGAATCCAAACTCACAAAAACTCAACCAATCCTAGGTCACATCCTCACTCTCGCTTGGTTCGGTGGAATGGTTTATTTCCTCTGTCACACGCTCAGTGGCAGAGCTGCCTACATCCACATCGGTGGAATGCTGGGGACTTGGATGACTGCGAATGTGTTCCTTCGAATCATCCCTAGGCAAGTGTTGATGGTCGAAGCATCGAAGCGTGGCGAACCCGTCAATCAAGAATGGGGCAAAAACGCTAAGAACAGATCCACGCACAACACTTACTTCACGCTACCTGTGATCTTCATCATGCTGAGCAACCACTTTCCTTCCACTTATGGGAATAAGTACAACTGGATCATATTACTGCTGATGAGTGCAGCAGGAGCAGCAATCCGTGAATTCTTCGTCACGAGAATCAAGAATCCACCGAGATCGAAAGTCTTCGGCGCGATTGCAGTAGCAATCATTCTCTTCGTTATTTTCTTCAGTCGCGAGAATACAGGCTCTGCAAAAGTAGCTACACAGAATCATCATGAATCCGAAGCCATAACATCACCTACAGCAACGATTTCAGGAACAGGTTCCATCTACGGAATTGTGGGCTTCTCTGGAACTATCCCACAATCTGAGAAACTCCTCCTTCCACTGGTCTGCACACCAGACAAAAAGGCCGATACTTACGCAAACAAAATCATCATCAACAAAGATGGCATGATAAAAAACGCACTCGTCAGAATCATTGACGGACTAGGTAAACAAGTCTTCACTGACATCCCATCTCAACCTGTCGTCATCGATCAGAAGAGCTGTCAATATGAACCCCGAGTAGTTGGTGTCAGAGTCGAGCAGAAGGTTGAGTTCTTAAACAGCGATGATACCTTCCACAACGTGCGATCACTTTCTAAGAATAATGAGAACTTCAACGAGGCCATGCCTGCTAAGAACGACCGAATCACTAAGGTCTTCAACAAGCCTGAAATTTTCGTTCAATCCAAATGTAGCGTGCATCCTTGGATGAGTGCTTCTATTGCAGTGATGGATCACCCCTATTTTAGTGTTACGAATGAAGCTGGCTTTTATGAGATTAAGAATATACCCCCAGGCAACTACATGGTCGAAGTCTGGCATGAAGTTTTCGGCACTCATAAAACTCGAATTGGAATCAAAGCAAACCAAAGTGATAAAATCGATTTTGGATTCAAAAGATAAGGACGATACATGATTAGCACACACATTCTGGATACAAGCATAGGAGCTCCGGCCTCAGGAGTCGCAGTCAAGCTCGAGAAACAAGAGGGCAAGGACTGGAGCACAATTAGCTCCGGATTCACCAATGCTGACGGGAGACTCCAGTTTGATGTAGAGATCCAACCAGGCAATCACAGAATTGTTTTTGAGATTGAAGATTATCTGAAGAAGTCCGGCAAGGAATTCTTCTTCTTAAACGTTCCAGTGAGTTTCAAAATCGAAAACACAAAACGCAATTACCATGTTCCCTTACTTTTAAACCCATTCGGATTCTCAACTTACCGTGGCAGTTAAATCATCTTACCTCAGCTTCTTTGATCAACTGGAGAGTCTCACTCGAGATCAACTCACACGTGTGCTCAAGCAGCGCACTTTGGATCGGGCGTTTATCGATCAGAGGACTAACGCTTGCGCAGAACTCAATAAACTCCTTCATGTAGACATCTTGGACACCTACTACGAAACCGTCATTGGTCATGAAGACGGCAATGGAAGAATCGTCATAGGACCAAGATCTGCTGAATACACAAAGCCAATGGGTAAACCCATTGCCGATCTGCCCGAGCACCTGAAGGGCTATCACATCACTACATTCAGTCCTCCTAGCAATGAGAAAGTCTGTACGACTGCACTCAGTGTACTGGGCATCTCACTAAGAGATGAACCAGAACTAGTCTCAGAACTCATTGATAAGTCGCAGGAACGAATCAAATGGGGAGCTGACTTCGAAGACTCACTAGTTCCAACCAAAGAAACTCTCGCGATTGCTCAAGGCAATCTCAACAAGTGTTACTCGCAGAAAATTCATAGAGCAGCTCTTCCTATCAAGCGTTTACCTGGAATTGCGCTCTCTCATCACCTGGATGAATTCGCTAAGCATGTATTTGAGCACTGGAGAAACCCAGAGGCTCTCACGTTCTATATTCCTAAGCTAGAGAACGAAGAAGAAGCGGCCTATATCCACTCCGTGGTATCGAGTGCCGAGAAGTTACTGAAGGAAGAACACTCTGAGTACAAACTTGGATCAATCCGTCTCATCATTGTGTTTGAGAATCCAAGACTCATCTACCGAGCGAATGAAGTGATCGATGCGCTTTACCCCTACTTCGCTGGCGCCTCACTGGGTTGGCATGATTACTTGGCTGCTACCGCTCGTATTTTCAAAGAAGATCCAAACTACAGAATACCTGCGAAGTCAGATCCCAACATCGTCATCAGCCACATCAAGTCTTCTCATGAACTCATTGCTCATGTCGTAGGCGGTCGCGGCGGTCTTGCGATTGGCGGAATGTTTGGTGTGATTCCTGAATCTACTGAACTTTATAGCCCTGAGTTTCAAGTCGTGATGAAGGGCTTCATCCGTGATGTCATCACTCAGCTGAGACGCGGACTGATAGGCTTCTGGGTCGCTCATCCTGCTTTGATTCGATACGGTGTTGCACTCGTAGAAGTCTGGAAACAGAAAGATCCTAATAAGCTAGAAGAACTCGTGATTGAGTTACTGAAGAAAGAACATCAGGCAGATATCCTGGAGTTCCTACGCGCTCCCGATGTCGCAAGCCTGAGTGCCACTGAACCTCTCTATCCAAGATCACGTAGTGCTAATAATGACCCAAAAGAAATCCGTTACAACGTCAGGCAATCCCTCGCCTATCTCACTGAGTGGCTTACAGGTAATGCAAACGCAGCCCTTCCTGCGCAACTGGGTGGAAAATCCGTACAAGTTCTAGATGATCTCGCCACTGTCGAGCGATCGCGATGGCAAGTCTGGCATGAGATTCATCACGGGAGATTCGAACTCTCTGAGTTCTTAAGGATCGTTCATCAAGAAATGAGATTCATTCATAAACCGACACAAGCGATGAATATCCTCATCAAGCTCATGACAGATGAATTCCCAGTAGAGAGTGCGACTCAGCTCCTTATCCCCGCACTTCGCGCCAACCACGAAGTGACTTTAGCTCCCCACATCCAAAGATTCAACGAGTACTTCTCTTCTTGCGGAAGCATGAGATTCGCAAAGTCTCTCTCAAGCAATATCTCTTTAGATATCACTCAAGCGTCGATGATCGTGATGAGCTTCTCTCAAGAAGAAATCATCGAAGCCGCAAGCTTCCACGGTGATATCGGAGAGAATAAGAAGAACCTAGATCTCACCGCAACCCAGGAACAAGCACTCGTACTCAAGGAAGGCGATGATAAGAGAGCAGAGCTGAAGAAGCTCGGCGTGAAGTACTTCAAGAAGTACGGATTCAAATATCTCATTTCTGCTCAAGGTAAGACGAGCGAGCAGATCAAAGCCAATCTCGATCAAAGACTGAATGGTGACAAGAAGACTGAGCTTGAGAATGCTAGGAAGGCGCTCTGGGAGATTGCACAGAAGAGACTTGCATCCATCGCAGAAAAAGATTTAAAAGGTAAAATCGAACAAGCGCTCAAAAAGTACGAAGTCACTGGCGCACAGATCTCCGTATCAAGTGCCAAAAACGCTATACAGACTCTCTCCTTCGGTAGCACTACCACTGATACTTGGTTTGAACTTGCATCCCTAAGCAAAACCATCGCTACAGTGTTCTCTCTTGAGTACTTCAAGAAGCACAATATTTCTCTCACTTCATCTGTGAACGCTCTCTTCGAGGGCACAGAATCTCCTTACAGGATTCCATCAGGCGATGCAGTGACCCTCACTCATCTCCTCAATCACAGTGCTCTCAACATGCACTACGTGAACGGAGTTCCACGAGCCAAAGAAATGCCAGAGATCTCTAAATGGCTGAAAAACATCAAAGTGGCAAACGAACCCGGTTCCTCATTCCAATACTCAGGTGGAGGATTCCTCGTACTTGAACACTTAATTGAAAGCCTAGAGAAAAAGTCCATTCGAGAGCTCACCCATGAGTTCTTCCAAACTTTGGGGATTCAGAATATCTCCTTTGATCAGACGAAGCTTGCAGAGCACACCGAAACCAGAGACTACAAAATGTTCCCAGCGTTTGCAGCAGGAGCTATTGGCCAAGCAAGTAGCATGACTCTCCTACTTGAGAAACTCACAGTTGCTTACCACGACCCGCTCGCCACTGGTCCCATCTCTCACGAGACAGCAGTTCTCATGCTTCAAGATACAAATACTTCAAGTCAGTCCTTCATGGGCGTGAATATTGGTCTTGGAGTATTCATTGCTGAAGCGGGACGAAACAGACTTGCGATTCACCAAGGTGCAAACGACGGTTACCGCTGTCTCTTCGTATACTGCTACCGAGGTCCAAATCAGGGCTTAAGTTTTACAATCCTCTGCCAAGGCGATAACAACGGAATGCTTTTCGTTGCTCGTACCGCTCAACTCATCCTCACAGAACTCAGAATGAGTGGAATCGATACGTATCAATTTAAATCTGATTTTAATTCCTCGAATTTCAAGCAAGAAGAGATCGTCAATCTAGGATACAAGAACCTCGTATTCTCTGCATTCAAGCCTGATCTCCCTGAAGCCATCACAAGAGATTATCTAGAAGATCCACTCTCTCGTTACAATCACGCCATCGGTGCGAAAATCATCGAAGTCAGTAATCAACGATTCGCCAGGGCTGAAAATCTCATCTCTCCTTACGAGCCTGTATTCGATCCTGAACTCTACGGAGCTCAAGGGAAGATCATGGATAGCTGGGAGAGCGTGAGACATAATCCTAAACCTACGGACTGGATGATCTTGGAACTTAAGAAACCATCAGCAATCTCGACTGTCTCCTTCTCTACGAAGTTTCATAACGGCAATCATCCTTCACATGCGATGATCGATGGTCTTGTGCCTAAGACTGCACTTGATGGTCACGCAATCAAATTCGTAAAAACGACAGATTCCAAGACTGTGTTCAAGCAGATCAAAGTCTCGATGTTCCCAGATGGAGGCCTGACCCGTCTAGGTCTTTACGGAGATGATTTCCCTGCTGAACTGATTAAGTCTTTCTCATACCCTAATCCTATCCCTCACTCGAAGAAGCCTTTAGCTCCGAAGTACACACCTACTCCTGAGATGATCGAAGAAAATTGGAAGAGGCATCCTAAGAACACACCAGTAGATGTTGCATGCAGTGCTTACGGTGGGACGATCGTCAGAGCTTCTAATGAACACTATGGACCTGCATCACAAGTCATCTCACCTTATCCACCACTGGATATGTTTGATGGTTTTGAGTCTGCACGGAGTAGAACTCCAGGACACTTCGAAGAACTCGAAATCAAACTCGCTAGAAAATGTAAAATCAACATGATCGAAATTGATTACAAATTCTATGTGAACAATAATCCAAGAGAGCTCAAGATTTCAGCTAAGATCCATGATGAATGGAAAGAGATCGTTCCTCAGACTTACGTGAAGCCCTTCGCTGCAAACAAGATTCAGCTTCGGATCAATGAGTCACAAGAAATTGAATTCTTAAAATTCACTGTGATTCCTGACGGTGGGATGAATAGACTCAGAGTCTATTCCACTTCATTAAATTGAAGAGTTGTAAGTATTGAACTTCTTGAAAAACTTACGCGCAGCTTCGAGTATCTGATTGTCGCTGAGAAGCTCTAGAGTTTCCACTCCCACCAAGTGCTTGGCTAGGTCTGCAGGGTGATGTTTCTCGAGATGAGTTTTGAAATGTGATTTAGCCACTCCAGATCCAAAAACAAGAAGATCATCTACTTTTCCAATCTCTTTTGCCACTGCATTAAAAAAATATTCATGCGCATTATGCTTATGTTCGTCATGATGAGCGCTTTTGTTATCTGCTTCATGATGCTTCATCGTTTTCTTATCAATTCCTGAAGCAGAAATTTTGAATACTTTAGCGTGCTCTGAATCAATCCATACAACACATGCTGACATAAGAAATCTCCTTTGAATGTTTCTATTTAAATATCACCCATTGGAGAATTTAGCAGTAGATTTTTTATCAGACTAGTTACGGGAAAAATTGACCCATGAAAGCTTAAAATCAAAAATCTCAGAGCGATCATGAAGGTGTTTTTGGATTTCTATTCGAAGAGATTTCCTGAAGCTCTCTCGCTCTTCTGCACTCAAGGTGTCCTCATAATGGAGAACGCGAGATTGAGAAAGAATGAGTCCCGTGAGCTGCTCAGAGTTGAGTTTGATTTTCATTTCGGGTTGACCCTCACCTATCCACTCAAATCTAGTGTCATCTCGGAATACTCTCGTGAGCTCCTTGAGACTTCCTCTGGGTTTCTGATCAGGAGCTTTCCATCTGAGATTGAATTCACACCTGATCCACTCGTTCAGCTCTGGCAATGCGGGAGCCTTTGGAAACTGGTATTCGAAAATTCTAACAACTCCTCTGGGTTTTAAAATTCTCAAAAACTCTGTTTTGGTTTTCTCTGGGTTCATCCAGTGGAATGCAGATCCCACGATGATGGCTTCTATCGATTGAGACTCTAGACCCGTTTTCTCGCCGCTGCCCAATTGTGATTCGATACCCGCCACATCGAGCATCTTCTGATCGGGGTCCACTCCAATGACTCGTGCTTCGATTCCCGTTTTTAGAAGTGAAACCGTAGAATGTCCAGTCCCGCAACCGATGTCTGCGATCTGATAGGGCGGAGAAAATCCTCGTTTAAGTAGATCACTCTCTAGACCTGCGAAAGTTTCAGGGGGATAGAGGGGTCGATAAAGTGAATAAAACTCAGGATCAAAGCGTGAGGTCATTGATTAGCCAGTCTTACTGTGGAGTTTCTGTTCAAGCCTTGCCACTCTATCTTCGAGAGAAGGTTCTTTCAGATGTTCCATCACTAACTGACGGATGTAAGGTTGATATCCAATTCCATTTTTTGCTGCACGTATTTTTAACTGTTCGACTGCAGCCGTTGGCAGCCTGATTGAAATCATGGCGAGTTCTAGCCTCTGATCGAGCGCATCACGCTCTTCCTTGGAAGCTGCTTTTGAGCTTGTTCCGCGCTTACCTTTTTCCCACTCATTGCCCTCATTTAGTAGAGCTTTGATTTTTGCTTCTTTAGAGTGACGCATAAAGTTCTTCCTCCTCTTCGTTTGGATTGTAGGCCGTAATTAATACTGGCCTAGTTTCTTCGGGATCATCTACAAAAACAACTTTGAGCCTATGTCCTGCATTCGTTTTTGAGATGAACCAATACCTGGGATGCTCTCCATGGTTCATAGGTCTAACCTCTCGAGCATACTCACCAGTGAGATTGTAAAAAGCCTCTTCGACCTCTAAGACGGTAACTCCATGCTTTTCTAATAACTTACGCTCAATCTCTTGATAGACGATAAAGCTTACAAACATAATATATCTTTTGTATATATGTTAGCAATACATAAAAATTTCAATAAAATCAGCCATTTGAACATACATTTACTCTCCTTACTTTGCAGAGAGTGCAAATGTGCAGCCAAAGATATCCCGGTTCATTCTACTTAAAATTGAGGCAAGCAAAGTTCGAATTCGAAATTGCATCTTATTGTCTGAAAATCAGACTCTAGAAAAGAAATGGCGGATACGATGCCAAATGAATGCTTTCACTGAGTTACGTGACCAAGTAGCCAAAAAGTAGCCTCGTCGGATATTTCAGCCAGCTTTTTTTAACACACCTGAGAATCGATCTCTGACTGGCCTGGGTCAGAGCTTATTAAGGCTAGTCCTTTTTCATCCACGCACTCTCGATGGATCCAATCATGGTGGGAGGAACAAAGGGTAATGAGATTCTCAAGCGAATTGAGTCCACCCTCACTCACGGGTAGACGATGATGCACTTCTAACCAACGTGTTTGTCCACACCGCTCTCCGGTCGGATTGATGTGCGCACATTTTCTCTTATCTCGAAGGTTGATCTGATGTTTGAGGGCCGCGAGAATGGGGGCACGAGCCGGGCGAGAATTCCCGGCTGCGACCTGTAGCGAAACAGGTTCTGCCTTCAATACTAATCCCTTTTTCACTTTGACTCGTTTGGCCTTTTCTACAGGGTCGTGTCTTTCAAGATATTCATCGGTCATTTTAATCAAGACCTCTTCAAGACTTACAGACTTGCCTCGTGCCTGGCTGAGTAAATCTTGAACTTTTCTTAATCTCAACATGTCTGTTTCTGAGAGTCCTAATTCTAGTTTCACTCGTGATGCAGTCACATACCTAGCTCGTTCAGGAGTGGCTTGCTCTGGGCGAACCTTCACCACTTCTTTTTCAAGCTGTCTTAAAGAAAGCGTTTGAGCCTTAGCTATCCACTCTACTTGATTAGATAGTGTGAGCACAGGTGCGATCTTGCGTGCGTTGGATAACGTGATTGTCCCTTTTTCAATTTCAGTTTTAAGCGCAGGCACCTCTCTAGATTTACGCATCACTGAGATGAGATTATAGGCAACGCTCTCAGATAATTTTAGATTTTTAACGACATAGCCAAACAAGCTTGAACACCCTTGATGCAGATAAACCTGATGCGTCTCTACCTGTTGCAGTACTTCCATGAGCTCTGCCTCGGCTTTGCGGTATCGGAATGAAACATCCACTGCTCGCGAGTGGATCTGTTCATGCAATTGAAATGGTATAGCTTGTTCCATGATTTTCCCCCATAGGTAAGTCAGAGAACATATCATAAAACATCTGTTTTTTACGTTATTTTTGATTAAAAATAAAAAAATCTCTCATACCTGTTGCACTACAGGAGATATATTTTTTCTGAAATCTAGCTAGCCTAAGGACTTCTTTTATCTTCTCTTTCAACTAAATAGAGGAAACCGAAAATAATCGCAGTCAAAAGAGCGATTACTGAGTCAAGAAAGTAGACGCCTTGAGAAACGAGCAGCGATAGTGGCTTGTCGTTGTTAGGTGAATCTGTAAAAAATGACCCTATAATTAACGTAATAGAAATCGCAAGTAGACTCAAAAAAACAATTGAAATGATTCTAGCTTTTTTTAAATTACTTTTTGAAAATCCTTTGATCAGAAGAAAAAAAACAGCTGGGGTGAATAGTAAGATGAGACAGAAAATCACAGTTGGTAAAGAATAACTCTCAAAAAGACTATATACGCCGAACCCTAAGAAAACAAAAAACCACAGCCCTGATAGAATCAATGCTGTTTGAATTAACTTATTTCTCATCATCTACTCACCATGAAATTAATGTTTCCTGCGCTATTGATGCGCACAAACGTTTTATCTTCAGACTCAGTAACTTGCAACCAGGGTGCCGATATCAGCCTTACAATGAGTCTCCCTTTTGACTGTTTATAGTCAAAAAAAGTGCCTAAAAGTTTTACGAAAGATTAGAACCAAGAAAAACAGCGATCTTTTCACGTCCCCATTATCCAGTAGCCAAATGTAGCCAGAAAGTAGCCACCGATTCTTGCGACTGATGATAATTGATTATGATTCTTAAGATGAGCGCCTTTATAACCAAATCGAAACCTGTTTTTGGTTTCGCTATCTTAGTTCTTTTTCCTATTCAGCTTGAATTCAAAACTGGCGGAGAAGGAGAGATTCGAACTCTCGTTACCTGTTACGGTAAACACGCTTTCGAGGCGTGCGGTTTCAACCACTCACCCACCTCTCCGCTGATTGAACTCTTCCTGAGTGATTTTATACAAAACATGTCTTCTCACAGGATGCCCTTCTGGCACAAGGGGGTGATCATAATCCCCTCCTACTTGATAGGTCATCCCCAGTCGCTCCATCACTTTACGAGAAGGAGTATTCTGGACTGCGGTCTGAGCGATGATTTCTTTGAGCCCATGTTTATTAAAACCTAACTCAAGCGAGGCCTGAGCACCTTCAGTGGCATAGCCCTTACCCCAAAACTCTGGTCTCAAACGCCAACCCACTTCGATACATGGAGCGAAGTAGAGCCCCTCACCTCGAGGAGATCCGAGACCGATCATCCCGATGAGATCGCCTGTCGACTTCAGCTCTGCTGCAAAAAAAGTAAACCCGTGATCAGTGAGAAGTTGTTCAAACCGAAGCAGCATCTTATCGCTCTCTTTACGTGTGAGGGTTTTTTCGAAATACCGCATGACCACTGGATCAGCATTCATCTGATAGAGAATGTCCAAATCCGAATCATTCCATTTTCTTAAGATTAGCCTTTGAGTTTCGAGCATCGCTCTTTCAATACTGAGTTTCCGCTTCCTTGGATAGCTTCAATCTTCTGGGCGCGTTTACATTCCCATGGAGTCACAGGATGCATTTTGTCCCAGGCTTCGAATAGTTTTTTGTTTTTATCAGAGATCACGCCACGACCGGGATACTCTTTCTCCATGTACATGTATGTACGAGCGACAATACCTTTGGCTTTATCCATAGGTTCAAATTTGTTGTCTAGAATTTTGGCTTTGCATTCACCGAATGTATAATAGGAGCTAGTGAGTTCTGCCATGGAGAAGTTCGATCTCAGAGCGTTGAGTTCACCAATTTCAGGCCAGAGATTATAAAGATCAGCTGCCATTCTAGTATACTCAGGGCTCGCCTTCTCAGCGCACTTTCTTCCTCGAGTTTTGCGACCATTTTTTGAACAGATCGGAGAACCCGTTCTCCATTCCTTAAACGATTGACCAAAAGCTTCAGCAGGTACGACATGTTCCCATTCGATTTTTGCTGCTCGGCCTGCCATTCGAACGGGCATGTATCCACAGCTTTTCATGTCCACTAATTTTCCGGAATATTTACAACCACAGTAGAGAGTTTCAGAATTTTCAGCATGGATTTTCCAGAGAATTTTTTTTGCTTCTTCAAATTTTTGAATGCGAGTATTTTTCGCAAAAGCGGTGGGAGATACGAGTAAGAGCAAGACTCCTATCGCTTTAATTAACTTGACCATAATGATTAGTCTAAAGTACAAATTGGCTAGGAGCAATCATGAACCCCATCACACTCATCAGAGGCATCCTTTCTGCGCTATTCATGGCTTTTTTCCTCCTATTAACCAATATATTTCAGGTTTTAAGCCTCGTTGTACTCCCTTTTTCACCTTCACTCTTTAGACGCTGGAACCGTTTTGCAGTTGGGTGCTGGGCTAAGTCGACAGTGATCATGATGAAACACACCTCAGGTACTGAAGTACTCTTCGAAGGCGATCTCATCACTCAAGGCGAGAACGCAATCGTACTCCCTAATCACCAGAGCATGGTCGATATCATGATGACTGTGAAACTTGCTGAGTCTCCAGGCCGACTGGGTGACATCAAGCAGTTCGCCAAGGACATCATCAAGTGGTTCCCAGGAATTGGTTGGGGAATGTTTTTCGTAGACGGAATTTTCCTCAAGCGTGATTGGAACCGCGATGCAGGAACGATATTCAAAACCTTCGAGCGCCTGAGGAATCACAAGATGCCGTTTTGGATAATCAACTATCCCGAAGGAACGAGGCTCACTCTCAAGAAACTCAAATCCTCACAGGAGTATGCTCGCCTAAAAGGATTGCCAATTTTAAGCCAAGTCCTCCTGCCTAGACCAAAGGGATTTTCTGCTACACTGATGGCACTGAGGAGTGAGCTTCAAGCGGTCTACGACATGACGATTATTTATGGGAAGCATACACCGAGTTTGTGGGAGTTACTGAGCGGACAAGTGAGATCAGTACGCGTACATGTGAAGCGCTATCCGATCACATCGCTTCCGAGTGATGAAGCAGCGATACAGTCTTGGCTCATTGAGAGATTCGTTGAGAAGGATAAGCGACTCGATCTCTAGCTGTCTAAAATCCCTGAAAACGAACAAGTTCGTCATATCTCTTATCTGGAAATGCAGGGTCTGTCATTCTTGACACTGCAAATTTGTCAAATCAACTAATCACATCTATAATTAAAGAATATGTACTACAATAGAATTACGCACATCAGCTCTATTCTTCTCACTGTTACACTTTCGAGCGGATGTTTCCCTACTTTGAAAGCAATAAATATTACTAAGAGTAAAACAGAATCAAGTTCGGCTTTTTCTTTACCTTCATTTATTAAACAATTTGGATTGGGCTATCCAGGGATTATTTCTTCAAATAACGATGAGATTGCAAACTGCATTGCGATAGATTCTTTAGGCAACACCTATATGGCCGGTTCAACAGGGGGCAACTTAGCCGATACTCTCGCAGGAGGTACGGATGCATGGGTTTCTAAAACCGATTCTTCAGGTAACTTGCAATGGATCAAACAATTCGTTCCAGCAACTTTTCCTGTACTCACCAGCGCAACAGGTTCTGAAAGTATTTTTGGAATAGCATTAGATAGCTCCGCAAATGTTTATGTAACAGGTAGAACAAATGGCAACTTGGCTGCTACGGTAGGCGGAAGCTCCGACGCTTTCATTGCAAAGCTAGATACTAATGGAAACTTGCTATGGATAAGGCAGCTCACTACTGCCCTCTCTGCTTTAATATTAAGCGCCACGGGCTTTGACCAAGGATCTGCAATTGCGGTGGATAGTGCTGGGAATAGCTTCATTACTGGTTACACTGCAAGCGGGCTTGCTGCTACAAACGCAGGAAATGACGATGCGTGGATTGCAAAATTTAACACAAGTGGAACGATTCAATGGATTAGACAACTTACGCCGATTGTTTTTCCAGGAATCACTGCAGCTAACTTAAACGACATAGGCATAGGTATTGCCTTGGACTCCAGTGGAGATCCTTCTATTGCTGGAAGAACACAAAGCTCTATGGCCACTGCGGGCGACACCTCCAATGATATGTTCGTAGCAAAATTTGGTACAGCTGCAGGAGATCTGACCTGGATTCAGCAACTTCGCCCAACAACTTCTCCGCATATTTTAGTAGCCAACAACTGGGATGAAGCAGACGCAATAGCGATCGATTCTTCTGGCAATCATTACATTGCAGGTTATTCAGGTGGTGGTCTAGCCGCCACAAGTGGTGGTGGAGCCGACATTGTTATTGCCAAGCTTTCTTCTGGGGGCGCTTTGACATGGATCAAACAGTTCACGCCTGTCGTTTTTCCAGCACTGAACAATGCAGGTGGAGGGGACTACGCGACAAGTATTACCCTAGACAGCTCGGCTAACATTTACTTTTCTGGCCACACTCAAGGCTCTCTTGTTGTAGCCAATGCAGGTAGCTATGACATGATCACAGGTAAAATGGACAGCAGTGGAAACTTGTTATGGATCAGACAGCTCACACCTGCATTTTCTACGAAAATCATAGATGCAAGCACGTCTGATCAATTGACTGGAGTAGCTGTAGATATACTTGGAAATAGTTATTCAGCAGGTATTACTTACAACAGCGCTAACTTTGCTTCCGCTTCAGGTGGATTTTCAGATATAGTTACTTTCAGACTCGACACTAACGGTAACCTTTAATTTCTGCTCGTCGAGAAGGATAAGCGACTCAGCCTCTAGCTGATAACTTACACTTAAAATGAACTTCAGACTGGTAATCTCTGTCATTAGTCATTCCATTACCGATATTACCCGCTGTATGACCAAGCCCGCCTAAACCCCATGCAACCTTCGAAGCGTTGCGCACAGTCTTACGTGTCGACTCGTCCATACTGCCTGTGTACTTAATTGCATCTTTAACAAACACTGCAGCTTCCATTCGTACACATCTGCTCGAAACATTTTAGTTTAATGACTAATAATGCAGATCGTGTGCCAACTTCGGTTTTTTCAATCTGAGTTATATTTGAGTAGAGGCAGAAGGAGTGTGTGGGACTTAAACGGGTGGTCTCTTCCTCACGTTTTGTTAAGTAGTTGATTTCATTAGAGGACAGAATTGGGAGTTGAGATAGCCACAGACTTGCATGATTTTGAGCTTAAAATACTGCATATTTATGTATCCATACGCTCTTCTGATGAGAGCCTTGATGACGTTATTGATTCCTTCAGAAGTCGCTGAAGTAATTCTGTGTCTAAAGTAGTTCTTGAGTGTGCTCCAAGACCTCTCTAGCCTGTTGTGCCAGTCCATCTGTCTCGTGAACCCAGATCTATAGATCCATTCACCAACTTCATCGAAGATATGTTTGGCTTCTTCTTCAGTAGCAGCATTAAAGAAATGAAACATTCGTTCTTTGATGAGTTCTAGTCGCAAAAAATATTCATTCTCTGCCGTTACGTCTTCAATGAGTCGCTTCTCGTCTTTCGTTCGTCTCGAGTCTTTCTTCAAATAGATGTACTTGCCTCTGGTCAGCCTATGCAGAGGAGATCCGCTAGCGAACTCGGTGTGTAACTGCATGCGAATCTCGTGGTGTCTCCTCACTGAGCCATTCCACTTGTTCAGCTCGTGATTTCTTGCAGCCTGTACAGTGTCCTCTCCTTCTGGTGAGTGTGACTTCCACTCTGAGTCCCATCACTGGCATGCATTGAATTTTTTGCAAGTATTTGCCATCGCAATGGATGGGAGATCTGCATCTATGGCAAAGTGCTTCCTCATTCTCTTCCGCTTTGACCCATAAACAGATTCTCTGTTCACTCAAACACTCTTTTATTTCAAAAATTTCATATCCTGCGAATGCAGAACGCAAAAATCTAGGTATACTCATCCTCGAGGTCCTTCTCTTGGTTTGTACGGCGTTTTGTTAGAACTTCATCGTACCAGACTCTGAGTTAGGACCTCATCTCTTCTATATCTATTATTACTTCACATTTTTTGAGCTAGATTCCACTAGAAGCGCACCCAACCTGTGCCTTCGTTTTTGAAATGGAAGAGATCAGAATGAAGGGTTTCAGCCATGATTTCTAGGGATTCTACGACTCTAGGACCAGGACGATTGAAGTACTGATTCCCATCACAGAGATAGACTCGTCCTGACCTCACAGCCCTAAGTGTGCTCCATTCCTTACGACTCGTGAGGTAGTGCATCTCGCTTCTCGCACGTTCTATCCCCCATCCACAAGGCATGACGTAGATAACCTCTGGATCTTGTGCTACGAGATCTTCCCATTTCATATAAGGAGAGTGAATACCCGCTCTACCAAAAAGATTAATGCCGCCTGCTCGCTCAACTAACTCAGGCATCCAGTTGCCAGCTGACATCAGAGGCTCAATCCACTCAATACATGCGACGGTGGGCTTGTGGTGTAAGTCTTTGGTTTTGTCCCTGATCGCACTCATTCGGTTTTGAAGTCTCGTGATGAGCGCCTCACCACGCTCGGGAACATCTGTTGCTATAGCAATCTTACGAATGTCATCCCAGATTTCTTTCAAGCCGCCTGGGTTAAGCGCCACGATCTCAGGCTTAGATCCTAGCCAATTGCAGAGTGCGTCCTTCACGTCTTTCTCGCTCACAGCACATACTTCGCATTGAATCTGAGTGATGAGGACATCAGGATTAAGCTCCTTTAACTTCTCTTCATCGACTCGGTAGACGGATAACCCTCTACGGACGATATCCTTGATGAGATCGTCTATCTCGGGACTCGTACCTGTTGTGGGGAATTTTGTTTCAGTCGTCTGCGGTAGACTGAGGATCAAATGAGGATAATCGCACTCATGAGATCTACCGACGAGGCTTGACTCTAGTCCCAACTCACAGACGATTTCAGTGGAACTTGCGATGAGTGAAACGATTCTCATAGTTGAACTCACTGACATTGAAATTTTAGATTTGAACAACTGCCAGAAGATTCACCCAAGGCTTCAACTTTTGATCCATGTCCTAGTGGCCCAACGCCTTTTGGGGTTCCTGTGAAGATCAGATCTCCTTCTTTCAGCCCGAAAGATTCGTCTACTAGCTTAATCAGTCTAGGAACATTCCAGAGCATCATCTCAGATGATCCGTTTTGTTTCTCAGTACCATCGACTGAAAGCCCCAAGCTCCACTTTGTAGATTTCCAATCCTGCTCAAACTTTACCCAGTTCCCAACAGGAGCAAAATTCTTCAATCCCTTAGCGAATGTCCAAGGCTGACCCTTCTCCTTAGCTACATTCTGAACATCACGTGCAGTGAGATCAATCCCGATTGACCAGTCTTTGGGTTCAAGCTTGGCACCCATACGGATCACGATCTCTACTTCGTGATGAATAGCTCCCACGATCCAAGGCAGTGAAATGAGTGTGGGTTGCTCGATGTATGAGCCAGAAGGTTTCAGAAAAACAATGGGTGAATCAGGAATCGCGTTGCCTAATTCTTTAGCGTGTTCAGCGTAGTTTCTGCCAATACAAAATATGTTCATACCATCACCACCAATCCATCCAAAATACGAGTCCCGCTGATGCTGTCATCGAAAACGGAGACGCGAGCTGATCTGTTCCAGAGAGTGCATACTGTGGAGCTGCCTCAAGAGAAATCCCAATTCCAGGAATGAATCTTAACTCTGCAATGATACCTACTTCTGCAAACATTGCGCTCACACGAGTCGCGGCCACAGTCGCTCCATAACTCATGATTCCTGCAAACCATACAGTACGAAGTGGCTTCATCGAATTTGCAGCTCTCACATCCGCTCTGAATATAGTGGTTTGATTCCAACCTGAGAACTCAGCCTGAAACCCAAGCGCACCATTAGCAAAACTATCAGGGTGTGCAACAGCACGAAGAGTGAGTAGACCTGGATACCCCAGTCCAATTCCTGGAGCAACATCTGCCTGTGCAGAGTTAACCGACAGCGCCTTCCAACTTAAGATCAAGCAAACGATTAGCTTCGATAGCGAATTCCATCGGGAGTTGTTTGAAGACTTCATCACAGTAACCATTGATAATCAGTTTAACCGCATCTTCGTTAGAAATCCCGCGAGAAGTGAGATAAAAAATCTGATCCTCACTCACTTTAGATGCAGTGGCTTCATGCTCTACGACTGCAGATTTATTCTTCACTTCAATCGTAGGGAATGTGTTGGCTTCGCACTTTCCACCAATGAGGAGCGAATCACACTGAGTGAAGTTACGTGCATTCTCAGCAGAAGGAGCGATCATGACTGCGCCACGGTAAGTGTTCTTGCCTTCATGCGTGGAGATGCCTTTAGAGATGATGCGAGACCTTGTGTTCTTACCCAGATGAATCATCTTGGTTCCGGTATCGGCTTGCATCTTGTGATTCGTGATCGCTACCGAGTAGAACTCACCAATTGAGTCATCGCCTTCAAGTACACAGCTTGGATACTTCCAAGTGATCGATGCACCGACTTCGACTTGAGTCCAAGAGATCTTCGATCCCTTGCCGCGACATGCGCCACGCTTCGTAACAAAATTATAAATCCCACCTCTACCCTGCTCATCTCCAGCGTACCAATTCTGAACGGTAGTATATTTGATCGCGGCGTTATCAAGAGCGACAAGTTCGACAACTGCAGCGTGGAGTTGATTCTCATCTCGAGTAGGAGCGGTGCAGCCTTCCATGTAGCTTACTTCTGAACCTTCATCAGCGATGATGAGCGTACGTTCGAATTGCCCTGTACCTGTGGCATTAATTCTGAAGTAAGTAGAGAGATCCATCGGACACTTCACACCTTTAGGGATGTAAACGAACGAACCATCACTAAAGACTGCGGAGTTCAGTGCTGCGAAGTAATTGTCTGAAACAGGAACGACTGTACCAATGTACTTCTTCACAAGCTCAGGATGATCTTTCATCGCTTCACTAATGGAGCAGAAGATGACTCCTAACTTAGCAAGCTCAGCTCTGTGAGTCGTAACAACTGATACGCTATCAAACACAGCATCCACTGCAACACCTGCTAAGCGCTGTTGCTCATGAAGTGGGATTCCTAGTTTGTTATAAGTCTCAATGAGCTTTGGATCGACTTCGTCGAGAGACTTAGGTGCATTCTCATTTTTCTTAGGTGCTGAATAATAACTGATCGATTGGTAATCAATCTTAGGATAGTTCACGCGCGCCCAAGTGGGTTCCGTCATCTTCTTCCAGCGCTCGAATGCCTTCAATCTCCACTCAAGCATGAATTCAGGCTCATTCTTCTTGCTCGATATGAACTTCACTGTATCTGTATCAAGCCCTGGAGGAAGTTGGTCAGCAGCAATGTCCGTAACGAATCCGTACTTAGAATTATCAGATACAAAATCTTCGTTTACCATATTCCTAATTTCTCTTTTGCTTCTTCGGATGCCATTTCTTTAGGATCCCACTTAGGCTCCCAAACAATCGCAACAGTTGCATCCGTCACACCTGGATATTCCAATACACGTTTCTTCACTTCGCTCACCATATAATCAGCTGCTGGGCAGCCTGGAGACGTGAGACTCATTTTGATGTCCACTTTGCCTTCTTTGAAGTCACAAGTATAAATGAGGCCTAGATCAACGAGACTCATGAGAATCTCAGGATCTTGAATGGGCTTGAGCCACTCTTTCAGTTCGTCTTGTGTTGGTTCTTTCACGAATGATTCACTCATGCTGATTTTTCCTTATTTTGATTCTCAATGAGTTCCTTCAGAGCAGTCCAAGCAAGAAGTGCACATTTAATTCTGACAGGGAATTGCCTCACTCCTGTCAGTGCTTCAACGTCACCTTCAAGCACTTCTGGTTTTTCGTTACCTTGCATGACTCCTCGGAATTGCTCGATGAGTTTCAGAGTCTTCTCGACAGATTGGCCTTTGACATCGTCAGTGAGAATACTTGCTGATGCGACAGAGATCGAGCAGCCAGAGCCTGAGAACATAATATCATCTACAGTCTTATTGTCAGGGCTGAGCTTGATTTGCACAGTCACGTTATCTCCGCAGAGTGGATTGTGCTTCGTGATTGATGCAGTAGCACTTTCCAAGAGTCCGTGGTTTCTAGGATCCTTGTGGTGTTCCAAGATGATTTCTTTATAGAGAGCATCATGTCCCACGGGAGAATACCTTCTTTGCGTTTTCGATTGCAGAGACTAATACATCCAATTCAGCTGCTGTGTTGTAATACGACAGTGAAGCACGAGTTGTTGCTGTCTGATTGAAATGTCTCAACAGTGGCTGTGCACAGTGGTGTCCCGCTCTTACGGCTATACCTTCAAGATCGAGCAGGGTCGCAATGTCATGAGGATGCACACCTTCAAGGATGAAACTGAATATCGGTGCACGACCCTCGTGCGACTCACTACCTAGAATCTTGAGACCTTTGACTTGTTTCAGCTTAGCAAGCCCTTGTTTCACGAGCTCATGCTCAAGCTTGAGAATGTTTCCACGACCGATCTCAGTCATGAAATCAAGAGCAGCACCTAATCCTATGACTCCAGCGATATTCGGTGTTCCTGCCTCAAACTTCCAAGGAAGCTCATTCCAAATCGTGCTCTGATCTTCAACAAACGTGATCATGTCTCCACCGAATTGATAGGGCGGGAGAGATTTTAAAAACTCTTCACGAGCCCACATGACTCCAACACCTGTAGGACCTGAGATCTTATGAGCTGAGAAGACGAATGCATCAATGAGGCCAAGATCCGAGATCTTAAACTCATCGTGAGCGACAAGCTGTGCACCATCGACGAGAACGATTGCTCCTGCTTGCTTCGCAAGAGTTGCGAGCTCGGAAACAGGATTCTTGTGTCCTAGAACATTTGACATCGCTGAGAATGAAACGATCTTAGGTTTCATCGCCATCGCGCGCTTGAAATGATCCCTGTCGAGCGTGAAATCTGATTTGAGCTCTACGATTTCAAATTTAGCTTTCTTCGAAAGCGCAAGCTGCTGCCATGGAACAAAATTCGCATGATGCTCCATTCGGGTAACAACAATCGTGTCCCCTGCTTCAACACGAGGAGCAAGTGTTGTTGAGAGTAAATTAAACGATGCTGTCGTCCCTGATGAGAAAATATATTCTTGGGTATTATTCGTTCCGAAGAACTTACAAAGCTTGTTACGGACACCTTCGTAAGAGTCAGTCGCACGCTGAGAGAGAGCATGAACTCCGCGATGTACGTTTGCATTGTCATGGTGATAAAACTTCACTTCTGCGTCGACGACTGAAGTAGGCTTCGGATGTGTTGCTCCATTATCGAAGTAGACAAGTGCCTTGCCGTTCACACGTTCTCGGAGAATTGGAAATTGTTCGCGGATTTTTTGTGCGTCCATCACTCCCACCCTCCGTCGCTTGCGTGTCCGACGAGAGCTAATCTGATCTGAGATCTCAATACATCATCAGAGATCTGCATGAGGACAGGTTCTGTGAATCCATCGACGAGCATTCCCTCAGCCATTGCGCGATCAATACCTCGTGATTCGAGATAGTAGAGATGGTCATCACTCACAGGAGAGATACTCGATCCGTGTGCGCACTTGACTTCGTCTGTTGCGATCTCAAGCTTAGGGATCGAATCAATGACTGCTTGCTTCGATAAGAGTAAGTTTGTGTTCTTCTGATAAGCATCACAACCGAGTGCGTGTGCTGGGATCACGACTTTGCCATTGAATATAGCGCGCGCTTGATCGCCCATCACCGTCCAATGCTTAAACGAAGAGGTTGTCTTGCCTGCATCATGAGTGATGGTCGTCCAATGATCGAAGTGCTGATCAATGATTCCGCGAGTAGCGCTCATGAGAGTCGCTTGAGCTCGCTCTCCTTTTAAGCAGACTTCTACACGAGATTGATTCTTGCTTCCTCCAACAGAAGAAATAATTCCTTTGAGCTCTGAACCAGCTTCAAGAGTGACGAGAGTACGCAGAAACCCAAGAGTACTGCGAGAGAGATTCTGAAGGTGTACCCACTCCACAACGGATCCTTCACCCAGTCTTATTTCTAAAACTTGATTGAGTAACCTAGGAGAACCTAAAAGCTCCTCGACAAGAGTCACGTTCACATTCGGAGCTACTTCGACGATCACGCGTGAGTAAATAGCTCCACAGGATTCAAAATGGTGACCGATTGAAACTTTAGTACCTGATTGTTTACCCGTAACGAGAATTCGCTTGGTATCTGGAGCATAACCACGGTTTAGATCTGCAAACGCATCATTACGAAACACCAGTGGCAACACATCACTGTTTGCACTCACTGGAATAGTTTCAGGTGCTTCATTCCAGTTAATAGACCGAAGGCTCGTGAATCGATAATTCTCGTCTTTCACTGATGGAGCTGCGATCATGTGTTGGCCTCATGAATCCAGTCATACCCTCTACTCTCAAGTTCAAGAGCGAGATTTGCTCCACCAGACTTAACGATTCTGCCACCGAGAAGAACGTGTACATGATCGGGTTTAATGTAATTAAGCATACGCTGATAGTGAGTGATGAGGAGAATTCCACGCTCGGTAGAACGCATGGATTCAATCGTTTCTGAAACGTTCTTCAGCGCATCGATATCTAGACCTGAGTCCGTCTCATCCAATACTGCAAAGATCGGTTGTAGGAGTTTCATCTGAAGAGTCTCTAAGCGCTTCTTCTCTCCACCACTGAATCCATCGTTAAGACTTCTCGTCATGAAATTCTCAGGGATCTTAAGTGCTGCTAATTCCTTCTTCACTAGCGCACGGAATTCCTTGGCAGGAACTTCATCACCACGTACTGAACGAACAGATGTACGGAGGAAGTTTGCAACACTCACTCCAGGTACTGCTGTTGGATATTGGAATGCTAAGAATATTCTCTTCTTAGCGCGCTCATCAGGACTGAGTCCTGTGATGTCCACTCCATTAAGGAGAATTTGTCCTGAGATCACCTTGTACTTAGGATGTCCCATGAGAGTGTGTGAAAGCGTCGTCTTACCAGAACCATTACGTCCCATGATGGCATGCACCTCACCTGTATTCACTTTGAGTGTGATTCCATGGAGAACAGTTTTGCCTTCGACACTGACGACCAAATCTTTGATTTCTAATGTTGATTTCATAATGCACCTTCTAGGAAATAATTTTTGATCTGTTTTGTTTTGGATGCCGCAAGATGTGAGACCTGAGTCTGAAGTGTAGATTCTTTTTTAATGAGATCAGCAAGCGTGAGCTGACCAAGTAAATCATCGAAGTATCCAGAGAGAGTCGTCCACACCGGACGCACAGAACAATCCGAAAGATGAACGCAGGAATCTTCGCGACCAGAGAATTGATTGCAGAACGCACCTGCTTGTTTCTTCCCTGAGATGGATTCCATAACTGACTTAAGAGTGATGAGATCAGGAGTCTGCGCGAGCGTGAAGCCTCCGCTCATTCCGCGGATCGCTTTTACCATTCCCGCTTTACGAAACCTGTGCATGAGCTTACTCACGTACTCAATGGAGATGCCTTCTCGCTTGGCAATAATCGATGCTGGGAGCGGAGCTTGTCCTGGCTGCCTTGCCAATTGCAGGGCGCATCTCAAGCCGTATTCTTCCATTGCAGATATATGCATGAATGGGGTTTCTCATAGATCTAGGATCAAATCAATACTTCTAAGTATTGATTATGGAAGCTAAAGTAAGATTTAGGTTAAACCTATTGCAAAGCGCTGAAATTATTGAGATAACGCATTGCAATGAGAATAGCTCTATCCTGCCTCATCATCTTGATTTTTCAAGCCCCCCTCACGTCTTGGGGTCAACAAAACCTATTCAACGTCCCGAGCTCGGTACTCACAGAGAAGCAGGAGCTCTTCATTCAAGAACAGATCAATAATTACTCCGATCTCATGGGCTCAAACCTCACTGCAACTTACGGAATCGGAAAAGACTACGAAGTAGGTCTCAATTTTCTCGGCATCGACTACATGAAAGATTCTCGGCTCTGAAAGCAGGCTCTCCAATCGGAGTAGGCATCATGACCAACTTCCAGAAAGTCATTCCTCTCAATGAATATTTCCGAGTAGGCGTCGGAGATCAATTCGGCGTAAACCTACCGAGCGAAGCAAGGCCTAGCACTCAACTCCTCTACATGGCTTACGCAAACTTTGTATTCGAAGATCCTCAGTCACACCTTCAACTTCAGATGGGTGGCTATCACGCGAATCAAGCTTACCGTGGAAAGGGCGATGGATTCATCATGATGGGACTCGATATTCCGTTATGGAAACGCAAAATCCACATCATCGCAGATTATATCGGCGGCGACACTGAGAACTCTGTCTCAGTACTAGGAGTGAGCTATCTTCCTGATCCGAATGTGGCCATTTCTTTCGGATACCAGCCTAAAGCTGCAAATTCCCCTGCTTCAGAAGTCATTGAGATATCAATCTTTCCAGGCCGTAAGAAAAATAAGAAGAAACATAGATAGATTAATTCTGAGATGGCTTCTCACCAGTAAGCAAATATTCTCTAAACGGCTCTAGCGCTCGGTCAAAACTAAACTCAGCCGCCGCTCGGTAACAGTTCTGAACCATCTCATCGTAGTTAGCTTGAATGTGCTCAATCGCAGCACGAATTGTGCGCGGATCATCATCACGAATCAGAACTCCTGTGTTGTACTCGCGCACGACTTGTAAGCCCGGAAGATCAGTCGCGATCACGGGAACTCCCGCTGCAAAATAATGGAAGAGCTTGCCTGAAGGCGCCATCCAGAAGTTGAATTGATTCATGTCTTCGAATCTCAAATCATAAAAACAAAATCCAACTCGGAACTGATGAAGGTATTCGAGCAGCTGCTTGCTTCCCATGTAATCAAGACTAAGAGACAAATTCCCACGCGTGAGCTCATTGGAGAATTCACTACGTATGAGAAGTTCATCACTCGAGGGAACCGTACCGTGGAACGCTAACTTCTCAGTAGTATTCTGTCTGAACCACTTGAGCACGATATTGAGTCCGAACTCAGGAATGCAAGATCCTGACATCACAAGCCCACTTCGTTCATTCCATTTATTCCCTGTCTGAGGACCAGGGAAAACAGGAGCGTTCTGCACCACGAACACTGGATCAATCACGTGAGGAGAGAGACTCACTAAACGAGTCTTCGATTGAATGAGCACAGAGCGCAACTTCTCTGCCTTCAACTTAGAAACAAACGGATCACGATCATAGAGCTCTAGCGATACAAGATGCACTGACCTGCCAATCTTCTGCAAAGCCCAAGCTGCGTGAGTATCGACAGTCACCCAGATGTGAGCCTTCATACGACTCGCAACGCTAATGATTTGAATTGCGCGGAATCTTCGTCTGAGTTGTAAGGTGCGACCTAAAACAAACTTAAAACCCTTATCAACAAAATCTAAAACTCTCTCCACTAAGTTCCAAGTTTTCACGAGTCTCAATTGTCTCGACTGATCTAATCCCCAAGGATCGCGCTTGTTGCGGAATGTGAGGATCTCAACATTCCAGTCTTTAGAGAGTTGATCATAGAGATTGAGAGTAATGGGAGAGAACGGAAGCCAGTCGTCAGGGAATACGATGATGAGTTTTCTCTTCACACTTATTATTTAATCAATGCGTACTTTGAGCGCAAGGATTTAGGAACGATATAGTGAGATTTTAGGAAGGATTCGAATGCACGACGAGCGAGAAATGCTGATTTGACCTTCCAATATTTCTCGTGAATCGTGAGAGCCGAAACAGCGACCTTCTTACCCTGGAAGTTTGCGTAGCCCACGAACCAATCGTACTTACCGAATGGGTGCAATCCTGTGAGAGAGCCAGTTTTGCCGCCCACATCCCACTCTTGGACTTGCGCAAGCTTGATGAAGGGTTTGAAGAACTTCTTAGAAGTTCCATGTTCCACTGTCTCATTCATGAGCTTCTTCACTTCATCTGCAGCTTCGTGACCGAGAACGGTTCTTAAGATTTTAGGCTTGGCTTTATACTGAAGCTCACCCTTCCCGTCGAATAACTTGTGTACGACGTATGGCTCCATCATCACACCATCATTGGCAATCGCCGCAGCCATCATGGCGCCTTGAACTGGACTCATCATGATATCAGTAGTGAATCCTGATGCAGCTTCAGCAACTCCCCAATCATTGTCAGGGATGATCGCGCGAGATTCTGAGACAGGCAAATCAAAATGAAGAGAATGATTGAATCCAAACTTCTCTGCGTATGCTTGAAGTGTGTGTCCACCGACGTGAAAGAGACCGATCTTAGCGAACACCGTATTCACGGACTTACCGAATGCTTCTTTCAGACTCATACTACGAGTCCAGCGATCGACCTTCTGACTGTTCACGTTCCTTCTGTAGAGAGTGTGATTGTTTCCAGAGAATGAGATTTCGCTGTTTGATTTGAATTGTTTTGTTTCAATGGCAGCAGACGCGGTCACCATTTTGAAAACAGAAGCTGCGGGATAGGTTGCTGCTAGAGCCACATTGGAACGATAGGTTTTCTTCTGCGCTGAACTCACAAACGCAAGGACTCTCCCAGTCTCAGGCTCTATCGCAACAAACGCTGCATAGTCTGGCTTGTATTGCTTGATGAGATCTTTTACTTGTTTCTGTAAGAAGGCATCTACTGTGTACTGTGGTTTCAGATCTACAGGTTTTCCGTGGATCTCAAGCTGCATTTTCTCGGGAAGCTCTGAAACTGGATCATCTGCAAGTCCAATAGCTTTCATCTTGTCTGAGATCTGGCTCTTCTGAATTGCCCAAGTCTGAAAGAGAGACTCAAAAATGCTTGCTGGTTCTTCTTCAATAGCACTAGCAGTTTGAGATTTCTTAGCGTTCTTAGGCGCCTTGGACATCCCGAAAAACGAGAAGCTCAGCGTGAGTAAGAAAATTGAGAATATGACTTTTCCGTGTCGACGAGAGAATTTCATCCATTGAACAGTCTGTCACACTTAGTCTACTTTTCGAAAGAGAGTTTTGTGTTTTTCCACTGATCTAATTCTTCGTCCGTCAAGACTTTGGCTGAATGAAGTTTGCCCAAAATCGTATTGATCCGTTTACGTATAAAATCAGTGAGTTCACGTTCTCTGAAGCTCTGAGAGTACTTCTTAGGTCCTGGAAGAAGAACAGCAAGGAACACACCTTCTTTCACGTTCAGATTCTTAGGACTCTTCTTAAAGTAGAAGCGCGCAGCTTGTTCAATCCCAAAGATCCCTTCTCCCCATTCTGCAATATTGAGGTACATCTCAAGGATTCTATTCTTACTGAGATGTTCCTCTAGCTGCACCGTAAGATTAGCCTCGCGAAGCTTCCTAATGAGCGACTTGTTCTGATCTAAGAACACGTTTTTGGCGACTTGTTGAGTGATGGTCGATGCTCCACGCGCAAACTTGCCACGCTCGATATTGGTTTCGACTGCTTCTTTGATCTGACCAAAATCAAAACCTTCGTGTGAGTAGAAAGACCAGTCCTCAGAGATCAGTACCGCTCTCACCACTTCCTTCGGGATCTCAGTGAGAAATGTCCAGTTCTCAGGCAAACGCCTCTCAAGAGTGACTGTGAATGGTTTATTAGGACCTTGATAATGAACAACAGGATAATGGTTCTTCAATTGCTCAGGGTTTTGGGGAGGCACAGGCTTGTTTGTGCATGAAGTCATCAGAGTTGCTAGGGTGATCAGTGCCACAATCAAGATGCGCATGAGATTGATTTATACCCCATTGGCCTTTGGTTTGCATTGCTTTGCTCGCATGAAAAATTCAACCGGCACAAAATTACACAATCTCAGGATCGCAAAACGAGAATGGTTTGGGTTTATACCGGTGAATTCGGAGGGCAAGCGTGACGAGATTCAGATCATTGCTTACGGAGGTACTCATCATGTCGATATTGATCCTGCTCATCTGTTTTATGAAATCCTCCGAGTTCGTCCTCAGGGAATCTATCTCATCCACAATCATCCGAGTGATGATGTAAGACCCTCACTTAGTGACCGCATCCTCACAAGTAGATCCGAAGCACTCACTCGTGAATTCAATATCAAGTTCCACGGTCATTACATTGTGGGTCCCACTAAAATCATTGTTTTCAGGAATGCGTTTGAGGAAGTCCTTGGGGATTGGTAGTATTTCTGGACAATGAGTCTGAAAATCCTCTGCCTTCAACATCCTCAAGAGCCTGACAAACATCTAGGAACCGTGCCTCTACTCAAGACCACTCTCGGCGATAGACTGACTCTCAAGGTAGGACTCTCGTGGCCGAATCTCTCTAAAGCTGTGGGAGCTGAAGCCAAGCCGTCTGAATGGTTGGCACTTTTCATCGGATCTCGTAAGAAAGCCGAAGGCGCATGGATGCCTGATGAGCGTGGAGAAGTGAGGCGCGGACTTCACTGGATCAATCCTAAGTCGAAACCCGCTCCGGACGATCTTGCCGCTCTCAAAGGAATCATTGTTCTCGATGGAACTTGGTCACAAGGCAAAACTCTTTGGTGGAGAAACGCATGGTTACTGAAATGCAAACAAGCATTTCTGATTCCTTTAGCTCCTTCAGCTTATGGACGCATGAGGAAAGAGCCAGGTCCTGAGTGTGTTTCTACGCTTGAGTGCGTAGCTGAAACGCTCACACTTCTCGGTGAGAAACATGAATTAGAAAAAGAATTGCGTGAGAAGTTTGCAGAGTTTCTGAAATTGAAGAAACAGAGATAGTTTTAATTTAAAATGGGAGCAAGCCTAATAATGGTTCGCTCGCGCCAGTCCCGATTATCATTAAATTTTTGGGTCACATCCACTCTGAGTTCATTTAGTTTTTTTTGAATGGGATGGTTTGCATCTGCTTTTTTTGTATTAAAAAGCGGATAATAGGATTTATTTTTTTTGGGTTCATCTAATGACTTAAAGTTAGGAGCATCAACTTGTGGTTCATCTGAAATTTCAAATGATTCAAAAAAAGATAAAAGGGATTGATTAAAACTCAGGCCTTTAAACCAACCATTATTCGCAAGATATTGAAATGAAGCTCCTAAGAAATTAGAAACTAAATCTTCATAGGAATAAACACTTCCAAGCTCATTTTTATTGTTCGAATTCTGCTCATGTGATTCACCTGCCAAAATGGCATAGTAAAACATATACTTTGTTCTATTGATCTTGGAGTTCTTTGCAAGGAGTTCAGCCGCAGCTGTAAAATGTTTGAGGTCAATCCAGCCCCAACTCTTAGAATAGAGATATCTACATGCATGAAACTTTAACTGATCTAATCTTGAGAATTGAGATAAACAGTAAGTATCACCGACGTATTTTTCTTCTACGTAATCAGCACGTGGTTGCAGAGGAAGCAATATGAGAGAGAGAAAAGCTAGAATCATTAGCGGCGCTTGTTTTGCATTTGATTGAGCATATTCATGGCTTGCTTCATCTGCGCTTGCATCTGCTGAGGGCTTTTTCCACCCATCATGGCTTGCATCTGCTGCATCGCCTGACCCATGTCTTTAGAACCTGGGAAAGTCATCTTCATCATTTGCTCTGAAGCTTTTTTCAATTTCAAGAAAACGAAAATATTTACGGCTGTTAGAATAGCGACTAAAACCCATGATGTAATAATCCAAAATGACATATATTGCTCCCCTTTGATTGGCATCTTATATGGCACAGTTCGTGCTATTTCTACTGGTTAATGAATAAACAGCTTTTAATCATGATGACGTTTTTAATGGGTCTGACTGGGTGGGCTAAAGAGCCTAAGTCCGTCGTCATACTGACCCATGCTTCAACAGAGTTTGATGCTTATATTGAATCTCGCACAGGAATTCCAAGCATTTTAAAAATTGCCAAAAAACTTAAGCTACCTGTTTTTCACCTCTACAAAAAAGAAACAGCTGAGACTTACCCCTTTCTGAACTGCAAGAAGAACCACTGCTTGGAATCCAGCGCTGGTGAGTTCAGCGTTCCTATTACTTCGAATCACGTGATTGTGATGGGTGGACATTGGGGGCAATGTCTGGACATTACTCTGGATAGTCTCATGAACATTTGGAGCCAAAAACAAGGTGAAAACCTCAAAATCACTCTGATCACTGATGGGATTTATGTTTCAAATTTAATCATCAGACACAATGATCCCTATCACACTGAATTCAACTCAGATATTCTTGCCCAAGCAAACGAAGTGATGAAAACATTAGATGACGCTGAACCTTATCTCAAGATGAGCCTCGATCAGCTTCTGAGAATCATTGAGAAATACGAAGAACCTAGCAGCTACCAACTCAGAGTTCAGTTCCTCAGACGCAAACTTCCACGTTACTTGAGATTGAGTTCTGAATATCGTGTTGTTCTTAAAATCGGCCCTGAGTACTCTGAAATCATTAAGACAGGATTAGGCGAAAACGGTCCTACCCTTACCCTCGAATATCTGTAGAAGTTTTAGACAATCGCTTGAACTATGGCCAGCGAGGGAACTCACGAGTATCCGATTTGAATATCTTCTCATCTTGGAAGCAAGCCTGGCACATCTTCCTAGGAACGGACTTACCATGAAGAGTGTTATTCTTCCCGAAGAAGGGCGACAAAGCCCAAGCTTCTATTAAGCGCCTCGTGTCGTTCTCAGTTCTAGGGAAATCTTCCGTAGAAAGAGTTACACTCATCTCTGTATCTGTTTCTAACCAGACTGAATCGAGAGAATCATCTCGCTCAATATCTATTCTGGAATTGATACAAGTCAGCACAGACTCATGATCTGCAAGGAAGAACACTTCGCGCGGTACGGGAATGAACGAAATCTCTTCTACTAAACAATCCGGAGTGTCCTCACCTACTTGCAGAACCCATTCAGGCTCCGAATGCCTGAGGAGTTCAAAGTTTAGCTTCAGTGGATCTTTTAGGGACTTGAAACACTGAAGGATCTTCTTCATTTTATCTTTTTTGATGAGTTGATCAATGGGTTGGCATTCCATTTGGTCAGTATTGGCTTCGACTGCTCGCGCAGAACGATCACTACCTGGAGTTTCGTTAGGTTTAATCGGAGGCGCTACAGGTCTTCGCATACGGATAGGACCTACGAATACATTGGGAACTGTGATTCCTGGATCATCATTCTTCTGAGGGCTTGAGCAGTTGGAGATAAGAGCTAGTGCGAATAGAATGAGAACTTTATTTCTGTGAAGCATAAGTTTTCAAGTATCTACTCACAATCGGACGATTCATTAGTCGAAAAAGTGCAAACGATGTTTCGCAGAGCTTTTCGAGATTGACTCCAGTTTTAACTCCCATGCCGTCTAACATATAGATCAAATCTTCAGTCGCGAGATTACCCGTGGCACCAGGAGCATAAGGACAGCCACCCAAGCCACCTGCAGAAGTATCAACGATTTTCACTCCGTGCTCAAGAGAGCGCAGAGTATTAGCAAGAGCAAGTCCACGAGTATCGTGGAAGTGAACCGCGACTCGCTTGGCTCCTAACATCTTGAGAGCTGGCTTAATGATCTGATCAACACCTTTGGGGTGAGCTACACCAATAGTGTCTCCAATAGAAACTTCCCTCACTCCGAAGTCAGCCATGCGCTCAATGATTTTGAGTGCCTGCTTAGGAGGTGTCGGTCCTTCAAAAGGGCATCCAAACACTGTCGAGACGTATCCACGGAGTTGAATTTTTTTCTTCTTGGCTTCTTTCACAACATCGGTCATGGCACGGAAACTCTCGTCGATCGACATGCCGATATTCTTCTGATTGAATGTTTCTGTCGCTGCGGTGAAGAGTGCAACTCGTTTTACGCCTGATGAAACTGCCCTCTCTAATCCTTTCAGATTGGGCACAAGATACCAAAGCTGTGGAAACTCCTTCGCCACTTGATCGGTGTTTTCCATCTGAGGGACTTTGTCTGCCCTGACGAATGCGCCTGCTTCGACTTCATTGAGGCCAGAAGCGAGTAGTCCTTCGATGAACCATTTCTTCTGTTCAAAAGTGAGACTCATCTGCTCATTCTGAAGACCATCACGAGGACCTACATCGAATACGGTGACTTGTTTGGAAACACTCATTTCTTGGACTCCTCGAATTCAAGGAGACTTGAACCCGGCGAGAAGTTCTCACCCTCTTTTATTTTCCATTTTTTAACTTTTCCGAGCGCAGGAGCCTTGATCGCAAACTCCATCTTCATCGCTTCAAGAAGGATGAGGGAGTCTCCGGCTTTAACGGTTTCGCCTTCTTTGACGAGGATCTTCCGTACCTTACCAGGATACTGCGGGATCAGACCTTCATCAGCAGCTCCACCAGTGGCTCTATTCTTCTCGACCAGTGATCCAGCGATGGTCTTGCCATCGATGTGTGTGAAGAAGTTATTACCCACGCGCACAGACCTCATGCGATGGCGCTTACCATCTGCTGTAGTGATGATCTTCCATCCACCAGGACGGACATCTACTGTGACATTGCCAGATTTTCCAAGTTCAGTTTTTTTGCCTGCGATTTTGATTTCACTCATTGGAACTTACTCCAAGGGGATTGAACGTCGCTTACTTTTGCTTGTCCTACTCCAGCAGAGTTCAAGGTTTCTGCAATAGCCAGAAGCTCTGCAGATGAGGGCGAAGTATCGAACTGGAATTCCTTCTCAAGCCACTGAGTGTATACAGTGTAATCACGTACAGCTGGAGAGTTGGCAAGTGCCAAGAGATAACTCTGATTCGTTCCAGGTCCTAAGACCACTGTCTCTTCGAGCGCATACTTCATACGTGCAAGTGCAAGTGTGCGAGTCTCTGCATACACAATGATCTTAGCTAACATGGAATCAAACTGTGTGTTTACTGTCTGTCCAAGTTCAATTCCAGTATCCACTCTGATTCCAGGTCCCATGGGAAAATGAATTGCAGTGATCTTGCCAGGCGTAGGAATGAAACCTTGAGCGGGATCTTCAGCATAGAGCCTCACTTCGATTGCATGCCCACGAGCTTCTGAAACTGACTTCAGAGCAGGCTTTGTAGGATTGATCGCTTGTTCAATCTGTGCATGAACAAGATCGACTCCGGTAATGAGTTCACTCACTGGGTGTTCGACCTGTAATCTTGTATTCATCTCTAGGAAGTAAAACTCACCCGAGTCATCTACCAAGAACTCTAGCGTTCCAGCACTTCGGTACTTCGTAGCTTTCACGAGTTTCAGTGCGCACTCATAAAGACCTTGGCGAGTTTTCTCTCCGAGGTTAGCAGCTCCCGCTTCTTCCCAAATCTTCTGATGCCTACGTTGAAGCGAACAATCTCTCTCATAGAGGTGAACTCCGCCGCCCATACCATCACCAAATACTTGAACTTCCACGTGACGTGGTTTCTCTACTAACTTCTCAATGAATAATGTCCCATCTCCGAATGCGGAGAGCGCTTCTGCTGCTGCCATCTCAGCTGCGAGATCGAGCTCCTCAGTCTTACGTACAATGCGCATTCCCTTACCACCACCACCTGCTGCGGCTTTGAGGAGAAGAGGGAATCCCACGTTTTTTGCAGCATCTTTGATGTTTTCGCCTTTTTTAATTTTAGCCCAAGGAAGTGTGGGCACACCGATCGATGTAACAAATTCTTTTGCAGTTATTTTTCCGCCCATCAATTCCATTGTTTCTGCACGAGGTCCTAGGAACGACATTCCTGCCTTCTCAATTGCTGAGACGAAGGGAGAGCGCTCAGAGAGGAATCCATATCCAGGGTGAACGAGAGTGACACCAATAGATTTTGCAGCATTCACGATTTCATCTATAGCTAGATAACTAGAGACTTTAATGACTTCGTCAGCATAAGTGACATGCCTTGCTTCTTCATCTCCCGTTACGACTAATGCAACTGTAGGAATCCCACGCTCACGGCAAGCTTGGAACACACGGCATGCGATCTCTCCACGGTTAGCGACGAGAAGTTTGTTCTTAATTATTGGGGCCATACAGGAGTTCTTTTTTCTAAGAAGGCCTTGAGTCCTTCTTGAGCTTCTGGAGTGACTCTGAGTTCAGAGAGGGTCTTAGAAACATACTCGTAACAGTTTTTGATTTTCACACGTCGCTCTGGCCACGTGAGGTCGAGCACGAGTTGTTTAGCAATACTCATCGCACGAGGGCCTGCTTTCAACATATTGCTTGTGACTCGCTCGACTGCGATATCGAGTGCCATTGAGTCTTTTGCAATTTCGTGGATGAGACCGATTTCAAATGCTTTTGGAGATTGGAAACGCTCAGCGCTAATGAAAAGCGCTCTCGCATGTGAAGCACCGATCTTCGCTACCACGAAAGGTCCTATGCACGCAGGAACAATCCCTAGTCTCACTTCACTCAAACTAAAAGTAGTGTCAGTTGTTGCAATCACATAGTCACACACCGACACGAGTCCTACCCCTCCACCAATTGCGGCTCCATGAACTGCACCGATGATAGGTTTTGTACATTCATTAATAGTGCGGAACATATCGGAGAGGTGTCTCGTCTCGACAAGATTTTGTTTCACAGTAAGTTTAGATGAATTCTTCATCCAAGCGAGATCGCCCCCTGCGCAGAAGTTTGAACCTTCACCGCGGAAGACGACGATTTTTACTTTTTTATTCTCAGCGTCTTTACCAAAAACTTGATGCAGTTCATCGATCATCACTGCGTTGAAAGCATTCCTGATATCAGGTCGGTTCAACTTCACTGTAAGCACGCCATTTGGGCTAAGAGTTGTCTCTAAAGTTTTAAATTTCATTGTCTCAAACTCTAGTATGAGATGACGCATGATTCTTAGCGTTAAATCATGGATTGATTTTAATAAACCATGTGTCTATAGTTCGATCATGGGCACCATTAAATCTCAAATTCAAACGTCGAGCGCTGAATTCAAGGCAAACTCCGAACACAATCGTGGATTAGTAAAAGACTTAGAGCAGAAACTTGCACAAGTCCGCGAAGGCGGCGGCCCTGAGGCACGGAAAAAACACGAGTCTCGTGGAAAGCTATTCGTTCGCGATCGCATCGCTAAACTCATTGATCCTGGCACGACGTTCATGGAGCTCTCACCGCTTGCAGCTTGGGATATTTATGAAGGCGCTGCTCCAGGTGCAGGAGTCGTAACCGGAGTCGGAGTCGTTCACGGCAGAGAAGTCATGATCGTTGCTAATGATGCTACCGTGAAAGGCGGAACTTACTTCCCCCTCACGGTGAAAAAACACGTTAGGGCTCAGGAAGTTGCTCAAGAAAATTTACTTCCTTGCATCTACCTCGTCGACTCAGGCGGAGCATTCCTCCCGATGCAAGATGAAGTGTTTCCAGACCGTGATCACTTCGGAAGAATTTTTTATAACCAAGCTCAGATGTCTGCTCTAGGAATTCCACAGATCGCAGTCGTGATGGGATCATGCACCGCGGGTGGCGCTTATATGCCATCGATGAGTGATGAAACCGTGATTGTGAAAAACCAAGGCACGATCTTCTTAGGTGGACCTCCACTCGTCAAAGCTGCAACTGGTGAAATCGTCTCTGCAGAAGAACTCGGCGGCGGAGACACTCATACTCGTATCAGTGGTGTTGCGGATCACTTGGCTGAGAACGATGAACACGCTCTTGAGATCGCTCGCGATATCGTTTTCAATCTCAATCGTAAAGCTGGAGCACAGCTCCAGCGGATGGCTCCGGAGGAGCCCCTCTATGATCCAGAAGAAATCGCAGGCATTGTTTCCAGAGATATTAAAGTTCCTTTTGATATCCGTGAAATCATCGCACGTACAGTTGACAGATCGCGTTTCCATGAATTCAAGCAAAACTACGGCACTACGATCGTCTGCGGATTTGCTCACATCTATGGCTATCCAGTAGGTATCATCGGGAATAATGGAATCCTCTTTTCAGAGAGTTCGCTCAAAGCTGCACACTTCATCGAGCTTTGTTCTCAGCGTGGCGTTCCTCTCCTCTTCCTACAAAACATCACAGGATTCATGGTGGGGAAGAAATCTGAACATGGTGGAATAGCAAAAGACGGAGCAAAACTCGTTACCGCAGTCTCTACTACTCAAGTCCCAAAACTCACTGTCATCGTTGGCGGAAGTTATGGAGCTGGAAACTATGGCATGTGTGGAAGAGCATTCGATCCAAGGTTCCTCTGGATGTGGCCATCAGCCAGGATCTCAGTCATGGGAGGTGAGCAAGCAGCGCACGTCCTCTCTCAAGTGAAGGTCGAACAACTTGAAGCCAAAGGGAAAAAGTTGTCAGCAGCAGATATTAAGGCTCTCGAAGATCCGATTCGCAAACAATACGATACTCAGGGACATCCTTACTACGCAACAGCAAGACTTTGGGATGATGGAATCATCACTCCTTGGAAGACACGTGCTCAGATTGCGCTTGCTCTCTCTACAACGCTGAACGCTCCGATTCAGGAGACTAAGTTCGGTCTGTTTAGAATGTAGCAGCTACGATGGATCGCGCAGCGATCTAGCGCAGTGCTAACCCCTGTGAGCGGCAAATAGTGTAACTATTTGAAGCGAAGTGCCCTTCTATGCGACTCCCTTCGTTGTTATCAGGTTGTGGCATGAATGTGGCACGTAAATAAATTCGCTTTCCAATGCCACATTCATGCCACAACCTGATAACAAAGCACTAGCTTCTAAAAACCATAGTAGTGTTTGATTTTTTTCAGAGATGAAAAAGTATTTCCTGGAAGCTAGAAACTAACCCAATACCTACGCTTGAGAGCTTTCTCGACAGGATCCATGTAAGTATTCTCGAGAGTTCCGCCGCACTTCTCGATGAGCTTGCGAGGAACTTCTGCAGAATCGCTGCAAGTGAGTAGTATGCGTGGCATGTCTGCCCTCTTCGCAATCGATAAACCTTGTTTCATGATCTCAGTTGCGTAGCCTTTTTTCCTCTGATCAGGAATGACAATCACACCGATGTGACCTGCGGTATTGATCATCTCTTCGTTGAGATCGAATCTCAAGGTGAGACGCCCAACAATATCACCACCGACAAACGCATACATTACCGCTGCAGGCACGTGTCCTAGTGGGAGTTCATAACCTAACTTCACACTGTTTAAGATGTAGAGATACTGATCGAAGGTAATTCCCTTGTCGTAATAGTGCGCGAAGTTTGGATCGCTCGGAGTCTGCTCGATTGCCTTTTTAAAAGCAGCTTCATCTAGTTGTGTGAGTTCTCGGACTACCAAAGTTGAAGTGGGGTTTGCCATACTGTTTAGTATATCGGCCGATTACTTCGAGAGTAATAGTTTTTTTAAGAGGCTCTTGAGACCTTTTTGATTAGTGTCAAAAGTCAGCCGTTTCATCCCCTCGCTCACCGTGAGCCACTCGTAGCTCTGGTGCTCCTTTGGATCTAAAACTGGCTCCCACTTCTTTGGAACCTCGATGAAGAACCCGTGCTCATGAGCTCTGCCCCACTTGCCCTCGAACTCAAAGTCATAGCCTAAATCTCTTGGATGATGGGATTCAGCATTCAGCTTGAACCCTGTCTCTTCGATTGCTTCACGGAGTGCGGCCTCAACGAGGGATTCACCCTTTTCAACTTTTCCAGTCACAGGCTGCCAGAACTCTCCGCGAGCTTTGTTCGTTTGGAGGAATAAGACTTCAATGAGCCCACGATCAGGCGATCGAGAGTAGATCCATACTTGTACTTTTTTGTAGGGCTTATTTTTTTCCACTGAGATCAATATTCGAGTGTGACTGTGATTTCAGTTTTTGGAGCTTTGAAAGCGAATTTAGCATCATTGAACTTAGGTGGTCCCATAGATCCTTTTGCATCGTTTGAAGCAGCATAACCTTCGGCAAGACCGACTGGTATGAAGAGAGCCTTCTTCATATCTACTTTTCCATTTGCGTTCTCATCATGAATGACAGCAACCGCATGATCTTTTTCTGATAAACCTGTGAACTCAATGTCCATCTCGGTTCCTGTAACCTTGATTACTCTTTTATCTTTTGCGAGGTCTGGTTTGCTAGGAAAACCTTCTTCTTGGTCGAAAAGCGAAATCAAGAGTTGATCAACTTTTTCTTTTCCTTCTTCAGGAACCACTTTTTTGATGTTTTTCACATGAAGAATGAGAGTAGGAATTTCAGTTTTATTGGCGAAAGATGGCTGAATCAGAAGTAAAGCTAAGATGATTGTTTTCATAATGACTTTAAAATAACACCTTATCTCTTTAGTCACCCTGCATTAATATTGACGGAGTGAGCGTTAAACCGTAAAAAGGTTTGGCGCGAAGCTCCAAGGCAGGCCGGTGTAGCTCAGTGGTAGAGCAACGCTTTCGTAAAGCGTAGGTCGCGGGTTCGATTCCCATCACCGGCTCCAAAATTCAATTACTAAATACTCTGTATAACTTTCTTCGAATTTGCATCATCGCAACTGCAAGTATCAATGAAGTAAATAAAGGAATCCACAGGGCTTCAAATTGAAGACGCTTGGTCTCAATGACAGAAAAAACTGAACCTAGCGTAAACGAAAAAAAAGTAGCTAATCTGCTATAATTAATTTTTTTAGTTAATTGATTTTCAGTTTTATTTAATTTTCCAAATAAAACTCTAGACAGATCCGTACCAATATCAGTGCTCAGGCCTGTGAGATGAGTAGTTCTAATTTGGCCACCCGTGAGAACGGCAATACATCCATTCTGAATGCCACAAATAAATGATAAAAAATACATCAGAACAAAGTCATGCCATACCAACAATCCTTCACCGAAGGTTCCAAATACTCCTCTACTTCCCAATAAAAACATTACTAAAAGACCAAGAGGAATAATGAAGAGAACTTGAGTGTATTGAGGCTTCAAACCTCTCTCTAGCCTTACGCTAGTGAATAACCCACTGACAAAAGCACCAAAAATAAATGAAAAGGGAAATCCCAAAAGTTCTAGCTCATACCAGAGACTATTGCTTCCTACTGCCATCCCGATCTGAGTTCCCACACCCGTAACATGAGAAACAAATGATCCAAAAGCTAGAAATCCAAAAGCATTGAGGAATCCTGCCTGAAAGCCAAAGACTGACCAGACGATAATTTTAGGTACTTCAAGGAGTTGTTTGCGTTCTAGTCGATACATGCACAGGGAGTAACATGCTTTACATTCTTTTTTCAAACATAACGTAAAGCGTCGGTAAGACGAGAAGCGTCAGCGCAGTTGATGAAATAACACCTCCGATAACAACTGTCGCCAAAGGCTGCTGCACCTCTGCTCCAACATCGGTAGAAAGCATCATTGGCAAAAAACCAAAGACATCTACCAGTGCCGTCATGAGAACAGGTCGTAAGCGAATAAGCGTGCCTTCTTTTACAAGATCGCCACCCGATTTTCCTTTTGCTTTTAAATCATTGAAATAATTCATCAGAACAACTCCATTGAGAACAGCAATCCCCGTGAGTGCAACAAATCCAACTCCTGCCGAAATACTAAAAGGCAATCCTTTTAGCATCAATCCGATGACTCCACCTACTAATGCTAAAGGAGCGCATGAAAAGACAAGGAAGGTTTGAAACCAATTTTGAAACGCCATGTAAATCACAAGAATGACCAAGAGAAGCACAACAGGAGTGACTACCATCAATCGTTCTCTTGCTGAAATCAGATTTTTGAAATCACCACCCCATTCCAAACTATATCCTTCAGGTAGTTTGATCCGTTCTGAAACTAATTTTTGAGCTTCATGCACGAAGCTTTCTGTATCTCGACCTCTAGGATTAATGAGAACAGCAGTTCTTCTTTCAGAGTTTTCTCTGAGAATTAAACCATAGGTTTCATCAAACATAATATCACTGAGTTTTGATAATGGCATAGTTGCATTGAGTGAAACTTGAACGGGAAGCTTTTTTAAGGATTCTATTTTTGTTCTTTGTTCTTCGCTTAACCTTACCATGATTGGAAATCTTCGCTCATTCTCATAGAATGACCCTGCTTCTTCACCCCCAATAGCAATACCGACAGTCGACAGAATTTGATCGGGTGATAGAGCCATTCTTTGAATCATCGACGAATTCGGCGTTATTTTGAGTAAGTTTGATTTTCCAACAAGATCGACCTGTACATCTCCAGCGCCAGGTATGGTCTTAATGATGTCTCTCATTTCTTTAGCAATTCTTACAATTTCATCTAGATTACTTCCAAAAACTTTCACTGAAACATCAGACCGAGTTCCTTCAAGAAGCTCATTGAATCTCATTTGAATGGGCTGAGACATAATGAAACGTTGCCCGGGAACTTCTTGATCTAAGCGCTTTGCAATTGAAGCGACAAGTTCTTTCTTGTTTTTAAACTGACTTTTTAATTTTGACCATTCTTCTCTCGGATGGAAAACAACATAAGTATCGGCTGTATTCACACCCTGAGGATCTGTTGCAACTTGAGCAGTTCCCATTCTAGAGAACACATGCTCAACCTCAGGATACTCTCGTATCATTTTTTCGACCTTTTCTTGCATTCTGATGGATTGATCAATACTGGTATTCACAGGTCTCACTAATTCCATCGCTAATGAGCCTTCATCTAGCTGAGGCAAGAACTCTCCACCTAACCTGGAGAATAAAAAAGCACCTAAAATGAAACCGATCACTCCAATTGATACAGCGACTTGTTTGTACTTAAGGCATGAATTGAGAATTTTTTCATAAGCATCTCTGATTTTGATCATGAGTTTTGGCTCTTTGTCCTCAGCGTTTCCTTGGAGCAAAATACTTGCCAAAGCTGGAGCTGTAGTAAAAGACATGATCAAAGCAACAAAAACAGCAATAGAGAATGTAGCTGCCATGGGTCTAAACATTTTTCCTGCAACTCCATCGAGAGCAAAAACAGGAAGAAAAATGAGTAGAATAATAATCTGTCCAAAACCTGCAGCTTTTCTAATTTCGACCGTTGCTTGATAGATTGCGTCTTTTAATTCTTCTTTGGTCAAAGCCCTGCGAATATCGTGAGTTTTCTCATGAATAAACCGCACACAATTATCTAAAACAATCACGGTGCCATCTACGATAATTCCAAAGTCTAGAGCCCCTAAACTAATGAGGTTACCGCTGAGACCGAGCGGCTTCATGATAATAAAAGTTCCTAATAAAGTAAGTGGAATAGTTACGGCTGTAACAATTGCAGCTCTCACATTACCTACTAAAAGCAAAAGCACAACAATGACAAGTGCAGCACCTGTAGCAAGATTGTGCTCTACTGTACCTAATGTTGCATTCACGAGTTGCGAACGATTATAGAGAGGTGTGATTTTCACTCCTGCGGGTAGCTCCAAGTTGACTTTATCTACTTTTTCTTTCACACGAGTTGCTACTTTCCTACTATTCTCTCCTAGCAGCATGAGAGTAGTTCCTAAGATAGCCTCTTTACCATTCACAAGAGCTGCACCATTTCTTAACTCTTTGCCGATCACAACTTGAGCCACATCAGCAATAGTGATGGTTCTCAATGTCTCTAAAGATTTTACAGGAACATTTTTAATATCTTCAATGGTTTTAAAAATTCCTAAACCCTGAACTAAAAACTGTTCCGACGTTTGCTGAATATAAGAACCACCCACATTACGATTGACTCTCTGGATGGCAAGTTGAATATCTCTAAAGTGTAATCCATAGGCTGCTAGTTTTTTGGGATCGGGTTGTATATGGTATTCTTTTTCGTAGCCTCCAATTGTATTCACTTCTGCTATTCCAGGAACACTCAGTAATCTTGGCTTGACGTACCAATCCTGAAGCGCCCTCAGATCTTGCAGCTGCTTTAATCTCAAGCTTGGGTCTGTTTCTACTTTCTCGTAGTCAATGGTATAGTGATAAATTTCACCCAGTCCTGTTGTAATAGGTCCCAACTGTGGCTTTGCATAGAGTGGTAAAGTCACTCCCTGCAAACGCTCAGAGACCATTTGCCTAGCTCTAAAAATATCCGAACCTTCTTCAAAAATGACAGTCACTTGAGAAATACCAAATCGTGTGATGGATCTAATCTGCTTCACTCCAGCAATGCCTCTCATCGAAGCTTCTAGAGGGAACGTGATATTCCGTTCCAGTTCCTCAGGCACCAAACCCACTGCACGAGTATTCACTTGAACCTGAACATTGGTAATATCTGGCACAGCATCAATGGGAAGAACTTGAAAAACTGCAACACCTGCTAATGCCATCAATAAGGTCAAAACAAGTACTGTGTATTTATTCTCAATAGAATATTTTATGATTGAGTTCATATTTATTGTTTAGATTTTTCTATTTTAACAAAAGACTCAATTTCAGCTGTTCTTACAAAACTAGCTCCACTGACAACCCATTCATCATTTGCAGCACTGAGTGAGCTGTCTACCGCACATTTAGAGCCCAAAGATTTAACTGGAATTTTTTTGAACCAATTTTCTCTTTTTCTGTAAATAAACAATTCGTCTTTGATGCTCACGATAGACCGCTCATCGCAAACCAGTGCATTACTAGAAACAATGTTCATTGTTTTTAAAGCCGCATCTGATAGTTGGATTCCTTTTTCATAATCAGCTTGTTTGACTGATTTGTCGATGTGAACACTTGCAGAAGGGACCCATACACTTGAATGACCCATCATGATTGTAGATAAAAACAAATTAGTCCAAAGATTCATCTTCAAACCTTCCTTCCAAAATATATATTCGCCACAAAGATTCAATAGCAACAAGCTCTTGATCATTCACGCTTCTCACTACGTCCAGCATCTGCCTATTGGCTTCAATGACTAAGTAAGAAGGTAAAACACCTCTATAAAAGAGTTTTTCAGTCGTCGTGAAAGCACTATCAATTGAATCAAGCGTTCCCGCTCGTTCCAAAGTCTCAAGCGCCAAATGATACTGAGCGTACTCTCTTTTCTTCTCTACACTGAGTCGATACTTCATGATGTCGTAGAGGCTTTGACTTTGTTCTAAACTCTTTCGCCCGAAATCTACTTGTGAACCATAGTTATGCATGATGGGTAAACTTAACCCCAAGGAAACACCCAAACTAAAAAAAGAAATAGGTCCTTGAGTTTGTGCTTGTGCGATTGGACCTAACCTCAGATTGGGAATCTGCTGACTTTTTGAGTTCTCTAATAAGGATAGACTTTGGTCTATATCGTTTTCATAAATCAGAATTTGTGAATTTTTTAAATCAGATGTCTCTTGTAAAATAGGCCATTTTGATTTGATTTCAGGGAGTTGTAAATTTCCTAAATCAATAGTAGTTCCTGTTGCTGTTTCCAAGAATTGAGCATGACCTAATCTCTCTACTTCTAGCTGAGATTGTAATAACTGAGATTCTTTCATAGCCAATTGAAATACCGTGAGAGAAACCTGCTGCTCAGGATTCAGTGCAGGTCTTGATCGATACTGTTGACTGATAGTATTCCATGTCTTGAATGCTCTTTTTAATACCCCTTTTTCACTTTCGATTTGTCTTAGACGATACAAAGTACGAATAGTTGCAATTGCAGTTTCTTCTTTTGATTGAAGCAACTGTAGAGAAATATACTTATTTTTAGTTTCTGCTACTTTAACTCTACTCGATCTCTTCCCCCCCAATTCAATCTCTTGAGTCAGTCGGCCTTCCAGTTGGACCATGCTGTCACCGAGCATTTTTCCTGCTGTACCCCAGGTATCGATAGATGGATTAGGAATCTGCATAGCAACTCCTATATTTTCTTCGTTTTTGAGCAACTCTAAAGCAAAGCGCCTAATCTGTGGGTGGTTTTTGAGAGTACACTTCAATACTTCGTTTGATTGCCTCAGTTGAACACATTCAGAAGCACTCATTTCAGGAATGAGTACAAAAAAGAATAGAAAATGAATTGAATTTCTAGTGATTCTGATCTTCATTTTTTTTACACAATCCAAATATTTTTCTAAAAAATCTACACTTTTTCTTTGGAAGATCTTTAAAAAGTTTTTCATCTTCTAAATCTTTATGATTTGTCTCTTCTTTGATTAACCTTAATTTTTCTTCAAATTTTCCTAATGATTCTATTTCAACAGGCTGCTGATTATAAACATCTTCAATTAATAGCCTGTTTTTTCTTTCCATGTGTTTATAGAATCTCAGTTCAACTTCTTGTTCAGACATTTCTGCTGCAATGTGGTTTCGAGATGCTTCAACAAGATGGAGTAAGTCCACTTCCTCACCCATCGAAATCCTCTTATACGTGATGTCGAGAAGTCCCTTTGTATATTCCACTCGCTTAGTGATGTTTTCAAGATTAGAGAAGTCTAACTCTACATCTAAGATCAGATTCTTAATTTGTTTTTTAATAACTTCTTCAATGACCCACTTCTGTAAAATAAGTAAGTTTTGTTGACCTCTCGCAATTCGAATAGAAGCAGGAGTCCCGAAGCCCAATCCCGGTTGAATCGGCATCGAATCAAACTGAGATCCAGTAAAACCACGAGCAAGAGTATTTAGACCTAGGGCTGTCACACTAAACTCTTGCCGTATGATTCTGGCCACAGAAATCAAGTTTTCATACTGTTGGACTTCGGGAGAACGCTCAAGTGCAATTCTAGATAAAAAAGAATAATCTAGACCAAACTTGAGCGAATCTATCTTAAGTTCTTTCATTGGAAGTAAAACAAGCTTGATATTTGGGTCGAGTGACATTGCCATTGCCAAAAGACTTCTTGTTTCAATCAACAAAGAATTGAGTGATCTTAAATCTTCTTCAAGTGCAAGGATTCTGACATCAAGCTCAAGAGTCGATCCTGGCCTCAGAGCACCCCATAGCTCACGCGATGCTACAATTTCCTTAATTGAATTCAATTCACGTATTTCACGTTTAATAAATTCACTAAGCCTTTGATCTAAGAAAATTTTATAATAGAGAACACGAGCATTGTAGACTTCGTTGAGCCAAAGTGCATAGTAGGCGTGCCTCTGAGACTCATAAAGCTCCTTCTGCTCTTGTACCCTAAACCAATTGGAAGGAACTAAAAAAGGAGCAACATCTTCAACAATGGAAGTAGCAGACCTGATGTCGAACAACATACTAGACCACTTCCAAACATTCAACCTAGGCAGAACCTGTCCGCGCGAGACATTTACCGCTTCTTTCGACTGGTAAACCCTCATTGCATTTTGAAGTATTAGAAAATTTTGATCACTAACTTTTTTTGTGACTGTTTCAATGTCGACTTCAATGACAGGCTCGCTTCTTGAAGGCGCAGAGTACAGCATGAGCAGTAATGCTATTAGTATTTTTTTCATATGTTATTTATTTGGATTTATTTTTTACTATACGGTTTGCAGTAAATGTAAACGTATTGGGATTCTGAAGAGGCAATATTTCTCCATAAACTATAGGGATAATACTTTGTTCTTCATTTATTCTTAAATTCTGTGCAAACAGATAGCTTTGCGTTGAATCAAAAATACTTTCTGCGTCATGAGAAATAGAGATTTTATATAAATTCGGACAATTATCTGAAGAAATAGTCAACTCACCATTAACAAGATCGGGTTTAATCATTTCTACTTGGCAACCTATAGCCGATAGATTGTTATTAGGTAGCCATTGAATAATCTGTGCGTTTAATCCCAGTCGATCAAGATCGTTTGTGATTTCTTCGAGCATTCTGATACGAGGGACTTGATAGTTTGGCAAACGAGAAGCTAGAGTGATTTTGATTCTGTAACCATTAGAAATTTCGCCTTCGTAAGTACCCACCAAGGCTTGGTAGAATTTTTGCCTTTCTAAAAAGTCTTTTTCCATTTCTTTAGATCGTTGCGTCAGATGAGCCATTTCTGCATCAATCTGGTTTTGAGAAATGACCTTACTCTCGATATCTGCTTTTTCTTTCAAACGATCATTACCCTGATCACAAGCAGAACTATAAAAAACTGTTACTAAAAAAAATATATAATATGGAAAAAACCTAAATCTAACCTTCATAAATCCCCCTAGTTTCTGTGGCATAAGTTTTATACCAATAAATAAAACTTAGTATAAACAGATAAAACCACAAAGGGACTTCGGTTAAACCGATATTACTAGGCGGAACGAGTTAGATTCCGTTCATAGAAAACTTTAATTGATTGAAGTTGAGAGGACTCCTTCAATAGAGCAATTGCTATCTCGCCTTTTGGCATTCTAGAGCGAGGCACGATTCTGACTTCTCCTCCAGATCTTCCTACGATTTCAACTAAATCATCTAACAAATCATCAGACCTTAAAAATTCTGAAAACGAATGCTTCTTCACCTCACCTGTTCGTTGACTGACCTCAGCCCACACATGATCATCTTGAGAGACAACCAAGCATTCAATCTGACCTCTTACTGCAAACTCAGCTATTTCGTTAATATTATTGATCAGACGATTCTGTTTTTTGCCTACAGTCAGAATATCTCTGACTTTGATTAAGTCTTCTTCTTGAATGGACCTGAGTAAAAAACGTCTACACTCCAACTGAAGCTGTAAGTCACTTTGATCCTCTGCAAACTCCGAGAGAACAACAACTTTTTTACTTTTAAGGATGTGAGCTATAATTTGGTTTTCTATAACATCCTTCCTTGCAGAGACAATCAGCATGGATTCTGGGTCTTTAACTTTTCTATTTAACAAATCCTCTACTTGATTGAAGTGACTAACTTCAGCAATCAACTTCAATCCATTGAGTCTGCCCCGGTAAAGCTTGATTGATGAGCGATCGAACCTCAGCAAGAAATGCTTTTTTTCAATCTCAGCCCATCTCACCACAGGTTTAATATGAAAACTCTTTGCTACAATTGCGGTTGGGAGTGTGTGAACTCCTATCGGTAAAGACCAGAAAAAATTTTCTGAACAAAACAAAGCAACAGATACTGCTTTTGAATTAAATGCAAAATCAGCAAATTGATACTGAGATACTCTTTTTAAGAACACACTCGCATCTTGATCGCTCATGCTGAGCAAAAGTTTCTTTCTTACAGTTTTTAGAAGCGAATCGAGCACTTCTTTCTCTTGAGCAACATCATCATTCATTGAAATTTTAGGAATATATATGGAAACACAAGGGGCCATCTCCACTTGAAAAAGATCCAACAAAGATTTTATTTTTAATTTATTCATTGTATTTCTCCTATATTGATTTGAATACCACCAGCTGACATTCTGAAAGATGAATTAATCTGAGTTTGAGAATTCACTCCATTGTAATGCCGATAATGTTCGCGAGCATCCATATGTATCAACTTAAACTGACTCTCTAAAGCAATCTTTGGAGCTTCCACTGCAGAACTTGGCATGCGATTGGTTTGATCATTCTGACTAGCAGAAAGTGACACCATCATTCCAAAAGTTGATAGATAAGCTGCCAAAACAATTAATGGCCATGTATAGTTTCTCATACAAAAGCCTCCATACTTTTTTTGTACTTTTTCGTAACGACTGCTGTCATTCTTAGGAATGCCGTTCGAATTGCTTTACCAAAAGTTAAGTCTTTGTGACTTAAGAATATTCTTCCGTTACGTTTCGTTTTAACGATGAGATGACAACTGTACTCATCTCTGCCGGGTTGTGTATCCGAATTAATCACTTTAAGGATAGCTTCAATCCCAAGCACTTGATCTTCAGGAATATAAGAAACAACTTCTTCAGAATATCGATTCACTTCATCCTGAATCGCTTGAGTTTTTTTAAAATTAGAACAAAATAAACGAATACGCATAGAGACCTCCAAACATTGGTCACTCACCAATGAATTAGAGTCTCAGCTCGCACGATGCGTACTCATACCGATAGTAGTGATACTATGTCTTGACGATATGAGAGTTTCAGTACTAATTACTGAAAAGCTTACTCCCTCTTTGTTACTTACTCAGTATCGTCTATTTCACTTAATAACAAAAACAGATAATAATTATTAGATCTATAGTTTTTAACGATGATTTAAGAAACTCTGAATCAATCCTTTTATCAATGGATCTGGCTTACTACGCTTGAGTGTAGTTACATAAAATATTTCATTGACTCTATCCAGTTTGAAACAAATCTCAAGTTCTTTTGATTGTATTTCGTTTTGAACAACTATTTCCGGAACAAACGCTAGTCCTTTACCTGAAATTGCAAAAAATCGCATCAAAGCAGGGTCTTCAATCTCTCCGATTATATTTGGCTTAATGGATTCAGATTCAATCAAATAATCAATCTGACTACGAGTCCGATGAGAATAGGTAGGTAAAAACAAAGGAATGCCATTGATAGTTTTTATATTTTTTTTATCAATTTTTTTTACTAAGTTCTTAGCTCCAACTACACAAATTGGAGCAACGAGCAGTTCCTGGGTTTGGAGTTGAATTTTCTGATTATGAATCAATTGTGTATCAGTGAGAACTAAGTCAACTTGATAAGTTTCAAGCATGAGCGCAAGATCACTTAAACTTCCTTGCAAAACTCTTACTGAAACACTCTTATCATTGAGAGACTGCTTTAAAAACTGGAACTGCAAGTTTTTAGAAAGACTCACTTGAGACCCTATTCGTATGATTTTTCTTTTTTGAGGAGTCTCTCTATTTTTCAAATGTGAAAATAACTCTTGGCCTGACTTGAAAATTTGCTCACAATATTCAAATGTAATGCTTCCTGTTTGATTCAAAATAAGATTTTTTTTGACACGGTCAAATAACGGCTCGCCGATTCTCTGTTCAAGGATCTTTAGCTGTTCACTGAGCGTTGATTGAGATAATCGTAGTTTTTTTGAGGCGCCCGTAACACTGCCCTCTTTCACTATCATCCAAAAATAAAAAAGATGATGATAGTTAATCCAATCCACTAAAGAATAACTCCGCTGATCCACATACCTAATGAACTTGTGGCAAGACTCAAGCCCGGACCATCAAATGGAAATGTATTCACAAACGTATAGACTTCTAATTCAGGGCTAAACTTATATGTTAAGCCTGCGGTAGTTGGCATACGCCATCTTTTCCACTCAGCCCAATTTGACTCTACAAACTTCCTTACATCTAGAGTAGCACCTGCTCTTAATCCCAAACGATCGCTCACTGCATAATTTACAGTAGGCGTGAGAGAGATCACCATTTCTGGTTTCTGTCCTGGTCTTAATCCCTCTGCAATCCACTGCGGCTCTACAGCGTCTCTATCTCCATAAAACCAAACCCTAGGAGTGAGCAGTGCAAAAACCGACCATCTACTTCCAGAAGGTGTATAAGCAAAATTTGCAAAAAGACCTGGATTAAAAAGGATCGTTCTTTCTGAAACTATATATCCCACACCTGGAATATCCGTATTCAGTGCACCAGAAAGACTCCAGTCTTGACCTGAAGCAAACTTTCCAGAGATTCCAACTCTTGGAGCTTGAAACCTTACTTCTGGAGAATTCGTTTGAATCCATTGAATACGATTCTGGACATCGATCGAATACTTCTCACTAAACCGATACTTCACTGAAATTAAATTCGTAAGACTGAGACCCGTGTCTAATGGTTTGCCTTTATCGTTAGGTGTAAAGGACTGCAGTCCACCTTCTAGTCCAGGACCATCCCAAAACGAAAAGTAACTCATACCCCATTTCTTTGGAGCAGTAGAGATGACCTTCGTTTCAGATGTTTCGACTTTTGGAACTTGTGAGAAAGCAGATTGAGAAAAGAAACAAACTAAGACTATGAGAATTGATTTTTTCAAAATAAACCTCTTTTATTTTTTACCCCAAACCCTATCCAACTTACGACGAATCATTGTCATTGCAAGAGCTAGAACAAGAGATGAAACCAAGGGAATCCAAAGAGCAGCAAACTCAAGTCTCTTCGTTTCAATGACTGAAAAAACTGATCCAATTGCAAATGAAATGAAAATTGAAAGTCGAGTAAGATTTGTTTTTTTAGTTAATTCAAGCTCTTCACTTTTAAGACTTCCATGCAATATTCTAGAGAGATCAGTTCCAATATCTGTGCTGATTCCTGTCATATGCGTCGTTCTAATAGCGCCACCTGTGAGAACTGCGATGCATGCGTTTTGAAGTCCGCACAAAAACGACAGAAGATACATGAAAACGAAATCATGCCAAACCAGTAGTCCTTCTCCGAAGGCTCCAAAAGCACCATGGAAACCGAGATAAAGCATCAGCGCCAATCCTGCAGGTATCGCAAATAGGACTAAATCATATTTTGGTGCTAGGCCCTGATCGAGCCTAGCACTTGTAAATACTCCGCTGATATATGATCCGAAGATAAAGGCTAGAGGAAAACCCAGAAGCTCAAAATCATACCAGATACTATTTCGACCTACTGCCATTCCGATCTGAGTTCCCACACCAGTAACGTGAGACACAAATGAGCCAAAGGCTAGAAATCCAAATGCGTTGAGAAATCCTGCCTGAAATCCTAATGCCGACCAAATAGCGATACGAGGTGTTTCTAAGAATTGTTTTCTATCGAGCCTGTACATGATTCATTATTTCCTTAAGGAATTTAGGATAGAAAATTTACTTTACCTGTAGTGATGTCTAAAATTGCACCTACCACAGATATTTCATTTTTCTCGATGAGACCTCTCACAATTGAACTCTGTTCAACAATGAGACTCATGCTTCTCTTCACATTCTCTGCTGCTGCCAACTCAACTTGTTCTGCATCAGAAACCTTATTATTGTTGTTAATTGATTTAATCACAGCAGGTCTAATTCTACCGACCAACTCTTCCAGACTCGCTGAAGGCAATGTTTTATCTGGATTTTTGACACTCTGAAGAGTTGCGTTCACCGCTCCACACTTAGAGTGACCCATGACTACAATGATGGATGATCCGAAATTAGCCGCGGCAAACTCGATACTCGCTAACAAGCTCGGAGCAACAACGTTTCCAGCAACACGAACAACGAATAGATCACCCAACCCTTGATCGAAAATCATCTCGACAGGACTTCTTGAGTCAGAACAGGTAAGAACGATTGCAAAAGGCTTTTGACCCTTTTCTGCTAATTCAGCCATTTTTTTCTGACTGAGCAGGGATTCAACAGACATCACTCCAGATGTAAACCTGGCGTTACCTGCTTTTAGTTTGTCGAATGATTCAGTAATTTTTGATGTTTTCATAATTTCTATCCTCCGGTTGTTTTTCTTAAAGACGATCCTAGCACTGAAACAAGATACATGCAATATAATTCATGCTTTACTATTCATGCTATTTATGTCATGATGTATAAAACATGAATACTTTAAACAATCACCAACAGTGGACCTTTCTCACAAATCATACACATGTACTTTTGTTGCTTGCCGCTATGCCTGATGTCGTTCTGAGAGAGGTTGCATTAAAAGCAGGGATCACCGAAAGAGCGGTACTGAGAATCCTTACTGAACTAGAGGCTGAAGGATTCGTAAAGAGGGAAAAAGACGGACGTAAAAACAGATACACTTTGAATCTCAGTAAACCACTGAGGCACCCCATCGAAGAAAAATGCTCAGTTGCAGACTTAATCAATCTGATTATGAAAAAGAATCACTTCTGATTAAATATTGTTTTCATTAATTATTCCGGTAACTTAGTATGATGAGCACAAACTCCGGCAAGTATCTCAATAGCCCGACTCTCAAAACTATTTGGAGATTCATTGCTGATGATGAGCCCCTACTTAAGTCACTGCTTATTTATTCAATTTCCTTAGGACTACTCTCATTAGTTATCCCAGTTTCAGTTCAGACCTTAGTGAATCATGTGACCTACGGAACTCTCATTCAGCCTATCGTGATTCTCAGTATTTTGCTCCTGGGCTTCTTGAGTTTTACTGGAGCCATTAGAGTTATTCAGTACATAGCCGTTGAATGGTTACAACGCAGACTCCTAGCGCGAGTTGCGGTAGCAAAATCTGTTGAAAATAGTTTCGATGCCACAACCGTTAAGTTTCTAGAAGTCGTGACCATTCAAAAGGCCGGAGCTGCATTACTCATTGATGGGCTCACTATTGCACTTCAAGGTGCTACAGGAGTGATCGTTCTTTCATTCTATCATCCCTGGTTTTTTTTATTTTCTCTGATTCTCATTGCGCTGATGTCCTTCGTTATTCTCTCTGAGAAAACTGCTATCGAGACTGCTATCATTGAAAGCGATAAAAAATATGAACTCCTCGATTCATTGAGTGGCAATGAATCGAGCAAATCAGTTCCTACTGCTGTTTCCATTTACTTAAGAGCAAGAGGAAACCATTTTAATATTCTTTTGAGAAAATTTGTTTTTTCAATCACTCTTCAAGCTATAGCTAGTACAGCTTTACTGGGAATTGGAGGCATTCTTGTTGTCAATGGACAGCTCACAGTTGGACAATTGATCGCGGCTGAGCTCATTGCATCTGTAGTTCTTTTAAACTTTTCTAAGATTCCTAAATACTTAGAAAATTTTTATGACATTGTCGCTAGCTTTAAAAAGCTTGAAAAGTTCTTACACTTAGAGCCTTTAGATATACACTCAGATGTGAGTTTGATTGACACTCCCAATCAGTTTAAAACTCCTTCTTATCTTTCACAATACGCTAGAGTGCTAGGAACTACTTTTGCAGGCTTTCTGGTCATCTCAATTTTTTTACCTTGGCAGCAAACTTCTCAAGGGGAAGGAAAAGTGATCGCCTACTCTCCCTCTGAAAGATCACAGAATATTGAAGCTCCTTTTGAAGGTAAAGTCACAGAGCTTCTCGTCACTGAAGGGCTCCAAGGTACTTGCAGGAGATAATCTTTTTCAAGTGGTCGATAACGATCCAGAGATTCTCAACCGACTGAGAAAAGAAAAGTTAGCAGTTGAAACTAGACTTTCTGCATCCGAAAAAAGCCATTGAAACTTCAAAAAAGAATGTCAGCAGACAAAAGTCATTGGAAGAGAAAGGTCTTTCATCTTCTCGAAGCTTTGAACTCGCTGAGCTTGAATACGCACGTTACTTATCCGAAGCAGCCAATGCAAGTGCAGAGCTAGCCAGGATAGAAACCAGGCTGAGCAGACAATCCCAACAAATGGTCAGAGCTCCAAGAGCGGGTATCATCCACCGAGTGCTCAAAGGTCGTGGTCCAAGAAATGGTAAAGGCTACAGATCCTGTCATGGTTTTAGTTCCTGATTCAGAGTTCAGGTCAGTTGAAATTCTCATCAACGGTAATGACATTCCACTCCTCAGCGAAGGGACAGAAAGTCAGACTGCAGTTTGAAGGATGGCCTGCCATTCAGTTTGCTGGTTGGCCTAGTGTGGCTGTAGGCACTTTTGGAGGAGTGGTCAAAGTAGTTGATCCTTCGGACAACGGCTCAGGTTTATTCAGAATTTTGGTCAATGAAGATCCTGAGGACAAACCCTGGCCACAATTTCCTTATTTAAGACAAGGTGCTCGCGCGACGGGCTGGGTTCTACTGAACCGAGTCACCATTGGTTTTGAGATTTGGAGAAGGTTGAACGGATTTCCCAGTGAGTTTAAAGAAAATGCCGGATTCTAAAGGAACCACCGAAGGTAAAAAATGATTCTATTCGTTCTCTTGAATTTCCAACTTGCTCTCTCCTTAGAGCTTCCTCCGTTTTCTGACTATATTAAAAAAGTTAATACACACTATCCTCTCATCATCGCTGCTGATCAAGAACTAGAGAATGCGGAAGGAGAATTGAAATCGAACTTAGGATCTTTCGATTTAACTTTGAAAAACAAAGCTCGATCAACGTTTGAGGGTTATTACAGATATCAATCAGTAGAAAGCATGCTCGAGAAACCCACAACGATCTGGGGGATGACTGGTTATGCTGGCTACCGTTTAGGCACCGGAACTTTTCCGAGTTATGACAAAGGTGAAACGCTCTCTCAGGGCGAGCTTTTCGTAGGCTTGGATATTCCGATTCTTCGCAATGGTCCCATTGATCGAAGGCGAGCTAATCTCGCAAAGAGTGAAATCGGAATTCAAGTCGGTAAACAATCTCTGCGATCTCAAAGAATAGATGTTTTTAGAATTGCGACACAAAGATATTGGGAATACTTAGCGAATTATAGACGAAGGCAAATTGTAGATCATTTACTTAAGAACGCATTAGATCGAAACACTCAGCTCATTCAGCGAGTCAAACATGGAGATATTGCTAAGTTTGAGCAACTCGAAAACGAGCGAGCTATTCTCAATAGACAGGCTCAGCTGGTACAAGCAAATAGAAACTTAAGTGCAAGCATCCTTCAAATGTCGCTATTCCTGAGGAACGAACAAGGTAAGCCCATCATGATCAGTGCCGATGATTCCCCTGATGAAGCCCTGATAGCGTTTCTCAACCTTAAACCAATTGAAGACATGTCTCTGCCTGCTCCTCAAATCATTCAAGTCGCTCAAAAAAGAAGACCAGATTTACTCAGACTTCAAAACCAACTCGAGCAAAATCAAGTCGAAATCGATTTGGCAAAGAATCAATTCCTTCCCAAACTTGACTTACAACTTCAATACACAAAAGATTTCGGAACGGGTTCTGTTACTCTCCAACCGCAACAAACTATTGGAATGCTGGCTCTTGAGATTCCCATTCAATGGCGATTTTTCTCTGGTAGACTCATTCAAGCTAACTCTCAACAGATCAGGCTTGATGCACAGACCAAGCTCACTCAAGACAGAGTCAAAACAGAAGTGGAAGAGGCTCTGATCAATCTGAAAGCAGCCCATGACAGAGCTGAGTTTACTGCTTCAGAATACGAGCTCGCAGTAAAACTAGAAAAAGGTGAATACGATCGGTTCAAAAACGGAGATAGCCAACTCCTTTTAGTGAATCTCAGAGAGCAACAAACTGCAGACGCGGCCTTAAAGCAAACAGATGCTCTTCTTGATCATCACATCGCAATTGCAAATTACCAATCAGTCACCGGTAATCTCAGTTACTGGTCTAAAGAATAAAGATTCTTTAAATCTCGTATTCGGCTGACAAAAGAAGAGCATGAAAAAGTGCAAAATTATTCACAGCGGTGATCACAGCGCCACCTTCAACGAATCTGTAGCCTAGCCCCACCTTGGTTTTTTCAATTACCTTATATTGAACATCTAACCTTCCATCGAATGCTCTTCCAGGTCCTCCAGCAAGACCGTCGATGTCAAATGAGAGTATAAACGAGTTGAGAAAGGACCAATCTAATCCCAGATTCAATAAAGGTACAAAACCTAAGTCGTCTTTACGTAATGTGGTCGCTCCGTCTGAAACCGTAATGTAAGCATCTCTTATTTTTGCTGTGAAACCCCAATGCCATTTAAAGTCTGCTGATTCTTCCACATGTCTTATTATCGATACTCTGTATGAGTTAAACTTGTATCCAGCTGTCAGAGGAGTATTAGCGGCAAACGATGTATTATTAAAAACTGAAACAACAGGTGATTGATAAGAATAATTCACTGTCAATGGTGCATATAAAAATCTTAATCCCCATTTTTCAGAAACAGGAATACTGGCATAGATTCTATAGATGGGTAGCCAAGCATTCGTCGGTAGATCAAACCTAGTATTAGCATTCTCATTCGGAATTCTAAAAAAATTGTATCCCGTAGTTGCCCCTGCGACCTCAACACGTAAAGTAGGCTTCTGAGCTGCTTCGCATAAATTGAATATTAAAAAAGCAAAAAATATTATGATTATTTTCATAGGCTGAATATAATCCATATTTATGAAAAAAACTTTTTTTATTCTTTTTATGCTTTTTATTTCATCTGTTTTGTTTTTTAATTCATATGCATTCGCTCAATTCGATTGGAATCCCGAATATCGATCGATGACAGAGCTAGATCCCACGCAGTTCGAATTACCTTCGAACGTAAACGCCACCTATCAATCTAATGCGATGACCTATGTATTTCTGCCAGAATGGCAACATCGGTGGTTACTCTCTAAAAACTCATTCACAATGGCATTTGGCAGTTTAGGTTCAAGACAGTTTTTAATGGATCGACACTTAAGACTCAAAGAATCCGTACGTGATTGGCTCGAGCTTAGAGTGAATTATTTTGACCAGAAAAATTTCGAAGATCAACAAATGCATTTTTACTTAGAACCCGTTATTTGGTTTAAATCCTGGCTGGGAGTTTCTGCTTATTTTGAGCCTGAGTTCCAAAAAAGAAATGATAATATTGGATATGCACTATTAGTGAAGCCTGATGAACAATCTGAACTCAAGCTATTCTATACAGATATTCTGTTCACAAGAAACTCGCGGAATAACATCAGTGATCGATTTCTTAACTCACCTACTGCTTACGGGGCTGTATACCGTACAGTAAACACGGAACAGTTCTTAGAGGCGGCTGTGAGGTTTGAATTGCCCGTTCGCTGGAACTATCCTGATACAACTAATCTCTATCAGTATTATCGCTCCATGATTCAAGTGATGGGATCAAGAAAAATTACTCAGGACGTGAGATTGAACGTGAGGTTACTAGCAGATCGACTGTCGGAATCAGCTACTTCTACTCCAGCTGCTGAATCTTGGCTAAAAGACCGAATCATGGGTACTCTCTCTACATCACTCTATAACGTAGGCCCATTCTCTCGCTGGACGATTATCCCTGGACTTCATTTTGCATACCGAGGTTGGGCGTCAAACACTGGAAACGCAACTCTGTCACAGGCTATTCCTCAAATTTGGATTGAAATGCCTGCATTCGGAGAAGGAGACAACGAAGACCGAATTTCACTCGGTTGGGATATTGATGTTTTCACTACGTGGACCACTGGCCCCATCTTAGCAGAAACCAGAGGAACAGGATGGGAACACCGCTTGAATACAAAATACGAAATCAAGCTGATCAATAAGTTAAGCGCAGTCGCTATGGCTACCTTCAATATCAATAATATCACTTCAGGTAGCCTACATATTTTTCAAGGCGGAGCTGCTCAAGTCCAGTATTTGTTTTAATTTAATCTAGAAACACTCTTTGATTTTAATGGGTTCAACTTGATTCTCTTTAAAAACATCGAATCTGAGGCACTTATTTTCAGAATCGAAATAATGAAACTTTATATCTGACCCACAGAGATCTGGGTGATTGATGCAAAATTGTTTTTGAGAATATCTCTTTTGAATAACCCATTCGGAATTTGTACTTTCAATGGAGTAAAGTCTCGGTGCAACTTTGATATATTCACCGCCCAAAAAGTAAGGAGCAAAGTCATACAAAAACAACTTTTCAGATCCAGCTTCAGTAATCAGTCCGATTCTATTCCAATCACCTACTTGTACGGATCCGATTATTCTTAACTTACGGTCATCTAGTAGAGCCCTAAACCTTATTTCTTTAGATTCTAAATCTTCTATGCTGAGAACTATACTCTGATCTAATCGGTAGAAACTTAAACTCTGAATGAATTTACTCTTCGATTTAAGATTGAGCTCTTTTGGTTTTTCTTCGGTTAATCGTTTCAGTTGAAAACTATTTGGTCTCTTGCGATTGTATGCAAACTCAATGATTCCGTTAGGATCATTGCAGTACCAAACTGGACTCACTGTCTCAATATCTAAATTATTTTCACAAATCTCAACTCGATTCTGAGACTTGAGAGGAACAAGTATGAATCGCTCTTTTAGTTTTATATACTGATTTCCCGAACGAAGAATGAATTCGAGACTTTGAGGGGATCGATTTTGTATGACGCTCTTGATTGAGAAGGAAATTAAAGAATAGGATGGTTCTTGGTGAACGAATACAAAGGATTTTGATTTTCGATTAATCAATACTTCGAAATCAGAGCTATCTCCGCCATCAATTCTCAGAGTACAAACGGATTCAGGACTGAGCCATGTAGTATGGGTCATCAACGAAGGATGACTCGATGTGCAATTAATTTCGGAGTAACTCACAATCCCAGATGACTGACTATACGAGTTGATGCTGATTAAAAAAAAGAATAGATAATGCATTTAGCCCCCCAGCTAGTATAGGGAATAGATACATCGGCTATTTTTTGATTTCAATGATAGATATGATTAGTCACAACGATTTGAAGTGACTACCTCACCTGTGGCAATGTCATAAGTCTTGCCGTTGAGGTTAAAGGTTAAAACGCTGCAGTAAACCTGGTTAATTTTACTTGTTTTGTTTCTTTGATAACCATTACCACAAGCATAGGCTCTCCAGTTCATCGCAAAGTCTGAAGGCTTATTCTTGATTTTATCACTACTTATCTGAACTCCAAGACACTTCGCTACTTCATTTAAAAAAGCTCTATTTTCTTTAGAAATCGTGATCTCTTGAGAAGGCTTTGAATTCATCTCTTGTTTAGTAATGTACTGAGATTTTGAATCTGTAATTTTGCAATAATCAACCGATACGGTTTTAATGACACCCTTATTCATTCTTTTTTCATCTTCTTTTATTATTTCTGCATCATAGCCAGGAGGTGCGACACAAGCATCTCTCTTAGATTTCAGATAACAAACAACGCCTTCAGTAGTAAAAAGCGGAAACGAATAATGATCGGGATCTTTTGTACAACGAACACCTGCAGCTTTACGAATTTCATATGAATCTGATTTCGGAGTACGGCCTGAAATACTCGCTCTGGATTCGACCGGTGACTGAACTCCGCAATTAGCTTTAGGTGAATTTGGAGCTAGGCCTGAATAAGAATACCTACTTTTATCGCCTAAGGTGTCACACTTCTTCTCAAAGAGATCCCCTTTTGCTTTCAATGCTGAATCAGAAACCGCAAGAAACTGATAGCCAATTAAGACATCAGTGAGTTTGAATGCGCCGCCCTTATCGTAGCATTTGAAGTTAGTTTTCCACTCACTCTTATGATGAATCAGCGCATTAGACAGACATTCACAGAGATTCGACTTGTCTGGCTCAGTAGTGCAGTCGGGTTTTCCAGACTTTTTAGTAACATTAGCTTTAGGTTCGGGAGTTTTGCTATTTACTTCCTTAGGAATATTTTTAGAATTTAAATCTTTTGCCACTTCAGCTGTAAGTTTACACGTGTTTGCATCAAACCATTTAAAATCACCATATTTTGCAATGAGTTCAACTCCTTGAGCTTTGAGCTTCGGATCGGAGTATACAATGTCACTGAGACAGAATGGTTGCATCAGATTCACTTTTTGGTTAATTTTTTCCTGCAATTCAGGATTTTTTTTGATTTCCTCTAGAAACTCCGTTTGCAGAGCAATAGGGAGAGACTCAATTTTAGGAGGAATTGTTTCTGTAATTATTTTATTTTCAACAACTGTCTTAGCTTTTAATACTGGATCTTCGCAAAATTCAGACCAACCTAGCGCACACTGAACATCTCTGAGTTTAACTTTTTCTAGAGCTTGCACAGGAAATGGAATTGAGAAGAGAGTGAAAACAAAAAGAGTAAGGATTCTATTCATGGCAAGCCTCCGTGCTTTATCCATGTATAGTTTATCTTAGATTAAGGAAGTTGGCATTTCTAGATTAGGATTCTCAGTGATCGACAAAGGATTGACGAAGAAACTCGCAAGAGCAGTTTCAAGCTCAGCTCTCCAGGGTTTTAATGCGATTTCAGACTTAAAATCAGCCACTCTCGTCATCACATCACTCTTAAATCCACAAGGAGAAATGAGATTAAACCCAGCAGGATCATTCACTACATTAATTGCGATCCCATGAAGAGTCACCCACTTACGAACTGCAATCCCCACAGAAGCAATCTTCTTATCTTGTCCATAGTGATCCTTCACCCAAACTCCGGATGAGTCTTTGATTCTGAATCCCGTAATTCCATAGAGGTGCTCGAGTGCATCGATGGCTACTTGTTCAAGTCTGCGAATGTAGGCTGCGATGTCGTTGATTTTAATAATTGGATACATGACGAGCTGTCCTGGCCCATGCCAGGTGAGATCCCCACCTCGTTCACATTCAGCGTAATCTACGCCTTCAGGAATGAGAGTGAAAATGGGTTTAGATCTCTCTCTTGTTTCAGTCTCTTCACCTGTTTTGAATTGCAGTCCACGTCCACGAGTAATAACTGGGTAATGCTCAATGAATAAAACTCGGTCAGTGGACTCGTCCGTCGCGCGAGTCTGCGCCCAAACTTGCATGAGCGCGTAAGCGTCTTTGAACCGTGATAATTCGGGTAGACTGATGAACTCCATAAAACCTTAAGCTCTTGCTTCAGGAGTATTGGGCTTAGGAGACTTACGTTGGAAGATGTGAATTGCGTGCCCGTGAGTCGCTTCTGCAGCTTCCATGAGTGCTTCTGGTAATGTCGGATGCGCGTGTACAGTGAGTGCGAGATCTTCGACTTGTGCGCCCATCTCAATCGCGAGAGTCGCTTCTGCAATGAGGTTTGAAGCTTCTACTCCTACGATGTGAACTCCGAGAAGTCTTCCGGTCTTAGCATCGCCCACTACTTTTACGAATCCATCAGACTCAGTCACAGAAAGTGCTCTGCCGTTTGCTGCGAATGGGAACACACCCACTTGAGTTTGGAATCCCTTGGCCTTAGCTTCAGCGTCTGACAGTCCAACAGTCGCAATCTCTGGATCAGTGAAGATCACAGCAGGCATCGCGAGAATGTCATACGTGGTTTTCATTCCTCCGATCGCTTCAGCAGCGACCATTCCTTCTTTGGAACCTTTGTGAGCAAGAAGCGGTTGACCTGCAATATCTCCGATTGCGTAAATGTGCGGAACATTCGTCTGTCTTGCAGCGTTCACGAGGATGAAGCCCTTACTGTCGAGCTTCACTCCGGTCTTCTCAAGTCCAATACCGTCACTGTTTGGAACACGACCAATGGTGACGAGGACTTTATCCACTGTGATGGTTTCTGATTTGCCACCAGATTCTACGACGACCTTAACGTTTGCTCCGTCCTTCTTAACAGACTTCACCGCAGTTCCTGTTTTCACAGTGACTCCGCGTTTATCTAAACTTTTTGCTACGACCTTCACAAGATCTTGATCCATGGTACCGAGAAGCACTGGACCTGCTTCAACGACTGTGACTTTGGTTCCCACTTTTGCGTAGAAGGTACCTAGCTCAAGTCCAATGTATCCACCACCGATGCAGAGCATAGACTTAGGTACGGATTGAAGATGAAGTGCTCCAGTGGAGTCTAGGACATCCTTATTATCGATGGTCACTCCTGGAATAGAGAACGGACGAGAACCTGTCGCAATCACAATCTGATTGAATGTGACTGTGGTGGTTTCCTTGTCGCTCTTAACTTCGAGAGCCTTAGGTCCTGTGAACTTGGCGTCGCCTGCGAGGATAGTCACACCGTTCGCTTTGAGTAATCCACCCACTCCACCCGTGAGTTTCTTCACGACTGAGTCTTTCCACTTCATGAGCTTGGGGAGATTGACTTTCACAGATCCCACATCAATGCCGATCTCGTCTGCGTGCTTAATCTTCTCAACAAGAGAGCCTGCATAAATGAGCGCCTTCGAAGGAATACATCCACGGTTCAAACACACGCCGCCCAGTTCATCGCGATCGATGATGGTCACTTTCTTACCCAATTGAGCCAGTCTGATTGCGCAGACATAGCCTGCAGGGCCTGAACCTAGAACGACGACGTCAGCAGTTTGTGTAGCCATTGATGATTACTCCTCTAGTACTAAAAGACTTGGGTTTTCGATGTAAGGAATAAACACTTTCATGAACTCAGCAGCAACTGCGCCGTCCACGATTCTGTGATCTAGAGAGATCGAGAACAATGTCCAATCACGAATGACCATTTTTTCTCTTCCACCAATGACTTTAACCACTGGTTTACGGAAAATTTTATTGAAGCCCAGGATCGCCACTTCTGGGAAGTTGATGATCGGAGTGGCGAATAATCCACCGATCGATCCTGCATTCGTCAGCGTGATCGTTCCACCCGTGAGGTCTTCCATCGTGAGGCGCTTCGCGCGAGATTTGTCGACGAGATCTTGAATTTCTTTTGCGAGCTGAAGAAGAGACTTTGATTCTACGTTCTTCACAACTGGAGCAGTAAGTCCGTCATCGGTCTGAACAGAGAGACCGATGTTATAGTAATGCTTCATCACGATTTCGTTGGTCGCTTCATCCAATGTAGCGTTCATGATTGGGAATCGCTTGAGCGCTGCAACCATGGCCTTCATCACAATCGGAAGATAAGTGACTTTGATTCCCTGTTTAGCACCTAACTCCTTCGCAGCGTTACGAAGCTTCACTAGCTCAGTAGCATCGCACTCTTCGACGTAAGTGAAGTGAGCTGCTTTGTCTTTTGAGAGACGCATTTTTTCAGAAATTTTCTTACGAAGTCCTTTGAATGCGATTCGCTCTTCGCCGCCTGAATGAACGGAACGAGTTTGAGTCGCAGGACGAGAAGATTTGTTTCCACCTTTGATGAAGTTTTCAATGTCTTCGCGCATGACTCTGTTGTTAGGTCCTGATCCACTGATCATTCCTAGATCTGCACCCATTTCGCGAGCGAAACGACGTGCGGATGGAGCTGCGGTGACTTTCGATCCGAGCGATACAGCAGTTGCTGGTATCGCGACTTGAGCTGCTGAAACTGCGCCGCTAGATGCTGGCGCCGGTGCTTTTGCATGCTGTGAGCTCGGAGCATGTGCTGCGGGAGACGGCGGATTCGCTGCTGCTTTAGAACCAGCTGCGCCTTCATATTTAATAAGAGTCTGTCCGACTTTCACTACGGAACCTTCTTTGGCTTCAAGCGAGAGAACCATGCCCGTGAATGGAGCTGGAATTTCCATCGTTGCTTTGTCAGTCATGACTTCGCAAATGGGTTGGTCGTCTTTCACCACATCGCCTACAGCGACTCTCCATTTTACGAGTTCGCCTTCGTGAACGCCTTCGCCTAGTTCCGGTAGTTTATAATCGGCCATGTGATTCTCCTCTTATTTTGGCTTCAATGAAAAATTCTGCTGCTTTGTAGCTAGACCTTACCATGGCGCCTGAAGCGACATACATAAATCCAGCCTCTAATGACTGTTTCTCATAAAGTTTAAACTCATCGGGAGTGACGAATCGCTCCACAGGAAGGTGACTAATCGTTGGTCTCAAATATTGCCCCAGTGTGAGGACATCGACATCGAAACCACGAAGGTCTTCATATGCTTCGAGGAGTTCTGTTTCTGTTTCACCAAGGCCTAACATAATAGAAGACTTCGTGTAGAGCTTGCGTCCCACTGATGTGGCGTAATTCTTCGCAGCCCTTAATGTTCCTAAACTTTGGAGATATCCCGCGCGTGGGTCACGCACACGGTACTGAAGACGCTTCACGGTCTCTACGTTGTGAGCGTAAACATCCACGCCTGAATCGACGATGATTTTGATGCAATCGGCTTCGCCACGGAAATCGGGAACGAGTGCTTCGACGATGATCGAAGGGTCGAGACGTTTGATCTCTTGGATAGTCTCTGCAAAATGGTTTGCGCCTTGGTCGTCGAGATCATCACGATCAACGCTCGTGAGAACGACGTACTTGAGCTTCATCGATGCCACAGACTGAGCTACATGCTTCGGCTCCTTCGGATCAAGCGGTGGCGGAATACGCGAAGTTTTGATCGCGCAGAATCTGCACGCACGCGTACAGACATCGCTTCCGATCATGAATGTAGCAGTTCCCGATGCCCAGCACTCAGAGAGATTCGGACAACGAGCTTCTTCGCACACGGTGTGGAGTTTGCGCTCATGTAGCATTTCTTTGATTCTGAGATAATTATCGCCTGAGGGTGGACGGACTCGGATCCAATCTGGTTTCTTGCTCGATGGGATTTGGGCCGCACGAGAGGGTGAGATCGGACTCTCCATCTCTTCGTCACGAGGGCTCACTTGATCCAAAATAGGTAGCTCTAGGAAAATACTCATTTAAGTCCAACCACTATAGCAGAACTCTTGGCGTGACTAGACGCGTCAAATTCACTAAACAAGCTGACAATGCACAGCGCCTCGGTCAAACTAGAGTGAGATGTCACGGAAGAAGACTCAGAAACCTAAGGGACAAGTCATGATCTTGGTCGCAATGCTTGCGACTACTTTTATTTTCTTCTTCAAGTTCGTGGTCGATACCGGGATCCTCGTCGTAGCCAAAATCAATCTGCAGAACGCAGCTGATCTCGCAGCCTACTCTGGAGCTGCTTCACAGGCAAGGCTACTGAATCAAATCGGATTCCTGAACTACGACATGAGGCGTGCTTATAAGAAGTTTCTGTTTCAGTATTATGTGATTGGGACCTATAGCTACGATAGTTTCCCTAAAACATCAGGAACTAGCAAAGCGAGAGTCTACTCTCCTACAGTTAATCCCACTCCCAATCAAAAAGTCCCTGTCGTATGCATCGATTATCAAAACATGACTCAATCGCCTCCTACAAATTACTGCAACCGTTTAGCTGTAATTGCACAACCAAGAGCAACTGGTCTTCCAATGAGTAGTGCGATCGGGGGAATTTATAACAGTTTTGTTAATACACTCAATACAGCCCGGGGTAAAAACGGCTGCACGATGTTTGGTGGGGATAACATGGCAACTCTCATTCCCTGGCTGTTTAACGCAGATCCAACAGGAAGAAGTTACACACAAGCCATCAACGATGTCATTAGTTCTGGTCAGAATAATCAGGCAATCCAACAGCAGAAAAAAACTCTAGAAGCAATGCAGGGTCTTTCTGGAGGCATGGGTTTATTACCGAGGCTTCTCATTAACAAAATGAGAATTGAAACTCTCGCTGAATACATCAACGCTAATCCAGAACGAGTGGACTTCAGTGATATGTCCACCTTACAATCCGCTACCGATCCTGCAAAACATGAGCGCACAATTGAGGCATTCTATTCAGCCTATCACTCGTTAGGGCAATTCCTATTTGACTCAAGCTCGATCACTCTGAAAGAACTTCCACCTTCTGGAAGTATAGGGAACCAATATGTAAAAATCGAAACCCTCATTCATAACTTTACGACTTGGTTCTTAAATGCCGAAATTAATGGCACTAACGGATGTGATTTCGAACCCACAGCTATTGATTTGATGAATGTACCGATCGGAGTATATAAAGACCCAAGTGTTTTGACTTATTATGCAGTGAGACTTGAAGCAAAGGCTAAGCTCCTCTATTGGCCAAACAAAAATTTTGAAGTGAAGGCCTATGCAGTCGCAAGTCCCTTCGGAGGTTACATAGGCCCCAATCAGCAGCAGTTTGATTTAAAATCTAAAATACAATCTGGAATCGCTTGCCCCAGCACAACCGACTATACGATTAAATCTTACAGCTATACTGGAGGATCACCCTTAACCTGTCCTCCTACAGGAACAGACATGTTTCAGGCGACACCCAATCTTCAGCTCAAAGGAAGTTCAGATAGCCTGGGGTTTGATGATGAAAAACTACAATTCCTCTTAGCTTCCCAAATCACCACTTTACAAGGCGGCACCCCAGTCCTTGATCCAATAAAACTAAATAAGGCTTTTGAGTATGTGATGCTTCCCAATCCTTCAGAGCTCAATATGTACTTAATACCCAATGATGCTGGAGATGCGGAAAGCGCTAGTGCTACTCAAACTCATACTCATGAAAACGGCGGAGACCCTTTCAACCATTATTTTCATAGCCCTAAATACATTCATCATTTCTGGGCACCCATTATTCCACCGAGTAATGCTAGCAAAATCGATGATGCTGTTAATGAAATGCTCAATAAATTAAACAATACAGGAACATCAAGTCCTATGAATCCAATCGTCAAAGCAAGAGTCGATGCGATGAAAAAAATCACCAAAGAATCGATTGAGTTTTATCTCAAAGATGTCCTGTATAATAATGGAACAGATAGTCAGAACGGAGAGTTTGACGAGTCTCTCTTCATAGCAGGAATACCCGATTACTTATCAGCGGTAAGAAATCCCCCTGCAGGTCAAGGAATCGACAATCAGTTCCACGCAACAAAACCTGAAGAATTACGACGCAGCTGGGTAACCACAAAAGATGAGAAAATCGAAAAAGCAGGGCGCGTGGGATACAGCGTCAAGTTCATCCGACTCAAATCCGTGATCGGAAAAGGCGCGCCGATCAATCCAGACGAGCGAAACACCACCATGAGCAACCGTCTGATCATCGACTCAGAGATGCAATCCGATGGATCTTATAAAGAGCTTGATCACTAAAGCAGGTTGTGGCTTTATTATCGAATGGCAAAACCTAAAAAATCCAAAAGCAAAAAGTCCGTAAAAAAATCCGCTAAGAAAGTAGCTAAGCCTGCAAAAAAGAAGGCTGCTCCTAAGAAAAAAGCAAAAGCTGCGAAGAAGCCTGCGCCTAAAAAGAAGGTTGCAGCAAAGAAGCCCGCACCGAAAAAAGCAGCAGCACCTAAGAAACCAGCTGACAAAAAATCTCAAGGCATCGGACAAGCTCTACTCGGTGGCGCAATCGGGACTGCAGCTGCAGCCGCGATTAGCAAAGCGATGGAAAAAGATCCACCACAAACTCCTTCTACACTCTTCGGTCTCAAAGACGAACTCACCAATGACAAAGACGATAGCGAAGTCGATGATGAGTTCGCCGAGCACGAAGAGTACCGTGATGACAACACCGATGACGAAGAAGATGACTTCGCACCGATGGATGCAGCCGATGTTGACGACGAAGAAGATGAGTCTGACGATATCTTCACTGCTGACGACGAAGAAGAGGAAGAAGACGATCTCGATCTCGGCGACGAAGATGAAGACGATGACCTAGGCGACGACGACGAAGAATAATTCGTGGAAATCAGAGACGCATTACATGGCTCGATCGCACTCGATCCTACTGAAGTCTCTGTAGTTGAATCTCCCTACTTCCAACGACTCCGTAGAATCAAGCAATTAGGTTTCGCAGAGACTGCGTTCCCTTCAGCAACTCATACGAGATTCGTCCACAGCCTGGGCGCCATGCATGTCGCAACCCAAGCATTCGACAATTTATTCCCTGATGAAGACGAGAGATACAAGCTGCTCAGGTTTAGAAAACTAGTGAGATTAGCAGCCCTCCTTCATGACGTAGGCCACGGTCCACTCTCTCACACCACTGAATCTGCAATGCCTCAGGTTGCAAAACTTGCGATTCCCCTACCTCATTACAAGACCGCAAAACGTCAAGCAACTCATGAAGATTACACTCTTAAGATCGTACTCGATTCAGAGTTAACCCCAAGGCTCGATCGCGCGGGCAAGAAGTCTGGATTCTCTTCTCTCCATGTAGCAGCACTCATCGAACCAGAAATCGAAGTCAAAGATGATTTCTTCAAAGAGAGACTAGGCGGAGAGATCGTAGACTTCAGACCCTTACTAGAGCAGCTCATCTCAAGCGAACTCGATTGCGACAGAATGGATTACTTGAGACGTGACTCTCATTATCTCGGTGTCAGCTACGGCCAGTACGACTACGACTGGATCATTGCGAATCTCTGCCCTCATGTGACGGGAGGCAAAGTTCACCTAGCGCTCAAGCATAGAGCTGTCACTGCGTTTGAAGATTTTCTGATTTCTCGTTTCCACATGTTCCTCATGATCTACTTCCACCACAAGTCCGTGATCTACGATCGCATGTTGCACGAGTACTGCCGAAGCTCGGATTCAACTTATGAAATCCCAAGCGATCTCACTGGATACTTGAACTGTGTCGACTCAGAACTCATGAATCATCTAGGTACGAGCAAGAACAAGTGGGCCAAGCGAATCACTGAACGTAATCCATACGTCGTACTGATTGAGCTACCTAGTGGCCTCACAGATTCTAGCCCAGACCACGATCTTTTCTCGTCGGTAGAAGCGAAGCTCAAGAAACAAGATATCCACTACCTTAAAGAAACATCCACGAGCGAACTTTCTAAGTACATCGACGGAGGCAAGAAGCCCCTCTACGTTCGATATGATAACTATTATACCGAAACTAAATTCATCCCTCTCACTCAGTACTCTGATCTTTTCGATCGCTACAAAAAAAGAAGATCCGTATCTCGCATATATATAGACGAAGCTGAGGGGAAGCGTTTTAAAAACAGCTGAGCCTTTTCTCGCTTTCAAGTGTCCCAAGAGACACAATTATTTATTTCAAATAGCTCTGTTACCTTTAGAGAGTAGCAAGGGGTTTTATGATTACTTTCGTCAAAACTACACTGAAAAACTTTGGTTATTTATTTTTGCTCTCGCATTTGCTTTCACCGCTGTCATTCGCAATATTTTAGACTCTGTTATTAAGCAAATTTTTGAGTAGCTGTCTTCCTCACCGCAGTCACAATTCCTACCCAGCTGAGTTGCGTGATCACAAACCCAATCACGCCTACTCCACCACCCGTGGAGAACCCGTAAGAATGGAGCCCTACGCCTAATACGAAGTTCACTCCGTACCAAGCCATGATGACTGACAGAAAACTCACTGTCGTCCAAATCGCAAAACCGAAACTCCCAACCCAGCCAGCGAATCTACCGTGAAGGATCGCGATGTATGTGAGGAGTGCAATGAGTGCCCAGACTTCCTTCGGATCCCAGCCCCAGAATCTACCCCAAGAATAATCCGCCCACACACCACCTAAGATCGTGCCTGCTGCAAGGAACGCGACACCAAACTGCATCGCTCGATAAGTCATGAGGTTCAGATGATCCACTCGGGCAGTGAAGTTCACTCCACTTGCTCGCAATGCTTTCTCCCTGAAATAATTGAACAGTGTCACGTTCGCAATCCCGAGTGAAAGAGCAAACCCTGCATAGCCTAAAGTGATCGTGAGTACATGAATGGTGAGCCAGTAATTGGATCGCAGCACGGGTACGAGTGGATGAATATTCGGATCTAAAATCGCAGGAGATGCGTCAGCCGCAAGTAACATGAGTCCAGCAACAACGCTTGCGACTCCTGGAATGAGTTTCTGCTTCTGAATAAAATAGAGAATGAAAGCAAAGAGGAGCACGCCGAAACTCACCCAGATCACGCTCTCATACATATTCGATACAGGAGGGCGACCTGCAATAATACAACGGAGAGTGAAACCATAGGCATGAAGTGCAAACGCAGTGAGAGTACCTACCCAAGCACCGATTGTTGCAAATTTATTCGTCGAAACGAGCCAGAGTAATCCTGCCACTAGGTACAAAACCATCGCGTAAAAGAAAGGATTCGTTCTGTAATACAGAGCCTCAATCGAGAGGAGCTTGGGCGAGCTATCCCCCCAATTTAGAATCTCTTTTTCGATTGTAGATTTGCCCGTGATTGCAAGCTTAGTGAAGTAATCGAGATCACCTTTCTGATAGGACGAAATCATCTCAGCAAAAATCGCGCGCATCACCGTAGACTCCTTATCCGGAGTCGCAAGTGAGTTCCAAGGCTTGCCTGGTTTACGGTTTGGGATTAGAGTGAGCGCCTCTCCAGAGACAATCGTTCTGAACATTCCGATACGATCCAAGATCTTTTTCAACTCCTGCTCTCTTGCATTTGGCTTCACAGCATTGGTCACGCCGAGATTCACTCCACGCTCGCGCTTGGATAGTCCTTCTGCATATTGAATCAGGTTTTGATTTTTAATCAGTTCATTAGCCGAGTATCGATTCCTAGTCTGATCTAACATCAACTGGCGCTTCACATCTTCGTTTTGAATCTTAATGAGCGGCTCATTAGCCCAAGACTCAGGATCTGACATCCAAGAGAACATCATCTCAATCTGTCGCCATCCACTATAAGACTTGGATCCTGTCACATAGAGTACGGTTTCACGTGCGAACGAATCGAGTGGTTTGATCCGTCCCCCACTCTGCATAGGAATCTCTGAAGCCACACTCCAGTCCCATTTTGATGCTTGCTTGGGAAGTTCTGCGAAGCATTCTGTCGAACTTACAGTTGAGAGGAGGAGTAATAATCCTAGAGCAACATTTTTCACGGTGGTTTTCTCCATTTTTTTCTTTTCCAAATATCTTCTTCCGAAGAGAAGCAGCACTCCCAATATAAGAATGAGTGAGCCTGTATACTTTGCTGTTCTTCCAGGATCTTGATTCACTGAGAAAATCGAAGTCTTAGGTTTCGGATCTTCGGGTACGTAGCTCGCTTGATAGAGAGTGATCCCGCGGTGAGCGAGTGGCTCATTCATCGAGATCGTCTTCACTTCATGCTCACCTTGATCGACGATTTTCACATCCGATCTAAACGAGGAAGGATTCATCGTCCCTTCATAATGATCGAGATGGAATTCCTTGAGCTCTAATCCAAACGGAAGCATCACTCGCTTCTGAGTGAATGCCATCGAGAGCACTTGCTTACCGTAAGCAAGCTCAACTCGGTCTCCTAATCCCATCCACATTCCGTTACTAGGAGCTGTGGTGCTGAGTGCTTTCACATGGATCGCAGGCGGTGGAGCAGTATCTCCGTAAAGATTCTTAGAGAGAGTGAACTGTGTCGCGTTCTGCGCGTGCTGGAAAAACTGATCTACTGTGAGCTTTAGCTCCATCCATCCTGTTTCAAGTGATGAGCCTACTTTGGTCGTCAGGGTCTTCGTCTCACCACGTACTGATACGAGACGAATGCGGATTTGATTCTTGGATGTGGGTTCAATTTCAATCAGAGCTTGTCCCTTGTCGTTCTTTGCAGAACCGAGTTTCATCCCTTGAGGCAGTAGCACCATCTTCAGGGGTCCAAGAGTGATCTGACTCCAAGACGGATCTCCTTGCCAGAGCCAAACTTGTTGGTCGAGTTGCATCGGCCCACCTTGAATTTTTAGTCCCATGGCAAGAGCTGCTTGGGGATCTTGCGAATCTTCGAAAGCAATTACGGCATCTGCACGTGCGAGATACTGATCGATCTCAAAACCATACTCAGGATACTTGATCGGACTAAACTTCACATGTGGAGGAAGCCATTTGAAATCTATATTCGCTCTCTGTCCTGCATGCTCTAGCTGGAGTTGATACTGATCGAGCTCGACAATCGAAGATTGAGCACCTTCAGAGACCTTGAGCATTCCATCTAATCCCCATTTCTGGGTGACCCAAGATCCCACGAGAACCATAATAATCCCGAGATGTGCGAGGAGGAACGGGAGATGGCGCTTCTTCCAAGGCCAACGAGAGAATGCAGAGCACACAATGTTCACGCCTAGAGTGAACAAAACAAAATGAAACCAGAACGCTCGGTACACCCAATACTTGCCTGTGGCGATATCATAGTAACTCTCAATCAAAGTACCAGCTGCAAGCGAGGCTGTAAGCGAGAGGATGACTACGACTGCAAGTTTAAGTGATGCGAGGAAACGGAATACAGCCAAAGTGCGCCTCGCTCAGTGCTTCTGCAGCGGTGGAAGATCGAGCGCTATGATTTTGCTACGATCAACAGTAGTGCCAGCTACAGGCACTACTGCAATACCTGCCAATGCCAATACTTCTTTCTGCGCTAGTCTTTCGCGATCGAGCATGTCTGTGGAAATGGTGATTTTGGTTTCATCGAAAATTCTGTCGTAGATACGCTTGCGGAAGATCCCTTTGTTGCGTCCGACGACAAACTTAGCGCGTGATTTGATTTTGCGTGCGAAGAACCATCCTTGCATCTGTCCTTCACCAGTGAAGTCGATTGCGAGATCGACTTTGCTAGGAATCTTGGGAGACTTCCATGCCTTACCAGATGTGGAGAGGAAGAAAACTTCTGAGCCTGGATATTCTCTCGTGATCATGGAGCGTAAACCTTCAGCATCAAACGCGAGACCCTTAGATGGGAACACCACGAGGACCGTTTTCACATTGGGAATTCTGTTTTTTTCGATTTGCTCTTTGGTCTGAAGGAACTCTAAGTAAAACCCAGAGTCGTGATCATTTTGCTTGCTTGAGAATGGTGAGTTTTGCATAGTTTATTTTTAACATGAACCGATCAAAGACGAACAAGAAAGTAGCAGTTTTACTCTGTGGCTCCGGATTCAAAGACGGCAGCGAAATCAGAGAGTCCGTAGCTACGCTCTTAGCCCTGAGCCAATGCGGCGCGCAGTACCAATGTTTCGCTCCAGACGCTCTGCAACACCACGTAGTGAATTGCCTCACGGGTGAACCCGCAGTCGGTGAAGCAAGGAACATGCTTGTTGAAGCAGCGCGCATCGCTCGTGGCTCAGTCCGCGCGATCACTGAGTTGAAGGTCTCTAATTACGACGCTCTCATGATCCCGGGTGGATTCGGTGTCGCAAAGAACTTATGTGACTTCGCCTCTCAAGGTTCAGGCGGACACGCAAGGCTCGATGTGGCGGATGTGATTCAAGCGTTTCACCAGGCAAGGAAACCCATCGGTGCAATCTGCATCGCTCCAGCTCTTGTCGCGCTCACTTTGAGAGGTGCTGCACTCGAACTCACACTGGGCGAGACCTGTGAAGCTTCACAAGAAATCGAAAAGCTAGGACACAAGCACATCGTGATGTCAGTGACTGAGTGCCATGTCGATCGCAAGAACTTCTTCGTCACTACTCCTGCATACATGATCGACGATGCTCCCATTCATGAAGTCTTCTCAGGCATTGAGAAGTGCGTAAGCGCTGTCATAAATCTGACAGATTTGTAAAAATAAAAAGCATAATACGCCTGCGCTACCTGAAGTATGGGACAACACTAGCCGAAAAGAGCTAGTGAACCTACTCACTCTTTTTTCATTAGTATACACCCTATCACTCCATCAAGCTGTGGCTAGGGATCAGTCACAAAATCAAATAAGAAACTTTCAGAATTGCGCTCAGAAACTTAAAGAGAGAAATCTCTCGGCGTATGTTTACTTAAATCCAAAAGATCAAAAATTCAGAGCACTCACACTGGACGAGCTACTAGCCCCAACTGATCAGCACTTCAAAGAAGACACTTCAATTCAGTTTCAAGAGCTAGCGAACACCCTTGGGTGCACAGAATACTTTGGTCTGAAAAAAATAAATCCTGACAAAGAAACAATGAACGCTCTTCTTGAAAGATGGGGGAAAAACAAATCCACTCAATCCGAAAGTAACAGAATCAAGAACACGAACAATGATGAATGCTTTAAAAAAACATGGGCACAGACGTTCTCGCGCACAGACAATGAAACTTCTAAAATCTTAATGTAATACTATGCACTTACACTTTACCCTAAACTTGAAGACGACAAATTCTCCGTCGCTCTAAAAACAATTTTTAAATATTCCGCACTGAGCAGACTGAAAATGAATGAAGTATCATGGGAAGTAAAATCTGCCTTATTTTACTCACTTTGGAACGTTGTAAGCTTACACAGAACCGAAGAGAACATTAAGCGATCTCCAAATTTTGAATTTATACATTATCATATTTTAAATTCAGAAAATAATACTATTACAACGTTTGAAAAAAATTGGTTCTCTTGGTTACTAAACACACCATCTGTGAGCGATGAATTATTCGCCTTTGCAACTGACTATTTTACTAATCAAGTCACTTCATCACTCAATGTGCTTGAATTAATTAAGCAACAAAAAGTATATCAATCCGATTTAATTCAATCGATTTTAATTCAAAAGAAGAGGATATCTGAAAGCTGGAATACATCTTTTGCAAACTCAGTAGTGAAATCATTATTAGAATGGACCTTACAACTCAATGATCCAAGACTATTCAATGCAAGCTTCGACCTCATTTTTCCTCTTATGTTAAAATATAATATCAATGGATATGATTCCTTAGCAATTAAAAAACTTTCTCTCGATCACGAATCACTCGAATCTATTCTTAAGAAATATAGTGAATATGTAATCGCAGATGTCTCCAATCTTCTGAAACAAAGCGTATTTATAACTCCACTTTCTCCAAAACACCTGGCGGAGTTCTTATCGAAAGTAGATTCATGGGGCCTTAGTGTTTACAAAAAAAACATAATGGAAATAGCCCAGAAAAGTTTCCTAGAGCATAAAAGTAATATGAGAATTTCTACGAAAAAAGAGTATGAAGAACGATTTCCAGAATTCAAGGAATCGATCATCACTCAAGTTTCCGAATATATTTCTCAACCAAGCACAGAAAAACTTTCTTTTTCAGTTGCGGATTTATTAAGGAATCAGAACGAGATCAATGCAAAACTAGAAGACAATTTGAATAGAAAAATTGAATCCAACGAGTTATCTACAAATGAGAATTGGCTACAGATCATCAATAGACACCCTCTTTCGAAACGTTATGATGCCACTTTGAGAATTTTAAAAAAGAACGATGGCTCTGCAGATAGAGTTTCTAAAATCATTGCCAAACTTGAACCTGTAGATGGAATTAGAGATGCTATACTAGACTTTATTAATTCGAGTGAACTCATGAACGCAAATCGCAGTGAGTTTTCTCAAGATCAAGTTAAGGCGATGATTCCTGATAGTAAATTCAATTTATATTTTCCTCATTTATTTTCTAGCACATTCTCAAGGGGAGCTATTAGAACGAAATTCTGCATAGCTATCAGAACATCAAGGAGTTCTCGCCTGAGAAGAGCATGGTTGAGCGAAAAACTAGATGATCAAGAGGTAAGAGACGACCCTCCTGAAATCATGGGATACAGACCTGCTCTCACATTTGCTCACGTCACTTCACAGCTAGGAGATCAGCTTCGAGGAGGCGCTCTCACTAAAACAACTCCTACACGTCAAGCACGCGGTCTCATTGTTCAAGGATCATATGAAAAACAAGGCTTCACACTCATGGATACCGTCACCAATAGAGGCGGAATGCAGGTAGAAGAGGAGATACCCAGTTTTACTCGCGCTCTTGAGAATAGTTTAAGAACTGGAATCTTGAGTCATGACACATCTTTTGTTCGTAGGTGGTTTGTTTATAATTGGGGAGTCAGTAGTAATCAATCATTAGTTGAAACCATTAGAAACAGAGCTGAAACAATTGCATCAAGTGAGAGAAGCTTCTGGAATTTACGAGTAGAAATTCACAACTTTCCCAATCATGATGTCTTGAACAGAGTAAAACGATTCAGGCAAACTGAGAGTCTTAGCACTGAAACAGCACAATTGATTGATCAGATCATATCTGAAATAAGTTCACTTCTTGGCGTAACTTCTACTGTATCAAGTACCATAAAAAATGTGATCGATTCCATGCCTTGTTCAGACCAATCCAAACAAGAGTTAGGTAATATTATAGGTGACTTTTCAAGCTATTCCCCATTAGAGCAACTGGCAGTCATTGAAAAAATGAGGAAACAATGGAAAGAAATAAAAACAAAATCTACCTCTTCAGAAAAAAACATTGAATACTATCAAGGTGATCGTGAGATAGCTGATTTTGCTCTCACGCTCTCGACACAAATTATTGAAAAAATGGGTTCAGCAAGAAATTCAAAAGACCTTAAAAATATCAATAATATAGCGCGATCTATACTTTCACTCATGAGCAATGAAGACCTCATTCAACATGAGCTAGAGCTTAAATATATTAAAAATCTAGAATCAGTTTCGACTGATACAAAACTTAGAATTTCTGAAAAAGTTGATTTTATAACCAAAATCTTAAGAAATGCTATCGACCAGACCTACTACTCACTGAATCGTGAGTTCGAAAAACAGGATCAGCTGACAGCAAAAATTGCAATTCGCCGAGATGATCTTGTAGCACAGCCCAGTTATTTTGTTGATACCGTGATGAGAAGTACGTCAGTTTTTGCATTGAGTAAATTAGCAGACAAGCTTTCTGAGATGTCAGGAGATGAAAAAGGGACTACACACCAAATCAATGAACAAGTATTTCAATCGTTTATAGATATTTACAATCCAGGTAAAACAATTGGAACTCTTAAAATTAATCCAGATCCTCAAACATTAAATCAAGATGATATTGCGGTATTTGATCAACTTCCAGCTCAGATGCTACCTACCAGTGGAATCATTACTATTGGTGTTGGTGCTCGACTATCTCACATTCAATTACTTGCAAAAGCTCTCAAAATTCCTAGTATTAAGGTCTCAGCTAATTATAAAGAAGCGCTTCAAAAATTAGACGGCAAAAAAATATTCTTTTCAACTGACTCAAAGGGCTCTGTTACTTTGAATGAAGTAAAAGACAATGATTCAATTGATATTACTCAGACTCAAAATACTATCGAAATTCCATTTCCTTCTCATGCATTTTCTCAACCCTTAAGTTTTGAAAATGCTTCTACACATAAAGAATTAATTGCGGGTCCAAAAGGAATGAATTTAGCAAAACTATTTACTTCACCGAAAATGAAAGGACATACAGTGGATGGAGTGATCAATCCATTCGATATGTTCGATGCCTATGCAAGAACCATTGGGATATGGGACTGGGTCAGAGCATTGAGATACATCCATCTTAAAAATGAATTCTTAGTCTCTGAACTCACTGAGAAAATCAGAAATGCAATAAGATCAAATCCAATTCCATCTATGGATGCTATTCTTTCTGCTATAGAACAACTGAAAGACAGAACTCATCATACAGGTGGATATTTCATTCGCAGTGATACAAACGTGGAGGATCTTCCGAATTTCAATGGAGCAGGACTAAACGAAAGCATAGCCAATGTCAGTCTTAAACCTGAAGCTTTTAATGAAGCGATCAGACAGGTTTGGAGTTCACCATTTGAAGAACGCTCCATCAGATGGCGATCAGCAGCTTTGCAAAACCCTAGGATCATTCACGCTGAACCATCGAGTCTCATCATGCCAACAGTTAACGCAAAAATATCTGGAGTCATGCTCTCTCAAGGCGGACAAATCAGTGCAAATTGGGGAATTGGCAGTGTTGTTGAATCTGAATCTCCTGTTGAAGAAATAAGTCTTTCTGGAAGTCAGCCCATTATTTATAGCTACAGCGTATCGGAAACAAAACCGATCCCTAACGACCAAGGTGGATTAAAGCTTGTCCCCGTCGAACCTGGAACAACTATACTCAGTACTGAAAATATTGCAGAACTGAAACGTTTATCTCAAGTTGTTGAATCAGTATTAGGTAAACAACCCAATGGCTGGGATATTGAATGGGCAATAGATCAATCAGATCGTGTGATCATTCTACAAGCAAGACCTAATATGTGATGGAGCTCAGCACATCGTCGACGTGCCCAGGGACTTTGACCTTGTTGTAGATTTTCTCGATCACGCCTTTGGGTGAAATGATGAAGGTCGTGCGCTCGATGCCCATGTACTTACGTCCGTACATCGACTTCTCTTTCCACACTCCGTAAGCTTCACACATCTCTGTCTCTGGATCAGAGAGGAGATTGAACTTAAACTTGTACTTATCTCTAAACTTCACATGTGATGCGACAGAGTCTTTGGATACGCCAATAACAACTGCGTCCTTCTTCTTCAGCTTGGGAAGATTATCATTGAAGTCACAAGACTCAGTCGTGCAACCCGAAGTAAGATCCTTGGGGTAAAAATAAAGGACGAGTGTCTTACCTGAAAAATCTTTCAGACTCATCCACTCGTCCTGGTCATTCTTTAATTTAAAAGCAGGAGCTTTATCCCCAACTTTAAGCTCTTTAGCCATTTTTAACGCACTCTCGCTACGTGAAGTATGGGACTACCTTTAAGCTTGAGTGGTTGGCTCAGTAGCTGTTTCAGTTGCTGCGCTTGAAGTCACCACAGGCTCAACTGCTGGAGATTTCTTAGCTGCTTTTTTCTTAGGAGAAGCTTTCTTCACAGTTTTGAGAATGTTTTTTGGTGATGGATCTTTTTTGATCGCGTTCAATGCTTTTTCGAACTCGCCTTTTTGGGAGAGTAAGAATTTCTTCAGTTTTTCAACTTCAGCTGGAAGAGTTTTTTGAAATTTTTCGAGCTGTGCTTTTTCTTTCTCAATGAAAGACTTCACTTTGTTTGCATCGCTCTTCAGAATTTTTTTCAACTCTTTACCTTGTTTGTCAGCATATTTCTTAGCTTCGCCAATGACATCATTGTTCTTGATGTAAGCTTGAAATTCGCCTTGAGCTTTTTTCAATTGTTTTACTAACTTCTGAACTTCTTTGTTTGCTTCGTTGATTTTTGACATGAATACATTCCTCTTTTTGGGTTTAGTTTTTGTTCTCTGTTTTACTTTGATCTTGGATTTAGTCTTTAACTTCTTTGCCATGTCGACATTTGTAGCATTTTTTAGGGGGTTTGCGCTAGGGTCTCTCGGTAACAAATTAATTTATTTTTGATCCCATATTTTCGCGACAGGAATACGTCGCCCAATCCCGAATGCCTTGGCTGAAGTTTTAAGCGCAGGTGCGGATTGTCTCCGCTTGTACTCGCTGATCTCAACTGTACGAATCACACCTCTGACCCACTCACCATGGCTGAGGGCGAGCTGATCTAGACTCACGCCGTCTTCAAGGTAGGATTTGAGAACAGGATCTAGCTTCTCATAGGGAGGCAAAGTGTCCTGATCGGTCTGATTCGGTCTCAATTCAGCGGAGGGGGCTTTGGTGATCGATCTCTCTGGAATAGGGCTACCCCAGTTCTCATTAACCCAACGAGAGAGTGCATAAACTTCGGTCTTGTAGAGATCTCCGATCGGGGCAATAGCTCCGACCATGTCTCCATACATCGTGCAGTAACCCATCGCGATCTCAGATTTGTTGCCTGTAGTAATCACGAGCCTATTCTCATGGTTTGAGATCGACATGAGGAAGAGTCCACGGATACGGGACTGAAGGTTTTCCTGGCTCAGCTGGCTAAGTCCATCTCGGCTTTTACCGATCTGACTCTGAACCTTTGTAAAAACCGACTGAATCTCTTGGTTTTCGAGGGTTATCCCCAAGTTCTTAGCCAAGGTATCGGCATCCTGTAGCGAATGATCTGAGGAATATTGACTCGGCATCGTAACACCTAGGACACTCTCTTTGCCCAGAGCTCGGACTGCGAGACTGGCAACTATTGCAGAATCGATCCCGCCACTGAGTCCAATGAGTGCCTTCTTGAATCCCGTACGATTGAAGTAGGATCTTATCCCTGAAACTAAACCCAGAGCCAAGACTTCCATCTCGCTTGGAGGTTTTTGCCTGATCGGCATGAGTTGATGGGTATCGACAGTCACTGTCTTGGATTCAAATGCGGGAAGGCTTACACACTTCTCACCCAAGGCATTAATCACAAACGATCTCCCATCGAAGAGCACTTCATCGTTAGCTCCCGTTTGGTTCACATAGAAAAGAGGCGAAGAAATTTTACGAGCGGCATGCTGATGAAGTTCTTCGCGAATCGATACTTTTTCTTTTTCGAAGGGGCTCGCAGCAATCGCGATGAGGAAATCAGGTTTGAGCTTGGTAACTTCAGCGACAGGGTCACGAGAGTATCTGTGTCCTCCGGAACGAGTATCTTCACCCCAGAGATCTTCACAAATCAGAAACGCTACTTTTGATCCATCACAATCCCAAAGTTTGGGCTGGCTACCTGACTCGAAGTATCTCGACTCATCAAAGACATCATAAGTCGGAAGGAGGATCTTGGACTGAGTATAAACAATCTTGCCATCGTCGATCACGCTGAGAGAATTCATGAGTTTCTGAGCATGAGAGCCAGGTGAGAGATGTCCCACAATGAGTGCACACTTCTTCCCACGAGTCGAATCCACGAGCGACTGAAGCTCAAGATCCGAGCGAGCGAGAATATCAGGGCGATCGAGCAGATCTAAAGCGGGATATCCTAAGAGAGAGAGTTCAGGAGTGACACAAACTCGTGCACCCTGCTGGATAGCCTCTTCTAGCGCACTCAAGATTCTTTCGCGATTTCCTTTAAGGTCACCAACAACGAGATCTAATTGTGCGAGAGCAATTTTCATTTAATTAGAAACGCTTTTGTAACTCCGCTTTGTCGAAGAAGTAAGCGATCTCTCTTTGAGCAGATTGTGGAGAATCTGATCCGTGAACTGCGTTAGCTTCGATAGAATCAGCGAAGTCTTTACGGATAGTTCCAGGAGCTGCGTTTGCAGGATTTGTTGCACCCATGATTTCACGATTGAGCATCACTGCTCCTTCGCCTTCGAGAACCATGAGGAGTACTGGACCAGAGGTCATGAATGAAACGAGAGATCCGAAGAACGGACGCTCTTTGTGTTCAATGTAGAACCCTTCTGCTTTCTCGCGAGAGAGTTTTGTGAATTTTGCAGCAGCGATTCTCAAGCCCTTTTGTTCAAAGCGCGTGATGACTTCGCCAATAACGTTTTTAGAAACTGCGTTTGGTTTAATGATCGAGAATGTTTGTTCGTTTGCCATGAGGGATAATTAAGGGTTTAAAGTCATAGTGTCAATAGGCAGCAGAGGCAGCTTCATCGAACCGCTCTATGAACGAGATGAAATCCTGCTGAAGCGCATGGCCATACTCCACAGTCTCAAGGTTGAGCTCCACGATATTACGGCCTGAGTCAGTTTTAGCCTGGTCATGCGCAATGGCTAGCTTGTTGAAGAACTCTAAGTCCTTGTTCATTTTGGAAGGGTCGATCCTGATCTTAGGTGATTCTTGAGAGATTGCAAGTGAGGCTAGGCCTTGGATCCATCTCGCCATTGTCTAGAGAATATGCCCATCGCTCTCAGCTGCTGTAGGTCCTACGAGCGCCCAACGGAGCGAGAAGTACAGACTCACCATGCCGACAGTGATCAAGCTGGTTTTTCCTGTCTTGAAGACCAAGAACTTAACAAACATAGACTTGGGCACTGCCTGCCCGGGCTTGAGGCCCTTCCAGAAAAACTCTGCCCACTTCATCTGGGAAGTCAGAGACTTCAGTGCCTTCTTATCGTCCTTAGCAGCAGCAATATTCTGCTCGAGATCTGACAAGTACTTCACTCGGTCTACGCTGACATCAGAAAACGTTTTGAGCTGCGTGGTGTTGGGAAACAGATCAAACAGATAAGGAGTGATGAACGTTACGCCGATATATTGGCTCATAAATGGCCACAAAAAAGCATAGGCCACAGTCGCATACGCGAAGATCATTTTCTCAGGAGAATCAGCAACAGCATAAGTCGCTCCACCCGTAATCGTCCCGTAAGTCGCTGCTGAGTACCAATAATTCCAAAAAAGTTTTTCTTTCTTAGAAAGGTCTGGATCAATCGATACTCCATTTCTGAAGATCGCTGCGATATTATATGAAAATTACGCTTCACTGAAGTTTGAAATGGTGTCTGAGGTGAACCAATCCTTGAAAACAGAAACATCGAGAAACTTTCCATCCTTATAGTAACTCGTTATTTGATTAGTGAACCATTTGAGAGACTTAGAAACCCAAGCGGAGATCGGAGTATTCACAATTCCGATGAGTGGCTGCTCAACGAAAACGAAGAATCGTTTCGCTTTTCCAATCTTTTCACCTAATGTGAGCTTGCCTTCTTTGATGTTGCGAGAGCAGTGCTGACCATCAGGCTCCGAACCAGTGGTTGCAGCTCGTGCCGAAAGAGAAGCTGCTTGGATTCCAAAAGTGATGATCAGAGCGGGTAGCAAAATGTGACGTATTCGCATGCTCCAAATAGAGTAAAGGAGAGCAAAACTCATCACAAACAGTATTCCTGAGTGCGTCATCACTATGTTGATCTCTTCATATTGACTGCATAAAACACGACTGATAGCTCATGGCGTTCGTTCAATTTATTTATACAAGGGTATTTATGAAATCTAAAGTCATGTCGTCTTCTCTACTCATCAGCGCTGTGATTGTATCCGGCTGTGGTCTCATCAAAAACATGGATGAAATGCACGACGCCACCATGGAAATGAATGATGGCACCAAGGCGATGGGTAAAGACGTTAAAGCGACGAAAGAAACCTCAATGAGCATGTTCATGGAAATGAGAAAAGATTCTGCTTCAAAAGACAGGAGAGAAGTCCTCAACGATCTCGAGACGACTGACGAAATCGAAGCAAAGCTTTCTCAAGCAAAAACTTACGTCGACTCCATGGAATATCAACATTGGGATCCTGCCATTGAATCTCTGGAAAAACGTGAAGACATCATGGCTGAAGGCATGAGGCAGTTCTATTATGATATTTCTGAGTTCATCAAAGACCGAGATCAAGTCAGTCCGATTAAAACAAAAAACAACATGGAGAATCTCTATGCATTCTCAGCAGCACTCAGTCACGTGAGTGATTCACAAAAACACATGGTCGGAGGCTCCGAAACTTCCCTCTTGAGTCCGCTCGACATCATGATCTCTGCTCTCACAAAGCAAGCTCAGATCAATGTGGGCACGCTGAAGAGCGACTCTCTCACTTTTGCAGAGAAAGAAGTCGTGAAAAAAGCAGAAGATACAATCTATCTCATTCGTCTCCGCCATAACTTCCTCATGGCGTACACCTATGCACTCACTGCTCAATCATCGAATGGTAATCTCCCCACTACTTTCCAAAAACTAAAAGTACTGATGAAGACTAAGCTCTCTAAGAAATATCAATGGACTCCGAATTTCGCTTCACGTAATCCTGAGCAAATTAACTTTGCAACTGACGTGGCTCAGAACTCAATCAATGCTGGAAGCTTCTTAAGATCTATCGGCTACGACCCACTCACAAATAAGACTATTGAGAAGATTCAAGCGCGAGCTGATTTTTCAGCTTTCGACTTAATGAGAATGAGTGATGATGGTCAATCCGAGAAAGCACTATCAATTGCTAAGTTCACTGCGATACATTCACAACTCGTAATCAACAAAGAATTCCTTGCCAAAGATAAGAAGAAGAGGAAATAGTTCATGAACAAGTACGCTTTAGCACTGAGTTTACTACCCTCTCTATCGATCCATGCTGATGAGCTCTTCTATAGAGTAAAAGAAAAAGTTGATGGTGACAAAATCACTGTGATCTCGGTTGATCCGATTCAACGCAAGAAGATGCCAGCAAAAGTCACCATCAGAGCTCTTCCGATGTACCTCGTCGAAGGTACTGACGTAAACACTTCATCGTTCAAATACAACGAACGCTTCATATACGCGCACGAGTTACTTCCAGTACACAAGAGCTTCATCAAACAATACGGTGTCGCTAGCAAAACCAAGCTCGTAGAAATTCCAGGAGCTGAAGTACGAACTCTCGTGTAGCAAGGTCCTCCTGCTAACCGAATCAATCTCACTATGGTGAACGATCGTTACACTTCCTCACAAATGGAAGCCTTCTTCAAAGACGCTCAGCGCTTGACTGATGATCTTTTCCAAACTCCTACATTCAAAAGCTATCTCGCTCTCTTCAATGTCTATGCGGTTTTCGTTCCATCAAAGGAATCTGGAATCACTGACTTGACAAAGAAGAACACCACACTAGGACTCTACCGTAGCCCTGCAGGTTCTAAGCGTGCGATCATGCCAGCCGATACTTCCTTCATTGAGAGCGTGCTGAAACTTGCTCCTGCGACTGGCTATCCCATCCTCATTGCAAACGATAACTTCTACGGAGGACTGGGTGGCCGTTACGCGATCACTGCTCGTTCTGTACGCAGTGGAGCAATCGTACTCCGTCACGAACTCGGACATAAATTCGGTAACATCGGCGAAGAATACGACGGTGGCCAAGTCTATCAAGGTGCTAACTCCTCTGATGATCCGAAGTCCGACTGGAGTGAGTGGTTCACTCATTGCGCAAGAAAGTACGAAGCCAAGTTCCTCACAGGCGACTACTTCTGGCAGAATTTACGTGATGGTGCCTACACCGATACTTTTTACATCCCAGCTACACGCAACGGCCGAGGTTTCACGTTTGAACTCTGGATCAGCACTGTAGGCTGGCAGACACCAAGTGACGTGACAATTGAACTCGATGGAGCAAAAGTTACTTTCGACGGTGAATTCACATTCTTAGCGCGAGTGAAGCTCTTCGACTCTGTGACTGTTGGAGAAAATAAGCGCAATGAGAAAATGGTAAAGCTCTCTGCTTTGAGCTTGGATGACCTAGCCGTGAACTGGTACAAGATTGAATCCGATGGTACCGAAACAGAACTCAGTCAGTACCGCGATCTACTCAACTGGAAAATCCCAGAAGGACTTAAAGGTAAATTCCGTGTACGCGCATCATTCGAAACGGACGAAGTGAGAGCATACACCAAGGATTTCAAAGCGAAATATGACTTCACGAACTGAACCGAAAGGTGAGTCCAAAGAAAAGTCTGAAATCAGAGAAGGACAATCCGTAGAGCTTCTGAAGGCACTTCACATCCTCACACGCGATGGGACGATGAACAGCGATTCACGCCGTAAGCTCAAGCAAGTGTATCACTTGGTAAGCTTCATAGAGCCTATCCTTAAGGAACTCTTGAAACGCGAGCAACCTGTGAACATCGTCGATGTCGGTGCAGGCAAGTCTTACTTGGGATTCATTCTCTATGATTTGTTCCTGAAGGATGCTACCAATGTGAAAATTTGGGCGATTGAAACGAGACATGATCTCGTAGAGAAGTCTGAGAAGCTAGCTTCTCAGTTTAAGTTCGACCGCATGAAGTTCATCAATGAGAAGATCTCTGACAGTAATAGTAAGAGCGAACTCCCTAAGAAGCTTGATCTCGTTTTGGCTCTCCATGCCTGCGATACAGCAACTGATGATGCCATTGATTTTGGTTTGAGCTCGCGAGCGGAGCACATCGTGCTTGTGCCTTGCTGCCAAGCTGAGATGGCTGAGAAACTCAAAGCCCTTCCCTCAACTCACGCGATACGAGAACTCTGGGCACATCCTCACCATAGAAGAGAGTTTGGCAGTCATCTCACGAACGTATTACGAGGACTGAAACTTGAATCCTCTGGCTACAAGGTGCGAGTAACTGAACTCGTGGGCTGGGAGCACTCTATGAAGAATGAACTCATTGTGGCGTCAGAGCTTGATAACAAGAGCTATGTGACTGAGGCTCGTAAGAGGTGGAAGTCCATGAGCGAGCAGATTCCCGTCAACACCCGCACTAGTTTTACAACTAAAGATTAGTACTCAACTCTCCCTTATAAGATTGTGGCATGAATGTGGCATTGCCTAGCTCCAGGTTTTCGCGTACCACATTCATGCCACAATCTTATAAGGGCGTGAGAGAGTTATATTTAACAGGGCTTATTCATTCAAATTAATTTTTTGATAGAGAACAGGAGTCACCCACTTCGTCGTGGGAGACTTCTCTTTTAGCATTCGCTCGAGCTTGTCTAATCCAGCTCCTGGGAGCCACTGCTTTTCCAACCACTCAGACTTTAAGAAGAACACATCGAAGTGAATCGGCACTACTCGTTTAGCCTTTACCACTAAAATACTGTTATCTACCCAATCTTCTACGCTTCTACGATTCGCTATTCCTGCAAAATAAGTATCCACACGCCCTGAATACTTCTTATTTGCTGGATGGAATCTCCCGCCTTGGTCAAAAAGAATATTACCCAGGAGATGCTCGATGAAATAATTCCAGGTCTCCCCTTCTCGGTACTGATAAAACTTAAAATCAAATCCTGGGGCAATCTCTCCAGGAAGGAAATGAAAGAGCGATGCAATCGGAGCGTGGCCTCTTCTAATTGGGGTGATTTTGAACTTGCCGATCTGTACGGGTTTCTCTGGAGTGAGCTCGATATACTTAGGTGCGGGAGAATACGCCTCGGTGATTCGCTTCACAGATACTCCACCATAAATCGGAGCACGCATCATCAGAGCGACTTCTGCTCCATCTACTGCGTGATCGAAGTGAGTGTGGGACATGAATACTCCGCTAACTCTCTCGATTTCGGCTTTCCTCAACATCGTTGAAACTCTAACGACATCACTCTTCAACTCCGTTCCAAAGAGCCAATGGGAGAGTGATGGCTTAGTCGGGACAGGGTCGAAGATGAGCGTATCCTTGCCATCAGTGATTGCTACGCCTGCTACTCCAAGCCATTTAGCGGAGAGTGAGTCCTTAGCAAAAACAATAGGTTGTATGATTAAGTTCAAGAGAAGCATGATCATATTCAATAGAGATATTGTAAGGCAATTAGTGTAAACACGGTAGCGCAAATCATGAACGCTCAAAAACGATTTCAAAAAGTGAATATTGAGATCTCAAACATCTGCAATCTCCAATGCAGCTTCTGTCCTCCTGTTGAGCGCTCGAAGAAGTTGATGGATATCAATTTGTTCGAAAAGATCATCTCTGAAGTTGCTCCGCTCACTGATCAAGTAGCGCTTCACCTCATGGGCGATCCACTCGTGCATCCCAAGCTTCAGCAGTTCTTAGATATCTGTAGTTTGCGTACAGTACCCGTGTTCCTCGTCACTAATGGCGTACTCATGCGCGATCACCAGTCCGATCTTCTTCTCCACTCCACCATCCGGCAAGTGAACTTCTCACTTCATAGTTTCTTCGATAATCATCCTGATGCTGATCCAACGACGTACCTCGAGCAGATCTTCCGATTCACAGAGACTGCAATAGTGAAGCGCCCTGATCTCTACATCAATTACCGTTTATGGAATCTTGATTCTCCTCAAGGTACGGGAGCCAAGAATCGCGAGATGCTTAAGCGAATTGAAGAGCGCTTCGACTTCACACCTAATCCTTCATCCGATGTCAGAGTCCAGAAGAGCAAACGAATTAAAAACAGACTCTATCTCCACCTTGACACCGAATTCACTTGGCCTGCGATGAGCTTGCCTCAACTTGGCGTACAAGGCACTTGCTTAGGACTCACGTCGCACTTCGGAATTCTAGCGGATGGAACTGTAGTCCCCTGCTGTTTGGACAAAGAAGGCGATATTCCACTTGGGCGAATCGGTGACCAGTCCATTGTCGAAATTCTAGTCTCCGAGCGTGTTCAAAATATTCTGCGCGGATTCAAATCACGAAAACTTGTCGAAGATCTCTGCAAGCGCTGTCAGTACATTGAGCGGTTTGAGCAGAAGACCATGAATCAAGTCCTATAGTGAGCATTGATGCTCACGTATTCGTGAGTGAGATCACAAGTCCAGACTTCAGATTGTCCTGAGCCATGACCCACATTGAGTTCAACGGTAAGATCAGGAGCTTCTAGAATCTTCAGCGCTTCTTCTTCTGAGAATGCGAGAGGCTGGCCAGCTTCTACTAATTTTAAATTTCCAAACTTAAGTTGAGCGAGTGACGGATCAAACGTCACGCCACTACGACCTGCAGCTGCAAGCACCCTACCCCAGTTTGCGTCTTTGCCATAAATCGCAGTCTTAAAGAGAAGCGAGGTCGCAATCGTTTTTGCGATCTGAGTTGCTTCACTATCAGTCTTCGTTCCAGAAACTCGGAGGGTGATGAGCTTCGTTGCACCTTCGCCATCTCTGAGAATCTGCTTGGAAAGATCAGTACACACTTCGAGGAGCGCTTCCGAGAACTTCGCAGCGTCGGGAGTGATCCCGCTTGCGCCACTTGCGAGTACTGCGAAGGTATCATTGGTCGAAGTATCTCCGTCGACCGTGATACGATTGTAGGACTTGTCCGCGACTTCACGAGTGATCTTCTTCAATACTTCTGGCTCAAACACTGCATCGGTAGTCACAATGCAAATCAAAGTCGCCATATTGGGATGAATCATCCCTACACCTTTAGCCATTCCACCGATCCTGACTTCGCCTTGGGAAGTCTCAATCACGGCTTGGGCTTTCTTAGGCTTCGTATCTGTAGTCATGATTCCAAGAGCAGCGTTCGCCCCGCCATCTGTTGAGAGTGACTTCTTCAACTCCTTGATTCCAGCAGAGACTTTCTTCATCGGAAGTTGCTGACCAATCACACCTGTGGACATGACCAGCACTTCTTCTGGTTTGCAGCCCACTGCCTGAGCAGTTTCTTGCGCCATTGTAAGAGCATTCTTATAACCTTCTTCGCCAGTCACAGCGTTTGCACATCCACTGTTCACGATCACAGCTCGGATTTTGTTATGGGACTTTTCTAAGTTTGCCTTACTCACGACAACAGGTGCTGCGTGAACGAGATTCTGAGTGAAGACCGCGCCAGCTGGAATTGCGTTTTCAGCTGTGATCAGAGTCATATCAAGGAGTCCCACCTTCTTCTTGATCCCTGCAATGACTCCTGCTGCTTGAAAGCCTTTAGGGAAAGTAACGCCTACGCTCATTTAATTGCCCTCAATAATGTTTTAGATACTGCGACTTCAAGGCAGTTAGTCTGAAATGAACAGTTCAAACAATCTCCAACGATCTTCTCTGGGAATCTGAGCTTAGGCACGACATGAAATCCTGACTTCTTAAAAAACTCAGGTGTCACAGTGAGTGCAAATAGCGTTTTAATTTTGAGTTGCTTGGCTCTTGTGCTTAATTCTTTCAGTAGCTGTTTACCAATTCCGTACCCTTGTAATCCTGGCTTCACGGCAAGAGATCTCACTTCTGCGCGATCTCTACTCCAGATCTTCAGTGATACGCAACCTACTATTACCTCATCCATCTTCAACAGAATGAAACTGTGTAAATCAGTAAGGATCGATTCCTCTGAGCGAGGGAGGAGTACTCGTGGAGATTTGCTGTTTACTGAGAACTGCGAGATCAATCCTTGAATCGCATCGACGTCTTCTACTGTAGGAAAACTGATTACTGGTAATGATTTAAGTTCTAAATTTTTTTTAAGCACTGTTTTTCATTTCCTTCAAAGCTTGAGTAAACGCTGCCATGAATTCATCAATGTGCATCTTCTCGGTGATGAGCGGAGGGAGGAGTCTCAGTACATTCTCACCTGAACTAATGCAGAGGATGCCTTGTTCAGCGAGTTGCTTAATCAGTGGCGCGACTTTGATATTCATCTCCACACCGATCATGAGTCCTGCGCCTCTGATCTCTTTGATGATTGAAGGGAAGCTAGCCTGTAGGTCGTTGAGTTGTGAACTCAGCATATCGCCCATCTCTGTAACTCGGGAGAGGAATCCAGGTTTCAGCACCTCAGTGAGTACAGCAACTCCAGCAGCTGCGACAATGGGATTCGCACCGAATGTGCTCCCGTGATCTCCATAGTCCATACTCTCTGCTACTTCATCAGTTATGAGAACTGCCCCACAAGGAAGTCCGCCGCCCAGAGGCTTAGCAAGAGTCATCATATCCGGAGTCACTCCACTCCACTCGTGAGCCCAGAGCTTGCCAGTACGACCCAGACCACATTGAACTTCATCAAACACAAGAAGTGCGCCGTGCTGGGTACAGAGCTCACGCACTGACTTCAGAAATTCTGGATTAGCTGGAATAATCCCGCCTTCACCTTGAATGGGTTCAAGGAATACGGCTGCAGTCTGCTTATTGATTCCGAAGAGAACTGAGCTCATTGAATTGAATTCTAGAAACTCTACTTCTGGAATCAGAGGTTCAAACGGCTCACGGTACTTGGCCTTCTCAGTGATCGAGAGTGCACCTAGTGTCCTGCCGTGAAACCCACCTTTAAAAGAAATGATTTTATGTTTATCAGTCGCTCCTGATTTTAATATTTTCTTACGAGCAAACTTAATGGCAGCTTCGTTGGCTTCTGTACCTGAGTTACAGAAGAACACTCGCTCAGCAAAAGAATTCTCAATCAAAGTCTCAGCGAGTTTCCTCATGGGAGCAGTCCAATAAAGATTGGAGACATGCGAGAGCTTGGCTGCTTGCTCACTAATCTCGCGCACTACTGAAGGATGTGAATGGCCTAGTGCCTGAACTGCAATCCCTGAAGCGAAGTCCAAATACTTCTTCCCAGTTGTATCGTAAACGTACATGCCTTCACCACGCTCAAGTGTGAATGGGAATCTCTGATAAACATTGAGCAGTGGATCTTGAATACTCATGAGAACACCGTCCCTTCTCTTCCATCTTTGGTGATCCAGACTTCTGGAATACCTGCAGCGACTGCACTGAGCGCCGCTCTCACCTTAGGGATCATACCGCCTGTGATGGTTCCATCGGCAATCAGTGCTTCTGCTTCCGCTACATTCAACCGATCCATCTTCTTACCCTGTTTGAGTACTCCAAGAACATTCGTCACAAACCGGATGGATTGAGACTTGAGAGCGAGAGCCACGCCCACTGCTGCAGAATCTGCATTGACGTTGTAAGCTTGTCCCTCTTCATCCACTCCGAGTGGAGCGATCACGACGATCTTCTCCAGTTTCAGTTGAGACTGAATGGGTAGAGTGTTGACTCCAGTGACTTCTCCTACGAATCCTAAGTCCTGTCCGTCCTCAAGTACGAGCTTCTTAGCTTTGATGAGTCCACCTTCAAACCCAGCCATGCCTTCAACAGCAAGTCCACCTAAACGGAGTGCAGCTACGATCGCAGAGTTGATTTTCCTCCAGAGCACGAGCTTCACTAGCTCTAATGTTTGAGAGTCTGTTACTCTTAATCCATCGATGGTTTTGTGTGGAATTCCTGCTTCCGACTGAAGCTTGGTGATTGAGCTTCCGCCACCATGAACGAGGATCACTCCTGTGTCTTTGAATTGAGCAAGTTCTTGAGAGAAGTTTTTGAGAAACTCCTTATCTTCAGACTCTGCTCCACCTAGTTTAATCACTGTAGTCTTCATAAGCCCGCATCCTCAGGGAATCCACACATGAGATTCGAGTTCTGGATCGCCTGCCCTGCTGCACCTTTGACGAGATTGTCGATACAGCTCGTGATAATTGCCATACCACCATGTACTTCAAGTGAGATCACACAGAGATTCGTTCTTGTAACATACGAGAGCTGCGACTGCTTGCCTTCAGGCAATACTCTCACGAACTTTTCGTTTTCAAAGAAGCTTGAAAAGAGTGATCGGAGTTTCTTCGAGTCTATTCCGCCCATAACAGGTACATAAATATTGGAGAGAATCCCGCGGTCTACTGGAATCACTTGTGGTGTGAACACAAACTCTGGTGCCTTCCCAAGAGCGGACGTCAACGTCTGTCTGATCTCTGGATAATGTCTATGAGAGTGGCCGATACCATAAGGGCGCATGTTCTCGATCATTTCACTGAAGAGTGAACCTACGACTGCTTTTCTGCCTGCGCCGCTCATGCCGCTCTTCGAATCGATGACGATGGAACCTGAACCCATCAAACCAGGCTCTCGTGAGAACGGAAGTAATCCCAAAGCTGCACTCGTAGGATAGCAACCTGGGTTTGAAACTAAGCGCGCTTTCTTAATTTTTGCACGGTTGAGCTCGGGGAGTCCGTAAACAAATTCCCGTAATTCGCTCTGAGCTGGGTGTGGATGGCCGTACCATTTTTCATAATCCGCCACATTTTGAAGTCTGAAGTCACCACCAAGATCGACGACTCGAACGTTCTTCTCGATGCACTTCTTCACTAGCTGAGGTAGCTCACTGGATCCATGAGACAGACAGAAGAAGACTAATTCAACTGAACCCATGTCTGCTTCTGCGGATGAGATGAGTTTGATGTTTTCACGGCTTGAAGAAACAGTGGGATAAATATCCGAGAGGCTTAGGCCTGCGGAACTTTCCCCGGTTGCAAAAGCAACCTCGAACTGGGGATGGCGTTTGATCCATTGTATGAGCTCAAATCCTGTGTAACCGCTCGCTCCAAAAATTCCGATTTTCACTTCTTGTTTTAGTACCCCTCAATCAAAAGAAGTAACTGAAACTTTCCCCTCGCGCAAGAAAAGTTTTACTGCCCCAAGATCGCTTTTGCGACCCATGCTGCTTGAGAAACGCAACCTTGGAGAAGGAATCCCCCTGTAGGGACATCCCAGTCAATCATCTCTCCAATACAGTAGATCTTTGGAAACTTCTTGAGTCTCAGATTCTCATCGAGCTCGCTCCAATCCACTCCTCCACCTGAGGATATCGCTTCATCCAGTGGTTGCGTAGCTGTGAGCGTGAGTGGGAACGACTTAATCCTCTCGGCCATCTCACTGGGAGTGAGTGACTTGAGTAGCGCAGGTTCTGTCATATGGAAAATGAGCGAGTCAGCGACTGGTGAAAGCTTCAGCATCTTCTGTACTCGTCTCATAGGCGAGAGATTTTCCTTTGCGCTCTCAAGCCTAGTCACTAGATCTTCAATTGTGGAGTCGGGCTTGAGATCAATTCTCACTTCACCTGCTTCGCCCAAGAAATAAATCGGAGTGCCCTCAAGTCCATACTTCGTGACCATGAGTTCACCCTTCTTCGATCCTCGCGAACTCGTGAGCACGATCGTCTTCAGAGGCTTGCCTTCAGACTCTGCAAGAAACTTCGCAGGCCACGCGACTTGATAACCGACATTGGACGCAGTGAAGTCATTGAACTTGATTCCAAGATCCTTCAGGATCTTCACCCACCGGAGCGGCTTCTCATCCGGCTCCCAGCTCCCACCACCAAGCGCTAGAATCGTAGCATCGTATTGCTTCGTCTCTGCAATCCCACCCCACTCTGTCCCGAATCTAAACTCCACTCCTTGAGTGACGAGACGCTCTTGCCAAAGTTTTAGTAAGTTTGCAGCCTTCATGTCTTCGACGAATACTCGCCTGCTTGTACCGACGAACGTGGGAATGCCTAACTCTTCGATCCAGTTTCTCCATTGGCGTGCAGTGAATGCACGGATCATCTTGTCCCACATCTCGTGAGGCGCGCCATATTGCGCGACCAATTCTTCTAGTGGAGCATCGTATGTAATGTTGAGGCCTGAACTTCCAGCAATGAGGAGTTTACGTCCCGCTGATTTTCTTTTCTCGTAGACAGTCACCTTCATGCCCGCATCCGAGAGCTGATCTGCAACCATAAGTCCTGCTGGGCCTGAGCCGATGATCGCGATGTTTTTCATGTGAATGGGGACACTATTGAAAATGGCCCATTAGTAACAGTGAGAATAGGATACGAACATCCAGGGCAATCTTCGGAATTTAATGGAGCTGCGTTTTCTGTTGGATCAGCGCTATTTAAATTATCAAAATGAACAAGAAGCCTAGTATTCCTGTCTGAAGTAAAAGGACTAGCCGCTGGGACAAAATCTCCAGTATAACGAGCAAAATTAGACACTCTCACTTTATCAATTACACCAGGAAACCAAGCGGTACCCGTTGTATCGCTTCCAATATATGTAGAAGCTGCAGTGCAGTTCAAACCTCCACCACCTCCACCAGTTCCTGCAAAAACACCATTAATGTAGAGATTAACAACGCTACTTGAAGGATGAGTCATCGCAACATGAGTTCGAACTCCTAAAGTAATAGGAAAATTAGAAGTAGTTGCAACATAAGTACCACAACCACCATTGGTTACCACTCCGACCAAGTTAAGTCCTGTTGTTATAAAAACCTGTGGCCTAAAGGAACCAGAATTAAATCTATAAATATATCGATTGCCAGAAGGAATATAAGAATCAAGCCTTACCCAAGCTTCTATTGTAAGTGGAAAGATAAGAGTCATCGAAGAATGTGTGACCACTGCAGAGCCCGACCCATAAAACTGAAGCGCTCTACCGAACCATTGACTAAATACTGAAGACATTGACGTCAGCATCCCAGGCCCGCAGCCAGAAACATTAGCACAAGCAATCAACACAAGAATTGAAGTGTAACGCATCTTGTATTTATACCTCTTCACGGGTTAAAAGTATCATATGAAACGAAGCAAGAACACAAGAGCCCTCATCAGTAGAGACGGAAGTTTCAATGTCATCTCGCGAGGAGTCGATGGTCTCAAAATTGGCGATCTCTATCACACTCTCCTTACCCTTCATGGCGGAATACTTCTTTTGCTCACCTTTGCACTTTTCATCGCAGTGAACGTCATTTTCGCTACTCTTTATTATTCTTGTGGTCCGACTGCACTCGATGGCATCGATCCTAGGAACGGTTTTTCTTACTGGTTTGATTGTTTCTTCTTCAGTGTTCAGACTTTCGCTACTATTGGTTACGGCAAAATGGTCCCTATTGGCACTATCCCTAATATTCTCACTGTCATTGAATCGTTCATCTCCCTCATGATGGGAGCGATCATCACAGGTATTTTCTTCTCCAAGTTTTCTCGAGCCACTGCACGCGTCCTCTTCAGTAACAAAGCCTGCATCACTACAGTTGATAGTGATCTCTGTTTGTTTTTCAGAATGGCGAACGAGCGGTTCAATCAAATTGTCGATGCGGAAATTGATTTTTACTTATTAAAACGAATAGAAACAAAAGAAGGCAAAACGTATCGCGTCCCTATTCATCTCGAATTAGAAACCAAACGCATTTCGATTTTCGCTCTTGGATTCACAGTATTTCACATCATCGGTAAGCACAGCCCTCTCCACGGACTCACAGAAAAAGACATCCACCAAATCGACGGACAATTCGTCGTCACTGTCCGCGGTTTGGACGGAACTATGAATCAAACCATTCATGCCAGACACGCTTACTCTCCAAACGAAGTCATGTGGGGACATGATTTTGTAGACATGATGAACTCAACCAAGGAAGTGACTGAAATTGACCTGTCCTTGATTCATGATACGCACGCTGTTTAGTGCTTTTAGCCCATTCGCGTGTTAATGTAACACCCATGGCAAAGATTATAATTCGTGAAGTTGTAGACAATAAGTCCGGCATCAAAGAGTTCGTCGATGTGATGTGGAAAATTTATGATCAGAAGAAGTTCCCTCAATGGGTTCCACCTCTGAGACTCTCAGTCATTGAAGCACTCGATACTGTACATAATCCTTTTTACAAACGCGCTACCATTCAGATGTTCATCGCTGAGCGCGATGGCAAACCTGTTGGTCGTATCGCAGCGGTTGAGAACCGAGCACACAACGAATTCCATAATGACAAGATCGGCTTCTACGGATTCTTCGAATGTATCGAAGACCAAGAAGTCGCAAACGCTCTCTTCTCATTTGCAGAAAAATGGTTGAAGGCGCGTGGACTCACTGCCATGCAAGGACCGATGAATCCATCAACCAATCATGAATGCGGTCTCCTCGTTCGAGGTCAGAGCCAACACCCGACCATCATGACGACTTGGAATCCTAAGTATTACGAAGAACTCCATGATTGCTATGGTCTCACTAAGGCCAAGGATCTTGTGGCCTACATCATTGCCCGTGAGAAGAACACCGAGCTCCCAAAGAAAGTCAAAGACCACGTTGCAAAACTCAGAGCAGAAAACTCACGAGTGAAATTCCGTGACTTCGATGTGAAAAACTTCACTAAGGAAGTCGAAAACTGTTTTGAAATTTACAACTCTGCTTGGGAGAAAAACTGGGGATTCTTCCCTATGACCAAGGAAGAGTTTGTCTATGCCGCTAAGGACATGAAGATGATCATGGATCCCAAGATGGCATTCATGGCTGAAGTGGATGGAAAACCTGCAGGATTCATGCTTGCTCTTCCTGATATGAACCACGTGTTCAAACGCATTCCTACTGGCAGATTATTTCCAACTGGAATATTCAAACTTTTAATCGGTAAGAAACTCATGAAATCCGTACGCATCATCACTCTCGGTGTGAAGCCAGAGTTCCGAGGAACTGGAATCTTCGCACTCTTCACCATGGAATCCTTCGAACGCGCTCAGAAGTACGGATACATTGCGGGAGAAGCCTCATGGATTTTAGAAGACAACGTTGAAATGAATAAGCCTTGGGTAGACTTGGGTGCTCCACTCTATCGCAGATGGCGTATCTACGAGAAGCAGCTTTAAACACAGATGCTTCATTCTAATTCTAAACCTTTACTCAGAGGACATTTTCACCAAGCCATGTTTTTTATCATGATAGGTGCATGTGTTCCTTTGATCATGAGATGTCATAATTTAGCTGAGAGAGTTTCTATCATCATTTATACCCTGTGCACGCTAACGATGTTTGGAGTGAGTACACTATATCACCGGAAAAACTGGAACAAAAAACATCGCTTATTCTGGAAAAAGCTCGATCATTCTGCCATCTTTCTCATGATTGCAGGTACATTTACTCCCATTGCTTTTCTCAGTTTAAGTCCATCCTCAAGCACAAAACTTCTCATCATGAGTTGGGGAGTAGCCCTAGCAGGAATTGTACAATCTATCTTTTTTGTAAATCTACCTAAACTCGTTCATTCTATTATTTATTTAACGGCAGGATATTTAGTTCTACCGTATTTTTCAGAAATTAAACTTTCAGTAGGCCAGAGTAATATCTGGCTGATCATTGCTGGAGGAATCGCCTTTTCATTAGGAGCTATTTGTTACGGTATTAAGCGACCGATTCTCAATCCACAAGTGTTTGGATACCATGAAGTGTTCCACCTGTTAGTGAATTGCGGCGCCATTCTTCATTTTATTGTGATCAATTCATTAATTAAGTAACGAACATCTTGTTATCAATTTGCAGGTGATTTCAACTAGTGAGTCTCAAATGAAAAAGGCCACTCTCTTGAATGAGAACGGCCTTCATCGAATGGTTGCATCGCTGTGTCCTAAGTCATTGCAATAACTTATGTTTGAGGGCATCCGGAAATCATCCACGCGGTATATTGGCGATGGGTCGCTCGTGCTGATTTCAGGTGGGTTATGGAACCGACGAGTTAACCGTGGATTTTTGATCGGAAAGCCAACCACTGAATCGGATGCGGCCATCGATATCGGGATTAAGAATGGAGCGGCTATCCGAAGTACTCGAAATGTTTGGCGGTTCATGAAATCCTTCTCTCGAAAATTAATTTGATAAATTGAGTTGGCTAATTATCGTCAATCCGTGACGAAATGGTGCAGAACGAAAATCGTTCCAATCCCGACGAGAAATCCGAGCGTCTGGCGGAGACTGCTTTTCATGTTGGCTTTATGATGAAGGACCGGAGCTAAATCCACAGTCGCGATATGAAGAAAACTTGCCGCAGAGATCGCTAAAATATACGGCACGAACCGTTCAATGCTGGCTCCAAGCCACACTGTACATAGAGCGCCGACCAATGTTCCCAATGCCGACAAAAAGTTCATCCAGTATGCCTTCCACCGCTCCATCCCGCTTTCGATCAGTATGACGAAATCGCCTAGCTCTTGCGGGATTTCATGCGCGATGACCGCGAAAGAGGTCGTGATCCCTAAGGGCACTGAAACGGAAAATGCGGTCGCGATCAAAACGCCATCCACAAAGTTATGGAGCGCATCCCCAATCAGGATCAAGGGGGCAGATGGAAGAACGTTTTTTTGATTTTCTTCGCATTGCCTGTGTCCGGCGGTGTGCGCATGAAGGTGTGGAAACCGAAGTGCCTTTTCCAGGATGAAGAAAACTGCCAACCCCGCGAGTACGGTCTGTAAAACGAGCTCCACAGGCGCCTGGGCGATTGCGTGGGGAAGAAGACCTAAGAACGTAGCGCCCAGCAATGTGCCGATGGCGTATGAGAGAAGGAAATTTCTTAATCGTTCGTGTAACTTTGGGAAGAGGAGTAATACGCCGGCACCAGTAAGGGCGCCTACGCTGCCTAAGAGACTAAATAGGAAAATTTACCCAAGATTCATGTCCGACTGGGCTTGCTTTGCGTGGGTTCAGGCTGGTCAAGCCTAAGTACAAAGTGCTCCCACGCATAAACGAGACCGACAAAGTAGATGAGGACCACGAGCAGGATAAGAGCGATCCCGTTCATGAGAAACGGATGACCGATCGGCCCATAGATCGAAACGGAGAGGACCTGAGTAAAGATAACGATGGCATATGCCGTCATCATGAGAGCAGGAGCTCGAAAAAGCCCCCGAAACATCGCCAGTCCTCCGATGATCAACGCTAGTGACGAGACCAATTCAAGTGCTACGTGAGTGAATAAAAATCCAAAGCTTCGCATGAGAGATTCGCGGCCATCAATAACGAAATAGGTCCAAGCTCCAAACATCAGTACGCCGAGAAGAAACGAGAATCCACCTGCGAATCTCTGAGGACCATTGTAACGGCGGCGTCCCTTTTTGGCTCCGGTTTCGGCAAGTATCAGATAACCGACAAAAACTACGGACAGTAATCCTCCGAGTATCATCCCAGTAATTTCAAGCTGACTCATTCTAATGCTCCTTAAACGTCGCGATTCTGAATAAGTGAGGTCTCGATTGTCTTCTTCAGGTCGCGTATGGTCCTGAATATCTTGGAGTGAACTCGCTTGTTGTGCTCGTGTTGCGTCTTGTGCTCAGCGTGTGTCTTGGCGTGTTTTGCGTGAATCGCCGGCGTGTGATTACCATCACTTTTCAGATTTTTCAGAAACTTCTCGTTCGTATGAATCTCCTTCTCATGGCACTTGAGGACCTTTTGATTGTTTTTCAGCAGATGTGTAACATTTGCGACTGCTTTGAGCATTTCTTTATGCTCGGCCATCCATGAATGATGTTCTTTTTTCCAGCGCAGATGATCTTTGTACCATTTAGAATGGTCAGTTTTGTAGCTCATTTCTTAATTCTCCTTATGTTTAAGTTGCCGTGATTTAAAAATTCAGACTACCTTTTAACTAATAGTCAATAATTTTATCCGCCTTCATGAACATCTCGGTGATCGAGTTTTCGTCACCCAGTTTTGCTCCCGCCCTAAGATTTTCTCTCTTGATACCCTCGACTTCGGCACAGTGCGGGCAGACAATGATCGTGACCCCCTTTGCAACGAGTTGGTCGTATAGCTCTCCGACCGAGGGGCCATGTCCACCCCAGGTTAGTGCCATGTTTGCGCGCTTATCGGCAAGCCGTACCCCCTCAAGATTCAAGAACAGGCTCACGACCTGTTTCTTTTTAGTGAGCATGTCGGCCACTTTTAATGCCATGACGCAGCTGTGGAGATCGTTGGTGAAGCTTCCGATCTTGACGACGAAGGCTTGGGTTTGTGCCGATTCTGCCGCGTAAGCCGCTGAATCAGTCGCGGAAAATGAAGGGGCAACAGCAAAGAGGGCTCCAGCGAGGGCAATAAATGTAAGTGACGGATGAATTTTCATGATGATGTGACTCCTTTTTTGTGTGCCTTTATACTTCAGTGTACTTCAATATTCGTGCCAACCGACTGAGGTGCATTTTTATTTGCGCGGCTGTTTCTTTTACAGTGCATCGCTAACCTGCCAAGAAATCAGAAAACGAAGCATTTTAATCGTAATTCATGCGCATCTTATGAATGAGCATGCGGCTTTGGAAGAAATCGAACTGATTCGCGAGTGACGCAAACGATTGAAGGTGAGGATACTGCCACAAAAGTTTGATGGGGAATGTTGGCTCTTGGCTGACGCATTTTGTCCCATTATATAGGTTCTTCTTTGTTGAAAGTGGATAGAGCACCTCGAACAAAAAAGCCCCGATCCGAAGACCAGGGCTTAAATTTGGTTGTACCCCTTGGTGGTTTAACTGGAACGGGGATAGGCAGGAAAATTGGGTTTGCCGGGACGTAACCGAAGTCTCCTGCAAACCCAATTTTTAGTTTTGGCAGTTACCTGTTTCCGTTTGATTACTTCAACAACGTCAACGAATCCGACAATACATCCAAATGGTAGGTCGTCTGGACTCACCTTGATGCCATAATTTTCGAGACACCAGAGCCTGTCTTTGTTAAGCGGTGGCAGATGCGCAGACAGCAATGGTTCAGCGCTTCTTGAGATTTTGAGAACGATTCTCTACGTTTTTACCTTTCTAAAAAATGCAGTGAGCCCATGGTTGGGTAATGCGCAGCGCCGTTATAGATTTTGGAAATGCTCGTTACATGATTCTCAGATTCCTTTCTGAGATTATACCAGAAGACTGCCTAGCAGTTTTCCGGAGCTAGTGATGTTGATCTAAGGGCTAGCTGGCAGCAACGGTGCTTGGCCCCACTTAGATGCTTTCGTTTCCTGGATGAGTTGAAGCTGCGCTTTACGGACGGCGTAGATCAGTTTTGGAAGCTGCCCTGTTGATGCTGCGAGCATGACAATTCCAACTACAGCAGTGGTCAATTTATCGATGTACATAGGATGATCCTTTCGTCGCTCTGAATTTTGAGCGCTAGGTTTTATGTGTAAGCTTGCTAGGACAGGGTAGCGCCCCATTCTAGCAAGCTGCTAAAATGCTCTTTGAAATCGAGTTCTTGCCTTGGGTCAGGATGACTTGTGGTTTTAGTCATCCAGCTTTTTTGAAGAGAAAGTGCCCGCGGATGCCAGAGATTTTTGGCATCCTAAAAAAATGAGAAAGTTCCGTCTGGCATCCATTCGGCATCCACGCAGATGACTTTCAAGCAACTTCAAGTGACCTCCGAAAATCAGAAAAGTTTGAACGACTTTTCGTATTTCTCCGGGGTTTTTCGTTATTTCGGTTTGTTTTTGATGAGTTGTTTATGAAGCAGAAAGGGGTTCAGCCTTGTGAGCTGAACCCCTTCCTAATTTTGGTTGCGGGGGCTGTAAAAACGTAACCCCTTATAAACTTTATTCTTTTGAATTGCCGCGGTAGCAAACGGTAGTTTTTTCATCTAGGTGCGCGTTATGCGCTAAGTCGTTTCTTTCACCAATGAAAGAATACGAGCATCTGTGAGTTCGGGTAGCTTGTACCCAAGCTTATCGGTTCCACCTTGAACATCTACCCCAGCCTTCCTGAGGTAGCCATTCGTGGTCTTGAGCTGACCATGACCGACCATCGACATTACACGAGCGAGTGATTCCCCACGAGACAATAAGCTCGTGATGAAAGTAGCCCGGAGGTCGTGGAATTTGATCTCGGTGATCCCAATCATTTTGCAGAACTCACGAGTCACCTGTGCCTGAGCTCCACCTTCCCATTCGGGGAGGATCGGAAGCACTGATTCTCGTTCTGCTCCATGCCTGAGTTTAAGTTCTCTTAAGAACCCTGCGAGATCGTCTGAGATCGGAACAACCCGTGACCGATGGGTCTTGGTTGGCCCGATACCATTTTTTGAAGTCCATTGCTTAGAGACAGAAATCTTCCTGCCTTCTAAATCAACATCACTCCATTTGAGAGCAAACATCTCGCCTGATCGCATTCCCGTCATCAGAGCAAAGGCCTAGATAGGGTAGAAGCGATGGTTACATATTTTTGCTTCTCTGAGAAAGATACTCACTTCGGTTGTTGTGAGAACTTTCTGTTCCACCTCGGGAGCTTTGACCTGAACCCCATTACAGGGATTACGAACCAACTCTCCTTCCTCGACAGCCATCTCAAAAAGTCTTTTCAGCATTTTTAGAATGGTTTTCAAGTTCTGAGAGGATTTTACCTTTGAACAACGTTCAAATATCATTTCGTGAACGTCGAACTTGGTGATGGACGAGATCTCTCTTTGATCCCAATGTGGCGAAATCCATTTTTTGATTTGAGTTTCGTAATTGTAGATCGTCGATGGCTTGAATTCGAGCTTCATATATCGCACGCACCGTGCAAACCACTCGTGCCATCTATATGGGACTTTCTCTTCTTTCTTCAGCGCAAGATCTCGCTTGAATTCAAACTCGATCTTTTTCGCTTTTGCGAGAGTCTCGATTTTCGAGAGCTTCTTTTGAAAGCGTCGCCCACGAGAGTCGATCCCATTGACATAGACACGATAATAGAGAGTATCGTTTTCTAAGTATTTATTGATTGCCATTTATTTTCTCCTTTTTCTCAAAGAAGAATTTGAAATTGGCCACAAATTGAAATTACCTAACATTTCACTGACCTTCTAAAAGGGCATCAAGCTCGCTTTTTTTGAAATAAAGGCGTCGACCGAATTTGCGGAATGGGACTTGGTGTCTCCAAGCCAATATCCGTAAAGCACCAATCGACTTTCTCAAATAGTGAGCTGCTTCTTCAGAGGTCATCCAGTTGTCAAAGAACTGCGGTTTCTCATATTTCATATCATACTCCTTCGTTTGACTGGCACTGATGAAATGGCCAGTATGAGCGGAATAGAGCAGTTTGCATGCCATTAATTGAAGCCAATTATTTCAGATACTTAGGTATGAATTAAATTCGCTCATTCGGATTTTTCCGAATATTTTACGTTTATTTCAGAATTTAAATTGAGCTCTTAATGCAGGCCTGCTATCAAGTCCTCGGTATGAGAAAGACTCGGGTTTTACTATTAGAAGACAACGCTATTTTTGGCACCATAGTCAAAAAGCCGCTCGAGGCCGTCTTTGATTTAAAATGGGTTCGCACTCTCGAAGAAACCAGAGAAGAGTTGAACTCCTCTCATTACGACATCTTCATCATCGACAGATATCTTGAGAACGACAAAATCGGATTCGATATCATTCCTGAGATTAGAGCCAAACAGCCTCGCTCAGTGATTCTTGCATTCACTTCAGACGATTCTCCAGTAACCATCATGGACGCTCTAGCTAAAGGAGCAACTGACTATCTCGTAAAGTCTCATGATACCGCGACAGATATTATTCCTAGAATTATGGTCGCTCAGACCAGGGTCATACTGGAGCTAGAACTCAAAAAAGCTCAGCAGTTGGTGAAGTCCGACTCTGACTTTGAAATTATCGGAAATTCAAAATCCAGCCGTGAACTCAAAGAACAAATCGAGCTCTTTGGTCCTACAGAAGTAAATGTGCTGATCCAGGGCGAAACGGGCACTGGCAAAGAACTCATCGCAAAACAACTCAATGCCCATGGAAAACAATCTCTAATTAGACCTTTTATCACTCAAAACTGTGCAAACCTTTCTGATCAACTCTTTGAGAGTGAACTTTTTGGTCATAAGCGTGGTGCATTTACTGGGGCTGTTAGCGATAAAATCGGCAAGATTGAACTCGCAAACGACGGAGACCTATTTTTAGATGAGATTGGTGATTTATCTTTAAGCACTCAAGCAAAACTACTGAGAGTACTTGAGTCTGGCGAGTATTATAGGGTTGGTAATACCAAGCCTTCATTTGTAAAAGTCAGAATCATCGCAGCTAGCCATAAAAATCTCGAATCACTTGTCGATCAGAAGCTGTTTCGTGAAGATTTACTATTTCGATTAAACTCCGTAGTTCTTCATACAACTCCACTTAGGGAACGAACATCTGAAATTCCGGTTTTGGCTCAATACTTTGCTGACAAAGAGAGCAATGGACTCATTCATATTCCTGAAAAAGTAATGAAGTATCTCAAAGATGAGCCTTGGAGAGGTAATGCCAGAGAATTAAAACACAAGATCCAGGCTGCATGTATCATTGCAAAATCTCAAAACAGACTTGAATTAGATCTCAGTGACTTTTCGAAATTCAAACGGAATCCTGATTATGGAGTCCCAGGTTTAAGAATTAAGCTAGATGGAGATGATTCTTTGAGCGAGATCATTCACAGAACGAAATCCCTAGTGATCGATGCTGCTATTATGAAATGCAACGGCGATACAAAAAAAGCGGCCGACCTTCTCAAGGTTCATCGCTCAACGATTTACGAAGTAAAATCAAACGTCAGATAATTCATTTTCTATACAAACCGAATTCATTCGGAATTTTCAGAATAATTTTTAACTCACTCAAAGCCAACTTGTTGAAATAATTCAAATCGCATCTTGGCACATCGATTGCTTTATGCGTTTCCAGAAATGGAGACGTTAAGATGAGAATTACAAATCGAGATACTGAAATTTTAGAGTTCCTTTACAAGCAAGGAGTCGCCTTGAGTTCACAATTAAGTGCGAGGTTCTTTCCTTCTGATGATGCGTGCAAGATACGATTGAGCACTATGATTAAAGCGGGATTAATCGAATCTGTCAGAATTATGGATTATCAGGATGTGATTCCTTCCAGGTTTCTCCCATTATTTCAAAAACTAAAAATCTACGGTGGAAATCGAGCGAAACTCAAAGTCTATCGCCTAGGAGCGGAGTTGCGAGCCAAGGAAAAACATTCTCAAACCATTGCTACTCCGATTTTTTGGATGCACCAGCTGGAATTGAATGATGTGCTTTCAAAAGTTGAGGGCTACCTTAAAGAAAAATACCCCGATGGATACTTTCTTTGTGATTCGAATATGCGTCGTGAAGAAGGCCGGTATGGAACAAAAGGAATTCAAGTCCCAGATATTGTTTGGAGATATAAAGATATTGATTACGCGTTTGAATACGAGAGAAACTTTAAGAACGAAATGGATTATGTATTTCGTTTTTCAAACTACCAAAAATCAAGATACGCCAAAGTAATTTACGTCGTTGAAAACGAAAAATTAATGGCTCGTCTCTCAAAATTAGCAATGGCGTTTCCTAAAATTGGGTTTTCGATGTTCTATTGCAAAGACGTGTTCAGTTATTTCAATGGCCATCAATCCTTCAATGAATTTCTAGCCATTGAAAAACATCTACAAGCTCAGGGAATTAACGTGTAATTGATGCGCCTCAAAACCCTATCGCGACCCCACACTCGAACTTCCGCATCCTCTTGAAATCTATCGATTCCCCAACCGCCCACCCACACACACCTTCAGTATGCATGGGTGGGCGGTTGGACAGAGGATGAGAAGTTGAGTGAGATAAGGAGTGTGGGGTCGCGGGGTGGAGCAGTGGGTATAGTGTTATAAGAGATAGGAGAAGGAAAATGGGAATAAGAAGAGTAAAAATACTAGTTGTCAAATATGACAACTTTGAGGTATTATGGTTTTAGTGGATCGACGAGAATACGTAATTAACATCACCGTGAATTCTAGGTCGATCCATAAGGTCATTATCGACTCTCACTATGAGGCTAAACACAAAGATGCCATTAGTGATGAGCTGATATTAAAGCTCGTGCAGCTCCTGGATGGAGGTACTTACCCTGTTCAGGATCGTGACAAGCCTTATGAGTATTTCGTGACCGACCACATGAAACTTGATGGAAAAGACTACAAGCTCGTTTGGTTACTAGAAGATGACGAACTCTATATCGGGGTCGTCAACGCATACAGGAGGAAGTAATCATGGGTTTTCCAAGTGAAAAAGAATTAGCAAGAGTCAGATCTAAACTCAAAAAGAGTGATGGCTTCCTCATGCTCTCTCCAGACGCTGATGAACTTGAGAGATTCAGGTTCATGATCTGCCAAGAACTCCTTAAGCACGCCAACCAGCATGAGATGAATGCGGTAGAGATGGCAAAATTTTTAGGCATCACCAAAGCTGACATGAGCAGAATCTTCAATCACCGAATTACTAGGTTCAGCACTGATAAGCTTGTTAGACTTTATTCGAAAATTAATCCTGATTACCGGCTGAAGGTAGCCTGAGCTTCTGATCAATTAAATGTTCGCCTGAATCCCAAGAACGATGTTTCTACCCGGAAGAGGCGCGCGGTCTTTTAAGAATGAAACGTGAGTGCGTGCTTCTTCGTTCAAAAGATTATTCACCCTTAGTTTTGCTTGAAGGACCCCAAAAGAAGTGTTGATGGGTGCCTCAAGCGCCAAATTCACCAAATAATAGCCTTCTGTAGGTAGTTCTCCGGGAGCGGTCATCGCTTGTCTTTCCGAGTGTTGCAACTCAATGCCTGTTCTTAGAAAATTTGTATTGTAATCAATTCCAATTGTTTCACGAATGGGAGTGATTCGCGGTAGATTCTGCGATGTAGAAATGTTGAGACCTCTTACAAAATCCACTTTTGCTTCGACTTCAAAAAAACCAGCTCCCACTTTCCAAGGAAGCTCATGTCGGTACTCTAGCTCAGCTCCGTAAAGTCTCGCTTCGACGGATCTATAGTTGTAAATGTCTAGGCCAGAACCAGCGTCACTTGATCCTGTTGGCAATAAGGCAATGAAGTTTTGAAAGTCTTGAATATATACACTCACTCTACCTTCGGATTGCTTCGTTTTTTCACGCAGGGAAAGTTCGGCTGCTCGACCATTTTCGATCCCGATTTCTCTATCGCCGACCTCAAAAATGCCTGTGCCGATATGGGGACCATTAGCGTAAAGCTCCTGATAGTTGGGTGCTCGTTGACTGAACGTCGTATTGAGTCCCAATGAGTAATCAGTGCTCAATTGATAAAGAGTTCCTATGGATGCACTCAAAGGTACAAAGTATCTTGAACTTTCAGGTCCAAAATTTGAGCTACTTTGTGCAGTCACCTGCGAGCGTTCGATTCTTGCGCCGAACGATGGTGTCCATCGACCCAGTTTAAGTTCTTCATATCCAAACACTGCAACCGATGTATTGAGTGTGGTAGGGAGGAATGCTTCTGCTCCACTTGCACTAAAATCAAAGTATTGTCCCTGAGCACCGATAATTCCCTCAAATGCACCGAGACTTTTATGCTTCAAATCTACGCGCGCCTCAGCACCTCGGTTCATAAAAGTAGTCCCAACGGTACCGTTTTCAAGCTCTTCATGTTTGTAATACGAATAGGCTGCCTTGATTCGTGCTGACTGAATAAAGCCCGCACCCTTAATCTCACTTCCAAGATCAAGTCTTTGCCGCTTTAGATCGATCTTGACGTCAGGCTCAGCGACCGTTCCATAAAGCGTATCGAATGATGAAAACGAAGCACCGGCAAATCCAGAATCAAACACATAGCTTCCACCCAAGGCCCCTTCCCAGGCACGGTTACTGCTGTTGGCAACTTCGCCATAGGGTTCAGGTGTGAGAGGCGAAGAGGCTCGGAGAGCTGCTGATCTTGCAAATCCCGGGATTTTATAATCATTCGATCCTCGTAGTACTCCGTCAAAATGAAGAGCAAAATTTCCAGCTTTGGTGTTGTAGATGAATCCGCCGTTTCGTCCCAAATCCACTGATGAGAACTGAGAATTAATGCGAAGATCGGGTGAATCTGTAAGCTTCTCGGGGATTCTCCCGTTTACCATATTGACGACACCACCAATTGCGCTACTTCCATAAAGAAGTGATGCCGAGCCGCGAATGATTTCGACTTTCTCCATCAAAAAAGGATCGGCAGATACGGCATGATCAGGACTGGTGCCCGACGCATCCAATGTACCAACACCGTTTTGCAAAATCCGAATCCTTTCGCCATCCAATCCGCGAATAACGGGACGACTTGCGTTCGGTCCAAAGAAGCTGGAGCTGACACCGGCTTCTCTAGAGAGTGTTTCTCCGAGTGTGTTTTGTTTTCTTCGTTCAAGTTTTCTGCCGGAGAGATCGCTGATCGTTGGAACAAATTCGTTGACGGAGCTTTTACCCCAAGACTGTCCAAAAACAGAAATCTCGGGCAAAAGATAATCTTCTTTTTTTGATGCTGTACTGGGCTCGGTCGGCTCTTCGGCCAAAACAGAGCTATCATTTAAGAGCGAAACAAAAAGTACTGCTGCAACCCAACACTTCATAACTTACTGTTTATTTCGAATACTCCATAAATGCAAGTTATTTGCATTTACAAAAAAGTTCTAGCGATTGATTTGATACAAAATAGGAATATGTAAATGCGCTCCGCCCCTCATGATAACTGGCAAAGGTGGAAGCTTTTTAAGAGAAAGGACGGTCTCTTTTGCTCCTTCGTTCAGTGCGTCAAAAGTTGATGGTGTTTCAACTTTAGGATTTGATAACGTTCCGTCAAGAGCCACATCAAACGAAATCAAAACCTGACCTTCTTCTTCACGAAGTAGTGCCAATCTTGGATATTTTTTTGTTTCATTGATCAATCGCGTAACTTCAGCAATATACGCTCCAACCTCACTCGCGTTTCCGCCACCTTCACCGACGCCCTTGTTTGCTGTTCCAGATTTAAGCTCATCGGAGTTTGCTTGATCATGCAGCTTTTCGGCTTCTCTTTTTTTCTTCTTTGCTTTGGCTAAAATAGCATCCTTGTCCAAGGCGTCTTCATTTTGTTTTTTCTTGGTTTTCTTCACCTCAGAGTGAAGCCCTTCGCCTGCGGGTCCGCCAAGCTCTACTTGAAGAATAGAAACTTTTCCGGTTGTTTGCTGATACTGCGTTAGATAAACCGAAGCAAAAACTAACCCATGAATCAGAAGGCTAAAGTAAATAGCAGGAATCTCTTTAAGTGCCACAATCAAGCTGCCCTTTGGCATTTGGGACAAACACCAAAAAAATCAAGACGGTGATCAAGCTCTGAATAGCCTAATTTTTTTAACCAAGGTGGGATTTGCTTGATGGTGCATTCCTGGATAAGTTCAACAACCTTACAAATTCTGCAAATCAAGTGATGGTGGTGATGAGAATCTTTTGAGTGTGTATCTTCTCGGAGTTCATACCGAATCAAACCGTCTCCAAGTGCTACTGATGTCAGAATGCCCACTTCTTCAAATTTCCTAATGCATCGGTAAACCGTAACAAAATCGGCTGTGCCTTTTTTGAGCGAGGAATGGATTCCCTCAATACTGAGGAGTTGATGATCTTTAGCAAGCAGCTCAAGAATGTGAATGCGGATGGGAGTTACTTTCAAACCAGCTGCTCTTAACATGATGATCCATTTTTCTTTTGTTATTGCCATGGTGGCTGCATCTTGCCAAAAGTGTTCTATAAATGCAATTTATTTGCATTTATAGAATAACCTCCTCAGCAGGGTTATTCTTAAGTCCGCTGCTAGCCCCTCGCATATTACTCATCTTTTAAGTCTTTCTCATCTTTACCCCACGGCTGTGGGTTTGCCTGATAGTAACGATCTCGGTACATGTAAAAATATGGTGGTTCTGTATGTACCTTCTTTAAGGATACAGGGATTTCAAAAGTGTTAAACACTTCATTGAAACGCCCCATCATTACTAGATCAACAACATCTTCAGCTGTATTGGCAACAGAAGCTTCATTCATATCTAAATAAGCAAACGAACTTAATGTCGTTACGGAGCGAATTGCATTAATTATTTTCTCTAAGCGATCAAAATGGGTTCCAATATCCTTCAGAGTAATTTCTTTTGAATTCTCGGCATGCGAATGCTCTTTGTGTTCGTGTTTGTGCGCTCTTCGTGCGTCGCGATCATGCACCATTTCTTCCGCTAATTTCCAAAACTGATCCTTAAGTGCGTCTACATGGCTGTGATTAGCCCGTTTATCAGAAACATTTTTGAGGTCAGGAAAAAGATCTAACAAAGATTCTTCAATTCCTTTGGCGATGAATTTTTGTGTATCAACCTTTAATTCTCTTTTTAGACGCGCATGATCTTGAGGTGTTAACGGTTGTCCTCTAGAGCCAGAAATATTAGGCTCTGAAACTTCAATTTTTTTATGACTTGTTGTCCGAAGCTTGGCTGCGTGAATTTTTAGTTGACCGAAAAAACCACCTGGTTGGCACATTCCACGATATAGAGAGGCTAATTCAATAATTAGCATTTCATAACTGTCCCAAATCATTTGGTAGATAAAATCGTTACGAATTATGAACTGCTTACCACCCGTTACTTGTACAAGTTGTTTTAAAATTGCATCAAGGTAGTAGTATCGCTTCTTAATGCGAAGAATTTTGTATTCCAAATCTTTTAGTAATTCTTCAATACTCATAATCCCACACCATATTCTAATATATCCCCAAACCCGCCAGGCAATTACCTCAAAAGAAAATAGTAGTTTTTTCCACACCCCTTTAGTTTAACCACCCGAATCTTCGTGAAGCGATTGGAAATTTAGATACATCTAAAACACTTCAAAAGAGGACTCTCTACCGAGACCATGAAAAATCTCGCGGTAGCAAAACGGTAGCAAAAAAATAGCAAACTCATGAAATGTCGCGACATTTCGAGGGTCCAATAGCAGTACATAGGTGACAGGTTGTTATCACTACATAGGTTACACCGAATGGTGTCAGAATCCTTGCTACTGAGGAGGGTTCTGAATGCCGTGGAAAGTGAGTCATCTGGTGAGCGAAAGAATGAAGTTTTTAATGCGCCTAGATCAAGGCGAGAATATGAGTACTCTGTGTCGTGAATTCGGAATTTCACGAAAGACTGGATACAAGTTCTTGGAAAGATATAAGCTCTATGGCATAGATGGGCTAAGTAACCAGAAACGCAGCCCAATTACAAAACCTTTTAAAATGCCCGAGTCAGTTGAGTTCAAAGTATTGGAGCTCAAAGAGCGATACCCTGATTGGGGAGCTAGAAAAATCCGGGAGCGACTGCCGTCTGCCGGAATTTTGGGTTGCAATCTGCCTTCAATCATTACAGTGCATAGAATTCTGCGTAGACATGGCAAAGTAGAACGGAAGAAACAAAGGCTCTCTGGCAGCACAGCATTTCGATCTGAAAAAATTCGATCGACATCAGCACCCAATCAAATCTGGGGACTTGATTTCAAAGGTCAGTTCAGAACGAGAGACGGAAAACTCTGTTATCCGCTCACTCTTTCCGATCATTTTTCTAGATATTTACTTCTCTGTGAAGCTCTCGAAGGCGCTCAGACAAAACCAGCAGAAATTGCGTTATCTGAGGTGTTTCACCTCCATGGACTTCCTGATGCGATTTTATCCGACAATGGCTCTCCTTTTGGTTCTCAAGGACTTTTTAAGCTCTCGAGGCTATCCGTTTGGTTCATGAGACTAGGGATTGAAGTGATGCGAATCGAACCTGGTCATCCCGAACAAAACGGGAGACATGAGAGAATTCATCTGACACTCAAGCGAGCAACCACTCGTCCTGCTGCAAACAATCTCTTCCAGCAACAAGAGAGGTTCGATCGATTCATACGAGAGTACAACGATGAACGTCCTCACGAAGCTCTTAATATGAAAACACCTGCGTCGGTATGGACCCAACCCAACAGAAAAATGCCAGCCACTCTTCCTGAACCTGACTACAAAGCTGAGGATCTCATTCGAGAGCCTACCAATTACGGCCAGGTTCATTTACAAAGAGGAAAAATGTTCACTCTGAATAGTGTTTTTACGGGTCAGCCCATTGCTCTAACTGAGGTGGAGGAGAAACTCTGGAGAATTAGATTCATGAATTATGAAATAGGTTTTTTTGATGAGGCAGCTGAAATGTTTAAGCCGAATACGTATTTAACCCTGTTACCTATGTCCTGATAACAATGTGTTACCCATGTTTGGACTTGCACAGAGACATCTCAAGTTAGGGACTGTTGGCCGTGCCCAATGATTTCAACTAGTTGATCTAAATGAAAAAGGGCCACTCTCTTGCGAAAGCGGCCTTCATCGAATGGTTGCCTCGTCCTACTTGTAATGATTCCAATGCTTTAGCAGCTATGGAAACCACTTGGCAGCAGCCTTACTGCTACCTCACTTGGGGCTTGGTAACCTCCTGCTGTTCAGAGGAGTTACCGTAGCTATCTGAACTCCCTGAGGGCTTAGTCGATCCCCCACTGCATTCATGAGGGTTCGATTGGTTTCAGACTCTACTTTAGAGCGATAATCCAAAGGATCAGTGATCCCTTTGTCATTCACTCCAGAAAGTCGGACATAATGCATCATTGTTTTGATACTTGTCCAACCCCCTACTCGCATCACGCTTGGAACTGCCACTCCACGCTTCAAGAGCTCTGTAGCAAAACATGCGCGTAATGTGTGAAAGCAGACAGGCGTGATTGCAATTTCTTCACAAAACTGCCTGAGCTTTCTTGCTTGTTCACCGTTTTGCCATAGTCCTGGCCTTGGAAGAACGTATCCTGGGTATTTGCATGCGCCTCTTTGTACATCATGATCATGTGTTCTTTTCAGCTCCATAATAACTTCCCAGAGCGGTTCGCAGACTGAGACATGTCGCCACTCTCCGGTCTTTGTACATTTTTCCACTTTGTACTTTTTATTATAGGAACGTTGAACAGTAATCATGCGATCTTGAAGATCGATATCAGACCATTTCAGAGCATAGAGCTCTCCGTTCCGACATCCTGTGTAGATCGCAAATGCCCAAATATAATACCAGACAGGTTCATATTCACGAGCATACGAGAGTAGTTTTACAATCTCGTCATCTCGCAGAATCTCAGTCCACATCCTTCGGCGACTTTTGATCGATACAAAGGAAGTTGGGCTTTGTTTAATTCCACGAACATGACTAAAAAGCATTCCAAACTCAAAGACTTTTCTGATGTCACCTTTAACTTTTCCGATATGAGAATCAGAACAGCTTTACTCCTTCATCTGATGAAAGAGCTTGGTGACGTCAGGTGCTGATATTCTTGCAGCAGTTTCTTGATACCAATTCGACGTCCAATTATGAAGCGCTCGAATTGCTTCATCGTAGGTCTGGCGCCCTTGGCACCAGTCACCCTTTTGAAGCTGGTCCCGTACGTGAACATCATAAAGTGACAACAAGGTTTCCCAAGTTGTCCCATCATTTTCTCTCTGAGCTTTTTCTCGCTCGGCTTCGCGAAGAAGATCTCTCTCCAAAGTGTTTGCTTTTTGAGAACCGACAGAGATTCCATCAAATCTGCGCTTCAATTGAATGCGCCCATTCGGATGATCTTTGCAGCGAACACTTACGGTTATGAGAAGTTTCTTCACTTCATTTTCAATGACTTCTTTTTGCGGCATAACTACCTCCTATTGTTTTATTGGGAGAGTAATCAGCCGCTCAAGTTCATCCCTCAAAAAGCGATTAAGCCTTCCGAGTTTATGAGCCCTGACTTTGCCTCGGTAAATCATCGTTTTCAGACTACTTACCGAGACTCTTAAATACCGAGCTGCCTCAACAGTTGTAAGCCATCTTACTTGATTCTGTGAGACACCCGATTCACCTAAAAAACTTTCAAAGAACAATACTTCTGACTTAGAATCTACCCGACTTTTCGATCCACTACCAGTTCTTGTCTCATCGTTTTTATTTATATTTTGCTCCCCTCTTGTATTTGTATTTTTATCATTCATTTATTTTTACTCCTTTTTTTAACACCACCCGCCGCATTACCCCGTCTTTACTGACCACTTCCAACCGTCAACATTACGTAGTTAATGTAGGTGGGGAGTGGTCAGGAAAGCGTAGAGGGGTAAAAGGCGGCGGGCGGCAGTTTTAAGTTTATGTTCTCTTTGAATTTTTCGATTTTGTTCATATTTTTGGCCTCAACAGTTAACCCGCTGCTGTTGGCTGGTTAACTTGCACTTATTTGCCCACGATCTGGCATTTGCGCTGAACGCAAAAAATGCATCCAACTTGAGAGCAAAACATTTTTGGATTCAGTGCTGAGCAATATACTCAGAAATTGTTGATAAGCTTTGAGTATTCAAAAACATCAAAAAGTTATCCCCATAATGTTGAATTCTGAGAGCTGTGGGCAGAACCCGCATCTTGTAAACACGTTGTAGGCTATCAGAGATTTTAGGATTGCTACAGACATAGAGCACTCCATCCAATCGTGATCGTGATGCAAATTTCTTTAACTTCTTCGCTAAGCGAAATTTTGATTTAATGCTGCGCTCGACCTCAACGGCAATGTTGATGGTATTGCTCGAATGTATCGACGGTATCCGCAAAAGCAGATCTGGAAATAAATCAACATCACCGTCATCAGGAATTAAAAGCGTTTCACGAGCACTCTTGTCTTGGGCAATCTTAAAATCACTGATTACTTTTGCATCCGGATAAAGGTCACTAAACCTCTTTGACCAGATCACACAATCTTGCCAATGCTCCAGTGCCTCAGTTCCACCAGGAATGCGCTCGAAGGACTCCTCAGAAACACTTAAAATCTCTGACAGAAGTGTTTTCGCACCAACTCCATCTGACAGTTGGAGATATCGGCCTGCGTGTTTAGAAACAGATGAATGTCGCTTTTTTATCAGACCAACACTTGCTAACCTTTGAAGCACTTCATTCACTCTTCTCTCTGACATAATCGGAGAAATGACCTGCCTAAGTGTAGCATTGGTGAGTGGGCCATGCTCATAGAGAGCACGTAGAATTTGTTTACTTCGCTCGCGCATACGAATGATTTTAGACATGATTGATCTCCTTGGTTGTTTGTTTTTTCTTTGAAGGTTTTCCTCTTAGGTCGGTCAGCATCTTGATAGCTAGATCGATGTCGATTTCATCCTGAGAAGCAAGCACTCGGAGCGATCGGCGCAGATCCGTGTGCTTTGCTTGCAAGTGTTTGATGTCGACTTTTGAATTTAAGATCAGTTCATTGATTACATCTGAGTAACCAATCGAGCCGACATTAAAACCCTCATTTGCCTGATGAGTGATTTGCTTAATGGTCGACCATGCGTCTTCAGCAAATACAACTTGTAGTCGTTTTATCATTATCGCATTCCTTTCTTAGATTTGTTTCTTGGGATAATGAATGGAGATGGTGGTAGATCACCAAAGTTCATGTCGATCTGATCAGCGAGTTGTGATTGCCTCGACTCTTCAACAGAACCGTGCACCAAGTAAGATGTGAGAAGTCCAAACGCAGATCCAATGCCCGCACTGATCGCTACGTCCTGAAAGCTTGGCTGCTGTTCGCTACCGATACGGCCCGAGTACACAGCCGCGATGCCTGTAGCTGCACCCATGCCAGCGCCGAGTTCAAGTGACTCGTTCATAGTTGCACACGATGACAGCGCTAAGACTGTCACCACAGCAAAGTGATACATTTTCATTGAGATTCTCCATTAAATAAGCTGGAGTGGCTGGATTAACTGGTGGGGTTACTGGATTGACTAGGGAGCTGGAAAACTAGAAAATTGAAACTTTTAGTGAGGAGCCAAAATAAATTTATTTTTCGGCATCATCGAGGCGACGCTGTCGCGGACATCAGCATCGGCTGTCACAATAAGAGGTAACTTGGATTTTAGGAATAGATTGATGATCATAGCATCAGAGGTGCCAATACCAGTCCTGCCAACGATATCGACCATGTCTATCCATTTAGGGTTTTCGTTAAAATATTTTTTTGTTTCTATTTCTCTCGTACCTAGTGACTGCACGTTGTACATCGATATAGCTTTATCCCAGACCTTAGTAATATACGGTCTAAAATGTACTTCACAAAATCCATCCCAGCTCAAGAGATGATTCGCCCTTGCGTGCTCATTGAGCAATACCCTGTAGCGTTTAGTCTCAGCGTCTGATATTTTAAATACTTTGCCTTCATCTAATGCTGTTTTCATACGTGTTTTGAGAGACTTTAAACTATGCTCTACTTTTGGGTCGAGCTCATTGCCCCAAGTTTCATACAAATCCCTCAAACCGTAGGGAATTAGCACTCTTCTGTTGAGTTCGATAAACTCTGATCGAATATTGATGTTTGTAAAAATCGGAATTTTTAGTGAGTTCAACTCATTAAAAACTTCTTCCGCCCAGTCATTAAATGGATCCAATTCAAATGTGGCTGCAAAAAGCACATTCGTGTCGATGATGCATCCATTAGCTAAGGCGCTATCTTCGGCAAGCTTCTGTCGAAGTGTATTCAGTTTTAACAACATCAAATATCTGCCTCAGGTCTATTAGGGCGAGCAATTTTCTTTTCGTCGTCTTTTTCAATCCTGGATTTTTCCTTGAGATATTCTTCTTTGAGTTTTTTAGCATTCTCTTTCATTTGCTTTTTAGTTTCGTTAGACCATTCACGAAATTTTTCGCTTCCAGTTTTTTCTTTTTTATTGTTCTCAGTCATATCGGACTCCTTTTTTATTACTAACCTAAGCATAGTTATAACACCACTTTGACGAGCTGCAACATGTGATTATTAAAGGTGTTTTTCGTCTCATGCACCCAACCTCGGGAACCGTATTTTAAACACACTCGAAGCCCCGTGAGGTGTCTCCTCACCATGAGCAATAAGAACTGCTCCCATTCCTGTAGGGAGAGTCTTAAACAGGTCAGGAGATGCCCTGAATTGGTGGGCCTCTCGCTGGGTTCCTTCACTCAGCGTCTCTGCCAGATCTATCTCTTTTGCATTAGTGATCCGCTGAGTAGTCTTTTGATAGAGTTTTGTTCCAAATGAACGCGCAAAAAACTCTGCTGAATCAGGGTCATTGATTCTGAGTACAATTTTAGTTCCAGCATTGTCCGTGATTCGATTGAGAAAGCCTTCAGAAACTTCAGCGAGATCCCCAATACTCTGATGTGAAAAATGAAGCGCAAGACCTGCAGACCTAGCCTTAGAGATCAAGTCAGCAAATTCTGGGCAAGCAAAAGAAGCAAACTCGTTTAAATAAACTGGGATAAATCTTTTTTCTTTTGAAACCTGCTCAGAGCGATGCGCGGTTCCCGCCAAAAAACTGAGGTGGTTGATTAAAAGTCTTCCGAGCGTGGTCACTAACTGTGGTGACATGAGACTTTGTAGTCTGAAGTATAAAATTTTTCCACTTTCAGCAGCCTGCAGATCGATCTGCGAACCCTCTTTGGGTGATAGTGTTTTAGATAGATGCCCCATACAGAGTGTTTTGATTTGATCGCGAAGACCAGAGAGCTCCATGAAATCACGTTCAGCCAATTTTTTTTGGATATGTTTCTGAAACAGCGATTGCCGTATATGAGTCGGGATCTTCGAGATATGTGGCGAGATCAATGAGTCTCGGGTTTCTCTTTTTATGTCCATGATAAATTTGAAATAGAAGCTGTAACGCAGAGAACGCTTTTGATTTGTAATATTCTTCACTCCAAGTCAGAGAAGAAAACAATCTTTGTGCAGATTCTACGGGCGTTCTTCTGCCGAATTGGAAGCAAGTTCGCTTGACCAGCCAAGGTCGAGCTCTCGTGCCCTATAAGTTATGGAGCGAGCGAAAAGACGTGCAGCGAGATTCAAGTGTCAAAGCTAGATTTATTTTTGCAAAGCCAAATCTCCAAAGAAATTTACAGGATGCAACCCTTGTTCTGCCTCTCATCGGTGATTCGAGAGCTATCAGTCTACAACTTAAAGGAGGCATCCGTTGACAAACCCAAACTCTGCAACCAATAGAATTAAACGAAGTTTTTTTGATCGCTGGTCATCTGAGGATTACCCAGGTGCAGAACCGCGATTTCAAGTCGGGTTATTTACAAAAGATATTGCCATTTTTATTTTGTTTCCCATTGTTGTACTGACGGTGGCGAGGTCTTGCGATCTAGCGTCTTCTTCGCCACGTAGATCAAATACATCTCAGCAGCAAAGACGTGATCTGCGCGGTGACATTAATAAATCTCAGATTATCAACTTTGGATCAAAAGGGTCTGATGGGTTAAGCCGCCCTGGTACCCATAGTGGGTACTTGAAAAAGGCGCCAGGCACTCTCGTTAAACTCAAACTCATGAATGTGGTTGAGACCTATGCGACCGCTCCCGTGCATGCTCAGATCATCAATGCAGGTTTAGGCAACAGCCTCATGGGTGGCACGTTGATCGGTGATGCTAGTCCTGACCCTGCTTTTGAGAGGATTACGATTAATTTCCGGTATGCCAAAGATCCTAATCGCGACGGTGTTGCTCTATCCATTTCTGCTAGAGCATTGAGTCCTGATGGAACGCTTGGGCTTGATGCCACAAAGAAAGAGGGATTCTTTGCTCGCTCTGTCTACAACTCAGCATCTGGTGCCTCGCAAGAGGCTCGCAGCAAAATGGGGTCTAGTGTCGATTTTAAAGATGTGCTTTTTAGAGCTCTCACTGCTGGCTTAGTTCAAGAGTTTGGATCAGGCACTGAAACTGAAAAAATAGATCACAAATATTAACTCTGTGCCCTTCGACTGAGTTTTTTGCAGAGCTAACAGATTTCTTTCCGGGTGGCTCTAAGTGATTACAGACGAACTCTTACTCGCTCTTTTGGTGTTTGGTCTTGGTGGCATGGCTATCACGCAGTTTTACACATCGTTAGGTGTCGTGGATGCTTTTCTTTTTATTGTGTTCTCGGCAGCGTCTGCCTCGATAGGTTTAGTTTTATTATGGGAACAGAGATCTAAATCAGGGCGAGACGGAAAAAAACGTCAGGAATTTATCAAAGAATTACCTCGTTTTCTACTTTGTGCCAACATTGACTCTATTTGCTTAGGTCGTGATGATGATTTGAGAGCGAAAATATATCTCAAAGACTCTCTGAGGTTGCGACATGTTCATATTTTGGGAGCGACAGGATCTGGTAAAACAGAAAGCGTTATTTTAAATTTTTTAATGCAAGACGTGGCCAGAGGTTACGGCGGGATAATTCTTGATGCCAAGGGTGATGCATCGTTCTTGGCTGAACTCAAGAGGTGCATTCCAGAGGATCGTTTGCAGGTTTTTGATTTGGGGTCAGAAGAAAGCCTGACCTATGATCCACTCGTAGCAGGTACGCCGCTTGAATCTGCACAAAGATTATTTTCTTCTCTGACTTGGAGTGAAGAATATTACAAATCAAAAGCATTCTCGGCTCTACAGCTCATGTTTCAAATTTATCATGGACACAAAAAGAAAAACCCAAGACTGATTGATCTTGCCACTTATCTCGAAGATCCTGACTCGTATACAGGAGTTACTGCTTCAGAAAAATATCCAAAAAAATTAGCTGAACGTGATTTCATGGAGCTCTCAGGCCTTCGCGATCAAATCAAAACACTCTGCATGGGGCATTTAGCTAAAACTTTATCACCGGAAGAGGGTTCACAGATCGATCTGCAGGCTGCTGAAAGTGGAAAAGTTTTATATTTCCGACTACAAAGCCTTATGTCACCACAATTAGTGACTACACTCGGAAGACTTTTAATCAATCACCTCAGCTTTTTGGCAGGAACCGCTCATCGCACTGAACAGGTTTCAAAAGAAAAAAAGTTTATTCCGATTTATTTAGACGAGTTTGCTTCTTTTGCTTGCCCAGAGTTTGCTGACTTGATCTCTAAGGCTAGATCTGATGGCCTATGCGCTTCATTTTTCTTCTTCCTGCTGTTTCAGCCAACCACCCAGCATTTTACCTACTTCATTGATCCTATAAACTCCGTGTTTATAACCTGCGTGGGGCAAAATCTTCTGCTCGTGAGCAATACGAAGAATGATTCTAATTTCTTCGAGCTTCAGATTGGCTCGCCTTAAAATGAACGCCTTGTTTTTAGCGTACCTAGCCTCCGTAAAATCCTCGACTACATCGAACATGAGGTTAATTAGGCGGTCCGTTAGTGTTCCACGAACCCGTTTGGGGAATTTTTCGGCCGTTTGCACCACCCAAGTGAGTGTCTCAATCCACTTAACGAATATCGGTAGATCATCCATCGGATTTGATCGCTTCTCTGATTACCGTAATTTTTAAAACATCCACGGTATAACGCTCGATCTTACCAGCACCCACTCCATCCACCCTGCCAAGATCAGCAGGCGACTGGGGTCTGCTTTTAGTGATGGCGGCAAGCTGTAGATTCGTAAAAATGAGATAAGGTGGAACGCCGTCTTTTTTGCAACGCTCAGCTCTCCAATCCCGTAACTGATTAAACAAAATCATATCAACGTCACTGAGACCCTTCTTCCATTCCTCTTTTACCTTCTTCTTCTCATCACCGTCCTGTGGAGGAATAATACTTTTTTGAGTTTCTTTCCTAAACGGATAATACTTGATGATGAGAATGAGATAGGGAATTTCATTTCTAATCAGAAGGTGATCCGTGATTTGTAGCACTTCTTTGTCTCTTGAAAATTCTTGAATGACTCTATCGTCAAACTCACCCATCAGTGCATCGAACTTTAGAGAAAAAATTTTAAGAAGCATGGACAACCACCCCTTAAAGAAAACATTACAAAAAATATGCCAATCAAATTTATATGATTTGATCTGAATTCATCACGTGAAATCTTTTGAGGTGATTCTGGCATACGCACTTAATTTTCCTTAAATGATAAATATGTAAATTTTACGAATTTGGAATTGAAAACAGCTCAAAGTGACACCACATTATTTTGAATGATCGCAATGAGTTCATCTGTTTGAAAAAGCTTGTTTATTAGATCACGAGCACCACAGCGAACTGCATCAGCCTTCGTATATAGAGGGTTTCCAGTAATTAAGACGATAGGCGTTTCAATGCCCCGGTCTCGCATTGCTCGAGATAATTCAAACCCTGTCATTTCGGGCATATTGACATCACTTAAAATCAAATCCACCTCATTAGAAAGCAAAAACTCTAATGCGATCAATCCGTTTTCAGCTTCAAATACCCTCATATTCAGTTTTCCAATATAGGACTTTACGACCCCTTTAAACAGAGCGTCATCATCGACCAGTAAAATGCGTTTATCCTTAGTCATCGCAAGAAAGATATCACGATAAACGACAAAACAGGAGCTAGTTAGCTGGTGGTGCTAATTAGCTCTAAATCAGATTCTAAGAGAGTGAAGAAAACTGAATACGATAAATATACTAAAGATACGATTAGAGCTATTGCCTCCAATATACGCGGCATAAGAGAGAGAAAAGGGCTGACTCAAGAAGACGTTGAGAAGTTCGATTTTAATTCAAAATGGTACCAAGAAATCGAACGCGGCGTTAAAACCCCAACACTGCCCACGCTTTGTAAGCTAGCTAAAGCTTTCCGTGTCGATCTTAGGGATTTTTTTAAAGGCATCTAAACAACTCTAATTTAAAAAATTGTGGCGACCTTCGGCCATATCTCTTCGGCTGTCCTCCCTCCGATCGGGCCTACGAGACATGGCCGAAGGAAAGACATGAAGAATTAAAAGCAGAAGAGTGTAAAAGGGTAAAAGCGCAAAGTGTTACTGTGTCCTCAACAGCCGGAAGCCGACGCCGTGCCAGCGGACGTCCGGGGAGTCGTAGCCGCGAGGAGCAGAGCGCAGGTGCCGCGCAAAGCCGTTCCAGCCACCGCCGCGGATAACGCGGGAAGAGCCCGAGCTGGCCAGGGGATCGGTCACGGAGCCTTTTGAATAATCTCCGTACGCATCTTCTACCCATTCCCATACGTTGCCATGCATATCGTAGGTGCCATTTGAACTTGCTTGCTTACTTGCTACTTCATGAGTTTTGTTACCAGAATTTCCGTAGAACCAAGCGTACTCGCCTAACTTGCTCGTATCGTTACCGAATGAATATGCGGCCTGCGAACCACTACGTGCTGCGTACTCCCACTCTGCTTCTGTTGGTAAGCGATAAGTGTAGTTGTCAGCTTTGTTAGCATTCAGTTTGGTGAGGAACGCCTTGATGTCGTTATACGACACTTGCTCAACTGGAAGGTTCGGGCAAATGCTTGTTCCACCAATAACGATGTTATCGTCAGCGCAATAAGAAGCTGAGTTAAAAGCGGATGGATTCGTACCCATCACCTGAAACCATTGAAGCTGAGTCACTTCGGTTGCTCCGATTTCAAAGTCATGACTGATCGTCACAGAGTGAGCAGTCTCATCGCTGTAACGTCCTGATTCAGAGTCAGGAGATCCCATTTGGAATGTTCCCTTTTTGATATCAACAAAAGGCATCGAGATTCCTTGAAAGAGCTGAACATAGCTACGCAAAATATTGAACTCGAAGCTCTCTTTATTCTTACCAAAGCTGAATTTAGTAAGATCTGATTTACTGATGAGATCGTCTACTAAATGATCAACGAGATCATTTATTGCTTTCACTGCCGATTTTAGTTCAGTTCCAGAAATTAACTCAGTTTTAACTGCGTCAAGTTTCTTTTGAAGATCTGATTTCTCAGTCACTTTGTTTCCTGCTGCTTCAGCACCCTCTGCGTCGATGAAAGCCTGAATCTTGGCAATTGCTTTCTCAAATGCAGCTTTTTGCTTCTCTAAATCCGCTACGTGAGGAAGTTGATTTTGTTTTTTATAGAGATCGATCTTCTTATCCATCTCGTCTGAATATTCTCCGTTTGGAACTTGGAGAGCCATTTTCAAATGTTCTTTGAATTCAGAGACAGGAACTTGGGATACTTTGGTTCCAGCTTTGGTTTTGCAGTCTTGGCGCTGGGAACCTGCTTTGAGTAGAGTCAAATCCTCACAAGCTTGAATGACGATATTGCTACCATCTTTGTAGAACAGAATGACTTCGCCGTTTGGCCCCACGATGCCCACATCATAGAAGCTTGCGATTTTTCTTGCCGCTTTCTTTGTGTATTTTGTAATTTTAACTTTTGCTTTTTTCGCGGCTGGTTTTGCAACTTTTGCTTCTGCACCTGCGATTGCAAAGATTGCTGCTATTAAGGTTATTCCGATTTTTTTCATATAATTTCTTTTTTCTGGCCTCTGGCCTCTGGCCTCTGGCCTCTGGCCTCTGGCCAAGAAAAGTATTCTTGGTCTGGATTGGCAACTCAAAAATAACAACAACTGTTATTTTCCCTACTGTTATCTATCGGCATTTCTGCTTGAAATTAAAGAGATTTCTAAATTCTTAACTATCGCTTGCTGAACACGAGCCAATCCTGACTCTAAAACTCATATAACAGCTTTTAAGTTTTCGAGCTCTGCATGACAGATAGCGGCTGTCACTGATCTGACACATGTGTTTCACAGTTTTTAGTCGAGCTAGCAGAGCTCTACTGAAACCGCTTGGCCTCTTCAGGGAACACTGAAATCGGTTTCCAATCTACGCGTAAAACATCTCGTGAGCGTTTTTCAAACATTTGGACGCACGAGCGCGTATGGCAGTTTTTAAATTCTGAAATAGAAATTCCAAATTCTAAAGCAGTAGCGATGAGTATGAGTTTAACGAGCAATTTGTACATATAGATTCTCCTGGTTTTGTGTTGTGGCTGCCACGTTTTTGCGGCAGCCAGTTTTAATAGAAGTTTTGGACATGGCAGCTTGTGGCAGCCAAAAGGCAACCACCTACCTGTCTTTCTTGCGACTTTGAGCAACTTTAAGAAGTCAGGGAACTTGAGCGACTGATGCACTTTCCCGGTTGTTTTTGGCTGTTTGCTTGGTTTTATACTACTTGGACAGTGATTACAGAAAAGCCCCGAACTGAGTAGTTCGAGGCTTCCGTATATTGGTTGCGGGGGATTTTAAAACTTAAAGTCCCGTAATCATTGCAAATCTGAATTTTCGCTTTAGCAAAATCGAGCAAACCTTTCATCTATGGTGCGTTATGCACGAAGTCAGGTCAATTCTTTCACTATTGAGAGAATTCGACCGTTCGCAAGTTCGGGCAACTTGTACCCTAGCTTGTCTGTCCCACCTTGAACGTCCACCCCAGCCTTTCTGAGATAGCCATTCGTGGTCTTCAATTGTCCATGTCCTACCATCGACATCACCCTGGCTAGCGATTCTCCACGAGAGAGTAAGCTCGTGATGAATGTAGCTCGGAGGTCATGGAATTTGATCTGAGTCACCCCGATCATCGCACAGAACTCACGAGTCACCGCTGCCTGAGCGCCTCCTTCCCATTCGGGGAGATGAGGCAGCACCGATTCCCGCTCTGCTCCGTGCTTCAATTTCAATTCCCGGAGGAACTGAACGAGAGCATCTGAGACCGGAACCACTCTCGACCGCTGGGTCTTCGTGGGTCCAATTCCATTTTTGTTCGTCCATTGTCTAGAGACAGAAATTTTCCTACCCTCTAGATCAACGTCTGTCCACCTGAGTGCGAAGAGCTCACCCGATCTCATTCCTGTCATGAGAGCCATTGCCCAGATGGGGTAGAATCTGTGATTACAGATTTTTGCCTCTCTGAGAAAGATCTCCACTTCCGAAGTTGTCAGAACTTTCTGTTCGACCTCGGGAGCTTTGACTTGGATTCCGTGACAGGGATTACGATCGATCTTTCCTTCTTCGACCGCCATCGCAAAAAGACGTTTGAGCATTTTCAGCACTGTCTTTTTATTCTGCGGTGATCTCATAGCAGAGCAATGTTCGAAAATCATTTCATGAACATTGAACTTGGTGATTGAGTTTATCTCTTTTTGATCCCAATGTGGCGCTACCCATTTTCTAATCTGGGTTTCGTAATTGTAGATCGTCGACGGTTTCATTTCGATTTTCATTTGCCTCATGCAATGTGAGAACCATTCGTGCCATCTGAACGGAACATCCTCTTCTTTTTTCTGAGCCAGGTCTCGCTTGAATTCAAACTCGACTTTAACTGCTTTTGGGTGAGAATCGATTTTCGTTTTTGTTTTCTGAAAACGATTCCCCCTTGAGTCCCATCCGTTCACATAAACACGGTAATAGAGTTTACCGTCTTCGTAGTACTTATTAATTGCCATTACTTCTCCTTTTTATGGAGTAACACCTGACAATCTCTTAACTTGAATCTCAGTCGGCTACCGAGATAGTACGCTGGGATCTGATTTCTATGAGCCATGAGCCTCAGCGCAGTATCGGTAATCGACAAAATTTTTGCAGCTTGCTTGGTATCTAACCAAGTGCTGAGAATTTCTTTCTTTTCATCTACCGGCAAATTTTCAAAGAGCCCTTCCCCTTCTTTGAAAAAAGGGGCAACAGTTAAACTTTTCATATCTTACATCTCCTCTAGTTACAAACTCTCGTGATTGAGAGTTCAATTATTGGACTACCTAGAGCAATCCGTGTGCCAAGTTGAGAAAGAATTTAAATGGTCGTGAGGAGAGATATCTTGGAGCTAGTCCACTTTTTGAGACTGGCAGTCCCCTTTTTGAGACTCGAGTCCGGATTTTCGGAATATTCAGTCCGAAATTTCGGAGTAGTCCGGAAATCCGGACTGATGCATGTATGTAAACCGTGCGATGAGTTTGGAAAAGTCGCAGATTAGGAGAAAAAGTCGTAGAAAGAGAGACTTTTTCTGGGTGGATAGAAACGTCTATACTTGTTTATAAGAAAAATAGTTGTCAAATATGACAACCTTGAGACATACTGAAAACAATAGCCATGGGTTTTCCAAATGAGAAAGAATTAGCCAAAGTCAGAACAAGGCTCAGCAAGAAGCCTGGGTTTCTCATGCTATCTCCTAATGCTGATGAGCTTGAAAAATTCCGATTCCAGATTTGTCAGGAACTCCTCAAGTACGCAAGCCAACATGAGTTGAGCGCCGTCGCTATGGCAAAGCTCTTGGACATTACCAAGGCTGACATAAGCAGGATCTTTAACCATCGCATCACTCGGTTCAGTACAGACAAGCTTGTCAGGCTTTACTCTAAGATTCATCCCAATTACCACTTGAAGATTACATAAGATCTCTGCTGTTCATTATAAAGTGAACAGACGTTAATATTAGGCCCGATAGACTTAAGGGACTGTGCACAATACATCTAGATGAGCTAGTTTCTGAATCGAAGGAATGCTTCTTTCATTCCAACCACCAGTACGACCCTCTGCTACGTGCCGATCTAAAGCAGCTTGAACCAAGTCTTTAAACTCTGCAGCGGAACTCGCTTCAAAAAGAGATTTTACTTTTTCAAAATGAGCCCGCGATTTAAGACGAACATAAAACTCAAAAACTTGAGAGTGCTCTCTATAAAATAGAGTTCTTGGGTACCACGCAAACAATGATCCTTTAATAGATTTCACAAAGTAAATCAAACTATCTGCCAACATCAGGTCAGTAAATTTAATCTGCGAGTGAACAGAACGCTCCTTTAACTTTTCACCTACTATAGTAATTAAATTTGAATTAACCCTTCTCTTATAAAACTCTTCTAAACTTGCGATATAGCCATCAAAAACTGTAACGTCATCGTCTCGATGATTATTCCCATCATAAAAAAAGTAATTTCCGTTTAAAAGAATTGCCGCATCAACGTATTTTTGTTTCTTTATCAATGCTGCAAAAACATACAGAAGAAGTTCATAATTAAAAAACTTATAGGCATCAAAATCGCTCTCTTTCCATGCAGTAATATGCTTAGGACGAAAATTAAACTGCAGTGTTTTCTCAAGAAATTCTTTAATAGATTCAATCGAAAAATCTGGCTTATACTTTATTAGATCCATTACAACATCTATTATAGAATCTCTGATTGGTTGGAGCCTACTCATATTACCGAGAACTCGTAAGTCTACCTCTGCCTCCACCCCTTTAGTTCTTTCTTCTTCAAGCTGAACAAGAACAGACTCAAAAAAATCATCAACTAAGCCTACAGCTGATACACGATCATTCATCAACGCTGATCGAATTTGCTTTTGAATAGACACACAACGATATGAAACGTCCTGACTTTCTTCTTTTAAAAAATCCGGCATCACTCCTTTTGGGGGCTTTTTATAAAATGGCCGATCATAAATATTTCTTAAAAGCTTTTCGTAATTCTCTTCAAAACGATCCTTGTCACCAAGGTCAATGTAAATTCTGCTCGAAGCAAACGCTGGCAAACAGATCTTCCCCTCTTCATTCTTCTCTAGAGCAATAGGAACAAATTTTTCTTGAGTTACATTTTCGTATATCTCTTTTGATATAATTTGTGACTCAGTGCCAACTCCACCAAGGCGGCCATCGGCCTTTTCAGAATACACTCGGTCGCAAACCATAAGCACACGATGAATCCCTGGGTCTTTAACCATTTTTTCCATAAAATGAAATTTATCCTGTCCCTCTTTGAGGTCCCATTTGTCGAAAACGGTATCCACTCCATCACTTCGTAAGCGCTCGGCAAGCCCTACTACCCATTGCTCATGCACTGGGTTAGTCCAGCTATATGAAATAAAAACTCTTGGATCTGTAATTTTCCCAGTCATAGTAATCCCTCTTTCGTTCTGCTGATAAAATCTAATGTTTTGATAAAAAAAGCAAAAAAAGGCTGATTTTACCTTTGTTTTAACTTGACGAATCCTGTTTAGCTAATACGATGGCGAAGCAGAGCCATCGTATTACGCTAATTTTCTTAAGGCTAGAACTGCGCTATGCACCAATTTCTTTGCCTATAACCTAACTATTTTTCATCGGAGCTCATTTCGACATAATTATTAAACCAAGCACCTAATTGACGCCATAACCCATATATTACACAAATACCATAAATATTATGGTATTTGTGTAATAAGCCGATATGACATATAATACATAAATATTATGGTATTTGTGTATGGAGCGTAAAATGAAGCAAATAGCTGATCCGAACAAACTACTGTTTCAACTTGCTGAGTCTCAGCGAGGGCTATTCACGGCCTCTCAGGCTCATGAACTTGGCTTTGTGCCAAACAACCATGCTTATCACGTCAAGCAAGGCCACTGGACCAAAGTAGAGCGCGGAATCTATCGCTATAACCTCTTTCCGTACGACCCTGAAGAATCTCTCGTCCAACACTCCCTCTGGAGTAGGAATCGAGAAGGAAAACCTCAGGGAGTCTTCTCGCATGAAACTGCGCTCAAATACTATGAACTCTCTGATCTCGACTCAAAGAAGATCCACATGACCGTTTCAAAGGATTTTCGAAGAACCAGCAAAACCCCAAAAATCCTCACGCTTCACTTTTCAGATCTTTCTAAAGATGACATTAAACAGAGCCGCGGGTTTTCTGTGACGACTCCACTAAAAACGATTCGTGACATTATCGAAATCAAAACCATCTCATTTGATTTCATAGAACAAGCGATCCGAGAATCGCTTACCCAGGGACTCATTCGTAAAGCGGAGCTACAAAATCTCATCTCGCATCTTCAAATCGATGCTGACCTCAAAAAAGACCTTGAAAAGATTCTTAAAGGAAAAAATAAATGAAAATCAAAACCTATTCTAGTCCTACAGATTTCAGAAGAGCACTCGATGAACGGATTGTCGATATTGCAAAAAAAGAGAACGCCGAAGTACAAAAGCTCAGACGTCACGTTGCTTTTGACAGACTGCTAGCCAGATTATTTACAGATGCAAATGCACCTTGGGTTTTAAAAGGTGGATATGCCATGCAACTCCGCACTCCTGATGCAAGGATCACCAGAGATGTCGATCTCGCCATTCGCACTGAAAAGCTATTGTCTCATGAGCCAGATGAGCAAAACGCTGCAATTCGTGACCAACTCATAGAAAAAACAAGACTCGACTTAGGGGATTTCTTCAGCTTCGTCATTTCAGATGCAATCAAAGATCTAGAGGCTGCACCCTACGGCGGAGCTCGCTTTCATGTTGAGGCTGTAGTTGATGAGAAGACATTTCAAAAGTTTCATCTCGACATTGGTATTGTCGATACATTCATTGAACCTCTCGAACAATTGCCCGCTCGCCCGTGGCTTGAGTTCGTAGGCATCAAATCCATGAGCTATCCAGCTATTCCAAGAGAGCAACAGTTTGCAGAAAAAATTCATGCCTATACAGCTCCTAGGCCAGAGGGTCGAAGAAACTCTCGAACCAAAGATTTAATCGACATGATCCTCTTGATAGAAACCAACACCCTAGATCCAGAAAAATTAGCGTTTGCCGTAAATGCCACTTTCAAAAGAAGAAAAACGCACAAGTTTGAATCAAAACTTTTATCACCACCAACATTTTGGAAAGAGCCTTATGCAGAAATGGCAAAGGAGAGCGGACTTTCTCCTGACTTAGACGCTAGCTTTCAAATAGTTCAGGATTTTATTTCAAAAGTGTTTTCATAAAATTCAAATAACGCGCACGTACTCAACCAAGGACTACCCCTTTGGATCAACCTTGCAACTTCCTAAAATCCTTCGGCTTTTGCACTAGACCCCCCACCCCCACCTTGTGGTGTGTATGGGGGGTCTAGTGCCGGAAGTTGGTGAGATGGTTGATGGGTATGATGAGTTGAGTACGTGCGTGTATTTATTTATTTTTTAAAGCGGAGCTTTGGGTTGGAGGGTTAGACATAGGCCTTTAGATTGGGATATGACTGACTCATGGAACAGATAATAAAAGACATTGTTGAAAGAGTAAGCAAGCATGTTGAGTTTGAACATAGGATACCAAAAGGAATGCGGTTAACCACAACTGATCATAAATATTTAGTTAGAAGAATGACCAGCAAAAATGATGAGTGGACTGTGAGTGAAGTGGGTCAATCTATCGAGACGCTAGAAAATACGTTCCGAGGTTCATTGGATAATTGTAGAGGTCACCTACATTCCAAAGGCTACAAGCTCGACGAAATTGTTTTAGATTCAGTTAGTAATACCTGAGTTGTTTTGAAGAGTTCTTTTTATTTTCAATGGGCAGGACGACATCATTTGCCTCGTAAGCGATATTTCTTATTGGCTGGAATTGACATGTGAGCGCAGCAGAACTTTAGAATATTACGGGAGACTGCTACTGAGTAGCCTGTGCTGTTTTTTTTCCAATCACGTCTAGTCATATATTTTTTTGCATCAGTAATTAATTCTTCTTTTGTCCATTTTTTACGCAACTCAATCATATGCGAGCAACATACGTCTAACCATTTTTTGCGGTGAGCAATGCTGTATGCTGAACCAGCATCTCTCCATAGGCTTTTCGTTTTATATTTTAAAGCATCTTTTTTGCAGGCTTCTAGTGTCCACTTAATCGAAGGGCCACCTTTTTTTGTTTTCATGTGAGAGCATATTTTATTTAATATTCCTCGTTTGGCGGCCACTTGGTAGGCCCCATTTGCAGCCTTTCGGAAGTCACTTCTAAACGAAAACGATTGGGCCAGAGTTTTTAGCTCTTTGTTTGTCCATGGATAGTTTATATAATTCATATGAGAACAGATTTTATTCATCCACCCACGCTTTCTGGCGGTGACAACTGCACTTGGGTTAGCCTTTAAAAAAGCTTCTCTAGTTTTATATTTTTTTGCTTCTTTGAGACAAGAGTTAAAATCCCATTTAATGATATTGCCACCAAGACTACCGGCTTTATTGATGTTTAAAATCTTCCACCCTTTTTGAATGTAAAGATCTATTAACTTCTGTTCCTGTTTAGCGGCTTCTCCAGCAGGATAAAGCACATCAAATTTAATAAATTTATTCCCAATAGTTCTCTTCTTTTTCATCAAAATCTTATGATTCTTCATATGGTGTTCATATCTACGATCAAAGTTGTATGTAAGTCCCACATAAACACTCTTGTCAGGGTGCTCGATAGCGTATATTTTTCTGAGTGTATAACTGCCTTGAGCTTTCATATGTCTCGTTATTTTTTCTAACCACCCCCGGCGTCTTGCAAAATGATACGTGGACGAATTTTTAAAAAAATCTGAGCGTGTTTTAAAATGTAATGCCTCTTTCCTGCATTCTTCGAAGGTCCAGTCCATTTTGTAGACAGAATGTAGTTTGGCCTCTTTATATAACTTCTGAAGTAATCCAAGACTTCTTATGTACATATAAGCCGTTTTATATTTTTGAATAAATTCACTTCTTGATTTGCAAGCTTTAGCGGCTACTAGGGTTTTTTCGTAGTCCCAATACTTATTTGGAGTACGTCGCTCTAAATTTGCTTTTATGCAGACATAATCAATTTTCTTTATATATTGAAGATGCCAATAAAGGTTTCTGTGCCTGGCTTTAAAGTCTTTTAATGACTTGAATTTCTTAGCAATTAGTACAATGTCTTCAATACGTAAATCAGTTTTGATTTTATGTTTAGGCACTATTTACCAGCTAACGGTTGGATTTTATTTCTCATTATCAGTCTCATTAATTGCATTGATGTACTGACAGTAATCACAGTCATTCGTTACATCTGGTATCTTGTCGGATTCGAGGCATTTATGTGCGTTTCTAATTGCCGGCTCAACCCAAGAATAATTAATCTCATAGGGCAACACAGAAATATCAAATTCAAGCTTTTGATCAAACTTCTGTTTATCGGCCTTACCATTGCAATAAACGAAGTATCCCTTTGGATAGATTTTGAAACCATTCTGAAGAAACAGCCATCCATATAGATCCATCTGTCTTTTATAGCTAAGCTGCCAGTCAGCATCGAGACTAACTGCCTCTTTTTTTGATGTGGCTTTGTAATCAACGATTATCAATTCATCTGATGGAGTTATCCAAATGTCATCGACTCCACCCGTAATGATCAGGTTCGTTTTTTTATCGTGAAATTGAATCCCTTTATGCAATGAATCTCGCCACTCCTCCATTTTCTCGTGTTTGAAAGGAATGGCATCGATTCCATTCTTCGTGATGAGTGGATGTGGTTTTTGTTTCTCTCGATATGAATCGAACTCTTTTTTTAACAAGGTATCAACCGCTGAGTTAAGTGCAAATGGATACCCAGGCGGACGCCCAGTGCCCAGTCGACGATCAATGTAGAAGCATCTTGGACAGTTCACGAACAGTTCAACTTTAGTGCGACTGAGCTTAAAGGGACTGGATGATTTTGGGTCGTACAGGTTTCGAGTACGTTTGGCGTTATAGTATTCGCTCATGGTTGACCTCCCCTCTAATCGTCTTTGATAGGTTCATTAATCTAAAATTGTACGGCTTCTACGAGTAAAATCAAAGATTCAGAACTCAAACCAACTAAGCATTCAGTAAGCAAAAAGTAAGCAAGACGGGGAAATATCGGCATGTATCGAGAAATTTCAAGTTAAGAGCTGTCGGCGCTCCCCAGTGATTTCAACTAGTTGATCTAAATGAAAAAGGCCACTCTCTTGCGAAAGCGGCCTTCATCGAATGGTTGCGGGGGCTGGATTTGAACCAACGACCTTCGGGTTATGAGCCCGACGAGCTACCGGGCTGCTCCACCCCGCGTCATGAACTTTTACAGTGAAGTGCAATCTAGCCCCATCCGCATTAAAATTCAACCCCTGACCTGCGATTTTTAAGTTATCCTAAAATCATGCAGAAAAGAGCCTTAAAAAACCTCTCCGCACTCTCTCTTGCCCTCATCTTAGGCTTCGGAGGTTATGCATTACTCAATCCCCTCCTCCTGAGGGATCTCAAGCACTCAGCCGAACTCTGGCTGGGAGGCGTACGCCCCATCTGGTCATCCGCAGGACTGAGTGGCTACAAGGTGGGTTCATGCAATCCTGCGACCATGCAGTGCCAATGCTTCGCACTCATTCATGGACTGGGCGATCAAGCTCTTGGTTGGAGGAAGTTCCTCTTAGATACGCAGAAAACTGACTGGGGTCAGAAGCAGAAATGGGTCGCACTCAACATGCCGCTGAATCCTAAGAATCCTTCTGTTCGTGCAATCGCTCGTCAAGTAGAAGAGGCGCTCAAGCCTCTCTGCACAAAATGGACCGTCGTCGGAAATAGTTTTGGTGGATGGATTGGCGCATGGACTGCGATTCAATATGACGACGTCCATAGACTCGTACTCATTGGATCCGCGGGACTGAAGCAAACGAGAACAGATACGGGAGCTTCCTATTTTAGTTCACCCACAGTCGCTTCGCTCAAAGATTTTCTGAACAAAGCTTATGCACATCCTAGAAATGATCTCAGTGATCAGACTCTAGCCATTGTCGTTGAGAAAATGAAATCCACTGGACTCAAGTCTCTGATGGAGTCTCAGACGAGTGACGACGATCTCGATCATGCTATTCGTAACTTGAAAAAACCAGTGACTCTCATCTGGGGTGAGAAAGATCAAATCATCTCACCCAAAACAGGGAAACTTTTTCAGAAACTCATCCCACGCTCCAAGTACATTGAGATCAGTGATTGCGGACATCTTCCACAGAAAGAATGCCCTCATGATTTGACACTAATACTTGAACAACAGTCATCCTCTCCCCTTCACTAGGGGAATGGGGAGTTTAATGCCCCAGGATTATTTATGAATATTACTGAAGGAAAAATTACAGTTAAAATAAATAGAATGAATGGATTCGACTTCATGGAAACGGCGATGTCAAATAAGTTGGATTACTAAAGAGACTAAATAAAAGTGGACTTGCCCCTGTATACCTCACTGTATTTGAAACTCTCAATTCATCAATCACACCTGGAAACGCATTACTAAGTGCATACTATTACCCATTCGACTAGTAGTTGCGGTACATGTTTGACCCACAACTGGACTAGCTCCACCGTTATTAGGATCTAATACGCCGTTGAAATATTGAGAAGAACTGGCCGCATTATAATTAAAAGCTATAAGCGCAATACGATAGGAAACACCCACCTGTAAAACTGTTGCAGAAGTAAATGTCAATGCAGCTGCTGAACAAGGTGAACCTGAAACGGCAGCAACAACCTGCATCCCAGAATTAACATACAAATAAGGTGCATTAGAAGAAGCATTGTCCATTTGGAAAATATAAGCGTTCCCAGTCGGGACATTATTCAACCTGATACTAGCTTCTATTGTTGCGCCTGTACCTGTGCCACTATTTGTTAATGTTTATGGTGCATGATTAAAACTCACCACTTCTGAGCCACCTGTTGTTTGATTGCATAACCAAGCACTCCTAATCCAGTCGATGACTTACTCGTTAACATTCCAGGTTCACAACTAGATACTAATATGACAGTTACTAGCAAAAGCCCTAAAACAGTTTTAATATCTTAATGGAAACCCCAGCACGGACTTGGACAGTCGTTTGAGAGGAAGATGGGAAATCTTATTCAGTTGCGCTCAGCCCGAGTTCATTTATTTTCCAAATATTGATGAAATAACCCACTTTGGCTTGAGTGAGTTTATTCATACCTCCTGCAACACCAAACCAATTCTGCATACCCATACCAAGCTCTAAATTAACTTTATTAAATAAAGTAAAAAACCCAGTCTTGAAACAAGCTCCACAGAAGGAAAAAATCCGCTTGATGAACCTTTGTTAGGAAAAGCACTTATTCCAAATTTTATATAAACAGGAATACTCGTATGTCTGAGTAATGGTTCCCATCCTGCACCACCGGTATAGATAAACTGAGATGCGTTTTGGAATTGATACATGCTAAATGCTGTATAGTTATTTGTTACGAACAAGAATCTTGCACACGTTCCTCCGTTAGGTCCCGATAGATCTTCAGTGGTTTTGTTGCCTGAAGCGTCCCATTGATTCCAAGTACAGACTTTAGTTCTCTTAGAGAATCTTCCTCGCTGGGAGAGCTCTCCCTCTTCACTCCAGAAACTCCACTCACCTTCAGGAGTTCCCTCAACCCAGACGCCTTCATCTTTTAATTTTCCATTTACATAATATCTACGCCACTCGCCATGCATGAGCTCTTTTTTGAAGTAGCCCTGCACTTTGATTTTGTCGCTACCTGGATAGGGTCTAAACTCGGACCGTCTTTGACTTTCTCAAGCTCGCAGAATCCTGCTAATGAGGAATCCTTGGTGTCTGTGATCTCTACCCACCTGTGATCGTCGCTGATTTTTTGACACTTCTTCTTCGCCTACTCTAACACGTCAGCGTTGGCAACCAAAGCAAACAAAAATGGGAGTAAAATTGTAGCACTTAGAATCAACATGATTGAGAGAAAATTTAATTTGATTTGTCCCAAATGGGTTGGATAATTAAAGTGATGAAAGTTTTTTTTGTACTATTGCTACTCGCGACCAACCAAGCCATAGCCCAAGAGACATCTGATGCCAATAAAGTCGGTGAATGGAACAATCCTCTCACGATTGTCTCCAAGCCTTGCCCCAAGTGTAGACCAAACGAAGCCTTCGAGAAGAAAGCAGCCGTAACTACAACGATTCCTACTGAAGAAGCAAACGCTCAAAAAGGTTTGTAGCAATAGTTTAGAGTGCTGGAGCAAATGCACTCAATCTCTTTGCGATTCAGCGCAAAGATCTACATGAACTTGATGACTTGATCAGCGAATCCAGAGCACTTCACTTCACGCACGCCCTGAGCGCCTTCACCCGTCATGAGACGAGCGAAGTCATAAGTCACATGTTTAGCACCGATAGCACCATCCATACCTTTGATGATGAGATCTGCAGCTTCTGTCCATCCCATGAACCTCAACATCATCTCACCGGAGAGAATGACTGAGCCTGGATTGACCTTGTCGAGATTCGCGTACTTAGGTGCAGTGCCGTGTGTCGCTTCAAATACAGCGTGGCCGGTTTTGTAATTGATGTTTCCTCCGGGGGCAATTCCGATTCCGCCTACTTGTGCTGCGAGAGCATCAGAGAGGTAGTCGCCGTTGAGATTCAATGTCGCAATCACATCGAACTCATCAGGACGTGTGAGCACTTGTTGGAGCGCAATATCAGCGATCGCGTCTTTGATTAAGATTTTTCCACTTGCAAGCGCTGCAGCTTGTTCCTTATTAGCAGAGTCTTCTCCAGACTTCTTCTTGGTCTTCTCATAAGTTTCCCAAGTGTAGACCTTGCCTTTGAATTTCTTCTCAGCAACAGCATACGCCCAGTTACGGAAACCACCTTCGGTGTACTTCATGATGTTGCCTTTGTGTACGATCGTGACAGACTTGCGTCCTTCGCGAATCGCATACTCGACAGCTGCAATCATGAGACGCTCAGTTCCTTCTTTCGAAACTGGCTTAATTCCTAAACCTACAGATCCTGGAAAACGGATTTTCTCGTAGTCTTTTTTGAAATTTTTCTTTAGAAACGCGAGCAGCTTCTTCGCTCCTGATGTTCCTGCTTCGAATTCAATCCCTGCATAAATGTCTTCGGTATTCTCACGGAAGATCGTCATGTTGACTTTGCTAGGATTCTTCACAGGTGATGGGACACCTTTGTACCAACGCACAGGACGTAAGCAGACATAGAGATCGAGCATCTGTCTTACTGCGACGTTAAGTGATCTGATTCCACCACCGATGGGAGTGGTGAGTGGACCTTTGATCGAGATCAAATATTTCTTAAGATCGCGGATGGTTTCATCGGGAAGCCAGTTCTTCGTTTTCTTAAACGCTTTCTCGCCAGCGAGAACTTCAAGCCATGATATTTTGCGTTCACCGCCGTATGCCTTCTCTACCGCAGCGTCGAATACGCGCTGTGAAGCTGCCCAGATGTCTGGACCTGTTCCATCTCCCTCGATGAAAGGAATGATGGGGTGATTTGGGACGTGAAGCTTGCCGCCTTTAGTTTTGATCTGAGCTGGTTTTTCCATAGACTGAAGAGAATAGTGATGACCAAGAGCAGTAGTCAATATTTTCTAAACTATTATTCCTAGGATGACTCAGAATTCAAATACCGTAGAATGGAGTTTGCTTAAGAAACCATTCTTTAGTGAGTTAATTTAAAGAACGTCACAGATCGGTGAACTTCGTACACTCAAGACCTTATCGCAAGAATGACAACTGTTACGCAGAGCAGAAGAACTTCACTCATGTGAGGGAGCTATTTGGGTACATTAAGATCGATCAGAAGCATTATGTGGAAAGGATGAATAGGATCTACAAAGAACTCTGGAACCTAATCAATAACTTTTTTTACCGAGAACGAAGCTCATCAGAAAAGAAAGTATTAGATCACGCATCATAAAGACCTTCGATAGACCCATGGCGCCCTGAGCTTTGTTTCCTCAGCAAATTACATCGACAAGAAAGAATCGGGTTGATGTGGATGTAGGAATTTTGGTCGTTTCAGTGAGTGATTGGATTTGGGCTTTACACTTTCAGGAAGATCAGTTGCAGAATCAATTACGTCCTCATTTGGATCCACGTGCATATCGTCCGTCACTTGATCTATCATAATAGTCATTCCGGCCTTCACACCCACTTCTACCTGAATCGTTTCTGGATTCAGCTTACAAATCCTAGGCCAATACTCTAGGGATCCATAGAATTTGACAGCGAGGCTTTTTAGGGTTTCCCCTGCCTTGACTGTGTAGGGATTGAGTTTGAGCTTTTGACGAAGTGCAGACCATTCAAGCTGATCCAGTTTATCACCTTCAACTGCAGTTCCAGCTAGAGTGGATTGACTCATTAAAATCAATGCTAAAATAATCTTTATCTCTAGGATAATTGTAAACGAATCGTCTTTTTAATCTAATTGATTCCTCATAGTCACCGCGATAGAACCCAATCACTGTGAAGTCACATACCCAAATCGAAGATCTTCTCGAACTCAAGCGCCGCAAGAACGCTGTGATTTTGGCTCACTATTATCAAGATTCCGATATCCAAGACATTGCGGACTTCATCGGTGACAGCCTCGATCTCGCTCGTGCTGCGAAGTCCACAAACGCAGATCGAATTCTATTCTGCGGTGTTCATTTCATGGCAGAGGGCGCGAAGATTCTGAACCCTTCTAGGCAAGTTCTTATCCCTGACTTGAAAGCAGGCTGCTCGCTCTCCGACGGTTGCCCCCCGGATAAGTTCGCAGCATTCAAAAAGCAGTTCGATAATCCCTTCGTCATCTCCTACATCAACTGCTCTGCTGAAATCAAAGCGTTAAGCGACGTGATCTGCACGAGTACTAATGCTGAGAAAATTCTGAGCCGTGCACCTAAGGATCGTCCGATCATCTTCGCTCCTGACAAGAACTTGGGCGGATACCTAAAGAAGAAGACAGGTCGAGACATGAGCCTCTGGAATGGCTCGTGCATGGTTCATGAGACGTTCTCTCGCAGGAAAATCATCGATCTGAAGACAGAATATCCCGACGCCGAACTCATCGCCCACCCAGAGTGCGTAGAAGAATTACTGAAGCATGCTGAGTTCATTGGATCAACGAGCGCGCTTCTCAAGCACGTGATCTCATCCCCTGTGAAGAAGTTCATCGTTGCGACTGAAGCAGGCATTCTCCATCAGATGCAGAAGCAAGCTCCGACTAAGATTCTGATCCCTGCTCCACCTGAAGCTTCTTGCGCTTGTAATGAGTGTCCGTACATGAAACTCAATACTCTCGACAAAATGTACGCAGCTCTCGATACAGAGAAACCAGAGCTCTTCATGAATGAAGATTTAAGATTGCGAGCGCTTAAGCCTCTGGAACTCATGCTCGAGTGGTCGAACTAATTAACCATGGATATTGATGGCATTCATTATAATTACTCTGAAGCGGGAGACCCTACCAATCCTGCGATCCTCTTCCTCCACAATGGTGGCGGAGATCATCGATCTTGGATCTACCAACTCCGCGATCTATCTCAAGACTTCCACTGCGTGGCGCTTGATATTGTAGGTTACGGTGAGTCCACGCGCCCTGAGTGCGCTTACACTGTGGAATGGATGGCAGATCTCACCACAAAGTTCATCAAGAAGAAGTTTGATAAGCCCATCTCGATTGTCGGTAATTGCATTGGTGGATCGAGTGCGCTGGAGCTCATTCAGAATGATCCTACACTGGTCTCACGCCTCACGATTTTGAATACTTGTTTCGGACCCGCAGGCATGAGCGGGGTGACTAAGACTTTCTATCAAGTTCTTCCTAAGAACATGTTCCTATTGAAGATCATTTTTAATCGTATTGAAACTTTCATGCAATCTGAAGGCGTCCAGAAAGAAAGTCTCTCGCAACAATTTTATAATCTTCACGACTCCAACAACGAAGGCATTGAGATGGAAAAGAAAATTTCAATTCACCCACTGCAAAAACGCTCAAGAAGAAACACGATCTTAGGAATGAAGAGTTTTGCAAAATTTTCCCGCCCCTTCAAAAAAGACAAACTCACTCTCCCCATCCAAGTCATCTGGGGTAAAAAGAACACAGTCATGAGCCCGAAGCTAGGCGAATGGCTAGCGGGTTATCTAGGCGCGCCATTCTACTTTATGAATAAAAGCTTCCATATGCCCATGAGTGAAGAACCTATTGAATTTAATAAGTTGATCAGGCAGCTTCACACTTAAACATGGCATCCATCGAAATCTCAAAACTCAACATCACTGAAATTTATAGACTCATGATCTCTGCGATTGTTCCACGTCCAATCGCATGGGTTTCTACAATTGATGGAACTGGCCAAACTAATCTGGCACCTTTTAGTTACTTCAATGCAGTATCGAGTACTCCTCCTAGTCTTCTTTTTTGTGTCACCCGCAAACCAGATGGTTCGAAGAAGGACACAGAACTGAATATTCTTGAAACTCGTGAATTCGTCGTGAACTCCTCCAATGAGTGGAATCTAGAGATGGTGAATGAGTCGAGTGCACCCTACCCTCATGGAGTCAGTGAATTCGCAAAAGTAGGAGCAACTCCGGCAGCCTCATCTCTTGTCAAACCTCCTCGAGTACTACAAGCAGGAGTCTCCATGGAGTGCAAACTCCTAGACACTCTCCAAGTCGGTCAGGGTAACCTTGGTAGCTCTCTCATCATCGTGGGCCAAATTGTTGCAATGCATGTGCGAGATGATTTGCTCATCAATGGCGAAATCGACTTTGAAAAGTACAAACCCCTCTCAAGGCTTGGTGGCCAACTCTACGGAATGAATACAGCATCCATTGAGAAACCTCGTGGTGTTGTGAAGTGAGAATGATAGGATGAGCCCATGTTACTAGCAGATTTTTTAGGTGAGTTTTTAGGTGCGCACGCAGAAGCTCTCGGACGCTTGTCCTCTCTCATGAGTGATGACATCGTCGTACAACTCATGGAAGACGAACGCACTCACACTCCGTCCACTGAACTCAAGCAACTCGTCGATCAAGTCTGGAACCCTAAGAACACGATTCTAGTTTCTGAATCCCCCTACATGACGATCGAACAATGGGTGAGACAACACCGAATCGGTAAACAACTCGAGTTTTATGTTTGGGCTTACCCTGCTTATCGCATGATCATTGAATCTGCTCTCACACCAGAATCTAATTCATTATTAAAGCATGATGACAAGAAGTGGGACGAACTCTTCGCCGCTTGTCGTAACGAAGGCATCGAATGGATCAAGTCTCAGAAGCTCGATGAACCCCTTCACACTGCTTCATTGAAGTCCGTGGATCTCTCATGGGTGAAGTTCAGAGCGAATATGTTAAAACGCCTCGGACGGAGAACTCTGAGTCAGGTATGAAAACCATCGCAGTGACAGGAGCAGCTGGATTCATTGGTTCAAGAACGATTCTTGAATTACAAAAACGCGGATACAAAACCATCAGCGTCGATGCAGTAGAACACTTCCAGACTCGTGGTGAACTCTCGATCATTCCTCATGAGATGATCATCGCGCGTGAAGGATTCATTAAGTGGCTTTTGTCTCATTCAGTAGAAGCCATCTTCCACTTAGGTGCATGCACGGACACAACTGAGCTTGATGAGAATTATTTACGCCAGATCAACTTTGAGTATTCACAAGCGATCTGGAGTCACTGTGCGCGCAAGAAGATTCCTCTGATCTATGCTTCCTCTGCTGCTACTTACGGCGGTGGTGAGAATGGCTACGACGATAACGAAGACGCAATCCCTACTCTCCAACCCCTCAATCCATACGGTTGGTCGAAGCAAGCATTTGATATTTGGGCATTGAGCGAAGAACGTGCGGGTCGCACTCCATCTGCATGGAGCGGATTTAAGTTTTTCAATGTTTATGGTTGGGGCGAGAAACATAAGAAAAAGATGGCAAGTGTGATCGTCCATGCATTCCATCAGATCAATGCAACGGGGAAAATGAAGCTATTTAGATCGCACAAAGCAGGCATCGGTGACGGAGAGCAGAAACGCGACTTCATCTTCGTTGAGGATGTCGTTGATGTGCTCCTTTTCGCTTATGAGAAGTCTATCCGAAGAGGGATTTTCAACCTGGGAACAGGCCAAGCGAGGACGTTTCTAGATCTCATCAGGGCTACGTTTATGAACATGGGGCGCACTGAAAACATCGAATTCATCGATACCCCAGAGATCTTGCGTGCCCGTTATCAGTACTTTACGCAAGCTGAGATGGGTAAGTTACTTAGCCTCGGCTATACACGTCCTTTTACGAGTTTAGAGGATGGGGTCGCTCGTTACGTTTCCCAGCTAAAAAACAACTCTCCCACTTGATCAAGTGACGAGTCTTAGATACCCTCTCTGAGTCATATGGCAACGCGTCTACCACTCACGATTCGATTAGAACAGTTTGAAGGTCCACTCGACCTTCTCCTCTTCCTCATTCAGAGCAATGAGCTCGATGTTTCTAAGGTCTCTCTTGGTAAGATCACTGACCAGTATCTGATTTATATTGAACACATGACAGAGATGAACTTCGATATTGCAAGCGAGTTCTTAGTCATGGCTGCAACTCTCATCGTCTGGAAGAGCAGATCACTTCTGCCTCAAGAAGTAGATCCTAATGCTGTAGGTGAAGAAGACGATGTCATCACTCAAGAAGAATTGATCCGTCAGATCTTAGAACGTAAGCGTTTCTTAGAGATGGCAACTGATTGGCAGGGGCTCCCGATGTTAGGCGACGATGTGTTCTCGCGTCCTAATCGCAAGCCACCGATCGAACGCGTGTGGTGTGACATGAATATTTCTGACATGGCCCTCTCTTACCAAGAGATGCTCATCCGTGCTCGCAAGCGTGGACAGATCTTGAAGAAGGAAACAGTCTCTGTTGCTGAGAAGATTTATCATTTCGCTGACAGGTTAGAGGTAGGCAAGTTGACCGAGATGCGCGACATGCTCACTGCGCTTCCTAGCAAGGGTGAATGGGTTGTCACCTTCCTTGCGTCGCTTGAACTAGCGCGAATGAAGAAACTCAAAGTTTATCAGAACCAAGCTTACGATCCGATTTTCTTAGAACTCATAGAGACGCTCAAAGGCATCAACCTCAGTCTCATGATGAAGGAACTGCAGACTTTCGATTCCGCAACCTCAGCAACACCGTCTCCAGAAGGAATTCCATTATGACCAAAAATAAAGACAAGAAAAACGAAGTCACTTTCATCTCTGATCCATTCAACATGAATCATGCACTTGATGAAGTCACTGATCTCGCAACAGAGCTCGACAATGAACCCGCACTTGAGCTCGATCCCATCGAAGAAACTGACAAGAAACTTTCAAGCCTTGCCGCTACCATGGAAGAAGAGCACGAGAAGAACGTGGCAGAACTTGCAGCATTAGCCAAAAACACAGAAGCAGAATCCGCGAAGGAACTCGCAGCTCAGATCGCAGAAGACGTAGCCCTTGAAGCAGCACTCAAAGCTGAAGAAGAAGCCGAAGCAACTGTAATTGACGATGAACTCAGAGCCGCTCTCCCTTCACGTGACGAATCAGGCAACATCGATGTTGCTGAGATGGAGTCTTGTATTGAAGCGATTCTATTCATGAGCGACAAGCCTGTATCACTCGCTAAGCTTCGTTCCTTCATTGGTGAAGACTTCGAAAAGGAACTTTTCACACAAGCCATTGAATCGATGAAAGTTCGCTACTCAGCTATTGCACACGGATTCGAGTTGCTCGAGATCGCAGGAGGCTATCAACTTCGCACGAAGCCAGGCAGATCTGCTCTTGCTAAGAAACTCGCTAAGATCACCACCCAGCGCCTCTCTCGTGGAGCGATGGAATCACTCACGATCATTGCGTACAAGCAGCCTGTAATGAAGGAAGAATTAGACAAAATCCGTGGCGTCGATTCGTCTCACTTCATTCGTACTCTGCTAGATAAAAAACTCATTGAGATCTCAGGCCGCTCAGAACTTCCAGGCAGACCCATGGTCTATGCGACCAGCAATGACTTCCTTGAGATCTTCGGACTGAACTCTCTTGCCGATATGCCGCCACTTCGTGAAATCGAAGAAATGGTCCCAGGCTCAGAGACTCAGCTCCCAGACGAAGATCCTAGGGCAGCACAGATCCGTAAGATGTTAGGCCAGATGAAGCTAGACCCTGAACGCATCAGTTATAATGCTAAAGAAGATGAGCAATTCCTCTCCGACATCCGCGAGAAGGTGAAAGCGATTCCGATCAGCACTCCGTATTTGGAGAGCTTACAAAACGAAGCCGCGATCGAAGCTTCGCAGTCCGCTGAACCACCGACTCAGCTTCTGTAGTATTATTAGTAGTGAATTTACTTCACTGCTTTCACAAGCGCTGACCAATAATCTGGACTCGATGGTCTAGGGTACCAAGCCATGGCCATAGGCTGATCAAGTACTTTTCCTTGATTAAGGACTACGATCTCACAGCGTTCACTGAATCTCTCTGCAAACTCAAGAGTGAGCACTCCATAGCCGACTCCAGCCTCAATCATTTCAGCAAGACTCTCATTATTGTTTACGAAGTATCTCTCAGTACGAGCGAGATCTGAGAGTTTAAATTTTCTTAGATAATTAAAAGTCATGTGATCATTCGGACCAAAATCAATAATACGCTCACTACTAACGACGTCTTGAATGGTACGACTTTTCCAAGGTTTAGGACCAACAAGAGCATAGCGATTGGGTTTGAGCATTTTACTATCTAGCTCCCTAGGAACAAGATCGGGATGAACCACAGCGATTTGGGCAACTCCAGTCTTGAGATCATCAATCCAATTGCCCTGATCAGTTTCATCAGTGATTTTGAATCGCAAGAGCAACTCACGGTATTGTTTCATCACTTCCATGCATGCGGGTACGATTCTCGTACGCATGAGTGGTCGAGAGCGATCCTTCTAGAGCACGAATTCTCTGAGTCACACCGGTTTGAGTGATTCCTAAGTCCTTGGCTGCACCGTGGACTGTTTTAGATTTTGCAACGGACAGAAAGGCCTCTAACTGTGGAGAACGTAAACTCATAAATAATGTTCATATCATCATAATAATGAATTTCTCAAACTAAGCCTAGAATCCTACTGTCTGTTACGAGGAGAACAGCCTGTATGAAGTTATATCTAGTTCACTGCGGATTTTACGATATGGAACTCTGCGAAGGAATTTACGAATCCCATATCAATTTGATGGTCGTAGCAGAGAGTTTTGATGGCGCACGCCAGAAAGTACGTCAGAACCCAAAATTCAAAAAGAAGAGAATGCATGTCGATGGTTTGCAAGAAATTGTACTTGTCGACGGATTCAATCTGAACCTGACACCCAACTTTGTGCGCACTGGTGAAACAGAACTCATCAGCAACAGACATCGCGATTTATAAAGGAGATAGTATTCTGCTCAATCACAACATCAAACCCGTGAAATGCTTCCTAAAAAAGGAATACCTCTACAATCTCGACGAGCACAAAGGCGAGTACGAAGAATGTCACCTCTTTGCAGTCTCGAGCATCAAAGGCCGCGCAATGGGATTTCACGCGTTCTTATCGACGGGCGCGGTATTCTACCGCCTCCCGCTTTCAGCATTCGTCTGGAAGAAAGGCTCAGAAGATGTACCTCTAGAGATGCTTCAGACTTGGGATCAACTGGGCTATCACAACTCGGTCATTGAGTATGAATTCTTAAAAGAGCTCAATGGCAAGGTCATGATGCGAAATGGAAAATGGGAACGCTGTGAATACATGTTCACTGTCGACTTCTGTCATCCAGACCCAGGATACCTCAACACTACTTTTGTAGAGTCACCTGAAGATCACAAGTGCCAGCACATTGTGAAACTTGCAAATGGGCATTTCGGTGCTTATCCGAACAATAAAATCCTCTGGGAAGAAATCGCATTCGTCACAAAACAAGTCACAGGGCGACCTGACTACAAAATCAATCGTCAGAAGTTCCATGCAGAGAATGGCGATTGGATGTCATCTAACGACGATCGGTTTTTTTATGACTTCACAAAAAAGGAGGAGCCCAGTGCCCCAGCTAAACTCACTACAGTTGCAAAAGAACAAACCGCTCTCACTCAGACGCAATGAGAGTTTTCTCATTCCAATAGTCACGGTCTCGACTACGTACGCTCTGATCCTTGGCATTGTCCTGGTTGCTGAACGGTCAGGGCTTCTTTACTTACAACTATTGGCTCTACCATTGATAGCGGCTCTACAAAACCATCTGCAAATTCTGCAGCACGAAGGTGCTCATTATCAGATTCATCCTAAAAGGAAGTGGAATGACATCACTACTAATATCACTTGCACCATTCCATTCGGAGGACTCATCAGTCACTACAGACACTTCCATTTTCTACATCACAGGTTTTTGCTCGATCCAAAGAGGGATCCAGAAATCAGTTTTTATGCAGAACAAGGATATGATTTTGAAAAAAAGCCTGCTCGTCAATGGGCATGGATTCTTCTCAAAGATTTTTCTGGTTATCATTATTTTCAATTTTTCTTTTCTTATAATTTTTATTTAACAAAAGAAATACAGGCAGGAAAATTGCCAAGGGTTAAACTTTCGGAAATCTTAGCCATTCTATTTGTATTCATGTTTTTACTGACACTATTCATATCCGGTTTTGGCGGAATCATTTTATTCTACTGGATCCTCCCTCAACCTACTTTTATGTTTTTATTTTTAAAGCTACAGGGATATGGAGAACACTCTCAACGACAGGCTACTATTGAAGAGTCTACCCCACTACACTCTTTAACCGGTATAAGAGGGCTATTGATTAGATTTTTTATTTACCCTCTGAACTCTGACTTACATAAAGCGCATCATCTCAATCTCTCTGTACCATGGCATCGACTGAGACAGCTTGAGTTCGAAGTTGATACTTTAGGGCTGAAATTCGACAAAACTTAACCTCATTAAAGTTTTAAATCGAATTCAGCCGGCATCGTATTTGCTGATTTTCCGCCGCACTATGAATATTGACATTGTTACGTTTTTCTGTAACTATAAACCGGTGGTTTCATGAGAGAGCTCAGATCTTATGAAACAGAAAATGGAAGAGCACCGTTTGAAGAGTGGAAGAATAAACTAGATAGGAGCATCCAGTTTCGACTTACAGCTTATCTCAATCGACTATTAATCGGTGCTGCTAAAAACAATACGAAATCTCTTGGTGATGGTGTTTTTGAACTGAAGTTAAACATCGGTCCTGGTTATCGAGTTTATTTTGGTGAGGATGGAGAACAGATTATTTTACTTTTGCTAGGTGGAGATAAACAAAGTCAGTTTAGAGATATAATCAAAGCAAAAGGATATTGGAGGAACTACAATGAGACGTTCAAAAAAATTTGATTTCCAATTGAGCAAGGATCTTTATGATCCTGAGTATGCAAAAGGTTACTTTGAAACTCTCATGGAGGGCGATGAAGGCCTGTCCGTTGAAGTCGCACTAACAGTAACCATACAAACCATGGGAACAACAGAATTTGCTGATCTTGTAGGTATTCCAAAATCAAGAGTTTCTGAATTCATGTCAGATAGCAGTGGTACAAAGCTTTCAACTCTTGATCGCATGCTTAAACCTTTTGGGTTCAAGACTGTCATTACTGCGAAGAAAGCTTCTTAGCCTTCCTATTCGACTTCTTAGCTCGATTCTTACTCTTAGGTTCAATTCCAATCCTGGGATCACTCTTCTCTATCGCTCTTACGATCTCTGGAGCAATGCTCTCCAGTTCAGGATTCGACATAGAAAGGTAGAGCCACTTGGGTAGAATCTTATGCGGGATGAGTGACGGCCATCTTTCTAAAAGAGCTGCGTGATGATCCCTCTCCGTAGGAATCAGAATCCCATTCCAATCCGAGTCTTCGCGGTTCTGCATAATGCAAGTGACGAGCCTGCCCTTGAAGTAGATGGCAAGTCCTCCGAACATCTTCCGATAGGTCAACCTCTCATGTCCATAGAGCGATTCGTAGAAGTGAACGAGACTGTACTCAAACCAAGGATCTTTTTTTTGCTTTGCAGGCATATGCAGTTCAACAAATTAGCACAAAAAATACCTTTAAGAGGGACTGTTTGTAACCCAACAGATCTCAACAATGACTCAAACACTAAGGTGTCTTGGCATGGGTCTTGTATCTATCAAGAATGAAACACTAATAAGAAAGAAGGAAAGTAATATGAAAAATTTCAAATGGTATGGATAAGCTCTAGTTTTATTAGCAGTAATAATGTCAGGAGAAGTATTTGCAAAAAGTAAACACTCAGGAGATTTCACAAAATGGACAAAGGAATTAAAACTCACCACTAAGCAAAATGATCGACTGAAGTCACTTCACGATGAGAGCGAGTCAAAGTCAGAAGCGCTTTGGGTAAAGGAAAGTAATCTGAGAGAACAACTTAAAGCCGGTCTCTAAAATGACACGGCAGAAGTTGAATTAAAACGACTCAATCAAGAAGTCGTTGATACAAAATCAGAAATAGCAAAAACGAGGTTTAATGATGTTCTAGAAAAGAGAAAAGATTTGAACGCTGAACAAAAGAAAAAATTGATGAGCTTAATGGATAAGCATCATCATATGAACCATCATCATTTAGACAGTCATTAACTCAGGTATTTATTAATTGGATCTCCTTGTGTAGAATAACAAGAATTAAACACAAGAAGATCACATGATTAAGAAAATTCTACTAGGTCTTTTAGCAATCATTCTAGCAGTGATAATTGTTGCATCTTTTCAACCTAATGAATTCAAAGTCACTCGAACTTTGGTCATGAATGCAACACCACAGTCTGTATTTGAGCAAGTGAACGACTTGAAAAAGATGAACTCCTGGTCTCCTTGGGTGAAAATGGAACCCACTGTAAAGATGACTTATGAAGGTCCTACTGCAGGAGTTGGAGCCAAATATTCATGGGAAGGCAAAGAAACCGGTGCAGGCTCTATGACCATTATAGATGTCAAACCCAATGAATTTGTAAAAACCCATCTCGACTTCCTCAAGCCTTTTGCTGGAATGGGTGAATCTGAATTTGTTATCCGTTCTGAAGGCAAACAGACCTCCGTCACCTGGATCATGTCTGGGAAGAATATCCTCATCGGTAAGGTCTTCAACCTTTTCATTAACCAAGACAAGATGATCGGTGGAGCGTTCGAAAAAGGCTTAGTTGATTTAAAAACGTTATTAGAGTCATCTGGTAAGTAGTAACTTTGCCACTTCTTCTCTTTTTGCTCCTTACACTTTTGCCAAAGATAGCATTAGCTGAAACATCCACTAACGGACTTTCTTGGGGCGGATTTGTTGATACCTATTACGCATATGATTTCAATTTGAATTCAGATCGTTCGTTCACAACTCAACCTGCTCGTCATAATGAGTTCAATATCAACCTGGCTTTTGTCGAAGCAAAACTCGATCAAGATCGTTTACATGGAAGACTTGCCATTCAGTTTGGAACATCTGTTCAAAATAACTATGCTGCAGAACCCGCATTATATCGAAACATTCAAGAAGCATTCGTAGGCTACAAGTTAGGCGAGCAAACCTGGATTGATGCTGGTATTATGCTCTCACATATTGGTCTCGAAAATTTTATTTCTAAAGATAACATTCTTTACACAAGGTCTCTTGTCGCCGACTACTCTCCTTACTTTGAAACTGGAATAAGGCTCTCTACACAGTGGAGCGACAAGTGGTCAACTCAACTACTTGTGTTAAACGGATGGCAAAACATTGCAGAAAATAACTCGAATAAAGCGATTGGAACACAAGTGAGCTACTCACCCACTACATCGCTTACCTTTATTTATAGTACTTTTTTCGGAAAAGAATACGCTTACAGATACTTTAACGATCTGATGATGAAACTCTCCCTCGATGAGAATTGGACTATCGCTGCTCAAGCAGATCTTGGCCTCCAAGATGAGTCTACGGGTGGCTCTAATGCGAACTGGAGTGGATTTTCACTTATGGTGAGACATCAGCTTTCAAGTACTCTAGCGCTTAATTTGAGATGCGAACGATTCTCAGACCCGAAACAAGTCTTAATCCCGCTCAGCAATGGTAATGCATTCAAAGCTTGGGTAGGATCGCTAGGAGTAGATGTCAAGCTGAGCCAAGCTGTCAGCTGGAGGAATGAAACCAAATTCCTCTATTCAGAAGATCCTATCTTCCCATCCGCGTTTGGATTCAGAACGTTGAATACAACTATCGTGACTGCATTGACAGCTGGATTCTAATATAAACACTAAGCACTCAGCTCCCCTAAGCGATTAATGATTTTCCAACCTCATGACGCAGCTATTCTTGAATGACCAAGAAACACCGAGTCAACAGTTTCAAGCTGGCAGCCAGTCGGAAGCATGATACGAGTCTTTGATGCTTCAATTACTCTTATTACTCACCCTTCCCGTCCACGCACAAAACTCAAGTTGCTCAGTTTTCGGAGGAACAGGAGATGTTAACTGCTTCCGCGCATGCGAAGAGAATATCTTAGTCGAATGTAAAAAAAATCCTGAAGCCAATGATGCTCCTGGAGTTGCAATCGTTAATCTCTCAAAAGCTTACAACATCCACTCAAGTGAACTTAAGGGCTTTGATTCTGCGTTTCTGACGAGCTACCAAACTGTACATGGTGCTATGGATCTTGATTCAGCAATCGATGCACTCGCTACCGTTGAATACTCTTACGAAGAAGATCGCGAAACTTATTACACACTTCTACCCAATCAAACACCGAAGCTCTTCATTCGCAAAGGAGCTAAATCTGAATATACTCTCCCCTTCATTTTCAATAAAGATTGTTTAGTCTCCAGTGCCTACACTGTAGGACTCTCACAGATGCAAGGCCTAGGTTATGTCGCAGAACTAGAAGAAGGCTGCGAAGCTAGTAGCGTGAAGAAGCTAAGTGATTACGAAACATTTGAAGGCAAATTCACACTTCGAGCACTTGAAATGGAATCCAGAAAGAACCTACCTAAGGGTCAGACACCACAGACATTCTTCATTGGGAAAATGCTCGAAGGAAACTTATACCTTGAGCCGCGAGTTTATATGACTGAGCCCAACCAAGTTTACTTCGGCAAAGTCTCACTCCCACTTAGTTCCTACAGCTATTTGGGAATTCAGAGGAAACTCACTTTTAAGGTTAAGGATCAGACACAAATCTTGAACTTCCCCGTTCTCAATCGTGGTTTTCAAGATATTACGAGTATCGAGTTCAAACTGAAAGATCCTAACGCGCTCGTTGAATCTCCATCAGGACCTGTATTCACTTTCAAAACCCCTAAGACTCTGATGAGCACTAGCAAAGTCAGTGTTTCTAGCAAAAGCATTGAACTTCTGGGTGATCTGATTAAATCTCCCACTGTTTATCTCTCAGATTCTGAGGAACTCAGTTTCTCACCCGTGACGAGCATCGTACCTGCACCGCTTTTTAAACTCGTAAAGGCAAAAACAATGAAAGTAGACGAGACACAAAATCGTCTCCGTAATCCTGTCTTCTTAAGAGAGAACGACATTACATTCAGCCCGAACTTGTTTCTCGCTCGCGTGAAAACAAAAGACGACTCGATTTATCTGCTGCTCAAGAACAAAAACGCTCAGCAATTGAAACTCAACACTCAGTGTATGTCAGGTGAGTTCATTAGATTCCAAACTCTAAGTGGCACAGTCGTGAGTAAAATAAAACTTGCTGAGAAAACTAGCTCAGGCAAACGCAAACTCACTGCAAAAGAGCTCGAAGGAAAAACAATAAATCTGTGCTTGCCGAATGACAAGTCAACGATTCAAACTGAGTTCAAACTTACACAAATAGATTAAGCTGCCTCACATAAAAACCTCACACTGTGAGGTTTTTATTCATCACGTCGATCTAAGCCGAGCATCCTGGCTTCACACTTACCTGTGAAAGCGTGCTTCTCAGCACGCTCAGATGGCATAGAAGTGAACATATCTCTTAATCCTGGTACATTGCGTTCGATCATTTTGTCGATGTCAGCTTGAGAAGGTGAGTGTGAATAACCTAACTCAAACAAGATCGACCACACCCCATGTTCCATGAATGCGTAATCTTCGAATGTTCCATCTGCTGGATAGAGAAGATCCGTAGAGTTTCCAAATTGATAACCACTATGTGCTGTCGCAGTCTTCGTGAGCTCAATGAAGAGCTCATCGTACTCGGTCTTCACGTCATGAGTAGAAATCCCCCATGGATAGAGAGCTGCTCCTGTGTACGTGTGGAGAGTTGCAGAACCTACGATCCCCTTCTCTCTCACGAAATCAGCAAGAGCGAGAGTGGACTTGAGATTAAACGGACCATCCGTACCACAGGGACTTGGATAATCTCGATTTGCATCGTGATAACGACCGTTTGCCATCTCGTGACGACTTCTTGAGTTGTATCCAGGAATATTGAGCACTGGGATCACATACATTGTCTGATGATTTAATGGCTTATCAGCCACACTCTCGGCAAACGCGAGCGCGACTTCTGTAGAACCGTATTCATTACCATGGTGTGTACCCACAACGAGGTTTGGAATTTCCCCACTACCAATTTTCACTCCCACAATATCTTCACCTGAATCAGATTTTCCGAGAGTGAAAGTCTGCACAGTCTTGGGATAGTTCTTCTGAAGATCCGCTAAGAATTGTTTAACTCCAGCGTAGTTTCTGTCAGTTGCTGCATTTACTTGCGACACTAATGCCAAAAGAAAAAAAGAAATTTTAATCATACCCATCCCTCCCTGCGGTAATTTGATATGAATTAATTTTACATTTTATTTATTGAAATAACGACTGCAAAAAAAACGCGCCCTGAGATTTCTCCCAGAGCGCGCGTTCATTATTAGATCAACGGAAAACTATTCACCAATATTATTCATATCGCTACCAATCATATTGCCATTAGCAATTTTATGTTTAGCAGGAGTGATCATTCCTCTTTTACGTAGTTTCTCAACGAGAGTCGTACGGTTCATTTTGAGGAGTTCGCTAGCCTTGTTCTTATTGCCATGTGTACGTGCGAGAGCTTGATCGACGAGGTGGTTTTCGAATGCTGAAACCACATTCTTCAGATCGAGACCATCGATGGGCAACATCATTCTTGGATATTCCCACTCAGCTACTGGAGCAGCGGAGTCAGATCCTTTTGCAGCGGCAAAGCTAGAGAAGATTTGCTGAGGAATCTCAGACAACTCAATCGCTCCGCCGTTTTTCAGAATGACCATACGTTCAATGAGGTTTTCAAGCTCACGAATGTTACCTGGCCAATCATAGGACATGCATGCATCGAGCACATCGCCTGTTGGCATCGAAACAGTGTGACCTGTTAGGCGATTGAAACGAGCAATGAAGTGTTCGATTAACATTGGAATATCGGTTTTACGTTCACGAAGAGCTGGAACGCGAACTGGAATGACATTTAGACGGTAGAAGAGATCTTCGCGGAAGGTTCTGTTCTTCACTGCCATTTCCAAATTCACATTGGTAGCTGCAATGATTCTGACGTCAGAGGTAACTGTCTTGTTTGAGCCTACTGCTTCGAATTGCTTCGTCTGTAGAACTCTTAAAAGTTTTACTTGAAGATGAAGTGGGACATCTCCGATTTCGTCTAGGAATAGCGATCCACCATTAGCGAGTTCGAATCTTCCGATACGGTTCTGTGTAGCACCTGTAAATGCGCCTTTCACGTATCCAAAAAGTTCGGCTTCGAGCAATTCACTTGGAATTGCTGAACAGTTGACGACAACCCATGGTCCTGCAGCGCGAGCTGAGTTTTCATGAATGGCACGAGCAACTAGCTCTTTTCCAGTTCCTGACTCACCAGTGATGAGCACTGTGCTGTCGGACTGAGCGATTTTTTGTATGGTTGAGAAAATTTCCTGAATAGCTGAACTTTCACCAACTAATGGTGATTTAAACGTGAGCATCAATGCCCCCTTTACCCTTCCTTGAGTGTCGTTACGGTCCCGTTCAACATCCTGTTTTTTACCCGTGGTGGCTCGGACCAATCAGCCCCACATAAAAAGGCTAAGCACCTTTTGCCTACCTGTCAAAAAAATTTTCAAAAATTTGTCGATTTTTTATTTAAGGAGGATGTCGAGCCACTGGTCGGAGTACTGATCTCCGCGGAAAACCATCCACAAGACCGCGGAAACTAAGAGGATTCCGCATAAAACCCAATAAATATGCTGACTGGAGTCTTTACGCCTTCTGAAGTGGATACCTAGTTGTGCCAAGGGCACAACTAAGGCTACTGCTAAAAAGGGGTAGAGTCGCCCCACGACGTAAAGAAGATGCATGATTCTTAAAAGCTTACTTCAAGCTTTTGAGAGCTGCAACTAGATCAGTTTTTTCCCAAGTGAAGTCAGGATCATTACGTCCAAAGTGTCCGTATGCTGCCGTTTTTGTGTAAATCGGGCGCAAGAGATTCAATGATTCGATGATGCCTGCTGGACGAAGTTGAAACATTTCGCGAGCTACTGCTTCGATTTTGACGAGTGATACTTTTTCAGTTCCGTAAGCATTCACATACACACTGACAGGTTCCGCAACGCCAATTGCGTAAGCCAATTGCACTAAGCACTTCTCTGCAAGTCCAGCTGCAACGATGTTCTTCGCTACATAGCGAGCCATGTATGCTGCTGAACGATCGACCTTAGATGGATCTTTTCCTGAGAATGCTCCACCACCGTGTGCTCCGTGTCCGCCGTAAGTATCAACGATGATTTTGCGTCCAGTGAGACCGCAATCACCCATTGGACCGCCGATGACGAAACGTCCGGTTGGATTGATGTAATATTTTGTTTTGGAATCGATCAAGTTCGCTGGAAGAGTTTTCTTAATGACTTCTTCTTGGATCGCTTCTTGAAGTTCTTTGTAGCCAATCTTTTCGTCGTGCTGAGAACTGACGACTACAGCATCAATGCGTTTTGCTTTGCCATCCGCATATTCCATGGTGACTTGAGTTTTGCCGTCTGGACGTAACCAGCCCAATTTGCCGTTCTTTCGAACTTCGCTCAGTTTAAGTGCGAGTTTCTGTGAGAGGTCGATGGTGTAAGGCATGAAGTTATCGGATTCGTTTACTGCATATCCGAACATGATTCCTTGGTCGCCTGCGCCTTGTTCTTTCTGATTGAAAGCACCTTGGCCAGTGGTCACACCTTGCGAAATATCGGGAGACTGTTTATCGAGAGTCACCATTACGCCGCAAGTTTTGTAGTCGAAACCTTTATCTGAATGATCGTAACCAATTCTTTTGATCGCTTGTCTGACGGTGTCTTGGAAATCAACATTTGCACGAGTTGTGATTTCGCCAGCGACAACAACAAGTCCTGTAGTGATCAATGTTTCGCAAGCCACACGTGACTTAGGATCTTGAGCAAGAATTGCATCGAGAACAGAATCAGAAATCTGATCTGCCATTTTGTCTGGGTGGCCTTCGGTTACTGATTCAGAGGTAAATAAATAGTTCGACATGAGTTTGTTTCGTCCTTTTCGAATTTTTTTAGTCAATGTGAATAGGGAATTTTGGCGTGGTGCCTTTGTTCTGCTCTTTGCGTTTACGAGCTTTGCCTTTGCGAGCTTTGCGAATCTTGCGAGCCATTCTGGTTTTACCAGTCCTTGATGCCATGTGTTATCTCCCTGGGTGTCTAACGTTTTTAATTTCTACTTGGTTTAGCGAAACAACGCACGAATTGCAACTCAGAATCGTATGGCATGATCCCTGCTCTATAGAGTCGTGAAAGAAGGATTTCCTCATGACTCTATTTCTCGCATTCAGTTTCCTCATGCAATCTCTCGCTTGGTCTGCGCAAGTTTATCTAGGTGTGGGCGAACAACGCCGCATGACCCTGCCATTCGCCGTCTCTCAGTATTCCGTGGGGTCGGATGTGATCCGAGTCCATGTTTCGGACAAGAAGTCTGGGAAGCCTGCATTGCTCATCAAAGGAGTGAAGAAGGGTGCGGCCGATGTTTGGCTGAAAGGGGCTAACGGAGAGGAGTTAACGCACCGATTCCAAGTTTCGCCTTGGATGGAGAGCGGAATTTCGCCTGCTCTCACGAGTACCTTATCAGGACTGAAGGAAATGGAAATCATCGCCCACGGGGATACGACCTTCATTCATGGAGTGGTCAGTGACCTAAGCGAATGGCGGAAGCTTGGACAAATTGAGAAGCTTGGAGCCGGATCTAAGATCCAAGTACATGCAGAGCTCTCTCCTGACATTCACTCTAAGTGCATCACTGAACTTGAGAAGAAAAAATCTGTTTTAGGAGTGAGCGGACTGAAGATCGATTCCTCTGTCAATCCCCCCAGAATGCTTGGAGCTGTAAGTGATACGAAGAATGATTTCATACGAGCGGAGCTCTCTAAGTCATGTCCACTGGCGAGACTCGAGCTTGAAACTCTCGGTGAGAAGGGATCGACTCTGTACTTCCGAGTGTTCCTGCTCGAAGTGAAGAAGAGTCAGTACCACCACTTCGGCCTTGCGAGCGACGTCGTCAGTGGAGGGTTTCAAGCGAAACTCTCCAACCTCACTTCTCTTATAGATCTTGAGCGCACGTTTACGTTTCTGTCTCAGGATGGATCACTGCGTGTTCTCTCCAAACCCGAAATCTCAGTACGCGCTCCTGGAGAAGCTGAGTTACTCGCGGGAGGAGAAATCCCGATCAAAATTACAAATAGGAACAATGCCAATGTGCTTTGGAAAAACTACGGCTTAGGTCTCAAGATCAAAGTGAACCAAGCAACCACAGAAAAAATACGCTTGGAGATTTCGACTGAGGTCTCTCATCTCGATTACACCAATGCGATCGATAATGTCCCTGGAATCAAAACCAATCGCATGAAGACACAGGTAGATGCCGTCATCGGACGCCCTCTCTTCCTCTCAGGATTACTTCAAGAAGACAGCAGGCGTGATGTGAAAGGTCTTCCTGGACTGAAGGATATTCCTGTTCTAGGTGCACTCTTCTCTTCACAGGAATACATGAACGCTCAGTCTGAACTCGTTGCGATTCTTCTACCCCACGGTGAGCCTGCACGTGCGCCGATCGAGAAGTTTGGTGAATTGGATTTCCCCACTGGTGCGATCCCTCCTCCCCAGAGCTGGATCAGCACTGAGGATATGCGTATCATGCGTGCTTCACCCGATTATCCCTGGAACGCACTCGAATGATCGCCATGAATATTGATTCATTCTTAGATCCCCTACTCACTGATCGCAGCGTGACTGATATCTGCATCCAATCGGGCTCTGATGTTTTTGTGGATCGAGGGAATGGGATGGAGAAGCACGTCGGAAGTCTATTCACAGAGGAGCATTGGAAAACCTGGGTACTAGAGAGACTCTCCGAGCAAGGCAAGTCTTGGACTGCAGCGATGCCGTTCTGCGATGGAGTGATCCGTCCACACCACCGTTTGCACGTCGCCTTCCCTGCTCTCTCATCTGGTGGCATGACAGTTTCGATTCGTGCTCTTCCCGTAGCTCTTGGGAGGAGAGAATCCGTTTGGGCAGGAGATCCGTATTTCGGACGTCTAGTGGAGCTCGTGATACGTGGGTGTTCGGTCATTATCTCAGGTCCCACAGGATCAGGAAAAACGACTCTGCTCAGGGATCTATTGGAATACGTGCCTCACACGGAACGGATCATCGCACTCGAAGACACACCTGAGATCCGCCCTCATCATGAGCATTTCTTAAGTCTACGTTCCCGCGCTCCCAACTCCGATGGATTCGGTGAAGTGACCTTAAGAGATCTACTGAAACAAACACTCCGTATGCGACCTGATCGCCTGGTCTTAGGTGAATGCCGTGGCCCTGAGGTCCTAGATCTATTACAACTCCTCAACACAGGTCACCGTGGAGCCATGGCCACTCTTCATGCTCATACTCCGAGAGACGCCCTCAGACGCATCGAACTCCTCTGTCTACTCGCCACAAATGGAAGGCTCGAATCTCGCGTGATCAGAGAGATGCTCGCTTACGGCATTCAAGTTTTAGTGCAGGTGGAACGCACTCCTCTGGGACGCAAGATCACAGAAGTCGTACAAGTTGCAGGCAAAGAAGGCGAGACAATCCTACTAAGGCCGTTGACATGATACGTCCATATGGGTGTATTTATAGCTGAGTTTTATGTGTGATTCAGCATCCAAGAACGATGATTGTTCAACATGCATTCAGGAAAACCTCTCAAAAGACTTTGCGAACTGATTTGGAAATAGGCATTAAGAGAATGAAGGAGGTTTTAGATAGTGTCCAAAAGTCCTGGGATTTTTCTTCTTCTGATTTTAATTCACAAACTGAACACCCACGTATCTTGCTAAGATTTTGCCGTCTAGTTTGAGTGCTTCACTCCAATACTCTCCCCATGTATTTCCACTGGTGTTTTGCTTGAGTACGAGCTTCGACATTTGCGCTGCTCCTCTTGGACTCCAGTTCGTTCCAATTTTTTTGAATCTTAATTTTATTTCTCGCATCAATCGCTCGATCTGACTGCTTACTTTCGGTGGTGCAGTACCTTTTCTGATCCAGATTCTGATGTGTGTGAAGAAATTTCTTATAGCGTTATCTAAATAGGTCGCTGTCTCATAGTACTGCTTGTACTTGAGTTCTTTCACAAGATTCATCATCTCGATCTCTGCCTTTAGAATCTGGGATTCAAGCTCTAATTTTTCGTTCTCGCTTACACTCTCGTGGTTTTGGGTCGGCAATGGAATTCTCATAATTTCCTAAATCTTTTCTTTTATCTCGTCTACTGACTCTTTCTTGGCTTCATCTCTATACTGCATCACTGACCTTAAATCATGAGTCAGATGCCACTGGCATCTCTAATGAGTCTTTGCTAGTTTTCCTAAGCCTCTCTCTAGTGCTCTCTCTCCGTCAGACACCAGTACCTCTGCAATAGGCTTTGGTAGCAGTTTTTCATGCTGATTTGCTTTTCTTGCCATTCTTCCAAACTGCGCCCACGAATACTCATTGAATACTTCATTCGGAATCGTTTTACTTTCTTTATTGATCCCTAGAATCACTCGTAGCTGCTCCAGTGGCCTGTTCTCTGATTCTCGTTTTGGATTTTGTCTTTCAGCTTCCTTCTCCTCTCTCGTCTTGAATCTTGGGTAGCCTGTTCCATCAGCGATAATGGTCACGAGATTTTTCTGCTTTAGTTTTAGGTTTGGTGATTTAGTTTTCATAACCCACGAGTGGAGCTTACTCTTATTCATCGATACTCCGCCTACTTGCTTAATATGGTGGGCTGCTCTCCTATAACTTTGGTGTGAAACGGTCTCACATCCGATTTGTTCGAACTCTAATGTGTGTCCAGAGTAGGGCTTTATATTAAAGAATTGCTTGAGCGGTATGAACGAGTGCTTGCAGATCTTACATTTTAATCTCGTCCAACTGAATCTGAGAACTCCAGCACTCGAATGAATCCGTCTAGGTTCTTTACAGCAGAATTTTTCTTCTGTGAGACCCTCTACCCATTGTTTACAGATAGACTCATCTACTGCCTGCAGTATCAAACTCACGATTCCTGGAATTCCTCCCGTTTTCGTGACCTCACTCACTGCTCTCACCAATTCATCTAAACTAAAATTCATTCTCTCTGCACATACATCGATTAGACACGCGATCCTTCGCTGCATCTCAAATCCTCCCGTTAGTTTGGAGGAAATTCTAAAGCAAGACTTGTGATTCTCCTAAAACACTCTCTTCTAACTTTTTGATCTCATTCTCCCAAACCATGAGTAGCTCCTCAAAAGCAGGCACAAAATCACCATTCACTTTCCTGAGTTGCCAGTGATCGAAAAATTCCCCGATCTCATTCCAATTGTGTGTCTTCTCCCCGAATCTTGCTAACTCACACGTGATCTCAAATGGGCTTGAGTCTTCTATCCACTGAACAGCATCCACTAACTCATCACCGATAATCTCTAGCTTCTCTTCAATCCCGATTTCTTTTTTCTTTCTTTTACTCACTGTTTCCGCATATGTTATGGCTGGACATCAAGAAGGAAAATATACCCTTGCCATTACAAACGAAGTGACTGGGACGACCTCTGACTGGTCAAGCCCTGAAACTCATTTAACCAAATACTCAGACCCAAAAGATAGCTATGCTGAAGTCAATCTAGGTAGAGAATTCTCAATTGTTTGTATGTAACCCTAGTTTTTAAAACACTCTCAGCTTACAAAAGTAAAGAGTTTTAAAACAAGCCCCCATCACACGTCTCACAACCCAAGTGTGTGACACGCGTGAATCTTAAACCCAGACACTTCCCCCCAGGTGTCTGGGTTTTTTATTTGAACTTTAAGCGAATCACGTTGTAGAACTCTTTCATGTAGTCCATCGAAAAATACCGCGGACAATGGGGCGGAAAAATTCAATCTGGCGAAGAGAGTGGTGGTCAGAGTAAGACTTCGGCTTCGGTACAGGGGATACGACACTTAATTTTTCGTTTTATATCCGCTATCCAATCAATGGATATGTGCGCTGCAGTACCTGAGCACATATCGCTCTAACCAAAAGATAAATTAGAAGAGTGGTTTTAAATATCTGGCTTCGAAGTTCTAGAGCGTGTTTCTGCAAACGCTTGACATTGGTTTTTCTTTCCTAAAGATTATGTATTGCTACTGAAGAAGCACAATCAAACCGGATTACTCTACCGAAAGAGCGTGATTTGGAATGCGATCTCAAAGCTCACCCCCTTCTATGATTGGAGTTTTGAGATTTTACACCTTGTGCTTACACTCATCAGAGGTAAGCACATTCCTGGCACAAGCTATTTCTACTATTTGAGAAAACTCACTTAAGCTTCTATACTACTGAGTATGAAAAGAACTCTTCTCGCCCTAGGACTCATTCTCTCCGCCTTCGCCTCTACTCCGCTCGTCTCTCACGCTGACGAAAGCTACACGTTCATCGTGAAGAAACAGGAAGAGAAGGCCAAGACCCGTTGGTCACTGGCTGAATGGTTCGAAACCAAAGAGAAAATGAAGTTGCAAGACATGTGGTTAGCTCTCCACTCTCCTTCGATCTATGAGTTCTTCCTAGGTTATGACTATGTCATCGCAACACCGAGCGCTCATCGAGTATTGCTCGGAGCTTATGCCTCGGTAGTTGGACTGGAAGGCCGCTACGAAACTCAGCCTTACGGAGATACAGCAGCACTCTTCAAACTTAGGTTTTTTGGTTATCACGTCCAAGCCACTCACATCAGTCTAGGAGTTGGAGTGAGAAACCGCATCGACCCTACTCTAGGAGCTTATCGAAACGGAATATTGAATGCCGATGCTGCTCTCTACCTCACGAGGTTTTGGGGCTTAGGAGGAAACTACGAGTATTACCTCACCTCAACTCCTAGAGTGAATGCATCCACCGTATCGGGAAGTAGACTAGATCTCAGCACGTTCATTGATTTTAAATTTTTCCGTGTGAGCGCTGGATATTTCACTGAGTCGAGTTCGGACCAAACTCCTGTCCTCCTCTCAGGCTATTCCATAGGAGCGAAGCTTTTCTTTTGATTTTAACGAAAGACATCCTTCAGACTACGCTACGAGTTTCTCAAGCCCTCTGGGGTGAGACCACAACCAGTCTTGATCTCTGCACCGATACATTAGCCACAGTTCAGCTCCTTGGGCTCGATCAATCTGCATTTTTGAAGCGAAGCATTCGCGCACTTGTAGAACGATCCGAACGTGAGAGTGAAAAAACTAACTCAGACTTCCTTAATCAATCCCTCTATAGAATCCACCCACTTGAGCGCGCACTTCTTGTACTCCTCTATGAATTCCAGTGGACGGGAGATCTCCTCACAGAGACGTTTGAAATCTCAGCCGATGAACTCGATACTCTCATTTGGAAGTCCAAGCTCGATCTCCTCACTCATAGGTCTGGTGGTAAACTGTTTAGTATCCCTACTCCTCGTGGAATCACTCCGCAATGTCCTGAGTGGAATGGATCTCGTCCCTGGACGGCTCGCTACTTGGATCAGAGACTCTCTCGTGCGGATCAGATTTTCGTCCATGGACATGTCGATGGCTGCACGAATTGCAGATCGCTCCTTGAGCAATCCCGCACTCTTCTCACAGAAGCCAAAACCACTTATGAGGCCTCGATGCCTGAAAAGCCTACAGACAAGAACATCTCAGAGATGATGAAGATCCTAGGCCAAGGTGAAACCTATGCTCTAGGCAAGCCACTACCTGCTGCAGAAGCATTCAGACAAATGGTGAGGCAACGCAAAGATGTGCAGCTCGTGATTATAGGTCTGATAGGCTGGATGATTTTGCGTTTAACTCAGTGACCTGACTTCAGTGACCTTTTGGAGGCCAGAGTGAATCATCTGGCAAAGTGCCATTCTTCATCACATCTTCAAACTGAGTGAGCTTATCTTTTTGTTCTTTGATGAGAGCTTCTTTCGCATCTCTCTGTGCCTTCTTACGGTCATCTAGAGCACGAGCGTGGTCTGCTTCCATTTTCTTCATGCGATCGATGTAAGCCTTAATGTACTCGCGTCTTTCTGCACCTTTTGGGTGTTCATCAAAAAACGCTTTTCGAGCTTTCTGCTCGTGAGTCTTGATCTCTCCCTTTTCCGTTTTGAGAGTTGTTTTCAGTTCCTTGAGATCAAGATCCTGTTGATGGTTAAGTGCCTTGAGTTGAGAGCTCTGAGCGCGCTTGAATTCTTTGAGAAGTTTCTTCGTTTCAGAGCTGGAAGGTCCAGTCCATGCAGGCACACAAGAAACAATGGTGCTCATAGCAATCATAAGACTGAGAAAATAAGTTTTAGAGATCTTAGCTCGTGCCAAGTTGATTAACGCTCCCTGAAATCATACTAAAGAGAAGCAGGTACATACTCAATTCTATCCAGTTTAAAACCCCATCGCTCTTGAGTCTGATCGCTTGTGAGTTTAACCTGAATCGTGCTTCCTGCCACATAATCTGTGGTGAAATCTGTGATTGCGCCTGAATACTTCAAAAACTCAACTCCAGAGGCATCACTGAGCGTCAAAAAGTCATAATTCGTTTCTGTGTCGATTTTTGAGAAATAAGCTCGGATAAACTTCGCAGGAACAGGAGCAGTGATCGTCCAACTCTGCGCGATTCCTGCAGCATAAGGATGAATCGATTCAATATCTGAATCCATTTTCACCCACGCTGAATCATCCGGTTCATCGTTAGGAGGTATTTGATTGAAGACCGCATTAAAAGCGTTCACTCTTCCATTCGATGCTACTTTTTTTCTTAAAGAAGGAATGCGAACAACGGTTCTCATGATTCGATCTTTGATCTCTTCAGCATTCTCATAAACTTTTCTAGAACGCATCAAAGCAGCAATTCCCGCAACATGCGGACACGCCATTGAGGTACCGCTATAAGACTGATACTTGCCGTCGATCACACTACTATATATTTTTACTCCTGGTGCTCCTACGTGAACTTTTGTTTTTCCGTAATTTGAGAAGGATGCAAGTTCGTCTCGGTTATCAATTGCAGCAACTGAGAGAACATTACTGACAGAGTAGTTAGCAGGATAAAAAGACTCACTATCATTATTAGCTGAAGCATTACCTGCAGCAGCTACGAATAATATTCCCTGATCTCGAGCTTTTTCAATCGCCTCTTGCATAATCTTGGATTCACCTCCACCACCCCAGCTATTACTCATGATATTCACTTTCATAAGAGTTGCGTACTGGATGGACTTGATCGCCCCTTCAAGGGTGCCTCCATTAGTCCCCAAAAACTTAATGGGAAGAATACTGACCTGATGATTAATGCCTGCAATTCCTAAGCTATTATTACCTTGAGCGCCGATCACACCTGCACAATGAGTGCCGTGATTATTATCGTCCATCGGGTCATTATCGTTATTCTGAAAATCCCAACCCCTGACATCATCAATGTATCCGTTAGAATCATCATCGATTCCGTTTCCAGGAATCTCTAGTGGGTTTCGATAGATATTTGCAGCCAAGTCAGGGTGATTGTAATCGACTCCAGTATCGATGATTGCAACCACCACACGACGATTACCTGTCCAACCTTGGCGCCAGACTTTCAAAACGCCAATATCATTATCTGGAATTCCTTGTTGTCCTGCAGAATCTTTCTGACCTGTATTGCGAATGGACCACTGAAGACCTAAATCCACATCTGTAGGTAAACCTGGATCGCGGGTAGTGTGATATATATAATTAGGTTCAGCGTACTTAATCTCTCGTTGTGATTTTAGAGCCTCGATGACTTTAGATGTTTGAGTGGCATCACTGACTGTGAATATCTCGATGTCTGCTGGTTCACGCTTCACTGATAACCGAGGGGCGATCTTCAGAGACACATCACGGTTCATTTTTGAGATGTAGTGGTTGAGATTCAGCGACGCTCGAGCCTGTGGCTTAAACTGCACAATCACTTCTCCAGGAACGCTTTCGGCAGCATGCGCATGAAGTTTTGCCATTAAAAACAAAAGCACCAACACCAACAAGCCTAACTCTCGTGTCAAGGTCATATTTAATATAAGTGTAATAAATAAGCTCACAGATGCAATCGGCAGAGTTTGCCTAGCTGAAGATCATGACTTAGATAAACGTCTGATATCTCGAATTCTGAAGTTAGGAGTCGAACGTCCTAAGAATCGATTGAGCTCTGGAACACCTGCAAACGATGCGTCGCCTGCTTCATTCAGAGAATCAAAAGGGATGTCAGCTTGATGAAACCACACCGCTTCCATGGTTTGCTTCGAAGTTGAACCGACAGGTGAAAGAGAGAGTTTCAGATGCCGCTCTTTCATCACGCGCTTGTTCTTCACTTTAGCGGTGATGACGAATACGGGCTCTGGGTTTCCATTGCCGAATGGAGCCATTTGTTCGAGCTGCTCGAGAGTTCTCTCTGAGAATTCTTCTAAGCCTGCTTCACCTTCAACGATGAGCGCGCCTTTAGTATCATCCGCAATGAGAGCCATACATGCATCATCAAACGCTACTTGAAGCGCTTCCAAGTTTTCATTCTTGAGTGAGAATCCAGCAGCATGTCTATGCCCACCGAATCCTAAGAGTAGACCTGAGCACTTCGTAAGCGCAGAGAGAACATCACGACCTGAGAACGTACGAGCTGATCCCTTAGCAAGATCTTCACGCATCGACAAAATCCCGCAAGGCTTGTGATACTTTTCGCAAACACGAGACGCCACAATCCCGATCACACCTTCATGCCAATCAGGAGAACCGACTAGGATTCCATGTTGGAACTTTCCTTCTTTCAATCCTTTTTCAATCACTAACTGAACTTGATCCCATATCTCATTCTGAAGATGGGTGCGATCTTCATTGAGAGTTTCAATTTCGCGTGCAAGTTTGTAGGCAATCTCTAAAGAGTCTGTAGTGAGAAGATCCAGCGCTGACTTAGCTGAGCTGAGTCTCCCTGAAGCGTTGATTCTTGGACCTAGAGTGAATCCTAGATGTCCAGGTGAGAGATCACGCTTCGTTAGTCCTGTCACTTCCATGAGCGCCTTCACTCCTGGCTTCGTTGATTGTTTAAGAATATCTAAACCCTGCTTCACAAATACTCGGTTCACTCCTGTGAGAGGAACCTGATCTGCAGCAGTAGCAATCGTCACTAAATCCAGGTGTTGCTTGAGATTGGGAAGTGCAGAAGCATCACCTAGAAGTCCTAACTCACGGAACTCAGCTCTTAAGCCCATGCAGAAATAAAACGCAACACCTGCTCCGCAGAGTTGCTTGAGACCACTCTCGCAATCCGCGCGCTGCGGATTCAAAATAGCATAGGCCTGTGGAAGTCCTCGTACACCATCAATCTGATGGTGGTCCATGATGATGACAGGGAGTCGATGTGCATTTGCATTCTCAATCGCTGAGAAACTCGAGATCCCGCAATCGACAGTAATCAGGAGTTGCACACCGTCTGAGACGGCTTCATCGATCGCACCTGAGTTCAAACCATAACCGTCTTTGAAACGATCGGGTTGCTTAACATCAACATTGATTCCGAATTCAGTGAGCACTCGGTAAAGGAGTGCCGCTCCACACGTACCATCGACATCGTAATCACCGAAGATACGTACTTTTTCTTTTTTGTTATAGGCCTCGATCACTCGCTCAACGGTGAGAGCCATATCTTTGATAGTGAAGGGAGATTGAATGTGTTCGAACCTAGGCGAGAAAAACTCTCGAATAGTCTCAGGAGTTCTCAATCCCCTATTCCAGCATACTTGAAGAGTCACTTGCGATAAACCTGTTACCCGCAGAAGCTCTAAGAACTCGGGCGTTTCACGAATGCGAATCGTAGAATCAGTGCGAAGCTTCCACTCGCGTTGTTTCTTCTCTTTCACCCGTGTTTATCCCCCCGGAAAAACTACTAAACTCTCGCTGATTTAGGCGGCTGAGCTTTGTTGTTAGAAATACTTAACGCTTTCTGCTTAACGATTCTACGCTCTTCCATATAAAGAATCATTGGATTCGCGACAAAAATCGTAGACGGAATAGAAATCGTAAAACCAATAAGAAGTGGAAGAGAGAAGTCCTGAAGCACAGGTCCACCCATCAAATACATGCTCACGACCACAAACAAGGTACAGAGAACAGTCAGAACCGTTCTGCCTAAGTTCTGATTGATAGACTTATTGATCGCAGTTCTTAAATCCCAATTCGGGTGTGTCTTCGAATAGTCACGAATACGGTCATAAATAACAATCGTATCGTTACATGAGTAACCCGCAATCGTGAGCATCGCAGCCAAGACTGTCAGATTGAACTCACGTTGAAGAAATACCCAGATCCCAAGCGTCGTGATGACGTCGACGCCTAGAGCTCTGAGAACTCCAGGAGCATAACGGATATCGAAACGAAACGTGATGTAGATGACGATACAAAGTGTCGCGTAGATGATCGATAGGAATGCTGAGTTTCTCAATGACGCTCCAGCAGCTGGGCCTACGACGTCGACTTTCTGAATCGTGTACTTACCTGCACCTGCTTTAGCATTCATGATGGTTTCTACAGCTGCAGAAACTTGATTGAGTTTAGCAGGATCTGCTTGAACCTTAATGAGGAATTCAGAATCTTTTAATTCTCCTAGTTGAACGACTGAAGGATCTTTCACTCCACCTTCGTCCAGTTCGCGACGTAAGCGTGCAGTATCCCAATCCGAAGGAGTTTTGATTTGAACGACGGCACCACCAGTGAAATCAATGCCGTAGTTGAGTCCTGGCTTCCACATCGCTACCATCGATGCGATTGCTGCAATGGTGGAGAGCCAAACGAAAGGGCCTGATTTTTTCAAGAAGTCGATTTTCAAGTCAGGGCTAATTAAATGAAACATGTTCTATTCTCCTTATTAAATACTTAAAGTAGTAATTTCGGCTCTTCTGTTTGCAAGGTATCCATCAAAGAATAGTTTGCAGACAGTGACCGCGCAGAACAATGTGGTGAAAATTCCCACGAGAAGTGTCACTGCGAATCCACGAATGGCGCCTGTTCCATAAGACATCAGAACAACTGCGATGATTCCGTGAGTGATGTTCGCATCGAAGATCGCTGTGAAAGCTTTTTGGAATCCAGCACTCACTGCAGCTCCGACTGACTTACCCTCTTGGAGTTCATCTCGTATCCGCTCAAAGATAATCACGTTCGAGTCGACCGCCATACCAATGGTGAGAGCAATCCCTGCCATACCAGGCAATGTGAGAGTGGCTTCCATCATAATGAGGAGTGAAATGAGAAACAGAGCATTGAGCATGAGAGAGATCGATGCGACCACTCCGCTCATTCGGTAGTAAAGGGACATGAAGATGAAGACTAAGATACATCCGATGACTCCAGCCATTGCACCCTTCTGAATCGAGTCAGCTCCGAGCGATGGTCCAACGATACGTTGCTCAAGAAAATCGAGTTGCGCAGGAAGAGCGCCAGCTCTCAGCACGATCGCCAAGTCCTTCGCTTCTTTCATGATGTCTTCAGTATTGTCACGACCCAGAGTGATCTGACCTCTTTCCGTGATCTTTGAATTGATCACAGGAGCAGAATGGACGATACCATCGAGCACTATTGCTAAACGCTTGCCAACGTTCTCACTGGTGAGTTTACCGAACTTCTCTGCACCACGGGGGTTCAGCGAGAAGTCAACGTTCGGTCTGCGTGATTCTTGTTCGAATCCCACGCTTGCATCCTGAAGATCATCTCCTGTAACATCAGCGCGAGTAAAGAGAAGATAAGGAATACGCTGAGTATAATCGTCTTTCACGGTGAGAGACTTCACGCGCTCATAAGCAATCTCTGTTCCTTCAGGGATTTTGCCTTTGGCTTGTTTGTTCATCTCAGCAACGAATTCACTGAACTTAGCGCCTTGCTTAGGATCGAATCCGACTTTCTTTTCAAGCTCGTCGATCGTTTTTGCAAAATTTGCATCCATGTTCTTGTCGTCTGCGATTTTGAATTCAAGCTTAGCTGTACGACCAATGAGGTCTTTGGCGCGCTGAATTTCTTTGATACCAGGAAGTTCTACTACGACCCTGTCATTACCTTGGGATGAAATCTGAGGCTCAGCTACACCGAATTCATCGACACGGTTACGAATGACTTCAATCGATTGATTGATGGTTTTTTCTCTCACGTCGTTTTTGTATTCACGATCGAGACCAAACTCTAATTCACCTGGCTTCTCGCCTGTGAAACGAAGGATGGTGTATTCTTTCTTGATATAATCTTTTACTGCTTGTGCTGCTCCCGCACCGAGAGAGATCACGATACGAGAGTCATCTCCCGGGAATCCTTCTCTTAGAACTTTCACGCCTGAGACAATGATGCTTTTCTCTTTTAAGTTCTGTGCAAGCGTTGACGATTGACGCTCAATCACTTCTTTAAATACTTTATCGAAGTCCACGCCCAAGACCATGTAGAGACCGCCTTGAAGGTCGAGACCTAAGTTGATCTTCTGTTTGAAGGGCCACTTTGTTTTCTCTAGATCGAGATTGAAGAGCGTCGGAACTGAGTAAACCGCCGACGTTGCAATAAATACGATTAACAATACAAGCTTAGTCCACCAGCTCTTGTTCATGAGGCCCCCTGAGATGAAATTTAGATATTCCCTTTTACGACTTGAGAAATTTGGCTCTTCAGCATTTTGACTTTAACGTCGTTTGCGATTTCGACAGTCACTACTTTTTCAGTGAGGCCTGTAATCTTGCCTAAAATGCCTGAAGCAGAAATGATTTCGTCACCAGTCTTGAGGCCACCGAGTAAGTCCTGATGCTCTTTCAGTTTTTTCTGCTGTGGTCTCACCATGAAGAAGTAAAACACCACAAACATAACGATGATTGGAAGAAACATTCCAAACGTCATTCCTTGTTGCGCTGGAGCAGCTCCACCCGTGATCGCTTGAGCGACAGGTGCTGATGTTCCCGCAGGAAGCGCTGGGCTGTCTGCAAAGGTGAAAAGTGAATAAAAGAACGAAACTGTTGAAAGGACTGTGAAATTAATCTTTTTTAGCATGATATTGGGTATAAAACTTTTTAGCCCAATCTTCAAACCGATTCTCTAAAATAGCTTCACGCATCTCGCGCATGATCTTGAGATAGAACGTTAAATTATGCACAGTGTTGAGTCTTGCTGAGAGTAATTCTTTCGCTACAAATAAATGCCGCAGGTAGGCGCGAGAGTATTTTGTGCACGCTTCGCATTCGCAGTTTGGATCAAGCGGACTAGAATCCTGCGCAAATGTAGCGTTTTTGATGTTGATCTTGCCTTGAGAGGTGAAGAGCTGTCCGTTGCGCGCGTTGCGTGACGGCATCACACAATCAAACATGTCGATCCCAGCGCGAACGCACTCAACGAGATCTTCAGGACGTCCGACGCCCATTAAGTAGCGTGGCTTATTCCAAGGCATTAGGGCTACGGTGTATGCCGCCATGAGTTGCATTTGGTCGGGTTTCTCGCCGATGGAGAGGCCACCAATAGCGAATGCATCAAATGGGAGCGAAGTGATCTCGCGTGCGGATTGGTCGCGGAGCTCCTTGTAGAGTCCCCCTTGAATGATTCCAAACCTGAGCTGATGAGGCTTGAGCTTGTACTCAAGTCCCCTCTTAGCCCATGCGTATGTGCGTTTCATAGCTTGGCTTACTTGTTCAGGAGTCGCTGGAAACGGAGGGCACTCATCAAACGCCATGACGAAATTCGATCCCAGTGCTGATTGAATCTCCATCGAGAGCTCGGGAGTGAAATGGTGCTTCGATCCATCGAGATGAGACTGAAAAGTCACGCCATCGTCGGTGATTTTGTTTAATCCTGCAAGCGAGAACACTTGGAAGCCGCCTGAATCTGTGAGGATCAGCCCATCCCAGTTCATGAACTTATGTAATCCCCCCAAGTTTTCAACTAACTTGTGACCGGGTCTTAGATACAGATGGTACGTGTTACCTAAGATGATCTTGGCTTGCAAGGTGATGAGGTCTTCAGAGGTGAGAGACTTTACCGTGCCTTGAGTGCCGACTGGCATGAAGGTTGGAGTCTCGACCTGCACTTCTCTGCCCAGATGGTCAGTGACCTTGAGGATACCTGCGCGCGCGCGCTTCACGCCTGTCTCATCTGTTTGATGTGAGAGAACTTGGAATCCTAAATTGGACATGATGGCGTTCTACGTCACGTGGCTAGGATTTGGCAAGCGACACGCTCTTATAGGATTGTGGCATGGATGTGGCACGACAATAGAAGCTTTAGGGATGCCACATTCATGCCACAATCCTTTAGCGAAAGAGCAGGCTATTTATTGAGATAGAGAAGCTCTTCTGCTATAAGCTCCCCATGAAACTCTACATGGTTCATTGCGGTTTTTATGATTTGGATTTGTGTGACGGTGTGTACGAGTCCCATCTCAACCTCTTCGTAACAGGCACAAGCTATGAAGACGCCAGAGTCCGCGCTCGACTACTCCCTGAGTTCAAAAACAAAAAACTCCACGTCGATGGTGTAGTCGAGATTCAGGCAGTACAGGGGTCACGGATTTCCGTCAGCGAAGACTCTGCTCTCAATGGTCAATCCTTATTGATCTCTCAAAGACATAGAGATCTAGCACCGAAACCTACTACAGAAGTTTAGATTGCAAGCGGGCTGCAATATAATGACATATTAAAAGAATTTGATTTTACTCGATAATTCTTTTGTGAGTGTCATTTCTCAAGAAAAAGTAAAACGAATGATTTTGACGTTTGAGTGATGATTCCAATCGCTCTCTGCTATGGAATCTACTACATCCAAGTAAGGACAAAATTTGTTGCCATTGTTTCTGGATTCTTTGTTTTTGTTTCTCTAGTTTATTTACTATTAAAAATTAATAAAATAAAAATCGCCCAAATTTTACTCAAGTGAGGGAGTAATCTTTACTATACTCAGTTGCCTCAGGGTTGAGCTCATTTGAAAGTTCCGATCCAAATGATCAAACTCATTAACTCACTCTATTCACCAGAGCAAATGGTCTGTTCTCGGAGAAATGGCAGGTGGAATGGCTCATGAATTTAATAATCTACTTTCAATTATTTCGGGCAGGATCGAAAAAATTAAAAATGAAGTAGAAAAAGGATCATCAAAAAAAATAACACTCCATGAGATTGAAAAAATGAAACAAACCGTGGATCGTATTGCTCAAATCATAAAGGGTCTCTGATTATTATTTTCTCCTCAGTGTGATGGACAGTGGCTCTCGAATTGCAAAACAAGTAGTTACATAATGATGGAACCTTACTTCATAACAAAAGATGTGGGCAAAGGCACTGGACTAGGACTCAGTATCTCAAAAGGAATTATTGAAGCTCACGGAGCACAACTCAAGTACGACTTTGATTCTGCTCACACATGCTTTGTGATTGAATTTCCTCTCGATCGATCAAAAATCATTCCACTGGTATCAAAGGCCAGCTAGATAAGGATTAGTCCGCTTCTCTACGCCAATCGTAGAATTCATTCCATGTCCTGGACACACTCGAGTGTCATCATCATGGGTGATGATCCTCTCTCGGATCATCTGAAACATCTGCTCTTCGCTTGCGCCCCAGAGATCTGTGCGTCCGACGTTACCCTGAAACAATGTATCGCCAGTGTAGAGAGATTCCTTGGCACCACTTGCTGTATCCTGATGCAATTTCAAACATAGACTTCCCGGTGAATGACCTGGAGTGTGAACGACGGTGAGTTTTTGTTTCCCGAATTTAATTTCCTCTTCATGCTCCATTAAGTGATCCACCGGTAGGGGTGAATCGTATACTATGCCGAAGCGCTTACCTTGTTCTTTGAGCGCTTGATAAAGTTCGAGATCATTTTTGTGGAGAGCTATCTTAGGAGATGAAGTTCCCTCGCCAAGAACTCTCACGAGTCCCTCCATCACGCCCCGTGATCCACCAATATGATCTAAGTGTGCGTGCGTATGAAGCAAATGCGTGACATTAAGCTTACCGCCTACTTCTTGTTCGATTTTCGAGATAGCTTGGAGAATTTTGCCCGCTTCATCGCCTGTATCAATGAGGACTGCCTCTCTGGTTTCAGTGCATACTAATATCCTGCAATTGCAAGAGAACGGACCAACTACGACATTCTTCTCTATAAACTTACTCATAAGATCACCATTGCATCACCGTAACTAAAAAATCTATATTTTTCACGAATCGCCTCACGGTAAGCCTCACGCATCAGCTCATAACCACCAATCGCACTCACGAGCATCATCAATGAGCTCTTTGGCAAATGAAAGTTTGTAATGAGTTGATCAACGAGTTTGAATTTGTACCCTGGATAAATATAAATTGAAGTTCTCCCGTTCATCGGAGCAAGTATCCCACTCTCACTCGCAGCACTCTCTAATGTGCGAAGACTTGTCGTCCCTACGGCTACAATTTTTTTCCCACTAAGGCGCGCTTGATTCACTTCACCCGCCACAGCCTCAGAAACTCTCACGAGTTCAGAGTGAATCTGGTGTTCACGAATATCCTGTACCTTCACAGGACGGAATGTGCCGAGACCGACGTTCAAAGTCACTTCAGAAACTCCCACTCCACCCGCTTGTATCTTCGACATGAGTTCAGTAGTAAAATGCAGTCCTGCAGTCGGTGCAGCCGATGAACCTGGGTCACTTGCGTACACGGTCTGGTAAGTCTTCTCATCGCTACGATCTGCCGACCGCTCCAAATAGGGAGGTAATGGCATCTCACCCACATCGAGAGTGAGCGGATCAACATTGAAGCGAGCCACTACCACTCCCTCAGGTGATTCATCAGAACCTGAGATGAGCTCTCCAATTAATTTTTCCACGCCAGTGTTGGCTGCAATCTCAAATTTAAATCCTCGAGTTTGCTTACCTGTTGAGCGCATGATGCCTTCCCAAACAAGAGGTTGCTTCTGCTCAAGAAGGAGGAACTCAATATCGCCACCCACTTTCCCATCAGGCAGTACTCTTCGTCCGAGCAATCTTGAACGAATGACCTGTGTGTTGTTCACTACCAAGTGTGACTGATTACCTAAGATTTCTGGAAGATTGTAAAAGTGTTTGTGTGTGATCTTCCCACTCGCTCGATCAACCACCATCAACCGCGAATGATCACGAGGACTCAAAGGACGTGTAGCGATGAATTCCTGGGGCAACTCAAAGTCATAGGAGTTCAGGTCAAAGAGATTCACAGACATGAGAGGCTTTTACCACAAAACCCTATTCAAAAAAACCTACCCGAATAAGACGCTACTGATGTAAACCGACCACTCCAGCATGGGTCTACGAGCCTTCTTCTTCTCCACAAAAACAGAATGATAAAGCTCCACGAAATGATGATTGAGCTTCTCAGCAAAAAACTTACCTGATTCAGCATTCGCGTATCTGGGAGCGCCTGTGTAGCCTGGAAACGGCTTGATCTTACTCCATGCAATGGCTTGAGACCCAAACCAGAGCTCACGTTCGAACCTGTGCATCTTGAAGAAACGTGCGAACTTCATTGCGACTATGAATATTGGCCATACAATGAATTTCGGACAATCCGGAATCTCTGAGAGATCCTTAGTAACAGACTCTGGAGCATAGTGAATCGCCATTGAGGTTTCGAAGAATCCACCATGTAGATCTGAAGTCATATTGCTGAGTAATCTCTGAGCAGTTACCTGATCTTCAATGTGTGTGAATGCTCCCTCGTATTCTGACTCTTTGAAGTAGAGCATGGAATCCAGTACTGAGTTCATGATGTTCATCGATGGAATTCCACGTTTATGGAGATAATCTATCCCCAGTTGAATCGCTGTATTGTGAGCAGGAGCACCGTGGAAGCTGACCCAGATCACACGCTTCACGCCAACTGCAGCTAGAGCTTTAGCCGCTTCGTGAATGACGTACTTCAGTTTGAAAAAGGAAGTCTTAGTAGTACCCAGTCCTGGTGTTGGTTCCACTCCGAGCTCAATGGACGACCATTCCAAGTAAGGCCACTCGGGGTTTTGTTTCACGAGGCTCTCATATAACCTTCGAGCCATTCCGAATGAGACGAGTGAGTCCGTCGCAAGTGACAGATGAGGTCCGTGAAACTCAACAGGGTTCACGCATACGAAAACCGGAGCACCTGTATTTACTAACTTTTGAATTTCGTTATGAGGCAATTGATCTAAACGCATGACTAAATCATATTCAGTAAACTGAACTTGATTCAAATTATTTTTTAAAAATTATTTAATCTTTGATACTGCAGCGAGTTGTTGTTCAACTGCCGGTTTTTTTGCTTGGCTGACAAGAGGCAATAACCTCTGGAGTTGAGTTAAGGAGAGTCTGTCGAACAAAGAAGAGCCTACTACTGCATCTGCTGCAGACTCAGGAGTAACCGAATAAGCTCTTCCACTTAACACTCTGCCAAAAATCACGCCCCCACTCGCAGGTCCTGTGATCAAGGCTGTAGCAAACTGAACATCTGGAAAAACACCCATCGTCAATTGAGTGAGAACGACAAACGCACGCATTGCCCATGTGTTTACGTTTTTCTTTTTTGCATCTACCTGAGCTCCATCAAACGCCCAAGCAGTCGCACGCGCTCCCAAGAAAGGAGAAAAAACCTGAAGGATGAAATTGTAATATTTGACCGAGTCTCCTAATTCCAAAAAAGCTGCTGCTGAACCCACAACGAGTCCTACTTGAACTGCTGTGATCAGTCTCAATCGCTTTTCGGCTTGAGGTCCAACTTTTAATATTCTTTCAAACCGCGCATCGCTCAACGATTTTGTTTTTTTGCGTCTGAGTAAGTTACTTGCATACTCAACTAATTTATTTATGGAAACTCGAATAATAGTTTTGGCTTTATCTAGATTGCTCTGACTTGATTTGAGTTCTAGCAAATTGGAAACAATGAAAACACCTAGGGTCTCAGGGTAATTCTCTCTCCATTTTTCTAGAGTGTCTCGTATGTCACTGTTTTTTGAATCTACTATAATGGACTCTAACTCTTCATCAATGCTGAGTCCCAACTGTAGAGCTATTTCGGGATCTCTTGAGTTGAGCTGCGTTTTAATCGCTCTTTTGATTGAGCCAGGACTCGATAAGCTGAGCGCCTTCATCGCGGCTCTTGTAATGAGTTTTGTGAAGAGAGGATTATTCCTGAAACTCAGCATCTCTCTCAGAGTCTCCGTCCACTGTTTGATTGCTTGAGCATCTTCTGGAGTGTTTTGTTTTATGGATTGAGATGCGATTTTTTCAAATTCTTTTTCGAGAGCTTCGCGATCTGATTCTTTGGATTGAATGTACTTGGTAAAGTAACTCGACGTCTCCGACACGACTTCTGGCCAAGCTTCAGTGATTGAAAGTCCACAAAACGTCTGAGCTGCCAGAGAGAGACTAGAGTTTAAAATCAACAGTGCTGTAAGAATGAGCCTAGAGAATTTCACAACTACTAGGATAAGGGTCTAATACTACTCTCACAATGGGCAAAACATTCCCCGTTAAGCGAACTTCAAACCCCACCGAAACATCATTACAGCAGGGCTCTTCCTGCAACCACACAAACTACGGGGGTAGCGAGATATGGACGAATTTAACGACCTCGAATTAGAGAATGAACTTTCAATCGACACAGATCCAGGGAATCTCTTGGGTGCTTTTGGAACCGTTAAGGAAGTCGTATCTCGCTACCTCCATTGTGCTATTTGTGGATCGAATCTACACTTCACACACATTACTGATTTTCATAGGAATGTGACCGAAGAGAACGCCAAATGCCCTGAGTGCGGCATCAAGGCGCAGCGCAGCTTGCATAAGCTGCAGTAAAAACAGTCCAGTGGACTGTTTTTACAAAGCCCAATAGCCTCTTCACAAAAGCGATTCTCCAAGGCAGACTCCGTGCCATGTCGGCTATTCAAAGGTCAAAACTGAACGACGGATTCCTTCCCAAAGGCGCCATCGTCATGGCAAAAAAATCCAAACGATCGAAGCCCAAAAACTTACCCGCTACTGTTTCGACTGATGGCCTCCCCAACGACTTTGAATCTCTTCAAGCAGATGTAGCAAACTGCAAGAAGTGCAAGCTCTGCGAGACTCGTCATCAGACCGTGTTCAGTGATGGCTCCAATAAAGCCAAACTCATGTTCATAGGAGAAGCTCCAGGCGAACAAGAAGACGAAACTGGCAAACCCTTTGTCGGGCGCGCAGGACAACTACTGACTAAGATGATCGAAGCCATGGGACTCACCAGGAACGAAATCTACATTGCCAACATTATCAAGTGCAGACCTCCTGAGAATCGCTATCCTGAAACAGAAGAAGTGATTCAATGTCAGCCTTACCTCATGAAACAGATTGAGTTACTTAAGCCCACTGTGATTGTCGCTCTAGGAACGTGTGCAACACAGACGCTCCTTCGTACCGAAGAGACGATCTCAGATATGCGTGGCAAGTACGTGACGTTTGATACAGGAAAGTTCAAAACTGAACACTTCATGCCAACGTTTCATCCGTCGTTCTTACTCAGAAGTCCTCAAGGCAAAAAACAAGTTTGGAAAGATTTACAAGTAGTCGCAAAAACAATGGGAATCAAAATCCCGCATCAAAAGTCAGTTTAGGAGAATATGGAAATGTTTATCGCAATTGGTATCTTCGTGTTTTTACTCGCAGGAATTAGAATCATTAATGAATACGAGCGTGGAGTCGTGTTCCGTCTCGGACGTATCATTGGTGCTAAGACCGCAGGACTCACCTACATCATTCCACTGATCGATAGAATGTCCAAAGTCGACATGCGTACGATCGCTCTCGATGTCCCTCCACAGGATGTCATCACTCACGATAACGTGACTTTGAAAGTAAACGCAGTCGTATACTTCAAAGTCGTAGATCCGAATCGCGCAGTGGTCGAAGTAGAGAACTACTTACTTGCTACATCGAAGCTCTCTCAGACGACGCTCAGATCAGTACTGGGACAAGTCGATCTCGATACTCTTCTTGCTTCCCGCGACACCATCAACCAACGCCTTCAATCTATCTTGGCTCAGCAGACCGAAGCCTGGGGAGTTTCTGTTTCACTCGTTGAAGTGAAACAAGTCGATCTCCCAGTAGAGATGCAACGAGCGATGGCTCGTCAAGCAGAGGCCGAGCGTGAACGTAGAGCTAAGGTGATTGCAGCTGAAGGAGAGCTACAAGCTTCTGAGAAACTCTCAGCAGCAGCTAAGGTCATGGAAGTGAACCCAAGCTCTTTGCAACTCCGTTACCTTCAAACCCTCCGTGAGATGTCATCTGAGAATGCGTCGACCATTATCATTCCATTCCCAATGGAGTTTCTAAGAGGATTTGGAAACAAAAGCTAATCCTTCTCTTTCTCAAACCCATAGGGACAATGCCTGCATCCACTCTCGCAGCAATGTCCGCGCTTGAGATGATAGAGCTCAGTGAACACGAGATTACCATTCTCATCTAAGTAGAAATCTTCAGCTTCAAGCTTAGGGCTACTCATTGTGATCATTACCTTGTCTTGAGCTGTCACGGACTTTCCTATGATAAGTGATCGCAAACCGGTGCGCTTCATCTCTCACATGGGATAGGAGCTTGCACGACAAAGTATGAGGAAGTAGCATCACAGGATTCTTCCTGCCTGGTAGGAAAACTCGTTCAAGAGAAGTCTTCACCTCTGTAGCTTGGAAGTCCTTCTCAGTCCTGGCCTTAGCCAGTCCTACGACTGGGACCCCTTGGATGTTGAGCTCTTCCAAGATCGCAACCGCCTGAGCAAGCTGACCTTTACCTCCGTCGACTACAACAAGAGAAGGAAACGGATCATCTGCACGCGCGAATCTACGACCCAAGACTTCCTTCATCATGGCGAAGTCATTGGAGCCTTCTACAGTTTTGATTTTGTACTTCCTATAGAGATTCTTCTCAGGTGCTCCATCGATGAAGACCACTCGCGAAGCAACTGCGTCTTCTCCAGAAATATTAGAAATATCGTAGCACTCAATCCTCACTGGAAGTTCTGAGAGATTGAGCTTGTCTTGCACTTCTTCGAGCGCTGCGACTCCGTGGCCTTCGAACTTCTTCACTGCAAGTTCGAGTGCATGCTCGCCGTTGGTCTTAGCCACACTCATGAGGCGCTTCTCAACTTCAGTGCGTGGAGTTTTGATCTTAAGATCGAGAGTCTCAGAGATCAGGATTGAATCCGGGAGTTCTTCTTGAACGAGGATTGATCTCTGATTCCCTTGAGCAATAGGGAATGCACTCTCCTCCCCTCCTTCAGAATAATGCTGAGTCAAGAACTGAGAGAGCATTTCCTGGTCAGTGACTCCGTCATCTGAGTTCTTGAATGAGTAATGCTTCACGGATTGCAGCTTGCCTCCACGAATGAGGAGAATCACTCCATGTGAATCTGCATTCTTCCTCGCGATATAGATCACATCTTGGTCAGAATCCTTGCCGGATTGTTGCACACCTTGAAGCTCTGTCACCATTCTGAGATTTTCGATTTGATCTCGTATGACTGCCGCCTGCTCAAACTCTTCCATCTCAGATGCCGCTTTCATTTTTTGCTTGAGCTCTTTGATGATCTCGCGATCCTTACCTTCTAGGACTGCAGCGGCATGTCTCACGGTCTCGACATAATCTTCCCTCGTGATCTTCTTCACACAAGGGGCAGAGCATTTCTCCATTTGGTAGAGGATGCACGCGCGCGAACGATGGCTGAAAGTATTGTCAGAGCAATCTCTGAGTTTCAACGACTCCGTCAGCATCTTCATCACTTGCCTAGCAGACCAACCTGAAGGAAACGGACCGTAATATCTCGCTCCATCTTTCAGTATCTTCCTCGTCCACTCGAGTCTTGGATACGCGTCGTTCAGCTGAATCTTGATGTAAGGATACGTTTTGTCATCCTTCAGCATCACGTTGTACTTAGGTTTATGTTTCTTAATCAGAGTAACTTCTAAGATCAGCGCTTCAGCTTCGGTCTTCGTAAGCAACGTCTCAAAGTGTGAGACTTGCCTCACCATAAGCTCAGTTCGTAAAACTTCGTGAACAGGGGATTGAAAGTAACTGGTGATTCGGTTTTTTAAGTTCTTCGCCTTACCAATGTAGAGGATCTTACCCTCTTCATCTTTCATGAAATAACACCCAGGCTCTGTTGTAGCCTCTCTCGCTAAGCCTAATAATTCTTCGCGTGTGTACTTTTTCATGGTGTGAAGTGCTTCAGCCTCACTTTAACACCGGAAATGAAAAAATCATCGAAGATCGTGCCACATCCACGCCACAACCTGATAACAGAGACGGAGCTAGGTAAAGTGGCGACCAACAGCAAGGAGAATCGATATTTGGAGTAAAGAAGCTAGAGCATCAATTTTTAAAAAAGAAGAGAGCTTAAACCCAGATAAACCCACAGCAAAGTAAACAGGAGCACGCACGAAAGGAGTAAATCGTGTCAGTGCGATAGTGAGCCGACTGTTTTTCTTCACTTTAACAAGTGCTCGTTCCACAGCACCTGATCCATTGAGCCACTTAAATGGAGGCACTTGCAGACATCTCGTTCCAAAAGTTCTACCTATAAACACAAGACCTAAGTTTGCAGGTAGAAGCCCCAATTGAATTGCCAGAAACGCCTGCCAAAACTCAACCTTCCCCTTACCCCAGAATGCTCCAAGAGCCAGGATAATAGATTCCTCAGGAAACACACCGAGCACCATCCCTTGAAGCAATAAGAGTATAGAGCTCAGGAGAATTTGTAAATCTGAAAACTGAGATAAATTCTCGATCACTGCATTCATTTAGTAGCAATCTCCAAGAGTTTTTGATCTAGCTCTTTCAACTTCTCTAGAATTTCAGCTCTCGCTTCAAGTGATTCCACTCTCTCTGAACTCGGAATGGGTTGAGTGAGAATAATCTGGTAAGTTTTCATCGCTTGGGTTTTTTCACCTAGCTTCATATACAAATCTCCTAAGAACAAATATTAAGCGGCTCATCAGGAGACTCAGAGATTGCGCTTTCAAAGTGTGCCTTTGCTCGTTCGTCACTTCCACCTAGAATCCCTGGCATCTTCATATCAATAATTCCCAACAATCGATGCGCACCTCCGCCAGCATAGGCTGGCTCATACTTCATGGATTCCTTAAGGTGATCCCTGATTTCACCAAGCGCGCCTAAGAATGCCTGCGCCCTACTATCTTCCGATCTCAATGCTAAGTTAATCGCAGTCCAGAAGTGACATCTGCCGCACTCAGGGGTTACCTTCAGAGAGCTCAGTCCCGCCTGATATCCTTGATCAAAATACTTTCTCTTTTCATCCTTATTCTTCTCAATCCTGAGACCGACATAATAAGCAGACATGGACAACCTCCAATCAGAAAAGGTTTGAGCGATTTGAAACGCTTTCATGGCCTGCTCTGGATCACTACGCTTACGATATAAATCGTCAAAATCATGAGCGCTTGCGAGAGAAGGCAAAAATGAATGATCCAGAGGTTTGCCATACTAAGATCTTATGCAATTCCGCCTATGATATATGTTAAACCTCTGTCAGCTATGAGCCAGGAAATGGTCAGAGCAAAAAAAATTGGACTGTGCTACACTGAGATACGAGGAAACAACTAATGAAAGTCGCTGAAGAAATCATCTCATTCTGTACCAAATGCAAAATCGATCTAGCCCACGCAGTAGTGGCTATGCAGGGCGATCGCGCAGTTCGCGTGATGTGCAAAACTTGCAAAGGCGAGCACGCTTACCGCGCTCCTAAAGGCATTACAGACCCATCCATGGCTCCTAAGAAGAAGTCTGAACGCGTATCAAAAACTGTTGTGACCGTGGCCGAAGATTGGGAAACCAAAATGGCCCTTCACAAGAATTCACCTGTTAAAGATTACAGCACTAAAAATCAATACAAAGCTGGCGAACGCATTGAACATCCTTCATTCGGAACGGGTCTTGTTGAAAAACTCATTCACCCAAACAAGATTGAAGTGATCTTTAAGACTGAGATCAAGATGTTAATTTGTGCTCCGTCAAATTAAACTAAGTCTAACGGATTCAATTCCATCATAGGGATAACAAGTCTGACCGACGCAGTATTGCGCGCGCTTGACGAGAGCGTCAGGCTTCACGAACATTCTAGGACTCATGAATCCGACGTAATTTTCTGGGTGAGTGACATGCACAATTCCTTTTTCGACAGCTAACATTGATTGACCGAGCTCACCTGAGCCAAACGGATGCTGAAGCAAAACTCCACTCATTTTTATGATTTCAGACTTCACATCTATTCCATGAACAGACTCAAGCGCTAATGCGCACTCAAGCCACACCGATGTGCTTGCAGGCACAGCTTGATCCAGACCTGATTTGGTTTTGAAGATGAGCTTCTCATGCTCACTCGACGTTTCACTCCATTCACCGCTCGCATCACGGAAGAGAGTAAGTGATGTCTTAGTCAGATCGAGCGCGAGATTCCAAAAGTTGATTGCCTGAGCTGAATCCGATGGAAGAACTCTACAGAGGTCAATGAGTCCTCTTGCTAAGTAGACATAGTCTGAGAAGAAAGCTTTCGATTCCGATTGATATTCAAGTGCCTTCAATCGTTTAGTATTTCTATTCCAGAAACTTTTCTCAAGCTGTGTAGCTAGTTCCAATGCTGTTTTGAGAACTTGATCATCCTTCAGAGCTCCATAACTCCAAGAGAGTGCAGAAAGGAGTAATCCGTTTAGACCTGAGCTGATTTTGGTATCAGTCATAGGTTTAGGTCTAGATTGTCTGAAGTCAAACGCTTGAGAGCGAATTCGAGTAATCATTGCTCTGAGCTTAGATTTTGAAATCGAATTCTGAATAGCCAGTGTATCGAGATCAGATTGATAAGAAAGTACAGTCTGACCGTGCTCGAAGTTTCCACCATCTCGCACTCGGTATACACTTAAGAACAGATCGGCATCACGGGAGTCTGAGAAACATTCACGCACGGATGCTGGATCCCAAACAAAATTAAACCCTTCACCCATCGATGTGTCAGCGTCTTGCGCCATGTAGAACATTCCCTGATCACTCTTCATTTCACGGTTCAGGTACTGAAGAGATAATATTAAAGATTCTCTAAGCCTAGACTCTTCATCAGGTTTAAGTACGGATTCAAGCTGCTGCGTGCAGAGCACTTCAGCAATTAACTTCAGAAGTAGTGCTTGGTCATAGAGCATCTTCTCGAAGTGAGGCACGCTCCAAGTCTCATCCACACTGTATCTATGGAAGCCTCCACCTAATTGATCAAACACTCCCCCATTGATCATCGAGAGAATTGATTGAATCACGGGCTTGTGTGCACCTGATCTCCACATAAACGTGAGTCCCATGGTGTTGGGGAACTTAGGAGCCTGTCCAAATCCCCCATTGACTGGGTCATGTACTTTTTCGAAATAATCGCGTGCGTGGGTAAGTACCTCTCCCATGGATTGATCGGCAATAGCGACGGATTCATCTGAGTCTTTGATCAGCTTCGACATCACTTCATTTACATTTTTTGCATTATCTAAAATCTCACCATTCTTCGAGTCCCACATTTCAGAGAGCATCATGAGTACTCTAGGGAATCCTGGCCTTCCATACTTGTCTTCTGGAGGAAAATAAGTCCCTCCATAAACAGGCCGTCCATCTGGAAGCATGAACACGGTGAGTGGCCATCCTCCTCCGCGTGTGAAAATTTGCGCAACGTTCTGATAGATCGCATCGATATCGGGACGCTCTTCTCGGTCTACCTTAATATTAATGAAGCGTTCATTCATGAGCTGAGCAATGGCGGGGTTCTCGAAGCATTCATGAGCCATCACATGGCACCAATGACAAGAAGAGTACCCTACGCTGAGGTGGATCAATTTGTTTTCTGACTTCGCAAGCGAGAGCGCTTCTTCACTCCAAGGATACCAATCCACAGGGTTATCCCCATGCTGTTTCAGATAAAGTGAATGCTCTTGAGCCAAACGGTTTGCCATTGAGGCAGTCATACATCAAATCATGGACTAAAATTAAATAAAAAAAGGCAGACTAGAATCTCTAGCCTGCCTTTTGCTTGAACAGCGAAAAAAACTTTTAATTCTGTGTGGACTGAATGAATTTTCTCATTAAACGATTGAATGCAGCCTTGCTCTTAATCTTACGAGCTCCTGAGCCGCTGACAGTCACGTTTGTTGTAACTGTTCTACCGTTGATCTTTACTGGACCACCACTGAGAGCTTGGGATACTGCTGCAATTCCATCAGCTGATAGAGTTGCCTGAGTAGCACCTGCTGGTAAGAGTGGAGAGAGGTTTGTACCTATCAAAATTCCACCGTGCTCAACGAGAGTTCCCGCTACGACTTTAGGTCCATAGAATTGAACCCCGAGAACAACGTTACCTTTTTTGTCATAGAACACATATCCGATGTTCACAGACGGAATGTCTTCATTGATTGCATTCAGCACTGCGGTCACGCCGACGACTTTGGGTCCACGCACACCGAAGTAGAAGTGCCACTTGATATCCTTGGAATCAAACTTTCCATAAGTCACATCAATCAACGGACCTGGCATCCAGTCTGGGAAACCAATACCTGTTGGCAGCGTATTCACTTCAGAATATTCTGCGCCGAATGTGCTTCTTACGAATGCTTGGAGATCGAGATTCAAACCAAGACCGAAACCTGATGTCGGAGTTTCAGCAATGACCTTGATCACTCCTACGTTTGGTAAATCAAATTCTCCTGAAATTCCGATGCCGTACTTCCGCTTCAACTTTGCATCAAACTCTACGTGAGCTACGTCAGGCATTCCAATGCTGAATTCGACTGGAGATTCATTGCTATTACATCCTGTCATTCCCATGACGAGACCTATCGTCAGTAGAGTGGCTATTTTTGTTTTTTTATTTTTAATCATAATCAGTACCCCTTTATTGTTTACACTAGGCAAGTTTTTCTTATCCAGTTTTTGCTTTAGCGGCTGAATTGAAACAAACCTTAAGAAAAAAAGCCATTTGACTACATGAATGTGATTCAGTTTCCGATAGGGAATACATGAGTGGAAAACTTCCTCCTGATCGGGTTCCGTTTGATGACGAGAAAACTGATCCAGGAATTAAACAAATTCCCAGTGAGTTTCTCGAAGACGAGATCACGGATCCAGGTATCATTGTGGTGCAACCAGGCAACAGTGAAGCAGACCTCATCTCAGCAAGCACAGGTATCCCCATTGATCTCGGAGTGATCGAAGATTATCTTGCAGATCCCTCCATCAACGAAATCATGGTCAATGACACGAGAAACATCATGCTCGAAAAAGCAGGTCGCATGATTCAAGCCAATGCTAGAATTGAAACGACAGAAGCGCTGACTAAACTCAGTCGTGAAGTGATGAAGCTCACGGATCTTCCGTTTAATCCTGAGAACCCTACGATTGATCTGAGTCTCCCCGATGGATCACGCCTCAACATGATTGGCCCTCCACTGACTCGTTCTGGAATATGTATTACGATTCGCAAGTTCCCGAAGCGATATTCCATGCATCAGCTTCAACAATTAGGAACTTTCGATGAACGCATGGGTGTGTTTCTCCAGAAGTGTATTGCAGGACGTTTGAACATCATGATCAGTGGTGGAACAGGTAGCGGTAAGACTACTCTGCTTGCAGCCCTGAGTGGCTCGATTTCCAAGGAAGAACGAGTCATCACAATCGAAGATACTCCAGAGCTCAAACTCTCTCTCCCGAATGTCGTCCAAATGTACACTAGACCTAAAATGGGCAACACAGAAGCCATCACTCAGCGCGAACTCCTTGTCAATTCTCTCAGGATGCGACCAGACCGAATCATCTTAGGTGAATGCCGTAGAGGTGAAGCTCTCGACATGCTTCAAGCAATGAACACAGGTCATGATGGATCGATTACCACTCTGCATGCGAATACTCCAAGAGATGGCCTCGCAAGACTAGAGACATTATGTATGATGGCTGGATTACAGAATCTCTCTCAGATCGCTGTACGTAGACAGATAGCAGCCTCTCTTGAACTCCTCATACATGTGGAGAGAGTTCAAGGTGGTAAACGAAGAATTACTAAGATTTCTGAAATCACTGGTATGGAATCTGATGTGATCTCGCTGCAAGACCTCTTCCATTATGAATTTATTGCAAAAGATCCTTACAATAAGAACCAAACCAAATTCGGTGATCAGTTCATCTGTGATGGATATCTTCCTAATTTCTTGGATAAGCTGAAGCTTCGCGGAATTGAGTTCCAACCTAGGTTTTTCGGCTAAGAAATTCGCTCAAAATTCCTTTCGAATACTGACTCGCAACCTTCGACAGAAACTTCTGATAGTTAATCGAAGCATGCTCATTAGCTGAATCAGAAATGGTTCTCACCACAGCAAACGGCACTTGATACTCATGACAGACTTGGGCGACTGCTGCTCCTTCCATCTCTACACAGAGGACTTTAGGAAGTCGTTCTCTGAGATCTTGCAGCTTTTCAGAACTTGCAAAAAATTGGTCCCCGCTTGCGATCTCACCTAAGAGCGACTTTGGACTCGAAAGCGAGAACTCATCACGGTGGCTTTCACTGATGACATTCTTGAATTCATTATCTAAAAAATCTTTTGAAGCTTCGTGCAACCGATCTCTCACATTTCCGTCACTAGAGAACGCAGTGAGACCGATGAGTGGAATCTCATGACGTTTGAAGATAGGACGAGCGTCCATGTCATGCTGATAGAACCCGGTCCCTACGACAATGTCACCAATATTCATCTCGGGACTCACTCCTCCTGCAACACCCGTGAAGATGATCTCCGTTGCTTTAAAATGTGAAATGAGATGTGTCGTGGTCACAGCAGCAGCAACCTTTCCCCATCGTGAAAAAACCAAGACTACTTCACTCCCCCAGAGTTTGCCCGTATGATAATCCCTCATTCCGAAGGTCACTGTTTTTTTGTTGGTGAGCTCTGAGACGAGATCGTTAATCTCCTCTGACATTGCACTCATGATGGCTAGCATTTATTTAATCCCGTAAATCTGGCGAGCCTGTGCAGGAGTTGCAACAGTACGTCCTGCTTCACGCGCTAATCCCGCTACTCGTTCCACAAGCTGAGCATTCGATGTTGCAAGCACACCCTTTGAATAGAAAATATTATCTTCGAAACCGACTCTCACTTGACCGCCTCGCTCAATGGCAGCGATCGCCATTGGCAATTGGTACCTTCCTATACCAGCAACACCCCAAGAACAATCTGGGGTTTTCTTAGATTCAAAGTATTTGACAAGATGATTGAAATTATCAATCTCGCCACTCATCCCCCCAGGAACTCCGAGAACAAACTGAATGTGAAACGGAAGCTTCACCACACCTTTCTTAAGTAAGGTGTATGCACTTTCCAAATGTCCCACTTCATAAATCTCTAATTCAGGAATGATCTGATTCTTATGAATCTCCCAAGCCATGCTCTCGACATCCTTCGGAGCATTGATGAATACATTATCACCGAAGTTGAGTGAACCAATATTCAATGACGCCATCTCAGGTTTCAAGCTCAGAGGACTTGCACGATTCTCGATCGACTCACCCACTGCTCCACCTGTAGAGATTTGGATGATGATCTCTGGTCCACATTGTTTGCGAATCTCATTGATTGAGAGTCTGAAATCTTCAATGTTCTGTGAAGGTCTTCCGTGCGAATCCCTCACATGAAGATGAATAACCGAAGCCCCGGCTTTCATCGCCTCCAGTGATGCGACGCCTTGTTCTTCTGGTGTAACAGGTAGCGCGGGTTGCTTGTCCTTCGTAGTTTCAGCACCGGTGATGGCGCAAGTGATGATGAGTGGATGTTTCATTGATTGAGTCCTCGATTTAATCGATTGAGCACTTCCCAATCGATTGCATCTCCAGGCATTCTGAGTGCCCACTGTTTATGAAATGCTAGATCAGGCAAGTTTCTTTGCTTAAGACCAAAGTCGATTTTATACTTACACATCTCTACAGCCCAGCCTGCGTACCAGTACGCACGAGAGTCATGATCTGGAAAGTCTCTCATGAACTTAAACGCTTCTGCAGCTAAAAGTCGTTTCAATCTGAATGGAGTAGATGTTTTAAGAGATCCAATCATCTCGCTTCGCTTGACGTTCTTTAGAGCATCGGCTTGGAAGATGTACATTTGGTCGATGAAGAAATCGAGCCCGCGCTCAGAGACGAGATTACCTGTCTCTTCTTTGCCACGGTAATGCGGATTATGAGTGAGACCGTTAAAGATGCCCTCAACACTTGCTCCTTGGTTCATCGTGTTCACGAGTCCACCGAAGAACTCTGGACTCTCAGGCTCCTCTTGGAGGACAACACGAATCATCTCTTGAAGGATTTCACTGTTTCGTTTTGCTAGTTCCGCTGCAGTGTAGGTCTTCTTAGTGATTGTTTTAGGTTGCTCGAGTAGATCGCAGCTGGAGAACGAGAATATTGAGAAGAACAAGATGAGAATCCCATATTTTACCATCCTCCCAATTTAACGGTTTTAAAACACATGGGTCAAGGAGCTTGACGCATGGTTATACTCTGCGTTAGTCTTTTGATGACCATGATTCATTTCATTCCACAAAAAGCACGCAAGACCATTCTTGAATGGGCTCAAAACGATACTTTGACAGTGTGTTTACTCGGGCTAGCAGGCTCAGGAAAAAGCGCGATCGCAAGATGGATTCATGGTCACTCTCCTCGAAGCATGGAGCCTTTCACCATTTTCAATCCAGGCGCAGATCTCTATGCAGCACTGGAAAACAATCCTTCAGGTACTCTTTACATTGAAGAAGTCGCTCAGCTCCCACTCAAGCAGCAGAAGCGCATGATGGAATTCATGAAACATCGGATGCTCAAACCAGAAGGTGGCATTCAACCCCAAAGAATTTTTCGCACGAGAATCATCGCTGGCAGTGATGAGAATATGGAGAAGCGCGTTCGCGCTGGAATGTTCTCAGATGAGCTTCTCGCGATCTTAGAGAAAAACCAAATCACACTTCCCACGCTCTCTGAACGCGGTGAAGATTTTGATTCAGTGGCACTTGGATTACTCCATGAATTGGCGCTTCAAGCTGAGTGCGCTGAAGTGAGATCGATCACACCTGAAGCGCTTGCAATGCTCAAGGAATATCCATGGCCAGGAAACATGCGTGAACTTCGTAATGTGCTCTGGTACGGAATCGAACACTGCAAGGACTCTGAACTCACTCTGAATGATTTGCCGGATTTGAAAGCCTTAGGCGAACAATTCCGTGCTACTCGTAGTGGATTTGAATCTTGGTTAGCTAGCCAAGGAATCCGCGAGAAAACGGATCGCTAATTTCACGCATTCTTCTGTACGCTTCACTCTTGTTTTATAGATGAGCTTCGTTTCTTGTACATGAATACTGATACGAGCACCCTTCTTCGTTTGCTCTTTCTGGGCCACTGCAAAGTAAACTTTCCCGTCAAGTGCCTTCGGAGCATCCGGTCCGAAATGACCTGTGATCGCAAGCACTCCATCATTATTCGGACATTGAGTGAGAGCTGATTCAGCGAGGGCTTCGGTGATCTCCAAGCCCACTTCTCCACCGAAGTTCTCGGGATCAATATCGAGCCAGAACTTCTTCATCGAACCCTGATAAACAACAAGAGACCCTGAGAAAACTTGAGACGCACCAGGAGTTGAAGTGATTTCGGCTGCGATAGCTCCACCCGTTGCTGACTCAACAGTCATCCAGTTTTGTTTAAGAGTTTTCCATTGTTTGATTAAATCTTCAGTTTTGCTTGTTTTGCTCATGAACCTACAAATACCATAGGACTTCTGATATCGTTAACTCCATGAAAATTAAATTCCAATTGACGACCTTGAGCTTCTTGCAATTTTTTGTATGGGGATCTTGGCTTGTTTCTCTAGGTGGCTACCTCATCGTAAAACTTCATTTTTCAGGCGTCCAAGTCGGTGCCATCTATGGAACGATGGGGATTGCATCCCTCTTCATGCCCGCACTTCTAGGAATTGTTGCAGATCGCTGGATGAATGCAGAGCGCGTCTTAGGATTGTGTCACATCATCGGTGGAGGATTACTCTATGTTGCTTCCCTCACCACAGATCCCCATCAAATGTTTTGGATCATGCTGCTCAATTCCATGGCTTACATGCCTACGATCGCGCTGAGCTATAGTGTTTCGTATTCTGTACTTGAGAAAAACAGATTAGATATTACCACTGCCTTCCCTCCGATCCGTGTCTGGGGAACAATTGGATTCATCTTAGCTATGTGGTGGGTCGATCTCATGCACTGGTCATTAGATCCACTTCAGCTTCAGTTAGCCGCTGTCTCTGGAATTTTCTTAGGTGTGTATTCATTTACACTTCCTCAGTGCAAACCTTCGCACTCGAGAGAGAACAAGTCTTGGGTCTCTGCTCTTGGACTCGATGCCTTCGTTCTCTTCCGTGAACGCCGCATGGCGATCTTCCTCGTCTTCGCTCTCTTCTTAGGAGCAGCACTTCAGATCACCAATACTTTCGGTGAGTCCTTCATCCATGACTTCTCGGGTCAGTACGCAGATTCATTCGCAGTACTCCATCCTGGACTCCTCATGTCTCTCTCTCAAGCCTCTGAGACTCTCTTCATTCTCACGATTCCTTTTTTCATGAAGAAGTACAAAATCAAAGGCGTGATATTAATGAGTATTTTTGCATGGGTGTTGAGATTCGCGTTTTTTGCTATTGGAAACCCAGGCGGTGGAATCATCTGGCTCATTCTCTCAATGATTGTCTATGGAATGGCATTCGACTTCTTCAACGTCTCAGGTTCCATGTTCATGCGAAGTGAAGCGCGTCCCGAAATCAGCGCAAGCGCTCAAGGCGTCTTTATGATGATGACTAACGGAATGGGAGCGTTCTTAGGCGGACTCTTCAGCGGCCATGTTGTCGATTACTTCACTCATGAAGGTATCAGACAGTGGCCACAGATCTGGTTTACGTTCGCAGCTTACGTTTTAGTGCTTGGGCTCATTTTCCCTTTCGCATTTCGTGAGCGCAAGCGCGCATAACTTTAAAAAACATCAACTTATTGCGGTCACAGACGTCTGCGATGCCAGCAACTTGATGTTTTTTAAAGTTAGCGCACTAAGTCTCCTGACGTATCTGTCCTGCGCACCTGAACTCCCTGCTTAAAAAACAACTCAAGCGCACGTTCTGATGGATGACCGTATCTATTCCTAGCTCCTGAACTAATCCAGACTTCGTCAGGTTGGTAATCCTTCAGGAACTCCTCTGAGGTAGAGTAGCGAGAGCCATGATGAGTGGCTTTTAAGGTGCGTGTACTAGGGAATATTTTCTGCTGAGCAATTGATTTTATTACTGAATCTCCCTCTTTCCACTTCTTCTTCAGCTCGTAATAAATCTTGAGTTCTAACCGCATCTCAGCGTCACCCAAGTTCAGATACTCACCCACTCGCACATCCTTGATCCAGACTCCCGTCATGACCCTGTTTCCTTTTTTTCCACCGCGTCCGATTGTTGATATCTTCATCTCTGGAGAATCCAGCGGCTGAGTAGTCGGAACATAAACACAAGGCGACTTCCGACTTACGAGATGTGCTTCACTCACAGAGCACTCCCTAATCGGAATGAGTCGTTCAAGTCGCTTCACACCTGACGCGTGATCTGAATCCATATGAGTAAAAACAATTTGATCGATCTCAGTGATCTGATGCTGAAAGAAAAACTTAAGCCACTGCGAGTCCTTCAGTCTGTGTGTATCTCCCGTATCGATCATCGTCACTAGCCCTGAATGCTTCCACACAAACGCATCCCCTTGGCCGACATCTTTCTGAATGAACTGAGATTCTGCAGGAGGAATAAGTGCTGAAATAATTACTACTGCAGCCATCATCGCAATTCTCCATTTCAGTTTCACAAAAACAGCTACGAATCCAAGCAGCACACTCACTACAAGCATATTCTTAGAAACAACAACGATCCCGGGTAACGCAAACGCAATCTCCACACACTTCACCATCAATTCATTTATCCACTCAAACACATATGGAGAATTCCAAACGCCAATCTGAGCAAGTAGAACAAGTGGAAACACAATTACTGCAAAGACTGGGATTGTGATTAAGCTCCAGATCGGTGTGAACGTAGAAATCAATCCTAACTCCCAAACATCGAAGAGGGCTGTTGCAAACCAAGACACAATAGCCATCTTCAAATGTGAGAGTTGAGAATCACGGACCTTATTCCAAACCCAAAGCCCCCCACAAACTGCCAATACATAATGTAACCGCCCTGGAGCAGAGGCCTCGCCGAATACTAAAAGATCAATCCCAAGCGCAGCTACTAATGGCCCCCACCATGCAAACCTAAACCCTAACGCTTGAGAGAACACTCGGACCGAAACTGAGACTAGAGGTCTGAATAAGCCCACTCGCCAATCGGAAATCGACCAAGCAATTACGCATAATCCCAATCCACTCACACATCCTGCAATCCATGCTTGTCTGACGTTCAACCTTGAGCTACGTGCGACCCATTTCCAAAACGCTAACGTGATACCAAACAGTGCGTAGAGGTGGATTCCTGACTCTGTCACCAGATGTACAAACCCCAAGTAGCGCAGCACCTGGAGATCCAGTACACCCTCAGAACGATTTAAAATGAGTTTACTAAATACCCCTGTCTGATCCCAATTCCAGTCCAACATGCAGGCTAGTCCTCTGCAAGAATCTGGTACATAATAGAGATTCAATGGGAATCGAACTCCTCAAGCAGAATTTCACGCTGATTCACGTGGTACTTGTGTGTACTTTGTTTTTTTTGGGGTTTAGATTTCTCTATAGCAGGAACACAAAATCAAATTTTAAAGTCCGAGAATACGACAAACACTCTGGAATTCGGACTCTAGATGCTTACAAACCCAAGCCAAAAGTGAAGGCAACACCTGCACGGTTTTCTCCTAATAGTGAAGCTCATGTGATCCTAGGAGTGCCTGAGAACGCGTCGCAAAGACAAATCCAAAAAGCCTATAGAGCTCTCATGAAACGCTATCATCCCGATAAGACCTTAGGGTTTGAAAAAGTCACAGCTCAGATCAATGAAGCCAAAGAAGAAATGATGAAACGCTTCAAATCCTAATTCTGGCCTAGATTTTGCTGATGACTCTTCACAATGTCATCAAACGAAACTCAAATTTATTGTATCCAACCCGAAGGCATCCGACCGAGACGAGTCGGAATCGAGATCAGCTCTCACTTCCAAGTCCCTCAGTTCCTTATCGTTGGATTACCCTCTACAGAAATCGGAGAAGCCAAGGAGCGCGTGAGAAGCGCAATACTCAATAGCGCTCTCCCTTTTCCCAATCGCAGAGTGATCGTCAACCTCTCACCTGCGTTCATGCACAAATCTGGTACAGGAATGGATCTCGGTATTGCTCTGGGAGTGCTTCTCAAACACTCGCTAGAATCCATTCCATTCCAGAGAATACTAGCTTGGGGAGAATTATCACTCGGTGGAAAACTTCAGTCGGCACCTCATACGCTTCATGCGATATATCACTCGTTTCTCTCTCCCGACATCGATTGCATCGTCATACCAAACAAATCAAATATACCCGATGCATTCCTAAACCACTTGATTGAGAAATTTCCTGAACGTGCAAGCCAACTCTCCGTCATCAAAGCGAAAGATTTAGAATCCGCAATGGAAGCGCTCACTCATCTGAAGCTCCAAACTCGTTTCATTAAGAAGGAAGCTCCACTCACTCAGTCTCACGATGATTCTCAACTCTCCCTTCCCTCTCAAGGACTCACACGAATCTTAGGTGCCACTCTTGCAGGGGAGCATCACCTCATGATGCTGGGACCTAAGGGTGTAGGTAAGTCTCACTCAATTGAGATCCTCTCGAAGCTCTTCGAACCTTCACATATCGACACTCAAGTAGATCGATTCTTAACAAACGACCTCTTCACTGATCGGAGGACTGACCTCTCACCAGTGAGATTCGTAGGCGTTCAAGTGAAACCTCAAGCACTGCACGGATCATTCAGAGGGACGAAGTTTCAACCGGGAGAATGTTCACTAGCGCATGGTGGGCTCCTCATCGCGGATGAATTCCCTGAATGGAACCGTGATTCCAAGGAATGCCTCCGCCATCCGCTGGAACGCGGGAGTATATCCATCAACCGCGTGAATGGAATCTTCGATGCACCCGCTCAGTTTCAACTCATCGCCTCTGGGAACCTCTGCCCCTGCGGAGGCTCACCTTGGGAGAATCCTCCGAGCTGTATCTGCAAACTTCCTGAGAAAGAGAGATACCGGAAGCACCTCTCAGGTCCAATTCTCGATCGGATCGACTTCTTCGTTCTTGTCTCTCAGAGCAAATCCTCTGGGACGGAGAAGGTTTCCGTACTGAAGCAGAGAATCACTGAAACTCGCGCACGACTGCTATCTCAATCAGAAACCCTGCCCTCTCACTGGTCTGGTGATCAGATTGAGAATGAAATCAAATCTAAGCTAAGTCATTCTACTCAAGAACTTCTCAAGTCCTTCGCCTCGATTAGATCTGAACACAAGGTCATCAGAACCGCACATACACTTTCAGCCTGGGACGGGGTCAGAGCCCCTACCCTCGATCACTTCAAAGAATCAGCGAAGCTTCGCCCTGAGCAGTGGATTTGACAATGGTACTAATTATGTATATACTAAATTCGTTCGAGTGGGACTCGGTAAAAGCCGAAAATAATTTTAAGAAACATGGTGTTTTATTTGAGACCGCGATCACAGTATTCTCAGATCATGAGTCTATTGATATCCCAGATTTTAAACACTCCTTTAATGAACAAAGAAGAAAAAGAATTGGGAAAGCAATAGAAAATCAAGTTCTGGTAGTGATTTACACAATAAGGAGAATTAAAGATGAAAAAGAAAAAACAAGGGTCATCAGTGCAAGGAAAGCTAGTTACAAAGAAAGGAAAATATATTCCTCATCCACCTGATGATAGCGATATAGACTTTTCTGATATACCAGAAATTACCGATGACGAAGTAGCTCTTATGAAAAGAGTAGGCCGAGTAGGCAGACCCCTCACCGGCGACTCACCCAAAGTAATGATCGCTATCCGATTAGACAGCAAAATACTTGAAGTAATAAGACAAGAAGCCGAAAAAAAAGGAATCGGCTACCAGACATTAATGAACACCATCTTAGAAGGTCACTTTTCAAAAAAGAAAATGAAGAAAGCAGGCTGATATCTCAAATCTCGAACCTAATATTATCGCCGAAGACAATCACTATGTCGTGATCTCCAAACCCGCAGGACTCCTCTCCCAAGGTGACTCATCCAATGAAGACTCACTCGTGACCTTCTTCCAGAAACTCTGGGGACGTCCGTATGTCGGACTCGTACATAGACTAGACAGAAATACATCTGGGATCATGGTAGTCGCGAAACGATCGAAGGCCGCACAACGCCTTACGGATTCACTCCAGAACGACGAGATCAAGCGTACCTACTTTGCTTGGGTAGAAGGCACTCCTCCTAACACGCTCACTCTCAAACATTACTTGAAGAAGAACAAATCCAACAACGTCGTCACTGTCTACGAAAAACCAGCTCCAGGAGCCAAAGAAGCTCTCCTTGCCGCGAAGAAGATCCGCACGTCGACATTCGAGCGCACTCCAATCACTCTTCTTGAAGTGAGACTAGAAACAGGACGATCACACCAGATCCGTGCACAGCTCGCTCATGAAAAATATCCTATTGTCGGGGATCAGAAGTACGGAGCGCTCACCAGTCTCCCCGGTAGAGACGCAAGGCCAGCACTTCACTCATGGAAGATCAGCTTCCCACATCCAACGACAAAGGAAATCCTAACGTTTGAAGATCCTATGCCCAAGGATTTGGATCTTTAAGCTTTCCTTGAAGCAGTCTTCGTCTTCACACTCCGAGCAGCTCGCTCCATGAGTGAGCCCATCTTATGTACTTTAATCATATTAGTGGTTCCACGACGAAGCGTAGGAATACCTGCAGTCACCACTACGTAATCATCTATTTCTGCCCACTTGTGTGACTTCATTACTTTCTCGACAGTTTCAAAAACGTCTTCTGTTGAGACAATATCAGGAATAAGCACGGATTGAACTCCCCAGACGAATGCTAACTTCCTCATCGCTTCTTCATTATCTGTAATAGCTACAATCGGGCGAAGTGGACGGAACTTAGAGAGAGAGCGCGCGGCTACTCCTGAGTGAGTCATACATGCAATCGATGCAGCACCCACATGGTCTGCAATACGAGAAGCGCTGAACTCAATCGACTCCACTACTGAACCCGTCATGGGCACGAGATCAGGAGACCTGGAATACTGCCTTCGGAATTGCTCTGCTTCTAAGATGACTTTAGACATCATCGCTACTGCTTCAAGTGGATATTGTCCTGACGCTGTTTCAGCTGAAAGCATCACTGCATCGGTTCCATCAAACACTGCATTGGCCACATCATTTGCTTCCGCGCGAGTGGGAGTAGGATTGGAGATCATGGACTCAAGCATCTGCGTTGCTGTGATCACAGGAACGCCGACTTCATTACAGACTCGGATGAGTTGTTTTTGAACAATCGGCACACGTTCAGCACCAATTTCGACTGCCATATCACCGCGTGCGACGAGTACTCCATCCGTCACATCGACGATTTGCTCCATGACATTGACCGCTTCTTCGCGTTCGATCTTAGCAATGACCATGGGTTTATGATTAGATGTTTTACGAATGAAGTTTTTCACTTCTTCAATGTCCTTAGGTGATCTCACGAAAGAGAGCGCAATGGCGTCCATTCCTAATTTCAATCCGAATTTCAAATCTTCGTAATCTTTCTCAGTCACCGATGCGATTGGGAGAGTGCTGCCAGGAAGATTCATTCCCTTGTTTGAAGAGAGCTTACCTCCCACTTTGACTTCAGCGACAATTTCTGGCGGATTCACGGACTTCACTTCTGCCGAATATTTTCCATCATCGAACAGAATCATCGCGCCTTTTTTTAGAGCTTTGGAGATAGGCCCACAGATCTCTGTAGATACGGGGATTAATCGTTTGCCCGTTTGAGAAGTTTTAACCGAAGCCCCCTCAGGGTAAAGAAGAATAGTGTCACCTGCTTTGATCTCGATTCCTGTTGCAGGAAGTTTTCCTAAGCGGATCTTAGGACCTTGGAGGTCTTGCATGCTAGCGACCGCGCGGCCTGACTTCTTGGCTTGTTCGCGAAGTGTTTTGAAAGTCGATTCATGCACATCATGTGTTCCATGACTGAAGTTGAAGCGTGCCACATCTAGTCCAGCATCAATGAGCGAACGCATCATGGGTGCAGAATTGGATGAGGGACCCAAAGTGCAAACAATTTTTACACGACGAAACTGAGAAATATTAGGCATCCTGTGAGTTTACTCTGGCGCGTGTCTACAAGCAACCACTTGCGCTTGTCTTGGAGCTTCGCACGAAATAGCTACGCAATTTCCCGCACACTCAACTTCGTTTTTTCATGAGCATTTGATTGGTGCGGCGGATCTTAGAGAGTTCATTCTGGTAGGTCTCTTCTAACAATCGCTCTCGTTCTTTTCTGGTCTGTTCTGCTGTAGCCATTTCAAACTTATGTGATCTCTCAATATCTTCAAGCAGCGCTTTGATTTGACGCTCTTGGTCGCGCATTTCTTTTCCCGAAACTAGTTTTTGATCGCGGAGTGCCGCTTCATGTTCATCTTTGATTTCTGCTATTTGTCGCTCGTAAGTCTTAATCATGTCGTTGTACTTAGCCGAGAACTGTCTCTCTTTGAGACGGTATTTGTATTCTGCTTCGCCTCTCACTGCTTTCTTCTCAAGCTGTGCTTGATCGAGAGTCTCACTCACTTGACCTTCAATCTGAGCACGCTGCATTTCCATTTCAGTCGCATGCTTCTTAAGATTAGCATGTTCGCGCTTATTCATTCTTCCTGACTCATCGACAATCACACTTCGTGTACGCTCTTCCATATCTCGTACCGTATTTATTGTGTCTTGGCGATGAGATTGAAGTGCTGAGATATTTTCACGCTTGAGTCTCTGCTCAGTCATCTGTTTTTCGAAGTCTTTCTCTAACCAACGATTATGGTATTCACTGCGAAGCTGCTCATATTCTTCCTTGTTACGAGCTTCTACTGAATCTGCATTCTTCTGATATTCGCCTGTGATTTTTCTGCGAAGTTTTTCTTCTGCTGCTGGCGATATATCCTTTGGATCATGCGAAGTTTTTAATCTATTGTTCTCAGCTTTCACCGTTTGAATTTCATTATCTGTAAACGCTTTATGATCTTTGAAGGTTCTATTGAAAGACTGAGTTTGATTCTCAACACTATCAGCGTATTGACCTTTGAGTCGCTCAGCTTGCTGAGCTCGACCTTCTAAGTCATGTTGCTTGTCTAACTCATTCGCTTTCTCTAATCGCTTGATATTCTGATTATATGCGTTCTCGTTATACTTGAGCTCTTCTTTATGATCGTGATTAATGCCTGCGATGATACCGTTATAGGTCACGTCTTTCTCGCGCACCGTACGGTCTGCAATGTTTTCAAGATGGTGTCTGGCCTGAAGAGTTTGCTGCTTATTATGCTGTTGCTGAATATCTTGTTGAGTTTGAAGGAGATTGAACTTCTCTCTCCAACCTTGATCATACTCTCTGACTGAAGCGACTTTGCCTTCGTTAATACTTGCACGCTCTTTTGCGACTTCGATTTCAAGTAATTTTCTTTGTTTTGATGCTTCATTTAGTTCTTTATTATGTGAAATGAGTAAGTTTCCGATGGCGCGTTCTTTTCGCTCTTCGGAATCGAATAACGCTTTCTTCGCTTGTGAATCGTAATACTTCTCCATTTCATGAAGCTGAGTCTCGTTACTGTTAGTGAGCTGATCGATGGATCTACGAGCCTTCTCTTCCACTTCGAACATTCGGTTCATCTGTGAATGACCATATCGGTCATACATATTTCTTTTGATACGGTCAGTTTCATTCTGATAGTGCTTCACCAGATCTTGGTGGGCTTCATCAGTTCTATCACGCTGATGAACGGCATTTTTTTCGTAATGGTCACGCATGTTTTCGAGCTGAGCTGTGAAATCTTTTTCCATTTTCTCAACACGAGCAGCTTCGTTCTTACGCATGTTCTCTTGCACCTCTTGGGCGTTATCTTCCACTTCCCGGATGCGGGACTGAAGATGAGCGTTGTATGCGTCTGCTGACGAAACTGAAGACATGGCTTCCCCCAACACAAGATAGAGCAAGCATCGTGCCGAAACTGCATATGAGTCAATTTTTCTTAAGAGTGCGAGATCATTTACAAATAATTTCCGACAATAAAATGACGCTATGTTTTAACGCACTTCTCAGCTGCAGATGTTGCCTTGTCAGGAATAAAAAGCCTTGTTACGCATGGGTGTGCAAAAAGAACTCACGCCTCTCATGAAGCAGTATGGAGAACTGAAAAATCAAGTTCCCGATGCACTCTTATTCTTCAGGATGGGAGACTTCTACGAGTTATTCAATGACGACGCCGTCGCCGCCTCTCGCGTATTAGAAATCACCCTCACTTCCAGAAACAAAAACCAAGAGAACCCCACACCGATGGCAGGTGTTCCTCATCACAGTGCCCAAGGTTACATCCAGAAGCTGCTCGATCACGGGAAGAAAGTCGCAATCGCAGAGCAGATCACGTCCCCAGGTGATTCAACCAAGGATCTGGTCAAGCGCGAAATTGTTCGAGTGTTCACTCCAGCGATTCAATTCGACTCACAAGGTTCATCGGGCAAGTATCTTGCTCTCCTATCCACTCACAAAAAAGATTTCCGAGGCGTTGCACTCGATCCCTCTACAGGAGATCTTGTTGAAGCCACATCCCCTAGCATCGAAACCCTAGTCTCTCTCTTCGCTGCTACACCGATCACTCACTTACTCGTCGATTCAAAAGATCCAAACGCTTCACAGATCATTTCTCTCTTTCCTTCCCATCAGACTCTGATTGAGCAAGTCGAAGTATCGAAGGAACCAACCGATACTCTCATTGAGTTCGTCTCTCACTCTCAGCGTGTAGAATCTCTCACTCATCTCAAGCCACTCAGAAAACTAGGCTCCAAGGATCATCTTCAATACGGGCTCAAGACCGTGCAGCATCTCGACCTCCTTCCCTCTCATGAAGAGGGAATCAGTCTCTTCAAGCTTTTGAATCGTACGAAAACTTCGCTAGGCGCGAGACGACTTAAGCAATGGATCTCAGAACCTCTCACGAAGATCAGTGAGATTGTGAATCGTCAAGAATGCTTAAGAGAACTCGCTATTCATGCAGTTTTCACAGAGTCTTCACGCAAGCATCTCTCCGAAGTCTATGATCTCGACAGGCTTCTGGGCAGACTCTCCACTCATCAAATGAATCCTGCAGATTCACTGAGATTAGGTAAGTCACTTGCTCAAATTGATTTTATTTTGAATTTGTTTCCCGAGACACAATCATCGCTACTGAAGTCTCTCCATTCAGAGCTCACAAATTTAAACAAGTCGCTCTCGCCTCTAGCTGAGATGATCATGAAGCATCAGAAGCCAGATGCTCCCCTTCTCTCTCGTGATGGAGGAATCTTCTCCACTGGCCACCATGCAGAATTAGACACGCTCATTGAACTCTCAGAAAACGGTGAACGCTTCCTCATCGAACTCGAGCAGAGAGAGAGAGCTGCAACCGGAATCCATTCGCTGAAGGTGAAGTACAACCGAGTATTCGGATACTTCATTGAGATTACCGCTGCTCACTTAAAGAATGTTCCTGATCACTACCAACGCAAGCAGACTATGGTAGGAGCTGAGAGATTCTTCACCGAAGAACTGAAAATTTTCGAAGAGAAGATCCTTACCGCGTCTACGCAGCAGAAACAGCTTGAGCAAAAACTCTTTGATGAGTGGATTGAGATAATCGCTACTCACACTGTTGATATTCAGCGTGCGGCTAGCCTGATTGCTGAACTTGATGTCGTAACCACACTCTCTGAATGGGTCACTCGTCCTGGATGGAGGTTCCCTACGATAACAGAATCTCTCGAGTACTCCGTCCTTCAAGGTCGTCATCCGCTTGTGGATGCCATGAACCCAGGAGCTTATGTACCGAATGACTTAGAGTTCAATCAAGAGTCAGCACAGACTCTTATCATCACGGGCCCCAACATGGGTGGTAAGTCGACCGTGATGAGACAAGCTGCAATGATTGTCGTCCTGGGACAGATGGGGCTTCCTGTTCCTGCGCTCAAAGCTTCTTGGGGAATCTTCCACTCCATCTTCACACGTATCGGCGCACACGATGCAATCACTCAAGGTCAGAGTACCTTCATGGTCGAGATGTCAGAGTTGGCTGAGATCATCCGCAGAGCCAATGACCGCTCACTCATCGTACTTGATGAGATCGGAAGAGGAACTTCTACTTATGATGGCATGAGTGTCGCTGCTGCAACACTGGAATGGATCGTGAAGAAGATTCAAGCACGTACACTATTCGCCACTCACTATCACGAACTCACGAGTCTCGAGACGAAGCTTCCAAGACTCAAGAACGCACACATGGCAGTTGAATCCGATGTGAATGATCCGAAGAAGTCTTTCCGTTTTCTATATGAACTCAAATCAGGCCCTGCCAATGACAGCTTCGGTATTCAAGTAGCCGCTCTCGCAGGTCTTCCTGATCCATTGATCAATCGTGCTTGGAAATTCCTTGCCGAACTCGAAGCACAATCCTCTCCCGGAGTGGAAGTTCACAACCCGAACCAACTGAGTTTGTTTGATCAGGCTGTAGTCGAAACACCTACTCACGAACCAGATCCTGTACGCTCAGAAGTGATGGGACTGAATCTTAATCTCATGAGTCCTCTCGATGCACTCAACCGATTGAACGAGATTCAAGAACGACATCGCTGAGGTTGGATAGCGTCACTCAACACTTTCAATGATTTTCTCAACGAAGCACCATGAGGAAGAGTAATCGCTTCATCTAATCTGATCCACCTTGAGTCTGAATTAGCTTTCATCATCTGATTTGAAGAATTTTTTGCATTGTGAGTGAAGTATTTCAAACTGATCACGCGTGAAACTTTATGCTTAGTCACAACATACTTCACTTGCAATTTAGGATCCTTTTTTGAAGCGTAAACATTCTGAGAAGACTTCACTTCTAAGGGCAAATCCCACAGCCCTTTTCTCCATCTTGCACTTTCATCTAGAGTCACGAGCACTTTGAAGTCCTTCGTCACAAACGCAGTTGTTCTCTCCTGTACGTCCACAGACTTCACTCTCGGCTTCTTCACAGGAAACTTTTCTACATCTCCCTTTGCAAACGCCTGACAATCCGAACGAGCTGGACACACATCGCATAGAGGATTCTTAGGTTTGCACACACGTGCGCCGAGTTCCATAAGTCCTTGATTGAGCACCGATGGATCTACTTTCAACCTTGCAGCTTCTCCCAGCAACCCTCGAGACAAACTCCAAATTTTATTTTTATCTCTACTCTTCAAACGATGCATACGAGAGAGCACTCGTTCGACGTTTCCATCTACGATGGCCTCAGGCATATGATACGCAATCGAGAGGATCGCTCCTGCTGTATATGGACCTACTCCAGGAAGTTCTTCCCATCCAGCGCGATCCCGAGGGAATCCTCCTGCTACAACGAGACCAGCAGCACGATGAATATTCCTCGCACGCGAATAGTAACCCAGGCCTGACCAGTTCGCGAGAACCTCTGAGAGATCCGCGCTCGCAAGACTTTCCACAGTGGGAAACCTCGTAATGAATTTTTCGAAGTAAGGGACGACTGTGATGACCTGAGTCTGCTGAAGCATGATTTCTGAGATCCACACTCGGTATGGACTTGGATCCTCTCTCCACGGCAGAATCCTGGCGGATGCTGAGAACCAACGTGATAGTTTTTTTATCATTTTTAGGTCATCCTAATCTTATACATTATGGGTACAATGCTTCGAGTCGTTTTGCTCACTTTTTTTTCCATGCAACTCTCACGAGCCACACCTCCAGTGATCGTCATTGATCCAGGACATGGAGGCAGTGACCATGGCGCCGCATACCACATCAATGAGAAGACTATTTTAGAGAAAGACATCACTCTTGAGCTCTCCCAGGCACTCTCTCAAGTCTTAGAGAAAATGGGCTACACTGTTGTCCTCACTCGCACGACTGATCAAGAGATGCCACTCACTGAACGCACAGTCATTGCAAACAAGTTGAAGGCGAAGCTCTTCATTTCCGTGCACATCAATACCTCTACTAATTATCGAGATGGAGCTCAGAAACCCGAAGGGATAGAAACCTTCATTCTCAATCACTCTACTCCTGCTTCTTCGAAGCGATTAGCCGATCTTGAGAATGCAGTCCTCAAGGGTAGCGTCGCTGAACAGCCCAAAAACGAAGTGGGCCTCATTATTAAGGATCTGCTCTTAGACTCCAATAGAATGGAGAGCAAGAAGCTGGCCTGCCTCATTCAGATGGGATTAGTCAAAGCTACAAGCCCTACCCCCCAAGATAAGCAGAAGCGAAACCGCGGGGTAAAAGAAGGCCTCTTCTATATATTACTAGGCGCCGACATGCCGTCCGTCCTAGTAGAAGCTGGATTCTTCGGCCATCCTAAAGACCAGTTCTGGCTGAGATCACCCCAGGGTAGAGCTTCTTGGATTCAGGCTTTAGCCCTTGCAGTGGACTCGTACTTCAAGATCCAAAACACCACCAAAATCCGCCAACTCCTAAACAGCTGTCAAAAGCATTGACACCCAGATGTCGCTTTTTTCAACACATTAAATTTAAAAACTAAATAATATCAAGCACTTAAATATTTGATATACTAAGTCAACTTTGGCACACCCTATGCTTATTAGGTCTGTATAGAAAACGAAAAATCCTTGGAGGATTTATGAAACGTAACGAATTAAAAATGTGGGCAGCAAGGTTTGTAACCATCGGTCTCATGACCCTGGTAGCGGCATGTGGACAGACACAACCGCCAATCAATAACGGAGCATGTCCAGGTCCAGGTTGCCCTAACGGTCCAGGTGGTCTTGGCCAAGGCCAAGTGGCTTGTATGCCGATTCAACCAGGCGCACCGATGCCATTTAGCGCAACTGGAATTTGGATGAACAGTATCAACCTCCAATTCGGTAGACTCCCGAACGGTCAAACGATCGGTCAAGTCGCGATGGGCGGCGCAGTCATGGGTGGCATGCAATACACTGGTGGATCGAATGCAACAGGATCAACAATCTCGATCTTGCTTCAGAATACTAATGCTAATGGCTTTCCAACTGGTGGATACTACCAACCCAACACTACAATAAACAATGGCGCAGCTAAAAGTTTGACTGGCTTTATCCAAATCAGTCAGTACGAATTGCAACTCGCAGGACTCCTGAATCAAAACTTCATGGGACCTGGATCGTTCAATCAGTTTCCTAACCAAGGATTCAACAATGGATTCAACGGAAATGGCGTTGTGCCTGGTGTTGGTATGGGACAAGCTTGTGTGAGCAGTGTCGGAGCAACCGGCGCTCTCAACAACGCTTATGCCAAGTTCTACGGAGGAGCTTCTGACTACGTGTACGTGTACATCAACAACGGTCAATCTTACATCCGATTCAAAATCTAAATTTTAGAAAAGCAAAATGCTTGGGCGATGCCTGAGACTCTGCTCAGTTATGTGAAGAGATAGCGAACGAAGTTTGAGTTTTAAAAATTGGATTGATGACTAGAAGGAAAATAATTAGATAGCGTCCGAAAGTCCTTGGTACAATTTTCACTTAACCTCAATTCACAAACTGAGCTCCAGCAAATTCAATCTTCATTTTCCCGTCTAGTTTGAGTGTATCACTCCAATATTTTTCCCATTCATTTGAATTCGTAAATCTCTTCAGAATGATCTTCGTCATCTGTGCTGCTCCCTTGGGACTCCAGTTGCATCCGATTCGTTTGAGTCGTAGTTTTATTTCTCTCATCATGCGCTCAATGATGGAGCTCACTTTCGGAGGAGCATCCCCCGTCCTGATCCAGACTCTGACATAGTTAAAGAGCTTTGCTTTTGCATTCTCTACATATGTCGCAGTTTGAAAATACTGCTTTTCTTTCAGATCTTTCACGAGTGCATTCATTTGCCTTTCCGCATTAAATACCGAGACCTCTAGATTTAGAATTTCTTCGGTTTTTACTTTGTCTCTTGGTTCGTTGGGTAGCGGGATTCTCATGATTTCATGAAGCTGGTCTTTCACTTTTCTGGTTTCTTCGTTATTTGCTTCATCCTGGTACTTCATCACAGACTTCAGATCATACGTCAGATGCCACTGGCAGCGCTGCTGGGTCTTTGCTAGTTTTCCTAGTCCTCGTTCAATGGCTAGTTCTCCATCACTCACTAAGAGCTCTGCTATGGGCTTAGATTTCAGCTTGGGATGGTGATTAGCCCGTTTTACGAGTCTCCCAATTTCGTTCCATTTTTCTTCATTGAAGACTCCCATGGGAATCGTTTTGCCGTGCTTGTCGATCCCTAGAATCACTCGAATTTGTTCAAGAGGTCTATTGTCAGCATCTCGTTTTGGGTTTTTCTTCTCATCCTCTTTTTGAGCGTTCGTCTTGAACCTGGGATACCCAGTTCCATCTGCAACAATTGTAACGAGCTCTTTCTGTTCCAGCTTTAAGTGAGCAGAGTCAGTCTTCTGAACCCAAGTATGGATTTTACTTTTTCCGAGTGGGTTGCCACCAATATCTGTCATGTGTTTTGCTGATCGTCTGTAGCTCTGGTGACTTGCAGTCTCGCATGCAATTTTTTCGAGTTCTAACGTATGCGACGTGTAGAGCTTAACGTTTAAAAACTGTCTTAGTGGAATGAACGATTCCTTGCAGTTTTTGCATTTGAGCCTCATCCAGTGGAATTTGATTTTTCCTATTGTAGAATCAATACGTCTTGGTTCTCTGCTCGATCTGACAAAGTAGGGAGTTTTACAGCAGGGTTTTACGTTGATGCTCGCTAATGACTCTTTTGTCTGCACTCCTGTCAGTGAGTCACAGAGATCACCATCCATCCACTCTAAAATCAGCGTTATCACTGCTGGCATTCCGTTTTTATCGAACACCTCCTTGGTTCTGATCACTAGTTCATCAAACGAAAAGGTTTCTTTTTTAATATCCGCATCCAAAAACACAGCGATCCGTCGCTTCATTTTTTCCTCCAATCATTTTGACTAGAGGAAAATTCTACATGGAAAGTGTTCTCGACCCAAACAGCATCTCCTCGATACCCTTTGTGTTGTATTTGTGCCAGTAGTGCTCAGCTGCCATATGCAAAAAAATATCATCAGAAACGTCGATTTGTTCGTTCCCATTTTTTGCTTTGATCTCGCTCATCCATACATCCGCTAGTTCACTTGATGCTGGAATAAACTCTTTATTTACTTTCCTTGGCTGCCAATCATCGTAAAACTTCACCACCTCATTCCAGTTGTGGGTTTTTACTCCGAGTCTTGCTAGTTCACTCAGAACCTCAAATGGCGTTGATTCTTCAATCCATGTGATTGCATCTCTCAATTCATTTGCAATGAATTCTAATCTTTCTTCAATCTCGATCTCTTGCTTCTTTTTCTTCCCCATTTTCACATCACCATTAAATTCAGAGTGTCCAAAACGACACAGTGGCTATGTTCTTAAAGTCTGTAAAAACTTTAGACAGGTTGAATCTGAAAATCCACTCTCTTTTACTCTTAAATTGCTCATAACGCCTGGCACAAGACCTGCATTACTACTCAACTAAAGGGTCTTGAGGTTTTAACTACTGGGAAAATAACTTTCCTAGGACTTCGGGACAGTTATAATAATTATGAAAAAACTAATACTGACTATCGGATTACTGGTCTCTTCTTCAGTTTTTGCTCAACAAAAAGATGTCCTTAAGGAGTTAGACTTACAAGGATTGCTTTGTAATCAAGAGAAATTGACTCTTCAAGATGCTGTTGATGAAAAGGCTAGCCAACTTGCTAATGTCGCTTTAGAAGGTTGTATTGAGAAAGCTAAACAAGCAATATCAGATAATTGTGAGACATCAATCAATCAGATCATCCGTGACAGGTTAGTTTGTACTAAAGAAGCTGAAGAACTTAAATTTGAATTATTCTACGTTCGAACAATGAATAGAGCAGCTCATAAAAATCTAATTGATAATAGCCGTGCTGATGCTGCTTCAAAAAATCTTGATGAATGTCTATTAAAAGTTTCTAAAGCCTGTAGCTGAAAACCCTAGCTTACTAACTGTGACTTGATTTTAAACATAAAGAATTAACGCGCAATATCTTGGTTAACCAAGAAATAGTGCGCCAAAAAAGGAGAAAGATAAAAAAATGAAACTCATCACTACACTATCACTTCTACTTTCACTCTCCAGTTTGAGCGCTCATGCTCAAGACAAGCTCGACATCGACTGCGCAGAAGATGCGAAGAATGGAACGATCGCTCTAGACGAAGTGAACAACGGTGAAGGCAATCAGCAGTCCTACTCAGTAATCGAAATGAAAGACAAAGAGCATTCTGCTAAATTTGAAGTCACGATCTTCGATCCTCAGAGAACTTACTACGTCGAACTCAGCAAAATCATAAAAGGTGCTGACGACAGCGGTTTCATCTATAAATGTGTGGTAGAGAAAATCAAACGCAAAAGAACTGGATCAGATTGATATGAAATCATTATTACTATTAAGTTTAATCTGCCAATTGGAAGATTTGAGTACGATTCAGATTCATATTCACCACAAGAAACATAAATCATTAGATACTGTTGAATATTTTAAACCCAACTATCAAAACGAGTCGACTTTAGAAGCCACCTATAGCTCGGTCAATCCAAAACAAAGAAAAATTAAATACGGCCAAGACCAACATCAACTTGTTTATGTGACAAAACTGCCAGACAATGGAAATCTTTCAGTATCAATGAACTTAGAATTAAATCTGGGTATAGGCTCAATTCGTTTACCAGGAGATGATGAGCAGTTTCAGTTTTTAAAAAACTGTCAGAAAATTGAAGCTCAAAAAGAATTAATAGGAGAATAAAATAAAATGCTAAACACAAAATCTATCCTACTCATCGCACTCAGCCTGATCCAACTCTCTACTGCACAAGCTGAACCTACAACTGAGGCCAGCATCGCTCTCCCTGAAGCACCTCGTGAAAGAAACTTTTACTTAGGTGGATTAGTTGGTGCTCCTTACTCAACCAACACTGCAGCAACCACCGGCGGTCAACCTACTGGCTTCACCTATGGTGTAAACGCGGGCGCTCAGATCATGAAGAACTTAACCGCTGGTGCTTTTTACAATGAAAGTTTAGTTCTCGGCAACTCTGCTCTCATGCGTGCAGGTAAGCGCTACGGAATCGAAGCAGATTACTCACTCTCTGCATTCGAAACTTGGTCTGTAGCTCTTGGCTACCGTCTAGGTCTCGTTCAAGTGGTGGGCGTGACTCCTTTCTTCTCCGAAGGTTACGATATCCAAAGCATCGGCCACGGACCGAAGGTTTCTATGATGAGGAAGCTTTCTGAATCTTTCGCATTCGGCCTAGAGCTCTCATACTTCATGTACTCCAACCCACAAGCAGAAAGTGTTTCTCTCTTCGGAAACAAGGCTGGATCATCGATTGCTAACGCAGGTATCGTGGACGCTAATCTCTCATTCAGATTCTTGCTCTAATCAATATCTTTTCGAGGATTTACAGATGCTAAACAAGAGGCTAGTCATTCTGATAGCGATCACTCTTTTCCAAGTTGCTACTGCTAGATCAGAAGAAGCAGTTCCTGAAACTGGAAGCCCTTCTGCAGCTCAAACTGAAACCGAAATCAAACCTCCAGAACTCCCGCGACATAGATTCATTTACTTAGGTGGTCTCATCGGTGTTCCCTATTCTACAAGCTCAGCTGTGAGTGGTAACAGCTGGGGAATAGGGTACGGAATTGCTGCAGGCGTGAGACCTGTGAATCTTTTCAGCGTCGGTGGTTTTTATAATGAGCAAGCGGCATTGAGTTTATTCGATGTGAATTCTGCCAAACGCTACGGAGTGGAAGCAGATATTTTCCTTCCTACTTCGGACACATGGTCACTCTCTTTGGGATATCGTTACGGAGTGGCTTCTGCAGTTGGCGCCAGTCTCTTCCTGTACGGCAACAACTTTACTGGCACAGGTCACGGACCTAAGCTCTCGATGGTGAAACAAGTGACAGAGTTATTCGCGTTTGGTTTAGAGCTCGCCTATTTTACATTTATGAATCCGCAATACGATTCTGTTTCGATCTTAGGATCTTCAACAGGAAAGTCCATTCAGTATTTAAACGTATTTGATGCTAATTTTACTTTTAGATTCTATCTGTAACTAATAGACTCTGCTTCAATGCCTTGAGTGCATCTCTGAGTATCTGAGCTTCTGTCTCGCCAGTCATTCTCACTAGCTCAGCGAGAGTCTTGATATCATCTTGCATAAATCGAAACGTTTTGAGTTTTGCTGGATGAACATCCTTTCGGCCAATTTTTGCAATCCAATAGAGATACTTTTCTGGCTCTACACCTCGGAACTGAGTCTCTGCAACGCCTCCTTTGATCTCATCAATCACCTTCTTTAAGTCCTGAGGCAGATCTTGAAGTGTGACAAAAAGATGCGGCAGTTTCAGTAAGATTGCAGGCAATAACTCTAAAACCCTTGGCTCTACATTTTCACCTACCCAGAGAGCATCTTCCAGAAATGTAAGCCCTCTATATGGGAAAACATTTGGAACTAACATGAGTTTTTTATGAACCAATTTTCCTAATACTCTTTGTGTTCGAATATCAAAAAAAAGTTTCTCTCGCTTTAATGCATTTTGTTTTGCTCGTTGAATTAATTCTTTTTTATTCATTTTACAAACCTCTGCAAATCAACTTCATATTTCGTACAGAGATCAAAAAACTCATCCACTGGTTCAGCTGCAAAGTAATTCTCGATGAGATATCGGTTTTTATCGGGTGCATGCAAAGCCTTTGATAACAGCTCAAACTGAGGCTCTGCTAAAAATGCAAGAATGCAGTCGCCTTCATAAAAAACTTGGTACCGAGTTTCTTTAGGCATCCAAACAAAGTTGCTCATCGGATCTAGGCTAAATCCACGAGCTTTTAGTAGTCCTTCAAATATTTCTATCAACATATCTACATGTTATCACATTAGTTTATTAAATATATATATAATTTTTTTTAATAATATCAAATAGATATGTTATTTTATAGCCACTCATAAAGAAGCCATTTTCTTGACATATTTGCTGCACGCATAAAACCAGGTACACTTAATTCTCGAGGGATTGAAGGAGATATCTATGTTTGCAACACGCTACTTAATCCCATTGTCACTTGTTCTCGTTTCACTCATTCCAGAATCCCAAGCCACTACTGTGAGTTTCTACCAAGGATCTACTTACTCCTTGCCATCACCCTCAGGTAATTCCGGCGGACTCAGGCTCCAAGGTGGTGGAATGATCTTAGGCCTAGGTCGAGGCAAGCTCACAGTACAGACTGGTGGTGCTTATCTCACCCAAGTCTTAAACGGCGCAGACTCCGGTCACTTGCTCATTCCACTTTGGTTCAGACTGAGACTCGCTCAATCTCTTTTCGTCCGTGCAGGTGCGGGCATCAACTATCAACTCGATCGCTTGAATGCAAACGTTCGGGCGCTGGACTATGGACTCATGGGTGGAGCGGGCTTCGACGTCCCTTTGAGCTTCAACATGGGATTAGTCGTCGCTGCTGATTATTATTTTTCACTCGCCAATACTGCTGCGAGCGGAACCTTGAACCAGAATCAGTTTCTCGGTTGGGTTGGACTCAGATTCGGGAGGCCCTAAACCATGAAATACAAAAAACTTTTACTCCTACTTCTCAGCCCTTCTCTTTCTCAGGCGTACTATAGTTATAATCAAACCAACATGGAATGGAATCGGTTGCTGTCTGTGAGCCAAGGCATTGCAGCACCTTCTTACATGAGCTCTGTGTTCGAGAATCCCGCAGGACTGGTTTACAATACGAATTTCAAATTCGTAGGAAGCGCTTCTACCAACGATACTTCAGGTGGTTTCAGACCTCTTGGAATCGGTGCACAACTTTACGGTGGAAGTGGAACCGTGGGCGGAACGATAGGCCTCATGACGAGCTTGAATAATTCCAACGGCTCTGCAATTGGAAGTTCAATCACGTTGCCACTGGGTCTTGCAGCTTCATTGGGATCCGCAGCAGTTGGTGTCGGAGGTCTTGCTGTCATCAGTGGTTAAGGATTTTTTGTTTCAGCGAGTTCGTTTAATCTCGGAATGATTGCATCGATCAATACTTCAACTCACTGGGGTTTGCAGGCTTTCAATATTTTAGGCGGTGGCGTATTCGGAACAGGATTTTCATACAACGTTTCTAATGAAGCAACTCTCGTCGTAGATGCTGCAGTCGACCGTGGCATGAGAGGACTTGCGTTAAAACCCGGCATCGTCGGCAACCTCAAACCTGTGCAACTTGCGTTAAGTTATGGATTTCGTGACGATAATTCTTCAACCTCCGCAATTCTAAACGGATTTAGTTTTGGTTTTGGATGGGAAATAGGACAGACCGCACACTGGCAATTTTATTATAATGAGCTTTCCGCTCTTTACCTCGCTCTCACCGTTCGCATATAGTCCGTTTAGACCCAATGCCACTTGATCTCTCTAAGCTTAACCCGCACCAACGTGAAGCAGTGACTCATGGATCTGGACCTTTGCTCATCTTAGCTGGTGCAGGAAGCGGCAAAACTAACACCATGGCTCACAGAATTGCTCATCTGATTTCAGAGCGCGGTTTGAAGGGCAATGAAATCTTAGGACTCTCCTTCACCAATAAGGCCGCTCGCGAACTCAAAGAACGCGTCATTAAAATGGTCTCGCCCCTAGTGAAAGACTCTCAGCTCAAGGGGCTTACGATATCTACATTCCATTCCTTTTGTGTGAAACTCATTCGAGCACACTCGATGCGTCTGGGATTCCAGCCAGGATTCTCCATTCTCGATTCAGGTGATCAGAACGACGTACTCAAACAAGTTCTCAAGAACATCAAAATCGATGATCGCAAGTTTGACACAGGCTTCCTCCTCTCTCAATTTTCACTGCTTAAGAATAGCTCTGTGAAAACAGAAGCGGCACAAGAGCATTTCCTTGAGTCTATTCAAACAGGACGCTTACACGTGGATTATGCAACCGCTGCTGCAGCTGCGTTTCCTAAGTACCAAGAGAGGCTGAAGACACTCAACGCTCTCGACTTCGATGACCTCATCTACATGGCCGAGAAGTTGCTTAGTGAGAATGAAGACATTCGCTCCAAACTCAAAAACACTCTCAAGCATATCTTAGTCGATGAATATCAAGATACGAACGCATCACAATTCAGACTCATTCAACTCCTCACTGACGAGAACCCTAATCTCTGTGTTGTCGGAGACGACGATCAATCCATCTATGCTTGGCGAGGAGCAGATCCCGCACACATTCTTCAGTTTAAGAATCAGTATCCTCGCGTGAAAGTCATCACGCTTGAACAAAACTACCGAAGCACTCAGATCATTCTTGATTCTGCTAACTCAGTCATCGCTGACAACAAGGTGAGACATGCGAAGAAACTCTGGTCCAACAAATCAACTGGACCCAAAATCAAACTCATCATCTGCGAAGATGATCGCGATGAAGCAGAAACAGTCGCAGATGACATCAGAGCGCAAGTGTTTGAATCCCATCACGGTGTCTTAAGACAGATTAGACCTTTTTCTGATTACGCCGTCCTCTACCGTTCCAATGCTCAATCACGAGCGTTCGAAGAAGCGATGAGAATGTCCAAGATCCCTTACAAGATGGTGGGCGGAATGTCGTTCTTAGATCGCAAGGAGATTAAGGACGTCCTCTCCTACTATCGCTTCATCATCAATCCGAATGACGACGCTTCTTTGAGACGTGTACTACTTTGGCCAACTCGTGGAATCGGCAAGAAGACGATCGACACTCTCCATGAGTTCTCAGTGAAGAACGGAATTTCTCTCTATAGCGCCATCACGAATCAAGTGGAGTCTAATGAGTCACTGCTTCAGACGCGAGCGCTTGAACCACTAAAGAAGCTTGTAGCGTTTCACACCGAAAGACGTCAGGCACTTGAGGCGCTCATCTTAGACCCTGGTCGTATTTCACTTTGGGCAATCGAGCTCATTAAGTCTGCAGGTCTCGAGTCTACGATCATCGATGAAGAAGAGACTACCGCTAACGCGGACAAGAAAATTGAAAACATCAAGGAACTCGCAAACTCTCTTTCGATTTATACACTTAGTGACTTTGATTTGACCGGAGAGGCGACGAGTATCGACTTCCTCACCGAATTCTTAAGCAGACTTGCACTCCAAGCCAAGGATGATCTCAAGAAGGAAGATGACTCCACCTCTGACCAAGTCACACTCATGACTCTTCATAGTTCTAAGGGTCTTGAGTTTCAGAATGTTTACTTAGTCGGAGCTGAAGATGGCTATCTCCCCCACAAGAAGATCATGGAAGAAAACGGCGATCTCTCTGAAGAGCGCAGACTCTGCTACGTTGGAATGACGAGAGCTAAGAGTAGACTTGTCATCACAAGATGCAATCACCGCATTAGGTGGGGCAAGAAAGTGCCGCGTATTCTCTCCAGGTTTCTCGATAAAGTTCTTGTTCAGTTTGAAGTCTCCAACGAAACTGGAGGCGTGGATCTCAACTCAGTCGAAGCTGTCGAGAAACACGAGGTCAGAGTGAAGTCATTCTTAGACCAATTGAAAAGTAGATTAGGCGAAGATGCCAAAAAATAAGGAGCCTAACATATGTTTCGAGTTATTCTTTCTGCCATTGGATTAGCCGTTCTATTTTTCACTGGAGTGTTTGCTTATTTTGGAGCGTTTAACACGATCACTGTTACTGAATCAGACATTGGTCCTTTCACTCTTGTCTATCAATCTAATGTTGGTGACTACAAACAAACGGGTTCTACAGTCGATTACATGATGAAGATTTCTCTCTCAATGGGTGCCACACCCATCGCTGGATTCGGTCAGTACTACGATGATCCAAGCACTGTTGCTCTTGAGAAGCTGAGGAGTGACGCAGGAATTGTGATTGACCCCAAGGATCTAGGCAAGTTTCAGAACTATGCACACAACCTGAAGTCAGAACACAAGATCCTCACACGTGAATTCCCTCTGACAAGAGCTGTGACTTCAGAGTTTCCACTCAGAGGCATCCTCTCCACTTTTCTAGGAATCATAAAGGCCTATCCTGTGATGGATCAGTACATGAAGTCCAAGAACTATCCCATGACCTATGCATTTGAGATTTATCCGTTGAATGAGAAGAAGGTTCAATACGCGTTTCCGCTGAAGTAGAGAGTCAGCCCTGAGTAAGCGATTTTCCTGGATCTGATTTTTTTTTGAACTGTGGCCGCTGACCAAATAAATAATAAATAACCCCACCCAGCGCCCCACCTACGTGAGCTGCATATGCAACGTTGGACTCTTTATCGGATAATGATAAAATATTAAAAGAAAAATTCATAACCATCATCCAGTAAACTGAAATCCTAGAAGTCGTCCAACTCCAAGTTCTAGGATCAAAACTACGATCAACAATTTTTATTCTAGAGAATGTCAGTATTAGATAAATAATGAAAGAGATGAGCGTGTAAAAACGAATGAGTTAAAATGGTTATACCACCCATTCGAAAGGGATCAGTATTAGTAAATCCAAATCTTTCACTTGAAACTTTAATCGCTAATGTCATTAAAATTAAAAAAACTACATTTAAATGATAATCTTTCTTTTCAATGACATTCTTAAATCATTTTGAGACTCTTCAATTTCAGAAAATTTTAAAAGTTTGTGTGAAATGTAAGTTTTCCAACTCGGAGTATCATTAAATTTTTGCTCTTCGATATACACTTAACCAACTGGCTCCAACTCCAGGTACGCCTTCACCGCACCGACAGGCATCCACACTGAATGACACTGAACACACTTCTCCATGACGAAAGGATCATCTGTCTTCTTCACTTCGTATTGATAGAAGAGCCCTCGGCAATCAGGGCATTGAATCTTACTTCTGCCTAATTCTCTCATGTGAACATCGGATTGATTGAGGGCACGGAAGAATGTGGTCTCTAGGATCCACATTTTCTTGCAAGGAATACAGCGCTCACCCCTGACTCCGTTCACTTCATACGACATGAGCGGAGTTTGAATCGTACAGACAGGGCAATATCTCATGGGGAGCGAAACCACATCCCGGCTTGGAATCCATCACCATGGGGCGCTTCTTGCGGTGCAATTGTGATCTTCCAAACGAGCTTCGCATCACGAGAGTCCATGATCTCTGCGACATGTTCGAATTCATCTTTGAGTACTGAGCAGACAGAATAAACAAAAAACCCTGAAGGTTTCACATGCTTGAGAGAGTCTTCAACGATTTTCCGTTGAAGCTTAATCAATCCTTCTACAGCGAGTTCGTCTCGCACCCATCGGATCTCTGGATTTTTCCGAAGCGTTCCAATTCCTGTACAAGGAGCATCCACCCATACGAGTTCGAATTGATCTTCTGCTCGAATTTTCTTCTGCTCATAGATTCTAATTTTTTCAGCGAGCCCCAGGCGCTTGATGTTTTCACGTACGAGCTCGAGCCTCTTGGGTGATTCATCCATCGCGATACCTGAGTGACCTAAGAACGCAAGTCCGATGGCTTTGCCACCAGGAGCTGAACAGATATCGAGGAAGTCAGCCTCAGGTATTCCCTTCTCTACAAGAGTCTCATGCACCCGCTTCACAAGCGCTTGAGAGCTCAAATCCTGAACATAAGAATCACTTCCGACTGACTCACCTGGATCACCAGCGAGTTTCTCAGTCTTACCGTCACGGTTAATCATGTAGAACTCAGGTCGATTCATCATGGTTTGAGAAAACTCTATAGCCCACTCTCGTCCGTATTCACGTGAGAGTCTTTCCCAGAGCCACTCGGGCAGACCTGTCCAAGCCAACCACTCCGGTTCTCCTGAGTTTTCACTAGGCTTCCAAGACTTCCACTGATCCAGAGATTCAGTGACTTGTCTCAGCACCGCATTGACGAAGTCACCTGATTGCGAACCTTGTTTTTCTTTAATGAAGTCGACGACTTCAGAGACGATTTTTCCTGGGATGGCTGCCTCTTGTGCAAGGAGCGGATAGATTCCTAAATAGAGTGCCTTACGCGTCCAGCCTGTGGGTTTTTTCTTATGGCTATAAGTATCCATAATCCAATCAAGGCGAGATTTGTATCTCAGGATACCTGCGACCATTTCTCTACACCAAGGAGCATCGTGAGGCTCGCGGCCTTCGGATTGATAAACAACCCTCGACCAAGCTTGAGCGATCGTGACTTTGTCATTAAGAACTTCAGTAATCACACGAACTACGAATTCGCGTGATCTCGTTAAGTGATGATCAACCATTCCATAGCCAGTAAACCCCCGGTTGTAATTCGTTCGTAACAGCGTCTAGTAATGAATTCGTTTTAGCATCTCCACCGATGACTGCTTGAAGCAGTCTCACGACGAGTGAGCGGGAACCTGTGCTCGAAGATGACTCAGCATCGTCTTCATCATCTCCGAAGAGCGCGTCCATGAACTTGCTCTTAGGTTTCTCAGAGTAATAAACTTTTGGTTTGCCTTCGATCTTAGCGGTCTTCGCAACGTCATCGATCGCATCATCGAGACCACCGAGCAAATCGACGAGTCCGATGATCTTCGCTTGTTGACCTGAGAAGATGCGTCCATCTGCAACTTTTGTGACTTCTTCCATCGGAAGCTTGCGACCTTCAGATACTGCCTTCTTAAACTGAGAGAGAACATCATCGACCATCGATTGCAGATGTGCGCGCTCCTCTAGAGTCATGTCACGGTATTCAGCGCCAGAGTCCTTGAACTTCCCTGTCTTAATCGAGAAGCGCTCGACCTTAGCCCAGTCGTAGAGCTTCTTCATGTTGGTGAATTGCATGATCACTCCGATCGAGCCTGTGATCGTTCCCGCATTAGCGAAGATCTTAGAAGTTCCTACTGCGATGTAATATCCACCGCTTGCCGCCACCGATCCCATAGAAGTCACGGTTGGTTTTTTGCAACGCTTGATCGCATCGTAGATCTCTTGAGAAGGGCCCACTGATCCTCCAGGAGAATTGATACGCACGACGATGCCTTTGACGAACTCATCTTCTTCGAATGATTTTAATTTTTTCAGTAATTTTTTTGAATCCATGATGGCGCCGTTGACTTCAAGTACACCGATTGCGCCTTCGTTCTTGGATTTGAAGATCTTACTTCCCTTACTAGAGGAAGCTTGGTCACTGCCCTTACCTCTGATACGCATCATGCTCATCGTTGCGAATCCGATGAAGAGCATGAGAGAGATTACGAGTACCCAAAACAATCCTGTGAATCGATTTTGTCCAGCCATGGTGAGATCTATTGTCGGGCTGTCTCAAGGAAAAGTCAAAAGACTCATGGGTTTTGCGCGGTGAGTTATAAATTTAAAGCTTATTCATCACTCTCAGCGATCTGTGAAGGTCTTAAGTTTAAAAAACGTCAACTTACCGCTCTAGCAGACGTCTGTGACAAGAGTAAGTTTATGTTTTTTCAAGTTACTAATGATTAGGTCTGCAGCTAACTTCATTGTCACAATGCATACGGTGAGTAGATCTACCGCAGGAGTCAATAGCGGCATTCCTAGCTTCGAGCTCAGTTGCACCATAACTCGAGTACGTTTTAGCAAACGCATGAGTCTCACAGAACCACGCCTTATTCGAAGCTGAATCCTTATGGTTATTGCCAATCCCAATTTGAATCACAGTCTTGGCATTGGGGAACGAATCACCTACCTTCGGTGTTGAAGTCTGAGCAGACCCAGCCTTATATCCATCTTGGTAAGAAGTCTTGAGTGTCGCCGAATCCGCACCACAAGTAGTATACGTACTTGAGTCCATCTGACTTCCAGCGCGGCCATCATTGAATCCCTCTTCATAGGCCTCTGATTTTTGACAGATACGTGCTTTATGAGCTTCCATCATAGATGTGCAAGAAGCAAGCGAGTGCAAAAGTACTGACATACAGGCTTTTTGAATGAGAGTAGTTTTCATATTTGAATTCTAATCTAACATATTAATGAGATGCAAAAAAAATCTGCCATTCAACTAGCCGCACTCATTGGAGTTTTGACTATTGCATACCTTTTTTATCGATCGCAATTCACTTCAGATCTCGCTACAGCCACTCTTCAGAAATCCGATAAAGGCTCAAAAAACCTAACAGAACATTCTAATTTTAACCTGACTCGTCCCTCTCAAACATCAGTACAAAAAAAAGTTGTTCTTCCCAGAGAGCAAACCGAAGCACTCGTGAAACAAGCAATGAAAGAACAAAACATCTGCAAACTCATGAGTGCTCTAGATACAGGAGGAGTGGACTCAAACGGTGACATTGATTTTCTTCTTCTCCATGTATTCGAAGATAAAACTGACTATGAACTCGCTCGAGCTATACGTAGTGGTGATATCGGAAAATTAAGAGCAATCATGAAACAGCCCTATCAGAGTCGTACACCGTTTCTTATTGGGCTCTGCATGGCAGGCCTGATCACTGACAGTACGAGAGTCGGTTGCGGAGAATTTCAAAACAAAACTTCTGATGAATTAAAAGAAGCTGACGCTATGCTGGGTGTTTCAATTAATGAAACACACAAAAAATGGATGACGATGCTCTATCAAGCGCTCATTCGTACAAAGTTAAATGCCCCCAAGAGCGAAATCATCAATCTCATTACACAGGCCTTCACCCTTGAAGGAACACACACTGAGCATGAACAGTTTGTGGGTTCAATAGCTGCAGAAATGGGCAAATCGATTACCGCAGATTATGCAAAATCGAGTTATCTAACTTCTATGTTTATGCCAAATTTCAAACCTGTGTATGATTTTTTAAGAGAAGGCATGGATAACTGGGACAGAGAACTAGTGACTCTGATTGCAGAAAAGAGCAACAGACTCCTTCACACTTATTTGAGCAAGCAACCTCCAGTATGCTGCACAATTACAGCAGCTTACTTTTATGGAATCCTTCAAAAAGCGTTAGAAAAAATTCATGCCTCCAGACTTGCTTTGTCTATTTCAAAAGAGGAATTATACGATCGTGCGACAAATGCAGAGACGCACGCCATAAACGACACAGGATCTACTTTAGCTTTTTTGTTCTTTATTGGAGAGATGAACGAGAAAACGAATCAAACAGAAAAGTGCGACCCTACTCAAGTGAATAAAGCTTGGAATGAAATCAAAGATAATTTTGACGATGGAGTAAGACGTGAAATGATGAGAAATGGTTTCGATTGGTACAGGCAATAAAAAAACCCCAGGACAGTATCACCATCCTGGGGCTAAATTTTTTTTTCGAAGATTTTTTGAGCTTCGCACGAAATAGCTTCGCTATTTCCCGCTTACTCTATTCATCTTTTTTGAGCGCGTTCTTGAGTTTATCGCCCAAGATATCGCCCATTGAAGTTTTCTTCGTGCGATCGCCAGCGTAGGTGTTGAAGTTCGCGCGCTCTTCTGATCGATTCAATTGCTTGATCGAAAGAGAGATGCGTCGTTCTTTTGGTTCGATAGAGAGAATCTCTGCACGAACCTTATCGCCTACTTTAACAACGTCAGACACTTTTTCTACGCGGCCCTCAGATGAAAGCTCAGATACGTAGATGAGTCCTTCGATACCTTCTTCAAGCTCAACGAATGCACCGAAGTCGGTGATTTTCGTGATCTGTCCGTCGATACCTTGGCCAGTTCTGTAACGTGACTTGATGTTATCCCATGGATCACGCTCAAGCTGTTTCACGCCGAGTGAGAACTTCTCGGATTGCTTGTCGATCGAGAGAACCACAGCGCGGACTTTGTCGCCCTTTTTGTATTTCTCTGAAGGATGAGCGAATTTCTTCACCCATGAAACATCACTGACGTGAATGAGACCGTCGATGCCCACACCTACGTCAACGAAGATACCGAAGTCTGTAACAGATTTAACATCTGCCGCTTCGATGATCGTGCCAACTGGGTATTTGATTTCGAGCTCGTCCCAAGGATTGTTCTGAAGTTGTTTGATGCCGAGAGAGATGCGCTTGTTCTTAGAATCCACTTCGAGAACTTTGCACTCTACTTCATCGCCCACATTCAATACTTTAGAAGGATGTTTCACGCGCTCTGTCCACGACATTTCTGAAACGTGTATGAGGCCTTCAACGCCATCTTCTAACTCAATGAATGCGCCGTAGTCTTTGAGACTGACGACTTTACCTTTTACAACCTTACCGAGTGGGAATTTGTATTCTGCTTCATCCCATGGGTTTGGAGATACTTGTTTAAGACCGAGAGATACGCGTTCTTTTTCTTTGTCGTATTTCAAGATCTTCACTTTTACTTCATCGCCCACGCCGAACAACTCGTTCGGGTGTTTGATGCGTCCCCAGGACATATCGGTGATGTGGAGGAGTCCATCCATACCGCCCAAGTCGATGAATGCGCCGTACTCAGTGATGTTCTTCACTGTTCCGGAAACAATCATTCCTTCTTGGATGCCTGCGAGAGTTTCAGCTCTTTGCATTTCGCGCTCTTGAGAAACAACCGCTTTACGGGAGAGAACAATGTTCCCACGTTTCTTGTTGAACTTGATGATTTTGAATTTCATCTTCTGGCCTACGAACTTGTCCAAGTTTTTGATTGGCTTGGTGTCGAGTTGTGAGCCAGGGAGGAATGCTTTCACGCCGATGTCGACCATGAGGCCACCTTTAACTTTGGTGATCACAGTTCCTTCGACGAGTTGATCTTTTTCAGTCGCAGCAGAGATTTCGTCCCATGCTTTGATGATTTCTGCGCGGTCTTTAGAGCAGAGGATGAAACCGTTTTCGATTTCAAGGCGATCTAAATAAACGCTGAGAACTTCACCCATGGTGACTTTTGGAATTCCAGTTGCGTCTTTGAATTCTTGGATCGGAATGATGCCTTCGCATTTGAAACCGATGTCGATGGTCACATGTTCAGGGCCGATTGCGATGATTTTGCCATCGATCACTGCGCCTTCTTTGATGCCATCTTCTGGTTGAGATGCTTCGAATAATGAAGCGAAGTCTTCGCCAGTTCCTTTTTTATTATTGTCTTCTTCTCCGAATGAATCTGAAAATTGATCCATCCAAGATTGATTAGCTAATGCTTTTCCAGACAAAGTTTTCTTTGCCGGAGCTTCTACTTTCTGAATTGCCATTTGTTTTGATTTACCTTTCACGAACGTTTCCGTCACAGGGCCAGACTGCAAAGCTGTCCATTGGCCTGAGTACGAAAACCCTTAAGGACTAGAATCCCTAAGGAGTTCAAAGGTATAGACCAGGTTCCCCACCTTGAAAAGGGTAAAATTAAGAGATTTAGTCGGGTTTAGACTCAGAATCCAAAATCCAGGCTTCCCGACTGGCATGGAATTGATTTTGTAAAAGCCCAGGAACTTTGGAACTCACCTCATTTTGAGTTTCTACTTCGGTCAGACGGAGAATCAAGGTGGGGTGTAATCGGGATAATCGAAGGTGTTTTTTGGACTGCAGTCATTACTAGAAGATCTAAAAATATTCGTATTATTTCAATAAGGAGGTCACGAAATGAAGAAAAACAAGCTTATCAAAACCGCTTCAAAGCAGATTACAAGTAAGGAACTGGATGAGAAATTTGATACAGGAGATAGTATTCTAGAATATGCAGAACTAGATGTAGGTACTTTTCGTGTGAATGTAGACTTTCCAGCAAGGACAGTTTCAGCTCTAGACAAGGAATTAACTCGACTCGGAATTTCTCGCCAGGCTCTGATCAAAATATGGATCGCTGAACGCTTAGACGTAGCCTCTGAAAAAGAACTTAAAAAACTGGCAGTTAAGATACAGTGAAGACTTTTAGTATAGAGATAACAATAACTGTATAATCATGAATTTTTTTGAGCTCGTCTTCTGAGCAGCCTCTCATAAAGCCCGAGTAACTGCTGAAGCCTATCCTGACGAGCAAACGATTTCATCGCATGAGCCCGTGCGGCCTTACCCATCTTCACGCGCATTTCAGGGTTATCTAAAAATACTCGGATCGCGCGCTGTAGATCAAACGCGTCTGCAGGACGTGTGAGCACTCCGAACTCATTATTACCTACAACCTCATCAGATGAACCCCCACGCGAAATGAGAATCGGAGTCTCCATTGCCATCGCTTCAACGACGACGAGAGAGAATGCTTCTTGGCGCGCAGGCATGACGAAGAGATCAAACGCATTCATGACCTCAGGGATGTTCTCCTTGTATCCTGCGAACACGACGTGATCACCGATGCCGAACTGCTTCACCATCTCTTGGAGTTGTGCCAGGTACTGATGTTCGCCTGTCTTAGGTTCTTCACCCACGATCACGAACTTCACCTTGTCGATCGCCTTGGATCTCACGAGCAGCCCCGCTGCAGCCTTCACGACGATGTCTTGTCCTTTAGTGGGATCGATACGACCCACGCAACCGATCACAACTGTGGATTCATCAGCGCCCCACTCTGCTCTCTGGCGTTTGGCATCGACACGTTCTGGATCGAAGACGAGATAATCGAGCCCCAAGTGGATCACATTCACTCGATCTTCCTTCAGAGGATGAGTAGCTAAAATATTTTTCTTCAATGTCTCAGACATCGTGACTACACCATCGAGCCTCTTCATCATCAACGCGTTCCAAGGGGTGCGCATGCTTTCAGTGGCAAGCGCATGCCGATTGGAGAAGACAACTAGATGCTTCTTCTTCCAAACCCAAGGAAGGATCGCACCCATCATAGAAGGTTGATAGAAATGTAAGATCTGGACCTTGTCATCGCAGACTTCATTGAGAATGTTTCTAAATCCCATGTCGAAGAATTTTCTCGGGAAGTCTTTCACGGTGATGATCTTCACACCAGGTTTATCAACAAGCTTTAAATGAACGGGTGATCCCATTAGACACACGAGACGCACTTCGATCCCCAACTGCGAAAGCTCCAGGATGTCGTTGGTCACGACTTGCTCAATCCCCCCGTATGAACGAGAAAGACACACTTGTGCAATGGCGGTGCGTTCACGCACTTCTCTCGCTAATACATCAACTGGAGATAGGGATTCTTGCAACACCACACACCTCTTCAAAAACCCGCTTGGGGTTGATTCCACGCAAACATTTGATCTGTTCATTCTGTGGCTGATAGCAGTGATTCTTCTCACAGGGCCAGCAATCCACAGGATTAAAACTCACTCTAACACGGGCAGGTCCCGTTGGTGCAGTACGATTTGGATTTGCAGCGCCACACACAATCTGCACGGGAGATCCACAAAGTGACGCCACATGTGCGAGACCTGATTCGTTGCAAACGCTAAATTTTGCCTTCTCAAAAACTCCTGCGAGTTGAGACACCACGCCTTGACTCGTCAGATCGATGAATTGCTCTGCAGGCCTACCACTCATCATGTCTTGAGCAAGCTTCACTTCAGAAGGGCCTCCCACGATCACTCCAGGAATTTTGAGTTTCTCCCATATGATGTCTGCTAAACCCAAAAAATATTCCGTAGGCCATCGTCTTGAATCTGCAGTCGCACCTGGCGCCAATACCCAATAATCTGACTTCGGTCTTTCAAGAGGAGTCATTCCAGCCCACTCCCCTTTTGCATTGAATAGATCAAGCACTCCTTGGATCGGCGGATCAAGCTCATTCGGAGCGTCTTGAGTCCAAAATCGATTGATCGAAATGACGGGTAGATTGAGACCCTTAATCAAATTCAAATAGGATTGTGCTCGGTGAATTCCTGGATCAGGACTCCACTTCTGCTTGAGGTTAAGCAATACACCTCTTCCCTCGGTTGAGTATCCAAGACGGTGCTTCACACCTGCACGCCAAAGCATGTAGGCACTAGAAAGTGAGTTAGGAAGAGTGATACCCAAATCCCAAACACGCGCTCTTTTTAATTCTCGAGAAAAACTACTCAGTGTCATTGCTTTTTCTAAGAAACTCTTGCCCTTCATGGAAGGAAGTACAAACGTTTCATTCACGCATTTTTGAAACTGAATGTCTTTTACCCATTCAGTACAGACGACAGCAATGTGAACCTTAGGGAATATTTGTCTCAGTGAATAGTAGAATGGATAGGCCATGATCTGATCGCCGATCCAATTCGGCGCGCGTACTAAGATAGACTGAATCTGCTTAATGTTGACCTGGCTCATACTTTTCTAAGTTTACAACGACTGAACCAATTTTCACGTGAGCTTCAATTCTCACAATCATTTTTTCAGCATCATCACTGATCCAAATAAAATTATCAGCGGTTTGCTGTAAGATTCCATCCAATCTCGTTTCGGGTTTGAGTACAGCGCAGCGTCTCTTGCCGAGAGGAGTTCCACAGTCTTCGTGGCGAATCACCAGCACATCGACATCGAAGGTCTTGCCTTCCACTACCATGGGTAGTTTGATGATATTACCGTCAGTAAGAGCAACTGTTCTTAAATAGTATAGAGCTGTAAGAGTGTCCTGAGAATAAGGCTTAATGACCATGGTTTCTTTCTTCTCAACGAAACCTTTTTCAGAATGATTGAGTCTGCTCCAATAGAAGACATTCATTTTTTCAATATCGTGAATCTCAACCGCATCTCGCTTCTGCTTAGTCTCATCGAGCACTAAGTGAAACCTATGAGTGAATAATCCTTCGAAGTCCATGAACGATTCAATCTTGTCATCGAGAGAATAGAATAAGTTCATGATTGCAGAACTCTTTGCGACCGCATCGAGGTGATATACTTTTCGATTATTAATGTATTTGAATGGCTGAATCGTAACGCTTGCCTTACCTGCAGAGAATCCTAAGTAACCCACATTCCAAGTTTGCACTTCACCCAAGGGATACTGCTCACGCCCATCAGGTGGTCTTCGGTTTTTAATAACAAAACCTGCAACGGGTTCCGGAGTTGCTGTGGGTGTCGCGGTAGGCTCCACTCCACCTTTACTTTTTTTATTTTTTTTAGGTTTTTTCTTTGCGACTGGAGTCGGTGCGGGCTGCGGTTGCAATTCTTTAAAAGCCGTTTCGACTTTTAATTTTTGCAATTCAAGTGGGAGTTCTGAAGTCGATTCTTCGAGACTTTTCGGACGATCCAATTGTTTTGTGGCACAACCTGTGATGAATAATGCCAACGCAAGAATTCCATGGGTTGAATGATAATGTCGCACGTTCACTCTAGTTTAGGGGACGATCAGAATAATATCAATCTGACAATCCGCGTCTCAGACGAAAGCGCTCCCATTCCGTAGGCTTCAGAGGACTTAAGTCACCTTTGAAGCGTCGATGCATCCAGAGCCACTGCTCAGGAGTTCTTAAGATCTCTGACTCAATGATGCTTGAGTAATGAGCTGTATTGAGCGCAATTTCTCTTGAAGCATTAGAATCTTCAGTCCATGGAATCTCTGGTCCTACTTCAATTTGGTGAGAACCGTCATCCAGCCTGCGACAAAAAACCGGCACTACTGCAGCACCCGTACGCTTAACAAGGGTGGCCACTACGCTATGCGTACCCACGGGAAGTCCGAAGAACGGAACCCGAATCCCGATCGGTGGACCTGCATATTGATCGAGCACGATACCCACTAATCCACCTTTTTTAATCTGGGCGAGAATGTCTCTCAGCGTCTTGGGTTCATAAGTGCCATTCACCCCGCATCGATTTCTTCCCCATTCGACCCACTTATGAAACCACTTGGGTTTTAGCTTCTTGGTCACCATGAGGAGGTTCCCCATCTGGAGTCCACCTCTAGCTGCCATGATTTCCCAATTTCCCATGTGTGATGCAAGAAAGATTGCTCCCTTACCTTTATCCATCGCACGCACAAGATGTGAGAAGCCATCGACACTCACCCTGCTTTTCGTGAACCATTTCATCGGCCCAAGGAGGAAGAGTGTTTCAATGATCAAATTCGCCAAGTGAACATAAGTCTCATCACGGAGCCTGGCACGTTTGAGTACAGAGCCTTTTCCATCTCCAGGAAATGCGATCTCTAAATTCGAATCAATCACTGCGATACGTGGACTTACTAGACGGATCAAACTCCCTAACACTCGACCGATGGCAAGTCTCCAGCTCCCCGGTATGATCGCCAATGCCCAAATCCAAAAAGTGAGTGGAAATGTTAAAAAAATCAATCTAATGACCTCTCAAGATTTGATCTGCCGCTTAACCAGTTTATCTCAGAATCTACGACCCAAATTTGTTTTTTTATAGAGTCATCACTGACTCTTACAAAATCTTTCTCAGTCATGGCGAGAGCAAAGCCTTTCTTTTCTGACTGAATCAATAAGTTTTTCATCAGTTCAGGACTCCAAGTTGAGTGATCCCTGAAGATTTCGTGATGACCAATTTTAATTCCCAATTTATCAAGTGAATCCTTTAGCTGATCAGGCTTCGCTATACCTGAAACCAAATAAAGTGGCTTCGCAGGAATACTTTGTTTGAAGACAGTTTGAATTTTCACACGCATGGGCTCTCGAGTGCTGAAATTTCCTTTCGTCCAAATCCTAAGTTCATTAGCCTTCATCACTGCACCTGGAATCTCACGATACCAAGCTTCACCCACACGGTCTGAAGTCATGAGAATGATTTCTAAGTCCTTCTGAATCTGTAGGTTCTGTGCGCCATCATCAAGAATGACCCAGTCAGGGACTCTCCCTAGTTTTTGTTTCAAGCTCGCAAAAGATTCAAGTCTATTACGCCCAATTCCTAGAGGGACTTGCGGAAACTTATTATGAATCATCAAAGCCTCATCACCCACTTGCTCTATGGTTAATCCACTCATTCCTGGAGTGACCACCCAACCATTCTCCTCAGAACTTGATCGATACCCTCGGGTGAGAACCCAGACAGACTTCTTACGTTTCTCTGCTTCGCTCAAAAGCTCAAGGACGAACGGAGTCTTACCTGTGCCACCCATTTGATAGTTTCCGACACTGATGACTTTAGCGGGTAGCTTCTCAGGTCTCGCGAACACCAACCTGAATTGATGAATTGCATTCCACAGATGTGCGGATAAATATTTAATAATCGAAAAAGACTGAACACTCGCTCTTCCGATTTCAAGTTCAGCAATCATAGAGTCTGCAACGAGTTGAGTTGGAGAGGCATTGACTTTCATTTTCTCTCGTATGAGATGAATCGCATTTGATTGAGAGGATTTAAGCTTCTCAGAGTCATGAAGCTCTTGGAGTGCATTCATACACTTCTCTACTGTGGCATCAGAACAGAGGAGCTCTTTAAAGTGAGGAGGATTCTTAGCCTCATAATCGAGGATAATATTCGAAAGTCCCGCAAACTGCTTAATCTTGAGAACATGGAGCAAGATGAAACAAGTAATCGGATTGAGCTTATACACTACGATGTGCCTCAGCCCCAAGAGAGCTGCCTCTAGAGTTGATGTTCCACTCTTAATCAGTCCATAATCAGCTGAGCGCATGATCGCATGTGAATTCCCCCAACAGATCTCAGCATTGGGAACGATTTGTTTAATCCGATCGCTCCAGATTTTTCTTTGAGTCTCACTGAATTGATTCGGAAACGAAAAATTCACTTGAGCACCTGTTTGCTTCTCAAATCGTGCTGAGGTCTCTGACATGAGCTCGAGATGAAACTCAATCTCTTGGCGCCTTGAACCTGGGAGTACAGCCAACTGTTTTTTTCCAGTAGCATTATTCATGTCACCTGATGGCAATTGATCTAGAAGTGGATTACCAACGTATTGAACGGCTAAACCTTCTTTTTCAAAAAACTCTTTTTCAAATGGAAAAATACAAAGGACTTGATCAACGTACTTCTTGAGGATCTGAATCCTCTTCTTCCTCCAGACCCAGACTTTGGGTGGAATGAAATAAATTATCCTTGATCCACACTTTCTGAGTGTAGGGAGAAGCGCGAAGTGCAAGCCTGGATAATCAATGAGAAGTGCGACATCTGGTGGATTCGTTCTCAGAAACTTTTTGATTTCTCGAAGCTTGAGATAAACTTTTGGTAGGGAGCGAATGATCTCGACTAATCCCATGATCGATAGTTCTTCAGCATTGAAGAGCGGCTGAAGGCCAGCAGCTCTTGATTCTTTACCGCCAATACCTGAAATTTTAAGAGAAGAGTCTCTTGTTGCGAGTTCTTTTAGGATTCCAGAAAGATACTGATCCGAAGACTGCTCAAACGCTGAAACCCAGAGGTGACGATTGCTGTTCTTCATTCACCTGACTACACCCGTGTCACAATCGCGAATGAATCTGACGAATTCCTGCACTTCAGGTGCTTCACCATACTGAGATTCAATCTCAATGAGAGTCTGATCTTTGTTCACATCTGTACGAGTCCAGAGCTTGATGGTTTCATTGAGCATCTGAATGACTTCAGCTTTGTATCCACGTCGTCTGAGTCCTACAATATTGGCTCCACGAAGAGTCATGGGACGCGATCCGTGTGCAATACAGAACGGAGGGACACTCTTCTCTACTCCCGTGTGTCCAGAGACGTAGGAGTGCTTACCCATTTTAAGAAACTGAGCAATAGCTGATACACCACCGATCGTGACGTAATCTTCAAGTGTCACGTGTCCTGCAATTTGAACAGAGTTTGCAATGATACAATGATCACCAATCGAAGTGTCGTGACCAAGATGTACATAAGCCATGAGAAGATTATCGTTACCCACGACCGTCACTTCAGATCCTTGTGCAGTACCGAGATTCAGAGTGACAGACTCACGGATCGTATTACGATCACCGATTCTGAGTTCCGTATTTTCGCCATTGTACTTGAGATCCTGAGGCACTCCGCCAATAACTGAAAATGGGAAGAATGTATTGCTCTTACCAATGCTCGTTTTGCCTGAAACCACGACATGACTCATGAGCCTAGTCCCAGTCCCGATTTTTACTTTTGGGCCGATGATACAATAAGGACCCACTTCAACACCTGAGTCGAGCTCAGCACCTTTTTCGATAATTGCGGTTGAGTGAATCATTTGTATTCCCTCACTTGAGATAAAATTCTTCCTTCTGAGACTCGTGCACCCGCAGAATCAATGGAACAGTTAAAAATCACCATACTTGAATGTGCCTTCACTACTTCTGTCATGAGAGTCAGCGTATCACCTGGAACAACAACTTTTCTAAATCTCACGTTCTCAGTTCCCACCAAGAAAATAGAATAGTTCTTCGCAAACTCGTTGTCGTGTCCCTGAGCTGGATAAAAACTAAAAATCGCTGCCTGAGCCATCGCTTCAATCATCAGCACTCCTGGCATGATGGGATTACCTGGAAAATGTCCTGCGAAGTGAGGTTCATCAGCTCTCACGTTCTTCGTTGCACGAACTTTTGTGCCCACGTGTTCACGCCCTACCTTGAGTGAATCAGAGACTCTGTTGATTTCTTCCACTGTATCTACAAACAAAAACGGATATCGCTGAGGAAGGAAACTCTTCACCTGTTCTGTACTTAATGGTCCAATCTTAAAAGCACTCATGATTCTTTTGATCCTTTTAATGCGTTTTTATTCAGCCAAGCATTCACTTTTAGAAAATCTCTATGAGATCTCTGAGGAACTCCTGCGCAGACTTCATGATCCTTCATGTCTTTCATGACGATTGACATCGCTGCTACTTTTGCATAATTACCGATCACGACTTTGTTAGAAACTCCGGTGAGACCGCCAATGATAGAGAACTCACCCAACGTGCTACTGCCTGCCATACCAGCAGATCCACAGATTACTGATCCACGTTTCATGAGCACATTGTGTCCAATTTGAACATTGTTATCGATTTTGACTTCGTCTTCGATCACTGTGTCTTCGAGAGTTCCTCGGTCGATACTGCTATTGGCACCGATCTCCACTTTGTTTCCAATACGGACTGATCCTAAATGATAAATTTTCTGATGCCCGACGGGGACTTTGTTCTTCATAATGGGCGCGTAGCCGAAGCCATCTGCACCAATCGTTGTTAAGGAATGAATTCTGGTTTCGTCACCGATCTTCACACGAGGATAGATCACAACTCCCGCGAATAAACGGGAGTCTCTTCCCACCACTACTTCATCACCCAGTACGACATTCGCATCGATTTCCGATTGATCACCGATTACTACTCGTGCACCAATCACTGCATTGGGACCGATAACGACTCCATGGCCAAGCTTCGCAGACGGATCAACTGTCGCTGTTTTATGAACACGAGTCTCGGCACTCTTCGAACTTACACTCGGATCAAACCCTCTCCCAGCAAAGAGTTGGGTAGCAAGACCTAGAGCCAAATACGGATCTTCTACTTCTATAATCCAAGCAGAATTCAGAATTGGGTGTTTGTAGGACTTAAGCCCTTCTAAGAAAATCTTCGATGTCACGAGTACAGTAGGATGAGCCTCTACTAGATCATCTAAGTATTCTCTGGAGAAGAAAAAACAAGCGTCTCCCGATTTTGAGCCTTTTAGCGCCGAGAGACGCTTGATAAGAATTGAATCGGGTGACGATCCGCTTGAAGCTGCGTGCAGCACACCAGAGGTGGCACGCTGGAGCTCTATCAGTCCTACAGAATCAATCACTTTTTCGCCGTTTTATTATACTGATTGATCACTTCTGTTGTGATGTCATCTTTATCGAGAGAGAAGAGAATTGTATTCTCATTGTTCTCAAGAACGAGAGCCATCTGTCTTTCAGTAGCGATACCATGAACGATTTTCTTAAGTGCTGTCACGATAGGAAGAGTGAGCTCTTGCTCTTTCTTCTGAATGTCTGTTTGTGAACGAGCAGTTTTCTCTTGAAACTTCATGATGCGCTCTTGGAGTTCGCTTTGTTTCTTTGCCTTCGCTTGATCGTTCATGACGAGCGATTGTTTTTGAAACTCCTCGTGTAACTTCTTGATAGATGCTTCTTCGTTCTGAAGTTCAGTTTTCTTTTTGTTGAATTCAGCTTCCAATTCAGTTTTTGCCTTTTTGCCCGCGTCTACTGATTGAAGTGCTTTTTGCATATCCACAATTCCGAATTTGACTTCAGATGCAGATGCGCTGACTGCCAACATTAATCCGATCATTCCCATCATTACTCTAGTCATATACGTGCCTCCTTACGGCGATGAACAAGCTCAACCTCTAGAACGGTTGACCTATGAAAAAGTTGAAGACCATCGGATCTTCATTCAAACTTCTATCTGGGTCAAACGGAAAACCCCACTCGAAACGCAGCGGGCCAATTGGCGAAAACCATCTAATTCCAAACCCAGCGTCTTGACGCAGCCTGAACTGAGCCAGTGACGGAAAAGTTTTAAATCCATTTCCTACATCGTAGAATATAACTGCTTTAAGACCTGCTTCTTTGATCAGAGGATGCTCGATCTCAAACAAGCTGAACATCTGCGTTTCAGCACCGACTGGATAATTAGAGGTTGCACCTGCTGGATTGAATAGCCCGTTAGCAGCTAAAGTACCTGTCTCTTTTGGACTTAAGTTGAAGAAATTCCAACCCTTCATATTATTAGGTCCACCTAAGAAGAACTTCTCCGAAGGCGGGATTCCACGCGTAGAAGTCTGAAAGAGCTGTCCGAACTCAGTATTATTTCTAAACACGAAATCCCCGATGATTCTGAAGTAGAAGCGATTGCCAAGCCCAAGCTTAATGAAATTCTTATCACCCCATAGTCCTGCAGCCTCAATCGAAGCTTCTTGATACGAGCCGCCGGAAGTTTCAAACCGGTTGTTTCGTTTATCTCTTACGAATTTAAAAATAACACTCGAGAGCACACCATCATCGAGCAGTGACTTATTGATATTAGAATTTGTATAACTTCCAGGTACAGAATCATTCGGAATGTCTTGATTCATGATTTTATCAGAAAGCTGCATGCCTTCGTTTTTGTAAGTCAGGTACAAAAAATGATCGTCGACGAACTGATAGCCTGCTCTTAAGTTCATCCCAATCCTGCGAGTATTATAACGAAGAGGAACTTGCGCTGTGGTGGAATACAAATCAAATCCACTGCTCCAACGAGTGTCGAATGTATAAGGCTCAGTGAAGCTGATGTTCAAACTTCTAAATGGCCCCGTAGAATACTGACCTTGAAGTGAAACGACTTGTCCGCGACCGAGTAAGTTGATCTCAGAAATCTGAGCCTGAAGAAACAAACCTTGAGCAGAACCATAACCTGCACCCAGTGTGATCGTTCCAGTGGAACGCTCTTTGATCTGAATTTCCACATCGATGATGTCATCTCGACCTTTTCTCGGATGAGTATTGAACTGAATCTCGCCAGGAGCGAAGTAGCCCAGTCTCTCAACACGTTCTTTTGAGATTCTCATCTTCGATCCACTGAAGAGCTCTGCTTCCTTGATTTTTAGTTCGCGCCTAATGACTTTATCGTGTGTCTTTGTATTGCCTACGATGTTGATTTCACCGAAGTAAACCAGACTCCCTTTTTCAAACTTATAATCGACGTCGATTTCCTTCGTTTCTTCGCGAATCTGCATATTCGGAACAACGTTGACGAATGCATATCCTAAGTCTTGATACTTCTCTGTGAGGGTTTGTATGTCTTGATTGCGCTCAGTAATCTTGAAGCGCTTGCCTTCTTTGAGGAGGAGCGGAGCTTCAAGCTCTTCACGCTGGAACATGAGATCTCCACTGAAATCGACTTTACCCATTTTGTAGGCATCCCCTTCATCAACATAGATGGTGATGTAGAGATACTTCTTATCATCGCTTACGGTGACGACAGGATTTTCATTTCTAAACTTCACAAAACCATGATCGAGATACCAGTAGATCAATCGCTGCAAATCATTCTTAAACGCAGATTCCTTGAAACTTCCTGAGCTGTTTAAGAACGAGAGCATATTACCTTCTCTCGTTTCCATGAGAATGGACTTCAACTGCTCATCACTGAATGCCTTATTATTTAAGAAGGTGATCTTCTTGATTCTGACTTTGTCGTAATCATTAATTCTATAAACGAGCTTCACTTCATCATCTTTGAGTGGATGAACTTCATATTTGATCTTAGCTAAGAAGTAGCCTTTGTCTTCGTAGTGACGCTGGAGTCGTTCGATCTCTTCTCGGATTTTGTTTACATCCAGAATCGACCATTCTTTTACTTTCAAAACTTCTTTGAGATCACTATCAGTGAGTTGTTCGTTCCCATCGAATTCAATTTCTGCGATGACCGGACGTTCTTTGAGTTCAATAATGATTTTAACTTGATCGCCTTTTGAATCTGACTTCATTTCAATCGAATCAAAATATCCCATTTGAAAGAGGGAGTGAATGTCTCCTCGGATCGATGAGGGGTCGAGCTTTGTGCCTATTTTGGAAATGAGTTTTGCAAGAACGGCTTCTTTCTCAATCCTCTTTAATCCTTTGATTTCAAAATCAGAAATAGTCTTACCTGCACCGCTGACTGCCCCGGACGAGGATGTGCGAACTAATGCTCCATAAACTTCATTATAAGATAAGGAAAACGCAAGCCCGAACGCTAGCGCTAGTCGTAAAGTACAATTCACCGTTGGTCATTTGTAGGTTTGCGTCAGATGTAATGTCAAACAAATTGTCCATCGCGCATGTGATAGACGCGATGCATTTTTTTAGCGAGTTGTTCATCATGCGTCACAAGCACAATCGAGATTCCTAATCGCTCATTGAGATCTACCAAAAGCTCCATCACTGCCTGTGAATTTACAGAATCCAAGTTACCCGTGAGTTCGTCAGCGAAGAGGACTGGCGGATTCATCACGATGGCGCGACAGATCGCAGTACGTTGCTGCTCCCCACCTGAACATTCATTAGGTTTATGACCCATACGATGTTCAAGACCTACTTTTTTGAGTAGTTCAGTGGCCAATGCCCTTGCTTCAGATTGAGTTTGCCCAGAGATCAGAGCGGGTAACATGACATTTTCTAGAGCAGTGAATTCAGGAAGGAGATGATGAAACTGAAACACAAATCCCATTTTCAAATTTCTAAACTGCGCGAGTTTTGAATCATTCCACGAAAGAATATTTTGTGACTGATTCCCATGGAAAAACAATTCTCCATTCGTTGGGCGCTCGAGCGTCCCTAGAACATGAAGGAGCGTACTCTTCCCTGCTCCACTTGCACCAATGATTGCCACTCGCTCACCGCGTGAAAGAACAAAGTCAATACCTCTGAGTACTGGAATCTCAATCCCTGACTTGTGAAAAGACTTTTTAATTCCTTTTGCGCTCAGGACAACTTCTAGTTTTACGTTAATCACGTCTTAAACCCTCGAGTGGCTGTAATCTCGAAACTCTCCATGCTGGAAAGACAGCAGCAACAACACTTAAGAAAAACGCAACTACCGCGACCAGAACCGCAGATTGAACATCGACAACGACTGGTAGATGATCGAGGTGATAAATTTCTGAGGGAATTTTGATCCATTTGAATCGAGAGAGTAACTCATTTATTCCAATTCCTAAACCCATTCCAAAACAAATTCCCACTCCGCCAATCCATGCACCCATCACCGCAAACAGCATGAATGATTGTCTCGGACTCATACCGATTGCCTTCAGCACTGCAATGTCTTCTGTCTTGTCATGTATGAGCATCATGAGAGTACTGATGACGTTGAAGGCTGCGACCATAATGATCGCAAGCAGAATGATAGAGATCACAACCTTTTCTAGCCTGATCGCAGAGAAAATATTCTTATTGAGATCTGACCAATGTCTCGCTCTATAAGGATAACCCAAGTATTCATTGAGTGTTTCTGCTACGCGCTTACCATCAGAGTCAGGCTTGAGTTTGAGACGGAAGTTTGTGACTTTGCCAGGAGAGGAGAGGAGCGATTGTACCCAAGTGAGTGTAGTGAACACCACCTTTGAATCATACTGATGCATACCAAGCTTAACGATACCGACGACTTTGGCTTCAGATGCTACAGGCTGTGAAGTCACTCCAGAAGTGGTGCCTCTTAACGCTTCTCCTGAGAAAGGAATGATCACTCTCAAAGAATTTCCTAATTCTGCACCAATCCGCCCAGCGATGGCAGATCCAATTACAATTTCTTTTTCATTCTCTGGCCAACGACCGGAAACAAGCTTCTGATCGATGCGAGAAACTCTCCCGATTGATTCAAAGTCGAGTCCTTCGAAGAGTGCGCCAGCTACTCCTGTTTTTCCTGCAATCATCACTTCAGCTAAGAACGACGGAGAGAGATCAATCACATCAGCACTCCATTTTGTAATTTTTGCTTTCATCTCAAGAGGAGAGCTTACTGGATTGCCACGTGTATAGACAACCACTTCTCCATTAATTCCTGATACAACTTGAGCGAGTTCAGACTGGAATCCCGAGACGGCACCATTCACGACAACAAGTGCGAGCACTCCCAAAGCCATACCGATGACCGATATCCACGCAATGAACGATGCGAAAGTTTCACTCGATTTCGAGGAAACCATCCTTCGCGCCATCCATATCATGAGCTTCATGTTTTTCTCAGTTGAGGGAATAGAATCACATCACGAATACTTGCAGAATCCGTCATGAGCATCACGAGACGATCAATTCCAATTCCTTGGCCTGCCGCGGGTGGCATTCCGTATTCGAGAGCTGTGACATAATCTTCATCCATGTCACAGGCTTCAAGGTTACCGCTGTTTTTTGCGTCGACTTGCGAGAGGAATCTCTCATACTGATCGATCGGATCATTGAGCTCAGAGAAGGCGTTAGCCATCTCACGTCCGTAGACGAAGAGTTCGAAGCGATCGACCAAGAATGGATCTTTCTCGTTCTTACGAGAAAGAGGAGATACATCGAGTGGATAATGAGTCACGAATGTCGGCTGAATGAGTTTTGCTTCCACTTCTGCATCGAAGATCGCCATGATGAGGCCACCCACTGTATCTTTTGGATCCATGTGAATGTCTTTTGATTTGCCGTAAGCCACGAGCGACGAACGATCACGAATCTTCGTGCGATCTTTGAATCCACTCATTTCAATCACTGCGTCTTCCACTCCGATGCGCTTCCACTTACCTCCGAAGTTGATTTCAGTTTCTTGATAGATTGTAGAGTTCTTACCATTCACTGCTTGGCAAACTGCACGGAAGAGTTCTTCAGTGAGAGGAATGAGATCCTCATAAGTTGCATACGCTTGGTAAAACTCAAGCATAGTGAACTCAGGATTGTGCTTAATCGAGATACCTTCGTTTCTAAAGTTTCTGTTGATCTCAAACACTCGGTCCATACCACCTACAAGTAGGCGCTTGAGATAGAGCTCTGGAGCAATACGTAAGTAGAGCTTCATGTCGAGTGTGTTGTGATGAGTGATGAACGGCCTAGCATTCGCGCCACCAACAATCGGATGCATCATCGGAGTCTCAACTTCAATGAAGTCACGCTTCGTGAAAAACGTTCTCACCGCCTCGACGACTTTAGAGCGCTTCAGGAATGTCTCACGACTGATCGAAGACATCATGAGATCCAAATAGCGTTGACGATACTTGATTTCGACATCAGCGATGCCATGGAATTTTTCTGGAAGCGGTCTTAAAGACTTAGTCACTAAGTCTAATTTCTCGGCATGCACAGAGAGCTCACCTGTTTTTGTTTTAAACATGTAGCCTGAAACAAAAATAATATCGCCAATATCATATCCACTAAAACGATCGTAAGCCTCATCGCCTAGCGCTGCTTTTTGTACGTAAGCTTGAATGACTCCTGAACGATCTTTGATTTGAACGAACGCAGCTTTACCAAACCCGCGAATCGCCATCATGCGACCCGCCACTGAGACAGGAATTTTCTGAGGATCTAATTCTTCTTTTGCTTTAGCCCCGTACTTCTCGTGGAGTTCACTTGCGAGCGCAGAAGGAGTAAATCCATTTTTGTAAGGATGATCTTGGTCTTCTAATCCTTTTTTAAGCTTCTCGAGTCTCACTTGGACTTGTTCGGATTCACTTTTAAAGCGATCTAAATTCATGTGTGTTCCAAAAATCTTTCTGCATCGATTGCAGCCATGCAACCAGTACCTGCTGCTGTCACTGCTTGACGATAATGTGGATCTGCAACATCTCCTGCTGCAAACACACCAGGAATATTAGTTTTTGTAGTTCCCGGTTCTACCCAGAGGTAGCCCGTCTCATTCATGTTCAATGATCCTACGAATGGAGTCGTATTAGGTTGATGACCGATAGCCACGAATACTCCAGTGACGGCGAGATCTTCGACCTTGCCCGTTTTTAAATTTTTTATTTTTACGCCAGAGACAGACTTATCTCCGTACACTTCTTCAATCGCTGAATCCCAGATGAATGAAATCTTCGGATTCTTCATCGCCTTTTCTTGCATGATCTTACTCGCACGGAGAGAATCACGGCGGTGAATGACTTTCACTGATTTTGCAAAACGAGTGAGGAACGTAGCTTCTTCCATCGCTGTATCTCCACCACCGACAACAGCGATGTCTTGGTTACGGAAGAAGAAACCATCACAAGTCGCGCAGGATGAAACACCTTTGCCCATGTAAGGTTTTTCAGAAGGAATATTTAACCACTTTGCTGATGCACCTGTAGCAACGATGAGAGTTTCCGTCTGCTCCACTTTTCCACCTTCGAAGTAGAGTGTGAACGGACGCTTACTCAAATCAACTTTGATCAGTTGTGCATGTAAGAATTGTGTTCCAAATCTTTCAGCCTGTTTTCGGAATTGAATCATGAGTTCAGGTCCCATCACACCGTCAGGGAATCCTGGATAGTTTTCTACGTCAGTGGTGATGGTGAGCTGGCCGCCGGGTTGGACGCCTTCTACGCAGAGAGGTTGCAGATTTGCACGACCCGCATAAATTGCAGCAGTTAATCCAGCAGGGCCTGACCCCAAAATGGTGACGGATCTTACACCCGACATGGATGATTAATCCTGAACCAAGTCGATGGACGCTGGAATGTACTCAGCATTTGCTTCTGAATCTTCCAAAGCTTTCACCATTGCATCTACTTCTGCTTGGGATACCTTTTCTCGTCTCACGTTACGTTCATAGATTCTGGTGTCGAATTTTTTTGCTTCAATTGCTTGGCTTAAGAGTGGGTACATAATGAGTATTTGTAATGCGGCTGGGTGTAGAAAGCAAGGCGCATAGATAGAGAGCTTCGCACCAAAACCTCCACAGGAGGTTTTGCCGCTTGCTCAGTGCCAAGTCTTAGGATCATTACGTGAGTCACCTTGCTTGAATAGCTGATTGAGGAAGTCCTTCTTAGGTGTTTTGGTATTGGTCACAACGAGCTTCAGATGAGGTGCCTTACCCTTACTTTTCGCCATGCGTTTAAGCCCAGTGATCCTCTGCTTCAAGAACACTGAAAGAAGAAGAAACAAAAATCCTCCGAGCATTCCTCCCAGATGCGCGATTCCGCTCAGTCCTCCACCGGGAGTAAACACCGTCGTAAAAAACTCCACTCCTGCCAAAACCCACACAAACACTTTGGCCTTCATTGGGAAGAGCATCATGAAAAGTAGCGTGCGCTCGCTAAACAAAATCCCGTAAGCAACGAGAAGTCCATAGACTCCCCCCGAAGCTCCTATGAGTGGTATGGCAAGCGAGTCCGGTTGCCAGAAGATCAACTGCAAAATGATGTAAGAGAACCCCGCAAAAATAATCGACGCCAAATAGTAGCGAACAAACTTGGCTGTCCCCCACACCATCTCAAGCTCCGATCCAATCACGACTAGCATGAGAGCATTGAGCACCAAGTGAGTGACATCTCCATGAAGAAGACTGTAGGTGAAGATCTGCCAAACATGAAAATGTATCAGAAATCCAGATGGCCTCAGTCCCAATACAGAGAGAACATGTCCACCCAGCCACCGATCCATGACTTGTTGAAAAACAAACAATCCTAAACTTAAAAACAAAATGGTCTTTACTGCGGGAGTGAGCCTGTAGTTCATCATTTGGAGGATGCCTCCATAATCTCAATCAGTAAACCGCCCGTCGTACTGGGATGAATAAAATTGATTCGCATCTGATGTGCGCCAATCTTAGGCGATGGATAGATGAGCTTGTAACCAGCCTGAAGGAGTTCTTTTGAGAGGGAGTCTAGTTTACCTGTTTCCACTCTGAACGAGAGGTGGTGAACCCCTGGACCACGTTTTGCGATGAATTTTGCGACGGTGCCTTCGGGATCTTCAACTTGAAGGAGCTCAATATTTGTTGTTGCGGTAGCGGGTTTCAAGAAGTGAACTTGCACGCCTTGATCGGCGACATGCTCTGTGCCGGAAGCTTTGAGTCCTAGAATTTCAAAAAGTTTTTTAACCTGAGGTAAATCATTAACTGCAATTCCGATGTGATCGAGTGTGATTGTCATAAAAAGAAAGGGCCATTACCACTTGTTGCTGTACCTGATTTCGCCTCCCCAGACAAAATCATCAAGTGATAACGGCCCTCAGTCAATGTCAAAGACTATAGAGTACCCACCAGTAATCCCCCTAGCCTAGACACCTACATATCGACTGTGTCTGAGAAAACTTGAGTTATTTTTGCAACACTGTGCGAGCAAGGAACTACGAAGCTGTTTCACGCGAAGCGCCCTATCAAGCGCCAAATGGATAGAATAACCTTAGAGTCTACTAACGAAAAAGCCTCCAATTTGGAGGCTTCCGTGCGAATTTCACTAAAATTTTTATTAATTCTACTTACTGAAAGTACAATTCGCGGTTAAAAAAACCACCACCTTGAAACATTCCACCACCTTGAAACATTCCACCACCTTGAAACATTCGATAGTAGTTCTGTTGTGCTTCATAGAGCTGTTGCTGTGCATAAAAACTATTTTGCTGAGTCTGCATTTGTTCTTGCATGCGAACTTGTTGTTGCATCATCGCTTGTTGTTGCCACTGCATAAATTGCGGATTCATACCGCCCATACCCATGTTGCCGCCCCAGCCCATGCCTGGCATTCCGCCCATACCCATGTTGCCGCCCCAGCCCATGCCTGGCATTCCGCCCATACCGCCTAAACCTAAGTTAATTCCAATTCCAGCACCTGGGAATCCACCCATTCCGTACATTCCGCCCATGTTGCCGCCCCAGCCCATACCCATGTTGCCGCCCCAGCCCATGCCTGGGAATCCACCCATTCCGTACATTCCGCCCATGTTGCCGCCCCAGCCCATGCCTGGGAATCCACCCATTCCGTACATTCCGCCTCCCCAGCCTCCACCACCGTATGGGTTCATACCCATCATGCCCAACATTCCATTCATTCCAAAGCCACCGCAACTGCTGCCCATGAGAGGACTGCCAGGTGCCATTTGTGGACCATAGTTTGTGGTCTCTGGTTTGAGAGGGTCTTTCGCAGCCAAACCTAACAAGTTTTGGTTGCCAATATAGCCCGTGTTGTAAGCCTTGACATAATCATTGTACATGTTGGCGTTCGACTGATTAGCAGCATTATGCGAATCCAAATAAGAGCTAAAACTGTTCGAATAACTATTCACAGCATTATTACAAACACTTGCATTGATCAGCGCTCCAGTCACAGGAACTCCAAAACCAATCAAGCCTTGCACAATCAGCTCTCCAGTTGTTGGAGCACGGTGAACGTTACCCCACTGATCCTCATAAAAACCACTTCCGCCTGAGGACTGACGGCGTTTTTCTCTCAGAGTTTTTTTACAGTCTTTACAATTGGTGTCTAACAATGTGAACTCAGCATCCCAAGTAGTAATTAAACTATCGAGTTTATTAATATTTTTATCAAGTAGTGCAATGGCTCTCTCTGTTTCAAAAATATTATTGTCATAAATATTTGCTTGGCAGAGCTTGATTGCATTCAAACACTTATCGGTGACTTTTCCAGCCATACCGGTGAAACCTTGATCTACAAACTTACTAAATAGCCACACGCAAGCATTGTCATCGCCCCAAACTTGTCCGCTATAAACATAGTTTCCGTTTGCATCTTTCTTTTTATCTTTGAGAGCTTTGTCGTTCGTTCCTTTAGTACCTTCAGGAAGGCCGTCGTTGTCTGCATCAGAACCAACTGTTCCATCATCACCAGGAAGATTGGTCTTGTCACCTTTGAGTGGATTGTCAGTTTCGTATCCACCAGTGTCACCTTGATTATTTTGGTTAGCACCTAGATGTAGACCGAATGCAGACCATTCAGATTTGTTATAGTGAAACCCAGCTTCACTGAGCATTTCAAAATCTTTACCACTACACGCTTCGAGACATTCCTTATTACAGAGCCCGTAAGCCTTTTTCTGTTTCTTCAATTCTTTTAATTTATCTTTGAGTTCTTTTTGAGCTCTGCGCTTGTCTTTTCTAGACTGCTCACCTTGTTTAATTTTAGTTTTGTATTCCTGATATTTTTCAGCTTTTTCGTCTTCACTGAGTTTGCTCGTGTCGAGGCCTTCTTCAGAAGTAGAGGCTAAGAGGTCTTCAATATTTCCATCAGGGTCTTCTTGCGCATACACAGTTGCCATGTTCGCTGGCAGAGCAATTATCCCCACAAAGAGCCAGGTTGCTCCCTTTTTGAATAAATCTTTTTTCCAATGACGAACCGTTTTCATCACGCGTCCTCGCTTAAACTAAGTTTAATTAAGACTAACGACTTGCGCTAATCTTAGAGCACGTTCCCTAAGGGATAGTGTATCAAAATAGATACACGTCAGCTCAAATCCTTTTCGGACGAGTGCGATTAAATCATTAATAGATTTATTATTCAGCTAACTATCTGAAATCTAAGCCGATTAAGCTCTGGATTTCTTGACGGTTTCCTTACGTTTAGCGAGTCTAGCCTTCTTTTTGACTTGGCTTACACGACGTTTTGTATAGATGGTTTTGTTTTTTCTTCCTCTGCCCATAGGCAGGTAGAATTAAATGGTTTTCGTTTTCGAGTCAAGAGAGATACAATTTTTAAGCTTATCGAAATAGTAGCCCTCAAGGCTCAATGGGAGAGTGCATGGAAGCAGTTCAAAACGTAACGCAAAGTTCAAAAAACATGGAAACACATAATTTCAAAGTCGGTGATGTCGTAGTCTATGGAACCCGTGGCAAGCATACCATCATCTCTATAGAGAACAGGACTATGGGCGACCAAGCCATGTCGTTCTATAAACTAGAGCCAGTCAATTACGCTGTCGCTAAACGCGTGAGCACGAACTCAGCCTCTATCCTTGTTCCTGCAGCTACGGCTAGGAAGTCTGGACTGAGAGACAATTGCTCTGCTCTCGAGATGGAGAAGGCCATTCAACTACTGAATCAGAAGGACGCTGACGTCCCAGATAGCATCCTCAACATTCCTGCAAACAAGCTTGGCACAGAAATCGAGAAACTCTGTAATGAGTTCGGTGCTCTAGGGATTGCTCAATCGATTCAAGTTCTCGTGACTATACAAAGACGAGATGCTGCGATGCCTAAGAATCTCCAGGCACTTCTAGATCAATTGCTGAAGAACCTCTGCCGTGAGTTTGCTGATCACCGGGGTGAGACACCTTCGAATGAGATCGAAGCCGAGCTGCGTAAGAGTTTGAAACTCAAGCTAAACTAGGTTTTTAACCCTAAAACTCATCGGCTTTAGGAATGCGTGTGAACGCAATCAGTGTTCGCGCGGAATCTCTTACGTCGTGAATCGCACCGAAGTACACTTTATCTTTCCCAAACTTCTGATTGATCTCATCGAGTAACCTTGGCATCAGCGCACGTCTCGGGTCTTCGAAGAGCGAAGGAGTATGTTGTGCATCTTCAGTGAGATCGCTGAGCACCATTCCTACTTTCAGAGGTTGTGCATCTTCAGGGTGAGACTTCCAGAGCTCATTGAGAGCCGAGATGAGTTCACGTGTGTCTTGGGTTTCCATAAGCTTGACTGACTGATCAAAGTAGCGGGCTCCAGCGCTCCTGCCCCACACTGATCTAAAATCCTGTGCTTTCCTCTCTCCTGGAGGAGGCAAAAGACTCACATCAATGCTCAGCCTTGCAGTCCAATAACCTTCACGCCTAAGCCTCACTGCGGCTTTGTGCGTGAGCTTCTTGATCACATCAAGAGCGCTCTTCCAGTTTCGATCTTCTGGCGGCAAAACATGTGAGTGACTGATGCTGCGAGTACGGGTGGCGACCTCTTCAGTCTCCTCGCCCCTTAGCCATCTATAAACATTCACGCCATGGATATTGCCCCAGACTTGTCTGAACTCCTTTTCATCTAGAGCAAGCAGATCACCCATAGAGAAAACCATGTGTTTTCTGAGTCTCTCTTCCATTGCAAATCCAATTCCAGGCAGATCTCTGAGCTTGAGTATTTTTAGTCTATGAGGGAGCTCAGACTTTTCAATGATCGTGAGTCCGTTTGGTTTTTGCATGTCAGCTGCAATTTTTGCAATCCAGCGATTAGGCGCGATGCCAATGGAACAGTGAATGACTTCGCCTACCTTTTGATGAATGACATCTTTTAATTGTTGAGCAAGCCTGATGGCATTGGCTCTATCTTTTTGAGAACCCTTAAGCTCAAACGCGAGTTCATCGATCGAACAAACACGATCTACAGGCATCACCTCATCGACGACTTCTATGATTTTGTGATGAAAGTCGATATAAGGACCATGACCCGAATTCACTAGGATCAGTCCTGGGCACATTTTTTTGGCTTCAGATACAAGCGTTCCTGTCTTGATCCCGAATGCTTTCGCTTCATAGCTTGCTGCGATTACTGAAGTGTTATCAGCGATCATGGGTACTACAGCTATGGGTTTTCCTCTCAACTCAGGGTTGAGCTGTTGTTCGACTGATGCAAAGTATGAATTAAAATCAAGATAGATCCACTTCAACACTTGAAGACTCTAGCAATGACTGGGAGCGTTCTTCAATTTTTAAAGAATCTGATCTGAGGACCTGTGATTTTCGTCACCTCAGAGATGTTCTGCAATATGCCAAAACAATCGAGAGTCACTAATATGCCCCCGTCGCTCGCATGCATGAAGGAAGAAACGGGCACTTCTACTTCCATTTCTTTTATTCTTAACTTTCCGTTTGAGTCTTTTACGAAGGTGTACTCACTCGACTCATAACTAGATTCGACTGAAGGCAGAGTATAACTCAATAAATTATTTTTTGATTCTTTAGCAATAAACGACTTTTCAATACTTAGCATACAATAAGCTTTCTTAAGATCAACTCTGATTGGCTCAATCTGATTTCCATTTTGAAAAAACGAGATTGAAACTTCTTCTTTAGGAACCAAAAAACTCATCTGAGGATCTGTTGCAATACTAGCAAGCTCGATACGAACAAGCGAATAGTTAGAACCCGTGAATGGAAGTTTGATTTTCTTAGAGTTGCTCAGTTCTGTATTTTTAGAAACATCTTTTAGCGATTCTTCCATTTCTTCGCCGAAAGACTTGAAATAGTTTTTTCCCATTTTCGCATAAAGACCGAAGCTTCCGCCGACTGCTCCAACGAGATTGCCCATAGTAGTTGTATTATAACAAAGAAGAAGATGGTCTTCTCCTGTAGACATCATGATGAAGTCTTGATTCATCTTAAGGTTTTGAACAGAGCCATTTGAGAGTGTAATCACACTTCCACTACTCTCTTCCCAATTTACATTTTTGTTATTCTCTTCAATCTCCATTACCAGTTGATTTTGAATTTCCTTACCGCTGAAACCTTCGGTGGCACTGTGACCGCCAGAAGTAAGTGTGCTCTCAATAGACCCCCAAAGGCAATAAGGCTTAGCAATATCAATTGTTTTGGTTTTTGAATTTTTAGAAATGATTTTTCCGTTTTGGAAAAACACAACGTACCCTCCTGACCATTAATTTTGTTCACATCAGCCATTTCAAATCTAAAACTATTCACTCCATAATAGATGATGATGTCTTTTCCCTTTACTGCATCTGCAATTTGCACAGGAGATGAAGGTTGAATACGTACTAGTTTGAGCTCAACTCTTTCAAAGTGAGGTCTTGAGCAAGAACTGATGTAGAAAAAAAGGTCACTAAAACTAAAATTATTTTTTGCATAAGCATTCTCCGACGATTCCAGAAGTTAATTCATATTATAAAAATGTGTGACATTCGTAAGATTGGTATCTCGACCATTCCTTCTGGGGTCAACATGCCAAAAATAAAAACTATCTGGCTTCCCCTTTTCGCAAAGTAGTTCAGAAGGCCCAGCATATGACCTTTGATATGCTTCAGCTATGAGCACTCCTGAATAACTATCTTTATAAACTGTAAATTCTATTCCGTGCTCTTCGTTGGAATAGGTAACCGCTTTATGATCAATTCTTTCTTTTACATGCACTTCGAATGGCGGTGTGTGGGTGTTTCTTGAGAGCGCTCTAAACTTCCACAATACTCCAACCACCGTTCCATTAGAGAGTTTTTTCAAATGAACTGTATATCCAGACCAAGTAGAATCATGCTGACCACTGCAGTCAAGGTATTCATTCTTTGTGATTATCGCTGGATTTGTCGTCGTTTGTGATGAAGTCCCAAAAACTGCTGTGAAAATTATTAAAACAAATGTCTTTTTCATTCGCGAGTGATTAACGCACAGGCAAATTCAATACAAACATTATTTAAAAAAATAAGATGTTAGTGAAAATGAAAAAACCCCAGACAGTTTCCCGTCCAGGGTTTTTTGAATTAAAAGGGGCATCGCGCTATTTTAACACCGAGCTACCTCGGCACTATGTTCGCCGCAGGCGAGCTTAACTTCTGAGTTCGGAATGGGATCAGGTGTAACCTCGCCGCCATAGACACCCCTAACTTGTATAAAAATTAGTGTCTTTGACTCCGGCCTGTTTATCACAGGCCGGATCGAAATGATTAGTATTAATTTAAAATTTTTCTCACGTTCTGAGCTACGCTTGAAAACTCTCATAGAGAATTTTCTATTTAGGAACACCTATCTATCAAATAGTCCGTCCGAACTTCAAATCGTCAGAGATCTGAAAATAGGGAAGAAATAATAAAAAGATAAGCCTCACGACCTATTAGTATTGGTCAGCTAAATACATTACTGCACTTACACCTCCAACCTATCAACCCAGTAGTCTTCTGGGGGTCTTTATGGGGACTTAACGTCCCGGGAAAAGTTGTTTTGAAGAGAGTTTCCCACTTAGATGCTTTCAGCGGTTATCCGTCCGACATAGCTACCCGGCTGTGCCACTGGCGTGACAACCGTGACACCAGAGGTCGTCCATCCCGGTCCTCTCGTACTAAGGACAGCTCCTCTCAATTCTCCAACACCCACGGCAGATAGGGACCGAACTGTCTCACGACGTTCTGAACCCAGCTCGCGTACCGCTTTAATTGGCGAACAGCCAACCCTTGGGACCTGCTCCAGCCCCAGGATGCGATGAGCCGACATCGAGGTGCCAAACCTCCCCGTCGATGTGGACTCTTGGGGGAGATCAGCCTGTTATCCCCGGAGTACCTTTTATCCGTTGAGCGATGGCCCTTCCATACAGAACCACCGGATCACTAAGACCTACTTTCGTACCTGCTCGGCTGTCGCCTTGCAGTCAAGCACCCTTATGCCTTTGCACTCTACGGCGCGATGTCCGACCGCGCTGAGCGTACCTTCGCGCGCCTCCGTTACTCTTTTGGGAGGCGACCGCCCCAGTCAAACTGCCCACCATGACATGGTCCCGACCCGGATTACGGACTACGGTTAGACGCCAAACATGCAGGGTGGTATTTCAAGGTTGCCTCCACCGAAGCTGGCGCCCCGGTTTCAAAGGCTCCCACCTATCCTACACAGACATCTTCGGACGTCATGCCAAGCTACAGTAAAGGTTCACGGGGTCTTTCCGTCTTGCCGCGGGTACACGCGCATCTTCACCGCGAATTCAATTTCGCTGAGCCTCCGTGAGACAGTGGGGATGTCGTTACGCCATTCGTGCAGGTCGGAACTTACCCGACAAGGAATTTCGCTACCTTAGGACCGTTATAGTTACGGCCGCCGTTTACCGGGGCTTCATTCGAGCTTCGCTTGCGCATGACCTCCTCCTTGACCTTCCGGCACCGGGCAGGCGTCAGACCCTATACGTCCACTTCGTGTTTGCAGAGTCCTGTGTTTTTGATAAACAGTCGCTACCCCCTGGCTCTGCCCCACGCTCACCGCAGGCCTTCCCTACAATGGGCTACCTTCTCCCGAAGTTACGGTAGTAATTTGCCTAGTTCCTTCAACTGAGTTCTCTCAAGCGCCTTAGGAATACTCATCCTAGCCCACCTGTGTCGGTTTCCGGTACGGTCATTAGTGCACAACCTGAGCTTTTCCGGGCGAGGATCATGACTTCCGAGGATCTCTCGGACTCATCTCTAACAGGCACGGATTCCTCCGACACCTACGTAGTTCACGGGATAACCAATCCCGTCATTCACTTTCCGTCCCTTCTGTCATCGCATACCGAGTTGAGGAATATTAACCATGTTCCCATCGGCTACGCCTTTCGGCCTCGCCTTAGGGGCCGACTCACCCTGCGCGGATGAACCGTGCGCAGGAACCCTTGGGCTTTCGGCGACAGGGTTTCTCACCCTGTTTATCGCTACTCATGTCCAGCATTCGCACTTCTCATACCTCCACGCCTCTCACGCTCGCGCTTCTCACGGCTTAGAGAACGCTCCTCTACCCGCCAGTATAATTCTAAGCACCCAAGCTTCGGTCAATGCTTAGCCCCGTTACATTTTCGGCGCAGACACTACTCGACCAGTGAGCTATTACGCTTTCTTTAAAGGATGGCTGCTTCTAAGCCAACCTCCTGGTTGTCTATGGCCTGTCCACATCCTTTCCCACTTAGCATGAATTTGGGGACCTTAGCTGATGGTCTGGGTTCTTTCCCTTTTGACACGGACCTTAGCACCCGCCGTCTGTCTCCCGCTAGTACTTCTCGGTATTCGGAGTTTGCATAGGGGTTGGTAAGTCCGGTATGGCCCCTAGCCCAGTCAGTGCTCTACCTCCGACGATTCGTCATGAGGCGCTACCTAAATAGCTTTCGAGGAGAACCAGCTATCACGCAGTTTGATTGGCCTTTCACCCCTAGCCACAACTCATCCGAGACTTTTCAACAGGCACCGGTTCGGTCCTCCACGCGTGTTACCGCACGCTTCAACCTGGTCATGGCTAGCTCACTCGCGTTTCGGGTCTACTGCCTGCGACTATGCGCCCTATTCAGACTCGGTTTCCCTACGGCTACCCTCATACGGTTAACCTCGCCACAGACACTAACTCGCTGGACCCATTATGCAAAAGGTACGCAGTCAGGCTCCTTGCGGGCTAGCCCTCTACTGCTTGTAGCGCACGGTTTCAGGTTCTATTTCACTCCCCTTGAAGGGGTTCTTTTCGCCTTTCCCTCACGGTACTGGTGCGCTATCGGTGACATATTTGTATTTAGCCTTGGAGGATGGTCCCCCCAGGATTCCCACAAGGCGTCTCCGACCCCGTGGTACTTGGCATACCTCTAGACTCAAGTTCTGTTTCACTTACAGGGCTTTCACCTTCTATGGCCGACCTTCCCAGGCCGTTCTGTTACCTAACTTGATATCATGTTGAGGTCCCGCAACCCCGAATCAATTGCTTGACTCGGTTTAGACTGTACCCGTTTCGCTCGCCACTACTCAGGGTATCTCGTGCTTGATTTCTTTTCCTCCGGTGGTACTGAGATGTTTCAATTCCCACCGGTATGCTTCCAGCTAAGCTACTTTACTCACTTAGGAATAACAGGACTTAACTCCTGCTGGGTTTCCCCATTCGGACATCGTACGGGTCAAACGCTCGTTTGCCAGCTCCCCGTACGCTTTTCGCAGCCTTCTACGTCCTTCTTCGCCAATATGCTCCCAAGGCATCCACCGTGCCTAACTGCGCTTATCTAGCTTTGTTATTTTTCGCCTATTCAATCTCGAAGTCGACCTTCGAAGCATGGTCCAATTCTGCGCTTGTTACATATTCAAAAAGACTATCTTGTTTCTTAAAGAATAGGCCACAGTGATAAAATCTGCGACTCTTCACGTGAGGCTCTCACAACGCAATTGTCTACAGTCACCATTCAGTTATCGACCGAAGCACCGATACACCGGACTCAACGTCTTTGGTTCAAGCGTTATCTGTATTCGCCACGCGTCTGTTCCATTCTTACCGAGTTTATGGTGGGTCTGGGAAGACTCGAACTACCGACCTCACGCTTATCAAGCGTGTGCTCTAACCAACTGAGCTACAGGCCCGTCTACGGGGAGCCTTGGTGCAGTCGGATCGACCGACATTCTCTGCTTGCAGAGAGCAGGTGCATTCATTTGACTATGGTAAGCAAACCGACCCGCCTTGCGAAACGCCTGAAGAGTCTTGGCGACCTGAAGACATCAGTCCTTGAAAGGAGGTGATCCAGCCGCACCTTCCGATACGGCTACCTTGTTACGACTTCACCCCAGTCATCGACCCCACCGTGGTCAAGGCGCCTCCTTGCGGTTAGCCTACCGCTTCTGGTGAATCAACTCCCATGGTGTGACGGGCGGTGTGTACAAGGCCCGGGAACGTATTCACCGCGGCATGCTGATCCGCGATTACTAGCGATTCCACCTTCATGCAGTCGAGTTGCAGACTCCAATCCGAACTGAGATCGGCTTTTGGATTGGCTCGCCGTCACCGCTTGCTTCCCTCTGTCACCGACCATTGTAGCACGTGTGTAGCCCTAGCCATAAGGGCCATGAGGACTTGACGTCATCCCCACCTTCCTCCGGCTTGTCACCGGCAGTCTCCTTAGAGTGCCCACCATACATGCTGGCAACTAAGGACAAGGGTTGCGCTCGTTGCGGGACTTAACCCAACATCTCACGACACGAGCTGACGACAGCCATGCAGCACCTGTCTCACGGTTCCTTGCGGACAAAGCCGTATCTCTGGACGGTTCCGTGGATGTCAAGCCTAGGTAAGGTTCTGCGCGTTGCTTCGAATTAAACCACATGCTCCACCGCTTGTGCGGGCCCCCGTCAATTCCTTTGAGTTTCAGCCTTGCGGCCGTACTCCCCAGGCGGGAACTTAACGCGTTAGCTCCGACACTGAGCCCGAGGTCAGACCCCAACATCCAGTTCCATCGTTTACGGCGTGGACTACCAGGGTATCTAATCCTGTTTGCTCCCCACGCTTTCGTGCCTCAGCGTCAGTATCTGGTCCAGGTAGCCGCCTTCGCCACTGAGTGTTCCTCCCGATCTCTACGCATTTCACCGCTACACCGGGAATTCCACTACCCTCTACCGAACTCTAGCTCGCCAGTTTCAACGCACTTCCCAGGTTAAGCCCGGGGATTTCACCTCAGACTTAACGAACCGCCTACGCACCCTTTACGCCCAGTAATTCCGAGCAACGCTTGCACCCTTCGTATTACCGCGGCTGCTGGCACGAAGTTAGCCGGTGCTTCTTCTACGGTACCGTCATCCTACGTTTACGTTGATTTCTCCCGTACGAAAGGCTTTACAACCCGAAGGCCTTCTTCACCCACGCGGCGTGGCTGCGATCAGGCTTGCGCCCATTGTCCAAGATTCCCCACTGCTGCCTCCCGTAGGAGTCTGGGCCGTGTCTCAGTCCCAGTGTGGCTGATCATCCTCTCAGACCAGCTACCGATCGATCGCCTTGGTAGGCCTTTACCCTCACCAACTAGCTAATCGGACGCAGGCTCACTCGCTGAGGCCTTGCGAGCTCCCTTTCCAGAGGCCATGAGGCTCCGACTATGCGGTATTAGCCCAGCTTTCCCAGGTTATTCCCCAGCTCTAGGCAGATTCCTACGTGTTACTCACCCGTCCGCCACTGCCTCCAGGATTGCTCCGTCTCCGTTCGACTTGCATGTGTTAAGCACGCCGCCAGCGTTCGCTCTGAGCCAGGATCAAACTCTCATGTTTAACTTTATTAAACTTTGTGTTGATCCGCAAAACAGGTTTAACCCTACTTTGCGTTTCTGTTGCTCAATTCTCGAATTATTATATTAGACAGAGAAACCGAAGTTCCTCTCTCTGGGATAAAAAGAATTGGCTTATGCTTACTACACTCCATTTCCCTTGCGGGTCTGGAGCTAGCAGCTTGGCCCGCTCTCTCATCTAAAAAATTCATCCAATTTTCAAAGAACAAGCGGCCTTGAGAAGAAGTTTCCTTTTTGCTCATTGCCGCGAGGTCTTTCTAAGTAGCGGAAACCTTTTGAGTGCGCAATAGCTATTTTCAAAAAAAATTATGACACGATTGCACTAAGTGTTTTTGGCTCCATTTTCATCATTTCAATTGGTACTGCGAAAGCTTTTTTAAGAGGGTAGATTTACTCATACCCGTACCCCTCGCCATTTGGTTAATTCTTCCCTGATATTTTATAAATGCTGACTTCAGGTACTGTTTCTCAAAATTACCCAATGATTCCTTATAGTTATAAGTGCTTAGCGAACCATCTATAGTCGTAAATGCCTGAGACGCAAAACCAGGAGGTAGATGCTCTTTTAAAAGCTCAGAATCCAAGCAACTTGCGACAGAATATTCCAAAACATTCTCTAATTCTCGGTAGTTACCAGGCCAAGAATATGCTTCGATTGCGTGTGCAAATTCTTTTGAAATTTTCTGAATTGGTTTTTTCTTTTGCTGAGAAATATTAGAGAGAATCAAATGCACTGTTTCACCAAAATGTAGAGGATTCTCAGCTAATTTTGGCATTTCTAAAGGAATTACGTTTAAACGAAAGAAAAGATCTTCTCGAAAATTTTTTAACTGAATTTCTTTAGGAAGATTTTTATTTGTCGCCGCAATGACTCTCACATCAAGCTGTTTTGTTTGGGCACTCCCCACTGGTAAAATCGATCTGTCTTGAAGGAACTGCAGAAGCCTTTGTTGAAGTTTCATAGATAATTCTCCGATCTCATCTAAAAAAACCGTACCACCATTCGCTTGCTCAAAAAGACCAGTTTTCTTGACATCTGCACCAGTAAACGAGCCTTTTTCGTGACCAAAAATCTCTGATTCTAAAGTCCCTTCATGAAGACTCGCAAAGTTCACCGTCACAAACGGCTTACTCGCTCTTGAACTCATCGAATGAATTCTCTTAGCTAACGTGGTTTTCCCGGAACCAGTAGGACCGGTGATGAGAACATTGAGTGGATGCTTTGCTGCTAATTCTACTAAGTGACTGACTGACTTCATGAGACTCCCCTTACCTATTGATGGTTAACGAACTGATTGTTTGACTACTAAATCCTCACGTTGCAACCCGAGTGCCAAGATTCTCATGACCTGTACTCTGCTATATTTTTGTATACGGTTTATTTTTATTAACTCTAAGAGATCTTGTAGGCATTCACCAACACGTGTTGACGGCTATAGACAACACGTAAGATGATAGGAGTTCATGAATAACATACCGCAGATTCTGATCGCTGATGATGACTCAATTATTCATATGAGTATGGATGTCATTGCGGAAAAACAAGGATGGAAGCTCACTCATACAAGTCTTCCCAAACAGACTCTGGAGAAAGTCAATAATGAGATATTTGATCTCATTATTCTAGACATTCACTTCGGCCATAAAAAAGCAGGATTAGAAGTCCTGAAAAGTTTACAGAAGTCATCTCCACTGACTCCGGTCATCATGCTCAGCGGAGAAAATGAATTCAGCTTCATCAAAGAGGCTCTCAAACTTGGTGCGGAAGATTATATAATCAAAGGCGACGAGGAAGAGAAACTCGTCCACTCAATCGGACAAGTACTCAAAACAAAAAAACTAAGTGATCAATCGCTAGCACACTCACGTGAGCTCATACACAGGGATGAAGCACACCAACTCGTAGGCGAAACAGTCGTAGTTCAAGAGCTTAGAAAAACGATTGATAAACTCAGAAATAAACGAATCAATATTCTCATCTATGGTGAAACGGGTACTGGAAAAGAAATTGTAGCTCGTGGATTAAGAGCAAGATCTGGTGATGAACTAGAGCCTTTCGTTGCAATTGATTCAGCCACTATTCTCAGTTCTACTGCAGAAAGCTCACTTTTTGGGCATGAAAAGGGTGCATTCACTGGTGCAGAGCAATCCAAAACCGGACTTTTTGAAGAAGCACGTGACGGAACGATATACTTCGATGAAGTTTCAAACATGCCGCTTGAGATTCAGTCCAAGCTCATGCGTGTACTTCAAGAAAAAGAAATCCGTAAACTCGGTAGCAATCAAACCATCAAACTCGACTTCAGAGTGATCGCTGCGACCAACAAGGACCTCACTGAACTTTCTAAAAAAGGCGAATTTAAAGACGATCTTTTTCAGCGTTTGAACGTCGTGCCAATCACGATCCCACCACTCAGAGACCGAGCAAACGACGTGCCTCTTCTCATCTCTCGCGCATTCTTAAAAGCAGGGTCACCACAGTTCAACATCAGTGAAGATGCAATTACTCTGCTTAAGGTCTATCCCTGGCCAGGTAATGTGCGAGAACTCGTACATCTTGTCCATTACTGGATCGCAATGAACGATACTGGTTCTATTGAGGTTCCTGATCTTCCACCGCACATTAGGATTGCGGCTCAAAAAAAAGGCTTTAGCTCTTCAAACAATCAGTCTCAATCCAATGAGCAAACTCGATCAGACAAATCAGGCACCTTCTATGACAAGGTAGAGGCGTATGAATCATCACTACTCAAAGAAGAATACAAAATTTGCGACGGAAATATTTCTGCATTGGCGGAAAAAATGGGAATGGATCGATCCCATCTCTATAGTAAACTCGCTCAATACGGCATTCATCAAAAACGTGAAAAAAATAAACCTCACTCATTGTGAGGATTACTGGAATATCTGTTTAACAAAACTTATTTTCTCACTCTATAGTAAATCCAACCTGGATGGGGGTCTGACTTAGGGTCGATCACTGACTGAAACACGTCTTCTTCTGTCGACCAATACGGCTCATACCATTCACGGTCTGGATCAAGCACCAGCACGAGCTTCTTCGCGGCATCATAAGCTCCAATCACAGCTACGTGTCCAGGACCTTCAGGGTCGCCAGTGAGATCTGCTTGCAAGAAGTTGATCACTATGAAGTCATTCGCAGTTTTCTCGTTCTCGACTAACTTGTCATGAAACAGTTTTCTACTCGCATCCAAGTTATTCGAGTCGATTACATTCAGGTCAATCTGTGTACCCGGATTCTCTAATCCCAAGTTGTGAACCGCTAGCTTCAATACTTCCCAATGCTTCTTGATTGCAACGTTGGAGCGATCAAACTTCTCGATAGAAAAACCTCCAAGAATGGTTTTCTTGTAGCGATCATCAGTGTGTTTTTCAGCTAATGAATGAAAAGTAACAAGCGGTGTATCTGATGAAAGACCTTTCACAGTTCTTGCTGCATTCAGTGTCGTCGTAAAAGCGGCTGCTGAGCAGCCACTCTTTGTTTCTTGTCCAACATAGTAAGGCATGAGTGCCCAGAAATCTGGAGCATTGTTTTTCTTAAAATAAGACTGATTTGTACCTAATGAGAGCGGAACAGCCTTCGGTCCGTATTTAGGATTCGCAAATGTTGCAGTCGAAATAGAAAAAATAACTACCATCACGAGCTTCGAAAATTTTATCATGTGTCTAATGATATGAGATTAAATCTCGTAATCAATAGGAATAGCAAGCCTAAGACTCGATTCCCTGAGTTGTGCTGGGAAAGCCTTAAACCGTGTTGAGTTTTTAACAAGATCAAAGGCCGCTTGATTCAATCTCGAATAGTTACACGGTTTATGAATCAACACATCCGAAATCACACCTTCGCGACTCACTGTAAACACGATCTCGACTCTGCCCTTCTCCCTCATGGAAGCAGACGCAGCCGGATAAACGAGCTGTCTCTGAAAAAACTTCTTCAGCTCATAAAAATATTCTTCTTTAGCAGTAGCAACTCCGAAAGCTGTTTGGGCAGAATTATCAGGTGAAGAAGCAGCTTGTGAACTGGGCCTGGGTTTCAGGACAGGTTTCGTTTGGGTATTGGAGTGAGTGGATTCAGGGCTTTGTTTTTCTGTAACAACTTTCTTGTAGCTAATCGGATCTAAGCTTAAGATTATCATCCCTGGTTCAGGTCTTCTCAGCAAAATCCAAAGTAAAATGAATAAAACAATCCCTAGATGAGTGAATACACTGAGAAACCAGGGATTGTTTTTGAATTTCAAAACTTACAAACTCAATGCATTAAACGCGTTGATAACTCCACCCGTACGAGAGAGCTCTGAGAAAAAAATCGAAATGCTCTCACCGATCGTAGAAGGTCTAGCAACCTCTAGGCCAACATACTGAGTGACTGACTTCTGAAGGATATCCTTCAGTTCAACCGCATTAAGTGATGGACGAAGGCTCCACACGAGAGCTGCAACACCAGCAGCTGAAGGTGTTGCCATACTTGTTCCACTATAAACATCGTAGCCATCTCCGTAAGGAACTGTAGAACGGATATTCACACCAGGAGCAAAAAGATCGACGTTCACTTTTCCGTAATCAGAGAAGTAAGCAGGAAGCTCCTTGCCTTTGATTGCAGAAGAAGCACCGACTTCAATCCAACTAGGGATGTCTTCACCTGTAGCAACATTCTTCACTCGGGTTGGATAATGAGTTTCTAAGTCATTGTCCTGTCCATCGTTACCTGCTCCGTGGAAAATAAGAACATTATGTGCTGCTGCATATTCAAATGCTGCTTGAACTCCTGCCATATCTGGTGAGTAGCGCTTGCCGAAGCTCATGTTGATGATGTTTGCACCATTATCAACAGCGTATCTGACAGCGTTTGCAACATCTTTGTCATATTCGTCTCCGTTTGGAACAGCTCTGACAGGCATGATGAGAACGTTTTGAGCAACGCCTTGAATACCCAGGTTGTTCAAACGATCGGCACCGATGATGCCTGCTACGTGAGTGCCGTGTGAGAAGTCACCTGTCATCACATTATTATCACCATAGCCACGCTCAATGAATTGGTTCGTGTTTTCTTTCAGAAGTTCTTTCCTTGGATCGAAGGTTTCTGAATAGTAATAGAACGCTCTCTCGTAAAATGCGCCGATGCGCATTTCTAAAGCAAAAACAGTCTGAACGGGTCTAGCACCGAATGCGTCTTTGAACAGAGCAATGATCTTGTCTTTGGAATTCTGAACAGCAAAAAATTCAGATTGAATCGCCGAGACGTTTTCACGTGTCAGGGTATCGAACTCGCCATTGAATGCCTTCAAATTCTTCAGCACAACATAGTGGTACTTAATTCGACCACGAATAGTTAAGAGACGATTGTATTCCTTCTCAAACTTTGTTTGATTCTCTCTCACATCTGCAATGAGGTCGGTAAAGTACTTGGCTTCTGCTTCACTAAGTGTTGATCCTTCGGATTCGACTTTTTTCTTGAGGTTACTCATTCTCACGAGCTCACGAGTAGACTCGAAAGTGGTCGTCTCGATTTTACCTAAAAAGTTCCAACCATTCACATCGTCGATATATCCGTTGTTATCATCATCGATTCCGTTGCCAGCGATCTCTCTTGCGTTAATCCAAATCTTCCCTTGAAGATCAGGGTGAGTGATATCGACACCTGAGTCGATTACTGCAACTACAATTTGCTTAAAACCATCAATAGATGGATTCGCCGCAAGTTGAGCGTAGATTTTGTCTGAGCTCACGCCTTCGATTGAATCAGATGATGGATCCTTATTAAACCAATTCTCTGGAATAGACGTTGCTGAAGCCTCAGATCGAGAAACTCTTACGTCGTTCTTAGCCCATCCACTGACTCTGAATTCTGGTTCAAAGTTTAAATCTACTGGTGTAGTGACTTTACGCTGCGGTGAACAGCCGTATCCGAAAACTAAACTGAGAACCGCGATTACTTTTAGATTATTTTTCATAGCACTCCTTAAAAATGATGAAAATTAAGAATCAGTTTTTAGGTAATTTGAAAATCACACGACGGCCTCTGTAAATGATGTCGTAAGTGCGAGTGGTGCGAATCGGAGTGACATTCACATAAAGTCTATTTGAATCAAACGCCATCTGAGTAGCATTCACTGTATACTCTTCGACTTCGCCCTCTGGGACTTCTGTTCCTTTTCTGAATTTGAGAATGACATCGCGATTCTCAATCTGAGTGATGGTATCGAAGCGAATACACTCTGTTCTAAAATCAGTGTAATAAAAAGGGTAAGAACAAATTGCTCTTCCTCTGAATCCACAAGGGAAATAATTATATCTCCAATTGTTAAATGGAACTAGGGTGAACTCTCGACATACTTGTTTAGTGAATTCCACAGGAATGTTGAGATGGACTTTTTTAGGACTTGCAGAAGTTCTTTCGAACTTGATTGGATCTGCGGAGACGTATGAAACCTGGAAACCTAAGATGAGTAGAGTGACTGCAAGAATATTTTGGATTGCCATGAATAACCCCCCCGAGTTCAAAAGCAGCTTACTAGTAACAAAAGACTATACGCGTTAGCAACAGAGATTCGTTAGCATATAAGAAATGGGACTCACGACGATGATTCAAGCGCAGAACTTCCACTGGTTGGACTTGGTGGATCCTACCGTTGCTGAACTTGAGGAAGTGGCTAAGAAGTACGGTCTACACCCCACGTCAGTACAAGACTGCCTTGATCCCGAGCATCTCCCTAAGTTTGAACGAATCGATACACTCACCTTCATCATCTTAAGAGCGTTTGATCATTCTTGCGATCCCCATGCAGACACGGTTCAGGAACTCACAAGAAAAGTCGCGATCTTCTACACTCCTGCATTCCTGATTACTGTGCATAGAAGCGACCAAGTGTTCTTCGAAGCTCTTAGGGAAAAATGGAAAACTAAAATCCAATCACTTCCCTATCCTGCACCCCATCTTGTGAGTGACCTCATCTATAGTATTTTTCATTCCTACGAAAAACCGATCGATAATGATCTTGATCTGCTTGAAAAAATGGAAATGAAAGTCTTCGGCACTCAAGGAGCAAAGTCATTCGAAGTGGAAGAGGCTTACTACTTAAAGCGGCGAGCATCAGTGTTCAAGCGCATGCTGAAACTCTCAGCAGATTTATTGCCAAAAATTTCGAGCTTGTTTGAAGGCAACAATCCTCTCTTCCAAGACATTAGAGACAGTATGGATAGTTTGTTCTTCTTCGTAGATGAGTTGATGGAGAATACAAACAGCTTATTATACCTCCACCTCTCGCTTGCTTCCCATCGACTAAATGATGTCATCCGAGTCCTCACGATTATTTCTGTTTTTATTTTGCCACTGAATCTTATCACAGGAATCTACGGAATGAACTTCGAATGGATGCCTGAACTCAAAATGGCTTGGGGCTATCCGATTGCGCTTTTCTCGATGGCAGGAATCGTCGCAGGGCTCTTCTTCTGGTTTAGGAAAAAGGGCTGGCTGAAGAGCTAACCTAATAACTCTGTAATTTTTGGATGAGTTTTGAGATCTGGCTTTTTCAACTGTTTCTTCAGATTATTAAAGGTATCGATTGGCCAACCTTTTTGGAATAGGTTCACGACCCACTTAGGTAAACCACCCATAGGGTCTGCGTGAATCTCAGCATGAAACTTAGTTCGCTTACCTCCATCAATGGAAGTGAGTTCAAAGGTCGAACCCTCGAGCTTTCCTCTGACATACTTGTCCTTAGGAAATTCAGGATCTTCGACGTCATGATTCTGAAAGGTGATTGAATTCTTCTCCTTAGGTATAGTGACATTTACCTCAGTGAGAAACTCTCTGTCCTTAATGACGAACGGAGTACCGATATGGTCGAACTCAATATAACGATTGGGCGCAGTCCATCTAACAACCTTGGAAACTTCCAGATCTGCCATCCACTCCGTAAGTCGCGAGACGTCCATGAGTACTGAAGCGACTTTCATGAAGGGCTCATCTAGTTCACCCACTCCACCAAATGCAAGTAAGCCATCTGTCTCAGATTCTTTCATATAGACTGTGATGTCTTTCTCTTCTTTCGTTTTCTGCCAGCCAGTAAATGATCGATCTGCTGCTATTGCGTTTATCTGAAATAAAAGAAGTAGAATCAGACCAAATAAATTATTTATCATCATTATATTTTATATAAAATTCATTCAAATGCAAAAAATCCAAGCCAACTTCAGGCAGAACAGCATAATTAAAGTATACATTCACATAAATTCGTAGGTAATTTCTAACATCCAGCCGTTTTCATTGAAGCTTCCAGGATTACCCCACTTAGGACCTGTGATGACGGTTAAAGAGTGATTCGGATTCCACTGAATCGCAGTAATTAATACGCCTAAATCATGTTTGCCAGAATACCAATCCGCTATCAAAGTCCAATGAGGAACGATGCTTTGTTCAAAACCAAAAAAACCATCGAGAACATTACTTCCAAATATAAGAGAACTTCCAGAGTTAATTCCTGCTGTTAGACGAGTATTTGTTTGGTAAAAATTATAGCTTAATCCAGTAAATGTCCAATGTCCGACCGAAACATTACCCTGCAAAGCAAAAGGAAACTCTTGCCCAAAAATGAATTTGAGTTGCTCACTCAAAGGTGCAACCCATTTGTACCCTATGCTAGCAGCTAGCCTTCCCGATCCAGGAAATGTTAAATTATAAACAGTCGATGCCACTTCGAATTGTTCAGATATTCCATAGGTAAAAAAATTAAATGTTTGCCAATTTGCTTTTCCTGGATCTGGAAAGTAAGGAACTTGACTCTCATGCGCTATCATAAAAACACCTTTTGGTGTTGTTTGTGCATTAGGAACGCTCGCAATTAAAGATACAGCATGAGCTTCACTGCTAAGATGCAGAGGAAAATAAATAAGCAAAAACAAAACGGATTTTTTATATTTTGAATTTTGTTTCTTCAAAGCTGCCCTAATAGTTTTTATTCAATTAAAGAGATCAGTTTTAATAATATCAAAACTCTCTCATTCAAACACAGTAAGTTGAGATTAAAATAAATTGAACTTCTGGTTATGACCACTTGAATCAAAATTCAAATGGTGGAGGCGAACGGAGTCGAACCGATGACCTATAGCTTGCAAAGCTATCGCTCTACCAACTGAGCTACGCCCCCACTTAAAGAATCTGTGAAGAGCTCAACTTGTATGTTAGTCCTTTTAAAAGATCAAGAAGAAGGCGCGAGTAACGCAATGAGTCTGACTGAGATTAATTACGAAAAAGGGTTTTTGATGGATGAATCCTGGATGGGCGGGATATCCAGGAACCCCACACGCCCTGAAGAATACCTCGCTTTCATCATAAATCATGAAGACGGATCGCCTATCGCTCAACATGAATGTACGAGCCTAACCGAAGCTCTGTTAGTCATGAATAGCGTCAAGCGTGATTGGAAATTCGAAGGATCTTCAAGCTGCGGGGGCTGTCAGACAGGTAAATGCAATACGGGAGCCTGCCATAAACTCAATTCGAGTTATGAGAATCATAATCCTTAGAAAGTAACTCTGCGCAATCAAGATACCGATGAAGCGAATGATAGAGCTGTGTTCCAGTCAAATAAAGTAGCACTAAAAACAAAGCGAGAGAAATCGCCGCTGAAATCTCAGTAGAAAAGTATCTAAAAAGTCGTACAAATAACTCGGCACCCACAGGAAGACCATTGAGTGATGAACTCAGTGCTGCTGAATGATCGACGATCTCAAAACTCTGAGAAAGTAAGAAAAAAAGAGCGCCTCCAAGAGCAATAAGGAATCTCGTACGACCCAGGAGAATCCTTAAATCCATTTTGAAGTTATCTACTACCCACGCCCACTCTGCCCGAGAAGCTGAAATTGATTTTCCCATTCTTTGAGTCGTATCCGTTCTCCACTTACCTTCTTTGAGTGTTTGCCTCAGACTCATCGATAACCCGCCCTTCTTAAAGAGATGGGGAACATCAACTAAGACTTGAGACCCTAGAAAATAGGCTGAATACAGTAGAGGAAAAATGAGAAGTGCAACGTCCGCTAAAGACTTGGCTTTCTGTGGGAAGAACCCCATCTTCACCATGAATAGAATCATTGCAGAAAGAATAACGGGAATGAGAAAACACCAAAGCAGGGTTGAAAACATCTGCTGATGAACTTGCATGCGGTCTTTCTGAGAGTCATCTTGGATAAACTTCAGAAATTTTGTGTAAAGGTCTAGCTTATCCTTCATAACCTTAAGTCTAGCCTCTCTTTGATTTGCAGTCTATGACTCGTGTTTGGGTGAAAATATAGTCCATAGGTACATCCCAGGACTCTTGTTTGAGTGAAGGTTTGACAAGTTCATCATAAGTCAGGGCAATTTTGAGTGTGTGAGTAGCCCTAGGCAAAAAACGATCGTAGTACCCTTGGCCTCTGCCCATTCTCTCGCCTCTTTCACCGAAGGCTAAACCTGGAACTAAAATAAGATTGAGCGCTTCTGGATCAATGCCGAATTCCATTTCACCAGGCCCTAGATCCTTCCATCTCGGGAAAAAACATTTTGCGCCTTTTAATTCAAAAAAATCTTTGAGAAGGGTGACTTCAATTTCGCCTACCATGGGTTCATAGAGCGCAACAAACTGAAGCGAGTTTGGAAAAAGTTGAGAATATTGCCTTTGAAACTGCGTGCAGACAATCTCGCTATAATCAGAGGTTACGCAAGGTGATAACGCTTTAAAAAAACGTTTTGCAAAAGAACGAAGATCACTCATTTTTTCTTTTTTGAATGGAGAGCATTGACTTGACTCATCAATCGATCGAGCTTGATTTCGGTATCAGCCTTGAATTCTTCAAAGCGTTGCTTGGCTTTCACATATTCCTCAGTAACTTCTAGAAGTGCCATCGTCAGTACGTGAGATGGGGTCGTAGCGAGCTTGGAGTGAGCAACTTTCTCTTCTGCGGCTTCAATCCTAGCCTGCGCTATGCGCATCACAGAGATGGCTAATTCATCGTTCTCATCCGTACGGATCGGGAGCTTCTGACCTAATATTTGTAGTTCCATTATTTAATGCTAACTCAATCAAGAATTTGACACAACACTTGGAAAACATTGCCGATTGGAATGAATGGAAATTCACCGCATAATTACGTGAGGAAGAGGGTTTTGGTTTATGTCCGACGCAAGTCGAGTCAAAGGCGGATCAGAGGAAATGCAAATGGCTCAGTATCGAGCTCAGCTTGAGCGCGAGAACGACGCCGCTCTCCGCGAGATCAAATCCAAATCTGCAGAAGAAATCCAACGGACGATCGATGAGAAGGAACTCATGTTAGGCAGCATGAGAAACGCTTACGACCTCAAAATCTCTCGTGAAGCAGAAATACTCGAAGAAGAACTCACCAAAATGAGACAATCTCAAATGAACCGCATCGATCTCGAGAGAAAAAATGCCGAAGCTGAGGTCGATAAGATCAAAATGAACAATGAGCAAAGAATTGCTCATTACAGAAAAAATTCAGAAATCCAAATCGATGAAGTCAGAAAAGAAACTGAACGCTCGACCAACAACCTCAATGATAAGTATAAAAAAGAAGCAGCAAGGATTGCTGCATACGAAGGTCAACTCAAGGAGAAAGCATGAGCATGTACAATAGAAACGCACAAGCAAAGAACGCCCTACCCCCACAATCTGCTTCTGGAGCTGGAGCTATTGCAGCGGCCGCTAAATCAGAAGATAACTCTGTCCGTATCAATGGATTTCAACAAGTCCTTGAAATGCTCAGAGTTGCTGATCCTAGCTTTCGTGAGTCTCTCTTGAGGCGAATGGCTAATACTGATCCTCGCATGGCGAGAATGCTTCGCGCTCAGTTGTTAGAAGATTAATCTTGGAGCATTGCGATAAATGGCTTTGCCATTTATCGCAATGCTCTGTTCACAACTCGTAATCACATTGTTCACAACTCAGTTGACATCTTAATCCTGCGCGGCTAAACCCCGTGCATCGTGATTTTTACACACAATGACTATAAGTCGTTTCTGAAGAACGCTTTGGTCGAGAAACAGAAGAGAAACCCCAAGTACTCGCTCAGAGCAATGGCGAAACACTTACGGTTGCAGCCTTCCCTTCTCTCAAGCATTTTGAGCGGAGATCGCGAACTGACTGAAAACAATGCTCCAGGAGTCGCCGAGCGCCTAGACCTCTCCCCCATTGAGTCTGAGTACTTCCTTCTCCTGGTGCAGTATTCACGCTCAAAGAACCCAGTCGTCAAACAATCTATTCTCAAACAAATCGAACAAAAGAACCCTCAATTGAGACGATCCTATGACCTCTCGATTGATCATTTCCTCAATATTTCTGAATGGTTTCAAATCGTTGTCCTTAATTGGCTCCGTATTCCTGGCAAATCTCAAAACCCACAAGATATTGCGAAGGCTATTGGAATTCATAGCTATGAAGTCGAAGATGCACTCAATCGACTGGAAAGACTCGAACTCATTGAGCGCGGAACCCAAAGTCGATTCAAAGTAGTCCATGACCGCACCCTTACTCAATCGAAGACTGACAACGCCGCAATTAAAAAGTTCCATAAACAGATGCTTCAAAAAATCATAAACGCACAAGATGAGGTCTCACCTCAAGAGCGATTCACGGGAACAGAGACTCTCAACTTATCTCGATCTCAAGTAGGCGCAGCTACAGAAATCATCGAAGAATGTTTTTCAAAGTTATTAGAATTGGCGAAGAAACCGACCGCTGAATCTGATGTTTATCATGCGGGGATCTTCATGGTTCCTATGACCCAATCAAAAGCTTAAACGCGAATTGAAGAGTCTTCGCTTCTGTTTCATGGCAGGAAAGCTAGTTAAAGAGAACACCAGGGATCGCGAGAGCATTGCCGCAGTTTACGAAAATGCCGGCGCTACAGAACTAGTCGCTATTCGGGTGAATCGATATGTTTATATAGACGAGGCTTTGAGTGAAGAGCTCACTCCTAGATCACGCGCACTGATGTTCGTACACGAAACCATGCACTCATATCTGGACTGGGAAACTCCAATGAGAAACTTCAAGCTAAAAAACATGGTAAGACAGATCTCAGAAATCGCGAAAGGCAATATCCGTAAGCGCTCGAAGCTTCACTATATTGTCACTGCAAACGACATCGAACTTCCGATGTCTCATGAACTCATCGATGTTAATCGTGGGTTTATTGAATTCTTCTCGATGAACGATGCAGAACAAGAACACTATTTTAATTCCATCACAAATTATCAGAGTCAATTCGCACCTAAATCGAATGAGTTCTGGGATTCACTGAGCGCTGCTGACCAAAGAGATCTTGTGTTGTTCAAAACACTCAGTCCTTATGTTTGGCTCATCCAAACTCAGTGTCAGGAAAATAACTGGCCTGTGTTTACACGATTGGTAGGCTTCGAAAATGTAGGCCAATCAGAAGACACCTTGATCTCCTGTCTCTCTGGTCTAGGTAATGACTGGTCATCCATGAATACTGTCATCGCCATAGCCGAAGAACACTCATGTACTGAGACAAGATTAACAAAATACCTTCAAGATTTGAGTAACAAGAGCGTCTACATCGACAAGGCTAGGATTGTAGCTAGTCCAGAGCTCTTAAGATTATTTGGTATCGCATCAAGTGAATCTCCAAAAACAGTCCTATCCATGGAAATCAAACCTACAACTGAACTTCCAAGTGAACTCGTTGGCTTAATCAAGCTCATGAGCCTTGCAGTACTCTCTTCTCAGGAAGCATGGGTGAATGAGAAAATTATAGGTAGCCGAGCTTTTGATGACGCCATAGGAGTAAAGAAGCTTATTCATCAGCTAGATTATTCTAAATTCTATGTACCAGTCGAAAGAGAAAGAGAGTATGCACGTGATCATCTGATTATACTGCATGATCAACTTACGTCTCAAATAGTAAAAGAATTCGCTAAAACACTTGGCAATGAAAAAGCAAAAACTATGGGTGAACAAATCAAGAAAAGGACAAACTAAAAATGAAGATCATTAAACTGATAACAACTTACTTGTTAATTACTTCTCCATCATTCGCACAGAGCCCAGTAGGAGAAAGTCAGAAGCTCATGTCGCAAATCGGAGTGACAACAGAGTTTATCAAATCTGCTTCTAAAAAGTGGGTTGATGACACAGCCAAACAAAAACAAAATGCTCACTATGATTACATGTTAGCAGTACAGAGAATTAATGCCAGACTAGAAAAAGCACTCTTAAAATACGAGTCTCAGTTTCAAACTCATGTACTTCCTACCATCCAAGAACATTTGAATCTACTTGAGTCTGTTCACAACTTCTCAGGTTACAGCTCTGCCCAGAAATCAAATCAACTTGGAATCTTATCCGATGGATTCCGTGGAGTGTTAAATAATGGACTACAAAGTGAAATAGATAACATTCAGTTTGAGCTGATCTCTCAAGCGTTGTCACCTACTGTAACCGTAAGCACACTTAACTTAGAGTATAATTCGAATGACTATACTCAGTCTTCGATTCAAAATCTCATTAGATACGGTAAAAATTCAGTTTTTACGAATTACTACAGTCATGAAAAGATTCTGTACAATCTCATTAATGATACCACTAAGTTTATTGCTTTTAGAGATTTGTTTATGGACTATTGTGTAAGTCAGAGTTGCTTCGCACTACTCTCAGCTGATATCTCTGGAATGCTTGATTCATTCAAAAAAATAGTAAACGACGATCTGACATTCCAAGTCTCAAATCATTCAGCAGTTACACTTCGTAACTCTTATTTTCCAAAAACCAATAGCAATGACAATAATTATTACTACCTTGGTGATGGTCTCACTAGCATGCCGCCTTCAGCCTATTATGCGAATATTCCTTATTCTATATCTGAAAAGGAATATGAGATCAGAAAAGACGAGCTCAAAACGCAAGTTAAGAAAAACTTTGAAGCTTTTATTCCAGCTCTTAGAGAAAAAGTAAGTACACTGCTATCGAATACGATAAGCTATGATTAAATCTGCAGAGACAAAAGAGCAGAATTAAAGAAGGTAAGAATCTTTCAAGATCTTCTTTGCAAATTACCTACAGATGACTTCAGAGAAGATACTTGCCTTACAGGGGCTGAGACTTACTCCATCATTGAAAGTAAAACAAATTGGTTCTTAAACCAAAAATCTTACATCAGAAAAGAATGCGGTGGTTCGAAGGGTTTTCAAGAAAAGCTAATGAATATCTTAAAAACATCAGGAGTTTAAAATGACATTTATTTTTTTAGTTTACATAACAGCAACGAGCTTCGCTCAAGCCCAAGAAGGAGACTTCATCTGTAATGCGATTTGCGTTCGCTCTGACGTCTACCTCTCATCGAAGACCACTCCGGTTTCAGGCTGGAGCGCCAGTAGTGACGACGAAGCTTATACAGAAATGAAATCAAACTGTCCTCACGGGCTACTAGTAATATCGATAGACCGCTCCTCCAACGTTATTGTGAGACGATCACATTGGAAGTACTCCCATGCGAGAACACTGGATATCGTAGGAGCTACCCCCAAGAACTCATGTGATCCAGTCCGAATGAACAATGAACTATCAAATGGCATTCGGTACATTGGAAATGAAAGAGTCGGAGGATAGTTTTAGAATTAATCTCTAAGTACGATTTTACGCCTCATTTCAAATAATACCGGATCAGTCATTTCTCTAATCGTTGAAATCAAAGAGCGTATTACTGAATCATGGCCTTCTAGTCTTCTTTCTAGTTCATTTAACTTTGAAACAAACTGTTGATGGGTTTTAACGAACTCCCTCAATTGAATAAACGCTCTCACCACGAAAACACTCGTATGAAGTGCCTTTTGGGAGTTAAGTACGTTAGCGGCCATAATCGCGCCATACTCAGTAAAAGCATAAGGTAACTTATTGGAATATTTAATCTTTTTGAGGTGGTCACAAATTGTGACCACCTCACTCTTCTCGATTTCAGTTAAACGAAACATAAAGTCTGAAGGAAAACGCTCAAAATTTCGTTTTATCGCTTGGTTCAATGCTTTTGTTTTCACACCGTAGAGTCTTGCCAGATCAACATCTACAGTTACTCTTTGATCTCGAATCGTTTGGATGAGATTTTCAATTCTTTCACTAGGATTATCAGTTGGAGCCTTGTTCATAAGTAGTCAGTACAGCAATTTGCGTGCCTGTTTTTTCTGGGATTTTTTAACACTTCTGACCAAGATTCAGACTTAATGTCTCGAACTCAACCTATAAACTTCTAAAACCCAAACGCCTTCTTGAGATCTCCGACCTTCTTAGCAGCATCGTTTCCTAAATGCTTCTTAGCTAGCTCTTCGGCTTGTCTTGCAGCTTCGGCCTTCGCTCTGCCTTCAGCAGCTCGGCCAATGTTTGCTGTAGCTACACGGATGAAGTGTTCAGGAACATCAGCGTACTTGTAGCATGGCTTCATCATCGTGCAACCGACAGACATCGGGAACTGCACAGGTTGTGACTGACCTTCTGCTAATATGTGCTGAACATTCGTGCCTGCAACATCTGCAGAGATCCCGAAGAGGCCAGTCATATGGTAGCGATCAATGATCTTCCACTTCGCATCGATACCGTAATCAATCAGGTTAAGAACAGTAGCGCCTTCGATATCGACACCTTGATTCGGTTTTACCTTCGCTACGAAGTTAGGAGCGTTGAACTTGCCTCCAGCAATCGTGAAGTCTGAAGACATGAGTTCATATCCAGACTCACCTTCTGGAAGAGAATTGATCTTCTTGCCCTTAGCTTGTGGAATTTTATCGCCTAGACGGGCGAGAGCCCCATTAAGGGCCTCTCGTATCATCTTATTCACATCAATGGTTGCAAAAGAAGCTTGAGCGATTTTCATTTGGCCAGTGAACTTAAGGGAGTTGAGCATCTTGATCTTATTGAAGCTCTCACCACTGCCGTTCATCTTGAAATCGACTTTGCCGAGTACGGTGTTCTTGAAGGTTGCGTACTGAGACTCAACAGACTTCTTGAGATTGAGGCCTGAGACTACTGTATCCATCTGATACGTGGGAGCCTTAGGCTTCAAATCCACTCTCATTTTGCCACTGATTGAACCATCCCAGAGCTTCATCTTGAAAGACTCGACTCCTGCTGAGAGATCCTTGAATACAAACTTGGTATCAATGTCTGTCATCTTCACATCATAGAACTTAATAAGTGGGATAGAGGCACTCACCTGCATTGCCATTCCACGCATCATCTCGCTCATCTTCATCGGAGCAATCATCGCATCGTAATCAGGTAAGCCACCCGCAGTTGCGCCTGAACCACTTGCAATAGAAGCTGCATCAGAAGCTCCAGACTGAGACGACGAGTCCATCTTAGGCATTTCGATCAATTGATCGAAGTCCATGCCCTTATCACTCGTGAAGTTCATCGTGATTTGAGGTTTTTTAAAATTTATGACTTTCCCTGAAACTTTAAGATCATTGCCAGGCGCTTGGAACCTCAAGTTCATTGAGTCAATTTGATCGGTCTTGAAATGTGCGACGAAGTCCATTTCGGGCTTGGCCTTGAGTTTCGGTGCCTTGGCCTGAAGTTTCAAAATACTAAACTCGCCTGAATAATTAAGAGCAGATGCAGGACCTTCTAATTCTGTCTGAAACTTCATGATTCCTGAGAGGTCATATTCCTTCAACATGGGGATCAATTGATTCCATGTGCTTAAGTCCACATCATTCGATGCCACCGATCCTTTGATATGTGAAGTACCCTGAGCATCTTGTGTGACTGCGATTTTGGTTTTGATTTCGGCATTATGAAATTGAGCTGAGAGATCTTCGATCACTGCACCTTTAGGTGTAGCCATGAACTTAAGAGTGGCGTGTGCTGCGACTCCAGCCTTCTTCTCGAACATTTCTGGCATGCTGATTTTGAGATTGTCTAAATTGAGTACGATCTTGGACCGAAGCTGGAAAAAGTCCATTCCCTTAAGCTCAGGAGTAAACTGTCCTTCGATACGAAAAGGGCCTTCGACACTGAGGAGTGCGCCCATTTGAGTCTGAAGGTCTGCCCAGATTTGCATCTCAGTGGTCTTAGTGAGTGAAATGTTTTTGAAAACGATATTGAGGTCTTTGATTTCGTTTTTGAGATCCATGCTCTCGTCTACAATCTTCACGAGAGTATTGCGAAGCTCGATTCCCATCGCTGCCCGAGTGACGATTGCAGGAAGCGCGATGCTAGCTTTTGATGATGAAGTTGCCTGCGGTGCTTCTGCACCCGGTTTCACCTTCGACAATTTCATGAGATTTATATTACCAGATTTCGTACGGTGCACATAAAGATAAGGCTTATCCATCTTGAGAGTGAGCACAGGTGATCCACTGAAGATCGAAGTAAACGGAAGATGGAAAAATGCATCTTCAACAGAAAGAATTTTGGTTTTGCTCTGATCATAAATCTTGAGGCCGTCGATTTTGATTTTGACTTGTCCCCAGAGAGAAAGCGAAAGCTTACCTAGCTCTAATTTTCCATTTAGATTGTCGTTTGCAACACTCACAATCTCAGGTCGGTACTTATCTACATTCACCACAAGAGGAATGATGATGATTGCGCTTAAAATCAAAAAGATGAACCCACCGAAAAACAACAGCCCTTTTTTCATAGTCCTACTCTCAACCTTTCAGTTTCTTCTTCACAAGATCTTGGAGCATGCCTGGATTAGCCTTGCCGCCCGTAGCTTTCATGGCTTGGCCAACGAAGAACCCTATTAGCTTCTCCTTGCCCGCTCTGTAATCTTGAACATTCTTCTCATTCTCAGCGATGATCTTGTCGATGATGGGCTCAAGAGATGAAGTATCACTCATCTGTTTGAATCCGTGCTTCTCTACTACTGAGGAAACATCGCCACCCTCAGTCCAAAGAATCGTGATGATCTGCTTCGCCATGGAGAAAGAAACACTATCATCGCTGAGTAGTTTGGCAATCTCTCTGATTTGTTTTGCAGAGACTTTTGAACCTGTGATGTCTAAGTCCGCATCATTGAGGAGTCTTGCAAGTTCACTGGTAATGAGATTTGCAACCTTCTTGCCTAATTCTTTAGAGTTCCCAATGCCACCCAGGCTCTCTTCATAGTATTCAGATAGTTTTTTGTCTTGAGTGAGCACAGTTGCATCGTATTTGGACAAATCATAAAGACTGATGAACCTGTCTCGCTTCGCCTGCGGAAGTTCTGGAAGACTCCCACGAATTGACTCGATTTGCGCTTTCTTCAAAATCAGCGGCGGTAGATCTGGATCTGGGAAGTATCGATAATCATGTGCTTCTTCTTTGGAGCGCATGGAGAAAGTCTGTCCTTTAGCACTGTCGAATCCACGCGTCTCTTGAATGACCGTGCCGCCAGATTTTACTACTTCGATCTGTCTTAGGATTTCGTAATCGATCGCCTTCTCTACGAAGCGGAATGAATTGACGTTCTTAATCTCAGCACGAGTTCCAAACTTCTCTACTCCGCGCTTACGAACGCTCACGTTCGCATCGCATCTGAAATTCCCTTCTTGAAGATTGCCATCGCACACTCCGAGATAAGTTACGATCGCATAGAGAGACTTGAGATAAGCCACAGCTTCTTCGCTCGATCGCATATCAGGACCACTCACCACTTCGATGAGAGGAACGCCTGCGCGGTTCAGATTCACGAGCGAGTAACCCGACATGTGCAAGTTCTTTCCTGCGTCTTCTTCAATGTGAATACGTTGAATCGTGATGGTTTTTGATTCTCCATTTTTTAATTCGATTTCCAATTTTCCATGTTCGCAGATCGGCAGATCATACTGAGAGATCTGATAACCCTTCGGTAGATCTGGATAAAAATAATGTTTGCGAGAGAACACGCTCTTAGGCCGGATCTCACAACCTGTGGCGAGTCCTGCTTTGATTGCGAACTCTACGACTTTCTTATTCAGTACCGGGAGCGTGCCAGGTTGAGCGGTATCGACAGGAGAGGTATTCATGTTCACGAGCTCTTCTCCAACGGATCTTCCACCTTCGGGACGTGAGCGTGCACGAGAGAAAACCTTAGACTCAGTCGCTAACTGAACGTGAACTTCTAATCCAATGACGGCTTCGAATTCAGATTGCATGGTACACCTCTGTCTCAAATGAATGTGCAGCCTGAAGGAGTCTCTCTTCTTCGAAGTGCGGAGCTAAGAACTGAATCCCAATGGGGAGCTTCTCTGCGTCTACTCCGCATGGAACGCTGATACCTGGGAGACCCGCAAGAGATGCTGGAATCGTGAGAATATCCATCAGATAAGCTTGAAGCGGATTAGAGGACTTCTCACCAAACTTAAATGCCGTCGTTGGCCCTACTGCAGATGCAATGAGATCCACACTCTTAAAAGCTTCATCGAAGTCATTCTTCATCAGTCTACGTACTTGGCAAGCGCGCTTGTAATAAGCATCGTAATAACCACTTGCTAGAGCGAAAGTACCCAAGAGGATTCTGCGTTTCACTTCAGGTCCGAAGTTCGCGCGCACACGCTTATAAAAACTCATTGGGTCAGGAGCTTCCACTGCGCTTTGTGGTCTCACTCCGTAACGAACGCCATCGAATCTCGCGAGATTGGATGAAGCTTCAGATGCAGAGACAAGATAATAAGTTGCGACTGCGTACTTCGAGTGTGGGAGAGAAATATCTACGAGCTTTGCTCCCAAAGATTCAAGTTTCTTCAGCGATTCACGAACAGATGCTTCAACTTCCATTTGCATTCCATCGACGAAATATTCCTTAGGAATTCCAATGCGAACACCGCTCCAACTCCATTTGTCTTTGAGTTTACCCAAGTAGTTTCCAACGGAGTTCGGAGCACAGGTTGCGTCCATCTCATCCGCGCCACTCATCACTTGGAGTAATCTTGCGGCATCATCTACGTTCTTCGTCATCGGACCGATCTGATCGAGAGAAGATGCAAACGCGATGAGTCCGTAGCGTGAGATTCTTCCGTAAGTGGGCTTAAGTCCAACAATGCCGGTGAAACTAGCAGGTAAACGAATCGATCCGCCTGTGTCTGTTCCAAGACTCGCAACACAGAGATCAGCTCCGACTGAAGTCGCAGATCCACCACTTGATCCCCCCGGAACACGGTCAGGATGTGTGGGATGAATCACGGGTCCAAATGCGGAGTTCTCGTTTGAACTTCCCATAGCGAATTCATCCATATTGAGTTTACCCAAACTCACAGCGCCTGCGTTCTCTAAACGAATGACAGCAGTCGCTGTGAAAGGCGGAACATAATTCTCTAACATCTTCGACCCACATGTCGTCACCACTCCGTCCATCGTGAGCACGTCTTTGATCCCCAGTGGAATTCCAAGTAGAGGTTGCTTCTCGAAACTTCTCTCTCCATCACGAGCGATGATTTCATCCGCTGTTTTGGCTTGCTTTAAAGCTCTCTCTTCACAAAGCGCGAGATAAGCGTTCGTCTTCGAAGCTTTGATCTTCTTAAAATAATCCTTCGTGAGCTCAGTGGAGCTCAGCTTTTTAGCTATAAAATCTTTTTGTAATTTTGCGATGGAGTGGTTTTGGTTCATAAGATCGGTGGAACCTTGTATCCTTCGTAAAGTGTTTCAGGAGCGGATTGAAGAACTTTTGGTTTGCCTTCGCTGTCCACGAATGGAGCGTCAGGAACATCATCTCGAAGGAGGAGTTCCATCTCGTAGGGATGAATCATTGGCTCGACTCCATCTACCTTCGCATCACTAATGGCATCGACGTACTTCATCATCTCTTCGAATTGGTTCGTGAACTTCTTCATTTCCTCATCAGAGAGATCGAGACGTGCGAGATCTGCTATTTTTTTTACCCAAGCTTGGTCTACTTTTAACATTGTGATGACGAGTCTAGTGGATTCGGCGCGTTTAGAGGATGCGTCAAATATTCAATTAATTTGGATAGTTACAACCGTCTTGGCGAGTGGTGACGATTCGGTCGATATCGACTCCTAGTGACCAGAGTTTCATGAGAATTTCTGAATAGAGCTCGGGAGACATTTCGGGAGTGCGAGAGAGAACCCAAATACTACGGCCTCTTGCATCAGAAACAACTGCGAAGTCGTAATCTGATCCCAGCTCGACGACCCAGTACTGTGACCAAACGAGCCCCCAGAAAAACCCAACCCAGAGCTTGGCTGGGTAATCGTGATTGAAGTTCATCGCAACTCCCCTCACCTTACGAACTTCACCATTGGGATTGAAATCATTGCAGGTATTGAGAACTCGGAGAGCACCTGAAGCTGGATTCATCGTGTATCTTGCGCGTGTGCAGACGCAGTTTTTCTGAAACGACTGAGGGATCGATGCAACTTCGTACCAGTCACCCGAATATTTTACAGGATCAAATTTCGGAACTGGACGGAGCACTGGTGATTCGGACGCAAATGCTGCGAGAGAATAAAGGCTCATGAATAGGGCAACAATGCTCATCATTATAAGAAGAGTAGAGCTTACCTTAAACACATTTGCACGACCGGTAGCGTTAGGTATTGCATTACAGCTCTCTTTTATGACAAAACTGCAAGAATCATGAAACGTAAAGGAATCATACTCGCAGGTGGATCTGGAACCAGACTCTACCCCATCACTCACGCAGCTTGTAAGCAACTTCTCCCAGTCTACGATAAGCCGATGATCTACTATCCTCTCTCAAGCCTCATGCTTGCAGGAATTCAAGATGTTCTCATCATCTCTACTCCGCGCGATCTTCCTCGTTTCGAAGAATTATTAGGCGATGGAAAAAAATGGGGAATGAACTTCGAGTACATCGTTCAACCTAAACCCGAAGGCCTCGCACAGGCGTTCATCTTGGGTGAAAAGTTTATTGGTAAGGATCCAGCAGCTCTAGTTCTCGGTGACAACTTATTCCACGGAGAAGACTTCAGCGATATGGTTCAGGCAGCGAATCGTCGTGAGAGCGGCGCTACTGTGTTTGCCTATTGGGTGCGCAATCCTGAAATCTACGGTGTGGTCAAGCTAGACGAAAAAGGCCAAGGCATCAGTATCGAAGAAAAACCAAAAGCCCCTAAGTCCAACTTCGCAGTCACGGGTCTCTACTTTTATGACAACGATGTCGTCGATATTGCGAAGAATCTGAAACCCTCACCAAGAGGAGAACTAGAGATCACGGATGTGAACCGCGTTTATCTGAATCAGAAGAAACTCAACGTCATGACGATGGGTCGTGGAATGGCGTGGCTCGACACCGGATCCTTCGAGAGTCTTCTTCAAGCGTCGAACTTCATTCAAACGATTCAGTCTCGCCAAGGACTCACAGTCGCATCTCCTGAGGAGATCGCGTACCGCATGAAGTTCATCACCGCTTCCGAATTAGAGAAACTCGCACAGCCACTGAAGAACAGCGGCTACGGTCAATATCTACTCGATGTCCTCCATCAACCTAAGACCTGGAGCAAAAATGGCCTCTAATATTTCACTGCCAAAAAATATTCTTCTTACTGGCGGCGCGGGATTCATTGGATCTAACTTCGTAGAGCTTGCTGTCGAGCGTGGTCACACGATCATCATTCTCGATCAACTCACCTATGCAGGCCATAAAGAGAATTTAGACGGAATACGTGGTCCTGGTAAATTCGAACTCGTTCAAGGCGATATCCGTGATCGTGCACTTGTGCAGTCCTTACTTAAGAAACACTCCATTGATTGGCTCATGAACTTCGCAGCTGAATCTCATGTCGATCGCTCAATCAGTGGTCCTGCAGTCTTCATTGAGACGAATATTCTAGGCACATACAATCTTCTTGAATGTGCGATGGCTCATTACAATTCTCTGAGCGGGACACAAAAAGAAAAATTCCGTTATCTCCAAATCTCCACCGACGAAGTCTATGGAAGCTTAGGACCTACAGGCAAATTCAGTGAGACCACTCAGTATCAACCCAACTCTCCTTACTCAGCATCGAAGGCAGCGGGAGATCATCTCGCTCGCGCTTGGCATCACACGTTTCACCTCCCAACGATCACTACGAACTGCACGAACAACTACGGTCCAAGACAGTTCCCAGAGAAGCTCATTCCACACATGATCCTCTGCGCACTTTCTGATCGAGCGCTCCCCGTTTATGGTGACGGTGGTAATATCCGTGATTGGATCCATGTGAAGGATCACAACGAAGGAGTGCTCTTGGCACTTGAGAACGGAACCCCGGGCGAGACTTACTGCCTGGGTGGAAATTCCGAGCGCAATAATCTCGATGTGGTGAAGTCGATCTGTAAAATCTTAGATGAGCTCAAACCTCGTAAAGATAAAAAATCTTACGAAACCAAAATCGCTTTCGTGACCGACCGTCCAGGGCATGACCGTAGATACGCTATTGATGATTCGCGCGCAGAACGTGAACTGGGTTTCAAGCGCAGGTACACAAGATTCGAAGATGGACTCAAGCAAACGATCGCTTGGTACATCGAAAACTTCAACTGGTGTGAACAAGTGATGAAGAAATCAGGCGGCAAAGTCGCGTTTGATTGGTCACAACTAAAACAATGATAGTGAAACAATGAAGATCGACTCCAATGAAACTTTGATTTTCGGTGCCGGAGGTCAAGTAGGCAACAGACTTCGTGGGCTCCTTCCTAATGCTGTCGCGCTCGATCGCGACCAAGTCGACTTCACTCAACTTGAAACCATCTCTGAAGTGCTTGAAGAATACAAACCCAAGATTGTGATCAATGCAGCGGCTTACACCGCTGTTGACCTAGCAGAGAAGGAACCTGAGATCGCACATCTTGTGAATGCAGAAGCTCCGGGTCGTATCTCAGAATGGTGCTGTGCTAACAAGGCCATCTTCGTTCACTACTCTACTGACTATGTGTTCCCAGGCAAGGGCATGGAAGGTTCAGTTGAGAACACCGCTCCCGGTCCAATCAATGAATACGGAAAATCAAAACTTGAAGGCGAGAAACTCGTCGTAAAACATTTTTACAAACAAGGCTTAGACAAGGGTCGGTTCTTTATTTTCAGAACGTCGTGGGTCTATGATTCTCTAGGGAAGAACTTCCTCCTTACGATGCTCAAGCTCGGAGCTGAGAAGGAAACCCTCAATATTGTCTCTGACCAAATTGGTGCACCCACTTATGCAAAAGACATCGCAGAGAAGACCATCGCAGCCGTGACAAGGGCTATGGATAAGGATCCGTTTCCATCGGGAGTTTATCATTTTTGCCAGGCAGGTGAGACGAGCTGGTTTCTCTTCGCAGAAGAAATCTTCACTCTTGCACGCGATAAAGGGTTCGACATCAAAGTCAAAACCGTGAACCCCATCAGAACAGAAGAATACCCTGCTCCTGCTAAACGCCCCATGAACTCCAGAATGGATTGCTCGAAGCTAGAAACTAGACTTGATCTTAAGTTTCGTAATTGGAAAGTCGCACTGAATGAGTGCATTGAAGATCTCTATACGAGGTACCACACGTCATGAGAATCATTGATACCGAGATCAATGGACTGAAAGTCATCGAGCTCAAACGTCACGGAGACGCTCGCGGATTCTTCGTCGAGAGATACAAAGAAGATGTGTTCACCGCAGGCGGCATCCCGAACAAGTTTGTACAAGACAACCACTCACGTTCTGCTCCTGGAATCCTCCGCGGACTGCACTATCAAACCAACCCTGCCCAAGGAAAATTAGTCGGAGTCACTTGTGGAGCGATCTTCGATGTCGCAGTAGATATCCGCAAAAACTCTCCTTCATTCGGCAAGTGGTTTGGCATTGAGCTCTCAGACGAAAACATGAAGCTACTCTGGGTACCTGCGGGTTTTGCTCATGGATTCTGTGTTGTGGGAAGCGAAGTCGCAGATGTCGTTTACAAGGTCGACGGTCTCTATAATGCAGCAAACGAAGGCGGAATCCTTTGGAATGACCCTAGTCTCGGAGTGAAGTGGCCGGTGGGGAATCCGAGCTTATCCGCAAGAGATCAGAATCTCTCTACGTTTGCAAACTACGCAAAGAATCCTATTTTCTAATTAGCGACCTAAAGTCATAAGAACAACAACAGCAAGAATCACTCTATAAACTGCGAACACTCCAAACCCCGCACGACCTACAAACTTAAGTAGACGATCAATAGCTAACCAACCAAACACAAACGAAGTGACGACTCCGATCACTAAGGTGATTGGATCGGCGGGCATTTGTGTGGCCATCGGATCTGAAAACGACTTCATCCACTTCATGGATTCATGAATGAGTGCAGCTGCTGTAATCGGAGTCGACGCTAAGAATGAAAACTTCGCCGCTGTCTCACGATTGAGGTCTAAAGCACGGCCCCCCATCATCGTTGAACCAGAGCGAGACATTCCAGGAATGAGCGCGAGTACTTGAAAACATCCGATAGAGAATGATCGGAGTGGAGTGACGTTCAACAAATTAATGCCCACGCTCTGATTCTTGGAAAGGCGATCAGCAAGCCAGAGTGCTACTCCACCTACAACGAGAGCAGAAGCTTGAATCAAATTTGTTCTGAGCGAATTTTCGATCACATGTCTGAAAAGCAATCCTGCAACCACTGCAGGAGAAGTCACTAGAACAAGATTCAAAAATGAATTCCCCTGACCTGCCCATGAATTGCGAAGCACGCTCTGAATGAGCTGCATCCACTCACGTCTAAAATAAACTAGCGTCGCAATCAGAGTGCCGAGATGAAGGAACACATCAAAGGAGAGCCCAGGATCCTGCGTCCCAAGAAACTTAGGAAGCAGAATCAAATGCGCTGAGCTACTCACTGGCAAATATTCGGTCAATCCTTGAACCGCACCGTAGAGAAACGCTTCAAAATATGTCATAGGGAAAAGTGTAACATGAAGAATTTGAACCAGGAAATCATCAGCTGCAATGAGTGTCCGAGATTACTGTCTCATTGCAAGACCATAGCGATTGAGAAAAGAAAATCATTCGCTCACGATAACTACTGGGGAAAACCCGTCACAGGGTTCGGCGACCCCCATGCAGAACTCCTCATCATCGGTCTCGCACCTGCAGCTCATGGAGCAAATCGTACGGGGAGAATGTTTACAGGAGATCGCTCCGGAGAGTGGCTCTATAGAGCCCTCTATGAACATGGGTTTGCCAATCAACCACAGTCAGAAAATGTAAAAGATGGTCTGCAGCTCAAGAATGTCTACGTCACTTCTATAGTGAAGTGTGCTCCACCCGATAATAAACCCACCACTGAAGAGCGTGATCAGTGCCTCGAGTATTTTAAGAGAGAACTAAAAGAACTTAAACACGTGAAGACCTATCTCGTTTTAGGAAAGTTTGCTCTCGACGGGCTGTTTGCTGCTCTCGGTCAGAGTCCCAAACCCTCATTTAAACATGGGCATAAAATGATATTATCCGATGGTAAAACACTCATTCTGTCTTTCCACCCTAGTCAACAAAACACATTCACCGGAAAATTGACGAAGCCCATGTTTGACCGAGTTTTTGAACTGGCGAAAGATTTACTCTAGTTTAAACTTAAAAGAATGAAATCTCCTCTCGCTCTTGAATCCACTATTTTGTTTGTCGATGATGAAACTGACCTACTCGAAATACTCACGTTTCAAATCAAACCTTTCGTAAATGAAATTGTTACGGCATCCAGCGCAAACGCTGCGCTGAAGCTTTTAGAAAAAAAAGAAGTTGACCTCATCGTCACTGACTTCAAAATCCCAGAGATGACGGGGGTTGAACTCATCACTGCAATGAGAGGGATCCAGCCGCAAATTCCGATTCTCATGCTCACAGGATTCAAAGAAGAGACTGCTATTCTCAAAGCACTGAACCAAGATCTTTTCGATATCGTCGAAAAGCCAGTGAGACCAGAAGTACTCATGCTCCGAATTCAGCACGCGCTTTTACAGGGATATTTGCTCGAAGTTCTCAACATTCATTTTCAAGAGAAAATGTCGGGTGAAGAGAAACTCAAGTATGAAAAAATGGATCTCCACAATCAGAGAAAAGCTCTCTATAGATACGCCGGTATGATGCCTCGCGTTTAACCACTGCCTCCTAGAACCAAATCGAATTAACTAAATCCTGACAGTATTTTTTCCTCATTCTTAGCATAATCCAAAAAAGAATGAGAGGGTTCAAAGCATGACTAAACGACGTAAGTTGGGGACGTTGGCAGGGGCACTGGTGTTTTGGTACATAACTCAGAACACAGTGATGGCTGGAACTGCATGGTTCGGTGTCTCACCCGATAACAGTCGAGATTTCGTTATCGATGTCATCAACTCCACGCGCAAAGAACTCCTCATTAATATTTACGAGTTCAAACATCCTGCAATCAGAGATGCTGTCATCAATCTCATCAACAAAAATAAATCAATCACTGTTCAAATCTTAGTCGAAGGACAACCTTACTCTACTCCTGGACAAACTCACTCTCCGATGAGACCAGAGACAAGAGATGCGCTGAAAGCAATTCAAGCCGCTATGGATAAGTCAGGCAATCCAAAAAGCACCGTATTCATTATGTACGCAAAAGATGAAACCAAACGCAGGTTTGTTTACGACCACGCCAAATATATGGTTGTTGATCTAGCTCGTGTTTATGTTTCTTCAGAAAATTTCTCTCCTTCTACGATGCCAAAAGCTGAGTCCATTGGAAATCGCGGCTGGCATGTGTTCATTGAAGACAAAGCTCTCGTGAAAAACATTATTTCAATGTTCAAAGAAGACTCGAACCCAAAAGAAGCTGACATTGTAGATCTAAGAACAGAAAATTTTCCGCCAACACCTGGAACAGCAACTCCACCAAAAGCGGATCGGCCTCGTGATCAAGAGTCATTCCCAAGAGGAAAAGGAACAGCAGTAGCTGACGACGTCATCACTTCGCCTGGATCTGACAAAGGACTCGTCGAACTCATTGAATCTGCTAATCACTCTGTCGATATTGAATTCGCAAGTCTTCCTAGTTCTTGGAAGGTCGATGGAAAGTTCGTGAACAACCCAGTGTTCCAAGCTCTTCTCGATGTAGCTAAGAAAAAAGTAAAAGTGCGCCTACTCCTCAATGATGATGAAGCATGGGGCCCCCTTCCAGTCTTAAGACGCCAGAATTTGAGAGCTGCTTGTTTCGCTCAGAGAATTGCATCGGGATACAAGCTTCCCCTCACTGCTAAGATCGTCGACGTCAATAAAGTCGGCATCACTTATATTCACAATAAGGGAATGATCATCGATAACGAGAGAGTGCTTGTTAGCTCAATCAATGGAACCAAAAACTCCATGAAAAATAATCGTGAACTTGGCATTGTGCTCGACAGCCCAGACGCAGCCGATTACTACGGCGAAGTGTTTGATTATGACTGGGCTGAATCAGGAAAACTTGATTTCAAGATTTGCGAAGAATTCCGCAAGAAACCAGACGATGATGAAGAAGACGGCGGTGGAAACGCTGCATTTCTCACTGTTCCTGGTGATCAATATTTAGCGGCTATTTTTCAACTCAATCCACTTTGAGAAGTATTGAGCTGATCTGAACTGTTCACGCCAGAGAATCTTCTGAGTCCAGCGTTGATTGCGAAGTCTGCGTTTGATTTTAGAAACACCTTCGATCGTTTGATAGAAGTGTAAGAAATTCGTCTCAAAAGAAAACTTAGTTGAAAGGGTTTGCTGTCCTAGTATTACAGACTTTTCTTGTGCGTCTGAGTCCTCATAAAAACTGACAGCCGTTCTAATAAAATCTTCAGCCTCATTACCCGGTGAAGATCTCTCAGAGACCGCACCACCGAATTCTCCAGTGTTTAATCTCATGCCTTCAGCGCCTATCGGAGTGGTTACTACTGGAAGTCCTACACGCCAGCTCTCGGCGATCTTACCTTTAATGCCAGCACCGAATCTCAGGGGCGACAAGAGTGCTCGGTACTTAATTAAAGTTTCAGAAACATCACGAGCAGGTCCTAAGACTTTCAGCCCTGGCACTGCACCATTCATCTTCATCACACTCTCAGGTGGATAGGCTCCGTAGATGTGCAATTCAGCATGAGGTAACTGAGATCGGATCTTAGGCCAAAGATCTCGAACCAGCCATTCAAACGAATCCAAGTTGGGCGCGTGTCTGAAGTTCCCGATCCATACGAAGTGATCACGGCCAGTTTGACATGGCTTGTATTCTTCCTTGTACGAAAACCCCATCGTCGAAACATACGAAGGATCCACTTGGAACTCACCTACGAGTAATTCATGTTCGAAGTCTGAGAGGAGCCATGTGTGATCCGAGCGATAGATAGAGGCAAGCTCTCGCTCGACATCGTCTTCTAACCACTGTCCTGGAGTCGCTGCCCTACTCTTGCGCAGGAAGTGTAGATCCTGTGAATCGATGATCCTCAATGCCTGAGGCACACATTCAAACACGCGCGCACCGAATTGCTCCTCCATGAGAAAGCGATCATAGATCACGACATCAGGATTAAACGTGCGGACGAGTTCATCGAAACGGGAATCATTGGCTGGTATCGCGTGGGTCGGAATTCCTCTTGTCTCAAGAGCTGTTTGAAAGGCATTAAATGCAGAAGGCGAGCTGACCTGAACCAGGTAGCCCGCCTTTTGACAAAACTCTAAAATCTGTAATGTTCTTACACCGGCTGCGCTTGAGACCGGCTCTGGCCAAACTGTGCTGATCAGCAGCACTCGTTTAGACATTATTTTTTCTTGGTTTTCGATTTACGGAATGCAGCTTTTTTAGCTGTAGAACGCGTCGATTTTGCACCGAAGTAAGCCGCTTTGAACTCAGGGTTAGTTTTGAGTTTAGCTTTACGCTTGTCACGTCCCATTTTTTTCAATGTTTTGCGTGAATAAGCAGGTGTCTTTACATCAGTTTTTGCAGGGGTAGCTTTTTCAGTATTTTCCATAGGATTCAGGACTTATCTTAACTCTGTGCCCAGGGCAATAAAAATGACCCTGGGCAGCCAGAATGATCTTACTTTTTAATCGTTGGCTTGCCTGGTTTCCAGTCCACAGGGCAGAGCTCGCCGGTTTCTAATGCCTGTAAAGAGCGTATAACTTCGTCTACAGAACGACCTATATTATTAGCATTCACGCTAGCGGCTTGAAGAATGCCATTAGGATCGATGAGGAATGTGCCTCTGAGTGCGATACCGTCGTTCTCAAGGAGAACGCCATAGTCACGTGAAATACGGTGATTGGTGTCAGCAAGAACTGGGAATTTGACTTCTTTGAGGTCTTTTTCGAACCACGCTTTATGCGAGAATACGCTGTCGGTGCTCGCGCCAATGACTTGGCAGTTCAACTCTTTGAATTGAGCCTCTTTCTCAGCGAATCCACGGATTTCTGTCGGACAAACGAATGTGAAATCAAGAGGATAGAAAAACAGACAAATCCATTTACCTGAAAAATCCTTCGAGCTCACTTCTTTGAATTGACCGTTTACGTATGCGTTTGCTTTAAATTCTGGGGCAGGTTGGCCTACTTTTACATTAGTGTACATGTTACAATTTCTCCTATAGTTATGGTGTTTGGAATACCATAACTAGAAATCAATGATGCTAAAATTGCTGAAAATATTTAAAATCACTCCGCATTTGAAACGACGAGATCTCTGGCTCACCGTCATCCCAGCACTCGTTTGGTTGACTGCGTTTAACGCTAGGCACTTAACTTTAAATACATTTTGTGCAGACACTCCTCACGTCTGCATCAGCTCTAATCTTTCATGGCCTGATAGTGAAGTAGTGACGTATTGGAGCCCTCTGGCAGACTGGTATTCTAATTGGACTCAATACTCTGCTGGGATCCTAGCAGCGAGTGCTCCTGCAATCTGGGCTGGTGCTCAAGTGGCGATGCATGTGATCAATCCAGGAGCAGCAATTGCAATGTGGACTACAGACGCACTGCTCATCATTCAAGCCACATTCTGGAATGGCGCAATCAATGAAGTGATTAAAATCGGCGTGAATCGTCCGAGACCTTTCGTCTACCGCAATCCAGCGAGCGAAGGAAAAGTGCATCACTCTTACTCTTCGTTCTATTCAGGACACACGAGCTTCGCAGCAGTTGCAACCATCGGACTCATTGCGAGTTTATTCGCTAGAAACGCGCCGATCTGGATGACGCTTCTCTTTGGATTCTCTGGTCTCACTCTCACCATCGTCACGGGTGCACTACGAGTCGCTGCTGGAGTTCACTTTTACAGTGACGTCGTCTTTGGATTATTTGCAGGAATTCTCATTTCCTACCTCGTGCAAAAACGGCACCGCATCATCACTTGACAAGTTCCCCCATTGGTTGAATAAATTATTTAAAGTTTGAAGCATTTTTTTTGGGGGTAGAACTATGCATTTCTTGAAGTGGCTTGCACCTGGTTTGTTTATTTTTTCTATACTCAAAGCACATGCCGAAAAAGTTCCTCTTAACCCTTGGTATCACAAGACACTCGATCTTGAGACAGCATGGAAATACACCCTCGGAAACTCAAATGGCCTCATCGCCCTCATCGATAGTGGAATCGATTACAAACAAACTTTTCTAGAAGAAGGAGTTTGGCAAAATCTTAAAGAAAAAATCGGCAATAATCGCGACAACGACAAAAATGGTTTTAAGAATGATGTCATCGGATGGAATTTTGATTTGGATAATAACAAACCCATGGATGCATCAGGGCACGGAACTTGGCTTGCAAGTTTCATGATTGCTCGGCCAGGGAAGAACCATCCTACTGGAATTTGCCCAGGCTGCGAAATCATGCCGCTTCGAATTTTCGATGAAGACGGATACACAAAAGATGACGACGTACTTGTAGATGCTATTTATTATGCGATTGATAATGGCGCAAAGATCATCAACCTCGCAACTGCAAGCGAAGGCGCTGATAGTGAATTGAAGAAAGCACTCATAGAAGCAGGCAAACACGATATTTTAGTTCTTGCCGCTGCAAGTAATGATGCTGAAAATTTGGATAATGCTGATACTTATCCTGCACGCTACCAATTCCCTTTCATGGTGACAGTCGCTGCTACAAGGCAAAACGGAAATTTAACATCAAACTCTAACTGGGGAAAAAAGACGGTTCATTTTGGAGCTCCTGGAATTGATCTCGTAGCCTATTGGAGATTTGCTGAAGACGGAGACCAGCCGGGTTGGTTTGTCGATGGCGAGGGCACATCCGATGCAGTAGCAATGGCATCTGCTGTGGCAGGGCTCATTCGTAGCAAGAATCCAAGATTAAAAGCCACCGAAGTCAAACAGATCATGATTAATACTGTTACTCCATCGGGTTATCTAAAAAATAAAACGATTACAGGTGGAGTTATTAACGCTGGCGCTGCTCTCAAGTGCGCAGCTGATCTGAAGTGTTTGAAGTAATTCCTTAAAACTTGATGCTCCCCAGTCGTTTTGATAGCTATCCTCCTGCCTTATTGGAGGGATTTTATGAGATTTTCTGTGGTTTTTTTCAGCCTACTTGGACTTATTTCTAGTTCGCAAGCGCAGGTCTTCCTAAGAACCGAAACAGTTCAAGATAAAACTTACCGGGTTTACCAAGCCACTGTATTGGTAGACTTGAAAAGCCAATCCCCCAAAGATTTGAAGGTTGCGTACGGAAAACGCGATCAAGCTTATGCCGAGCTTAAAGACCGAGTGGCTTCTCTTGCAAACTCAACAGTCATTTCAGTCACGCAGCTTGCTACTAATGAAAAAACCAAAAACCGTGAAAGCAACTTCAGTCAGAGCTTCGAAAACCATGTGAACGTCACAGCATCAGCTGAGATTGAAATCAAACCCACGCGCGAAGATTTCACTCCTGGATATCTAAAAACAGATGTCGAAGCTTGGGTGTCATCGATTAATCAAAAAATTCAGAGCATTTCTGGGACAACTACGAAGGGAAGAGCATCTACTCAATATCTAATGAAAGATGCAATGACAGGAGAAACACTTCAGGCCACACAAGGATTACCGAATGAAATGCAGTTACGAAAAGGGCTTAAGTTTATTGTTCGAATTAAGAAAAGCATTCTTTTCAATGCTGATCAATCCTCAGTTCTTCTTCATAATAACTTTTATAGTAGTGACCCTTATCTGACTATTAATAGGTCTAGCAAGGATGACCTCATGATCCAACCTGGGCTCTATATTGCTAGTTATGAGTATAAAAAAAGGGGAGCTCTTTATAAACTGAAGATCTCTTCTGACAATGACAACCTTGTTTTAAATTTAATCTTTGGTAACGAAAGTCCCTATCAAGTAAATGAATTCATAATGAGAACCTATAGTAATTTCCAAGAATGGATCGAAATTAGACCTACGTTCTATTTCAATCCACGAGTTATTAGAGGCGAGTAGAGCTAATCTTTCCGCATTTCTTCCACAGTGATTTTTCTACGCTTGAACTTGCCGAATCTACGCTCTGCACGCCAATCTTTCCTTCGCTCATACTGCTGTTTGTGCCACGAGTGAACAATGAGTGGTTTAAACTCTTCAAAGTTGAGTCCTAGTTGCCTGAAGTGTTTCTTCACATCTGCGATGAAGATCTTGGGATCTTTCTCCCAGAGCGTTCTGTGCTCGGGATGATAGAGAGTTTGAAGCTTAATCTGAGAATTAGTATTCCATACGTAGTTTATCATCGCGCGCACGTATTTGATCTGTAGAGCTGCAAGCACTTCGTTCTCAGGCGCATCGAAGAGTCGGAATTCCACTCTGTCTCCAGCCTTACCACCGAAGCTTGGGAACCACTCGGTCTCAGGGTTTTTGATATCAATGCCTTCACGATACTCATCTGGAGCTTCTTCAACCATGAGTCCCACTGCATTGAGCTGAGTGTAGCTAGGCTTACGAGAGACGAAGGTATTAAAGTATTTTATTGAGTAGAGCATCGCACCCAATGACTTCCAATCGCCTTGGAACTCATTGAGCCTCCGAATATCATTGAGTCCCAGCTCTACAGGAATTGAAGTTCTCTCTCTTGCAGGATGTTGCCAGAGGAAGGAGACCATCTCGCGATTGGATTCGAAGTAACGGAGGAGATTGAGAAACTTCTCAGTTCCAAGTTTATCACCCATTGCGAACAGTGGGGCTAGGTCGATATTGGTATGCCCTCCACCTGCAGATGCCTTAGGAAGAGCTTCAATAGACCTCATTGCGGCATAAAGCTTCTCGATCTCGTCTGTGTTCTGTGGAGCAAACTTGGGAGTAGGAATCTCGATGTGTCCGCCACGAAGGTGGTAAGCCTTGCCGTTACGATAGCTACGTCTAATTCCGTCCCACTCTACCCTCCACTTTCGACCTTGAAGATCTGTAACAATGTACCTGAGACTAAGACCATGTCCGTGTCCACTATCTTCGAGTTTCTCAATAGAACCACCTCCGAAGTAATTCTTAAGATTCTCAGCTGCTTGCGATATAAACTTATTCGCCTCTTCTCTCGAATCAAAAATCTTCGGAGATCGGAATGAAAACTCAATACCTAGATCCACTTTATTCACATCGATCATGCCGCCAGTTTTGACGATGATGTTTGGAATTTTGTCTTTGAGTACGGGTTTTAGGTAACGCTCAAAATCTTGATCGAGCCTTACATGAACTGAAAACTTATAAACTGCAGTTTCTAAATCGGAAAAAAGATATTTCTGCCCTTCACCTTTATCATAAGGTGATTTCCAAGTCTGATACTCGTTAAGATAATCTCGTGCAATTTCTGATAATGACTTTGCAAACTTCTCACGAGCATTATCAAGTAGTTCTTTTTTGGCTCCTAGATTCAATCTGTTTTCCCAAGCGAACAGAGGCGCGATGACTTTATTTCGAATGTGATTGTGAGAGCGAATGTCTTTTTTGTATTTGAGTGGTTCCCAGATTTCTTCTAGTCTTTGAATCCATGCAACTTCGTGGGGACGTAAGTATTTTTCAACCATTTTGTGAAGTGGAATATCCATATTGAAATCATATGAATCAAAATTTCTTAGTCCATCATAGTCGCCAGAAGAAATTCTAGAGATGAGTATGTCTTCGACAAACTCTCTTTTGATTCCCTTATTACCAGAACGCGTTTCAAGATCGGGCAATTGTTTTCCTACTTGACCTGGAGTAGTCGGGCTACCGGGCAAGTTTCTCGCACCTAAGAATCTGTATTTGTTTTTGAAATTCTTCGCATCATTCTTCACTACAGCTTCGTGAAGTTTTTTCAGAGAGTTTCTCGTGTAAACACCTAAAAACGGATGAGAGAGAATACTCTCTACCTCTTGATCATCTCGCTTCGCTTGGCGCCAGAATAAGTACCAAGTCGTAGCATCGATCATCTCGATATACTTAGGCGCCATCACTGTTCTAGCCATTTGATCTTCTGGCCAAGCATGAACCAAGTGTTGGTGTCCGATCATTCCTTCTAAGTATTGCTCCAGTGTTTCCCGTTCACGATTGTAGGCACGAAGATCTGCAGTACCTGTACGAGATCTTACTTCATAAGAACCTTCATCATCACCTACCGTTACGAATGGTGGAAACGGAAGGAGAGCGGAGTTGATTTCAGTTTGAAGATCATCGAATGTGAGCACACGGTCATAAAAAAGTGCGTCCTTACCGTCCATGCTGATGAGTTCGAAGGGATTAATTTTTGGATCTTTTGTGAGAAGTGCAAGTATTTCAGATGGAGAAACTCCTGGATCCCTCGATTCGTACTTAAACGTATCTACATCACGGTACTTCTTATGGAACTCCATAAGCCACTTGGATGTGGGTCCTACTTTTTTTTCTTTGAACTCTCGGTCTAGCTGAATGGCGAGTTTCTGTTTGAACTTTTCAGCATTCACATGAGGAAACCACTCTTCAATGTCAGAGTACATCAAACCTTCTTTTTCGAATGCCCGTGAAAGTGGCACAGTGTTTCCATCAGCCAGGAAAATGAGCGGTTCTGATCCACCGACCATGAGCTGATATTTGTATTCAATGAGTTTGCGTGCGCAGGATTGATTGAAAGGATTGGGTTTTTCTGGTGATTTTGCAAACGCTTGCGTCCCGAGCACGATGAACATCAAAGCAGGAAGTGTATACGTTAAGTATGCCCTCATCTCTCTGCTTTTCGGCAAAGGGTGTCGGATACTTCAGGTTCAAATGACCGTCAATTTGTTTGCGATTTACGAGACCTGTAGAGCGGAACAACAGCAAGTGCGAGTAGAGACATTGCTGCTGCAATTACCCCAGGGAGATAATACCGGTTTTGAAACAGGGTCAAACCCATAAACGGACCTAATACCCGACCTAGTGACCCCATTGCTTGCGAGAGTCCTAAAGCTTGTCCCTGTTCTGAAGGACCAGCTGATTTGGAAGTCAGAGAGCTAATCGTAGGGTTGATGAGTCCTGAGCCAATTGCCCATGGGATGCAAATCAGAAAATAAGCTGAGTACTTAGGCATAAACGGAAAGCCAATCATCCCAATGAAAAGGAACACGAGACCCGAAGTGAGAAGAGTCACTTCACTGAACCTCGCGACGAGCTTCTTGATGAGGTATCCTTGAATGAAAACTCCGATCACAGACGCGAACATGAGAACCATTCCTGTGCGGTAGCCCGCCTCACCGGTCTCGTAATGAAACTTTGTTTGAAACAGAAGTGAGAATGTCTGCTCGAGGTTGGAAAAAGAAAAAATAGCGAGAAAATTAATCAGCATCAATGTCCAGAAATAAGGATGATTCTTCACAAAGTGAATACGATCACGAGAGAATGGAAAGAGTGAGCGGGTTTTTTTGCCTCTATGTTCAAGCGCCAAAGATTCCGGTAGCCGGTAAATCGCAGCGAACGCATTCAAGCCACAGACGAAAGCTGCAATGAACCCTGGAGCTGAAAGCGAAATCTTCGCAGCAGCGATTCCCCCAATCGGAGGTCCAAGCATGAAGCCAAGTCCCATAGCAGCACCCAGAAGTCCCATGCCACGCGCACGATCCTTCTCAGTAGTGATGTCAGCCATGTAAGCGAACGCTGCAGAGATGTTGCCAGCAAACATTCCTGCAAACATCCTGGTAAATACGATTGCCCAGAATGAATGCGAGAGCGCAAAACCAAGGTAAGCGAGGGTGGAGCCGAAGAGTGAAATAATCAGAATCGGCCTACGACCATAGCGATCTGAGAGCGCTCCCCAGATGGGAGAAAAGATGAATGACATGAGTGGGAATGTTGCACCCAAGAGTCCTAGTTCAAGCCCTGTTCCACCGAAATGCCTGCCGTAAACACCGATGAGTGGAATGATCATTCCAAACCCAACGAGGTCTACGAAAATTGTAGTAAAGATGACTGAGATCGATGCTTTATTTTTCAAAGGTACTCCCATACTTCACGTAGCAATATAGCATCAAAGTTGACTTCCAATACACACCTTCTTGAGGAGTACAGCTCCTGCTTCGCATGCATTTCCCTTTTTTTTTATTCGAATAAAAAGAGGGAGCATACATCCTTTTGCATGAGCCTCATCATGAAGGTGTATTTTGGAAATGAATATTAACTCAGTATCGCTACCTGAAGTATGGGACTACCGATTGTCTTCAGACATTCTCTCAATGACGAAATCAACAGGAACTGATTTTGAGACGACCTCGCCGATTACATCTTTCGAAGTGTCTACGCCGGCCTTGGTCAGATCAGCTGGAGAATCCTTATCGATACTAGGACCGAATTGAGTGACGTAATGAGCTAGTGCCCAGCGGTCTTCAGCAGGAAGAGTTGCAAAAGCGGGCATTGAATTAAGACCCTTTGTGAGTGTCCCTACGATTACGCTTGGTTTACGGCCATTTTTCCAGCCATCTGTAGCTGTGAAGTTCCTTGGCTTAGGATTGAGACCAGCAGAAGCAGGGCCATTGCCTTGTCCCGCAGATCCATGGCAAGTCACACATTGAGCATCAAACAATGCTTTTCCATGAGCAACGATTTCTGGTGTCGAATTCCATGGTTTCTTAAACTTTGCAGGGCCAGAAGCCGTTTTAAAAAATGCTTCACCTTTTGGAATGGAGTCAGATCGAATCAATACGTCAGCAAAAGTCAGAATCATAAAGAAAGTAACGAATAGAAAAGAAGTACAGAAGATGACGACGTTTTCTTTGGAATCATATTTGAGACCCATGAAGAACATGCAAACGAGAGTGGCTTTGAATGTGGCAACAGCCATTGCAATGATGAAGTTCCATGCACCGAAGTCAAACTGAGCAATCCAAACTGTGATGAATGTGAAGAAAAGCAGAATGAGCCAAATCTTAATGCCCATACTCTCAGGAAGAATGTGGTGCTTATGCTCTTCGTGAGAACCGCCCGAATGATGATTGTCGTGACTCATTTTAATCTATTCCTTCCGTCTCTCAGCTCGCCAAATACAGTAATGGAAACAAATAAATCCAAACCAAATCCACAAAGTGCCAATAAAGTCCTGTGCACTCAACAGGTGTAAAATACTTGTCTGTGAACTCACCGCGAAGAGTTCTCATATAAATCCAAGCGAGAACAACGATACCGCCGATGACGTGAATTCCGTGAAGACCTGTCAGAACGAAGTAAACAGAGAAAAACTGTGGAGCCTTAGGATGAATCGGCTCATGATATGAAAACAATCCACCTGGGAGCAATCCCTCGTGAATCTTGTGCATGTACTCGAAGTATTTAATCACTAAGAACACACAAGCGAGCAGAATGGTAACAAGAATCAAGTTTGCAGACTTCTTCTGCTGTCCCTTCTGTGCTGCAGTCACCCCTAATGCCATGGTGAGAGAACTACAAATCAGAACCACTGTGTTAGTCGCTCCCAACTTCCAGTTCAAATACTTGTGAGCTTCATGCATGAGATCTGGGTTCAAAATTCTGTAAATCGCATAGGCAACAAACAGACCTGCGAAGAAGAGAACTTCGTTAACTAGAAAAACCCAGAGACCTTGTTTAGAGGCTTCGAACTCTGCTGCTGCTGATTCAAAATGATGGGCGTGATGGTTTTTATTTCCCATAATATCCTCTCTTAAGCGTCCTTGAATTCATATGGACCATCCGTGACCTTCGGAATAGTTGTAAAGTTTTCGTGATGTGGAGGTGAAGTAGTCTGCCACTCGAGTGTCATTGCATTCCATGGATTCGAAGACGCTTTCTCACCACGATAGATTGCGTAGATCATATAAATCGCAACCCAGAGAAGTCCTGCACCGATCATCCAAGATCCATAGGTCGACATGCGGTTAAGGGCTGTGAATTCTGGAAGATAATCGTAATACCTACGAGGCATTCCTCTAGAACCCAAAACAAACTGAGGGAAGAATGTAACGTTGAATCCAAGGAATATGACGAGGCATGCAAGCTTAGCTTGAGTTTCATTATACATACGACCCCAGATTTTAGGCCACCAGTAATGCATTCCACCTAGGAATGCCATGATGGTTCCTCCCACCATGACGTAATGGAAGTGCGCTACGACGAAGTAAGTGTGAGTGAGATGAACATCAGACGCGAGAGTTGCTAAGAAAATTCCAGTGAGTCCACCGATAGTGAAAACGAAGAGGAACGCAAACGCATAGAGCATCGGAGTTTTGAAGATAATTCTGCCTTTGTACATCGTCGCAACCCAACCGAACACTTTCACGCCTGTAGGAACTGCTACGAACATGGTGATGAGTGAGAAGAGGAAGTTTGCGAGATCGGATTGATTGCTTACAAACATGTGATGTCCCCACACAACGAATGAAACGAGTGCAATACCGAAGATCGCAAGCGCCATCGCTGTATAACCGAACATAGGCTTTCGTGAGAATACTGGAATGATCTCGTTAATCACACCCATACCCGGAAGAACCATGATGTACACAGCTGGATGTGAATAGAACCAGAAGAAGTGTTGAAACAGAACTGGATCACCACCCAATGCAGGATCGAAAATTCCGATACCCATTGCACGCTCTAAGAACAATAAAAACGTTGTGAGTGCAATCACAGGAGTAGCTAGAACTTGAATGATACTCGTTGCATAGAGCGCCCAACAGAAAAGCGGAAGACGCGACCATGTGAGACCTGGAGCGCGCAGTTTATGAATCGTAACAATGAAATTCAATCCTGTGAAGATTGAAGAGAATCCCATGATGAACGCGCCCATGACCACCATGCTGGCGTTCGTACCTGTACGAATCGAGTACGGAGTGTAGAATGTCCATCCAGTATCAACACCTTTTAAGAAAAGAGTTGATGTCGCTAGAGCTGCTCCAGCAAGATACACATAATACGAAGCAAGATTCAGTCTAGGAAATGCTACGTCCTTCGCGCCGACTTGCATCGGGAGGAAGAAGTTTCCAAGAGCTGCAGGAATGAGCGGAATGATGACCATGAAGACCATGATCGTGCCGTGGTACGTGAATGCTTTATTGTACTGATCCGCAGTCATGATGGTCTGACCTGGAGCAATCAATTCATAACGAACAAGAAGAGCCGCAATTCCACCGAAAAAGAAAAACAACAGTGTTGTCCAAAGGTACATGATCCCGATTCGCTTGTGATCGAGAGTCGCTAACCAAGACATGATGCCCTTGCCGTGGTTTAAATAGTTTGAACTTTCTCCTGCATGATGCTCGTCGTGTGACATAATCTCTCCTATTTAATACTCTTAAAATATGCAATGAGCGCGTTGATTTCTTCAGCACTCACTTGACCCTTGAACGTAGGCATCGAAGGAACGAATCCCTTCACTACTTTTTTGTTCGGCTCATAAATACTTTCAGTCACGTAGTCTTCGTTGAAGATAACAGTCGATCCATCTGCAAGTTCAACTTTTGAACCCCAGAGACCTTTGTAACTTGGACCAATACGTGTTGTTCCATCTTCAGTGTGACAAGCGACGCAGCCTTTGGTTTGACTGAGTTTCTTACCCTGTTCAGCTAGTGATCCACCGCTAGAAGGAGCAGCTCCTGAATCATTCGGAGCGACTCCACCGAACGCGAGTGGAATATGAGCAGGTTCTACATTGATTTTTTTTCCACGCTGGAAATCAGACCAGTCTTTTTCGTTTAGAGCGTAAAGCGAAGCTAACATTCCTGAGTGAGCTGTTCCGCAATAAGCTGTGCAATAAACTTGGTGTCTGCCTTCTTTGGTCGCTTCGAACCAAATATATCCATGCATTCCTGGAACGACGTCACGCTTAATTCTGAAGTTAGGAATGAAGAATCCGTGAAGAACATCGTCTGAAGTCATGATGAGTTTCACAGGCTTTCCAACTGGAACATAAACTTCGTTCACCAACGTGCGACCATCTTCATACTGGAATTGCCAAAGCCATTGCTTACCTATGACTTTGATTTCCATTGCGTCTGAAGGTGGAGTGCGGATGTCCTTGTAGAGAATCCATCCCCAAGCGAAGACGATGAGAACTAAAACTGTAGGAATCGCCGTCCAAAAAATTTCGAGTGCGGTATTGCCGTGAATGTATTTTGCTTTCCAACCCGCTCTGTCGCGGTACTTGATTGCAAAAACAACCATTCCGATAATAACAATTGCGAAGAAAAATGCGCTGAGTCCGATGAGGAAATTATAAAGAGAATCGAATCTAGCTGCGTACTCTGTGCCCTGAGGGGGTAGCCCCGTTTGTGCTAAGGCTTCTGTCACGAAGAACATCGATGTCCATGCCCCTTTCAATAATGATTTCATTTGTTTGTACTCACAGTATAACTTCATTACGCCTGCGTTGTCTGCTCCAAAAAACACCAAAAAAGATCCCCATCACTAAAACAGTAAGTGCACCCGCAATCTGCATCACTCGAAATGCATAGAGGGAATAACCACCCATTTTTGGATCATAGTGGAAGCAATACATCAGAACTTTGTCGACGATGGTGCCGACTTTTCCATTTGACGCTTCTAGTAATGCGAATTTGAGATTTTTTTTCTCAAACTGAACACCATACAAATATCTAGAGACCACTCCCTCAGGAGTGAGAAGCATTAATGCTGCGCTGTGTGCAAATTCTTTTTGTCTTGGATCATAGTGAAAACCGAACCCTACTTGGTCAGCGAGCTTTTTGATTTGCTCTTCGCGCCCTGTCAAAAACCTCCAGCCTTGAGGATCAATATTGCGGCCGTAAGCTTTGAGAAAACTGGCCTTCTTCTTCGTTGCTAGATCTGCTAGCTCACGGTGATCCATACTCACACTGAGGATGGTGAACTGGTGACCCGCATTCCACTCAAGCTCCTTGATCACATCAAGCATCCCATTGAGAAGCAATCCACAGAGATTAGGACAGTTGTAATAAACGATATTCAGGATGACGGGTTTACCAGACTGAAAGAAAGACTTCAGAGGGAGCTCTTTTCCCGATTCATCTCTGAGTAAGAGGGTTTCCAAATCTACTTTTGAGCCGAGCTTTTCTGAAATCCCCGCTTCTTTGAGTTGAGGCGGAGTAGCGTTTGGTTTTTCGATTTCCATCGCTGAAGAACAAGTGAGTAAGAGTGCAGTTAATGCAGTTGAAACAAGATGGATCATAGTAGGCTTGTTATGCTACTTTGATCCTCAAATGACAAGTCTCTCAGCCAAAATCACTCAGTACAAAGCATTCTCAAAATCTGGAATCGTGACACTCGTTCTCATCAGTGTTGTCGGTGGTTATTTTATGAGCATGCCGCTGGATCAGTCGTTTCAAATAGGACATTTTGTGCTGACATTGGCTGGAGTTTTGTTTCTTGCCTCAGGATCCTCTGCCCTCAACCAATTCCAAGAGATTAGACTGGACGCCAAAATGCCAAGGACTGCTGGTCGCCCACTTCCATCTGGCGGAATGTCTGAGCGTGAAGCATTGATTTTCATTGGGGTGTCCTTATTGATAGGGATTTTGTGCTTGGCGAAGATCTCTGTTTTAGTTCTCTTTTTAGGTTTAGGCGCAGTTTTCTCTTATAATGGACTCTACACGATGTGGTGGAAACCTCGCATGGCTTACGCTGCAGTTCCAGGAGCAGTTCCTGGTGCACTTCCTATTCTCATGGGTGCAGCTTCGGCCGCAGACGGGATAAACGCCTCCGGCGTTTATTGGTTTTTCATTCTCTTCTTCTGGCAGATGCCTCACTTTTGGGTGTTAGCGGATCGCTACAGTGCCGATTACCGAGCAGGCGGAATCCCTACTCTTCCAGTCTCTCGCGGGACAGAAGTCACTCACTTCCAGATTGTGCTCTGGTGCTTGGCTTATATTGGTCTTGCATTGGCAGGCCCTCTTTTCTTAGAGGCGGAGTGGATTTATTTTATTGGCGCGCTTGTTGTCAGTGTCGCAATTCTTTTTGAGCTTGTAAGGTACTCTAAAGCACGTCTAATCGTTTCATCTGCTGTGACTACAATTGGAACTACAGCAGAACCCGATCCTACTGAAAAGAAAGCATGGCTCAGATTCTTCCTCTGGGTCAACTTCAGCTTGATTCTGTTTCTCCTCTTCGCAGTAATTGACCGCTGGAAGATGGTCTGGTTCCCTAGTCTTTGGGTTGAGTAGCGTCCTCTATGCGCAAACTTTGCGCCATATTTCCCTTTTTCGGAATTATGACACACTTTCGTTCATGAACTAGGGCCATATTTCCTTTTTAGGAAATAGAGCGAATGTACAAATAAAAAAGCCAACTCTGTGCGATTAGCATCCAGAGTCGGCTTATGATTAAACTTTAGATTTATTACTTACGGTAATAGTCTTCAAGGAGCTCTTTGTTTTTCTTCTCATCAATTTCGGGTTTGTAACTCTTGAGGCGCTCAATATCTTCTTTAGCTGTTTTAACTGTAAACTCCACTTCAGTAATATAATCCTTATCTGCATTTTTCTGATTTGGATAGTAATTTTGCCCATGATTTGAGATGTACATTTTCCCTGTGCTCACCAATACACCATCAAATCTGACAAGTGGATTAAAACCAGGATTGTTCTCTGAAAGGTTAACGGAGAAAGTAGCGTAGGGTTTAGTTTTGAATTCTGCTGCTACAGAGTTAATTGCATCATTAAACTTTGGATTCGCACAGATGCGCTCTTGGAAATCCCTCATTTTTTTAAGTAGTTCCGTAGGAGCAATTTTCGCAAGCTTATCTTTGCTTCGATCTCCTTTTACATATTTTCCATCAGTGTATTCTTGAACACGCGCTGTATCGCTATTGGCGTATTCAGGATGTTTATAAAAATGGATTGTTGCTTTAATATTCGGATTCTTACATGGCCCACTTGCCATTGCACTACTTGCTGCAAACACTGCCATCACTAATAATGTTTTCATTTAAACTTTCCTCCAGCTGACAATTCTACCCCCCCCCCCCCGATAGAACTCAATGACAGTGATTTGACTGAGACCATACGCGATGCGATGAGGTTCGCGAAACACGAACTCAGCAAGCGGATGTCTCACTGATATGAGTGACGACTAAAGGATTGACTAAATATGATGATGGAACACAGAGTTCGCAAGATTCGGATCACCGATAGCCACTACATTATTCTTCGAGAGGAATCGGAATAAGAAGAATCCGAAGACTCCCAAGAATCCAACAGTAGTGCCGAGCTCAATCCATCCCAGCTGCAAGCCCTTGTTACCGAAAAACTCAGGCTGAACGATCCAGATGAGATCCATATACTGAGCGATGAGCATAAAGATACCTGTATAGAAGAGAATTGCCTCTGTACGTTTCGCGGATCTACGCATGAGGAAGAAAAACGGAACTAAGAATTTACCCACGAGTAGGAACACTGACAAGTACAACCACGGATGGGTCATGCGCTTGATCATGTAGCCTGTTTCCTCTGGAAGGTTGGCGTACCAAATGAGCATGAACTGAGAGAATCCTATGTAAGCCCAGAACACAGTGAATGCGAACATGAATTTACCGACATCGTGAAGGTGATTGTCGTTCACAATGCCTGTGAGCATTCCACGACGTCGGAGAAACACGAGCATGATTCCTGTTGCAGCGAGACCTGAGTAGAAGATCCCTGCGAATGCGTACACACCGAACATGGTAGAGAACCAATGAGCATCAAGCGACATCAACTGATCAAACGCAACCATCGTGAACGAAATCGCAAAGATCATGAGGAAGATCGGAGCCATTACCTTGTTACGAGCTGAGAGAGCTGGATCACGAGATTCATCTTGCTTCAGAGAATTTCCGACCATCTTGTTTGCAAACACTAGCCATAAGAAGAGAGCGATCGAATCACGGATGATGAAAAATTTCTGATTGAGATATGAGGCTTTGCCTTCAAGCACGAGATCACCCGCTACGTATTCAGGATGAGTCCAATGATAGATGTCATGAAGTCCATAGAAGAGAACTCCGAAAGTCACGATCGCAAACGGAAGATACGCAGTGAGTGCTTCAGACACACGACGGATCGGCGCACTCCACATGGTTTGTGAAATATACTGAACGGAAATAAAGAAGAGCGCTCCCATTGCAATACCAAGGAAGAAGAAGTGATTCACAACAAAACTCGCCCAAGCTCTGTCCTTGTCGGCCATCATACCGGCGATGAAGAGACCTAATCCACCCAGAGCCATTGCTCCTAGAAGTCCTTGGAATCCAGACGAAACTTTTAAGCTACCTGGGTTATTGATCGTGCCTGTGTGTCCGTGTGCCATAAATTAATTTCCTTCGTAAGCTTTAATATCTTCTGCTGTTGGATTTTTCGCACGGTGAAGCGCTTGGAGGTACATCACTACTTTCCATCGATCCATCGGTTCAATCTGCGTTGCGTAGCTAGGCATGATGTTTTGGCCTTTTGAGATGATATGAAACACTCGACCTTCTTCACCTTTTGCAAAATACCCTTTAATCTTGTCACTTTGAAGCGAAGGAGGCTGAGGATACTTAGGAACAACTCCTCCATTACCTTCTCCATAAGAACCATGGCAGGCGATACAATAAATATTGAATACTTCTTGTCCACGTTTCAGGTTTGCAAAAGTTTTCTTAAGAGGATTCTTGAGAGTTTTTGCAGCTTCGTCTTGTGTCTCAGGAATAGAATAGAGAAGTTTCTCCCTAGGAATGGTTCCCTTCACAGGATAACGCATTCCGCCCTCTTCTTGGGCTTTTATAGCCTGGCTATAAACCATGTCAGGCATATAAATGAAATTGTTCTCTGAGTGCTTCATTGAAATCCCTGGATCCAAATAAAATCTGCATCCTGAGATGAAGACTGCTCCGACAATCAAAGTGGCTAGTTTATGATTCATGAGAACCACCCTTCTTGAATAACAGCTCGGACATCTTTGGCACCAGCAGTTTTCAATACTTGAATCGCTTCTGATTCAGAGAATAATTTGAAACCAGACTTAGCTTTGACTGGCTCTTCAATCGCAATTGCGAATTTGTTGTTAGTGATCGAAGGATCAAAAATTTTCTTTTTGATATTGGGAAAACCACAAGAAATAAGAAGCGCTACGAATGTTGAAATACCTGCCAATAAAATCGTCAGTTCAAACATGATTGGAACGAATGCAGGCCAAGAATTAAATGGCTTACCACCAATAATGTGTGGCCATTCGTGACTCATCCAATATTGCATGACGAACGCAATCGAAGTACCAGACATTCCCAGAGCCAATGTGACCCAAGGAATCCATGACTTCTTCAAGCCTTGAACTTCATCTAATCCGTGAACTGGGAACGGAGTGTAAGCATCAAACTGTTCAAAGTTTGCAGCTCGAACTGTTTTCATTCCAGTCATGATGTCTTCAGGATTATCGAAAAATCCAACCACAGCTTTCAAAGGAGCTGTTCTTTCAGAAGAATGAGATGTCATGAGTGATGTCCTCCTTCTTTTGGAGATGGCATGACAGACTTAACCTCACCCATTGCAATCGCGGGTAAGAACCTGACGAAGAGCAAGAACAGTGTGAAGAAAACTCCTAATGTTCCAACGAAGATACCCCACTCCCAGAATGTCGGAACATACATGTCCCAGCTTGATGGAAGGAAGTCACGGTGAAGAGAAGTCACGATGATCACGAATCGTTCGAAGTACATTCCGATATTCACGTAAAGTGAAATCACGAACATGACACCGATGTTACGTCTCATGGATCTAAACCAAAAAATCTGAGGACTGAGAACGTTACAGCTCACCATAATCCAGTATGACCACCAATAAGGTCCGAACATACGATTCAGAAACGCTCCGCGCTCAAACGGAGACCCTGAATACCAAGCAATGAAGAATTCGCAGGCATAGGCATAGCCCACGATCATTCCTGTACCTAAAATGACCTTGTTCATCTTCTCTAAGTGATCGAGCGTGATGTAGTTTTTGAAACCGAACATCTCTCTCATGATGACGAGAAGCGTGACGACCATTGCGAATCCAGAGAAGATAGCTCCAGCGACGAAGTAAGGCGGGAAGATCGTCGTATGCCAACCCGGTAACTGAGACACTGCGAAGTCGAAGGAAACAACAGAGTGAACAGAGAGAACGAGCGGTGTCGATAATCCTGCGAAGAGCATGTATGCGGTCTCATAGTGAAGCCAGTTCTTGTTCGAACCTCTCCAACCTAACGAAAGAATAGTGTAAATCGTCTTGCGAATCTTGTTGGTTGCACGATCTCTGATCGAAGCCAGATCGGGTACAAGACCCACAAACCAGAAGATCAGCGAGATCGTAAAGTAAGTAGAAACCGCAAACACGTCCCAAAGGAGAGGTGATCTGAAGTTAACCCAGAGCTGACGTTGATTAGGATAAGGGAGCAACCAAAAAGCTGCGTACCAAGGACGACCGGTATGAGTCAAAACCACCAAAAGAGCGCAGATAACTGCAAAAATAGTCATCGCTTCAGCAGAACGGTTAATACCCGTTCTCCACTTCTGACGAAACAAAAACAGAATCGCAGAAATCAAAGTTCCTGCGTGACCGATACCTACCCAGAACACGAAGTTCGTGATGTCTGTTCCCCATCCACCGGGATGGTTCAAACCCCAAACTCCGATACCTGTGGTGAATTCCTTAGTCCAACTTGCAAGTCCTACACATAGAAAAACTAAAGCTACACTGAAACAAATCCACCATTTCTTAGTAGGAAAGCTTTCTAAAGGTCGAGCAACATCTTCATTGATGTCATTGTATGTTTTCCCGCCTGTGACTAATACTTCAGCTGTGGTGGCCATGTGCCGGTGCTCCTTCAGATTCTTTGTTTCTGACTTTTGTTAAATAAGCGATCGACGGTTTGTTATTCAGAATTTCAAGAACACGGAATGAACGAGCGTCCTTGGAAATTTTTGAAACTCTCGAGTTTGCATCGTTGATGTTTCCAAAAACAATTGCATCCGTCGGACAAGTTTGCTGACAAGCAGTCATGAGGTCACCGTCTCTCACGGTTGTACCTTTGTCTTTCGCATGATCCTTCGCCTTCACGATACGCTGAACACAGAATGAACATTTCTCCATCACACCCCTTGTACGTACAGTGACGTCTGGGTTGTAGACCATGTTCATCGTCTCTGAGTAATTCTTCCAATAATCGAAGAAGTTAAAACGGCGTACTTTGTAAGGACAGTTGTTCGCGCAATAACGAGTTCCCACGCAACGGTTATAAACCATCTCGTTTAGGCCTTCTTTATCGTGAACAGTAGCGATGACTGGGCAGACTGTTTCGCAAGGTGCGTTTTCACAGTGTTGGCACATCATCGGCTCAAACAGAACATCTGGGTTCTCAGGACTTCCTGAATAGTAACGATCGATTCTGATCCAATGCATTTCTCTTGACTCACGAACGCGGTCACGACCGACGACAGGAGTGTTGTTCTCTGCTTGGCATGCGATCACGCAAGCGCCGCAACCTGTGCAGCTGTTGAGATCCACAGCCATTCCCCAACGATAAGGACCAGAGTAATCATGCTTAGTCCACATCGAGAGTGAATCGATATTCTCCATCTTCAAATGTGGATTCGTGTGCATCGCTGCACCTGCGTTTTTCTTAAACTCTGCGAGAGTCACATCATTGATCAGAGGACGACCTTCATGCTGGAAGTGTCTCTGAGTTGCTGCAAGTTCATATCTACGGCCTGTTTTTCTTGCAGTGACAGAGAAGCCAGAAGCGACCCTCATGCCAGAAGAAAGTTCAGTCGCTCCGAAAACATTCACACCCATTCCGTTACCGACTCTGCCTACGTGAGTTCTGCCGTATCCAACTGCAACTGCAACCGTATTCACATGAAGTCCAGGTTGAACGAATACTGGGAGTTCAAATTTGAAGCCGCTTGCGAGAGTGAGCTCTACGACGTCATTGAGCTCGACGCCCAATTTTTTCGCTGCTTCTGGTCCCATTGCAATATAGTTATCCCAAGTCACGGAAGTGATTGGATCTGGTAGCTCTTGCAACCAAGCATTGTTCGCCATCGTACCATCGCCTAAGCCGACTGATTCATAAAGAGCGAGTCTCATGCCTGAACCACTCACTGAAGGCTTACCCACTCTATCGAACGCAGCTGCACGGAATGAGCGTGGTGCTGGCTTTGCTTTGTCCTGAACAACCACTACACCCTTTTGCAGAGTTGCTTCCCAGTAAGCTTCGAAGTTTTGACCATTACCTTTTGATTTGAAGTAAGTGTTCTTCCAGTTTTCACGGAGAAAATCATAGAAGGAAGTTTTCTTACAAGACCATGCGAGAAGAGAGTCTTCAAATGAACGAGTATCAAACAGAGGAGCCATCGCAGGCTGCTGTAAACTCACCACATTATTATTAGTCCAAGCATCTCCCCAGTTCTCTAAGTAGTGATTGGCAGCAAAAACAAAATTTGAGAATCGCGAAGTTTCATCCACTCGATCAGAAACACTGACCACGAATGGAACTTTCTTCAGAGCTGCTGCGAAAGCCAAGCTATCCGGTAGAGAGTAAACAGGATTTGCTCCATGAATGATGAGTGCTTGTACTTTGCCTGCATTCATTTCGCCAATGAGTTTTGAAATCTCAGAGTGCTGAGGACCTGCTTTATATCTCCAAAGGTTGCCATCAACAGTTGGACCTTCATTACCCAAAGCACAGTTCAAGAAAGTGATTACAATTTGGAGTGAGAGAGCGTCTTTGGTCTTAGAGCTAAGGCCGCCACCGACAACGATACTCTTACCTTTTGCATTCAAGAGAGCTTGTGCGGTTTTCTTGATAGAAGCAGCAGTCACTACACCACCAATTATGCTTGCTACTTTTTCAGCAGTATAATCTGAGAGTTTATTCGTAATTTGTGAGTTACCAGCAAAGCTCGTATGACCTACTACTTCATGAGCAATTGCAAGAGCCACTAAGTATTCATCGCCTGGCGCTACAGGATATCTCTCATCAGAGTTTGCACCTGTAATTGACATCATCGATTCGAACGAAATGAGCTTCGACATGCGCTCGCCTGGCTTACGGCGTTTTGCCCAATTACGAGCATTCTCAGTAGAAGAACCCCAAGTCTCTAGAAAGTCTGCACCGAGAGAAACCACAACATCAGCGTCCTCGAAAGAGTATCCAGGTATAGTTGGATGACCTCCTCCAAACGAAAGAGCCTGAGCTTCTGCGACATCTTCTAAACTCACAGGCTCATACTCCACCAATTCTCCATCACGGAATGAACCTAAGAATTCTTTCACGAGTTTACGAGTCGTCTCTCCCAAAATAGGAGTAGAGAGTACACGCACAGATCCAGCACTCTTCAATGCAGCCATCACTGCAGCGTCAGCGTCTTTGTATTCTACTTTTAATCCGGTGTCCGAGCCTGAGCGATCGAGCTTCACAGGATGCTTCAAGCGATCTGGATCATAGAGAGAGAGAACAGAAGCTTGAGCACGAACAGAGAGCGCACCCTTGTTCACTGGGTGATCGGGATTACCTTCGAGTTTAATCGGGCGACCTTCACGGTTCGTAGTCAGAATTCCGTAAGAATTGAATCCATCAGTAAAAGTAGAAGCGTAAGAATACGAAATACCTGGAGTGATCTCTTCAGGCTTCACGACATAAGGAATGATCTTATTCACAGGACGACGAGCGCATGCAGTCGCAGTGAGTGCCATAGAAGCACCCATGAGAGTTAGGAAGTCACGACGAGCGATTCCCGCTTGCCCTGTTTTTTCTAAAGCCTCGAGAGATTCAATAGGCTTCTCAAAAAACTCTTGTCCGCGCTTCTCTTGCGCAGATTTGTCAGTCCAATATTGAGGAGACAGCTCATCCATCGTCATCCAGTGACGAGGAAGGCCTTCTGTATTTTCTTTAGGAGTTTGATTTTGCATGATCGTCATTCTTCCTCTTTAATTAATAGTGGCAAGTTGCACAGCTAATCGGTGCAATATCGTCCGGATGTTTGTTTTCAGGGTCTACAAGTTTTCTGACATAATCAGGAGTCGTCTGACCGCGATGACACTCTAAGCACCAACCCATCGTGAGAGGAGAGTACTGATACACTCTATCCATCTCTTGAATTGGGCCGTGGCAAGTTTCGCACTTCACACCTTTGGTAACGTGACGTTTGTGATTGAAGTGTGCGTGATCAGGAAGTTCATGAATACGTATCCACTCTACTGGTTTTCCAGCATTGTAATGAGCAGTAAGCTTTTGAATGTACAGAGAATCTGTTTTCACCACTTTGTGACAGTTCATACAAACATTCACAGAAGGAATAGATGCGTGCGGAGATTTATCGACTCCGACGTGACAATACTTACAATCAATTTTCATTTGGCCAGCGTGAAGCTTGTGGCTGAATGGAATTGGTTGCTCAGGCGCATAACCTTGATTTGAAGCTGTAGGGAAAACATAAAATAATGTTCCCGCACCAACCAATCCTATAAACACTAACAGGCTGATTAAACCCTTAGACATGAATTGACCCTCTATGCTGACGTAATTGAGTTAGTTTATAGCCCGTGACAACTTTGGCGCAAGTGTAGAATTCCATTGATTTAAATTTGAAGCATTGCGGTAAAAATCGTTTTTGAATTTCTACTTGCACTCACTCCACATCACTGAGAATTACAAATGATGAAATTCAGGTTTATTAAAGCTATTTTTTTTGTACTCGCAGCGTCATTAACTGCATGTACTCCCAAAATTGATCCTGAAATCTCTAAGGGACAATTTTTCTCGGCTGATGCCAACGCTATCGACCAGGTCACCTTCACGAGGCTCCAAGAGGGTAAGTCATGGAGCGCATCCTTCAATCGAAAAGAACAAACACCTTGGGAAATAACCTCTGCCCCTGATTCAATCCCTCTATTAGATAGAAGAGCAAACGACAAATACCTCAACCATCTCGTCGATTCGCTGACCTCTGTCTCTAACTTGAAACAGGCTGACCGTGGAACCGATGAACAACTCGGTTTAGCACCCCCCAAATGGATCATCGTAGTCGGAACACCCTATAACTCCAATGCCTTACAGCTTAAGCTAGGGGGAATCGATACACAAACAGGTGGCGTGATCTCTTCCATTGATATGGCTGGAGTGAAAGGTACACATCTCTTAAGAGGTTCGTTTTTCGGACTACTCGATCATCTGAAAAATTTTCAATACCTGAGACTCACCACTCTTATCAATAAGAAGCCCGGAGATATTTTTAAAATTGAAATTGTTCATGGAAAAACAAAAAGCTCAGCAGAGCGACAAGTGAATGAATGGATCAAAAAAAATAAAAACGATGTGAGTTCAAGACTCATTCCTTGGGTAGAACGTTTGATTCATTTGCAAATAAAAAATTTCATTGATGATCCGAATGAGCAGCAGAAACTGAAATCTCTTTCCAACTCTGCAATTGAAAAAGTAGATATCACTCTCACAAATCTTCAAGATCAGGCTGAAAAATGGCAGTTTTTCAAAATTAATAATGAAGTCTATGCACGTAGCGAACAGAGAAACAATCTTTTCTTCCAGATCTATTCAGAGGCCTGGTCAACAGTAAAATTCACTTTTTAAGAGCAAAAAGCGATTTATTTTCTATTTTTTAAAAAAAAACTCTTGCCGTTAAAAAAAAATACTCCTACAACTATGGAACAAGGAGACCATAAAAAATGGCAAAAAAATCGAGAAAATTCTCATTTGTTAACGAAGTACTAGAAGGTGTTATGAAGACTGCAGAAGTTACCAAACAAGGTAAACTCCGCATTAAAAAGAACGAAGTGAAGAAAGTATTAGAAACTGCTTTCGAAACTGGCCTCAAAGCTGCTGCAGGCGGCGAGCGCGTAAAATTCCCTGTCATCGGATCTTTGGTCCGCCGCGAAGTTAAAGCTCGCAAAGCAGGAAAAGGCGTTAACCCTTTCACTGGCGAAGCAATGGAAATCAAAGCACGTCCAGCATCGAAAAAACCACGTTGGTCTTTTCCACGCACTGTGAAAGAAACTTTCGCTAATAAGAAGTTCTGGTGAGCTATGCGCTGAGTAGCGAAGCTACTTGGCGAATTGCTCCAAGAGGGTGATAAACCCTTTGGATAGCATAAATTTAAAAACCGTACTGGGTTCGCTCAGTACGGTTTTTTTTTGCCCAAAACCTTGCTAAGACTATAAGCGTATGAAGTTCGTCTATTTTACATCTACAGTCATTAAAGAGCCTAAACTAGGGATACTGGTTGAAAAAACCATCGTTGACCTCTCTCCCACAATTCAATTCTTAGAATTATCTTCTCAAATCGAACTCTTCTCAAACATTCAATTTGTCATGGAAAACAGTGCAAGCCTCCTTCCCATTATCAAACAAGTTGAGAAGGCCGCGATGGACAAAAAAGTTCCAGAAAAGTTTCTCACCTTAGAGAGTGATGCAAAATTCCACTCACCTATTCCTAAGCCCGTTTCTGTTCGTGATGGCTACGCCTTTAGACAGCACGTTGAGAGTGCTCGCAAAGGCCGCGGGCTTCCCATGATTCCTGAGTTTGATCTTTTTCCAATTTTTTATTTTACCAATGCTGCAGCCATCACTGGACCTGGTGATGTAGCTGTTCAGAAAACTGCGGCAATTGATCTGGACTTCGAGCTTGAAGTTGCAATCGTCATTGGCAAAAAGGGTAAGAACATTCCTGCTGCGAAGGCAGATGAACACATCTTCGGTTACATGGTCATGAATGATTGGTCTGCGCGACACCTCCAACGTGAGGAGATGAAGCTGAACTTGGGCCCTGCTAAGGGTAAGGATTTTGCTACCAGCATCGGTCCTTATTTGGTCACTCGCGACGAGCTTGAGAAGTTTGCTGTCAAAGGACCTAAGGGCGAGCGCCACAACTTACGCATGCAAGCGTGGTTGAATGAGAAAAAAGTTTCTGATGGCAATGTGAAAGACATGACTTGGACGTTTGGTGAGATCATCGAACGCGCAAGTTACGGTGTCACGCTCTCACCAGGTGAAGTGATCGGATCTGGCACAGTGGGCACTGGATGCTTCATGGAGCTCAACGCCACTAAGACGACTGACAATCTCTGGATCAAGCCAGGTGATCGCATGATTCTTGAAGTCGAAGGCTTAGGCAGATTAGAAAATAAAGTAGTCGCTGCATCTGATGACTACGAAACTTAAGCTCTATCATTACTGGAGATCCTCATCTTCCTGGCGCGTAAGATGGGCACTTACTCTGAAAAATATTCCACATGAATTAGTCGCTGTCAGTCTACTCGATGGTGAGTCTGAGAGCGCAGCTCACCGTGCACGCAATCCTCTAGGTTACGTTCCTGTACTTGAGATCTCCAAGGGTGAGTATCTCTTCGAATCTCTCGCGATCATTCAGTATCTCGAAGATAAGTATCCGAACCCAAGTCTCCTCTGGCGCAGCACGGATTCACTCACCCGTGCGAAGATCTGGCAATTGGCTGAGATCATCAATGCCTCCACTCAACCTCTGCAGAATCTCACTCCACAAGAGATGTATTCCGATGATACTGAAAAACGTAAATCTTGGGCAAAACACTGGAATGAAGTCGGCTTGAACGCTTATGAGGTGATCTGTAAAGAAACTGCAGGAGAATTTTCTGTCGGCGATGAGCTCACCCTTGCTGATCTCTGCCTCATTCCTCAGGTCTATAACTCCAAGCGCTTCGATGTGGATCTCTCGAAGTATCCTACGATCTCTAGGATCTATGAACGCGCGATGAGAGAACCATCATGCATAGCCAGTGAACCCAGCCAGTTTGAACCTAAAAAATGAAACACCTCTTCATCACTGATCCCTACGATTCACTTGCTCCTTATAGAGAAGATACTAGTCTCCGATTAATCGAAGCATCACATTCCTCAGGCAACGACTGCTACTTAAGTTCTTACTTATCCATTAGTCTTGAATCACAATCTTTAACGGCAGAGGTTTTCGAGTGCCAGTCTAACCCAACGAACAGGATTGTAATTTCAAATCCCAAGCGAATGAGCCTCAGCGATTTCGATGAGATCCATTACAGAGTAGACCCGCCAGTTGACATTCGATATCTCGCTCCACTTCAACTCATGCGTACAGCGCTCAGTCCCTCTGTACAGAAACTCATTTACAATCCCATCGATGAACTCTGCACGCTGAATGAGAAATCAATCGCACTGCTGATTCCTGGTGCTGCGCCCAGAATGTTAGTCAGTAGTAATTGGGATGAACTCTACAGATTCGGGAAGCAAGAGAAGAAAACTGTCTTAAAACCACTCAATGGATTCCAGTCTCGTGGTGTAGATATCTTAGGCTGGAAAAATGAGATTGAACAGAAAATGTCTCAACTTTCTGTTCAGAAACTATCAGAAAATTTCACAATCCCTGTCGTTCTTCAAGAGTATTTACCCGAAATCACAAATGGAGAAATCAGAGTCTGGTACGTACGTGGTCAAACCATTGCAGCAGTGAGACGGCATCCACCCAAAGGTGAATTTAAAATCAATCCGAATGTGAAATCGAAGCTGACTAGAGAATCTATTTCAAGCATTCCTGCATCTCAGAACATCGCTGTGCAGAAGTTCCTTGTCGAGCACGGCATTCATTTTGCTGCAGTCGATTGGATTGGTAACAAGATTTCAGACTTCAACATCACTTCTCCTGGATTACTAGTTGAGATGGAAGAAGTGCTTGGCCAGGATTTAGCGAAGCTTTGTTTTTAGCTTAAACTGAATGTCTTTTTCGACACAGCCTCAATTCTCGCTCAACTTTTTGACATATTTTAACGATAAGTTTATATGAAAAAATTCACTCTTATTTTTACAATCAGCTTACTCTCAACTTTATCAATTCAAGCAAATGACAGGTGTCGGGAATATCACCAAGACGGAAACCAATTTATGTGTGTGATTGATCCTTGTTGTGATCGAAACAAACTACAAAATGGAAACACTTGGACTAAACAAGGAAACAAATATGTTAAAAACCACCGATGGACCTGCAGTGCGAATGCATCCAATGCATGTCAGACATCTAGAAATAAAAACACACAATCTTCCAAAAAATCTAAAATCTCAATCGCAGATCTGATTACCAACAAGTCTGAAGGACAAAAAAAACTGGCTCAAATCGAATCCACTTGTAACGATATTACTGACGAACTTGCAGAGCTTTTCTCTCTTAAAGAAGAGATCCACACGGTCTACATCAACGCTCAATACGACAAATCTGCATATATTTTTGTAGATAAAAAAAAAGTCGAACCAAGCCTTGAAGACCGTTCAGTCTTTGAAAGACTCTCAACTCTTCAATCTCAGATGCCATAAGAGCTCAGAACAAAGTTTCCCTAAACTACAGAATGCAACTCAGGAGAATAAACAAATCGCAATTCGTTTTTTAGAGACTTGTTTTAACTCGAAAACACCTGTTTCCGTAGATTCCATCCAAAAAAACATACATGAACAGCGCCCTGCAGTGGCCATGGTTTTTGGATCTACTGATTTGTTTGGAAATAACCCAAAAAAGTCGATTAAAGAAATGAAGAATGAGCTCAGCTCACAAACTAGATTCGTCTATTACCCTGAACATGTAAACTCGGGACAGATTCAATCTCTGGGTGAGTCTATGAATGGGTTGAATGACTTTATAGTAACAAAAAGCACCCTCAAATCAAAAAAAGGTGAATTAGAAGTTGCATGGAAAGCTAAGAAGTTGGAGTACGATACTTGCTTAAAAACGTATGACGAAGTTTCAAAGAAGGTAAAATCGCTGAACTAATTTTTACTGCTTTAGCTCTTCGGGATCCACCATGAACGCTCTCACGAACACGTAGAATAAATACACTTTCACGATGAATGCACTCACTTGAGGTGTCCCCATCTTATGGCTGAGCTCTAAGAGAGTGACTCCAGAGCCTACAGCCCAGACTAACATCGTGGCGATCAGCGCCCACCTTCGCAAACGAAATACATTGAAGGAGAGGACACCTAAAATCGCGCCAAAAATAATTTGATTCAGTCCCAAACCTGCATTCACTAAAAACTCAGGCTGATAGAAATGTCCTGCAATCCCAACCGATATGTTTAAAACACTGAGAACCACAAGCAGCTGAACTGTACGATCCCAGTCCGTTCTTCCGTGTGAAGCAGATCCTCTGAGAAGCTTGTCATTAAATGTGACGTCCACTCCGCCGAATAGCCCACGATCCAAACTCACACGCAACTTGCCCCCGCCCGACAATCCGAAGCTTACACCTTCAGTGAGCTTCCCTGCGGGGGTCAATTCACCTAGTTTGTTTCCATTGAGAGAGAACAAGAAGACGCGCTTGAGTCCTTCTGACGTAACTACGAATTCATCTTCATCAGTGAGTTTGAATTTTTTTGTCGACATATTTCTCTAACATTCGAGAATTAAAATTCTCAAAATTTAAAAACGGTTTTGGATGGTTTCTTCACTAAGCTAGATATTTCTTGAGCGATACGTGAGATCTCAGATGCTGCTTCTTCTGAAAACTGAGATGCGCGCTCGACCACTGCTTCAGTTAACTCTTCACGGATGTCTTTCATCTCGCCATTCTTACGAAGTTCTAAGAACTTCTTACGAGCTCCTTCAATCGAGTAACGATCCGTATAGAGGAGCTTCTTAATTACAAGAAGGTTCTCCACATCTTGTCTACGATAAACTCGCTGTCCTGCTACAGACTTATCTGGAGAGAGGAATGAGAATTCTGTTTCCCAATAACGAATCACGTAAGGTTTTACATCGAGAATCTCTGCTACGTCACCGATCTTATAAAAAAGTCGCTCTGGAAAATGAGAGAGAGAACTCTTACTCATTCTTCATCGTCCTCTTCTTCGCGACGACGGCGAATCGCTTCAGGATCAATGGGAACACCACTGAGAGATGAATTCACTTCTGCACGGAGAACTTGTGAGGGTCTGAAAGTGAGAACCTTACGAGCGGAGATCTCAATACTCTGACCTGTCTGAGGATTTCTCCCCATACGAGAACGTTTTTCACGAACGACAAAGTTACCAAAACCTGAAATTTTAATTTTATTACCTTGAGAGAGGGTGTCTTTCATCGAATCAAAAATCATTTCGACGAGATCAGCGGCTTCCTTCTTAGAAAATCCGATTTTCTCATGAATTGCATCCACGAGATCCGCTTTAGTCATTGCCATGTCTGTATCCCCCTCTTATCCCTGAACCTAAGACCTTAACTCTATTCCTAATTCCTTTTTCCAGCCGTCGCGAATCATCTGTGACGCCTTCTCTACTTCGGCTTCGGCTAGACTACGGGTCGGATCAGCAAAGATCACGCGCACCGCAATACTCATTTTGCCTTCTGCAATCGGCTTACCCTTGTATACATCAAATATTTTAGCCACTTTTGCCAAAGGTTTTCCAGCCTTAAGTGCAATTCCAGTCAAACGATCTGACTCCAAATCCGCATTGACAACTAGCGCAAAGTCTCTTTCCATCGTAGGAAACTCAGCCCATGGAGCAAACGTTGCACCTGAGAGAGTCGACCTGGAGAGCTTCTCGACCGCGTTCCAGTCAATCTCAGTGAGCCACACGTCGTCCTTAGCTAACTTCAACTTCACCGCCAAAGCAGGATGAATGCGACCGAAGAGTCCCACGCAATCCTTGCCTGCCCAGACTTCAGCTGTCTGACCGGGATGGAAAATCTTAGAGTAATGGGTAAGATTTCGGCCAGAGTCCCATGAACGAAGCCTGATGCCTTTGGTACCGAGAGCTGTAAACCATGACTCAACTACTGATTTCAGATCAGAGAAGTCCACTCGCTCTTGATGAACCTTCATCGAACTTGCGAACCTGGGTCCTGAGATCACAGCTGCCATCTTCCAAGTCTCAGTGGTTCCTGTATCAGTTTCGCCTACCGCTCGGATCTCTGCGCCAGGTTTCTGTGTGAACACAGGACGAATTTCGAAGAGTCTCACTGCAAGAGGATCAGAACCGAATGTTTTGTTCTCATTCTCAATGTGATGCTTCATGAGTCCAGGAATGAGTGAAGGCACCATGACTTCTTGTTCTTCGCTCAGCGGATTCTGGATCTTAATTCCTGAATCGAGACCGAACTGAGTAAGCCATGAACGAGAGTTGAATGCGTAGGTCAGTGTTTCATTCAGACCTTGATTAACGAGAATATCCTTAGCGCGTTCGATGAGTTTCGGTTCAACACCTGAGGGGACCGAACTCAGTGGTGGTATCGTCGCAGGAATTTGATCAAATCCAATCGTGCGCGCGATTTCTTCAGCCAAATCTTCTTTAATCGATAGATCATTTCTGTAAGAAGGGGGAACAGCTACCCAAAGTGGTTTATTCGTATCTACTTCAATCTCTAGTGATGTCAGAGTTTTTCTAATCTCTGCATCTGAAGTAGTCACTCCTAAAAACTCTCTGATGTACTCAGGCGAGAACACGATTTGTTTTTTACTCGTCAATCTCGGATGTCTAGGATGAATCGTTTTTGTAGAGCCAGTGACTTTTCCGCCAGCTGCTTTGATTATGAGATCTTTGAGTCTTGAGATCGCGTAACCGAGATTAGCACTATCGATTCCTTTTTCGAATCTGGTCGCTGCATCTGTTTTCTTATCGTGTCCGTGAGCAGACTTTCTGACCGTGACTGCATGAAACTCTGCGCACTCAAGATAGAGCTTGGTTGTAGAGTCAGTCACCTCTGAATTTCCGCCACCCATCGCTCCTGCGAGAGCTACACTTCTTTCAGCATCAGCAATGACTAAATCTGAGTCCCTCAAAACTACCTCAGTGTTATCTAATAGTGGAAGTTTTTCCCCACTTCGACCCAACCTAATTGAAAGCTCTGTTCCCTTTAACTTTGAAGCATCATACGCGTGAACAGGCTGACCTGTTTCAAACATGAGGTAGTTCGTACAATCGACGACGTTATTGATCGAGCGAGAGCCCATGCTCTCCAGCTTCTGCTTCAACCAATCGGGAGAGGGTCCAACCTTCACGCCTTCGATCTCGCAACCGAAGAATTGTAACGACTGATCGCCTGCATCGAGTTTTGTCGAAATCTTCGCACCTTTGAAATCAAGCTCTGTGACTTGTGGCTTCAACACTTTCTTGCCTAGAGCAGATGCCACTTCACGAGCCACACCGATCATGCTCAGACAATCCCCCCGATTCGGAGTGATCTTCAGTTCAAGAATTGTATCATTGCGACCAAGCACATCAGCAAGTGGCTGACCGAGCTTTGTATCTGGAGGCAGAATCAGAATTCCTTCGGCCTCATCAGCCATCATGAGCTCTTCTTCAGAGCAAAGCATACCGAAGGAAACTTCTCCACGGATCTTACTCTCTTGAATCTTAAGGCCATTCGGGATCACAGCACCGATCTGCGCGAGGGCGACAATGTCGCCTGCCTTCATGTTCTGAGCTCCGCAAACAATCTGAAGAGGTTCTCCTGAGCCCGTTGAAACTTTACAAAGACTGAGCTTGTCTGCACCTGGATGTTTATTACGCTCGAGAATCTTTACTGTGATGACTTTTTCAAAACCCTTAGAGAGCGACCGAGTGGACTCAATCTCAAGACCACGGTCTGTGAGAATGCGTGCAACTTCGGTTGCGCTTACACCTGAGAGTTCAACATATTCTGAGAGCCAACGCATGGAGATGTTCATAGGAATTGTTTTAAGAACCTCACATCACCTTGGAACATGAGACGCAGATCTGGAATATGGTGAAGGAGCATAGCGATTCGCTCGATTCCTAGACCAAACGCGAATCCGCTCACTTCGTTAGGATTGTAACCAGCAACTTCAAATAATCTCGGGTGAACCATTCCTGCTCCCAAGATCTCAAGCCATCCAGTGCCTTTGCAGATCGAGCACTTCTCATCGCGCCCACCGCACTTGAAACAACTCACATCGACTTCGCATCCGGGTTCAACAAACGGAAAGTAGCTTGGACGTAAACGAATCTTCACATCACTTCCAAACAACTCCTGTGCGAAAAACTGTAGCGTGCCCTTAAGATCTGAGAAACGAACTCCCTTATCGACCCAAAGACCTTCGATCTGGTGGAACATCGGAGAATGGGTCGCATCGTTATCCGCTCTATAGACCGCACCTGGGCACAAAATTCTGATTGGAGCTTTCTGCTCTCGCATTGCACGCATCTGCACAGGTGAAGTCTGAGTGCGGAGTACCACTCCAGGTCCTACGAAGAACGTGTCTTGCATGTCGCGCGCTGGATGATCCTTAGGAATATTGACTGCTTCGAAGTTCATGAAGTCTGTTTCGATCTCTGGACCTGTGGTGAGATCAAAACCAATCTTCCCTAGAATGTGTGTGATCTTACGAACGGTCTGAGTGACAGGATGAAGTGAACCGAGATGTAGACTACGTGCAGGGAGCGTGATGTCGATTTTTTCTTTTGCGATTTTTGCATTGATCTCTGCACTGCCTAAAGTTTCTTTGGCTCGCGAAAGCGCTTCTTCGACTTTGGCCTTCACTTGATTGGAGACTGCGCCAATCTTAGGTCTCTCAGCAGCGTCGACTGAACCTAATCCACGCAACACTTCGCTGAGTGATCCCTTTTTTCCAAGTACGGAGACTCTGATCTGCTCTAGAGCATCTGAAGATTTGGCCGCTGCAATCTGCGCAAGTACTTCACCTTCGAGAGAATTTAATTTTCCAATGAGATCAGACATTTAAGTCGCAAGAATACCTGAAGGCATGTCTCTTAGCAATTGCGAGAATGACTCATCATATCTTTGTTAGCCAAGATATGGCGCGTCAAACATTATTAGAGCTTATTTTTTGTTTGTGGATGAGACGTAGTCACAACTCAAGGTCAGACTAAGTTTTTTCCCGTGTGGGAAAAAGGTGATTGTAGCTTGATCTGCCTCATCCAAAAAGTTGCGGAACGAGAACCCGAGTTTTCTCGAAACAATGCGGTAGTTCACATCTTCTACATATGCCTTAGCTCTGCCACTTATTAAAACCCTAGGCATCACTTCTTTTAATTTAAAGGATTTGATCACTGTGACTTCAGTTTCAAAGATGGTGTCGTAGTTGCCAGAGTTTGACTGCTGCGAAAGCTCTTCAATGGTAACGGTGTACACTTCATCTTTCAAACTATTACGATTACTTTTACTGTCGTTGGTCTTGCAGAGAAACGTACCAGCCTGAGCACCTGACGCCACCAAAAAAGCCATCACTACGATTACAGATTTCATTTATAAATTCCCCTTCGTTTTTAAATCTAGCAGGAGAAATAACACGATATTATAATTAAATATATGCTATTTATTATTTTTTGGTCGGGTGGGATTAAAATGAATACTCATACCAGACGCTGTCATACTGGCGACGTTAACCATCTGAGCCGCCACATCCGAAGCTTCGACGGGTTTGTACTGATAAAATGGACCTATCATCAAGGGCGCAAAAACTTTAAATACTGGTCCGATCACTTTCTCGAGAGGTCTATCCTCTCCCCGATCACCCAATAAAAAAGAAGGCCTGAAGAAGTGAGTCTCTGCAAACCCTACTTTTGAAATCTCTTTCTCGGCAATTCCCTTGGTTCTTAGATAGAAGTTGGGTGAGCGATCTGAAGCACCGACAGAAGTAATCATGAGCCACTTCTTCACTCCACCCTTAAATGCAAGCTTTGCGATCTCTAGAGGGTATTCATAGTCCACTCGAGTGAATGCTTCTTGTGACCCAGCTTTAGCGATCGTTGTACCCAGACAATAAAAGAGATCGTCTCCCTTGAATGAGTTTTCAAACTCAGAGAGCCTCTCAAAATCAATCAACTTCTCAACGAGTTTAGGATGAGTGATTCCTGTAGATCTACGACCAAGTGCGATGACTCGCTCATAGAAAGAAGACTCAAGCAACTGCCTGAGACAATGCGATCCTACTAATCCAGTGGATCCTAGAACTAGGGCAGTTTTGTTAGCCATGAGTGCATGATCATCGAGTTTGCACGAGAGTGCAACCTAACTCAGGACTAATAAACTTAGCTTTGGATGCGCGGCCGAAAACCCCAGAACCCAAAGTCGCTTTTACATCACCATTTTTGGACACTTTAAGTCGAGGTAATAGAGGTAGAGATACTTTTAGATCAGATTTGCAATCTGATTCACTCCTACCAATGACATTGATGCACGAGCAGTATTCTTTTGCTGCCATAGCCCTGATGAGATGAGGCACCTTAAAATAGTCACCTAAATGACCTTTTTCTTTTTTCTCTTTTGAAGCACTCACTGGGATCGATGGATGCGTTTCATATCTGGTGGGATTCGAGTCTCTCGGTACCGTATAAGTTAATTGATGATCTCGAATGAGTGTTTTTACAGCCGCAAAAAACTCATATCGATCAAGCGAAGTTCCCTTATCCATCCCTAGTCTCACGATGACCAGTTTCTCTGACGGACTTGCAATCACCCACTGACCTTGATGTCCAATCATGATGAGTGAGTCCTCAGGAAGGTCGGCATACTGCGGAAAGTTGAATCCTCTACCAACAATTGGCCGATTTGTTGTGATCTGCGATGAATAAGCACGTTGAGATGAAGTTCCTGGGAGCGCAAGCTTATCTACCCCTGGAGCTAATGCCTGCATGAGTTTAAAATATTCAGAGGGAATCACTTCCTGATTTCCGACTTTTCCTTGATTCATCAAAAGTTGACCAAATTTAAGAAAATCTTGCGCACTCAGATAAACATAAGAAGAACCAACAAACGTACCTTTTGCATCTTGCTCAAACGTTGCTTGAGAGATTCCCAATGGTTGAAAAATTTTCTTAAATGGTAATTCATCATAAGCAGACTTCGTTCCTGAAACTCGCTTTAAAATTTCCATCAGAATGTTGGTGTCACCAATTGAATAATAAAAATGCTCTCCTGCTACCGCTCCTTTGCGATTAGGCAGTCCTGCTGAGTAGATTCCAAAACCAAATTTTGGACCTTTCATGTAAAGCATTTTTGTCGCGTCAGAGTCCACAGGCACACCTGAGTATTCTTCCTTGAAGGCTATACCCGAAGACATATTCAGCAAGTTTCTAATGGTAGCTTTTGATTGAGTTTCGGGAATGAACTTAGAAATGGGATCGTCTAATCCCAACTTACCTTCTTCAATCGCCTGCCCTATCAGAATCCCAGCGAATGTTTTAGCCATTGACCATGAGAGATGCTTCTTGTTGGAATCATACCCACGAGCATAGTGCTCGAACAAAATCTGCCCATCTTTGTAGATGAGAACTGCGTCTGTGTTAACCCCTGAATACTTAGATTGAATGAGACTTTGAGATAGAGAAATCAAATCCGAATCTTGTGCTTGCACCTGTGTCCCCATGAATCCTAAAACAACAAAAACTACAAAATTCAAAATCTCTCTCCTCTAAGAAGCTTAAATATTTATTAAAAGCTACGAGCGTATTAGTTCTGTATTTATTAAATGTTAAGTGTAGAAAAAAAGCCCTGATAGAGAGTGACTACCAGGGCTTAAACTTAAGTGCTGGAGCTTCGCACGAAACAGCTATGCTGTTTCCCGCTCGCTCAATTCGCTGGAGCTAAGTTACGAACTTTATCAACGATCTGTGTGAATGCGTTTGCATCTACAAGAGCGATCTCAGCAAGCATCTTACGATTCAAACCAATTTTTGCTTTGGTCATTGCAGAGATGAAACGGCTGTAGCTGATGTTGTTCGCTTGGCAAGCTGCTGCCATACGAGCAATCCAAAGTTGGCGGAAATCACCTTTTTTAGCTCTACGATGTACATACGAATACACGTGAGCGCGATCGACAGCTTCTGCAGCTCTACGGATCTTGTTCTTCAGACCAAAGCGATAACCTTTGGCTAATTCTAAAACTTTATTATGACGACGACGGCGTTTAAATCCACGTTTTGCGCGAGGCATTTTCTATACTCCTTCTTGAATCGCTCTTTCGCGATTCTTTACTTAGTACCGTAAGGTAGGCACTCATACACGTGTTGAGCATCACCATCAATTAAATATCCACCACCACGCTTAGCTAGATTGTAAGAAGATGTCTTACTACCCATTAAGTGGCGAGTACCAGCGCGCTTGAACTTAACTTTGCCAGTTGCGCTGATGCGAAATCTCTTTGCCGATGCTTTTCTAGACTTTATTTTCATAGATCGGCCACACTACCCTCACGAGCCCAGACTCGTCAAGTCTTCTTGGGAGCCGGAGCGAGGATCATCATGAGTTTTTTTCCCTCGAGTTTAGCGGGGGTTTCAGTGATGGCAATATCCTTTAAAGCTTCAGATACCTTCTTTAGGATATCAAACCCATGCTGCGTATGGGCAATTTCACGGCCTCTGAACATAATTACGAGCTTGGCTTTGTCGCCTTCTTCAATAAAACTGCGAATAGCCTTGAGCTTATAATCCAGGTCATGCTCCTCAATTGAGGGTCTAAACTGCATTTCTTTGACCTTGATTACGACCTGTTTTTTCTTGGCCTGATTTTCTTTCTTTTTCTTCTCGTATTTAAACTTACCGTAGTCGCAAATTTTGCAGACGGGAGGGTTCGAATTCGGTGAAACCTCCAAGAGGTCCAAGTTGCGTTCTCGAGCCATTCTTAACGCATCTATCGTTGCAACGACGCCTACTTGGCCCCCGTTTTCGTCGATGAGTCTGACTTGGGGTACGCGAATACGCTCATTAATTCTGTGTTCGTCTTTTGAAAAATTTGGGTTGGGAAATCTGCCTGTGGATCTCGGCGGGAAGCCGCCTGAGTTAGGTGGGTTGGAAGGTGTGAATGCCATCGGTTTAAGTTTTAAATAACCTCCTTTAAGGTTCATTCAGGATTACAGAACCCGCGTGAGTGTGTCAAGATTCTAAGAATGATCCCTAACCTTATGAGTGGCCTTACCCTGCCCTATCGGTCGGTAAAACTGATATTTACCCGCCTTGATCTAGTCCTTCTCTCCCTCTTGCCTGCCTTGGTTACCCTGTTTCTCTATAGCTGGATCTATAACAATCAAATCCCCATCCTCATTCAAGCGATCCAAAACGCGTTTTTAGGAAAGTTAACTGCTTTTGGCTCCTGGGGTGATTGGGTTACCACAGTGAGTGTTTTCCTCATCAAAATCTTCACCATTGTGATTGGGTTTCTGACCTTCAGTTTCATGGCTAATTTAATCTCCATCCCACTCAATGATCTCCTCGCTCAGAGGGTAGAAACCGCTCTCGGAATGACAGATGTCCCTCCCTACAAATGGACTCACGCCTTACGAGTGATTTGGATTGATGCTTTTAGGACTGTGTTCTCAGGAATGTTAGGCATGCTTCTACTTTTTCTCTCTTGGGTGCCTGTGATCAACTTGGTGAGTTTCGTAGGAGTAGCGCTACTCTATAGCTTTCAATATTTGACCTATCCACAAACGCGAAGACTGGAACCACTGAAAGTTTCATTATTGTTTCTAGTGAGAAATTTTTCTTCATGTATGGGAATGGGAGTGAGTTTTTCGCTTCTCTCTTTCATCCCGATGAGTTCTGCAATACTCTTGCCCATTGCAGTCGTTTCAGGGACAATCTTATTTCATGAGCACCGCAAATTATAAGCCCATCGATAATCCCGCTGAACTCAAGCGGATCTATCGAGAGATCTCTCGCACTAAACCATCTGCTCATTTTCAATTCACAAAAATTCCAGATTTTCACCCTTGTAGAGTGACCTACTGGTCTGAAGAAGAAGGATTTTTCTTGGTTCAATATGTAGGCAAGGAAGCATCAGAAAAAATCTCCGCCATGAGTTCACTTGCCCAATTCAAGGGCGATCAAGCGTTTTTCAATAGCTTCCTTTTGACCTCACAGATTCTCTTCAAAGCTCAGTTCGTCGAAACTGATCTTAAGCAGGGGATGAAATTCAGCTTTCCAGAAAAGTTCTACAAAATCCAAAGGCGCAAACACACTCGAGTCCCTTTGACAGAATTCGTACCCGCTCAAGCAGTCCTCACGCTCATCAACCCTACCGATATGCAGTCTTTAAAAATCACACGACGAGTGATAGATCTCTCCATGGGTGGATGTGCTGTCAGACTAGAGAAAGATGATGCAGCTTTGGTGAAGAAGTACAACAAACTCCAAATGGTCAACATTCAACTCGGTGGTCTCTCGCTCACTAATCCAGGTGTGATCAGAAACGTCACCGGTACCAAAATTGGAATCGAAATGGATCTCAAGAACCAGATCCAACAAAAAAAATTTGCAGCATTCCTCTTACAACAGCTGCGCACGATTTTAGACGATCCTACGATCACTGACATCTAAATTTCTAGGCAAATTTTGCTCATTTAGAGATCCTCCCACCCTGCCGAAACTCAGTTAAGAGAAGAAAACATAACTGTTTTCCCACGGAGGGTGATCTCATGAGAACGACGCAATTATTTGTAATCTTGGGTGCTGTAGTCGGTTTAACGGCTCTATCGAGTTGTCGATTTGGAAATAACGTTGTGGATAGTAATACTTTAAGCGGAGCCGCTCCCAATGATGAGTTCTCTAAGTTCGAGATCAGTTACCCCAATACTCCAGATCAATTCCAATTTTGTTTTTTCAAATCCGGAATAGACAGTAGCGGGAAACCCACTGCGATTCCGTTCTGTACAGCAGGAGATACGACATTTACTCCTCACTACGTTACTCAGCTTCTCACTAATCCCCTTGCGATCAGCAGGTTCCTTGACAGCAATAGTAAACTTTATTGGGGTCTCTTCAATCCAAACGAGGTGCCACTCTCGAAGGCATTCCGTATCGACTTCGACCAGACTACTGGCAATTTTAGTTACTATACAGAATCTGATGCTTATCAATTGTGGCCATCCGTAGATGCAATCTGTGGGTACCAACAAATTTACTTCATCGACGGTCAAGCTAACCCAACCTTGAAAACATTAGGAGTCACATTCCAAGAATACGATGTTTATGATGCTTCCTGCACGACTGTTCTTCAGAAAATTGCTGATTGCCTCGCAGGTGTCGCTCACTCCTGCACAGCAGAAGAACTCAAGCAGTGGCAAACTTATTTTGGTCCTTGGCTGGATCACGCGGGCTTAAAGACGAATGACATTCCGCTTCTAGTCGGTAGTGGCTTCAAAGTTTTGTTTAGATAAAACTGTTTTGTGCTAATATTCTCTTCATATGAGAAGCGTAGACAAAATAGTGTTTGCATCCACTAATCGAAATAAATGGAATGAGTACAACGATTTATTAAAGCCACTCACCCAGCTCAAGCTCGTGATGGCTGATGAGATGATTCGTAACGCCGACAAAATCGGCCTTGTCGAAACACATAACAGTTATCTCGATAATGCCATCGCAAAAGCTCGCCTCGTCAACCAAGGCTGCCATCATCCCTCTCTCGGAGATGATTCAGGATTAGAAGTAGACGCACTTTCCAATCGTCCCGGAGTGCGCTCACGTAGATACGCCATTCCGAAGTCTGGTCAATCACAAGATCAAGCCAATATTGAGAAGATATTGAATGAACTCAAAGGCCGTCCCTTCGAAGCTCGTAAAGCAAGATTTATTACCTCTCTCGCGCTCGTCATCGACGGAATACTCATTCATGCTAACGGCGTGCTTGAAGGTCGTATCGCCGAAGCACCTATGGGTGAAGGTGGATTCGGATATGATTCAGTTTTTGTTCCTGAAGGGAAAACTGTGACTCTCGCTCAGATCTCGATGAGAAATAAAAACGAGCTCTCACACCGCTCTCGCGCTATTCACGCACTCCTAAAAGAAATCAATGCTAAGGGTATTATTTTAGCGAAGCCCTAAGAGCAAGCCTTAAGACCGAACAAATGTTCGAAAGATGAGCCACTTAAAAAATTCACTCAGTGTGATTTGAATTCCGATCGCATCTTTGTACCACTTACCATCGCGATAAGGCTCAGGCTGAACCGAATACGTATCAATATCGACCGTGTTTCCTAAGATGGTCTGGAAAATATAGAGTGATCTCCTCATATGATAATTCGATGTGATGAGTACGATATGATCCCATTTCAATATATTGAGTGAGTTCTGAAGCCAAAGAGCATTCTCTTCTGTAGTCGTACTTTGAGTCTCAAGAATCACATCCTTCTCACGGATAACCCTTAAGACTTCAGGTCTCACTTGTGCTACGAATACACTCCAATTTGATCTTTGCCCCATTCCTGAAACATATAGCATTGGAGCACGAGATGGGTTTTCCTTATAAAATTTGAGCCAGAGGTCTGCTGCTTCAGAGATTCTTCCTTTAGCACCAGCAAGTACGACGATGCCGTCTACGTTTTTTGGCAAGTCGTCCAATTCGACAGAATCGTAATATTCATAGATGAGCCCTGCAGATGTAAACGCAATCAAGAATATCCCCAGCATCACTCCGATTGCGCCAGCAGTGATGAGACTGAAGTTTTTTATGGGTGAGTTCATTGGACTCAACCCGCCTTGGGTTTAAAAGGTGGTGGAAGTTTTTTTACAGGAATCGGAGGAGGAAGCTTCTTCTTCACTTCAGGCTCAGGAGTTGGACGTTCGGTCGCCTCTAGTGTTGGAGTCTCAACTGCTTCTAAAGCAGGCACCTCTACTGAAGTAGCGGCAGCCTCCGGAGCGTGGGCTGGTTCTGCACCTGGGACGACTTGCCCTTTTACAGTTTGATGTGGAGTTACACGGTTTCTGCCGTTTTTCTTAGAAAAATAAAGCGCCTGGTCTGCTGCGTGAAGAACCTCTTCGTAAGTCGCTCCATCATGCGGGAAACTAGAAACCCCAATACTCACCGATATGCAGCCTAGTGGTTGTTTATCAGAATGAGGGAGCGTAAGTGAGGAGAGAGTCGTGCGAATCCTCTCCGCAAGAAAGAGGACACTATTCCAATTCACTTCAGGACAAAGGACTACGAATTCCTCTCCACCGTATCTTGCAGGAAGATCAGTATTTCGCGCACATTGAGCCATTACTTTTCCAACTTCTCTTAAGATATCATCGCCAGCGGGGTGACCGTTTCTATCATTATAGTGTTTGAAGTTATCGACGTCGCAGAAAACAATCGCGTACTCTTTCCCGTATCGCTTACAACGATCGTGTTCTTCGATGAGCTTCTCTTTGAATCTTCTGAAATTAGGAAGTTTTGTCATCTCATCAGTGACTGACATTTCTTTCAATCGTTTCTGAGCTTCTCTGAGTTCTGTCACATCACGAGCAATGATTTGAAGTACTTCTTGTTCGTTTTTGAGTTTCAGTTTGCATGCTGCGAAGTTGAGAGTCTTCAATGCTCCGTCTGAAATCTTCCAATTTGCATCGAATTCAAACAGATAATAGCTACGTTTTGCTTTTCTCAGTTTTTTGATGAAATCTTCTTTATGATCATCAACTACAAACTCAGAAAGCCCTTTGCCTTTGAACACTTCTGGAGTCATTCCGAGCTCTCGCTCTGCTGCAGGATTAGAGGCTAGAAGGTTCATAGATTCAGCATCTATGATGAATGCAAATTCAAGCATTCGGTCGAATAGATCTGCGTAACTTGCGAGTTTGAGAATTTCATCTTGGAGTGCTGGGCTTGAAGAATGATCTTCTTCTTTCTCGATCGTCATTTCAGGAGCATCAATTTGAGCTTCTACTACTGCAAGCTCTGGCATTTCTTCAGGTGTAGACTCAACCAATTCCGGTGTTGTCTCTATGAGCTCAGGTGACGTCTCTAATAATGAGGGTTCTTGAAGTTCACTCGTAGAGACACTACTGAGTGTAGGCTCTGGTCGAATTGATTTTTGATTGGCGAGTAACAGCGATCTCAGCCGTAGGCACAGAATATTCTCCACCCGTCCCCACCTGAGAGTCTGATAATTCTTCCTTGAGTTCAAGAACGGGCTCGAGTCCGAGCTCAGATTTGTTCTTCATGCACTAATCTATAGTTTAAACGGGGTATGGGATCGCAACAATCGGCAGTTTATGCCGACCTATTAGGCAGAGGCAATGCACTCTATTTCAACTAATACGTCCTTAGGCAATCTTGACACTTCAACGGTAGATCGCGCAGGTGGGTTTTGAGTGAAATACTCACCATAAATTGCGTTCACCTTCGGGAAGTCATGCATCGACTTAAGAAAAATTGTGGTTTTCACTACGTTTGAAAACTTCATTTGAGCTTGAGTCAGTACTGCTTCGATGTTCTTCATCACTTGTTTGGTCTGACCATCGATATCGTTTGCAACTACTGTATTTGACACAGGTTCAATTGCAACCTGGCCAGAACAGAACAACAAATCGCCAACTTTCACTGCTTGAGAATAAGGACCGATAGGTTTTGGAGCATTAACAGTTTCAATGATTTCCTTTTTAAGTGACATAAATCGTTTTTACTTTCTCTGTTCGCGACTCAGTTGCGCTTCCATTGCTGTGAGCGCAGCCATATTTACAATGTCATTCACATCTAACCCAGGCGAGAGAACATGTACAGGTTTGTTCATACCTGAGAGAATCGGACCAATGGTTTCCGCACCGCCAATTTTTGCCATGAGCTTATACGCAATGTTTCCTGACTGAAGATCTGGGAAAATCAAAACGTTCGCATTACCAGGTACTTTATTAAACGGATATTGTTCCTTGGAGATATCAGGAATGAGAGCTGTATCCGCTTGCATCTCACCATCTACGATCAGAGAGGGATCCATTTTCCTTACGATCGCTAGAGCCTCTCTCACTCTTAAAGCCTCAGGATGATCATTGGAACCGAAATTAGAAAACGAAAGCATTGCCACTCGTGGCTCACCCGACATGAGCCTACGAACGGCTTGAGCCGTCTGCACAGTGATGTTGGCCAATTCTTTTGCATCTGGGCTAATATTCACAGTCGTATCAGCAAACCAAAATATTCTTTTCTGTGAGATCACCATGTAGATCCCTATGAGCTTGTGATCTTTCTTGGCACCAATAGTCTGAATTGCTGGTCGAATCGTCTCAGGATAACTCTGAGTGAGTCCGCTAAGAAGTCCATCTGCATCACCGACTTCAACCATCATAGAGCCATAATAGTTGGGCTGTTTCATGAGAGTCTGAGCGGTAGGGAGAGTCATCCCTTTCCGTGAGCGCTTTTCGAAAAACTTCTCAGAATACTCATTCATTTTAGCGCTTGAAGACGGACGAATGATCTCTACACCTTTCAGCGCTTCTTCAAGTCCATTTTCTTTTATGAGTTTTCTAACCTTCTCGTCATTACCCAGAAGAATCGGCATTGCGATTTTCTCTTCGATCATTTGTCTTGCAGCACTTAAGATTTTTGCGTTCTCACCTTCAGGTAGAACAATTCTCACTGGGTTTTTCTCGAAACCATCACGTACACGATTTTTAATCGCACGCATGACTGTATAAGTAGAGCCCAATAACATCTCTAGTCTTTCGCGGTAATGTTTCAGATCAATTTTGGTACGAGCAACACCTGTATCCATTGCAGCTTTTGCAACTGCAGGTGCAACATAGAGGAGCACGCGAGTATCGAATGGTTTTGGAATCAAATATTTTTTTCCGAATTTGAAGACTTGCCCGCCGTAAGCTTTTGAAACCTGATCTGGAACTTCTTCTTTTGCTAGTTGAGCGAGTGCTTTGACTGCAGCCATTTTCATTTCTTCATTAATTGCAGTCGACATGGTGTCGAGAGCCCCACGGAAAATCGCTGGAAACCCCAGTACGTTATTCACTTGATTGGGATAATCTGATCTTCCTGTAGCCATAATGGAGTCACTTCTCACCTTGAATACTTCTTCTGGAGTGATTTCAGGATCAGGATTGGCCATTGCAAAAATAATTGGATTCTTAGCCATTGTTTTAACAATAGCTCCGGTGACTGTATCTTTACCTGATACGCCTACGAATGCATCGGCACCGTTCATCGCTTCAGCTAGTGTGCGGATTTTCGTGTCGACAGCAAAACGCTCCTTGTAAGGATTCATTCCTTCTTTGCGACCTTTGTAGATGACTCCTTTGGAGTCAGTCATGATGAGGTTTTCTTTTTTTACTCCGAGAGAAACATAGAGATTCGCGCAGGCAATTGCAGCAGCACCACCGCCACAGAAGACCACTTTGACTTTACTGATGTCTTTACCCACTACTTCGAGAGCATTAAGAAAAGCGGCGCCGCTGATAACGGCGGTTCCATGTTGATCGTCGTGGAATACTGGAATTTTAAGTCGTTTACGGAGCTCTTCTTCAATGTAGAAACATTCAGGTGCCTTGATGTCTTCAAGATTGATTCCTCCGAAAGTGGGCTCGAGCATTTCACATGCTCGGATCACATCATCCGGATCTTTTGCGTTCAACTCGATATCAAACACATCGATGTCCGCAAATTTTTTGAAGAGAACTCCTTTTCCTTCCATCACAGGCTTCGCAGCGGATGGACCAATATCACCTAAACCCAGTACTGCTGTTCCGTTTGTGACCACAGCGACTAAATTCCCTTTAGCAGTATACTCGTAAACGAGTTCTTCCTTCTCAGCGATCATTCTACAGGGCTCTGCAACTCCAGGAGTGTATGCAAGTGAGAGATCATGCTGAGTGGAGACTGACTTTGATGGAACAACTTCGATTTTTCCTTTGCGACCCTTGGAGTGATACTCCAGAGCCTCAGTACTTTTATAGATTGGGTTCTTCGACATGATTATTTCTATTTTCGCACTAGGCTCCCACTTACGCCTATGGCAAAATAATATTTAAGCATGAAGTTTTTATTCAGAATCAAATTTTTGACGGTTTTGTTTTTTTGGATTGCGCCTCTTGCGCATGCGGATTTCTATTTTCACCCTTGGATGAATCATTCCCAGAACCCAGGACCCGTTAAACTGAATCTCCAAGGACTTTATCTCTCTACTTCTTCAAACTTTTCAGCAACAGGCTCTGTAGACACTCCAACTACATTAGGAAGCTACTCACAATTCCGCACTGCGATCTCTGGCGCTAAAAATATCGGCTCAGGACTGACTGCTTACGCCAGAGGCACTTGGTCTGTACTTCAGGTTTCTACTATCGGATCTGGCACTACTTTTTCTGGAAGCACCTTCGGACTTGCTGATCAGTCCATAGGACTTGCTTACAAACTCATCAAGTTTGAAAAAGGCGGAGGAATTGATCTTCAAGCTCAGTTTGATTTTCCTGGCTATAACAATTCACAATTACTTACACGCAACCAACCTTTCTTAGGCGATGGCTCGACCGATATCTCTGTTGGTGGATTCGCTCAGATCCCCGTTCAAAAAGTTGAGCGCTCTTCATGGGCTGTTCACTTGGGAGCGGGTTACACAAATCGTACTGATGGATTCTCAGCTGCTATTCCTTATTCGGTGTTCATTCAGAACAACCGACTCGATCCAGGTCTGATCGCCCAAGCCGGTGTCTATGGGATCCAATCACTCGGAACAGATACTGCAGGAACAAAAAGTTTAGCAGGAACAGGTGGAAGCATGATGAGTAATGCTGTGAATCCATCCGTAATGAATGGAAGCATCACCCTAGGATACCAAGTGAACACAAACCTACTCATCAATGGTCAATACACACTAGGACTCATGGGTAAGAACGCACCTAAGATTAATATCATCGGAGCTGGCATCACTTATACTTTCGGCACTCCTAAGGACGCGCAGCAAGTACTCGATCATGAAACACCGAAGATCTCTACTGACGCGATCGTCATGAAATCCAATGACAGGCTCAACGTCCTGAAGATCAATCAAGGATCAGATGATGGAATCAAACCTGGAATGATCTATGATATTTACGCTATTGATCTCAATGGCAAAGTGACTGAAGTGATCGCAGTTGCGAGAGTCACCAACGTTAAATCTTCAGAAGCAGCTCTTGAAGTTACCAATTACATACGCGAAGTCATTATCGATGAAGGCTTCATTGCGAGACGTCGCATAGGAGGCGGATGATGAAGAAAATAATATTCCTAGCACTTACTACTATTCTTGCTTCACCTTTGGCTCATGCGACCAAGTGGTCTAATCAATTCGTTGAATTCGAACTTCCCGCCAAGTGGCAGTGCTCGCTCGAAGGTGCAGAGTTCGTCTGTCAGAGTATGGATGAGTTTAAGAAGAAGGACGCAATCATCATCCTAGCGGCTAAGCATCGTGGTCCTCAGGATTCACTCGACCAGTACACTGCTTATCTTAAGAAACAAAAAGACTTCAAAACTAAAGACGGGAAGACTCTCAAGTCCGATGTGAAGTATGCACGTAACTTAGACTTAAACGGCCACACCTGGGCTGACAGCTTGCACCTTGAATCTGAAGTGGCTGGATTCTTCACTCGCTACCTTGCAACCATCAAAGAAGACATTGGCGTTCTTGTTACCTACTCCGTGAATAAAGCGAAGTATCCAAACTACCAGGCAGAGTTCGATAACATGGTGAAGACTTTGCGTGTGTTTAGGAAGCCAGGCGGACTCAACAGTGGCGCAAGCAGCAACCTATTCGCTCAAGCCAAAATCCCAGGCAGTATTTCAGAGACAGCTGTGTTTGGAAACGGACCCGACGGAGAAGCTGAGAAAAAAGAAGCTCCTAAAGAGGAAGACAATAATCTTCTCTTCTTAGTAGGCGGCGCAATCCTGATTTATGTATTCATCAAACGCAGGAAGAAAAACGTTTAGTTCTTTCCACCTTTTTCAGGAAGACGATTCACGAACCTATCAAACTGACAACTGAACTCCCAAGTCCTTGCGTAGCCATTCTTTCTGGTTCCCTCGATGAGCTTTACGTTTCCCTTAACCCATCGGTCTTCGCTGATTTCTTTATGAACAAGAAAATATGGAAAATTCTTATTCTCTGAAGACGTCACGATGTAGCGATCGTAGTCGATATACTTCTTAATGTTTATAATTCTTGTCCAATTTTGCTTCTAAAGGTTTATTTGTTGGATCTTTATCTGAATCTTTTTGTTGAGTTTGGAGTCTATCTCCATCGAAGATCATTGTCATGTAATCTTGACCATTACATTCAAGGCCAGTATCCAAGCACTCACACTGATAGCGTTCAGCCACATCGAATGCTTGCGATGAAGTTGAAAAAACTAAAAAAATCAAAACAAAAAATAATTTCTGGATAATCCCCTCTTTCAAAGTGAGCAGCAAGTAGCATTTAATATCTTAAATAATGTCTTTTCTGACAAAAAGGCTGGCGCATCGCACATGAGGCACAATGTCACGCGTTAACAATCATGCTTCACAACTCACTGCAAAAGCCGTAAAACACTAGGATAGTGCCGCCCAAAAATAAGAAGCCTCTGACCCCAGAGATCATCATCGAGAAAGAGCCTGAAGACGTCGTCGATTCGCAAAGCAACGAAGATGACGAGATCATTGAGTTAGGCACTTCTCCCGCTCTACCAGAGAAACTCGAGATCACCGAAAAAGAAATCGCCACAGTCGGTGCCAATGACCCAATCAAGCAATATCTCAAAGAAGTTCAACGTTATCCTCTCCTCTCTGCAGAAGAAGAATTCACATACGCAAACAAACTTATCAAGACAGGCGATCTCAGTGCCGCAAAGACGCTCGTCTCAGCGAACTTAAGACTTGTTGTAAAAATCGCTTTTGAATATCGCTCCTTCTACTCGAATCTTCTCGACCTGATTCAAGAGGGAAACGTAGGCCTCATGAAGGCTGTTTCAAAGTTTGATCCGACGAAGGGAGCACGACTCGGCTACTACTCAAGTTGGTGGATTAGGTCTTATATCCTTAAATACATCATCGATAATTTCAGGCTCGTTAAGCTGGGCACAACCTCTGCTCAGAAGAAATTATTCTATCACTTGGTCCGTGAAAAAGAGCGAATGGAAGCCCAAGGGATGTTCGCAGCACCTAAGCTACTCGCAGAAAAACTTGATGTGAGAGAGAAAGACGTCATCGAAATGCAGCAACGCCTCCTTACTGGTGGTGCCGAAGTACCTCTGGATAGCCCCATGGGAGACGACTCCAAACGCACATTTATGGACGCTATGGCCTCACAAGATGAGTCTATAGAGGACAATATGGTAAGAACTCAGATGACTGACATCCTCCATGAGCAGCTTCCAGCGTTTGAGAAGGCCCTTTCCGATAAGGAGAAAAAAGTCCTCCACGAGCGTTTACTTGCAGAAGAGCCTAAAACTCTCCAAGAAGTAGCCGACCAATATGGTCTAACAAGAGAGCGGGCACGCCAGATTGAGGCAAAGGTTATAGAGAAACTAAGAAACTTCCTCAAACCCACTTTACACCCCGAAGCCCACCGTGTTAACTCCAGCTCAAACGAAAAGAAGAAAATAAGAAAGAAAACAGTAGGAAAAAACAATGGCAGGCAAAACAGCAATTAAAGAAAACAAAGCAAAGATCATCAAGAAGTACGCTCAAGGCGCATCTGATACCGGCTCAACAGAAGTTCAAGTGGCTCTCATCACTGATCGTATTAACGAACTCAACAACCACTTTAAAACACACAAAAAAGATTTCCACTCAAACCGTGGACTCATCAAGCTCGTAGGCCAACGCCGCAGACTTGTAAAATATCTCAAAGCAACTGATGAGAAACGTTACGTAAAACTCATTCAGTCTTTAGATTTAAGAAAATAGAGTGAGCGGGAAATAGCAAAGCTATTTCGTGCGAAGCTCCAGGTCCGACGGCTACAGCTTCGACCAAAATTTACCAATAAGGAAAAAATAATATGATGAACGTTAAAAGTGTATCTTGTGAACTCGGTGGAAAAACCCTCACAATCGAAACAGGCAAAATGGCTAAACAAGCTCAAGGATCTGTATTCGTGTCCTACGGCGACACACGAGTACTCGTTACTGCGTGTGTATCCAGTTCACCAAAACCAGGACAAAGTTTCTTCCCACTCACAGTGGAATACGTAGAAAAATTCTATGCAGCAGGAAAAATTCCAGGATCTTTCATGAAACGCGAAGGCCGCCCTTCAACTGAACAGACTCTTGTTTGTCGTTTGATCGATCGTCCCATCCGCCCACTCTTTCCAGAAGGTTTTTTAAATGATGTTCAAGTGGTAGCGACAGTGATGTCCTATGACCACACAGCAGATCCAGAAGTAGCTGCATCCATTGGTGCTTCAGCAGCTCTACATATCTCTGAAATCCCTTTCAAAGGACCAACTGCAGCAGTACGCGTAGGCCGCGTAGGTGGCGAGTTCGTCATCAATCCAACTTGGTCACAACTTGAATCCGAGAGCGACATGGATATTTTTGTCTGTGGAACCAAGAACGCTGTCATGATGGTTGAAGGCGGAGCAAGAGAAGTTCAAGAAGATCAAGTGTTGGCAGCTGTCGTACACGGCCATAATGAAATCAAAAAAGTAACAGCGATCATCGAAGAACTCCGTAAACTCACCGGCTCAAAAGCGAAGATGGAAGTTGCCGCAGCAACTTTACCAACTGATGTCACTGCAACCGTTGCAAAACTCGCAACAGACAAACTCAACAAAGCAATGAGAACCAAAGACAAAGCAGCTCGCTACGAGTTAGTAGACGAAGCAAAAGCAGCTGTTCTCTCTACAATGGTCAGCGATGACATGAAGAAGACAAAAGCAGACGAAGCAAAAGCCCTCGAAGCCAATGCAGGTGCAGCGTTTGATCTCCTTCAGTACAACCTCATGCGCGAAATGATTCTCACCGAGAAATCACGTATCGATGGACGTAACACGACAACTGTTCGCCCAATCGTTGTCGAAGCAGGCATTCTCCCACGTGCACACGGTTCAGCACTTTTCACTCGCGGTGAAACACAAGTGATGAGCGCGATTGCAATCGGAACGAATGACGATGAGCAAATCGTAGATTCTATCCAAGCGAACACCATGAGAAAATTCATGCTCCATTATAACTTCCCTCCATTCAGCGTAGGCGAGTGCGGAAGAATGGGCGGTACAGGACGTCGTGAAATTGGTCACGGAGCTCTCGCAGAACGCGCGATCTCTGCAATGATGCCAAAATCAGACAAGTTCCCCTACACAGTACGTATTGTTTGCGAGACTTTAGAGTCTAACGGTTCCTCTTCAATGGGTTCTGTTTGCTCTGCATCTATGGCTCTCATGGACGCAGGCGTTCCATTCCCAAAACCAGTTGCAGGTATCGCAATGGGTCTCATCAAAGAAGGCTCACGCGTATCTGTTCTCACTGACATCTTAGGTGATGAAGATCACTTGGGTGATATGGATTTCAAAGTGGCTGGAACAAAAGACGGCATCACTGCAATCCAAATGGACATCAAAATCGAAGGCGTAGACGAAGCGATCATGAAAACCGCTCTCACCCAAGCTAAAGAAGGTAGACTTCATATCTTAGGAGAAATGGCGAATGCGATCTCTGCTCCACGCGCAACCATAAGTGAACACGCTCCAACGATCACCACGATCATGATCCCAACCGATCGCATTCGTGATGTCATTGGTTCAGGCGGAAAAGTCATCAAAGACATCATCGCTCGTACAGGAACAAAAATCGAAATCACCGACGATGGCAAAATCAACATTGCTTCTGCTGACAAAGAAAAAACAAAAATGGCGATTGAAATCATCAAAGGCATCACTGCTGAAGTAGAACTCAACAAAGTTTACTCAGGCACTGTGAAGAAGATCGTCGATTTCGGAGCGTTCGTTTCTGTTCTTCCTAATCAAGAAGGACTCCTCCACGTTTCAGAAATCGCTTATGAGCGCGTTAACAACGTTGCTGATTACCTCAAAGAAGGCGATCAACTCGACGTGAAAGTAATCGAGATCGACAAGACAGGTCGTATCCGCCTCTCGCGCAAAGTTCTCTTGGATCCACCTGCAGGCGGAATCCCACCACGTACTAACCATGGCGGTGGACGCACTGGCGGCGGTCAAAGACCTAGAGCTTAACACCAAAGCTTAGTGCGTTTCTCCCATGCTCGAACTTGCATCGACTCGCTTAAAGAAAAAGACGAGAACAACGCAAATGAGTAATATAAATGCCATAAGGTAAAAAATATCTCCAAAGGCTTGAATTGCAGATTCACGCTTTGCGATTTTAATGAGGAGATCTGTGCCCTGGACTCTAGCGCCTGTAAATTCTTGTCCTTGAGAAGCTAGATAATATTGCAGTCCTTTTAACCGCTCTAAAGTTTGAAAATCACCTACACCGATGTGTTCCAGGTTCTGCTGGTAATGAATGGCTTGTCGATTCAATAACAAGGTACCTGTAAGAGCGATACCGATTGAACCCCCTAAGTTCCTCAGCACATTAAAAATAGATGAAGCAGTTCCTGCTTGAGTAGGGCTTACAACCGCCATACCAATTGCAGAAAGCGGAATGAGAAATAGTGGCTGGCCAATCGCACGAATGATGAGAGATACAGTGAATTCTTGACCAGCAAAACTCGAATCGAGTCCACTATTCAAATAATTACTAAAACAAAAAAGTGCTAGCCCAATAGAAGCGAGTAATCTCAGGTCAACAAACCTCATTAATAGAGGAACTAGAGGCATAATAAAGAGCTGAGGAATTCCTAGCCACATGATCACTTGGCCAATTGTTGCTGCTCCATAGTTTTGAATTTGTCCGAGATAGAGAGAAAGTGCGTAGATTCCACCATACAACGCTGAAGCAGAAATCATTGTGATGAGACACGCTAAAGCAAAATCTTTCTGCCCCAGTAGAGTGAGACTGAGAAGTGGATTTTTTTTGGTAAGCTGCACACTCACAAAAGTAGGGAGACATACAAGAGTAGCTAGTGCTGCTACTTTGATCGCATTACTCTGGAACCAATCATGCCTAGCACCGTCTTCTAACATGTAAGTCATCGAAGCCAGTCCTACGGTCATCAAGAATGCACCAAGGAAATCCATGTTTTTTAACTTTGAGAAATCAGCTGAATTTTTAGGTAACCCATATGCCATCGCTGCAAGCATCGCGATTCCTGGTATCACATTCATAAAAAAATTCCACCGCCATCCAAAATTATCAGTCAGGAAACCACCGAGAGATGGACCTAGAGTGGGAGCAAGAGTTGCAGTCATTCCAAAAATTGCTAAGCCAATTGATTTTCGTTCTGGAGGCATAAATACCAACATACATTGGAATGACATGGGAATGAGTGTTCCGCCGGTGAGTCCTTGGAGTACTCTAAAAAAAATCATGCTCTCAATATTCCAAGAGAATCCACACAATGTGGATGCGACTAAGAATAACGATCCATTAATGAGCATATAGTTTCTCAGTCCAAAAACAGTTGAGAGATATGCCGTGAGAGGAATAACAACGACTTCGGCCATGAGATACGCTGTGGATATCCATCCACCTTCAGAAAAGTCGACACTGAGAGCTCCTTGGATTTCTTTGAGCGATGCATTCGTGATTTGAATATCCAAAATAGCTAGAAAAGCACCTAAAGAAGCACCGATGATAGCGAACCAATCGCGTCTCGACATTTCCCAATGAGCTTGACTCATTTGAAATAAACCGTTGCATGTGCCGAAGTTCCAGCTCTGAGAACAAGAGGTGGACCACTTTTAATTGCAATTTTTACTGGAATCCTTTGTACGACTTTTGTGAAATTACCTGTTGCGTTCTCAGGCGGTAGTAAGCTTAAAATAGAGCCACTCGAAGGGTAAATCTCCACCACTTCTCCTTCCCATTCTCCTTCACTATAAGCATCAAACTTTAACTTTACTTTCTGCCCTGGTTTAATTTTTTGAATTTGAGTTTCTTTAAAATTAGCTCTTACCCAATTATTCTCATAACTTCCAACGAGCATAAAAAGGTTTTGTCCAGGCTGAATGAATTGACCTACGTGCACACTTTTCTTTGCAATAATTCCATCTGTTTGGGCAATGATTTCAGTAAAAGATAGCTTGAGCTTTGAGCCATCACGATCTGCTTGCATCGCTATAAAATTAGTCTCAATCATTTCATAATCTGATTTTGAGATCGCCTGTGACTTGAATAAGCGCTCTGCGCGCTCAAAATCTTTTGTCGCTTTTTTTAAACGAGCCTCTTTATATTCAAGTTCAATATTGACGTCAGAATGATCAAGCTCCAGTAATTTCATTCCTTTTTTTACAAGTTGGTTTTCTTCTACAAAAACAGCTTTAACAAACCCCATTATTCTACTGTTGACGGGCAATAACTCTGTCTCAACATAAGCGTTATCTGTGCTCACTTCTGAAATAGCTAACCAATACCAACGCACTCCCAAGACCAACGCTACTGCTATTCCCAAGATTGAAATCAAATATAACTTTTTATTATTTTTTGATTCTGGACGAATGAGACTCTGAACATGAGTTTGCACTGGCTTTTCTTCTACTTCTTCTTTGCGTTTGAAACGGATTACATTACTCATGACTTAGCTTAATACCTCGTTTAAAGTATTCATCAAAATTTCCAAGGTTTTTGAAAAGTCCTACTTTAGCTAGTTCATAACCATATATAGCGTCTATATTTGAATCATGAGTCTCAGCCACACCGACGAGAGTATTCGTCACTTCGATTCCGCTTCCTGATCCTGATTGGTATTTTTTTTGAATAAGTCGCAGCTCTTCATTTAATATTTTAACTTTTCTATTAGTTACATCTACAGCTGCTCTGGTTGTCCTGACTTGATCTAACGAGAGTTTAATTTGAGATTTGGCTTCTAATCTCAACTGACTTTCTTGTAATTCTGTCTTGAGTGCTTTTGCAGCTTCTTCTTGTTCTTTACCATCCAAACGTCCACCGGTATAAATCGGCATTGAAATCGCAATGCCACCCAAACCATTTGAGCTTGTTGCAGCTAGACCAAAAGGTGTCGTGCCCGCATTGAACACTCCCCAGCTTCCGTATATTAATACCTTCGGCCAACGATCGTGCTTGGCTGCAGTCACCATGAGTTGAGTAGCTTTGACACCCTGTTTGAGTGCCTTTAAATCTGCTCGGTGATCAAGAGGATCTGAAATAGATCGAACCATTTCATCCCCATCCAACAGAATAGGCTCCAAATTTTCTAAATCATCATTCAGTTGTTCTTGACCTAAGGTCGTAGCTAATTCTTGTTTTGCTTTGGCGAGAGCCATCTCAGCATCAATTCCTTTGAGCTCTTCAGCTGCCACTAAAGCTTCTGCTCTCATCAAATCGAGCTTAACTCCTAGCCCTGCATTCACTTTTGCAGAGGCTATCTTTAACACTTCGTTCGCTCTTTTTTTACTTACTGAGAGCATGTCAGTCTTTAGCTTCATTTTTTGAACGTTCAAATATTGCACCAGCATCAGGCTAATGAGATCGTTTTGGTAACTCTCACTCTGCGCATGGGTGTAAAGCTGATTACTTTCGGCTGCATCTATTCTCTCTGAAATTGCTTGATCAAACAAAAGATATCCGCCCTCAATTCCAGATGTTCCAACAGCGATTAAGTTCCCATCATTTGCTATGGTGAGTCCATATTGTAGGGGATTTACTTTACCTAAAAACTCTTTTGCTGAAAAATGGAGCTGGAGTCGTTTGTATGATTTGGCTTCTGACGATTTTGCATCGGCTTCAAGCTTTAAAACTTCGGTCTGTCTCCACCGCAAACCTCGTCCTTTCAACTGCTCTAAGGCCTTCAATTTAGTGAGAGTTGATGCTGCTGATTCGTTGAATACTTGAATGAAGAAAATGATGATGAGATTAGATATTTTCTTCATCACAACTAACCTTTCGGAATAAATGGAATGGGATTGTACTTTTTTAATATTTTTTCATAAGTGATTATAGAAACTGGATCTAAAATATAGATTTCTACACCAATGCCAGCTGGTAGTTTATCTAATGAATGTAATCTGCCCCATCTGACAATACCTTCTCCTTTAATCTCAGCGCCTTTTTCATTCTGGAAATGAATTTTAAATCCAATTGCTTCTCCCACCTTGACAGCTGCATCTTCGATCGCGATAAACATTCCACCTTGGCCAAAATGAACAAGTCTTTTTTTGACTGAGTCTTCATAGCTTTCTAAGTTAATTTCCAACTCTCCGACAGTCTTCCAAGCAGGAAGCTGTTTTGTGGCAACATTGAATAACCAGCGTTCACGAGCTGGCAACGAGTGTCTTTTTGCTGCATCGAGGAGTAACTGTCTATTGAATGGCTTTTGAATGAAAATGTTAATCCCCAGATGATAAGCATCTTCTAATCTTAGCTCTAGATTACCCGTGATCAGTGCGACTGAGGGTCGGCCAGGGTCTTTTCTCGTGCGTAATTCCTGAAGAATTTGAATGCCTGTTTTTTTTGGAACATTGGCATCTGTCACAACGAGATCTACATCTGCTGTACTCAAAATTTGGGTAGCAACTTCTCCGTCAGGTGCTGCAAGTACTTGAAATCCTGCAGCTTCTAAATCGAATACGAAGAACTCCCTGAGAGCAGTCTCATCTTCAATCACCAGTACGCTACGAAGGGACTTAGTTGGCATCTATCTGTTTTCGTAATTTGCAGTCTTTTTCTTGACTCAATTCTTCTTTACCTAGGCTTTCCTAAGTACTTGGATATAAAGACTTTATTATTGTCTAAATTGAATATAATAATCCCGACTGTTTTACTTGTTGACATCAGGTGCCAGAACAGGCATTTTATCGCCGGTTTTCAAATTGTTATTGACGAAAGGAAACAAACCTCAATGTTAAATAATAAATATATATTGTTGGCGCTATTAACTGCTTCTGTAGCCCAAGCAGATGTCACTCCAGCTGGAATTGAGCAAAGTGAATCCTCAACAGGTATCTCTGAAACAAAAATGGAACCCGGGTTTATTGAAACTCTGGGCAAGACTATTGGCATTAATTACTATGGACTAGTCAATGGACCTTCAATTGGTGAAACCAATCAAAGAACAACAAACCTGTATTCTAGTGATCAAAACGGGAATGCAACCCCTATGAATCTCTACAACGAGTTCAGACTAGACATCAAAACAGGCAAAAGATTCAATGTGCGTTTAAATAACCGTTTCGATATCTATCCGACTACAGATTCTAATAGAACTGGAGATGACAGCGGTTTTGTGCTTAGAAACTTCCGTTATGGAATCGTGGGTCTTCTCATTGATCCAAACGCAGGTGGATTTAGCATGGCTTCTAGTATGGTTTTGGAACTACCAACTTCTCAAGGTTCACAGGCAGCACAAATGTTAGTTGCACCTCGTATCTCTCTCAATCCAAACGTTGACTTGCCAGGAACACGTTGGAGCTTAGGAGCTTTTTTGACAGGAGAAACATTCTTTTATCTAGCTAACAACCCAACTAATAGAGATGTGTTTTTATACTTCGGACCCTATGCGAACTATCGTTTAACAGATAACCTTCAAGCGACCTTTCAGATCGATGCATCAACAAATCATAGGGTTAGTGGTCTTTTCGCACCAGACCCAACAGACATCCAACTGGGAGTGAACTGGGATGTTTCCAAGAAATTCTCTTTCAATCCATTTGTACAAATTTTCCCAGAGAATATCTCACTCAGATCCATGTTCTTGGGAGCCAATATTTCGGCGACATTCCTCTAGTTTAAACCGTTTTTATGTCGTTAATAACGACTAAAAACCAAGCGGCGGATGATTCAAAGGCTTGAGTCATCCGCTGTTTTCTTTTTTGGGGTAATGACCCTATAATTTGAATCATGATAGATGATCCTAAAAAGAAACCAAGTTCTTCCATAGAGACTCTATTTGAGCTCATGGATTCGCTCCAGCATCACAAAAGAAAACTAGCGAACAAGCCAGAACCCACACAGCCTGGACAGATGCTGAAAGAAGAGACTGCTGTTGCCAGTGATACAGAAAAGTCTGATCAAGAATTTTCATTTCCTATTAAAACAGTTGCTGGGATCGTCATTGCTCTAGGAGTAATTACTTTTTTGACTCTCAAAATCAAGCGCACTGATAACGCAGAGATTAAGAACCCAGTGATTGTTGAGGCTTCCCCACCGCCTCAGGTAGCTCGTACTCAACCTTCGCACGGCGCTTCAGTGGCTCACACAGTCGTTCCTGCTCAAGTGACGACGAGTGCTTTTCCCCGACGAATCATGCAACAACCTATTCCAGTTCCTGCACACATGCAGATCCCTCCCGATCCAGAGGAGCAAAGAGAAAGAGAAGACCGAGAACGAGAGTATGACAGGCTGCAGAACCCTGATATTCCACCTCCGAATAAAGAAGTACCGCAAGATCAGAACAATATCTCAAACTGACTTGACCAAAGCACGACTTACCTCTAACCCTACTCTATGGGGAAAAAGGGATTATTCATCACCATAGAAGGTACCGAAGGCTCTGGTAAATCCACTCTGATTAATGGGTTAGCTCTCGCTCTCGGTGGACGAGGAGTACAAGTCCTGCGCACTCGCGAGCCAGGAGGACATCCCCTCGCTGAGCGAATTCGTGAACTCATCTTGAATGAAGAAATGGAACCTTGGACTGAAGTGTTCCTCTACGAAGCTTCACGCGCTGAACACGTTTCACAAGTCATACGTAAAGCGGTCGACAAGAACATGATCGTGCTCTGTGATCGTTTCACTGCATCGACACTTGCTTACCAATCTGTCGCAAGAGGACTTCCTTGGAAAGTGATTGAGACTCTCAACACACTTGCAATTCAAGGAATGAAACCTGATTTTAATATTTTTTTAGATCTCGATCCTAAGCTAGGACTCTCTCGTGCCAACGATCCAAATCGATTTGAAAAAGAAAGCTTAGGATTCCACCAGAAAGTTCGCTCTGGATTCCTAAAGATCGTGAAGAAAAATAAAAAAGAATGGATCCACATCAAAGTCGATAAAAAGGGGCCACAAGAAGTTCTTCGTGAAGTCCTCATTCAAATGAAGAAGAAACTTCCCAAGCAGCTCAAAGGAATCACTAACGTATGATTTCTCCAGTGCTGACTCATCATCTCCCCACCATGAATACTCATCTCGCAGGATGGATGGATGCAGGTCAATTACCTGGAGCGATGTTACTGAGCTTTCCAAAAGGTTCTGGTGAGACAGAAGCAACCCAGTACCTCACGAGCTTCATGCTCTGTGAACACGCGACCAAGCTCAATATTGAAACGGATCAGGACTCACTGTTTGGTGGTGGATCGGAACCACTGGTTCCGATCGTAAGTCCAGCTCTCACACCGTGTGCGAAGTGCTATCAATGCACAACCATAGCTAGTGGACAGAACGTCGACATGACAGTGATCCGTGCAGAGAGCGAAGATGCTTCTCGATCAGGCACACTCAAGATTGAAGACTTAGAGCCTATCCGTGCCTCTATGGGCTTCCGCCCACATCAAGCGCGCTTCCGAGTGTTTGTGATCTTAGGTGCAGAAACTCTCACTCCCACAGCTGCTAACTCCTTGCTCAAGATCTTAGAAGAGCCACCCAGCTCCTGGAAGTTTATTCTCACCACAAGTGATGCTTCACTCATCCTGCCTACGATTGTCTCTCGTTGTCAGAGAATGAGATTCAAGCCCCTCACCTCATCCATCATCAATTCTGCGCTTCATGCTCAAGACATCTCTCTTGAACGCAGACAACTCACTTCGAAACTGTCACAAGGCAATCTCGATCGCGCACTCTTCCTAACGGGAGAAGAAATTTGGAAGAAGAGAGCTCTGCTTGGGCAATTCCTCAGTAAACCTGAGAGCGTATTGAATGATCTCATTGAATGGGCTGCTAAGGATCATACTTCTTTCTCAGCACTCATTGATCAGTGGGAATTTTTGATTTGGGATTTGAGCATGAAGCTATCACTCGTTCACCATGAATTCGAGAATTCGGATTTGAAGTCTAGCCTTGAACTTTGGTTGAATAAATCTCTTAAACAGAATCCAAACCGCAATTATTGGTTGTCCAAGATTCAAATTGCATTGGATAGCACTGCACAAGTGAGACAACGCATGCAAGCCCCTCTCAACAAGAAACTCCTTGCACAAGAAATGCTGATTCCATGGCTATCTGTACTGAATTGATTCAGGTCGGATATGGCGGTCATGCTCTCTTTTCAGCTTCAAGCTTCGAAGTCAGAAACAATACTGTCCTCTTAGGTAAGTCTGGCTGCGGAAAGTCAACTCTTTTGAAAACATTTGCAGGACTCATTCCTGTGATCTCAGGCTCGTTTAGCTGGACAAACAAAAAAGAGTTTGGAATGATTTTTCAGAAGAATGCTCTTTTCGATTCCATGACTGTTCTTGAGAATGTGACTTATCCTTTGAGACGTGTGAAGAGTATTGATGATTCAGAAGCCAAAGATCAAGCGATTCACTTCTTACGGGCTGTTGGGCTCGATCAGTCACTCCACTCTCTCCCTCATGAGCTTTCAGGTGGAATGCAAAAACGTTTAGGAATTGCTCGTGCGATTGCGATGAAGCCAGAATTTCTCTTTGTTGATGAGCCGACAGCGGGACTAGATCCTCTGACGACCGAGTCTATCTGCCAATTGTTACTGGATTCCTCTAAGGAGAAGTCGATTCACCTGTGTTTGGCAACGAACGACACTCAAGTTGCAAAACTACTCGGGGAACATTTTCTCTTCGTCGATGAGACTGGAATTAAAAAGATTACAAGGGATCAAATTGAACATTCGTTTTGAATCCGTCTATAAATCCTTCGGTCCTAAGAAACCACTCAATGGAATCACGTTCGAAATTCCACATGGAAAGAATCTATTCATCTTAGGCAAAAGCGGAACAGGAAAGTCAGTACTACTCAAACACGCAGTAGGACTCATGATGCCTGATGAAGGACGCATTTCGGTGGATGGAAAATCTACAAGTGATATGAATCGTGAAGAGATCATTCAGCTTCGTAAGAAGTGTGGAATTATTTTTCAGAACCCTGCACTTTTTGACTTTCTCAATATCGAAGAGAATATTGCTTTTGGAGTGGAAGATCATTCAGGTGTCGATGAGTTGCTCAGGCTCATGGACTTACCGTTGGATATTAAACGCAAGAAACCCCGCGAGATTTCCTTCGGAATGCAGAAGCGAGTCGCAATCGCCAGAACATTAGCAACAAAGCCAGATGTACTTCTCTTCGATGAACCCACAACGGGACTCGATCCCACATCCAGAGACGCTGTGAATGATTGGATTGATCACCTTCATGAGAAGCTTGGAGTCACTCAAGTCGTCGTCTCTCATGACATGGTTTCAGCGAAACGCCTTGCACATGAAGTGATCATCTTAGACCAAGGCAAGATCGTTGCTCAAGGTGCATGGGATGTGATTCAGTCCTCACCTCATCCCATTGTGAAAGACTTCATGAGAGCAGGGTTCCTTTGATCGCGCGTCTAGGTCAGCTTTCTCTTTTCATCGTTCAAATTCACCGAGCGTTATTTAGGAATCTCTCCCTTGTAAAGCGAATCATCACCGTGACTGCAGACATCACACTACAGGCGCTTCCTACAGTGATGTTCTCAGGAGCATTCGTAGGAGCGATCCTCGTCCTTCAGTTCAATGAAGTACTCTCACAATACGACGCTGTGAGCTTCTTAGGTGGCCTCAATACTTCTGCACTCATCCGGGAAGTAGGTCCTCTCATCATCTCATTCTTACTAGCAGGTAAAGTCGGCGCTTACATCGCTGCTGAGCTAGGCACGATGCGAGTCACTGATCAGATCGATGCGATCGATTGCTTGGGCACTGATTCAGTAGAATATCTCGTAGTCCCAAGATTTTTCGGGATCATTGGTGCATCACAGATCCTCTTAGGATTCGGACTCATGGCTGGAGTCGTGGGATCACTTCTCATTGCGATTTATGTTTGCGATATGAACGCACTCCAATTCGCTGGAAGCATTCCTAGATTTGTGAGTATCTCCACCCTCATCTCAGGATTCATTCGTTCTGCGCTTTATGGGTTCATTGTCGCGTCCGTGAGTTGCTTCGAAGGTTTCTTCGCGACCAATGGTTCACGAGGAGTAGGCATAGCCGTGACACGCACTGCGATCTTCACTAATCTCTACATCGTCATTGCTAATGCATTGAGCTCCCAGTGGATACGTTTACTCTCTGGAGACGTGCGATGAATCTTCTGATGAAAACCAAGATCGAAGTTTTAAACTACATCGAGGACGTAGGAGTAGGATCGGCTCCCATCATCATCCTTGCGACTCTTTTCTCTGGAATGATCGTCTCAAACGAAATCGCTTGGCACATGCAGAAAGCTCTCGGAGATTACTCCCTTATCCCTGGATTCACGGCTCAGTTTATTTTCAGAGAGCTTGGGATTGCAGTCCCTGCACTCCTCCTGATCTCTAAGGCTGGAGCTTCTATCAGCGCTACAGTATCCAATATGAAGATCAGTGAGCAGTTTGAAGCAATGAAGATCTTCGGACTCTCCGCTCGTACTTATGTTTTCTTTCCGATTTGGATCGCAACCCAGATCTCACTCATTCTGCTTACGCTCATGAGCTTGATATCCACTCTGATGTGCGCTGCACTTGTGGCTGTGCTCTTTTATGGTTTCACTTGGGGTGAGTATTTTAATGCAGTGAGAGAATTTCTCCACTTCTCGGATCTCGCTTTAGCCATGGTGAAGGCCTGGGTTTTCGGTGCTTTATTCCCTCTCATTGCGATCTACTCGGGCTACAATTGCGATTCTTCAGCAGAAGGAGTGGGTAGAGCGGCTACTTCATCTGTCGTTCAGGGAACGATCGTCACCATCGTCTTAGATTTCATCATCACTTTTGTTTTCACCGCATGAGTCTGATAAGATGAGCCGTATATGACAAAGGAAGTCAAAGTTGGCGCACTCGTAGCAGCAGGATTACTAAGCGCATTCATGCTTGCTTGGTTTCTAGGAATCAAAAACCCTTTCAGTGCAAAGACCACATTCCACCTCACCTACCACTTCGCAGGAGGCATCGACGTCGGTTCGCCCGTGCGAGTTTCAGGAATCAAAGTTGGCAGAGTCGAGAACATCGAGTTTTTCGCACCTCAAGGTAATGGAGCCATTTCCAAACAAGAACCCGGAAGTGATCAATCCGCATCAGGATCAGTCGTCGCACCCCTGAAGCTCAGAATTTCTATTTCAGATCGCGCGATGAATAGCGTCCGTCAGGATAGTAAGTTCTACATCAATATGGCTGGCATCATCGGTGAACGTTACATTGAGATCACACCGGGCACTGTCGCTTCTCCTCAAGTGAAGGAGACTGATACTCTCGCAGGCATCGATCCACCACGCATCGATCAGCTCCTCTCTCAGAGTTTCGATCTCGCAGGCAAGATCGCTGAAATCGTTGAGAAAAACAAAGGTGACATCACACGTTCGATTGAAATCCTCCTTAAGCTCAGTGAAAACCTGAATAAAACTTTAGGCATGGTCGACAAGAGTGGAATGTTTAAAAACGACCTCTCAAAACTCATTAGTAACTTGATTGAAATCACAAGCGATATGAAAACCGTAACAGGAAAAGTACAAACTCCTGAAGGCAAGAAAGCTCTCACACTCATGTATGACCTCCTCATGCGTTTAGAACCGCTTGATGAGAAGGCCATCAGAAAATTCTTACAAGATGAAGGCGTTAAAACTCGGGTAAAAATGTTTTGAACCGCGGCCTACTCATTCAAACAGAATTACGTGAAATCGCTGGGCTCTCTGCTCCTATGATTATTGCTCTCATGGGAACTATTTTAATTGGACTCGTCGACACGATCATCGTGGGTCAATATCGAAGCGCCACTGAACTTGCAGCAGTCGGTGCTGGCGCCTCGCTCTTCACTGCTGCTCTCGTCATAGGTTATGGATTCTTAAGTGCCCTCGATACTCTCGTATCTCAAGCTTTTGGTGCTAATCAGCGCTATAAAATGAAGCAACTCTTCATTCAAGGACTCTGGCTAAGTTTCGTTCTTGGTTTCGTCACTTGCATCACGACAGGGAGCACTGCTTACTTCTACGAACATTTCGGAATTGATCCTGAAATCGTTGCTCCTGCTAAAGATTACATGTATTGGGTCAGTTTGAGTGCTTTTCCAGTATTTGCATTCACTGCACTCCAGCGCTACTGGCAAGCCGTAGGAAAAGTAGGACCCATCACTTGGATCACCCTCTTCGGCAATACCATTCACGTGATCTTTGCGGTTGTTCTAGTTCCTACTTATGGAGTGAAAGGAGTTGCAATCGCTACTCTCGTTACACGTGTGGTGATGATGATTCTACTTGTGATCTACACTTTGCCACGTATTGGAATCACCCGCAAAGACTCTTGGGCGCTTCGCTTCGATCAACAGAAAGACATCATGAAACTCGGTGGCCCTGCTGCGATTCAATATGTTTCTGAAGTCGGAGCTTTCACAGTCGCTACTCAGATTGCGGGACGACTAGGCACGATCCCACTTGCCTCTCACCACTTGGCTCTCACGATTGCAAGCTTCACATTCATGATGCCTCTTGGACTCGCAAACGCAGGAGCAGTAAGGGTGGGGTATTGGATCGGAGCTAAGCACCCGAACCGTGCTGAAGTTGCGGGATGGCTCTCCATTGGCCTTGGAGCTGTGATCATGATTGCTTCTTCTCTCGCATTTTCTTTTTTCCCTCGTTCCATTCTTGAAATCTTCTCTAAAGACCCTGCCGTTTTAGATTTTAGTGTGAAGGTTTTATTGATCGCTGGCATCTTCCAAATCTTCGATGGAATCCAAGTCACAACCGCTGGAGTCCTTCGTGGAATTGGTGATACGACGAGCACGATGTTCACCAACTTGATCGGCCACTATCCGATTGGTATGTTAGTCGGACTACTCCTGTGCTTTAAATGGGGATTAGGGCTCACTGGAATTTGGATTGGGCTGACTGTAGGCCTATTCTCTGTAGCGTTTCTCAATCTCATTATCTGGAGTCAGACGATTCGCGCTCTGGTGCGAACTGAATAGTAAGGAATTTTCATCAATGCATTCCTTACTATTCATCCTTTTTATTGCAACCACTACATTTGCTGATATCAGAATCCAAGCTTTAATAGGCCCCAAAGAAATGTCAATCAGTTGTGAAAAAGACTGTTCAACTGAAATCCATCCTTTGAATCGCTACGCCATTTTCTCACAAACCGATTCAGAGTTTCTAGGGTATGCAGAAATAACAGAAACAAATAAAAACACTGCAAAAGCAACTCTCGTTTCACGCACAGAAGACCGTCTCATTCGAGTCAATGATCTGATTTCAACCTTTGACCTCAACACCAAACCTCAAGAAAACGTCGTCTTCCCTGGCAGGATGCATGCTCTGATCTCAGGAAGAAAAAATATTTCTTCTCGCTATAAGCATACTATTTTTCACAATACAGCTACAGTTACCGCTCAAACATTAGATCAAGGTGAATGGCTCATCAACGTAATCGGAGATATCGGTTATGGGATTAATAATCACCTCACGATTGGCACTTCAACTCTCATTACAGCTGTTGCAGGCGTCCCCAATATTAGTGCTAAACAAATGATTACAGATAACGAGTTTTTTACACTCACAGCGGGAAGTACTTACTATTATATCCCTTCTATTCAAACTCATGCGGGTGCTGCAGCTGCTTACTTGAGACTCAATGGTTTAGGAAGATTTGTTTCTCACTATTCTTTTATTTTTGATTTTATTTCTTCTCCACAACAACCCATTGGAAGTTTCTTTGAATCCAGATTTCAATCAAGCTATGAAGTGATCTTAGATAATTGGAATCGATTATTGTTTGGCCCAACTTACATCCTCGATAACAAAGCGATCGGCGGTTATTTTGGTTATCTTTGGGTAGGCGATCGATTTCATTTTGGAGTTGGACTGAGATCCTCTAACTTACTTAATTTCTCATTTTCGCCGCTGGGATATCAGCCCGAGGTTCAGCTCTATGTTAGGTTCTAGCGGGTTCTTGTTAGTCTGAAAATCAAACAATAAGTCTGAGTTTCGATACACGAACCTCCTCATCCTCGATAAACTTGAATAGATCTGGCACCTGCATTGCTGATAGTAGCTGCATGAAAAGATGCATATATAGGTTTACTTTTACACATATAGGTATTATAATACACATATGAAGGCGCGCTTGGTGTTTTATATCAAGTACGCCCATCAGAGTCGCTTTTTGGTCAATCTAGCGATGTACGATGTTGGAGAGTCAACAGAATACCCTCATGGAGTAAAGTATGGATACATTTGCAAAGACATGAAGACAGGATCAAGTGTGTTATTTGATAACCATTATCCAAAGGGACCTCACATTCATTTCAATGAAGCAGAGTTTTGCTATGTGTTTATTAATCAAGAAATTTTGAAAATTGATTTTATTGATACAGTCTTTAAACATCTAGGAGTCAAAATATGAAAAAACTAATCGTTTCTGTCAAAACATCAAAAGAAGTGCTCAATCAAGCCACTCAAGCCATGAAAGACATGCAAGAGGGCAAATTCAAAGAATCTCATTACGAAATCGCATTCTCAGAATGGAAAGACTTCAGAAAATTTGTAAAAAACATTGATGTCATTATTGCAATCTACAAGCACAAACCAAAATCTATTTATGAGCTTTCCAAAATAATGGGTATTGATGTTTCAAATCTAAACAAAGTGATTTCATTTTTTGAAGACCTCGAATTGATCAAAATAAAAACTTCAGAACAAAATGGCCGCACCATCAAAACGCCCATCGTAGAATACGGACAGATTCAGTTTAATCTCAAAGCAGCTTAGCTGTGACTGGCCTCAGTATATTCGTGTAGTTAAAACCACCATTAATGGTGTGATTAACTATATAAGAGAAGTGAGAGAAGAACCTAAAAGATCTTGGATAAACTATAATGGAAAATCTCTCTCGCTAGATTGCCGATCGATCAGACGGATGACTCGACCTGGCAAGCGCCGATCATAATTATAACTATTTAGCTTGAGAAACATCACACTGCTGCCTGAATGCGCACTGAGCACAACTCTTGGCTTCTGGCAGTGGAATGACTGCAGACGGATCATTCACAATAAGGTCTGAGAGCTCTAGCTTCTGCTTGATCCACGATTCAGTCTCAGAAGCATTGTAATCAAAATAAAACTCATCGATTCCTTTGGGATGAATTTGGACAAGAATGATTTCTGTTTTGTCTTGATCAGATCGCAGGCCGAGTTGCTCCGATGCCCAAGTGTATGCCTGCAGCTGCTTGGAGTACTTAGCATTCATCTCTGCTTCGCTCGCACGCTTGGAGGTGAGCTTGAAGTCAATGAGCTGAAACTTTGAGTCTTGAGTCTTCTGAATCCGATCAACCACTCCGACCCAGAGGCTATCGAAGACCTTGATCTCAAACGGATACTCAGCGTAGCTCTCAATACCCTTGAGTAAAGGCGAGGACTTCATCCACTCTATCAATGTCGGATGAGTGTAATCACCCAAGTACTTAGGATCACCGAGCTCAAGAGCACGGTGAACTCGTTTGCCTTCGTCTTGCTTGGTTTCACTATAGAGATCACGCGAATCAGGTCTACGTGGTCTGATGTACTTCCATTCATATTGTCTGGGACACTTCTCTAGTGTGAGCCACTCCGTCACTGAGTGACGAGAGCGTTTGAACTGAAACTTCCGAGTCATTGTACGCTTAATGTATGTTTCTAATTGAGCATCAGCCTTGAGTGTCTTGGAGTTCTTGATTTGTGATGGATCAATCGTGTGAACTCCCTTCACACCGATGGCTTCAAACCAACCTCTCCAATCTTCATAATCGAATACTTTGTCGATCTCGCCTTCTTTCCACTCACGTGGAGAAAGGACAAGAGTGAGACTCTCCATCGCGCGAGTCTGAGCGACATAGAGGAGTCGAGCGGACTCTTCCAGATTCTTTTTCTTCTCAAGAGTTTTGAATGCCAATTCTTCAGGGTCCTTCTTCACTCGCTCCCCGTCTTCATCACGGCGTGCAAGAAATACCCCTTGTTTACGATCAGAAAACAGGAGCGGAGTATCAGGGGACTTAGGTCGCTTGCCAAAGTCAATCAAGATGACATTTGGAAACTCTAACCCTTTAGATCCATGAATCGTCAGAATCTGAACTTGTCCTTGTCCAGCAGGTGGAGGAACTTCAGCTTCGCGCTCTAGTGTCTTACATTTGTGTTCAAGCTGATTCACTATTGCGCTGAATGAAAGCCCTGTACTCACCCATTCTTGAATCCTATGAACTAGACCCAACCAAGCTGTTCCAACTTCCTCTTCCACGCAGTCAGAGAATAAAAGCAGCCTCATCACATCAATCGGACTGGTCTGAGACGGAATAAGGCCTTTTAATCTTGATGCCAGAACGTGACTCGATTCCAGAAACTTGCTGAACACGAGCTCATTCTCTGTCATGTAGGTATGGATCTCCTCAAGAGAGATCCCCATCCAAGGAGCTCGGAGGAATACTGCTGCCGATAATCTATGAGTAGGATCACTGAATGCTTTGAGGAATGCGACGATTTCTCTTACTCTAGGATCATCCCAGAAGAAACCACCACTACTCATGACATAAGGAACTCTCAACTCGTCGAGAGCATCTAACCACTGTTCATTTCCACGGATCTTACGCATGAGGATTGCCGTATCTCCCAATGCGATTCCATTATTCTTCTGAGCGATTAAATACTGAGCGAGATCTTTTGGAGTTTGGATCTGAAGTACTGAAACGTCAGTCACACCACTCTCTTCACGACCTGGGGCGAGCGGATCGTAAGTTTGTTCCAAATTCTCAAACACTCGTGAAGAGAACTGATTCACAAACTGAATAATTCCAGGACGGGACCTGAAGTTCTTTGAGAGTTGCTGCCTGACTGGAAGCTTGCTACAGAAATCTTCAAACACAGAAAGATCTGCGTCTCTGAACCTGTAAATCGATTGTTTAGGATCACCGACGACACAAAGATTCATGAAGCCAGGACGTGAGAACAGACTCATGATCTGTCCCTGAACCCAGTTGGTGTCTTGGAACTCATCGACGAGTACTAAGTCGAAACGCTCATGATACATTTTGCGAACAAGTGGATTGCCTAGAGCAACTAACGCTTTCTGTTCAAGATCGGAGAAGTCGATCACTCCACTTCGGACTTTAAGCCTCTCATACTTGGACTGAACGAACTTTGATATGAGATAGAGGTTCTTCGCACTTGGGTCTTGTGCTTCTACAAGCGAATCTTCATAACCTAGTCCCATGAGCTTGATCGTCCGACTGAGTAAACTCACGACAGAGTCTCTACTCTCACGCTCTAGTAACTTCTCTAAACCCTGATTCACGTCTTCAGGTAGATCCTCAAACCAAAGCCACTCGAGTGCTTGCTCCCACAGTCTGTCCGACTCTGGTCCTGTCATCACTCGCTCATCTCCTTGCATTCCTGCAGCTTCAGGATGTTCGCGTATGATCATTCCACAGAGACCGTGAATGGTTTTGACCCAATGAGATCGATTAAATAAAAAATCAGGAATTTTACTGGAAAATTTTTGTTCGAGATCGAGAGCGGATTTCTCCGTGAAGGAGACTGCACAGAAGCGTGCCTTAGGATTACGCTCTAATAGCTCTAAGCACTTCTGAACGAGAGTCGTACTCTTACCGCAGCCTGCACCTGCAATAACGGCCTGTCCCTGCCCCCACACATCGATGACGGCTCGCTGTTCTTCTGAAAATGATCTCACGCGCTAGTTATGACGCGGTCTGTGCCCAAAGGCAATAACGACCTGGGAAGAGCAGGCAAAAAAATTACCCGACGCACGGCCGCCCTACCTTGTGTTTCATCCTCTGCTCGCATAAATATCCACGCGGGGGGGGAACTTGAGACATGAATCTAGTTCTAGTTAATGCATTAGTGTTTAGCGGGATAGTCCAATTCAGCTTGCCGACCGCACAAGCTCAACCAACACCAAAAGAGCTGTATAGAGACCCGAAATCGAGTCTCGTTGTGTATGCAGACTCCAGGGACAAAAACCTGTTTTGGTACGTACCGAAAATGGTTCTCGCAGCGGTGGACGGAAAATCCAACGTACGAAAACGAGTGAAGTCAGACAAGTCAGTGCAGTTCAGTTTCATGATCAAGCCTGAGTTTACCGATGCAGATGCAAAAAGCTTATCTGCAAGAATTCCGGCATTGAGATCGATGCAACAACTCAAACCAGTAAAAGCCAAAAAATTTGGACTCCAAGTTCCGGCTTATAACTACGCGCTCGTCGGTGATGATGTTACGAATTACGAATATGTGAATCAAGAGCAGTTGCTCAGGTTCACAGTTCCAGCTGAAGATGCGTTCGATCTTGAAGATGACTTAGAATATTTGAAACCAGGTCTACCCGCGAAAGTATTCCTTTCATATGAAGCCGAGAAAACCTCTGCATACGCAACGGTTAAACTCACCATCGATGATGTGAAGAAATCTCTCGGGATCAGAGCAGGTGCTGAGTACAAGTTCCTCGAACCTGAAATCAAAGCACGGGTATCAGAATTTATTTCAAACAGAAACCTCGATATCAAAGTCAAAGGCGATGTTCCTCATATTGCAGAAATCGTGACAGCGATCACGAATGCGTGTTTTGCAAAAACGAGTGAATCCTATCTTGACGAAGATCTTGACGGAAAACCACGTCGTAGAAGAGCTGAACGCCAAGACACTGAAGATGATGATGGAGATTTCCCAGACAGATCTCGTCGTCGTAGGGCTCCGGAAGATACTGACATTGAGCCCGTCGATGGGACTAGTGGCACTACAACCGATGGCCCGACGACAGAACAACCTGGCTCTTCAACATCACCTGAGCACCAAGCAATGGACGCTCTCGAAGAGTCGATGAAGTACTATCGCTCGAAGCGCTCAGGAAAAAGCAGCTTTGTGCCTGGTAGTTCTCAATTCCACGCAATGGGTGGTGATCTATTGGTATGGCTCAGATTCGCTCCAGAGAAAGAAACCTGTAAGGGAACGATCTATTACAACCACGAAGCCGTGGTGGATAGTCAAGAGATCGCAGTCTATACGACTTACCTCACTACTCAGATGCCAAACAAAGGTGATAAGCCAACAGTGGTCACACCTCTCGGAAGCAAACGTTACCGTGTAGACTCTGTCACAAGCCCAACGAATCCGTATAAAACCGGAATCATCGTGAAGAACGATGATCATTGGTCAATCAATACGGAATTTGAGTTCTACGCAATTTCTGCATACGATATGTCCTCGAAGAAGACACGTTATCGCTGGAATGCAGAATGGCCGTCTCCAGATAGCGAGCTATACTATCGCATTGGTGAAGGACCGTGGGCTCCTGTGAATGGTCGTACGATTGCTGATTCGATCGAAGAAGGAGAACTCCAGTTCTACGTCGATCGAGCCAAGCTCTGGTCTAAAATCCCAGAAGAAGGCTTCCGCAAAGGTAAAATGGGCGGCATCGTTCCACCGATCTATATCTACAAGAACTTCTATCCAGAATTCATCGTCACAGCGACTGGACGAGCGATTCGGTAGTTGAGTTTTATAAAATTGTCACCCCCACGCTGTTGATAGCAACGTGGGGGTTTTTATTCGCATTACTCGATGTTCCTGCTGATTACTCTAACTTCATTATAGATTTCGTATTCATTGATAGAACAATCCTTACAAAACCGTCAAATCAACTAAAACGCTTAATGGAAGGATTGGCAATTCTTTAATAAAAAAACGGCTTCAAAATTTGGAACGTTATATCTATTAAAGTTTAACAGCTTTTCGGAATCTAGCTCAAAAAATGTGAAGTAATAAAAGATATAGAAGAGATGAGGTCCTCGCTCAGGGTCTGTTAGGATATTTGTACCAACAAAACGCCGTACAAACCAAGAGAAGGACCTCGAGGATGAGTATACCTAGATTTTTACGTTCTGCATTCGCTGGATATGAAATTTTTGAAATAAAAGAGTGTTTAAGTGAACAGAGAATCTGTTTATGGGTCAAAGCGGAAGAGAATAAGGAAGCGCTTTGCCATAGATGCAGATCTCCCATCCATTGTGATGGCAAGTACCTTCAAAAAATTCAATGCATGCCAGTGATGGGACTCAGAGTGGAAGTAACGCTGACTAGGAGACGTGGGTACTGCAAGGGATGCAAGAAGTCGCGAGCAGAGCTTGTTGAATGGCTCAGTGAAGAGACCCCACATCTGAGCGATGACTACGCTCACTGGCTAGGAAAGCTAGCGGAGTTTGCTCCGATCTCAAGAGCTGCAAAACTGATGGGACTTGATTCGATGACACTGTGGAGAGTGGATTTTGAGCAAATGAAGCGGAGACTTCAGAACTATAAGATTCCATCCGTCACACATCTGTCTGTAGATGAGGTCTATGTAGTGAGAAGGCAGAGAGGAGTTCCACTACCGAGAGAGAAGCGATTTTTTACCATTGTTTCGGATCTAAAAACTAAAAAAGTGATTTGGGTGTCAGAAGGACGCTCAAAAGCCGCATTAGATCAGTTCTATATTCTGATTGGCAAAGAGGCTTGTAAGAAGATTCAAGCTGTAGCGATGGATCAGTTTGATGGGTATTCGTCGTCTACAGCAGAGCATTGTCCTAGAGCCACAATCGTATGGGACAGATTCCATCTGATGCAGAACTTAGGTGAGATCATCAACGAGACTCGCTTGCAATTACACTCAGAGTTCGCTAGCGGTTCTCCTCTGCATCGGCTGACCAGGGGAAAATACAAGTACATCTATTTGAAAAAAGCGTCTCGACGAACACAACACGAGAAGCGACTGATTGAAGATGTCACAGCAGAGAATGAATACTTTCTACGCCTAGAGCTCATCAAAGAGAGAATGTTTCAGTTCTTTAATGCAGCTACTGAAGAAGAAGCCAAACATATCTTTGATGAAGTAGGAGAATGGATCTATAGATCTGGGTTCACGAGACTGATGGACTGGCACAACAGGCTCGAGAGATCCTGGAGCACACTCAAAAACTACTTCAGACACAGAATCACATCTGCGACTTCCGAAGGAATCAACAACGTCATTAAAGCACTCATCAGAAGAGCGTACGGCTACAGAAACATGCACTATTTTAAGCTCAAAATCATGCAAGTCTGTGGCTATCTCAACTCCCAATTCTGTCCTCTAATGAAATCAACTACTTAACAAAATGTGAGGAAGAGACAGCTTTTCGACTAAAAGTTGGACACCTGTTAGAGTTATGGGCAGTGTTCATTACTATTCCTATATTTTATCCACTAATGACTTTTCTAAAATTTGGCACGTTATGTGCTTTATATGGCTATGTCGGAACTCTTCGATTTGCATGTTAAATCGAAGAGTTTAGGTGCGAGCAATGCTCGGTAAACATTAGTTTAGTTAAGAGGAGTTTTTGTGAAAAAAATACTATTGATAGCTTTGGCTATGACCGCGATTTTCTCTAATGCTGTTTATGCTCGCGAGATTGAAGCGACTTGCATGGTGATGGAAAAAGATTACGGAAATTGTGACCTAGATGAAGAAAACAAGGTTTGTTCAGTAAAAGAAATACAGTTTGCGGCCCATCCATCTGAAAACGGAGAAGAGGCTTTTATTGTAGTTAGCTTTTCCAGCAAAGAAGAAACAACAATTAAAGCCAAAAAAGGACACTTCTACCTTCTTGATTCACACGTGACTCTTTCAAATGGGCTTAGCGTTACTTGTGCAACACATGCAAAATTTAATTAACCCCTAGTTTGTCGCTCAACGATTGCGAGGGTGAATAAGAGATTGAGGCGCAAGCTGTGGATTTAAACCACTAGTTTTAAATATGGGGATAGCGTCCGAAAGTCCTTGGTACAATTTTCACTTAACATCAATTCACAAACTGAGCTCCAGCAAATTCAATCTTCATTTTCCCGTCTAGTTTGAGTGTATCACTCCAATATTTTTCCCATTCATTTGAATTCGTAAATCTCTTCAGAATGATCTTCGTCATCTGTGCTGCTCCCTTGGGACTCCAGTTGCATCCGATTCGTTTGAGTCGTAGTTTTATTTCTCTCATCATGCGCTCAATGATGGAGCTCACTTTCGGAGGAGCATCCCCCGTCCTGATCCAGACTCTGACATAGTTAAAGAGCTTTGCTTTTGCATTCTCTACATATGTCGCAGTTTGAAAATACTGCTTTTCTTTCAGATCTTTCACGAGTGCATTCATTTGCCTTTCCGCATTAAATACCGAGACCTCTAGATTTAGAATTTCTTCGGTTTTTACTTTGTCTCTTGGTTCGTTGGGTAGCGGGATTCTCATGATTTCATGAAGCTGGTCTTTCACTTTTCTGGTTTCTTCGTTATTTGCTTCATCCTGGTACTTCATCACAGACTTCAGATCATACGTCAGATGCCACTGGCAGCGCTGCTGGGTCTTTGCTAGTTTTCCTAGTCCTCGTTCAATGGCTAGTTCTCCATCACTCACTAAGAGCTCTGCTATGGGCTTAGATTTCAGCTTGGGATGGTGATTAGCCCGTTTTACGAGTCTCCCAATTTCGTTCCATTTTTCTTCATTGAAGACTCCCATGGGAATCGTTTTGCCGTGCTTGTCGATCCCTAGAATCACTCGAATTTGTTCAAGAGGTCTATTGTCAGCATCTCGTTTTGGGTTTTTCTTCTCATCCTCTTTTTGAGCGTTCGTCTTGAACCTGGGATACCCAGTTCCATCTGCAACAATTGTAACGAGCTCTTTCTGTTCCAGCTTTAAGTGAGCAGAGTCAGTCTTCTGAACCCAAGTATGGATTTTACTTTTTCCGAGTGGGTTGCCACCAATATCTGTCATGTGTTTTGCTGATCGTCTGTAGCTCTGGTGACTTGCAGTCTCGCATGCAATTTTTTCGAGTTCTAACGTATGCGACGTGTAGAGCTTAACGTTTAAAAACTGTCTTAGTGGAATGAACGATTCCTTGCAGTTTTTTTGCATTTGAGCCTCATCCAGTGGAATTTGATTTTTCCTATTGTAGAATCAATACGTCTTGGTTCTCTGCTCGATCTGACAAAGTAGGGAGTTTTACAGCAGGGTTTTACGTTGATGCTCGCTAATGACTCTTTTGTCTGCACTCCTGTCAGTGAGTCACAGAGATCACCATCCATCCACTCTAAAATCAGCGTTATCACTGCTGGCATTCCGTTTTTATCGAACACCTCCTTGGTTCTGATCACTAGTTCATCAAACGAAAAGGTTTCTTTTTTAATATCCGCATCCAAAAACACAGCGATCCGTCGCTTCATTTTTTCCTCCAATCATTTTGACTAGAGGAAAATTCTACATGGAAAGTGTTCTCGACCCAAACAGCATCTCCTCGATACCCTTTGTGTTGTATTTGTGCCAGTAGTGCTCAGCTGCCATATGCAAAAAAATATCATCAGAAACGTCGATTTGTTCGTTCCCATTTTTTGCTTTGATCTCGCTCATCCATACATCCGCTAGTTCACTTGATGCTGGAATAAACTCTTTATTTACTTTCCTTGGCTGCCAATCATCGTAAAACTTCACCACCTCATTCCAGTTGTGGGTTTTTACTCCGAGTCTTGCTAGTTCACTCAGAACCTCAAATGGCGTTGATTCTTCAATCCATGTGATTGCATCTCTCAATTCATTTGCAATGAATTCTAATCTTTCTTCAATCTCGATCTCTTGCTTCTTTTTCTTCCCCATTTTCACATCACCATTAAATTCAGAGTGTCCAAAACGACACAGTGGCTATGTTCTTAAAGTCTGTAAAAACTTTAGACAGGTTGAATCTGAAAATCCACTCTCTTTTACTCTTAAATTGCTCATAACGCCTGGCGCAAGACCTGCATTACTACTCAACTAAAGGGTCTTGAGGTTTTAACTACTGGGAAAATAACTTTCCTAGGACTTCGGGACAGTTATAATATGGGGAAGGAACTTATGAAGAAAACATTGATTCTGACGACCCTATTGACCGCGCAAATTGCCTTTTCTCAAGACTCAATTGAATCCAATCATTTTCTTTCCTTAAATGTGATTATTGTTTCGGACTCAGATTGGTCCGAAAGAGAAGTCTATGAGCGTTTAAAAAAGTAAACGATGTTTTTTCTCAGTGTAACTTAAAGCTGAGAGATATTATGATTAAAAAATCAGAAACAATTTTTAATTCATCTGTGGATCGATGGGGTTATTCAGAAGAAGAGCTTTTTATTAAAGAGACTCGTTTCATTCCTTGTCGTACAGGAAAAATTACCCTCGTCTTCTATTCCGAGTCAAAATCCGATGCCCACGGACATGCTTGGGTTCCGTCTAAGATATCTTCCTACTATTTGGAGAATACAGCTTGGATATCAGCTAGACTAAAAAATGAACCATTGGACTCACTCATTTCGGACCACAGTGTGGAATCTCATGAACTAGCGCACATTCTTTTGAATCAAGACCATGTGGATCAAGACAATCTTTTGGGCATCCCTAGCCGAACTAATAACTCTCTCACCAAAGAACAATGCGAGCGTATTTTAAGAAGCAAGTTTGTGGATTCAGATTCAGAATAGAAAATCAGCTAAGTTCTTTTATCTGATCTTACCCTGAACAGATGGCCATCAACTGCTCATTATAATAAGAGAATCACGAGCGTCCGAAAGTTAATCACTTTTGGGCGTTTTCATTTCTATGAAGGAACATTCCCCATTCCCTGCCCTGACTTCTACTAAGTATTGTCCATTCTTAAATTGTGAGGCAATTACCTAAGCTGATCTAAAAACTGTCTGGCTGTGACAATTCTTACGTCTTCATATTGTTTGAGGGAAAGGAGGTCGCGTCGATCACCGCTCACAATCATTTGGCAGTCGCCTTCGACTGCACATTCTAAAACTCGATTATCAGCTGGGCAGCGGTCGATCACGTGAAGGGTCTCGGTTGGAATTACAATCTCGGCAACTTCAAACAGAGGTGCGGTAAGAGACTTGATCTCTTGTTTTAAAAGTCCAAATTTATTTGAACTTAAAACGCGCTCTGCTTCCTCGATTAATACGGGGGAAGTGACATAAATAAAATGACCACCTATTGCTGCCTTTAGTAACTTAAGAGGAACGCCACCAAACAAAAGTCCGGACACGACAATATTTGTATCAATAACGGCACGAATCAAGTGCGCTTCCTAAACCCAGATAAAATTACTTCCACATCAGATGGCTTTAAGCCCTTTTTCTTCATTCTTTTTGAAACTGATCTACGAGTGTCTTCGAACTCTCGGAGAGTCATATACTGCCTCAATGCCTCGCGTACATATTCGCTAATCGTTCTGTGCTCAGCCTTAGCATGCTTCTGGATTTCTGTTTCAAACTCTGGTGGGACTGAAAACGCAATGACTTTGGTAGTACGCATAAAATCACCTCTTAAGTTCAATTATACCCAGTTATACTAAGTATAATCAAGTTATACTTAACGTATTGAAATCTCTATGGAATAACACCCCAAAATACACTGTTCCGCCTAATGGAAAGAATGTCCATTTAATCCGGTAGGCCTGGTTTCTAAAACCGTCAAATCAACTAAAGCGCTTAATGAGAATAATAGCAATTCTTGAATGGAAGGTGTTTGCGTTCTCATTGCTGGCAAAGGGCATGAGGATTATCAGATCAGTGGGTCCAAGAATCACTCGTTAGACGACCGCAACGCAGCGAAAGCTGCTCTGTCAAAACATTGATGCAGTATGGCCTTTATGTGGATCTTTATCTATTCCGATAAGAAAGAATGTTAGTTTTTATTTCTTTCATTGTTGCCCTTTCGCTGCATGCAGGCCGAGAAAACCCAAAAAATGGGGAAGAAGTGGCCACCTTCACGCGTTACCAAAAAGCTGGGATTTCAAAAACAGAGTTCGGCGGATATTTTATAAACATCTTTGCAAAAAATGGTGGCTACGGAAGTATAGGCATCAGTTCAACGACTGGATCAGCGGATCTCCACCTGACTTTTTTTCCTAGCGAAGGCTACACAGTTTGGGGACATGGAATGGCTAGAGACTCTGTCTACAATGCTGAAAATCTCGCCAGTAGCCGTGCGGTACTTTTCCCAGGAGCTTCGTTCCCCCTTCAGTCTCCTGTATTCTGTAATCTCACTGGTCCTATTTCTACTCTGAGTTTCAATTCTGGTGAGACAGGGGCAAAAATGGGATTTAGAATTGTTGAATCCCAACTCTCTCATCCTTTGATAGAAAAACCTGAGCATTCGTGGATCCAGCTCTTAGTCACTGAAAAAGGTGACGTTCTCCCTATCGGACTCGAACCTTATTCAATTAGAAGTCAAGCAAGTGAGCTATTGAATTTAGTACCGAAGACTCTGGCGGCTATCAAAGAAAAGCTATTTAGGGTCTCCTATGAAAAACAAACTGACACTCTCATCGTGGAAAAAAAGACACGAGCGGAACTCGCATTCAATTTGTCAGCGATGATATTCCCAGTATTATTTCAGGCCCATTTGCAGCAGAAGATCCATGGAAAATTCTCAGAGATAAAACTCATGGGAGACTCACTAAAGAAACAGTTGCTAAAGGACGTGATTCCAAGCCTGATACTATAAAAAGCCGTCAGTTCAAAATAGCTTCACAGCTAGGTGAGGATCAAGTTGTCCAAACAAGAATCAAAAAAGAAGCAAAAAGGCGAAAGGGAAAACTCAGGCTAGTTAAGAATTTTTCTCCTACTGTCACTCGAGCAGATCACACCGATGAGCAACGCAAAATTACTTCGCTCATGAAATATGTTCAAAATGAAAATTTACTCAATCATCAGTCATCGGAACCCATCACTGTTAAACTCGAATGGAATGATGAAACGAAAAAAATTCTTTCTGAAGTGATGTCTCATTATCTCCAGGGCCATTATTACGACTCAAGAGGGTACGAGTTGATTGGAAATGAATCTTATCTGTTGGACTTAAAGGATTCTGACGCAAATTTCGAAAAACTGATTGAAGATTTTTTAGATATGCGGGATTTAGGAAAACCATTTTTTCTCACACTCATTCAAAATGACTTTATTGAAATCACTTTTATCACTCCCGGATCTCAGCAATCGCTCTTGAGTTTGGTCAAAGTGAGTTCAAAGAAAAGATGCATGAGAGCTCTCATTGAAAATATTGAGATGAATAAAGAAACGAGGCGAAATTAATATTTTATTTAGGCATTCGCTTCAGGTCATCTGTGCTTTTGAATTCATTAATGGATTTTTTCCTTTTCTTAATAGACTACGATCCTAGAAAAACTACGAAATTGACACTATCAATAATAATGCCTAAAGTTCGACGCTTTCAATGTCAGGTTCTGACTGAGCGGCGAACCTTCTCTTCTGACAGAGATCCATATAAGCGCAAAGTCTGCATTCCTTTACATCTTTTGGCTCAGCTGAGAATTCATTGTTTTTAATTTTTTCAATCGTAGAGAGGATGTGGCTATCTGCTCGCTTCCATACTTCATCGGGATTAGATGAAAACACATTGAGCTTCGATCTTGTGTTAGTGAGCTTGCCTGCAGTCTTCCCATTCCATTGCTCGAAGAAGATACCCTTAGAGCGAGAAGGTTTCTTAGTGAGTTCAATGAACTGAACACCGATGATCGGTTTCTTCAACTTCTCCTCGAGAGCCAAAGCATAGAATGGAAGTTGGAGTCTATATCCCCTCTCCACCATGTCTTGACCACTAGGCAGTGATGACGTGGACTTGAAGTCCATAATGAACAAGCCGTCCTTGTGCTCATCAATACGATCAGGTCTACCTTGAAGCTTCACTCCCGATCTCTCCATCAGGAGATCCATATCATCGAGAGCGATTGTCTTCGTCTCCGAGCGCTCTTTGTACTCATCGTCTTTCTCTTTGAAGAGAGTGACAATTTCTACTAGCCTGCGTTTCAGTAACTTCTCAAGACGGATTGAAGGAATGAGACCGCGGATTTTGTTCTTGGTCCAAGCTGTATTGACGGCTTCAGTAGGCTTGACTCCAGACTTGAGTACTTCAGTCACAGAGTCGTGAAGAATCGTCCCCCTCACATCAGGCCAGAGATCTATCTCTGAAACTCTACGATCTTCTGCCTTCCACACATTCATCGCAAGATAGGTAAACGCACACCTTGAATATCGATCCAGATGTGAAGCTGAGAGTTGCGAAGGCTCAACGACGTTAGACACTTTGATGAGAGGTAAGGAATGTGCGCCACGAGTGAGATAGCTTGGCCACCATCTCGGATGCGCTCCACGCTTATTGACTGAAAGCTTAGCACTTGTTCTCTTCTCCAGGAGAGAGCTCATGAGCGAAGGCTGCTCATTCTCTGATCCATTCCAGCTCAGACGAGAGGAATGCCACTGAATTTGTGAATCAGACTTAGTGAACCAGGAGAGGAAGGCTTCGATCGTCTTCTCTGTTCTTATCGATGCCGTATCACAATCAAACTCTCGCCCAATGTATTCACGTTCACGGTCAGAGAATGCCAAGTTTCCGATTGAGTGATGGATGAGATCCTTTGGTTCAATCCCGAAGAACCAAACATGATCGAACTCTGAGAGTGAGGATTGAGAGTGGCGGAAGATTTGAATTCCAGAATTCGATCTCAAAATAGGTGCCGGAGCGGTGAAATCCTTAATACGGTCTAGGATTCTCTCTGACCATGACCAGAGTGATTCGCGACCAGACTTGAAGACCCCATATTCCTCTTCATCTAACATTCCATCGTAAAGCTTCTCAATCGCATTGAAAGTCTCACCCGAAAGTGGAATCGTCATGAGGAAGTCCAGATGAACATCTCTGAGCTCAGTAAGAGTTTTCTTACCACTCCAGGAATCACTGATCTTCTTCAGTCTTGTATGAAGATCACTCAGCTTCCCTCCCTGATAGGACGAGAGGCCTTCACGGATTCCTCGGTTCATGATCTCTTTAATCCATATTTGAGTCGAAACACTCTGACCTCGAGTGAGGAGAATGAACTCAATCACTTCATCTATACCAAATCTTGAACTCATGAGCGTGAAGGGAATGAGAGCTGACTTCAGATCTTCTTTGTTCTTCCAATAGAGTGGATCACGCGGTGATTCTTCAATGAGTCCACGTGATTGCATCGCCAGTTGAAGCGAGAGCCTACTCTGCATGTTGCCAGAAAAAATAATCGCATGCTTCTGAGAGAGTTCAGGATCTACTTGTACGAGCTCATCGAGTAAACCTTCTGCAGCATCATCAGGAGTATGCCACTCTTCGATTTGAATCTGGGATACGAGAGACTTCGAGTGATTCTCAGGTTCAGTGAGTTTAAACCCCAGATGATCCATCAATTGCTTCTCAATCGAGACGAGTTTGCGATCAGAAATCAGCATCCAATTCCTAGGAATATCATCACCGAGATTAATCTCGTCCCTTGGAACTGCGGCAGCTTCCTTAATGAGTCTAGTCTCATCGTAAAGATGACGAGCACTCAGGTAAACTTCGAAAAATAAAGTGAGCTTGGCCACTTCATGCCTGAGTGGTCTTGCTCCGCACTTCTCATCTAAGAGAGAATGAAAGGCTTCGCGCTCATGCTCATTAGAATAGAATGATCTCGACTCCTGTACGGATTGATCGAGATTCTCATAGAACTTCCTTTGTCGTCTCAGCTTATATAATTCTGGGAATTGCCGAGAGATCGCAGGCTTGAGGAAAATTTGTTTGAGAAGCTCTCTTCTGCTTGCTGCGCGAATGAGTTGCACGTTTTCAAGTTTTAAGACCTTAAGCGCAATCTCTTCCAGGCTTAAGATGACATGTCCTGAGAGAGGAATATTTTGCGAGAGGAGCTGATCTTTGATTTCTTCACGAAGAAATCCTATTCCGATGAGCCTGCCTAGTAGTTCAACGTGCATGAACCCTGATCGCGATCCAAAATTTTAATTTGAGATTGCTTACCTGTTTTCTTGATTGTTTTTCCTATGATCCAGGCTTTTTCTTTTCTCACGGTGAGGGCCTTAAGGACTTTTTCTGCGTTTTTGGATTCAACAGCCAAGACCATTCCAATGCCCATGTTGAAGGTTTGGTACCACTCAGACATTTCCATTTTCTTCACTCGCGTTGCCCAAGTGAAGATCTCCGCACGCTCATTTAAGGATGGCATGGCGATGTCGTAACTCACGTTGGTAGAGATCCTAGGAATATTGAGAAAACCACTTCCTGTGATGTGTGCAGCTCCTAAAACTAAACCTTTTTGAATCAGTGGAAGGACTGACTTGACGTAGATCCGGGTAGGGACGAGCGCACGACTCCCCTGATAACCCATTGCACTGGTGTCACTGAGAATCTTACGCACGAGAGAATAGCCATTACTATGGAATCCACTTGAGGCTATCCCAATCAGTGTGAGTCCAGGTTTGATTTTTTTAGACGGCAGTACATCCTTCGCATTCACGAGTCCCACGGCAAACCCAGCAAGATCATACTCACCTGCTTGATAAAACCCTGGCATCTCAGCAGTTTCTCCACCGACGAGTGCGCACTCCGCTTGTTTGCAGCCATCGGTAATGCCTCTGATGACTTCGACATGAGCTGCGGGATCAAGCTTGCCTGTTGCGAGATAATCTAAGAAGAAAAGAGGAGTTGCTCCCACACAGATGAGATCGTTCACTGACATCGCAACAAGATCAATGCCTACGGTGTCGTGCTTCTTCAGCTCGAATGCGAGTTTCAGCTTCGTACCCACTCCGTCAGTCGACGCAGCGATGAATTGCTTAGGTCCAAGAGCATAGAGAGAGGCGTAACCACCAACGCTTGAGCGTACATTCTTATTAAGAGTGGACTTGACTAAGCCTTTGATGCTTTCAACAAACGCGTCACCCTTCTCGATGTCTACTCCTGCTTCTCGATAAGACATCTGATCTCCTAGTGTTTAAAGTGCCTGCGTCCAGTGAACGCCATTGATATTTTGTGTTCATTACAAGCGGTGATGCTATCGCCGTCTTTGATACTACCGCCGGGCTGTACAATATACTTCAGCCCTAAACTTGCGGCTGTATCTACCGTATCTCTAAATGGGAAAAACGCATCTGAGACCATTACACAATCTGAAAGTGAGCCACTAGTTCGCTCTAGTGTACTCTGCGCACGAGGAATCGCAAGCCACTTCAACGCTTCAATCCGATTAGGTTGTCCCTGACCTGCACCTACAAGCTGAAATCCGCTTGGAATTTCTCTTACGAGTGAAATCGAATTGGATTTGAGCTGCTTCGTTATTTTGATTCCGAATTGTGCGAGTTTCATCTTGGATTCAGGAAACTCTGCATCAGTGACTGACTTCAGCTTCTCATCAACACAGGAATCTTGAGATTGAATGAGTTTACCGCCAGGAATAGTCACTGAATTTAATTCTTTAGAAAATGAGAATCGCTTCACTGCAAGAGCTTTCAGATTCTTACGCTTGGTGAGCATTTGCTTGAGTACGGGAGCGTCTTTGGAGAGACCTGGAGCAATGACAAGCTCTACAAACTTCTCAGAGAGCCATGTTCCTACGTCTGCTTCGAGTGGATCAGAGAACACGAGCACTCCCCCGAATGCAGAAACTGGGTCACCTTCCCATGCACGCTCTAGAGCAATCTTCTGCGCCGATGCTACGGACTTCTTAATGAGTGCAACTCCACAAGGATTATTGTGCTTCACAATGACCACACCCGTATGATCAGGGAACTCTTGGACTAATTCATTCATGAGTTCATAGGCATGAAAGGCATCTAAAATATTATTGAAAGAGATCTCAGTAGGCGTGAGTCCTTTGTTCCACTCAACTGGAGAATTTGGGGCTACTTCCACCCAAGCCTTCTGATGTGGATTTTCGCCATATCTCAGCGCCTCTCGACCACCCATTCCCAAGTTTTGTGCAATCGCTAGGTCGTACTCACTCACATGATCCCATGCCATTCTTGCTGCATCAGTCATCGTGTCTCGACTCACCGATCCCGAAGCATTCAACTGATCGATCACTCCTGAGTATTGAGTGGGAGAAGTTAAAACCAAAACATGTTCTGCGTTTTTAGCGGCTGCTCTGACAAGAGTAGGACCACCGATATCAATTTGCTCAATGAGTTCAGGAGGACCATAGCCATCTGCTCCTCCGACTAATGCTAATGTTTTTACAAACGGATAGAAATTAACCACCACTACATCAATGGCGGGGATGTTTAATTCCTTAAAATCTTTCTCGTCGAGAGCATCACCTCGGCGAAAGAGAATGCCTGCGCAGATATGAAACGATAAAGTTTTCATCCTGCCTTTGAAAGACTCACGAAGTTTTGTCAGTTTCTCTACTGGAGTGACATCGATACCTGCAGCTGCAATCGTTTCTGCAGTTCCACCGGTTGCTACGATTTCGCAACCTTGTTTGGAGAGTGCAGTCGCTAGCTCTACAATTCCTGTTTTGTCAGAGCACGTAAACAGCGCGCGTCTAGGCTTCAATTAGAATCCCTCGCTGCCTTGTATGCGTTCTCAAAAACCATTAGTCCTTGTCCAGGTGAAGATGCTCGGTCTGGATACGCTGTCCAGTCTGGATGCGCAGTCCATCTCACGAATGCTTCTGGGTGAGGCATGAGACCAAAAATTCTTCCTGTAATGTCGCTAAGACCTGCGATGCGCTCTTCTGAACCATTCGGATTGGTTTCATACTTAAGACATATCTGACCATGACGTTCGAACCGATTGAGTGTTTCTATCTTAGTAGCACTAGAAAGAACGATGCGGCCTTCACCGTGACGGATAGGAAGATCGATCGTACCTACGCCTTTGAGCCACACGCACTTATTGCCTTGAGGAGTGACTCTCGTCCACTGATCAACAAACTTACCTTGTTCGTTCTGTGAGATCGTTAAATCCTTACCGAAAACACCCATACGAATCAGTGCTTGGAATCCATTACAGATACCGATAACGAGCCCACCACGTTCTGAAAATGTAGCAAGATTCCACTTCAGACCATGTTGAATCTTGAGTGCTAATACTCTTCCACTTGCCAAGTCATCACCGAATGAGAAGCCACCAGGTAGGGCCAGTAAACTATAGTATTCACTGAGCGCATCGAGAGGGAAGTTCTCTGCAATGACATCATTGAGATGTCTAATATCAGTTTTGAATCCTGCTAGACGAAGGGCATCTGCGGTTTCGACTTCGCAATTGATACCATCTCCGGTGAGCACGAGAGCTCTTGCTGCGAGACGTGGACTCATTCCCAATACCCATCCTTTCTCCATGCTGCAAGCATCTCAGGATACGAGATCACGATCTTCTTCTCACCATCACCTGTGTACCAACGAATATCGAGATCACCCGTACCGGTGACAGCACCTACGCGGGTGAATGGAATTTGATATTCTTTCCACTCGGCTTCTAAGATCTGTGATTCAGAGTCACCTGCAGAAACAATGAATGAGTGGAATCCTTCACCTAGAGTGAACGCCCAAATATCCGTACCTTCTGGAACAAGAATTTGTGCACCCAACTTGCGAGCAAGCATGCTCTCAATGATTGAAATGATGGAACCGCCTTCAGAAACATCGTGCATGCTTCGGAGAAGAGTTTGCTTCTTACCCATTGCTCCACCGATCCATGCATAGAGGCGCTTAGCTAATTCCCAATTTGGTTTTGGCCACTCTGGTTTACCAAGAACACCTGTAGGATTCTGCGAAGTAATCACACTAGAAGGAAGAGCAACTTGAGCGACATCTCCGCCGCGTTCCTTCAGTCGATCCATCTGCATGACTTGATACTCAGAGCCCATGAGACTCATATTGCCAGGCCCTAACAAATAAATTCGATCACCAGGAACTTTGAAATCGGCTGTTCGACAATTTCTAATATCAGAAACACGAGCCATTGCTGTCATGAGAAGTGTGGGAGCTACCGAGATCTTCGCACTCTGGCCTCCAATCTTGCCGTGATAATCATTCTTCATGCTGTCTTTGCCAGAGATGAGAGGAATACCCAGCGCTACGCAAGCATCGTGGACACCGAAGCCAGCACGGACTAACTGCGCAGTCTTGTAAGTATCATTGATCGGATCTGGCCAGCAGAAATTGTCACACATGCTGACAATGGAATCGTCGGTTCCATATTCAGCACCTACGCAGAGAATGTTTCTCAGCGCTTCATCCACTGCAGATTGAGCCATGAGATAAGTATCAAACTCTGAAAGCTTAGGATTAATCCCACAACCCACAGCAAGACCCATCCAAGAAGAAGACTTAGGCTTAATCACTCCCGCATCGTTGGGTGTTGTCATACCTGGTGAAGGCGTCTGAAGAGGTTTAATCACAGATGTACCTTGCACTTCGTGATCGTATTGACGAATGAGCCATTCCTTCGATGCAATATTCGGACGAGTGAGGATCTCAAGAATGCGTTTACGAGCTTCTGTATCGTAAGAAATCTCAACGAAACCTGGATTCCATTTGATTCCCGTCCATTCTGCTTTGAGTTCGAGTCTAGGGCAACCTTTGTGGAGGAATTCTAAGTTCAGCGAAGCGACGTACTTGTTATCAAAAACAACATCGAACCTACCAGAAGCATTGAACTCTCCCAGAACAGAAACCTCTACTCCTCTTCTCTCAGCAAACGCTAAGAAGTAATCGAGTCGTTCCTGAGGAACTGCTAGAGTCATGCGCTCTTGAGATTCACTGACAACTAATTCGTAAGGTTTAAGACCCATGTATTTTGTTTTTGCGTTCGTAACGTCGAGTCTTGCACCACCTGAGAGTCTTGCTAGCTCCCCTACTGAAGATGAAAGTCCACCTGCACCATTATCGGTGAGAGTACGGAAGAGTCCTAATTCGCGCGCTTCTAAGAGGAAGTCACTCATGCGTTTCTGAGTAATCGGGTCACCCAGTTGTACTGCTGACTGAGGAGAGAACTCATCCATCGCCATCGATGAGAAGGTAGCTCCATGAATTCCGTCTTTGCCGATTCTTCCACCGATCATGACGATCGCGTCGCCAGGAATGATTTCTTTCTTATGAGATACTTGTCCAGCGGTCATCCGAGGAATGATTCCTCCAGTACCACAGAATACGAGTGGCTTACCGAGATAACTATTATCGAAGAGGACTGCGCCATTCACTGTAGGAATGCCGCTCTTGTTTCCGCCGTGCTCTACACCGCGTCTCAACCCTTCAAGAATCCTACGTGGGTGCAAGATGCGATCAGGAATTGTCTTCGTATAATCAAGAGGCGCTACACAGAATACGTCTGTATTAAAAATAGGCTTAGCACCACGACCGACTCCTAAAATATCTCTGTTTACTCCGACGATGCCCGTGAGCGATCCACCGTAGGGATCAAGTGCTGACGGAGAGTTATGAGTCTCTACTTTGATACAGACTGCGTCTTCTTCATCAAAACCAATGATCCCTGCATTGTCATCAAACACTGAGATGAGCCAGGGACGTTTAGTCTTTTCAGTAGCAGCAACGATTGCGGATTTGAACAATCCATCAATGACTGTAGGAATGTTTTTCTTTTTTTCTTTAGTGGAATCCTTGTAATCGATCTTCGCAGCAAAAATCTTGTGCTTACAATGTTCAGACCAAGTCTGTGCGAGAACTTCTAGTTCGACGTCGGTAGCGAAGTTGAGTCCCAACTCTTTTCTTCCCGCTTGAGTCTCAGGATTCACGAAGTAATTCTGAATCGCTTTCATTTCTTTGTTATTCAGCGCAAGGAGTCTCGTGAAGCTTAAGTCATCGAGCTGCTTCTCAGTCATGCGTTCAAAATTAAAAATCTCAACATGTGCTCGAGCCTTGTTCTCTGGACGAGCAATCTGACGCTTCACTTGGTCTGGATAGAATCTTCCACTCTTACGAAGTTCATCCTCAGAGAGCAAAGTCCAACTTTCGATGAGTTCATTACAAAATAAGTCGCGCGCAAGAAGTGAGAGATCATCTTCTGTGAGCTTAGGTCCTTCGATGAGAATCATTGAACCACTTGATGCATGTGCGGATTTTACTTTTTCACCCAGGACAATTTCGAATGCTTCGATGATCGTTCGACCGACGTTGTCTGTCACGCCAGTACGGTAGCGTTTCTCTAATCCCCAGAACACACCTGGACGCTCTGGAGCATGCTCCATAAGGTCTTCAATATTACCGTGTGAACCTGCCGCTGAAGGAATGAGATTGCCAGTGAAAAGCCAGTTTAAAACCTTATCTTGGAAAACTTCGGAGATTGCAGAGATCATGCGTTCACGAGTAGAATCAATGTCGATCCAGTACACATCGATCCAACGACCCCATCTGAGTTTGCGATAAATCTCTGGGTGTACGAGTTCGACTTTTCTTAAAAAAGTTTTAATTCCTGGATCAGTAAACTCTGGACGAACTGCGACTTCAACTCGTACGAACACATCGTCTCCCTTCGATTACGAAATTCTCATTGATCACCCAGCTCAGTGTCTCTGGGTAAAGCTCATGTTCAATTGCGAGGCCTATCTTCTCAACATCAGAGGGGGTTTTACAACCCTCGATTGAGAAAGATTTTTGGGCACAGACCGGTCCGTGATCGAGCTTCTCATCGACGAGATGAATCGTGACTCCTGCGACCTTCGAGCCATAGTTGAACGCTTGTTCATAACCATTTAAACCCGTGAACGCGGGGAGTAATGAGGGATGAACGTTCACAATCTTGGAGTAATCGCCTTTTTTACTTTTATAAGCGGCAATAAATGACGCAGAGAGAATTTTCATAAAGCCAGCAAGAATGACGAACTCCACGCCATGGTTGTGTAACGCTAGCGCATAATCTTGGCCTGCATAGATTGGGATATTTGCTTGCTTGGCCTTCTCAAGCACTGGCGCGTTCTCTTTGTTAGAAGCGACAAGTACGATCTCTAAATTCAGTTTCTTTGCATTCACTGCACGAAGGATCGCTTCAAAGTTTGATCCGCGACCAGAAGCTAGAATTCCTACCTTCACCATCCGATGTCCCGTCTAAACTGTTTCCCAGCAAAATCAATTTTTGAAAGTCTGATATAGGCTTCGGTTTTTGAAAACGTAGGACTATTCGATAATCCTAGTGCTCCGAGTACTCTGCCTCCTGAAGTGATCCACTTCCCATTCTCAGACTTCTTCACACCAGCGACGAAGCCGTAAGGCCAGACATTGTCTCTCATGGGAGCTGACCAAAAATCAAGCCCCGTGATCTCATCACCTAGTGTCGGTGAGTCAGGATATCCAGATGATGCAGCCACCACATAGGTTGCAAATAGTTTTGAAAACGGAATCTCAGCAGGCATCTCGCGCAGTCTTCCCTTCGCACATGCCTCTAACCAAGGATAGAGATCTCCTTCGATGCGAGGGAGTACGACTTGAGCTTCTGGATCACCGAAGCGCGCGTTGAACTCCAAGACCCAGTACTTCTTCGTATCACGATTCCACATGAGGCCTGCGTAGAGCACACCTACAAACGTAGTCCCTTTGGACTTCATGAGAGAGAGAATAGGAGCGAAAACTTCTTTCGAAACTTGAGTGCGGAATGCTTGATCTTCTGAAACTTCAGCCACTGGACAAATCGAACCCATGCCGCCTGTATTAGGTCCTGTGTTCCCTTCACCGATACGCTTGAAGTCTCTTGCTGGATCGAGCAGCCTGAAATCATCTCCATCACAAATCGCCATCCAGGAGATCTCTTCGCCAACGAGTTTTTCTTCGATGACAAGCTTGCCGTTTGAGAGTGGCAATAGCTTCTCGACTGATTCCATCGCGTGCTTCTTAGAATCACAGACGATGACACCTTTACCAAGTGCGAGACCATCGATCTTCACAACGAACCCTGCCCACTCTTCATTATCGATAATCTTCTTCGCTTCAGAGAGTTGGCTCACGACTCGGTAGCGTGCAGTGGGAACATTGGCTTCACGCATGATGTTTTTGCTAAACGCCTTACTCCACTCGAGTTGAGCTGCTGCCTTCTTAGGTCCGAAGACAGGCACGTTCTGCTGAGAGAAAAAATCAGCGAGACCATCAGCGAGCGCCTGATCAGGGCCGATGACGACAAGATCAATGCCTTCATCCTTAGCTCTACGAGCGAGTGCAATTCCTGTCTCTCGCCAACGCTCAAACGGCATGAAGTCGTTACCTGCGGCCATAATGACCTTAGCTACTTGCGTAGACTGAGAGAGCTTCCACGCAATCACGTGTTCGCGTGCGCCACTACCCACGACTAAAACTTTTTTGCCACCTGAGGACTTGAGATTGATTCTGGAATTAAATCTATCGATCCAGCTGGGTAAAGATCCTGCGAGGGGATCAATTTCAGTGCCTGTTATCACTTCTGAGAGTACGGGATAAAGCCTAGTTGCAAGATCGAGCATTTCCTTAGGTAATGTGTGAGGTTTTTCTATGCAGAAGGGTTTCCATTCGAGAATTTTTTTGGATTTGGCTTCAGCTTTGGCTCTTACAGTTGCAGCGAACCAAGCAGATTTACGGTAATGCTCACGTAAGAATTCTTTAGAAAGTTGAATATCGCCTGAGAGGATTCGAAGTTCATCAGGTCCAATCGCATCAACGAGAATGATCTTGCCTTCATCTGTCACTGCCCACTCGAGTTTTCCGTCAGCAAGATTGAGTCCATGTTTTAAGAATTCATGTTTGAGGAATCCCCCCACCCATGAGGTCAAGGTGGTCATCTTCACAAACTGTTCGCGTGAGAGACCAGATATATCGAGAGCCTCAGTCTCTGGTACAAAACGATCCGAGGGTTCGAGCTTAGTAAAGGTTTCAATCACTGGTGTAGCGAACTGAGTGCCTACTTGAATATTTTTATCCTGAGAGCGCTCAAGATAAGAGCTACCGGGAGGAACAGAAAACCTAAACACCACTTCAAGCGGAATGAGTCTCGTCTCGCGAGAAGTTTTATTTTGAGAGTAGTCTCCGTTCACTGGAGGAATCACAGTTACTGGTCGAACAGCCATGAGAGAGTAATCAAAGTTCTTCATCCCCAAGAACTTCAACGGATGAATCGTTTCTTGAGAACGCTCCTCATTGAATTCACTAGGAGCAATCACTCCTAAGTAGTGAGTCTTCAGTCCATGTTTCTGAAGTCCTTCGCCGACATCGATGAAATCCGCCTTGTTCCCACGCCTAAGATCGTGCGCTGTTTTAGATTTTGAGAATTCTTTCCAAGCTTCAGGATTTTCTAATTTTTCAAAGAAGTAAGCAGCAAGTGCTGTAAGAGCTTGGCCTTTTTTGGGGAGTGAATCAGGCATCCTTCCCCAATCAAAAACAGAGTAAGCATCCGTGTACTTAAAAACAATCGCGGGACCTTGGTCTGTCTTAAACGTTCCCCACAGATCCTTCACTGATCCAGAGTAGAATCGTTTAATCATGCCTGTCCGCCTTTTCTATCAGTAGCCCTGCGCTCAATCATGCGTTGAGATGTGGAAACATCGGTTGGATACTTGCCATCGAGACAAGCCATGCAAGGCAAGAAATCTTTTGCAATCCCCTCGCCTGCGTCTCTGATCGACTCACGGAGACCTTCAATGTCTTGATAGATGACTGCATCAGCTCCCAATTCCTTCTCAATCTCTGCATCCGTACGACCATAGGCGATGAGTTCCTTCTGATTCGGAAAATCAATCCCGTAGAAACACGGATGTTTAATCGGAGGACAGGTTGAGACAAAATAAACTTTGGTTGCGCCCGCATTGCGCACAAGTTCAATGATCTTCTTCGACGTTGTTCCGCGAACTATTGAATCGTCCACCAAGATCACACGCTTCCCTACAAACTCTGATTTCACGGGAGAGAGCTTCATGTTCACAGCTTTCTGGCGCTTGTCTTGATTATCGAGAATGAATGTGCGCTTGATGTAGCGATTCTTAATGAGGAGCTCACGGTAAGGAACTCCTAATTCTTCAGAGAGAGAAATCGCAGCAATACGAGCAGTATCAGGAACTGGAACAACGACGTCGGCTTCAAGCCCTTGAGCCTTCATGCGCTCCTTGATGAGCACTGCTAGCTTCTTACCGAGATTAATACGCGCACCATAAACTGGAATTTTATCAATGACGGATTCGGGAGATGCAAAATAAATCCACTCGAACATGCAAGGACGCGCTTGTTTCTGGATCAGAACTTTCGTCTGAACTCCACCATCGACGTCGATGTAGAGCAGTTCACCTGGAGCAATGTCTCGCTTCAATTCATAACCATTGAACTCAAGCGCCACTGTCTCACTTGCTACCATGTGAGCAATTCCGCCTGGAGCTGTTGCATCTACTTTCGTTCCCCAAACTATTGGGCGAATACCGTGCGGATCTCTGAATGCCACCAGTCCGTGATCTGCAATCACAGCAGCGATCGAGTAACTGCCAATCGCCTTCTCGTGTAGCGTCTTCACAGCCTTGCAGAATGTTTCAAAGCTTAAATGCTCGTTGTTTTCAGTCGTGAGTGCTTGCGCGAATAAATTGAGTAGAACCTCGGTGTCTGAATGAGTGAGGAGTTGTCTGCGAGTGGATTTTAACTCCTGAGCGAGTTCATCTGAGTTCACGATGTTTCCGTTATGAATCATTCCAATTCCAAACGGAAAAGTCAGGATCATGGGCTGTACTTCTGCAAGTGTGCCTCTCCCTGCAGTGGAATAACGAGTGTGACCGAGACCTAAGTCCCCGACTAACTCTTCCATGTTTTCACGATTAAAAACGGATTCGACTAAGCCTGTGTTTCTGACTCTGTGTACGCCTTCGGAGCTCAGGGTGAGGATTCCCGCAGCATCTTGTCCCCGATGCTGGAGTGTGGTCAGCGCTAGTAGCGCTTCGCGGGACGCATCTTTTGCGCCGATCATTCCGACTATTCCGCACATAGGCATTTTTATTACCATGTCTGGGGGTGACAAGTCGCCTCATAAATAAGTAAAACCAATTAGAACGTGCGTTGCCAAATAGCGGCAAGAGCAGCGCATAAGACATGCATTCACCCCTCCTATTACCGTTTTTTGGCAATGGCACTCAGTACGATGGTTTAAGTTGACAACCAGACGATGTTTCGTCAGTCTTTTGACATCGACGAGCATAGATTTGCAACTCGCCGCGTGAATGGGTTACATTCATGCAAGGCGGACGTTTCGGGCGCAGTGACGGGCCCGGAGTAGAGAAAAACAAATTTACCGCTCAAGGAGGATACTAGATTAATGAGCACTCAACAGAGCCCTGTCACGGGCGTTATTGATGAGGATTTGGTCATTATTGATTTTGGTAAGTACGAAGGACGTAACATCAGGGACATTGCAGAAATCGACCCTGAGTTCTACCAGAAGCTAGTCGCAGAAAAAGAAAACGGCGCATACGCCATCCGAAGAAACCGCGATAAAACTTTCAGACTTTATATCAATCCGCTTTCAGATATCGATCATTGATTGACCAGACTTAGAGCTACCTGGGCTGCGAGCCTATCAGTGTAATAGATCATGTCCATGTAGACGTCTTTCAAGAGACTGACTTGAGTTATATTTGGATCACCTGGATATCTTGTTAGAGAAAACAAATTCAAAACATCGATTTGTTCTTCACGTTCTATAAAATAAATAAAATCTGGAGCTCCATCTGTATCTAGTAATTTGAAGCTCTGTTTTTGATTATAAATAGAGTTCACCATTAAAATATTCATATTTTCATAAAGACCTGGACTGACCTTGCTCCAAATTTCTGATTGCATATCGATAGGACCGAACCCCACCACTGGCATGACATGAATCATTCCTTCTTCTTCAGGATCACCAAAAGTCTTCCACTCGTTTCTATCTACACTTGTCATGATTGGATAAATTCCCTGGTTCAAGTAATTCTTGGTATTCTCCGTCAGGCTATTCCAGTCAGTTTTCTTGCCCTGAAATTTGCCCATATAAACTTTGAGTCCATCGATCCCTACGCTCTGTTCTTTCCAAGCTCTACCAATAGCGAGTTTCAAATAACGGTTCACCTCGGGAAGTGATGAAAGAGACTTAAGTCCCGCAACTCCTGTGAACTTCACTGGCTTCAATTCAAAAATCGCTTGATCGAGAAGCTTTGTCATTGTCTCTGTCGATTGAGCAGCTCCTGCCGGATCATAGGTAACAAGGTAGCGAAGTACCCAAGTCACATAGGTGTATCCACTGCAGAATCCATAGCGTCTGATGTAGACATCTGTCATGTCATTGTAACCAAAACTGAGGAAGTTCTCTGGGTTGTTCAAATCCCAATTAGTTTTTTGTTTCTGCTTGAGTAACTCAACAGCCTTCGGATACTACTTGATTACATCTGAGAACTGGGGTTGAGTGTGCCTCTGATAAAGGAATGCAATCGGATTGAGAACATAATGAAAGGCTCTGTTTCTCAAACCCTCTTTGAGCAAATCCTCTTGATCGATGATCTGTTGGGCTTGTACTGAAAGCAAACTCACTAATACTAAAAACAAATTCATGTTCTACTTTCCCCCGAAAGCTTTCTTCAAATTCATCGCTACTTGTGCAGCGATACGGTCTTGGTAATAAATGAGGTCAATGTAGGAACTCATGAGGACTGAGTTTTTCTCTTCATCATATCCCACCATCAGAGCATCATTGCCTACTTGTAAGAAACCCTTCTGAAAATTCCGATTCACAGTATGAAGCATGCTGATTACAGGTCGACCGACATGCTGAGTGAGTTCATTCATGTATCTTGGATTCTTCTTAAAAAAATCTTCATCTTGAAAATCCGATAACTCTAATGTCTTGGTATTCATCACAGGCATGACATGAATCATTCTCACGCCTTGTGGGTCTCCTAACTTCTTCCAAGGTTCTCTTGCCACTGCATAAAAAATCGGTTGAATGCCATTCTCGATGTAGAATTTGATTTTGGAATTTACTGACTTCCAATCGACAGACTTGCTTCTGTATTGATCGAGATACATGCCTAGTCCTGGAGTCGTAATACTTTGCTCTTTCCAAGTTCTTGCTACTTGGCGCTTCAGATAGAGCTCGATCTCAGGCTGAGAAGATAATTCAAGAAGACTTCCTACTCCACTGATCGTCACAGGTTTCAGCTGATAGAGAGCTTGATTCAACCTCTTGATCGTTTCCTTCGGTGTGAGGAGCTCACCAGCTGGATCGTAGAACACCAAGTAGCGCATGAGCCAAGTCACATAAGTATAACCACTACAGAATCCTACTTCATCAATATAGATATCATCCATCTCTTGGTAATCAAACGAGAGGAAGTTTCTCTGATCATTCAGATTCCAATGACGGATCTGAATTTTTTTAAGAATACGAATCGCTTCGGGATCGTTCTTCACTACTTCTGCAAACGTCGTGACTTGAAGATTCTTCTCCATGATGAGAACGGGCAGTGGAGTGACGAGAAGTTTCAATGCCTTGAATGCGAGCTCTTCCCACACTAACGACCACTGACTGGGTACCTGAGTGTCATCTATGGGTTGACCATCTTGTGAGAAAGCAGGAGTGGATAAACACAAAATAAGAATGAGAATTGTTTTCAACCTAAGCCCCCCGAACTCAATTCAACTAGCGGGGTGTATTTCGAATCACACTCAAAAACAAGAGCCTACTTCCACTCTCCAACAAAAACTCTCGACGCAGGACCTTCCATCCACACCGAATCAGACTGCGCGCCGCTCCACTCGATCGATAGCATCCCACCTGGGAGATGCACCGACACCTGTGCGTCACACTTCTTCTCGGCTACCATCGCTGCAACCACTGCACACGCACCGCTTCCACACGCGAGAGTCACTCCTGCACCGCGCTCCCATACACACATGTGGATGTTCTTACGATTCTCCACCCACGCCCACTCGACGTTGGTGCGATTGGGGAATCGGGAATTGAGCTCGATTTGAGGACCTAGAGTAGTGATGTTGAGATCGGTGAGATCTTTGTGAGAGTCCAATTCAATCACTGCATGAGGATTGCCCATGTTCACTTCGGTGAATGAAATCTTGTCTACTGATTGTGAGAGATTCAATACTTGCGGTGCACCCATGTCCACTCGTGCGCCTTTGCTTGTCAGAGTGATGGGATACACACGGCTCATGACTTCGATCGGGATTTCCTTGCGGCCCGGATGTTTCTCGGCGAAGTAAAGTGCGACAGCTCGAATGCCGTTGCCACACATCTCAGAAGTTTCACCATCAGCGTTCCTGAGATCCATGCGACCGAGCGCTAGTGGACTCATAGGAAGTGTGAGGTGTAGGATCTGATCTGCACCAATGCCGTAGTGACGATCACAGAGTTTGCGCGCGAGATCAGCGTTCAGTTTCAACGATGGATTCTTAGCTTGGTCAATGAGAATGAAGTCATTGCCTAAGGCTTGCCATTTTTCAAAGTGGATCGCGGCGGACATGTAACTAAATTGACCGATGATGCCTTTTACGTCAATGAATAGTAATTAAGGAGTAGTAACACCAGAACCACTAACAGCTTTGCTTCCTAGTTTTTTATACTTTTCATGATATTCAATCACTTTAGCATTTATAGACTGGTTTACTTCTGCACAATTCTCATCACCAGAAGGTAGTTTGAGTTGATCCCTACATTCTTTAAATTTTGCAAGTACTCCTAACATTACATTGTCTTTAAATAAACGACCTATATCAGAAATTCGAAGGATTTCCACTTTATCTTCTGATAGTTCTACATTGTCCCAAAAGCATTTTACTTTTTTATTGTCTTTAGGATCTTCTATGCATTTTAACTTACTTTTTACTGTATCATCATCCATTATAGCCATTTCGCCAAATCCGCTTCGTGGATTTATTTGGGGCATCAGAGCACTACAACCACTAATGTTTTTAAACACTGAATTTTCATCTTTCGCTTGTTGTTTATTTATAATTTTTTTTAAGTCATGCAAAATTGACCCATTTTCACCCAGGAGGTCTAGAGAAGAAATTAAAGGCAAACCTGCTCTTGATACATCACCTTGACCGCCATGTAATAGCAGACAACCATTTCTCTCAAGAGCTGTTTTCTTTAAATTTTCAATAGCTGTTTTCGCTTCATCTCCGCACTTCTTCTCATCCTCACCCATCTTTGTAAGGTACTTATTGATCTCTCCACTTTTCTTGCTGATTTCTTTATTAGCGTCGACGGTTCCCTTAGTGAGTGCACCGAATGGATTCTTACGGAAATCAATTGTTCCACCAGCGACTGCGCTGATTGGATCTTTCGGACGTTGAACGAATCCATTAAGCGGATTGTTATCACCTGAAATCGGTGACCATTCCGCTTGTGGAATGAGCGGAATCTCAGTAGAGATACTCACACCAAAACTTGAAAGCTCATTCTGCAAGCTAGCAATCTTTGTATTCAAATCATTAGTAGCAGATTGAAGTGATGGTAGACCCAAAGCTGGATTACCCATATTGGAGAGCTGCATCCCAAAACCTTCAATGTGTTGAGTTGCAGCGTTAGTGTACTTCTCATGATCGGACTTCAGGTCATTGATGTCAGTGAGTAAACGGTTTTTGTATCTCTCGATCGCTTCAATACAACGATCCAGACCTAAACAAGAGATGCTATCTTGCGCTTTCAAGGGTTGAGAGCCTTTCATAGATAATCCTAGTGTAGCGATCGTCTGTGGAGGAAGTGCTGATAAGTTCTGAAGAGGAACGAATCTAGAGTTAACTGGAAATACAGATGCCATCTGTGGGTTCCCCTGAGATAAACCGTACATATAAACTTTAAACGTATCGAAGCAATTGATCATCGCTTGAATATTACTGCCGTTACCCAAGCATGCATTCATATCTACTCCGTATTGTTCAGGAGTAGCCTTTGGTAATCTCAGCACGTTTGAAGCTTTAACAAACACAGATCTAGCGTCTGCCACTCCCTCTTGAATCTCTTTAAGGAGTGCGAGTCGTTTAGTTTCAATTCCATCTTTGCCGTTAATCGCGTTCTCACGTCTCAAATAGGGTCCACTGTTCTTGGCATTCGCTAATTGGAAACACTCTTCAATCTCAGCATTCATGTCTTGAGCTAAGCTTTTGTAAGAATTGCCTATCAATAGGAACTGCATTTGACCGAATCTCGCAGAGATTGCGGCTTTAATATCTGCCTTAGTTCTTAAGCCACCAGAATTTCCAGAAGGTCCTACTGCTGTACTTGCAGGATCTGGCACTTGTCCAAACACACTACTGAGTGCACCAGCAATATCTACGGTTCTCGTTTGCATCTCACCTTGTCTAGATAATGATTGATTCGTGCGAGACATCACAGACTGATAATATGCAGGGAGAGTAGGGCTACTACCATCGTTCAGCTGCTTAGTTCTAGTAATAAAAATATTAATTGCCGTACGCGCAACATCGGCTTCATAGAATGCTTTAGCATTCTTTGTATCTTGCTCGAGATTCATGAGTTTAGTTTTGATATCAGCAGATTTATCCCAGATCCCACTACGACGCGTGAGAAGATCATTCAGCTCTTTCTGCATTTGATACATTTTTCCATTAGAGCCATCACCTTCGCCTCGTAAAATTTCCCTCACAACGACTTCATCTAATACTCTTTTGCGTTCTTTCCTGTGATTGTCTAAAACAGTAAGAGTATCAGCATGCTGCCTATAAACAGCATCGAACTGACCAGACAACATTTGTACATTCTGTTGAATGGATGCTGATTTATTTGTTAAGCAAGTTGCAACATCAGCAATCGCTTTGACATGGTTTTTTTGGCAGCTGAGTGCTTTCTTTTCTATTTGGATGAGTCTCATTAAATTATTTTTATAAGATGTTTTATTGAAGTTTGTGCAACTAATTGGCGTCGGAAGCTGGTCAATTCCGAAACTCAGACAATCTTCACTCGCCATTGTCTCTAACTTATTCAACAGGGTTTCTGTACTGTATCTTTTCGCAGCTTGAGAATCCCGATTAATTTCCAACGTATCCCAATTAAGTGCATCAGGAAGATCCATATCCGCTTTGGCTTGCTCAATTTGCTTATCTGTATACTCTTTTTGCTTCTTCTTGTTCTCCTTGTTTTCTTTGTCGAAGCGAGCCCATTCATCCTGACAATCCTTGGATTCTTTGTTCTTCTTATCATTTCTGTCTTTGCATTCTTTTTTAACAGGTTTTGTTTCTGTAAAAATTTTTCTATTTTGCTCTAATTTCTTCTGAAACTCTTGCATGCGCTCTGTTGCCTTCACGGCAGGATCTATGAGGGGATTATAAATTCTTGTCTGCAGTCTTAACTCAGCTGGAAAACAGCTGTCATATTGCTTAATAGAATTACTCATTGGATTGAGTAATGCGTTCGCTGCTGCTCCCATCGGATCTTTGGGATTGAAGTATTGACCTTTGTTTATGGCATTGAGTGGATTTGCATCAGCCCGCGCATAAGGAAGTGGGAGCGCAATCGAGAGAGCGACTGTGGTAGCGACTACTTTTTTAACTACATTCAATTGGTTAAGCATGTGGCTCGATACCCCTTACCTTCAATCCTATCGGCATATTGGGAAAAAAAAAGAAGTTTCTGACTAAATTAGTCATTTATTAAAACAAACGACGATCTATTAAAAAATAAGCGAAATCTAAGTCTTTTTGGACATAGATGTGTCGGAAGTGACCTGTGATAGACTTTAATGAGTGAAGATCACCGGACCATTTGTTCTCTAATGACAAAATAGTCTTGACTATTTATTCTTGTATGACAAAATAGTCGAATGCGGTATTTAGAGCCTTACATAAAAACTGACTTAGCCAATAAAATGGTCTTTCTAGGAGGACCTAGGCAATGCGGCAAAACAACCCTGGCAGAGACTCTCCTCAGCCAAACAACTGGACAGTACTTCAACTGGGATTCGAGCTCCCAACGAAAAGACATCTTGGCTGAAAAGTGGTCTGATGACAAAAAACTCATAGTATTCGATGAACTCCATAAATATGGAAAATGGAAAAATTGGATCAAAGGCGTATACGACACCCAGAAGAATAAACATCAATTCATGGTTACGGGAAGCGCAAGACTAGATGTCTACAAACGAGGTGGGGACTCGCTCTTAGGCAGATATCACCACTGGAGACTACATCCTTTTTCACTCACAGAAATACCGAAAGGAATATCCAGACAAGATGCGTTTGCAAGACTCATGAAAGTAGGTGGATTCCCTGAGCCATTCTTAAATCCAGAGGAGAGAGAAGCGACTCGATGGAGAAGAGAGCGTGTGACACGGATTTTCAGAGAGGACATTCGTGATTTGGAGAATATTCGAGATCTATCTGCTATGGAGCTATTCATTGATGCGCTCAAAACTCGCGTAGGAACTCCTGTTGTTCTCTCAAACATTGCAGAAGATCTTCAAGTCTCCCCAAAAACACTCGCACGCTGGCTAGTCATACTAGAAAAAATGTATCTGATTTTCGTCGTTCGACCATTCACAGAAAAAATTCCACGCGCTATTCAAAAGCCACCAAAGGTCTTCTTTTTTGACAACGCAGATGTTGAGGGAGATGAAGGTGCAAAGTTTGAAAACTTTGTCGCCACGCATTTATTAAAAAAAATCCAGTTCTTAGAGGACTACACAGGCAATCATTATGAGCTAAAATACATCCGCGATAAAGAAGAGCGTGAAGTAGATCTCGCTATAGTGAAAAATAAAAAAATAGTCGAGCTCTATGAAGCAAAGTTATCAGACGGTGTGATTTCGAAGGGACTGAAGTATTACGCCGATCGATTGAACCCAAATTTAGCCGTTCAAATCCTAGGAACAGAACAAAAAGAGCTCCTCAAAGGAAAGATGCTACTCACAAGCGCACTAGAGCACTTTAATGAAAATTGGTTCACGAATGAACCGTAAGAACTAAGCTCTCTCGTTAGCTACTTCGCGTGCCATCTCTATAATGTGATTCAACTGCGGAGCAGATGCCATCTCAAGTGGGTCAGCAAGCCCTATACCAGGAGTGAAAGCACCGGCAAGGAGTCTAGGACGAGCCTCTAAGTCATAGAAGAGCTCTTCCACAGTTCTACGCACGAGATGCTCACCGAAGTTGGTTACTTCAGTGTCTTCGTTCAAGAAGATCACTCTACGAGTCTTACGAATAGAAGATGAGATCATCTCCCAGTCATAAGGCCAGAGGGTACGCATATCGATGACTTCTACTGAGATATTCTCACTCTTCAACTGATCAGCGGCTTGGACAGCGAGAGGGAGCGTACGACCGTAAGTCACAATCGTCACATGCTCACCTTCACGTTGAATTTTGCCTTTGCCGATTTCTACTGTGTAATCGGTCAAACCTTCAGGCCATCTTGCCTTCCACTTGGATCTATCACCGAGTGGTGCATCGATTCTGTCTCGCAACTCTTTTTCGTTTTCTGGCTCACCTGGGATGAGTTCATCACCACGAACACGAAGGAGCGCCTTAGGCTTCAGAAACATTGTAGGATTAGGATCCTTCAAGCATGCAATCATGAGGCCATAAGCATCAATCGGGCTTGATGGCATGACGATTTTCCAACCAGGAATATGAGTCATCGTCGCATCGAATGAATGTGAGTGATAAATCGATCCGCGAATACCGCTACCGACTGGAGTCATTACGGTCATGGGGAAATTCCATTGGCCATTGGATGCCCAGCACATGTTGCCTGCGAGCTTCAGTAGATCGATTGTGTTGTAAATGTAATCGCAGAACTGAATCTCAGCGACACAGCGAGAACCAGTCGATGCTAAACCCACAGCTGCACCGATGATTCCACGCTCATCGAGGGGAGAGTTCCATGTCGTCTTCAAGCCTTGGGTCGCAGTGAAAACGCCACCCAATGGTGGACCTACATCCTCACCAAAAATATCAGTCACGCCTAATTTTGTTTCACCGTAGTGAAGGGCCATACGAATGGCCTGTGCCATGCTTGCCATTACCAGTACTTACCTTTCTGTCCGAAGTATGTGTAGTCATAGATGGTCGAAGGATCCGGCATCGGCTCCTCACGAACTTGTTTTTGCATCTCAAGGAGATCAGCTGCTTTCTTCTCACGAAGCTCGTCCATCTCCTTACGAGAAAGAACACCTGCAGCTTCAAGCTTCTGCTCGAAGATCACAACAGGGTCTACTTCATTCGGTTGGAAGTTTGCGCCACTCGCAGAAGAGTGGCCATAGAGACGAGAAACACGAGACTCAATGAAGTAAGGCTTACGCTCAGTGCGTACGTATTCCATCGCCTCTTTGATTGCGAACCAAGACTCTTCGACGTCGTTTCCGTTAATGACCTTGGCTTCAATATTGAATGCCTTCGCACGATCTGCAATGTGAGTTTCACCATGCTGTGTACTCGCTGGAGTAGAAATCCCATATTCATTGTTCGTGACTATGATGAGCATCGGGAGCTTTTGCTCTGGACGTGAAGACCAAATCAAACACGAAGCGAATTCTCCTTCAGCTGTACCTGCGTCTCCACCGTTCACGACCGTTATGCCCTTGCCACCGTGACGTTTGTGAGCAATGCCGCTACCGATGGCGGTTGCAAACTGTGTTTCGATTGTTGATGTGATCGGAAGTACATTCCATTTTCTGATGGAAGAGTGATTACAAAAATTGCGTCCGCCTGAGAATGGGTCAGTGACGGTGTTCTTCATCTGACGAATAAAATCGATTTGTTCAGCACCCATGGATAGCAAAATTCCGCTTGAACGGTAATGGAGATGCCAGAAGTCATAATCGAGGCCTTCACCTACATGACCTTGAAGACCCAGTGGAATATTGAACGCTTCTTCTCCTGGTCCGCCTAACCAAAAGTATCCTTCGTTCTGTTTGTACATTTTGATCATGCGCTCCTCAAGCATACGAGTCGTCAGCATGAGATCGTGGATCTTGATCAGCTGTTCTTGAGCTAGCTTGAACTTTACGTTGGTAAGATGCTTGCCACCGCTAGATGGCTTCACTTGAGTCTTCATATCGCTCCAAACTTACTCATTTTATCGGCCGGTTCAAGCAGAGACTTAAACCAGGGAGCGTCAATTCAATGACTCTCTAGTTAATTTACAAAATAGTCGATAGTTCCCTGTGAAGTTACACTACAAGATCGCCTTAGGCGTCACATTCATTCAGACCCTTTTCCTACTATTCTCTACTGTATTCAATGCTGAGCGCTTTAAAACCTCCATTCGTGAGGAGTTCGCGTCAAAAACCGACAGTAGAGCACAACTACTTGCTCTCAAAATTTCTCGTTTCATCGAAAAGAACGACATCCAAGCCGCCATCACAGTAGCCAAAAAATACCAAACGGGCTCCCCCATTACATATGTCAAAGTCGTCAAAGGCAAAAATACTCTACTCGATATTCACACCACTCAGTTCGTACCCAGCGCGAGCGAATCAGAAGATTTCTCTGAGTACTTAAAGAAAACTCAAAATGAGAGTAAAATCCTTGATGCCTACGCAGAAATCATAAACTCATCTGGGCAAACCATCGCTGAGCTTCAAATAGGAATGTCGTTCTACGAGCTTGATGAAACCATTTCAATATACTATCGCAGACAAATTCTTTTTTTATTTTTCCAAGTCATGCTGATGAACTCATTCGTGTGGCTACTCTCCTACCTTATCACTCGCAGACTCACTAGACTTGAAAAAGCATGTGAACAGGTGGGATCTGGCAACTTATCCATTGCATTCAAAGCAGATACATCTCACGATGAAATCGGGTCACTCTCAAGAACATTTCAGAAAATGACCTTAGAACTACAAACTGCACTCCTAGAGAGAGATTCACAAAAAGAAAAAACACTATCCGCATCTAAGATGTCTTCTCTAGGTGAAATGGCTGGCGGAATCGCGCATGAGATCAATAATCCACTCACCATCATCATTGGGAAAATAGAACTCATTGGAATTAAAGTTAAAAATGGATCGATCACACCAGAACAACTTGCAGTTGAGCTTTCCAAAATCCACGCCACTTGTCAGAGGATCGATAGAATCATTCGCGGTCTGAGAAACTTCTCCCGTGATGGAGAACAGGATCCATTCGTTGAAAGCAACATCAAACAAATTTTCGATGATACCCTAGAACTCTGTCGTGCAAGATTCAATAACTTAGGTATTGATTTGAAAATCAGCGTTGATCCGATGATCACTGCTGAATGTCGAACGGTTCAGATCTCACAAATCATTCTCAATCTACTCAATAACAGTATTCATGCTGTAGAGAATTTAGATAAAAAATGGATCACTCTAGAAGCTTCCGTCAAAGAAAACTCTATCATGATTGAGGTCACTGACTCAGGTTCTGGCATCCCCAAACACATTGCAGAAAAACTCAGTCAGCCTTTCTTCACTACAAAAGAAATAGGCAAAGGCACTGGACTAGGACTCAGCATCTCCCGCGGAATAGCAGAGCAACATGGTGGATCCCTCAAGCTAGACACAGAATGCAAAAACACGAGTTTTAAATTGTTAATACCAAAAAAGAGGAACATGAAAATTGCGGCTTAATTAACTTATGCTTCGCTGAATCATTTCAACTGGAGAAGAACTTTTACTGAACTATCTACTTTTGATGATGAAATGTAACCAATCGCATTCTGGCTCTCTGCAACCATACGCTTCATCTCATCTTCCGAGCTCACCACTTTTGGTGGTAAGCCTTTGCCCGTGAACATCAAATAAGACCAATGTGACTTCATCTCACTTGGGTTTTTGTCGACGAGTTTTTCATAGAGTTCATCACGAATATGATCGCCTTCAGATAAATCTAAGAGCTGTACGATCGGTCCTTGTGGAATCTCTTTCTCTCTACCCAGAAAGATCTTAGAGAGAAAGCTTGAATTCACTTCGTAGTTGAAATTCTTATTCACAATCACCACAACATCACTCTGAGCAGCATTAATATTGATGATCTGTGTTTCAAATACAAGTAGAGCAAATAGTATTATTTTCATATTCTTTCCTTTTCCTTAGAACACAAAATCCAAGCTCGTACTGACTACTTGAGCATTTTTTGACATGACAGCGTTGGTATTATTAGTTCTCACATAATCGTACTGAAGCTTCCATACCACGCTAGGACTGACTCTGTAGTTTACACCACCACTGAGAGTGTACTGATTGTCCAGAGGAGATAAACTAGTCGTCGCAGTTGCAATAGTTGCAGGGTCAGGATCAGGCCAGCCTGTACCTAATAAATTACCTAACCAAGATCCACTCGCAAACGGCATCAACTCTCCGACGTGATAGCCCACAGTTAAATAAGCTGAGTTTGCAACGGCAAGGTAGTTTCCAGTGATGATTCTGCGAGCTGCCTCAGTCATGACCAAAAAGTTACCTATGTCAAATTTTCCTCCGATAGAAATCAATTGGCCTCTTTCAGAATTAAATAATGTCGAGGGAACTGTAATACTTCCAATAGGCATTGAAGGATAAATAGTCGATGCAGCCACAAGTGCATTAGCTGTACCATTAATCAGAGCATTCACATAAGAAGCTCGTAAGAGAACATGCTTGTCATCCGAGAGAGTAACATTCCCGCCGAAGGTTTCTGGCATGTTAACGTATGAAATCTTGGAATCATCAAATGACTTATCCTTATAGGTAGATGATCCACCCATCACTTCTATTCCTAAGCTCCAATCTCCCATCTGCTGAGTCCAAGCCACACTTAACCCGTCAAAAAATCTCAAAGGATTAAGAATGTAGACTTCGTAGGGAAGCCTCACCCATGGATATGTGAGACCCACTTCGATCTGTTCAGAAAGCAACCAAGTAGGCGCAATCATTCTTCCAGCTCTAATATTGAATTGAGACGATGCATGAAGTCTGATGAAAAAGAACTGAGCGGTAATTGGCTCAAAAGAATTCGCTTTAGTAATAAATTGAGATGAAATATCCCATCGATCAGATAGTTTGGCGCTGACATTCAATCCGAAGCGACTGTCTCTTGCAAAAGTAGGTCTAGGACCTTCATTGCCAATATCATTCACAGAAAACTTGGAATCTGACTTCGCTACACCTGCAGTACCGAATCCATGCAATTGAACATCAACAGCAAGTACAGAGGCAGAACTCAGCATCAAAAGCATCGCTAAAGCAACTATTTGTTTTTTCATATTTAGAAATTATGCAAACGAGTGATCGATTCTACAAGAAAATAAAACTTTAAATCACCATCCAGTTATCGCCTACTCCACTATTCACCTGAAGTGGGACTCTGAACTTCATCGCGTGAATCATGCAATCTTCGACAATTTTTTGGACTGCTTTCAATTCTTCTTCTGGGCAATCGAGCACGACTTCATCGTGAACTTGGATTGCTAGACGGGTCTTGAATCCTTTGGATTCAAGTTCTTCATCGATTGCGATCATCGCAAGTTTCATGAGGTCTGCTGCTGTCCCCTGAATGGGAGAGTTCATCGCCATGCGCTCAGCATTCGCCCGGATGGCCGAATTGCTAGAATGGATCTCTGGGAGTGGACGCTTACGACCGAGCTCAGTCTCAGCATAACCCAACTCCTTAGCAGTCGTGATGAGACCGTCTAAGTACTTCTTCACGCCACTGTAGCGCTCGAAGTACTTGTCGATGATGGACTTGGCTTCACCTCTTGGGATTCCTAATTCTTGCGAAAGTCCAAACGCTGTCTTCCCATACATAAGACCGAAGTTCACAGCCTTGGCAACTGAGCGCTGCTCGTCTGTCACTTGATCTAGAGCCACATGATAAATTTCTGAAGCCGTTCTTCTATGCACATCTTCATTGATCTGAAACGAATGACAGAGATCCTTGTCTCCACTCATGTGTGCAAGGAGCCTGAGCTCAATCTGCGAATAATCCACAGCAAGGAGTTTCGATCCCTTCGAGGGTACGAACGCCTGACGAATGAGCCTGCCTCGCTGGCTTCGGATCGGGATATTCTGCAAATTAGGATCTGAGCTTGAGAGTCTTCCTGTCGCAGCCACAGTCTGCTGAAAACTTGCATGAAGCTTGCCTGTCTTCTGATTGATCATCTCAGGAATGGGATCAACATAGGTGCCTTTGAGTTTAGAGATCTCTCTATATTCAAGGAGAAGCTTAGGGACTTCGTGAAGTGGCGCAAGTGCTTCAAGTACGGAAGCATCTGTAGAGAATCCTGTTTTGGTTTTGCCTTGAGTAGGAAGTTTGAGCTCTTCAAACAGCAGAACGCCTAGTTGCTTAGGCGAGTTCAGATTCACTGGACCTTTAGTATACTTCTGGATCTTAAGTTCAATCTCTGCGATTTCTTTTTCGAATTCTTTTGAGAGTCCATTCAGATACTTGGCATTCACATGAACTCCGAAGGTTTCCATCCTAGCGAGTACCTTCACGAGTGGAAGTTCGATCTCTGCGAAGACTCGCATGAGCTTTTCTTCATTGAGCTTCTTCTCCATCACTTCCCAGAGTTTCCATGCAGCGAGAGCGTCTTCTCCCGAGTATCGGGTCGCTACATCGATGGGAACATCAGCAAACGAGATCTGCTCCTTACCCTTACCCGCTACGTCGTCGTACTTCACCACTTCGTAGTCGAGGTACTTAAGACAGAGTGCCGCAAGATTATGCCGAGACGCTGGATCTAAAATATAATCAGCAATCATTGTGTCCGCTCCGATGCCTTCGGGGTTGAGACCTTGAGCAATCAATACACTGAAATCGTATTTGAGGTTCTGACCGATTTTTTTGTATTTGGGATTCTCTAGATAGGGTTTCAGCCTAGAGATGACATTCGCTCGATCCAACTGCTTGCCTGTCATATGTCCCACAGGAATATAGAATCCCTCATCGGAGTCCATCGCAAGAGCAATTCCTACGATCTCAGCATCGTGAGGGCTAAGAGACGTGGTCTCAAGATCAAACCCGAATTGCTTCGTCTTCTCAATTTTCTCTAATACTTTTTTGAATGCTTCTTCAGTGTCGACGGTGGTGAATTTTCCCAATTTTGATTGGGTGAGGTCCACTGCTAACTTTTGATCTGCGACTGATGCAGGAGCGCAGGCTAGTCCTGCCCACTTCGTGATGAGAGTATTGAACTCACATTCCTTCAGAAACTCAGTCAATCCATCGCTAAGAGAGAACTGGTATTCGAAGTCTTTGTCTTCCAAGTGAAGATCGACATCTTCTTTGAGCGTGACGAGATCATACGAAAGCTCTGCAGCCTTCACATGCTCCTTGAGCACTTCACCCTTCTTACCTGAGATCTTGCCATCGCGCGCTGCCTGGAGGATCCCTTCCATAGTGCCGTATTCTTGAATGAGTGTGACTGCAGACTTAGGTCCAATAGATGGCACTCCTGGAATATTGTCAGAGCTATCACCGATCAGAGCCAAGTAATCACGGATCTGCACTGGTGAGACACCGAACTTCTCAGTAACTCCTGCGACATCATAGAATTTGTTGTTCATCGTATCGAGCACTTGAATTTGCTCGTCCACAAGCTGCATGAGATCCTTGTCACCAGTGACAATGAAGACTTTGGACTTAGGGTGACGCTTCCGCCACTGCTTCGCCACTGTTGCAATGAGATCATCCGCTTCAATTCCAGCACGACGGTAAGAGTGAATCCCCATTTCCTTCACCAGTTTCTCAACCATGTCGAATTGTGGGATGAGATCATCGGGTGGAGCGGATCTATTGGCTTTGTATTCCTTGTAGGTTGTCTTCCTGAATGACGGCTCCTTCGAATCATAGAGCACAGCCATGTGTGAAGGCCCTCGTTCTTCGATGAGACGCTGAAGCATCGTCGCCACTCCATACACCGCGTTCGTTGGTATGCCCTTGGAATTAGAGAGCGCGCGAATAGCGTAAAATGCCCGGAAAATAAACGAGCTGATGTCGACTAAGTAGAGTTCCATAATTTGTGATCACTGTGCACGACTTCGGTATCGGCCATGACATCCCCCAAGCGATGTCCTTGTTCTGTACGCATGAGTAAAAACGCTTCAATGAGGAGCATCGGCACTCCCATCACGACCATGATGAGCCAACCCCAAAACGGAATGATGGAAAAGAATGTCGCAACCCCTATCGGCGCGTTTCTGATGATCGAATCTCTGAGTCCAGCAGGCTGTCCACTCACACGGCTTACGACCTTGAGGCCTACGACCATCTTGCCGAAGGATTGACCTCTAAACACACTCACTCCGATTGCATCCCCTACCATTGTGTAAATAAAACCAATCAAAGGACCAAAAAATTGTGGAAGCACAATAGCCGCAAACACGAAGACCAAGAGATCTACTGATTTTGCGACAATTCGTTTTGAGGAGAGTGATTTCATATGAAGAAACGATCGAGAACATCCACCAGAGAATGAAGTGCAAACAAATGTGATTCTTGAATGCGACTCGAATTAGGTCCTTCTTTCACACAAAGTTTTACATCACCTAAGCCCAGTAGTTTTCCACCGCCGCCGCCTGTTAGTACGATGATTTTGCATCCGATAGCCTTGGCAACTTCGACCGCTTTCAACACGTTAACGCTGTTTCCAGAAGTAGAGATCGCTAGGAGCACGTCTTCAGGTTTTGCAATGGCTTGAACCTGACGAACGAAGACTTGGTCGTAGCCATAGTCATTGCCGATTGCAGTGAGATTAGATGAATCTGTAGTGAGTGCTATTGCAGGAAGTGGCTTACGCTCAATGAGCATGCGGCCCACCATCTCAGCTGCGATATGCTGAGCATCTGCTGCTGATCCACCATTACCGATGATGAGGAGCTTTCCGCCCTTGCGTATAGAGTCTCCAATCAACTTTGATGCATTAACCAGTGCTGAACTGTATTGATCAACAAATGCTTTCTGAATGCTCAATGATTCTGAATGAGTTTTTTTGACGTACTCGAGTGGGGTTTCAGCCATATTTGTGGTAACCTTAGACCAATTTCTTAGGAAAGGAAATCGTTATGGCAGGTACAAATACACTCACAGCAACTGACAGTAATTTTGACTCAGAAGTTCTAAAAAACAATGAGCTCACCATTGTAGATTTCTGGGCAGAGTGGTGCGGTCCATGCAAACAACTCGGTCCAAAAATCGATGAAATTGCTAGCGAGTACTCAGGCAAAGTGAAGGTTTACAAAATGAACGTCGATGAAAACCCAGACGTTCCAACTCGCTTTCATATCCGCGGAATTCCTACTGTGATCTTCTTCAAAGGTGGACAAGTCGTTGACCAAGTGGTGGGCAATCAGTCCAAAGATGTGTTTGTTGAAGTCATCAACAAGCGCGGCGCGTAATTTTTTTAGATTAAAAAAAGAATCACATGACTTCGCGTTTCATCGCGAGAAGTCTGAATACTCGATAACCAGCTGCGCCAGCGGTGTACATCACCTTTCGCAGTGTATCGTAACTGATCCTCTTATCTGCTTGAATGGCTAAGATTCCATCAAACGGAAGTGGCGCACCCTTATCATCTCTCGCTTGGGACTTGGCTCGGAGGAGCTCGGACTTGTCCTTTGCTTTCACCAGAGCATCAAACAGCGGCATGATTCGGAATCCGCGTTCATCGAGATCACCCTTCTTAAACGCATAAGTCACTTCCTCCTTAGAAGTATTGAGATCTGCGGTCGTATTGAAATCCAAAATCCTCTCGGATTCGAAAGTCATTGCTTCAGGTGTGATCACGAGATGCAAACTATCAGGCGGATTGAGCTCGGACTTGGAATAAGGAATTTGAATTCCCTTCACACTAGAAAAATTATTCTGAGAAGTAGAGTAGCTCTTGAGTAAGAAAACAAGAATGATGACGAGAACGTCCATCATAGAAGTCAATTGAAGTTCGAACGAACTATCAATCCTACGGCGAGCTCTACGATTTCGAATTGAACCGCGAAATCCCATTTAGGAGTCCCCCAGAAGATTCCCGAAAACAATCTCGGAGAATAAATTTTTCACCACTTCGTCGACACCTGTCGTTTCGTTCTTAAGGGCGATGGGAGGATCAGTAGGCTCTAGTCCTCGAGAGGTATCCATCACGGAAACTAAGATGTCGTAGTTCACGCCACCTTCGGGTGCGAATACGATTTTGGTTTCCTTCGGGAACTGCTGTTTGATCTTCACTAGAGCATCATGAACTTGAGTGAGGTCAGGCTTACCGGGTTCGAGTGCTGGAATCTTCTTCGCAGTGATTCTCTCAAACGGACTCCAGATCTCTACTTCGTTTGATCTTAAAGTAAGCGTGAGCTGGAGTGGCTTCTCTTTCATCACTACATCATTGATCGACTTAGAAGCGACAGGAGCTTGAGACTCGACTGCTACTAAGGTGAGGAACGACATCGTGAAGAGCAAGAATGAGATCATCGTAATGAGAGCGTCCAACATCGGAACTAAGTTCAGTTCGATGTTCTTCTTATTCGATTTTCTTAAAAGACTCGGCCGTTTGAGCACTAACGGTTACTCCTGTTCGCTGGAATGGCGATATTTACGTGCAGAAAGTAGATCCATGAGTTTCACACCGAATTCATCGATCTCTTCTAAGATCTTAGTCGCTCGGTTAGAAAGGATTGAGTGAGCCACCATGGTGAAAATCGCTGTCACAAGTCCGAACGCTGTAGCGTTCATCGCTTCAGCGATACCCGCAGAGAGAATCGCTTGTCGCTGTGCTGGATCTGCAAGAGCAACAGCGTTGAATGACTTAATCAGACCCGTGATCGTTCCTAATAATCCCAAGAGAGTGGCGATATTCGCAATGAGTGCAAGATACGGAAGACGTTTCTCAAGTTTTGGAATCACTTCCAAGCTTGCTGCATCGATTGCGTTTTGAATTTGTGATTGATCACGTGAAGCGCGCTGTAGACCTGATTTGATCACCTTTGCTAAAGCTGCTTTTCCAGCACCATTACAAACTCGGATCGCTCCATCCAGATCGTTTGCTAAAATATATTTTTGAACTTCGAACATGAAGGAAGTTCCATCGACATTGTAATGTCCAAACAGTCTGATGAATCGCTCGATGACAAGTGCTACCGAAACCGCAAATGCGACTGCGATGGGCATGACCCAGAAACCGCCTTGTTGAAACATGATGATAAAACCTTGGATTGCGCCTGCTTGCTCCATCTGATTGATCCTCCCGATCAGTATATTATTAAGGATAACCGATGGTTGAGCAGCGTCAAACGTCATGATTTTGGCGACAATTAGTCTGCTGGAGTAAATCGAAGTAACCGATAACCCATCATACCTAGAGTGCTAGTATCAGCATTATCTGTAAAAGATTCACAATCACTGATGTATTGATCCCCTTCCATGTTGTAAACGACTGAACATTCATACTTGTCCTTCTCATTTGGAATGACATCTACGACTGTTACCCAATGCCAATTCGTTAGCGAGTATTTAAGTAAAACTGGAGTGGGTTGAATTAAAACCGAATAAACACCACGGTTTCGACTTGCAGTTGGATTAGCATTTGGAAATTTAGACCAATACAAAGTTGCTTTCAGTTCTAATAAAAACTCATTTGATGTCTCAGGCTTTACAACTGACCATTCACCTTTTGGACAAAAGAGTGCTGTGTATTGACGCTCACTAAAGAGTTTTTTGAGTGTTTTTTTCAATGTTTTAGGCTGCGAACCAGGAGTGAGGTCATACGCTCCGTAAGCCTCTACACCCTTAGGAGAGACATGTTTTCCGCACATCATAGTCGTAATATTAGCTGCAGCTGTTTGGCCGCACTTACCTTCATATCCAGAAAACTCAGGAACGGGCTGTGGGCTAGAAATTGTTTCATCAGGGCAAACATGAAGAGTTGCTTTCTCCATGAGAGGCTTTATTCCCTGATCATAGTTAGTAATTTTTTTTGAGCAAAGCACGACCTTAATTTCAGCATAAGAAGCAAAACTGAATAAAAAAACAAACAGCATCATACTTCATCTATAAAGCAATTGAAGTGCCACTCTCAGTGGCTGAGAGCGTTGAAACAATTGAGTTTTATATGATTTTAGTAACAAAATCTGACTATGAAATAGACAGCTGTGCTTTTGTTAAACAGGTTTTCAAGGTACAAGTAATCCTATGCAACGTTTCGCTATTCAGGCTGCTGAACTCATCGCCGATTCCCTAGGGAAACCCTTCACTGTAGAGGAACTCTCCATTCCACAGGATAGAACTCACGGTGACTTCGCCTTCCCTTGCTTCAAAATGGCAAAGGAACTGAGAAAAGCACCTCCCGAAATCGCAAAAGATTTCGCTTCGAAGATCCAATCTTCTGCACACAAATATTTAAGTTCATTCACGGTTGCGTCTGTTGGCCCATTCGTCAACTTCACCGTCACTCGTGAAGCAGCGATGAACGCATTCCTTCCTCAAATTCTAGAAGGTGCTGATTGTGGATCATTTGGAAAGTTGAAGCCTGGTTCACGTGGCAAGTGGACTCTCGAATTCAGCTCACCCAATATCGCAAAGCCTTTTAATATTTATCACCTTCGAGGAACAGCTCTCGGCGCTGCTCTCTCTCGAGCGGGTGTACACCGTGGATTCGATGTCGTAAAAATCAATCACTTAGGTGATTGGGGAACACAATACGGTAAACTTGCTGTCGCGTTCAAACTCTACAAAAACGAAATGCCAGCCAATCCCACGATTCCTGATTTGGTGAACATCTACGTGAAGTTCCACCAAGATCTCGAGAAAGATCCCACACTCGAAGATCAAGCTCGCCAGGCATTTGTTAATCTCGAAAACAACGAACCCGAAATCACAGCCCTGTGGAAGAACTGTGTAGAGATCGCGCTCAAAGAATTCACAGCAACCTACAAAAGACTCGATATCGAGTTCGATCATTACTGGGGTGAGAGCTTCTACAAGGACTTACTGAAGCCACTTGTTCAAAAACTAAAAGATCAAAAACTATTAGTCGAAAGCGAAGGCGCATGGATTGTTCCTGTCACCGACCGTGAAGGCCGAGAGATTCCTCCTTGCATCTTGGAGAAGAAAGACGGCGCTTCGATTTATGCAACTCGAGATCTCGCGGCTGCAATCTATCGCCATGACAAGTTCAAGTTCGATCGCATGACTTACATCGTAGGCCAAGAGCAGAAGCTTCATTTTCAGCAAGTCTTCGGTGTACTCCGCAAGATGGGGTTCGAGTGGGAGAAAGTCTGTGAGCATGTCGCTACAGGCCTCTACCGATTCAAAGATGCTAAAATGTCTACTCGCAAAGGCAACTTCGTCACGCTTGATAGCGTCCTTGAAGAAGCCAAAACAAAATCAAAAGAATTACTCATCGCTCGCACTCAAGATACGCGCACTCAATACCAAGACTTCCCTGGTGGCTACGATGGATTCATTGAGGAGACTTCAGAAGCAGTCGCAATTGGTGCTGTCGTATTCCATGACCTCTCTACAGATCCTGCACGTGATGTAGAATTCGACTTGGATAGAGTCGTGAGTTTCGAAGGCGAGACTGGACCTTACCTTCAATACGCTTATATCAGGTGCTTGAGCATCTTAAGGAAAGCAGGACGTGATGCTGATTTCAACCCTGCTCTCATCGCTCGGCTTACTCATCCAGCTGAACTCACTCTCGTGAAACAGTTGGGACTCTTCGGAACACATCTGGATCGCACACTGAATTTCGCCAAGGCTTCTCAGCTTTGTAACTTCCTCATTGATGTCTCTAAGGACTTCGGACACTTCTATAGAGAGTGCCATGTGATGGGAGATGACCCAGAACTCACCAGTGCACGTCTCATGCTCGTCGAGTCCACTCGCAGGATCATGGGCTTGGGCATGAAGATCTTAGGCGTTCCAAGACCGAGCCGAATGTAACCCCGCTCCCGTTCGTACGTCTGATATTTTACTCCTATCTATCCAAACGACCAGCTTGCTGAGTTTCATGCCAGCGGATGCGTGCTCCCTTTTTCTTTTTCAAACCGCACTCGAACGGGCTCCTGCCCTTTTATGGGAGCGCATCCAGCTCCATAAAATCTCGTGCTCATTGAAAAAGAAAGAGGGAGAGGCATGCAAAGCAGGAGCTGTACTCAGCAAGCTGGTCGTTTGGATAGATAGGGATAGAGAATGAGATGTACGAACGGGAGCGGAATTAGTTCGACTCAGTATCAGTCTGATCGAGGATCACATGAGCAAGCTCAAGATCTGTGACTTGCTCGTCTAGCTTCTTGAACTCATCGGACTCGCGCATCTTGCTCATCAATGATCGAAGTAACTCTGAAGAGCCTTCGCCTTCGTTCATGATGAATATTGCTGCGTCTTCAGCGATGACATTCATCGCAGCTTCTTTGTTCTTCGAAGATTCCTGAACTGATCCTGTATCAGAAGCAACCAAGTAAACCGCAACTGCTGTCACAGCTAGTCCACCAATCGTTGTCCATGTGAGTGTCGAGAGTGCCTGGGCTCTCGGAGCAGAAACACTGAGGGTAACGATGGTCAAGAGTGACAAGATTAAGTTTTTCATAGGGCCAGCGTATCCGTGAACTGAAGCACGGTCAAGCTGCAGAGGGTTACTCTAATTGCTTCAAAATCCACTTACGAAAGAGAGTTTTATTGGCCTGAATATTCCTCAGCTCCTCTAGCTCTGACTTGAAAAGAGCTTCAAGTATCTTCCTCAGCTCAGGTGAACTGATTCCAGCGCTCTGCGTATGATCAGGTATCACCTCCAACCACTCGCCCACTAATGGAATTCCGTAACCTGGCTGGATCATCTTCCAAGGTTGTCGTTCCTTGAGCTCAAGTGAGAGTCTATCGACTTCTTTTTTGACCTCAGAATTTGTGTCTTCCATTTGTTGAAGAACATGCTTCTCGAATTCTTTGTTTTTAGAATATTCGACTGAAGACTCAATGATGAATGCAGCTGCTGCGATTTTTTCTCGACGTGCAGAGTCTGCGACAATTCTCGCTCTCACATGATCTCGCCTCTCAATTGCACCCAGGACAAAATATTTTTCCTGAGTCACTCCAAGAATACCTAAAGCAGAATCGAAGTCCGCCTTCTTGGAACGAAACACTGTTTTGCTCGCCTTGTCGACCCAACCTGATTTGATCAGTGTCTTATAAAACTTTTTAGGAGTGAGTGTATGAAGACCCGATCCTGTTACACTCTCGTCTGCAACTTTCATAAGATGAAGCGATTCTGTACCGCAGTTGTTGGTGATGAAAGTGTATTTACCGAGATATCCCCAGTAGGACTCAATCGTTGATTCAATGAAAGCTTGCTTCTCAAGCTCAGTGAATTGAATGGGAAGACTGATGAGATCACGCATCTCTTCCTTCGTGTATTCAGTGATGACTTCAGAGAAGGGTATGAGGAACATCTTCGAGGGATACTTGCCTATAATGCCCTTGATGTAATTGATCATGATGTCTGAAACATTGGCTCTATAACTAATAACGACATGGTACGCGACGTCGTTACGACACTCAGGCCCTACGGTTTTGCGCTCGGGAGCACAGATGATTAGTCTAAACATCGCATGTCCCCACTTGCTCATTGCAGCTGTACCCGTATCTGCATAGAGATAATGAACCTCAGCGATACGTGCAGGATTAAGATCAGAAGTGATCTTCAAGTCCAAGTTGGGATTACGTGAACTGAGCTTCACAGTGGTCTGTGGTTTGCATGATCTCGAACCTGCAAAAGGATCTGAGAAGTGCTCTAAGAAGTATCCTTGAAGAGCAGGACGTCTACATGCGAACTCAGGATCAAGTAGGAAGTATTCGAAGTTTACTGCGAGTGCTTCTCTGGGGTTTTTTAACTCATAACGATCTGGACTGCGTGCTCCTAATTTGTTCTTTTGAGAAAGGGGTGTGTAGAAACCCATGAATACGAGATCGCTCCACCACTTGTGCAACTTCTGAAAGCGTGTGAGCGCGCGGAAGCGAGAATTAATCGAGAGCTTCATGACCGAATCATAGATGTGCATCCATTCATGTATGAGGGTAGCGACAGCAAGTCTATATCCCGTTCTATGACCGCAGCCGTACTGAGTAGAATCGTTCTCGCCTAATTGGATCTCATCCAAAAGCCCTGAGTGGATTTTGATGATGGGAGCTGAAAGAGGAAGGTCAGTGGTGTGACCATAGAAGAGTCGGCCTTTAGGTTTAGGATCAGACTCACTCACGACACAAAGAGGAAGGCCAAACTCACGGCTTCCTAATTTCTTAAATTTGATAGTGAATGCTACCGGACTGACGAGAGTGCGCTGAACCTGAATGGGGAGTCTTCTCCATGAGTCCTGAATCCAGGCCTGAACATATGCCGGCTTTTCTGCTGATTGAGCAGAATGAGGAATCAGACTATAAAAAAGAAGAAGCCCCGCGTTAACTAACACAGGGCTTCTATATCGAACTTAAAATTTTAGGTCAATTTAAAAACTATTGCTCGAGAGCAAGTTCAGACTGATTGAGGATAGCGCGAGCGAGATCCATATCAGTGATTTCTTCGTCGATTTTCTGCATATCTCCATTTGCTCTCATTTCATCCATCATCGAGCTCAAGAGAGCTGATGGGTTCTCGCCATCGTTCATGATGAAAGCTGCTGCATCGTCAGCAACTACGTTAAGAACAGCTTCTTTACCACCTGAAGAGGCCTGAACAGAAGCGACTCCACCTGCTAAAAAGTAGGTAAGAACAAGTCCTGCTGTTGTACCCAAAATTGTAATGGCTACATCAGAAATTGCGTGTGCTTTTGGAGGAGCTACAAATAGAGTTGCTGCCACCATAATACTAGCCAAATATTTACTTAATGATTTCATTCCTATCCTCCCGAGATATGCCTGGGACGGTTGATACCGGAGGTCGAGACAAAGTGTCAATCTGTATTTATTACACTCTTAAAAAAATAGGAATTCACTCAAGATAAGTAACACCAATGAGATTTCGCATCAGATTCCATTTGGGGACCCAATAGTTGCCCGACTCAACCTCTATGTCATTATCAGCAGCATCAGGGCCCCAAGTACCCCTCACTAGATATTCACATCTGTTTTTTTTCTGATTAAACCTACGTCCCACAACCGTATTCACGTGCAGGCTTGGATTCGAAGCTTGCAATGTTTTTGAATCAAACTCGATGGATAAAATATTTTTTTTAGCCAACTGCTCATCAATGATTTTGAATGCATTTTTCTTACCCGACTCAGTGATGGCCAGATCGTAATACGCTTCGAGATTTGAAATATCGATTCTTTTTCCACATGCCTGATCTGCTAAATTCTTAATCACCCTTAAATTAGAGGAAGACTTCAACACTCCATAAGGGTTTTTTAGGTTAGGAAACAGTGCTTGAAATGGTGGAGAATATTTATTTTTACAAACAGGATCATCATCCACTAAGTCATATTTTTTGATGGTATGGATATCACGAAGAGCGTTTTTGAGATTGCTGTAATCTAATCCTTCACTTTTGAAGTTAATTTCAAGACAGGCTCCTCCTGCAGACTTCAAACGAGTGAACGCTTCTTTCTCGAAGCCTGCCTTCATGACAGAATCATTCCAACCCGAAACATCCTTTAACGCTTGAATCAAAGGGAAATCATAAAAATTAATAGCAACATCAGCTGCTGAGATTCTCTGATTCAGCTTGTAAGTGAGTACATCTGCTAAAGCAAAATGAGCACACCAACTTGATTCACCTTGATTTCTGACTGCACCTAAAATTGGTTTTCTAATATCCAGTGGCGGTTGACAGGATTTTTTTTCGGACTCAACTCCAATTAATCCAGATTTTTTCCAAGCTTCTATTATTTTAGCAATCTCTCCTTCAGTCTTTCCATAAAGCAGTGATCTATCTCTATATTTTTTTAAATCATCGTCCTGTGAAACGTCTACAAATTGCGATTTGAAATTAAAATAATTTTCTAATTCTAACAACTCAACCCTACGAACATCCTTCAACCACGGGGCAGTCGTATTTTCAGTTTCTTCATTAGCAATCCCTAAAAGTTTTGAGAGCTCTACAAACTTTGTAATATACTCTTTAGGAATTTTCTTATTGAATCTTATCGCTATTAGAATTTGACCTTTATAGTATCGAAGTGGAATTTCATAAACTTGATCTTTCCAAGTTTGAAATATGCTTTCATTCCAACCCAATTCTTTTACATTAAATGAGCAGTCTCGGACTAATTTACTTAAAGCTTCAATTTCATAAATGGCGCTGTCATAATTAGTCTTATTCGCTTCATTTATTTTGGTTTTGACCTTGGTCGACTCCAAGAGAACTCGACCTTTGATGTCCTTGCACATGATAGCCAAGTGATTTCTTTTCATCGTGAGACCTTCTGAAGCTCTTTGTGCAGGCGTGAGTGCAGCTCTTCTTTTTGCTTCGGCAATCTCAATTGAGTGGTTGATTCTTTCAAACCCTTCATCTCCAAAGTGGTAGGATTGAGCCTGGAGAGCTGTTGGTAGGAGTATCCAAATGAGTGATAAAACGTACATACAGTTCACGATTTACTTTTCGGCTAATTCGGAGTCAGTATCGAGCGGAGTTTTTTTGACGCAAAGCGCGGGACATCCTTTAGGCGAGCTTATATTTACGGATGAGCTTGCTGAAGTTTGAGCGATCCATTTTAGCAAGTTTGGCTGCCTGAGTTGCATTGCCCTGAGATGCCTTCATCACTGAATCCAGATAGCTCATTTCAAACTGCGTGAGCACCTGATCTCTGAGCTCGGTGAATGTGCCTTGGTTGAAGGAGACAGTGGCGACGTCTGTCTTAGGTACGCGAGTCTTAGGAATTCCTAGCCAGGAGGACTCCACAACTCCCGAGCCCTCACTCAGAAGCGCCGCACGCTCTGCCATATTGATCAACTCACGGATATTGCCTGGCCAAGCATAAGAGTGCAGGTCCATCTTAGAAGTAGCATCGAATCCAGAGAATGTTTTCCCGCGTTTCTCAAAGCTTCGCTTAAACACAAACTCGATGATCTCGACTAACTCATCGTCGCGCTCTCGGAGTGCGGGGATTTTCATCACGACTGCTGCCAGACGGTGATAGAGATCTTCTCGGAACTTCTTCGACTTCACTTGCGATTCTAGATCTACATGAGTCGCTGCAATCACTCGGACATTGATTTTGATTTCAGAGGATCCCCCCACGCGACGTAGGAGTTTTTCCTGAAGCACTCGGAGGAGCTTCGCTTGTAAGGCTCCAGCCATCTCGCCGATTTCATCTAAGAAAAGAGTACCGCCATCTGCAAGTTCGAAGAGTCCTATCTTCTGAGTCTGCGCTCCAGTGAACGCGCCCTTCTCATGACCGAAGAGCTCACTCTCCAGTAACTCATGCGAAAAGTTCGCACAGCTTATAGCGATCCAAGGTTTGTTCGCACGGCCTGAATCCGCATGGATTTCGCGTGCGAGAACTTCCTTCCCTGTTCCAGTCTCTCCCAAGATCAACACCGTAGGCTCATCGACGCCTGGGCGACCCGATTCGCGTTTGAGTACTTCACACCAACGCTTGATCTCTTTCATCGATTTGCTTTTGGATTCGTAGATGTCGCTGCTTGGCTTCTTAGCTTCAAGCCTTGCAACGCGCGCTTCTAATCTATTCATCAAATCGTATTCATTCACACACCGCTTGACTGCGAGTACGAGTTCGTCGAGATCGAATGGCTTCTCAAGGTAATCTGAAGCTCCTAAACGAAGCGCTTGAATCGCCATCTGCTTCTCACCATGCCCTGTAATCATGATCACACGGCACTTAGAATCGGATTTCTTGATTTGGTCCAAGATATAGAATCCATCTCGTCCTGGCATCCGAATATCGCAGATCACCACAGAAGCTCGCTCACCCTTCTTCCAACTCGCATCCCACTCTTCAGTATTGTAACTAGAGAACGTTTCAAACTTCTCTTTCTCGAGTTTGATTTTTAATACTTTTTGGATTTGCTCTTCGTCATCGATGATCCAGATCTTCATGGCCTGACGCTACCCTTCTTAGTTCTGAAATCAACAGGGAGCTTGATCACGAATGTAGAACCCGAAGTCTTCTCAGACTTCACCTCGATGAGTCCTCGGTGCTTCTGCATAATGCTGTATGTGACACTTAAGCCTAGTCCCATCCCCTTGCCAGTAGGCTTCGTGGTGAAAAACGGATTAAAGATCTGGTCACGGGTCTGCGAATCCATCCCCTTTCCGTTATCACTGATGATGAGTTTCACTTCACCTTCACGGATCTGAGTGGCACTCACACGGATCACTCCGTCTGATCTTCCGGTTTCAATGATTGCATCTTTGGCATTATTGAAGAGATTCACAAAAACTTGTTCAAACTGATTCTTATTGGCAAAGCATTTAGGGAGCTCAGTAGGGAGTGAAATCTCGACTCGCACTCCAGCAGCGGTGAGATGTCCGTCTAACATTTTCTTCGCCGCACTAATCGGGTCAGAGAGAGTGATCCAATCGAATCCTTCAATTGATGCTTGAGTGAAAGATCTTAAATCTCTGATGATTGCGGCCATGCGTTCTGAGTTCTTGATGATTTCACCTAGATACTCTTGAGTTGTTTTTGCATCAGTAACGTTGTCTTGAAGTAGCTGTGAATAGCCTTTGATTCCTTGAAGAGGCTGATTGAGTTCATGAGCAATTCCTGCTGAGAGCTCGCCTAGAGCGGAGAGCTTGCCCGCTTGAACGAGTGCTTCATGAACGGACTTCAATTCATGATGCTTCTTGATGAGATCGAGTTCGAGCTTCCTCTTCTCAGTTGTATCACGGAGAATGTAAACCCAGTTTTTCTTTCCTGAGAGTCCGATTTTCTTCTGAGTGAGTTCAATGATTCTGGGCTGGCCAGACTTCTTGTAGATGACTAAGTCTTCGATCGTCCCTTGGAGGCCGATGAGTTTTTCGTCGAAACGTTTGCATCGTTCGAAGGGTAATGGTTCGGTGCTTTTTTTTTAGGGGAGAGTACGGACAGCTTTTTTCCTTTGAGATCTGAGACAGGGAATCCAGTCAGTGTCTTGAACGCAGGATTAGTGCGCTCAATATCAAACTCGTCATCTGCAATCGCGATTGCATCAGAGTTCTCTTCGAAGATCTTCTCGAAGAGGATTTGTGATTCAGTTTTTAAACGCTGTTTCTCACGCATTTAAGAAAGCTCCTGCTTTGTCTAAACTCACTCTGATTTCATCACTGATATCAGGCAACTGTTCCGTGTTGATTCCTATTTTATTGTACATGAAGGGCTCTAAAGTGCCTCCAGAATAATCTGCAGAATTTCCAATTTTCTGAGTTACGCAATATTGATTGGATATCCAAACAACTTGACACATCATGCGATGAGATTCGGGTAATTGTGCTAATGATTTATATTCATCGTGATGATGTTTGATCGCAAGTCCGATCACATTAGGAAATTTCCAGAGCTTCACCGCTGCCTCACCGAGTTCAACGTGAGTAGGTAGATCCATAGCTTTTTCGACTTCAATAAAACTCAATGACTGTTCTTTCGCCTGCGCTACAGTCTGAGAGAAGAGCCCTGGTTCAAGAGTATAGAGCACAAGCTTCCCTACATCATGTAGAAGACCACAGGTGAACGCGACTTCGGGTTTTAGCTTGCCCGAGTGCTTCGCAAGAACTTCTGCAGTAACGGCAACTCCTAGAGCGTGTTTCCAGAAGTCACTGAAACTAAACTTCACTTCGCCCTTCTCCTTAAACAACCCCACCACTGAAACGCTCAAGACTAATTGAGAAAGAGTATTGAATCCTAGATAGGTAAGCGCCTTATGAATATCCGTCACTCCACCTGGGATGGAGTAATAAGAACTATTGGCTAGCTTCAAGATTTTAGCTGTAAGCGATTGATCCTTCTTAAGGAGATCCGCGATTTCCTCACTGGAAGCATGAGGATCATTGATCATTTCACTGACTTGAGTCGCTACAATAGGAAGTGTGGGTAGATCCGTAAAACGCGCCAACATTTCCTTCAATGAAGTACTCATACTTTACCCAGTAAGATTTCTAGTTTTTCTTTCAGTAACGTAGGCGATTCACCGTCTTGAATCCCTTGAATTCCAAGTTTAGCAATCTGTGCTCGGGTCACAGCAGATCTCACAACTACTGCGACTCTGAATCCCCAGGGAACAAAGATCACTTGTGAAATGATCAATCCATAAAAAGCGCTCAAGAGGCCTAAACCAAAAAAATGTGGATCACGACCAAAAGCAAGCGAACCTTCGATCAGCGTAAGAGAAACACCCATCCATTGGGCTACACCTGAAGCTCTAATCCAAACTCTTCCTGCAGACTCTTCACGTTTCTGAACTTCGGCAGATTCGAGCTCGATCATTTCTTTTACTTTTGCGGAGGCAGAACCTTTTGCAACGAGCTCCATTCCTTTTTTGAAAAGAGGATCATTTACAGTTTCGAGATAGTTCTCAGCAGCAATCAAACCTTCCTTACGAAGGCTCTCTGCTATTTTTGTTATCCCACTTACCATCTCAGTGAGCTCGGATTTCTGATTTTTATAAATTTTAGAAATGGAGGCAAAAGCGGTTTTCATTTCACTCGCCGAGAAGCTAGTGCCCACGATCCCAAGCGTAGCGACAAACACCCCTATCAAAGCGCCCAGGTGGGTATAGAGCGTGTCGCCTGTGAGGAAGGCTCCAATGCCTAGGCCTAAACCTAGGAGCGCTAGCCCGCTGTAACCCCAAACCCCAGAATCTGTCTTCACTCTCTAACGGTAAGCTCTACCCGGGGTAATTTCAACCCCGGTAGACATAAGTTATTGATTTTATTAGTCAATTTTTTGGCATTCCGACTGCATTAGTAAGGTATTAACCGGGCCTGGTTGCATAGGGTAGCCAGGAACGACCCGGGTTTAACAAACAAATCGTTGGAGGGTCTTTTTATGCAAAACCTCAAAGCCATTCAAACCAGAATTCATGACTTATTAACTGAACTCAAATCCCTGGAAACAGAAGTCGTGAATTTTGTTGAGTCTGCATCGAAAGACCCTCTCACGAAGCTCTTAAGACGTGAAACGTTTTTGGAGCAATATGAATCCCTCTCAAACACGCACTCGACTCTCTGTCTGCTTGTTCTCGATGTCGATCACTTCAAAAAAGTGAACGATCGTTTAGGACATGCAGGCGGAGACAGAGTTCTCCAGGCTGTGGCCGATGTGATCGGAAATACCCCTGGCTCTATTAGCGGACGTTTCGGAGGTGAAGAATTCCTGGTGGCTATCCCAGGTGAATTGGGTTTCGCAACTGCTCGAGCAGAAACTCTCCGTAAAGAGATCGCGCTTCTCTCTGGCGATCTCACCTGCACCATCTCGATCGGTGTTGCACAAATGAAACCCATGGAGAACTTCACCACTCTTTTTGAACGCGCAGACCAAGCACTCTATGCCGCCAAAAATGAAGGTCGCAATCGAGTGAGCGTTGCAACTGACAGTGTCAGTTGCGGTGCGAAGCTCCAAGTTGGCTAAGTAATGCCTAAGCTTGACGCTTTTTCAAAAGAGTTCTACAACGGGGCCATGTCATTAGGCGTGGCCCTGTCCATTTTACTCGTCTCTTCTGTTTTTATGGCTTCAGGCTATGTACTGACTGGACCTCTCCATAAGCAATTCAAACTAGGATATCTTAAAAACATTCTCTCTCTGGCTGCTGGATTCCTCCTAGCACTCGTATTCTTGGAACTCATTCCTGAGACAATTGAATATTTTCCAGGTGATGCCAAGATTCCACTCGCTCTCATTCTCACCGGCGTTTTGGGATGCATGATCCTCGATCAGTTTCTCACTCCGAAGCTAGGGTTTTTAGAAGGTCTCATTCCTATCGATCATCACGATCATGACCACGATCATGAACACCACCATCACTTACTTGCTCACGGGCAAGCGTGCTCGACTCTGGGCTGCCTTGTGATCTGCGCGTTCTTCGATGGGATCGCACTCTCGTCATCTCTCCTCTCTGGAATGCAGCTGGGTGGACTCGTCTTCATCGGGCAGCTCTTCCACTTACTTCCGGAAGGTCTGCTTGCAGCTTCTGTTGTTCTTGCTACTGGCGGAAAACTCAAAGTTGCGCGCAGAGCTTCTGTTGCTACAGCCATCGCGTGCTTAGTCGGTGGACTCATTCCTTTATTCGGATTTGGTCTTACGAACTTCTATTGGCTTCCGCTTTCTTGCGGAATTCTACTCTACGTGAGCTTGGGACAACTCATCCCAGCAGCGACTTCTCATGGCACTGGTATCCGCTGGATTGTTACGGGATCAGTTATTTTCGTAGGTCTCGACTATGTCATCGAAACGATGCTCTGAGCTTCGCACCACATATTCGTCTCAACATGACACAATAAGACATGAACTCATTTAGTTTTTTTGCCGAAAAGCACTGTGAGATGACCGTGCGAACATATGCTGTTTTTTTACTTTGTCTGATCTTAGGAAATGCATCTCCTGCATTATCTTAAGACAACACTCTTGATCAGCTGAGCACGTAAGCAGACCAAGTACTGAAACCCATTAATCACTATTTTAAAACTCAGCCAATTAGTACAGCTCAAGGTTTCAACAATTGAGAAGTCCTCTCCTCACAACGTGCACTGACCAGAAAAATAATCTGGTGTTGAAAAAAGGAGTGCTCATGAGTGAAGAGAATGCACGTGAGATCGAAGAAGCAGAAAAGCATGCTCCACCTGGGTACAAGCTCATCATGCTCATGGATGTCAGCACAAGTGGCGTAGGTCTACCTGATCAAAGAATCCCCAATGTAATCACTAAACCAGCTAATATAATTGCCGGTGAATATTATCGCTACCTTCAAACTGTTGGACAAAAATACTCGGTAGCAGAAGTCGAAGAACGAAGACAAAGCTTCAATGACATCATGATGAATGGGTGGACTGAAATAAAAAAAGACGGAACCAATATTTGAACTCAATAGTTACTTCTCAGCAATGGGACTCAATCCACAAAACTCAGATGATTTTGAAGCTATACTATTATCGTTCTCAGATATTTTAGCTTACAAACCTTTCGATAATACCAAGCTTGAAGAAAGAAGACCCACCTACTTCGGCGTCGTGGATGCACTCACGACTAACTTAAGAGAAGGGGTCTGTACAGATTACGCCACCTGGATTGCCGAGATGATGTCATTGACAAATGTAAACAGTCTTGCAGGTGGTGACTTCAAACGAGTGGTCAGCACTGTATCCCATGTGACAATTGGCGCAGGACACTCCATGGGGAGAATCCGAGATCCAAACACAGGCGAATACTACACTGTCAATTACTCTCAGATCATAAAAATAAAAGATGGAAGTCTCGTGCCATTCGATCAAGTCGTTAATGATATAGGCTTCGGATTTACGAATGCTGGAATCATGATCTATCGTGGAGAAATTCAAAATGAAAACGGAAAAGTCACTACAGCAGAAGATCAGATGTCTGGAGTATTGCTCACACCCTTCGGAAAAGAAATTCAGAATCTAGTTTATGATGACAAAACTTTTGAAAACCTAAAAATCCAAGCGGTGATAGGCGTCATGAGATCCCAAAAAACGAGAGAACACTTTCAGATCCGTATAACGAGAAACAGAGTTGGGACATTGGGGTTACTTACTTCAACTTGGGAGGTGGTGGTGGAATCGGCTTAGATCACTTTGCAGCGATGGATATGGCCATTCAGTATGCTCTGCATATGACTTACGATCTCAAATTCTTAAACCCTAATGTTTCGATCACCTTTCGCGGACCGACTGGATTAAGATCGTTACTCTATATCAAACAAGTATTGACAAGGAGTTTCAACATTCATTTGATGCAAATGTAAGAAACCTTAATTCTCTAAAAGCAGAAATCAAACTGAACGAAAACTTTTAGGTCCTGCTACGAAGAAAAAGAAAAAATAGCTTAAAGAGTTTTAACAACCCAGAGTCTCATCTTCAATGGTTCCGATGAAAACTCTAGGAGCTTGGGTTGTTCGGGAATCTCTGACCAAGCCCACTTCCACTTCTGCTTCTCGATTTTGGCTTCTATGAATTTTTTGTCACCTTCGATTTTCCACTTGAGAACAAATTGATTCCCTAGACCCAGATCAAACTCAATCCAAGCTTTCTTAGGTGTGAGTTCCTTCTTCTTAGAATTCCACACAAATGTATAACCTTCCCACTTTCCCAATACTTCAAGCTCTGGCTTACCTTCATTAGATCCGGAAGGCTTGAGTTTCAGTCCACTCATTTGAGTTTTGGATTTCTCTCCTTGAATTTTGCGTTTCACCCAAGGAGTTTGTTCTGTTTCAAGATAGTCAGCTACGACTTGATCTGCTCGAGTACTATCCAAAGATTTCAATGCACGAGCCACTGCTATTCTGACTTCAACATCTTCATCCTGAAGGTATTCTTTCGCAAACTCTACTCCACGCTCACCCTCTGCCCGAAGTAAGCCCTTCACAGCACTCAAGCGGTACTGGTGATTCTTCGTTCGCTTCGCTTCCTTACGGAGGAAGTCTGATACTTGAGTCCCTTGAAAATATCCAAGAGCTTCCAATAACCGCACTCTTCTGTAGCTCTCTTCACCGGCTTCAATCATCTCGATGATGACAGAGGGAGTATCTACACCCATTGCAAGCCAAGATTCTTTTGAATCTGTGGGATGACGTTCTGAAAGCGTGAAGTTGATGGACTCACGAATCTCTGAATGAGTTTGAGCGAACGCGAGACTAAAAAATAGCAGGATTAGCATTGATGATCACTCCTGTGTTTGCAGAAAAAATAGTACCATCACCATTGCCCGTCGACTGACTACGATTCTGTGTTGTGTACCACATGATATGATTGAATTGACATGTGTTAGCCGCTGCGCAAAACGTTGTCGTTCCATTGTATCCAGGGCAAGCGGCGTTACATCCGCTGGCAGTGAGTCCTGCCAATGTTCCGTCTGTTCTACAAGAAGCATTCGTCGTATAGAATCCTGTTTTGCCGCTCACAGAAGTCAGAGTGCAGAGAGGAGTATCTGCAATTGCGTCCATTCCGATCGATGTGGAAGAATTATTCGTCGATGCACTGGACTCCTGTGGATGATTGAGACCCAGATAATGCCCTACTTCATGTGAGATGGTCGATGCCATCGTGACAAAATTATTATCGAGTGATGAGCCAGAACATGTCACGAGCATACAACTTGGGTTGTACGTGTCCAACATATCAAAAGTCGCAATGCCGACTCCTGCTCCAGGAACTCCATAAACTTGTGGACCTGGAAGTCCACCCGCCAGCCCCAGAATTGTGACCGAGTCATCTGAGCCGTAACTGATTCGAGAGAGCAAGAAGACATTCACTGAAGTTCCTGCATTCACTTGAGGAATGAGTGAGGATCCGATTTTGTAAGCATCTCCCAGATCAAAAAGACTTACAGACGCATACTCATCTCCACCCGTCTCACACGTCCATTCATATGCGGTGATCGTTCCGATTTTTACATTCGAATTAGCTTGAACGTACTGCTGTCTGACTTGCTCGAAGAGAATATTGAGATTCAGTGTTCCTCGAGCTGTTCGAGATGCATTGATGATTTTATTTCCAACGAGAATCACATTAAGATCAATGGCAGCAACGTGTCCGCCACCCAGAGCGACGTTGTCAGTCTTAGTAGAGAGCGTGACATTGAGTGGGGCGCTCGTGCTATGAGTGACCTTCGTAGGGTCGACGACATAATACTTAGCCGTATAAGTACCTTGCGGAAGTTTTGAAGAAGAGAAGAATGGAATAGAGTTAAACGCACATGACGGCGTACCCGCAACCCAATTACAAGTGGGGAAAATATTCAACGTAGTCGCTCCGAATACTGGAACTTGAGCTTGTAACCAGTGAGATCTACTTGCATACGCTGTTCCTAGAGCGGATGTCGTATCAGGTCCGCACGATGTATTAGGCGTGCACCCTGAAGAACTAGAACAAGTATAGATTCCACTCGATGTGCATGCGGATTTTAAGTTCACCCAGTCTTTGCCATTGGGATCTACGAGACTTGCAAGTATTGGATAGGGAGGAAAATCCGTACTCTCTGGATTAGTGACTAGAGCTTGAAGAGAGAATGAACCACTCACTCCGAGATCTCCAATAGTAAACGTCATCGTCGTGAGATTCGATCCCGTCGGAAGATCTGATCCTCCCACTACTCTCGCAGTGAGTGTTTGGATAGAACGAGCAAGCGTTGTAGTCGTGACATTATGATTACTCGCACCTGTTCCAGGAACCGATGGAGACCAAGACGTACCGGTGAGGGCAGCACAAGTGGGACGTGGAGTTCTGACTTGAATTCCCGAACCGCATGCGACACAAAACAATGCGATTAAACCCAGATATTTAACCATTGAATGCCTGGTGAGGGCCTGCTTCCCCAACCCATTGTCTGAGTTCTGCTCTGACCTCACCGTCTTTGAAGACAAGGAGTGCAAACGTTCTGCGAATAGGAGAGCCCACTTGTCTCCAGTCGAGATCGATCATCTTCGTCCAAGTGCCTGTATTGAGGTACTGCTTTCCATCTGGATAAATCTTGTGCATTGGTCTGTGAGTATGTCCGAACACAATCGTGTGAGTTTTCTCGTTCTCATCTAAAAGGTTTCTCGCTTCACTTTCAAGATCTTGGAAAACCTTGCCTTCTTGTTTCAGAGCATTGATGGTTTGTTTCCAAGTCGTACGTCTTCCGTGCGGATTCAATCGTACTTTGAAGAAGTAGAAGAGCGAGAGGAACAAAAACTTGAATGTGAAAATAGGATCAGTGAAAAACCCAATGAGAAGGAAAATTTTAACGGGTCTGATCTTATCGAGGTATTCACGCTCCCATTTGAGTCGATTCACAATCTTAAGCACGTAAACACTGCCCCAGGGAATATTAAGAATCGACTTGCCTGTAGTGGTTTTCAAAAACGGCTGAGAGAAATCAAATTCGTTGCCTGACTCAAACTGATTTCCGTGATGAATCTCCACACCTTCTGGATATTTGATGTGATCTCGTTCAGAGATGATTTTAATTTTCTGACTGGGATATTGGCCATTGGGATCCCACTCCTTGGTGATCCTCTTACGAACTGCTTCGAAGAAGAGCTCGCCGTCATGATTCCCGATCAGGTAAGTCACGGATTTATTTGGAAGTGAGGCAAACGCTCGAATTGCGTTCATGACTTGAGGATGAGCTTTTAAGATTGCTTCGCATTTGAAGAGTGCGATTTCTTCAGTGATCCCCTCTTCGAATTCTCCTTCGAAGGGTACGTTTAAGAAGTCGAGGTAGTCACCATTGATAATGAGCTCAACATCGACGGGTCCTTTCTCGTTCTCACCGTACTTGGAGCCATGTGAGAAATATTCGAACATCTCCACCATCTCGCGATCGAAGTGGAAATCTTCATGCGGATTGACGCGCCCCTCAAAAAACCTGCCGGCCGAGAGGTGGCAATCGCTTATGATGACTTTGACTTTGTCGTACTGTGAAGTTGGCGCTCTTTCCATGAGGTTCCTCTGACTAGTCTAAGGCAACCTTGACATATACGCAAAACGTCATTAGAAATTTGTCATGCCTGATAAATCAAAAAAATGGGGAGATAACGTCCCCGGCAAATTTTATGTCGATGACACTTGTATTGATTGCGATGCGTGCCGCACCGAAGCGCCAAATAACTACATCCGAAACGATGATCACGGCTACTCCTACGTCTATAAGCAACCTGAGACACCTGAAGAAGAAGCCCAGTCACAAGCAGCTCTAGAAGCTTGCCCTGTTGAAGCTATCGGAACTGATGGCGCTAGCTGAACCTCTAAACAGCTATTCGATCTTTTAGCGTAGTTGGCAAAAATGTTTTTGGCAGATCCTTAAGTAAAACAATATCCACTTTAATTGTAATCTTGCTCTCTTCAATGTCTTCTTTAATTTTACTCAAAACAGAGAGTGGCAATAGAGTCTTCGACTCGTAAAGAACGTCCAAATCTGAGAATTTTTTTTCGTCACCTCGGGCACGAGATCCAAAAATCCAAACCTTTGACATATTTTTCTTAAGTGGATCAATCACTTTTTTTTAAAAAGCAACCACTCTTCATCACTCAAGCCAAAGGTCATATTTTCTTCAGCTCTGCTAATAACTTAAGGGCATGAGGCAGAAAATCTTTTGCTGCAAGATAAACGATCTCAGCTACATCTTCTTTGTACGTATGTGAACTCATGTATCTAGCCTCGATAAACTCAAACCATTTTTCAGCACTCTGAATGACCCCCGCTTGAGCCAAGTCTCTCACAACCAACTTAGGCGCTGTATTCTGAAAGCCAAGTTTTTTACGTGCAGTTTTCCATGCTAACTCTACTGAGAATTCAAACCTCTGAATAGTTGCATCTCGATTGAGCTCTGTCTTTTCGCTGGATAGCGCGATCTCTAATGAATGAAGCGCTTTTTCTAATTCGATGAGACTAGGATCTAATGCCATACCGTTAGTATAGCACTAAATTTTAAGCTCCTCATAGCCAGATTTTGGATCGTGTTCGCGTTTGAATGCTTTGTCTTTCAGTTCGCCGATTCCAATTTCTATGGTCGTATAAACTTTGTTACCGGGCATGAGATGTCCGCCCAAGGTCTTGCCTGCTCCATCCGAAATACTTATGTGAACATGTGATCCACCAGAAGCCGAAAGCGTTCCTGAGAGCGACACTACTTCAAATGGGCCTTTGAGCTTTGTCGTTTTTCCCTGAGCAGCATATCTGAGTTCTGCATCTGTGAGCGAACCCACTGAAGACACAATGAGTGCGGCCTCCATTTTTCGCTCTTGTACGAACTCCTCAAGCTTGAGTTTCACATCATCTCCAGGACTGAGACGAATCATGTGCACGATCATAGTTGCGGTGAGTGCTGCGATTTTCATTTTGATCTCCTGTTTTTGAACTTAAGTTTCAGACGAGTTCCGATAAATTTCTTTTTCGGAGAAACCCACTTCCATGCGTTCAGGATTTCCAAACAAAGGGACTAATTGAGTGAGTCGTTTTTAAAGTATGCAATTATTTCACTCGATCTGTTCGCTTGGGATTGAAAAAGCTCATGAACTGTATAGAGATTTGTATCTAACAATACACTTGGATCAACATCAAGGTCTTTCAAAAATTGCACTGAATCTTTAGTTTTAGCTTCTGAGCGGTATTCGTCTTCGAATAAGTCAAAAGCTTTGTTAAAATGAAAAAGTTTTTCAATATTGTCCCGTGATACACCTAATTCTTTAGCGTACTTAGAATGAAGTGAAGTGTGTATTTCATTTACTACTTCAACGGTTAAAGTTGCTGCGTTTTCATTTTCTTTATAGTCAAACATCGACAAATCACTTTTATCTAAAAATATGCCTTCAAGGGTTTTCAGCCGGACTCCCAGACGATTCAATAACTTGAGATTCGTTTGAGCTTGACGGTGGCACTCCACTTCCCTGTAGAAAAGAAATTTTGAAACATCTCCTTCTGTATCCAGTGAATGCACATCCAAATTGTCGTAATTGGAACCGTGTTTTGAAAGAAGAATGACGAAGTTTAACTCTTTTGTGTTAGTCAGCGCGCTTTGGAATGCATAAGGCGCATTTTTTGCGTTTTGACATTAAAGATACAATTTATGTTTATTTCCAGTTGTTGCCAGCAAAGTATGCATACAACCCACAATTCTTGAATCTTGCGAAATCAGGTCTCTCATTCTTTCATGCTTAGTGAGCAATGCAGAAGAAGCTGAATTCTGAATGTATCGAATGCCTTCTTGATCTCGAGATGACTCCCAAAGCGAGTTTTGTTCTTTAGCAACTGCAGTCTCTGTTTCAAAAAATAGTCCTTGAGCATGTACGCCTTCGATTAGAATCGAGAAGGTAGCAACCCAAGCAATGATAAAGTTTTTCATTTAGATGGGTTATTGCACCACTCATGCCATCAGCTAAGTTGCTGAAATGCTTGAAACGAATGTATCTCCCCGATCACCAAAAACCATCACTCCCTAAACACCTGTCTAACTTCTAGACACTCATCAAGCCCAAAAACCTCTTAATTTCGCGTACATCCCCCCTTTATTGGCACATCCATTGCTCTATCTATCTCATGAGAGGGATACGCGTGCGAACGAATAGAGTAGACATCAATACAGGGATTCTCATTGCAGCAATGACATTGTCTGCGTGTACGAACTCATCTCCTGTCGCTCCTTACTATGGCGCTCTGAGCACCAGTGGTTCACCTTTAACTCCGATCACTTCACCAAGCACTCTTGGTGGAACAGCCCCTGATTTAACTTACCCACAGCCTACGAAGAATTCTGGATTCACTTACTCAAAAGAGACCTATACTCGAGTAATTCAAAAACGAAAGTCTTACACATATTCATCTAACGACACTCCTCTAGATCGCGATGAACAGGAATTCAAAAAAGAAATCAAACTTGTTTACAAAGTTTTAAAGGATTTCCTCAATCGTACTTCTGTACTTGTAGAAAGATACGCTCACTCTCCTTACATCAATAAGTCCGACCGTGTGAAAATCTTAAAAGACTCTAACGATCCAGAGAAAACCGGTCCAGTAGTCGTATCCATTCTCAAAGACGTTTATGGACCGCAATCACCAAACATCGATCTCACCAAAATTGAAACAAGCCTCTGCCAATTGAGCGGTTCAGAGTGGAATACATTTTTCGAAGAATTAAAATCTGCCCTTAAGGAGCACAAAAAGTCGATCAAGAGTGCAAAACACAAATCTAAAGGTAAAGATAAGAAGGAACTCAAAGAAGATAAGCATTTCATTAATGATCTTCTTGACCACGAGATCTGGAGATTAGTGATAGAAGCTAGCGAAGAAAAATCTGTTGAACACGATGCACTCGTCTACTTGAAAACTCAACACTGTGGAGGATCGACTTCAGTCCCTACAATTCAGCCAGAGCCAGCAAAGACTCAGTCTGAAAACAAATCAGACGAACAAGACAGCCGTTCAGACGAGAACTATTATAAGAACTTGGATCAACAGAAAGATAAAGACGGTGCTGAGCAACCCCTCGGTGTTCGCTATTACTCGCCTGAGCAATTAGAAAATCTTCCACAACCTGATCCACAAGCGCCGAATGTGTTCACTCTTGATCCTGAACAGCAGAAGCTCATGCTAGGGACTTAAGTAACTTCTCAAACCCTGCCATCCACTGATCGCCATGATCTGCACGAGATAAGAAAAGTGGCACACGTCTACGAATAAAATCTTCCACTCTTGCCACCATCCCATACTCAAAGTGATACACGAACTGCTCATAGATGCAGGGGAATCCTTCAGGATCTGGAATTCTTGATGAACCTAGAATCTCGTCTACGCGTTTTCTATAACTCATAATATCGAGAGCCTCTGCTCCGTACTCTTCCCACAGTCGCTCAGGTACTTGAATGGCTTGAACTGCAGCGACTCGTCTTGCTTGTGCGACGGACTTCGCATTGACTGAAAGATTAAACGGCTTCTTCGTCGACTTCTTGTATTTCGTATGAGGAGCGGCGAAGTTCATTATCTCTTCCGCCATTGTTCTGTGAGTAGTGTATTTCCCACCAGCGACCCAGACCACTCCTCCAGGACCTACATCAATGTGATGTTCCCGTGAGATCTTCTGCAAACTATTGCCCCCCTCACCTTGATGAGGATTCACCAGTGGGCGCACTCCAACATAGTGGCTCAGGATATCCGAAATACTAAGATGAAGTGACGGGAAAAATTGTTTGAGGAGATTCATGAGGTAATGAACATCACTCCCAGGAGCCGAATCCGTTCCAATATCAGAGGGTGCAGGAGAATCTGTTGTTCCTACGATTGTGACTCCTGCTCCTAAATCTCGTCTCGGCATCACAAACGAAATTCTTCCATCCGAAGGATTCGCCATGACCATCGCTCCTGGAACAGGAATCCTCGTCCAATCAAACACGAGGTGAATCCCAAGAGAAGGTTTGAGCACAGGCTTCCATTTTCCTTGAGGTCCAAGCAGTCCACCGACTTCATCAGTCCAAGGACCCGCGCAGACGATCACTTGCTTCGCACGAATCGAGATCTCAGATGTAGCTTGATCCAATTGATCTCTGACTTTGAAACCTTTAATGAGTTTATCTTCCCAAATCGGTTCGACAGCACGAACATAATTCGCACTTGCAACTCCACGCCTTTGAGCGCTACGCAGAATCTCAATCACCATGCGGTCATCCCACATCGATGCATCGTAGTAGAGGAATCCACCGAGAAGTTTCTTAGCATTGAGAAACGGAATGGCTTCAATGAATTTCCGTCTACCCAATCTCTTATGAAACCCTGGAGAGCGGAAAAGCGAAAGAGCATCGTATAGCCAGAGTCCAAGAGAGAGCTTCCACATGGGAGGTTTAGCTCCATCGAATACTGGAAAATAAAATGGAAGAGGACGGACGAGATGAGGAGAAGTTTTGAGCAAGAGTGCTCGCTCACTTAATGCTTCAAACACCAAATTGAATTCTAGGTTTTCTAAATATCGAAGCCCGCCATGGATGAGTTTCGATGACCTGGAAGAAGTTCCGAACGCAAAATCATTCTGTTCGACGAGCGCAACGGAAAGGCCTCTGTAAGCTGCATCTCTTGCAACAGCTGCTCCAGTAATTCCTCCGCCAATAATAAGAAGATCGAACTGTTCAACACGGAAGCGCGTGAGCGACTGAGTACGACTCTTGAGAGAAAAAGATCCAGGATTACTCTGCGATTGGGACACGAGCATTCACCGAGATTGCTAGTTCCGCTAACTGATCAGGCATCACACGTGAAGGAGATTCCGACATGAGATCAGTTCCCTTCTGAGTCTTAGGAAACGCCATCACATCACGGATCGGACCTACGCCACAAAGAATTGCAGCGAGTCTCTCCACTCCGAAAGCCAGTCCACCGTGGGGAGGAGTTCCGTAGGAGAGCGCATCAATAAAGAATCCAAACTTCTCGCGAGCTTCTTCAGTCGTGAGTCCCAAGAGCTTGAACATCGCTGCTTGAACATCTGAACGGAAAATTCTCAGAGATCCGCCACCGACTTCGACACCGTTAAGAACGAGATCGTAAGCTGAAGCTTCAAGCTTATCCATATTTCTACCCGCAACGAAGTCTTCGAAGAATTCAGGACGCGGAGAAGTGAACGGATGGTGACAAGCGTAGTATCTACCGTCACGATCATCAAACTCAAGAAGTGGGAAACGAGTGACCCAGAGGAATGCGGGAGCACCCTCACCGAGCTTCGGCATCAAACCTAGTTTTGCACCCATCGAGAGGCGCACGCTACCTAGAGCATCAAATACAACTTTGTTCTTCGTGTCAGCGACGATGACGACGAGATCGCCTGGCTTCAGTGAGAATTTAGCTGCGAGTTCTGCCTTCTCAGTGTCAGTGAAAAACTTAGCTGCAGGAGATTGAAGCTCGCCTGTTGGCTGAACCTTGATCCAGAGCAATCCCTTAGCGCCGTAAGCAGTGGCTACAGCGGAGAGATCATCGAGATCTTTACGAGAGTACTTCTCAGCAGATCCTGGTGCTACAATCCCGCGCACTGAACCTGAGATTCCACGAGAACCTTTTACAAGAGCTGTTTTAAATACTTGGAATTCACTCTTAGCAAAAATTTCTGAGAGATCTTGCAGCTCTAAACCGAAACGCACATCAGGTTTATCAGAACCGAAACGATCCATCGCCTCACGGTAAGGCATTCGAGGGAACGGAGCCTTGATCTCTATACCCAGAATCTGCTTCCAAAGTTTCTGCATCATCGACTCCAAGATTGGAAAGAAGGCTTCCTCATCTAAGAACGAAGTCTCAATATCGATTTGCGAGAATTCTGGCTGCCTATCTGCACGAAGATCTTCATCTCTGAAGCAGCGTGCGATTTGATAATAGCGATCCATCCCACTGATCATGAGCAATTGCTTCAGTGTCTGTGGAGATTGTGGAAGTGCGTAGAATGTCCCAGGGTTCAAACGCGACGGAACGATGAAGTCACGTGCACCTTCTGGAGTTGATTTGTAGAGAATCGGTGTTTCCACTTCACAGAATCCATGTTCATCGAGGTGATTGCGCACGATCGAGAGCATGCGGTGTCGAGTGAGTAAGTTTTTCTGCAAGATTGGGCGACGGAGATCGAGATAACGATACTTGAGCCTGGTCGTCTCTGCTGCATCGGTATCATCTTCAATCGGAAACGGTGGAGTCTTCGCTTCGCTCAAGATCACAAGCTCAGTGATCGCCACTTCGATATCCCCTGTAGGCATTTTTGAATTCTTCATTCCGTCTGGACGAGCACGCACTTTTCCGCGAGCCCAGATCACATACTCACCACGGAGTTTCTCGCCTCCACCGTGAGCATCCTTGTTGATATTCGGATCAAAAACAATCTGAGTGAGGCCATAACGATCTCTGAGATCGATAAAAATGACGCCACCGTGATCTCGACGCTTCGCTACCCAACCGGTCAAATTAATTTCTTGGCCAAGATGTGATGATCTTAACTCTCCACAAGTGTGTGTTCTAATTGTACGTTTCGCAGACATAGGATTTGTAGGTTATCATGAGTGAACAAAGGGGTCTTGGATGAAAACAAATACGCTGCGCGTTATTTCAATGGTTTTGTTATCTTTTTTTGCGACTGAAGCACAAAACTCTTGGGCGAAGTCTAAGAAAACATCTCATAAGGGAAAAACCAAAATGTCAGAGACTCAAACTATAGTTCTAGGCGGCGGCTGTTTCTGGGGAGTCGAAGACTTGATCCGTAAGCAAGACGGCGTCGTGAAGACACTCGTGGGCTACACCGGAGGCAATGAAGCAGACGCAAAATACGAACGAGTGAAGAAGGGCAACACAGGCCACGTCGAGACTGTGCTAGTCGAATACGATCCTAAGAAACTAAAATTAGAAGAGTTATTGAAGTTCTTTTTCAAGCTCCACAACCCCACTACACTCAATCAGCAAGGCAACGACATCGGTTCACAATATAGAAGTGTGATTTTTGTTTCGTCTCAGGATCAGCGCGAAGTCTCAGAACGAGTGATCAAACTCGTGAATGAATCCAAACAATGGAAGTCACCTGTGGTTACCGCCATTGAAGAGCTCAAGAATTTCTTTCCAGCCGAAGACTATCACCAAGACTATTTAATCAAAAATCCTGATGGCTACACCTGTCACTGGGTGAGGAAGATTACTTTCTAAATAAACCGGCACCGAAAATTTCGGGGCTAGAGATGCGCGCAATGTACCCTTTTCATCAAACGCATCTCCTCTCTCACAAAAAATTTTCGGTGCCTAGCCTACTTCAATGCCTGTCCCGCACAGCCATTTTTTTTTACCGCCTTGTACTTCTTGTACTAGTCAAAAAGCAAACAACATACCAACTCTCAAAACCGTTCATGACGCATAAAACTGGAAATGAAGCAGGTTCATGACGTGACTAGCCCATGCTTGGTTTCATTTTGAACCACCCAGCACGGTTATTTTTTCACATTCTCATTGCAACTATACGCAGTTTGGGTAGGCTAGGTGCCATGAGAACACTTTATATTTTAGCCATCGCTTTGATTTTTTCTGCCTGTGAGAAAAAACCTGAAGGCGAAGCGACATCGCAAACCGCGCCAGGAGTAAAAGCATCCATGACAAACGCAACTCAACTCAAAATCGAAGAAATCAAAATAGGATCAGGCAAAGAAGCTGTCGCAAAGAAGCAAATTGTCGTTCACTACACAGGAACCCTAACCAATGGGAAAAAATTTGACTCATCGCTAGATCAAAATCGTGGACCGTTTAGCTTTACACTAGGCGTCGGACAAGTGATCAGAGGATGGGACGAAGGTTTTGCTGGAATGAAAGTGGGCGGTAAACGAAAACTGACCATCCCACCGCAAATGGCCTACGGCGAACGCGGTGCAGGAGATGTTATTCCACCAAATTCTACTTTGATTTTCGATGTAGAACTTTTAGATGTGAAGTAAGAATAAACGAAAGGGACGATAAAACCATGACTGAAAATGCAAGCGAAACACTAATTGTAGTATCCAAATTAAAAAATTACATACGCGAGAAATCCGGAATGAACACCTCTGCAGCAGTTGCAGAAGTTCTTTCTGCGAAAATCCGCATGATGTGCGATATGGCAGTTGAAAACGCGAAAAAAGACGGCCGTAAGACCGTTATGGATCGCGATTTCGGCTAATTTCGTTTTTTAAAAATTTTTAAGTTCAAAGCCCAAAGTTGGACGGAAGATGAAAATCTCACCGAACCCGATTTTGGGCTTTTTTCTTATCGAAATCATTGAAGTTTCCTCCTCCAAAAGATAAAGTTCACTCACCATCATGTCTGTCCATAACCTGACCTACTTAAAGAGCATCAATGTCGATTACATAGAAGAACTCTATGACCGTTATCTGGACACACCTGAATCCATCGACCCTACTTGGAAAAGTTTTTTCGACGGTCTCAATTTAGGAACGATCACTGCCCTTTCAGTAGATTCAGATGAATCAGCTACTGATGTGAATTGGGAAAACGAAATCAAAGTCTACCAACTCATCCAAGCTTACAGAGAAAAAGGCAGACTCTGCGCAGATCTCAATCCATTGAAGGCCCCGCTCATTTCTCATCCAGCATTAGAACTCGCGCGCTACGGATTAACACCTTCACAACTCTCTGAGACTTTTCGTGTGGGAGCACAAATTGGTTTAGGCGGAGCATCACTCGCTGACATCATCGCTAAACTCAAAAAGATCTATTGCGGCACCATCAGCGCAGAAATTGCAGTCATCGGCTCTTCAGAAGAACGCAACTTCATTCAAAGCAGAATTGAATCGATTGCAGGTACTCCTTCACTCGATGCAGAAACCAAAAAATATATTTTGAAACGACTGAGCGCATCTGAAGGTTGGGAAAAATTCCTACACACTCGCTACGTTGCTAAAAAACGTTTCTCCATTGAAGGTGTAGAAGCTCTCATTCCTGCTCTAGACGCGATCATGGAAAAAGGTGTCGAACTCGGTGTCGATGGATTCATCATGGGGATGGCTCACCGAGGGCGCTTGAATGTCCTCATCAATACTTTCGGTAAGAAGCCAGAATACCTACTTTCAGAATTCGAAGACAATTACGAGAGAAACCCTGAAACAGGCGATGGAGATGTGAAGTATCACAAAGGTTACTCTTCTCACTTCACCACTCGTTCAGGCAAAAAAGTAGAAATCGATCTCGCATTCAATCCTTCACATCTTGAATTCGTCAATCCTGTCGTGCAAGGAATGGCTCGAGCCAAACAAGATCGCGATAACGGAAACTTCGCCCCCATCATCATGCACGGTGATGCTGCGTTTGCAGGCCAAGGAGTAGTCTACGAAACTCTGACTCTCTCGATGATTAAGGCCAACCAAGTCGGTGGCACGATCCATATCATTACTAACAACCAAATCGGATTCACCACTGATATTGAAGACGCAAGATCCACAACGTTCGCATCTGACCTCGCTCGCATGCTGGAAGTCCCCATCGTTCACGTGAATGGTGATGATCCAGAAGCAGTTTGGTTTATTTCACAACTTGCTATCGAGTACAGACAGAAATTCAAAAAAGACTTCTTCATCGATCTCATTGGATACCGAAGATACGGTCACAACGAAGGCGATGAACCTGCATTCACTCAACCGCTGATGTACAAGACGATTTCATCACATCCGAGCCCACGAGCTGTTTATGCAACGAAGCTCGCTGATACTGGAATCGTGGATCAAGCGACATCACAATCGTGGTTTGATGCAGAACTAGAAAAACTCACTGAAGCGCAGACCAAGATGCGCACAGAGAAAATCCTGCCTAAGATTTATACTCTTGAAGGAAAGTGGACTGGACTCAAGCGCGGAACGATTGATGACTTCTTCGTCCCCGTTACCACTCGCGTGTCCCGCACGGAACTCACTGCAGTTGCAGAAAAAATAAATAAATTCCCTGCAGGATTCAAACTCCACTCTAAGCTTGCTCGCGTGTTTGAACCTAGATTGAAAGCGATTCAAGACGGCAAAGAAATCGACTGGGCTAATGGAGAGACACTCGCATACGCAACACTCCTTAATGAAGGCACTTCTGTCAGATTCTCAGGCCAAGATGTCGAGCGCGGTACGTTCACACACCGCCATGCAGTTCTACATGATTCTGAGACGGGCGAAGTTTATAGACCTCTTGATCATCTGAATCCTAAACAAGGTAAGTTAAGAATTTATAATTCCAACCTCACTGAGACGGGTGCCATGGGGTTTGAATACGGATACTCACTCACGGATCCTACTGCACTCACAATTTGGGAAGGTCAGTTCGGAGACTTCGCTAACGGCGCACAAGTCATCATCGATCAGTTCTTAGCCGCTTCAGAGAGTAAGTGGTCACGAATGAGTGGACTCACTCTCCTACTCCCACACGGATACGAAGGCCAAGGCCCAGAGCACTCAAGTGCCCGCTACGAGAGATTCTTACAGCTCGCAGCCCAAGGCAACATGTCGGTTTGCAATCTCACGACTTCCGCGCAAATTTTCCATGCACTTAGACGCCAAGTAAAATGGAAGATGAGGAAACCTCTCATCATTATGTCGCCTAAGTCTCTCCTTCGTCAGGCACATTCCAAGATTGAAGAGTTCACGAATCAAGACTTCCAAGAAGTGATTGCTGATCCACTCGTCCAATCGGGAGCAAAAACCGTGCTCCTCTGCTCAGGAAAAATTTATTATGAACTCGCAGCTGAGCGAGAAGCTAAGGGTCGCAAGGATCTTGCAATTGTTCGTATTGAGCAAGTTTATCCATGGCCTGAAGTCAAACTCGCTCCGATCTTAAAGAAGCATCCTGGAGCAAAAGTGTATTGGATCCAAGAAGAACCACGCAACATGGGAGCATGGTCATTCGTGTTTAATACCTGGATGGGTGGACTCGATGATTCTGGCGCTCGTATGGGTGTGAACAAGATTGAGTACATTGGCCGTAATGCAAGATCTTCACCTGCTGTGGGATCAGAAAAAATTCATAAGTTAGAACAAAAAGAAATTCTGGAAAGAGGAATACAATCATGAAACATGATGTAAAAGCACCAAGCGTTGGAGAATCCATCACTGAAGTTAGCATTCTCAAATGGGCTAAACAAAACGGCGAATACGTGAAAAACGGAGATCTCCTCATGGAGATTGAATCGGATAAGGCCACAGTCGAAATCGTCGCAGAAGCTTCCGGTGGACTCACGATTTTGAAACCAGCTGGAGAGCGCGTGACCATCGGTACTGTGTTAGCTCAGATTGATGACACGATTAAAGCGAGTGATGCGAAGGTTGTTGTAACGCCTTCCGCTACTAAAACTGTGATAGCACAGTCCTCTGGAGCTCCTCGCCAGACTGCTTCGCAGTCTACCTCGGGCTCACTTGCACCTTCAGTACGCAAAGCCGTTGTAGAAAATAATTTGAATCCTAATTCCATCCCTGCATCTGGCCGCGGTGGGCGTCTCACCAAAGGTGATGTGCTCGCATTCTTAGCGGGCGGATCCAGCGCACAACGTTCAATCGGTGTTCCAAAATCGAACGATCAACCCGGCGATCGTAGAGTCAAAATGAGTTTACTCCGTCAGCGCATCGCTGAGCGCCTCGTCATGGCTCAGCATACTGCTGCAATCCTCACCACATTCAATGAATGTGACATGGGCAAGGTCATGGAATTAAGAACCAAATATAAAGACAAATTCAAAGCCAAGTATGGTGTCTCCTTAGGATTCATGTCGTTCTTCACTCGTGCATGCATCGAAGCTCTCAAAGTTGTTCCAGAAGTGAATGCTACGATTGATGGTGATGAGATCCTCTATCACGATTACCAAGATGTAGGTGTCGCTGTTGGGACAGAGCGAGGACTCGTTGTTCCTGTGCTCCGTGCAGCTGGCAAAATGTCTATCGTCGATATCGAAAAAGAATTAGCAGCCCTTGCAGTTAAAGCTCGCGACGGAAAATTATCCGTTGCTGACATGTCAGGTGGAACATTCACGATTTCTAACGGTGGTGTGTACGGATCTCTCATGAGCACTCCGATATTGAATCCACCTCTAGCAGGAATCTTGGGCATGCATAAGATTCAAGATCGTCCGATGGCAGTGAACGGCAAAGTAGAGATCCGTCCTATGATGTATCTTGCCCTCTCTTATGATCACCGCTTGATCGACGGCAAAGGAGCAGTGACTTTCCTAGTGACTGTGAAGGACATGATCGAAAATCCTGAAAAAATGGGATTGGATGTGCTCAATGGACTCTAAATTTGACTTAATCATCATCGGCGGCGGTCCTGCTGGATACACAGGAGCAATACGTGCAGCTCAGCTCGGAATGAAAGTCGCTTGCGTAGAGGGTCGTTCGGAAAAAACCTTCGGCGGCACTTGCGTGAACGTCGGATGCATTCCCTCTAAGGCACTTCTTGATTCCTCTGAACATTATTATCACGCCAGAACGAAGCTCTCGAAACACGGAGTCATCGTTGAAAACGTGAAGCTTGATCTCACTCAGATGATGAAGCGCAAAGACGATGTCGTGAGACAACTCACCAACGGCATCAACTTTCTCATTAAGAAAAATAAAATTGAACCCGTCTTAGGATTCGGAAAACTCATCCAAGGTAAGGGTGATGTGAAGAAGGTCGAAGTGGCTCTCCTTGATGGTACGAAGCGACTCTTGGAAGCTCCGAAAGTCATGTTAGCAATGGGCTCTGATATCGTTGAGCTCCCCTTCATGAAATTCGATGGTAAGAAAATCGTATCTTCTACAGAAGCGCTGAGCTTGCCTACTGTCCCTAAGAACTTCGTTGTCATCGGTGGTGGTTACATCGGTCTTGAGATGGCTTCTGTCTGGGCGAGATTAGGATCCAAAGTTACTGTTATAGAATTCCAAGATCGAATCGTCCCTAACATGGACATCCAAACCGGTAAGGAACTCTACAAGATCCTCATGAAGCAAGGTATCGAGTTTAAACTCGCACACAAATGCCTAGGCTCAAAACCTTCAGGCAGTGGTGTTGAAGTCGAGATTGAAGAGATCGTTACAGGGAACAAATCTAAACTTCCTGCAGACGTCGTACTCGTATCCACAGGCCGTAAACCTTTCACTAAGAATTGCGGCTTAGAGGAAAACGGAATCGCGATGGACAAGCAAGGTCGCTTGATCATCAATGAACACTTTGAAACCAATCTTCCTGGCGTTTACGCTGTCGGAGACATTGTCGCAGGCCCGATGCTCGCTCACAAAGCCGAAGAAGAAGCCTCAGCTGCAGCAGAAATCATGGTAGGCCAAGCAGGTCACGTGAACTACGATCTCATCCCGGGTGTTTGTTATACTTGGCCTGAGATTGCATTTGTCGGACTCACTGAAGAACAATGCAAAGAAAAAAGCATTCAGTACAAAGTAGGCTCCATGCCATTCATGGCAAACGGTAGAGCCAAGGCTATGGAAGAAACCGAAGGGTTCGTGAAGATCATCGCTGACAGCAATACTGACAGAGTGCTTGGTGTTCACATCATCGGTCCACGCGCATCTGAGATGATTGCTGAAGCAGTCGCAGTGATGGAATTCGGTGGATCAGCTGAAGACATCGCACGTACTTGCCACGCTCACCCGACTCTTCCTGAAGTGATGAAGGAAGCTGCTCTTGATGTAGCGAAGCGTAGAATCAATCTCTAAATCCTAAGGACTCACATTGAGTGTGAATGTTGGATTTGGAGTAATCCCAGTCAATGCATGTGAAAAAATAATAGTCGTGCCACCCACTGAGCCTGTCGGATCAATCGAGAATGGAGCAGGATAAGTAGTGAAAGCATTGTTCTGGGTTTTCGCTCCCCCACTGGGAACAACATTCGTTCCTGAGCAGTTTGAACTTCCATAATCTGCCATAGCAATAGTTGCATCACCTGCATCTCGATTGACTACGAGATTGAGACCAGCAAACGTCGCAGTATAGAGCGTAGTAAAGTCAGTGCTCGAAACCACATTTCCATAGGTATCTTTGAAATAAATAAAGTACGGAGTGCAACCAGCTGTAGCAGCAGAAACTGAATCAGCACCATTCAGATCCGTGCTAGAAGCAGACTGAAGTGCAAACATAAAGTTCACGGGTGTCGCAGCATAAACAGTAAACTCTTGAGTACCCTCAAGACTCACTGTGATCGGAGTTCCAAGGTATCCGGCAAGACGTGTGGTCAATGTCAGTGCACCAGATGCCGTAGAGTTCGCATAGAAAGTCTTAGAAGAAGTCGCAGAAGCTACAGTTGTGATGGTTACTGCTCCAGTAGCAGCTGCACAATCCGCACCCGTTTCATAAAACCTAATCCCACTTAAGTTCCCTGACAGCCCGATCTGTGCTGTCGTCGTACCAGGAACAACAAACGCTGATCCACTCTGACTGAGCGAGAGCGTGATATCCACACACTGACCTGCTACCCATTGTGAAACAGATGAAGTCAGTGCAATTGAGTTAGCCGCTTTAGGAACTTTTAATTTTCCACAGCCTATCATCATCACTGCAATCATTAGTATTCTAAGGAGCATAGACCACCCCTAACCCATAATTATTCCATTGGAGTAAGTTCACATTACTGAGCGATTGATAATAAAAGCTGTCCCACTGAGCTCTCACAGCCCAATTCGCATTAAACCAATACTCTGCGTTGATATTGAGGTGACGATTCTCGAGAGAAAATTGGCTGAGTGCCTCCGTCAGAATTGCGTATCGAGCAGTGACGACTCCACCGCGACGAATATTCACATCTCCATGAGGAATCCTGATGACAAGATCCACATAAGGACCCGCGAGATAATCAAAACCGTAGCTGGAACTAACTGTGAGCATCCCGTAGTAGAAACCACCGAAATGAACTGTCCAAAACGCTTTTTGCCATTTGTTTTTGAAAGCAGGACCTACACCCGCATAAGCTCCATAGAGTAATCCCATGGGAAAGTCTGTAGTCGTCTGACTCACTCTAAAAGTGAACGCTTGATTGAGGAATGCATGGAAGTTCCAATCTAAGAACCGGTGGATCATTCTGCGTTTGTGATCAACATCGAGTCTGATGCCTGTCCAATTCACAGCACCTACATCTGGATTCTCGGAATAAACCATGTAATTAAACATCATTCCAAACTGCCAACGAGAAGGTGGATAAGGCAGAATCTTTTTAGGTGGAGGACCTTGGCCAATTTTTAAAGCGACCTCGAAGTCGCCCTTGGACAACCAAAACTCTCCCCAGTCTTTTTCTGATTTTCGTGGGACTGCAGGGAATGAAAAATGAATCGTATTGCCATCTATTTTTGGTTTTAACCCTCGGAGAGTGTCGCCGAATCTTGGAGTCCACTCCTTAGAGATCAGTGCATCTACTATGAGCTCATCAGTAGCAGTGAGTGAACAATGAAAAGCAACATACGGAATGCGCTTTAAATCAGGAAGTCCGCCAACTCTCAAGCCTGCTTGATCACAGTCCATACCCAGTACTCCAAAGGGAGTCATAGCAGATCTTGAGACCTGAATATTCACATCATAAAATACTTTTTTCCAATCTGTTGCATTCGGCTCTAACCGCCAGAAGCTCATTCCCGTTTTGAATTCTAAGTTATTGATTACTGCTGTGAAAGTTTGTTCATCAATTCGAACCCAACCTTCTCCCGCACTGATCATCTCATCCGTCTTGTAACTCTCCGGAAGTTTAACAATCAGAACACCACTTACTTTTGAATCATTCTGATTTTCTGGAGAGGGCTCAGTGAAAGTCCAAGTAATTGAACCTTCTTGTTTCAGATCTGCAAAGAGTCTGCCCTTATTGTAGTTCAGTTGAATGGAGTAATGCACTTGGTCTGTGTGTCCGGCAAACACACTCCCGCTCATGAAGGTGAAGATGAGCAAAACACGACTAAACATGTTGTCTTAAATTATAACGGATATTGCGAATCACTGTAAAAATAGTTTGATGTTGGTTTTTTGACAGTGGATTTGAAAACTAGAAACCAATCAAAAATCCAGCACCACCAAAAGGACCGTACATTAAGAAATTTTGCTCGAAGCTAGGAGCAGTTCCGTTGTCAGAATTAAACGTATTATTACCAGAAAAAAATGCTCGGCCGCCTGCTTCTAGAAAAAATCCAAATGAATCACTGATTTCAAAATTGAACTCTAACTTCCCTATTCCTGCGAAAATCATCATTGGGTTCATATAGGAAACAGTCTCAGTGGCTATTTCTGAAACTTGAAAGCGATTCATCAATCCTAGACCTCCACCTGCACTTAATTTCAGTGTAAAATGACCTGCATCAACAAGCTGAAGGACTAATCCAAGATTAATGGGGATTGACGAGAAACTATAGGTATCTGTACTCACTGCTCCTGTTCCGCTCCACATGAGGTATTCCCCCCTCAAGAAAAACCCAGAGCCTGATGACAATAAGTACTGAATCTCTAGCCCTCCGAATATACTCATTCCCATAGATGTAAAATCATTAGGAAAGTTAGTCTTGAGCCCTGGGTAGATGAGCAGATTCACTCCGCCTGTCGGACGAATGTACCAAGAGGGCTTCACTTTCACTCCCCAGCTTGGTTTTGAAATCACGTTTTGTGTTTCAGGATCATAGAGAGTGACTTTGTCCATCGGTGCCCAGCCCACACTGCCGTCATCCAACCTCACCTTGTAGAATCCTTCGATGGGATAGTTTGAAGCTTCGAATGCTGTTCCTTCAGGGAGTACAACGAGTACTTTTGCTGTTTGGTTAGGGGCTACAAAGATTTTCAATTCACCTTTGGTGATTCGAGCTGGGAGGGCTGCTTGAGTGTCTCTTGAAGCGATAGTCGAGAGAGTCAAACTCAAGAAAACCCAGATTAACTTCATCTCAGAACTTCCATCGCATCGAGCGCATTGACTTTAATTCGATGTATGAGAACTCCCCAATGAAGGTGTGGACCACTCACGCGTCCTGATGCACCCGAGAGTCCTAGCATATCTCCAGGTTTCACAATATCGCCTACTTTTACAGAAAACTTGCTCATGTGAAAATACTGAGTGAAGAAACCATTGCCATGATCGAGGAGTATTGTCCCACCAGAAAAATAGAGATCTTTTGCAAGAGCGACTTTTCCTTGCGTCGGAGCGAAGATGGGAGTGCCTACAGGAGCTCTGAAGTCAGTGCCCGCGTGATAACTCTTCATAGCACCATTATAAACCCGTCTAGTGCCATAACTGCTAGTGATTTCGCTACGCATTGGCAAAACAAGTGGGTCTTTCCAAATTCGATTGGCCTCAGAACTTTTGTAAACTTTATTGATCTCTTCTTGTTCTCTTGCAATTCGTGGGAGTGCAGACTTAGGAGGAGTCACCTTTGATGGATCAACAGAAAGTTTCTCAAAGGGATACTTTCCCGATTTTAAGACAAACGGAATACTGAAAGTTCTCTCAGCATCGTTTTCTTTCCATAGTATTTCAAAATTCTTTTCTCCTGGAGGCGTATCAAATGCGACTGCGAAAACGGACTCATAGGTTGCTTCTTCACCGCTCACACCGGTCTCTACTACTGCAAACTCCGTATCACCGAATCGAGCTTTGAGCTTGAGGCCCTTCGGTCCAGTGATCTCAGCACGGTTGAGTGTGCCATCGATCATTTCAGATCTGAGCAATTTACCTTGAAGAATGACTTTTGATGCTGGCGAGTGTGCCGCACCCATACTGATGACTATGCCAGCAACAGTGATTAGTTTACTCAGCAGCAACCAGTGTTTTTGATCCATCATGAAACACCACCTTTAGTTTTTGTCCTGCGCTGATCTCTACAGCACGTTTAATGACTCGAGTAGAATCTTTGTCATCTTTAATAATCGTATATCCACGCTCGAGAACTTTCAGAGGAGAGAGCGCATCGAGTTTCCCGAAAATTTGAGCCATAATCATTTTTTTGCGCTCAATTGAAACCTTCATTGCTTGATTCAGTCTTGAACTCCAATCATCGCATTTCTGCGCTTGATCTCTTAGCCTGTCTCGCGGATCTCGAAGCTGCCGGGCAATAGATTGAAAGTTTTGTAGCTTTTGCGCAAGTCCTCGTTTGAACCCATTCCATAGGCGAGTCTTGAGCTCCATCACAATATTCGCCATGTCTGCCCACTTCGCAGTGACAATCTCTGCTGCTGCTGATGGAGTGGGTGCTCTTAAATCAGCAACAAAGTCTGCGATGGTGAAGTCTGTTTCATGTCCTACAGCTGAGATCACTGGCAGCTTCGAATTGCGAATCGTGCGTGCGAGTTCTTCATTATTGAAACACCAGAGGTCTTCAATACTTCCTCCACCACGAGCGAGAATGATGACATCACCAAAGTTTTGCTCATTCGCAGTTTTGATCGCCTGAATGATTTTGAAGTGAGCGTCTGCACCTTGTACAACTGTGGGGACGACCGTTATTCTGACATGAGGAGCGCGTCTACTCATGACATTGATGATGTCTCTCACGACTGCACCAGTAGGAGAAGTTACTACAGCAACTCTTGAAACATAAGAAGGAAGCTGACGTTTCTTTTCAATATCAAACAAGCCTTCTCTTTTTAATTTTTCTTTAAGTTGTTCAAACGCCATCTGAAGAGCGCCAGCTCCAAGCGGTTCCAGATGATCAACTACAATCTGATAGCTTCCGCGTGGAGGATATACAGAAATTTTCCCGCGGCATAGGACTTCTAATCCATCTTTAAGCTTCACCTGAGATGAGAGTGATCGTTTACCCCAGCCAAAAAAAGCAGCTGAAATCATGGACGAATCATCTTTTAAGCTGAAGTACAGATGCCCTGAAGGCGCTGGCTTAAAATTACTGATTTCGCCTCGGACCCAGACATTATTAAACTCGGGCTCAAGTGTGCTTTTGATTTTAGTTGTGAGTTCAGAGACTGTTACTCCTGATTGAGCTTTGGCCTCAGCGAAAAGCGGTAAATCGTTCATTTTGTCCCAGTCCCTTTAAGTCCTTTAAACACTTCATAGGATTTTAAGAAGCTAAGAGCCGATTGAACTTGGTAGTCTTCCTTCGGATTGTATTTTATCGGCGTCATTTCATCTTTGTCTTTTCCAGATGCTTTACCTTCGCCGTCTTCTTTTTTCTTATTGATGTACTCAAGCTCTTCAGTCGTAAACTCTTCAGAGGCTTCTGATTCTCCCTTTTCTTCGTTGACGATATGACCTTTTAAATCTTTTTCACGCTGAGCTACACGTTTGATTTTTGCTTTAGCAAGTAGCTTAGGATCATACTCATCGAGGAGAATATCTGGGATCATTCCCTTCTCCTGAATACTGCGTCCGTTCGGTGTGTAGTATCTCGCAATCGTGAGCTTCAAGCCCATCTCATTGCCGAGTTCAATCACTGATTGCACAGAGCCCTTACCGAAAGTCGGCTGACCCATGATCACTGCGCGCTTATGATCTTGTAATGCGCCCGCAACAATTTCAGCTGCTGAAGCGGTGCTCGAGTTCACGAGTACAGCGAGTGGGAATTCCTTGTAAGCCATTCCTGGTTTCGCGTGCTTCACTTCTTTCTGGCTCTTATTTCTACCGATCGTAGAAACAATCACTCCTTCTGGAATGAAGAGTGACGAAACATCTACTGCTTGATCGAGGAGTCCGCCTGGATTAGTTCTTAGATCAAACACTAACCCTTTAAGCGGAGCTTTCTGAGACATTGCATCGATTGCAGCTTTGACGTCTGCAGCAGCAGACTCGTTGAATTGAGTGAGTCTCACGTAACCGTATCCGTTTTCTAATGTTTCAGATTTTACAGATCGAATCTTAATCAACTCACGAGTGAGTGTGATGTCTTTGAACTTCTCGAATCCTTGTCTGTAGATGGTGAGTTTGACTGAGCTTCCTTTTTTGCCACGCATTTTTGCAACTGCTTCAACCAAACTCAATCCTTTCGTGCTTTCGCCTTCTACTTTCACGATACGATCTCCAGGTTTCAGTCCTGCTCTCCATGCTGGAGTGTCATCGATCGGTGCTACTACCGTGAGGATGTTGTCTTGAACGGTGATCTCGAATCCTACTCCGCCGAATTTTCCGCTAGTGTCGATTTTGATGTCTTTAAAAATATCTGGCGGTAAAAAGTTGGAGTGAGGATCGAGTGTCTCCATCATTCCTTTGATCGCACCTCTAATGAGAGTGTCGTTCTTCACTTCTTCGACATAATTTTGTTCAATAAAATGAAGTACTTTTTGGAAGAGCTCTAAGTTCTTATATCGATCGTTTTCAAGTGCGTAGGTGTTAAGAGAATACACTCCGAGGACAAGGAGGAGACCGGATTTGAGGATGCTCATACTTCCACTTTAGACGATGGGTTTACCCACTGCAACGGATTCAGAGGAACATTACGAGAACGGATTTCGAAATAGAGAGATTGACCCATCGTTCCAGTTTTTCCGATAATATCACCTGGACCGACCGCATCTCCCTCTTTCTTGGAGCGAGCACCTAACTTACCGCAGAGAGAGAAATAATGACCACCGTGGTCAATAATCACAACTTGTCCGAGATTCGGCAGCTCACCTGAAAAAGCGACCTTGCCTGTGTAAATTGATCTCACATCGAGCGCAGCTTGACCCACTTCAATTTCTACGCCTTTTTTGAATACATTCATCTGCAGAGAATCATCCCAGCCTTGGCCATAGGCTTGAGCCAGTTTTCCATTGATGGGAAGAGCAAGCTTACCTTTCATCCGAGCGAAGTCCGTGACGACGAGATCTTCTTCAGCTTTTTCGAGTTCTTGTCTTGCGTTGAATTGAGCGATGAGACTCTCCACTTCGACTTCACGCTCTTTCAATCGCTGATACTGAGTGAGCCTCTCAGCACTTTGAGCATGATGACGCTTCAGCATCTCAGTTTCGATTTTCTGATTGAGCTTTAACGTGCCTTCTCGCTCAGCGAAGTCTTGCACAAGGATAGCTAGTTCTTCACGTTCTTTCTGAATTTTTTGGTCGAGAGTCTCTACATCTTGCCAGTCAGCCTTGAGGCTTTCAATGTCACGAATTCCTCGATCTACGAGTTTAGAAACTATTTTTGTTTTAGCTGATTCGTAGCGCTCTTTTTCGAGTGGATTCTGCTGTTCAGCTGACGACTCACGACTCGCATGAGCAAGATCCTTCAAATGAGTTCTTAAGGAAACTTGCTTTTTATTAATCTTGGTTTGAAGGTTTGATTTTCTTACAACGAGATCAGAGATCAGTGTTTCCAACTCACCTTGTCTCAACTCAATAAAACTCCGTTCTGCTTTTTGAAGTTTGATTAATTTTCGAAGATTCACGATTCTTGATTTTGCGTGCTTCTCGTCCTTCATTGAGTCGAGCAGATCTTGCTCCACCCGTAAGCGCTCATATTGAGTAGAGTGAAGTTTATTGGAAAGAGATGTAGGAACGGGTGATGCACTGACTTCGAATATGAAAGCGGAAACCAAAAACCAAATCACGCATCACTCCCGATGAGTCCTACACCCATGCCTACCAGAATACTCACACCCATGAGTGCAAACCCAATGAGCATTTTAGGATCGGAAAGATTGGCAAGCGCTGGAGAGAAAACTCTCAATGCGCCCGTGATTTTCGCTGCAAAAGAAACCCAAAGAATGAAACTCAACAATCCAGAAAGTAATCCAACAGAAATTCCCGAGAGAAGCGCTGGAGTTTTCTTCTCAAACTCACTAGCACCCATGAGTTCCATGAGTGAGAGAGTTTCCTTGTGTTGAGAGCTTATCGAACGTCCCAAGAGCACTACACCACAAATTCCCGCAATCAGAAGGCCTACAAACATGAACTTAGAGAAGAGTCTCAATGTCTGAAAAGGGCCCGCAGCTTGCCTGAGCTTATTGTAGCTGATATCAATCGAATCGACTCCGGTGAGTTTTTTTATTTCAGGAATCACATTCGAGTTCAAAGTCCCTGCAACTGAAACATACTTTGGCACAGTGACTTTCATCTCAGGTCCTAACTGATAAACTTCATCGATGAGATCTGGATAATTCTTCTTCATTTCTTCTAAGAATCCATCTGAACTGATCATGCGAATATCAGGGTGAGCACCAACAGATGTGCGGATCGAATCCACGATTCTTTTCTCATCACTGGCATTTGTATCTGAATTCAAATAAACAGTGAGAACTTGGTCAGATCTGAGCTTGGTGACAAGAGGTTTGAGCTCTCTATCCATCCAAAAGAACAAACTCATCAGAAAAATCATGAACGAGAAGCTAATCGCACTCAGAGTTTGAACGACTGCAGATTTTCTCCAGGGTCTCATTGCGAGTTTTAATAAATACAAAACGAATCCTCCAACGTGAGTGATCCCGATTTCAAAACTGCGCATTTCTTACGAACTCTTCTGATCATTTCGCGGTCGTGAGTAGCAATGAGGACTGCAGTCCCCTTTTGATTCTCATTAAGGAGATGATTCATCAGATTCCAAGTGAAGTCACGATCCTGTGCTCCTGTAGGCTCATCAGCAATAATGAGATCAGGAGATCTGACGAGTGCTCGTGCAACAGCAACTCGTTGAGATTCTCCTCCGGAGAGTGTGAGTCCCATTTTGGCGTGGCTACTGGCTAGTCCCACGCGCTCTAGAATTTCATTAATTTTTGTTCTGGCCTTGGCTCCCGTGTGTGCCTTGGGGCCACCCAGACTCAGCGAGAGAGCGACATTATCGTAAACTGAAAGATCAGGAATGAGTCTCACATTTTGTGGGATGTATCCGATCGACTGTCGGATCGTTCTTAGGGTACTGGAAGATATTTTCCCCAAATCATAACCAAATAACTCCAGCGTTCCCTTGGTTTGCTTTTCTTCTGTGACAAGAATTCTCAGGAGTGACGACTTACCCGCACCTGATCCGCCTAAGAGGTAGAGGAACTCTCCTCTTTCGACATTGAGATTCACTCCACTCAATACTGGGGTTTCACCGAAATACCATTTTGTTAAATCTTTGATCCGAATCAACATCACTATTAGGATACATGGTATGCTGGTAATAGAAAACCCATGAACATTAAACAGATACTAAAACAAAGTACCGAAATCTGTGGTGTGTTTTTAATCTACTTAGCGACCTACGCAGTAGTGCGAATCCTTTTCGTCAGTTTTTTGACATACATTTCGATAGCGCCAGGAACGAAACTCGGAGATCTGAGCGATGCTCTCTCCAATCATGAACTCACCATCTCATCGCTCGGATCACTTCTGTTTATTTTAGGATCGATCGCACTCTATCCTCTTGTACTTCTTCCTCGCTCGAAGTTCCTGCAGAGAGGTTTTATATTTCCCTATTATTTCAGGTCATTCACACAAGGCGCTTGGCTAGCACTCGTGTTTTGTTTACTTTTTCTGGTTTTAGGAACATATCGCTACCTAGGATTCTTTATTCACTACGAAGGTGCCCCACTGGCTCTGCTTGCACTCATCATGAGGATGAGTTTTCTGATCGCGCTCATCTATTGTGACGAGTATTTCTTCAGAGAGCAGCTCTTAGGTAAGTTCGTCAATCTTAGCAGAACGCCTCTTACCAATGCTGTGGTACTGACATCCCTACTTTATGTAGGACTCAGAGCCTTTCAATTCGACTTGGGCTGGATGCACGCTATGACGTTGTTTCTGATTGGGATTAAACTCGCTCAATTCAGAATTGAACACCAATCCTTCGTTCACGGAGCGGGATGGCTTTCTGGTCTATTTGTCATCATCCATGTGTTCTTTGGACTACCCATTTTCGGAGTGGAATTCCCTGGTGTATTGCTTCTCAAATATTCTGAACCAATGAATGCCTCTCGCATCGACATTCTACTGACAGGCGGAGGCGGAGGCCCATTGTCGAGTATTCTCCTGCAATTGTATTTATTAGGCACGATCCTATGGCAAGCGTATCGAAACAAATCTATAATTAAATAATGAATACTACTATCACTACTAATTCGAGTGTCATGGATCTCGTCATTCATGCTGGTTGGGTTGCAAGACTCGTTTTGCTTTTGCTTGCCGGAGCCTCTGTTTTTTGCTGGGCGATCATTCTCAGCAAAGCCAAACTCATGAAATCCGCTCTTAAAGAAAACCACCATTTCTTTGAAATTTTCTGGAATAGCAAAAACTTGGACGAAATTTTTACAAGAGTTGAAAATTTCGATCAATCACCTGCAGCAGCTGTTTTCAAAAACGGTTTTAAGGAACTCAAGAAACTCAACATGTCTGATCGCAGTGACTTCGGTCAGCCAGAGGTAGAAAATATTCAGCGCTCTCTTGCAAGGGCTGCACAAGAAGAAGTCGCAACTCTAGAAAAAAACTTAGGATGGCTTGCAACCACAGCGAGCGCCGCTCCGTTCGTTGGCCTACTCGGTACAGTCTGGGGTATCATGGACTCGTTCCGTAACATTGGGGCCACAGGCGCAGCCAATCTCGCAGTCGTAGCTCCCGGTATCTCTGAAGCCCTCATCGCTACAGCTGCAGGACTTCTTGCTGCGATTCCAGCGGTAGTTGCCTATAACTTCTTTCTCAATAAAATTAAAAAAATAGCAATCGACATGGACGGTTTCTCTCAAGACTTCCTCAATATCGTTCAGCGTAGCTTCCTTGTCGGCAGGAAGAAGAGCTAAGCCATGAAAATGCAAAGCACACAGACTGCGCTTTCAGAAATCAACGTCACACCTCTTGTCGATGTGATGCTTGTGCTTCTCATCGTGTTTATGATTTCAGCTCCGATGATGCAGCAAGGTGTTCAAGTAGAGCTCCCTAAAGCCAACGCTGGATCTCTCAATGAATCACCCGAGCCACTCGTACTCGTGGTCAATGCCGATCGATCAATAGCGATCAACGGACACAAGATCCCACTTGCAAACCTCAGAACCAAACTCACTGCAATCGCGGCGGCAAAACCTAACATCGACGTCCTCGTCCAAGCAGATCAATCCGTACCCTATGGGATCATCGCTAAAATCATCGCTGAAGTGAAACAATCCAAAATCACTCGTGTAGGTTTGGTCACGGAACCCGATGGCACGAAGTGATCGCCCCCAGTATCTCAGTCTCTCACCTGACTTAGATTCTCGCCTGAAGCGTGCTCTCAAGATCTCGCTCATCATTCACGCTATGTTTTTATTTACGATTGTGACCAAAGAGACTTTTTTCCCGACGACTCCAATACTCTACATCCCTTCCCTCAGAGTGGATCTCGTTGCACTTCCGGATCAACTCAAGAAAGACATCAATAAACCCAGACCCCTTCCAGGGGATGACAAGCCCATCACTCAGAAGAAGTCTAAAGCCACTGAAGTAGCCGATCCCGGTGAAATGGCGACAAAGTCTGCTCCATCGCAAGTACGGAAGAAAAAAATCCAAGGCGCACTTGCACGGATTAAGGCTCTAGAAAAAATTCAAGAAGAAGAACCTAAGAACAAAAAAATGAAAGGGAACTTCCTCTCCAAAGGAACTTCTCAATCTGGAGATGCCAAAGAATCAGCTATGACCAACTACTACGAAGAAGTGGTCGATCAAGTGAGACGATTCTGGGAGCTGCCGGTTTGGTTAGCAAGACGAGGACTTTCTGCTCAAGTGAGAGTTGCACTCGATCAGAAGGGCAGAATCCTTCAGCTTGTGTTTGTGAAGTCTTCTGGCGACCCACAGTTTGATGATTACGCAAAAGGAAGCATCATGAGCGCTCAACCTTTCCCGATGCCACCCGCTGAAGTGAGATCGGTGGTCATGGGTTCTGGTTTTGTGTTAGGGTTCCCACTATGAAGCAGCCTCTCTCCTCACAAGAGTCAATGGATCTTGAAGCCAAATACGGTGCACACAATTATCACCCACTTCCTGTTGTCCTCTCACGGGGTGAGGGAATTTATCTTTGGAATCCAGAAGGCAAAAAATTTATGGATTTTCTGGCGGGTTACAGCGCCGTCAATCAAGGCCACTGTCACCCCAAGATTATTGCTGCTCTCACTGAGCAAGCGAAGCAACTCACACTCACCTCTCGAGCGTTCTACAATGACAAGTTAGGCTTAGCTGAGAAGTATGTCTGTGAGTTTTTCGGATATCAGAAAGCTCTCTTCATGAATTCTGGAGTAGAAGCAAACGAGACCGCACTTAAGATCACTCGCAAGTGGGCTTATGATGTGAAGAAAATTCCTGTGAACCAAGCTAAGATCATCGCCGTGCAATCTAATTTTCATGGACGCACGCTCGGAGTGATCAGTGCATCGACTGATTCTTCATCCAAAACTGGATTCGGTCCCTATATGCCAGGATATATCGTCGTTCCTTATGATGATCTTGAAGCACTCAACTTGGCGCTTGAAGACCCTACTGTCGCAGGATTTTGGGTTGAGCCTATACAAGGAGAAGCAGGCGTCGTCGTACCTTCGAAAGGTTATCTGAAGAAAGCTTCTGAACTCTGCAGGAAGAATAATGTTCTATTGCTTGCTGATGAGATTCAAACAGGAATTGGTCGAACAGGAAAGCTACTCGCTTGTGAATACGAAAACGTGAAGCCAGACATTCTCATTTTAGGAAAAAGTCTTTCAGGCGGGACGATGCCCATCTCTGTTGTCCTCACTCAAGACTCAGTCATGGATGTGATCAAGCCCGGGAGCCATGGTTCAACTTTCGGAGGAAATCCTCTTGCAGCTCATGTCGTAATCGCGGCTCTCAATACAGTGCATGATGAAAAGCTTGTAGAAAATTCACACCTGAGAGGAGAGCAATTTAGAAAAGAGCTCGCTCACCTAAAAAAACTCCCATTTGTGAAAGACATCCGCGGTCTAGGCCTTATGAATGCAATTGAGATCGAAAACTCTCCAAAACGCAGCGCGTGGGACATCTGCATGAAGCTCATGGAAGCGGGATTACTTGCCAAACCGACCCATGAGACGACAATTCGTCTCACGCCACCACTCGTCATTTCTGAAAAACAAATGAGTGAGGCTTGCAGTATTATTTCAGCTGTATTTTCCTCTTGATACTTAGCGCTCCCAGGGTCTAAACCTGTTCCCGAGGAGTACCAAATCATGAAAAAATTAAGTCTTATTTTGTTATTAGCAGGATCCGCTTTTGCTCAAGATGCAAAAATTGAAGGTGTAAACTTTCACTCAGCATATATCCCACCAGGATTCGATTCGAATGATTCGAACGTACAATTGGTTGTGGAAGGAATGCTCAAGGATTCTTGTCATCAAGCTGCAATGGGATCTGCGAAGGTTAATACAGCTTCAAAAACCATCACCGTCACAGGAGAAACCTATGTGAGAAAAGGCCTCTGCATTCAAGTCATGACACCGTTTCACCAAGTCTATGATTTGAAAAAGCTTCCTGCAGGAAAGTATGATGTCGTTCAGCCTACTTCTGAAAGTAGATATGAATTAGGTCAACTCAAAGTGAAACCCAGTTCAACTCAATCAGCTGACGATTATCTGTATGCTCCGGTCACTCAGGCTTATTTTACTTACGACACGAACGGTAATCCATTCGTGCGTATCTCTGGGTATTTCACCAATTCATGCATGAGCGTCAAAGACATTAAAGTAGATGTGAAAGAAAACGTGATCACTGTTCTACCCATTGCTCAGCTGAAGAAGAATACAACTTGTAACAAGGGCCGCTTCAAATTCAATAAGTCAGTTGATATTTCGAATGTTGAATTGGGTCGCTATCTTCTCCATGTGAGAACAGCAGGAAGCCAAGCGATCAATACTTTAATCGATATTGATGAGTAGAAAATCACATTGTGATTTTCATTAGCTCAAACTTTTCCAGGTGGCCATTCCCGTACCAAAACGTACCGTGGAATGGCTGCCTCTTAAAAACGTACGGCAAGAATTTCTGATCTCCATCCCAAAGTTTTAATCCGAGTATTTCCTCTGGGGTTTTCCAATGCGCAGTCTTCCCTGGATCACTCACCTCAGCGACAAACACATGCACCCACCAATCCTCATGCTTATGAGATTTGAAATTGGGAAATGCAATGAACCCCATCCATTGAAATGCATCTGCACCCAGTCTTATTCCTGACTCTTCTTCAAACTCTCTGACTGCGCACTGGAGCGCGGATTCACCGAGCTCTAGCTTGCCGCCTAATCCATTCCACACGCCATCCTTGTGTTCCATCATCAAGTATGTACCCTGATGATGCGCATAGATCAGTGTGGCAGGAATGATCTTCTGTTGCCCTTGCTCAAATGGGTTCATGGATGTGATACTGACACAGATGAAACGACTTTTCGACATTCCTGAACATCAAAACAAACTCTTTCCCAAGACAGACTCCATCGCTGCAAAAATAGACGGCAAATGGCAGAAGTTCACTACCCAAGATTTACTCACCCAATCTAAACGTGTGAGTTTAGGTCTTTTAGGACTTGGAATTACAAAGGGTGACCGAGTGGGCATCATCTCCATGAATCGCCCTGAGTGGAACTTCATCGATTACGGGATTCTTCAATTAGGTGCGATCAATGTTCCGATCTATCCAACGTCAGCGACTTCCGACGTGGAATTCATTCTGGGTCATTCCGAAGTGAAAGTGCTCTTCGTTGAGACTGTGAAAAACAACAATCGAATTTTAGAAATGAAATCAAAGCTTCCCAAGCTTGAGCACATCATTGCACTGAACCCAGGAACTCAAACTCAATCCTATCTTGATTGGATGAGAAAAATCGATTTTAGTACTCACGAAAATGAATACAAAAGATTACGCGATTCCGTAGAGAGCTCAAACCTTGCAAGCATCATTTATACTTCTGGAACTACAGGGACTCCTAAGGGCGTGATGCTCACTCATGCGAGTATTCTCTCTAATATACTGGCCACTCAAGACATTCTCCCGATCAATTCTTCTCACCGAGCTCTGAGCTTCCTTCCGCTTTGTCATATTTTTGAGCGCATGGTGAATTACACATATCAGTCTCTTGGTGTCTCCATCTACTACGCTGAGAGCATTGAGACGATTGTTTCCGATCTCAAGGTAGTGAAGCCTCATGTCTTCGTGACAGTCCCTAGACTACTTGAGAAAATGTTTAATAAAATCGTCGCGACCGGAGAGAAACTAAGTGGAGTCAAGCGCACTCTTTTCAAATGGGCTTTAGAATTAGGCCTAGAATATGACGACGATAAGTCTAAGAAGCTGGGCTACGGATCTCAGCTCGCTCTGGCTCAGTCACTCGTTTTCAACAAGTGGAGAGAAGCCTTGGGTGGAGAGATCAAGCTCATCATCTCAGGCGGCGCTGCTCTTCAGCCGAGACTCGCAAAAGTATTCTGGGCAGCAGGAATTCCCGTGCTAGAGGGCTACGGCCTTACAGAAACTTCACCGGTCATCTCAGTCAATCTCATCGATCATGACAATCGTAGAATCGGAACTGTGGGTCCTGTGATCTCTGGCGTCGAGGTCAAGCTCCAACCAGAAGAGAGTCATGCAGCACATGAAGGCGAAATCTGTGTTCGTGGGCCTTCAGTGATGAAGGGTTACTACAAGAACGAAGAAGCTACCGCTGAAGTCATTGACGGTGAAGGTTGGTTCCACACCGGAGACATAGGGACACTGGTAGATAATAAATTTTTAAAAATCACCGATCGTAAGAAGGAAATTTTCAAAACCTCTGGTGGAAAGTACGTTGCTCCACTTCCGATTGAGAACCGACTTAAAGAATCCAATTATGTCGAGCAAGCCTGGGTGACAGGTGAGAACCAGAAGTTTCCCTGTGCGATCATCGTTCCAGCGTTTGATGAGATGAAGCGTTATTGCAAGAGCATCAATCTCAATTACTGCTCTAATGACGAGATGGCTTTTCATCCCAAAATCCGTGAGCTCTTCTCTGGAGAGATCAAGAAGATCAATGAGCACTTGGGGAGTTGGGAAATGATCAAGCACTTCGAACTCGTAGCTGATCATTGGACTATAGATACAGGAGAACTCACACCTAAGCTCTCGCTCAAACGAAGAGTGCTTCGTGAGAAGTATAAAGAACTTATTATTAAGATCTATAAGTCTAACGATGTTGACTTGACTTAAGTTCCTCTTCACTAAACCCGAAAAGCTAGTTATGATCCTTGCTCTCGTTTTACTATCACTCTCATTCGATTCACAGGCAAAAGAGCCATTGAAGCAAATCCCCTGCTTCAATGAAGTCTCAGATTTACAGCTTACATGGGAGACCATCAAGGGCTGGAAGACCATCGCGAACGATGTTTCAGACCAAACGATTCTTCAGAGTGGAACGGACACTTTCGGAGTTTGGATTGAACTCATTATTGCGAAGAAGGGCAACACTCTCATTCGATTCGCCCCTGAACACACTGAGATCGTCTCGTTTAATAAGAAAGACTGTACTCGTAATGTTCGCATTCAGCCTGGACCTCTGGCTTTCATTCAGAAAAACGAACAGAGCGTTACTGACGCCGATCTTAATATCTGGATAAAGGACTTAGACTCTAGATCGGTAACGGGGTTACTTTACACTTGGTCTCCTCATATGAATTTAAGTTACATTAATTTGGATGAGGTCATAGAAGTTGCTAAGAAACTGAAGCTTGATCTCAAAGTCGTTCTTGATCCAAGAGCAAGTCAGAAGGCCGCAGAATCTGTTGCTAAGAAGTACAAAATTCCAGACTCTTATCTCAAAAGAGCAAGAAGTGTAGAGTTAGATCGAAGAGAAATCTATACACATTATCCTTCCTATCATCTGATCAACGGTAAGGGCTGGATCAACACTCCGCGATTAGGATATGACTCGCCCAAGAAGCTCATTGAGTACATTCAAGAGGAACTGAAAAAGTGAACCTCTTCAAGCTCACTCTATTTTATTTTTTAGCCTTCACTCAAACGACACTCGCTCAACATAAGGCTGTATGTAATATTCCCGAACCTGGATTAGTTCTAAAAACAAACATAGAGGGTAGTCCAAATTATTTCTTCAGGGCATTTCCTGATAGTGACAAGGTAGCTTATAATGGTGATGGAACGAACTTTGTGATGAATATGAAAACAGGAGAGAAGTTTTCGGTACCTGGTTCTTACGATCCTGTACCACTATTTGACAGCAAAACATTGACTACGAGTAGTGATATTGGATTCTATTTTTACCCTGTTCATTCAAATAAAGAGACTACTAAAGAGGAAGTAAACCTCTTCGACAAAGATCTAAAAGGAACATATCAATCTGTCGGAGAGATTCAAAAAATCAATTCTATATCGAAGTACAGAATCATTGTAGTAGGAAGCGAATTTAAACAAATTTCATATGCTGAATATTTAGCTGACTCAAGTACAACTCCTTCGAGAATCAATCGTACAAAATTAAAAAATGGTCTTTGCGCCGAGAAAGACCTGAAACTTCCCATGATTTCTAAAGACGGCCAGTATTTAGCCGCAAGAGAAAATAACGCCTCACCTCCACGCACAAAGATCTATAGAATCACTGCAGAAGACACTTGTGAAGAGATTCTAGATTTAGGTTTAGCTACTGGAAAAGTAGACTTCAGCTTCGACGGAAGGAAAATTGTATTTCATATCGACACATTGCAGAGCGTAGATTATTTCAATGACGCTGGAGATTCGACAGTCGGAAATATGAATGTCTTCGAAATGGATTTAAAGTCGAAGAAAATCAAACAACTCACTTATTCCTCAAACGGTCACTCTTATTTTCCTTCTTATAGGCGTGACGGAAAAATCGTATTCATCAGAAACACGGGAGAAGAAGATAGCACTGAAAAGTACAGCTTCATTCTTGTAGATCCGAAGAAGATCAAAGGATTGCAAATCGATGAGCAACCTCCTCTTTCAACAGAGTTAAACTGCGACGCCAATCAACAGAAGGACGCACTCTCCGCTATTGGACAAGCTTGGTACAAAATCTGCGCCAAAGCCGACACTAGCCATGAACAAGGATTCATCTTGGGAGCAAATCTCTCGCGAGAGAAATGCTTAGATCTTGTGCAAAACTACAGCGACTCCATTCAATTACCTACTTCTTGGAAACTAGAGAAGAAAGAACTCATCAAACTTTGTGGCGGAATGTCTCAGGCCAAATCAAATAAAACTCAACCCACCATCAAAAAAATAGTCTCTGCAAAGCAAGATCCAGTCTCTATCTTTAATAGCAAATGCGCTGTTTGCCATAACGACAATGAACCTTTCAAAGATCCTGAAGCACTGAAGAAGTGGCCAGCAAAGCTCACCAAGGGAGCTAAAACCTGGAAAGACGCGCTTCCAATGAGACTCAAGAGCAAAGACGAGGCCTTTCGCATGCCCAAGGGCGGAGAGCTCACTCAGGATCAGATCAATACCCTTCTTAATTATATTGATTAGTGTTTCGTCATTGAGTTGACGGTTCCGCTGTTAAATTTAATATTACCTCAGCCTCACTCAATCCTCCGCCGATAAGGCAGTGATGAGATTCTTGTATCCAATCAGGTGCTTAGCATTAGTCACAGGCATTGCCTCGTCCTTCGCCAGTGACTCTAAGCCCACACTAAGCGAAATCATCGCGAGAGAACTCACAGCTACACAAGTGCAACCTGATCTCAACACCTCTGACTTCAAAGACTTCATTAAGAAACTCACTCAGTACAAACGCAAAAAAATCTCTCGCCTCGACAAGGACTTGCTCCTAATCCTCTGTGAGAAGTACGATGCTTGCAGGTATCTCGACAAAATTGTCTCTGATCCCATCACCTATTCCGAGAATGCAGATGCTCACAAGAAGCTTCGCCGAATGAGCATTGGTCAAATTAGAAAACTCGTAACCAAAAGCGAATATGCAAAACTCGATGAAATCAAAATCAGTGATCTCACGAAGGCTTGGGATCGCTACACCACTCTCGAATCCTTCATGCCGATTATAAAAGCAAATCTCGAACCCAATAGCTGCAGATCCAATGAGCTACTCATTAGTCTCGCGTTTCATACCGAGGATTTTTTCCCTGAGATAGAAGCGAGGGACACAGCCACTCTCATCTACGATCGCATCGCAACTTGTGGCAATCGCGACAGTGTCCTCACTGAGCGATCGATGTATAGATCATCTCTGATTAAGATTTGGAACAATCAATGTGACAAGGCTGAGAAGACTCTCGTTGATCTCTCCTCTAAGAAAGAGTCTGACTTCAGTACACGGTCCTTCTTCTGGCTTGCGAAGTGCGCTGAGAATATCGGCAAGAAAGTCGCATTCAGAGAATACCGCGAACGCCTCTACACCGCTAATCCGATCAGCTATTACCTTCTCCTCCTTCAGCGTGGAGAACTCGATGAGTGGACGAAGATCCATAAGTCTGAAAAGGATTCAGACGCTTGGTTCAGATCCAAGTCCGCCACAGAGATCAATTCAGGAATCTATACTGCCGAAGGATTACTCGATGCGGGTGAGAAAGACTTCGCTAGACAAGTCCTCCGCAGCCTCGAACGCAAATCACTATTAGCCGAACCTCAAGTGAGACTCTACCTTGCAGCACTTGCACACAGACTTGGCGAGTCCATCATGCAGTTCAAACTCTTAGACTCTGTATTCCGCGAAGATCACAATCATATCTCTACTCGCACTCTGAAGATGTTCTTCCCACTCAAGCAGTTCAGCGTCGTCTGGGAACATCGCGAACAAGTCGATCCGTATCTCGTCGCAGCCCTCATTCGCCAGGAAAGTGGATTCAACTCCAATGCTAGATCCAGAGTTGGAGCACGTGGACTCATGCAACTCATGCCAGGAACTGCGAGACTCTTAGGCAATCGCAAAGGAACTAACTCTCTCTTCGATCCTGAATTGAACGTGAAACTCGGCGTGAGATACTTCAAGAACTTGCTCGACCGTTTCGATGGTGATGCTGAGCTTGCACTGGCTGGCTACAATGCCGGCCCCAACAGGGTTGATGACTGGCTCAAGCGCTACCCGATTGCCGATCGCATGCTCTTCTTAGAGATGATTCCGTTTAGCGAGACCCGTAAATACGTCTCTCTCATCAGCCGAAACTACTACTGGTATCTCTCGCTCTATGGCCTAAAAGACGGCTCAGCTGTAGACACAGTCGATCGCGCCATGGCCTCATTGCGTCAAAAGAAAGAGTAACTCACTCAAGGGTTGATCTCTGCCCGCACCCCGTGTTAACTCCAATTCCACTATGGCAACACGTTTAAGAGTTAAAAATAAGAAAAGAAACCTAGATCGTCTCACTGCGTACAAAAAGAACCCAGTTGAACAAACGCACAAGATCGCAGTAGGCCGCGCACGTAAGATTAAGCTCAAAAAAGCTTATCGTATGGCCTAAGTTTCGTTCCAATTTCTTAGGGGGATTTCATGATTAAAAGAATGTTAGGCATTTGTGTATTCGCTCTTTCAGCTCAATTGAGCTTCGCACAAGTCGATGTTGTTGAAATAGACCGCATTTACAATCCTTCTCGATCAGAACTTGATTCATTCATTAATGCTTGTGCAGATGCAGAACAATCAATTGAACAAAACATACGCACTATTGCTTTGAATACTGGGGTGAATTTAGATCAACTTGTTGTAAAAAAACTCATTCATTCTTCCTATTTGTTTAACGGAATTTTTTTTGGTGCTCCAAACATTTCGAGCCTAAACCATGACGGAATCATGTACGCTTGTGATGTGCACTTCTTAGGAAAGCCTTCAGCCAAAGTGGAGCTTGACGAAGTTTTTAAAACTAAAAAGCACCTCAAGAGAAAAGGTTACAAAAAGTCTGAGTTTGGTACAGCCTGTTCTGATATTGAAGACCAACAGAGCAGATTACCAAACATTATCTTCCAATCAACTCGTATAGGCTGGACACTCTTCCAAGGTCATCGCTGTGTGGTTCGTTCGATTTATATGAATTTTACAGAGAACCCTTAATCGTACTGTGTTCACTCTCTTAGCACTCTTTTATTTAAGCTTAGTTAAGGCCGATCCTGATAATCAATGGATTAACAAACACAGTGGAAACTGCTTCACTCAGCATTTGAGAGAAGCAATGCTCGTGAATGAAACTCGGGGAAAGACTTATTCCAAACTGACGCATGGGAAAACGAACTCGATTTCAAAAGAGCTCATTTTCTTAGATTGGATTGGTACTTTTGCTTCACCCTACTTTGATTCACGCTCAAAAAAAACTCTGAGCAAAAACGACCTTCCCTTACTTTGTGAAGTCATCCCCCCGTTTCTACCTGTTCTTCAGCAGGAAATAAAACTGAATGCACCAATTGATCTGAGCGAGTATAGATCTTTTTCAGTCGAGAAAATCTCGCGAGCCATTTATTCTGCCCACAGAGAAGGACAACTAAAAAAAGCTCAGCTAGAAATTCAAAAAATAATTTCAGATATTAATCAAAACACTCGCTTCAATTGTCTGACGAGGCAATTCCTCACCTCTATGGATCTACTCATTAACGTGGCTCATGATAGCCCTTCTCAAGGTGCACAGGATCTGGCTTGGGATTCCATCCGAGCATCCTTGTACCAATTGAGGTTGCTCTCTCAAATTGATCGTTCTGCAGCACCGTTCCAAGCGCAAGGAATTCCCATTATTTGTGCAGAAATCCCAGAACTTCCTCATTAACTCGCCGCACTCACTCTTGCCAAACTCAGACCTGCTGCTACATTCATCCCATGATGAAAAACTTACTAGCTCTCGTAACCATCCTTTTCTCACAATCTTCATTCGCTCATATTGAACCAGGCATTTATGTTGGCGAAACACCTACGGGTGGCGAATGCAGCATCGAATCCGTTCGTCAGTATTATGTAGATGATGTGAGACATCCACTTAATGAGCGCATCGAACTTAAAATGAAAGACGGAACCAAATTCACAGTAGGACATCCACCGATCATTGATACCGAAGAGAAGTACGAATACACAGGATACAACCATGACTTATTCCAAGGCGTGCTCCCTACTAAAGTCGGAGCAGATGCACTCTCGATCAACATGGATCATCCAGAAGGCAAAGAAGGACGCCCTGTTGCGTTTCACTTCTTGAGCCATAACTGGAAAGAAAAGAAAATCAAAGTTCTCCACTGTGAAAATCTTGAAGCAGCTGATTAAGATATTTTCTTAGACTAAAAGTCCGAGCGGTTCTCGCCGTGAGGCTTACCAAACGTCGTCGTATCGTCAAATGCTTTCTGGCAAGCAAGCAACCACTCTACACTTTCAGGATGCTTATTAACGTAGTCATCAGAAAGTGGAATCACTTGATCATCCATCATGATGCTGTACTGAGTAGCGAGACCTGAACTATGGATTCTCACCACTTTTCTCATTTTGCCATCCAGACGAACCAATCGAGTCTGACTCATGATTTGAGAGCCTCTGCCAATTCTCCACGCTCGAACATTTCTGAAACGATATCGCATCCACCGACGAATTTTCCGTTGATGAAGATTTGAGGAACAGTTGGCCACTGTGTGAACTCTTCAAGAGCTCCCCACATTGGGTCATCAGAGAGGACATCGAATGCCTTGATGTTTTTAGCGCCCGCTTGTTTCAATACTTGAACGGCTCTAGCTGAGAATCCGCATGCTGGAAAATCAGGTGTGCCCTTCATGTAGATCACGACGGGTGAAGATTTTGAAAAAGTTTCAACTTGTTTTACGAGTTCATTATTTGTTGCCATGGATTCTCCCATATTGTTCAGGTGTGTAGGTTTTCATTGTGAGCGCATGTACTTCTCCGGAATCGATTTCTGCCTTTAAGAATTCCATCACAATACGGTGTTGTTCTATCATCGATTTTCCTTCGAAAATCGGAGACACAATCACAGCCGCGTAATGGTCCTCTGTACCGGTGAGATCCGTGATCGTGGCAACAGTGCCAGACTTCAACGTTTCCAATCGTGTACGTAACTGCTCAGGTGACATAGTAATGAAGATTTAGCACAGCTATTTGCGGCTGGAAAGACGTATGCTGCTTAGCAGCGATTTCATAGTATTTTGGACTGCTACTGACTGAGAACGACCCTTTAAGTAGGCTATACTGATCGTGTTTTTCTGCGGAGTTCCAGAGGCTTTAAACCTATGTAATTTGTTCCCCTGGGACTCCAGGCTGTCTATGAGGTAACTAGATAGGATACCCGCCCCAAGTCCTGAAAGAATCAGCCTAGCCACACCCTGAACATCCATGACAGCTACCCTTACATCGAGCTTTACTGACTGGGTGCCATAATGATGAAGGAACCAGGATCTGAGAAGAGGTTCACCTGGCTGATAGTCAATAAAAGCCACGTTGTCTTCAAACGCTTTCTTCGATTCCTTAAACACCGCTCCGCCTAGTTTCTTGTAATAGGCATCACTCACACAGAGTTCAAGATGTTCTTCAAATACACTTTCTGTATGGATTCTTGCATCCGTTTGAAACTCATCGATAAAGGCAAAGTCGAGTTCACCTTTGAGCAGTAATTCCTGCATTTCTGTGACGAATCCATATTTGAGTTGAAACTGAATTCCAGGATGATCCTTAGAGAACTGAGACAAAATTGACATGACCACGTTGTTTCCAAACTCAATGGGAACACCGAATGAAACCTTACCGTGGAGTTCGTCACTTCCACCTTTGATCTCGCCTAAGATCCCTTCAATCTCACCTAGAGCTGCTTTGCATTTCTCATAGAGTGAATGAGCGCTATCGGTGGGTACAATCCGTTGCTTAATTCTGTCGAAAAGCTTGATCTCAAGGACATCTTCAAGTGTCTTGATGTGCTGAGAGACACCGGATTGAGTGAGGTGCATCTCGAGTGCAGCTTTGGTCATGCTACGTGTTCGGTAGACGCATTCAAAAATTCTCAGGTGGTTCAAATTGAGGTGATCGATTAACATTGTATCTCAGCTTACAGTGTACGAGATGAGGTAAAAAATATGAAACATAAAACTGGATTAATCGGTGTAGGAAAAATGGGCGAAGCCCTCATTCAAGGGATCCAAAAATCCCCTCTCAAGAAAGACTATGAACTCTTGGGATCCACCGCTAGTCCTGCCTCAGCAGAGAGCGTATCCAAAAAACTCGGAATTAAATGCTTTACCGATAACGCAGAAGTCGCAGGCCTATGCAAAATCTTGATCCTCTGTGTAAAACCTCATCAAGCTGAAAAAGTTTTAAAAGAAATTTCACCTGAACTGGGGAGCGATCACCTCCTCATTTCGATTTGCGCATCGATCACCATCTCTCAACTCCGTGAGTGGAGTGGTGGCAAAGCAAAGATCATCCGCGCGATGCCAAACACCCCTGCCCTCATCGGTCAGGGAATGACTGTCCTCTCTCCAGATCTCAAAGTCTCATCAGCACATCTTGAGATTGCAGAACAGCTCTTCCAGAGTGTCGGCCTCACAGCAATGGTTGAAGAATCTCTCATGGATGGTGTAACGGGCTTAAGTGGCTGCGGACCTGCTTATATTTACCTTATCATCGAAGCACTCAGCGAAGCAGGTGTCAAAGTAGGATTATCGAGGAAGCTCTCTACCCTACTTGCAGCTCAGACCATGAAGGGCGCAGCTCAGATGGTGCTCTCTCGTGACGGCGAACATCCAGCTGCGATGAAAGACGAAGTGACGACTCCTGCTGGTTGTACGATTGATGGCCTCATGGCTCTAGAAGAAGGAAAGTTACGCGTGACCTTAATTAAAGCAGTACTTGCTGCGACACGGAGAAGCCAGAAACTAAGGTCTGTGAGCGGCAGCGGTTTAAAATAAACTTCTTAAAGAGACTTGCGCGCTTGGTGAGCATTTGGTTCTCCAAGTGAAGAAGATACAGATCATTTTTCAAGACTACGTCAGAAGCGATTTTTAATTTCTTAGACCGAATATAGGGTTCGACTGTGAAGAGCGGCAATACTGCAAACGCGTCTTGATTGAGAAGCGCCTGCACCATTGACTGCTGTGAATTCACGCTAGAAGTGTTCTTCAGTGCGAATGCTTTCTTCCTAGGAGCGTAGAGCTTCAAGAATTGAAACAGAAGTAAATCACGCTTTTCATACGTAATCCACTGAGCAGATTCGAAGTCTGAAAATGCTTTCTTATTCTGAGTACGAGTCACGAGCACTGATCGTTCTTCGAGTAGATGATAGCTGCGTACGTTTTCACTGAGCAGTGGATGCCAAACAATCGTGAAATCGAGATCTCCTGTTTTCAGCATCGGGATCGTCTCCGTTTGCAGTCCGAAGTGCGCTTGAAACTTCACTTCTGGGTTTAAGTCTTGGTATTCAAGGAGGAGACCATAGAAGAAGCTCTGCCCTACTTCAGGTAAACATCCGATGCGGATCGTTCCTGCGGCTTGATCCTGATTGTTTTGAAACCCAGTCATCGTTCTGTTGAACTCGTCTAAAATAGGCGTGATACGGGATTTGAACTCCTTGCCTTCTTGAGTCAGCATGACGTGATGATATCACGGATGAAGAGCTTGGTCTTCAAGCTCTCTTCAAGGGATTGAATTTGTCTTGTGACCGTAGGTTGAGTGAGATTGTGAAGCCTTGCAGCCTCTGAGAAGCTGAGTGTATTAGCCACTGCTATAAACGTATCTATGAGCCCCAAATCCATTAGAATGAGTTCTTATACTAATTTTATGTAGTTTAACAGGGGCAATCCGAACCCGAATGAATGGTTGACGCGTTGCATAAAATATAAGATAAAGCCTCCATGAAAACCTTATCCACTGTAATTCTAGGATTAGCACTTTCAGCCCAGCTCTTAGCCCCACTTTCCCATGCCGGCGACTGTATGCAAATCGCCATACAGACCAAGCACGACTTAGAACAGACATTGAACGCGATTGAAGCTCAACCTGGATACATCGACCGAAATAGCCAAAACATGGGCTATGCCGAATACTCTCATGTCTACACCATGACCAACGAAATCTACAGACAGGGACTACTCATCGACCTCTATAACAATGCTTTTGAAGATGAGTGCATTGGCCAAGTGAAGGATCTCTACAACACCTTAGTCAAACGCGGTAAACGCAAATCCAAAGGCATAAAAGCTTTTTCTTTTCCCAGTTGCGACGAGCTGATGGATCGAATCGACCAAGGTCGTACTGGTGAGTTTTGTCCTCGCGGCAAAACGTACGACTTCAATGTTGATGCGATCAGAAAAACGATAGAAAAAGAGAATCGCAGAAAAAAATAATTAACTTCGTCTCTTCGCTTCTTGCTCTTTTAGATCCTTACGCAAGATTTTACCCACGTTTGATTTAGGGAGTTCAGTTCTGAACTCAACATACTTAGGAACTTTGTAGCTCGTGAGATTATCTCTACAGAACTTTATGATCTCTTCTTCAGTAAGCGAAGTGTCCTTCTTCACGACGAAGATCTTAGGAACTTCACCTGACTTCTCGTCCTTGAGCGCAATCGCTGCGCACTCAAGTACCTTAGGATTAGTACAGACCACTTCTTCGATCTCATTCGGATACACATTGAATCCTGAAACCAAGATCATATCCTTCTTGCGATCGACGATCTTAAAATATCCTTCAGCAGTCATGTAGCCCATGTCACCAGTCTTGAGATATCCATCTGAACTGAATACCTTGTCGTTCTCATGATCGCGCTGCCAATAGCCACGCATCACCTGCGGACCCTTGATGCAGATCTCTCCCAAATCGCCTAGATTGACATTCCTTGCCATCATCGCCTTTCAATTTTATATCTGTTGAGGAGAGAGGAAGTCCGATGTAGCCATTGTAATCCTTGAGACTCATAGGATTAATACATGCTGCAGGAGATGTTTCCGTTAATCCGTATGCTTCGATGAGCGGAGTCCCTGTGATTTCTTTCCAACTCTCAGCAACCGCCTTCTGAACAGCCCATTCCGCCACCCAAAGCAATTTTGAGTTTACTGAAATCTACAGTCTTAAAGTCATCTCGATGCACAAGCGCATTGAAGAGCGTGTTCACACCTGTGATTGCTGTGAACTTCCACTTCTTAAGTTCCTTCACGAACCCTGGAAAATCTCGTGGATTAGTGATGAGAACATTCAGCGCTCCAACGCTTGAGGAAAATGAAGCAATTCGCTGTCAGAGAAAAGATATGATAGAGCGGAAGCGGAGTGATGATGATCTCTTCACCCTTCTTTGATGAGATTCTTAATCCACGCAACGTGCCTGAAGCATGTTCGCCACAATATTTCCGTGCGAGAGAATCGCACCTTTTGAAACACCAGTCGTTCCGCCTGTGTACTGCAAGAATGCAATGTCAGATTGATTCGTAATGACACGAGAGAATGAAGAGTTTGCACCTTGAGCAAGAGCCGACATGAAGTTCACTGTGTTTGGAATTGAATAAGCGGGAACCATTTTCTTCACATACTTCACGACTGTATTCACAATGAGTGACTTCGGAAATCCCAGCATGTCACCCAATTGAGTCACAATTACATTTTTAATTTTTGTTTGTGCAATGACCTTCTCAAGGGTGATTGCAAAGTTTGCTACTATAATAATCGTCTCGGCACCTGAGTCTTTGAGCTGATGCTCAAGCTCTCTTGGAGTATAGAGAGGGTTCACGTTCACTACTACAAGACCTGATTGAAGTGCTGCAAACAGAGCCACTGGATACTGAATGATGTTTGGCATCATAATCGCTACTCGATCGCCCTTTTTAAGTTTCAAATCGTTTTGTAAGTAAGCAGCGAATTGTTGACTGAGCTCTCTTCATTTCACCGAACGTATAGGTCTTCCCCATGTTGTGAAATGAAGGACGATTTTCAAACTTCTCGAACGATTGCTTCAAGTAGATCGGCTATGGATGAATATTCTTTGAGATCGATCTCATGTGGAATGCCTTTATCGTAACTCTTGAACCAAACGTGATCTACTTGAGTGGTCCATATCGTTTTATCTCCGCTATCTTTAATCGTTATTCCCATTTGATCTAATTCTTTACGGATTTCGTCAGCACGTCCAAAGTTTTTTTCTTTTCGAGCATGAAATTCTTTCTGCAATCAGTGCGTTAATTTTTGTTTCGTCAATCTTTTGCCCAGTTGTGGCCGCGAGCTTCTCACTACGGAGTTCCTGAATTTTTTTCAGCACCCGCGATGGATCTGATTTTCCGATCAAAAGCACATCACCCCAGATCTTCTTCTAAGACTTGCAAAAGTGCTTGAGCGCCAATACAGCGGTCGGCGTAGTTGCAGCTCTAGGTTCTGCTAGCACTCGATTGAAATCTCTCACGAGTGTGAACACAGCAGCTAAGACACTTGGGGTATTAAAGTCATTCGCAAATTGCTCGCTGATTAGTTTTTAGTGGATTCGCATT
>JAGTJX010000004.1 GCA_023657465.1 Lysobacteraceae bacterium
AGTGGATTCATATCAAACAGACAACGGCGAAACCTTATGGAAGTGTTTACGTCAATATAAGAAGCACAATAAATCCAACACACAGGGCTCAGAAAGAGCGTCGGGATTAAAATCCAAAAGAGATGCTGAACGAGAAGAAGTGAAATTGATTCGTGAGTGTGAGCGTGAAATCTTTGAAAGAGAGGCTCAAGACAAACTTGGGGTTCGGTCTTAGATTCGTTCGTACTGGAATTAAAATCCGACGATGCACTTGCTTCGACAACACTCATGGATTATTTGGCTGCCTTGAAAAACCATACAACGTCGTGGCTAAAGAGATCGGCTGCAACTATCACTAAAAAAGATGTGAAAGATGTAATTGATTTGCTGAAAGCTGACGGCAGTTCTTATGGGCATCAAAGGCGGGTCAAGGGCATCATCAATAAAGTCTTTTGCTTTGGAATAGAAAGAGCTTAATTCCTGGTGTTGATCTAAGTCCAACGGTAGGAGTTGAGTTAGGTAGAGAAATCGAGAAGAAACCAGAAATCTTGACCCTAGCTGAAATCCGAGAACTTCTTGAGGTCCGCGCGTTCGTTGAAAGACCCTTGGTATCCAATTTGGGCATTAGCTCTTATGACTGGAATGCGAAGCGGTGAGCTTTACGCTCTGTCCTGGAAAGATATTGATTGGGAAAATAATTTAATCACAATCAATAAAGCCTGGGACGGTAGACTAAAGATCATTAAAATACAACGAAAGCTGGTTACTGGAGAGCCGTACCGATGTCTTCCGAGCTCAGAGCTTTTTTGACTGATTTAAAGTCGAAGGCTGGGGATCGGGAGGGAGTTCTTGAAATTCCGTGGAAGTGGACTGCGGGCATGCAAGCTCAAGAGTTGAGAAAGTTTTGTATTGGGATGAAGTTACCTCAATACGTTTTCACACTCTAAGAGCCTGTTTTGCGACTCAGCTCATTAGAAATGGTGTTCCACCAATCCAAATGCAAAAGATTTGTGGTTGGCGGGGATCTTAAGACCATGCAGCGATATATTCGTGTGGCTGGGGATTGAGATTGATGAGCAACAGAAGCCCTGAAAGTTCTATCTGATAGTGCGGTTGTGGAAGCGTATTCCACAGTAAACCACTAAAGTTAGTGCTTGAAAGAGGTGTAATAGTTGATTAGGCTACTTCGTGCTACTTAAATTGGTAAGTAGTTGAAAAGCTCAGTTTTGGGTCGGGAAAATCACCCCGACCATTTTATAATAATATCATATAGTTAGATTCAAATCTTATTCAAGCGAAAATCATGATTTCCAAGCGGCACATTAGCGGCACACAGAATTCAGTTTTCCATAATACATCAAAAGTTTTTCTGTTCACTCTCTGACAATGCAGATCGAATGTCTGACAAAAAACCAGAAAAGGAATAACTCTCTAGCGAAGAGCGTTTAGTTACGCAGTTAAGCGGCTTCTACTGAGACCTTAAGCTTCAGCCCGCTGTCTCTAATAGAATCTTGAAGAGCTAATTGAACTAATACAATTTCTGGATGTCCAAAGGCTTTGGCGAATCGAGCGGCATGTTCTGGACTCACTAGTCTTCTGCCTTTTCGATGTCGCAAACGTATTGTTTGGAAAGTCCAAGCCTTTTAGCAAGACCGATCTGGGTGAGTTCGTCTCTGCCTCTGAGTGCCTCTAATGGCATTACCAAAAGTGAGAGGTCCACCTAGTAGGCTTTCTAAAAACTTACGCTCCGAAGAGCCTTTCAACTTTTTTGTAGTCATGCTTATTTACCTCCTCAACAATTACAAACTCAACTTCTTCTTTAACCACTCTGTAATAACCGCGATACCCTTGAGACAATCTAAAGGATCTAATGCCCTTCAGTTTTCCCGATAGTGGTTCGTCATGATAGCCAGGGATCTTTTGAATCTCTGCCAAACCCACTACAAAAACAGATCTCGCCCAAGTTGCATATGCTTGAACTACTTGCTTAGGTGCTTTCTCTAAGCTCTTCCTGGCTCGCTTAGTAGATTTAACAGTCGTGATCACATCTATAATGTACGTCATTTTGACGTACTGTGCAAGGGGTTAGTTTTAAAGTACATCATTGCTCTCGGGGTTCTTCTCCCTCGGTGCAGAGGAGGTATCTGATTTCATTTAATAACAGAGTAGTAATTGGAAATAGACCTGCAGCTCAATAAAGCGCCAAATCACTAAAACGCTTAATGGAAGGATGGGCAATTCCTTAATAGAAGATGGCTTTTAAATTTGGAACGATATTTCAAAGAGAAAGTGTAATGGAAGAATTTCATCTTTAAATTCAACTCTTCAAAATTGTGTCTCCTTGAGGCCAAATTGGAAGTCAAAAAATCAACGATTCTTCATTACGATTGTTTAGGGTATAATTGATTAAATCGAGCTGTGCGCTGATGTTCAGCAAAAGGAGCAAACACGGTGAAAGTTTTCAATTTTTTGATGTTAGGTTTATTAGTTACTTTCAGTTCGACACCTTCGCAGGCCAGAAAACTTGGAGTCTTTCAAAAAAAGGGCCCCCTTGGACAGTGCACAGCACCTCAACAGATCCGCGCATGTACTTATGAAGGATATCAAAAGAAGAAAATTTACCGTTACGAAGAAGTGAATGGAAGATCCCTTATGTTCAGACAAAAAGACAGGCGAGTTTAATCTTGCTCTGGTGATGGATGGCTGTTTTGGACCTCCCACAGTTAATAAGTTGCGGTTCGTAGATGAAAATCTCAGAAAGACCGGAAATGATATCTTAATATGTGTCGCTTCGTCACCTTGCAAAGAAATGACAGGCTATTTCGGAGTCGTAGTGTGCAAAGCAGTTAACGGCGAGTGTCCAACTGATCCAAATATTTGTGCAGAGGATGAGTCGATCGAAGCATATAAATAGCGCAGTATCAATGCTAGCTGAGTAATTGCTCAAATTGTTTAGTTATCTAAAAATAAGAAAGCTATTTGCGCCCGAAGGTTAACCACTTTTGGGCGTTTCCATTTCTACGAAAGAACGTTCAGGCAGCGAACACCTCATCTAATTGAAGTATTTTCCATTTAATCAGGTAGACTGAACATAGGAATTCTGTGGTTATTTTAATTATAGCCTAATGAATCAAATACAATTCATGAAAATGTGAAGAAGCTAAGCTAGCTTCGATTATAATCTCAAAGAAAATTTATTTGGAATCCGAATAAAGAAAAGATTAAGTGAACTTTACTTTTTCGTCAGATACTTCTGGATGGATTTTTTTTCACCGTCTGAAGTGATCAACTTCAATTCTTTACATGTTTTATCTCCAATTGAGGCTTTACCATTAGCATTAAACCTAAGCCTTCGACTTGGAGGAATCGCTCACATAATCGACATAGCTGTCGTAGCATTTTTCTACATTCGTAATGGAACAATCACAGGCGAATAACATTCCTTCTTTACGAGTCGGACTAAATGCGTTCACTTCCATAGCTGAACCTTCGTAATAACAGAACTGGGTTTCATCGCACGCTACTACACCATGCCCCTGTTTTTTGAATTGCAGGTCTTTCAGTGGAATGGCTATCGCTTTCTTGTCTTGCGAGTAGGTATTAGTCGCACCTAATTTCAAAACCATAAATGTAATGATAGTTATTGTCTTCATCATTTTTATCTACCCCTGCTTTAAAGTGTAATTCTATTTCTAATTAGGGTCAATATTTCTAATCGACAACCCACTGACGCATTCGACAGCTTTGAGTTAAATTTCTAATTTAACGAGGATTGGTTACTCAAGAATACAAAAAGTTTGCCTGATTAAACGCTCACAACTTCACACCCCAGCCTCTATTATGTATTTTCCATTCTTGAATAAAGCCAGAGACAAGTCTATAAATACACCTATTAGGTGAACTTTTGATTGGACAACATACACCTGATGGGTGTATTCTTTAAATGAGATGATAAATCGAGTTGAACTGAGCAAGTTCGCCCGTAAGCAGCTAAGAAAGCTACCAAGGCACATTGTCGAGAACTTGGCTGCATGGACTGAAGATGTCGAAGCCAGAGGGCTCGATGAAGTTCGAAAGACTCCAGGCTATCACGATGAGCCTCTGAGAGGCGTAAGGGCAGGGTCAACGCTCAATTCGGCTTAGCCGAAGCTATCGGGCCATCTATGAGATTCGGAGCAATGGTTTAGTAGGGTTTGTTTCAATTGAGGAGGTATCAAATCATGAGTACTAATAAAAAGAGCGATACAATGAATTTTCTTGAAGAAGTAGCAGGTCGAGCTCTCACGCTCGGAGGCTTGCTTGAATCTCTGCGAATGGGTGAAGAGCATACGTTAGCTGAGTTCGCTAAAAAGCTAAAGATCTCTGTTTCTCACCTCTGCGATATTGAGAAGGGTCGAAAAGTAGTGAGTCCTGAACGTGCTGCAAAATTTGCAAAGGTCTTGGGTCGATCGCCGGAACAGTTTGTAAGACTGTCTTTACAAGGACAAGTAGACGAGGCCGGGCTTAAAATGAAAGTGATCGTTGAAGACGCTGCCTAAGTTCAACAGAATAATTCTGTATGAAATAACGCTCAAAGTTTCGGAGTCTCGAGTCTATTAAGTAATTTCCATTTAATCCGGTAACTGACATTGCTATTTTTGACCGACTTTCAAATCGTATGTTTTATACCACTCTAAAATAGCGATTCTTTTAAACACCTCTCCGCTTGAGTTTAAGAACGGAAGATTCTTTGAGTAAGATTTAAAATATGAATCCTGGTCTTCGATTGTTTTAAAGCTGCTTTGAAATTCTAATATCGCTTTTTCATAGTGAGCTTTTTCTTCGTTTTCCTGTTCCGTTGTTTTATTTTTACTTATTGTAGTGTCTTGGGGTTTTGATTGGTTTGTTGTTTTAGGTAACTTTTTAAGAATGCTCTCCATCGCTACGGCAAGATATGCCATCGGTGAATGGGGTTTTTCTTTGTGCTCCCCGATCCCATGTTTTTGAATGTGCAATAGCGCTGACTCAATCTGAACAACGCTAAATTCACGTGTTAACTCCTTGAAAGCCCCCTCTTCCTGTTTTCGTTTTCGCTCAGGTTTTAGGTTTTCAAAATAAACTTTCAAGCTCTCGGGGAGAGTGTGTTTAAGGTTTATTTGTTTATTGTATTGGGTGGTGTCCAAATTGGACACTGTCAGAGTATCCGTTTTGGATACTGAATCTGTCAATTCTGGACTCTGTCCATTTTGAACAGTGTCTGAATTGGACACTGTCTTTTTTGAACCCTTTGGGTCTTTTGGAATATTCACTTTCCAAACTCTAGACACCCTGCCGTGTTCAAAGTCTTCCCACTGTTCGATGAGCCCCTGTTTCTCGAGCCTATCCAGGCTTCGCTTGATGCAGTTCTTTGAGCTGTTCGTAAAACTCATGAGCTGAGTCTGACTCATGCTAGCTCGCGTCTTTTGAAACCCGTATGAGAACGTAAACAGGTGCAGGTACACCATGAAGTCAACGGGATCAGTAAAGAGTCCTCGGGCTCTCAGTATCCAATTTGGAACCTGTGTGAAGTTAGTTTTAACAGTGTCTAATTTGGACACTGTCTTTTCTGGACACTGTTCAATTTGAACACGGTCATTTTTGGATACTGAATCGTCTATGGTCGTTGATCTTAGTGACTCCTCGATCTCGGTGGCAACTAATTGAGGTGTAGGCTCAGAGGAGGTGTTTAGTTCGTCTAATCGTGTTTTGATTACAGGTTTAAAATTGGTACTTAGGTTTTGGATGCGATTGAACCCTGAACGAAGCATTTCTTTCTTAAGCATGGGTTTCTCCAATGATGTGATTAGTTTTCGCGCTTTCTAGCCTCGCTATGAGTTCATGAGTCAATTTTTGATAATCCCAAGACGCTGTAGATTCAGGATCGAGCGTAAAGACGGGTTGCCCAATTAGTGAAGCTTCTTTTAGGGCAACAGATCTTCTGATCTGGGATTCAAAAACGAGAGCGCCATATTGATCTTTCAATGCTTGAAATGTCTGACGTGAAACAACGGTGCGATCTGCGAGGGTGAGAACGAACCCAATGATAGAAAGAGTAGGGTTAGTGCCTAGTTTGATCTCTTCGACTTCATGCAGGAGTTCTTTGACCCCCATGTATCCATAGATCCCGGTATCCACTGGAATAAGCAGGTGATCAGCAGCATTTAATACGGTGTTAAGTAAAGCTCCAAGACCTGGGCACGTATCTATGACGATGTAGTCATATACGCCTCGGATCTCAGAGATTCGCTGCCTTAGTCTTAGTTCCCCGTTTGTAGTTGATGCGATCCATTTAGAAACAGAGGCAAGTTCTGGGTTGGCGGTTACTAGGTGAATTCCATGAAGTTCATTTATTGATTGTCCCCATGTGACAGCCCTGTCACGGATCAAGTGTTGAATCCCGCTAGTGACCTGATCAATAGAAAATCCCAAGCCTTGGCTCAAGTTTCCATGTGGATCTAGGTCAATTGCTAAAACTTTGAATCCTCGTAATGAGAGAGCGGTAGATAGATGAAGTGCTGTGGTTGTTTTTCCGACACCACCTTTTTGGTTTGTTACTGCAATTACTGTCGTTGATTTAAAATTCATTATCTTCATTCCTTCCTTGTTGACAGAGACTGGAAGCTTCGTAAGAATGAAGACATCCCAGCCAGGAATCTTTTTAGATTCCGGTTGATGAAGGTCAGATTGAGTCGCAGCCAAGCAAACATCAGGCTGACCTAGTGCAAAAATTTTTGAACCCGGGAGAGAAATCTTCCGGGTTTTTTTTTTATTTATTCGGGAGGCATCGAATTATCGTCCTCCATAGAGTGCGGTACATGACTCATCTATAAGAAGTAGTAGCGAGTGGATATAACCGGCAATGAACCGTAATGATTTTTGCTGATTTTTTGAATAGTTCTTTCGTAATTCTAATAATTTCAGTAAGTTGGTGAAAGAATCAGGAAATTGGTAATAGGCTTGGGGTGCAAGAGGTCGCTGGTTCGAATCCAGTCGTCCCGACCATTTTTAACTTTTAAATCCCCGATTTGATTAGAGTTTTCCTGCACATCATAATTATCGGTTGAGTCAGGATTCTACTCACACAATAGTGGGAAGCCCCACATCAACTCTTTAAGAACAAGCATTTAGCAAACGAAGTTTATAATTTTCGAAGGATCTAAACCCGTAAGCTCTTCTTTTTATTACCTTTGCTACGTTGTTAAAGCCTTCGACTCTGGCGTTTGTAAGACGGTATTTAAAAAAGTTCAAGATTTCATTTCTCCATCGGATGAGAGTGCGTCTGAATGTTTTTAAGTGAGGATTTTCTGTGAGAGCGAGTTGGTCGATGAGTTTTTGGAAGTAAATTTCTGCGGGTTTGATTCCACGAGTTCTATAGAATCTGACGAGAGCTTCTTTGAACTGGTAGATTTCATTTATTTTTTCATGGTGATTAAGCCAGGTGTCTAGAGCAGAACGTTCGTAATGTTGCAGATTGGATCTGTTTTTACTCAGTAAAAACCGCACCGGATTTTTTCTTTTATCACCTGTGATTTCCATTCTTGCGTTGTGGAGAATTGGGTTCATCAGTCTCTGAACGTGGAATCTGTCGGCAATGATTTCTGCATTGGGGAAGAATCCTTTCACGAAGCTTTTGTAACTGTCGGATAGATCGAGAGTTACTAGTTTTACGTTTTCCCGACCGGGGATTTTTGCGAGTTGTTCTTGGAGTTCAGCACTCGTTTTTCCAAGAGCGACGTCCCTTAGTTTTTTCTTATTATGATCGACGATCATAGTGACGAACTTGTGAGGAGAGAGGCCATTTTTTCGCTTGAATGAGTGTTCATCGATTCCAATATGAGAACTAAAGGGATAGAGATTGTGTTTACGAGCTCGAAGACTGAGTTGTTCGTAATAGGCTTTGTAAACGAATCCTGGTGAGCAACGATAAGCTTTGCAGACTCGTTTGAGATCGGTGAAGTTTTCACAGGCCCAGTAGATTTGGGTGCGGAAGCGCTGAGTGGTTCTTCGGCGTGTTTCTTTGTAATGATGATACGCGAGGAGACAGAAATAATGTCTACAGAGATTAGCTCCGGCGTTGAATGAATGCTATGCATTCTTTCCGGTAAAAGTGTGGGTTCGAGAGTCGATATTTAGGGGTTGACGGGGAAACAGAGTGGTCTAGAGTCCGTAAATCACTTGCACAGAGCCACCTGTAGTATTTGTAATCAATAAATCAGTCTTGCCGTCTCGGTTAATATCCAAAGGAACCAACTTATCCAGCCCATATCCACCGACCGTGAGCAAGGCGCCTTGAGTAAATCCACCAACACCGTTGCCATAGAGGGGTAGAATGTTTTTTGAAGTGTTTGAGCTTAGAATTAAATCAGAACTGAGATCTGAATTTAACACTCCACCGTTGATAAATGTGGGAGAAAATCCAACTGATAAGTTGTTAACAGCCCCAAAGGTCCCGTCACCATTTCCTAAAAAAACTGAAATGCTATTTGAACCAGAATTGGCGCTAACAACGTCAAGTTTGCCATCATTGTTGAGATCAATAGCAACTATACTCACGGGTGTATTTTGCGTTGTAAGACTTGCTCCAGCAGTAAAATCACCAAAAACATTATTTATATAGATATTGATCTTATTAGCAACTTGATCAGTCACGACTAAATCCGCAAAGCCGTCATTGTTGATATCTGCTGACTTCAGCGCACTGGGGGCTCCACCCAGCACGAGTGTTGTTGGAGCTAGAAAAGAAGTACCCGCATTGGTCGCAAGCGCAATAGTAATATTTGCTGAACCGGTATTAAGCGAAGCGATGTCAAGTCTTCCGTCGTTATTAAAGTCTGACGTAATAATATCAGATGGATTAGAACCCGCAGCAATAGTTGTTCCAGATGTAAAGTTTCCTGCCCCATCTCCGGTGTAAATAATAATCTGAGATCCAGTGTTTTGCGTAATAGCTAAATCTGATATACCATCTGCATTAAAATCAGCAGCAACTGCAGCCTTAGGTGTGCTACCAACATCAAAAGTAACTACGTTACTCAGGTTGCCAATGGCTGTACCCATCAAAGTATATGCTGAATTCAAAGCTCCATTAACGCTTACTGCGTCGATGACTCCATCATTATTGAAATCACCTAACACTGGTTTACTTCCACCAATACCAAAAATCCATTGGTCCATTCCAAATTTTCCATTACCAATTCCATACAGAGGATTGATTGTTCCAGCAACTGGACTAGATACAACACAATCTAGCTTACCATCGCCATTGAGATCAATCAGCGCTCCACCCAAAGGAACTTGACCATAGGCGGAGACAATAGCTGCTCCAAAAACACCTGATCCATTATTTAAGAAGGTTGCCACGTCCAAAGAGCCATTATTCACTGCAACTAGGTCTAAACTTCCATCTCCATTTACGTCAGCGACTAAAACATCTGTTACATAATTTGTAGACGCATATACACTAAGCGGTCCAAATACTCCTCCACCGGATCCGCGTCTAACAGAGACTGAGTTACCAGTTAGGTCTGCAGTCACCACATCTAGAATTCCATCTGAGTTAATATCGACTAATTGAATGACGTTCCCACCAGCATTCATGGGATAGTCCGTATGCGAAGGGAATCCTCCCACTACATTATTCAGCATAACACTCATTCCGCCGCCCAATGAGCGATTGACTACTAAATCAATAAAACCGTCTGAGTTCATGTCTCCAACAGCTAGACCTTTGGGCCCTGAACCTGCACCGACAGTGTAAACTGTCTCTGCTCCAAATCCTCCCAGTCCGTTTCCCATTTTAACAGTGATACTGTTGTTTGTGTGGTTAGATAAAATAATGTCCTTATTTCCATCATTGTTTAGATCAGCTACTGCGACGTAAAATATTTGGTTTACGGTGCCAGTAGAGGTTGGAGCGCTAAACCCTCCTGCACCATTACCTAAAAGAACATTGAATGCGAAGCTTGCGCGATCAACTACAATGATATCTATATTTCCATCATTGTTAAAATCAGCTAATTCAATACCTTCGTTCTGAAAACCAAAAACATAAGGCGAGCCTGCGGCCTGAATAAGTGATCCTCCAGGCCCTCCTAAGTAAATATTAATTTGAAGAGTGTTAACGATAGCAATGTCATTATATCCATCACTGTTAAAATCATAGACTTTCAAATGTCCAGGAGCTCCACCCGTAGAAATGCTTTGCCCCCATGAATAGAGTGGATTGGCAGATGCAGCTTTCACTTGTGTTTTTATATTGAAAGATGGATTTCCTGACCCAGCTTGTTTAATTCTTAGCACTTGATTTGTTTCTTCAAAACCAAGCCAAGCAGGAACAGGGATTAATCCTTGTGCATTTGAAGTGGTATTCCAGGTTCTAGGAAAAACACCACCATTCATAGATTCATAAGTAAATTGGCCATTTGGAATCGGAACCTGACTTGAAATTATGTAGCTCAAGGTGGTAAGGGGGGTCAGCAGAGAACCTGGAGTTTGCGATGAAATAGGTGGATTAAAATAAGATAGCGACCCCATTAGGGTGGCAGACTCGGACAAGGTTGAACCGAGTGGTCTCCCTTTTAACGTTGGATAAATACATCCATTTGCTAGTAAAGCAAATAGCATAATCGTGCATAAATTGAGACGAGTGAATCTCATCATATAATTTTATACTAATTACAAATAAAAAACATGTGTCATAAAGGACCGATGGTGTCGTAATTTACACACGCATTTCCTCATTGTAGAAGCCACTTTTCCGCTTCGGTGGCTTTTACAATGAGGAAATGCGCACGATCTACAAATCATTTTTGTAGGCTAGCCAATTGCCCAATCTGTTGCAAAAACCACACATTGACACTTCGTGCCATGTGTGGTTAGTTATACAATTTTTAAGAATTCTTCACGGTGTCAAAAATAAATCACCATGCATCGCATTAAGCGTTTGAAATCATAGGCATAAAATGTGATAAAGAAAGCTCTCGATTAATGATTTTAGGCACGGTCTTTGCTCTTATCTTCTGTGTTCAGGGGATTTGAGAGAAGAGGAAAACAATGAGTTTGCAACATACAATGAAGAAAACAGTTCTCATGGAAGGCGTCGGCCTCCACACCGGCATGCCAATCAAATTAGAAATCCGTCCTGCCCAAGATAATTTTGGAATTCAATTCACTCGTTCTGATTTGACCAAAGCACAACCGATCAGAGCTTCCTATGAAAACGTAACCAACACTCGTTTGGCAACCACTTTAGGTACTGGGAAAAATTTTGTATCCACAGTCGAGCACCTCATGGCTGCACTCGCGGGATTTGGAATCGACAACGCTCATATTTTAGTCGGTGGACCAGAAGTCCCCATCTTCGATGGTAGCTCTGCTCCCTTCGTTGAACAGATCAAGCGCTCAGGAGTGGAGACTCAGCAAATGAACCGCCCTACGCTTGTGATCACTCGTAGAGTAGAGCTTAAGATTGCTGAGAAGTGGGCTTATGTAGAGCCTTCCAATCAATTCGAAATTCATTCAACCATTGAGTGGGATCACCCTATGGTTGGATTCCAAGAGCTTTCCTATATCGAAGGCAAAAACTCATTCGACGAGATTGCTCGTGCACGTACCTTCTGCTTCGCACGCGATATTGAGTCCATGAAGACCTTGGGCCTCATCCGTGGTGGATCACTAGATTGCGCTGTAGTTCTCTCTGAAACAGGTTGTTTGAACTCTGATGGTTTGAGATATAATGACGAGCTCGTTCGTCACAAGGTGCTGGACGCAATCGGCGATTTCAAACTTGCAGGTCTACAGATTGCAGGAAGTTTCAGACTTCATAGATCTGGCCACGATGTTCATTATCAACTCCTAAAAGCGATTCTCAAAGATCGTCGCAACTACGAGATCGTAGGCGCAGATCAAGCAACTGAGCTTCCGCTCATGCGTTTAGCTGCTAGTTATTAGTTTCAATATCTTAAAGTAACTTTCCAGTCACTTGCGGGGAAATTCCTAAGTGCTGAAATGCAAGCGCAGAGGACATACGACCTTTTGGTGTGCGTTGAATGAATCCTTGCTGGAGGAGATAAGGCTCAACCACGTCTTCTAAAGTGTCGCGCTCTTCTCCGAGTGCGGAGCAGAGAGTTTCAACACCCACAGGACCACCGTCGAACTTCTCGATGATGAGAGTGAGGTACTTCCTGTCCATAGTATCTAAGCCTCGTTCGTCAACTTCAAAAAACTCAAGAGCATTCTTTGCATTAGACAAAGTGATTGAGCCTTTTGATTTTGCATCGCGGATCTCTGCATAGTCTCTCACTCGCTTGAGCAAACGATTGGCGATACGGGGAGTGCCGCGCGATCGCTTCGCAATTTCAAGTGCTGCTAGTTTCTCAATCGAGATCTTAAGTATCCCAGAAGATCTCTCGACAATCGCTTGAAGCTCTGATTCTGGATAGAAATCTAATCTCAGCTCTACACCGAACCGATCTCGCATAGGTGCCGAGAGCAATCCACTGCGGGTTGTAGCACCTACTAATGTGAATTTAGGTAAGTCTATCTTGTAAGTACGAGCAGCAGGGCCTTGTCCTGCGATGAGATCTATTTTGAAATCTTCCATCGCACTATAGAGCACTTCTTCAATGGTCTTATTGAGTCTATGAATCTCGTCAATGAAGAGAACATCTCCTGCTTGAAGATTGGTGAGGACTACAGCTAAGTCACCTTTCTTATCCACGTTAGGACCAGAGACCGTGTGGAGCTGAGTTCCCATTTCGTGAGCGATAATCCTGGCAAGTGTGGTCTTACCTAAACCTGGAGGGCCCGCCAAAAGCACGTGATCGAGAGCTTCTTTACGTGCGCGCGCGGCTTCAACGAATAGTGAGACGCGTTCTTTGATTTTGTATTGGCCAATGTATTCATTAAGGAAGGAGGGTCTCAAGCTTGTCTCTTGAGAGTCCACGGACTCTTGAGCTTTCGGTGAAATCAAACGTTCGGCTGAGTTTTCGGTCTCGTTCATGCTGTGCCTTCCATGCGCTTATTTTTGTTTGAAATGAGTTTGAGTGAGAGCTGAATCAACTCTTCAATATTTTCTATATTTGGGTTTTCACTTAAGACTTGTTCAATCACTCGGTCGGTTTCAGCAGTCTTGTATCCGAGAGAAATCAAAATAGAGGTGATTTCGGTTTTATTGTTAGAAGGAGCACTCTCGCGATGTGTGATGTGGCATACGAATGACTTTTTGAATTTTTCCTGTAGCTCTAAGATCATTCGCTCAGCGGTTTTCTTACCAACTCCAGAGATCGCAGTGAGGACTTCCTTCTTCGATCCCACGATTGCAGAGATGATTTCTGAAACTGATAAGTTTGAAATGAGAGTCATGCCGAGCTTAGGTCCAATGCCGTTCACAGAAGTGAGTGCTAAGAATATGCGCTTCTCCTCTGGAGAGAAGAATCCATACAGATCGAGTACGTCTTCTCTTACGTGTGTATAGATGTGGAGTTCGATTTTTTTGCCAGGTGAGAGTGAAGCCGCTTGAGCATGTTCAGGAACTCGTACGGTGTATCCGATGGATCCTCCTGCAACTACAAGAGTGAGAACGCCTGAATCAATATCGAGAACGGTACCGTTTAAATATCCAATCATAAGTTACGAAAGAAGGTCTCAGATCTTGTCAGAGCCGTCAAACTTGATGCGGTGTTTTAGAGCGTTTGCCATTCCACCGGATCGTCCTTTTTTGGGAGCGATTTTGTTCCCTCCACTGGCTGAAACTGAGTGAGAGGCGTGACACAGTGCGATTGCCAAAGCATCGGATGCGTCATTTGTTTTGAATTCTGTTTCACCTGTGAAAACTTTGATCCAGTGGCTGACCGTTTGCTTGTCAGCGTGTCCATGGCCTGTGATGGACTTTTTAATTTCATTCGGAGCGTACTCGAAGATCGGAATTCCTGCTTCTGCTCCTGCAAGCAAGATCACGCCTCTGATCTCACCGAGCTTCAATGCGGAGAGTGCGTTCTTGGCGAAGAAGATTTTCTCTACGGCAAGGACTTCTGGATTAAATTCTTGAATGATTTTCTTAAGGCCAGTGTAGATGGCGAAGAGCCTGTCTGACATCTCGCCATTTTTCTCAATGAGTGTTCCGTGAGTGAGGATATTGCGATCACTGATGACTGCGTAACCTAAGAATCTTGAGCCGGGGTCAACACCTAATATTCTCACGTGAGTGTAGCTCCAATTTCTTTGAGAGCTGCAGTGAGAATGTACTGATCTTTTGAGATGAGAGGAGTTTCGACTCGTTTCATGCCTCGATCATAACATCGGCGTAAGAATTCATTCATCAGAATGACTGAGACTCCGAGATCTTCGCTAGCTTTGTTTTCAGCAATCCAGATGATTTTGCCAGACTTCACTTTTCTTGAAAGTAGAGCCGTGATGATCTTCGCTTTGATTCTCCAGAAAAGAGTGGCTCTGCCTCGGTAAAGCTCCTGAGAATCAGGCTCTCCGGGCTGAGAGTAATGAGGCATTCCGATGATAAACCCAATAGGTTTTCCAGACTGAATGGCCATGAAACAGAGTGATTCATCAATCACTGCACGTAACCAAGGAGCCCAGGGCTGATATATTTTTGGGAGTAAATTCCAATCGAGTTTCTCAAACTGAATACTGGAGAGCAGTCTTGATTTTTCAATTTTTGCACGGAATGACATAAGGTTTGGACTATCTAGCTTGATGGAATAGGTCTGAGCAGTTTCATTGGAGTTGGATTCAAACCAAGGAAGTAATGTCTGCGGTACGACTTTCGTGATGCCGTGGGACTTCTTCCATTTTTCTAACCAATGATTGTATTCATTCCATGCAGCGGGTGTCAGTTCCTCTTTGATTCCTATGAGTGCGTCGACATATACAACATCAGGTGAAGTCGTTTCTGACCAAAGCACCCATCTTAAGATCGGGATACATCCACGTTTGAGTACCCAACTTGATATGCGATTACGCTTGCGTAATTCGTTTGAAACGAGTTCATTCCCTAATGTTCTGATCCATGGTCCGATTTCGGGCTTGAAATCAGGCAGCGTGCCTTGGGCGCGCCAATGGACTTCTAGGAAGAAATCCCAGTCCGTGTCGGTAATGACAGGATGTATCGTCATTCAATCATAATATCCTAAAGTTTTTCAGAGGAATACCGATAAGGTGTGAAGGGTAATTGTGTTTTCTCGGCAGAAAGCGCAGGTAGTCGTTTATGTCTGTTGGCAAAATTAAACCAACCAGTCATCCAGATCCTCAGAGTCACAATAAACAGAAGGACAAAGAAGGCAAGAAGCAGCCTTCTCTCAAAGTCATCGACGGGGGCTACCATTCTCAGTCTCATTTTGAAAGCCGTATTCAGGGGCTCGTGAATCCACAGGTTCATAAAGATCCACAACTATTGATACGATTCTTCCAGCTCATCGGCGACAACACGATGAAGTTTGCTGTTTTCAGCAAACAGAGCTGTCTTAAGCTTTACAAGGTCGCAATGGGACTGCAGAAGAAAATCGGTAAGAACTCACGCGGTGGGATCATTGACAAAGACGCGTAATCTTAGCAATCCTTTTTCCAGGTACTCTCGATTCTACTCACACAATAGTGGGAAGCCCCACATCAACTCTTTAAGAACAAGCATTTAGCAAACGAAGTTTATAATTTTCGAAGGATCTAAACCCGTAAGCTCTTCTTTTTATTACCTTTGCTACGTTGTTAAAGCCTTCGACTCTGGCGTTTGTAAGACGGTATTTAAAAAAGTTCAAGATTTCATTTCTCCATCGGATGAGAGTGCGTCTGAATGTTTTTAAGTGAGGATTTTCTGTGAGAGCGAGTTGGTCGATGAGTTTTTGGAAGTAAATTTCTGCGGGTTTGATTCCACGAGTTCTATAGAATCTGACGAGAGCTTCTTTGAACTGGTAGATTTCATTTATTTTTTCATGGTGATTAAGCCAGGTGTCTAGAGCAGAACGTTCGTAATGTTGCAGATTGGATCTGTTTTTACTCAGTAAAAACCGCACCGGATTTTTTCTTTTATCACCTGTGATTTCCATTCTTGCGTTGTGGAGAATTGGGTTCATCAGTCTCTGAACGTGGAATCTGTCGGCAATGATTTCTGCATTGGGGAAGAATCCTTTCACGAAGCTTTTGTAACTGTCGGATAGATCGAGAGTTACTAGTTTTACGTTTTCCCGACCGGGGATTTTTGCGAGTTGTTCTTGGAGTTCAGCACTCGTTTTTCCAAGAGCGACGTCCCTTAGTTTTTTCTTATTATGATCGACGATCATAGTGACGAACTTGTGAGGAGAGAGGCCATTTTTTCGCTTGAATGAGTGTTCATCGATTCCAATATGAGAACTAAAGGGATAGAGATTGTGTTTACGAGCTCGAAGACTGAGTTGTTCGTAATAGGCTTTGTAAACGAATCCTGGTGAGCAACGATAAGCTTTGCAGACTCGTTTGAGATCGGTGAAGTTTTCACAGGCCCAGTAGATTTGGGTGCGGAAGCGCTGAGTGGTTCTTCGGCGTGGTAGAACTCCTGGTAGAGGTTCGGTGAAGGGTCGCTTGCAGGGTTTACAGAAGTAGCGTTGTTTGATGACCTTTAAGACGATGCGTTTACCTTGGATGGGTTGATCGTTAAGACTCACCGTGCGTTTGTCGTAGAGAACCGAGCTTAACGAAGCGCATTTAGGACAGACCGCGCCACATCGTTGTTTCTTTGTAATGATGATACGCGAGGAGACAGAAATAATGCCTACAGAGATTAAATCTAATTCAGGGAGAAGCAGACCTTTGGTAAGGTATTCATGGGGTTTCATAGACGGATCCTTTCGTGAATGTTTGCTTGCACTTACATTCTACAAAAGATTGTTTATGGAGCCCTTTTTACTCACTGCTTCCCACTACTAACTGAGATGAACCGTACTCTCCCAGTTAGTTCATTCAAGCGGATGCGTCTATTTCTTATTTTTAAGAAGTTTCTTTCGGTCGGACTCCTGCCCTTTAACTGCTCGCATCCAGCTCGATAAAACCTCAATCCACTTCTTAAAAATAAGAAGGAGTGAATGCGAAGCATGAGCTGTCTAACTGGGAGAGTACCTGGAAAATGGAGGACGAACACTACTCCTTGAAAGTATCCGTCCCAGCAGGTGGGACGAATCGAAACATAGAGTCATCTAGCTTAGACCCTAAGACCGTATTGTTAAATCGCAGAAGGACGATGTTCCCATTCAGATGATGAAGGGTCACTCCTGTGATGATCTCTTTCTTGGCGTTGATTTCTAAAATAATAGACTTCACTTCACTTCCATGACCCTTGTTGGGATGTAACTCAAAAGTAAAATTGCTGATTTTTTTGAACTGGAGTGATTTGATTCCAGAGAACTGCCCAGAGAGAAGTTGAGTGGCAAGTTCTGACCGCACTTCGGAAGCTTTTTTTATAATGACACTACCGCGCTCATTTTTGTCGAAGGGGGGAGTGTAAATGGAATAAGTTTTTCCATCACAAACAAGTAATCCGGGATTAGGTTCCATTGTTTGCCAATGCATTTTGTCAGGTCTTTTGAAAGAAATGACTCCTTTATCGTGTTTCTGGGACTGAGTGAGTGCCACCTGAGTAGTCTGCTCAAATTCTGTAGTGAGGGTTTTAGCAGATTGGTATTTTTTTTCGATTGCGATGAGAGCTTTCGGTAGTGGAGCAGCCGCGTGTGTGAGAGACGAAAAAATGACGCTAATGAATAGTGTTTTCACAACCATCAGCATACCGTAGACTTAAAAGAATGGCTGGCAAAAAAATAAAAATCCTGATGATAGCACTTGAAGAACAAGCGCAAGCCTTCCTTACATCTGGATCTAATCCCATCGATGTAGAATCTGTAAAAACTTCAGATGATTTTATTTCGTTCGTCGACAGTCCAGGACATGGACCCTATGGTTTTATTATTTGCGGGCCATTGATTAGTGATTTGAAGCCTACTGAACTTGCACAGTCACTCCGAATGCAATTCATGCAAACTCCTATTATTTATGTGACGACGAAGAGAGAGCAATTCGAACGCCAGGAATATATTAAAAACGGATTCACTGATTCATTCCTCATTCCACTTGACGGTGAGCTTCTTAAGAAAACCATTCATGAATCGCTAGAGCTCGCATACAAAGCTAAAAAAGCGATGCGCGCAGTGAAGCTCATTGACATCGGGGCGAACTCCAAATTAGAATTTGATCTATCAATCTATCTCCCTGCAAACAAAAAATACATTAAGTACTCAGCTGCAGGTGATGTGCTCGAAGCAGATCGACTTGATAAACTCAAAGAAAAAAAAGTGAGCAATATCTTCGTCCCAGTAGATCAAATGAAACAGTTCTATGAGTATTCGGCTCATCGATTAAAAGAGCTCAATACCCCAGGAAAAATGAGTGAGACAGAACGCAAGGAGAGATTAGAAACAGCTGTTCGCGATCTCATTACTGGAATGTTCGTCACCGATAGCAGTACAGTTACGATTGAAGCTGGGAAAATGATGGTCTCTGATTGTCAGGAGATCGTATCTACCTTCATCAATGCAAGCGCCCCAGGCGACTGGTACGGAAAAATTACTAAAACTATTGGCTCTACTAGTGATACATATTCGCACTCTTTGTCTGTTTCTACATTTGCCTCACTTTTCTCTCTGGGACTTCAAATGGGTAAGCCCGAAGACATCGTAATTGCAGGAATGTTTCACGATCTTGGAATGGCCGATGTGCCAGTAGAGGTTCAAAATAAGTCTGAGAGTGAAAGATCTTCTCAAGAAAAAAAGCTATATGAGATGCATCCCGAAATCTCAGTGAAGATCATGAAGGAGAGGAAGCTCATCGTTCCTCCTACTGTCATGAGTGGAATTCTTCAACATCATGAAAAGTTTGATGGAACAGGTTTCCCCAAACAACTTCCTGGAAACAGGATCACTATAGAAGCACAGATAGTCGCCCTAGCAGATCGATTTGATTATTTGACTAGAGAAGAGCCAGGCAAGAAAAAAGTATTTCCTCAACAAGCATTAGAACAGATGCTCACTGATCCAGCGTTCAATCCTGAGCTCGTTAAAAAGCTCATTATCATGATGCCCAAGAGTTAAACATTAAGTTTTAGGTTTGATGGGATTGAATACACTGACCATTCCATCAGCTGTCACTTGCTTTAGGATTTTTGGATTCAGCTTTGCGCTAGTCAATTGTTTGCCTGCGTCTTTGAGAGCTTTTTGAAAAAGTGAAAGCGGTCTGTAAAAGGCAGTGTCAATGTTCTGAACATCGGAGCAATCTAGCAGGTGAATTTGACTGGGGAGATTAGCCCAACCTTGAAATTGGATTTCTAATTGTTTCGCTGTAACATTGTCTACGGTCTCAGGAAGTTTGATAATATGAATATTGTCTTTTTGTTGGGTTTGAATCGGTGCCATAATAGTTGAAAGGATAATCAAATGAGCATTAAGGTGCAAGGTGCGATTCTCGTAGTAGACGATATGATGTTGGTTCGTAGAACAATCATCAAACACTTTAAGGAACTAGGCGCGTCTCAATTCATTGAAGCAAGCAGTGGTCGTGAAGCGTTTGAAAAACTTTCACGGGGCACAGAAGCTGTAGGTCTTGCTCTCATAGACTGGTCGATGCCTGATGCTCCAGGAATTGATCTACTTACGCGTTTAAAAGGTGAAACGCGCTTCAAAGAACTCCAAGTCATCATGATGTTTCTCGACTCTGAGAGTGAACATATCAAGGAAGCCCTTGGAAAAGGTTCGAACCAAACATTGACCAAACCATTCGGTCCTATTCAGATCAATGATGTTTTGAAAAAATTGAATCTAGTTTAATTCTACAGAAACTACTTTTGAGACGCCTGGCTCTTCCATGGTCACGCCATAGAGAGTATCGTTCAATTCCATCGTTTTCTTATTGTGTGTGATTACAATGAACTGACTCTTTGCAGACATCTCTCTCAGAAGTGCATTGAACTTACCGATGTTTGAATCATCGAGAGGTGCATCGACTTCATCGAGCAAACAGAATGGTGAAGGTTTAATGAGGAAAATTGAGAAAATAAGTGAGATCGCTGTGAGCGCTTTCTCTCCTCCTGAAAGCAAAGTGATATTGCTGACTTTTTTGCCAGGAGGTTGAGCCATGATCTCTACACCCGCTTCAAGAATATCAGTAGAACCTTCGGGATATACAAGAGTAAGAGTAGCTGAGCCACCACCGAAGATAATTGGGAAGAGTTTCTGGAAACGATCCGCAATTGCTTCGAATGCTTTCTGGAAGCGTTCTTCTGAAGTCTTATTGATGTGATCGATGGCTGCGTTTAAGTTCTCGATGGATTTCTCAAGGTCGAGTTTCTCTCCATTGAGATATTCGAAGCGTTTTTTCATTTCTTCGAACTCTTCGACTGCCATGACGTTCACTTCGCCTAGCTTTCTAATTTTTTCTTTGAGTTGCTCTACAGTTTCGAAAAGTTGCTTCTCATCTTCAGCAGACATCTCGCCTGTGATTACAGGATTGGTCATTTCTTCCTGAATCGGCGCTTGGTCAATGGGCTCGGTTAAGCAACCGACGCCATACTTTTCTTCAAGATTGAGCGAAAGGTGGGAGATCTCTCCAGACATTCTCTCAATGTCGATTGCAAGTTGGTTGACCGCTGTTGATTTTTCTTCGGACTTCTTATGAAGATCTTTGATTTGATCGAGGCCTAAGTTTAGCGCGAGAGAAGCTTGATCCAGTTTGTACTTAACGGCTGCTAATTCTGTTTGTTTCTCCGAGAGTTCACGCTGAAGTCTCTCTATTGTAGACTTCATGGAATCATCAGAATTTACAAACTGTAATCGCTCGTCTGTCACGCGCTCAAGGAGTCTTTTGATCTCTTCAAGTCTAAGTTCCTTCTGATTAATGAATTGATTAGCCGACTCTAATTCTCGCTTCAAGCTCTGTAGGCGCTCCTTCTTGGAGGCTTCATCAATACGCTTGGATTGTAATACGTTGTTGAGGGCTTGAAGCTCTAAAGACTTTTTACCCAAAACAGAGTCATCATTTAAGAGCTTGGACTCTAGATTTGACTGAGAGGCGTTGATTGATTCTAATTGAGAAACGATTTGGATCTTCTCGTTTGCACTTTCATCAAGAGAAATTCGAATGCGTTCGCATTCAGAATTCATCTTCAGAGATTGTTTCTCAAGGTCTAGTATTTGAAGTTTAAGGCTAGAGATGTCTTTCTTGCTTGAGAAGACATTCATCTCGATAGAGATCATTCGAGACTTGAGTGTCTCGATCGCTTGTTTAGCTGTAACTGTAGCGGTTTCACATTCTGTGACTCTAGCGATTGAACTCTGATATTCCTGGGTTTGAGCATCAGTCTGAGTAGCTAATTCTTGAATGAGGCGCTTACGTCCTAAGATACTGACCGTCTGGTCGACTGTGGTGCTACCACCACGAAGTGTGCCGTTGGCATCTACAGAATCTCCGTTGAGATCTACAAAAGTGAATCCAGAGAACTGAGCGAGAGTCGCTCCGTTAGAGATGCAGTTTAACAATAGCGGTGAAATCGATTCAACCACAAATGCCTTAGAGAATAACTGGTGCGTGAATGCATCGATATTCGATGTTGATTTGAAAGTGAGGAAGTCTAGAAGTGAGCCATGAAGAACTACGCCTAGAGAAGCGAGTTTTTCATAAGGAATGTTTTCAATTGTGGCATTCGGCATGAGCTGAATGCTTTGGAATGCGGCTCTGCCTTTGATGCGCTCTCTTAAGTATTGGAATGCAGTAATCGCATCTGTTGGGTTGCCAACGAAGATGAGTTCAAGTAGGGATTCTAGGAAACCTTCAAGCGACTTCTCATAGCCCTGCTTCACTTCGATACTGTCAGCTAAGAGCTGGAAGTTTTCAGACATTCCACTTGCACGAGCCCATTCCATTACAGCCTTAGGTCCGTCGCCTAAGCCTTCAAATTGGTCGTTGAGTTCTTTTAAACTATTCAGTCTTGATTCAGTTTGAGTGAGCTTCTTATGAAGAGAGTCACGAGCTTGTATCTCATTATAAGTTTGTTCTTGGAGAGAAGTAAGAGTGCTTGATGCAGCTTGGATTTCTGAAGAAACCGCATTCATGCTGGACTCTTGCTCAGAAAGCGATGCTATTGCTGTGTCCGACTGCGCATTCAGTGTAGCGACTTGCTCTGCGATTTCTGTGAGAGAGGTTTCAAAAGAGTGTTTCTGGTCAGTGAGTGACTCAATTTTAGCGCCAGTCGCAGCGAGTTGTGCTGAGAGCTCAGATCTACGATTCACGTTGCTGATGAGCTCTTGTTTGGCTTGATCGAGTACAGCTCTCGTCTCGTTGACTTCCTTCATGAGGGTGTCAGTTTGGATGGAGAACGAATTGATTTCTGCTTCGTGAGAAGCAAATTGAGATTGAATGTGGGTGAGTTCGTTTTCTTGAGTGAGTGTTCTCTCTTTGGATTCGAGCAGGTTCTGTGAAAGCTCAGATTGCTCGATAGTGAAGCTTTGGATTTGCTGATCGAGATCGCCTTGTCTTCTGCGTGAGAGATCAAGTGCGCTTTGTTCATGAGTGAGATCAGTAGAGATTGTTTGAATGAGTACTTGAAGATCATCAGAAAGCTTCTGATCTTGAACTTGATTAATACGTTGAATTTCGAGTTCATTCTCAGAAGTAGAGAGTGTGGACTTAAGTCCGATGAGATCTTGTTCGAAAGTTTCGCGCTCAAGCTTAATAAATTCAATTTTCTCGCTTAGGATTTTAAATTTTCTGCGACCCCAGCTGATTTCTTTTTCGAAGAGTTCTTTTTTGTATTCTTTGTAGCGATTCGCTTTTTGGGCTTGGCGCTCAAGAGACGAAAGATTGCGCTCGATTTCCTGAAGGACGTCATTGAGTCTCGAGAGGTTAGCCTTTGCAGATTCAAGTTTGCGGAGAGATTCTTTTTTGCGGGACTTGTACTTTGCAATTCCAGCGGCTTCTTCAACCAGGAGCCTTCGGTCTTCTGGTTTAGAGTTAACGATTTTGCCGATTTGGCCTTGCTCGATGACGGAGTAGCCCTTGGCTCCGATACCGGTATCCATGAAGAGTTCATGAATGTCTTTGAGTCGGGCAGTAATTCCATTGATGAAATATTCGCCTTCGCCTTGGCGGTTCACTCGGCGGGTGACGGAGACTTCCTTCATTTGTGTTGAAAGTGAGAGTGCAGGATCAAGGCTTGCGCCAGCAGGTGCTGTAGCAGGGTCTACCTGAGGAACTTCCATAACGAGAGTGGCTTCGGCGTAGGGAAGGGGCTGATATTTTGAGCTACCGTTAAATATCAAATCTTCAGCGTTGCTACCGCGGATATGTTTGTAACTTTGCTCGCCCATGACCCAGAAAAACGCATCAACGATATTGGATTTACCGCAGCCGTTAGGGCCTACAATCCCTGTGATTCCATGGTCAAAATGGATTACTGTCTTGTCTTTAAATGATTTGAATCCTTGAACTTCTAGTCGTTTGACGCGCATGCCGTAGGAGAGTGTATCCAAAAGGTCGGAAAATACAAAAAATAAAACCGTCATTGAACAGACGTTTGACAGGGTGATTGAGACACTCTTTTAAAATAGAATAAATAATTGTTTTTATTAAAGTTTTAATCGGACACATGCCAGCTTTCTGAGTATTGCAAGGCGTCACGATTGCGATATTCTGAGGGGGATAGTTAGGAGAAACAGTATGATGAAACACCAATTGCGGTATCTGGCTGAAAAAATCCAGGATACGGGCCCTCCGCGACACTAATAGCATGAGCCGATCTGATCGATATCGGCAGAGCTCATGTGACTTTGGATGGGAATGGCCGTTTCTGTCGCGAAGCCGGTTATAAAAATTGGTAAGTCTGTTAGTTAAATTGGATGAACAGATGGATTACGCGTAATACGGATCCATCCAAGACAAAATAAACGACCCTTCTGTGGTTGTTAAAGTCGGAAGCCAAAAATCTTCCTAAAAGGCGGGCCTCGAACCCGCCTTTTTTTTTGTCCTCGAATCAACTCTTTGATTATTCTGCTCTCAATGAGAAGAGTCACCTTGTTGACTTAATGCATTAACTAAATTAAAGGTTAATCATGAAAATAATTTCTCATGTTGTTTTAATAGCAATCATACACTCGATATCCGCTACTCACGTTTGGGCCCAAAGCATAGAGCCATACCAATGCAAAACAGATCTTCAACTCAGCTTTGATTTCTTAATTAAAAAAGGAATTAAGATTGCGGATATATCTGCTCTCAAGTTAACCACCGCAATTGACTTAGGTGGCCTAGGAATGACCGATCAGGACTTGCATTACTTGTGCCCTTTGACTGAGCTCACTAGCCTAGCACTCTATAATGATAACTCTGCTAATCCTCTAACTGGAAAGACACTTGAAAACCTTTCCACTCTCAGCAAATTAAAAACTCTTGATTTGGATAGTAATCAAATCCGCGCTAACGATCTTTATCGATTAAAAGGAATGCAGAGTTTATCTTTGTTGAAACTATTTAATAATCCTCTGACTGCTGACGGTGCGGAGGGATTTTCAGCATTATTGGATTTACCCAAACTCGAATCTCTTTATCTGCATAAAACAGGCATCACAGCTAAAGATCTTGAAGGGTTGTCGGCTCTTAAAGACAGTCAGTCTTTGAGAGAACTCATTCTCATTGGGAACTCTCTGGGAGATGAACTCGCTCCATTAGCACTTATGCAAAACATTGAGCGACTCGATCTTACAGGAGTTGAAATGAAAACAGGAGCTGGACTGCAAGCTATTGGCTCTTTGTCTCAATTAAGTTCGCTTGTAATCGGAAATAATGGATTTTCGACACCTTTAATGAACTCTATCAAATCAGAAAATTTTCTATTTTTAGTGGATGCCAAAAACTTAAAGTCCTTAGACGTCAGAGGACTCTATGTGAATGATTCAGATATCGCTGCGATCACAAATATTCAATCTCTCGTGCAACTAGAAATCGGTTATTCAATGGATGTTTCTAATGAAGGTTTAATGAAGCTGAAAAATCTCCCTCATTTAAAATGCGTCGTAATCGAAAGTGAAATCAATTACGATTTGCTCAAATCTCAGCTTCCAGGAGTGAAAATCCTAAAAAATTCCATGAGTCGTTGCCGGTTTTTGTGAGCATTGGTTTGCTTTATTAACCCAGGCTTTTTTAATCGAGAACATTAAAGGATGTCAGGTTTTTGACTGCCCCAATCAGTGTTTGAATCTTGTCGGCTTAAGTAACTAAATCTTAAACTCATGAAAGTCGCAAAAAATTGAGAAACTCACTCTAGATGCCGAATAGTAAGTGATGTTGATTGTGTATCCCAAACTACCATTGGAAGTAGCTCCGAGGCTTAAGGAATGTCCTATTTCAACGGTGGCACCTTATGCACTGATGTTGGCGCCGATGTACGTCTTCATGCCGAAGAATAAAAGATTCGTTTCAGTCAAATCTCCTATGGATTTTTTTACTCCTGAAGAACTCAAAAAAATTGAAGTCATGACAAACTTCTACGTTCCAGATTTTGTCGAGCATGTCGTACCTTATCGTAGTACCGGTAGATCAATCCGCTCCCTACTTACCTATCAAGTCGGTGAGAATGAACTAGGACCAACTCCGTTTGAACTCAGTGATTCGATTCTACGCCTCGTGGCTCCGCTCTGGAGATCGGGCTGGAAAGTAGATCCATTCTTCGTTTCAGTTCTTGTGAATGAATTATTCGAACCTCTTCCAGAAGCGGTTCTTAACCAGGCTCGTGATGAAAACGTAGATCAGTTTGAGAGATCACTCTATCAATCCAGCATCACTGTGTTTCTTGCACTTCACTTGGGCTACACCGACCTTAAGGAGTTGGGAAAAATAAGAACACGCGTATTTGCGTTATCGAGCGCAAACCGTGCAGTGGGAGAACTCAAGACTGAGCTTGAAGAGCTCATTGCTTGTGTACAAAGTCTCTGCACTGAGTCCACTCAATGCACACTCGATTTCGATCAATTAGAAAAAGCACCTGGAATCACATTTCAAAGACTCAAATTTAGGTTGAAGAGAATTCGTGAAGAGCTGAATAAAGCGCCGCAAGACTTCGTTTCGTTCAAATCATTATTAGAGGAAGAGATTAAGGTTAATGAGCTCACAGCAACAGCCTAGAGAGGCTAAGACATTCGGGGTAGGAAGTTGCCTGCAGGATGATGCAAGGGTCTACTATTCTCATTTGAGCTCAATGGATCATATTGGTCGTGTTTCTGATTTATTTTCTGCACTTCTAAAAAACCACTCTCCGAACCCATTAAAGATTCGCATGTTATCTCTCCTCATTGGATTCCAAGCTTACTTCGTCAGATCAGCGATTCAGAACGGAAATCAAACCGTTCTCATGGAATGCGGAAACGATTTGAATACTGTAGCTCTAGGTGTTTCATTTATCTATCCAGGATTCGGAAAGGAAGCACTAGCGGGTTTACCGGATCGTATACGTACAAATACTCCAGGAAGCGCATTTGAGAAGATCCTCTTCAATTGCGCAGATATTTCTGATCGTTGTTACTTCAGGATTCAACCTCAGACTCAAAAAATTGAAATTGTGGGTGTGTTTGCGTTCTCTTCAAAAGACCTGGAAATGAATGTTCCGATCTCACAGAAGTTAAGTTTCATCTTGATTGGTGAAAACGCACCTAAGAAACCAGAAGTCAAAGAGTACAAAGAACTCGGTGATACTAATTATGCAAAACTACTTGAGCAGAAGATCCCGAATGACCAAATTCTAGCTCCTACAAACGGTGAGTTCATCGCTAAGTCAGTAAAGGTCGACGACTTCAAGAAGATCATTGAAGATAGTCAGAAGAAAGACGACTTCAAACAAACGATCACAGACGACACCAATAAAGACGAAAATGATAAGACCTTTAGCGGTGAAGCTTACAAAAAAAATAACGAGAAATTCGTGTTTAAGGCTACAGCAGCAGACGAAGAAATTTATAAGTCTCTTCCTGAAGCTAAGGAAACAGATCAAGAGTTAGAAGAGTCAGCAGCTGGATTAGATGATGTGGTAACTTCAGTTCGCGGTCAAACTCTCGATGGTCTCTCTCGTAGTAGTAATAGCAATAAAGACGAGACTAAAAAAGCAGTGGATAGTTTGTTTAAGGATCTCGTCCAAGAAAAGTCAAAACTCGTGGATACAGCGCGAAGAGTGAGCATGCTTCTGAAGAAAAAGGCTCTCGAGTTTAGAAACAAAGAGCGCACCTGGCAGGAAGAAGCAAGACGTAAAGATGAAGAGATTAAGCAGAAGCAGTCCGCATATACTCATATCAAAGAAATGCTTTCAAAGGCAAATGCTCAAACTGAGCAGTTGCAAAGACAAGCTCTCGCTACTAACAACGATGTTATTTTTAAAGAAAAATACGACATTGTCAGAGCAGAATTAGCAGAGCTCAAGCGTGAACACATGCTCGCTACTCGCAAAGTAGCTGAAACCACAAGACAACTCACTGAGGCTCAAACAGCAGTGAAAGAGAACAGCACTTCTGAGTCACAGACCAAACTTGTGAGTGAACTCAATCAGAAAGTGGCACAGTCCAATCGTCAGCTCGAAGAATACAAACGTGTGAATGCTCAGATCATGGGTAAGGTCACTGAACTTGAGAAAAAGCGTGGATCAGGTAATTCACAGCTCGAAGAATTCAAGTCGAAGCTCGCTAAGACCACTCAGCTCTTCCAAGAGAAGTCGAAAGAATCTGAAAGAAATAGAGTGAAGATCAAAGAACTGCAAGATGAGAAAGACAAGTTGTTTAAGGAGTTAGTAGAAGTCAGAACGGCATTTAATGCAATTAAGAAACCTACACCGCCTAAGGCTGCGTAATCGCGCCTTCTGCACAATACTATTTTGATACTTTCTGAACACACCCACAAGTAGTTTATATCAGCGGATGAGTGCTCCCTCTTTCTTTTTCAATCCGCACTCGAACGGGCTCCTGCCCTTTTATGGGAGCGCATCCAGCTCCATAAAATCTTGTGCTAATAGAAAAAGAAAGAGGGAGAGGCATGCAAAGCATGAGCTGTCTACTTGTGGGGTGTGTTCAGAAAGTATGAGACTACTGCTTTGCAGAAGGCGCGATAACAGAGTCTTGGGTGGTCCACCACTGTCCGAAATTCTCAATCGTCTGTTCAGACATCTTCTGTCTTAAGTCATCGCGTTTGAGTCCTGTGACACCGGTGAAGAGAATCGGATTGAACAATCCAAAGTGAATATTAGAAGGCTGATAGTAATTGGGCTCAGATCCTGTGATGTGAGAGAGAAGTGCACCCAGAGCAGTGTTGAGTGGAGGAGGAGTGTAGGCTGCTCCCATGACTCTCTGATAAGCGAAGAAAGCTGCAAGAAGTCCACATGCTGATGATTCAACATAGCCTTCAACGCCAGTGATCTGACCTGCTAGAAAAATATTAGAACGAGACTTAAGCGACAGATCTGGATTCAAAACCTTGGGTCCACAGACGTAAGTGTTTCTGTGGATCGAACCTAAACGTAAGAACTCAACATTCTTAAGAGCGGGTATCATTTTGAATACGCGAGACTGTTCGCTGTACTTCAGTTTGGTTTGGAATCCCACGATGTTGTAAGCAGTCTTGGCAATATTCTCAGAGCGGAGCTGCACGCATGCCCAAGGTCTGCGACCTGTCTTGGGATCAGTGAGTCCTACTGGCTTCATAGGTCCAAAACGTAAGCTTTCACGCCCTCCAGCTGCGATGGCCTCAATAGGTTGGCAACCTTGGAAGAAGTTTTCTTTCTCGAAGTTCTTGGGAGGGACTTTTTCCGCTGCGATCAGTGCATCGATGAATGCTTCGTATTCTTCCTTGTTCATCGGGCAATTGATGTAGGCACTCTCGCCACCTTTGTCGTAGCGATTGGCCAAGAATGATTTCTCAGGGTCGATGCTGTCTGCACTCACGATGGGTGCAATAGCATCATAAAAGTAGAGATCTCCTTCCCCTGTAGATTTTGCAATCCAAGAGGAGAGTGAATCTGAAGTGAGAGGTCCTGTAGCAATAATGGTGGGTGCTCCAAATTCAGGTGCAGAAACTTCTTCATTAACGAATGTAATGTTTGGGTGGTTTTTTAACTTCTCAGTAATGTATTTAGAAAATTGAACACGATCGACTGTGAGCGCTTCACCACCCGCGACGGCAGAGTCTTCGGCAGACTTCAGAATGAGAGAGCCCATTCTGATCATTTCGGCTTTTAGCATTCCAGGGGCAGAGGAGGGGGACTTGGACTTCAGGGAGTTGCTACAGACTAACTCTGCGCATTCGCCCGAATGATGGGCTTCGGTCATCTTGATGGGTCTCATTTCGTGAATCTCGACATGAATTCCATGTTCAGCCAACCAAAAAGCAGCTTCACTACCCGCTAAACCGCTTCCTACGATGTGGATGTTTTTTTTGCCCATGGCGAGCTGTCTAACACGGGCTTATAATGATGTTAAGGATGAAGATTAAAGCAGCAATCACACGCTTCCTGGCTCATTTGACTGATGGAATTCAGGCATCTCCCCATACGGTCAGGGCTTATGAGGGAGATCTCATGAAGGGGTTACTTCCATGGGCAGAGAAGCAGGGGTGGTCGACGCTCTCACAGATTGAGAGTGGTCTATCTAAAGTCGAGCTGAGAACTTATATTTCGGAGCTCCTGGTTGATCACGAGAAGACTTCAGTGGTGAGAAGGCTTTCTTGTTTCAGAGCGTTCTTCCAATATCTCTATTCTCAGGGTCTCATCGATACGGATCTAGCAGTCAAAATTCCACTTCCTAAGATCTCAAAGCCACTTCCAGTGTTTCTCAAGATTGAAGAATTAGGAATGCTCATTGAATCTGTCCAGGGCGAGGATTTCTTCAAGCTTCGGGACCGAGCACTGATCGAACTCATGTATGGTGCAGGGATCAGAGTCAGCGAAGTAGTGACTCTCAAGTGCTCAAATGTAGATCTCTCCCAAGGTTGGGTGAAGGTCATCGGTAAAGGCTCAAAAGAGCGAATGGTTCCCATTGGAAAAAAAACCGTGCAAGCACTTCAGGAGTACATGAAGTTTTTAAATGAGACTGCTCAAGCGCCAATTTTCGTAAATACGGGGAACAGACCACTCACGACTCGTGGGGTAAATGATATTCTTAAGCGTAGGCAATCTCAGGCAGGTCTAGAGAGACCGGTCTCTGCTCACGGGTTGCGTCACAGTTTTGCAACCCATCTCATGGCTGGTGGAGCGGATCTTAGGGTCATTCAAGAGATGTTGGGACACGTCACGCTGAGTACGACTCAGAAGTATACTCATTTGGATTTGGATCGGTTGTCTGAAGAAGTACTGATGCATCATCCTTTGAACAAAAAGGAAAAATAAGCTACCTTAGCCTCATCTCTCATGGATCATCTTGTTGATTTTCTTTTGAATTTTTACGGCCCTACTCCTTACCTGATTATCTTTGGAGTTTTGCTTGCCTGCGGTCTCGGAGTTCCCATTCCAGAGGACATCACGCTCTTCGCAGCAGGTCTCATGGCTTACTACGGAGTTTCAGATCTCTATCTCATGATTGCCGTGAGCTTAGTGGGAGTGATGATGGGGGATTCGATTATTTTTTGGTTGGGTCGTACAATCGGTTCTCAACTCACTAAGAAATGGTTTTTTGCAAAACTGCTTCCTCCTGATAGACTGGATCACGTAGGTAAGTTATTTCAAACACGCGGTAACAAATTATTATTTGCCGCAAGATTCATGCCGGGACTTCGTGCTCCAGTGTTTTTCTCAGCGGGTGTTCTCAAAGTGCCATTCAAAACATTTTTCTTCTATGACGGAAGTGCGGCTCTCATCAGTGTTCCACTCATCATTGGTGCGGTTTATAAATTCGGAGACGAGCTAGACCAAGTCGTGCGAGTGATCAAGAAAATCGAAGGCGGAATAGTCATCGTCATTGCAGTAGTGATTCTAGGCATTATGGGTAAATGGTATTTCTCTCGCAAAAGAAAAATAAAAGAAGCATGAGAATGATTCCATTTATAATTTTAATGCAGTTGTTTTCTCTTCAAGCAAGAGCGACACCAGAAATCGATACGCTTTGCCAGGAAATCGACTTAGAAGTGAATGCTTTGAAGTGGAAGCTCCCGAGCTGCAATAAACTTGCGGAATGGAAAAGTCTGGGACAATCCGTAAAAGGTCGACCCCTCATTTATGCTGAATTCGGAAACCCTGAATCAAAAAATACAACACTGATATTCTCCATGGTTCACGGTGATGAAATCACACCATTATTTATTGGTTTGAAGCTTGCAGACTGGCTTAAGCAGCAGCCAGTGATGCTCAAGACCCATCGTATTATTGTAGCTCCTCTGGTTAACCCAGATTCCTTCTTCTCTACACCGAGAACACGAGTGAATGCTCGTGGAGTTGATGTGAATCGGAATCTAGGCACTCTGGATTGGAAGTCCAAAGCGCTCCAGGCTTGGAAAACACAGTTCAAATCAGACAAACGTAGATTCCCAGGTAATGAGCCTGACTCTGAGCCTGAAACGATATTTCAAAAAGACTTAATCAAGCTCACCAATCCTTCAAAAATCATGTCCGTTCATTCACCTCTCAATCACTTGGATTACGATGGACCAACGACACTCTCTTTGTGGCGTTTTCCAAAAGACTATGTGGAAGAATGCATTAGGCTCAGTCAAAAAGTAAAAGCAAAATCTACAGGTTATTTTATTGGATCATTAGGTAACTATGCTGGAACAGAAAGAGGTATACCTACTTTCACCATGGAGTTACCTACTGCGAATCCCAAGAAAGCTTGGGATTATTGGCTTATCTTTAAAGCTGGGATCTATACAGTGATTCAGCATGGAGTTCCTAGAGTTGTCACGCATTAGCGCATTGAAGGATTGAGTCTAGCCCATGCTGCAGAAGCTGGGTTACGGATAGGTGCAATTCTGTACCAATCACCATCCGAGTCGATGATTTGGTAGTCTTCTTTTTTGGCTAATCTTCCCACAATCGGAAAATAATCTGCAGGTCCTGATCTGAGTTCAAGTGAAGCATTGTCAGTTGAAAGTTTTGCAGAAAGAGGATGGGCGCGAGTGATCGTAATGACGGGCTTCTTCTGAAGTTCTGCTAGTTTCTGAGATCCAGATACTGTTAAACCCACTCCAACGATAATGGACATCACTGATGAAAAAATAAAGGCTTTACTGAGTAAGTTAATTTTCATCGTTCCTCAGGTTTAATTATCTTACAGTTTCAGGAACTGTTTCAACCGGAACGTTTTGCCTAGAAGGCTCTTTGAAACCACTAAAAGGTATGGCGTGGATATCAGGGTGGAGTACGCGGACTACGACTCGGCGATTTTTTCCCATCGCTTCTTCACTGAGTTCTCCAGAGGGAGTGCGATCAGTGAGTTTGGGACGAGTGTCTCCGTACCCTATGGCTAGCATGTGAACAGGTAAAAACTTATTATCAATGAATTGTCTGACGATGCGAGAAGCCCTTGCTCCGGAGAGCTCCCAGTTTGAAGGGTAGATGCCACCAATAATGGGACGTTGGTCCGTATGGCCTTCAATGACAACGTTGTAATTTAACTTTTTTCGCTCTTGAGATTTCTTGATGGCGTTAGTAAGTTTTCCTAATACAAGTTTGCCATTGTCGGTAACATCAGCACTTCCAGTAATGAAAAACACTGCTGATTCAAAAGTCACACTGACTCCCGTTTCATCGCTTGTGACGATGGACTCTTTATCAAGTCCAGCTTCTTGAATCATGTTTGAAATTTCTTTTTGAATATCTGCTGAAGGATTTTGATACTCGCCTTTGAAGTGCTTTGAGATTTCTTCTCTGACTTTTTCGAATTTGCCTTTTTCGAGATTTGCGAGACTGAACATCATGATGAAGAATCCACAAAGGAGTGTCATCATGTCAGCATAAGAAATCAGCCAGTTGCCTTCACCTTCTTCTACATGTGGAGCGCTTGTATGATGTTCATACCTTTTGTCCTCATGGATCTCTGTCTGTTTTTTCTTAAATAAACTACGAATCGCCATCGAATTATGCCGCGGCTTTCTTCACAACGCGATCCTTTGGTAGAAGGAAAGAGTTTAAGCTCTCGCGCATTGCTATGGGGTTTGTGCTTTGTTTAAGAAGTAGAGCGCCTTCGATGATCATTCTTCGAAGCATGATTTCATCTTTGGTTCTCTCGGCGAGATTCTCTGCAATAGGAATGAAAACCATGTTGGCAAGTGTAATTCCGTAAAGAGTACCTACGAGACCAATTGACATCGCAGGTCCGATCATTTTCTCAGCTCCGGGTTGACCTAGCTTTTGAAGAAGTGCAATCATCCCTAGAGTAGTAGCCAGAAGACCGAATGCTGGAGGAAACTTACCGATGACTCTAAACATGTTGGCTTCGTACATGTAGCGTGCTTCGATTGTTTTTAAGCGAGTCTCAAGCACTTGTCTAATCTCTTTTTCACTGAGTACTCCGTTTGAAACGAGTGAAACAGCTTCTTTGAGGAATTCATGTTTGAGAGTAGGAACGACTTCGCTGATTGCAGATAAACCAGCTACAGCTTTTTTGTTGAGTTCTAAGAACTGTTCAATGATGTGTTGATGGCTTGCGTGATTGATTCCTAAGACGCGAAGGAAGAAAACTTTTGTAAGAGCAAGAAGCTTAGTTACTGGGAAGCAGATACTAGCAGCTGCTAAAGTTCCGCCGATAACGATTACGACTCCGTGGAAGTTTAAGAAGAACGCCATCTCCATTCCTGATTCATGAAGAGAGGCAACTACGATCCCTAATCCCAATAGAACTCCAAAAAGTGAGGATAGATTCAAGATTATGCAGCCTCCTTACGACGTGCAAGAGCTGTTTTCCACAGCTGGTATTGACTAATGACGTATTTTTGATCTGTTTCTCTGAGACGAGCAATCATTGTGTCGATGCATGATTTGTAAAATCGCATTTTTCTAGAATCATCGCTCATGACATAGGCTTCAAACTTCTCTCTAGAAATCTGAAACACTTGGCAGTCCATGAGCGCTCTTACGGTTGCTGATCTTGGATTGTTATCGATGAGAGAGAGCTCACCAAACACTGCGCCGGGCTGCAAGTGACCTAAGTCGTATTGATTGCTTCCCATCGGATTGGCCTTACTCACTCCGACTTGTCCATCAAGAAGTACGAACATACCACCTTTGGTATCTCCTTCAATCATGATGTTGGTGTGAGCTTGTACGGCATAAGTTTCTCCAGTAGAAATTAACTCTTGGATCTCTTCATCAGTGAATCCAGAAAGGAGTTTCACTTCTTTGATCGTTTCTACAGTTGGAGCTTGTATCTCTGTCATCCAGCCGCCTTGTAGAGAGCTGTATTCTCTCCGAACATTCTCTCATTGGTTTCAATGAGATTAATGTGTCCATCTGTTGCCATGACTTTAATTCGGTTGAGTGCTTTTCGCTCAACCGCCATGTAGGCTTCTCTGTTTGGTGCTGGGAAGTTTGCTAGCTCTTCTTGTAATTCTTCTACTAAGTTAGTGGGTGCTTTTGAGAATACAACTCCACGAATTTCGTCGCTTGTACCGCGCAAGAAGGTAAGGAGCTCTTCGTGTTTGAGAGAAAGTACAAGATCAAGTAATTGATTGTCTTGCAAGTACTTGAGAGTCTCAAGACTGACTAACTTACTCTTAATAGTACGAACACTATCAGGATTCACTGATCCTAGTGAGTGAACGACAGACTTCTGAGTTTCAGAATTAGACTTCTCAAGAAGAGTCACTAGCACATCTGACCCTGGTAATGCCTCTGTATTGAGTCTTGGATTTTCCACACGTTTACGTTTCAACGCGCTTGAGACGTTGTGAATATAATCTCTTGGTAAGTGGTCGATCCGTGTGAGTTCGGTTAATAGCTTCATTTTCACATCTTCTTCAAGATGTTGATAGATAGCGTTTCGTCTTTGGTGATCGACTTGAGTGAGAACGACAGCCTTTACTGTGAGAGATTCATTTCTTACGAGTTCAACAACTTGGAGTGCGTCCATTTCGACTAAGAAGTCGAAAAGACTTGAAGCCCGTGAACCCATAACGACCATCTTAGCTGCGACGGTTCTGTTATGAAGGTGTCTTAAGAGTTCAAGAGCGTCATCGTCTGCAATCTCTGTAGGGTTCTTAGCGTAATACTCCATGAGTTCTTGTAGATCTCCTTGAAGAGAAGGGTCTTTCAGCATGTCGATGACTACGCTTTCACCAAACATATGAATGTATTGTGCTGTGATTTCCATTCCTTCTTCTGTCAGGATTCTACTAAATACGTGTTTAGCGACTTTTGGCTGTTCGGCAAAAATCGTTGATAGCTCTTCTTTAAGCCGCTCGATTTCGTATCGCTTTGCAATAATTGCTCCCTTGTCAGACCCACTACCAGAGTCTCCACCTGACTTGTATGTTGAGGGTGCGCTTGTAGATACTGGATCAGAAGTAAGGGATTGAAATATTCTGGAGACTCCAGATTTAGATTCACTACGAGAACCTCTAGCGCCAGCTATTGCGATGAAGATAAGAAGTAAAAGAATGGCGCAGCTGAAAATGAGCCCATAGACTTTGAACTTTTGTAGTTCAGATTGAACTGCATCGCCATTTTCTACTCGTTCAATCTTTTCAAAACGTTCAAAACGTTCTTGTCTAGCAGTGTTGTGATGTTCGTTTGAATTCTTGAATTCAGTATTGCTTGTTTTCTTATCTTCTGTTGAAGCAAATTTTCTATCTGTGTTCTCAGAGTTATTATTGGTAGTGTCGTTTTTGCTACTTGAACTAGAAGAATTATATCCGTTTGGATCCATGAGTGAACCAATCGACACGCCAGAGCTGGTCTTAGGGAACTTCATTACCTTAGACTTCACATCTGCGTACTTCAGAAAGTTTGTTTTGAGTTTTGCCATCTCAATGATGTTGCGTTGCTCTTCGCCTGCAAGTACATCATTCATGAGTAGGGTACTAGAAACACGGTTGACCTTAATTGCGAAATCGCCATCTTGGAAAAACTCACCTGGAGAAGCGTATTGAGCTTCTTCAGTGTTGACTGGTTCGGCATTGATCTCGAAGTCAGCCATAATACAATTCTCAGGACAGACTTGTCCAATTAGCTCGTTCACGGCTTCTTTATATTGTCTAGAAACTCTCTCCCGTAGTTCTGCAAACTTGCGAGCCGATGTTGCAGGTTGTGGAAACTTAGCGCTGGTCGTATCGATTCCTACTAAGTAGTTGAGACCTTCTAAGTTCTTCTTCATGAGATTGATGAAGTTATCTCGGGTTCCATTACCCAACATCGTATCGACTAAAATTTTTACTTTTGCTGATGCTGGTTTAAGATCAATTTCGTTAGAAAGAGTACGATCAGAGAATCCTGGAAGGAATTCGTCTGGTGTGGCCACTTCAACTTCAGCGTCTACTCCTAATAGCTTACATTGGTCAGGACAATATTTTGTGAGGAGTGGATCGATGATTGCTCGAATGTCCGATTCAGACTTGCGCTTCACTTCTTCTACTGCACTGACTCTTTTTGCGTGCGACTCATTAGCACTGAATAGTATCGCTACAAATAAAATAAACCTCATGGCGATGCTAACTTCCGTGATTGAACATATTTTTGTCTGTCGACAAATTTCTTTAATCCTATATTACTTGGATTAAACTCAAGGGCTTGGCCCCATGCCTTGATTGCTAAGTCTTGATAGCCTAACTTCTGAAGCACAGTCCCTCGCATTTCATAAAGTTTAGGATTGGTAGGATATTGTCTGATCATTGGATCTACTTCAAGAAGCGCTGCTTCGAATCTACCCATGTTGTAGAGCTGTTTTACTTTATCAATCTTAGCAAGATAGCTACCATCAGAATCTGGTGTTTCATCTTGAGTAGGAGCAAGACCTAAGCCATTTTCAATTTCACGTCTTTTCCATTCATCGTTTGGATTACCTTTTGGAAAAGTTTGTTCAATCTCTCTATCTGCGATGGTTGGCTTTCTCTCATCATAGGTATAGTCGTACTGAGTATTCGATGCGACATTTCTTCCGCTGCTATTCATTTCATTAAAATCAGGATTCATTGGCATAATAACATCGGTGATGTCTTTATCGGATTCTGGGATTTCGACTTCAATTGATCGATCGCCTTTTTTAGTTCTGAAAATCATTGGAGATTTAGATGCTTTAGCTGCGTTGTAGAAATCACCAAACGGGTTTTCAATAGGCTGAGCGCTTTCTTCTTTAGTTGAGAAAGCAGAACATCCAATCATGGTTGTCATGAGCAATATGCTAAATATATTTTTCAAACTCATTTAACCCTAGCCTCCGATTCAAAACATTGCGCTTACGCCAAGACCGATTTCGATACCCGAAACACTTCCTGCGCTTGTTCCACTCAGGAACGCTGTAGCAGGTGGTCTGTAGCCTAAGCTCACTGGAACTGCCCAGTGCTTACCAAAACGCCATTCATAGCCAATGCGACCAATTGCACCTAAGAATCCAGATGCATAAGTGCCGCCAGCTGCGATAAAAAGACTGTTTCTAGCCTTGTTATAGCTTTCAATTTCTCCCCAGAGATTCCACGCATGAACGAAAAGGAGTGTGAGGTTGAAGCCAGAGTAGAGATTGACTGTACCTGCAGTAGGAGTCACACCCATTAGCGTGTTAACGTCCATCATGTAGTTCATTTCAAAACCGACTTCCTTCTTGCGATTGTCGTAACGTTCTACCATTCTAAATGCGAATCCAAGAACGCTTGAATAAGTTCCTACGTTTGCTTGATAGAAGTAATAGAGAGTTGGGCGATACATCACAGTAGGCGCGAATTCGATTTGATCCGTTTTAGGATTGATCTGATTGAAATCAACTCCACGACGGAATGCAGTGGCACGGGAAGTTTCAGAGTTATAACTCTTAGACCATGCAACAGTGCCTGTTTCGGCGTCTACTATATAGAAAGAAATGAGCATTCCAGAGGGTTGATAAGAAAATGCAATGTCCATGAAGTTTTCAATTCCAGACATTTTTGCAATTCTCGCTAATTGTACAGAGTTTCCATCAGTATTACTGATCACAACATTATCACCAAAAATATTTGCACTTTTTGCCTTACAAGGAAGACATTGAATCATTCTGGTTTTTGAGTTTCTGACAATTTTTTCACTGGTGACTAATTCTAAGTGCTGTCTGAATGACGGCGGTACGTTCTCACTGACTCCGATGTTTCGGATAGTGAGATTCTTCAGTCCTGAGACTTGTCCGTTTTTTACGTCGTACTCGAAGTCTGCAATCGTCTCTTCTAAGACTTGGTAGAAACTTCTAAATTTTTTGTCTTTATCTTTTTCCAAACCTAGCTTCGAACCAGTGGTTTCTGGAGCAGTGTCTTTTTGTAAACTCACGTTAGGCTCCGTCTCGTCAGATTTTGGTGCTACCTGTGCGTAGAGATATCCTGAAGTGATTAAGGCGATAAGCAAAATCAATAGATGCGAGCGCACAAAGATTGTGCTCCTTCCTCAGATATCTCTTCGGACACAGGAGCTTGTGCTTAAGGACAAAGTAATTAATCTTGGGATTTAGTTAGTATTAGGTTGAAAATCGACATTTTTTTGTCAGTTCAGTGTGATTTACGTTTCTATTAAAAGTTAGAAGGAACAAGCGATGATCTGTATTCCTTAATAGAAAACGGCCTCAAAAATTGGAACGTTATTTAATAGAGATAGAAGGAGCCTGAATTTCTAGGCTCATTTTGAGAGTAGTGACTATATTTTACTCAAATACACATAATGGCAAAATCTACATCCCGGAAATAAGTAAATTCTAAGGTGAATTGTTTGAAAGATACGATTGTTAAGATGTTTCGTTCTTCATTCAAAAAGGTCGATAAAAAGTATATGGGAGTTCATTTGGTCATTCGCAATTTTCTTTATTGGATAACAGGTAATTCAGATAAACGTTTTTATGATATCTTTAATACAAACAAGATAAAATTCAAATCTATAGATTCTGAAGAAAGCTTATGATTTTTATAAGCCAACAAAAATTCACTACATTAACCAATGCAATGCTCCTTGTATTTTGTATTAGTTTTACTGGGATATTCGTACCCATAATTTCTTATTTCATGCAAAAAAAATGGTTTCCCTCAAAATACTCAAATTTGAATGCAGGTCTTCGAACAGAAGCAATACTAGTAGAATCCACAAGTAATAAGCGAGCAGTTGCAAGCCAGGTGAAACAACCTAAAAAAGTCCGGCGTTAAGTCGGCCGATAATCAATAAGAATATTGCTACATCTCCAGCTAAGGAAGATTCCAAAGCTGAAAACCTTGCCGAAGCAGAAGCTCAAATAGCAGAAATCAAAACCGATCCTGAGTTTGAGCAGCTGTTTGGAGGCAATAGTGATTGGTTTTACAGAAGCTTTAGTTTTTGGAAAAATACTTGATGCATTATTTGCAATTAATATTTGTTGGGTTATTTGCAATTAATATTTTTATCAAAATGAAATTCTGTAACTAGATTTTGTTCTTTTGATGCTACCTCAGCTAACCAACTCATCGTCTGGCACGCTTTGAAGAAGTGTCTCAATGGCATCCGCCTTTTCCTGGGTCACAAGAAAAAGCTTTCTCTTAGTTTCACTTTTAATCGCAACCTCAATAAGGCGCGTTTTCACGACTACCGACATAAGTTACCTCCACTATTTTAACTTCGTTATTCACTACTTCCCAAACAGCAACATAGCTATAATTCAAATGGCAGTGATGAGTTCCATCAGTAAGTTTTGGATAGTTAGGTCAATTCACAGCGAACTGGACCGTTTGCCATGATATTGGCGATCAGGATCTGAAGTAATTCCCGAACATTTTTGGGCAGTTTACTTGGACCTTTTACAGCCTTTTTCTTGGTTTTAACTGTCCAGGTCAACTTTATTTCTAGTAAAAAACTAAGCTCTCTTTTTACCAGGAGGGGAAGCCAATATTTTTTTAGCTTCCTCTAAATCCACCAGCTGATCAGTAACGTAGCGATGAATCACTGAGCCCACTAAGGTTTGGTAGGGAAGTCCATGCTTGAGCGCTAGCTTCTGTAACTTGAGCAAGTCCTCTTCTGGCAAACGAATGTTCATACGTTCAGATTTTGAGCTCTTAGAAGACCGAACTATTAGATTTGCTCGTTAAATCGAAGAGTTTTGATCCGAGCATTGCTTGGAAAACATTGGATGAATGAGAGCCGTACATATTTCGCTAAAAGCGAAGGATAGGCCATTCTCATTTAGTGAAACTGACTCTTATTTCGTTTTTAGCGAAACATAGTGAAAAGGAAGTGTATGAATAGAAATTTTTTATTGGTTTTAATGAGCATCACAGCATCTGCCTTCGCTCAAGAGCCATTCAATGCTTTATCTAGTTATAATAACGAGACTCATCCCATTTTACTTACAATTGAATTGCAAGAGACTAAGTCTTGGAAAGAAACAAACTCAACAACTATAGCAAATATTTATGCTGATGAATCTGAGGAAGAGGTGGCACATAAATTACTTTTTCATAAGAAACATAATTTAATTGAAAATAAACTTTCTAAGTATCCTGTTTATGAAAGTATTAAGTCCATAATGGTGAATGCTAGAGAAGAAATTTATAGAACAATGCCTCAATCAATCACGAGAAAGACAATTTCAGAACATGGAACTGAATACCCAGTAATTATTGCTGATTTCAACCTTTTAGAAAATAAAGTGAGACTTTATTTATCAAGCAGCTCTAACTACAACGTAGAATTTGATAGAATGTTACAAATTAGAAGAGATCGAATGAATGTTCTTGCTGGAACTAACTTCAGAATGGCACCTCCCACTCCAGGCGTTCCTCCGATTGAAAAAATTAATTTAAACGAAACACTAACTACTGAAGATAAAACTAAAATCACTAAACAATTAATAGATGCTATTCATTCTGCTTTTTCAATTACTATCAATACTTTTGAGTTTAATGAAAAATTGAGAACTACCATTGATTTGTTTAGTTAAAAAATACTTAACCCTGATCACTAGCTCGCTTGATGCGTACTAAAGTAAAAGATTAAAATCACAAAAACGGGCCAAACAGAGCAGAGTGAGCGGGAAACAACGAAGTTGTTTCGTGCGATGCTCCAAATCTTGAGAGCTCCAGGTTTAAGCTGTACCCCTTCTAACCAAGAAGCACTGCAGCTACAGAACCCCTTCTGAAATAGCATTGACAGATGAACATTAGATTGTTACACAGCGATTAGATTTTAAATATTAAACAGATAACTGAAGGGGAAAACTCAATGAAAAATATATTTTTTGGAATGCTCGCTCTCGCTAGTTCAACTCAAGCGTTCGCCGCTTGGCCTGAAACACAGTTGTTTTGTAAAAACGGAAAACTCTACGGAATCATCTATAACAATGATCCATTTATTGTTACGGAGTTTACCAATCAGAAAGAGTGTTCAAACAGCTTCGTGAATAGAAAATATTGCAAGGAAGCCAACATGCACGTCGTCTATGTCAAAGATGATCAAGCAGTAGAACACTATGCTACTCAAGACGAATGTCGCGAGGCTATTGGTAAAAATTAACCTATAGAGATATAAAAGAACGTAGGATTGTTACACAGCGATTAGATTTTAAATTATTGGTTTTAGGAGTACTGAATATGAAAAATATCCTGTCGATAATTTTATTTTTATCAAGCCTGAGTGCTTTTGCCTATGAGTACCCTGCTGCAAAAAGAGATCGTCCAATTATCGAAAAAGCCTTGAATATGTACGACATTTCATTTGATGAACTCAAGTTCCCTTTAAAACGTCAGATTTTTACAGGAACCATGACTGCTTTAACTAAAATTCCAGAACTTGTTTCATTTTTGACTGGTCTAGGCGATCAGCATTTCGTCACTCTCCATGTTATTGAAGGAAAGTTTAATCATGAGCAAAAGACATGCATCGCATATGTGCAGTTGAACTTTGATAATACTCAAGAAGTTGAAATTGCAAATTGTGGCACTCATTACACTGACTTTTTCAGTTCCAAAAGATTAGTTCCACTCACTAGACCCTGATTACATGAGCGCTGTTTGCTCATTAATTTAAAGAACTTAACGTGCACCCGAAGGCCTAATTGACATTCGGGCGTTTCCATTTCTATGAAATAACGCTCCCCACTCTCCGCCCCAGTTGATGCATCTGACTGGTATATCAGTGATCGATTATCAGAAAAGCTAAAGAGTTATCCAATGGCGGATTTAGTTCCCTATCGAAACTATTATCTAAAGCATATTTGGAATCGAGCAAAGTTCTATAACGGTCTCTCGAAGAAAGTGTTGGGAAGAGAAGTAAAGCATACGCTACTGATTCATCACAATCTACTTAACGCTCTTTTCTTAGATGATTTATTGGCTATGTTTAAGAAGAATGGGTGGAAAATCATCTCTGCTGAAAGTGCATTTTCTGATCCTATCTTTAAAACTGAAGCAAAAATAGCCCCAGCTGGAGAAAGCATTTTATGGGCACTTGCTAAGGAAACGGGTAAATTTGAATCAATATTACGTTATCCGGCAGAGGATAGTGACTATGAAAAACCAGAAATGGATCGACTCGGACTTTAAGAAATTCGACTAAATTTGCGGAACCTTCCTATAGCATGGGTCTCTATTTCAAGTGTCCTCTCAAGCAACTTTCAGCCTGTAATCAGGATTGATCTTTGAATAAAGCCTGATGAGCTTATCAGTGCTAAATCGGGTAATCCGATGATTGAATATCCTGCTCATATCAGCCTTGGTAATGCCTAAAAATTTTGCCATCGCAACGGCACTTAATTCATGTTGCTGAGAGTACTTAAGAAGGTCCTGGCAAATCTGGAATCGAAATCTAGCTAGCTCATCGGCGTCAGGCGATAGCATGAGAAAGCCAGGTTTCTTGCTAAGTTTTGCTCTGATTTTTGATAATTCCTTTTTACTTGGAAAACCCATTCCTTACTTCCTCCTATATGCGTTGACGACTCCAATATAAAGCTCATCACCTTCTAATAACCAAACTAACTTGTAGTTTTTTCCTTCAAGTCTCAGTTGGTCGGTAACAAAATACTCATAAGGTTCGTCGCTGTCTTGAACGGGATAAGTACCTCCGTCTAGTAATTTTACAAGCTTTACGACCAACTCATCATTAATTACATTTTTATGTTAAACCTCATAGTGAGCGTCAATAACGACCTTATGGATCGGTCGAGAGTTTACGGTAATATTGATTGCGTATTCACGGCGATCCAAACATCCTAAAGTAGCATAATGTTGTCATATTTGACAACATCTATTTCTAGTTGGCTTTACGTGGTTTACCGGAAATAACTTCGTCACTTCAACTAGCCCGCTTAATGGATAGAATGTCCATTTAATCCGGTAAATAGCTCATGAGACTGGAGTGATCTCTGCGATGGCACGACCATGCTTTAGTAATCGCACAGTATTTCCTCTCAGTACTTGATCGAGGATCTCTCCTGTTTTGTTCTTCAATTCAGTTGCCGAATAGCTCAGTATATTCTTTTTTAATTCAGCAATGACCCAGGATTCGAGTTTAAGTAGCGACTGTACGGGTAGGGCGCTCTCAGACATGAGTCCGTCGTTTAAAATAAAATGCATCGCGACTGAAAACTCAATCCCAGGAAAATAACCCTCGGAAATTTTCATTTTTAGATTTTCAATCAGATCAGGATTTAATATCTGCGACAATGTATTCATAAGTTCACTCCTTATTCTTTTGAAATGCGTTTTTTGAAAAACCGCTCTAATTGTGAGAGGTCGCCCGAGTTGGCAGCTTCTAGTGCTCTCAGATGCTCGACTTTGTCCTTCAGTTTGAAAGTGAACAAGCTTTTGAATTTCCAATGCAGCCAGTACGCCATCAAAACCCTGCCTATTCGCCCATTGCCGTCTTGGAAAGGATGAATGCTCTGAAAAGAATAATAAAGCTCTGCTATTTGATTTCGGTCATGAGGATCACGATTGTAAAGCTTGATCCATTCCTGCATTGCAGTCTGAACTTTTGATGGACTGACATAATCAAACCTGCTCCCGTCTGAGCGAAAGGTATAGTTTTCGATCGATTTCCATTTGCCATGATCTCCAGAGAATCCAGTAAAGAGTTTCTGATGAAAACTCTGAATCAAGTCTATCGAAACATAAGGGCTTTTTTGTAATTCATGAATCAGCCATTCGACTGCAGATCTATAGTTGAGGAGTTCTCTGGCTTCAGAGATGGGGTGACCAAGTACAGTCCTGCCAGCCAAGATCTCGCGAGACTCCTGTTCGGTCAATGTTGAGCCTTCGACGAGAGTGGACCCGATCAATAAGGCATCTTCAAGATCTTCAAGCTTCCACTTCATATTGACTATATTAGCTAAAAAAGCTAATATAGTCAATATGGTGTGAATACTTCGTCAGAGTGCCTTTAATGGGATCAGAACACTTGCCTGTTTTTTTTACAATCGTAGGACTTACACCGACTGGTTTGCACCATCCGCCAAATCAACTAAATCGCTTAATGAGAATAATGGCAAGTATTTCCAGTAAAAGTGGGTGAGCGAGAATGAGCGTTATTGAATAGAAGGCTTGTTACAATACCCTACGGCGCCGCGCTTGACTGAGTATGTTAGAGTCGCTATTTAACTTTTGTTTACTAAATGAAAGAAAATGGATTCAAAACACGAATCATATCTACTGGTCTAAAACCCTTGAACTTTAGTCGAGAATGAAATACTAGACTCAGCATGAAAATATTCATTTTTTGTTTTTTTATACCTACTTTTGCTCTTAATTCTTTTGCAGAAGATCGAATTAAATTTGAAAAAAAAGGTGAAACTTACGATTTTCAAGTGAGTGATATCAATGGTCCTAATGGATCAACGGCACAAGAGGCCTTCCTCTATTACATATTTGCAGGCGCAAAAAAAAATAACTCGGATCAGAACGACTGGAATGCATTCTACCGTATTCCTGGTTATAGAAAACAAACTATCAGTAAACTGCTTAAAGTAAATCTAGTTGGCGATTTACCAAAATATATTTGGCACTTTTCACTTCCAACAGATGACCTGATTTCACACAAAAGCACGGAGAATAGCGAAGAGATACAAATCAAAGGTGAAGTAGCTGAGGTACTCTATGACGGTATTCAAAATATACTAGCATACAACGATAGTCTTAGCTCTTGTGATAAGGAAAAAAGAGTTTTTCTTGGTAAAAAAATTGCTTGCTCACCAACTAAAATTAGAATCCAAAGTGAAGAATACGATTCAGCTCAATGTAAACTCACTTTAGATAAATAGTTACCTGCTCAACAATTAGAAATGTCATGAGCGCCCGAAGATAAATCACTTTCGGGCGTTTTCATTTGAACTAAAATCAAATTATTACGCAGCCCAATCCAAATCAATCCCTGAGAACTTGGCAAGTGGGATAAGTCCATTTCGACTATTACCAGCTTCCTTCAAATCTATAAGACCAATATCGGCAAGGAGTTTGACATCGGTATGAACATTCTTGAAATCCCGTCCAAGTAGTTTCGCTAAATCATAAATGGACTTGGGGCTTTGTTGAATGACCGCACGAAGAATCTCCATGCGAACTTTTGAAAAGACACGAGCTACCGCTTCTAGACTCGTAAAAATGATTTCATCATCTTTTTGAATACCTTTTCTCTTACCCTCGATAGCCTCTGCCCATTCGCGTTTAGTGTTTTCTATTGTTTTAACAATAATTTTTGCATGTTTCTTTTTCATACTAAGAATCCCTCCATTCGAACCAAACTCCAAAAATCTTCAACTAACTGACTTACATCTTTAAATTCATACGCTTCTTCTCGCCCATTCCGGTGCAAATGGGGCCCCTTTGGCTTGTGGTTATCAAATCCAACGATCACTTCGCCTGACTCCCTCCAAACCAAGAAGAGAGAGAACTTTCGACCCTCTGGATAATGAGGGCTTTCTGGAACATCAAATATTTTCAGCTCAGCAATGGCAACTTCTTCGCTAGCTCTATGAATGACTTGAACTTTAGAATGAAAAAGCAACGTCGCTGCTCGACGGGGAGAAGCCATATATGTTTATATTACCATATATAGAGCTTTGGTCAAGGATTTCTACGAAAGAACATTCCAAATTCTACGCCCCAACCTCTACTAAGTAATTTCCATTTAATCCGGTAGGCTTGTTTTCTAGAATCGCGAAATCAACTAAAACGCTTAATGAAAATATTGGCAAGTATGAACCCGCCTCACTTGACTTAGTCTACTAATGTTGATATTTAACTCGTGTTTACAAAATCATAGAAAATCTATTCAGAACCTGAATCAAAACTATTTAGTCAAATGACGTGAAGGATAGTGATGTTATGAAAAAAATTATATTATGTGTGTTGTTGTTGATTTCGAATGCTGCATTTGCTCAAATAGAATTTGTCGAAACATATACCATCGTTAGCCAGAAACCAGATGACATCTTCAGTACCATTATTAATCTTACTGATAATACAGGAAAAGTATTTTGTATAACTTGTCAGAATCCATTTGATGCAAGCTTTAAACGATCTGTCGCGTTTTGGGCTTATGGAAATGGTAGCGATAAATGGATTGCAACAACAAGTGAAACATTTAATTCAGACACTTGTCAAAAACAAATATACTCATTGCTCGAACGTTTAGATGGCACGAATTCAATTGAGATTACTGTGAAAAATAAAATCTTAGTGAAGATGGATCTTAAGCACTGACTTCATGAGCATCACATGCTCATCCTAGTAAAAGATTCTCGAACGCCCGAAGGTAAATCGCTTTCGGGCGTTTTCATTTCTATGAAAGAATTTTCGAAATCCTGCGCTCGAACCTCTACTCAGTAATTTCCATTTAATCCGGTAGACTCGATTCCAAAAACCGCCAGATCAACTAAAGAGCTAAATGGGAATATTGGCAAGTATTTCCGGTAAAAGAAGGGTGCTAAGAGTGAGCGTTATTGAATAGAATTTCAGCCATATTGCCATACGGATCCTACCTTGACTTAGCCTATTAGAGTCGCTATTTAACTCTTGTTTACAAAATCAAAGAAACTCGATTCAGACCATGAATCTAAATCATGGGTCTAAAGACAAAACTGCTGCTTCCATTTCAAAGGTCGTTATTTTGATGAAAAGACAAAATCCATACTATTTTATAATAGCTGGAGTTGGCTCGAGTGATCCCGAAATAACTGTTTCGTGCATATTGTTCTGATCACACGAGCATCACCTGCTCATTAAAACAAAGGAATTATGAACGCCTAAAAAACTAAATTTCTTTCAGGCGTTTCCATTTCTATGATTGAACGTTCCCAATTCCATCCCTACTTCTACCGGAAGTATTGTCCATTTAATCGAGCAGTAAGGAAGAGAAACTATGAAAATTTTAAGTCTTGGCATCTTAATAATAGGGTCAAATGCATTTGCTTTAGATTTTGATGACTATAAACATTGGTACAATAACGGAAATAAAACAAAATTTACTAAAAATGCTCCTGATGAAACCGACCGTCTAAGTCGCTCAACTCCTCAATGCACCTTCGCTGTGCATTCTCCACCACGCTCAGAAAATGCTTCCGCAATTGCTATTGAGCCAACGAAAAATGGAGATATACTTGTTTTTGGATCTGTAACAACCATTGGAGACTCTAGAGCTCGTAAGATGCTTGCTAAATTAACTTCAAATTCTGAGTCGGACTCAGACTTGATTTTGGGTATTCGAAAAAACAATCTAGATGTTTATGAAGATGCTGCAGCTCCTGTAAGAATACTAATTCGTTCTGGTTATCGCGATCTCTACTTCAAAATCGAAACAGTTTCTGTGAGTGAAAAATTAAAGAATTTGCATACGGAAGATGTTTGAACGCTTATAGAAAATATTAGTCCCTAAATTTGTAGCCTTTTGATGCTCTAAAAAGCAAAGGACTAAAATTCAACAAAACCCTTGTTGGCATGATCTGCTAGCAGGGGTTTTATGTTTTTACGAAGCCTGTTTCTTTTCGCTTTCAATGGATATTTTGAGACCGACTGCTTTGAGTAGTGATCTTAGAGTCGAGAGTTTTGGGTTTCCATCTTTTGAAAGCGTCTTATAGAGACTCTCTCTACCTAATGAAGCGTGTTCTGCAATCTCTGAAACTCCGTGAGCTACAGCTACGTCTCGTAGAGCTAAAAGAAACACATCTTCACTATCATCTTCATCTAGATGAGCATTGAGATATGCAGCTGCTTCCTTTGGATCGTGCAGTGATTGAATGAGTCCATCTTCATATTTTTTCGTTCGTTTTGGCATCTTTGTCTCCTTTGCTACACAGACTGATAATCTTTCCAATACTCTTTGGCCTTTTGAATATCGCGCTCCTGAGAGCCTTTATCTCCACCGACGAGGAGAACCACGATTTTTGCTCCATCCTCACCAAAATACACTCGGTAGCCTGGGCCAAAATCAATTTTGAGTTCCCACACACCCTGGCTGAGATTTCTTGTATTACCCAGGTTTCCGGTACGCACACGGTTCAGGCGTTTCCGCACAATTGCTCGTGCTGAAATATCCTTCAGGCCATTCAACCAATCTTCAAATGGACACCGTCCATCTTCAGTGACGTAGTTTAGTAGCTCACGAGGAGTTGGTTCCTTATCTCAGCCTTTATTGTATCCTAAAAGATACATATATTGCAAGGTGTATTTTAGACTCATTTATGGCGCCTCTCACCTAAAAGCTGCCTATTCCACTTACCTAGGCTCATGATGTGCTGTTTTGAAGCGCCGTGCATGAGCTGCTCTGTGACATCGATAATCGTGCCGCTCCAACCCAATCCCAAGCCAAGCCAAATGAGTCGGTTGATCAAAGTTGAAATGTTCATAGGTTAGTCCTTTCGTTGATACTATATTTTGAATAGTGATAGAAATCCCCCAAGACACGCCACCTGGCCTTAGGGGATTGATTAGATTTTAATTTTCAATGAACCTACCAGTAAGAGTTTATCCGCTCTTGCAAATCGTCGATCCCAGAGCGCATATATGTACTCTCGAACAACAACCAGTGGTTCGTTCAAAATAGCTCGTCGCCCACCATTCAAGTAAAAAAGCGAACTCGCGTCAGGAATGTTGGCCTTACCATTAGAAAGAAGGGCAATTATTTCCGGTAAAAGAGGGTGCCTTAGTACGAGCGTTATTGAATAGAAATTTCAAGAATTATGAAGGGAAGCGTACAAGAAAAAGGCCGTTGAATTTCTAAGCTCTCAACCATCGTGAGGCTGTACCATGGGCTCAATAACATTAACTCAATTTGTCTGACTCACTACGTTCTATCATTTGGTCAACTGCAGCTTCTAACACTTTTATTCGCTCTAAATTTCCTTCTGCCTCAGCACTAGAAAACATTTTAAAATTGGCGTTGGGTGCGAGCGCTGAATGGGTTCCAGCCAAATATTCATTGATAAAAATTTTCAATGCAGGTTGAGAGTTTTTATCATTGACCCCGAGCCAATTGAGGCGACGCTCAACAAAGAGGGTAGTAAAGCCATTCACCATGGCCCAGCAGTGCATCGATTTGTGATAAGGGTCTCCTGGACCCACAATCCCCTCTTTTTGTAATAGTTCGATCACTTTTTTGAGTAATGCGAAAGTCAATCCTGCTGCTTTTTCGAGCTCAGGATATTCCGGACTTGGACAAACCGTAGAGCTCAACATGAGCTTGAAATGTTGAGGATGAGAAAGTCCCATTTTAAAGTAAGATTGAGCACATCCATGTAGCAGTTCTTTAGGTTTTTTTCTGTTTTTGATAAATGCCTCTAGCATGTATTTCATTTTTATTTCAAAGCCTTGCTGGCTAATCGCCGCGAGTAACTCATTGCGATTCTTGAAGTGACGATAAGGAGCTGCTTGGCTGACTCCTGCTCGAATAGCAAGTGTGTTGAGGGAGAGGTTCTCCAAAGGATTTTTCTCTAAAAATTTAAGCGCCCCTTGGATCAGAGTCTCTCGTAGATTTCCATGATGGTACTTCATTACCTTCAATATAACATGCATTAGGTTTTATGTTGTAACTCAATACATTAATGTTATAAGCTATTACATAGCTATGAATCAGAATTTTATTAAAAAGTACGGTGAATGGGCGATCGTGACAGGTTCTTCGAATGGTATTGGAAGAGCGTTAGCGATTGAAGTCGCAAAATACGGACTGAACGTCGTATTAGTGGCTCGTAGCGCTGCAAAGCTCGAGAAATTATCTGGAGAAATCAAATCTCAGTCCTCAGTGAAGACGAGATTCATTTCAATGGATTTGAGTGAGCCTGGGTCAGTTGATCAACTGATTCAACAAACTATAGATCTTAAAATAGGTCTGTTGGTTGCTGCAGCTGGTTTTGGAACTTCAGGTCCTATCCTGAAAACAAGTCTGAGCGAAGAACTCAATATGATTGACCTGAATTGCAGATCAGCATTTGAAATCACGCATTGGTTTGCCAATCGGTTTGCCGAACAAAAACGTGGCGGAATCATTCTGATGAGTTCACTTGTTGGCTTCCAAGGAGTTCCGAATGCGTCGAATTACGCGGCAACAAAGGGCTACATTCAGTCCTTGGCCGAAGGACTTCACTTTGAACTGCGACCTTACGGCGTTGATGTTCTCGCATCGGCTCCCGGTCCTGTGAATTCTGGTTTTGCTGATCGAGCGCACATGACAATGGGGAAAGCTGCGACCCCAGAGGTAGTCGCGCGAGTCACAATAAAAGAACTGGGAAAAAATCTCACGATCAGGCCAGGATTTTTATCTAAATTTTTAGGATGGTCGCTTGCTCTCATGAATCGCTGGGGTCGAGTCAGAGTAATGCAGATCATTATGGGTGGTATGACTGGAGGACAATCAAAAATATGAAGCTGAAAATTATAGTTATTCTTTTATTGAGTGCGATCAATGCATTCGCAGAATCACCAAAGATCTTCGGACTTTGGAAGACTGAAGCAGGAAATGGACAGGTTCTGATTCAATTGAAAGAGGATGGAACACTAGTGGGTCTCGGTGCTGGTGGAGGAGATCCGAATCGGAAAGACGACAACAATTCTGACCCTGAGCTGCGTGGGCGTAAACTAGATGGCGCTCAAATTTCATGGGGCTTCAAACCCGACAGCGAAGATTCTACTGAATGGGCTGGCGGGAATATCTACGATCCTGACAACGGTAAAACTTACTCTTGTAAGATGAAACTCGATGGAGATGTGCTAAAAATAAGAGGCTATGTGGTGATACCGTTATTCGGTAGAACGACAGTTTGGACGAGAGTTAAGTCACCTTGAACAGTTTTAAGTACTTCACTGGAGAAATATACCAATCAAATCCTGCGTGCTTTTACTTTGGTTTGACTAATCTGGTACTTGCTGTTGTATTTGGAATAATGGCATTATTGAACCCGATCCAAGTAGTGGGCACGAATGCTTGGTTCAAACCCATCAAATTTGCCCTCTCAATTGGTATCTACGTATGGACATTAGGATTCTTCAGTCGATATTTGGTTGATCAAGTTGATCTCACCTATTTTAATTGGACGCTGATCATTTCCTTGGGCTTTGAGATTATTTACATAGCCTTTCAAGCAGCGCGAGGCCAAGCATCTCATTTTAATGTCAGTACGCCGATCTATTCATTTCTTTATACAATGATGGCACTCGGTGCATCTTTAGCAACACTAGCTGGAGCATGGATGGGATATCAGTTTTTTACCCGTGACTTTCCAGAAATGAATTCTGCATTCTTGTGGTCCGTTCGTTTGAGCATTGTCATCTTTGTAGTGTTTGCATTTCAGGGTTTCGCTATGGGATCCAGGATGACTCATACAATAGGGGCCAAAGATGGCGGTCCTGGAGTTTATTTTCTAAATTGGAGCAAGGTCGCAGGCGACCTACGTATTGCTCACTTTTTAGGAATGCACTCGATTCAGATCATTCCTCTCATTACCTACTTATGGATCAGAGATATGCGAATGGTTTTCTTAGCATCTACCATCCACTTTATTTTAACGATGGGGATATTCATAAGAGCATTAGGCGGTAAACCTCTCTATTGATCTTCTTGAAATCTCTATGAAAGAACGCTCCCGATTCCCCACCCAGCCTCTATTATAGATTTTCCATTTAATCCGGTAGACTCGATTCCAAAAACCGCCAGATCAACTAAAGAGCTAAATGGGAATATTGGAAATTATTTCCGGTAAAAGAGGGTGCCTGTGGGTAAGCGTTATTAAATAGAAGCCCGCCTCGCTTGACTTAGTCTACTAAAGTAGCTATTTAACTCCTGTTTACAAAACCAGGTTTTATTAAGGGGATATTACTATGAAAAATTTATTACTTGTTTTGATAGGTCTCTCTACTAACGCTTACTCTCAAATGCTGACAGAGGGGTCAGATATTCTTTATCAATACTATCCAACGTGGAAGCGAGACAAACTCGAGCGACTTTATTCACTCGAAGCGCTCCGATCTAAAAACGCCCCCAGCTTCAAAATTGATACTGAAAAACAGGTTGTTTATTTCAGCCAGAGTTACGACCTTGAACCCACAAAACAATTCACGGTTCACTACGATCAAATTAGGTCCTTAGGACCTATAGGTTTTTTTCCTAATAAACTCACCTCGGACATGGTGTTTAATTCGGAATTTGTATTGAAAGTGTTACGTTTAGTTAAATCAAACTACGATTTCCAAGGTGCATACATCGAAGGTGAGATTCTTGCTCACGTCGTTCGTAAAGACGGAAAGGTGTTCCTGAACACCTACCAGTTACGATATTTTCAACATCGTTCCGGATACTACTCAATACAATCAAAAACTGGCATCCAAGAATATATCAGTTATTTCGGTGATCACGAAATTGGAAAACCAACACGAACAGAAGCGCTCCTTGGTAATGAGTCGGAAATTCAGAGTACAAAACTTGAGTACGCCTATTACCCTTATTCAGGGGGCGTGAGAAGTACTGATGATTTGGTACTGTTAGTTCAGATCAATGATCAGTTAAGAGCTTTCTCGATCAACAATTTGGTTAATAAAATTTCAGACCAAAGACAGCTTAACTTCATTAAAGAAAACAGCCATCTCGTCAAATATGACGAAAGAAATAAACTGTTTAACTGGAGGTACTTATACGATCGCTTCGATGCGTCTGCGCATGGTGGAGATTATTTAAAATGCAGTAATTACAAATGTTTTAAGGAGATCTACCTAAAAACCAATTATAACTACGATGATTCAATAAGAGATCTTTTCCGAAGCGTTAAGTATAGAGAAGATAAGAAAGTTAGCTTTCGTAAATTTAAAAAAGAATATGTACCGCTCTTCTTAAAAGTTTCTAAAGTAGAAAGTAGTTTCTACAAAAAACTGGCCACATCTCCTTACATTGTTTTGCAAGTTGGGAATAATATGAATTCCATCGAAATGCAAAGTTCTGACAAGCAAACGCTCTTCTCATTTGAATATTCTGGGATTGATAACAACGGAATTTCTACTGTAGTGAGAAGTTTAAAATAATAACTGGTAAGGGAACCCTACAAGAAAAGGGGGGTTTAATTTCTAAGTTCATTCAATCTCTATGAAAGAACGCTCAATACACCCCACCCCTGCCTCTATTATATATTTTCCATTTAATCCGGTATTACCTTCAGTAGTAAAACACAGTTCGTGAAGGATCTTCAGCGCAGAGTCTCTATAGAGTAAAAACACCACATTTTAAAGAATGAGAGCCGATGAAATTTGACATTATTTCTAGCAATATAAACTTGGGTTATATAAGCTAGTCTTTTGAAGAAGCATACATTCCTTAACAAAACACATTTCATGAAAGGTCTACAGTGCGAGAAGTACCTTTATCTCGATGTTCATCACCGAGATCTCGCGACTCCTATCTCTGAATCCCAAAAGAACATTTTTGATCAAGGTAATGCCGTAGGCTTTGAAGCACAAAAGCTTTTTCCGCAAGGTGTAGAAGTCATAGCAGAATATTGGGATGTAGTAGGTGGATTCGAAAAAACAAAGCAACTCATCGATGACGGAGTGACGACTCTATTCGAAGCGACAATCATTTACGAAGGAATATCCGCACGAACTGATATTTTAAATAAAAGAAAAAATGGTAAGTGGGAAATCATTGAAGTCAAATCAAGTGCTTCTGTAAAGGCTCAATACATTGATGATTCAGCTCTTCAGTACTGGGTTTTTAAGAACCATGGTTTTGAATTAGAGAAGATCAGTGTCATGCATATTAACAGTAAGTATCTGCATCCTGAGAAAGACAAACTTTTCAAAAAAGTAGACGTGACTGAAGATGTTCTTGAACGACTCAGTTCAATCACGAAACTTACTAAAAGTTTTCAAGAATTATTACTGAAAGAAAATACACCAGAGATCGACATCGGACCACATTGTACTTTTCCTTATCCTTGTTCATTCTATGAACATTGCTGGAAGCATATTCCTACTCCGAGTGTTTTTGATATTCCTGGGATGAAGCAAGAAGCATGGAATCTCTACAAAGAAAATAAGTTCGAAATCAAAAAATTAAGCGAATCAGACTTCAGTCCTAAACAAGCTCGTGCGATACATGCTTTCAAAACGGGTAAGAGATTCATTGATAAAGAGATCATTCAAAAAGGTATCGCAGACTGGAAGTGGCCGATTTACTTTTTGGACTTTGAAACATTCAATTCAGCGCTTCCTCTTTATGAACATACAAAGCCTTTTCAACAAATTCCGTTTCAGTTTAGTTGTCATGTTTTGAAGAAAGTGACAGAGGAACCCACACACTTTGAGTATTTGCATCAAGACGAGACTGATCCCAGAGAACCCCTAGCTCAAGCGCTCTGCCAAGGTTTCGGAGATAGTGGAAGTATCGTCGCTTACAATAAGGCCTTTGAAGCTGGAGTGATCAAAGAGCTAGAGAAGCTCTATCCGGAGTATCGAGAGAAATTACTCAGTCTCGTTCCTAGATTAGTCGATCCTTGGCCGATCATGAGAGAGGGAGTTTATGACCCGGCGTTCTTAAGCTCATATTCACTCAAGAGCGTTGCACCTGCAATACTGGGTGCCAAGATGGATTATGAACATCTCGAGATCGGTGATGGGAAGACAGCGAGTAGGAGTTATCTCAGTCTCATTAAAGGTGATTTGAGAGATGAAGAGAAAAACAAAGCGCGCAACGCAATGCTTCAGTACTGTAGGCAAGATACTTTAGCTACAGTCGAGTTAGTGAAGTGGCTTTACAAGAGCCAAGCCTAAGATTAGACCTTTGATCTATGATTAAATCATTCGTAGTTTTGGCTCTTTTCCTTGTTTCCATTCACTCTCAAGCGGGTCAATACCGTGGCTACGATCGGTTTGAATATTTGCTTGAGGAACTAGACGAGACACTTCATCAGCCCCATGATGCTAATGAGGCGATCGATCAGTTTTTAAAAAACGATGTGAGAAGACAACTTTTCAAACTCGAGGGCTTAAGCAGACTTTACAAAATCCAATATGAAGAATTTGATCCAATTTATAACAAATTTAAAAAATTAGAAGACGTACTTGGAAAGTTCATTGAAACCAAAGAGTATTTTGAGTTTGCAGAAAAGCTAGACGCTCCACAAGCAGCACAGAAAAAACTAAAAGCAAAGTTAGATGAGAGTCGGGTTGCTCTAGTCACTATTCTCGAAAAGTCTTGGCTGCCAGATTCTAAAGGAGTATCAGGCGCGGAAGACATGATGGAAGAGCTATATGATATGGTGTGGGATCCAGATGCGACAGATCGTAAGCTCATGCTTCAATCTTATGCTAGAGATGTGCGTAAAGTAATCGGGAATGATTACGATATGGACAAGCTACAAGAGGGTATACATGAACTCCGCCGTCGCTTGAGATGGTTCCCTATTTATATCGGAAGCCTAGATGGGCTGATCACCATCAAGAAGCCTATCGATGAAACAAAGATAACAGAGTGGCAGCTCCTCATTAAGAAAATGAATTGGAGTGGAAAAGAAAAAGCAGTCGCATCTGTATCGTATGAACGTTATCTCAAAATCTCTGATTACATTAAGACCTTAGGAGAATTAAAAGACCAAGGGGAGTATACGGCTGCACTACTTGCTGCAATGGGTGGAACTGCAGAATCTAAAAAATGGATCTTCACTCGCATGCAAGAACTAGGAATGAAAGTCAGAGATGTTTCAAAAGAAGCAAAAGTTCTTTACAGTGAGATGAGACAATCACAAGTCCTTGAAGGATTATTGAAAGAGCTCACTCATTAGTTTTTAATCAATGGCTTAAACCAGCAACGGGGTCTGAATCCTACCTCGAATCCATCTGCACTCATGCATGAGTTCTTCCCTGCGATTTTTTCTGCTGCAATCGTGTTACTTCCGCCTTTAGAGCTGAGGCCGGGAATGATGCTGTCATCAAAAGTTTTAGTACAAAGAGATCCGTGAAAATAAGTGTCTAGCCTGCACTGAGCTGAGCCGTAACTCGGATTGGTCTCTGTTACTTTGATTTTATCAGGAGTGTCGAACTCAGGAGTGGTTTTATCATTGTTCAATACTGAGAATAGACCGGCCACTGCATAGGCTGCATCCATTTCTCTATAGCAAAGTGCACGCTTTTCAGTAGTAATATATTGAATGTCGCATTCTTCTTTTGCGACTGAGTCGACCAATTTTTTTGATTTTAGATTCTTCTGAGCATTCCCGCCCCAACCAGCCTTCGCACAGGCTTGAGTAGCGAAGTAATCGGCTTGGCCTTCTGATGATCCCCAATCTTCGTAGAAAGGATAGCCTGCTAAGTGGTGACCAATTTCGTGACAGACAATGAGAGCGAATCCATCAGGAGTGACTTCCGGCCGCCTGGCTAATCCACCAAAAAAATTAACTTCCCAGTTTTTTGTAGTTTCATTCACAGCTGCGTATGCATTCACAGTGCCGTTCTTCCAATTCTTGATTGCGACTAATTCATGGCCATGTTCTTTGACAATGGGTTTGTAGTAAGCGACGATTTTGTCGATGATCTGATTGAACTGAGCTTCTGTGATGTTGCTCTCTGAAGGATCGTCTTTTAGAAACAATCTGTTCTGTGGGAAGCAAGTTGTTTTCTTTTGTTTTGCAAAACTGGATTGAGAAATCAAAGATAGAAAAACTAAACTCAGACAAATATTACGAGTAAAATTCATTAGCCCCCCGGCTTTATCCATTCAAACTCAAATTAAAGTAAGAGTGAATGACTATGAAAACAAGGACGAGTGCGTTAGTTGGCTGGTGGGGTCATTTTTTCGACATAAAAAAACCGGTACAAGTCTGATTCAGAATTGTACCGGTGATGAGGTAAATAATTTTAAGATCTATTGTGCAGAGCAGTTTTCGACTTCGCTGAGTTCGAAAACTGTTTTGGCTTCAAGTTGGATTGGCTTAAGTGCAGCACTCAAAGTGAGAGCATCATTCTTGCCAGCGGCTTCAACACAGAAGCTTCCGCCGCCTTCAGATCCCATGGAGAGCGTCTTAAACTGAGAGATTGAACCTTTTGCGAGGAGGAATCCCAGATTAGAACGAATGGCTTGGTAGCCCTCTTTGTCGAATCCAGCGATACCGCCGAAAACGTTGATCTTGATCGCTTTGTTTTCAGCTGCAAATACTGAAGAGCTTAATCCTGCAACCATCACAAACGTAAGAAGTACAGATTTCATAAATCGAGTTCCTTTCGGTTAGTTTCTGAATTTGCCTGAAAACGGTTTGAACCAGCAACGTGGACGATATCCCACTTCGAAGCCTTCTGCTGTTGTGCAAGAAGTCTTAGAAGCGATCACTTCTGCTTTTGCAGAGTCTTGTCCGCCACGAGAATCACGACCTGGAATTTCGTTCTCATTGAACTTCTTGGTGCAGAGTGCGCCTTGGAAGTAGGTATCTAAGCGACACTGCGCTGCAGGGTGGCTTGGATCTGTGCGTGATACTTTTGATTGGTCTGGAGTATCAAACTCAGGAAGTTTTTCGCTATTGAGAGATGCAAGCAAGTCAGCAAGTGACTGACCAGCGTCTGCTTCACGGTAACAAAGTGCGCGTTCTTCAGGTTTGCTGTAAGTTGCGTCACATTCTTCCTTAGCAACTGGATCCACCAATTTTCTGGATTTTAAGTTCTTCTCCTTGTTGCCACCCCAGCCTGCTTTTGCGCATGCGTGAGTTGCAAAATAGTCTGATTGGCCTTCTGAAGAAGCCCATTCGCTATCATCATAGAATGGATAACCTGCCAAATGGTGGCCAAGCTCATGGCAAACTACGAGAGCGAAACCATCCGGTGTAACTTCGGGACGACGTGCCAAACCACCGAACATGTGAATTTCCCATGTTTTGCCATTTTGGTTAGCGTAAGCGTTAACTGTTCCGTCTTTCCAATTTTTAAATGCTACAAGATCACCGCCGTGAGCTTTCACGATCGGCTTGTAATACTCAACTATTTTGTCGATGATTTGGTTGAATTGAGTTTCGGTGACATTGCCGGCTTCAAGGTCATCTTGAAGACTGAGTCTATTAGGTGGAAAACAAACTGTTTTACCGCCTTTTTTGAAATTTGGTTTTAATTTTTTGCTTTGTGCAAAACTGGTATTACTGACTGCGAAAACTAATGCTAATGCTAAATAAATCGTACGATTGAAACTCATACTGAACCCCCTCCATTTGATTCGTTAAACTTCTAAAGCCTAATAAAAGTATTTGATAAACTTACTTTTGACAAATTCTATTTTCGGCTATGATGACGCCATGATGATCATACTCATTCTCTTCTTGGCATTGGGTTTTATTGGCGCACCACTCTATGTATGGACGGCAGCAATAGCCGGTCTCTTCTACTACTTAGATGTAACTCAAACCTATTGGATTACATTCGGTGTAATCGTTGCAATATTCAATCTTCCACCACTACGCACGATATTTTTCAGTACATTCGTTGCGTGGACATTCAAGAAGCTTCAACTCATGCCGAAGATTTCTCAAACAGAAAGCATCGCGCTTAAAGCAGGAGATGTTTGGATTGAGAAAGAGTTGTTTTCAGGTAAGCCAAACTTTAAAAGAATCTTAGATCAGAAATATCCAGAGCTCACTGTAGAAGAGCAGTCCTATATTGACGGACCTGTTGAACGCTTGTGTGCGATGATTAATGATTTTGAAATTTGGAGAACTCGCAAGATTCCTGATGAAGTGTTTAACTTCATGAAGAAAGAAAAAATCTTTGGGATGATCATACCAAAAGAATACGGCGGACTGGGATTCTCGGCACTCGCTCACAGCGAAGTGATTCTTAAGCTTTCATCGCGCTCGATGCCCATCACTGTTACCGCAATGGTTCCTAATTCATTAGGCCCCGCAGAGCTGCTTGTTCATTACGGAACAGACGAACAAAAGAAAAAATTACTACCTAGACTAGCAACGGGAGAAGAGATTCCTTGCTTCGCTCTCACTGAGCCAGGTGCGGGTTCTGATGCAGGATCCATTCAAGCTTCGGGACATGTGTTCAAAGACTCAAGTGGCCAAGTCATGTTGAGACTTAATTGGAACAAGCGCTGGATCACTCTTGCTGCTCAAAGTACGATTTTAGGTCTCGCGTTCCGTCTCTATGATCCAGAAAATTTATTAGGAAAAGGAAAAGATCCTGGCATCACTTGCGCTCTCATTCCTTCCCATACTCCAGGCATCACTGCAGATCGTAGACACGATCCAATGTACATTCCGTTTGTAAACTCTCCTACGCAAGGTCATGACGTCATCGTACCACTCGATGTAATCATCGGTGGACCTGACAGAGTAGGCGAAGGTTGGTCGATGCTCATGGATTGTTTGGGTGCAGGTCGGGGAATCTCACTTCCCGCTCAAGCTGCAGGAGTCGTAAAGTACGCTACTCGCGTTTCATCAGCGCATTCAGTAGTACGTAAGCAATTCGGTATGTCGATTGGACAATTCGAAGGTGTGTCTGAGAAGTTAGGTAAGATGGGTGGATACTCCTATCTCGTTGAAGCAGCTCGTCTCTATACTGTAGGAGCACTCGACTCAAATACAAAGCCTCCGATCGTAACTGCGATTATGAAACACTATTCTACTGAGATCGGTAGAACCGCGATCAATTACGCAATGGATGTTGTTGCGGGTGCTGCTGTTGTTGTAGGTCCAAGAAACTTACTTGCACATGCTTATATTGCTACTCCTGTATCGATCACAGTTGAAGGAGCGAACATTCTCACTCGTACTCTCATGATCTTCGGTCAGGGTGCACTCCGTGCTCACCCCTATGCGTTTGCTGAGATGGATTCTCTTGAGCGTGGAGACATGCGCGGCTTCGACCGTGCATTCACAGGTCACATGGGTCACATCATTAGAAATATGCTTCGTTGGTTGCTGCTTTCACTTTCTCGTGGATGGCTCACCATTTCTCCACGCATGGGTGTGACAGCTCTCTATTATAGGAAGCTTGCATGGGCATCTGCTACTTACGCATTCTTGGTTGATTTCTTCATGATCAGTCTGGGTGCGAAATTGAAAGCAAAGGGCAAGATCACAGGACGCATGGCGGACATCATTGGATGGATGTATCTTGCGACCGCCACACTTCGTAGATTCGAAGCAGAAGGTCGCAAGAAGGAAGATGAACCATTCTTAAGATGGGCAATGGATCAATCCTTCTATGAGATTCAAGTAGCACTCGATGGACTTTTCGCTTCGGTTGAGATTCCATTGATTGGGTTTATTTTCACAGGTCCCATTAGATGGTTACACGCTCTGAATCCAATCGGTCGTCCGACATCGGATGCGCTTGAGCTCAAAATCTCTCAGCTCATTCAGACTCCAGGAGCACAGCGTGATCGCATTACTGGACGTATCTTCATTCCTAAAAATAAGGATGAGTACTTCCGTAAGTTAGAAGACGCGTTCCAACTGAATTACACTTGCTTGGGTACAGAGAAGAAAGTTAAATCAGCAGTACGTTCTGGAAAGCTCAAGAAGAAACCGATGAAAGAGTTGCTTGCAGATGCTCTCTCTAGTGGTGTGATCACGAAGCAAGAGTTTGATGATCTTGCACGCATAGAAGAGATCCGCAACGATGTGATTCAAGTTGACTCGTTCTCTCAAGAAGAATACGTAAAGCGTACTTAAGCTTTCTATGATTCATCTCAACGGGATTTACAAACAATTCGGGGACACGATTCTCTACAAGGACTCTAGTTTCCAGATCAACCCTGGATACAAGATGGGGCTTGTGGGTCCTAACGGTGCTGGGAAGACCAGTATCTTCCGTCTTATTACAGGTGAAGAATCTCCTGATCGTGGCAATATCACGAAACCAGACAAGCTCAATGTCGCTTACTTCTCTCAAGATGTTGGTGAGATGTCAGGTCGCACTGTGCTTGAAGAGATCCTCTCAGGAGCTGAGAAAGTTGCAAAAGCTGCGAAGCGAATCAAAGAAATTGAAAAAGTTTTAGAATCGAGCGCAGATCATCCGATTGAAGATAATGAGATGGCAGTGATTTTGGAAGAGTACGGTGATCTACAATCCTTCTTCGAACAAAGCGGCGGATACGATCTCGAAGCCAGAGCTAAGGAGATCATCACGGGTCTAGGCATCATGCCTGAAGACCATCATCGACCCGTTGAGACTTTTAGCGGTGGGTGGAAGATGAGAATCGAACTCGCCAAGGTTCTACTCGTCATGCCTGATGTTTTACTCATGGATGAACCGACCAACCACTTGGACTTAGAATCGATTCTCTGGTTAGAAAACTGGCTTGTGAATTTCAAAGGTTCACTCCTCATGACGTCACACGATCGTGACTTCATGAATAGGATCGTCAATCGCATTGTCTCAATCGAGAATCAGAAAATCGTAGTCTACACTGGGAATTATGACTTCTATGAGAAAGAGCGCGATATCCGTAAAGATCAGCTCATGGCTTCTCACAAACGCCAGCAGGACATGCTCGCTAAGGAAGAAGAGTTTATCGCAAGATTTGCAGCACGTGCCTCACACGCAGCTCAGGTACAATCTCGAGTGAAGAAACTAGAGAAAATCGATCGCATTGAGATTCCACCCGATCAGCAGGTGATGAAATTTGATTTTCCAACACCACCCCGTTCTGGAGTCGATGTCATTAAGATGGAGAATCTAGGTAAGTACTGGGTTCATCCTGATGGCAGGAAGAAGCAAGTGTTTAGCGGGATCTCAGGATTTATCAGGAGATTAGATAAAGTCGCAATCGTGGGAGTCAATGGTGCTGGTAAATCTACATTTCTAAAAACCATCTGCGGATTCACAGATGCTACTGAAGGTAGAACCACGATGGGTCCATCTGTAGAGATGGGATACTTCTCTCAGTACTCGCTCGATGTTTTGGATCCTGACAACACAGTTCTTGAAGAGATTCAGCAGCGTCTTCCTGATGCAACACTTGGCATGGCGAGAAGCTTGTTAGGCGCGTTCTTATTCGGTGGCGATACCGTGAATAAGAAGATCAAGGTTTTATCGGGGGGAGAGAAGTCCCGAGTGATCTTGGCTACTCTCATGGCTAAGCCACTGAACTTCCTTGTGCTCGATGAGCCGACTAACCACTTAGACATTCTCTCGCGTGAAGTGTTACTGGACGCGATCAAAAACTTCGAAGGCACAGTTGCAATCGTGAGCCACGATAGACACTTCTTAAGATCGATTGCTAATCGCGTGTTTGAGATCGATCATGGTGAGATGCGTGTGTATGGAGGTACCTATGATGAGTATCTCCATAAGGTTGAAGAGAAGATTAAGCACTAGTTTCTACAGTCTAAAAATCAAACATTAAGTCTGATATTCGTACAAAATCCTCGCCTACTTGGTTAAATTGAGAATGGTCTGGCATAGCCGTGCACACGTAGGGTGCATGAATAGAAAAATCCCTCAGAATCAAAGTATAATTTTTAGATTAGAAATTCTTTTAGAATTGGATCTATTGGATCCAGTTGTAGAAGCCAAGGCTCGAACAATTTTAGCAGAGCTGAGCGAGTTAGGTATTTACCGCATTGATCATCAAGACGACGGCTGTATAGCGTGTTTAGACTTATACTTTGGCGTTGCTTTAAACGAGCTGAAGAAGAGAGTTCGTTCCACATGGTTATGAAAATAATTTACTTGTATAATAATACAAGTAAATGCAATAATAGCTGGAGTATCGCTTGAAGGCGGTTTTGGTTAACCGCAAGTAGTCTAACGTCTTAAATAGGTCGGGGAAACTCATTGTTATTGAGATCGATCTTTTTAAGATTAGAGGAAGAGAAGCAGATCATTATCCTGAAGGCTATCGACTGGGATGGATTGCTTTTGATCCCGAGGAGCCAGGTCGAAGAATCTTGTTTGACTCTCCTCCTCCTAAAGGTCTTCATTTTCACGTTGACGATGATGTAGTTGGAGAGCCAATTGTTTGGGAGTCTTTCGAAAAAACGAGAGAAACTTTTTTTCAAATGGTCTGTAATCATTTTGATGTTAATAGAGAGGAACTGCTATGAAGACCTTTACTTTTCAATATGATCCGCATCCGCTAAAATCAGCCTTTGCGAGTATTGAGCGATCCATGAAGACAGGTCATGTCGATATCCAAAAAGACTCCATCACCTGTAAAAGTACTGAGGACATGATGACGCTCATGACAAAAAGTCGGATGAAAGTTTTTTCTGCAACTTTAGAAAAATCTCCCGAATCGTTAACAGAACTTGCAGATTCAATTGAGAAAGACCTTGGAAATACTCTCAAAGATGCCAAGGTTTTAGAGTCAATAGGTCTCATTGAACTAAAAAGACTACCTGGTAAACAAGGTGAAAAATTAAAGCCCATCGCACTATATCAACGTATTGTTTTTGAATGTGAGCCTAGGAAAGTAAAGAAAGTCGGATAGTTTATTCAGAGAGCTTGATCTGAGCATCTGGGAAGAACACTAATACTTCATCTCTAGTTAATTCTTTGTATTCACTTGTTTTCAAATCTTTCAGCTCTGCAGCTCCGTAAGAAATTCGCTTGAGTGCTGTGACTTCGCAACCCACAGAGAGCATGAGGTTTCGGACCTCGCGGTTTTTCCCGCCTGTGAGTGTGATCTCTAGATGAGACTCTTTGCTGCTGATTTTTCTGGGTTCAACTCGATGAGCTTGAGCGCGGAGTTTTTTTAGTTTTTCTTCAGTCACTTCCCCACGAGCAGTTACAGAATATACGCGAGGCACTTCATTCTTGGGATCAGTGAGCCAGTCAGATAGACGAGTGTCATTCGTAAGGATGATGAGTCCTGTAGTGGTGTAATCCAGACGGCCTACAGAGTGAAGATGGGGCTTGTCATGAGTGATGAGTGAGAAAATCGTCTTACGACCCTTCTCATCAGAGCGAGAGGTGATGGTGTTCTTAGGTTTATTGAGAATGTAGCAAACGAACGATTGCTCGGTGGCTCGTTCGCCATCGATGGTGATCTTCGTCTTCTCTGGATTCACACCTTGTCTGGGGTTTTTGCAGACCTTGCCTGAGACGTGAACGCGACCTTCTAGAATCCATTTGTGTCCCACGGTACGAGAAGCAAGTCCTAGTTTGGAAAGTGCTCGTTCTAAACTCACTTGTCCTGGGGGGTATTTTTTGATCATGATTACATAAACAGAATGTTAATAGGAATGATGAATATTCCGCAGATCATTCCAAGCACTGCTCCTCCGAGAAGATCACTGGGAAAATGAACTCCTAAGTAAACTCTAGAGAAGCTCACCAATAGAGCCCAATATCCAATTGCAGGAGTGTAACTATGCAGAGACATCCACAATGCTACATAGAGAGCGACTGCAGAACTGGTGTGTGACGAGGGGAATGACTGACACTTTGGGGCTTTGATCTCCGCTAGGAATCCAGGAATTGTTTCTTCGGGTCTGGGTCGATTAACTTTTTTCTTTATTAGGCTACCAATCCACCAAGCGATGAGTGCACAAACCATCGATCTTAAGACCGTCGTCTGTGAAGTGAGAACATCGATTTTTAGAATCTCAAGAACGAAAAGAATGATGGCAACACCAATCCAAACAGTGCCAGAGCCCGAGTGTGTGACGATCATGAGGATTTTAGTGAGGAGTGGGTGTCTGTGATTTCTAATTTTCAGAATAATTTTTTTGTCGAGATCGGTGATGAGCTTGATCAAGCTAGTTAACATAAGACTATAATGACTAATGCAAGGATTGCGGGCAAGGACTGAATGAAAAAAATCCTCTTACTCACGGTACCTGCTCCAAACACTCCAGCAATGGCAACGCAGGATAAGAAGAAAACTTTAAAACTATGTGCTGTGTCGGGATTGGTTACAAAGAGAGAGTAGAGGAGTCCCGCGGCTAAGAATCCGTTATAGAGTCCTTGGTTTGCCGCAAGTGGAGCAGTCATTTTAGCTTTCTCAGGTGACATACGAAAGGTTTTGAGTCCGATAGGTTTTTTCCACATAAACATCTCTAGATAGAGGAAATAAATATGAAGGATTCCAACTAGAGCTACGAGTACTGTCGAAAGAGTATCCATGGTGGTAGTGTACACCTATGAGTATTTTGATTCCAAAAAACTTATGTCCTCAGTGCCATCAGACACGAGTGTTTGAGGGTTACTACAAGATGAAGAAAAATTGTACGGCCTGTGGACTGATCTATGAGAGAGAGCAGGGCTATAATATTGGTGGAGTCATTATTCACTACTTGCTTGCTGCACCCTTAGGGCTCCTCACAATAGTTAGTCTTATTTTTGCTTTAGAAATGAGCTTTCCTTATGCGCTTGGAATATGTGTAGTTCAGATTGCTGTGACTCATCCTTTTTTCTATAAGTATTCGGCATTGGTGTGGATGAATATTCACCAGGCTATTATTAATAACGGTTACGAAGGTAAGCGCTAATTTACTAAAGATTTACCTTCTGAATGCTTTTTGGAAATGGTGTGGAAACAGGCCTTTTTTGAGTCAAAAAAATACTTCTTGCGATGTTCGGTTTTTGTTCGGTATAGTCTAAGTATATGAGTTTCCTCCAACAACCCACACCACGGCAGAAGGCGATATTAGACTTCATCAAGGAGTTTCAGCGTGAGCAAGGATTCCCGCCTTCTCGCCGTGAAATTGCAACCGGCGTAGGACTGAGTTCCGTAGCTACCGTGCAAGAGCATGTCGAGGCTTTGGAGAAGAAGGGTTTACTGAAGTTAAGAAGCGAGATGAACCGTGGAATTGAAGCGATGCCAGATCCCGAACACGAAAAAAACGATAGAGGAGAGGCTAGAGCTCTTCCGCTCGTGGGTCAAGTCGCAGCCGGCATTCCCATTGAAGCGATCAACGCACAAGAGTTAGTCGATGTACCTAACTTCATGCTGAAGAAGGGTGGAGGGGAATACTTCGTTCTGAAGGTGAAGGGCTGGTCGATGATTGAAGATGGGATCTTCGATCAAGATTACGTGGTCATTAAGAAGCAGTCGACCGCTCAGAACGGAGACACTGTGGTGGCTCTCATTAATAACGAAGCAACGATCAAGCGTTATCAGAAGAAGCAGGGAGTTGTGGAGCTTCATCCCGCTAATCCCGAGTTCAAGACAATTGTAGTGAATGGGGAACAGGAATTCAAAATCGAAGGCGTACTCGCCGGAATCATGAGGAGATACGGAAAATGATGATAGGGACAATGAAGTCGTTATTTCAGTCTGTGAATTTGAAACATGAGCCAGAGTTATATCTAGGGCCTAGATTATTCGAGGGCGTGCCTGTGGGATCTGTCGTCGGAGTTTCTGGCGATGGAGGACGGGAATGGATTCTAGAGTTTATCAAGATGAATGAGAATTGTGATGCCGCTTGGCTGGAGGATGTGATGGACGTGTTGCCGACCGCGCTCAAATCACGGAATCTTAACTTAGACCGCATTTCATTCTTAGAGAGCAATGAGAACTGGAATCAGGCATTAGGACATGTCTTGAGATCGGATCATTTCGATTTGATTGTTCTGCCACTGGAATGGGTGAATGACCTAAAGGATCGTAAGGCTTGGTCTAGGTTCTTGGGGTGGGTAAAAGGGACAGGGATTACTGTGTTTCTGGTGTCGGAGTATCCCGAGAAGTCAGCCTCAGTTCCAATGCAGATTCATACGTGGTTCAAAGAGAAGCGGATGGTCGCCAGCAGACTGAGATAAACAAGCCATATGTAATAAATATCAGGTGAGTTGTGATTTGGTTCTGCCCAGCATATTTGAGTCGCGTTGGTATGGGGATACTGATTTCAGCATTATTTTTTTAATTCCATCGCTAGTTTCGGCGCAGTCATGGGATTTTACTCCTTCAGACTATCAGGCATTGGTTACTAGCGGTGGAACACTCCGTTTTGAGAAGGATAGCGATTGGTTTCCAATCCCTCTTCAAGAGAATCTTCTGACAGTGCTCAAGCATGTCTTAGATCCTTCGCTCACACCCTCTAGTACTGCTGGAGTGAATGTTAAAGATTTTTATCACGGTCATTGGGCATGTGAAAAATCTGATACGCTCAAACCACTTCTCTTTGGTGAGAGTAATATTTTTCAATTACAGGATCCGTTCTTTCTTAAGCATGGTTAAAACTGGTGGACTTCTGTGACTGAAGAGAATCTCAAACAATATACAGAAGCAGTCGTTGAGACAGAGTCTTATTACAGTGAAATTGCGAAGAGAGTTCTTAGTGAAAAGCTGTGCGAGAAGATGGTGGTTATTTATCATACGTTTGAAGCTTCAGGACCTTCAAGGTTAATGCCGGGTGATGCGAGAAGGAATTTTATTGTCCCGTTTGGTAAGGCACCTATTCACTTTCAGACTAGAGATATTAACTCGGCCAGTGGTTGGGAAGAAGATCACACGGAGGTATTTCAGTTCTCATTCTTAATTGATGAGAACGGAGTTGTGCATGCGAGCACGGGATCGACGAGTGAACTTTCGCGTGTTACTGGGCGGCCTGAGAACTAGGCTTTTTGTTTTTCATCAAGAGTGCGTAGATCACAGCACCCACAACTATACCTACGCCACCGCCTGCGAGCATGGCCTTCTTATAGACATCTAGACTCCAGTCTACAGCGGGTCTGCAATTCACCAGCATGTTCACTGGTGGAGCGAAGTACCAGCCAATGATCTGAGGTGAGAACCATGCGAAGAGTGCAATTCCTGCTAGAGCGCTAAAGAATAGTGTGCGAAGGAGTTTCATATGCGCTCAATATACCATTAAAAGTTTACGACTGTACTACCCGAGATGAGGGGATAGACAGGATAAGTGCTTGCAGTAGGGTAGTAGTGCACACCAATTCGGAAACCTCCCCAATAATGACTTAGGCCTACGCCAAACATTCGGTAGTCAATATCGTAAGTCACGCCTGCAGCGAGCACATTACCTGCACAGTTTTTTTCTTACTTTGGTATGACCAGGCGAGATCACTACCCACTTGAGTGCCGCGAAGCAAACTTGAAGTAGTCACTCCCCCGTAGTTCACCGTGATGTTGGTGAAGTTCACATTGCCGCCTAGAATCCAAGCGAATGAATCAGAAAGACCATATGCAGTTGTTAGTCCAGGGCTTACGATCATGATCTGTTGAGACCCTTGGGTATAGTAAGTCCAGCCTCCTATCAGGCCAGCGGCGAATCCTGAAACATCTATCAATTGAAACTTCACTTGAGCATTGTACTGCATATAGAAGTTGCGAAGTACATCTGTACTGATTTCCATGAAGTCCGTTATACCGATCGCAACACTAGAGCCAAAAATAATATTGCCACCAGGCATCGTGTAAGGACTGGGTTGCATGTGTGTGTAGGAGAAGATGGGATTAGCTACGGACTTTGATCCTGCGTGAAGTGGAGTGGTGGTCAAGAAGAGTGAAAGTAGAGCAAAAAAGGATTTCATAGTGAGAGGGTATCATATTTGCTGGGCAGATTTTACCGATAGAACACAAAATTGTTTAATAGCAATATATACTGGTGAAGCGTCTCATTTTCTTTCTGCTATTGAACTCAGTCGTACAAGCAGATGAAATCACCAATTAATCTCAGTTGAGAGGCTTTCTACAAAAGAATTCCTCCTGCAAACTTGAAGATGTTCTAAGTGAGCTTGATCCGGCGATCCGTTCATTTTTTTTGTTGGTTTATGACTCTAGAAGTCCGATTGGAGCAAGTTTAGATCATCCTCGGATTATTCTCTCGAACGCAGATGCTTCATTCATCTTAGCTTTTGGAGGAGATCGGAGCATGCATTACGGTGAAACGTTAGAAATTATTGATTTTAATGCGAGCAACAAAAAATTTGAGTTTAGAAAGATAGAATTCGGAGGAAACAAAGTATCGATCGATGATCATCCTTCAACCTGTGTAGCTTGTCATGGCAATGTACAGTCAGGTAGTTCGCGACTTAAACCTAATTGGGATTGATACCCAGACTGGGTAGGTGTTTTAGGAAGTTCGCATAATAATTTTCTGATGCAGAAGTTTGGAGTCGAAGGACGTACGAAGCATGATGGTGGGACCTCGGGAGTTCCTGATCTTGAATTTGAGATTAATGCTTTTAATAAGTTAAAGGCATTGTCTCTCAATACTTCAAGTAGGTATTCGTCTCTAACAAATTTAAAAGAAACTTCATTTCATAAATTGGCTTCATATTCTGCGGCTTTCACAAATTTACTTTGGCAGAGAAATACCGAGAGCCTTATTGGAGAAGTTCATTCCAGAGCGAGTCAGTTGTTTCTTAAAAATCCTCAACTCTACCAGGTTCAGAGGTCTGCTGTGATCCAAATTCTAGAAAATGAAATGCCTCAGTCCAGAGCACTCAACCATCTAAAAACGAATGAGTAAGTGGAATATCATAATCAGATTAAACGATTTTATAAATTGAAGAGGGATCGACATGCAAAAGTCATTTCAAAATGGGGAACTCAAAAAGATAAAGAGATCGCAAGTAAGCTCAAAGTATCTGAGGAAAAATAATATTCAGGTCGTACTTACGATGGGCCATTCATTGTAAGTTTTGGCACAGAATCTAGTAATGTAGTGCCGTTATTTCATCTGAAGCGATCACTTGAGGTGTTCGGTGTCGATAGCTCAACACTGTCGATTGCTTTCGGATCACATAACTACGATATTGCTGTGCCGACTCTTGCAGGAGATTTTTCTAAAGATTTTACCAACATTTTTATGTCGAGCATCAAGTCTGACGGCCCAATTAAATCGTTTGATGAAATAAAGTTCAAAAGCTGTGCAGCTCGAATCAGTCCCAGGGAGTAATGAAATGGCGGCCGCCGAGCAATACTGACCGAACCAAAGACAGTCGTTCGTGAATACGTATATTCACTCTGGGAACGACAGTTTGGGAGAGCGTATAAACTCTCATTGGTAGGTTCATTGAAAATTAAAATCTAATCAATCCCCTAAGGCCAGGTGGCGTGCCTTGGGGGATTTTCTATCACTATTCAAAATATAAAAAACAACGAAAGGACTAAACTATGAACATTTCAAATTTGATCAACCGACACATTTGGTTTGGGATAGCTCTAGGCTGGAGCGGAACCCTTGTAGATGCGACATCACAACTCATGCACGGAGCGTCTAAGCAGCGCATGATGAGCCTAGGTAAATGGAACCGAGCGCTTTTAGGTCAAAAACAGGGCAGATAGCCTGTATTCTTTTTTTGTCTTGATACATGACAAAATATGACATATTATCAAACTATGACCTGGACGGTTAAAACCAAGAAGAAGGCTGTAAAGAGTCTAAGTAAATTGCCCAAGAGCATTCGGGAATTACTTCAGATTCTAATCGCCGACATCATGGAAAGGGTCCAGTTCGAGGCGATTGGCCTAACTATTCAAAACTAACTGATGGATCTCATCACTGCCATTTGAATTATAGCTACGTTGCCGTTTGGATAGTTGTAGATAACGAAGTTAAAATTGTGGAGGTGACATATGTCGGTAGCCGTGAAAACGCGCCTTATTGAGGTTGCGATTAAAAGTGGAACGAAGAGAAAGCTTTTTCTTGTGACCCAGGAAAAGGCGGATGCCATTGAGACTTTGCTTCAAAGCGTGCCAGACGATGAGTTGGTTGACATGACGGACGTCTTCCCAGATTTGAAAGATCCTGAAAAGCTACCCTCCATTACGTTTCGTGGGATTCGTGCGAAGACAGGCCTCACTCAGGCTGAAGTAGCTGAACGACTGGGGATTACCCAGGCTGAGGTCTCCAAAATCGAAGGTGGAAAACGCTCCATCGGTAAAGCACTAGCCAAGAAAATCGAGAAAGAATTCAAAATTGATTACCGCAGGTTTCTATAAGAAATAGGCAGTACCTAAAAACACAAAACCCCTGTCCTGCGATTGCGAGAACAAGGGTTTTGTTGAATTTTAGTCTTTTGCTTTTTAGAGCATCAAAAGGCTACAAAACTAGTAACAGGTGAGTGTGACGAGTCGATAAGAACTAGCGCGCGCATTATTTAAGTTACCCTGTTCATCTACTAAAACAGTATCTTCAAGTGACTTATTTCGACGAGCGCTATCATCAAGATAAGATGAAAAACCAAGATATTTGCAGACCCCTTGAAAATCTTGATTTTGCCAAGCCGCAAAAGGCAATCCAACTTCTTTGTGAATCGGCTGTGGGATGACGGTAAAGCCGGGATCTGAGGGTGGCGTGAGAGATCCAGAACACCATATCTCAACAATAGGATTGTGCTTTGGATTGGATATAGTAATGCCGTCAAAATTGACCTGAACAACATCTACGACTTCCTTAGAGCGTCTGGCGCTGTCAAAAATATAATTCTGGTAACCTAACGCCTTACAAACGCCATCAATCTCGGTTGGATTTCCAGCCGAAAATGGAATGCCTAAACTTGGGTGCACTGGATTCTGTAACTTAACGATCTGATCCTCCGCAAGCGCAAGAGAGTGTGATGATCCAAAAAGCACTATCGCAATACATAGCCTTTTCATTTTTTCTCCGTTCATCAATCCAATGTTTCCCACGCTAACCGTGAGATGAAACTCTTTGCAAATCCGCCCATACCTTTCGTGAGTCTCGTTCAAAAGACAAGGATATCGTAAAGCTAACTAAAGCAAGAGCAGTACCAGATTAGCTGCAATTAAATCAAGTATATTGAATGTGAGGCTGTCGTTATAGCGAATGCTGTCGAGCTTTTAAAAATCTGTCTAAAAGTATTGCAGCGAGAAACGAGTTGACTCACAAATAAAGTAACCGAAGGACTGATAAAAACGAGGCCGTGAATGGCAGGGAAAGAAAGTAGTGCCTCGATGACTCAGGATCAGGTAACCCAAAATCATTAATAACCAACAATGACACTCCGTTAGAGCGGAGTTTTTTGGGAGGAGCCTAATTATGAGTCTCGAGGCAAGACGTGAGTATCTCAGAGCGATCCGGGTGCGCTACCGGAATTCGACGAGGTACGAGAAAAAATTGATTCTGAATGAATTCTGCATGGTGTGCGGGTACTCGAGGAAATACTCCATTAGGATTCTAAACGGAGAAGCGGAGCCTGGGGGATCCAAGGCTGGCAGGAAGTCAAAATACGGCCCAGGGTTTTGCAAACAGCTCTATGAGCTGTGGCTGCCTTATTACAAGGATCCTGGTTGTACCGAGGAGATCAGAAAACTGTTACTAGAAGTCAGTCCTGCAACCATAGACCGTTTGTTACGCCCTATTCGTAGAGGAGAAGGACTTAAGGGGCTATCTGCTACCAGAAGGAGCTCTTGGGTCAAAAGCAGGATTCCCATTGAATTACTCCATGAGAAGGTGACAGAGCCTGGGTTCATCGAAGCAGATACGGTTGCTCATTGTGGAAATTCCCTCTTTGGAGAATACGTATTTAGCCTCACGATGACGGATCTGTTTTCTGGCTGGACGGAGAATCGGGCCTGTATGGGGAAGGGAGCAAATGCCGTGCTATCGAAGATTAGGAGTATTGAAAGAACATTACCGTTTCCAATGAAAGGATTTGCAAGTGATAACGGGACTGAGTTTTTAAATGCCGATGTTTTTCATTATTTTAATCGCAGGAAGAAAGATGCTGTAAAATTCGTCAGGAGAAGACCCTACAAAAAGAACGATGCGGCACACGTGGAACAAAAAAATCACACAACAGTGAGGCAGCTCTTTGGATACGAAAGGCTTGAGGACGAAGCATTCGTAGACATCATGAACGAGATCTATCTTGCGTTACTAGAATCCGCTTCTGAATTACTTCGCAAAATGGTGGCCTCAACAGGAATCGAACCTGTAACAATTCTTTAGGAAAGAACCGTTATATCCATTTAACTATGAGGCCGCGTATCTGCAGGACATTAGCATTCTTGATATTTTAAATAAAGTGCTTGAGTGCGCAATGCGGCTAAGGCTATTAACGCGCGTGTATGTGGGGGCTCATTCAATTATTAGTGGTTATAAATCTAGCTTATTCTTCTAGTGAGTTAGAGAGTACTGCAGAGTATTGCGGGAATTTGGCTAGTAAAAGCACTATCGAAATCAGAAAAGTAACCCATAGTGAGAAGGAATACCAAATTCATGAATATGGTAAGCTTTTGCCACTGCTCACTGTGCCTGTAGTTGAAACGACGAGTTTCATCACTCAAGCTTCTCGGTGGTATGCAAGAGATTCTATTCAACTAGCAGCAGATGCAAACTTTGAGTGGATTGTTTCTGAACTCAAAAAACAAAAATCAAAACTAGCTACTGTGAAAGATACTGCCGAGAGAAAACTGAGAACCGCTTGCTTGGTGAAATGCTTTACAAGCAATTGGATCGAATATGACGACCAACTACTCGATGAAGTCTATGATTACGATATTGAGTCTATTGCAAAAAAAGTGGGCTACGACTTAGGATACCGAGCTAGTAATATATTGTTTGAACGAAAAGGTGTTTGCACGCAGTTCTCTGTAGCTGCAACAAAGTTACTTTTCCGATTGGGAGTCCATTCTCAACCAGCGTTTGGGGACAGGCATGCTTTCAATGGAATAAAAGCGGGAAATGATCGACTTATTTTTTGAACCTCAAAATGAGTCTTGTGAGTTTATGAAGCGCTAGGAGCGATTCCACCGTAGGAGCTCCATGGCTCAATCCGGAGTTCGCTCATGTCATACTTGTTGAATCCCTGGATCGCACGTCTTGCGAGCCAATGATCAGTGATCAGTGAGCTGCCAGTGTCTACTGCAAGTCTTCTGACTTTGTAGTGATCTTTTCTTGAAAGCGAAATCACTAAATCAACAGTTTTTGAAGCAATGAGCTCTAAAGCTTCGCCTTCACTCATACTCTCAATTGGGAAAGTAGCACGAGTTTTTGTACCGCTCTTACCACCACAAATATAAATCTTAAGTCCTGATTCTTGAGCCGTGTGAAGGTCAATTGAGAGACCGAGGTCTAGTGGCTGATTAGAATCGAGTGTGAGTAAGATCCCTTTTTTTGGAATTTTAAATCCTGTAGAGATCATTGCTTTAAGAAGTGCTTCTTTTGCGTTCTTGCCGAAACATCCTGCTTCACCTGTGGAGTGCATCTCTACACCATTAATCGGATCAGCGTTTTTGATTCTAGAATAAGAGAACTGAGGTGACTTCACGCAGACGTATTCAAGATCAATGAGGCCTGGAGCATCTACCATGACGGGCTTCTCGTTCACGTCACTCATCATGGCCTTCGTCGCTTCACTGATGAAATTCACACGCATGGCCTTAGAGATGAATGGAAATGAGCGAGATGCACGTAGATTGCACTCAATCACGCGTACTTCATGATTCTGATTGAGGAGCTGAATGTTAAATGGGCCCGTGATGTTGAGTGCTTTGGCAAGTTTCTTTGCGACTTTAGTCGTCATCCCTAGCACGTCAATCGTGATGCGTTGAGGAGGAATGATCAGAGTGGCATCACCGGAGTGAACACCTGCGTTCTCAATGTGTTCTGTGATTGCAGAGAGGATGATCTCGCCATTCTTAGCAACACCATCAAACTCAATCTCTCTTGAGTCTTCTTCAAACTTCGTCATGACTACAGGATGTTCACTTGACACATCAGTTGCAGACTTTAAGTAGCCTTTCAGTTCATCCATCGTCCACGCGACTTTCATCGCAGCGCCTGAGAGGACATAAGAGGGACGTACTAAGATCGGGAATCCACCGAGTTCCTCTACAGTAGTATCGATCACGCTCATATCAGTCGCAGTAGCCCACTTGGGTTGATAGACGTTGAGCTCATCGAGGAGCTTAGAGAATTTCGAGCGGTCTTCCGCCATATCAATCGACTCGGCTGAAGTGCCGATGAGTTTCACTCCAGCCTTAGCAAGTTTCAGAGCTATGTTATTCGGAGTCTGTCCACCCATCGAGACGAACACACCGATAGGGTTAGCGAAGTCTACTGTCTCTAGCACCATCTCCATCGAGATTTCATCGAAGATGAGTTTCTCGCAGACATCGAAGTCAGTTGAGACGGTCTCAGGATTGCAATTCAAAAGAATGACGTCGTAACCTAAATTCTTCAGCGTCTTCACGGCACTCACAGCGCACCAATCAAACTCAACGCTTGAACCGATTCGGTAGCAGCCAGATCCTAGGACGAGTGCAGTAGGTTTAGTAGAGGGCTGAATGTCATGTTGCTCAGCTGCGTAAGTGTAATAGAGGAAGTTGGTATTCGCAGGATATTCAGCCGCAAGAGTATCAATCTGTGAGAGGTGAGGCTTCACTCCAAGTGCAAGACGAGCTTTTCTCACTGAGAGGTCGTTCGTCTGGGTGAGCTTTGCAAGATAGGTGTCTGAGAATCCTGCGCGCTTGAGAATGTTCATCTCATTTTTCTCGATGGACTCTACTTTTCTGCCTTTGAGAGATTGTCCTAGCTTCACTACGCGTTCAATCTCGTGCAGGAAGAATGGATCCATTCCTGTGAGCTCTTGAATGTGTGAAACAGTCATTCCTTGCTCGAAGGCCTTCGCTAGAGCAAACATCCTGCGATGTGTAGGCTCACGGAGTTCCTTCTGGAGATCATCAAACTGGAATGCATCTGGATCTAATCCTAGTGCACCGATCTCTGTCATGCGGATCGCCTTCTGAAGAACTTCTGGGAAGGAGCGGCCAATGGCCATGACTTCACCCACGCTCTTCATCTCGCTGCCAATGCGAGTGTCAGCACCTGGGAACTTAGTGAGATCCCATCTGGGAAACTTGCAGACGATGTAATCGAGCGCTGGCTCGAAGAATGCAGTAGTGACCTTAGTCACTTGGTTTGCAATCTCAAAGAGTTTGTATCCTAGAGCAATCTTAGCTGCGACGTAAGCAAGTGGATAGCCAGTAGCCTTAGAAGCAAGAGCAGATGAACGAGAGAGACGAGCATTGACTTCGATCACGCGGTATTCACGGTTATGCGGATTGAGTGCGTATTGAATATTACATTCACCTACGATGCCCAGGTGTCTGATCGTCTTGATCGCGACATTTCGGAGCATTTGGTATTCGTTGTCATCCAGAGTCTGTGATGGAGCAATGACGATGGATTCACCGGTGTGAACTCCCATCGGATCGACATTTTCCATGTTACAAACTGTAATGCAGTTATCAGCGCCGTCACGGACGACTTCGTATTCGATTTCTTTCCAACCCGATAAACATTCTTCAATGAGGATTTGAGAGACGGTGGCAAACGCAGTCTCGGCCATCTGTTTACATTGCTCATCATTATAGACAAGACCTGAGCCTTGACCACCCAGCGAGAATCCTGCACGTAGCATGACAGGATAGCCAATCTCACGAGCAGTCTTCACAGCGTCGTCTACGGATTCAATCGCCTTAGACTTAGCGGTGACGACTCCGATTTCATCTAATCTTTGAATGAAAAGATGACGGTCTTCAGTGTCACGGATCGCGCGCACGGGAGTTCCCAACACTTCTACGCCTAAACGTTTGAAGACTCCGGATTTTTCAAGCTCTAGTCCGCAGTTGAGTGCCGTCTGACCGCCGAAGCTTAAGAAGACAGCATCGCATTTTTCTTTTTCTAAAACTTTCTCTACGAAGTAAGGAGTGACAGGAAGGAAGTAGACTTCATCGGCCATTCCATCGTCCGTTTGAATCGTCGCGATGTTGGGATTGATGAGGACACTCTTAATGCCTTCTTCTCTTAATACTTTAATAGCTTGTGAGCCTGAGTAATCGAACTCACCCGCTTGAGCGATTTTCAGAGCACCAGATCCTAGAACTAAAACTTTTTTAGGTTTGCCCTTCATAGTTTTGCTCCATTTTTTCCATCGACAGACAAATCTTTGTTTTTAAGGATATCCCAAGTGAACGCGGCTTCTTTGTTCTGCTTAGTTATTTTCCATGTACGTACGACTTTCATGAATTCATCGAAGAGATAGGCCGTGTCTTGAGGACCTGGGCATGCTTCTGGGTGAAACTGTACAGAGGCAAAAGGTTTCTCAACATGGCGGATACCCTCGTTCGTCTTATCATTCAGATTGATGAACCAAGGTTTCCACTCGCGTGAGAGAGATTCTGTCTGAACAACGTAGCCGTGGTTCTGAGAAGTGACGAAACATCTGCCGCTCTCAAGATCTTGAACAGGTTGATTCACAGACCTATGACCGTATTTCATTTTGAAAGTTTTCCCGCCAGCGGCGAGTGCTAGCATCTGGTGACCGAAGCAAATTCCAAAGATCGGGATCTCACGAGAGAGAAGTGCTTGAACCTTCTCAATGAGTCCGCCCGCATCGAGTGGATCACCTGGACCGTTAGTGAGGAAGATTCCATCTGCTTCATCGACGTACTTCTCCCAGTCAGTATTCCAAGGGGCGCGGATCACGGTGGCTTCACGCTTAAGGAGTGATCTGACGATGTTCTCTTTGGCACCCGTATCGATGAGGAGGATCTTTGTGTTGCCGCCTTCATGAATGGTGGTTTCGGTAGGTGCTACTTTCTTCAGCACCTTCCTCATGTCGATGTTCTTAGAGTATTTAGGTTTGCCGATTCTACTCTCATCAGTGAATTCGATTGCGCCACCCAGAGTGCCACGCTCACGAAGGTGGCGAGTGAGAGTACGAGTATCCACGCCGTAGATCGCAGGAACGCCTTGGCTCTCAAGCCACTTGCCCAAGGACTTCACGGCAGCGTGGTGATGAGGATGATCAGAGTAGTGGGAAACAATTAAACCTTGGATCTGAATTCTTGGAGCTTCAAACGGTCCATCTGGAACGCCGTAATTGCCCTGAAGTGGGAAGGTCGTAACTAGAATTTGTCCTTTGTAGGAGGGATCGGTGAGAGTTTCGACATACCCAGTCATGCCGGTATTAAAAACGACTTCACCTTGTACCTCTTTTGGTGCCCCAAAAGATTCTCCGTGGAACTCTCGTCCGTCTTCCAGGACAAGCTTGATCGTTCTGTCACTCACAATTATTTGTGATAAACGAATTAGTTTTTTTTTGAAAGAAATAATCTTCTTATTTTGACAAAAATTTTTGCAACCCGTAAAAAGAAAGAGTGAAGGCTGGCTCCCACCTATTGTCGATCGATGATTTTGGAATCGACGAAGCCCATTTAATTCTAAAAACCGCTCAAAAATTTGAAAAACTTCTCGAAACAAAACGTCGAATCAATGTTCTTCATGGCTATAACCTAGCGACTCTCTTCTTCGAACCTTCGACTCGTACTAAGCTCTCGTTTGAATCAGCTATGCTCAGACTGGGCGGAAGTATTCTTCCTGTCGTAGGACAGACCACTTCACTCGAAAAAGGCGAGAGCTTCCCTGATATGGGTCGCGTGATCAGTAGCTACGCTGATATCGCAGTGATGAGACATCCTAAGGAGTTCTCCGTTCACGAACTCTGCAAGGGCTCCAATATTCCAGTCATCAATGCTGGAGATGGAGCCAATGAGCATCCCTCTCAATCACTCGTCGATCTCTACACTGTTCAGAAGTCACAGGGACGACTAGAGAATCTCACGATCGGATTCTTGGGTGATCTGAAGTACGGAAGAGCTGCGCACTCTACCGTGAAGCTGCTGAGTCGTTATCCAATCAATTTCGTTTTCATCTCTCACGACAAGCTCAAACTTCCTGAGTCAGTACTTAAAGTCGTGAAAGACAATAAGAGCGAGTACGAGGAAACCGATCAGCTTCACGATGTGATTAACAAGATCGACGTTCTCTATGTGACTAGGGTTCAGAAAGAGCGATTCTTGGATCTCGATGAGTACGAAGAAGTGAAGACAGTATTCCAAGTGAACCGCGGCACTCTCATTGATGCGAAGAAGTCACTCTCTGTCATGCACCCACTCCCGCGCTTAGAAGAGATTCAGAGAGAGGTAGATCTCGACCCTAGAGCTACTTATTTCGACCAAGTTCAAAATGGTCTTTATGTCAGGATGGCGCTGCTGACGATCTTGCTTGGCAAAGTCAGAAACGTGGACGGATTAAAAGCTCTGGAGAAACTATGAGACCACTATCAAAGCGAATGCTCGCCGTGAAACCATCTCCTACGATCGTGATGAACTCTAGAGCTGCAGCTCTGGCTCGTGAGGGCAAACCCGTGATTAGTTTCGCAGTCGGTGAGCCGGACTTTGCAACACCGAAGCCAATCGTCGAGCGTGCGATCGAAGGATTAAGAGCAGGACATACTAAGTACGGAGCTGCAGGTGGTGGACCTGATTTGCGTGGCGCGATCTCTGCTAAATTGAAAAATGAAAACAAACTCGAATTCGCTCCAGAACAAATCGTCGTAGGCATTGGTGCTAAGGAGATTCTGTTTCACTTGATGCTAGCGCTTATCAACGAAGGTGACGAGGTCATCATCCCTGCGCCTTATTGGGTGAGCTACGCAGACCAAGTGATTGCGGCAGGTGGTAAACCTATAGTGCTCCCACTTCCCGAAGGATTTCCTGAAACTGGATTCGATGTAGAGCTCATAGAGCTTCATGCTACTTCACGCACAGTTGCTATCCTTCTTAATTCACCTAACAACCCTACTGGCTATACGTTTTCTGAAACTGAGCTCAAGGATCTCGGAAAACTACTTAAGAAAAAAGACTGGTGGATCATCTCGGACGAAATTTACGAGTATCACTCTTTTGAACGTCCACATCACTCAATTTTAAATTTTTTCCCTGAGCTTAAGGATCGTTTCTTTTATGTAAATGGATTCTCTAAGAGCTTCGCTATGACTGGATGGCGCGTGGGTTATGTAGCAGGACCTAAGGAGCCAATTGGCATCGTGAGAAGTCTTCAGAGTCACTCATCGACTTGCCTTCCAGGATTCATTGAAGACGCAGCGATCGTTGCGATTCAAGGGGGAAAATTTCTTGTAGTACAAGAGCTTTCTGAGCTTAACACCCGAAGGAAGCTTGCGATCAAAGAGATCAGTAAAATCTCAGGACTTAAAGTCGGAGCTCCACATGGTGCATTCTATCTCTTCTGCGATGTGAGATCGAAGACTCAGGATTCGATGAAGTTCTGTGAAGGGTTACTCTTAGAGAAGCACGTCGTGACGGTTCCTGGTGAAGCGTTTGGCGCTCCAGGATTCTTTAGAATGAGTTATGCAGTATCGGATAAGAAATTAATTGATGGGATTCAGAGGATTAAAGAGTTTTTTGAATCGAAAGTAGTTTAGAAACGCAAACCCTGTATAAGTCACGGGCACATACTTCCAATCCTTCTTCAAATAATGTAGCGCAATCTTCACAGCAGTTTTCCCAGAGATGAGTCCTGGCCCCATTTGTGATGTGAATCCTGCAGGCACGATGTGGCGGTAGGTGAGTGATGGATCATGATAGAGCTTCGCTGCTTCCTTCGCGTATGCACGCTTGGAGTCTAGATAGATTTGAAGATCCTTGTTCCCCCACGCTGGGTGGAACTCAATCTCTGATCCCAATCCCCAAACTTCAGCAGGCTTGGAAACTGACATACGAGCCGCTCTATAGAGTTCGATGATTTTCATGAACGATGTGCAGTTGGCTTCCATTGCGTGATCTTTCTTAGAGCCATGTGAGAGGACGAGTACATCGATATCCTTCAAGCGAGATTCGCTAAAGTAAGAGTAATCCGAGTAGTTCCAATCACGTGAGAACTTAGGGCAAGTGGTTTTGCCTCCCATACTCTCTAATTCTATTTTAAGTTTGGATCCGAAGGATCCGCTAGCTCCTGTGATGAGGAAGTGTCTCTCGAAGTTCACAGACGTCCAGCTCTGAGTTCATCAGCAGCGTGCTCGCTCGCACGTAAGCAGAGAGCCATCTCAGTGAGAGTAGGGTTCTGCCAGCCTGAGGATACGAATGTTGCGCCGTCACCGATGACGACGTTAGGGCAGTCCCAGACTTGGCTGTAAGGATTCGTGACTGAAGTTTTAGGGTCTGATCCCATTTGTGCGCCGCCCACTTCATGGACGAAAAGACCCGGTGATGAGAACTTCCAGCGAGCATCAAGAGTATTAATGATTTTCTTCATAAACGGGGGAGTGCGAATCACGTCATTAAGACCAATATGAACAGCGCCTGCAGATTTCACCATTTCTATGGCGTCATTGCGCATTTTTTCTGAGAGCTTTAAATCTTCAGGTGTCCATTCATAATGGATATTTACAGCGGGGATTCCCCATTTGTCTTTGAGTTTAGGATCAATCTCTACAAAGTTTTTGTGACTGGGAAGAGCTTCGCCCATGCAACATACGAACCCAAGAGCGGTTCCTGGTTTCTTTCTCAAGAAGGGAGGAAATTTCATTCTGCTGACTCCACCCCAAAATCCGAATCCTCGATGTACAGTATCATCTAAGTTATAACGTGGAATAACTAAACCATCACTGCCCAGTAAGTGAAACTTCGAGGTTTCTTTGTGCTTGGGAAGATAGAAGAACACGGTATTCACGATGTGATCCATGATTGCCTTGCCTAGCATTCCAGTTGAAGCGCCGATTCCGTTTGGGAATGTTTCAGACTTGGAGTTCATGAGTATTCTCACTGACTCGATCGATGAAGCGCAGAGAACAACAAGCGGTGCGTAGATTTCTTTTTTAGAGCCTGTTTGAGTTTCGATGCATTCTACACCGATTGCTTTTTTTGTTTTTTCATCAATGAGTATTCTTGAGACGACGACACCACTTTTTAGTGTGAGATGGCTGGTCTTGGAAGCTTCTTTGAGAGAGGTTTGATTAGACGAGAGCCTGCTATGAGATTCTCCCTTTTCTGCATAACGGTGTGCTCGGATACCGCGAGATATGATGAGATCGCGATTGAATTTTTCTTTGATTTCTTTCTTTAAAAAAATTTCGCCAGGTGTGAGAGGTGTAGCTTCATTGAACGCACCATCAGGGAGTTGACTTAAATTTTCTCGAGATCCATGTACATTGAGTGTTTGTTCTACACGAGAATAGAAAGAGTCCATATCTCTATGTGAAATAGGCCAACCCATTTTGAACTCGTAGTCTGAGAATCTTAAGCACACTCCACCCCAAGTGTGAGATCTCCCACCCACTTGTCTACCTCTGATCCAATAGAAGGGTTTATTCTCTGGAGTAGAATAGGGATTTTCGTTGTCATTGACGAAAAGTTTTGGGTTCGTTTCCCAATATCCCGTATGAACTTCTTGAGTTTTTTGGTTTTTTGAGAACCAATGTTGTTTGAGTTGTCTCAAAGTGTTTGTGAACGGTGAACCATAAGTTTTTTTCTTCAGATCAGGACCAGCTTCAAGAACGATGGTTTTGAGACCTTTTTGTGTGAGACCAAGTGCTGCAATACCACCGGTAGCTCCTGAGCCAACAACGATAGCGTCAAATTTTGTATTTAAGAGATTTTTGCTCATAGTTTAAAGTAGCTTTTACTACAATGAATATAAAATGGTATGTATAAAATATGAAGCTGCTCGCTAGATTTCTCAACCGATACGCAGGATCCGTTTCGCTCGCGGGCTTAGCTTTATCTATAGTGTGTGGATATTATTCAGTCCAACTTTATAAGAATTTAAGAACCGAAATTGAAGAGCTTCTTCCGACTACAGCGCGCAGCATTATCGATTTAAATGAAGTGACTAGTAGGCTCGCATCCTTCGAAAACATGGTTGTTCTTGTTTTCTCCAAAGACACTGTCGCATCTAAGCGATTCGTCGATGATCTTGCAACCAAACTTCATCAAGCACCCCCGTCTGTCATCGCGTCTGTTGAACATCGTATCGATAAGGAAATCGCATTCTTTAAGCAAAGACGCAGTCTCTTCATTGAGCTTGAAGATCTCATTCAGATTAGGAACTACATCCGAGATCGAATCAATTATGAAATTGAGCTTTATAATCCGCTTACGTTTCTTGGAAACGTCAATGTCCCTGAGCCTCTTCTTGATCTCCAGCAATTAAGAAGAAAGTATGAAACCAAGTCCAATCAGTTTGATCATCTTCCAGATGGATACTATGCCAGGAAAGATGAGACGATGAGGTTAGTCATCGTCTACATGCCTGGAAAGAATATTGAAACTTCGATTAAGCTCTCAGAGTATGTCAGGAATTCAGTAAAACAGCTCAATTCCTCAAGCTACGCATCTGATCTTGAAGTCAAGTACACCGGAAACGTTCAGAACATGATTGAAGAGACTGCTGCACTGGTAGCAGATCTAGCGTCATCTACGATCATCGTCGTACTTCTCGTCGCGTTTGCGATGTGGTTTTTCTACCGATCACTTCTCGGTACGATTGCTTTGAACGTTTCACTGTTCATGGGCACGTTCTATACATTCTGTGTTGCTTACTTTGCTGTCGGATACTTGAACGCAAACACTGCATTCTTGGCATCTATCGTGATTGGTAACGGAATTAACTTCGGGATCATTCTGCTAGCGCGATACTTCGAAGATCGCAGAGCAGGTCATGGGCACTTAAGCGCTCTTGAAAGCTCAATGAGTTCTACTGCCACCTCTACTGGTACAGCGGCTCTTGCAGCGGGTCTTGCATATGGATCACTCATTCTCACAGGATTTAGAGGATTCAATCAATTCGGCGTGATTGGCTTTGCAGGGATGATACTCTGTTGGGCTAGCTCTTATATTCTCATGCCTGCTTTTCTCACTCTGATCGAAAGATGGAAGGGGGATAAGTGGATTAACTTCGTCACTCCTAAGCCTATTCTCAGTGGTTTCATCGCTAATCTCGTCGATCGACATGCAAAACTGATTTCGATTATTTGTCTCGTACTCACGGTCGCAGCCGTCATGACTTTCCCTAAGGCTAAGAACGGAGTGATTGAAACAAATCTCAAAAAACTAGGTGATAAGGAATCTCTCGAGCACGGTTCGGGATCCCTCTATCATCATATCAAAGAAGTGTTTAATGGCTCAGTTTCTCCGATGGTAATTCTCCCTAGAGACAGACAAGATGCTAGAAAGATCGCGGAAGTCTTAAGAGAGATGGATCGCAAAGATGGAGCGAATTCTATTATTTCAACTGTTCAAACTCTCGATGATTTTGTTCCTGAAAAACAAAAAGATAAAATCTTGGTTCTCAGTCAAATTTCAAAACTTCTCAAACCCGAAATCATGGATCACCTTCAGGGCGAAGAGAAGAAAATGGTCAAAGAGCTACTCGCCAAGGAATCTCAACTCCCATTCGTAGAAGAGGATCTACCTGAACTTGTGAAGAAGAAGTTTCGAGAGAATGATGGAAGAATTGGAAACATTGTTCTTCTTGATAGAAAGTTTTATGACTCTCGTTCTGAGAATATGGCTGATCTCGAGCGCTTCATTCAGATTGGAAGACGAGCTGCTGATATCGTGAAACCAGGAACACCCGTCGCAGGGCAGTTGCCTGTGAGTTATGACCTCTTTAAAGCGATTGAAGTCGATGGACCTAAGGCTACGTTCTTTGCTTTTTTAGCAGTTATCATTCTTGTCATTGTTCTCTTCAGGCACATTCCTACGATTGCTCAGACGTTGTTTTCTCTCATCATAGGAATGATTTGGCTTGCGGGACTCATGCTTGGTTTCGGAATCAAAATTAATTTCTTAAACTTCATCGCTCTTCCGATCACCTTCGGTATCGGTGTCGACTATGGTGTAAATATTCTCCAGCGTTACCGAGAAGTAGGAGCTGAGGGGATTGTCGATGTAGTAAGAAACACAGGAGGAGCAGTGATGCTCGCGAGCCTTACCACGATCATCGGATACGGATCGCTCCTTATTGCGGGTAACCAGGCATTCGTGAGTTTCGGTCTACTCGCAGTATTGGGAGAGCTCACCTGCGTCGTAGCTGCAGTTGTCGCATTACCAGCCTTTTTGCGCTGGAGACATGGACCATCAAAATAATATTGACATTACTAGTCACAAATCGTTAAACAGCTCTCACTATGAAGTCATTATTAATTGCGATGTTGTTGGTTTCTGGATCCGTTCACGCCTCTGCTCCTGAGTGCGGTAAGGTCATTCGAATTGATCCTACTAGCTCAAAAGGGAATACCTTCAGAGCGTTCATGATCCCAGATGCGACTTTCAAAGTCGATGGAGAGCCAAGCAAAGTTTCCTCTACATTCGAGTTAGGAATGAGCGGTGAGTTCGCGAAGAATATGGCGGATATCCAAATGGCGATGACCGCATTTCAGAGCGAAACACTTCTGTGTCGTTGTGAATCTACTTCTAGAACTGCTACTGGCGGAGTGGATTATAATTACCGTGTAGTTCGTCAGGCAATGTACGTCGGCGATTGTAAATAGCGCGTTGCGCCACTATTGTGATTTTTAGCCATTCCTATACGATGTAAACAACACATCGAAAGAGGACACCATGGCTGAAGTAAAAGTATACGAAGACGCAATCGACAAAGGTTTAGAGGGCATCGTTGCCTGTACGACCAAGATCAGTTCCATTCAGGGGAACACACTCACTTATCGTGGCTACACGATTGAAGATCTGGCTGCTAATTCTACATTCGAGGAAGTCGTATTCCTCCTCTGGAATGATCGCCTTCCAAACAAGAGTGAATTAGAAACTCTCAAAAAAGATTTGAACACAAACATGAAGCTCTCTGGTGAAACGGTTTCGCTCATGAAGGCTCTTCCTGCGAAAAAGGCAATCCCTATGGATTTCCTCCGCACAGTCGTTTCTTCACTCTCAATGACCGATGCTGATGTTGCTGACAATAGCGAACCTGCAAACATGAGAAAAGCACTCCGTCTCACAGGACAGATCTGCTCTATCGTTGCTGGATTCGACAGAATTCGCAATGGTCAACCGCTCGTAGAACCTAAGTCAGGACAAGGATTGGGCTGGAACTTCGTGTACATGCTTACTGGCAAAGAACCAGACGCAGAACTGGCTAAGAACTTCGACACCTGTCTCGTCCTTCACGCAGATCACGAGATCAACTGCTCAGCATTTTCAGCACGCGTGACGACTTCTTCACTCTCCGACATTCACTCAGCAGTGACATCAGCGATTGGAACTCTTAAAGGTCCTCTCCATGGTGGTGCTAACGAGCAAGTGCTCCGCATGCTCCAGAAGATCGGCGATTTAGAAGCTTGCGAAGAATTCATCACTCAAGCGCTTGCTGACAAAGCAAAAGTTATGGGGATTGGTCACCGTGTTTACAAAGACGGCGATCCACGTGCGAAAATCTTGAGACAGATGAGCGACAAGTTAACTGCTAAAGTTGGCAAACATGTTCTCTATGAAATGTCTGCGAAGATCGACGACATCATGCAGGAGAAAAAAGGCCTCATGCCTAACGTCGACTTCTACTCAGCGACTGTTTATCACTCGATGGGTTTCCCAACAGATATTTTCACTCCAATCTTCGCAGTCTCTAGGATTGCGGGATGGTGTGCTCACATTATGGAGCAATATCCGAACAATCGTATTTATCGCCCACGTGGTAAGTACGCTGGCAAAACCGGACAGAAGTTCACTCCACTAGCGAGCAGATAACTGACCTAATGAAAGTCCAAGAACTCCTCACTCGTTTCGAGCAGAAAGCTCCGTTCGGAACCGCAGAGGACTGGGACCCAGTGGGTCTTCTTGTAGGTGATCCAAAAAAAGAAATCACAGGTGTAGTTGTCTCTGTTGATCTCTCTCGTTCTTCGTTCGATCTTGCAGTGAAGAGCGACGCTAATGTCATCGTCAATCATCATCCCTGCATCTTCCCTAAGCAATCGGGAATATCTCGTTTAGTTCCTGGTAGATCAGATGACATGACGACGCTCATGTTTGAAGCCGTACAAAAGGGCATCCAAATCATAGCACTTCATACGAACTTCGATCGCTGTGCAATGGAAGTGGTACAAAAAATTACTGCAGAGCTAGGTGCTAAACCAGTCGGTAGACTCGTAGATTCCTCAACTGAATTACTGAAGCTAGTGATCTATGTTCCTGAGACTCATATCGAGAAAGTCCGTGATGCGATTCACGCATCGGGTGCAGGAGTCATTGGGAATTACGATCAGTGTAGTTTTTCTGTTTCTGGAGAAGGAAGATTTCGCGGACTCGACGGATCCAATCCATTCTTAGGCAAACCCGGCGTCACGGAGAAAGCTAAAGAAGTCCGTCTTGAAACTGTGCTTCCAGCAGGACTTAAGAAACAAGTTTTGAAAGCCATGCACGATACTCATCCGTACGAGGAAGTGGCCTACGATCTATATGCTCTAGAACAGAAAATTAAAGACACCGCTCAAGCTCCGGGATTAGGTTATGGATTCGTTGCAGATCTGCCCGCTAAGATTCCGTTCACGGAGTTCACAGCCAAAATCAAATCCACATTTGAAGTCCAAGGATTCTACTCAACACCTGCAGAGCCAGGATCTGTGAAGCGTATCGGTTATGTTCCTGGCAAGGGATCAAGCTTCATCAATAATGCGCTCTCTCAAGGCTGTGACGTATTCGTCACAGGTGAAGTGGGGTATCATCTCGCTACTTCGATGAGCTGCAAAGGTCTCACTGTTATTGAGCTCGGTCATCGTCACAGTGAAATTTATTTCCCCCGTGTAGTGAGTGAATGGTGTGAATCATTCGGATTAAAAACTCATCTCGAAGAAGCCCCTACACAGAAAATCTGGTGAACTGATCATGAAAAATAATTTTATTATGAGAAGTTTGTTGATTCTTTCGGTACTCGTCACGGGCTGCTCCAAACTTGAAATCGTCTATGACCTTGCTCCTGGTTTCATCGCAGGAAAGATGGACGATTACTTCGATCTCGATGTGAAGCAAGAGTTTCAATTGAAGGCCGCGATCAGATCTGAACTTGATCGGATTGTTATGAGTGAATTGCCTCAGTACATCGAGCTCGAAAAGGAATGGATCAGGCAGCTCCAGAAGAAGGATTTGACTCTCGCTGAGGTGAAGAAGCTCAACGACTCTACAAGAGATTGGCTTTTTCATGTGTTTGCGACAATGGAACCAGCTCTATTGCCACTAGCTCTTGAGCTCTCGCCCAAGCAGCTGGAATACTTCCACAAGAAAGTTTTAGAAGATCTTGCCGAAAATGAGGAAAAAACCTCTACTCCCAAGGGACAGAAGAAGGAGCTCCGTAGGAGATTTGAGTTTGGGTTGAACTGGAACTTCGATGGGCTCTCAAGTAGTGAGGAGAAGCTCTTCGAGAGTTGGTTAGATGTAGCGGGTTACCCATTTAAGGATGAGGGCATCAGTCGCAAGCAGTCTGCTCAGCTGTTTTTTGATGCTTCTAAAAACCCTATGACGTTTAAGGCTCACTTAGAGGGAATTTTCAGAAAGCCACTTGCTCTGCGTACTAAAGAGTACGCCCAGAAGTTGGATATTGTGCTGAATTCCTATCGAGATCTTCAGTGGAAGATGCTGGCCCAATCGACTGATAAAGACAGAAAGCGTAGGGTCGAGCACACAGAAGACCATATAGAGCAGCTCACAAAGCTTCGTGAGAAAATTCTGAAATCTAAGGCTAAAAAATAGCCCCACTTACTTAAAACTATGCCCCGTGTTATACGTGTGGATCACTTCGTGAAAAACATGTTTTCCATGCAGTGTTCGGCGTAGGACAGGCAATGGCTGGTTCGCGGTAAGAGGCGTAAGTTTCAAATCGTGAGCTGGAGGAAAGTCCGGGCTCCACAAAGCACAGCACCGGCTAACGGCCGGGCATCGAAAGGTGACGGAAAGTGCAACAGAGAATAGACCGCCTGTAGAGTCAAATCTGCAGGTAAGGGTGAAACGGTGAGGTAAGAGCTTACCGCAGTTCTAGGAAACTAGGCTGGCAAGGCAAACCCTGCTGGGAGCAAGATCAAATAGGGTGGCACATAGGATTCGCTTGGTCCTCAGTTTGCCACCGGGTTGATTGCATAGAGGAATCATTGCCTCTGTTTTGTGAGTGGGTAACCGTTTGCAAAATGAAGACAGAACCCGGCTTATCGTCCTACGCCGATAAATTTTTACACTCCAAATAAATCATTGTCACAACCCCCTAAGTCTACTAAAACTTTTCGTATGAAAACTTGGGGAATTAAAGAGGCTCTGAAGACTTACAATATCGAAAACTGGGGGGACAATTATTTCAACGTCAACCTAGCAGGCAACATGACGGTTCATCCAAAACAGACGCCTGGCCAAGGCATCGACATCATACAAGTGATCGAAGATGTGAAGAAACAGAATCTCTCACTCCCCGTAGTGATAAGGTTCCAAGACATACTTCGTAACCGAGTGGTCAATCTCAACGAATCATTCAGAAAAGCAATCGCTGAAACCAACTACAACGGTGTTTACAAAGGTGTGTACCCCATTAAGGTGAATCAAATGCGTGAAGTGGTCGAAGAGATCATTGATGCAGGCGCACCTTACAACTTTGGATTAGAAGCAGGATCAAAATCAGAATTAGCAGCAGTACTCGCGATGGAAACTGCAAAAGATTCTCTCGTCATCTGTAACGGATACAAAGATTACTCGTTCATCAAGATGGCGCTCATGGGGAATAAGTTAGGCAAGAACGTCATCATCGTTGTTGAGAAACTCTCTGATCTCTATCAAACGATTGCTGTGTCCAAAGAATTAGGTGTGATGCCGATGATCGGAGTTCGTTTTAAGCTCGCCACTAAGGGTTCAGGCAAGTGGGAGAACTCAAGCGGTGACCTAGCGAAGTTTGGACTCACTACTCACGAAGTCATTCATCTCGTTGAAGTCCTCAAAAAAGAAGGCATGGAGAGATGCTTCAAGCTCCTGCACTTCCACATCGGTTCACAGATTTCTAATATTCGCGTGATTAAAGACGCAGTGAAGGAAGCAACTCGTATCTACGCAAAACTCATGAAGATGGGGCTTAATCTCGAGTACATCGATGTCGGGGGCGGACTCGGAGTGGATTACGATGGATCACGAACGAACTTCGCTTCATCCATGAACTACTCTCTTCAAGAATATTGCAATGACGTGGTCTATTCGATCAAAGAAGTCTGCGAGAACGAAGAAGTTCCAGAGCCGAATATCGTTTCAGAGAGTGGTCGTGCACTTGTAGCGCATCACTCTGTTCTAGTGGTTAATGTGTTCGGAAACATTGAAGTGGGCTCGACTCCTACTGCTCTTCCAGAATCAGATGAAGAAGCAGATGTCGTCAAGGAGATGAGATACTTGCTTACGAATCTCAATCTCAAGAACATGATGGAGAGTTTCAACGAAGCAGCGACTCGTAAAGAAGAAGCGCTCTCAATGTTTAAATTGGGATTCCTCTCTCTTGAAGATCGCGCCAAGGTAGAGTTCCTCTACTGGCAGATTTGTAAGCTACTAGCTAAAGAATCTAAAGACTTAAGTCACGTTCCGGAAGATGTCGCACAACTCGACAAGTACCTCTCGGATCAATACCTTTGTAACTTCAGTTTATTTCAATCGATGCCAGATCACTGGGCGATTCAACAGCTCTTCCCAATCATTCCGATTCACAGACTGAACGAAGAGCCTACTAAAGAAGCAACGCTTGCAGATATCACTTGCGATAGCGATGGCAAGGTTTGCAAGTTCGTCGACCTAAGAGACATCCGAGATACACTTAAACTCCACGCACTTCGAGATAACGAACAGTACTACTTAGGTTTCTTCCTCATGGGTGCATACCAAGACATCATGGGCGATCTACACAATCTCTATGGCCGAGTGAACGAAGTGCACGTCTTCACAGATGATACAGAACCCGGTGGCTACTACATTGAAGAAGTCATCAGAGGTAATGATGTCGCAGGAGTACTTTCTTGGATTCAATACAATCCTGCAGGACTTGAGAAGCGCGTGAAAGAAATGATCGATATCAAAGTCAAAGAAGGAATCATTAAGCCTAAAGAAGGCGTGGATCTTCTCAACTTCTACGAGACGAATCTCTTCGGTTACACTTATATGAATAATGAGATCCCACCATCGACTCTTGGAACTGCACAAGCAGCAGTTTCGCAACATCAGAACGGATCTCAAATCATGCAAGCAGCACCTAAGGAAATGCAGTGATCTATGAAGATTCAGAACCAAGGATTTGATCACATTGAATTCATCGTAGGTGATCTCTCCAAGCATTCGCTGATGTGGGAGAAAATGGGTTTTGAATGTATAGGTAAGCGCGACAGTAAGAAATCAGGAATTGAATCTGTAGTCATGTCTCAGGGGCTGACGAGAATCATTCTTTCACGAGTGACTGATCTCAAGGCAGCAGGAAATGACCCCAGAGTTGCCTTCCATGAGAGACACGGTGATGGCATCTGTGTTCTCGCTCTTGATGTAGAAAACAGCGAAGAGTTCTATCAGGAGACCACGAAACGCGGCGCTCGTTCTGCAATGAAGCCAGAACGATTCGAATCAGCTCTAGGCTCAGTTGTTCGCTCTGAAGTTTATACTCCTGAAGATATTCGATTTGCATTCATTGAGAGAAAACAAAACAAGAGCAATACAACTGGGCCCGCTCTCTTCGATCAAGATCTTGAAGTCAGTACACTCAAGAGTCCATCACCCTTTAATTTGAAACTCGTTGATCATCTCACGAATAACGTAGACATGGGTCAATACAAAACTTGGAGCGAGTATTACCAGAAAGTTTTTGGCTTCAATATTACGAGACATTACAAGATCTCTACTGGACGAACAGGGCTCATCTCAGACGTCATGCAAAGTGCGGACTTCAAGATCAAGGTTCCGATCAATGAAGCCACTGAGAGAGAGAGTCAAGTTCAAGAGTTCGTCGATCGGTTCAAAGGAGCAGGTGTTCAACATTTGGCACTCTTCACTACAGATATTCTAGATACATTGAAAAAACTCCGCGAAAACGGGTTTAAGTTCCTCTCTGTTCCTCCGTCCTACTACAAAGAAGTGCCTACTCGCGTTCCAGGTGTGACTGAAGATTTGGCTGAGCTTGAGAAGAATGGAATTTTGCTAGATGGCGAAGGAGAAGGTTATCTCCTTCAGATCTTCAGTGAAGAGCTCGTAGGACCTTTCTTTCTTGAGTTCATCCAGCGCAAAGGCAATCAAGGATTCGGCGAAGGTAACTTCAAAGCACTCTTTCAGGCTATTGAACGTGATCAGTTTAAGCGTGGAACATTGAAGTAATGTGGTTATATCTGATGTGCGCTCTCGCACTCTCTAGCTCAAGCGCTCAATCACCTAAACAAGTTCGTAAAGCTGTTGAGAATAGGTTGGAAGAGCTAACTAAAAGATTACAAATCCAAACCTTAATGATGATTGATGGCACTCAGACCAATACCCGAGAGTCTGATCGGATTTTTAAAAAATTAGTTGAAGTTGATATAAATACTCTGAAACTAAAAGGTAACTTTTTGAGAGTTATTACTCATGGATTTGAAACGATACCAAGGAAAGCTCGAACAATTGGTAGGGATCTTGGTCCGAGTGTCATGGTTTTTTTTGTAAGTGCTGAAGGTTCAAGTATTGTTACTCCTATTGTTTTAACTGCAATAGGTGAAGCTGAACTTGCAGCTGCTATCATCGCTGTTCCGATAGTCATTCCTGCTATGATTGCCATAGTGATTGTAAATAAGTTTAGTAAAAATCTAAAAGAAAATAAAATTTACGGTGGCTATAAAAACCGAAGAGATATTCTTTCTCAACAAAAGAAATACTTAGAATCAATAGGAATTAAAAATATAGAAAAAACTTTGTACTTTGAAGGTGAAAAGCTTCCAAAAATTTCAGAGCTCAAACGTGCAATGATGAATGATCAGGAGCTAAATAAACTACTTAGGCCCATTTTAAATCACTATCAGTGGACTAAAAACGAAAGAGTCTTGTTCATGTTGGCTCAAGCACAAAAACATTTCGATGAGGGTGAAGAATCGATTAGCTCAACACAGTTAGAGTCTAGTACTTCTCTCGATTTGGAGAACTGGACAATCCGTGCTTCTCAGGCAATGAGTTTCGCTGAAGTACCCGATTTGTTTTATTCCATACCCTTAGCAGGTAATTACAAAGCTTCTACAGTTTTTAGGCTTTGGTATTATTTAATCATTCCAAGTTGGGTTAAAAACATGTCTGATAAAGGACTTAAAAAGTATAGATGCCTTAAAAAGAATGATTATATTCTTCATGCAGAAGCTGATATTGCCAAAGATAGAATTTGGGATCCCGATGATGAGTTGAAGTTGAAAAACTACCTCTCTCAGTGTGGTGTTCTATGATTGTCAAAAATACTAAATTACTAGAACTACTCGAGAGCCAGCTCACGTTCCCCACTCATTACATGCATAAGGTGATTGGGAAGAATTCAGAGAAGTTTTTGGCAGCGGTCGCAGCACTTCTTAAAACAACTGTCAGGCTTAGTGTGAAATCAAAAAAAGAGACAGCCAATCAAGCTCATGTCTCTATTACTCTTGAGCTCCATGCACATTCTGCTCATGAGGTTGTTTTTCTGATCGAGAGATCGCAGCAATTAACTGACGTACTATACGTTCTTTGATTTGCGCCGTGCTCGGATATTTAAAAATTCAACCAGCATCGAGAACGCCATCGCAAAATAGATATAACCTTTAGGTACATGTAATCCCCAGCCCTCTGCAACAAGTACAAATCCCACCATAAGAAGGAATGAGAGCGCGAGCATCTTGATTGTAGGATTGCGATTGATGAAATCGTTGAGCTGGTTGACTGTGAGAACCATGACGATAACGGCAGCGATGACTGCTGAAACCATAACGGTAAGATTCTGAGACATGCCCACTGCTGTAATCACCGAGTCGAGTGAGAACACGATGTCGAGAAGTCCAATTTGGAAAATAATAGAGATGAAGTTCACAGGTGATTTAAAGTCGTGAGGTCCTGCTTCGTCGCCTTCGACTTTTTCGTGGATCTCAGTTGTGCTCTTGGCAATAAGGAACATGCCTCCTCCAAGAAGAATGATATCGCGGCCACTGAAACCTTTGCCGAAGATAGTGAAAAGGTTCTCAGTCAATCCTGCAATCCAAGAAATGAAGAAAAGGAGTAGAATCCTGAAACCTAGAGCAAGTACGAGTCCCACTTTTCTAGCAGAGCTCTGCTGATGTTTGGGAAGTTTAGACGATAGGATAGAGATGAAAATTAAATTATCTATTCCTAGAACAATCTCAAGAAGGGTGAGGGTCAGAAAGCTGATGAAGAGTTCCAATGTCGTTTCCTATTGAATCATGTAGTGAATGAAGAAAACGTTCGTCACGAGATCTTCTTTCAGGAGTTTGTTTGCTGCAGAGATCATCTCCGATCTCAGTACATATCTTCCTTGAACGGTGGTGAGATCGCCGAATCTTTTCTTTCCTAGAATATTCAGAAGAGAATCTAAGAACTGAACTTTGATATTGGTGACTTTCTCCGCTTTTCTGTTGTCCTTGATCTCAAGAGAGAAGTTGATATTAGCGTATCGAACGCGATTGCTCTCACCTGGTAAACCAGGATCAGGGGAGATCGTCGCATTGATGGGATCAAATGTTACAATTCCTAAATTGAGCGAACTCTCAGTCTTGCCTAGTTTCGATCCGGCTTGAATGGAGCTCTCTAGCTTAACTCTCTCCGCAGACTCAGTAATGGGAGCACGTTTGTATAGCACCTTCGTGTACACAACAGTTCCTAAGGCACCTAAGACCACGAGAGTGTTCACGAGTGCCAAAATCATTGAGCTACTTGGACGGGCCATATTTGACTAATTCTACAGAACGAGTGGCTCGTAGGGAAGACGTAAATCATCAGCAACTTGCTTATAAACGAGTTTACCGTTGCAGATGTTGACGCCTTTTCGGAGTGCTTCGTCTTTTTTGCAGGCTTCCTTCCAACCCATGTTTGCGAGCATGAGAGCGTATTTCATTGTTACGTTCGTTAGAGCGTAAGTTGAAGTACGTGGTACTGCTCCTGGCATGTTTGGAACTGCGTAATGGATCACTCCGTCTACGTTGTAAGTCGGATGTTCATGGCTAGTAGGTCTGCAGGTTTCTACAGATCCGCCTTGGTCAACAGCAACGTCGACGATCACTCCACCTGGTTTCATTTTGGAAACCATTTCACGAGTGACAAGCTTAGGAGCCTTAGCACCAGTGACAAGTACAGCACCGATCACGAGGTCTGCGTTCACTACAGCTTTTTCGATTTGCTCGCTGTTGGAATAAAGAGTGGTGATTTCGTTTCCAAAGATATCTGAGAGGTAATCGAGACGGCCTACATTGACGTCGAAGAGTGTCACTCTAGCGCCTAAGCCCACTGCCATTTTTGCAGAGTTGATACCGACAACTCCACCACCTAATATGACGACGTTAGCACGATCAACACCAGTGACGCCGCCCAGAAGCATTCCCTTACCACCGTGATCATGTTGCAAGTAGGTTGCGCCGATCTGTGTAGCCATACGTCCTGCTACTGCACTCATGGGAGCGAGAAGAGGGAGAGTATGGTCAGGCAACTCGATCGTTTCATATGCAATTCCCACGATTTTTCTCTCCATGAGAGCTTTGGTGAGACGATCATCTGCAGCGAGATGTAAGTAAGTATAGAGAATCTGTCCTTCGCGAAGGAGTGGATACTCTTCAGGAAGAGGTTCTTTTACTTTTACGATCATGTCTGATCGGTCAAAAATTTCTTTTGGAGATTCGATGATCTTCGCACCTGCACGGATGTATTCATCATCGGTGATACCAGCGCCAACGCCTGCATTTTTTTGGATGAGAACGGTGTGACCACTTTGAGTGAGTGATCTCACTCCAGCGATGACCATGCCTACACGGTTTTCTTTATTCTTAATTTCCTTTGGTACGCCAATTATCATGATCTATCTCCATTTCAGTTGCAGGCCATCGTATGCTAGGCCTACGTTTTTTGGCAGCTTCTTCTGCCAGGTTTTAAAATCAAAGTCATGACCCAGATGGGTCAAGTATGTTTTTTTCGGCTTTAATTTACTTACAACATCTAAAGCTTTTTCTAAATTAAAATGGGTGTCATGGCTGCCGATCTTGACACAGTCCAAAACTAGAACATCTAGATTCTTCAGTCTGTCGAGTGAGGTTTCGGGTATGAAATTGCAATCCGTGATGTAGGCCATAGTTCCAAATCGATAGCCTACAACGATTTTTGAGCCATGTTGCACAGAGACAGGAATGACTCGCACACCCAAAACATCCCAATACGGATCGGCTTCATTCAACATCTTTAAATCGATGAGGGGAATCCCTCCTCCGACTATTTTTTCAGGTTTAAAAATATAGGGATATCGAATCGGTAATTCTGCAGCAGTCCATGAATGAACATAAGCAGGCATTCTGGATTTCTGCATGAAGTTAAACGCGCGTAGCTCATCGATCCCAGAAATATGATCCGCGTGTGGATGAGTGTAAAGCACGGCGTCAACCTTCTTGATTTTAAACCTGAGAGTCTGCTGACGAAGATCAGTAGAGGTGTCGATCAAAAAACTTTTCCCCTGTGTTTCAACAAAAATAGAAGCTCTCAACCTTTTGTTTTTTGGGTCTTTGGATTTGCAAACTTTGCAGGAACACAACATGATGGGGACACCCGTTGAGGTTCCGGAACCCAGTATAGTGAGGCGATTCATGGTGAGAACATTAGCACTGATCCTATTGAGTTTCATCTCTGCTGGGTGTCAATCTGAACTCGGCACTCTCAAAATCAACTGGAAGAGGCACACTCTCTCAAATGGCTTGAGAGTGGTACTCGTCGAAGATCATTCTGTTCCACTCATTTCTTATCAGACTTGGGTGGGTGTGGGCTCAGTGAATGAAGAGGAAGGTAAGACAGGACTTGCGCACTTCTTCGAGCATCTCATGTTCAAAGGCACTGAGAAATATCCCGGCAGAAAATTTTTTGAGAAACTCGAAATGCAAGGCGCAGAAGTCAATGCTTCTACGAGTAGAGACACAACTACATTTTATGAAAATTTTTCTCCGCACCTTTTAGATACAGTCATCGATCTTGAATCAGATCGTTTTCAGAACTTGCTCATTGATGAAGAGCGCATGCAAGTGGAGAAGGCAGTTGTCCTTGAAGAGAGAAAACTACGAGTAGAGAGTCAACCTGCTTCGAGAATGCAAGAAGCACTTTGGAGTACTGTATTCAGACAGCACCCTTATTCACATCCGGTTAGTGGATGGCCTGAAGATATTATTAAGTTTAAAACAGAAGATCTGAAAAAGTTTTTCGCCCAATACTACACACCTAAGAATGTTGTGATTGTTGTTGTTGGAGATTTGGATTCTGCTGTTGTCATCAAAAAAATAGAGCAGGGTTATGGTTCTTGGCAAGATCGATCAGAGAGAAAACCTCTAGAGATAGAATTCGAGCCTGAACAAACGGGAGAGAGACGTTGGACTCTGACGGACGGAGTGACATCAGAGCAACTCGTGATGGGTTATCCCATTAGTTCTGCAGACCAGAAAGATTCTTTTGTTTTAGATTTGTTGTCAGGGATCTTATTTTCAGGTGAGAGTTCAAGAGCGCATCAGAAATGTGTAGAGAAGGAGCAGCTTGCACTTTCTGTTTCTGGATCTGCATATACTCCGAAGTATCCTGGATTGTTCTCATCTCACGTGGTGATGAAGCCTGGCATCTCTATCAGTAAGGCCGAAGCTTGTATTGAAACACTTCTCTTAGATTTTAAGAAAGAGCTTGTGACTCAAGGAGAACTCAATCGTGTCAGGAAACAGTTTTTAGTGAGTACGCTTGATGGAGTAAAAACTCCTTATGGTCTAGGTCAGTGGATTGGGACAGTCACAGTGATGTTCGATGACCCAGGAAGATTCATCTCGGATTATCAAAAATACGAAACGATCACTCCCGAAGATATTAAACGTGTTGCAATTAAATACTTTGATTCAAACCAACGGAGTGTGATTACGCTTACTCCAAGAGTAGCGATCACGAAGGCCAAATGAAAATTTTGATCGTGCTACTCATTCTCAGTGTACAGCCTTGCTTCGCAACAATTCCTAAGCCTTATGTTGAGAAACTACCTTCTGGATTAACGGTTGCAGTATTCGAAGATCATAAACTTCCTCTCATCGACTTCGTCCTTCTGGTTCCTCATGGATCGGTGAATGATCCAGCTATGAAGAGTGGTACGGCACAGCTCATGATGGAATTACTCGACCGAGGTTCAGGTGAATATAATGCTGCTCAGTTTGCTGATCTTGTAGAGAGTAAGGGTGCTACTACTTATTCCAGCATTGATAACGACTCGATGACTTTGGGAATTCACGGCATGTCCACTGATCGTGATGTTCTGTTTGATTTGTTTAGGAAGTGGATCATGAGCCCTAAGTGGGATCCAGAAGAATTTAAGAAGGAAAAGACCAAGCTCCTCGATCGCTGGGGTCATCTCGGTGATCAGACGAGTTTACTTGCCACGCTTGGATTCTCTAGAAGACTCACGAACAAGACGCTTTACGCTCGCGGTGCATTCATGTCTGAAGTGGAATTGAGATCAATCAACCTTTCTGACTCAATTGCGTTTTATCAGAATTTCTTCAAACCCTCCGACTCAGTTCTGATTATTGTGGGTGATGTGAATACACAGACTTGGCTTAAGCCTCAGCTTGCAAAGTTATCTGAGTGGAAGGGTTCAGTCCCCACTCAGCCATTGCAGAAGTTTGCTAGTCCACAATTTGATGTTTCGAAAGAAGTGATCATCGCCATCGATAAGCCTGGTGCACCTCACGCAGATATTAAGTTTGGAGTACCTGCTCCTAGCTTTAAGTCAAAGGAGCATTATGATCTCTTGGTCTCAAACAGTATTTTTGGAGACACTTTCAGTAGTTGGTTGAATACAAAGATCAGAGATCAGGCTGGTTATGTTTATTCTATAGGGAGTTCGTTCGGTCACTCGGTAGGGTACTCGATCTGGGGTGTTTCTACTTCTACTGCTCCTGAGCAAGTAGGTTTAGTCCTCGCAAAAATCAGCAAACTCTACAAAGATTTTCAAGCGACACAGTTCACAGAGGCTGAAGTCACTGCAGCCAAAGGTTATCTCGTTGGAAGTTTTGCAGTAAACAATTCTACTCTTGGGCAAGTCGCCTCTCGATGGCTTGCAGGAAAACTTTTCGATCTTCCAGAAGATTATTTAGAGAAATTTACAGACAGAGTGAATCAAACCAATTTCGCTTCTGTTGCGAAAGCAACGCGTACACATTTTGCAGGTAAGACACCCGAGATTGTGGTTTCTTGTGACCGTCTCAAATGTGAGAAGACTTTAGTTGCAGCGGGTTTTAAGAGACTGAAGTGGCTAAAGGTTTCGGACTTGAAATAAAAGATCCATCGATCCAAGCACCAATTTCAACTTCTACTTGTGGTGCTTGAATTTTTCCCGAGACACGACCTTGTGAGGTAACAGTGATTTTGGTTTGCGCAATCACTTCACCGCGGACGAAACCATCAATAATGATTTTATCTGCAAACACTTTTCCTTCCACGACTGATGTAGCGGCAAGAATGAGCATACTGCTGTTCTTGGCATGAATCTCACCTTTAAACTTGCCGTGGAATCTTGTGACAGAGTCTATTGTAAGCTTGCCTTCGATTTCTGTATTTTCAGCGATGATATTGAGGCTATGTTCTTCGATCATTCGGATTCGTCCTCAGATTCTGCGTTAGTTTTAGAAGATCCTGCTCCTTTGATTTCTTTTGGCGAGAGAGTCTTATGAATGAGTAGTTCGCCTGAATCATTCATAATGAAAACGTCTACTGCCAATATATCTTTTGCGGCTGTGAATGGACCGAACTGAGCAAGCACTCCTCTGAATCTACTCACAGAGAAGTGTTCTCCACTCTCTTCACCAATGAGACTGCGTGTGGCTTCGTTACTGATTGAACCTTCTGGATAAACGAAGATCTGGGATTGGCCTCGAGCGACGATGAGGATGCGGCCCTGTTGATTGCCCCCGTCACCCTTGGTGTATTGAATATTGAATTGGATTCTCAAATTCTTAGAGCCGATCCAGCGTGCTCGCATCTCTGTGAGTACGATTGGAACGCTAGACGCTGAATGAGAAATTTTCATAGAAGCAGGAAGGAATCTGATGGAGAGATCATCTTCGCTTGCAGTAGGAGCGACAGTGTTTGGTGCAGGTGCCGCTTGAGGCGCAACAGTTTGTGCGACTGGAGCAGCAGCAGTAGCGCTGTCTGTTTTCTTGTTTTGCATGACGAGTCTTAGCTCCATGAGTTCGCGTTCTAGCTCGATTACTTTTCCAGGATTGGCTTTGAGTGCCTGTCTATAGAGTCTAAGCGAGAATACAAACATGACTGAGCATCCGATAATGATGAGTCCTAGGATGAGGCTCAAGTTTAAGAGCCATTTTGGATGCAATTTAAACGTTCTGGCCGGTAAATTACCCCTAAACAGACTTATATGCAGTTTGGACTCGCTCATTTAGGTAGTAAGAATACCTGAAATCTAAAGAAAAGTCAGACAAATGCCGATCTGTGAAATGAGAGGGATTGGTGTTTTTTGGCAAACAATGACAATAAACCTAAAAATGATGGCGAACCGTTAGAGCTGGAGGACTCTGAGAGTCTCTATGGCTCAACTGATAGAAAGGATAGCAAAAGCGATCCGAGTATTTCGCTGCAAATGGAACCCTCCATGACTATTGATGCGGCGGCTCCAGCTGATGCCCCGCCAGTAGAAATCCCTGGAGAGACTGCTCCTGAGGTGGTTTCGACTGCGAACCACGACGAGAGTGCTACAACCGTTTTGAAATTAGATGATTCCGTTCAAGTGACTTCTGCTGCTGATACAACTCAAGATGCAGCCACTTCAGCTCCTGCTGAAGGTGGAATCGAAATCGGAGATGACTCCGGTGGAATTGTTTTAGAATCTCACAAAAGCGAAGCACAAGGAGAAGTCGCAGTAGGAGCAGCAGTTGAAGCAGCTCCTAGCATAGAGGCAGCTCCGAGTTTTGAAACTGCCATAGCTGTTGAAGCAGCAGCTCCTGTAGAGATTACTGCACCTATTGATGTTTCAGTTGTGGCTGCAGAAGCAGCTCCTAAAGAGCCTTCAGAAGAACTTCCCACATTTGATTTTCCAGTTGATGGCACAGTCTCTGTAGGTGCGCCCCAAGCAGAAACCGCTCCTTCGGTAGAATTCACTACCAGTGCTCCAGCCGCACAACAACCCGATCCTGTGAGCGATGCTTCTTCTGAAGCTGAGCTCCCGTACTTATTCGGCAAGGAACATAAGAAGTCATCGTTTGACCCTCTCGCAGCAATGGGAAGAGCTCTCGGTGATGCGATTGTTCCTGGTGGTGCTGCGTCAGCACCCGATGTCGAAACACTCAAAAAATTCCTCTTACTTCGTGAACAAGATGTCGTAGCACTCACTACTCAGCTTAGTGCTGCGATCGAGCATATTAAAACTCTCGAGAGTCAGTTTGGCCAGGAACAGTCCAAGGTCGAAGCTCTCGAAAACGAAAACAGAATCAGTAAATCGATGATTGAAGATTTTGAGAGTATAAAAGAGAGCGAAATTTTAGCTCTCCGCTATGAAAACCAAGAACTCGCAAAAACTCTTCACGAAAAATCTGAAAAAACTAAAATGATGGAGCTGCAAGTTCGCGCAACCATCGGTGAGATCGATCAGATCAAAGAACGTGTAAGACTGGATATCAGGCGTATCCGTGTTCGTGAGAAGGAACTCGAGAATCGACTTGAAGTGGTGAAGAAAGATGCTGAGCAACTCATCTTGACTCGTGAAATTAAGATTGTTGATCTGAAGCGTAAACTCGACACACTTGAGTTCAATATGGATCTAGTGAAAGAGCAAATGAATCGCGAACAAGAGAAAGCTCGTCTCTTAAAACAGAAGCTCATGAAAGCGACAGCAGCATTCAAAAACGCTGAAGAAATGATGAGCATTGAACAAGAGCCTGTTCAAGAATATGATAAAACAGTTGTATTGAAGGCTTCTTAGTTAACTGATAATCTCCTAACCATGTCCAAACCCAGAGTTGTAGCGGTGATTCCCGCTCGTTATGCGTCTACTCGTTTACCAGGAAAACCTCTCGCAGATATCCATGGCAAGCCCATGATCCAATGGGTTTACGAACGAGTGAAGAAGTGCAGAGCGGTTGATCAGGTCATTGTCGCAACGGATGATACAAAAATTTTGGAGAAGGTGAAGTCATTCGGTGGCGAGTGCCTCATGACGTCGCTAGACTGCCAATCAGGTACAGACCGAGTAGCTGAAGTCGCAACCAAAGTAGACGGAGATATCTTCGTTAATGCTCAAGGTGATGAGCCTCTCATGAGTTCACAAGCGATCGAACTCGCAGTGAAGCTTGTAGTCAGCGGCAAATTCAAAATGAGTACCGTAGCCACTCCCATTCAAGGTCCAGAGGATCTGACTGAAGTTTCTGTAGTGAAGGTGATTGTAGATGCAGACGGGAATGCGATCTACTTCTCGCGACTCCCAATTCCCTATACTCGTGTAGAACCACCTAAACAGAGACACTCTCAGGGGATGACGAGTGCTTATCTCTGTAAGCGCCATGTGGGGCTTTATGTTTATGAGAGAGCGACACTTGCACAATTTGCAGCATGGCCTGCTACAGATCTCGAGAAGGCTGAATCGCTTGAGCAACTCCGGGCTCTCCATCATGGGCTCTCTATTGGTGTAGCAGACAGCGACTTCCTATCTATTGGAGTAGATACTTCTGAAGATCTCAAAAAAGTCAGAGAACTTCTTCAATAACTCATTGCACCATTGAAGAACTCTAGTGTAGAGTTGACTCCAGCGTGGCCAAGCATCGTAAATTCATATTCGTAACGGGCGGGGTTTTATCCAGTATTGGTAAAGGCATAGCTGCCGCCTCAATCGGAAACCTACTCGAAGCCCGCGGTCTCAAAATTTCAATGGTCAAAATGGATCCGTATCTCAATGTTGATGCAGGTACGATGAGTCCTTTCCAACACGGCGAAGTGTTCGTTCTTGATGACGGTGGAGAAACCGATCTCGATCTCGGTCACTATTCCCGTTTCGTAGGATCTGCTCAGTTCACTCGTAAGAATAGTTTCACTACAGGTAGAGTCTACGACAGCGTGATCAGACGTGAACGTGAAGGCGGCTATCTCGGTAAAACCGTACAAGTCATTCCTCACATCACTGACGAGATCAAACTCAGAATTCGTGAAGCTGCTGGCGAGAGCGATATCACCATCATCGAAATCGGTGGAACCGTAGGGGACATCGAGAGTCTTCCATTCTTAGAAGCGATCAGACAGCTTCGTCACGAAGAAGGCGCAACGAATGTACTCTTCGTTCACGTGACACTAGTTCCTTACATTGGTTCAGCAGGCGAGTTAAAAACAAAACCTACTCAGCACAGTGTGAAAGAACTCCGAGAGATTGGTATTCAGCCAGATATTCTGCTTTGTCGTTGCGATCGTCCTCTTTCAAAAGAAATCAAAGATAAGATTGGTCTCTTCTGTAACTTGACTGGCGATCAAGTATTCAGCGCGATCGATATCAAAACTATTTATGAAGTTCCGCTCTACTTCCATGACGAAGGTGTGGATGAGAAGATCATCGAGAAACTAGGAATCTGGTCAGGCAAGCCTGATCTCTCCAAGTGGCGTGACATGGTCAATTTGATCAAGAACCCAGAAGGAACAGTGAATATCGGTGTCGTAGGTAAGTACATGGATTGGCATGAGAGCTACAAGTCGCTCAGTGAATCACTCATTCATGGTGGTGTAGCAAACCGAGTTCAGACTATGGTTCATTACATTGATTCAGAAAAAGTAGAAAGTGGTGATCTCACAGAACTCAAGGGCATGGATGGTATCTTAGTCCCAGGTGGATTCGGTGAGCGCGGAGTCGAAGGTAAGATCAAGGCCATTGAGTACGCTCGTACGAACAACGTTCCCTTCTTCGGAATCTGTTTAGGATTACAACTTGCTGTGATTGAATTCGCTAGAAACGTAGCAGGAATCAAAAACGCAAGCTCTGCAGAATTCAAGCCTGAGGGTCGAGAGAATGTCATCGATATCATGGAGCACCAGAAGAAGATCACCGACAAGGGTGGCACGATGAGATTAGGCGCTTATCCTTGTGATGTTCTAGAGAAGCAAAGTGGAGTGAAGACTCATGCATACGGTGCCTACGGAGAGACCAAGATCAGTGAGCGTCACCGTCACCGTTTCGAAGTTTCAAATGAGTTCCTACCTAAGCTCACCGAACACGGCCTCGTTGTTTCGGGTAAGTACAAAGACAAAGCTACTGATACAGAGTTAGTCGAGATGGCTGAGCTCCCTAAACATCCTTGGTTCTTGGGTTGTCAATTTCATCCTGAGTTCTTAAGCAAACCACTGAAGCCTCATCCACTTTTTTCTGCATTTATCGCATCTTCTAAGAAAAACAAAAAATCATGAGCCTGCTCTCTAAAAAACCAATGACTTTGATTGCTGGCCCTTGCGTGATCGAAGACGAGGGACTCGTGATGGAAGTGGCTCAAGAGTTGAAGCGTCAGCTGAAGGGTAAGAAAGTTGATTTTTACTTCAAGGCTTCATTCGACAAGGCCAATCGTTCTTCTATTGAAGGATTCCGTGGCCCAGGTTTGAGAGCGGGATTAAAAATTTTAGAAAAAGTGAAAGTGAAGACAGGACTCAAGCTCCTCACAGACTTTCACACTCCTGATCAAGCGTTTGCGGTAGCTGATGTCGTCGATTTCATTCAGATCCCTGCGTTCCTTTGCCGACAGACCGATGTAGTTCTAACGGGAGCAATGGCTGCACTTCAACTCGGTAAGAAACTCAATATCAAGAAAGGGCAATTCCTTGCTCCTTGGGATGCGAAGAATATTATTGAGAAAGTCCGTGAAGTAGAAAAAATGTCCAAGGCAAAGTTCAAATTAGATGAGTTCTTCATCACTGAGCGTGGTGTAACTCATGGTTACAATCAGCTCACGGTTGATATGACTGGATTCCAATGTATTCAGATGATGGGCACTCCTGTGATCTTCGATACCACTCACTCTGTGCAGATGCCAGGTGGGGGGAAAGACGGCAAGAGCACAGGCGGTAAGCGCGAATACATCGAAGTGCTCGCTCGTTCTGCTATGGCTGCAGGAGCTGACGGACTCTTCATGGAAGCTCATCCAAGACCTGAGAAGGCAAAGTCTGATGGACCGAATGCATTCCATCTTCAGTTTGTCGGAAAATTCATTGATCAGTTACTTGAGATTAGAAAAATAGTCTCAAAGATGCCAAAATTACTTCCAGAGGCAAAATGACTTATGAAACTCTCTAGTGGCAACAAAACCAAGATCAAAAAATTAAAATGTCTCATTTTAGATGTAGATGGTGTACTCACGGACGGTAGAATTTTTTGGATCAAAGGCCAAGGTTGGACCCGTCAGTACCATACACAAGATGGCTATGGCATGAGACTCCTCATAAAGTCTGGATTCCCAGTAGCAATCTTCAGTGGTGGAGAATCCGATGATCTCCGTGAACGCATCAAAGTCTTGGGAGTAGAACATGCGTACATTGGCAACGAGAACAAACTCATTGCACTTGAGGAGTTCAAGCGCAAAACAGGATTTAAGGAATCTGAAATGGCATTCATCGGAGATGAACTCTTCGATCTTCCTGTCTTAAATAAAGTAGGGTTCTCAGCTACTGTTCCTCATGCTTGTGAAGAAGTGCGTAAGTCGGTGGACTATGTCACTGAGGCTCAAGGTGGAATGGGCGCTGTACGCGAAGTCATTGAGATGATTCGCTCTGTTCACAAAATCACCATTAAGACCAAATAATGAATCTCTTCTCGGAACTTTTGCTTAAAGTTTCGCCACTGTTCTTCTTCCTCATCATTGGATTTATAGCGGGCAGAGTTTCTAAAGTTCATAAAGAAGGTCTAGCCAAGCTACTCATCTATTATCTTTCTCCAGCGCTCATCTTCACGCAAATGTTGCGCGCACATCTCACGATTTCAGATCTCTGGCTTCCTGGACTCATCTGGGCTTTAGGTTCAGTGATTGCAGTTGGATATTATTTTATCGGTTCACGAGTGTATCCTGAAGGTACGAAAAAGAATCTTCTAGGTTTCGCAGCGGGTAACGCTAACTCTGGGTACTTCGGAATCCCAGTAGCAGACGCGCTCTTCGGTGGAGACGCCGTAGCAAGAGTGATCCTCTGTGGCATGGGTTACATTCTTTATGAGAACTCAGTGGGATTCTATCTCGCAGCTCGAGGACACTCTTCGATCAGTAGTGCTGTCATGAAAGTCGTGAAACTCCCAGGGTTCCATGCTGCGTGGTTGGGGATCTCGCTCAATCTCTTGTTTGGTGCAACAGAGAATTCTTGGGTGCAAGGAGTGAATCAAAACTTGCGTGGAGCTTATTCAATCTTAGGTGTAGCACTCGTGGGGCTTGCGATGAGTGAGCTTGCGAGGTTCAAGTTTGATCTCAAGTTCAACGCACTGTCGTTCTCTGCGAAGTATCTCGCTTGGCCACTTGCACTCTATGCACTTGTTTATGGAAACGAGTCCGTCGTGCAAATATTCGATGCTGAAAACGCTCGAGTGCTCAAACTCATTGCTTGGGTCCCTCTTGCTGCAAACACTGTGGCCATTGCAGCTGAATTAAAAACAGAACCAGAAACAGCTTCGATGGCGGTCTTCTTAAGTACGATCTTCTCTCTTTTTCTCATTCCATTCGTCATGATGGTGGCGTCATGAGTTTAAAGTGTCATTCAATTTTACTCTTACTGCTCGTCACTCATCAGTCTCAAGCGATGACATTCACGATCAATAATGCTTCTTCTCCTCTTACAAACGCGGGTAACGATCTTGTAGTCAAGACAGCCGTTTTTTCCATGGCGACTCAATTGCAGAATCAAGTGAACAATAGCGTTCTGATACCTGAGTCGAGCTTCCAGACTACTCTCACCGCTTTTAGTAATGCATCAGTCGCAAGTAGTAATGGGCTTGGAGTGATGTATGAAGGCGGCGTGAAGAAAGTATCGCTTGGGATTGGAGTAGGTGGTGGAGCGTCTGGAAGTTTTAATTCTTTCAGCAGACTGGGTGCAATTCAGGCCAATCAACTCCCTGATGTAGGTGGAGGAGCGCAGGTCTCAGCCATCTTGGGTTTAAGCGCCGCCGGAATGGGGTGGAAGATCGGAAGACTGGATCCGAAGCGACTCAATGTTTTCTTCAATGCAATGTATCTCTATCATCCTAATCTTTATAATGTGGCTCTCAGAATTGCGAATCTAGGAGCACACGTTCAGTACCACATTCATGCTCCAGCTCGGGAGAATCTGCTTTTTCATTGGGATGGAATCTCGTTCACGACAGGTCTTAGGTATATGTATCAAGATGCTGCTTACTCAACTGCAATGACCATCTCTCAGAGTGATGCTGCTTCACAGAGCACCATGAGTTGGAGAGCAAATTACAATCTAGGTGTTCACTCCAATGTGTTTACAGTTCCTATTGAAGTCACTTCAAATTTTGATTTCCTAGAAACGTTTGGATTTGTGCTTGGAGCTGGAGCGGATCTCAGTTTAGGGGGGGCAGCGACTTACGGAGGCGCTTCGGGTCCGATTCAATCCAACTCAACTCTGCCAGGCCTCACGAGTTCAACCATCTACACGGGAACAGGTGTGCTCGACGCAGGTTCGAATACTTACGCTCCTTCACTTGGAGTGATGAAGGCCTTGGTGGGTGTTCATTTTAAACTTTGGGCAGTGAGGTTCAGTGTTCAGGGAATGGCTAACACCGCGAGTGCTTATTCGGCCTATTCGGGACTGCATCTCGTTATTTAATCAAATAATTACAAATACTTAATCAAAATATGGAATTACGACTCTAAATATCGTATATTGGGCTTCGAGACTATGATTAAGCTCAACAAAACGACTGAATATGCACTCATCGCACTCAATCACCTGACCCGCAGTCAAGGTACAGTCAGTGCACGAGAAGTCTCAGAGAAGTATCTACTCCCTTACGACATCACCGCCAAAACTCTCCAGAGGCTAAAAGAAATCGGCTGGATCGAATCCACCTCGGGTTCAAAAGGTGGATACAGATTGAAGATGAATCCAGCTACTGTGAGTTTCGCAAAATTTTTAGAAACATTCGAAGGTTATCACGCCATTGTCGCATGTTGCATGACAGGTACTGGGGCACAGACCTGTGAAATTCAATCTGCATGCGAGGTTCGTCCGTTTCTCTCCAATCTCAATGCTAAGGTTTTTCATTTTCTGAATTCACTCCCAATGAATGAAATCATCGATGCTCCTTCAATGCTGACTCAAGTGAAGTCGGAGGTGAGTGTATGAAACTCCCTATCTATCTGGATCATCAAGCAACCACTCCAGTCGATTCTGAAGTTTTGAAGGAGATGCTGCCTTATTTCACAGAGAAGTTTGGAAACGCATCTAGCAGACATCATGAGTTTGGTTGGACAGCGGATTCTGCAGTTGAGAATGCTCGCTCGATGATTGCCGCTCTTATTGGTGCACAGCCTAAGGAAATCGTATTCACGAGTGGTGCGACCGAGAGCAATAATTTAGCGATCATCGGTGGAGCACGCTCTTATCGTGATCGTGGCCGACACATCATCTGTACTAGTGTTGAACACGCATCGGTACTGAGTGCTGTAGAGTCACTGAAGATGGAAGGATTCGATGTTACGATTCTTCCAGTCGATCGTGATGGGCTCATCACTCTTGAGACATTGAAGAATGCTATTCGTCCAGACACGATCTTAGTCTCTGTGATCCACGCAAACAATGAAGTGGGTTCGATCAATCAGATTCAAGAATTGGCAGCCTATACCAAATCCAAAAACATTCTATTTCATACAGATGCCAGCCAATCTGTAGGTAAGATCCCCTTTTCAGTGATTGATCTCGGAGTCGATCTCGCATCACTCTCTTCACATAAAATCTATGGACCTAAGGGTGTGGGTGCACTCTATGTGAGATCGAAGCGCCCTAAGATTTATTTGGACCCGATTCTCCACGGTGGAGGCCACGAGCAAGGACTCAGAGCAGGAACGCTCAACGTTCCAGGCATCGTAGGATTCGGTAAGGCGCTTGAAATTGCGTGTAGTCACCTGGCTATAGAGTCCGCACGCATCACTTCACTTCGTGAGCGTCTCTATCAGGGACTCAGTCGCAGCATCTCGGGTGTTAAACTCAATGGATGTTCCACACAGAGAATCCCGGGCAATCTTAATATTTATATTCCTGGTGCCTTAGGCAACGCACTCATGATGGCTAATCCTGAGATTGCGTTCTCCTCAAGCTCTGCATGTAGTGAAGCCGATGGTAAGCCTTCACACGTACTGCGTGAGATGGGACTCACCGATGAACAAGCAGCGAGTTGCATCCGTTTTGGAGTTGGACGCACGACCACCACCGAAGAGATCGATTACGTCATAGAGAAAATTTCAAAAACAGCATTAGAACTCAGACAACTTATATTTCAATCAGAAGTGAACGAACAAGAGGAGATCAGACCATGATCGCAATTACAGACAAGGCAGCCAAAGAGATTAAACGGATTCAAACCACAGACGAGACCGCTCGTGACGCTCACTTAAGGGTGATGGTTATCGGAGGCGGATGCTCAGGAATGAGTTACAAACTGGGATTCGATAAGGCGTTAGCAGCCGAAACCGATAAGACTTTTGAATACGATGGAGTGAAGCTCTTGGTTGATTCCAAAAGTTTCCTGTTCCTAGATGGTACGACACTTGATTTTAGTGATGGACTGAACGGCACAGGTTTTGTATTTAATAACCCTAATGCAAAACGCACTTGTGGGTGCGGTAACAGTTTTTCAGCTTAAGGGTGTCTTCACATGCCAAAAATAACTTTTGAGAACTTAAACGTAACCATCGAAGTGAGCAAAGGTGACACCATCTTAGATGCATCTATTGCTAACGATATTCCGATTCAACATGCATGCGGTGGCTTCTGTTCTTGTACGACTTGTCATGTCATCGTCAAAAAAGGAACAGAAAACCTAGCTCCCATGGAAGATGACGAACACGAGAGAATCCAAGGAGTCGAGCGTCAGTCGCCGACATCCAGACTGGGTTGCCAATCCCGCGTGATGGGTGACGTCGTAGTAGAAATAGTTAACATTGATCAGTAGACTAGTGGGATGTCCCACTGGTTTTCAATTCTTGCTCTAATACTCTCCTTTAATTCAGTTTTTGCTGAACATTCGGCCAAAAAGTTTTCTTTCCGTCTATCGGGCGAGCCTGAGACATTGGATTGGAATCTCGCTCATACGAGTGTCGAGACTCACCTCATGATGAACATGATGGATGGGTTGGTCACTCTCGATAACAAACTCAATGTGAAGCCGATGCTTGCGACTGAGTGGGCAATCAGTTCGGATCAAAAAGTTTATACCTTCACCCTTCGTAAGAATGTGAAATGGTCTGATGGTGTCGAGCTCAAGGCCTCACACTTTGTCGATGGATGGAAGAGGCTTCTTTCTCGTGAGACAGGCGCATCGTACAGCTACTTGCTTTTCGATCTTGTAGGTGCTCAAGAATACTTCGAAGGTAAGATCTCTGACTTCACAAAAGTAGGCGTGAAGGCATTAGGTGCATACAAACTTCAAGTGACCTTAAAGAATCCAGTGCCTTATTGGATTACGATTCCTTCATTCTGGGTAACGTTTCCTATTCGCTCTGATCTGATCAAGAAATACGGAAAAAAATGGACTAAGCCTGGTAATCTCGTGACTCTGGGGATTCTTGTACTTGAGAAATACGAAATCGATCATAAGCTTGATTTCAAAACCAATCCTTACTACTGGAATTTGAAGACAAACGTCGAAGAGTGGTCTGGCATCATCATTAAAGATGAGAACACGGCCGTCTCTCTCTATCAGTCGGGTAGATTAGACTTCGTGAATGATCTTCCGATTCTTTCACTGAAGAACAATCAGAATAATCCGGAATTGAAAGAATTCGCCTATCTCAAAACGGTTTACCTTGGATTCGCTGTCACTCGTCCTGAAGTGGCGAATGCAGGTCTCAGGCGTGCCATTGCAATGGCGATTGATAAATCAAAATTTGCAGAGATCCTCTATGGGAGACAGAAGCCTGCATCAAGCTTCGTTCCTCCTCCGCTCTTCGCTTCAGGTTCTAACTTGGGACTGCCATTCTCCATTGAACGCGCGAAGAATGAGTTGAAGAAGATCGGCACTCTACCTAAGAATATTGAGCTTCTCATTCCTAACGTCGATAAGAACATGATGGTCGCCCAATACATTCAAGGTGAACTGAAGAAGAACTTGGGGCTAGAAATAGCAATCCAAACTTACGATTACAAAACTTACCGTAAGCATATGGAGAGCCAGTCTGAGTCCATGTTCATGGCCTCTTGGGGGGCGGATTACCCAGACCCTGATAATTTTCTTTCAGTATTCCTAAGTCAATCCGGGAATAATCGCACTCTCTTCAAAGACGATCCGTATGATTCTTGGGTGATTCAAGCGAGATCCATCTCGAATCAGAAGAAACGTGAAGAGCTCTATGAAATTGCTCAGAAGCGCATGCTTCAAGATTATGCACCGATCATTCCACTCTATTATGAACCCAATCTGGTCTATGTGAAGCCTTCGATCGAAGGTCTCTTGATGGATCCCATGAACAACTTGGACTTGAGACAAGTGAAAGTGAAAAATTGATTAAGAAGTTAGCACTCATCATTACTCTTTTTGTTTCTGGATGTGCGTACACACCGGAATTCTCTGCGGCGAAGCTCACTGACGAGGAGAGAAAAGATGTTTTGCTCTCTAAACTCAAGCTTGCAGGTGTACAGCAAGATTTTATCGATATGATTTTTAAAAGTCCAAGATTCAAGCTCGATTCTAAGTACATCAAGATGAGTGTGCTGATCTTTAAACTCAAGTCGGATTACACTCAGTTCTTACAAGGATACGTTGTAGCAAACGGAAGGCTGTTTCTGAAGAAGTACAGAAAAGTATTTGCGAAAGTTGAGAAAATCTACGGAGTTCCAAAGGAAGTAATCACGGCACTCATCTCTGTCGAGACAAGATTAGGTCGCAACACGGGATCTGAGAATATCGCGAGCGTGTTCTTCAGTCTTGCGATGGCTGATCAAGAGGATATCTGTAAGAGTTTGGTTGCAGAAGTCGAAGACGACATGAAACCCAAGATCCCAGAGCGTTGCCAGCGCAAGGCAGACTGGGCAAGGGGTGAGATCCTTTCGCTTCAAGATATGTACATTAAGCGCAGTATCCCAGTGGGTCAGCTCTCGGGGTCATTCGCAGGAGCGTTTGGACTGCCGCAATTCGTCCCATCTAGTTTCATGAAGTGGGCTTCTCCTGGTCCTTCGAACGATAGACTTGATCTCTATGAAGCAGACGATGCGATTACTTCCGTCGCAAATTATTTAAAAGTAAATGGCTGGACTATCAACACTGATGAGCAGCGAGCGGCACTCTTCCATTACAATCGTAGCCAAGATTACGGGAACACGATTCTGCAGCTAGCGGAGTTGCTAAAGGCAAAGCCTGTTTCAAAGAAGAAAAAAATCTAACCAATATCCACTCTGGATTGCTTCGGATCTAGCCAGTCCCTTAGTCCATCTCCTAAAAAATTAAAAGCAAGTAGCGTGATGAAGAGCGCAGCTCCTGGGAAAACAATCAAATGCGGATAGGTTTGAATCGCGCGGAACCCATCAGAGGCAAGTGTGCCCCAACTTGCATACGGTGGCTGAAGCCCAAGACCTAAGAAGGACAAGAAACTCTCAGCCATGATGTTGTTGGGAATCTGAAACGAGAGCGCCACGATGATGGGCCCCCAAAGATTTGGGATGATGTGCCTGAAAAGAATGATGAAGTGTGAAGTCCCGATTGCACGAGCCGACTCGACATAAGGAAGTTCCTTGGCTTGCATGACAAGCCCTCGTACCAAACGAGCAGGTGTCGCCCACGAAGTGAGTGCAATCGCAGTAATGATTCCTGTCACACCCTTACCAAGAAGCATGAGGAGTAGAATTGCAATCAGCACCATGGGGAAGATCTGGAAGATATCTGTCACTCGCATGATCACGCCATCTACCCATCCACCGATGTAGCCTGAGATTGCGCCTAGTGTGAGACCAATGATGAGAGAGACAAGTGCAGTGAGTACTCCGACAGTGAGTGAGAGCCTCGCTCCATAAATAATTCTAGAGTAGAGATCTCTCCCCAGTACATCCGTGCCCATGAAGTGTTTCGCAGAACTGGTCTCTAATCTCTCCATGATATTCTGCTCATCATAAGTGTAACGAGTGACTTGAGGTGCAAGGATCGCAAGAGCTCCCATGATGAGGAGAAACGAAATCGAAATCTTGGAGAGAATGCCGAACTTCTTCATGTGAGTTTGATCCTGGGGTCTGCCCAAGTGTAGGCGATATCCGTGATGAAATTAGCGACGAGGAGGAATACGCCATAGAGAAGTGTAATACCCATGGTGACAGGATAATCTCTGTTGATGATGCTCGTGACGAAGTGCTTACCTACACCAGGAATTTGAAACACATATTCAATGACGAATGATCCGGTGAGGATGGCCGCGGTGAGAGGACCCAGGATCGTGAGCACAGGGATGAGAGCATTCTTAAGCGCATGCTTGTACAAAATTTTAAAAGGACTCACTCCCATGGACCTAGCGGTGCGGATGAAGTCGCGACTTAAGATCTCAAGGAGTCCCGCTCGCACGAGTCTTGCGATGGTGGCTGCAGGTCTGATCCCAAGAGTGATGATGGGAAGCACATAAGAGCTCGGTCCCTCAACAAGTGCTACAGGCAGGAGTTGCCACTTCACAGAGAAGAAGAGAATGAGCACAGTGGCAATGAGATACGGTGGCAGACTCACACCAGAAATTGCAATGAAGGATGAAGTAAAATCAATCCAAGTGTCCTTCTTCCAAGCTGAGAGTACTCCAAGAATCACTCCCATTACGATAGAGAGAATGAGTGCCCCAAATCCCACAATGAGTGAATAGGGAAGCGACACGAGAATGAGTTCAGTCACGTCTTGGCCTTGGTATTGGAAGGATTCCTTGAGATCACCGTGAGCAACTCCTCCGATCCAATTCAAGTATTGATCCTTCAGCGGGAGATGAAGTCCGTACTTCTCTTCGATCGCAGCTTGAATTTCTGGATGCCAGGACTTCTCGGAGTCAAACGGTCCACCGGGGACAAGCCGCAGTAGAAAAAAGATGCAAGTCGCTACGATCCATAACGTCACTACCATTTCAATGAGTCTACGGATCACAAGACTCAGCACGGAATCTCCACCCAAGCACTCTGTTTGGGAAAAGTCTTAGGACGCTTCTCGCACTTCCCTTGTTCAGACAAGAATCCTGTGTAGCCGCAAATGAATGCGTCGTATGCGGTGAGGTTTTGACAGATTTTCTTAAAGTCTCCGTCATAGATGAAGACTTGATGCTTACTCATGAGCCTGGTGAGGAGTTCTTTCCTGGCAGTAGGCCCACGCTCGAGTGATCGGATATTCTCTAGAACCTTTGGAGAAATTTTCAAGCTCTCGCCTAGCTTCAGTGTTGAGATCTTGGGATTAGCTTCAAGCAGTGTGAACTTTTTCAGCTTATTCTTAAGATAAACCATTCTTGCAGTGAGTGGTGCACGACTGCCACCTAAGGTCTCATCCACTTCAAACGGATAGCGTCTTAACCAGAGATCCACAGGTCTCATCGTATAAGGTGTCACATGATTATTTTTGGCGAATGCTTTCATCCACTTGGCTTCTGGATTTCTACAGTCGGTCACTGATCCGCACTTCTCTTTGGTACACGGAGCACAAGGCGGAAACGAAGTCGGGACATTCGAAGTCAGTACATTGCCTTTGCCTTGGTAGGGAGTGAGGCAATCGAGGAGTTGTTCATCACCCGAGATATCTTCATCAGGTCCAATGCCTTCAATGAGGTTGAGTAAGAAAACTCGGTCTTCTTTTTTGAAATACTCGAGTACACAGAGAGTTGTTTTTTGGTTCTTGGCTCCCGACAGTTCTAGACCTAGATATTTTGTCATACTAGGAGAGCGAAGGCTTGACGCTCACTCCATAAGGAACCGCATGAAACGGGAGGTGTCTGATGTCAGTGCCAGAAGTCACTGCTTCGATGATCTCGGCTTTGATTTCGTCATTAGATTCCTTGAGAATGAGGAAGAAGCATCCGCCTCCACCTGCACCACAGACTTTGTAAGCGATGTCCTTAGTGATCTTCTCAGCGCGCTTGAACGCTTGATCCATCTCAGGAGTGCTGATGCCAGGAGCGAGTTGCCTGCGAGCTGCCCACTCGCTACGAATCGCTTCAATGATGCCGTTCCAGTCACCCTTCGAGAGAGCTCGATTGAGATCAAGAGTGGATGAAGTGATGGACTCGAGATGCTTGCGCACTTCGACCTTTTTGTCGAAGAAGTCTTTGAAAACTTGCCAGTTATTGATTCCAGAATTGCGTGAGAGTCCTGAGTAAAACAGGATCATGCGTGACTGTAGATCCTGAAGTAACTCTGCTCCGAAGTCGTTGCGTTTATGTTGGAACACACCCCATTCAATGGATTGTAATCCGCCGTAAACAGCGCCGTAGTAATCTTGTAGTCCTGCTGGAGCTTGAATGACTCTGCTCTCGACGTCCTTAGCGACAGAGATGAATCTCTCGCCATCCAGCTCGGATTCTACTTTTCCAGAGAGCCAGCAAGAGAGCGCTGCAATGATAGATACACAGAGAGCCGATGATCCGCCAAGCCCTGCACCCGCAGGTGATGTCGCGCGTGTAGAGACCATCAGTGAACTCTTGGGATTGAATGATCCGTCTTCCTTCTTCAGATGATAAAAATATTCTGTGAGGAGTTGATGAAGGACAAGCTGTGGAATTGTTTTTTGCTTCTCCAGCTCAGACCATTTGATTTTGAGTTCTGTGTTTTGGTCAGAGGATTTAAAAGTAACGGTGCCTTGTCCATCCTGAGTTTCAACGAGTTCTGTTTCAGCGAAGAGATCGATCCCTAGATTAGTAGTCACTGCTCCGGGAATCATCAAATACAAAGGCCAGATGTCCACCGTACCGCCAGAGAGGTCTACGCGTACGGGAGCAACTGATTTAATGTTCATTTTCTATATATCCAATGAACGGAAGTCCGCGATATTTTTCATTGAAGTCGAGTCCGTAGCCTACGACGAATTCGTTTCCGATTTTGAATCCATAGTAGTCGAGTTGAATTTCTGCTTTGAGTGCAGCAGGTTTGTAGAGAAGAGAGCAAACTTTAATAGAAGCTGGGTTACGTGCTCTCAGTGCATTGAGAATGTACTTGAGCGTGTAGCCTGAGTCGACGATGTCTTCGAACACAATGATGTGTTTGCCTGCGAGAGGCTCGTTAATATCGAGAGTGATTTTGACTTCGCCAGAAGATTGCATCGATCCACCGTAGCTGGAGAGCCCTAAAAATTCACAAGTAACAGGCTGTTCGATGTGGCGAACGATGTCTGAGAAGAATACGAAACTGCCTTTTAAGATACAAATCGCTGCGATGTCACGTCCTTGGTAGTCGCTGTTGATTTCGAGAGCGAGTTCTTTGACCCTGGATTGGAGTTTCACTTCTGGGATCAAAACCTTAGGTTCAGTCGTAATTTTTGCCATGGATTATGTTTAACCTAGACGTAGGAATTATTCAAAACTTCTCCAAAGCCACCGCCGCCTGGGACGATGTATTGTTTGGAGTTTAATCCCTTTTCTTCATCCCAGCGCTCACCGGGCGTAGTTTTCAGCACAGAAGCAGGTGATAAACCGCGATCCAGTCTGATGGCATAAACCACTAAGTCAGGATGCTGGTAGAGAACATTCTTGAGATACTCTGGAGTGATAATGCAGTGCATGCTTATGAACTTCTTCACCCTACCTGAGTCCTTATAGAGATCGATCGCTTCCACGATGGTGGAGCCTGTAGCGCCCATGGGATCAGGGAAGAGGACGATGGAGTCTTTCACATCGCCGCCTATTTTGTGTCCGGAGACATGGCTGCCAGTGACTTTCTCTGATGAGTCCGTCTTGCGCGCGATGCTGATGTGATCTTGTCTCACGAGATCTGGACTCAAAAAATAATTAAGAGCTGTGTAACAGACGTGTGAAGGGAGTGTGCCCGCACGAGCGAGATTGACTGCGACTGCCTTGGTTTTGGGATCGATCACAGGTCCTTCGTACACCGCTTCAGGATGCGATGTGATCATACGAGTAGGGATCTTGGCTCTCGTCACTGGGAACTCTGCGTTTACTACGATCTTCAGCAACGCTTGATAGAGTGTCGTGATGAGTTCGTTGATGACGGGCTGTTTGGTTTTCTCACTACAGAGTTCAGCCAAATGTGAAATCAAAAAAGTATCTGAGAGAATGTGAACATTCTTTCCGTAGTGATGCTTAATTTCTGAGAGTTGGTAACTGTAACTCTCGTACTGGCAGTCCATTTTTGATGATCCCATCTTCTACTTCGTGACAAAAACGACAACGAGCTTCGTAAAGTTCTTTAGCGCCTACCAAAACTTTGTCTTGATTAGAAGCGATCAGTCTTTGAGATCTGGATGCGGGAGCACCGCAGACCACACAGATTGCGGAGAGTTTAGTCACGCTTTCTGCAACAGCTAAGAGCTTAGGCATAGGACCGAAGGGTTGACCTCTGAAGTCCATGTCGAGTCCTGCGACGATCACCTTGATCCCGCGGTTTGCGAGTTTCTGAGCGACATCGACGATCGAGTCATCGAAGAACTGAGCTTCGTCGATTCCGACTACGCGAGTAGTGTCGTCGACGAGTTCTAGAATTTGAGATGGCTTCTCTACGAGAGTAGAAGGCACTTTTGATGAATCATGGCTGTGAACATGATCTGCGCTGTAGCGGACGTCAATCGCGTGCTTAAACACTTGGATTTTCTGGCGTCCGAACTGTGAGCGCTTGATGCGTCTCACGAGCTCTTCGGTTTTACCGCTAAACATACTGCCGCAGATGACTTCGATGTGTCCTGAGAGGAGTCGGTTGAACATACAAAAGAGCTACCAGACGGATTTCAATTTGGAAAGCCGTACATTCGATAGACTATATGCATTAATTAATTAGTTTTAGAGTCCTGCGTTTACATTAACCAATGTTTTGTTTTGATCCATTGTCCATCGGTCAGGACCAACAGTTCCTGCAGAAGTTGAAATGGTTCCAGCTGCACCTAGTACAAACGCAGCGGCTGATACGGAAGATGTGATGGGGTTACCGACACCAGTAAACGACGCGATAGTGGTTGCAGCTGCACCTGAAACACCAACTGCTGCTGGAAAATGAGAGGATCCCGCACCAGCTGTGCAACTACCAGCTCCAACACCTGCGCCGCTCCATGCGTAAACACTGCATGGAGTACCGTTACAAGTTCCAGTAGTAACTGCGTTGTCTTCGAATCCAAACGTATAAAAGTTTCTTGCACCAACGGTTACACCAACACCGATAGAGCTTAAGCACCCAGTGTAAGAGCTATTCTCAGTTGTAAAAGCAGTTAGTGCTGTATGAGCTGCTGCGAGGTTCAGCTTTACTTCAGACTGACGTGCCTTAGCTTGATATTTTTGATAGTTCGGAACAGCGATTGCTGCCAAAATTCCGATAATAGCGACAACGATCATGAGTTCGACCAGTGTGAATCCGAGGCGTTGATTTTTCATGGTGAAATCTCCTTTTTTAGATTTATACTAATTGTAATTGTTTTTCAGAAAAGCACAATCAAAAGGAAATAAATCAATGCGTCAAATTATATTAATTTTAGGTTTAGTACTTTCTTCAAGTTTTTTTAATTTCGAAGCCCAAGCACAGCACACTCGTAGAACAAATCCCAATGTTTTTGCGGTTGAGGGTTTGGGAAGAGGTGGACTGGGAAGCTTGCAGTTTGACCGCGTGGTCTCTGACGATGTCTCAGCCGGTTTTGGTATTGGACTGTTAGGCTCTGCAGGAGTCTCTACTTTTTTTTCAGTACCTTTTTTCATGAACTACTACTTAAACCGTGATGCTCGGTCATTCTATGTGACAGGTGGTGCAACCGTTTCGTTTGGAAGTGGTGGACTGATTTCCAGCATTGGTAACTTTGGTTCTGCAGTATTGCCTAACTTTGGATTGGGTTACGAATCCAGAAGTGATTCTGGATTCTTATTCCGTGCAGCTGCTTACGGAATGATTTCGACAGTGTTTGCCCCATGGTTTGGCTTCACTTTTGGATACGCGATCTAAGGCGCAACATCTCTTAGTTGCTTTTGCATTCTTGTGTTTTGCAATGGCATTGAAGGTGTTCGTTCTCAATAACAATCATCAGTTCATCGTCAAATCCGAACCCCTAGCTAGTCCTTGGGATCAGAGGGCTTATCGACTACTCACGCAGGGTGAGTGGGTGACGGGATTAGATCTTCTCTGGCTCAGAGCTCTTCAAGATCCTAGAATTGATCATGTGAAGAAGGGCGAACACCCTTGGAATTTCTACGATTATGATCTCATCACTGACTTCGATACCGCATACGGAGAGATCTATTATCACGGAGCGATGTCTTTAGTAGTTATCAGAGATGATGTGTCTGGTGGATTACACCTACTTGAGAAGGCGAACAAATTCAGAAAAGAAAAACTTCCTTATCTTCCTCCACAGTATCATCTCGATTTTTGGAAGGAAGGTTGGCTACTTCCTCTTAGGCTCGCTTATGTGTATTTGTTCGAATACGACGATCTGCCTTCAGCAATGAAATATTACAAAGAAACGGCAGAGTTATTAGGTTCTCCCCCGTATCTCCAGAGTCTTAAAAAGAGATTTGAGCAAAAAGATGGAGTGTATATTGTGGGTTTAAGACTCTTAAGAGCGATGTATACAAATGCAGCAACAGAAGAAATAAAAGAGAAACTAGGAAGAAGACTTGCTGTGCTTGAATTTAAGTTTCAAAGTAAACAATGGACAGATAGTTGGGCGATTGCTCGTAAGAAAAAGCAAAGTCCAAATGACTTTGCCCTTAAAAATAATATTCCTTCTCACGACCCTTTCGGCGGAAAAATAGTGCTTACTTCCGAAGGTATATGGACAACAGAATCTAAGTTAGAAAAAGTATTGGGTCTTTGAAATATGAGATGCTCCTAATGCATTAGCCAAAATAGGATAATCAATTACTATAGAGTCTTGTGCCAAATACGCTATGCATTCTGGATAATCTATGGCGGCTTGATAGAGCCAAAAAGATAGCTTCGACCAATAAAAAAGTTCAAAATGTTTTGAATCAAAAAGATATCTTGGAGTAAAGGGACTAATTTTAATTAAAAAATCTTTTAGATCAGTTGATGTTGATAAAAGATGATCAAACGTAGGTTGCTCTAAGACGGTGCTCACATTTAAATGAGAGAGATAATAGATTTGGTTGTCTCCTGCACTAAGAATGAAATCCGAAGGTTTTGCGTTTAACCTCAACCAGGCTTTGCTTTTTCCACCAATTGATAACTCTCTGACGGCGTAAGGAATGGTGGGTGCGACTGCGATATTGAGAAAAGGTTTAAATGGATAAAAAACAGGTGGGTTATACACACTATGAAAAATAAAAAATCCAGCGAGTATAATTGATGGGACGGATTGCAGTGAAGGTTTTTGTATTAATTTTTGTAACTCATCCAAAAGCCATGCCGAAGAAATTGCTATTCCTAAAATGAGTGCTGGACCTAGATATCTTAGAAGGAGGGTTCCATCGTTTTCTCCTGAGGCAGTCTTCATTGTGAGTAAAAAAATAAGGATACCGGATATGCTCACTAAAGCAAGTGTTCGAGCTCTTCCAAATAGGCAAGCTAAAGGCAGAATATAGAGAAGAAGGTCGCGATCTTTAATTAGGATTAGTCTTTTGATCAGCAAAGTAAGAAAAATATCTTTTTGATTTGAAAATTGTGTGAGCGCATATTCTTTGCCAAGAGTTTCTGAAAGCCATTGGGATTCAAATAGTGAATTAAAAGCAGGAAAAAAAGGATTTTTTGTCATGTACCAATTTCGAATAAAAAATGGAATAGCAGCTGTAAATGCAAAAATTAAAACTATTAAAAGGCTTTTAAAGAAAAGATGCTTTTTTTCTTTTTCATATATTGAGTAACTCCAAATACATAAGAATGGAAAAACAGTGAACAATGCAGGAAGTTTCGAAGCACATGCCATTCCTAGACAAATACCTCCAAGGGCGAGGTAGTTTCTTTGTATGTAATTCTGATTAAAAAGTATTTGAATTCCGCTTAGTGCGAAAAAAGAAATGCCCCAATCATTTTTAGCTAAATGAATAGTCCAGTTTAATATACTGCACGATGCACCGCCGAGTGTAGCGGCAGCTGAAATAACTCTCGAGTATTCAAACGAACGAAAAAAGATGGTAGAGAGCCAATAGAGTTCCTCCGAAACCTATAATGATATGTGTGAATTGCGCAAAGAGTTGCGCTTCTACGAGTCCTCTATCAGCAGGTCCTGAAAGTAGAGCATTTCCCCATATTCCTAAATACTCCCAATAGGAGCATTGAAGAGCCGTTGGAATCCATCTATTGAGGTCGATCTGGCCCGATTGATACCAGAGTCGTGGTCCGATGAGATTGTACATGAGGGGGGTCGGAGTGAAAATGAGGGACAAGGCCTAGAAAAAATTTAATTGAAACTAAATATATAAGACTGGTGACTAAAAGAACAAAAGCGATTTCAAAATCATTTTTTATATACGTTTTTTTTTCTTTGTAGCCTAATTCAAGTGTTGGCCCTAGAAATATGGCTAATGTAAATATTAGTTCAGATTGAATGAGTCCGTATCCGATACTACCTGTAAGAGTCGCAAACCCAATTGCAGCGATAACTCCTAAAATCAATTGATTCAATAGAGTCGATGTGAGTTTTAGTTGGGCGCAAAAAATTCTTCCCCAAGAGAGGATTCCGAAGAGCCAAAAGAAAAATGTAGAAAGAATCCCCAAAACATTCCAAATAGTAAACTCAGAATCTGGAGTCAGCGGAATAGGGAGTAAAAATTTCCTGAGAAGCCAAAATAAAAAACAGATAACGAGAGACAAATTAGACCTTAATCATTTGAGTCATGGTTTTAAATCTGAGATCAAACTCAGCTTTCTCTAAGCGCATGAGTCTATGAAGACTGAAGTCTTCGACTGTGAAGCTCGCCATCACACAACCATGAAGGACAGCGTTTCTGAGTTCATGATCCCACTTCTCTGGGTGAGACTTAGCAGTTGTACGATCGAATCCATGTGAAGCGATGTAACCGAAGAATGCACCAGCGAATGAATCACCCGCGCCTGTTGGATCCACCACTGTCGCTGTTGGATAAGCTGGAGCTAGGAATGTTCCAGTATCAGTGAAGAGTGCAGCTCCGAATTCACCACGCTTGATGATGAGAACGCTTGGACCCATGTCTCTGATGGTTTGAGCAGCTCTCACGATGTTCTTCTGGCCTGAGAGTAAGTAAGCTTCGCCTTCATTAATAGAGAGGACGTCGATTTGTTTCAAAGTTTGCTTGAGTTCAGTAGGTTTACCTGTGATCCAGAAGTTCATGCTGTCCATCGCTACAAGCTTGTGGCTCGTGTTCTGTTCAAGCACGCGAGTTTGTAAAACAGGATCGATGTTTCCTAAGAATAAGTAAGAGGCTTTTTTCTGCTCGTCAGTCAGTGTCGGATTGAAATGCTCGAACACGTTCAAAAAAGTAGAGAGAGTTTTTGCTTCGTTCAAATTCTGATCGTAGCTACCTACCCAGTGAAAGGTCTTGCCTGGAGCTTTTTGAACGCCTTTGGTGTTGATCTTGCGAGTTTCTAACCACTTGAGGTGAGAGTCTGGGAAGTCTTCGCCTACGACGGCTACAATTTGAACCGGAGAGAAGAAGCTAGCAGCTACTGAGAAGTAGTTCACTGATCCGCCTAGCACTTGTTCTGCTTTTCCAGCAGGGGTTTGGACGGAATCGAAAGCCATCGAGCCAACAGTGAGAATAGAGTTTTGCATAGGTGGCTAACATCACAGATGACACGAGCCGCTGTCAATATCGGATTTCTCTAGGATCGAGTGTATCTCGCGAGATTTTGAGTTTTTGGATGGGTTTTTTGAGGAGATGAGCCTCGTCCCATCCGCTCCAACCTAAGCCCAAAGTTTTCCAATCAGGTTTAGATTTGGTGTCTGGATCGCTATCTCCACAGAAGAAGTGAGGGAGCGCTTCCTTCTCGGGTGAAGTGGTGACTGCAAAGCAACCTAAACTCGTTGAGTGAAAGACCCAACCCTCTGATTTGTTTTTATAGGGGAATGAGCGGTACAGCGCTCGTTTTGTTTTCTCCGTTTTCATCTCCCGCCATCCAAGAGATGCGAGCTCACCGCTCCACATGGAGAGAGTAGGTGGGTTGGATTTCTTCCAGCTTAATATCGCAGAATGTTCGCTTCCCTCATGAGCCGCGAACCCAAACACGAGAGCCAGTCCTAGATAGATGAGTGGTAATAGGTTTCTACTTCCAAAATAGGTTTGAACTTTAAAGTGTAGAGTTTTGAAACACCGACTAAGAACATCATGAAGATGGGTAACCATATCAATCCCTCAAATAGTATTTGGCCTTGATCCGAATCTCGCGTGCCAGAGCGAATCTTGTTTTCTGTAGACATAAACTTCTGATCTCCTTTGTTTAACTTGTCGCCCACCCAGGAAATATTCGCTCGCCCCAATCCACCGAAGCGGTCTCTCGCCGATGAGATCGGGGGGATCGATGCTCCAAGGCAGATCGGGTAGCGTAGAATGTGTGATCAATCCCCATCCTTGTTTCATCTTCCAACTGACGACTCTTTCTTTCTGCATCAGCGCCTCTACCTGAAGAGCGGCCTTCAGTGTAGTGATGAGACCAGGATTAAAAATCACTGCAAGTGGAGCCGCTGCAATTGCCGCTCTGATTTTCTCCATTCTGGAATTCGAAGATTCAATCGCGTTCATCTTGTCTCTGAAATCCATCATCGTACGCGCAAGTGAATGATCTGCTTCCCACTGGGATGAGATTGCCTTTCTCCAAGCCGCTTGCACGCCAAATAGTCCGAAGAACGAAACAATGCAGATGAAGAAGAGTGAGACCCAAAGTGGTTTCATGAGTCAAGGCGCTCCGAATAACTGTTCTAGCGGTCTGAATTCCAGACGTAGCATTCGACCTGTATTGCAGAGCCTTGTCTCAGTGACTATCTCTTCTGTGAGCTGCTCATTCAGCATTCTCCTTCCACTCTCAAAAGCCTGAATATGACATTGAAGAGAGAGGAAAGAGTTCCTAAATAAATTGAGAGCACCTGCTAGGATGATCGCAAGGAGTAGACATGAGAGCATGAACTCAATGAGGGCTTGGCCTTTCATATTTAGTCCTCAAGTACGACTTCTCTTACGATTTGGCGCTGGGCTGTTTCTAATTTGGTTTTCAGTGTTCTTCCCATCGTGTGAACCGTTCCGACTGAGACCGCAGCTACGAGAAATACTAAGATCATGTACTCCGTGAGACCTTGGCCTCGTTTGTTTTTAATAATATTCATATGAAGTTCCTTTCTGGTTAATAGACAGCGCTTCTCTATGGAAAAACCATGCCAATACTTTGACAGCTGCGCACGCTCTCGTTGACAGGCGTCACGCTCGCACCTAACCTAAGAGAGTGGCTATGGATCCTAAGCTGAAATATTTTGTGTTCGATCGTAAGGAATTCACGATATTATCGCTCATTGTGCTCGTCGTAGGTGTGCTCGCATTCACTACGGGGCTTCACTTCGGCAAGCAATACGCAATCGCACCAGCTGAAACTCAAGAGCCATTCGCTGAACCTGTCGCTCTCAAGCCACAGGTGGAAAAGCTACCTCATGACCGAGATCTGGACTTCGGTGCACACGACGCTGCAAGAAAAGCAGAAGTCTCTATCGATAAGTCTCTTCAGCAAGAAGTGACAAACACAGGATTACAGCTCACTAAACACATTCCGACGGTGCTTCCCGTGGCAGCAAAATCCAAAACCATTCACGGCCCCGCCAAGGCTCCTGATCTATCTAAAAACAATCAGGAAATTGCTAGAGCAGAACTTCAAGGGATAACGCAAGACGCTATTAACCGTGTTCTTCCTGCGGGTAAGTACACTCTGCAAATCGCAAAGTTTGAGAAAGTAGATGAAACCAGAAGCTCTCTTCGAGCAATGGAATCAATCGGATTAAAGCCTGTTTTACGTGTAAGCCAATTGAAAGGTAAGTTCACTTCGTTTAGATTGCTACATGGCGGGTTTCCCACAACAACTGCGGCCGAAGATGCGGGTAAGTTGCTCTTAAGCCAAGGCAAGATTGATTCGTTCGTTGTCGTGAATCGTCCCGCCGAAGACGAGGAATAAATTTCATGTCAGACAATCAGGTGAAGCGAGTAGAGAAGCCTTGGGGCTATGAACTCATTTGGGCAAAAACAAAAGATTACGTTGGTAAGATTCTTCACATCAATGCGGGAGGCAAGCTCTCGCTCCAATATCACAACATCAAAGAAGAAACGTTCTATGTCTCAAAGGGCAAGATGACTCTCGTCTATGAAAACGAAAAAGGAGTCATGACAGAAAGGCTCATGGTACCTGGAGATTCTCATCACATGTTGCCAGGCAAGAAACATCGAATGATCGGTGTGGAAGATTGTGACGTGATTGAAGTCTCAACGAATCATCTTGATGACGTTGTGAGATTAAGCGACGATTACGGCCGCGAAGGCACGAGCAAACCGTGAACGTTCATCTGATCATCATGGCGGGTGGAAGTGGTACACGGTTCTGGCCTAAGAGCACGGCTAAGAAACCCAAGCAGCTTCTCCCCTTCGGCTCAGGCAAGTCTCTCATCAAACAAACCGTAGAGCGATTCGATGGCGTGATCTCTAATGTCTGGGTAGTGACAACCAAGCTCCTTATGGATTCCATCCAAAAAGAGCTAGGACCGAAAGTGCGTGTTCTCGCTGAACCTGAAGCCCGCAACACTGCGCCTTGTGTGTACTGGGCGTCGCGAGTGATTGGTGAAGAAGATCCAGATGCGATTTTAGTTTTTCTACCTGCTGATCATTATATCCGTAATCCGAATGCATTCCGAGTGACTGTTCAAGAGGCGATCGAATGGGCGAGCGAGAATGAAGATCTTGTCACTCTAGGAGTAAAACCTACTCGTCCTGAGACTGGTTATGGATACCTTCACTGTGGTAAACCAAAATCAAATCACTGCATTAAAGTTGAGCGATTCGTAGAAAAGCCCATTTTAGAGAACGCTAAGAAGTTTCTCTCATCAGGTGAGTACCTCTGGAATGGGGGAATGTTCATCTGGAAAGCAGAAATTATACTTCGTGCGTTCGATGAAGCCATGCCGCAGATGAAGAAAGCTTGGGATGATGCACAAGGGAATGTCGAGAAGGCCTATCCAAATATGAAGGCTACATCGATCGATTTCGGTGTGATGGAGAAAGTTTATAATGTGGTTTCATTCCCACTGGATTGCGGTTGGGATGATGTGGGTTCGTGGGCTTCTCTAGAAGATATAAGTGAGGAGTTAAACATGAGCCATGATGCTGGTGTTGTTTCTCAAGGTGAGTGTGTATCGATTGATTCTACTGGCAACATTGTAGATTCCGCAGGACCTGTGGTTTCGTTACTCGGAGTGAAAGATCTCATCGTCGTCGTGAAAGACGGAGTCGTGCTCGTCGCAGATAAGTCTCGCGCTCAAGATATCAAGCAGATGGTCGAAGCTGTGAAGGCTAAGCGACCGGATTTGGTTTAAGCGGCCTTATCAAACACGATTTTCGCACGTACGCCTAAAGCCGAAAGTACCCTCAACATTAAGTCCGTAGAGATATCTCCAGTATTCCTACCCATGATCGCTGTAATACGAGTTCGAGAAGTTTTAGCAAGTTTTGCAACTTGAGCGTGTGTGAGGCCTCTAGCTTTGACAGTTTCGATGATTTTTTCATTTAAAGTATGATGAATTTGAATATCGAGAGCAGCTGAAGGTGGTAGACCCAAAATTTCAACAAGTTCCATAAGGTCTTGGGGTGAAATCTAACTTTCTTAATGTCCCATTTCCGGGACACGTAATCAAGAGTCATAAGAACCCTCTGAGGTGCAGAAATCAGACGGTCTGTCCGAATATCAAACTTTGAATATCTTATAATTATTAGCTTTAATTTATTTACACGCATATCAGCGCGAGCAATTGCAAAGTCTATTTCAGTTGTAGTGAATGTGAGCGGAAGTTACTTTCGCTTCGAATCATTCAACGCATCGAGCGCTTTGATTAATCTCTGAATCTTGTACTGCATGATGAAGTGAGTAGTGTCGATTTCAGACATGATCTCGCCTTCGGCTTGGAAGTTAATTGCACCTACGTACTCGTGACGAATGAGCTCTTCGTACTCATCATTTCTAAAAGGAGCTTTACCAGTTGCTTCTTTTTCTGCAGTTTGAATTTGGAATAAGTTGATCTTCACTTTGGTTTGCGCAGAATCAGTTTTAAACTTAGATAGGTACTTACCAATAACACTCATAATAGTGAAACCTCTCACGCTGAATATCTTACGCTTCACAGGCTCTTGCTGATTAGATTCATTGACTTGCATGATGTACTTCTCAAGTACGTCCAAATCATTGAGTGAGAACTTGGCTGCACTTCCTTCACCCTCTTGAGTGATCATTCCTGCTTGAATGAGAGTATCGATGAAGGCCTGGGTCTTAGAGCTTGCAAGGCCATGCACTTGATTAGCGATTTTGTTGAACATCTCCAACTCAAGTGGAGTATTTTTCTGACCTGCGTTTGATTTTCTGAGAGCTACGAGGAGTACACAAGTGGCGAGTTTAGCTGCTTCAGTAGAATTGATGAATGTGTATCCAAGCTGTAGTGAGTCCTTAGAGTAATCGAATGACTGCTGTGCTGCCTCTAGCTGACGGATCTTATTACTTGCAGCACGAAGACGACCGACGATGGTTTTTAACATGGCCTTAAGCCAATCAGGAATGGATGACAGGGTCTGAGTGAATGCAGCGCCAGAGATCTCGACTAATTCTGCATCATTCAATGCTTCGCAAGATGCTGAACGTGGAAGACCATCTAAGAACGCTAATTCTCCCAACACTTCGCCAACATTGACAGTACCAATCTCAGTGATGTTCGTTCCTTTCTTTTTGAAAATACGGATCGAGCCTTTTTTCACGAGATACATCGCCTTGGACGTATCTCCTTCTTGGAAAACGAGCTGACCCTTCTTCAATACGAGGGTTTTCGGCCCTACGGATGCGGGTGGGGCTGTCTGAGGTGCGGGTTGTGGTGCTCTGACTCCCATATCTATTTGCTCGTCATTTCCCAACTACTATCCCAGTCACTTCCAGGAGGATTTTGTATAAAATAATCACATCTCTCAATGTACTTTTCGCATGGTCCATCAAGGACATCTGGCTTGCCTGTGGTCGCATCACTGGCTACTTTGAATGCTACTTTAGCTTCATCCCATTTTCGCGATAGATAGAGTTTACGAGCGTTCTCGAACTTGTCTAGAGCCTCAAGAGACATGTCCGTCTCCAGTACTTGAATGAGTTCGATTGCTGTCTTCTTGCCTTTCACCTTCACGAAGTCGAGAGTGCGGTGCTTAGGTAATTGATGAGCGTTGGCTGTGATCATATCGAACGTGTAGCGAGAGGTTACAATACCCGCGCCGTAATACTTCGTAAGACCTTCAAGACGTGAAGCCAAGTTCACGTGATCTCCGATGACTGTATAAGAAAAGTTAGTCGTACTACCCATGTTACCAACGTTGACAGGGCCTGAGTTGATTCCGATACCGACGTTCACTTCGACATTATATTCTTTGAGATAGCGCTCTCTGTGTTGTGCGAGCACTTGAAGCATCTCTGCTGCAGCAGCGCAAGCTCTTTCAGCATGGTCGTTTTGAGGTAGAGGAGCGCCCCAAAATGCCATGATCGCATCACCGATGTACTTATCGAGAGTGCCTCCGTGTTTGAACACAATGTCTGTCATGAGACCTAGGTAATCATTCAGAAACCTTGCAAGATCCTTAGCGTCCATTTTCTCAGAGAATGTGGTGAAGCTTCGAATATCAGAGAAGCAAATCGTGATGTCTTTCTTTTCGCCACCAAGAGAGAGTTTGGTAGGATCTTTTAAGATTTCGTCAACAAGAGCAGGTGATACATACTTAGAGAATGCACTTCGGATGAACTTCTTGTTGCGTTCTTCAGAGACATACTTAGCTGCGACAGTAGCGAAGAAAATCATCATCAGCTCAATATAGAAGAAACTCGTATTCCAGTTGATGTTGTTTGCAAATAAGATTTTCTGGTCGAAAAATGCAACTCCACCGAACATCGCGATGAAGAGCAAGAGAGCCGGAACCGCTTCAAACTTCGTGGTAAAGTAACTAAATACAATTGCTCCTGCAGTCATGAGGAGAATAATGATCCAGTTTCCTTGTCCACCAGAAGTAGCACCAGTGACAAGCTCGTCACCTGAGAGCAGGTTGTCTAGAATGTTTGCGTGACCTTCGACTCCAGGAGTGTTGGAATCAAACGGAAATGCTCTCATGTCGAACACACCCAGAGCGGTGAGGCCGATGATGACGTATGCGTCTTTAAGAACACCAGCACGACCTCCTTCGAAACCAGCGGGTTTTCTTCCATCGGTCATAGGGACTTCGATAGAATCTTCGTCCTTGAGAATATCGTAAGCCGAAATATATTCGAAGTGATTAGAGGGTCCACGGAAGTTGACTTCCATAATGCCTAGAGGACTCACAGCAATGTTTCTTCCAGACTTAGCGTAGCCTAAGTTTTTTACTTTTCCAGTAGTTGAGTCAAACTCTACTTTGAGATCTTCATCTTTTGCGATTCGTGACATCTCTAGAGCAAGTGAAGGATATGCTTTGCCGTTTGCAAGCATGAGCAAACTCATTCTGCGGATATAACCGTCTGGGTCTGGGAATGCTGAGAAGTATCCACCATGAGTAGCAGCACTGGTAAAGAGTTCAATGTTAGAGAAGAGAGTTGGAGCGGACATGATGGGAGTCTTCTGGAAGTCTAATCCCGCCATACCTAATTGATTCGTGTAGGAAAACTTTTCAAACCCCTTTGGAAAGAGTTCGACTGCTCTTGGATCTGTTACGGGACACTCTTCTGCAACAGCTGCATAAGCAGGCTGACAGTTTGTTTCAGTCATCCAACCTGTGACAAGACGGTCTTTGTACTTGGCAATGACTTCTGCAAGTCTCGGATCTGTTTCGAATGAATTGATTTGTTTGTCGAGTTTATTCTTGGTCAGAAGCTCTGCGATATCCTTAGACACTCGTATATCTGGCTCAGAGAAGATCATATCGAGGCCGACTACCTTAGCTCCGTACTGAAATGTTTTGTCGATGAGCTCAGCAGTCTTGTCACGATGCCATGGCCATCTGCCGAAAGTGTCAAGTGAGGGACTGTCGATCGCAACAACAACAACTTTATTTTTTGGTTTTTGAACGCCACGAGTTCTAAACTTAATATTGGTGAGTGTGCCTGTAGTCGATCGAAGAGCAGGGAAAATACTGCCTCTCAAAAATGCGTTGTTAAGTTGTCCTTTTTCACCTTCGTCCATGATGTAGAACGCCGCTGTGAATAATGCGATAATAGGTATTTGGAAGAGCCAAAACTTATTTTTCATCCGTAGAGATCCTCACACCAGTCATCGGACATCTTGATTTAATTATTAAATTTTGTTTAAACGCGCGCGGTTTGTACAAGCTCAGTCATTTGGGACGCATGTTGGTCGTCCAAATTTTGGATATTCAGAATGAACTTCATGAATAAACGCTTCAAATGCTCGTCTGGACTGCCTTCTGTCAGAATGATGGCAGACTTAGCGCCTTGATGCCACTCGATGACGTTTCCGAAGATCCCAATCTTAAACTGGGTTACTTTGCCGTTATCGAGAGCTTGATAATCGAGACTACATTGATCCTTGCCACGGAAAGCGAAGTTCTTACCGCTCTTAGGATGATCAAGTTGTGAAGCCTTGATCTTAATCACTTCAAGAGCACTGAGTTCCACATCGAAGTAATGGGCAATCGTCACAGGAAGGAGTGGCTCATAATCAATGAATGCTGATCCAATATAATCTTTATCTACTTGTTGAATGAGAATTTTGGTCTTGATTTCTTTGTCTTTGCCTTTGACTTTTAATCTAGCTTTAAACAGCTCGCCAGCTTCGAAAAAATCTGCTGTCTTCTTCGTAGGAGCGAATCCCACACCAGAAGTAGAGATATTGAGTAGTTTTACGGGAATCCATTCTTTGCCAAACTGCATTTCAATAGTCACATGCGCAAAAGGGGTGATTTTTGCACGTGGAGAACGGGTCTGAACTCGTCTCACTTTCGGGCTAAGGTATCTTGCAGAATCTTCAATTTTGACAATTTTTTTAGCAGCACTCATAAATGTCTTATCGGCAAAACAGTCAGAAATATAAAGTCCGATTATTTTACTCTATGTCAGAATTGACATCATTTTAAAACTCAAGGAGAAAGTAAGTTTCTCTAGGTTTAAATAGCCTTCAATCTCATTAACATTTTTCTTCAGACTTTCATCAGGCTTTGGTTCTTTTGAGCAGTCTATTTCAGATGAATCTTTATGTTCATTTACTTCAAAAAAATCGAGAACTTTTATTCAATCAGCAAAGTCTTTGTGAGTTCTCATGTCAAAACTAAGTTGTTGATGGTTTGTCAGAGCGCTGGGGTGAATCTTTGATTAAATTGTTTTCATTTGAAGTATTTGCGGAATTTAAAAACTTAGCAAACCTTGAATAATATCTTCTCAGTAAATCATTCTCTAATTGAATGGTTTTCTTTTGAATTCTAACGGTTTCAATAAGGCAGTCCGATTTGGCTACCATTTGACCGGTTTTCGATCGCAAACAGAGTCAAAACTGACATATTTTCGGGCATGGCGTTTGCTCTCTCTTTCACCGTCAACAACAACAAACAAAGAAAGAAGGAGAACGTTATGAAAGATATCAACAAGGTCATTCTGATTGGAAGATTAGGTGTAGACCCTACACTTAAGACCACCTCAGGTGGGATTCCTTATGCGAGGTTCAGTCTTGCCACCAATAAGATGATCAAAGACCAGAGTCCGATCACTCAGTGGCACAGGATTGTCGTCTGGGGAAAGATGGCAGAACATTGCTCTCGCTATCTCAAGAAGGGGCACAACGTCTATGTTGAAGGTGAATTGAGAAGCAATGAGTACGAGGACAAGGAAGGTTTACTCAAGCAGAGCTTCGATGTGCACATTAATGAGATCTCATTCTTAGGTTATCCCAAATCTCAGAGTCGATCGGTGAATGAAGAAGTAGTCGTTCAAAACGAAATCATTCAAACCGCGGGTGAGCCTGCTTTGATGATTCAGTAAAGTCCGATTAGCGACTGACTTGGACGAGATCCCCGGCCATTACCGTAAGAGGAGAGATGGCTGGGGTTTTGTCATAAGACTTCATGGCCTCAAGACGAGCAATCGCGGTTCCACCTTCGGCATGAATTACTTTCAGTGTTGCGATCGGAAACGTAGTATCTGAATGGTATTGGTTGTTTACGAGATCGTAGGTAGGTGTTCTTCGGAAGACTTCGAGACGTGATCCGATTGCGACTCCGTTTTTAGTTCCAATGTTCACAAAATAATCTTTGCGGATGACTTCACCGGGTTCACCCATGTCGAGTGCTCGGTAGACGCCATAAACCATCGGATCAGCAGCTCGTGCTTCTCCGCTCAGCGTGATTGCGAGTGGCGCTATGATGAGGGTCAAAAAAATGACCGCTTTCATTTTCATCCCAAAACTCCCAAAAACTAGGTTTAAGCTGTTCCATGCTTCTTTCCCAAGTGTTTACCAACGTCGGCCTACCGTGGCTGACTCTTAGTGACCTATCGGCAGATATTGCCATTCATTTAAATAAAAAATTGTCGCAGTGGACACGTCGGAGTTTTGACTCGTTCTTGTTTTTAACGTTCTGTTTTGTTACTTGGATGCATGTGGACTGTGAAATATAGCAAGGCTACTCAGGCCTGAGAGTCGATAGGATCCGGGGCCATCGTTTTTAAATAAACGTATTCAAACGGATACTCCAGTATAAACACGAAGGGCAGAAGACTGGAGCAGAACGCCACTGAGGTGAGATGAGAACACCACTATTTAAACGTGTGCGAAAGTAGTCAGTCTCTATACGAGCAGAAGTAGCATAGGTTTTTTTTTCTGATAAATTCTATGTGTGTTGCATAGGTAGATTAATTCTATATTATTTTTCCAGTTGGATCTACTAAAGTCATTGGATTGTTTAAAGCATAAACATAACCATTTAGTAGTGTGCTTAGAATATGTAAAGTACCGGGTTCAGGATCCTTCTGTAAAAATCTCCCAGTCTGTGCATCGTAGTAGCGAGCTCTGTAGTAGTAGTACCCAGACTCAGAATCGTACTCTCTGCCTGTATAGCTGTAGCTTGTTCTCAGAGGAACACTCGTGATTGGAATCTCCTGCGCACTCGCATCTTGAATCCCTGTGATCACTCCAAACGCTGAGTATACGTCATGCGTGAGCTTATTACAGGAGTTATCAGTAATGTCTGTGATCGAGCCTTGATGATCCTTCAGATACTGAAACGATCCTGAGCTCTGAGCTACTCCCGCATTCACTCCTTGAGTGGTCACATCTACAGCCAGGACATCATCTGTTCTTAGTCCTGAATGAGTGTAGTGAGCAAGAAGCTCGTTGTTCTCGTTATACTCGAGTATAATCTCATCTCCATCGTAAACATACCTGCGAGTGAAGGTCTTAAGCACGTCTGCCTCAGCAGTTTGATCGATGACTCTCTTCTGCAGTCTGTGTCCTGAAACATCATACGTGTAGAATACTTCTTTACTAGGAAGAGTCTTCCCAAAGAAACGTCGCTCCTGACATAGAGCTTTTTTCCCTCAGTTATTTTTTTTTCTGACTTTATTAATGATACTTGCTAAAGCTGCTGCAATCAATGCAACACTAATGGGGAAAAAAATTCTCCTACTATCAAACTCGAAGATTACGCCATGTCCACTATGCAGAGCAAAAATAGTTATCCCAACTAAAATTTCGACAGCATCAATTAGAAATTTGTTTATTCTCATTTTTTTTGAGTCAAAAAATAAACTCTGGTTTTATAAAGTAAAGAACGAGACCAATAATTAAAAACATTAGAAATAAAGCAATAAATAGAATTATTTTTACTATTTTAAGTTCTTCTTTTTTATCCCTCTTTTTTAAGAAGGTTTCGCTGAACCACCCCTTCCTAATAATCCCGTATTTTTCTAGGGACAAAATGATGAAAGGAATCCCAAACAAAACAAAGAACACAATTGCAATCTTCAAAAGAAAATTTATCACCTAGCCTCCGCTGTACAAACTCCACCACCTGAGTTTACACTACAGCCTTGTTTTGGTGGATCAGATGTTGGTATGCCAGAAGGAATTAGGTAAGAAAAAGCTGGTGTAAACGCTGCAAGCTGCCCAAATGTATTAGCCGCCACATTTGTACCAACAACTGTGAGCGTTTTACCAAATACAGCCGATGAAGCAAATCCAGTAGCTATCCCTGACGCAGATGAGAGTAGTCCAGCACTGAACGCCTGACCAAAATCGACTTTTCCTGTAAATAAAGCTTGATTAACAGCGTTATTCACTCCGGAAGATAAAAAGTTTGAAACAATACCTGCAGCGAATCCACCGTATATGGCAGTAACAGCATTTAGAGTTCCTGCTACTGCACCAAATAAAGTGCTGCCAAGAATTTGCCACCATGTAGCTCCTGGAACATTAATAGCTTCAACAAAGTTTTGAACAGCACCTAAAAGAGCGAAAGCAGCTATCAACCAGAAAAACTTTCCTGTTGGATCTGTATACATCTGAGGACTGTTGCCTGCATAGGAATACTTATTAACGACTGACACAGATAAGTCGAGTTTTCCTGGATCTGGGTCCTGTTGTAAAAACCGGCTTGTGTTAGGATCGTAGTATCTCGCCCTGTAATAGAAATATCCAGATTCAGAATCGAATTCTCTACCTGTGTAAGTGTAACTCGTTCTTAATGGAGCACTCTCTCGTGTTAGCTCTTGAGCATTCGCATCTTGAATTCCTGTGATCACTCCAAACGCTGAGTACACGTAATGCATGAGCTTATTACCCGAGTTATCAGTAATATCTGTGATCGAACCCTGATGATCCTTCAGATACTGAAACGATCCAGAGCTCTGAGCAAGTCCTGCAGTGACTCCATCGGTTGTGACATCAACTGCAAGCACGTCATCTGTTCTTAGATTCGAATGAGTGTAGTGAGCGAGAAGCTCGTTGTTCTCGCCATACTCGAATTTAATTTCGTCACCATCGTACACATATCTTCTCGTGAAGGTCTTAAGTGGATCAGTCTCTGCAGTATGATCGATGACTCTCTTCTGAAGTCTGTGTCCTGAGACATCGTAAGTGTAGAATACTTCCTTGGATGGATTAGAATTCGATCCATTCGGATAGACTTTGAATCCCACGAGTTGATTCTCGCTACTATAGAAGAAGTTCGTTACATCTGAGTTCGGGAAATTAGCCTTGGCTTGCTTCTTAAACAGATTCCCGTTGTTGTCGTAGTAGTAGAGATACTGCCAGTCTTCGTTCAGACGCTGCTTCTTAGGGTCGTAACTGTAGCTACCACGTTGATCAGTGGTTCTATTATAGATCGAATCGTAGTTGAATGTCTCTGACTGCATCTGTGAGGAAACACTCGCCTCTGGATTACTTGCTGTCACTAACTGCTGATTGTCGTCGTAAGTAAAGTTACGACTCAATCCCAACTGATTCTGAATCTGAGTAATTGATCCAGAAGGAGCTCTGTTAATTCCAAAACTCGCGGCTACTCCACCACCATTCCTAGAGTGAACAATCGATGAAACGAAGTTCCCGTCATCAAACTGAAACTGCGTAGATGAGCCTGGTCTACTCATATCGCTTAACCTAGAAGCTGAGTCATAAGAGAATGAGAAGCCTTCGCCCTTGTGATTCGTAAGTCCTACGAGCCTATCAAGATCATCGTATTGATAAGTAGAGCCCCCATGCGGAGTAGTGAGAGCAGTTCTATTACCATTCACATCACGGTCGAAGTTCAGTGTCACATCAGGAAAATCTGAAATCGTACCTATCCCATGAATACGAGCAGAATCCACACGTCCTGCAACATCGTATGAATAATCAAGGACTGAATGAATATCTCTTGCCTGAGTGAGGTTGCCCTTGGAGTCGTAAGCTAATTCAATCACATTATCTGGCAGAGTCTTCGCGGTTAGCTGATTCGTACTGTCATACGCAAACGTTTTAACGTTTCCGTTCGGATCTGTTTCCATCACCACATTGCCATTCAAATCATACTGACGAGTGATGGTGAATCCCAGTGGATCAGTCTTAGTGGTGAGTCTGCCTAAGTTGTCGTACTCGAATGTCGTTACGTTACCCAGTGGATCTGTGATGAAAGAGAGTTCTCCTGATGCGAGATACGTGTACTCTGTTCTCTCATTCTTAGGAGTGACCACTGCAATGAGACGGTTCATGGGGTCGTATTCGTAGCGAGTGATCTTACCATCGGCATTCGTGCTCGTGAGCACGTTACCTGCGAGGTCATACGTCCTACTGACAGATCTGCTCATTGGGTCAGATTGAGAAGTACTATTACCTCGAGTGTCGTATGCAGTCGTCCAAGTCTTACCTAGTTGATTGGTCGTTGTGAGAGGTAGACCCAGGTTGTTGTAAGTCACTGTGCTCGACAGACCTAGAGCATCTGTTACGGCTGTATTTAATCCAAGTTGGTCAAACGTATGAGTTGTTGTTTTACCTTTTGCGTTTGTTTCTGAGATCTTGTTCCCAAACTCATCATAGACCTGAGAAGTCGTTGCACCTAAAGAGGTATCGGTCTGAGAGAGCAGATCTCTCGTCACAGGATCATAGATGAAAGTAACTTTTGTGTTATCAGGTCTTGTGATCTCTACCGGTTGACCATCGAGATTACGCTTGATCTCAGTAGTCCTTCCCGCACCATCGACTACTGTAGTGACAAAACCGTTATAGTCTTTGACGAATTTGGTTTCGACGTTCTTGGCATCTTTGATTCCATCGTAAGTTTTACCTGCATCTAGTCCGGTCTGCTTCAGTGTTCCTGCTGCGCCACCTGTGAAGTTATTACCAATCGTAGAGGAGGTAGAGTCGTTCACCGAGACAGCTGAATTATCAGGTCTACGAACAGATGAGAGTCTATTCCATTCATTGTACTCGTAAATCGTAGAGTTATTTCTTGCATCGGTTTCTGCGATCATGAGTCCTTGAGAATCGTACTCATAGTGCTTCTGTGAATTATCGGGGAATCGCACGCCAACTAATTGTCCTGCACCATTGTATGAGAACGTCGTCTCGCGTCCTGCTGGATCACGGATGAGGTTGAGGTAATGGCCGGAGTAATAAAAGGTCGTGCTCTGGTTCGTTGGATCTAAGATCTCGATCACTCGTTTCTCATTGTCATAGAAGTACTTAGTCTCGCGGCCCACTCTGTCATGCGTGAGAGTCTGAAGTCCTAGTGAATTGAAGAACACCTTTGTGCCATCTCTGTAGGTACGAACCCAAGAGTTGTCTCCCTGACGAGAGAGTGTGGATAGATCCTTGCTCGTTGGAGAATATGCCAATGCTCCGTTCTGTGACTTACCGAATACGATTCTTCTGATTCTTTTATTACCTGAATCAGTGACGATGAGATTCTTCTCTGCATCTAGTGCCAACATCCATGGGTTACTGAGAGTTGCATCGATGGCTGCAATTCCGTCACCATTGAAGCCTGGCTGACCTGTTCCTGCGATCTGGATCGCAACGCCTGCATTCATATCAAGCTTCAGAATTCGGTTTCTACCTGAGTCTGCTACATAGAGAGCGTTGATCGATTCATCAAGAGCAAGTCCTACAGGAGAACTGAGTTGCACTCTATCCATCGGAGCTACGACTGAGTAGATGGTTGACTGACCATTGATGAGTGGCTTACCTGCAATGGTCGTGATCACACCGGTTGAATCGATTTTCCTGATGTAACCAGAGTTCGTACTAAAATACACATTACCTTGTGAGTCTGAAACCACGCCTAGTGGCTGATTGATTCCTGCTTGAATGGCTTGTCCACCATCTCCACTATCTATATTAGAGAGATTCCCAGCAATGATACTGACCGTATTCGTTCCAAGGTCAATCATGCGAACAGTGTTCGTACCCCATTCCGCAAACACAATGGTGTTGGGTCTAGGTCCTGCCGATATTCCAACTGGGAAACTGGTTGCGGAACCTTGACCTGTGCTTGTCACAGTAGGAGGACTGTATCCAGCCTTAGGATAGTATGTAGGAGCACTATAGTAGTTCCTTGGGCACTGATTACCATAAGTAGCGAGTGGGTGAACCTGATTAGGAACTTGTGGATTGATCTGAGAGAAACTAATCTGATCGGATGGATAATTGTTCAAGAAGTTAAACGTTCGATTGTAAACGTTGTTAACGTTATTCGGAATGAATGCATGTTCGTTATTGAAGTTCGGAGTTTGTTGTATGTCCCAGAGAATGTAAGTAGCGTCTGCTCCAGGATTTATTTTAAAAACGTTCTGTTTATAAAACTGAGTTCCGTAAATATCTCCATTGGGAAGTTCGATCATCGAAGGAACGGAAGATTTAAAACCATAAGCATATGCGGCATAGTTACAGACAAGGCTTCCACCGCTTGAATACTGATCGAATCCAGCTATGATTCCATTATAAATATTATATTCTGAAGCATATGACTGCGTAACTTGCGGAGTAGCTCCATCGACTCTTGCTCTGATGAACGTCCAACTATCCTTGTCGTTAAGAGTAATGTACGGATAATTACTGATCGCAGCACCTTGGATATCTCCAGGATATTGATTGCCATCATAGACTGTAGAAATCGTATTGTTTGCATTGTAGCTAGACACAGATCCGTCGGCTTCTTCGATCATGAGTTTGTCACCTGATGTTCTAGGAATTCTCTGAACACCAGAGAGTTTCCAACCTTGACCGTAAGATGATTCAGTTTCGTTTTGTACAAATACGTTTCCTGTAAGATCCTTTGGAAGGACTTGATCAAGCTGCCTCTCTATTGGCTCAAACGGGACATTGGCTGTAACCTGCGGTGATCTCAGCACTTTGTCATTAGACAGTGTGGTGGTTCTCGTACCAACAATAAGCTCTTTAAAATGGACTTCGTAATGGGAAAAATAGTTCTCGATTCCACTAGAGAAATATTGATGAGAACTGGGGTCTTTCAAATCAAACGCGTACGAAACAGTCGAGCGATCTGGCACTCCTGTGAATTTCATTTCATCTGACTGAATCGTGTTTGAATAAAATTTAGCTGTGATGAAATCAGGTGACATGGTTGAAGTAGCGTTTGTTTGTATACGGTAGTTGAAGTCAGTGTAAAACGTGTCTTCTTCTTCTCTGCAACCTAAGAATAGAAAAGCACATCTTTTAACTTTGGCTTGATAAGGTGTTTGTGATGAAACTCCGACTTGATCAGGAATGCTAAGAGTGAGTTCATACTTAGGTAGATCAAATAAATTCGAAACAGTGACCGTAGGCTTAGCCCAACTCGATCTGTAGATGAGACCTGCTCCAACATCTCGACCGAGCGCCTTGTACGTAGGAAGTTTGATAGATGTCGTGAGGGCTCCGTTGAAAGTATCCGCTCCAGGTTGATCCTGCGATCCTAGTTTCCTCACTGTAGGTCCTAGTGGTGTAGCGTAGACGAGAGAGAAGTGCCTAATTCCCATACCGTCTTTAGTGATGATCTTAGATCCGTCAGTTGTAACAGTCGCTGCACCATCTACTTCCCACAGTCCAGTCTGAGAGTTCATAGATAGAATCGCCATATCAGTACCTGGTGGAAGTTCTGAAGTATTGGGAAGAGTGAGCTTCACAGGTTCGGTGAATGTCGTACCTGAGGGTTCTAGCGCTACAATGTTCTTAGGTTTGGATGCAGCTAGTGTCTCAACAGTTGAGAACTCAGCAGGAAAGGTGCGAGCGTAGATTGGTGCGGATTGGTTTCCTGTAGGGAATATTGCAGTGTTAGCAGGAACATCAAGCTCAAATCCCGGAGCATCACTACTTGTGACGGTCGCACCTATAGTCGCATCAACAGTTTCTACATTGAGCGTGTCAGGAGTGGGGATCAAATAAATAGGACGATCAAGCACGTTGTTAGCTGATATCCCCACATTGATCATGACAATCGTCTTACTGAAATGTCTCCTAGGTTCTGGTAGTGGCGGTTGAATAGCAGTCGATCCGTCAATGATGAGAGAGTGTGTGCCAATCAAAGGCTGAGTGAAGGTGAATACTCCGCTTGCATCTGTGATCACACTTGTTCCGTTACCAGAGAGAGTGACTGTGACCCCTGCGATCGGTTGAGGAGGAGTATTATTCGATTGATCTCCTACATCCTTCACCACTCCAGAGAGAGTAGTTCCACCTGTAGGACCATAAGTAATAGTAGTCGATTGAGAGATGCCTAGGCCACTATCTGTAGCAGTGACCTGGGCAACCGTGAATGCCTTGAGCTTTAAAGTGAATGAGCCATTTGCATCAGCTGTTGTGGATGCTGAATTAAAAAATCCACTCGCAGCTGAAACTTGAGTGTTTCTTCTCACAGCATTATTTGCTCCATGAACGATGAGATGAACGCTGTCTTGATCAGGCATCACAGAGATGAGATTGGGATTAATAATACTAGTTACCACTTCGACTTGTGAATCAATCACTGTGACGTTGCCTGAAAGATCAGAGATCTCAAAATGAAGCGGCACGATTCCAGAAGTAGGAGTAGTGAATGATCCAGTGAAATTCAGTTTGTCTTGAGATAGATCGAGTGGTTGCTCATTGATCTTGGCATAAAGAAGCGGTTCGTTTGCTGATCCAGAAACAGGGATACTTAACGATTGAAAGACTGCTCCATTCACAGGAGAGGAAATAGAAACTTGAGGTGGAGTGATGTCTAAGAAGAGATCTGACCTAGTGATGATAGTAGAATTACCTGCAGCGTCGATTGATCTTAATTCAAGCGTATTCTGACCTTCAGCAAGTGTGAGATCAAAACCCAAGAATGGATCAGAACCAAAATAAACTTGGGATCCGTTCAGAGTGACTGTAGTTGTCGTAGGTGATCTGTCACTGATCGTGGCATTCAGCGTGACTACAGGATCTCTAAAACTAGAACCCATGGGATTAATCAGATCAATCACTGGAGGAGTTCGATCAATACTGACTTGCATGGACTTAGGATTTGGAGTTGCTCTTTGGCCTACAGTGTCTGCAATGGATAGTGAAACCACGTAGTCGCCTTCGTCAGGAGCTAGAGTATTCAGATCTCCGCTGAGAGAGAGACCTGCACCGTTATTATAGTTAAGCTGATTAAGAGAAGATTTGATGTCCTGCGAATTAAGTGTCGCAGTGAATGAAGAGATATCAAGAGTACCGATTTCATCTTCAACCGAGATCGAGAGAGCGTCGAAGTTCTGTGCGTATTTAGCCTGAGTACCAAACGAACTTGAGATTGCCCATTTTGGTGCAACTGTATCAATTGCTACTGGAATTTTAAAATCTGTGTATCCCCAGAGAACTGTCTTCTTAGAGTTCTTGATTCTCGAAACCTGCGAGTGAAAGAGTGAGAGCTGAGATGGAAGTAAATTTTGAGCGGTGTAGTTGAAGTTGATGACTTGGAACTCGTCTATTTGAGGCAAGACTTGTTCATTCACTTCAGCGCCATTCCACGAATACTCTACACGCCAATCCTTGGTATCGTTCTTAGGATATTCTTTGAGTCTTGTAATTTTTGAGTCAATTGAGGTCGATTGCTGTTGAGGAACCACTCCGAGTGAACTCGTCGTCTCAAACATGAACCCACCCATGACGTTCATAGCGTAGCCTTGAGATGTAGGAGTGTTTCCCAATTGCACAGGGATTTTCATCTCCGAGATCACGGCTTGTTTCTGCGAGAGTTTATTTTGAATCGAGACAATGACTGCCTGGAGTTTTAGCTTTGTAGCCGTAAGTTTAGCAATCTTCTCTTGGCGCTCTTGAATTTGTTTAGCTTTACCACCTGTTTGACGAGCGAGATCTGCTATGCGTCTGTCAATGTCTATAACTCGTTGCTCTATCTTGGTTTTAGATTGAATGAGTCTGTCCCAGTTCTTCGATCTGTCGACGACCTGAACAGTGAGACGGTTGAGCGCTCCTGCTTGTAGAGCTGGTGTAAAGAATTTAAAGTTAATTGCCTGGTACGTATCCGTCCAAGTGACTTCGCTCGTTACTTCGGTGAGTTCATCAGGGAAGTAAGCTCGAATGATCGCGTTCTCACGAGTGAGAAGTTCTCTGACTGGATGATCTGAGTCTGGGTCACCGTCTTGTTCAGACTTGTCGATGTCTATGAACCTTACATCACCCGTGAACTCAACTGCTCTGCCAGGAATCGTAGCCACTGGATTAGGAGTATTGATTTACACCATGTATCCATGTGTGGCTCTGTTCCAAGCATTGTTCGCGTCATTGTCTGCTATTACTAAAGTAGTTATGAGGAGTGGGAGAATGAGTTTCACTGCGACACCTCTTGAAGAGCAGCTCGTTTCTCGGGTGTGAGCTTGATCTCTGATTCGATGTACTTAATGTCGCTTGAAGTGAGTGATCTAGTTGATCCTGAGATTCCTTCCGGATTCAGCTGCTGGAGTTCTGATTTCACAGAGACAGGTACTCCATCAATTGAAGAGGTTTTCGGTGAGCACGACACGACAAACGCAAAGCTCATTAACGACAAGAATTTGGCAAAGCATTTAAACATGAATATAGTTTCGGATTTTTGACTGAATTCCTCAAGAGTGTCTGGGTCGATATGTTTTGGAACTAAACAAAAGTTAAGTCTCTGAAACTTGAAAGTTTTCTTACCCTTGAGATGGGGGAGAATGACTTGACTAAAATTTAATTAACTAAAGAATTATAAGAAAATTTCGAACGAGTTGTAGTGATCGATCCACCACGGATTGAATGGAGAAGTGTTTATCCTGCGACCAAATTTTGACAGTGACTCAATCAAGGATCATTTCCAAAATGCCGAATAGACACTAGGGCATGACTGACTCAACGAGCGCCTATATTGCAATTCCGCTCAGCTCTCTGAAACAGAGCCTGAGAGATATCCAGTTTGATGTGTATCTCAAACTAGGAGAGGACAACTACGCCCACGTTTTCTCTCGTACGACAGGTCTCGATTACAAGAGACTCGCACAGTACGTACAGAAGGGAATCCGAGAGGCCTTCATCAAGAAAGAAGATGAAGTTCTCTATCAAGACTTCCTGAAGAATCCTCCGATTGAATTACTGAAGAGTGCATCGGTAACCAACGAGAAGAAAATCGCTGTGCTGCTGAATCTCACAGAGCAAAATCTTGCAGAGATTTTCTGTCAGCTGAAGGTCGAAGACGAAGTGGCGCAGTCTACATCACGTGTGATCAAAGGTTACGTGGATCTACTCGTGGGTTCACCTCGTTCACTTGCTCTCATTCTCAATCTCGTCTCGCACGGTGAGTATCTCTATTATCATTCGATTGCGGTTTCGATTTTCTCTATCTTCTTAGGCAAAGCTACTGGAGTGCTCGATGCTAAGACCTTACAGATCGTAGGTATGGGTGGATTCCTTCATGATATTGGGCATGCGCTCATTCCTGATGAAATCAACGAAGCCGCACGCGAGCTTACGAATGAAGAGTGGGAAGTGATCCGCACTCATCCGAAGTTGGGTCTTGATATGGTCCGTGATGCTACCAATATTCCCGATGAAGTGAAGTACATCATCTATCAGCATCATGAGCATCCCTCAAAAGATGGCTACCCCAATCAGTTGAAGTCCACTGCAATCTACTATCCTGCGAAGATCGTCTCGATTGCAGATAGCTTCAGCTCACTCATCAGTAAACGTCCGTATCGTCCTGCGTTTACGATCCCACAGGCACTCAAAGTGATTCAAAACGAAAAAAATAGATTTGATAAACCACTGGTCGAACTCATGACCTCAATCTTTGGAACGGAGAAAAATGAAAAAACAAAAAAAGCAGCGTAAACTAGGTATGATTTTAGTTTTAACCCTAATGTTCACGGTCTTAACGGGAGCAAGGACCAAGTCAGTCGAGACATCGACCGATGCTCCGTTTAGAATTAAGAAAGTCTATGAACCCAAGAAGCGTTCACCGGCATCGATTGAGCCTTCAGCTCTTCCGACTGCTGAGCCTTTGAAGGAACCAGAGAAAGATCAGTTTCCTTGGCTTTTGCGTTTCTCGCGCAAGTCGACACGGTAATACTTGATCGAGTTTTGGATCACATCTGAGTAGCGGAAGTTTTTCAGCCAACTCTGAGTGAGCCTATGTGCTGTGACTGTATAACCTAGTGCCCAAGGGCAATCTTCTTGAATGAGATCATCCATTTGTTTCAGAATCGGAGTACGAGTAGGACCGGGCTGTACAACAGCCAAAGTTTTGTAGAGCTTATCAAACGCAGGATTGGCGTAACTCGCATCATTAGGTCCAGGAGATCTATTCGCAGAATAGAGAAGCTGCCAGACGTTCTCAGGATCTGGATAATCCATCACCCATCCACCGAGGTACATCTGAAGGTTTCCTTCTTTGGATTTCTGTAAAAATGCTGGGAATGTATTGTAGACGACATCAATCGTGACTCCGATTTGGGAGAACGCGTGAGTGAAGAATTCACCTAGCTGACGACTGAGTGAATCCGCTCCACGCATGTCCATCTTGATTATCGGAAGTCCCTTGCCTCCAGGAAAGCCAGCTTTTGCAAGTAATGACTTCGCTCTCTCTAAATTGAAATCATATTTCAGTGATAAGCCCATCGGACGATCGGGAACTCCTGGTGGGAGCACTTGATCAGCGATGATGCCTTGATTCTGTGTGAAGAGCTGAACCCATTCCTTACGGTTGATGGAGCTTGAGAGTGCTTGACGCAGGAGTTTGTTCTTACCTAGGAGTGGATCCTTCGAGCTGAATGCCACGTAGTAGAACCAACCGGTGGGTTCTACTGAGAGCTCGATGCCTTTTGATTTTAATTCTGGAGATACGGCGCGCTCAGAGAGATCAAGAGCGGATTGGAATTGGTCTTTTGCAAGTGTGAGTCTGTCAATCTTGCCTGAGAGGAAGTTGAGCCATGCGGGTTGCGACTCTCTTAAGATATGGATCACGACTTTGTCTAAGAAAGGAAGAGTCTTCGCAGAATCTGCAAGGAGTCCTTTCTTCTCATACTTTGCATTCGCGACGGATGGATAGAAGTCCACATGGTAGCTTGGGTTTCTAACGAGTACGATCTTGTGGTTACGGTCCCATTCCTTCAGCATGAAAGGACCTGAGCCCAAAGGCTTGTCCATGAGATTGCCATTCTCGTCACCCTGTTTATCGATTACTTCTTTAGGCACAGCCGCTGCAAACGTCATTGTGAGAACATGCTCGAGCTGAGGGAAGGGTCTCGTGAGCTTGATCTGTAGAGTGTTGTTATCAAGAGCGGTGAGTCCAGAGACGTTCTCGGTTTGAAAGAGTGCGTTCCTCGTTTTCTTGTCGGCCTTTGCAAGTGAATCACGGAATTTGTTGAGGCCTACAATCTTGTCATCAAAAATCCAAAACCCAGTCGAGTTCACTCCCGGATGAGCCAGTCTCTTCCAAGAATAGACGAAGTCATGTGCTGTGAGTTCGCGACCGTTCTGAAAGCGGATGCTTTTACGGATCGGGATCGTCACTGTCAGCCGATCGTGTGAGTACTTCGGTAGATCTGAAGCAAGGAGTGGCACAATCTTGTAAGGAGCTTCGAGATAAGAGTATTGATAGAGACTCTCATAGATGAGCGAAGTGACTTCAGTGCTGAAGATGTCGTTGGCGTTGGCAGGGTCGAGAGTCTTGATATCGTCAGCGAAGCTCGTGAAGAAGACTTGCGAAACGTCATCCTCATCGTGATTTTTTGTACAATTCGTTAAACAAAAAATCAGAGCAAGGAGAGTGAGTTTTTTCATCTATAAGTATTTTGCCATGAGAGTTTTTGCTTTGGCTAGTAGGGGTTTTAGGCCATCAGCTTTTGTTCCACCTGCTTGAGCCATATCAGGCTTCCCGCCACCTTTTCCGTCAATCATGGGGAGGAGTTCCTTCAAGATTTCAGAAGCATTTGCGGTTTTGGGAGCTTTTAATCCCACGATAATGGCTACGACGGGCTTGTTTGATCCTTCTTCGATCATTCCTAGAATTGATACAGAATCCGGAGACTTCGACTTCACTTGATCCGCTGTCTCGCGGAGGCGTTTCATTCCTTCAGCTTGTGAAGGAAGTTCGCCCACAATCCATTTCACACCTGATTTGGATTCAGCTTGAGAGATGAGTTCATCCACTGCTCCAGCTGCGGATTTGGATTGGAGTTTTTCGATTTGTTTACGGAGATCTTTCTCTTGAGTCTGAAGCTTCTCGATCTTGGGAATGATTTCTTCTGTCGCTGTGGCCTTCAGAGATTCTTGAACGGTCTTAAGATACTCGGAGTTCTTGCGGAGGAACTCGAATGCTCCAGCTGAAGTGTAAGCAATGATTCTTCTGACGCCTGCTGCGATCCCACTTTCGTTTCCGATTTTGAACACATGAATGTCTGAGGAATTGTTCACGTGAGTACCACCGCAGAGCTCTACGGAGAAATCCCCGACACTGACTACTCTTACGGTGTCTGCGTATTTCTCTCCGAACATGGCAATGGCTCCTGCTTTAATAGCAGCATCTTTGTTCATTTCTTTTTTGGAGACGTGCTTAGATTTCCAGATCCTCTCATTGATCATGTTTTCGACACGAGTGAGTTCAGCTTCTGTCATGGGCTGAGTATGAGAGAAGTCGAAGCGGAGTAGTTCTGGTGTAACGAGAGAGCCTTTTTGTTGGACGTGCTTGCCTAGTACATCCCTCAGTGCCCAGTGTAGCAAGTGAGTCGCTGTGTGATTCTTCGCTGTAAGAGCGCGGATCTCTTCATCTGTCTGCTGAGTGTATTTCTTCCCTGCAGCGAGTGTTCCTTTTTTAGCTTTAAGCTTCACGACGGTGAGGTCTTGGAATTTCTGAACGTCTAAGACTTGTCCCTCGTATCCACTTCCACTCACAATACCCCGATCGCCCACTTGTCCGCCGCTCTCGCCGTAGAATGGAGTAGGAGAGAAGACTGCAAGTTCATGGCCGCTGCCATCGCTTACAAAACCTAAACATTCGCCTTCCAGTGAGAGTGATTCGTAATCGAACTTTGAAACATTAGTTCCCAGCTGCTTCTTGAGTTCGAAAAGATGCGTGTCCGTTGCCTCTTCTCCAGAACCCTTCCAGTGCTTCCTACTCTCTGAGCGTTGCTTTTCCATCTCAGCTTCGAATCCCGCTTCGTCAATCGTGCCACCGAGTTCAGTGACCATAACTCTCGTGAGATCGAGTGGGAATCCGAAGGTGTCGTAGAGCTTAAATGCTGTAGCACCTGAGAATGTCCAGTTTTTGATCTTCGTGTTTAAGCTCTCTATCGTTTCATTGAAGAGACCGATTCCGCGCTCAATAGTACGGAAGAATTGTTCTTCTTCTGCAAGAATTACTTTCTCAATGTAGGATCGCTTTTCAATCAAATCGGGGTATGCACCACTCATTTGGTCGATGACGAATCCAGAAGTCTTGTTGAGGAAGGGTTTAGTGAATCCTAGTTTCTGATAACCGTGTCGGATTGCTCTACGGATGATGCGTCGTAAAACATAACCACGTCCTTCATTGGATGGCATGACTCCATCACCAATCAGGAAAGTAGAAGCGCGTGAGTGATCGGCTACGACTCGGAAAGAAGCAGTGATAGCATCCTTGGGGTCGTACTTCTTGCCTGAGAGTTTCTCGGTCTTAGAGATAATATCTGTGAAGAGATCAGTGTCGTAGTTGGTTTCAGCATCTTGAAGAATAAGCGCGATACGCTCTAATCCAGCGCCTGTATCGACGGAAGGTCTAGGAAGGGGATTGAGTTTGCCACTCGCATCTCGGTCAAACTGCATGAATACGAGATTCCAGAATTCCATGAAGCGATCACAGTCGCATCCGATATTACATACTTTGGTTTTGCCGCACTCAGGCCCACCGTACTTAGGACCACGATCGATGTAGATTTCGCTGCATGGACCGCAGGGGCCAGTGTCTCCCATTGACCAGAAGTTATCCTTCTCATCGAATCTCACGATGCGATCGAGTGATACGCCTTCTTGCTTGTGCCAGATTTCTGCAGCTTCATCATCTTCACGGAAGACAGAAACCCAGAGCTTGTCCTTGGGGAGTTTCAATTCCTTGGTCACGAATTCCCATGCGAACCTAATCGCGTCTTTTTTGAAATAATCTCCAAAGCTGAAGTTTCCTAACATTTCGAAGAACGTATGGTGACGAGCAGTGAATCCCACGTTCTCTAGATCGTTGTGCTTTCCGCCTGCACGTAAGCACTTCTGAGAAGTAGTGGCACGAGCATAAGGACGTTTGTCTTTGCCCAGGAATACATCTTTGAATTGAACCATTCCCGCATTGGTGAAAAGAAGAGTCGGGTCATTGGACGGAACGAGAGAGGAGCTCTCTACGATCTGGTGAGAGTTTTTTTGGAAATAGTTTAGGAATGTGGATCTAATCTCAGCTGCTTTCATCTTAAGAGCTGTTTTATCGAATTTTAGGTCAAATCGCTAGCTCAGACCTAAGAATTTGAGGGTCATCTCTATAATAGAGTCATCAGGTGGCAGGTCTCGTTGCTCGCGATCCACCATGAATTGTTGGAAGGCTAACACTGCATAGACAGTATTGTAGGCTGCTGCCGCTAACATGTAGCGACGTCTTCCCATTTCGTAGAATCTGCCCCAATTGATTTTGTTTCCGTAAAGTTTCTTCAACTTTTCTAAGTGTGCATCGATTCCGTCTTTCTCAATAGCGGCAAGAAGTGCTTCCGGGATCCTGATTTTCTGTACTGCAGGCAGATAAATCGGCACATAAGTCTTCAGTGCTACTGATCCAAGTACGACGCTTAAGATTCTTTGAAAGGCTTTGGATCTTGCAAGTTTTTGTAGTTTTTCTTTTTTCGAAATGGTTTTAAGCTGTTCTGTGAGCGCTAATCGGGTCTTAAGGGCTTTCGTCATGAGCTCGACCTGTACGCGCTTCTCAAGAGCGACGGAAATCGCCTTGTCTCCCCAGTATGCGGATGGAGCTCGGTACTTGATCTCGTAAAGAGCGACCAAGAATTTGAAAATTTTGTCTTCCGTGAGGCCGGAATCGATATCGACTGCATCGATGAGTTTGGCGACTCGTTTGCGCGCGACAGGCTGACCCGCATCTAAGATTTCGCCTAGTTTGAGAGGAAGGACTATTCCCTTCTCTGAATAGGTCTCGATGAAAGCGAGTTTTTCTTCGAAGGTCTTAGGTGTGGTCTTGAGTGCGGTTTCACTACCTTCAAGATAGAAGGCCTTAGCTTTATCGAATTCATTGAGGCTGAACTCCTTTGCTGACTTCGGAGCAGTGAGAGTTGCCCATATATCTCCGACTATTTTAGTCGGAATTTTAACGTATTCTACATACTTCAAGATCTTCGAGACGCAGTCCCAGGGATCTTTCTCGTATTTGATGTCACCTTCTTGTGCGAATGAATTCAATACGTTGCACTGCATTACTACTAAGGCAAGTACAAGTGTACGAGTGAAAATAGTCATCTTTTCTTTATCGGTAGACTTGCTTTTTATCTAAATCTTAAATACTAAGAACCTATCAATGGTTCTAATGGGAGGACATTCGTTATGAAAAACTTATTCTTGGGATTAATGCTTTTAAGTGCTTATTCGGTTTCTGCTCAGTCTACTCAGCAGCATCCACCAGAAGGTATCTTGGTTCGTGTGAACGAAAAAACAGGCGAGCGCATCGTGGTCAACGCAACTCTTGAAGAATCAAATCCAAGCGAAACAGCAGTTCAAGCTGTAGCAGAAGAACTCATTTCAAAAAATGAAGCAATCACCGTTAAAGAAGGTTCTGAGCTCGATGACGATTCATCAACTGATTCTTGGTGGTGGTATTGGAACTACAATAACTACTATTATAACTATAATTACTACGGCTGGAATTATAACTACTTCCCAGTGTATTCATGGAATTATAATTACTACAATTACTGCTACTACCGCTGGTGGTAAGTGCTTCTTGGTTTAAGAGCACAAGTCTTATTACTTGCAACTATTGTATCAATATCTGTAGAAGGTAATCAAGATCCTAGGCTTGCAATCGAAGGTTGTAGATCTCCCGGATTTCATGATTTCATTCCATTACCGCTGATTACTTCTCCTTCACATCCTCAGATTGTGAGAGGGCAGTCAGTCTATCGCCCAGACGATGTCATTGAAATTCAGTTCAGTGCTGAACCTTTAAGAGGGATTTACCAGCAGTGGTCAATCATCAACTCTGCTTCACCATCGACTGAGAAGTGGACTTCGAACAGCTTAAGTATTTCATTTAAACCCGTGAAATACGGAGTTTATACTGTAGTGCTTGGAGCGAAGAGCAAACAAGGGATATGTGGGTACGTAGGGTTTCAATTTGCAGTTCTCAATACAGAAGAAGTTCTACCTGCTGAAGCCATCATCGAATGGATGCCCAGTGACCAGTTTCCCTACTTGAAGAAAATTCAGGTGCCTGAGAGGCTGCAACCTTTTACTGGCAAAAAAGTGCGAATTGCGGTTCTCGACTCTGGAATCAACTTGAATACTCCAGATCTGAGGCATGCGATCGCTCGGAATGAAGATGGATCAATCATAGGCAAGAACTTCATTCAGCTCGACCTTCCTCCGCATGATGAGCTTGGACACGGAACGTTTGTAGCAGGAATCTTAGGTGGCGCGATGAGTGGTATCGCTCGTGATCGAGTAGAGCTTGTTCCCTACAAAATCGTTAATTCATTCGGAATTGTGAGCGAGAGTATGATCTTGAGCTCACTCGTTTCAGCAGTAGCGTCTAGACCAGATATTATTTATCTCAATGCTTCTTGTGAGAAAAACTGCCCTCAGATTGAAAAATCTCTTCAAAAGGTTTTAGATCAGTATATTTATCCAAGTAAGATTCTCGTAGTAACGAGTGCAGGGGACGTGAAGTTGAGACGAAACAAGACTGTTGAGAGAGATAACGACAAAGAGAAGTTTTATCCTGGATCTTTAAAATCTCCTGCTTTACTGACAGTGACAGCTCTTGATGAGAAGAGTGTTTTGGCTGAGACCTCTCGCTATGGATCGAAGTCCACACATCTTGCGGCACCAGGGCTTGCACAGAGTGCATGTAATTATCTGTCTCATAACGGGAAGACTCAGTACTGCGAGAAGTCCGATTCTTCGATTGCTTCAGCTCAGGTGACAGGCGCGATCGCACTCACGCTTTCAGAGTCTCCTGGATTGAACGTGTTTCAAGCGGCAGAACGAGTCATTGCAAGTGGAGACGAGAATAACTCACTCTTAGGGAAGACAGTCTCAGGACGTACTCTCAACATAAATCAGGCGTTACATTCTAAACATTGATTTGAAATAGTCTAAAGACTCATCAGGAAGTAGAATAGGTTTTACTAATTGAAGACCAAATCTTCCACCTTCTCCAATCCAAAAACCTTGATTGATTGCCTGCTTTTTTCCGTTTTTAATAAGTTGAATGTTTCTTTCGAAGACGATCACTTCAGCTTCGCTTAAAGCGTTAGAGTAAGAGAGCATAAACTCACTACCTATAACGTCCACCTTAACGATAGGCATGCTTGCGATAGGTTTTGACTGATTCGCACCTAGTCCTTTGGACTTAATGAGTGCCTTTCCATAATGAAGTATGAGTGATTCATCGACTGTAAACTCAGCTTCATAAGGAGCGACTAAGGTGACATCGAACTTAGTGTTAGTGATGGTCACTTTTCCAATATCTGAGGTTATTTTTTTTCGCGCTGGAACTACAGCTCCTTTTCTTTCGATAGGTCCTTTAAAGCCTTTTGGTATGGGGTTAGGAAGAGAGACCGAGCTCACACGATTAACTGCCAGTGCAGGCTGGGTAGCGACGAGGAGTAGGATGAGACTTGAAAAGAAAAAGGGTTTCATACTGTAGAGTTTAAAGCCTAGTTTCAGAGGTTTCAAGCTTTGACTTTTTTACATAAAAGCAATATAAAAACGCAGCATGTCGAAACCGAAAGTATTGGGAATATTACTAGGATTTTTAAGCGCCATTACACCGACTCATGCAGATCTCGTAAACGGAGACAAGCTCACCGAGACATTCCAACTTCAGGGCTGGCACCAAGCGATCACATGTAAGACTCAATCGATCAAAGTCGCAGTCCTAGATAATGGATTCTCAGGGTTCAAGCCAGGTATGGCCTCGCTCCCTTCAAGCACAGTGCTCGTTGAGGGTGCCGTGAATGCTCAAGCAGACACTGGACATGGTCTTGCGATGGCAGAAATCCTCTGGAGCACGATGGGTAAGTACGCGCAAGTTGAGATGACTCTCATCAATACGAATGGTTTCTCAAATTTTAAAAACGCAATTACTTACGTGATCGAAAACAAAATCGATATCGTTCTCTATTCTCAGGTCTGGAGCTTCGGTGGAAACTTCAACGGTAAAGGACTCATCAATGCGCTTGTTACCCGCGCGACATCTGCTGGCATCGTCTGGATCAACGCTGCTGGTAACTTCGGTTCAAGAGTTTATGACCAAGTTCTCTCGCACGCACTTCATGAAGAACCTACGTTCTTCGTTCAGAAGGGCGATCAACCCATCACGATTACTCTGAGTTGGAATGACTTCTCAGATAATGAGCAAGAGGCAACGGATCAGGATTTAGACTTTCAAGTAGTGAATCACTCAGATGAAGTTGTTGGTGAATCCGTATTGAGGCAAAACGGTGCGATCGTTGCTCGTGGTACTAAAGGTGTGAGTGGATATGCTCGCGAGAAGTTAGTCATGAAAGAAGTAGTTCCAGGTGAGTACAGAATCAAAATAAAAAAAATCTCGAATAACTTCAATCTTCGCTCTCGTGTGAGAATTTTAATTGAATCTGCTCCTGAAGCTTTGATGTTTGCTTCTGCAACCCCTGATCGTGAAATTTTCCCGCCCGCAGATCATCCAGCTGTTCTCACCATTGGTGAAGACTCACTCTTAAGTTCAAGGAGCATGGCTTCTATCCCACCGAATAAGCCTGATCTCGTGTTACCTATTTTTGGAGCGAAGATTTTAGGGTCTGAAATCCCAGTGAGAGGTAGTTCTGTTTCTGCTGCTATTTTTTCAGGAGTAGTGGCGATGATGAAAGTGTTGAAACCTTCAATCACACGTAACCAGATTTCTAAGTTTCTCAAGAGTCGCACTCCTGTCGTTCAGTACGATCCAGGTTTAATCGAGCAATCTTCAAGCGAGATACCCTCTTCGTGGCGTGGTCTCTTCCGTCCTGAGATGAAACTCACGAAGTCGATCACTACGGGTCAGTATGTAGTTTTAACTCCATATGAACCGAAGGATCTATTATTCACTGTCCCTGCAGAGTGCAGACGCACTCAGTCTCCTTGGGCTCCACAGCTCTGGAGAGCGATCGATGTTCAAGAATTCTTATCATCTAAATGATATCGCACGCTAATGACTGCGACGTTTGGCTTAAACGCTAAACCTGCGCGAATGAGAAACGCAGTCTGATTGTGAAGCGCTCTGTGCCACCACTTAGTTGTGACGAACTCTGGGATGAGAACAGTAATGTACTCTACTTCTCCTGAATCAATTGTTTCATCAACGAATTTGAACAGTGGACCACTGAGTGATCGGAAAGGCGAAGGAAGTACGACGATCGGAACTTGCGGTGCCCATTTATTCCACTCAGTGCGGAATCTCTCACCTTGTCCGGGTTCTAGCTCAACATAAACTCCCATCACATCTTTAGACATGGTGACGGCATATCTCAGCGCATCGATGATTCCACGATGCACTCCTGAGATCGGAATGAGCACAGTATGCTTCATGGGTGCAAGTTTGAACGGAGGCTTCTGATCTCCCATGCTGAGCTGCTTACCCGTGGCTAGGTAGTGTGTGTTGATCTTCTTAAACATGTAGACGAGTACAGGAATTGCAATGACGACCATCCATGCGCCATGCAGGAACTTCGTAGATGCAATAACGACGAGGACGATTCCAGTCGTTACAGCACCAAGAGCATTGATAGCAATTCCTTTTCTCCAGTGGAGTTCTTTATGTCTCAAGTGATGTACCACCATTCCAGATTGGGAGAGAGTGAAGCTCAAGAAAACTCCGACTGCATACAGAGGAATCAGATGGTGGGTGTCTCCTCCAACGAAGTAAATCAGCATGATCGAGCAAAAGCTTAAGCCCAATACTCCGTTAGAAAACACAAGACGATCGCCTTGGCTTGCAAGTTGTCTAGGGAGATAGCGATCTCTAGCAAGTAGTGAGCTCAATCTAGGGAAGTCAGCGTAAGAAGTATTAGCAGCTAGCATCAGAATCAGAGCCACTGAAATCTGAAGTACGTAGTATAAGTAGTTATCGCCAAAAACAGATCGAGCTAAGCTCGAAATGACAGTTTCTCCGTTGCCCGGAACGATATTAAACCAGTGAGCTAAAACAGTCATTCCAATGAAGACGGTTCCTAATATCACTGACATCCAAGAAAGTGTGATTCTTGCGTTCCTTTGTGCGGGGGAGCGAAAGAGCGGGATTCCGTTTGAAATTGCCTCTACTCCCGTAAGAGCAGCACAGCCCGAAGCAAAGGCTCTTAAGATCAAAAAGAGCCCAATTTCAGGATAGATTTGGTGAGTAACCGGGACGATGTTTGCGACTTGTTCTGTGAAAACTTTATAAAAACCAACACTGAGCATGGTAAACATTGAAAAAATAAAAAAGTATGTGGGATATGCAAAAATTCCAGAAGACTCGCGCACTCCTCTTAAGTTAGTTAGCATGATGACGAGGATCAGAGCAGAGTCGATTACAATTCTCCACTGACCTAAAGCTGGAAAAGCTGAAACAATGTTTTCAACACCTGCTGAAACTGACACGGCGACAGTCAGTACGTAGTCAATGAGAAGGGCGCCACCTGCAACAAGCCCAGCTGTTTCTCCTAAGTTTTCCTTAGCTACGATGTAGGCACCTCCACCGTTTGGATAAGCTTTGATCGTTTGGTGGTAAGAAATCGTAAGAATCAGTAGAAGTGCAATAATCGCGAGTGAAATCGGAATAGACCAAATCATCGCAGCTGTTGCCACTGCTGCAAGCGGAATGAGAATTTCTTCAGTGGCGTAAGCTACAGAGGAAAGAGCATCTGATGAGAGAACTGCAAGAGCTTTCCACTTTGGAATCAGTTCTTGGTGAGCTTTTTGTGTGGCAATCGGTGCACCGATAATGAATCGTTTGATTTTTCCAAAACCCATTGAATTATGCGTCCTTTATAACGTTTTCATAAAAAAACCGGCTTGGGTCAATACCCAAACCGGTTTAGTTTTCTAATATTTTCTAACGATTATCGTTTGCCGTTTAGCTGAGGTGCGGCTTTGACGTTAGCAGCAGCGGTTGCAGACTTAGCAACAACTGGAGCGCCCGTTGCTGAAACTGCAGGACCTGCAGAAAATGCACCGGACACAGGGAGCTTCGCACCAGACTGCTCTGCAGTCTGGTGCTCAATTTTTCCTACGCCAGATTTTGCTAGAACAGCAGTGCGGATCTCAGTTTGAGCGTCTTTGTGCTCTTTCAGCCATTTGATAGAGTTGTCACGACCTTGGCCGAGACGCTCGTCTTTATAGGTGTACCAAGTTCCGGATTTCTCGATGATGTCGAAGTTTGCACCTGCATCAAGAAGATCACCTTCTTTGGAGATTCCTTCACCATAGAGGATGTCGAATTCGACTTCTTTGAAAGGTGGAGCCATTTTGTTTTTCACGACTTTCACGCGTGTGCGGTTACCGATGACGTTTTCGCCATCTTTCAGAGCGCCGATTCTACGAATGTCCAAACGAACAGATGCGTAGAATTTGAGAGCGTTACCACCCGTAGTGGTCTCAGGGTTACCGAACATCACGCCGATTTTCATACGGAGCTGGTTGATGAAGATCACGAGAGTCTTCGAGCGATTGATCGATCCAGTGAGTTTACGAAGCGCCTGACTCATGAGACGAGCTTGGAGACCCATGTGTGAGTCACCCATGTCGCCTTCGAGTTCTGCGCGTGGAACGAGAGCTGCCACTGAGTCGACGACTAAGAGGTCTACTCCGCCAGAGCGCACGAGCATGTCTGCGATTTCAAGAGCTTGTTCACCTGCATCTGGCTGAGAGATGAGGAGGTCGTCTGTCTTCACGCCTAATTTGCGTGCATAACCGACATCAAGAGCGTGCTCAGCATCAACGAATGCTGCTGTTCCGCCTTGTTTTTGAATTTCTGCAATCGCGTGAAGCGCGAGAGTGGTTTTACCTGAAGATTCAGGTCCGTAAATTTCGATGATTCTTCCGCGTGGGAGTCCGCCGATTCCTAGAGCAAGATCGAGGCTCAATGATCCTGTGGAAACCACAGCGAGATCAGCTGGAACGAGAGTTTCGTTCTCACCTAAGCGCATGATCGAACCTTTGCCGAATTGCTTCTCAATCGCTTGCATTGCAAGTTCGATTGCTTTGTTTTTACTGCCTTCTAATGCTTTGTTAGTATCTTGTTTAAGATCCATTTTTTCTTCCTTCGTTTTGTATAAGCACTCCACCATGAAGTGCTTGTCATCCTTGCTCTGCAAAATCTGTGCGGCGAATTTACGGTACCACCACGTGGGGTGCGCGCAACAAAAATGTCTGACATAATGCGGGGTGTTTTTTGGTGAGTTGAGGGTGGGATCGCGTAGGATTAATTTAAATGAAAGTATGACTGAATAAAATACATGACAGTGAGCGTTTGGAGTCCCGCAATAATATCATCTGCGATCACTCCGAAGCCTCGCACATACTTCCATTCGTTCGTCGTAGTTTTGGACCATTGGTCGATTTTCCGGACTGGCGGAAGCTTAAGAATGTCGAAAAACCTGAAGAGAAAAAATGCGATCGTGAGTGAAGTGAGATTGCCTTGACAGGTAAGTGCGCCGATTGCCATGCCGATGACTTCGTCGATGACGATGGACTGGTGGTCAGACGTGTGGGTCAAGTTCACCACTTGTTGTGCAGCCCAGGAGCCGATGATGGTGAGGATGAGAATGTTGATGATCTGGAATGCGGTCGAGGTTTGTGAAACTTGAAGGAGCCAGACCATTGCAAGACCGACAACTGAACCCGCCGTACCTGGAGCGTAGGGTGAGAGCCCTGCTCCACCTGCGAGTGCGACTGTGACGCCGATCAATTGATCGATGGTCTTGATCTCACACCAGGGGATGGGGGGTTTTTTAGAGGACATGAGTTCATTCTACACGGGTCTGAGTTGATAGCGAGAGTCTCAATTGAGTGCGTGAGGTGTTGTTTCCAAAAACCGGAAATATAGATTGTTCTCGATTCAGTTACCCCTGCTTTATTTCCAAAAATAGGAAGTAGCCATCCTCGCAGTGATTCGCGGCGGTGTTGGCACTCAAATTGCTGAGTGGAGTTCCATATGTGGAATCACAATGTGCTCCGAACGTCTCATGGTTTGTCTTTGTTCAGTGACCCTCTCATCGCTGAGGAGAGCTGGAGGTTTCTATCAGAACCGAGAGGCGACATAGCATCACTTATCTTGATGCCGAATCACACTCATCTCATTTCGAAGTCGATTGATGCGCAGGATCTATTGTTATCGCTTCGTCAAAGAATCAATCGGAAATTTGGTTTTGGAGTCCGAAATTGGGACGGAATCACCAAATCCGAGACCATTGCAGATGTTGTGAAACTACGGAGGAGCATTCGCTATGTACATTTGAATCCCGCAAGGGCGGGTTTGACTCGTGATCCTCTCTTATGGCGATGGTCTACACATAGAGATTGGCTGGGTTATGTATCTCAACCTATTGTTTCGGCTGATGCGATTCATGCTATGGGTTTTTTAAAGACCAGGGAGAAGTTTCATCATTACGTGAGCGCTGACCCTTCGGTGGATGTTGCTGGAACGCTATTGCCAAAAGCTCCAGAAGTTTTAGCGCTAAGCCTAGATAGGTTAAAGTCTGTGCTACAAACTTATTATCGATGTTCTTTAGTAGAGTTGGCGGAACCGAGGCATCCTCTCAAAGCGAAAGCCGTTCCTCTTGTAATCCAGACATTAGAATTAAAGGAAGAAATAGCTGCGAAACTATTTCAGGTCTCTACTAGACAAATTAGAAACCTATCGCACTTACCGGTATCAGAAATAATCAAGCAGCGGTTCAAAGAAATGGTTGGAGACCTTAGGTTTTAAATCCGTTTATGCGTCTATGGAATTGATAAGCGTCTAAATCCTAAACATCGCCTTGGCATTAGCACTGGTCACGCGAGCCACTTCATCGAGAGTGACCCCCTTAAGCTCTGCGAGTTTCACAGCCGTGTACCTCACCATCGCAGGCTCGCACTTCTTCCCGCGCATAGGGATGGGAGCCAGATACGGAGAGTCGGTCTCGACCATGAGTTTCTCCAGAGGAAATGCACGTGCGCACTCCTGGAGGTCCGTCGCACTCTTAAAGGTGAGTATTCCAGAAAATGAAATGAGGAAACCTAAGTTCATGCACGCTTCGCCGAAGGCACGAGTTCCTGTGAAGCAGTGAATAGCACCAATGGGCCGTGGAGTTCCGTCTTTGTTTTTTTCTCCCTGCGGAAAGGACTTGGCGTACATCGTGAGCTCAGGCAGTAAGTCTTCCTCTGCTTCACGTGAGTGAACCACGATGGGTTGTCCTACTTTGAGTGCAAGATCGAGCTGGTCGCGGAGTCGTTTGATCTGAGGTTCACGAGCAGAGTGCTTGTAATAATAGTCGAGGCCGATCTCGCCGATCGCTCTGCACTTCTTGTGACGAGCGAACTTCTCGAGCACAGCGATGTCTTCGTCCTTCATGGTTTCAGATTCGTGAGGGTGCACGCCAGCAGTGAAGTAAACATTGGCGTACTTCTCTGCGATCTCACTCGTTGCCTGTAGGGTTGCGATCTCAGTACCGATCGTGACCATGTGAGAGACGCCAGACTCAGTCGCTTCACGCACAAGATCGTCAGTCGACTTAGGTGTGTACTCATAGTTTAAGTGGCAGTGAGAATCGATCAGTGTGGGTTCAGCCATATTTAGAAATTTGCCTCAGCACTACTTCTTAAGAAGTCTCTCGACGAGAATTTTCCATGCAGGTGCTGGAAGTCCGCCTGTAATCAAGATTCCATTCACATAGAACGTAGGTGTTGATCCAATGCCTAGAGCAATACCCTCTTCGATTTGTTTGTTCAGGCGACCGGCAGTTTCTGCAGATGCTGCACAAGCTTTGAGTGAAGAATCGTTCACACCGTGAGAGGTCAAGACTGCAAAAATATCCGTCCCCACTTTAGAGACGAGCTTCTGATTATCAAAGAATGTTTCGTAGACCTTCTCCATCAGTCCACGCGACTGAGCGCAGAGTCCAATGCGAGCGAGTTCACACGCACGCTGGTGCAAGGGGCGAGTGATTTTGCGATTACAAGCTTGATCAAGAGGATGGTTCTTGAACACGAATTTAATTTTGTCATGGTACTCGCTTAATATCGGATGCACTGCTTGTGCACCCATTTTGCAAGCTGGACATTCGAAGTCACTGAACTTAATAATCGTGATCGGAGCATTCTCAGGTCCAGAGATGACTTCGTCCTTCGTATAGCTGACAGCCACAGGTTTAGTGAGCATGATGCTGTCGATGTACTCGTTCATCTGAGTGGGTGTGACATCCACGAGCGGGTTCATGGACCTGGAGAGGAACCACATGATGGCAAGTGACCCCAGGCCAGCTCCTACGGCATGTTTCCATAGTGGAGTGTCGTTAGAAACAGGGATTCCGTTTTGTTTCTGTGCTGAGAATAGAATAGCGAAGTTCACTGCGTTGATCAGATCAAGCGAGAGGCAAAGAATACACCAGGACTTAATGACTACAGCCATGATCCCCAGATAAACAGCGGATGCTCCTAGAGACACAATGCTCTGGAAAAAAGCAAACCGAGCAGCGGCTCTTGAGTTGGAAACGAGAGCCATCAGTAAGAGAGCGAATTGAGCGAATAACCATCCAGCTGCGAGTCCAGAGAGTGGAATGCCTGCGATGAGTTCTGCGTAGCGGGAGGTTTCGATGGCGACACAATCGAAGGAACCTACTTGGCAGAAGGATTTGAGGCCACCCATTCCTGAGCGGAGTTGGTAGTAATGATTGGTTTGATAAACAGAAACGGCCGCACCAACAAATGTCAGAGCAGCCGCTATGAGTAGCTTCCTTGATTTAGTCATGAGGTCATCCTAACCTCAGAACGCATATTATGCGTAAATTTTTTCTGCGCGTTCTTCACGTTCTTTGCATGCAATGCAAAGAGTCGAAACCGGACGTGCTTCGAGGCGTTTGCGCTCGATTGGCTCTTCGCAGTCATCGCACATTCCAAAACTACCGGAATCGATGCGTGAAAGAGCATAGTCAATTTTACTAAGTAATTGACGTTCTCTGTCGCGTAATCGGAACAGTAAGCTTTGTGTGAGTTCGCTTGCAGCGAGATCAGTTTCATCAGCAAGCTCTTCTTGCGGAATGACTAGGTCTGCTTTTACAGCGGTTTGAATACTTGCAGCTAGTCGAGCTTTTTCGCTCTCCAGCATTTTCTTGAACTTCGTTATCGATCGTGCGTCCATGGTTTCCCACCCCCCGTGGTCATTTGACTTCGTTTTCCTGTAAAGCCAACTACTTACTTCCTGTAAAAATTCTAACACAGTTGTCTAGAGCTGCATGTCAGTCTAGCTACAATCCTAAAAACGTCAATTATTTTTTATAAGGCTTTATAAGAATGATGTTCAGTTTTCATTTGTGCTACATTTTTTAGCCTATGTTACATGCGTGGATTACGACTTGGTTTGGGTGGGTTGAGCATTGGGGTTACGGCGGAGTTATCGTCCTGATGGCTATGGAAAGTTCGATTTTTCCCGTTCCGAGTGAAATCGTCATGCCACCTGCTGCGTTCTGGGCTGCTCAAGGCAAAATGAATTTCTGGGGAGTCGTCGCTGCAGGTACATTTGGTTCATACATGGGATCAGCGATTACCTATTGGGTTGCTCAATGGGTCGGCCGTCCATTCATTAATCGATATGGAAAATATTTTTTGCTCAAGCCTTCACAGATCAACAGTGCAGAAGGTTGGATCAGAGACTTCGGTGTCACCGGAGTCTTCATCGCGCGTCTCTTGCCAGTCATCCGTCACTTGATCTCGATCCCTGCTGGGATATTCAAGATGAACTTCACTTCGTTCAGTGTAGTCACCATCACAGGAGCCGGGTTCTGGTGTTTCATCCTCTCGTGGTTTGGTGAAGCGGTCATTGGACAGAATCCTGAGCTACTTCAATCGCCGGCTCAGATGTCTCACGTGATTAAAGCGAAGCTCCTCTGGTTCGTGGCTGCGGTCTTCGTACTAGGAGCAATGACAATGCTCGTGAAAATCAAAATGAAAAAAATGAATCCTAGTGGAGCACGTTCGTGAGTTTTAATGCCATCATCTTAGCTGCAGGTCAGGGCAAGAGAATGCATTCAGACTTGCCGAAAGTTTGCCACGAAGTTATGGGTCGCCCGATGGTGCTTCATGTGTACCATCAACTGAAGAAAGCTGATCCTAGTGCGAGCATCTGTGTGGTCATCGGACATGGACGCGAAGAAGTGAAGAAGTGTTTCAAGGGTCTTGATGTTTCATTCGCAGTGCAGGAGCAACAACTTGGAACAGGACATGCAGTTCAACAGGCTTTGAATTCTCCATGGGGTGGGAAAATTGGGAAAGCTCCAGTACTCGTACTCTCTGGAGACACGCCACTCATCACGAGTGAGGCGATCCAAGCGATTGCAGGAGAGAAGTTAGGCAAGACAGTGGTCAGAATGCTCACGACTCATCTCGATAATCCTACTGGCTATGGACGTGTGATCCGCAAAGGCAAGTCCGTGAAGGCTGTAGTAGAGCAGAAGGATGCAAGCCCAGCGCAACAGAAAATCCGTGAAGTGAACACAGGCGTGTATCTTTTTGATTCCGCTTTCCTCCGTGCAAACATCAATCTGATTAATAATAGAAATTCGCAAAGCGAATTTTACTTACCCGATGTACTGGGTATTGCAGTGAAGAAGCAGAAACCAGTCGAAGGCGTCATCTACAGCGAGTCCCGAGATCTCTCTGGCGTGAACAATCCTTGGGAGCTCTCGCTAGCGAATCAAGTGATGGCTGGGAGGATTAACCGCGGACATGCAATGAATGGTGTGTTCTTCATAGATCCAGGCGAAGTCTGGATTGATATTGATGTGGAGATTGCATCTGGAACGAAGATTGAACCCAACGTCATCCTCCGTGGAAAAACGGTGATTGGATCCCGCGTGCATCTCAAGGCAGGAACCATCATCGCAGATTCTCGCGTGGACTCAGATGCGAGTTTGGGTCCTTATGCCCACATTAGACCTGAGTCGCATGTGGGTAAAGGTGCTAAGATTGGAAACTTCGTTGAGCTCAAGAAGGCACGTATCGGAGAGAAGACTGCGATTTCACATCTCTCTTACATTGGTGATGCCATAGTAGGTTCACTTGTGAATATTGGATGTGGATTCGTCACTTGTAATTACGATGGTAAGTCGAAACATCAAACCATCATCGAAGATGAAGTTTTTATGGGAAGTGATTGCCAGGTCATAGCTCCTCTCAAAGTAGGTCTGGGGGCTTATGTCGCTTCCGGCTCAACCCTGACTAAGGATGTACCTGCAGGTTCACTCGCAATTGCTCGTACTCGTCAGGAAAACAAACTGGATTACGCCAAAAAATTTAAGAAAGGTTCATAAGCCTATGTGTGGAGTGGTTGGATATGTGGGTCGCAGACCCGTTCTTGATATTCTTGTTAAGGGACTTAAGCGCCTCGAATACCGAGGATATGATTCCGCCGGAGTGGCTTACTTCGATAGCGACAAGCTCAAAGTAGAGAAGAGCGAAGGTAAACTCGTCAATGTAGAGAAGCTACTCGCAGGAATTGCACCCAAGGGTCTTCAGCTTGGGATCGGTCACACCCGTTGGGCTACTCACGGCAAACCCACCACTCAGAATGCTCATCCTCACCGCACAGGTCACGTCGTTCTCGTTCATAACGGGATCATCGAAAACTATTTGGAAATCAAAGCAGACCTGAAGAAAAAAGGTTACGAGCCCGCATCAGAAACCGATAGCGAGCTGTTTGGATTCTTGGTTTTAGATAAAATGAAATCAGGCAAGAAACTCGTGGAATCTGTACGCGAGAGCTTCAAGCTCCTTCATGGATTCTGCAGTGTCGTCGTGATGTCGGAGCAAGAGCCAGGGAAGTTCGTCGCAGTTCGTAACGGCACCCCGCTTGTCGCAGCAGTGGATCCACAAGGTGGAGCGTTCTTAGCATCTGATGCTCAAGCGCTACTTGAGTACACTAAGGAAATGATTTTCTTAGAGGATGGAGATGTTCTCGTCGGTGATGAGAGCGGCATTCATATCAGCACGCTTGCTTCTACTAAGGATGCGGGCAGAAAAGCAGTGACTCTGAATTGGTCAGCTGACAAAATGGACAAGCAAGGCTTCGAGCACTACATGCTTAAAGAAATCATGGAACAACCCATGACGATGGTCGATACTCTGAACAGTCTCCTCGATCGCGCTCGCACAGATCCGTTTCCACTCGCAGAGCAACCCGGAGTAGAAGTCCTGAGATCAGCGAAGGAATTCATTCTCGCTGCATGTGGAACATCATGGCATGCAAGCTTACTCGGTAAATATTGGTTGGAGCGCTGGGGCGGAGTACCTGCGAATATCGAGTACTCTAGCGAACTCAGGTATCGCGATCCTGTGTTGAGAGCGGGAGCTGTACTCATCGGAACTTCTCAATCGGGAGAGACCGCGGATACTCTTGCCATCATAAAAGAGATGCGTAAGCGCGGAGTGCCTACGGTCTCTATCACTAACGTTCGAGGAAGTACCATTTCTCGTGAGTCGAATTACGGATTCTTCACTTCAGCAGGACCTGAGTTCAGTGTCGCTGCGACGAAGTCATTCCTGGCTCAAGCGCTCGTGTTCTTCCTCTGGGCAGGACATTTGGGATTACGAAGATCTAAGGATATCGCAAGCCAAGTCCAAGTCATCTTCGATCAACTGATCAAGCTTCCTCATCTTCTTGAGAGTATGTTGAAGCCAGATGGCGTGATGGTGCGAGCTTGTGAAGAAGCCGCTAAAAAATTCCAAAACGCTAAAGGTTTCTTCTTCATCGGTCGTGGATATTCTTTCCCGATCGCTCTTGAGGGTGCATTGAAACTCAAAGAAGTCGCCTACGTGCACTCAGAAGGTTATGCAGCTGGAGAGTTGAAACATGGACCGATTGCGATGATCGATAAGGAAATGGTGACGATCGTCCTCGTTCCTCAGGATTCTCTCTATGAGAAGACAGTCTCTAATCTCCAAGAACTCAAAGCTCGAGGATCCAAGATCATCGGTATTGGTAATGCGGGCGATGAGAAAGTGAAGAAGGATTGCGATGTTTGGATTCCAATCCCTGTAAAGAGTGCAGATAAGGACTTCGATGAGTCACTCTATCCGTTCTTGCTTGTGCCTGCTGTGCAGCTTTTCAGTTATTACATGGCAAAACTAAAAGGCACTGACGTCGATCAGCCACGCAACTTGGCTAAGAGCGTGACTGTCGAATGATGCCCAATACGCGCGCAATGCTCATTGGTGTAGTTGCGGGATTGATCTCGGCACTCATCCGTGGGTTTTGGTTTAAGAGTGGATTGAATTGGATTGCATTTCCGATTGTGATCTTGGCTCTTGCAGTATTCTTGGCTCTCTTCGAGCAGATTGCTAAACGTTTCAAATGGCAACCTAAGCGGGCGGGACTCGTCACTGGGACTTCAGAGATTCTCGCACACGTGCATCTTCCGCCTGAGAAAACTTTCTCAGAACATAGTTTCTGGAGAGGGATGGAATCTGTTTTGCTTTCAATGTTTGGAGGACGAGTAGGAGTAGAGGGAGCGGCGACTTCGTTTGCTTATGCCTTCGCTCTTAAGTCGAGAACGAACTCAGCTCAGTGGTTTGAACAGCAACGCAGAACGGACGCGGCCTCAGCACTAGCAGCTGGAATTGCTTGTATGTTTGGATCTCCGTTTGCTGCGATCATTCTGCCTCTTGAGCTTAATCTTGGCGGACGCACACTCTCTGTAGCGTTCAGTGCGGCAGCAGCCGTAGCGACGACTCAGCTTTTCGTTACTCTAGGTTTTACTGAAGCGCTCACGCCTACGACTCTTTTTTTAGAGTTTGGAGTTACTCTTGAGCAGAGTTTAAGACTCATTTTCTTCACTCTATCTATCGGTCTTCTTTTTGGGTTTCTGTCCGTATACTTCTTAGTTCTTACGAATAGTGGCCGTGAAGGCTGGAACCATTACAGACATAAGCTCTGGTTTTTACCTGCTTCAGTTGGTTGCCTCATACTTTTTGCGATACTCGTAGCTTACCCAGAAGGTTTTGGACTGCCTAATGCACTTCTCGAGGGGCTACTTAATCTCAAAGACTCACCCACAGAAATGGCGCTTACCGGACTTACTCAAATCCTCTCTGCACTCGTTGGAGTGAACTTCTTCGGTACAGTGGGTGTATTCACTCCGATCTTCGTTTCTGGTGCAGGATTTGCTGCGGCACTAGGGACAATATTTTTTGGAGCATATAGTTTGCCAGCACTCTTAGGTGGTTCTGCTCTTCTCTCTGGGATTTTCAATACACCTCTGACTGCTGCTTTTCTCGCTTATGAATTATCAGGCAACTGGACAGTGCTTCTTCCTTGCTTCATTGCTGCGTGGGTTTCACGCGAAGTCGTAGTGCGATTCAGAGGGCGAGGATTGGTCGATGAAGAATTACAGTTTCTCGGTGTAGAGCTTCTTTCAGGTAGGCAGAGATCTATCTTGAAGAGTCTAAAAGTTTCATCGGCAATGGTCACTGACTTCGATGTTGTCACTCATAACGAATCGCTCACTGAGCTTCATCATCGTATGGAGAAATCTAAGTATCCGTTCCTTCCAGTGATTGGGCAGAACAATAAGTACATGGGGATTTTGACTGCAGATATTGTTGAGTACGCTATGAGTGACAAGACTTCTCAGTCGCTCAATCTCGATGCAAAAGATCTTCTTTTCCGCTCTGGTTCTAGACCTAAATCGATTCAAGTCGATGATCATCTGGATATTGCGTCTGAGTGGTTTGAAGAGACTCCTCTCATTCCGGTTCTTGCTGAGGGAGATAAAATTGTAGGACTGCTCTTCGTTCACAATGTCCGTATTGCTTATGACCGTGAAGTGGCTAATCGATTCCTTCTCAAACGAAAACAGGATTAAATGTTAGATTTATTAAACCCAGCACAGAAACAGGCTGCTCTGACAACAGAGGGGCCGCTCCTCGTTCTTGCTGGTGCGGGCTCAGGCAAGACTAAGATGCTCACCTCCAGGATTGCTCATCTCATGGAATCGGGCCTTGCTAAGCCTCATGAGATTTTAGCAGTCACATTCACAAACAAAGCAGCAGGTGAAATGCGCGAGCGGGTAGAGCGCTCGATGGAGAAGTCTCAGACTCCGGTTTATGGAATTCCTGAGATTGGAACCTTTCACGCAGTCTGTGGGAGAATTTTAAGACGTGAGGCAGGATTGCTACCGTTTACTAAACCTTATGTGATCTACGATGATTCGGATCAACTCAGTGTGATTAAGTCTGTACTGAAGAAGCTCAATATTGATGACAAGGTAATGTCCGCTAAATCTTTCCAATATGCTATTGATCGAGCGAAGTGCGATGCAGTTGAGCCAGAGGATATGCAAGCGCCTGGATTCTCTCCATTCGAGCGAGTACTGAAGGATGTCTATCGTCAGTACAAGGAAGACATGATCGGGAATAACGCGATGGACTTCGGAGAGATCCTCTGTGCAACTTACCGAATCCTGCGCGATCATCCAGAAGTCCGCGCTCGTTATCAGAAGCGGTTCAAATACATCCATGTCGATGAGTATCAAGACACGAACCGAGTTCAGTATTTGATTTTGAATCTCCTGGCGCATCCTTCTCAAGGAGGGCATGGGAATATCTGTGTCGTAGGAGACGAAGATCAGTCCATCTACAAGTGGCGTGGAGCGGATATTAAGAATATTTTGGATTTTGAAAAAGATTATTTTAATGCTCAAGTCGTGAAACTCGAGCAGAATTATCGATCGACTAAGACCATCATCAGTGCAGCTTCTGATCTCATTGGGCACAATACCCAGAGGAAGAATAAGAAACTCTGGACAGACAATGAAGATGGCTCACCGATTGTTCAACTGCAAGTCGCAGATGAGAGAGAAGAAGCCGATGTTGTCGTAAAAGAGCTCGCACGACTTGCTCGAGATGAGAATCGCTCGATGGATGAGTTTGCGATCTTCTATCGCACGCATGCTCAATCACGACAATTCGAAGATTTTCTCAGACGAGATAAAATCCCTTATCAGGTTTTAGGTGGTCTTAGATTCTACGACCGAAAAGAGATCAAAGACATTCTCTGTTATTTGAGGCTCATCATCAATCCACTAGATAGCGTGAGTGTGAAGCGTGTGATCAATACCCCCGCTCGTGGAATTGGTAAGACGACTGTCGATAAACTCGAAGCACTAGGCAATGGCAACCTCTGGTTGGGATTAGAAGCTGTGATGGGAGATCCGTCCCACTTTCCTGCCAAGACGTCGAAGAAGCTCACAGATTTTGCTCAGATGATTCTAGGTTGGATCCATGTATCAGCATCCATAAAGGTATCTGAGATGTATCACCGAGTTTTGGATGACATTCAGTACGTAAAAGCTCTCAAAGACGAAGGTACCGAAGAAGCTGATGCTCGTATCGACAACTTAGAAGAGTTCGATACGCTGGTTGCTGAGTTCGAAGAAGAAGTGTTCAGTGAAGAAGAGAAGCTTGAAGCAGGACAAGCGCTTGTGCAGTTCTTAGAGCGCACCACGCTCGCATCGGTGACTGATGATGAAGGTAAGATGGTTTCTACAGTGAAGCTCATGAGTCTACATTCATCAAAAGGCCTTGAATATCCTGTCGTCTTCTTAGTGGGGATGGAAGAAGGCTTGTTTCCATCGATTCGTGAGGGTCAAGAGAAGGATCCAGAAGAACTCGAGGAAGAGCGCAGGCTTTGTTATGTGGGAATGACTCGTGCACGTGAACGACTCTATCTCAGTCACGCCAATATACGTAGGCAATGGGGTCAGTTTAGTTATCAGTATCCATCGCGGTTCTTAGAAGAGATTCCACAGTCTTTCAGGATCATGAGAGATTTCGCTGGTTCAAGGAAGACGGAATCATCCTCTTACACATCATCTTATTCGTCTCAAGGTTACCAGGCTCCTAAACTCAGCGTTGTTCCTACTTATGAATCGAGCGACTCCAAGTTTATTGGCAAGCGATTCGATCACCCGGATTACGGCTATGGAAAAATTGTCAGTAGCGAAGGAAGTGGAGATACGCAGAAGGTGATGGTCGAGTTTAAGGATCAATCTAAGCGCAAGTTTCTTTTCCGCTATGTGAAGAGTTTCTTAGAAGATTGAAATGAATAAATGGATCTTACTCATGGGAGCGTTCATGGTGATGAAGTTAGCACATGCTAAAGTAGTATTACCTTTTACAGCCGCAAGCGGTGTGGTGGAGATGAATGGAAAATACTTGCTCATCTCAGACACGGATGCTGTGCTTTATGAAGTAGATAAAGCGGGCAAACTAGTCAATGCATATACTGTACCCTGGGAAGAGTTATCCGATGATCCGGTCACGAGGAAGAAGAAGAAACCAGATTTTGAATCACTGACTTTTTTACCTAAGCATGATGGAGTAGGGTTTCAGGGATTACTCTTACTGCCATCATTCTCTAAGCCGAATAGAGTGCGCGCTGCTTATTTTAAGATCAATAAGTCTTCAGAAATCGTTACACCTCCAGAGATGATTGACCTCACTGAGCTAGAACCTAAGCTGAAGATGCATGCAGCCGAACTCAACATCGAAGGAGTTTCATTCGTAGGGAAGAAGTTGAGCTTATTCCAAAGGGGCAATGGGAAGAATAACTTCAATGGCGTTTTTGAAATCACTGTGTCTGCAGGAGATCTAATCACAGGTTCAAAGATCGGTAAGTGGCCAGTTAAATTTAAGAAAATCAAATTAGAAAAAGGATTCAGTATTACCGATGCATTGGATCTAGGATCAGTAGGTATTGTGCTTTCAGCTTGTATCGAAGAAACCGAAAATACCTATGATGACGGGAAGATCTTGGGATCTGGATTGTTTCTGTACAAGAATGGAAAAACAAAGAAACTGAAGCAGTTCGATGGTGATCTGAAGATCGAAGGTGTTACGGGTACATACAATAAGAAAGCAAAGAAACTCAGTCTTGTGATGGTCGATGATCCAGATGATCATAGGAAGAAGAGTTTCTTTTTAGAAATGGAGATAGCACTATGAAGTCGATTCTTTCAGTTTTAATTCTGATTTTTGGGACACACCAAGTTCATTCACATCCGAAACACTCCAAGTATCCTACGGACTGGAGAACAGATGAAGATGCTTATGAGTCGTATAGACCCAAAGGCAAAAGAACCTATAGCCATCAGCCTAAGAGCAGAATTCTAAAAGTTTATGACTCTGTGTTTTTAAAAACAAAACTCTCAGAGTTCTCTGGTGCACTCCCGGTCAAAATCAATGGCAAAGAAGAGTACATTAAAGAGCGTGAGAGTCAGGCAGGGAAGAAGTTAGCCCGTGCGTATCTGAGAGATACTCTTGAAGGTTTTGGATACAAAGTGAGAGAGCAGGCTTATTCAAGCAAAGGAACAAACTTAATCGCCGATAAAGAAGGCGATAACCCAGACCAAGTAGTCATCGTTTCAGCGCACATGGATAGCGTTGGAAATGCTGGAGCAGATGACGATGGATCAGGTGTGATCTCTGCAGTCTCAATCATGGGTGCACTTGCGAAAGAAAAACTTAAGTACTCGTTACGTTTTGTAGCGTTTGATGAAGAAGAGATGGGACTTGTAGGTTCTAGGGCATATGCAAAAAGCTTAGATACAAATAAGGAAGAGGTCATCGGCGTTTTTAATCTAGAGATGACTGCTTTCAATAAACGCAAAGACGGCGCGTTTCACGTGATTGACTGCGACCGTGATGACTCAGTATCGCTGACCAAGTCCATCGTGAGAGCGGTGAAAGATATTAAACTTCCACTCGTGAGAACGGAAGCCTGTACCGATCGTAGCGATCACGCTTCATTTTGGGATATTGAAGTGCCTGCTGTAGTCATCAGCCAAAACTTCTTCGGAGGAGATTCGAACCCTTGTTATCACCGTGCTTGTGACAAAGTGAGCGACCAGCTCAATTTCGAGTACATGTCGAATATTACAGAGGCTGTGGGTTTGTCAGTAAAACGTGCTGTAATGGGTACCCAATAGAGGGTTTGACAACATATAATATATTAGGCATAATATATTATATGTTTGGAGCTCAAATTCGAGAGCAGAGAAAATCGATGAAATTGAGCCAGAGTGCTCTCTCAAGCCTCTCAGGAGTGAGTGTGCCAATGATCCAGCTCATAGAGTCTGAGAAGGGGAACCCTTCGATCAAGACATTGGTCATGATCTTAGATTCTCTCCACATGAAGTTAGTATGTAAGGAAGAAAAATTTAATTGGGATCGGTTTGCTAGGCATACAGCTCTACTTTATGAGCAAGGGACAGTCGAGAGAGCTTTCTGTACTGAGCAAACCCTAGTGAGTTGCCTCATTGCCGCAGGTGAAACCCTTGCTAAAGAAAAAGACCAGAGGAAGAAAGAAGCCTTGGAAAGTACCCTCTTGGCTCTTGAGTTGTACTACCCTGATTTCTATAGGCAGCTACTAGTTGAATCTTCAGCTTTAAAAAAACTATGTGCTTTCTCGATTTCTGGTCGACATATCAAGTTGAAGCGAATCGCTTTAGAGAGACTGAAGGACTACCTCTAGATGAAGACACTGAATGCAAAACTACTAGAGCAGTTTTTAAACCTAGTCATTAAAAAGCTTGAAGGTGAGTGGGTGCTACTAGGTGGCACTCTTATTCCCGCATTAGGGATCGAATATAGACAGACAGTCGATATTGATTTTGTACCTGCAGGAGAGATGACCAATAAAACATCATTGGAACTCATGGGCTTGGCAGAGAAGCTGGGAATTGCCGTTGAGTCGATCAATGCATCGGCGGGATTCTTCTTAAAGAAGATTCCAGATTTCTCTGAGCGTTTAGTCAGCCTGAAGAAGTCCAAGAGTTGCACAATCTACCGACCTACTTTGGATCTCTACCTTGAATTGAAACTCAATCGCGCTTCTCCCACGGATCTCACGGACTGCATACAATTAATCCAATATTGTAAGAAAATGAAACTAGCTGAAGAGTTAAAGTCTGGGAGCAAGTTTTTAGAGAAAAAAGACCGTAGAGATATTTTGAGATACTTTGGATAATCCCTACCGGATTAAATGGACAATACTGAATAGAGTGATGGCAGCGTAGTAGTGAGTGTTCTTTCATAGAAATGTAAGTCCGTCTCTGACGGTTTTTCACATCGTCTCAGTGATTGCGCTTGCGTATTGCCTCAAAAGTAAGTGTTACTTATGAGCAGTAGGTCAACAGGAGTGAGAGTTAATGTAACTTAATTTAATTTAAAACACTGACAGCAAGAAACAATGTTAAAAAATTCATCGTTTGATTTGCGATACAACAATGTACCCTCGCGCTTTTGAAACACCCTTGTCTTGTGTATTCATTCCCTTAAAAAAGGTTTCGGTAGAAACCCAATAGGGTGTGTACCACTCGCGATCAACGTCTAAAACTAGTACTTTTTGTGAAGTTTTGTCATAAGCAGCGATCGGAGAAATATGACCCGCGGGTTCCGATTCCCCAGTAAAAACGGCTTGATCAAAATTAGCAATAATAAAGTCTTGATCTGTTTTCTCGTTCTCAGTGAAGTCACTTAGATAACCGTTTATAGCGCCTTTTTCTAGTGAATCGACGTGTATAACTTTAACTTGGTATTGATCTGGGAAATAAATATTGAGTGCTTTTTTTAAAACTTCTGAAAATCGATCCATTGAAAAGCATTTGTGATCTTTCATGGCTTGGATCCATTCAGGGTCATTAACTTTTGCAACGATATCGGCTTGTGTAATGTTTTTTGTTTCAGAATCTAAGTCTTGCTTATTTTTAAGGGCATTGAAGATCGCCGCCATAGAGGCCGTTTGACACATGTTTTCTCCCTGCGGAACATAATGAAAAATCATAGCCCAAAAATCAGGAGCATGATTTTTTTGCAAATACTTATGATCGTCAATGGCTCTTAGAGTTTCAGGTGCGTATTTAGATTTAGAAAAAGCTTGGGGAGCAAGAGTGAAAGCTATTATTAGTAATGGACTAAAAAAAACGCTTGTTTGTTTTGATACGTATTTCATAGCTGTAAATTTTACTCATATTTCTTGGCATTGCAATACCAATACTCCCAATAAGCGGTTTAGTAAGTTTGGCGTCTTTTAAAACCCAGTCTACCGGATTAAATGGAAAATACTTCATAGAGGTTGGGTGGTTGAATTTGGAGCGTTAATCCATAGAAATGGAAGCGCCCGAAAGTTATTTACCTTCAGGCGTTCGTGATTTTTTCATTAATATGAGCAGTTGGTGCTCAGGGTTTCACATCTTCTCCAATTTCCAGAATTTCAGCATCATAGATGGTCTCGCTCATTAGATCGGGAAAATTGGTGATTGAATTACCGTATTCCTTGGAGCCAGGTAAGACACGTACTTGAATCTGTTGATCAGCGACTTGGCTCGAAAGTTCGTAATCACGAATCAAAACTTTAACCATGTTTATTTTGGAGTCCGGCATTGGAAATGTTAAGTCTAACTTGTGTTGTGAGCCATCCAATTTAGGTAGCGTATTCAGCTGTTGGTTATAAAAATACTCATTAAGATCCTTTTTGTTTTGTTCAGAAAGATCTGCAGTTAAATGGATTTCAGAAACCGGCGGTAAGATACTACTTAGCATTTGTTTCCAAGTATCCGGTAGGAAGCTTTGGTCTGATTTCAGGTCAAAGGCAATAAATAGTTTCTCACCGTTGGTTCCCGTTAATTTATTCACACGAAGATGATCAATTAAGCCACTTGTACCTGGCTCGGGGAGGGAAAATAAAAGCATCGTGAGAAACGTGTAATTTGTTTTACCATTTTTCTTAAGGAGCCCATTAGTTTTCTGTTTTTCCCATTCAGCAATTTTAGTGTTCTGAGTTTCAATGGTATTTGTCTGAGTGACTTTGGCAGTACACTGGCCGACTGGAGGTATGATGTTTCCAGGATTTTTTGGATCTACGCCGTGAATATAACCTTCGTTTGTATTATCCTCTAAATCATCTTTTAGATCAGCAACGCGAGTGGAATCGTTCATTGGACGTTTATCATTAATGTTGATCCTGTTCAAAACGTCATAGGGCAATTGAAGAAATATGGGTGACTCGCATTGAAAGTTTTTGAATTCAGTCTTTTGATGAACTTTGACGTGTTCCCCAGCATTTGCTGTGAGCGATACAAGGCATGTAAATATTAATACCTGCTTCATAAAAATTCCTTCCACTCTAAATCCAATGGTTACCGAGCATTGTCCGAACCAAAACTCTTCAAATTAACAAGCAAATCAAACGTGTCTAATATTGCTCTATAGAGCACATAATGTGCCAGGTTTTGCAGAGGTCTTTAGTGGGTAAAATTGAGAAGCAGGTTTGAACCCTGCCTATACCTAGAACAGCTGTCCAATGATTAGTCGGTCCAAATATGCTTTATATGCTGCTTGACAATTGAGTACAAAAGGCACACAATAGATTCATGAGCTTTAAGTGGGATGAGGCTAAGAACAAGAAGCTAGCCGCTCAGGGCAGACCGGGATTTGAATTTTTCGTAGAGGCCTTTGATGAAGGGCTTATTTATTTCGAAGGCGAGAATACAAAACGTCCGGGACAGGGTGTTTTTGTCGTGATCATTAATGAGTATGCTCACGTAGTGCCTTATGAAGACAGAGGAGATCATCTCTTTTTAAGAACACTTTATCCATCCCGTAAGTGGCAGGTAGTATATGAAAAGGAGCAGAAGAAATGAAAAATGCGAATAAAAAGACTTTAGCTGGATATGATCCAAAAAAAGTTAAGCTTTCTCGTGATGAGCAAGAGTTTGAAGACAACCTTGTGATCGCTGATTATTCTTCTAAGAGCTCAAAATCTGAACGTATGAACATTCGTTTGCCAGAAGAGGACTTGCTCAAGTTACAAAAGCTAGCGCTCAAGCATGGACTTCCCTACCAAACCTTAGTGGGCTCAGTGATTCATCGCTACGTTACTGATCAGTTGGTGGATTTAGAGGAAGCCAAAAAAATCCTTGCTGCGCCTCCTGCTAAAAAGAGAGCTTAGATTTTTACAGGAAATAACGTTCCAAACTTTGAAGCTGGTTTCTATTAAAGAATTGCCAATATTCCCATTAAGCTTTTTAGTTGATTTGGCGCTCAACTACTTCTTCCGGATTTCTTTGTAATAACCCTTTTCATAAATCTTCATGATCACTCTTTCCGTGAGAAGGGTGTCGAGACCTTTGCCACCTTGTTCGCGGATCATTTTGCGAGCCTCACTGCTACTGCCAGGCAACACAGATTCATCTTGAATGAAGATATCAGGCTTCGTAGAATCGTTGTTCTTGTATTGTACAGACTTACCATCGGTAGAGCGTGTGTAGCCTGCGAGAAAATCTGCAGGAAGCTTGGTGCTCACATCGAGAGTCATTGCAGTCACATCACCTCTAGGAATGAGCACCCAATGGGTAAGCGCGAAGAGTTCCTTCCAGTTTGGCCAAGTCGTAATACTGTTTAAAACATCCGTGCCCGCAACCCAGAACAGATTCCTGGCACCGTTGGGATAAATTTCATTCAATCTCTTCAAAGTTTTGGAAGTGTCTTCGAAGATCTTCTCTTTGTATTCAAGATCAGATGGACAGAGGTGGAAGACCTTAGCGGAGAGCTCTACCCATTCAGCACATCCATCAGTGGTGATATTGAATTCACTGTAAGGGATCTCTTCTAGCTTTAGAATCTGTGGCATGTCTTCCATAGCAAGTTTTGTGAGTTCGAGGTTCACGCCATTATTCTCTGATTCTTTCTTATAAGGCATCGCAACCATGAGAGTGCTCTCAAAGAAGTCTTCTCTGTGCATGAGTCTAGTAATCAGACGTAGATGTGACTTCGTCGGAGGATCGAAACTTCCTCCGAAAATAACATGAGTTTGAGAGGGAGCATCAGCTAGAGATGATGCTTTCTTAGGTATTGAGCTACAACTGGAAAGCGAAATGATGAGAAGTAAAAAATTTATTTTAGCCATTGTCTTACAGGTTCAACCCAAGCGTAGATGATGAAAAACCAAAACGACATGCGAGCAATGAGATCCCATCGCTTAGTCCTTAAATAGAGAAATGCGAAGAAGAGATGAAATGCTACTTGAGTCGTAGCAACAGGAATCCACCATCCCGTAAGTATCGATAATGCAATCATTACGGTAGAGATCAGAATCATAGCAACCCAAGTGCGTTCTGCACCGATGAGTGAATGATAGTTCTTCAAGATCGAGTGACTGTGAGGATCGAGATTCTTCACGAGTTCTCTATTCATGAGTGTGAGTGCAAATATGCCACCGACACCGATGATTTTTTCTTCGTTGATCATCGTCGGTTGAAACGCCGCCACAGAGAAGAGAGTGATCGGAAACAAAACACAATGATCTAAGAAGGAGTGAATGAAGGGATGTCCTGAGAGAATGTGTCGGAGGAAATAGTTTTTACCCGCGATTCCCATCCAGGCACCCATCGCTAGGAGAGCGAGTCCAGCAGTAGAAAACTCAAGAATGAAAAGGACGATGCCGAAAACCATAAGCCCCGCCCAGCAGAACCAGCGCGCAGCCTTAAGGTCGTTGAGTCTCACAATGCTACGAGCGAGTGGTTTCTGATGTTGGGTGCGTTGAACGTCTTGGAGATAGTCCCTGGTATCGATCTGTAGCCTAGCTAGAAAAAGAAAAAGCGTAATCCCAATCACCGATATAATCGTTTCGGGAATTCCCATCGGGCTCAATTGGAGTCCAGCTCCAGTTAAAACGAGGCCTGCAATGAGGGGAATTTGCTCTTGGAGCGGAAATCGCTTAATGATGTACCGAGTCCAAGGTTTCACAGTCACTTAATTTTATGAGTATTTCTGCAATGAATCAAGATTTTTGGATAAAAGACGGAAAACCTGCACTCTTACTCGCTCCGATGGAGGGTGTAACTGACGGTCCGATGAGATCGTTTTTCTCTGAAACACAGGCATTTACCCACTTAGTGACTGAATTCCTCCGAGTGAATGACTCTCTCTACGGTGATCATGTGTTTCGTAGACACGCACCTGAATCTTCCAATGAATTCCGCACGAGATATGGAACTCCCGTCATTCTGCAGCTACTCGGTGGCGATGCTCAGAGATTAGCCGAGAACGCAGAAGCTGGAGTGAAGTGTGGAGCACGAGCAATTGATCTGAACTTCGGATGTCCTGCTCCTACTGTGAACAGACATGATGGAGGCGCGACTCTGCTCAAGTATCCCGATCGCTTAAAAAATATTGTGAGGACTGTGAGAGATGCAATCCCAGCGCATATTCCCGTGTCCGCTAAGATGCGACTCGGTTGGGACAATATCAATGATGTGGATCGAAACTTCGATGCACTCATTGAAGGTGGAGTAAGCTCAGTCACCATTCATGGTCGCACTAAGATTCAAGGCTACAAACCGCCAGCGTACTGGGAACCGATTGGTAGAATCCGTGCACGATCACCGATTCCAATTATTGCAAATGGAGAGATCTGGACGTTTGAAGATTTTCTCCGTTGCCAAGATCAGACAGGATGCACGCACTACATGTTAGGTCGTGGAGCGCTTGCAGATCCAGGATTACCTGTGAGAGTCGCAAGAGCGCTAGGAATTGAGAGTGTCGCTTCAGTTCCGAAAGCTCAATTATTCGAAGATACCTATAATTCTCTCGACGCATCAGCATGGGTTCCACTCATCGAGAAGTTCTCGCGCGAGAGTGCCAAAATTTTTCCAAGTGAAGATTACACCGTCAGACGAGTGAAACAATGGATTAATCTCAGCCGCTTTGGCAGAAAGTTTCCATGGTTTGATCAGATTAAGACTGAGCTGAGTGTAGAATGTATTTTAAATAGGATGGTTGCTATGTAACTATAAAAAAGATCAAGTTATGGCATTCACAGAAGTCTGTGACCTAAGTAAGTTGATGTTTTTTAAACTTGGCCGTTCATCCAAGTGAGTTTGGCGTAGACGATCAATGTGATGAATAGGAAAATCCCAATCCAACTCCAGTAAGCTTCCATGGCTTTGTTTTTCTTAGCGACTTTCAATGAGAAGGAAAATGCTTCTTCGTTTGAATTGAGATTACGTAGTGAGCGAATGCTTGCAGGTTTACCAAACCCAACAAATCTAGGAACAAGTGAACAATACTTCTTGTAGGAGTCGCCGAAATATCCAATTAGTTTGGTTTCTTCAAATTCGATGACGACGTCATAAACAAAAAAGAAAAACAGAGTGAGGGATACGCCAATGATCCAAGCATTCACAGAGACTACTCCACCCAGAGCAATGAGGAATGTTCCTAAGTAAAGTGGGTTACGTGTGAAGCGGTAAGGTCCACCGACAGAGAGGCTCGAGTCTTTGCGAAGGAAACCTGAAGCCCAGAATCTAAGTGTTGCACCCAAGAAGCCAATAGCGATGCCCAGTTTGTTTGGATATTGATTGGCAACTAATACTAACCAAACAGAAAACACCCATGCGATCAAAACGCGAACGCGACCTGAGAGGCTTTCGTTAACGATTTTTCGGAGTTGTTTGATAGCGGCCATAACCGTTCTGAATCTCCCAGATTTTGATGTGTCTGACAACTCTGTAAACTGCTTCTAGTAAACTGATGATGACCCCGTGCATCCCGTCTCGGTAGGATTTGTAATAAAACAAATGCTTCAAAAACATGTGAGGAAACGAAAGGCTGAGCCTGAAAATATTAGTTCTGAGGCCACCTGCCACGTCTTCTTCTGCTTGAAGTGTAGAGTAACGATTGAGTTTGAATAAGAATTTGTCTGTATCCAAGTACAGGTCATGATTGCAACCTTCTTGTAAGTAAACGGGCTCAGCAGGATGAACGAGGCGTTCGTGTATGCCACCTTCGAAGTGACAGTTTTTCTTGTTGTAGAAACGGTCGTGATAGATCGGGTTCCACATTCCGTATTTGATCTTCTTACCTAAGAAATACTCGAAGCGATAAATTCTGTAGCGAGTGTGCTCAGGGCCGCCATCACGAGAACGCAACACTTCAATCTTAGCGATGAGCTCAGGTGTGCACTCTTCATCCGCATCTGCAAAATAAACCCAGTCATGTTTTGCAGCTTTAAGAGCTACGTTTCTTTGTTCAGAGAATCCAAGCCAGGCTTGGGTGATGAAGCAAAGCTTGCCACTCCAAGCTTTTCCGGAAGCTTCACAGAGTTGTTTGGTTTTGTCAGTGCTCTCTGAATCTACTACTATGATCTCGTCTGCCCAAGTAAGAGACTGAAGGCATCGCTCGATATAGCGTTCTTCGTTACGAGTAATGATCAGAGCGGAGACAGGAGTTTTGCTCATGAGTTTATGTAGTGACTTTCCAGAATGCAGTGAGGATCTCGGTTGCAATGAGGAGAACGACGATCGTTTCAAGAATGAGGCTTCGTCCTGCGTGTACTTCAGCACTTAAGAGTTCTGAAACCCTGGCCATGAGATCCATCTTCTGAGTCACAGATTCTTGCCAGTCTCTGATTCTAAACTTGGCTGAAGCTCCGCGGAAAATAGTTGCGAGATAGAAGTCACCCACGACTTTAAGCGAGTTATCGATTCGCTCGATGAATTCTGAGAATTCGATAAACCTAGTGCTCGCTTCACGTGCGAGCTTCGAGAAGCTAGATTTGAAAATACTTCCTCTTGTCTTCTCAATTTCATCGTAGAGATCATAAAGTCTATCGTCGAGTAGATCGTCGTAGTATCGCATCTCCATCATTTGAGTGAGTGCGAATTCGAGAACTTCAGGGACTTCCTTCTTGCCTGAAGGTTCGTATACAATTGCGCTATTCCAATCGATGACTGCAAGATCATCAGCTGAATACTGGTAAACAGAGTCGAGAATCGATTGCTTGCTCTTCTCAGATGGTTTGAAATTATTCTCACCCATAATGAGTGAAGGGATATCCACTTGATTGAGAAGATCAGAAGCTTGTTCAATGCCCTGTACTTTTTCTAGGAAGTAGATGATGTAATCTTCGAACTGATCCCAAGTGCGTGGTTTCTGAAGAGCAGGCTTCAGCATCTGAACGAGATCTTTGGATTTGTTTTTGGCGATCTCATCGATGGTTTGGTCAGACTCAAGATGTGCTGAGTACTCTATGAGCTTAGACCACTGAGTTCCTGGAATAATCGGAATTTGGAAAATCAGAGAGAGAACACCGTAGTCCCAAATCTTAGCGTAAACTTCTGATCTGATGTTCTGGCCTAGAAAGTTAAAGTCGATCTCCTGAATATTGAGAATCACTGGAGCGTTTTTCATCATGAGGGCATTACGAGGCCCTTTTTTGAGTTTGAGACGTTCGTTACTGATGGCTTCACTCAAGATCTTCTCAACGACCGAGAGGTTGACCTCTTCGGCAATATCAAATACTCGGTAAATGAGGATGGATCCTTTTTCGACTGCGATCATGTTATCGTTAGGAACTTTATGATGAATCGAGTTCTGTTTAAACCTAAAAACTCAAACCAAGTTCATTGGAGCGCGCTACGCGTTAATGGAGTAGATGCACGTGATTTTCTGCATCGCATGACAACTGTGAATATGCGTGAGCTTGAGGTGGGGAAGGCTGCAGAGGGATTGCTGCTCACTCCGCAAGGTAAAATCCAAGCCTACTTCTATCTCTCGTGTTTGCGTGAAGGCGAGTATGTTCTCGAGTGCGATGCGGGTGCAAATGGGTTTTGGCTTCGCAATCTTAAGGAGAAACTCGAGTTTTATCACTTTGGGGAAAAGATTGAGTTCACAGTCTTGATCGGAGAGTATGAGTGGCGACTGGGATCAGGTTGGGACTCTGGAATTGGTGAGAACGAGATCAGTCCGATAGGTGATGGCTGGATAGTGCGTCATTCGGATTCAAAATTTGGCCAGGCTTGGGTGAGTGTTTATTCTCGTGGGAAAATCACTCGTTCTGAAGCTCTAGAAGTTTCGTGGAGTGATCTCAATGATTTGAGAGTGGAGAATGGCACAGCTTGGTGGGGAATCGAGATTCAGCCTGATTCTAATCCACTGGATCTCGCTCTTGTGAGTGCGATTGCGGATCAGAAGGGGTGTTATCCAGGACAAGAGGTGATCGAGAAGATCATTGCACTTGGGTCACCTGCTAAGCGTTTGTGTTTAGTAGTCGATGAGATCGGCGTGAAATCTCTCAGTGTATTATCCAAAACAAAAGCAGTTGTCGGCGGATCTATTCTGAAAGTTTTTTAAGACTGACCGTGTGTGCAATGCTTTTTCTTTTCAGGGTCTGATTGATTTATTAAATAAACAATGCTAGTAGAGTCATCATTCAGTAACGAATTCATTCGAAGGGGATTTTATGAAATTTAATTTATTAGTGTTATCAGCAGTAGTGAGTATGGCGTCTTCATCCGTGATGGCAGCTCCGTACTATGTCGATTCAATGAATTGTGTAGGTAAGATTCAAGGTGATCATTCACAAGTTCATCCTAGCTACACTTGGATGATTACGAAGTTCACTTCATTCTTGTCTAAGAAGAAATCAGGCGGCTACGGTGTTAGTCTCCGCATTGCAAACGATTATTCAAAAACTAAGTCTGGTCTTGATAAAGAGCCAGGCGCAGAAGTTTGGTACACCTCTTCATTGCAGCTCCGTAATAATGTGGTCACAAGCCCAGATAGTGATTTTCAGTTCGTAATTAAAAAGGTTTTGAAAGGTGGACACTTTCTCAGAGGACAATATAAGCCTAACAACTCAGTAGCAGGTAATGGATACTGGTATGACATATCATGTTTGTCTGAAGTGATTGATAAACCAACACGTGTTTCCGATCAAACGAAGAAAGATTAAATAACAATTCGGTAAGTGAGATTATGAAAAAAATAATATTGAACTTAGTGGCACTATATATCTCCACCAGTCCGGCATTTGCGGATTACAGCTGCAAAGTGAATCTAAATGAAAAAGACAGTACAGAATCTAGAAGCGAAACGATGACTATTAAAGTTAGTCCTTCGATTTTTGAGAGTACTTGGACACCCTTTGAAATTAACTCTAAAGAGTTTGGCCTAATCAAAGGAGACGTCAACATTTTTGACTCAAAAGGTGGCTCAAGTCCCACTCGCCCATACGATGGGGTTTTTGTAAATTTACGCATAGATCGATTTAAAGAAATTAGATCAAAAACAAAAAATGGTCGATTCGCTGCAGTCACTTTTTCAAAGTATGACGATAGATATATAACACTCGGAATCAATAGATTGTATTTGGAGTGCTTAAAACAATAATCATTAGTTCGCTTCATGCGTGCTGATAATCAGTCTAAATCTCTAGTGGTTAAAATCTTTTGGAGTTACTTCTTCCCCATCACCATGATGTGACGGGTGCCAGGTGCTCCGACCATGCGTGCGAGTTTTTGTAATACAATAGCGATCTTACGATTCGAGAGAATCTTTTGAACGATCTTCCATGATTCAATCGCCTTGAATGCGCTTGCGAATTGATACCAAAGTCTATCTCCTAAGAAGCTCTCGCCTGAGATCTTGAATCCTGCATCTCGAACGAAATTACGAACTTTGTAAAACGCATGGTGGTGAATGTAGTCAGTGAATAATGCCGTGCCTCCAGGCTTAAGCACTCGCAAAACTTCGCTCGCAACTTTTGCTTGTGTTGCTTCATCAAGATGCCAGCCGAAGAGTCCATCGCAAACGAGCACACGTTCAAACAATCCGTCTTCAAACGGAAGTACTGAAGCATCAGCAACTAAGAAATGCACTGCATTTCCAACTCGAGCTCGTGCCTTCGCTACCGCTGTAGCTGAGAGATCCATAGCGAAAATTTCGGCGCCGGTTTTCTGTAACTTCTCTGTCATGAGTCCTAGCGAACAACCGAGCTCTAGAACTCTTTGGCCAGGCATGAGTCCAGTGAGCTCGAGCTGCTCAATCACCCAGTCATGTCTTAATCCTTCGATTGCTCGGTGGGAGTAATTCCAGGGCTCGGATTGCTTCGTGTAATCCCCTTCGAAAATCGCAACGCGATTCTCTTGGTCGTGCGCACGATCCATGAGCACAGGAATCCCTAAATTTGATTGAAGAGCGCGGTCTCTGAAGGGCTGACGCAGTGTGTTTGTCCATGGAGTGGATTGCATGGAATCAGATGTATCAGGATAGGGGGGAAAATGGCAATAGGGGCTTGCTTGTCTCATCACGTCAGGCTAGGAAATCACATGCTAGAGAAAAATCAATACGTTGCGACTCTTACAGACAAATCCCAAGTTGAATCCATTTTCCTCGTAAAATACTCCTCACTTCAAACCGGCAAAACAGGCAAAGCTTATTTGAATCTTGTCCTCATGGATAAGACAGGTGAGCTAGAGGCACGCGTCTGGGATGATGTTCCTCAAGTCGCCTCGATGGCAGTGCGCGATGCGTTCGTCTGGGTTGAAGGCTCTTGTCAGAACTTCCAAGGTCGCAAACAAATCGTGGTCAAAAAACTTCAAGGACTTCGTGAAGACCAAGTCAAAATCAAAGATTACCTCAAAGTCGGAGAGTTCGACTCTGAAGAACAATACAAGGAATTAGTCGCATTCGTTCACTCGATGAAGGATCCTTATTATAAGGCTCTCGCTGAATCGATTCTCATTGATGACGAAGAGATCGTCGCACTCATGAAGAAGGCGCCAGCTGCAAAAACCATTCATCATGCATACCGAGGCGGACTATTGGAGCACGTAGTTGCGATCACGAAAACTCTCGATTTCCTCTCTGAACTCTACAGCCCTTTTGTGGATCGCGATCTTTTGTTCTTAGGCGGCTTCCTCCATGATCTAGCCAAAATTTGGGAACTCAGCTTCGAGCGATCCACTGACTATACTGATGCAGGCAAACTCCTCGGACACTTGGTGATGGGCATCGAACTTGTTGAGAAAAAAGTCATTGCACTCGATAGCACTTCAGGTAAACTTTCAGGAAAGTTCCCAGAGGAGAAGAAGTTACTCGTCAAGCATATGATCGCATCCCATCACGGTTCTTATGCATTTGGATCTCCGAAAGAACCTCAGTGTCTAGAAGCTTTCATTGTTCATGCGATTGATGATCTCGACTCGAAGATCAATTCTATCAGAAAATTTATTGAAGCAGATACGAATCCAGGAAAATGGACCCTGCTACACAAAGGAATGGAAAGATTTTTCTATAAACCGGAGTGGGCAAGACAGGCGACGGAGCTCAATACATGAAAAACTTAACAATGATGATCTTGGTGGCGTTGATGGTTTTAGGCGTGGTTTATATCGTAAAACACAGAAAACAGTCCGAACCCGCTAACACTCCTGCATTCAATGCAGGAGTATCATTGGAATCGCAACCTCCGGGAGAATACGATGGAGAATACACTCTCGACACCTACACTTGTAATGAGCAAAAAGCAAAAGAACAAAAAGTACCTGAAGCCCAAGTCACTCGTTTAAAAATTCGTGGGATGAATGGAAGGATCAACAAAAAAGTAGATGTTTGCGATGTCGCTCAGTACCTGACTCTAGTGCCAAATGAGAGCATCAAGAACCCAGCTATCAAATCAGTTCAGTTCAAGCAAAACCGATTGGAGTGTTCTCCAGAGTGTAAGTGTTACCCATTATTAATTGGTACTAGTCTCGGAGTATTTAATCTGACTAAGAAGGAAATTCAGGTCGTTGAGCGCGTGAGATCTGAAAAAGTATTCTGTAACGGAAAGCTTCCCGTTATTTTCAAATACAGTGCGTCAGTAAATTCTGCCGACAAAAAATAGATTTTTATCCTCTCAACTTGATCCTATTTAATCCAGGTATTATTTCGTCAACCGCTTGACTGAATAGAGAATTATTACACAAACATTATTTGATTACGTGATCGACTCTCATTATTCTATTTAATATTATTTAATAAATTGAATTTGTCGGAAGGATCACGGATGATGCGACTATTAATCATTATATTAACGGCAATGACTGCCACTTCAAATGCAGTGGGTTCTGCAGAAAAAACAAAACAAAAAGAATGGACGTTCTTAGTTTTTTTAAACGGCTTCAATAATCTTGATCGTTTCGGATTAGAAGACATCAACGAGATGGAGATGGTCGGATCCACTGACAAAGTAAACGTTGTCGTTCAATGGGCAAGCATGAGCTCAAGAAAAGTAAAACGACTCTATATCCAGAAAGATAACGACAAATATAAAATCACTTCTCCAGTCATTGAAGATTTAGGTTCAGCGGACATGGGAAGTTACAAAGAATTAGAAAACTTCGTTAAATGGGGCGCTGAGAAGTATCCTGCGAAACACTACTTCGTTGACATCTGGAACCATGGCAATGGTTGGCAGGTCGATGCAGAGGGTAATGTTGCACAAGGTGTAGAGCCAGGTGTGAGAAATATTTCGTATGATGATATTCACGGCACTGAGATTACTACCGAACAATTAGGTGTTGCGATGCAAACGTTCGCAAAAGCAATCGAACATAAAGTGGATATCGTGGGTATGGATGCATGCTTGATGGCGATGGTTGAAGTCGCTGGAGAGCTAGCATCTTCTACTCAGTTCTTGGCAGCATCAGAAGATTTAGAGCCAGGCCCAGGTTGGCCCTATGATGTATTACTCACTGAGTGGAACAAGGGAGGAAGAAAATCTCCATCTTTTGTTGGGAAAATTCTCACAAAAGCTTATGTGAAAAGTTATTGGAATGACGATGATATCTCTTTCGCTTCTTATGATTTGAGTAAGTATGATAAATTTGCTTCTAAAACAAAAGTGCTCTTCTCTCGCTTGCAGCAGTGTAATGCCTCTGATTGGGAGAAGGCTTTCAAGGAAATCAAAACCTATCCTACTTATACCCATAGTTCTTATGTCGACATGGAATATGCATTCCGTGGATTAGAGAAGACCATGTGTTCTGAGTTTGGAATGGGCATAGGAGCTGCTTGGAGAAAAGTACGAACTTCAATGAATAGAATGGTTGATTACAAAGAATCGACTCCAGGTCATAAGTACAGCCCAGCGACGATGTCGTTTTGGTTTCCAAAATCATCGTATGAATACAAGAGGTTCAAAACTCGTTACCAAGCCATGCAGTTTGATCGCGATACGGGTTGGACCAAAATCGTTGAAAACATGATTCCTTTCATGAGTAACTGGCAATAACGCTAGGCATTGTCATGCGAAATCCGATATAACTGGCTCACGATGCGTAAGCCAGTTGGAGATGTACTCGGAAAATCTTACGAGCCTAAAGTCTTTGAAGCGGACCTCTATTCCTATTGGGAAAAAGAGGAATGCTTCAAAGCGGCCGATGAAAACGCGCCGGGACAAGAATCTTTCTGTATCGTGATTCCTCCACCGAACGTCACAGGCGTTCTCCATATGGGGCACGCACTCACCAATACGATCCAAGATATTCTCACTCGCTGGAAGCGCATGCAGGGTTTCAACACACTCTGGCTTCCAGGTACTGATCACGCAGGGATTGCAACTCAATCCCAAGTAGAGAAGAAACTGGCTAAAGAAGGTAGGTCACGTAAAGAGCTCGGACGTAAAGCATTCTTGCAAGAGGTCTGGGCATGGAAAGAAGAGCACGCTTCGTTCATTAAGCAACAGCTGCAGCGTTTGGGGTCTTCACTGGATTGGAGTCGCGAACGATTCACCATGGATGAAGGATTCTCAGCCGCGGTGAGAGAAGTGTTTGTACGCTTGTATGAAGACGGACTTATCTACCGAGGCGAGCGAATGATTAACTGGTCAGTCGCTCTACAGACAGCGATCTCTGATCTCGAAGTGATCCCAACAGAGCGCAAGAGTCAGCTCTGGCATATTAAGTATCCTGTTTCTGGTGGATCTGATTACATCGTGATTGCAACGACACGTCCTGAGACACTTTTGGGCGATACTGCAGTTGCAGTTCATCCTGAAGACGAGAGATACAAAAAACTTCATGGCAAAAAATTTAAAGTCCCTCTCTCTGATCGCGAGATTCCTCTCATCTTAGACGAATATGTAGATCGTGAGTTTGGTTCTGGAGGATTAAAAGTCACTCCCTCACATGACTTCAATGATTACGAATTAGGTAAGAAGCACGGACTCCCACTGATGACGGTGATTGGTCTTGATGGGAAGATGACTGCAGCAGCTGGCGCATATGCAGGGCTTAAGATTGCAGAGGCTCGCTCGATGGTGATTCAAGACCTCACCGATCAAGGTCTACTCGTTAAAACAGAAGAAATCGTCAACAAAGTAGGAATCTGTCAGCGTAGTGGAACGGTTGCTGAGCCTATGATCTCCAAGCAGTGGTTTGTGAAGATTGAGAAGCTAGCTAAGCCCGCGATTGAAGCAGTAGAGACTGGCGCGATTACTTTCACGCCTGAGAATTGGAAAAAAACTTATTTTGAGTGGATGTACAACATCAAGGACTGGTGCATCTCTCGTCAGCTTTGGTGGGGACATCAGATACCAGCTTGGCATTGCGTGGATTGTTCAGAGATCACCGTTGCAAGAGTGACTCCTCAAGCGTGTTCAAAATGTGGCTCCAAAGGAATCAAGCAAGATGAAGATGTGCTCGATACTTGGTTTAGCTCTGGGCTTTGGCCATTTGGTACGCTGGGTTGGCCTGAAAAGACTCATGCACTGAAAACGTTTTATCCCACTTCCATTCTCGAAACAGGGTTCGATATTATTTTCTTCTGGGTCGCTAGGATGATCATGATGGGTCTCTATTTCATGAAAGAAGAAAATGGCAAAGGCATCCCACCGTTTAGCAAAGTCTATCTTCACGCCATGGTTCGTGACGAAAAAGGCGAAAAGATGTCTAAGACCAAGGGAAATGTCATTGATCCACTCGGTCTCATCGAAGACGATGGAGCGGATTCTCTAAGGTTCACTCTTGCGAGCATGTCTGGCCAAGGCCGGGACATTAAGCTCTCTGTAGACCGAGTCGAGGATTACCGCGCGTTCTGTAATAAACTTTGGAACGCTGTGAAGTTCTTCCACTATCAGTGGGACGAGGAACAAGGTGGACCTACGGATGAGCCTTTAGGTGGTTCTGAGAAATATTTAAAAGATAACTATTCTAAACTCTCTATAGAGAATCAGTGGATCTTATCGAGACTTCAGAATGCGACTCTAGAAGTTGAGAAAGGTTTAGAGAATTTTGAATTGAACCGCAGCTCCCAGGCTCTCCATACCTTCACATGGAATGAGCTCTGTGACTGGTACATCGAGTTTGCGAAGCTCCCGTTGCGAGAAGGTAGTAAAGCACGTAAACAAACACTTATCACGCTTCATTATGTTCTAGAGAGTACGCTTAATCTTCTCCATCCTTTCATTCCGTTTGTGACTGAACAGCTCTGGCTCTCACTTCCTTGGAAGAAGGCTCAGACTATTCCAACACGTGCGCGCGATAAGAAGCCAGCTCTTGAGACGCTCATGTTTCAGAAGTTCTATCAGTCAAGCGAAGCTTGGAGAAACCTAGGTGTCGAAGCAGATATCTATGAACTCAAAGGAATTATTGAAAATGTCAGAAATTTTAGGGGTGAAAATAATCTCTCACCTAAGATTGAGTTTCCACTTTATTTAAAAATTAATTCTCAGGAATGGTTACAGAAAATCAAAGTACTAGAAAAACAAATTTTAACACTCACTCGATGTTCAAAAATTATTTACGATTCACCTGATATCACTCAAGAAGCTTCAAAATCTGCATTAACAGGTTGTGCTACGGAGCTTTATATTGTGCTTGAAGGTCTTGTGAACAAGGAAGAAGAGCTCAAGCGGATCACTAAGGAGTTCACAAAAGCTAAGCAGGATCTCGAGTTTGTGACGAATAAACTCTCTCGACCTGACTTCATTGCTAAAGCTCCTCCTCAGCTTGTAGCTAAAGAAACTCAAAAACAAACGGAGCTCACTGGCCAAGTCAAAGATCTCGAAGCAGCACTGGCTAAGCTACAGAAGCGCTCATGAAGTTCATCCTCGTTGGACCCAGATTTAACTCTAAGGATGCAACAAAACTTAAAAAACTAAACGCCCCTTGGATCGCAGTAGACGGTGGGCTTGATTTCATCAAGAAAATTGGAATAGAGCCACTCTTCGCCATTGGCGACTGGGATTCGCTTAAAAACAAGAAGCTTCTCAAGCACTGTGATCACATCACGCTTCCAGTGAGGAAAGATCGAAACGATCTCTACTATGCACTTGAAGCATTGAAAGGATTAGATCCTTCTGAGGTTCATCTCTTTGGATTCGATCTTGGGAGACTCGATCATGAAATGTCAAACCTTTTTGAGATCTCTGCGTTCATAGAGAATAATCAAAAAATTAAAGTCATCTATCTAAGAAGAGATGAACAGCTTCACTTCGTATCTCAGGCCAAACATTCACTTAACCTCAAACAGAATCAAATCGTGTCGTTCTTCTCGATGGGTGAAAAGCCAGCTCGTGATGTTTCGCTCACAGGATTTGAGTACGCTCTCAAGGGTGAAACACTTTATCCATCATCACATGCTCTCAGTAATAGGGCGATCAAGAAGAAATGTCAGATTTCTGTCGCAACAGGTGTCTTGATGATTGTGATTAATCAATGAGACAATAAGATTTAAACATGAGTAATTTAGAGACTTTAAAATTCAGAAGCGATCCGGGCGTGCTCTTTTCTCAGCATGCGATGGCTCCTGGAGCTATCTCAAACTTCGAAGCGATTAGATCCAAGGTTGTGGACTCTGTCGTCGAACGCACGATGAATGATTTCTCTCCTGCACAGTATGAAATGCTGCTAGGTGAATCACTCTTCTCCGAGCGTCGAAGGATCTATAAGCAGAAGAATGCAACGCTCGAATATCTTTTTATTCGAAAAAGAATCAAAGCGGATGAAAAACTTTGGAAGAAAGTTCAGCAAGGACTTCTCAAGTCAGTGGTCGAGAGCGACCGCAAGAAACTCATGCGAGATGCAGTCACTCACTATGCTGATGAAATCGGCGGGCACTTCAGTCCCAAGGTTTATAACTTTACGACTCGTACACTTCCATTGGCATTCAATTGGCTACTCAATGCTGCAAGTCTCAAACGTATTGCACCTTGGAAACAAGTAGAGATGCTCGACACGAGACTCAGAGTCTATGGTGAGATTGAGCATCTTCAGAGATTAAGCCAGAAGGGCACGATCCTTCTCGTTCCTACTCACCAGAGTAACATCGATAGCGTGCTCATCGGTTACATCATTCACCTGATGCAACTGCCTCCCTTCGCGTATGGAGCGGGACTCAATCTCTTCACCAATCCTGTGATCTCCTACTTCATGAGTAATCTAGGAGCCTACACAGTTGATAGACAGAAGAACTCTCCGCTCTATAAGTCCGTCCTGAAGAACTACAGTACTGAGATCTTGAAGCGTGGAGTTCATTCGATCTTCTTCCCTGCAGGCGGTCGTGTGAGAAGTGGAGCGATTGAAACCCATGTGAAGTTGGGGTTACTCGGTACCGCTCTTCAAGCACAAATTGAAAACTACCAAGAGAACAAGCCCAATCCTAACGTCTACATTGTACCGATGACGACGGGCTATCACTTCGTGCTGGAAGCTTCGTCTCTCATTGACGAGTACCTCGAGCAATCCGGTAAACACAAGTTCATGGCCACTGATGGTGATGAGCCGCTTATTCTTTGGAAGTTTTTGAAATTCTTCTGGAAGCTTTTCTCTCAAGACAGCTCTGTTCAAGTACGTATCGGTAGACCACTCGATGTCTTCGGTAACTTCGTCGATGAGAATGGAAGATCCATTGGTCCTAATGGGACAACGATCGATCCTAAGAGTTGGCTCACTTCAGGTGGAGAGCTTAAGGCTGATACTCAGCGCGATCAGCAGTACATCGTGGGTCTTGGTAAAAAAATCGGTGAGCGTTATCACCGCGAGAACATCGTGCTCACTTCGCACCTCTGCGCTTACTCATATTTCAGAATGCTTCGTAAGACCTACAGAGAATTAGATCTTTATCGATTCCTAAGACTCTCGCTCTCTCAAAGAACTGTGCTCTTCTCAGACTTCCTCGCTGAAGCAGTGAGTTGCTACAAGCTCGTAAGACACGCAGCGAATCGCGGAGAGCTTTTCCTCTCTGAAGAACTGAGGGTGCTGAAGCTTGAAGACTGGATACAAGACGGCTTGAGACAACTAGGAATGTTCCATGAATCTAAGGTCATGAGGAAGCAAGATCAGACACTGTACACTGAAGATATGAATCTACTGTATTACTATCGCAATCGTCTGACAGGTTATGGATTTGATCCACTGGGCAGGGATGAAAACAAATTACTAGGGGAGTTTGATGAAAAAGGATTTTTGGTCTAAATCGCGCGTGGTTGTATTCGGAGGTGGGAACTGGGGGACGGTCCTCGCTAATCTCGCCACTCGAAATTGTGCCGAAGTGCTCGTGATCGTGAGAACCGAAGAGCAAGCGCGTTCAGTGAATTCTACCAAGACTAATTCCGAGTATCTTCCTGATTTCAAACTCAGTGACAAAATCAAAGCAGTCTCTACCTTCGACAAAGCATTCGAAGCGGGTCCTGCGCAAGCTGTGATCTGGGCGATACCATCGAAACCCACACGCGAACAAGCGAAGCTCATGGCGAAGTACTTCACTGGAGAGGAAATTTTGATCCATGCTACTAAAGGTGTGGAGGCGGGGACATTGAAGAGAATGAGCACCGTGCTGAAGGAAGAAATTCCCTGTCCTCGTATCGGAGTCCTCTCAGGTCCTAATCTTGCTCATGAAGTAGCGAGAGGGGATCCTGCAGGAACGATCATCGCATCGAGGTTTGAAGAAGTGATTCAATCTGGACGTGCGATCTTCACTTCTCCTACATTCAAAGTCTTCGGTAGTTCAGACATGATCGGAGTGGAGTGGTGCGGAGTTCTGAAGAACGTGCTTGCAATCGCTGCGGGATGTGTGGATTCGCTCGGACTAGGATGGAACGCGCGCGCAACACTCCTCACTGGTGGATTAGCTGAGATGGTGAGATTCGGAACAGTGTTAGGTGCTGAGACGCAGACCTTCTTAGGTCTTGCAGGTTTAGGAGATATGCTAGCGACTTGTAGTTCTCCACTCAGTCGTAACTACAGAGTCGGCCAAGGTATCGGCCAGGGTAAGACACTCGCTGAAGTAGTCGATTCCTTAGGCAGTGTGGCCGAAGGGGTTTATACCGCAGAGAGTGTGTGGCAATACGCACAGACGCGCGATATCAATATGCCTATCACTCGCGGAGTCTATGCACTCACTCATGGTCAGCTCTCTCCCGCTGAATTCGTGAAGCAAACTCTCGCTGCGTATTAAAAAGCGCTCCTACTTGACATTAACGTCCATAACGTTAATAATGATAACGTTATGGACGTTAATGAAAGAAACCGTAAATTAGCTGCAGGAGAGATCAATCGAGATGATCTTTGGCCTAAGGTTGAGGAATGGAGAAACCAACCCCTAAATTTTAAATTCAATTTTGGACTAGATCAGCTGCCCGAGGAGCCTGGGATGATCTTTGTTCGTGGCCCTAGACAGTACGGCAAAAGTACATGGCTGGAATTAGCATTACTCGATACAGTCGAAGACTTCGGTAAGGGGTCAGGATATTTTCTCAATGGAGATGAGCTCATTGATGCAAATGATTTAGAAAAAAACATATTAGAAGTCTCAACTGCATTTAGTAAAAAAGCAAAAGTTAAAAGACTTTTTATAGATGAAATTACATCAATTATTGGATGGGAAAAGGTCTTAAAAAAAATCGTTGATCGTGGTGAACTAAAAGATGTTCTTTTTGTAACGACGGGTTCAAACGCAGCAGACTTACGACGAGGAGTCGAGCGTTTGCCGGGACGCAAAGGTAAGCTCAATCGTACCGATTATATTTTTACAGGGATTTCTTATAAAGATTTTTATTCACAGTGTTCTAAAACATTCGAAGACAAGACATGGATAGCCTATCTCCTCACGGGTGGTTCACCTATTGCAGCAAAAGAAATTTGGCAGTTCGAGCACATCCCCGATTACTTTTATGAAATTAATCGTGATTGGGTATTAGGTGAACTAGCGAAGAGTGGAAGATCGAGATCCTATGTCCTGTCAGTATTGAAAACAATTCTCAATAAAGGAATATCGCGAATAGGGTATCTCGGACTAGCAAAAGAATCAGGGTTGGCTAACAACACATTGGCGGCGGAATATGTTGAGCAATTATCTGATCTGCTTTGTATTACTGCGTCTCATCAGTGGGATGCTGATAAAGAAGTCACCTTACAGAGAAAACCGTGCAAGTTTCATCCCATTAATTTGTCAATGGCGCTTTCGTTTTACCCGAATAGACTCAACAGTGTTCATGAATTTGAACAGATATCTGATCAAGAGAAAGCAAAATGGCTAGAGTGGCTCGTAGCTCAAGAACTCTTTCGTAGGCAGTGCATTCTAGGTCAAAAAATTCCAGATAACCTGCATTATTGGAGCTCAAAGGAACATGAGATTGATTTTGTTTCAAGTCGAGGAGATTTGTTTGAAGTGAAGTTGGGGCAGTCGAATCCTTTGGAGTTTGCTTGGTTTTCAAAAGTATTTCCTAAGAAGAAATTATTGGTCATCAATAAGAAAGAATTTGAAACGAGTCATGTCAAAGGAATTACTATAGAGCAATTCTTATTGAGTGACGGATTTCCGCATCCTTACCCAGGAGAGGTAGATGATCCAAATATTTATAACGACTACTCTCGTTTTAACTAGTTTTCAGTCAAATCTCTGTCATTGATTCACCCTTAGGGGGGGGGGTAGAATTAGTGCCAGGAGATATTATATGAAAATTTATTAGCGATGTTGGTGATGGTTGGATTTTCTTTTTCTGAGAATGCACTAGCACAAGGGATGTACCCAGGAATGGGAATGGGTGTAGGGTTAGGCGGAATGCCTGCTGGTTGGTCGTGTAAATTTAAAAGCTGTAATGCAGATGCATATGGAGTTGGCACATATGCGATGGTGGAAAAAAAAGAAACAGCCGTAACAGTTTGTAAAGAAAAGTTAGAAGCATTCCAAAAAGGCAATCAGTTGTTTACTATGAACCCAATTTCAAGGACTGAGTCTAAAGAAAATAAACAGGCAAATAAGGCCTTAGCTGTTCTAATGAAAATATCTCAAAAAAAAGTATGGGCTGGTTGTCAGGTTGCCGGTGTAGAGAAGATTCAGCAACAGATGTTTGATGAAATGGGCGGAGTATATTCTTCACCATCTCCCTCACCTTCTGGAGATCCAGAGCCATATCCAAGCTCAACTCCTAGTGGAAGAGCGAGAAGGCACTAATTCGGATACTTAAGATAATGAATGTCTTTGAGGTTACGGAATTTCTCTTCGAGATCTAATCCGTAGCCGACTAAGAATGGATCTTCAACGACGCGGCCTACGTACTTCACAGGCACATCAGTTGCGACGCGTTTTTTAGACTTATCAAGCAGAGTGCAGACCTCAACGGATTCTGGCTCTGCTTTTTTTAATCTCTCATAGAGAAACTCAAGTGAACGGCCGCTATCAATGATTTCTTCAATGATGAGCACGTGCTTACCGCGAAGATCACTCTGGATGTCCTTCAAGAATGCGACAGTGCCTGAAGACGCACGAGACTTCTTCCCGTAACTCGTCATTCTGACGAATTCAATTTCTGGATCCATTTCGAGTTTGCGAATGAGATCCGCTGCGAAAATAATCGTTCCCTTAAGGACTGCGACGAGAAGTAAGTTTTTGCCTTTATAATCTTTGTTGATTCTGTCTGCGAGAGACTGCACAAGAACTTCGATCTCGTGGTTGCTTAAGTACTTAGAAAAGTTGCGTTCATCAAGCATTGGATGGGGGTACAGATTCCTGAGGTTGAGGTTTCACTGTTGCAACAGATTCAATAGATGCACCGATCACTGCATCTGGCTTCACTGAGTTGTCATTCACTTTTTTGAACTGAGCTTCTTCCACTCCAGAGATCGCGTCTTTGAAGTTTCTGAACGCTTTGCCCAATGAGTGACCGAGTTCTGGAACACGACGTGGTCCAAAAATCAGAAGAATCGCACCAAAAATAAGAAGATGTTCACCAGATATTCCAAACATGATTAAGGATATAGCAGAGGCTGCAGGGGTTAGGCCACTGATTTTAGAGATTGATCTGACGCGTTATGCTTAGGAAGTCGGATCACAAACGTGGTGTTGGGGTAATTGGGATCATAGAGGAGTTCGCCGCCCTCTTGGCTGATGATGCCATGGCTAATGCTGAGCCCCATGCCTATACCTGAGCCTACTTCCTTAGTGGTGAAAAATGGGTCCATGATCTTGGCAGCAACTTTCTTGGGTATCCCTCTGCCGCTATCGATAACCAAGATCTCAACATGATGCTTGGTGTGCTTGGCTTCGATCCTGATCCACTTCTCTGAAAGCACCTTCATGTGCTCAGCAGAGTTGCTGATGAGATTGTAGAGCACTTGTGAGAGCTGGAGGTTATTACAATAGACGCTCGTGTTTTCGATCCCGCGTGTTTCGACCTCGATTCCTTGGGATTTGAGTTTCTCTTGAGAGAGAATGAGCGTGTCGTTCACTACATCGATGAGTAAGTGATCGGACTTGGGTTCTTGGCTGCTCGATCGTGCGAACTTCTTGAGTCCATAGATGACTTTTGCGATTCTTCTCGAAGTCTGAAGAATATTGGTGAGATTCGCGATCAGGTATTCATTCGTAACACTGCTCTGCTCGATCTTGGATTTTAAGAGTTCGGTGCGTCCGATGATGATGCTCAGTGGATTATTGATCTCATGAGCGATGCCTCCAGAGATTTCGCCTAAGCTTGCGAGTTTATTGCTCTGAAGGATTTGTAGTTCGTTTTCTTGGAGTTTCTGCTCGAAATAATAATTCATAGCACTAAACCCTGAAGTCGAGAGTAAGAAATAAATAGTAGCATTGATCACATGAAACTTAGCTCCCCATGCAAGTAATTCAGCTTCAATGGGAATGATCATGCTATGAATTTGTAGATAACCTAACATAGACAAAATGGTGCAAGCCAGCGCGGTGGACACAAAAAATATTTTTGATTTTAGTTCCTTTGAATCAAAAAGAAGATGAGAAAAAATAATCATATTAAACCAGTAAGGTTCCATTCCGATTTCTTTTGGATAAAAAAGACAAGTCGCAAGCAATGAGCCTTGTTGAGAAATGATAAATGTATAGCGAGCTGAGCTGTCGTTCTTTTGGGAATGTAAACTCCAGAAGACAAGTTGACTGATGACGGTAAAAACTCCAATCGATAGTGCGATGAAATTTGGATGGCCGTTAGATGCGAGAGCGACTGATGATGCAACAGCAGTGATGAATGTCGGAATTGCAATGATGTTTGTAAGCAATGTTACTTTTTGAACATGAAGTGGCTGACCTTTATGAACTCCTAAGTTCGCCCATTGTTTAAAAAATTGAAAAACTGTGTCGAGCATACTCTGTATTTTCGGAGTATTCTTAACTAGACTTTAACAATCTATTTTTTTCATAATTAAGGCGTCAAATGACTGACGCTTTGTCGATTCTTCGAGAAGTTTGATCGCCACGCTCGTTCTGAATGGAGATAAGGTCTCCTCTGCCGATTTCATTATCGGTCTTCCATCTTGCCTTACGTTTCCCAGTCTGATCACAGAGGTGGAACTCGAGGTCTGATCCTTCCGTGTGAGTGGGGCTAACGAGTCTCGCTATTTTAGGGTGAGAAGTCTTGGGAAGGATCTTGGATCGCTCCCTATCGCTCTTAGCAATGACAAGATAACTATAAGGAAGCGACTTCCTGTCGATCGAGGCCATCTCATCTATCGCTTTCAAATAAGGAGGTCTCCACCAGGTCACTTCTTCGTGGCACCAGTCTCCCGCTTTCTCAAGAGCACCACAGGATTGGTGACCTAAGCAGGGAAGGAGAATTTTGAGTTTTGATTTTGTTTTCAAAATCCTAGCGATAAGGTGCTTGCGGATCTCTAGGAGCTTACGTGATTCTGCTTTGAGAGCAGGTTCAACACCGATCCAGATTCCTTCGGGAGACAAGTGATCGTCGAGTAAGTAGAAGAGTTTTTCAGCGATATACTCGGTCGATTCAGTCGATTCGTTGAGGAAGTAGCTCGTGAGGATCACATCAAACTCGGGAGCAGTCTTAGGGAGTAATCCTCTCGCCCAATCAATGGTGCGGTGGAACGTTTGCACACTCGGTGCATAAGGACTACGTGCAGTGATGTGTCTGATCCATTCAGCTCCCAGTTCTAGCGCCTTTCGATCCTTCTCAACGAGAGCAATCGTGTCTGTCTTAGGGATGAAATCTGGAGAGAGGCGTGAGACTTCGCACCAGCCTGCTGCTGCAGAAGCCGGACCTGCTCCCAGTTCAAGTACGCGGGCGGACTGAGTGGAGAATTGAAACCCCAAGCGCTCTAATTCACCTAGGACGCTTGCGACTCTGACTAAGTTAGCGGGCATGTAGGCTAGAAAGTAAGCGGTAAGGAAGTGTGGGCTATCTGAGATCTTCTTCCAGTAGTTCTTGTCTGGGGCTAACTCGCCCTTACGGTTGAAGAGCTCCTGGTACTTCTTCACGTGGGGAATGATCGAACGTGCGAGGAAGCGCTTATTGGAGAGAGGAGCGTCCTTCTCGATCAATTCTTGGGATAAGAGGAACTCAGTCATCGCTGGTTCTAAGTTCTTTTTCCATTCTTCTATCCACTGTGCTTGGATTTTCATTTTGAGTAGTTTAGCCTTTATAGGCATGAGACTCAACACTGCAACAGTAAAGACAGATCTTGCTCCTGTTGTAGTCATTTTGGACTCTTCTCTTGGGACTTTACGGCTTTCGGACGAGTTTCAGAGGTTGGGATTCGAAGTCGTACTCATTCCTGGTCAGAGTTTGAATGCATTGAAGAAGTGGAAAGCTCCAGCAAACCGACAATGGTTCTCTCACCCGGGTTGGACAGACTGGGGTCAGCGTCCTGAGTGGTCACAGCTCGTTCAGAAAATGGGGGGGATCGCAATCGGCCCTTCATCCAAGATCATCAATCTCTTCTCTCATCTCATCAACTTCCTCTCAGAAGGTGCCAAGCATCAGATTCCTCATGCATTAGCACATCCCTATCCACTCGCATCGATCCCTGAAGCAGTAAATGTAATTAAGGAATATCCGGTAGTATTAAAAAATTTAAGATCACCACAGTTTGGTTTAGGGCTAGTCGACATCAGTCATGCGGGCGAACTCAAGACCAAGGGATCTCTCTGGCTCGATCATGTGAACGAAGTTGAAGGAGATTCGTTTTTTGGAATTGAGAGATTCATTGAAGGCTCTAGACTGATTCGCTTTCCATTCAGTAGAGATACGGAAGGTGAAGTGAAGTTTTTCTCTCAGATTGATCACTCTCTTCAATCCGAATACAGAGCGTACATTCCTATCTGCCCTCCTCAAAATCTCACGACTTCTGTGATCGATGAAGTTAACGAGAAGATGGAGAATTTTATCAATGCAATTGGATTCACAGGAGTGGGTTCAATGGATTTCTTAGTGGATGGTTCGAGGTACTACCTCGTGGGCGGTCATTGTGGTTTCAAGCGTGACAGTTGGCTCTGGGAGAAAGTAGACGGAGTTTCTCCGCTCTCTGAACAGCTTCGCTCTCTCAATCTCAGTCATAAGAGTTCTGCGAAACACACACCCAAATCCAAAAACGAAACGACTGCTGCGATGGTTTTCCTCCGAGCAGAAGACCCGATCTATCAGCTTCCTTCTCCTGGAAAGATTTTTGAAAAAGATACGACAGGTAAGGAATCGAATTGGATTTGGTCGGATTTGAAGCAGGGAAAAATTGAGGCCTCAGGCTCTGATCTGATCGGTGCTTGGGTGGGAGTAGGAAAGTCACTGAAAGATGTATTGAAAAGTGCTGAGGATGATCTCTCAAAGCTCTGGATTCATGGATCTCTCCTCACCAATCAGAAATATCTCATTGATGTCTTGAAGCACCCTTGGGTGAGGGAAGGCGCGTTCTACTTAGGATTCCTCCAGCATGAATTCATTCCGGATCACAGACCGCCTCTCGAAGTCATTCAGTTTGCAGCAGATGTCTGTGCATCGCTAGTCAAAGCTCAGTCGTCCTTGAAGTGGTTAGTGCTCGGGTATCGAATCGAAACCAAGCCAGGTATCAAGATTGCTACTCCTGGATCGAAGCGATTCGCTGATTTGGATGAGACTCTGTCGTACTCTGTGTACCGAGTGACGGATGATCGTTGGAGTGTGCGTATCGGACTTTGGAGTTTCTGGTGTGTGGAGCAGAGGAAGTCTACTCAGGGGATTAAGCTCAATGGTTTGGTTGCGGGAGTGGTGAAGCGTCTTGCTGTTTCAAAGGGTAAGCTCACGGAGCCAGGGGACACTCTTGTAATCGTAGAGTCACTGAGGCGCTGGGTCTCTCATCAGGTCTCGATTCCTGTCAAAGTACTGAGCTGGAAAGTCAAAGTCGGCGAAGCAGTAGAGCCTGGGCAAATGCTTGCCGAAATAGAGAAACCCTGAGAATCTAAGAGTATGCCAGCTTACAAAAAACATGTCCCGCTTCCGGGAAAATCTGCAAAAGTTATTTATGCAAAAATTGAATCTGAGATTGATCGATTTCTCTCAAAAACTCCTCTAGGAAAATATGAACTCAAGCGCAATGTTGATCTGTTGCAGATTGAAGTGAAGTCTTCGATGTTCACTGCAGTCCTCAAATGTGAAGAAGGCATTGTGATTTTGGATGGATCACTGAGTCTGATGGCGACGCCATTTAAAGGCGCTCTCGACGAAGGCATCGATAAGTGGATCAAGAAAAACTTCGCATAGAGAAAAGCGCAGGCGCAATGGGCATTGCGACTCTCATGAGTCGTGTGTTGGGACTTGTGCGCGAGCAAGTGTTTGCTCACTTGTTTGGAGCTTCTCATGCAACCGATGCATTCAATATTGCATTCAGAATTCCTAATCTTTTGCGCGATCTCTTCGCGGAAGGTGCGATGAGTGCAGCGTTCGTACCTACATTTTTAAGAGTGAAGAATGATCAAGGAGACAAGAAGTCATGGCGTATCGCAGGTCTTGTTTTCAGGGTTTTGTTTTTGTTTGTGAGTGTTCTCACGATATTAGGAGTATTCTTCGCTGATCCGTTGGTTTCTCTTTATGCGAGTGCGTACCGTGCGGTTCCTGGAAAGTTTGAACTGACAGTACTCATGACGAAGATCTTGTTCCCGTTTTTCCCGCTTGTAGCTCTTGCGGCTGCATTCATGGCAATATTGAACGCTTGTGGAGTGTTCTTCATTCCTGCATTTTCTTCAGCGATTTTTAATTTGGTTTCGATAGTGACTGGTGTGATCTTCGTTCACTTCGCACCTGGGTTAGGTTTTGAGCCGATCATCGGGATGTCTCTAGGAGTAGTGTTCGGAGGAGCTGCTCAGGCATTCATGCAAATGCCTGAGCTGTACAAAGTAGGTTACCGGTGGTCGAAAAAAACTTCGAATGAGCCCGTGTGGTACAGAGAGCCTGCACTGAAGCGCATGATGATGCTCATGGTTCCAGGCACCATGGGACTTGCAGCAACTCAGATCAATATCTTGGTCAATAGTGTGCTTGCTACTTCTCAAGGGGCAGGTGCGGTCTCTTGGCTCAATTACTCCTTCAGGCTCATGCAGTTTCCGATCGGTGTGTTCGGTGTTTCGCTTGCTTCTGCGACTCTTCCTGCGTTCTCTCGCGCATGGGTGAAGAAAGACTACAATGAAGCCACGGGTGCACTGACGAGATCTCTGAGACGTGTGCTTGCGATCAATCTTCCTGCAGCTGCGGGACTTGCGTTTTTAGGTGTGCCCATCATTCAGCTCATCTTCGAACACGGTAAGTTCACACACGAAGATACTCTCAGCACAGCTCATGCACTGGCAGCTTACGCTGTGGGACTAGCGGCTTACTCTTCTGTTAAAGTCTTCGTTCCGCTTTTCTATGCACTCGATAATACGAGAATTCCAGTGATCTCCAGTGTTCTCTCGGTCGTACTCAACCTCATTTTGAATCTGGTTTTCTTGAAGTGGATTGGATTTTTGGGGCTTCCACTTTCGACGTCCCTCACTGCGATTTTTAATCTCGCCTTCCTCTGGATTGCGATGAAAGTCGTCCTTAGGAAACATGGAGTCAAATGGAGTGGAGCAGAATTAGTTGGCCCAGTGGCTGGATTCCTTTTGGTTTCTCTCCTCATGGGAATAGTTTGTTCTGGGTTCGACTCGTGGCTAATTACAGTGGTAGGAGGCTCAAAAACAGCTCAGTTCTTAAGAGTAGGACTTGATGTGACTATAGGAGTCAGCTTTGTTTTTTTCATCGGACGCATCTTCGGATTCAAAGATGAAACTCAGGTACTCATGAGACTCGTCAAAAGAATTTTCAAACACTCTTAATTCTGGGTTGTGGGGGGAGTGATTCCTTAGTATCGTGATCCACAATTATGTCAGCTTACACCACAAAAGAAACCGTTAAGTTACTGTTCAAAAGCATCATCACTCGTTTAGAAAACAAGAAATTAGTGCTTTTCATGCCACAAAATAGAAATGCGATTGTAGACGAAGCGTACCATGTTTTGGCTCCTTTCGTTCTCTCTGAAGAAGATCTAAGAGAGATGGCGATGAGCAAAGTGAAATCTAAATCAGATGCACTCACTGATGCGGGTGCAAGCGAGCACCAACAATATAGAACTGCTAAGAACATGCTCCGCGAAGAGCCACTGACAGAAAACGAACTCAACGGCTTCTATTTTCAAGAGAGCTTAAAGGCTGTTTCTGACAGAGTGAGCACGTTCCTTATGAAGTCCAAAAACGTAGAAGATGTTTTCGGATCTGATGAAGAGATTGGTCTCGCTGTCGTTGACATCATCAAAAAATTCAATCCAAGAGATTTACACTGAAAAACTTTTAGACAACTGTCAGTCGTTTAATCGGTCATTCATCTCGATCTGCAATCTGTGAGCTTACAGCCATAAAAACTTGGTACGACAGATGCATTATCTGTCTGTATGAACTACAAAATCAAAGTGACAGTGTTTGTGTTGATGTTATTCGCTGGAGTTGCTCAAGCAGCTCCTACTCAAATCAATGAAGGTGCGCTCAGTACCATCAGTTTAAACAAGCATGGATTAGGGCTTGTTCTGGGTAGTTCTCAAACGGGTATGCCGGTGGGTTCGATTTACGACAAAGAGAGATATTATCCAGAAGTTCAAACAATCATTAATAAGAAGATCATGGGAGCGATCGAAAAAGGCTTTCAGCCCACAGGTTATGAGACGCTTTCGGAGAGCCAAGTTTATACTTTGAGCCGTAACAACTACGAGTTGCTCCTCATTTCGGGATACACCGTTCGAGCGAGCGCTGAGAAAATGCAGATGACCTTCATCATTCCGATTGAAAGACTGCTTAACGATGTGAAGGGTTCTCGCATCAGAGATGGCTACGAATATTGGAAGAGTTTGGATGTTCATACTCTCGATTCCTTGTCTGAATCAGAGACCCGATTGAAGTAAAAAACCGTCGAACTTCTAAACAATGTTTAGTTCTTGTGCAGTATTTTAGCCTATTTTTTTAACTTGTTAGCGCGTGAATTAGGATAAATTATTGATATAAAAGACAAAAAATATATTTGAAATCTTAACAATTTTAGACCGATAATTGCATATCATATTAGTCAGGTATGAGTCGTTCGAGAATGTTGTACATCGCTGCGCTTGTGATCGGTTGGGCTGGACTTTGGTTCGGTAGACAAATGCCTCATGTCGTTCACAAGGATTTGAAATCGAGTAATAGAGCACTAGCGGCAACAATTCCTAGCGCTGAAGCGGCTAAGATCGCACCTCAAGTCGAAGCCATAGAATCTTTGCCACCCCCCATTGAAGTTGAAAAAATTCGTTGATACCCTTATCCAGATGATCTTGCACCGCTCCTTGGTATTAGTATCAATAACCACTCTCTTTTCGGCCTGCGCCACATTCACCAAATCTAATGAAGTAGCTCCATTTGCTACTCCTGGGAAAGTCATTCCAGTTGCGGCACCCGTAGTCACAGAATCTTCGGGTTCTACTGACATGGTCGTGCTCGGTGTGAAGCTCAAAAACACTTCTTTTGATTATCCAGTAGTCATCAACCCTTTGGTTGAAGAATGGGTAGAGTATTTCACTGGCCGTGGTCGTCCTCACTTCGAGAGATACCTTGAGCGCTCAGAGCATTTTATTCCTTATATTTTGCCGATCTTAAAAGAGAAGGGTCTCCCTGGAGATCTCGTGTATCTCGCAATGATCGAAAGTGGATTTCATAACCACGCTAAATCTCACGCGAGAGCTGTGGGTACTTGGCAGTTTATTTCTGCTACAGGTAAGCGCTACGGTTTGAAGATCAATTGGTGGGTGGATGAACGCCGTGACATTCAGAAGTCTACGATCTCAGCAGGAATGTATTTGAAAACTCTGCACGATCTCTTCGATAGCTGGGAATTAGCAGCTGCAGGATACAATTCAGGTGAATCAAAAATCGATCGCGCGATCAAGCGCTACGGAACGAGAGACTTCTGGAAGTTAGTGAGACATAATTATCTCCGTCCAGAAACCAAAAATTACGTTCCTAAGATCATGGCAGCAGCGATTGTTGCTAAGAACAGAACTCAGTTTGGATTCCCTGAGAAGTACAACTCGGCTCCTTCACTCGACGATGAGGCTCCTTCAGTGGATGACGAAGCGAACTTGGCTACTGTTGTTCTCGACAAAGACAAAAACGATGACGGCGTAGAAGACGACGAATTCCAAGCAGAAGATCTCGCAGACCTTCTTGAAGACGATGAGTTTAATCTTGAAGACGAAGATGATCTTCTTGCTAAGGCACAAGTGGCTCAAGCACCAGCGCTCTCACTTCCTAATATGCCTCACGTGAGCAAAAAGGGTGTCTTAGGCAGCGAGACGATTCTCGAATTTGAGATCCCTTCACCAGCAGATTTGCAAACCATTGCAAACGCCGCGGGACTTTCTTATCTCAGCGTCAAGAACCTCAATCCTGAAGTCTTGAGATGGTGTACGCCTCCGTCAGAGAGAACTTACAAAATCAAATTACCGGCGAGTGTGAAAGATCGTTTCTTATCGACTTACAATCATCCTGCTTATCCAAGAGTTGTGAATTTCATGACTCACAAAATTAAACGTGGCGAGACCTTAAGTGGAATCGCTGGTCACTACAAAATCAAAGTAGACCCGATCAAAGAACTCAATGCAGGCCGCAGTTTTGGAGTGGGAACAGAGCTAGTACTTCCAATGCCTACCGATAGAAATCGTAGCTACGCAAGTTTAGATCTTTACGATGCACCTGAGCGTAGTAGACGAGGTCGTAGATCGTCTCGTCGTCGCGGGATCGTCAGAAGAACTATAAAAAAAAGTTACTCCATCGGAGCGAAGCAGCGCAAGGCCGCTAGGTTACGGTACGAACGCGTGACAGCAGCCGGTACTTAGGCTATTTTCAGCCCATGAGTATATGGGTACAGAAATACGGCGGTACCTCTGTCGGAACCCCTGAGCGCATCAAGCAAGTCGCAAAACGAATCGCGAAAACTCACGAGTCAGGCAAGAAACTCGTCGTCGTTGTTTCCGCTATGGGATGCACAACTGATGACCTACTCAAGCTAGCAGCTGATATATCGAGCAAACCCGAACCCAGAGAAATCGACATGCTCCTCACCGCAGGTGAGCGTATCTCAATGGCACTCCTCTCGATGGCACTTGAAGATTTGGGTGTGCATGCAATCTCGCTTACAGGATCTCAAAGTGGAATCATCACTGACGGAAGTCATAGGCGGGCTAAGATTAAAAAAATTCTAGGCGACCGAGTTCGCTCTTCCTTGGATCAAGGAAAGGTCGTCATCGTAGCTGGATTCCAAGGTGTGAGTGAGGCGAAGGAGATTACGACTCTCGGTCGCGGTGGATCTGATACGACCGCTGTAGCACTTGCTGCGGCTCTCGGAGCCGAGCAATGTGAGATCTACACAGATGTAGACGGAGTTTACTCTACAGACCCTAACCTCATTGCGAGTGCGAAGTTTTATACAAACGTGAGTTACGACTTCATGATCGAAATGTCGATGCGAGGAGCAGGAGTATTGCACCCGAGATGCGTGGGACTTGCTAAGAAGTACAAAGTTCCAGTCTCAGTGATTAATAGCTTAAAAGAAAATAGGGAGAAGAAAACCGTGATTACAGAAAACATGGAAGACGTAGGGATTGCAGGAGTCACTGGGGATGATGAGCAAGTATTAGTGCACATTGAGCTTGCGAGACCGACTGTTTTCTCAGCGCTCTTTGATTCGATGAAAGATTCAAATCTCCAGGCGCTGTCTCCAATTTATTTTGGGAAGAATGTTTTGTTCTTCACGAATCAAGAGGGCATCCCTGTGCTGAAGAAAATTGTGTCTAAACTGCAGGCCGATGGCTTCATAGATTCAATCAAGATTCAGGATGAAATCGTACCTGTTTCTATTGTGAGTAATACAGTGGCACAGGGCGGCGAAATGGTGAGTAAAATCCTCAGTCTTCTTGCTGAAAACCATATTCCTGTTACAGTATCTATGACTTCGCCATTATCGCTTTGTGTAGGTGTACAACGCACAAAAATGAAGGACGCATTGGAGATATTGCATGCAGAAATCAATGATCGTAGTCGGTGACGGTTTTTCAGCTCTCACCTCAGTTCTTCTTTCTTTAGAGAACATCGAGACTTGTTCAAATGTGGTTTGGATTTCAGGTACAGGTTCTAGGCTTGTTCCTCCAACTAATTCTATTGATATGGGCAAGGGCGCACTCATGCTTGAGAAGCTCATGCAGATCTACGGTATGGACTCAGAAGGTCTCATCCGTGGGAAGTTCTTAAGAGAGTTTAGAAACAAGTCCTTCCGTGAACCTGTGTGGAATGCAGCTCCAACTCCTGACTTCAAGCGCGAGTCGCTTCTGGAGTGGGTATCAGATGGAGAGATGCATCTCGTGTCCCTCTTCGAAGTGAAGTTCAATGAGTCGCTTTTAGAAGTGTTTGAGGCATTACGATCAATTGCTTTGAAACATGATCGCGTGAAGCGCTATGAAGGATTCCCAGTTAAAAAAATTGAAAATGCTCACGGACAGTACGCTGTCACTCTTGCAAACGGTGAGACTGTTTATGGAGAGTCGATGATCTATGCAGATCGACTTTCAAGCTTAAGAGATATTGAGACTGCGATGGTGATTCAAGTCGATGGTAAGAAGTTAAAGCCACTTGAGCTAGAGAGAAAATGTGATGCGAGATCTGTACTTCAGATCGAGATTGAGCACAAGACTCCGATTGGTTCGAAAGTGAACGAGCACTTCTTCACCGCTCTTCACCATGAATCTGACGATACATACAATCATCAGGTTTGGGGTTACTTCACTGAAGATGGTAAGCGCAGTATCTGGAGTGTGGTTCTTGCTCCAGGAGATGCAGATGATAATCATCAAATAAGCAAGCGCTTGCGCAGAATGAAGCAAGCTCTTAATAAAACCTTTTCTGAAGGCTGGCTACCAGAAGGCGTGCAGACGTTCACGGACATCATCTCAAAAGAGAACGTTCGCATGGAAGATGCCATTTTGTTTTCAAAAGTAGAACCTTTTGATTCTCCACTCATGATTGAGTGTGAGGCTGGTAAGATTCCTCTCTTCACTGATGGTTTCGGAATGAGTTTTGCGATTCAATCAGCGGCGGAGACTGTGCTAGGGAATCTCCTCGCAGCCAATACCAACGGCGTAATCAGTTTAGGATGATGAGACTGTAGAGTTTCTATTGCATCAGTAATAGTCCTCCCTGTTGTAGAGAAATCATCTGAAACGATCACCGATTCACCCATAATACATCTTGCTTGAGAATTAACTCTAAAACTATTTTCCTGGATCATGCGATCGAGTAGGGACTGAGTTGCTTTTCTTTCGGTCTCTTCTGTTTTTAATTCTAGAGCATTGAGAATAGGCACTTGAAAAAATTTTGAGAGGAGTTGAGAGAACCTCTGAGAAGATCCGCCTCGCATATTCCATTGTCTGGAGAACCTCTGAGGGATGGGAATGATGTACTTAGGCTTGATCTCGCAACGATTCATTGATTGCAGTCGTTTGATGATGAGTTTGTCCCAAGCGCTTCCTCCACTTTTCTTCCAGACTTTCAGTAGTGGATAATTAAAATCTGTGATCGTGAAGAGTGCAGGGGCGTGAGGAGGACAGGAATCCAGTGACTCATAGCAAATCTCGCAGAGTGGGAAAAATAGTATGAAAGTGAGCGCATCTCCACAGCCTGGACATTGGATCATGAGTGTAAGGGATGCAATCTCTGTGCAAGCCCGGCGTCTTCCATGTTAGGATTGGGGCTCAATGAATGCCGCTTTTAAAACTACAGGACTGAAATTCAGACTCATACTGAGCATTCTCTTTTTGTTTCCAGCGACCTCACAAGCCATCGACATTAATTGGCTCCACTTCAGAGGTGCTGGAGTGCTCATGTTACAAAACGGCGGGAACCTTGTCACAGGATCCTTGTCTTGGAATCCGCTCATCTCAATTCAGTCCTTAGATACTTCAATCAGAGATTTGTTTGGTATCAGGCTTCATGCCGGAGCCATGGGAATCAAAAACCCATCAAATGAATACTCGTTTGCACTAGACTACCAAGCGCTCTGGGCAACTCGGTTTGAGACGATGTCCTTCGAAATTGGCCCTGGGGTTCAGAACTTCGTCGCCCAAGGGGGCTCGCGTATGACCGTAAATTCGAACTTGGACATGGATTTTGGGTTCTCAAGAGGTATCATGAGGGCATTAAGGCAGCTCGTGATCGGATATTCTGCTGTCATCGACAATACGTACTTCACACATCAAGTCAGATTAGGTATTGGCATTCAACTGTGATCTTAATCAATGCCCACGAGCTTCGTAAATCTTTCACCGCTAGACCTCTGTTTAATGGTCTGACCTTCACCATTGAATCTAAAGACCGTATTGGTCTCATTGGGCCAAATGGCGCGGGCAAGTCCACACTCATGAAGATCCTCATCGGTAAAGAGCAACCTGACTCAGGCACGCTCTCGATCAGATCGGGTACTAAGATTGCATACCTAGAACAGAAACCTACGCTCGACCAAGACACAACTGTGTATGCGACTCTCATGGAAGGCTCGCACGACGCTTACGACTGGCAGGAGATGTCGAGAGCTGACGCTCTGATCTCTAGGCTGGGACTTGATGGCGACGCTGTCGTGGGCAATCTCTCAGGCGGTTGGCAGAAGCGCGTGGCGCTGGGGCGTGAGCTCATGAAGCAGCCTGATCTACTCCTACTCGATGAGCCTACCAACCATCTCGATGTCGAGAGCATCATGTGGCTTGAAGATTTCTTAGAGCAATCTTCATTTGCAGTACTCACGATCACGCACGATCGTTTGTTCTTAAACCGCGTATCGAATCGAATCATGGAACTCGATCGCAGGAACCCGGGCGGCATTCTCTGTGTCGAGGGAGATTACACGAAGTACTTGGAAGCCAAAGAAGAGCGCATCCACAATCAAACCGAACGCGAAGTGAGATTGAAGAACGTTTTAAGACGCGAGACCGAGTGGTTGAGACGTGGAGCTAAGGCTCGTACGACGAAGCAACAAGCGCGAATTCAACGTCATGGTGAACTCTCCAGTGAAGTGAATGAACTCAGTGATCGTAACAAAACCCAAAAAGTCAGAATGGACTTTGGCGCTGCTGAGAAGAACCCAAAGCGACTCATTGAAGCTTTGAAAGTTTCTAAGTCGTATGATGGCAATCTCGTCGTTCCAGAGCTCACACTCTTACTCACTCCACACAGCAGACTAGGACTTCTCGGTCGAAACGGATCGGGTAAGTCGACGCTGATTAAACTGTTATTAGGCAGGGAGACTCCAGATCAGGGTGTTGTGAAACATGCCGACGCTCTCCAAGTTGCTTATTTCGAGCAGAATCGCGAAAGTCTAGATCCTAAGAAAACACTTCTTAAGACTTTATGCCCAACAGGTGACTACGTAGACTTCCAAGGCCGTCCTGTGCACATCAAGGGTTACCTCGATCGATTCAAATTCACTCCTGAACAAATGGACATGGAAGTAGGCAAGCTTTCAGGCGGTGAACAGGCAAGAATTCTCATTGCGAAGCTCATGCTCCGTCCTGCAAACGTTCTTGTTCTTGATGAACCAACTAACGACCTCGATATGGAGACGCTCGATGTCCTTCAGGATGTCTTGGCTGAATTCAATGGCTCCGTCATTCTGGTTTCTCACGACAGGTTTTTCTTAGATTCTGTTTCTACCGACATCATTGCTATCGGCCCTGGAGAAAGTGGCGATAAGGAAATCCTGACGTTCAAGGGAGTTCTTCAGTGGGAAGAGTGGAAGCGTTCTGTTGGGATCAAAGAAACTAAGAAGAAGAACGTGAATCAAAACTTAGACAAAGTCACAACAGCTCCTGGTAAGAAGAAAAAACTCTCGTTTACTGAACAGCATGAGTTCGACAAGATGGATGCAACCATTAAAGCAGCAGAAAAGAAATTAGAAGACATCGTGACGGAAAGTCACTCTCCCGAAGCAGCCGGATACTCAGTGAAGAAGCTCCAAGAGATCAGCGCTCAGATTGCACTCGCTCAGAAGGAAGTCGACCGACTCTATGCGAGATGGGAAGAACTCGAAGCGAAGAAGTAGCACAGCTTTTTTTAGTCCAGACTTTGGACGTGAAGTCTGATCTTCGAACAGAAATTAATCCATATTCAATAAAACATAGTTTAGCTCGGCATAGTTTTTGTACTTAGGAGTGCAGCCAAACTGAGCAGAGTGAGTGTGAAGAGAGAGTGGCATTGCCATTTTATTTGAGCACTTTGGCTCCTTTCCAAAAGAAAGGAGGTCTTTATGGATGATAACGAGTTTGCCAACCGTTATTATACGTATCGTACGCAGTTAGAGAAACTTAAGCAGAAAACATGGCTCCTGATCGTCATAGCCCGCTTTCTGTTGTTTCTCATTGCACTTGCTCATCGTTTTTAGGTGAGCCACTATAAATGACGATAGTGACGAGGCCTAGGGATACAGCGTAAACCTGGAGCTTTCATGATGAGGTCTGCTTGGTTTGGTCCAACTAAACATTAATTCCTGCAGCCCATAGTACCTGATTAAATGGAATTTCTATCTGGAAGAAGAGTGGGCGGAGTTGGGAGCGTTCTTTCATAGAAATGAAAACGCCCGAAAGTGAATTATGTAATCAGAGCAATGTAGTGCTCTTATTCATCATTTCGTCCTACTGAGTGAAAAGCAGACCCTGGCGCAAAAATTGCTAACCACCTGAGCCAGGCCGCTAAACCTGTTCCTTGGAATAGCCCTTCTGCCTCTCCTACTGTTGCAAGCGGAGTGAGGTTATCACCTGAAGTGATCAATGCTTTCAACGCAATGTCCGCATTGTATTCCGCTGTACTTAATGATTTCTGTGATTCAGAGCCAAACGCGGCTCCTTGTGCAGCTAGAGCGAGGTCTAGACGAATTTTGTTATTTTCATCTCCAAAAGCATCAACTATGAAAGCCCGTTTTGGGTCTCTTCCTATTGTAGTGGATTTAAACTGATAGCCCAATTGCGAAAGCCATGCAGCTAATGCTGATGATGTCTTTCTTGCATGAAAAGCAGTCATCCAAAAGTGGTAGGGCTTAGAGTTATCAAAGCTGATCTTCACATTTTTAGGAATTGAGTAAAGCTGCTGAAATCGTATTTGAGCGCTAGCATCGAGAACAGAAACACCTAATGCAAGAATTTGAAAAAAGATGCCTGTATATTTTCTTGTGTCTTTAAATGAAGATGAAAAACCGCGGAGTCTAAGGTTGATATTAGGGCCTCCAGTTGAGAGAATAGCTAACGCTTCCCAAGAGTATTGATATGCCTCATCGTCTGTAGCGCCTGCTTTCTTCATATTACTTTGCATATCTAAGAAAAAATCCGAGCTTCTAGTCAATGAACCAGTTTTAATTTTTTCGAAGATCTCAAGAGTCATCAGGCGAATTCCTTCAATCATGACAGGGTTTTGGTACATCCCTATGATTTCATTTAACAGAGTGATTGGAGGCTGAGAGGTTGGAGACATATCATTCAATATTTTTTGTAATGCCCTTTTACAGGACTCGATTTTAAGAAGAGACCCATGAAGAGTGCAGAGGCCATAGAGGTGCAAAGCAGGTGGGCTGATCTTCTCTTTTTACTTTTTGAGGAAGGCTAAAAAGTACTCATAGAGCTCAGTTTTTTTCGCGGGAAGCGTTGTAAATTTTGTTTTTTTACTGAGTACCATTTCGATACTTTTCCAATCGATGGGATCTGGGTTTGAAAAATAAAACTGTTGATCAAATGCAAAACGTCGAATTTTCTCTATCGGAATCAATGATAGCTGCCATGTTGTGATTTTAGTGGATTTAAAAATTTTAGGATTAAATGTTTCAGGTGAATGAAAGATTGATTCAAGTGTTCCATCTTTGAGCCCAAAAACAGTATCTTGCCCAGATAAAACGACAGATCGGGCAAAAGAACTGATCTCAATGTTTTTTATATCCTCTTGAAGAGTTGCTAAGGTTGTCTTACCCAGGAGACTTGAGCAAAGTTTTCTTGTTCCCTCATAAATACCCCGCGGGTAAGAAGGTAAGTCTGTACCTGCAATAAGTGAGGTAAAGAATATAAGCTTTAGAATGATCAAGATCATGTTTTATTATCGTCAAAATGATAGCTAAACTAAAATGGTTTTCACGCATATCCATCAGTATCATTAGATTCTGGTGTGGATCTGTAACTTTTTATTGTGGACCTTCTATTCAATAAAACTCATTCTGCGGCACTCACTTTTACCGGAAATATTTGCTAATATTTTCATTAAGCGTTTTAGTTGATCTGGCGGTTTTTGAAATCGAGTCTACCTGATTAAATGGACACTCTATAATAGAGGAGGAGTGTCTTTTAGTGAACGATACTTCATAGGAATTTGAGGGACTTAATGCCAATTCAAAGACTCTTTTCTAAGGCTCTTACCTTCTTAAATCTTAGAAAAATTGGCCTGGCTGACCCTAGTCATTCCATTGCTCAGTGTTTGTGCCAAAACATTTTCCACTCAAAACGACAACATCATTAAAAATACAAAAGTAATTTTCATTTTATTTACCCCTTATGAAAATTGCTAACCGTACTGAGTTATGATTGCGCGGCTTGCAGCAGCTCAATCACAACTGAAAAAAGTCAAATGAGACACACCCAGTAACGTGTCAACTCAGACACTTTGTAAATAGTATACCAAAAATGATACCATATAATGATGAGGCATTTGCTTATTCTAGTATTATCGCTTTCTAACGCTGGCTGTATAATACCGAGACTGAAAGGGAAATCTTCGTCATCTGTATCCACAACCTATTCCGCCACTCCTACAAGTTGCGATCGAACATCAACATCTATTTCTTGCCCCTCTGGATATGTAGCTGTGCCAGGAAATTCATGTTGGGGAATAAATGATTTTTGTGTAATGCAGTTTGAAGCCAAAAATGACGGTAGCGGCAATCCTTTTAGTCAGGATGTTACAATCCCTTGGAATTCAATTACTGCTGTTGCAGCAAAGGCTAAGTGTCAAAGCTTGGGTGCTGCGTACGATTTGATTTCAAACCCAGAATGGATGGTGATTGCAAGAAACGTTGAGAAAGTGTCGATAAATTGGTCGAGCGGTGTAGTGGGCTCAGGCTGCTTGATGAGTGGTAATTGCTTGAATGGAAATGCATGCAGCTATTCTACAGGTACCTCTGACTTCGGTCCTGTTGCTGGAAGAAATTCTAAGGCATCTCTTACTCTAAGTTCAGGAAGTTTAATTTGGGACTTTTCTGGAAATCAATGGGAGTTTGTCGACTGGTATCCAGGCTGAGCGCTCGACTTTGGTCCCACCAGTTGCCCGACAGGATGGATCGAGTTTCCTGCTGCGTTAGCTGCATGCGCAGCTTTAGTGTTTGATGACGTTATGCCAGGTAACCCATCCAATCAGCTTGCATCGACTTATGACTCCACTTATAGTCTTGGACAATTTACTGGTGGCCCTGGTGGCGCTTATCGAGGAGGTGGGTTTGGTTATTCCAACTCAGGGGTTTATGCATTGGCAATGGATCATGGAGGCGGAACCAACGCCAACTATGGATTTCGTTGCGTTTATCGCCCTTGATAAATAATTTTTTATGACTAAGAAAAAAGAAATCTCTAAATAACGTTCCAAATTTTGAGACCGTTTTCTATTAAGGATTTGCCAATATTTACAGTAACTTAGAAGAGCTATTCATGCCGCCGACAAGCCTAAATTGAAAGAAGGCTCTAGTGCTTACGATTACTCTGCCGCTTCTGAGTTAGGTAACAGAAAGTTTATTGCCGAGGCCATTGAAGATGCACTTTTGGATGGAGATGCAGCTCTTGAGATTCCAGAATTCGACAGGAAAGAGTCACCCTAAACACTCACCCCAGCAGCCCAACCTGAAGCCCAAGCCCATTGAAAGTTGTATCCACCTAGCCAGCCTGTGACATCGAGCACTTCACCAATGAAGTATAGTCCTGGTGACTTAGTGCTCTCCATCGTCTTCGATGAAACATCACGAGTATCGACGCCACCCTTAGTGACTTCGGCTTTCACATATCCCATGGTAGTTTTAGGTTTTAATTGCCAGTGAGTGAGTGAATCACAGAACTTCTCTAAAACCTTTTCAGAGATCTCAGGTAGCGTCTTGCCACTGAGTCCATCTCTCTCGCAAAGCTGTTCTGCCAAGCGTGATGGAATGATCTGTCCTAATACATTCTTAATGAGCGACTTATTCCCAGCTTTCTTCTCAGAGAGACACCACTCAAGTGGATCTAATTCAGGAGAGAGGTTGATCTCGATCTCCTCTCCATGAGTCCAATGGAGTGAGCCTTGGAGTGCTGCAGGCCCACTGAGACCAGAATGTGTGAATAAAATGTTCTCACGGAACGAGAGATCTCCAGCAGTGAGGATACAATCAACAGAGACTCCCGCAAGCTTCGTGAAGAAGGATGATTCTGCACCAAACGTGAATCCATCGAGCGCAGGCTTCGTCTCAACAATCTTATGCCCAAACTGACGAGCTATATCGTACCCAAGTCCAGTGGCACCTAACTTAGGAAGCGATAGCCCACCTGTAGCAATCACGAGTGAGTGGGTGAGATAGATGCCTTGAGAGGTTTCCACTCTGTAGCGATTTACAGAGTCGTCCTTCAAGTGCTCTACTTTCAGAATTTTATTCTCGAGATGAAACTCTGCTCCTGCTTTCTCGGTTTCGTTTTTCAGCATTGCAATGATCTCGCGTGCAGAGACGTCGCAGAAGAGTTGACCCAATTTTTTCTCATGGAACTTGATTCGGTGCTTGGTCACCATCGCGATGAAGTCATCAGGGGTGTAGCGAGAAAGTGCAGACTTACAAAAGTGTTCATTCTTCGAAACGTAGTTGGCGGGAGATGCGCCGATATTAGTGAAGTTACAACGACCGCCACCTGAGATGAGGATCTTGCCACCGACTTGATCCTTATGATCGATGAGGATGACTGACTTGCCGCGAGCGCCAGCATGAATCGCGCACATCATTCCAGCGCCACCTGCGCCTAGAATTAAAACATCAGAACGAAAGTCATGCCCCATGACATTTTTTGAATTTTTTGCCGCTATCGCAGTGACAAGGATCGTTTCTTCCGATTTTAGGTTCTTCGCGCACGATAGGTTTCTGTGACTCGTGATGATGATGACCTTGGCCTTCTTCGTGCACGTGCGAATCACCGTCGACGAAGTACCATTTGCCGCTTGCCGCATCTTTTCTGAACTCTGCGACTTCGTGATGTTCAATCGTCTTACCTTGAGCCTTATACGTGGCATTGAATTCAACCGTGTTGCCCTTAGTTTTTAAGATCTTAAGCCCCAACCACTCAGAGTTCTTCGCCCATTCACGTACGTCCTTCTCTACGAACTCTCCACGCTTCTCTGGAGCTGTGGACTCTTTCAGAAACGGTACGTTCACTACGACGTGAGCAGAGTATCTGGCTCGCATGAGTGCTTCTGCGCTAGGAGCTAGTTCTTTCTGAGTTACATAAGGTTCGCAGCATTCAGAGTAAGGTTTTGTGTTTCCGCAATAACAGTTGTTCAATTAGACCGCCAATTCAGCTGAGATCTCTAAGTATTGTTTGGTAATTGTTTTTTTCTTTGAGATCACTTTTGTAAAAGGAACAAAAACAATTTGGTTATTCTCTAGTCCAACTATGACGTTTTTTAAACCATGAATCGCAGCGTGTACTGAGTAAGCGCCGAGAGTAGAAGCTAAGAACCGATCATGAGCTGAAGGAGCTCCGCCACGTTGGATGTGTCCTAGGATCGCTACTTTTGCTGAGTAGCCTTTCTTCTCGAACTGCTTCGCAATCTCTGTTGCGTTTCCACCACGGTAGCCTTCAGCGACGACGATGATGCTGGAGAGCTTACCTCGTTTAATTCCGCGGTCGATAGACTTGCAGATAGAGCCAAATGGAACTTTGTACTCTGGAATGAGGATCGTCTCAGCTCCACCGCAGATGCCTACTTGGAGTGCTATGAATCCGGCATGTTTCCCCATGACTTCAACGATGAAGAGTCTATCGTGAGAACTCGCGGTGTCTCTGATACGATCAATGGCTTCAAGCGCAGTGTTCACTGAAGTGTCAAACCCAATGGTGTCGTCTGAACCGAAGATGTCATTGTCGATGGTTCCAGGAAGACCAATGCAGTTGATGCCGAACTCCTTTGAGAGGAGGTGCGCTCCTGCAAACGAACCATCTCCACCGATGACTACAAGAGTATCGATCTTGTGTGCTTTCAAAACTTTTGCGGCTTGCGCGCGACCCGTGCGGTGGAAGAACTCAGGACAGCGTGAAGTCTTAAGAACAGTTCCACCTCGTTGAATGATATTTGCAACAGACGATGCATTCATAGGAGCGAGTTTGCCTTCGAGAAGTCCTGCGTAACCGCGTGAGATGCCGAATACTTCGAGATTATTTGCGACAGCGGTTCTCACGACTGCGCGGATAGCAGCGTTCATACCTGGAGCGTCTCCTCCACTACAGAGAACAGCGATACGTGCGATGGGTTTCTTGCTTCGAGACTTCAGGTTTTGGCTTGGGAGTCTAAACATGGACATAGGTTGTCACATGTTACAGTCCCATCCGTTTTTCTTCAAATGTTATGGTAGGGGTGACCGCTTAAAATACTCATAGCTCGGTAGAGTTGTTCACTGAGGATTACACGAGCTAATTCATGAGAGGTGGTCTGTGGTCCTAAGTTCACACACCAATCTGCTTTTGTACGCAGTTCGTCTAAAAACCCTAAGCTACCACCAATGCAGAAAACAAGTTCTGGCACAGATGAATCTTGGTAGCTTTCGATTTTTTTAGCCCATCCTTCAGAGGGTAGAGATTTTCCACGTTCATCTAGAAGTACAATCTTCGCTCTGGGGGAGCAGACCTTTGCAATTTTTTCTTCTAGTCTTTTGGCTTCGTCGGTTTTGATTTTGAGAGATGCGGCTTGAGACTTTTCAGTGACTTCGGTGGGTTTTAATTCAACCTCTTGAAACTCGCAGTAGTGGGAAAGTTTCTTGTTATAAACATCACAAGCTTCTCTGAGCCCCGGTGTTTTTAATTTCCCAAAAACAATGAGAGTGATCTTCAAAGCGGGAGTCTTTAGTTAATTTCGGAACCCGATGGACCGTAGAATTCTGGTGGCACAACCACTCTACGAGCAGATTCCCAGAGGTTATCAATGCCGTAGTAATCGCGGATCGCACTTAAGAAAATATGCACAACGATATCGCCGTAATCCATGAGTACCCAGCGACCCTCTGAGCTGCCTTCGATAGTGAGGGCTTTCATTCCTTGTTCCTTCATCATTTTGTCGATGTTGGTGCAAAGAGCTTGAACTTGTTTTTCGTTTGATCCGCTACAGATCACGAAGAAGTCGGAGAATGCGTTCATGTCCGTTAAGTCTAAAATTTTGAGGCGTTCACATTTCTTGTCGATCGATGCTTTGGCGCATGCGAGTGCCTTGAGTAATGATCGCTCATGCTCAGGTGGGTAAGTGAATGGTTTGCCTTCTTTAGTTGTAATTGTCGTCATACTCATGAGATCAGATCTTGGTACCATAGAGGTGGTGCTTCATCAAGCAGTCTTTAACACGCTGCGAAGTCATTTTTTCGTTAATTTTCCCTGTTTTTTCAATGTCTTGGCGAACCTGACTCGACGAAATCTCGGGGGATTCTGTTTTATAGAAGATGAGCTCTGTACCTAATCTCAAGCCATAGTGGTTCTGGCCACTAAAGGGATGTCCCTCTCGTTCAAACACCACCCAATGACAGAGCTTCAAAACCGCTGGGAAGTGATCCCATGAATCAATCTGATTCCACTGATCGCTACCCACGCACATCGTTAGAGGCGATCCGGCAGATCGAAGCTCTTGGAGGGTTTCCCAAGTGGTGGTTCTCATCTGTGTTGAGGCAGCTCGCTTCACTTCAATATCTCTTACAGAGATTCTAGGATCTAATCCCTCAAACGCTGCACGAGCGAGTTCCAGGCGCACAGAACCTGCAGTTGAAGTTGTTTTATTGAGATAGGGCTGACCTGTAGGGATGATCCAGAGTTCCTTGAAGTTGAATCTCTCGAGTAGTTCCTTAGCTAAAAATTCATGACCTAAGTGTGGAGGATCAAATGTTCCACCGAGAATGGCGATCACGACTTAGCCCCCTCGTTTTTTTGTTTTTCTATTCTTAGCGCTTTCGCGTTTGATGAGTTGATCGGGCATGAGGGTGACTTTCTTGTCACGACCGGATTGCTGTTTTACAAACTGAACTTCACGGTAAATGAGTGTCTTCAGTGTTTCGATCCCAACACCATCGAGACCAGAAACGAGGAACGGCTCTTCTTTTAAGATTCCACCTTCACGCACTTTCATGAGTTTCTTGCGGAATAACGATGCAGCGTCTTCGACCATTTTGGCATCTTCACGGAACAGATCGGTCTTATTGATCACGATCACTTCTGGCTTGTTTAAAAGGTTTTTCTCGAAGAGTTCGAGCTCTTTACGGATGGAAGTGTAGTTGTACATCATTCCGTCTACCGCTTCTTCGCAGGTGTCATAAGAGAGAATGTGAGTGGCATCTAAGACATGCATAAAGAGCGAGCAGCGTTCGACGTGTTTTAAGAATTTAGTGCCTAGGCCTTCACCCCTGTGTGCCCCTTCTATGAGTCCCGGAATATCAGCTACGACATAACTCTGATAATCCGCGACGGATACAACGCCCAAGTTAGGAACGAGAGTGGTGAAAGGATAATCAGCGACTTTAGGTCTAGCAGCACTCATTTTTGAAATGAGAGTGGACTTACCTACGTTTGGGTAACCGATGATTCCTACATCAGCCAAGAGCTTGAGTTCTAGTTTGATTTCAAGTTCAGTTCCAGGCTCTCCTGGTTGAGCGAATCGTGGTGTTTGAAAAGTAGAAGTGATGAAGTGAGAGTTACCTTTTCCGCCACGTCCACCGGTGCATGCGATCCAAGATTGTTTGTCTTCTAAGAAGTCGAAAAGAGTTTCGTCTGTTTCGGCATTCTTAATGACAGTTCCGACAGGAATTCTCAGAATAATGGACTGGCCGTCTTTGCCTGCGCAATTGGTGGTCATTCCATTTTCGCCACCTTTTGCTTGATAGATGTGTTTGAATCTTAAGTCTTGGAGAGTAGTGAGATTCTCATCTGCAACGAAGATCACATCGCCGCCGCGTCCTCCGTCTCCTCCGTCTGGACCTCCGCGAGGTTCCATGGCTTCACGACGGAAACTGACGCAACCTGCGCCACCGTGACCGGCTAGAACTTTGAGTCGGGCTTCATCGATAAATCTCATAAAACATGAACCCGTTAAACTATCTGACTTTTTGTCTGATTACGCTGACAGCGGGTAAATCGAAACTTGCTTACGCTTTTTGTCGTAATGTTCGAATTTAACTACGCCTGGAATAATTGAATAAAGAGTGAAATCACGGCCAACTTTTACGTTCTTTCCAGCATGGTAACGTGTACCGCGCTGACGTATGAGGACTTCGCCTGCATTCACTTGTTGTCCACCGAAACGCTTCACACCTAACATCTTAGGGTTACTGTCTCGTCCGTTTCTTGTACTACCACCGGCTTTCTTATGTGCCATGACTAGCTCCTCTGATTACCTTATGCTTTTTTCGTTGTTTTACGTGTCGCTTTTGAAGTCTTTTTTGCAGCAGCAGTTTTTGAAACTTTTGCAACTGCTTCTAAAGTGCCCTTGCTCGCGCCCAAGTTAGTTGTAAACTTTTTGAGTTTCGCAGTTTTCTCTTCGTTAGACAGAGCGAGTTTGTTTCCGCTGCCGTTGTCTACTTGAGTGATCAACACCTGAGTTTGCTCTTGGCGATGGCCTTGAGTACGGCGGTATTGTTTACGACGTTTCATCTTGATGATGAGGATTTTCTCGCCGCGACCTTGCGCTACGATTTGTCCATCAACGGATGCGCCAGCCAAAAGAGGAGCGCCAACCCAGATTTCCGATTTCTCAGTACCTGGTTTTGAAACCAAGAGTACTTCGCTGAATTTGACGGAAGAGCCTTTTTCGCCAGTCAATTTCTCGATCTGAACGATATCGCCGGGTTGAACTTTAACCTGTTTGCCACCTGTGTTTATTACTGCGTACATAGAGGGTCTGGTTTGCCCGAGAGGTAATCTAAAGTCAATAGGATTGACCTGAAATTATGCCAAGCGTAAAGGTAGTTCCTTCATTTAATTTGCTCTCGACCGATATCTTGCCACCCATCTCCCTCATGAGCTGAGCCACAATGGCTAATCCCAGCCCAGTGCCCTCTCCGACGTCCTTGGTCGTAAAGAAGGGTTTGAACAGTTTCTTCATATTTTCGGGTGAGATTCCACAGCCTGAGTCCTGAATGCGAATATCGACCTGACTTCCTGTCTGAAGAGCGGAAATTTTGAGGAAATGGGGACGTTTTTTGCCCTGTTCAATGTCTTTTTTGATCGCGTAGATAGAGTTCACAATGAGATTGAGAAACACTTGCTGAAGTCTCGCATGGTCGGCCTTGATCATGATATTTTCAGCTATTTCCATGGTGATTTGGACGGAATCTTCTTTTAGGTTTTGACCGACGAGATCGATGATTTCTTCAGCTACAGAGTGCAGATTGAGAGTCTGTATGTTGAGTTCACTCACACTTCTACTAATAGAGAGGAGAGATCGGATGAGCTTAGAAATTCGGTCGATTTGAGAAGTGATGAGTTCCAAATTCTTAGTCATGGTAGGGTTATCGGTCTGCATCATGAGGAACTCAGCTCTGCCTCTGATGACCCCTAGTGGAGTGCCCACTTCGTGAGCCAGGCCGCTCGCCAGTAACCCAATAGAAGCTAGGCGATCTTGGTGAGTGATCTTGGTCTCGAGCTCCTTCTGGTAGCTCATGTTTGCTGCAATTCCCATGAAGCCTGCAATCTGCTGATCATCGTCTTTAAAGGGAGTAATAGTAAGTTGAACGGGAACGAGGGTACCATCCTTAGCCTTGTTCACAAGCTCTCCCTTCCAAGTGCCAACGCTTGGATTTAAGATTTTCCTCCACATTTCTTGGTAGAATTCCTGAGGCTGGTGCCCAGAGTGGAGGAGCTTCGGGCTTGATCCAATGGCTTCTTCCTTAGTGTAGCCATAAGCTTTGCACCAAGCAGGATTCACATAAACGAGCGTACCTTGGGTATCGCTGATCATGATCGCCTCGCCTGAGTCTTCTACGCATCTGAAAAAGATGCTTTTAGGATCGACAGCAAATTCAAAAGACATGTCGTCCCATATAGCCTTATTTCGTATTTTTATCATGAATATCTTTTAGCTCTCGCGAGACATGACGAGTAAAAACACAGCAAACAGGCTGCATAATCCAAAAAAAGAATAAACCAAATTGATGTCGCTCATAGAGCCTCCCTTGACAGTCTATAGAGCAAGAACTCTGCCAAGCCTTAAGTCTTATAAATTAGATTTAAGCAGTAGTTGTGAGACAAAAACTCACAAAGAAGAGACTAATCGTCGAGCTGCGAATCAGAGATTGGGTTTTCTTCAATCTCAGGTGAGTCACTAGGAACCCAGCCATACTCACGTTCTTTTCGATACAGGGTCCTTCGATTGATTCCTAAGATTTGAGAGGCCTTATCCTTACGACCGCTTGTTTTGTCGAGTACGAGCTTCATGTACTTCTCTTCAAGTTGAGCCAGAGTCGGGAAGTTCTGAGTAGATTGATTGAAAAACTGATCTGGAGACTGAACATCAGCATTGGGAATATCAGATTCTTCGATGAGGCTTCCAGTGGCGAGAACCACTGCGCGCTCAATGACGTTTTCTAGTTCCCTGACGTTGCCTTCCCATTTGAGCTTGAGAAGTTTGTCGATGACCTTCGGACTAAATCCACGAACTTGAGATCCGTTTTGGGCAGAGTATTTCTCTAAGAAGTGCTGAGCGAGCAGAGGAATGTCTTCTTGGCGATCTCTCAATGGTGGGATCGAAATGGGAATCACACTCAGGCGATAGAATAGATCTTCTCGGAATAGTCCTTCCTTGATTGCAGCCTTAATATCCTTGTGTGTAGCGGCGACGATTCTTACATCGACGTCGATCATTTGATTGTCACCAACAGGTCTGACTTTACGCTCTTGAATGACTCGTAGGAGCTTCGCTTGCAGAGAAGGACTCATGTCACCAATTTCGTCTAAGAAGAGTGTCCCACCGCTTGCTTCTTCGAATAAACCTTTTTTCCGTTGAATGGCTCCTGTGAATGAACCTTTGGCATGTCCGAAGAGTTCGCTCTCTAAGAGTGACTCTGGAATCGCTGTACAATTAATCGCGATGAAGGGTTTGCTCGCTCTTGATCCAGAGTTATGAATCGCACGAGCGACCATTTCTTTTCCGGTTCCGCTCTCGCCTGTAATGAGAATATTTGCGATTGAGTGAGATACTTTCTTCACAAGAGAGAAGATCTGCTGCATCGATGGCGAGCGACCCAAGAAGGTATCTCCCATCGCGAAGTTCTTTCTGATCTCTTGTCTTAAAATTTCATTGTCTTTGGATAGAATGCGCTTTTCCATCGAGCGTTCAATAGCTACACGCATTTCTGCAAGTTTGAAGGGCTTCACGATGTAGTGGTAAGCGCCGTTTTTCATTGCTTCAATTGCAGTGTCGATTGATCCGAAAGCGGTGATGAGGATGACCGGGATTTCGTGGCGTTCTTTCTGTAGGATTTTTAAGAACTCCATGCCATCCATTTGAGCCATCTTCAGGTCTGAGATGATGAGATCGACTTCGATGCTGGGTGAGCCCTTCTCGAGAGATCCTCCTGGTCGGAGAGCTTTCAGTGCATCGATTGCAAGTGGGAACGTAGTGATCTCGTAGCCCTCAGCTGTAAGGAAGTCTTGAAGCATGGATCGCATCTCGCGATCATCATCGATAACGACTATGTGGCCTTTTTTTGTGGAGACTTGAGATATCATTGGGTCAATCCTTGTTCTTGAGAAGTAGGACGGGTTTACTCGATAAACGTACTATTTGTCGAGAAATACTGCCTAAAAGCGTAGCTTCAACTGGACTGCTCTCCACAGCAAGGGCTATACAGTCTGCCTTTTCTTTAACAGAGGCTTTTAAGAGGGCATCAATAATTCCAGGTTTTTTAGTTTCTAAAATAAACTGGGTCTTCACGCCGAATTCAGCCGCTTGATCTACCAAGCGTTTGAGAGCTTCTCCTCGGCCAGTGCTTTCGGTTTTAATGTAATTACTAAAAGGAACCCAACCACCGCCTAAGAGATAAACTCCTGATTGAAGTACGGGTTCAAGTGGCATGGGGATGCAATGATAAATGATTATCTGGGCTTTGAGTCCTTTTGAAAGTTTCAATAGAATTGGAAAAGTGCCAATCGACTGGGTCGAAAGATCTGTAGAAAACAAAATTCGTTTGATGGGAGTCGACTTCGCACTAGGATTGACACACAGAACAGATGTTGCAGCTTTTGTCATTAGTGTTTCCGTGAAGCTTCCAATGAAGAACCGAGACAATCCAGTACGAGCATGAGTAGAAATCAGAATCAGATCCGCATGCTGTTTTCTGGCGTACTCATTGAGTGATTCTACGGTACCTCTGAGTGACTCCTTAAAATCTCTTAAAATAACTGCGGGTTTAAGCCCCCGCAGTTTTAGTTTTTTGGTGATAGCGCTCAGAGCCTTCTTCGCAGCTGGCTCATATTGAGGTAGCCATTCTTGCGATTCGAGCATGTGAAGGCTGATTTCGGAGGGGCTGAGAACATAGACGGGTTCTAGGGATTCAGTGATAGTTGCCCATTGGCTTGCGCATTTTGCCACCGCATCAGTGACCTTTTGTTTTTCAAACGGATCTAGTGCCCAAATTGTTCTCAGCATGATCTCTCCTTATTCTCCGAAATTCTCAATGACGTTCACTGAACGACCACCGAGTGAGCGAATGTGAATGAGTGTGTCTCCATAAAGGTTTCTCGGGAGTTTCACTCGTTTTTGGAATGGTACTTTTTTATCTTTGCAGCTCAAGTCTGAGTAAGTTGCGAGAGGAATGACTGTGAGAATATCATCTTCCATTCTCTCGAAACGCACATCTCTCAATTTCATGCAGGTATTGGTGAAGAGTCCTGAAAGAATGATCTCAGGGTTTGCTAAGTCTGAAACATCAATGAACGCTTGAGTAATGGGAGCATAGAAATGGTCGTCAGTTTCAGAGCGAAGTGCTCTTTTGACAGTGATATTTCTGTCGATTTGGTTGAATTTTCCAAATTCTTCTTCCAAGAAGATATCGTGTTTCCCTGCATCAAGAGCACCGATGTTAACGGTTGCAGTGTAAGGAACTAAGATGTCCATACACTTCTCATCTGTACGGTAGTTAGCTCTATTAGTGATGAAGACACGGTTTTTATTTTGATCGATAGAAACGAGAGGGGTTGAGTATTTATAACAAGTGTTCGGATAGAATCCGCCCATAATGACTTGGGAGTTATCGTTGTTATCAAAACCAACCGGAATAAAAATTTGAGAAGGCTTAATGATCAACTTCTTGATTTCTGCTTGAGCTCTGCTTTGAAATCCGATTGCAAATACAGAGACTAATACTAATAAACGAAACAAATTCATGTCTGATCTCCTTGATCTGTTTATGGTTATTGACGAAGGAGTGAATAGCAATGCTCGTGCCAATCTTGTGTCGGCTATAAATATGAGATCAGGCGATTTTTTTTGTGGCAGTCGTGTCATTGATGGGACATCTCGACTCGTGATTTTACAAAAGAGTCCCCAGAGCGAGCGCGTTAGTCTCTTGGCTAGGTCATAAAACCTCGTGAGAGAGTTGGCCTGGTTTCTGCAAACTCATTTGATTAAGGAGAAAACAAAATATGAAAACAATGCCAAAAATTCAAAAAGTAATGAGCACACAACCCCACACTATCGGTCAGGATATTCGTCTTAAAACTGCGATGAATATGATGCGCGAACACGGAGTGCGACATTTACCTGTTGAACAGGGTGGAAAGCTTGTCGGAGTACTCACAGACCGAGATGTAAAACTTGTTTCTGCGTTCAAAGGTTCTGACTCGATGACTGTAGAAGAAGCGATGACTCCAGATCCATATACAGTAGGTCCTGACGTTGCACTTGATCATGTAGTCAGCGAAATGGCGGAACATAAGTACGGTTGCGCTATCGTGATGCAGGACAACGGAAAAGTCGTTGGGATTTTTACTGCTAATGATGGATTGAGAGTGCTCGCAGAAACTCTAAAAACTCGCTATCATGAATAGATCATGAAAAATAAAAACTACGGATGGTTGACGGTGGTGCTTTTAGTTTCACACGTTTCTCTCGCTAAGGAGCCTGAAAAAAAACCCTCAGGATGGAGCACAAAGATGCATCAGATGGCTCAAGCACTCTCGGAGATCTTGGTCGATGCTTCAAGTGTAGAGAGATTCACTGCACCTAAGAATGCAAAGCGAATTGAAGCTAACTCAAAGAAACTCGCTGACCTCGCACATGACATCGCGAAGGCTACTCAAGGCGCTAAGTCTGATGTGATCTCTCCAGATGGAGATGTCAGCTTGGGAATTATTTCAGGATTGTTCAAAGAAGAATCCAACCGCGCGTATCAAGAGATTAAGAGAGGCAATAAAGTATTTGCTCGCTCAATCATTCGTTCGATACCGAGTTATTGCATGGGCTGCCACACTCGTGGAAGTGGTGGACCAGAGTTCGGTGAGCTCCTGACAGATGCGCAGATCAAAGGATTGTCTGAATACGAAAAAGCAGAAGCTTACGCATCTGCTAGACAGTACGACAAGGCCCTCACGCAGTTTGAGTCTGTCATTAAGAATGCAAAATTCTCTCGAGAGAGAATCGTAGAGTGGGAGAGAGCTACTCGTTATGCGGTAGCGATCTCCGTACGTGTGAAGAAAGATCCTAAGAAGGCAATCGCTATCACTGAAGAAGTTCTCGGTTCTAAAGCTTCTCCGAAGTACTTCAGAGATGATGTCGAGCTTTGGAAGGAATCACTCGTAGCTTGGGAGAAGGAATTCTCTAAAACCCCAACATCAGAAGAAGGATTATTCGTAGAGGGGCAAAGGCTCATGAGCTTAGCACTCTCAACTCAGAAGTATTCCTCTGACCGGGGTAGTGAAGTGATTTATCTCAGAGCAACTCAAGTGTTTCACGAGTTACTGAAGTCCTATCCTAAGGGTGGAAAGACTTCCGAGAGCTTGTACATGCTAGGACTTGCGTATCGTGCGCTTCAGGATCTGAATCTCTGGTCACTGAGTGATCTCTACTTCGAAGCGTGCATCAGGCAATCGCCTAAGACTGAAGTCGCAAGTCAGTGCTTCAAGCAATACGAAGAGTCTGTGTTCATCGGATACTCAGGCAGCGGTGGAGTTTCAATTCCTTCTGACGTGAGAGCCAAGGTTCTAGAGTTAGATAGCCTAGCAAATGGACTCAGAGTAGAGAAGGCTCAGTAGACTTCAATACCAACTAGTCCAGTAGACATCGCAAACCACTTCATTTTTTGATTTGGCGAATAGCTCACACCGTCTTCTAGCTTCTTTTGGGCTACCAAATACTTCAGGCGTTTGGTGTGTAGAGTTCATCAGCATAAAGGGTATAGATTCTCCCCTTTCGCATGAGGATTTTGTAGAAATATGACAAGTGTATCCTTCTAGAGTACTTAAGTACTGCTTTGAATGAACGATATCGCATAATGTGAATTTTTTATTTATTGCTCTCATGCATGCTTTAACCGCTTCTTGCTTTGTGAAACCAGGCTCTTTTTCGTTTATCAAATAAGTGTTTCTACCACTTGTACAAGTGTAAGAAGTGTAGAGACATTTCCAGCTGATAAACTTTGGGTTTTCGCGAATTGCGACTTGGGTTAAAGAGCCAACGCTCGGTGAAAAACCGAGTGACTTATTGGTTTCTGTTAATCCGGTTAGTGGCCCAAGATCCATTCGTCCTACGCAAACAGGCGCTATTTTTCTTAAAAAACTCAAATATCGTTGAGAGCCATCAAGAGGAGTATCATTTACCAATACTTTTTGTTCTCTCACCCAGAGCCAGGGGTTCCAAGTTGATTCGACAGGATATTTTTGACAAGCGACCAGATCGGAAGTGGCACGCTTAATTGCAGCTGGTTTTTTAAAGTTGATGCAGTATTCAGCTCTGTACCCTGTCCCAGTCCATTCTAATGACATTTTTCTACCGTTCACTGATTTAGACTTAATGAATTCATCGATGATCTTCTTATGGCTTAAGAGTGCTTTGCTCAAAACTAATCCATAGTCTGTTCTGGCAGGATTCTCATGTTGTGTGGCAGCGAGCCCTTTCAAAGCCGGGTCAATTTTTTCAATCCGTCGATGATACAATGCTAGGTATTCATGTAAAATTCCTTGTGAGACAGTAGAATTTCCGATGGGAATAATACGGTCTTGATCCTCTGTGAATTTTTGAATTTCATCCCCAATATCGATGAATTCTTTTTGAGCGGCATTCAATAGGTTTTGAAATTCTATAATGGGATTTTGATTGTCGACTAGGAATTGAAGGTAGTTTTGTTCTGCAGTTAAAAAATCAACATTGCATGGGTCATAATTGTCTAGTTGCTTTTCGATATTCTTTTTACAGGCTGCAATCGATTCTGAGGCTTTCTGAAACTCCATGAGAACTTCAGTAGATGCCTGTATGGACATTCTTGCGGCTAATTCTTGAAGTTTTTTATTGTGTTCATTTTGATCGATGGTGAATTTGATTTTGATTTTGATTTTTACATTCTCTTTTGATTTTTTGATGGTATTGATTTGAGTCCCAATACTTTGAAAAGTGAGTTCGTTGATTTTGTTTTGATATTCTTGAGTGAATTTGGGTTTTTCGCCGGTTTTCGTTTGCTCAATCGTCTTCAACTCAGTTGTTGAAACGAGAAAAATTTGTGAATCTTCGGAGACCTGTCTCTTTTTTTCTAAGATAGCTTTTTTTACAGCTTCATCAGGATTTGTTCAAGCAGCTACAGGAACGTTGAATTCGCATTCGAGAATCTTGAAATTAGATTGAGGACTATTTGTTTGAAGTTCCACACATTCTTCAACTGCTGCTGCTAATTTGTAGCTGGTACGTTTTGCATAACTGTTAGTGGAGAGTGTGATGAGAGTGCATGCAAAAAGCAGGCTGATTGGTTTCATAATTGATCCTCAGTTCATATTCGGTTTTTTGTCTTTTCCACTTAAATCACTCAAGTATTCTGGGCAAACACCGACAAGTATTTGGCATGAGTACGAGATTTAAGATTTTGCTGTGTCTATTTGGACTCGTGATTGGCTGTGCAAGCGATAAACCTCTCCTGGAGCAAGATTCTCCGAGAGGCCCAGGCGCTCTGACCCGCGTGATCACTGATCTACGGTTGATGGGCAATCAAGACAAACAAACGGTTGAGTACAGGATCTCAGAGTTCCTGAGACAGACTTCTATCCTTGCTGCAGGTGAGTCGATCGATGTGATCGTAGGTACTACTAAAGAAGACGAAGCCTTGGGTAAGATCAAGGAGCAGTTTCAGAACGAAGAGTCCTTCTTCTACAAAGAGTTCGGTCTCTCTGCGCCTAGTCGTGATCATGTAATCCAGAAAATTGACCAAGAGCTTGCAGTGCTCAAGACTTCTCGTGGAGTTGCCTCTAAGAGCCTACCTCCGATGCGAGAGAGCCGCCGTCCTATTGGTGGACAGGCAATGTTTTACTAAAAACTGAAAAAAATTTAAATTTATTCAAGTTGTTGCACTGTTATCAGGTGATGGACTGTCTCAAAAAATGTTTTATGATAGCATTGGAAAATGTCTCTTAAGCTAGTTCATTCCTCTCAAAACTTCAAAAACAAACGCGTGTTTGTCCTTGGGCTCGGCGTCTCAGGTTTCGCAATTGCTGGCTTCTTGGTTGGTCGTGGAGCAGTAGTCACTAGCTCAGATCAGAAGACAGAAGAAGAGCTCGGTGATCGAGCCAAGACTTTAAAAGACTTAGGTGTGAATGTGAGAGCGGGGGATTTTGCGACCACTCTCGAAGGAGACTTCGATCTCCTCGTCCTCTCGCCTGGAATCTCACCTCTGCATCCAATCGTCGCAGATGCAGTCAAGCGTGGCATCGCCATTACGAATGAGCCAGAGATCGCGTTTTCGTTTCTTAAGAAACCAGTGATCGGAATTACTGGAACAAGCGGCAAGAGCACAGTCACCACACTCATTGGACTCATGCTGAAGTCGTCAGGCTTCAACACTTTCGTGGGTGGAAACTTAGGTACATCACTCATTACGGCAGTCGAACATGAGAGTGACTATGACTTCATTGTGGCTGAGCTTTCTTCTTATCAGCTCGAACAGATTCGTTCACTTGTTCCTAGAGTCGCAGTCTTTACAACTATCGGTCAAGACCATCTCGATCGCTACGGAACCATGGATAAGTATGTTGAAACTAAAAGAAGGCTTCTCACACTAGGTAACTCTGAGACACTTGTCGTGCTCAATCATGACAGTTTGTACTTAAATAAATTCTCAGAGAGTGAAGAGATCAAAAATAAAAAAATGCGTGTGAGTTGGTTTACCACTCGTGAAGTTCTTCACGAAGTGGGAGCTAATTACGATGAGATTGCTAGAACATTTACAGTTGTGTATGGCGAGGAAGTAGCTGAATTCGATGTGAGTGATATGAAGATGTTAGGTGAACACAATATTAAGAATCTCATGACTGCCGCAATTGCTGCACTTGAAGTAGGCGCCACTCCCGATGCTATACAGAAAGTGATCGAGACCTTCCCAGGTCTTCCTCACAGAATTGAATTCATCCGTGAGATCGCAGGTGTCAGATACTATAACGACTCCAAGGCTACGAATGAAATCGCTGTGAAGCAGAGTATGGCACTCTTCGAGGATAGCTCTGTGATCTGGCTTGCTGGTGGAAAATCAAAAGCAATCGCGTATGAGACTCTGGGTAAAGTGGCTCAGCGGAAATGCGCGCATGTGATCTACTTCGGAGAAGCGCGCGATCGTTTTGAAAAAGAAATTCCACTGAAGAAAGTAAAGTTTAAGTCCGTCCCCACTATGGAAGAGGCCATCAGACTTGCTCACTCGTTAGCGAAACCAGGTCAGACTGTTCTTCTCTCTCCCGCATGTGCAAGCTTCGATGTTTATAAGAGTTTTGAAGATCGAGGTGATTCGTTCAGACGAGTCGTTGAGAGACTTTAGAACTAAGCTTCAATTCCAATAGCACACATCCACTCAGGAGTGGCTGTGATGATTCTGCGTTTGTGAGTGTCGAAGAGAGCGATCTTGTAATTCGCTTCTGATGCGAGCTCGCCTGCTTCATTCCAGATCTCATGCTTGAGATAACCAATCTTAGAAGAGTAATCTGTGATCTGAGTGGTGATTCTTACTTTCTGTCTCAGAAGGAGTTCGCGTTTGAATGAGATCTCAATATTCAGAATGGTTGGACCTACGCCTAGTTCCTTCACTTGCTTCAGTCCGTAGCCGTTATTTGTGATGAGATCCCAGCGCGCTTCTTCTAAGAGTTGCAGGTAAGTTGCATTGTTCACATGACCGAAGGTGTCGAGATGCTTCTCTAGAATCACCGTCGTGTATTCAAATTTTTTGCCAGGTTTAGGATTTTTTGCGCTCATAACTTACTTCTTCTTACCACGGCCTTTTTTCATGCCTTTGCGCTCTGCAATCATCTTTACGGCTTGATCGAGAGTAACGTCTTCAGGTTTCATTTTCTTAGGGAGCGTAGTATTGGTTGTTCCATGCTTGATGTACATGCCGAACTTGCCGTCGTAGATCCCGATAGGTTTGCTGTCTTCAGGATGTTTGCCGATTTCACGAACTACGGTAGCTCCCCTGCGACCTTTTTTCTCTTCGTTGAGAAGTTCCATTGCGCGATCGAGCGTAACTAAGAACACGTTGTCTTCTTTCTTCAGAGACCGGTAATCCTTAGTGTCCTTATCTACTTCGTGCACAACATAGGGACCGAATCGTCCTAAGTTCGCCATCACAGGACGTCCGGTCTTCGGATGATTCCCGAGTACTCGTGGGAGTGAGAGCATTTCAAGAGCGTCAGCCATTCCCACAGTCTTAGGATCCATGGTCTTTAAGAGTGAAGCTCTACGTGGTTTTGGTTGTTCTTCGGTTGCTTCACCCAACTGGAAGTAAGGACCGAATCTGCCAGAAAGTACATAAACATTGAGCCCGCTCTTAGGGTCTTTTCCTAGGGGCTGAGGTCCACGTTCAGAGATTTCAATGAGTTCCTTGGTCTTAACAATACTGAGATCAGCGGGAGCAATGTCTTCAGGGATTGTCGCGTGAATCTCGTCTTTCTTGTCACTACCTTCTTGAATCAGGTAAGCGCCATAGCGACCGATCTTCACTTCTACGCCTTTTAATTTTTTGTAGAGATCCACTGTGCGAGATTCGTCTGGATCAATTTTCTTTTCTTTCAGCTTCACTTGATTGAGAAGTCCATCTTTGCCGAGATAGAAACCATCTAAGAAAGACAAGTGAGCGATTTTACCTTCGGCGATATCATCGAGACTGTCTTCCATGCGTGAAGTGAATTGCATGTCGACTAAGTTTGCAAAGTTTTTCTCTAAGAGCTGTACAACAGCCATCCCAGTGAATGTAGGAACAAGCGCGTTTGCAACTTTCCGAACGTATCCGCGATCGACAATCGTATCGATGATCGAAGCATAAGTAGACGGGCGACCTACGCCTTCTTTCTCTAACATCTGAACGAGAGATGCTTCAGTGAATCTTGCAGGGGGTTTGGTTTCGTGTGCTTGAGGCTTCAGATTATCACACTTCACTGTGTCACCTTTTTTAAGTGGAGGAAGGAGTACTTCTTTCTCTTCAAGTGCTGCTTCAGGATCATCGTGACCTTCAGCATACGCACGTAAGAATCCTGGGAAAAGAATGCGTGTGCCACTTGCGGTGAATACAGAGTTTCCAACTTCGATCTTAGTAGAGATGCTGAGCTTCTTCGCTTCAGCCATCTGAGTAGCAACTGTTCTCATCCAGATGAGTTCGTAGAGAGCTAACTCCTTACCAGCAAGACCTGTGCTCTTCGGATGAACAAACTCTGAGCCAGCTGGACGAATCGCTTCGTGGGCTTCTTGAGCTCCTCGTGCTTTGGATGTGAATTGTCTTGGCTCTGCTGACAAGTAATCTTTACCATAGAGATCTTCTACAGCAGCACGCGCGCCACTGATTGCTTGAGTAGAGAGATTCGGTGAATCCGTTCTCATATAAGTGATGAGACCTTCTTCGTACAAACGTTGTGCTGTTCTCATCGCTTCTTTGGCGGAGAGTCCTAGTTTTCTGTTGGCTTCCTGTTGAAGAGTGGAAGTGATGAAAGGAGGAGCGGGTTTGGATTGAAAATGTTTTTCTTCAACTTCGATGACGTTCCACGGCTTTGATTTAAGTTCTTTTGCGAGCTTTTCTACATCGCTCTCAACCAGAACTCGAGTGTCTTTGCCAGCACGTAGCTTACCTGTGTTCTCGTCGAAGTCTTTTCCAGTTGCGACTCTTTGGCCGTCGACAGAGATGATTTTAGCATCGAAGGATTCGCCACCTTTATTCAGTGAAGCAAGGAGATCCCAGTAAGAAGCACTTTGAAATGCAAGACGTTCGCGTTCACGCTTCACGATCACGCGCAAACCCACAGATTGAACTCGGCCTGCAGATAATCCGTAAGCGATCTTCTTCCAGATCAATGGAGAGAGTGTATAGCCCACGAGACGATCGAGAATCCTACGAGTCTCTTGAGCGCGTACGAGATTCATGTCGATGTCACGAGGAGAGGCAAGGGCCTTCTCGATCGCAGACTTCGTGATCTCATGGAACACCATGCGCTTGACTGGGCACTTGGGTTTCAAAAGTTCTAGCAGATGCCAGGATATGGATTCCCCTTCGCGGTCTTCATCGGTTGCAAGGTAGAGTTCGTCTACATTTTTTAGTTTTTCTTTAAGCATCGAAATGATTTTCGATTTTCCCTTTGGGATCACATAGAGAGGAGCGAATTCGTGTTCTGTGTCGACTCCGAACTTAGCCCACTCTTCTTTTTTGAATTTGATGGGAATGTCAGTAGCCGACTGTGGAAGGTCGCGCACATGTCCCATACTTGCTTCGACGATGAAATTCTTTGGCAGGAATTTTTTGATCGTCTTTGCCTTAGTTGGCGACTCGACGATGACGAGAGCGGATTTAGCCATTGCTTCCATTTAGACTGACGAATGAAGGTTTTGCAAGCAGCACGTTTAAAATCGACAAAATTTTGTCATTACTAGAAAAGAGGAGGTTGATCCCAATCTGATTTTTGTGCTGAGTGAGATCGTAGTGTCGCAAGTTCAAACCACGACTGTCCGATCGAGTGAATTCCCCAAAACGGTTCAGCGTGTTTTGCGTCGATCAGATCTTGTGCTCCGATGTTTTTAATTTCTCCCGGAAATGAGGGAGTGGCGTAAACCATTCGGTCATATTCTCTCGCCCAACCAGCAGTATTGAGTGTCCCAGATTTTCTCTGCGCTTCGACAACCCAGAGCGCTTTTGACCAGTGAGCGATGAGTCTATTGCGCATCGGAAAATGATAGTCGTTTGCCGGTGAATTCAAATCAAATTCAGAAATGATGAGTCCGCCGTTTTCTAAAATTCTTTTTTTAAGTTCGGCGTTCTGGGTGGGGTAATTCACCTGCAACCCACAGCCAAGAATTGCAATGGTGGGTAGTCCAATTTCAAGCGACATTTCGTGAGCGATCGCATCGACTCCGCGGGCGAATCCTGAAACGATAATGAGATCTTGTTTCGTGAGTTTTATGAGTTCAGACTTGATTAGTGATTCAGCTCGTAGTGAAGGGTTTCTAGGCCCAACCACAGCTAATCCACGCTCCGGGAGCTTGCTTAAGATTTCGAGTCTGGACTCATCCGCATATTGAACGAAAATTTTCTTAGGTTTTAATTTTTCTGGAAGAGGTGCAGGAAAGTTTTCGGGACTGAATTCTTTGATCGAATAGTGATTCATGAGTCATCTCTATTACAAGAGGTGTGCCAGAGTTTATGTGAAGCGACATATCTCTCATTTTAGGAAATAAGAAGGTATCTCGTAAATGAAAGCAGCTTATATTTCCTAAAAAGGGAAATACAAGCAGACAGAGCGAACTGAGTGATGTTTTAAATTGCTACCTCATGCTCAATAATCAGACTATCTGGGCTAGATTTTTTGCTCTTAACTATGCGATGCTGAGTGCAACTTAAATGAGCTACTTATCCACACAATCATACAAAGGGACTCGCGACTTCTATCCTGCTGACATGCGCCTAAGGAATTGGATGTTTGGGAAGCTGCGCAATGTCGTGTCTCAGTACGGGTATCAAGAGTACGAAGGCCCAATGATGGAGCCGTTTGAGCTTTATGCTGCTAAGTCGGGCGAAGAGCTCGTGAGTCAACAGCTTTATTGGATGATGGACCGCGGCGAAAGAAAGATTGCAGTACGCCCAGAAATGACTCCGACTTTAGCGCGTATGGTCGCAGCCCAGGTCCATGAGCTCCCAAGACCAGTCCGCCTCTATAGTATACCGAATCTTTGGCGATACGAGCGTCCACAGAAAGGTCGCCTCCGTGAATTCTGGCAGCCTAACGTCGATGTCTTAGGTGGAGATCCCGCTCTTGCCGATGCAGAGATCCTCTCGGTTGCTTACGACATCATTGAATCCTTCGGTGGTGGTAAGTTCATCGAGATCCGCGTGAACAATCGTAAGTTGATGGATCAATATTTTAAAAAAATTGGAATACATGATTCAAAAGCAGCATTGAAACTTGTTAAGTTAATTGATGCGCGTTCAAAAATTGGTGAAGAGAAATTTAATATTGAAATTCAGTCACTCAATATTCAAAAAGAGTATGAAGTATTAAATGTTTTATATGGTGACGATATTATTTGTACTCCAGATTTAAACTTAGTTAGAGATATTGTTGGAGACAAAAATGAGGGACTTGAGGAGCTCAAACAAGTTTTTAATGCACTTAAAGGAACTCCAGCGGAAAAGGTTGTAGTATTCGACCCATCTGTCGTCCGTGGTCTCGACTATTATACCGGCACAGTATTCGAAATTTACGATACCTCAGGCGAGAATCCGCGCGCGATGTTCGGTGGCGGTCGCTATGACAATCTCATTGGAATGTTCGGTAAGGAGACTCTCTCAGGCGTGGGTTTCGGGATGGGGGACGTGGGACTACAGAACTTTCTTGAGACACACAAGCTCATCCCTGAGTTCAAATCTGCTATCGATGTATTCGTTACTCTTCCTAAGAAGGAACTTTTTCCTACAGCACAATCTATCGCACAGGAGCTCAGAGCAAGTGGAGTGAGTGTGATGACTCCTCTCAGTGACGGCGGATTCGGCACACAACTCAAGCAATCTTCTAAACACAATTGCAGATACACAGTCCTCTTGGGTGATGCAGAGCTCGCGAAGAAATCTGTAATGGTGAAGGACATGGGTTCTCAAGAGCAAACCGAAGTCAAAATTTCAGAACTCGTCAGTTGGGTGAAAGGGAAAATTAAATGAGAGTGATCAATGTTCAGAAACTTCATGCAGACTCTACTCTTCCTACGCGCGCTCATGCAGACGACGCTGGAATGGATCTCTATGCGCTAGAAGATGTCGTGATCCCTGCTGGCGCAGGTAAGATGGCTCGTACAGGAGTCGCGATCGCTCTTGATCTCGGTTACGTGGGGCTCATTGCCGATCGCTCGTCATTAGCTAAGAAGGGTCTTAAGACTGCAGGTGGAGTGATCGATGCTGGATACCGTGGAGAGATCCAAGTCGTATTCTGGAATCTCTCTCGCGAAGAGATTCTGATCCGAAAAGGTGATCGCATGGCGCAACTTCTCGTGATGAATGTTGCAACACCAGCCGTCAGTGAATCGCATGATTTGGGATCAACGGGTCGTGGTGCTGGCGGGTTTGGTAGCACTGGGCGTTAAGAATTGTTAAGTCACCGTTTAGTTTTTGACTTGCAATCTATCTAGTTCAATTTACTCTATTATTCTGAAAGGAAATTTTAATTATGAAGAATTTATTCGCAATCGCTTTGATCTCTGTAGGTATGACTGGCTGTGCAACATCGATGTTTAACAAAGGCGGAATCGGTTTCATCTACACAGATGCTAAAGACTCTCACATGGCAACTTCTGCACAAGGTGCAAGAGTGGGTAAAGCATGTCAGCAAAACATTTTAGGAGCTGTCGTAACAGGTGACTCTTCAATTGAAGCTGCAAAAAAAGAAGGCGGAATCAGAACTGTCGCTGCAGTTGATAACGAATTCAGCAGCATCATGGGCGTGTATTCAAAATACTGCACCATCGTTACTGGAAATTAATTCTAAAAAATCTTAGTTTAACTAAAACCCAGGAATCTTTGATTCCTGGGTTTTTTTTTAGACTGATCTCAGTAGCGCAGACTTCGGAAAATATTTCTGCGCAAGCGCAATGTGGGCAATTTCTTCTTCTGCAATCGTTCCAAAAATTTTAGCAGTGACTGGATCACGTTTTTCAAGATCTTGGTAGAAACGAACTCCAGCTTTGCGACCACGCTCTTCTGCATTCGCCATGAAGACTGCGAATTGTTCTGCGCTTATGCAATTCATGAACGACATCCAGAGGTGATCGCTCACCGGGCGGTCGACGACACTCATGCCGAGTTCTGTGAGACGAGTGAGTAACCAGTTCATGTGCTTCTCTTCTTCGATAGACAGAGTGAGCCATGCATTCTTCAAATCTTCTGGAGCATCAGTCAGAGTCCGTGCTGCCCATCTAAACGCCTCACGCGCTTGGATCTCAGCCCAGGCAGCAGATCTCAAACGATCGCCGACACCTTCGAGCGTAGTGATCGGACGTGGAGCTATTCTCTCGTCTGTTTCGCTCAGTCTGAAGGGAGTCCAGTCAGGTTTCATTTTGCGGAACCCATTTTCATAATGAGATCGAAGTGAGCCTTTGTGACAGGCATGCAAGATAATCGAGACTGTTTGATGAGCTTCAGGTCTGCGAGGGCTTTGGTTTTTTTTAGTTCAGAGAGCGTGACCGGTTTGTCAAAATGAGAAACATATCCAATATCGATTTGTACCCATTCACCAGCCATTTCAGGATCTAGATCGGGATAGGCTGCCTTCACCACGCGAGCGACGCCTACGATCTCCTTGCTATCTCCCGAATGATAAATGAGAGCAAGGTCGCCGATGGCAGCTTCACGGAGAGAGTTCCTGGCTTGGAAGTTACGGACGTTATTCCAGTTCGTTTTCTTATCCTTCTTCAGCTGATCAAAGCTGTAAGTTTCTGGTTCCGTTTTGAACAACCAATAAGCCATAATGAGGATGAGGTATCAAATGGGCGCGGGTCACGGCAAGCATGAACATGATGATAGCGATCACGGCGGAGTACTAGGATTCACCTTATGGATCACACTTGCCTTCGGTGTGCTTGAACTCATCACGAGCTACTGGTCCAATTCTCTCGCACTCTTCTCTGATGCTGCTCATATGTTCTCTGATTCTGCAGGTATTCTGCTTGCTTATGTGGCACTCCATCTCTCTCGAAAGAGGAAGGACGAACGCTTCGAGATTCTGGGGGGATTATTAGGCGGAATCCTTGTTACAGGAATGTCTCTGTTGATTCTTTATAAGTCTGTCATACGCCTCAGTCACCCCGAGCATGTGCATGCTCAGACGATGGTTTGGGTTGGGGCTGTGGGGCTGCTCGTGAATCTTCTGTGCATCTGGAAGCTTTGGGACCACAGGGAAGACAATATTAATATGCGCGCCGCATTCCTTCATGTGATGGGGGACGCTCTCGGTAGTGTCGGTGCAATGCTCGCAGGTATACTTATGGGACTCTATGGATGGGATCTCGCTGATCCAGTATTTTCGATCGTGTTTACGGCCTACGTTCTTTTTGGGGGGATGAGGGTGATCCGTGATGCCTTCCTTGAGATCAAACATTCATCGTGATAACTCTTTTATCAACGCGCCCGTAGCTCAGCTGGATAGAGTAACCGGCTTCGAACCGGTTGGTCGGGAGTTCGAATCTCTCCGGGCGCGCCATTAATTTTCAAAAAAATAAATCTTAGTTCGGTCTAGGAATAGGAATCGCTTTATCTCCAGCGCAAACGATTGGACACGGTGATGGTCCTCCAGATTCTCCTCCAGAGGGTGGCAGTCATGGAGGCGTATTAACTAAAATAACACGATTGATCAATTATTGTGTGGGGCTATAATTAGAGGACATATGATCAAAAAAATACTCATGGGTTTAGGTGTCGTTGTTATTGGTTTTCTTGGTGCTGTGTCGATGCAGCCAGCGGATTATACGATCACCAGGTCAGTCACGGTGAATGCAGCTCCACAGACTATTTTCCCTTATGTGAATGACCCAAAGAAGATGGATGTCTGGCATCCTTGGAGTGAGATTGATAAAACCGCCAAGGTTTCCTACTCGGGTGCCCCTAGCGGTTTGGGAGCAAAAACAGAATGGACTGATGGCGAGAAAATGGGGTGGGGTAGCGCCACTGCACTAGAGGTGAAACCTAATGCTCTCGTCAGAGTGAAACTCGAGTTTGTGAAGCCTTTTCATATGGAGCAAATTTCAGATTTAATTTTAGAACCTACAGGTAGTGAAACTAAGGTGACTTGGACTGTCTCGGGAAAAAACAACTTCATAGGCCGAGCATTCTGCATATTTGGAAGCATGGATAAAATGGTGGGTGGAATGTTTGAAAAAAGCCTCAACCGTCTCAAAGCTATCGCTGAAACTAAAAAATAAGCAAAATAAGTAAAATTTGCTACCCGTTTCGATTCACGTTGTTCAGATCTTCAAACGCAGACTTAAGTCGCTTCACGAAGTTGTCTTCACCTTTACGTAACCAAACTCGTGGATCGTAGTACTTCTTATTAGGTGAGTCGGTACCTTCAGGATTGCCGAGTTGTCCTTGTAAGTAGGCGCTTTTCTCTACATAGAAGTTCTTGATGCCTTCCCAGAATGCCCACTGCATATCTGTGTCGATGTTCATTTTGATCACGCCGTAGTTGATCGTCTCGCGAATTTCTTCTTGTGTAGATCCTGATCCGCCGTGGAATACGAAGTTCACAGGTTTCTTACCAGTCTTGAGTTTCTGCTCAATGTACTCTTGCGAATTCTTAAGAATCACAGGAGTGAGCTTCACGTTTCCAGGTTTATAAACTCCGTGCACGTTTCCGAAGGAAGCGGCGATGGTGAATCCGTTACCGATTTCCTTGAGATGTGAATAAGCATAAGCCACATCTTCTGGCTGGGTGTAGAGCTTAGAATTATCAACGTGTGAGTTGTCTACGCCGTCTTCTTCGCCGCCAGTAACACCCAATTCAATTTCGATTGCGCACTCGATTGCCTTCATGCGCTTGAAGTACTTAGCTGAAATCTCAATGTTCTCGGCGAGTGACTCTTCAGAAAGATCGAGCATGTGTGAGGAGAAGAGAGGTTTTTTGTGAGTCTTGTAGTTCTGTTCTGAGAAGGTGAGCATTCCATCGATCCAAGGAAGGAGCTTCTTAGCTGCATGATCCGTGTGAATCACGACAGGAACTCCATAGTGCTCTGCCATGAGTTGGATGTGCTGTGCTCCACTGACGGAACCAAGAACAGCAGCCATGTCGTTTGCAAGCTTGAGAGATTTTCCAGCGTAGAACTGTCCGCCGCCGTTTGAGAATTGAATGATGACAGGAGAGTTCAGTGCCTTCGCTGTTTCAAGCACTCCGTTTACAGAGTTGGTTCCAACGACGTTCACCGCCGGGATCGCAAATCCTGTTTCTTTTGCGTATTGATATAAGTCTTGGAGCGCCTGGCCAAACACGAGTCCTGGTTTGAGTTTCATGAGCTATTTCTAGCTTAGAATTTTGATTCGTTCACTACAAAACTAAACACCTCAGTGTCTTCTGTTTGGTTGTCGAGACGCTTCGTAAACTCTTTGTAGGTTTTATGATCTTCACCAGTGATGCGGAGATAATATTCTTTTTCACGCTCACTTCGGATGAAGTACTTGAGTGTGACTTCGGTGCCGCAGACGGTGTTGACCTTTTGTGAAACAAAGGGAATAGCGACTATTTTGAATTCTTTTTGTTTCTCGATTTCACCATGAGCCAGATTGTCCTCTCTCATGACATCTGCCTTCATCACGATCGTCATTTGGATTCTGCCGTTATTCTCGAAGTTCGTTTTGGCAGAACGAGTGGGAAGGTCTTGGGTTTTGCCATCGGCACTGGCTAGTACGACTATCGGGCAGGCCTTGGGATGCTCCTGGGTACGAGGTTTGGCTTGGGTCTGGGTGCTCAGAATCGATAAAATGGCTAATGAGATGAGTTTGAGGTTCATCCTATGAGCTTACACCTGTCTCGCTACAAATAAAATAACGCGACGCATATTATTTATACTACTCCCGTGTAAAGGGTGGTAAGACCCCCTTCATGGAAAACTTCAGCGAACTGAACCTGCTCCCCCAAATTCAAAAAGCGATCACCGAGATGGGCTACGAAAAACCCACTGGTATCCAAATCCAAGCCCTCCCCATCCTCATGGGTGAGCCTACCGATTTCATCGGTTTGGCAGCTACTGGAACTGGAAAGACAGCAGCATTCTCAATCCCGATGCTTCAGAAGATCGATCCTTCCAAGCATTATGTTCAAACTCTGATTCTCTCTCCTACTCGTGAACTTGCAATTCAAATCGCAGGACAGATTGATCTTCTCGGTAAGCATTTAGGCATCAGAGCTCTCCCAATTTACGGTGGCGCTGGATATGATGAACAACTCCGTGGACTCAAAAAAGGTCCAGCCGTAGTCGTAGGAACTCCAGGTCGAGTGATCGATCACATGGAGCGCGGCACATTGAAACTCGATCGCATGACTCTTCTCATTCTCGATGAAGCTGACGAAATGATTTCCATGGGATTCAAAGAAGAGCTCGATATGATTTTGAGTTCTGTTCCTAAAGAACAATCCAATATCTGGTTATTCTCAGCAACCATGGGTCGTGAAGTCGACCGTGTGACGAAGGAATATCTCACTCATCCAAAGCAAGTTCAGATCAACAAAACAGAAATGCTCCCCGACACCATTGAGCAGATCTATTACATGACCATGGAATCCAATAAGCCAGACATTCTCTGCAAAATTGTAGAGATGGCTGAAGACTTCTATGGAATCGTATTCTGTCAGACCAAGATGCTCACCATGGATCTCACTCGTTTCATGACCGATCGTGGATACAAGGTCGATTGCTTACATGGAGATCTCTCTCAGTCTGCTCGCGAACGTACGATGCAATCCTTCCGTGATAAGAAAATCAAAGTTCTGATCTGTACAGACGTCGCTTCACGCGGTCTTGATGTGAAGGACGTTACTCACGTCATTAACTTCTCAATCCCACGTGAATTAGAGAATTATGTTCACCGTATTGGTAGAACTGCTCGTAGTGGCAAAAAAGGTTACGCTATGAGCTTGGTGACTAACTCTCACCGTGTTCTCATTGGTCGCCTTGAACAAATGACAAAAAGTAAGATCAAAGAAGGCAAAATCCCAACTCGTAAAGAAATCGGGATGAAGAAAGTTTCTAACTTACTCCAGAGATTCAAAGATCAGAAAGATTTCGCACGCGCGATGGAAGTCATCGGTGATGACTGGAAAGCAGCAATCAGCGAGATTGAAATGACTCGTGAAGAAATCGTAGCAAGATTCCTTTCGTTCTCTTTCCCAGAAATTTTCGCAGCTCACGATGAACTCGTTCATAAGAAGGTGATGCCAAGATCTGTATCTGAAAGTGCGCCTCCAAGACGTGATGGTCGTGGCGGTGGCGGCGGATACTCAAGAGATCGCGGTCCACGTCGTGATGGTGATTACGGTAGATCCAACACCAGCGGCGCATTCGGCGGCGGTGGTAGAGTGATGCGATCCGGTGATCGTAGCGAGAACCGCGGTTGGGGAGGCGGAGGTCGTAGTGATAGACCGGTCTCAGCTAATGAACGCGGCTTCGCGATGCGAACTGGTAACCGTCCAAAGTCCTCTAAGGGCGTATCTCGTCCATATTCCGGTCCACAAAAAACCTAATTCTGGTTAGAATGGGTGGATGCCCTTTTTCAAATTCGTTTACGCATCGATTGATGAGGATCAAGAGCTGCTCCTCTATCTCGGGTTCTATGCTTTTTTCACATTACTCCCACTAGCATTTGTTTTTTATTACTTGTCTTCTAGTGGCAACGGTCCAGATGGTGAAAGCATTGCGTTTTTTGGATTTGGGGTGCTATTTTACGCTACTGCCATCAATCGCTTTTTTGAATTTGCAGTAAGTCACTCAATTATAGAGAGGTATTACGGAAGAAGTGCAAATCCAGTTTCGTGCTTGGGTTATCTGATTAAAAAATCTCCACTCATATTCAAAATCACTTTCGTATCTTTCGTTTGGGATTTATTTGCACTCATTACTAGGTCTATTCTTAGAAAAGATTTTCCTGGCATTGTGAATTGGATTGCTACGTTTTTCTTTAGTGTTGTAGACGTCGCTAAGGAAGTCTTCATGGGATTCTTAGTCCCCATAGCTATACTTAAAGATAAAAACAGCTTGGTAGAGCTTGGTAAGGATACTACTCAGTTTTTAAAAAACAATTTATTAGAATCTGTTCGATTAAACATGAAACTTTTTTTTATCAGTATGCTTTGGGGAGTCATTGCGATCATTGCAATTGTTGTATTGCCTGAACTTACTTCCCGATCCGAAATTATAAAAACATCCTATGTAGCACTTATTTTAAGCGCGTTTCTATTTAGATATCTTATCGCACTTTGCACGATTATTCTTTATACCCAGACCGTAGTGGAAATTGTTAAGGGCGGACTATCTCAAGAACAGATCCAAGCGAACTTAAAGAATAGAGGAGTGATCACAGGTGACTCTTGAACAGGAAGTAGAGTTCACATTCGCTCGCTCGTCAGGACCTGGTGGACAGAACGTCAATAAGGTGAACTCTAAAGCTGTGCTGAGATGGAACCCTCTAGAATCCCAGTGCATTAGTCTCGCTAATATTCCGAGATTACTTAGAATTGCTGGTAGCCATTGTACTACTGAGAATGAAATCATCATCATGAGTGATCGTTTCCGTGATCAGCTCAGGAACAAAGAAGATTGCCTTGAGAAGCTCAGGGCGATGATCGAGACAACATCTCGTCCGCCTAAACCTAGGAAAAAAACTAAACCCTCGCGCTCGAGTGTTCGCCAGAAGCATGAGTCCAAGCGCAAACACAGTCAGAAGAAGGCAGCGCGAAGAGGCTCTTACGAAGATTAAGTTCTTTTGCGCTCATTCAATACGAACAAAGTCAGCGCCACTCCTGAGATGAGAGAGGCCATGGCATACGCGGCTCCAGGAAAGTAAACCGCGCCAGTTGTGTAATGATTAAACAAGTTTGAATAGAGAATCGGAGAGATGACTGCCGCGAGACTCGTAATCGCAGTGAGGCTTCCTTGAAGTTCGCCTTGGAAATCCATGGGTACTTGCTTTGAGATGAGCGATTGAAGCGAAGGACCCGCTAATCCAGAGAGCGCAAACACAGAGGTGATCGCATACATCATCCAAGGTTGTGAGGCGAATGCGTAGAGAGCTAAGCAGATCAAGTACATCGATAAACCAAACTTGACAGCATTGCGCTCTCCCATTCTAGGGATGAGCTTGCGTGTGAGGTAGCCTTGGACGAATGCCACACAGATTCCTACAAATGCGAGGGATGCTCCCACCTGAGCTGAGGTCCATCCAAACTTGAACTCCGTGTAGAGAGTCCAGTTGGCAGGGTGAACGCTTCCGCTTAAGTAGATGAGCGCGTGAATCCAGATCAGCACCATGAACTTCGATTCAGTGAGAATTTTGAACACTGATTTGAACGGATTGAGCTTGGAGAGTGTGATGTCGCGTCGCTTAGAGACAGGAAGTGATTCTGGAAGAACAAAAAATCCGAATGCGAAATTGGCTAGATTCATGATTGCAGCTGCAACGAAGGGTGCCTTGGGACTGATGTGTCCAAGAAGTCCACCGATTGCGGGTCCCAAAATAAATCCTAAACCAAACGCTGCACCAATCATTCCGAAGTTTGCTGATCGATTGGAATCATCAGAGACATCGGACATGTAAGAAGTTGCAACAGTCTGACTTGCTCCAGTGAGTCCAGAGATCACACGTCCAATGAAGAGGAGTGGAAGTGTGTTTGCAAACGCCATCAGAATATAATCGAGTCCGGCACAAAGGAGGGACACGAGTAGGATTGGCCTTCTTCCAAACTTATCAGAAAGTGATCCCAGTACTGGAGAAGCTAAGAATTGCATCAGTGCGTAAATTGAAATGAAGTACCCGAAGTATTCGTTGACGAATTTGGGATCTGAGCTAAACCTGCGAATCACATCAGGAAACACAGGGATCATGAGTCCGATCCCTAGCATGTCGATGAATATTGTGAAAAAAATGAATTTTGATGAAGCTTTCTTTTGAGAATGTTGCATAGCGATGATTAGAAAATCTGTTATAAACGTAGACTATGCAAACAAAAAACATTCTAGCTTGTTTAATATTATTAATTTCAACAAATACAGTATTCGCTGAAAGTCATAAAAAAACTGACGCCTCAGAGATTGAAGTCTGTAAAAGGCCTCAGGATGCAGAAGTTAAAACTTCTAAAACCAGCGTAATCTACCGTCATTTGTTTTCAGGAAGTCAATTTCAGGTAGGATTTCAAGGATCTCAATATATTGAAAAGAGTATTTTTCATTTTGGAGGAGAACTCGTTTATCAAAGTGCATATGCCTCTGCTTCAAATTATCTTTTTAATGCGAATCTTTTATTGGGTGCAGAAAAAGTTGATAATAAATTACTTTACGGTGGTTCACTCGGTTTAGGTGCCGCAATGATTTATGGAACTCCCGGAGTGAATCTCGCTTCATCGTTTGTAATACAGCCTGAAGCTTACGTAGGGTTAGTCCTAGGTTCAGGTTGGAGAGTTGCTGCCACCACGAGTTATTCTGCGTATGTTGCTCAGAATGCATTCTCTAGTTTGGCTTTAGGTATCCGTTTTGATTACAAAATGGAAACCACAACCGTTGGTCTAGATAATTAATTAGTCTGCTTCCATCTTCCGTCTGGATAGACAGAAAGATCGATCGTGTGAGTCTTCAGATAATCCACAATCACTTCTCGTGCGATTCCTGAATCATTCAGTTTAAACTCAGCCGATGGATCAGTGAAGTTACCGAACTCTGACTTTCCTGAAATGAGGAAATCAAGAGTAGCGATCTTAAACACCTTCGCAGGATCAATGTGTTCTACACCTGTTGCGACATCGAGAAGCACTTCGCCGCCTAGGGTTTCGACATGAGTGAGTTTTGCATCCTTATCGAAGTCGACGTCCTTACAGTTTTTAGTAAACATTACTTTCAGTCCGCTTTGCATGAGTGCTCCGAACTTCCCGCAGGTCTTAATCGAGTGAGAGAGGAGTCGCTCAAGTTGAGCGCCTCTCATTGGCTCTAGATTGACAGCGCGATTGTTAAAAGGTAGAACCTCGAAAAGGTCTTCGTACTTCACATTGCCCTTGGATAGGTTCGCTCTCACTCCACCGGTATTCATGAATGCAATCTGAGTGTTAGTTGCGAATCTTAATGCATCTGTGAGCCAATCCACGAGCGCGCTCTCATCTGTCCTACTTCGTTGAAGAGGCTTCGCAGTCACGGCGACTACTTGATCAGCGATGTGCGCGATATTTTTACGAGCTTCCGTAGCAATATCCACGAGAGATTGGTCTTGAACGAGAGGCTCTCCTTCGATGAGGATGGTGCCAGTGGTTTCATCGGTAGTGCAGAATTCTGGATTGAACTTCGGGCACTTCTTCATATTCACTGAGAGTGAGGAGTACATTTTTGTTTTGGCTCGGACGAGTGACTTCTTCTCTGTATCGTAAACAAGATCGATACGACCGAACGCAGTTCCGTTTGCTCCGGATTGAATGAAGGGTACGCCATCAAGCCATCTACGATTGTCTTGGTGAGTGTGACCTGCAACCACTGCATGAATGGGGAGTCCTAGTTCTTGAATTTCTTTTACGACCTTGGATCCGTCTTCGCTCTTGTACTGGAGAGGTCCTTCCTTCTTCTTATCGTAATCAGGTACATCGCCGTTGTGCATGACGATGACGAAGAGATCGGCTTGGTCTTTGATCTCTGCGATCACACGCTGATACGCTCTTGCGCCATTGTCGAAGCAGAGATCGCTCACATTGACTTCGGTAGTAGTTGTCGAGGTCTTGTCATTGTCGATGCCGATCACAGCAATGCGAACGCCTGCGCGTTCGAAAATTTGGTAAGGCTTCACGAATTCGGCGCGCATGGCCTTGCTCCAGTCGGCATCTGTGTTGGTTTTGCAACCGATAGCCTCGACTTCTAGAGGCGCACCACTAAAATCTACGAATGAGTTTTTGTAATAGGTGTTTGCTGAGAGCACAGAGAATTTGGCTTGGCCAACAATTCTCAGAAAAGCGCCACGTGGGTTCTTGTCTTCAGTGCGTTCACTCACTCGATCTTCTAACCAGCCCATGGGACCGAAGTCATAATCGTGATTACCAGGAACGATCGCATCGTAACCTAAAACATTCATCGCTTTGAAAATTGAAACGCCTTCGTCGTAGTTACTGACGAGTGTTCCTTGAAATTGATCTCCACCATCCAGAAGGAGTGTGCCGGTTCGCATGGTTCCGAACTGATTGGCTAAGCCCTTCTTCACAGCGTTGATTTGGGCTGCCCACATCCCTAGATTGTCCATAGAACCGTGAAGGTCATTTGTGGCCATCAGAGTGATGAGTTTTTCATTCGGATCGAGAGTCATTGCAGATGCTGAAATCGTCCAAGCCCATAGAATTAAAAGAGTTTTTTTCATGCTGTGGGGTTTTTATAACGGTGTGATCCAGGGGTCAATCACTTAACTAAAATAGACAACTTGCCGATAAAGATTACGGGTATGTCTGTTAAAAACGTTTTGGAAGCTCATTATATTGATATTTCGATCCCAGTCCTCTCTAGGATGCAGGGGGTGCTTCCGTTCGATATTTACATTAAACGCTCAGACCGCGCTTATACCAAACTCTTCCCCAAGGGAGAGGCTCTCGATCACGCAAGACTTACAGAGTACTCGGTGGGCAAGGGAGTCGAAACTCTCTACGTCCATAAAGACGATTATAAAAAATACACATTCTATGTTGAGCAAGTGGCCAAGATCCTTCTTGAGAACGCTGATCGTATTAGTGCTGAAGACATGAGTGCAGTAGTGAAGGACATGGCAGATCTCACGATGATTGAGATTTTCCTCACTCACCACATCGATCAAGATTCGATGATGCATGCGACGATGACCATGAAGGGTTGTGTGCAGGTGCTCGCCAAACAGCCTAGAGCTCTTGTAAAAGTTTTGAAACTACTCACGTGGCATCCTTATCAACTGAAGCATTCACTGGCGTGCGCGATTTACTCACTTCTTATTGCTAAGCTCGACGGGATCACGAGTGACAAAATCCTCCAGAATATTGCGCTCGGTGGATTCCTCCATGATCTAGGAATGTCGAAACTCTCGTTTGATGCTGAAGCCAAGGAAGATCTCACTCCGCAAGAGCTGAAGGAAATCAAAGAACATCCGCATCTCAGTAAGCGCATCTTGGATCAGTTGAAACAAGTTCCTCCTGAAGTGAGAATGATTGCGTTTCAACATCACGAACAGCCCAATGGTTTGGGATATCCAAATGGTCTCTACGACAAAGAAATTTATTATCCCGCAAAAATTGTTTCTATCGCAGATGGATTCTCTGCGCTCACCAGTCCAAGGCCATATCGAATCGAGCCCTACGGCGCACTCCAGGCGTTAGAGCTCATGGCTGAAGATCGTGGACATTTTGACTCGCGACTTCTCAGTCTATTTACTTCTCTCTTCGCAAAAATTGCAAAAGCAGCCTAGTTTTTGCTATATTGTCCACAATGACCACAGAAGAAATGAAAACCCTGCTCATCGCGTCATCAGGTGTGAAGGCTTATGCGATCTACTTCTTCATCTTGATGAGTTGTTCTTACGGGTTTCCGTTTAACTCAGATCTCCTCATGGTCATCGGTGGAGCGCTTGCTTCACTCGGAGTGTTTCAGATTGGCGCAGTGATGATTCTCTCTCCGATCTTCATTCTCATGGGCGATTCGGTCTCATTCTATGTTGGCAGGAAGTTCGGTGTGAAGATTCTCGCTTCTCGCTACATCCAAAAAGTTTTCCCATTTACGCGTCAAGAGAAACTCAAAAGTCTCATGCGTGCTAACGCGAGACAGTTTTGTTTCATGATCAGATTCATTCCTGGATTCAGAACTTTTGTTTTCGTATTTGCGGGAACGATGAGAATTGAGCCTAAAATATTTTATCAGATGAACGCTCTTTCCACGTTTCTTTATTGCCCGACGATTGTGTGGTTGAGTTATTCAGCTGCAAATCAATTGCAGGAAGTGGATGGTGGGTTCCAGAATTATACGAAGTGGATCATGATCATAGCTGGGTTTGTAGCACTAATGTTTATTGTGAAGCAGCTCAGCAGAAAATTTTGGTTACAAGAAGAAGGAGCAAAATGAATATGAGCGCTGAATATCAAGACGTGACGAAGAAGTTTACATTAGGAGAACACATTACTCCTGAGCAACAGAAGTTCTATGATACTTTTGGTTTCGTCCATTTTAAGAAAGTCTTCAGTGAAGAAACCATCATGAAGATGCGCGAGGAAATTGCCAAAGCCCAACAGAAATGCGTCGATGAGCAAATAGAGTCCATCAATGGTGTTCCTGTCAAGTTTGGGCAAAGAGTCGATGGATCACTCGTCCCTCAACGTACTCCCTTCATGAATGTACTCAGTCCTTACATCAACGAGATTGTGACCTCTCCCATGTTGAAGCCTCTGCTTGAGCTGATTCCTGATTCGAGATTCGGATTGGGCGAGCGTGATGGAGTTGTGATCAATCACTACATCAATGCGAAAAAGTCTAAATTCAAAAAGTTGGGCTGGCATAATGATTCGATGAGAGACTTGTTCTATTTTGAGAAAATCAGACCCATGCTGAACGTAGGCATTGGACTCTTTCCTTCTTCTCAAACAATGGGTGGTTTGAGACTGATTCCTGGAACACATCTTCAAAATATTTTTGGATTCCTATTTGGTAAACTCCATATTCTCGACAATCGTCCAGACCCAAGAGAGATTCCAGTTGAAGTAGAGATCGGTGATCTCACCATTCACGACGGAAGACTTTGGCATAGAGCTGCAAGTCCTACAGTGAAGATGTCGCACGAGAGGAAGTCACTCTACTTCCCGATTCTCTGTGGACCCTATAAACCTAAGAACAAAGACAGCAAAGCACCTCTCTATGTGAAGATTTTCGCAATGGGTGGACCAAAGTTTACCGACAAAAAACCAGATGCAAAAATTTAAAACACTCATCACGGGCGCTAGTCAGGGAATCGGAGCAGCGCTCGCTTACGAGATGAGTAAGCGTGGGTCGGAGTTATTCCTCGTTGCGCGGTCTCGAGAGAAACTTGAACGAGTAGCCGATGAATGTAAGAAACTCGGATCTCCTGTCGTAAAAGTTTCTTCGTACGATTTATCAGATGCGAAGTCTTGGGACGCAGTCGCGAGTGAAGCGGAAGCATTCGATATTAATGTACTGATCAACAATGCAGGTTACGGTCTCTGGGGACAGTTCGCAGAGCAAGGTTTGGATGAGCTTTATCAGAACATGCGTCTCAACATGGATGCTGTGGTGACTCTCACACATCGTTTAATTCCGCAGCTGAAGCGCGCACAGCCTAGTTATGTACTGAATGTTTCGAGTACCACTGCTTATCAAGCGCTTCCTACATTCGCAGTCTATGCTGCGAGTAAAAGCTTCGTTCTCTCGTGGTCTCGTGCGATTCATCACGAACTCAAGCGTCAAGGAGTTAGCGTTACCGCTCTCGTACCAGGTGCAACTGATACGGGTTTCATAGACAGAGCTGGATTACAGCATGCCGCAGAAGCTGCGAAGAAAGTCAGCATGAGTGCTGAGTCTGTTGCTCGTATAGGAATTGACGGAATGCTAAGGGGTAGAGTCGAAGTGGTTCCTGGTTTCATCAATAAACTATCAGCCCACGCTATTCCGCTTTTACCAAAACAACTCATTGAGAAGGCAGCAGCATCACTCTATAATAAAAAGTAGACATGAATTCATGGGTAAAACTCTCTACTGATGTTTTGAGTTCGAATTTTGGGAAGCTAGGGCTTCCCTACAAACTCACGTACATCGTGACGAAGGAGTGTCACTCCCGTTGTGTGAATTGCAAAATCTGGAGAATCAAACCTCAGAATGAGCTCACTCTCGATGAAGTCACTCAGTTCGCTCGTAATTCTCCATTTCTCTCATGGATCGACTTCACAGGTGGAGAGCCCACAGATCGACCTGATTTCGTACAAGTGGTAAAAGCATTCTTAGATCATTGCCCTAATCTTATTTTCGTTCACTTCCCATGCAACGGTCTGAAACCAGATCGTATTGAGCAAGTGGCTAAAGAAATCATTGCCCTCAAACCTAAACGTTTCGTCGTCACAGTGAGTATCGATGGCCCATCGAAGGTGAATGATGGGATCCGTGGAATTAAAGGTGACTTCACTTCAGCAGTAGAAACTTATCGAAGACTCAGTCAGCTGAAGGAGCTCGATGTATTCGTTGGAATGACTCTTTATCCAAATAACGTACATACACTCGATCAAATGGTCTCAGAGATTCAGGCGATCATTCCTGAGTTTTCTTACAAAAAAGTTCACGTAAATGTTCCACACGTTTCAGGACACTATTACGGAAACACAGAACACACCGACGAGAGGCCTTCGGCAACTATTCCAGATGTGATTAAGAGCCTGATGAAAAAACGTGGAATTCCACTCAAGCCATTCGAATGGGTCGAGCGCCTGTATCATAATCAAGTAGCCAAATACATTGAGACTGGAAAAACTCCCATCGATTGCTCTTCCATCATGAGTTCAACCTATCTGGCAGAAGAGGGAACTCTCTATCCTTGTTCTATCTGGGATGCGCCACTGGGAAATATCAGACAATCCGGATACTCATTGGTACCTCTTGTACAATCCGCGCGCTCGAAACTCATGCGCGAGAAAATCAAAAAGAAAGATTGCCCCAACTGTTGGACTCCTTGTGATGCATATCCCTCGATTGCTGCAAGTATTATCAAGACCACGATGGGGGTGGGATAGATGGTCGCAAATTTTTTTTTTAAAATTATCGACAGTCCAAAGATAACGACAGAGTTTCTCCCGACGATGTCCGTATTGGGATTAAGAAGTAGTTTTGTTCTCATGCTGATGGGACTAGGCTTTGGGTTTAAATCATTTGCATCAAGTTTTATTGCTTCAGCAACTTCTACCAAAAAACACTTTGCTGCTCTTGTTGTTCTCTCGCTAGTCATTCTTGTTTTTGTAGTTCCTAGGGCACACAGGCTTTACTATGATGAACATATTTACGAAAACATTGCACAGAGCATTCATTCTCTAGACGAAGCTGTGATGGCCAATGATGGTTACAGTCAGTATTCAGAGTATAAGGTTTTTACAAAGTTTTATAATAAGCAGCCCAATGCTCATCCCTACTTCATTAGTTTGTTTTTTGGTTTATTTGGAGTGAATGACTCAGTAGCTTTTTTCGCTACTAATTTTGCTTTTTTTGTTTCGTTGTTTTTGATTTTTATTTTGGGATTGAAGCTTTTCCGGTCTGAGCACACGGCTCTTGTTGCCTGCTATATTCTGATCTCAATGCCGATGGTCATGCGATGGTCGAATACAGTCTCAGCTGAAATTGTAGCCATGATGTTTGGGCTTCTGTCGGTTGTTGCAACGTTTTGGTTCAAAGAAGAGAGATCTTGGCCTAGTTTATTTCTCTTTGTAGGAGCGGTAACATTCGGAATCCAAGTGAGGCCTGAGTCACTGCTCATTCTTCTGCCGATTGCGTTTATTCTGTTTTTGGATCGTAATGATTCTAAGAAATGGGAGAAATTCGATTCGGCTCTTTTGTTTGGAATCATTCTGCTCATTCCTCACTTCATTCATCTGATGGTGTTTAGAAATAATGACTGGGGTAATAATGGAGGAGATAAATTCTCACTCTCGATCTTCCTCCATAACATCAAGGTTAATGGCCCGTTTTATTTTGTAAATTACAAATTTCCTGCACTGGTTACGGTTCTTGCTCTTGGCTCGTATATTGCGAAGCCAAAAGAATACTGGAAGTCACTGGTTGCGTTGTCGCTTTGGTTTTTCCCAATGTGGGGAATCTTCCTTTTCTTCTATGCTGGTAGCTATGAATATGGAGTCGATGTTAGGTATTCATTGATTTCTGCAGTTCCTCTAGCACTTCTGGGTGCACAGGGTTTCGTGCAACTCTCAGGAATGATCAGTGATCGATTCACTTTTAGTTCGCGTACCACTTTCATGGTATTGGGATCGGCATTTCTGGTTTATTGGCTTCCGTTCACCTACCACTTGAGGTTGCTCGGTGAAGAGCCGAGAGAAGCGAGATTCGATGCAGAGTATGCAAGGCAAATGCAGAGCAAGCTTCCTGAAGACTCAGTTGTACTCACCCATAATGTGGGGATGTGGCTTGTCTTTGGCCAAAGCGCTGCACAAGGTTTTTCGGCACTTGATAACACAGACTTTGTTTACAAGAATCTATTCGTTAGACATACAGGTGGTGTTTATTTCCATTGGAATTTTTGGTGTAACACAGCAGATGAATCTCAGAAGACAATATGCACGAAAATTCTAGATAAGTACCAGCACAAACTCTTTCATGAAACTACAATGTACCGTAAACGTTATGCGATTTATGAATTACTACCGGAAAGCAAAATGAAAAAATGACCAATCTTGATGATTTAGATTTTAAAAATGTGACCGTCATTATTCCTGCAAAAGACGAAGAACCTACTATCGGGAATGTGATTGATAGAGTGAAAAAGTATTGTGGTGAGGTCATCGTAGTAGATGGACACTCAAAAGACAAAACATCAGAAGTTTCAGAAAGTCACGGCGCAACGGTAGTAAAAGATCGTATGCGTGGTAAGGGTGATGCCATTCGCTGTTCAATCAAACACATCAAGACTGATATTGCGGTTTTCATTGATGCAGATGGTTCACATGATCCTACCGATATTCCTCATCTCATTAAGCCTATTTTAGAAGACAAGTATGATCATGTTTCAGGTTCAAGGTTGTTGGGTGGCTCAAGCGAACTTCATGGTGGCTTCGATGAGTTCTTAAGACTGACTGGGAGTTCATTCATTACAGCTTGTATCAATTGGAGATACAAAGTCAGAATTTCAGAGAGTCAGAATGGATTCAGAGCAATTAAGACAGATGTCTTAAGAAAACTGAAGCTCAAGGAAGACATCACAACGATCGAGCAAGAAATGATCATTAAGACTATCAATCAAGGATATAGGCTAGGAGAAGTACCTGCGCACGAATACGAACGTAAAGCGGGTGTTTCTAAAATTAGACTCAGTCGTGTCTGGTTGAGATACGGTTGGACACTTTTTTATTATCTTCTCACTCCTAAGAAAAAAACGAGGACATGAGCAAACACAAATACATTTTAGGACTTTGGGATGGTCATGATGCAGGAGCAGCTCTGATTGCTGGCGATCAGATTCTCTGCTGTATCAATGAAGAGCGGATCACGCGAAAGAAGCTCGACGTGGGTTTCCCTGTTCAAAGTATTCTCACAATTTTAAAAACTCAGGGAATCAAACCAGAAGAGATTACTGATGTAGCTTTCACCACGAGCGACTTTTCTAAGACTCTCACTCGTATGATCCCTAGTCTTAAAGACAGCTATTACCAGATCAGACGCCGCAAGGTCATGCCTGGAGTCTTCTATCAGATCAAAAAATCTGCAAAGTATTTGCTGACGCTCTTTCCATCAAACGCCTTCTTCAGATGGATGAGTCGTGAATACATCAAAAAAGAATTAAAGAGCTTAGGTTTTAAGAGTCCTATGATTCACTTAGTAGGACACCACGATGCACATGCTGTCTGTGCGGCTTACTGTTCAGGCATGAATGATGCGCTCGTAATCACTCTCGATGGAATTGGTGATGGTCTTTCAGGTTCTGCCTGGAAACTCGAATCAGGTAAGCTCACACCTTATAAAAGCATCTCTGGTCGAGATTCTTTTGGGATTTTCTTCGAGCATGTGACGAATCTCATGAACATGAGAGAGCTTGAAGATGAGGGCAAAGTGATGGCACTCGCCAACTATGCGTTTCCGATAGAAGATTCGAAGAATCCCATGTTGAGTCTTTTCAAGATTGATTCATCAGGCGTACATTGCAAGTATGGTCCTCTTAAACTCTACAAAGAATTAAAAACAATTCAGTGGAAGTATCCGTTTGAACAATTCGCCTATATGGCTCAGCGAGTACTCGAAGTAAAAGTGCTTGAATTTATTCAGTCGCTTCTGAAAGAAACAGGTGCAACTCGCATCGCATATGCTGGTGGAGTTGCTTCTAATATTAAGATCAATAGACTCATTCGAGAGTTGCCAGGAGTGAGTGAGCTCTTCGTCTTTCCTCATATGGGTGATGGCGGACAGGCGCTCGGTGCCGCGATGGCTGTCAATGAGAAGCAGAATGGAATTAATAAATACTCGCTGAAGGATCTTTATTTGGGCAATGGCTACACGGACTCAGAGATCGAAACAGAAGTGAAACGCACGGGTCTGAAGTACAAGAGAATCGAAAACCCAGTCGAAACCGCGGCACAGCTCATCTCTGATGGAGAAATCATCTTCTGGTTTCAAGGTCGAATGGAGTATGGCCCTAGATCACTCGGTGCTCGCAGTATCCTATCTCGTCCAGATTCAGTAGAGATCAAAGACAGGCTCAATCTCAGTCTCAAGCGTCGAGTTTGGTACCAACCCTTCTGCCCTTCAATGCTAGAAGCAGATGCGAAAATCGTGATTAAAAACTACGACGGCGATATCAATCCGTTCATGACAAGAGCCTATCTCGTTAATCGTGAGCATCAAGACAAGCTTCAAGGCGTGATTGGAATAGATGGTACATGCAGGCCTCAGATCTTAAGAGGAAATGAAGGTACACCTTATGCGAATCTCATTCAAAAGGTGAAAGACAAAACAGGATTAGGTGTGGTGCTCAATACGAGCTTCAATATTCATGGTGAGCCACTTGTGTGCTCTCCCTATGATGCTCTCAAGGCGCTGAAGGAAACAGGTGTGAAGCATCTCGTGATGGGGAACTACTACATTGAGCAGTAGTCTCGCAGGGCCACTTGCACTACTCATGGGGATGGTCATTGCGGCATTCTTCAAAAACAAAATTCAACCCAAGCAAGTTAAGTTCTATCAAACACTCATTCTGCAGACAGCCGTTGTGGGTCTGGGTGCAGGAATTGATTTTATTGAAATCCTGAAGCAAGGTGCCAGTAGTGTGCCTCTCACTCTTGCAATGTTATCAGTCATGATGATTCTAGGGATGACGATTGCACGATTCATCAAGGTGAAGAGTAATATCGGTTGGCTCATCTCAGCGGGTACAGCGATCTGCGGGGGTAGTGCGATCGCAGCAGTGGCACCAGCGATCGAAGCAGAAGACGATGAGATCGCTCTTTCGCTTGCTGTCGTGTTCTCGCTCAACGCGATCGCACTCATTGTGTTTCCTCTGTTGGGACATGCGCTCTTGATGAGTGAAGCGCAGTTTGGGATCTTCGCAGCTCTAGCGATTCATGACACAAGCAGTGTAGTGGGGGCTGCGTCTCAGTATGGAGCTCATGCTCTCACCATTGCCACTACGACAAAACTCGTGAGAGCACTCTGGATTGCTCCACTGGTGATAGGGATTATTTATGTACGTAAGTGGAATAACCGAAAAGAATCAACAAAGACAAAATTCATTTTTCCAAAGTTCATTTTATATTTTCTTGCGCTCTCACTTCTGTCTACTTTACTTAAACATCTGGGAGTTTCAGACACGCCCTTCTCATTGATTCACCAGACATCAAAGATACTCCTAGTGGGTGCCTTGTTTTTCGTAGGACTGGGAGTGAGCTTTTCTAGTTTTAAGAAAGTGGGATTCAAAGTCTTGGCTTATGGAGTGAGTCTCTGGATGATCTCTATTGTTTTTTCGTATGGGGTTATTCAAGTTCTTGTGGATTAGTGGCCAAACGAATTAGAAAATACGAAGAGTGTCTGTCGAGACACTACTATTTTGACGAATAGGTAGTTTAAAGAGATACTACACGTGGGGTACACCTTTATGCGTTCATTAAGATTGAATTGGGTTATAGCCTTTTTTATCATGACTACAGGTTTCTGGACGGGGCTTGCCCACTCTACACCACCCACATCTAGCGGTACCACTACTGGTAGTAGTGGAGGAGGCGGTGGTTATAATTGTACTACCTCGTATTATGCGAATGGTTCAGAATGTGTATGCGGGCCTAGCGGAGGAGCTGTTTATAAAACAACCTCTTATGTTTCTACTACTGATGACTCACATGCCAAGTCTTGTGATGGGTCTACTAGTGATGCGTGTAATCCTGGTTGTCCAGGTACCTTCTTTGTTTGTGAGTCTGTAGCTTGTACTGCCATACCAGGAACATCACCACCACCGCCGCCACCAGCGACAACAGTTGCTACTACCGTTGCTACGACAATTTCGCCGCCACCGCCGCCACCAGCGACAACAGTTGCAACGACAATTGCGCCGCCGCCACCACCACCATCGACAACAGCTCCAGCAACAACGGTTGCTACAACTATCGGTGTGCCACCTCCATCAACTTCAGTTTCACCACCACCTCCAACACCTCCAACACCTTATGGTCCACTTCCTGGCTACAATTCGCAACCTGCGAGATGTACACCTCCTAATGCTGGAAACTTCACAGTGGCTGATAGCTCCGGAAGATGCCCAGAAAACACTCAGAGATTCAGGGACTATTGCACTCCGGGTGGAGGATACATCTGTATCAAGTCTGTAGGATCGGGCATATCTAATGAAACTCAGCGTGCTCGACCGATTCAGGCTCAGTAAGCGAGTAGCTGCATTGCGCTACGGATGTTTTCTAATTGCACTACCTCTCTTAGAGAGGGTAAGCCATGAGTCTGTATGCGGAAGATCGTATTCGACTTTGATGGAGTGCTCACTGACCTGACCCATGAGGCCCAAGCGGTCATCGATCTCTTCCAATCCAAGCTAGGTACCGAGTCACGCGGTTTACTCAAACAATTGAATTCAGCGTTCAGTCAGTCTCCACTCTCTTATGGCTGGAAGATGCACGGAAGAGTGAGTGCGTTCTATGACGAAGATCTCTTCGTTCAGAATATCGCCATGGCCACTGCTTTGGACGAACTGAGTCCTAAGCAAACAAGCGAATTACTCAAAAAAATCCAAGGCGAATTCGGTGCTCAGACATTCTCTGAACTCGGTCAACAGTGCTTCGATCAAGTTGTAGCAAAAACATCTCGTGGAGAAATTCAACCTTTAGAAGCAGCATCTAAGAACTTACTCAATGAACTCCAAGACAAAGGTTTCAAAGTCGTCATCGTTTCAAACTCAGGAACGGAACGCATTGAAAATATTCTGAAGCAATCAGGTGTGACTCTCTGTCCTCACCTCAAAATCCGTGGGGGAGCTAGAAAATTTGAACTAGGCACGGAGCCTAAGAAACTTCAGTTCGTCGACCGCGAAATCGACATCGACAGACCCGCATATCTAGAAGCATTGATGGAAGAACGCCCAGATGCGGTAGTGGGGGATGTCTTCTCTCTTGATCTCTCGCTTCCTCTCTATCTCTCTGAAAACTCAGTCGATGGATTCAAGCCATTGAAGGTGTGCTTAAGGCAGCGCCCCTATACTCCGAGCTGGACGGTCAAAAACATTCAATCGTTCAAACCGAAGCGCGCACGCTTAGTCGCCATTCAAAACTTAAGTCAAGTCCTGGAGGATTTATAATGTTAGCAATTCCCAAACACACAAAAGGGTTTCGCACTCGTCGTGCAATGAATTGGTTAGTTCTCGGATTCACTTATTCTGCAATGTACATGGGCAGATACAATCTCAGCTTCGCGAACAAGGCATTAAGCGATGCCTACGGTTGGGACAAAACCCAAATCGGCGCGATCATCACTGCCGCTCTCTCTCTCTACGGATTCTCGGCAATATTCAACGGACCGATAGCTGACAAAATCGGTGGCAGAAAAGCAATGCTCATCGGAGCTTCGGGAACTGTGTTTTTTAACTTCCTGTTTGGACTTGGTGCTTACATGGGATTTTTGGGGACAGGTTCCTATTTGCTCCTCTACTTTACTGTCATCTGGTCATTAAATTGCTACTTCCAGTCCTATAGTGCTCTTTCACTCATTAAAGTGAATGCGAGTTGGTTTCATATTTCTGAGCGTGGCGTTTTCTCAGCGATTTTCGGTTCGATGATTCAAGGTGGACGCGCACTCATTTATGCAATCGGTCCTGCACTTGTCGTCATTCTTCCTTGGCAGTGGGTGTTCTTCGTTCCTTCGATCATCATCGCTATCATGGCATTCCTCACTTACCGAGTTGTACAAGACGCGCCTGAGAAGGCAGGTCTCTCTCCTCTAGACGTACAAGATGCTTCGAGTGGTGACACCGAAGTGGTGAGCGTGAAGTATGTTATTAAAAAAGTTCTTACGAATCCTGTCGCGCTTGCTATTGCCGCCGCAGAGTTTTGTACAGGGATAGTGAGACATGGATTCGAGCAGTGGTTTCCGAGATACATGGTCGAAGCTCAAGGATTGCAACTTAACTCTCCTGTGTTTACGAAGAATGCGTTTGCAGTGGTGTTCGCTGGGATTGCAGGTGCGTTTGCTGCTGGAACGATGAGTGACTGGGTATTCAAAGGTCGTAGGCCTCCTGTTGCGCTTATTGGTTATGTGCTTCAAGTGCTCTGCTTGGGTGTGATCTGGCGTGCTCCGAGTTTGGACTGGGTGACTGCTGCATTCGTGGTGAATTCATTCGCAATCACGATGGTTCACTCGATGCTCTCTGGAACTTCTTCGATGGACTTCGGTGGCAAGAAAGCAGCTGCTACTGCCACAGGATTATTCGATGGCATGCAGTACATTGGCGGCGCATTTGTAGGCTTGGGTATGGGATTTCTTCTCGATACTTACGGCTGGGGTGCTTGGGGTCCAAGCATGATCGGGTTTGCGCTCATCGGTGGTGTGATCATGCTCTTCCTCTGGAACGCACGTCCTCAGTCGAAGAACTCCGGACACTAAGCTTTTCTAGCTCTACTTCATCTGCATTGTGATCCTAGGTCAATCGCTGCCTAAATAGTCTTCCATAGAGTGCAGCTCCTGCTTCGCATGTACTTCTCAATATATTTTAAGAAGCGGATGAGGTTTTATCGAGCGTGATGCGAGTCGATAAAGGGCAGGAGCCCGACCGACAGAAGCTTCTTAAAATATATTGAGAAGACGCATCCGCTTACATGAGCCTCAATGGAAGACTATTTAGACAGTAATTGAATTATGATTTAAACGCAGATGAAGTAGAGCTAGAAAAACTTAAAGAAGAGACTCGATTTTGTCTGCGAGTGACTCAGGCTTCGCTGTCGGTTGATAGCGTCCAACTACTTTACCGTTACGATCGACAAGAAACTTAGTAAAATTCCAAGCAATACCATTCACAACAAAAAACGCTTTTTTCTCATTCTTCAAAAACATGAAGAGAGGTTCTGTGTTGGGACCATTCACGTCAATTTTTTTGAAAAGTGGGAAGGATACATCATACTTCATTTTGCAGAAATTTTTGATTTCATTCTCATCACCTGGTTCTTGAGCTCCGAATTGATTACACGGAAACCCTAGAACGACGAATCCACGGTCTTTGTATTTTTTGTAGAGATTCTCTAGTCCTTCGTACTGGTAGGTAAACCCGCATTGACTGGCAACATTCACGATGAGGAGCACCTTGTCCTTATATTGAGACATTGACTGGGAAGATCCATCGATGGTTGTGACATTAAAATCAGTGATTGTTTGACTCATAACCTAAGTGAATACTATAATTTCTCTATCCATGTCGACTTCTGCTATCAAAGTTATACGATTTTTTGCAGATCCACTCTTCCCAGAGTGGACAGGTCAATCTTTACAAAACGTTCTCACTCAACAAGGTTTTTCGTTTTCAGTGGGTGGAGCAGGAGAAAAGACTCATGCCATTGCGTTTGGCCTCGGTGCTTATCAGCTATTCAAAGAAATCGAATCCATGCCCGAGCGTTTCAGCCGCTTGATCCTGATCGCGCCTGAGCTCAAAACCACTCAACCCATCTCAAGCATGACTGCAATGATGTTTGGGATGCTGGGAGCAAGTTATATTAAAAAATCAGCAATTCAGTTCAGAGTGAATTCTCAGGATGCGTTCTTGAAAAATTGGAAAATTAAACGAGCAGCTTCTGTGGCTCCGATCTCAGGATCTCTGACTCTCGCGTTTAATGGTCTCTGTGTTTTTGGGGACAAGGACGACCGAGTGGATGCAGGAGTTCAAGAAAACGAAATCAAACGTGTCGCTCCTGCAATCAAGATTGAAGAAATTCACGGCGCTAAGCACGACCTCATGGATACACACACTGCAAAGATCGTCGAAATGATCTTAAGAGAACTTAAGAACTAGCCTTTCTTTTGGCGGGTGCTTTTCTCGCTGATGATTTTTTTAAATGTTTCTGGGGCGTAGGATCCTATCCCACACAGAATCAAGTTCTTCCCGAATCGTCCTAAGAATATCGATACAAACATAGCTCCCACCGAAACGTGGGCGATGGATGCAATGAGAATGAGAGGCTGAATCGGGAAAGGCCCGAAGGCAGCTCCTGCTAATGCCCAAGTCCCATAGTGATCGAAGAAGGCTTGAGTCTTTGCGAACGCATCAGGAGAGATGATCCCTTTGACCTTGAGTTCAAGGATTTGGAGTCCCAAATGAGTGAATGCGAAGTCAAAAGATGCCGCTCCCACAGCTGTGGCAAACGCGAAGAAAAGGGCAAGCGGGATCCACTGCTTCGCTCTCACCCAAATGATGGAAAACATAATAGGATCTGCAGGAATCAAAATAAAAAAACAATCTGCAGCTACGATGATGAGCAAGAGAGGATAGAACCAAGGTCTGTCGATAAATTTGGTAAATTTAGTCAGTCTCTTCAATCGAATCTCAAGTTTCTTTTCTTAATGACGCCTCCACGTACATCATTGACAGTGTGTTCGATGATGACGGCTTTCTCGTCGAGCTTGGATACTTCAGTTTTGAGTCTTAAGAGTTCAAGTCTAGTGACGACTGAATAGAGGATGTCGATATTGGAGGATGGATGAGAGGACGATCTGTAGCCACCTTTTCCGAGATAGACGGTTACGCCACGACCCAACTGCTCTTGAATCATTTTTTTGATTCCGACGTTCTCTTCAGAGATGATGGTGACCCCTGTGTATTCTTCAATTCCAGTGAAGACATAATCCACGGTCTTGGTCGCTGTGAAGTAGGTGAGGACTGAATACATCGCTGATTCCAGTCCGAATACGAATGCCGCAGCAAAGAAGATGAATAAGTTAATGAGAAGAATCATGTTACCGATTGAGAGAGAGGTCATGCGTCTCATGACGAGCGCTAGAATCTCAGTACCATCAATCACCGCTCCAGAACGCATCGCAATTCCTAATCCAAGTCCAATGAGTAAACCACCGAACACAGCGATGAGAGTTTTGTCGCTAGTGATAGGATTTATTTTTACGATGAGAAGCCAAAGACTGAGGAAGACAATTCCAAAGAATGTACGAAAAGCGAACTCTTTTGAAAGGTGCTTATTGGCTAAAATAATAAACGGTAAATTCAATATGAAAACTGTTGCAGAGATCGGGACAGTCAAAACTTCCTTCATTAGAAGCGCTACGCCTGTAATACCGCCATCAACGAAGTGATTAGGTATTAAAAAGCCTCTCAGTCCTATGGCTGCAGTGAGGGTTCCTATAGCAAGTCCAAGGATTTCTTTAAACGAGATGAGAGAGGTTATATTTTTTTTTCGGGTCATGAGCTTGTACGAGATTATAGCTCGGGTGTCCTACAAGACACAATTGAGATCGTAGTTTGATTCGCTGTAAACTCTTTAGAGAAGGAGACTCCACCAGGTGACTCGAATTTTTATCTTATTTTTTCTATTGCCTTCAAACATATTCGCAGGGGATCAATGTGATCTCAGTCAATCTGTTGGAGTTCAGTTACCCAGTGGACAGATTCTTGGAATCAAAGACCTGGTTGCTGATTTCACTCTCAAAGTCACTCAGATCAGTTGCTCCAAGGGTGCGAATGGCGACGATTGCAACGGAGCACTCGATCCGAACTCTCAAATTTTGGATATTGTCAAAACACAATTAGCTTCAAAACTTAAGGTCGACAAATCGAGTCTTAAGTATATTAAAAAACCAAATATGAGGCAGCCCGCAAGCCAGTCATACAGTAATGATCTCTACGGCAAGTGCATCTAGCTACTGCGTTCGAAGCGGTTCATCTGGCTTGGCATTGAGTGAGCGTTGAATCTCGGCGAAGATCTTCAAAATGTTGAGTTTATTCGCCTGGAAGCTCTGAGGTGTCGCTAACCACTTATTAAATGAAGTAGTGCCTTCAACAGGAATCTCACCTTTTGCTAGCATGTAGGTAAATGCCTTATCCAAAATGTATTCATTGGTTACGTTCTTAGCGACTTCAGCGATTTTAGTTTTAAAGATTGGGAACGCATCAGAAACTTCGTCAAATCTCGGACTCATTAGGGTCCATGAGCCGAGATCGAGTGTGCCGCTCATGTTCTGGTCGAATCTCTGAACGAGTGCTTCAATGTACTGAAGTAGAACCATGAATGTCCTCGTATCAGCAGAGGTCATCCACTTCGCATCCACTGTCACAGCATATGCATCTGCGCAGAACTCGATGAGGTCTCTAAAGAGCTTCTTATCGACGTCGTTTAGGTTCTTATAGAATCTCGCCATATTGGGGAGAGACTTCCAGAAGATTTCTGCATTTGCGAAAAACACTTTTCGGTAGCACTCGCTCTCAATGAACGGATATCCATAACCTGATCCTTTGAGATTGGGGCAGCGTTCAGCCAGAATCTTGTTGGGTTTTAGGGACATGGTGCTACCTGACTTCAAGTAAGTAATGAGCTCAGAGAACTCAGCTACATCGATGAGTGTTTGGCCGCGTGCCGAAGGAGTGAAGTGAGTGCCTTCGAAGAAACGCTTGCCGTGAATATTCTGAGTGAGTGGGTCGATGATGAAGAGTTCAAGCCCTAAGTCTCTGACGTCATCTATAAAAATTTTCATCTCTTCTTCGTTGATACCCGTGTATGCCTGAGCGCGAGATGCATCCTTGGCATATCCTCGAATGATGGACTTCGTGAGGATGCGTAACCAGTGAGTTTCTGAAATAGAATTGATCGTGAGGTTTTGAGTTTCGTTCAACTTAGGGAAATAAACTTCTTCTCCACTGGCTGGAAGCATAGGTTGAGCATAGAAAATCAGCTCCCTCAAGCCTGCGGCATGTGCTTTGGATAAACCCAAAGTCCCTAGAGTCGTCGTGTTTCTTAGGACTTTTACGAGATTGAACTTCCAAATCTGCAATTGATAAGGATCGGATTTGGAGGGAGTTTTGTTGAGAGTGCAGTCAAAGAACATCGTGTTCTCTTGAGAGTTGGGGGTGAGGAATTGAGGGTACTTCTCTTTAATACAATCAGTGAGTGAAAACAGTTTAGGGAGAACTGTTTGGATAGCGACATATCGATCCAACTCTGCTTGAAGTTGCAAGAGCGCTGCTGACCTAATTCCGAAGTTGAGTACTTCAGTCTCAGTATAAGAATCAATGTTCTTAGCGCTGATCAGTCTTGCGGAAAGTGGCCCAATGAACGCACTCAATGTTTCTTTCTTCACAGCGACTGGCATTTCGTCAGGTTGTAGTCCATTCACGATATTCTTGAGTTGTCTGACGGTGAGAGCCTTACTTGGTCTAGTTTGTACAACATAATTCAACCAACCTAATAGTTCTCTGATTGCTGAGTCGAAGGAGTTGAGCGCTGATCCTTTGTAAACATACTGTCCGCTTGTTGAGAGTTTCTTGGTTTTAGAAAACGCGCTTAAGCCTAGTTGAATCGACTTCGAAGCGATGGCCCAGTCACTAGGTTGAATACTTGCAGTATTCGGAAGAGTAAATGCGCTGACAATCTCCTGTACCCAAGATTCTCTTGATATGAATAAACGAGTTCCGTCACTTGGAGTCTTCTTATGGATTTCTTTTACTAGACTCGAGATGAGTATCCAAGTCATTTGACCTGAAAGTTTAGTGAGGACCTTGGAGAGGTTGCCAATCGCGATATTGAACTGGTCAATCTTAAGCTGTGAGTCCGAAGGCGTGATCGGGAGTTGATGATAAACGGGAATCGCAGCTAGTCTCAGATCTCTGATCCAAGTGAGTATCTTCTTCAGTTCTGAAGCTGTCGTGGTCGAAGCTTCACCACCAGCGATTGGTGTTTTGAACTTGAGTAGGGTCTGCTCGAATGAGCTTGGGATTAAATCCTTAACGGAGCTGAATTCGATTTTTTGGTTCTGGTTGGTTTTCTGAATCCAAGTGAAGAGGTTTGAAGCGGTATTAATTGCATGATCGATCTCATCATTGATAGATGGGCTCAGCCATTCATTTTCTTTTACGGAGAGAAGGGGATTGATTGCGCTCTTCACTCTGAATGAACTCATCATGAGCTTTACGAGAGGTTTCCAGTCTGCTCTCTCAATGGAGGTGCGCTTCGATCCTAGAGACCATTGAAACACTCTCATGTATGAATCAAATTGAGCTGTGAAGGTTTCAATTTCTTGAGAGTGGAATTGGCTTTGAATAGCGATGAGGAAGTTTTTGAGGTCTTTGAATTCAAATGAAGAAGCAGACTCAGAGAGTCGTTCTGCCCAGTTATCGAGAACGGATTCCAACACAACGAAGGCTTCTTCGTTGGTCTTAAGCGTGATAGGGAAATAGGGTTTGAGCTTCACTCCGGATTCATGAAAACGATTCGCCCAGAGTTTGCACTTCTCCATGTCTTGTTTCGTAAGATCAAGGTTTGCGCTACCGAACCAGGCCTTCTTGAAAATGAGAAACTGTTCGAATACTTCTGGCTTGATGGAGGCGAGATCTGCTTGGTGGAGTTGCTTGAGCAAATCCATGAGATCAATGGCCTTGAGAGCTTGATCAGGATTGCGATCAATCGCAGAGTTCAGGAGGTCAGTGGTGCTTTGGTAAACTTGTTCCCAAGCTGCAAACCCAGGAACATCGAAGAAGCCTCCGGGTTCACCCGCCCAACGTCTGGCTGCTCTTCCCATTTTGAGTGCTTGGTAGGAAGTGAGTAAGATGGGTTTCCAATCCGTGGGTTTAATTTGTTCAGGTGTCTTGGAAATGAGGACTTTCAGACCAGTCTCGATCAGTGGCTTACGATTCAACCAGTACGCGAGAGTAGGAGAATCAATCGAGAGTTGAATCTCGCGTGCAAACCTCAGTGCACTCTCGATGGTGTAGGCAGTCTTGGCTTGCGAAAGAGTATCACCTAAGAGTTCAGCCGAAAGACGCGCGCGCTCAATCGCTGCATCTGAACTACTACTGATACTTAGTGGTAAGTCGGTACGGATGAGCTGCGAGACGTTCTTTAGTGCAGTTAGAAATTTTCTGAATGATTCAATCTCTAGGGTAGTGATTTGGGAAGGAGTGCCTCCAAAAAGAGCGGACTTGAGAGTCAGTGTCTCAGTGATCATTTCCGGTCTTAGATTCTTGCCATCCATGATGAATCGCTCGACGAAACGCTTGAGTTCGTCTTGAGTATAGATTCCTTCAGATTGTCCTGAGGTGCGTTCGGTGAAAAGTTTGAGTGAGTCTTGTATGCAGTCGAATACAGCGTCGGTTTCTTTTTCGCTCGCTCGACCGTCAAAATAATCGTTCAAAGTCCCCGGCACTTTCTTCATGCAGGAGCCCACAGCCATCTCACGCTTTTCAGGAGCGTTATCACCGCCGCCGCAGGCGACTAACGCAGTAAGACAGAGCAGGGTTAAAATGAGTCTCATTCGAGACGGAAACTTACACTAGGGGGTAGCGTCAGTAAAACAATAAAGTGAAAGAGTCTTAATTAAATTATACTTGTAGTTTCAAGTAGTTATAGTTATTTTTAATAGGTGAGAGCTTGCCTAATTCCTATTCTTGTTTTTGCCACTGTTTTTACACAAAACATTGAGCCTAGTTTTGCAGCAAAAGTTTTAGATAAAAACCATTTTTTGAAGTCGCGAGCACCTCTCGCTAAGGATCAAGAGACCCTGCTGAGACGTGCTTTTTACACTTACATCTTAAACAGGCCAGAAGCGCTATACCGATGCGTATCCAGTATAGTCATGCAAACTCGTTTTTCAGATTTGAAGAAGAAGCCTGAACTTTTTGAGATTTTCATGCTCTTAAGATCTCGAACCCTCTCCCCAACTCCAGAAATGAGTCTGCCGTTCATCAACGACGCAGCGTCGTTTGCTGAGATCTGCCCTGTGAAGTACGGAGTCTGTCAGGGAATTACGAACCTGGATCGAAAGCTCGCGATGTTGATTTATTACGATCCGAAGAATGTATCGAATCAGCCCCTACCTCCAGTAGACAATCCAGAAGCTCGGTTTACTTACTTCGAATCGGTCATCGCTCAAGTGATGAGAGGCAAGCCTATGGTCGTTGCTGGCTACGGTAATCTTCTCAGTTTTGCTCAGGATCCTGTGGGACGAAGAGTGCTCATTGAAGCTGCAATGAAACTCTGGGCTTCAGAAAACGCGACATTGCCTTCAATTACTCAAGTGCTTCAAGCAATTAAGCATACGGTTTCAAAAAAAGAAGTGTCTGAACTCCACACCCGTCTCAGTGAGAGAATTGCGCTGAATTACTCGCCGATTATTTATTTGGCGAGATCACCTCAAGAAGCGAAGCAGAAGTGGATTCATGTACTGCAGGTGATCTCAGTGACTGCGAAAGACCCTAAGAATGGCTCTTATCGCATTCAGGTCAAGGACCCTAACTTCTATGCCGTTCAAGATCGTATTCGATTCATTGAGATGGATGGTAAAGGAAAAGCTACTTACGGCAACGCTCCACTCACTGAGATCGATATCGCACCAGGTGATGATCTTGAGATCGCAAGGTTTCTCGTTAATACGATTCAGTTCTGCAGAGATAACCCAATCTTCTGCACGATTCCAGGAACCCCGCCTTCTTTGATGAAGAACTAGCCCTCTCTTTAATTTTATGGGTACCTCAAGAGGCTCATGTAAGCGGATGCGTCCTCTTACTTTTATGTAGGAATCGCATCCAACTCTATAAAATCTCGTACTACTTCAAAAAATAAAAGTGAGATGTACATGCGAAGCAGGAGCTGTACTTTTAAGGTGCCCAATAAATTAAAGAGAGGGCTATTTTTTCTTAATGAGCCAATTCCTGACTCTGTTCTGAAGTTCGATGTCGCTTGGATCGAAGGTGCCATAGATGCGGTAGGTTTCTTGTGTGGCTCCTGGCTTAAGGAAATTCTCAGACACTGTGAGAAGTGCAGGGGTAGTTCTGCCTGTGATTTTCTCAAACTCAGGATCTTTGAAATAAAAAATACTTCCTCTGGAGATTAAGTTTTTTGAACTAAACCAAAGTCCCATTTCATCAATCTTATTCCACTCGAGTGGATACGAGATTTCTGCGCGAGCTTGCGTGGCAGGAACTTTATAAAGTGGCGTTGAACTCTTGTCCGAATGTTTCTGAGGAGCATATCGATCTAGTAGAGTCACCAAGCGTTCTTTAGTGGGCGGCTTAATCATGTAGTCCATTGCACCCGATTCAAGTGCATTGGAGATCACTTCAGTGTCGTCGTGTCTTGAAAGAATCACGATCGGAAGTGAGCCGTGATGAGCCATCAGAATGGCTTCAACAAGAATGAGTCCTGATTGAGACTCGCCGATGTCAAGATCGATGAGACATAAATCTGGTTGAAATTCTTCCACTTCTTTCAGGAAAGATTCTGGATCAGTAGTCGTTTTCACTTCGTATCCCATGTAGGTGACATGTCGTTTGATGAGTGCATTGATCTCTGGGTCATCATCGATGGTGAGAATTTTCTTTTTCACTTCTTTTTTTATTTCCATTGAGACAGAGTCTCCTGGATTTTCTTAAGAGTAGCAGACGATAATCCAAAAAAACTAATCGTCGAGGTGAAGAGATTGTCCATGATGAGGTGACTGGGGTTTGAATTGATTTTGCAAATCGCTTTTTCAATCCCCAGAGTTTCAAAGACTCGTGCTTTTAGTTCGATGCGTGTATCTCCAGTAAGTTTGGCAGCGCATTCGACCATCACGTCCTTCTCGCCCATCTTAATCAGTGTTGAAGGGATTGTGATCTGAGTTTCGATAGGCTTCTCAAAAGTATGGCTGAGAGGTTGATTCTTATAAGATTTCAAGATGCGCTCAACCTTGTTCACAAGAGTGAACCTCGTGATGGGTTTGGTGAGGAAGTCGATTGCTCCTAGCTTAAGAGATTTGAGAACGGTCTGGCGATCGTTCTTCGAACTCATGATCATGATCGGAATGGACTTAAGCGTTTCAAGTTTTTTACGGATCTCCATGAAGTCTAATCCGCTTGCATCAGGTAGATTCAGATCGAGAAGAATGAGGTGAGGGAGTTTCTTCTGTAGCGCTGCAATTCCTAGAGCAATTGATTCGGCAGAATACGTCCTTGCCCCTGTCGACTCTAGAATGAGTCTAGTGAGTTTGATGAAGTCTTTGTCATCATCGATGACGAGTATTTCAAAACCTTGTAGTGACACGTAACCTTATCGACGAAAGTGCTTCATTCATCAACAATTTATTCCGAAAAGTCAGTTGAGGAAGTCTGTCATGAGTCAAAAAATTGTCGTTAAAGTGGATGCCGAGATTAAAGAACTGATTCCTGGGTATTTAGAAAACAGGAAAAAAGAAATCGCTGAGCTTGAGTCCTACTTCTCGAAGAAGGATTTTGATGCCATTGCCAAGATCGGACACAAACTCAAAGGAAACGCTGCGGGATATGGATTCATTGAGTTAGGCGAAATTGCAATTCGGCTTGAGAGTGCATCAAAAAAATCAGACTTAAACGTTGTAAAAAATTGCATTGATTCCATCAAAAGCTATCTAAGCTCAATCGAGATTGAATATGTCGAGGTCGCCGCATGAAGTGGAGGCTGATCAATCCAAATGCACCCCTTGCAACGCAGATTGCAACGCTTTCTGCGGGATTGGTCTTGGTCACAGCACTTCTTGTGATTCTTGTCTATCACTTGAGTATCAAGGATCTCTTGGTCTCTCAGGAAATGGAAATGCTCAGAAACCAAAATGCTCTCCTCATTCCAGATATCATTGACATCAGTGATGAGCTCAAAGGGGATGTCCAAAGAATTGCAGCTGAAACACGAAATCAAAGCGGGAATACAGAAAGTTTTGAATTAGTTGTTAAGAAAATATTCCAAAACTCACGACACTTCGATGAAGCGGTACTCATTAAATGGAACAAAGATAAGCCAGAGTTTAGAGCTGGATTGGCTTTTGATAAAAATAAATGGATTAAGACCAAACGACTTGCAGGTATTGAGCTCATAAAAAACAAAGACATTGAGGTGAGCCCGCCTACTTTTGATGAGGGTGGAGTGCCTGTGCTTAGGGCTCAGAAGTCAATTTATAGTGCGCGCGGTGAATCCAAGTATTCAGTGCTTCTGCAAATCAAACTCATTCCAAAAATGTTTCCAATCGCAAATAAGCTAGGTCAGAAAATCAGTCTCTTACTGACCGATAGTAAAGGCAGATACCTCTATCGGTCTGTTGATGAGCTTGAGGACGGATTTCTGACCAAAGATTATCCTACGATTACGGATTTCTTCACTTCTCAGAGCGTTAGTCGCACTTTGATTGCAGATACTCCACGCGGGTAAAGAAGTGATCAACATTACTAAGACATTCCTCGATCCTCTCAATCCTCAGACTGAGTTAGGTCTAGGAATCGTGATCCCTTATGGTGAGTTAGTTAAAGAAGCCAATCAGAACCTCACGCGCGCACTTTTCTTCACTGTGATTCTAACTATTGTAGGGAATATCGCAACACTTCTTACGATGCGTAAGAGGATCTCGCCACTTGTCGAACTTACAGAAGCTGCTCTCAAGTATTCGAAGGATCAGAAGGAATTTAACCCTCCAATTGGAGCAATTGCTGAAATCGGAGTGTTATCAAGAACTCTTGAAACCACTATTAAACAAGTGAATGAACGAACGACTGAACTGAAGCGCGCCAAAGATAGCGCTGAGGCATCCAACAAATCTAAGACCATGTTCCTCTCCAACATGAGTCACGAAATCAGAACACCTATGAACTCGATTGCAGGAATGTGCGATCTCATGCTTGAAACTGATTTGAACTCTGAACAAATGAGATATGTGCAGACGATTCATCGCTCTGGAAACGTACTTCTAGCGCTCATCAACGACATCCTGGATTTATCAAAAGTAGAATCAGGCTCCATGAGACTCGATCCCATCTCGTTTAGCTTGGAAGAAGTCGTCGACGCTGCTTGTGAGTTAGTTGCACACAAGGCTCATTCTAAGGGTCTGGAGCTCGTCGAGGATATTGACCCAAGTTTAGAGGATAGCTTCGTCGGAGATTCTAATAAACTCAGGCAAATTCTTATCAACCTCATCGGCAATGCTGTGAAGTTCACAGAATCAGGTGAAGTGAGGGTCAAAGTCCGTAGAAACTCTAAAGATTGGCTCACATTCCAAATAACCGATACAGGAATTGGAATTCCCAGTGCGAAAATACCCCTCCTATTCGAAGCGTTTGTCCAGGCGGATCCTTCTACAACGAGGAAGTATGGCGGTACAGGACTCGGTCTTGCGATCTCTAAGCAAATGGTTGAACTCATGGGTGGAGAAATCTCAGTAGAGAGTCAAGTCGGTCAAGGAAGTCAGTTTGAGTTCCATGTACCACTCAGTCCTGACGATCTCACTCAAGATGCAGCAGTCATGCGTGAAGAGCAGTTTGCAAAAATCAGATCACATCAGCTTCTGTTCTTCGATCTCGGTGATTCACTTAAAGAAGTTTTCCATTCGCTCCTCAATCATTGGGGTGTCAAGCATCAGTTCTTAAAGTCGGTAAATGATCAGACTGAGATTCTCATCAAGAAACCATCAGCGATCATTGCACCGATCAAATCCATAACGGTAAGAGTACTCAAAGACAAATACAAGGATGCAAAATGGATTGGGCTTGTCAATCAAACCAAAGAAGAGTCAGAAGAGAGTAAGCAAATCAGTTCTGTTTTCGATTGGGTGCTAGTGAACCCTGTCAGTCGCGCTGAGCTCAAAGAGCTTCTCATCAGGCTCAGTCAACCTGGCAAGCGCGATGAGAAGTTCATCACTCCTCATGCTTGGAAACCAGTTCTCACTCCCACGCCTGAAGTCCAGTTCTCTGAGAATCATATTCTTCTTGTGGATGACTCTGAAGATAATCAAGATCTCGTGATTGCTTACTTGAAGAAGTATCCATCGATTAAAATCGAGTGTGCAGAGAATGGGTTAGAGGCCTTGGAAAAAGTGAAAACAAATACTTACGACTTCATCCTCATGGACATGCAGATGCCGGTGATGGATGGATATGAAGCTGTAAGAAAAATCAGAGATTACGAAAAGCTTGAATCGATCAATAGAACTCCAATTCTGGCTCTCACCGCATTCTCACTAGCGGCCGAAATTGATCGTGCATTGAAAGCAGGTTGTGATGACTACCTCACTAAGCCAATCAAGAAGAATAGGCTCGTTGAGGTTCTGGCAGCCTATCTGAAGGTAGAGCTCAGGTCAGTCGCGTAATAAGTACAGCGTCAAACTGGATATATGTCGAAAAAGACACAACTTTTCAAGTGCATTCGAATCGGGTGATACTGAGTTCAGAGGGTTTTACTATGATTTACAAAAGTTTATTATTGATGGCAGTTTTATTCTCCTCTTCTGCACTTGAAGGATCAAATGCAAATGCGCCGAGTGCGATTACAGGAGCTTGTCCTAGAAACTCAATCAAAGTACGCGTGCAACCTTCTGGAAATGCTAAGTCTTACGAGACTTGCAGTTCAATCACTGATTCAAAGAATCAATGCTACTATTCAAGATTAGGTCTCAAAAAAGGTGACACTCCAGAGGTTCCCAGTGAAGTTCGTTGCATCTCGGGTCAGTCTCCGATGTTCTACAGTCCTATAACCTCTTCGTCGAACAACTAATTCAAATTCTAAAGTTGAATACAGTATGTAGAGAGAACCGTCTGAGCAGAGAATGCTAGATCAGGTTCTTTCTCTTTTTGGGGCTTTTCTTTTAGCTTCTCTGATCCAGGAATGGGTGAGTTGAATAGAGGGATTTTTAAACCTTTCTTGGTGACGAGTTCCCAGACTTTTTTTTCAGATAGTTGATGGGCTGGTACTAAGACATGCAGATCTTGCTCGATGTAGTCTAACTTTTTTCCACCTTTGGTTTTGAAAATAACATTCTTGTGTATAGGAAACTCAAATACAGAAGGGTACTCATAGAAGGACTTCTCTTCTATCGATTTTGATCCGACTTTTTTGATTGAATAGTCTTTAGGATTTCTTGAGAAGAAGAGAAGAGTGAGTATCCCGTAGTGATTGAGCTTTTGTACCGACACAATATCAGTGGGAATGATGAAGTTGTAGATAGCGAATTGCTCTGGGTACTCTTCTCCAAAAAGTGCGATTTGGTTCTGAACTAACTCTATCAACGGAGATTTGCACTCTGATGGCTTGTCTTCAATTGAAGAAGTGGCGTGAGTACAATTGCTCAAAATAAGTAGAAAACATGCAGAAGCGATTGCTCTCATTGTTAGAACGGCGATCCACCATTCACGGGATAGCCCACTAATCCTTGGACTCCAAACAAGAGATCATCTGAACCCCCTTGTGGACGGTTCTCGCAGTAACGGTATTGACCGTTAATCGATCGGGAGTTGAATGCACCTGGGTCTTTGATGTTGTTGTAGTCTAAGAACGCTTCGTTTGCAGAGCAGATCGTACCATATCCTCCGATGAGTATTTCCTTCACGAGTCCACCCTTGAATTCCGGAGGTGCGATTTTCTGAGCTAATGCTCCGAAGGTGATTTTAGATTTAGTCGGATCGCGCTCCTGACTACCAGGAGCGTTATCGAGAACTCCAGCTTCCATGCCTAAATTAGGTTCGTGAATGATTCCACTGGCTCCATCATAACCGAATGATCCACCACATATGGCATCACACAGTAGGGATGAAGCGCCACCTGTAGGTGGGAAGCTAATCTGACCGGCAGGGCCGTTAGCTGGTAATCTGCTGTATCTGAATGGGTTAGTGTATCCTCTGAGAGCATCAGCTGCAACTGATTGCACAATATAACTACCGACTGCTCCCATAGCTCTGTCGGCATTATCACTATTTAGAAGCGTCATGCATGCTGCAGATGGAACATCAGCAGGAAGGGTTGATCCAGGGTAAGATACCACTGCTTTACTACCTACTGCAGTAGTCAAAGTGTTCATAGGGTCAGGGGCTCCAGCCGAAGTAATATTAAATAAACCCAGAGGCAGTAAGCATTTGTTTCTAAAGACTTGATCTCCAACCATCGCAGAATTTAAGTTACTGAGTTCCCAATAAAACGCAGTAAGGATATTATCTTCGAAGTAGCCAATATTCCCTTGATAAAATTGTTTTTCAATTTCATTTGCAATTTCGATACACCTGTCTTGAAAATAGCGATAATGACACTCCTTAAGAGTTGAAGCATATTTAGTTGTAGAAAAAGTATTACATGCAGCAAGATTAGCTGCAGTTGAGTTTCCAAATACAGGCTGTCCGGAACTAATGTTGATCCCAGAATTAATTGGACCAACACTAGAATTATTAATGGATGCCGGAACTGTTGAGGTCCACAATGCATCGTAGACTTGCTTACCACTAGAATGAGCAATTGGAGAGTTTAGAGATCCATTACCTCTGCAAAAGTTCCTTACAGTGCTAAATACAGAACCATCTCCATGTGCAGCAGTTTGATTGAAATCGGTTCCTGGATTCTGAGTACGAGAGAGTGATTGAAGGACTCCTGTCGCCACTCCTGAGCAGGAGTTTTTGCATTCGATGTTCATGTTAGAAGGAAGTTGGGTCACAGGTGTAGCTCCTATAATACCCGCTGCAGAACCCGCTGCAGAAATAGGATCAGTAGTAGCTGCACGAGTGAATGCGGGACCGCTTAAGAAGTGGGCTCCGGAGAGAACTCCTCCTAAAACCTTGACCTCTTGAATGAGTGAGGCTGATCCTGAGGCCACTACGAATCCAGGGATAGCTGGGTCAGAGTCTTGAACTCTGACGTTCCCTGCGCAAACACCGATGGTCGATGAACCTGCAGGAATCGTATTGGTAATAAACTGCATCACGCAAGTGCCGAGTGGCTCAAGATTCTTGTCGATACAGCTTGGATCAGTATCAGCGCCACCTAGAGGGTGGATCAAGATTTGGTTGTATCGGATTTGTTCGTCTGTTCCAGGTGCAGTTGCAGGCGCATAGACCCTAGCACTGTTGAGATTCACTCCGCTGTATCCGTAGTTGTAGAAGTTAACGCCGACGATTTTTTGTGTCGAGCTCGTTTGGCTTGTATTGACGATGACCAAGTTACACAGGACTTTGTCCAGGAATTCTGTCGTTTCACGTCTCTCGGTGATGCTCGAGACCACTCCTGCGAATTGAACGACTCGTTCTGCAGCTCGCGAAAGGTGTGGATTGAGTGATGTAATTATGACGATTAGAGCGCCTACAGATTTTATCAAATTGTGCATGAATTCCAGAGTAAACGAAATATGTGAACGTGTCGATAGTGACAGCAATTGAGTTACAAATGGAACTAAACATAAGTAAATGTGGGGAGTTGTCAATATTGACACATTGCTTTGACGTTTTTACAGTTTAGAGAGACAATTGAGCCTGTAGAGGGGCTTCAGTATGTTCAGTAGAAAATTTTTTTATATCTTTATTTGTATGTTAGCGACTGGTTATTTTTATAATCAGACAGCCTCAGCCGCTACTTGTAGTGACTGGATTAGTAATGGTACGGGTTATTACATTGATGATCCCAAATGTGTAATAGGAGGTCCATTTACTTTCACTGTGAAAGAGTGTCCATCAAGCGGAAATTGTTCTGATTTTGGGGCTGGGTATGTTGTTTGTAATGGACCTTGCCCACAGCCAAGCACTCCTCCAGTACCACCACCTCCTACTGCAGGCTATGTTTGTGAAGCCAGTTCTACAGGTTCTACATCTACTAGCGGTTCACCAACACCACCAACACCCTGTGGATTAGGAGGGTATTGGGATCCAGCATGTGGACACTGTTCTCATGATTGCTCGCTAGAAGGAGGACCTGGACTTCAGTGGGATTCAGGTTCTTGTAGCTGTGTTTGCGTAGGACCAGGAGATTGCTAAACCTATGAAAAAAACTTTTAGCCTTTTTTTGGTATTTGCCTTCAGCCTTTTTGGGTCATTGAACTCAAATGCTACCCCAATCATTTGCATTGCTGATCAATGTAATTTTAATAATGGTGGAGCTATTTTAGTGGGTTCATGTCCCGGTGGTCCCTATGGATGTTCTATGTGCATCTGTACCGGATTGTTTAATGGAGATTTCACGTGTGATACAAGTTCATGCACTGCACCCACAACAACATCCTCATCTTCATCATCATCATCTTCATCATCTTCTTCATCTTCTTCTTCAGGTTCAGCAGCATTCTGTACTCCTTCTCAGTTAGTGAGAGGGTGTATTGAAGACGCTACTTGTTGTCTCTGTCCTCCTACGGGATCAACCGCTACAACTTCAACCTCTACTTCAACCTCTACAAGTTCAACCTCTACAACAACTGTAACCACTACGATTGGGATGGATCCTACATCAACTACACAATTACCACCACCTAGCGGCAATACGACTACTGGAGGATTACCACCACCTAGCGGCAGTACGACTACTGGAGGATCGCCACCGTTTAATGGTAACTATAATGCTAATCAAAACTGCTCGATCACCGATACACGACCTGTAGAAGCTAACGGTCAGTGTCGAGGTGAGTACACCAAGATTAGGAATTACTGCGGACAAATGGGCTCCCCTGGACAATTCGTCTGTATGCCTGCTGGAAAAACAAATTCTAAAGGGGTTCAAGATAGAGGCAGAATTCAGTAGCAGGCTTGAACAGCAGGGTTAGCACCGCACTAAATAGCTACGCTGTTCAGCGCGGCTGCTACATTGAAAATCCAGTTACATAAAACGGAAGTGTCATGATAGGGATCGATAGGGTCTTATCTGTCACACGGTATACACTCGAACTATAAACTTCTTCACCCAATGCCATTGAGACAGTGTTGTCTGTGACGAATGCAGCATCTCCAGATGGCGACATAAAAAACGTACCCACTCTACTGGGAAGTGATGTGAAATAAGGTCTTGGGAATTCAGCTTTTACTGCGAGAGGATTAGGAATTCCAGTAGTAGATCCATCTGGAGCAGGAGCTGTGTTTCCTATCGTACAGAGTACTTTTTCACCAGCATCGTCTAAACAATCCACCACTCGAGATTTGACTTCACCACGAAAGGTATTATTCCCAGCACCGCCTGCACCGTTTCCACCTTCTATGGGTGTAGGAGTGCAGTCTACGGCACCGCATTTTCCAAGAGGCGAACCAGGTGTAGCTGGTCCAGGAACAGATGCCCCGTTAGTGAGTTCCAAGATTAATCCGCCTGACTGAGACTTGGCAAACCCAAAAACTTTACCCGTCCGATAATCCACGCCGATCGATGTGATTCCAGTAGGAACATTCCAAGATTGATATTGCGGCCAAGCTCCAGTGAGTGGTCCCCAAGTACTCTGATCTGGGAATCCACCAGATGCGTTTGCAGCATCGTCAACGCCAACTGTACAATTCACAGGAGTTCCAAAACAATTGGAATAGCGAGACAGTTGTCCCGCCCTCAGTACCCAAATGGAAGTATCACGTGGGTGAACCGAAAATGAAAGAATCGCATTGGATGAGAGCTTGCTCTTCGCTGCTGTCCCCGCTACATCTGTGTTAGCTCCGCCTTGGTAAACGTTACGAAACACCATGTTGGTAGCTGCGAGAGTTTCAGTGGATTTGTTCCAAGCGGTACCATGAATGCTATAAATTTTGCTTTGATTGGTGATCATGTATCTCGCGGGATAACGGTAAGGAGTGATCACAGCAGAAGACTGACAGGTCAGTTCGAAGGGATTAGTGACGCCGCCTATGCTCGTGAGAGGAGGAGTTCCTACTGATTTGTAGTCAATGACACCTGTGACAGTGACTTTGATCGCATCACTCTGTCCTGAGAAGTCATAACTCGAAGTGACTCCTGCAGGGGGATTCCCAAAATTAGGGCAGCGATCATGCAACCGTTGAATGAGATCGGGCGGCGACGAAGCGGGAGGAAGGAGTGTTGTTTGAGTACCATTGTCTCCATATCTCCACGGTGTTTCAAGCTCGAGCTTCACATAGAGTTTGAATCCCTGTAGCTCTCGAGAAATCTTCATGTCGATTTGGCTGTTTGCACAGGGATTGACTGGTGCAGGAATAGTAGTGTCTTTCCAAGCCATTGGGGGAACACCTTTTGGTCCACCAATGCATTCTCTTATTCCCAAATATCTGAACTGAGGAAGCCCTGAGGTAATTGTCGCCAAGGATTCTCCGACGCAACTTTCAGGATAGAAGTGATTGTATCTGACCTTTGCGAATGCAAACCCAGAAAGGACTCGGGTCGGAGTGGCACTATTGAGAGTGCCCATAGAGTCATCGGAATAACTCTCAAGTGAGAGGGCGTTGAGTTGAACTTCGTTTGCAGGGGTGTCAGGCCAAGTGAGTGGAATGTAGCTCGTGTTGAGATCTACGGGATATCCAGATTTGTAGGATTCGAGCTTCGTACTGACAATTTGCTGACAGAGTCTGCGGATGTTCGTGTTCTTCCCAATTTTTTGAATTTCAGTGAACGTAGGATAAATCGATATCACCATGATGCCAAAGATGGCGAAAGCCGTCATAGTTTCGATCATTGAAGCACCACTGTTATTTAACCGAATGTTTAACCGCGTATTCATGTTCTCAAAATTGTACTACAATAGTGGCTAGATGAAATTGAAGATTCTAAAAAACCAATCGGGTTTCACTCTTGTTGAGTTGATGATCACGACAGGATTGTTTGGTTATTGCGCTCTGATGGCGGGGACTTTGTTCGCTGAAGGTATGCGTTTAGTGGTGACGGCCAGAGCTCAGGCTGACTTTAATCAACAACTCATCTCTTTTAATGATTCAGTAGATACCTATATTGCGAATACAACAAGAGTTCGAAGCTGTCTTTGTGGGAATGACGGACTCAAGTGTCTCTATGATGCGTCATATGGGAGTGGAACATTTCCGACGGATGGATCACGTGTCCCCGGTGGATGTGACACATATTCTGCGAATGGAAGCGACTCTGCATGTGACTTTCTAGATTTTGATTCAGATACCGCTATGAATCCAGGTCAAGAAGCGACAGGCAATTGTATTGGAAATACAGGCTGGGAAGCTTTTACGGGTAAAGCAGTTGCAACTCAAACGACAGATTCTCTTGCGGTAGATTATCAACTCTATCCGAAAGGATGCAAAGAGAGATTCAAGCTCCGTTGGATTCCACCCACAAAAAATAGTGAATCAGGAGGAGTATACACAGTCGGTGTTCCTGGAGAAATCCAAATGGTAAAGATCTCACTCTCTGGAGTGGAAACTGTCATGGCACGTGTTCAAGGTGTTTATGCTTTTCAATGTGGGTTTGATGCAATTAATCGAAGGTCTACTTCAATTGGTGGCATTCCACCTACAGTTGACGACCGTGGAGCTGCAACAGGTTTCAGGCTTGATATTGAAGCTAAAACTCGTAGATCTCAAGTACCTTTTGGTGCAGCAAATGTTGTAGAGAGTTGGGCTCCGCAAGAAGTAATTCCAGATCAGTTCACGAAGGGACTTCACCGAGTCCTCTCACTTAATATTCAGTTCAGAAACTTAGCTGCAGAATCGATTCAATTCGGGCGAACGGTTTCATTCCGCGGTTGTCAGCCAGACAATACAGCTTCTTTAACTGGTGACTGCTGTTCTGGATATATTGATAGAGGAACAGGTTTATGTATGCCTAAGACTCTATGTAAGACTGCTGGGACAACGATTGCTAAAAGTGATTGGGAACAGTGTTGTTCGCACGTCGTTTCAAATATCAATATGGTCGAACAATGCATTTGAACAGTTCCGGCCAATCGCAGCTACTCTCTGTAATTATTCTAGGCAACGTGATGCTTGCGATGCTTCTGGGTGTGATGGAATACTCGAATCAAGTGAGACAAGTCGCAATCAAAGAATCTCGTGTGACTGAAATGCGAAAAGCGCTCGATGCTTCCAATCGTTTGGTGCTGCAACTCTACAGAGAAAGTGTCTGTGACCCGGTCGCACTCAATAATAAAATTAATTTCCTCAATGTATCAGGTCAACAAAGTGGAGCTATTGGTCAGAGGCAGGTTAACTTTCAGGTGAATGGCAGAGACTATCTTGTGTCAATTGGACCTGTTTCAAGACTTCCTTGGACAGTGCTCTTTGATCCTTCAATGCCTGCAGCAGGGCCAGGGGAAGGAGAAGATATTGTGGGAGTTTCGCAGGATGCAGTTGTAGAAGTTTGGACTCATTCAGGCGGTACAAGAGTTTCTCAGAAAGCAGCACTTCTGAATAATTGTGCTTATCCATGTGCGTATATCTATGGAGGCACTCTCAACGCAAAAATGGGAATGTGTGCGATCGCAGCTGATCCGATCGTGGGCTACCATATGGTGAACCCTGCTTCTTCTGGTGTATATTCTCCGGATACGGCCGCAGGTACAGCAGTACATCCAGCCGTACCTCAAACTTATGGAACAGCCAATACTCCTGCAGTTGTTAAAGATGGTAACTACTATCCAGGTAATGTTTCTATAAGTATAGGTGGAGATTGCGGTACTGAAGATAATGAGCCTGTTCTGGCTGGAACGTTTACGGGTTCTTCAAGATTAGATGTTCGTGACCTGACTATTTTCCGAGATTATCTAAGATCTGGAAACAAGAACGCAACTTGCGATGCTAGGGTTCAGGACAGTGATCTCAATGCAGATGGGATTATAAACGAAAACGATTTAGTCATTTTAGAGAAGTTCTTAAGAGGCTACATTTATCAGATCCCAGTCGCAGCAGATTCTGTGTTTTAGTCATAAGTATCAATAGGTTGTATTGTAATTAGACTTTGACAGCCGATGGTTTTAATCAGATAATAGATAGATGAAGACATTGGGGGTTTTAACGGTTTTAATGATTATTCCTGTGCTTGGAGTAGCTCAGTCTACTAATCAGGGCTCTGTTCTCACTCCTGTTAAAGAGTCAGGAACGAGACGCAGAATCAACACAACTATTGCAACGACAACTTCAGTGGCAACTGCAGCTTCTACTGCAGCTTCTACCGCAGCTTCTACCGCAGCTTCTACTGCAGCTTCTACTGCAGCTTCTACCGCAGCTTCTACTGCAGCTTCTACTGCAGCTTCTACCGCAGCTTCTACTGCAGCTTCTACTGCAGCTTCTACTGCAGCTTCTACTGCAGCTTCTACTACAACTACGATTGTCGCAACTACTACAGTAGCATCGACTTCAACTGCAGCTTCTACTACAACTACGATTGTCGCAACTACTACAGTAGCATCGACTTCAACTGCAGCGACCACTACAGCAGCTCCATCCTGTTCATCGGGATCAGTAGGAATGGGATGTCCCGATTCGGGTTCGTGTATGAGTGGCGCATGTGGAAATTGCAGTGGAACATGCAAGGGATTCACAGGATATCCTACTTGCGGATGCCGAGACTCTAAAGGAAGTTGGCTTTAGTACAAATGACCAATTGCAATTGCCTTCTTTGTCTGAGTAGTTAGAATAGTTCTCATGAACCTATTTTTGCTTTTGGCTAGTTTACAGGCGATTTATGCGTCCCCTCCATTGTCTTCTGAAGTCATTATCTTTCACACTAACTTCGGAGATATCGCATTCAGGCTCTATCCCAAGGATGCTCCTCAAACTTCTCAACAAATTCTTCGACTAGTGAAAGAAGGAGCGTATCGAGGTGTTGAGTTCTTCCGTGTGATTCCGGATTTTATTGTTCAAACAACAGAAGTCAAAAACAGCACCATTAACCTCCTGCCTGTTGAAGCCACTCACTTAAAACACCTTCCGATGACATTGAGTCTTGCGCATCAAGATAATAATCCTGTCAGCGGCAGAAGTTCATTTTCTTTTATTTTGGGTCAAGCTTCACACTTGAACGGTAAGTACACTGTGTTCGGTGAAGTCATCGGAGGACAAGGAGTACTCTATAGCATTACGACTCTCCCCAGAGTCAGTGGAACCGAAATGCCAGAGCTAAGAGTGGTGATCGAGCAGACCGAAGTTGTGAATATTAGAAAATATGACTCAAAAAAACTAAAAGAAAGCCCTGAACTTACAGCTGAATTCAATACAAAGTATGCGAGACCTGCATCTCAGATGGTTTCATCTGCTGCATCTGGAAAGATGCCTAAGCAAAACATTCTTTATGCCTTCGTGTTTGCTCTTCTGTTTTTATTCGGCTCAGTGTTCATGCACATGAATAAGAAGCCCAGAGCAATGATGGCGTTGGTTCTACTTGCGATTCTTGTTCTCGTTTATGGACTAGTAGAATATTCATTATCATCTTCCGCTTTTCCGGTCAGTTGGGCGGGAATAGCACTTTTTCTTTTGGTTCTGGTTTCACTCAAAGTCATGAGCCGATTTGAAAACCTATGAAGAAGTACTTCTATAATTTCAAGTTAGACTTCTTCTTTTTATCAGGAATCACTATTCTCATTTGGTGCATTGTATTTACATTCACTCAAGGTAATCGTAGTGATTTGATTTATCAAATTGCTGCTCTCACGAGTTGGGTCGTGAATTGGCCACATTTCGCGGCAACGAGCTATAGGCTCTATTATAGGAAAGATTTCTACAGCCAGTTTCCAGTAACAAGTTTTTTGATTCCAATTTTAGTACTAGTCGCAACAGTGTTCAGTCTACTTCAGCCCGAATCCTTTGCAGTCATATGGATCAAACTTTATTTAATTTGGTCTCCTTACCATTTTTGCGGGCAGACATTGGGACTTTCGCTTCTTTATGCAAGAAGAGGGGAAATGGTAATTACTCCGGTTCAGAGATTCTTCTTAGCGTCTTTTGTTTATGGATCGTTCATCACGATGACTGCAATATCAGAAATAGGTGAGGGGTTTAATAGCTACTATGGAGTGAATTATCCCAGGTTTAACTTGAATCACCAGTTTGTAAATTTACTCATGACTTGGCAATACTTGAATACAGCAGGTTTTCTGATCAGTTTCTACCCGCATTTTAAAAAATGGAGAAGTTTTCCGCCCTTAGTTTTATTGTTACCACTGACCCATGCTTTCTGGTTTATATTGGGTCCTCATTGGCCTGGATTTAACGAGTTTGTCCCCGCCCTTCATTCACTTCAATATTTGTTTATTGCATGGATACTTCAACTTTCTGAGAGACATCATATTTCCGAGACGAAAGGTTTCAGATTTAATTTTTCGAGTGAGTCGCTTAAGTGGTACGGGCTTAATATTCTATTAGGCGCCATTTTATTCCAGGTTTTACCCCTGTGGGGCGAGAGAGCGGGTTTACCGACAAATTTTGCTTTCGGTGTGATCATCGCTTCTGTGCAGATCCATCACTTCTTCGTTGACGGTGTGATCTGGAAGCTAAAAGACAACAAAATATTGTCTCCACTCATGGTAAACGTTGAGCAATGGAAACACTCTTAACAGGACTGCGTATTTCTTCAGAGATAGTGACCGTACTCTGGGGGGCACTCGTCTTCATTCGAGTATTGGATCAAACAGGCAAGACGGAAGATCTCAACTCTTGGTTGCAGAGATTCCATCCGAATAAGGACATGCAGGTTTTCCTCTTGAGTCGAGGCTGGGTGACAGTACTAGAAGGAGTATCCGGGTTTGGTTCTCCACCTGCACTCGTAGCACCTATTCTCATTCGTATGGGAGTCTCTCAAGAATTAGCAATGCTTCTTCCTCTCTATGGAAACGTACTTGCTGTTCCTTTCGGTGCGATGTCTACTCCACTGATCATTGGATTTCCTTCATTCAAGTTTGGATTCTTAGGTCAGCAGGTTTCTCTTCTTTCTGCAGCACTCAATTTTACTACGTTCATTGGGATTTGGGTTTTAATTCGAGGGTGGAAACTGCCTGAGAGTAAATCTGAATGGTTCTGGCTCATGAGAGGGTTTATGGGTGCGACTATGGGCATGATCTTTGGAGGGATGTTTGCACTGCAGTGGTCTGCGGCTGTTTCAGGTATGTTTGCTCTCCTCTTTTGGATTCCATGGACTCGTTTGAATGATGTGTTTGATCGTAAAATTTTATTTCTAGTGGAGATGACGAGCTTCTTGATGCTAGGGCAGATTGGTTTTAGAGGTATGGCGATAGCAGGATTTCGAATTTCTAATCCTGGATTCTGGGTGGCAGTGGGTTCCATTTGGCTTGCATTGAGATCGGGTAAGAAAATTGATTTTTTTAGGAAAATCTTGAGCGAGTCTTTCTTCAAATTGAAGAAACCTTTCATCGTCACCACCACGATGACGCTTTTCATTCTCTATCTCACGAGCTGGATGCAGATGAACGTTGCTTACTTCTCTATCGGTAGTATCCAGAGTCTCTGGCTAGGATTCATCGCACCAGGACTAGCGGGAACTTCGACATTAGGTAATCTCTGGGTTTCTTCAGCCTTTCTGACTCAAGCTCAGATCTCTCAAGCTGCATGGGTTGCGATCGGAAGTGGGTTCGGTACGCTCATCTCGTTTCAAATTCTTACTGCAGTAGCGACTACTGTCGGACTGAAGAAGATTCCACTCACCGTGTGGAAGAAGAGTTTTGCTCTCGGAGCAGGTTCGTTAGCTGTGATTACTTTGGGTTTAATTGTGAGTGAGTTGTTAAAATTTTCTTAGTCCAGAAAACTCCAAAACCAAAAAACAAAATACTAAAATACTGAGCAGGAGTGAGACCCAGATACCTTGTGTCTCCTGCAATAGAAGCATCGGCTCTTAAAAACTCAAGACAGAATCTGACCGGAGGATAGAGGAGCAGCATCATCGAAGTCTGCACTCCTGCTGGGACTTTTTTCTCTGTGTAGAGCTTCGAGATCTTCAGCGATAGGGGAAGCACGATGAACCCTAAGAAGAAGAACTCATAGAGCCCTAAATCATGCCTAGGCATATCGGGATAATTCACAGCTAAAAAGAAGTTTGAAGCGATTCCTGGATGATCGTGCACTATTCCACAACCGAGTCTTCCCAGAGTGAAGCCAATCACAGCACCTTCAAGGAGTATGTCAGTCAATAGTGGAATGTTCTTCGGTTTGAACTTCTTCTGGTAGTAGAGATAACCTAGCACTGAGGTGAATAGTCCACCGTATGAACTTAAGTTGGGACTTGAGAAGGCAGCCAGTCCTTGCTCGAAAATCTTCATCGGCTCGTAAAGCAAAATTTCTAAAACATAAGCCCCAATGAAACCCGGGATCATGCTGTAATGGACGCAAGTCATTACTGAGTCGACATTGTAACCACGTTGCTGAGCTTTTTGTTGAATGCGTCTGACTCCAAAAAAGATTCCAGATGCGAGGAGTATGCCGAATGGCTGGATCGCTAAGTTTCCAAAAATTGGGAGTGATGGAAGCTCAATATAAGGTATCATAGGTACTAATGTATATCATCCTACCCATTCTTGTCCTGTGGAGTTTTGGATTGGGACTTGTTCCACTTCTGGATTGGGACGAGGCCAATTTTGCAGAAGTCGCTCGCGAGATGCTCACAACGGGAGAGTGGTCATTCGTCAGAATAGGATACGAACCTTTCTGGGAGAAGCCTCCACTCTTCTTCTGGTTGCAGACTCTTTCGTTCAAGCTGTTCGGAGTCACAGAATGGGCAGCGAGATTCCCGAATATCATTGTGGCTTTTCTGACTTTATGGGTTTTGTATCTCATTGGAAAGAAACGAAATCCAAAATTTGGTTTGATCTTGGTTTTAACTTACGCAGTGAGCTTCCTTCCTCAATTCTATTTCAAGACAGGTCTGATCGATCCACTTTTTAATTTATTTATTTTTAGTTCATTCATGCTTTGGAATCATTTTGAGCTCACATCTCATAAAACCGCTTTAGTATTCTCTGCGATCCTCATGTCACTCGCTATTCTGACTAAGGGACCCACTGCGCTACTGGTGTGTGGATCTACACTCCTCATCATTTGGGTGATTGAACGCAAGAAAAGCTGGAGCTGGAGTAGGCCGTTTGTATTCGGAGTATTCTCACTTCTCTCGATCGTTCCTTATCTCATCTGGATGAAGCATCAGGGAACCCTCAATCAAGACAGGGTGGCTAGCGACTTCATGAGTTATCTCATGAGACTCTTCAGTACTGCAGATGCTGGACATAGCGGTTTTCCATTATTCCATGTAGTTGTGCTAGCGTTTGGGTGTATGCCCGCATCTCTGTATCTCTATTCAGGATGGAAAGTTTCAGATTCGTTTTCGTTGAGACTGAAAGTACTTCTTGTGACAATCGTTGTGATCTTCGGAATGGTTCAGACCAAGATCATTCATTACAGCTCACTAGCGTATTTTCCTTTAACCTATTTGGCAGCTCTTGGAATCGAGAAGCAGCTCAGCTTTAAGAAAGAATTTCACTATTTATCGCAAGTGGCTTGGCTCGCTTTTCTTGCAGTGTTGTTTTTCATCCCAGTTATTTTTTCTAATGAATCATTGATGATTCTCATTCGAGATGCAGATTTAATGGAGTCGATGAGGTCTGCTCACTCCATCAATCCGATCAAATCTCTGACTTCGTGGTCGGTGATGATTTTCGTTCTTCTGGTTTGGGTCATGCTCTTCTCTGTGAAGAAGATCAATCAGAGACCCATCTACTTGGCACTATCAGGAGTAGTGACTCTACAGTTTTGGTTAGTTTTCGTCGTGCCGGACATTGCACAAATTGCTCAGGGCTCCCTCATTTCGTTTTATAAGCGAGCTGCAAAAGAAAAAGTAAACATTCAGCCATTAGGATTTAAGAGTTACGCTTCTTATTTCTATTCAGAGTTTGACCCTAAGCGTGGAGCGCCTGTGTATGCAGTCAGTAGAGCGCGTGATCAAGATTGGGCGATGAAGAATCATCCCATTCAGACTCTTGAGCGAACAGGTGGGTGGGTTTTATACAGAATGCTGAAGTAAAATTTATTCTAAGAGCTTGCCTAATGTTTTGTGGGTTAAGCAAGCGCAACACTCCTGTGCATTGCTGTGCAGCTGGGTGATGCGATGCAAGCCTGTATAACCGTATTTTTCTAAAGGTTTTAATATATCTGGGATCTGGAATAGTAAATCCCACTGGTTCAATTTGAGAGTGAGCATCAGTGCTTTTGGGGGATTCGATTTAATAAAATTAAGTGTCTCTGTCACAGCTGAGACTGACTCACGAGGCTCGACGTTTTTGTCTAGGAATAGCCAGTCGATATTCTTCAGTTCACCGGGTGTGACTTGAAAGATGGATTTTTTAATCCATGTGAAATTTTTATGACCCAGTACAGGTTTTTCCATTTTTCCTGGATCAACTCCCGTTACAGAGAGTCCCATCTTCAGTAATGCCCATGCGGCTCCACCAGGTGCGCTTCCGATTTCAAACGCATGCTCTCCAGGTTTCATTTCGAGTCTGAATCTCTCTAAGGACTCAATGCATTTTAAGTAAGCGCGCGAAGGAGACAGTGGATCAAGCAGAGTAGAGGGGAAGAATCCACCAGGTCTGCGAGATGCGAACTCAGTGATTTTCTTCACTCCATGCCAAGTGGTTTTTGGAGAGAGAATGATTTCTTCTCTGACGAAGTTTCCTGTTTTCAATAGTGTTGTCGTCAGTGACTCAGCAATCTCGCCATCGGGGCTCCATTGGTGTGCTCCGTGTGCTGTCTTGTAGGGTTCCTTCAAGCTCCATCCCCAAGTGCGAGCGAGAATAGAATTTAATTCGAAGTATTCATCTAGTGGTTTTTCGGATTTGAAGGTGACCAGTCCCTTCTGAGAGTAGGAGAGTTTGAGTTCTCTATGATTCTCGAAGATTTCATCTTTGAGATGTTTCTCTGCACCTAACTGACATCCGATATAAATAAACTGCGAAGAGATGCTCATGCTCTCATCTGCTTCTTATGCATGGGGTAACGATTGAAAGTTCCAAGACCTTTGGCAATGAGTTCACCCTTCTTGTTGACTATCGTAGCACTCGTGAAGAGGAGGGACTTGCCTGCGTGGTCGAGCTTGCCGTATCCGATGAGCTCGTCTCCTACGAATGCAGGAGCGATAAAATTCATTTTGAATTCTACAGTGGAGCAGTACTCATCGTGTTTCATTGCATAAGTGAGAGCAGCGACTCCCAGTACTGAATCCATGAGTGCAGAAACGACGCCTCCATGAGCGGTCTTGGGTGAGCTCTCATGAGACTGGGTGACTTTCATTCTGTAGATGATGTCACCTGGTTTTTTGATCTCGAGCTTCATGCCCATGATCTTCCCGAAACGATTGACTCGTGCGAATCCTGCCAGTCTAGTAATTATTTTTTTCATTGTTTCATTCTGCTGATTTTTTATCATTCTTTTTACTGAGAGCGTCTGTTCGACAAGCTTTCAGGGACTTGGATGCATTCTGAACAGCCTGAAACTTAGAGGTGCAGTCATCTGAAGGATCTGCTTCCCCAGGTTTCATTTTCTTCTGCCAATTCTTCAAGCAATCTTGAAATGTTTTGTTTGCCTCGTGTTTAGCTTCGCGTTTGTCTTTGCACGGGCCTTCTGCATGAGCGGTGAATGTGAGTAATAAGAGAGTTGCTACAGTTGTGAGTACAGTGTTTGATGTTTTCATCCCCAAAGAATGATCTAAAACACGAAATATTGAAAGGTTTGGGTTGATAACTCGGAGTGTTAGGCTGTAATTTGAATCGTGTTAAATGACCTGGGGATATAGCTCAGTTGGTAGAGCGCCACAATGGCATTGTGGAGGTCATCGGTTCAAGCCCGTTTATCTCCACCATTTTTATTGAGTGTACGTGATACAATCTTAGGGGAGTTGATTAATGAAGAAATGGGTACTCACCCCTCATGCTGCACAAAGAATTCAGGAGAGAAAAATCTTTGCAGAGGAGTTGGACGAGTTGATTCAGTCACCCGAAGAGTCAATTCGTCAAGGTGCTAAATTCATTTTAACAAAAACGTTTCGATCGAGAAAAGACAATAAAATTGCAGCAGTAGTTTTAGAAAAAAAGGAGAACAATTTATGGCTCGTATTAACGCTCATGGTAAACTTTCGAGTAAGAAAATAACAAAAACACCAGAAATTTATTTCGATAGAGAAAATGATTTTGCCTCCATTAAAATTGGTAAGGGTGTTGAGGCTAAGTCTTACGAAAAAAATGGATTTGTATTCTGCGAAGACTCTCGAGGCAAGATCATCGAGATTCAGATTTTGAATTTAAGTGATCTAGCCAAGGGACTGAAGAAATCGGCTTAAGTCTCAAACCCGTTTATCTCTACTCGTTATTGTTTATTCTCTTGAGAGTCTGTACTGAGTGCTCTTACGTGCTCGCATAAAGTCGAATACTGTTTAGTGTACTCAGAGTCCTTGCAAGAACTCATCATTTTGTTGATTTGATTTTTTGAAATATGAGTAGTTTCAAAGTTGAATCGTTTCAGCGTGAGAACCGATTGTAAAATCCTGTGCGAGTAATCTTGTTGCTTATTCACAAACCTTCGAACTATCTCCTGTGTTGTTGAAGCGTCGAGATAAGAATACTCAGAAACGAGTTCTAATAAGTGTTTAGAAACCGTATTAGAGTAGTTTATTTCTTTTTGATCAAGGTTTTTAAAAACTACATCCATTTGATCAAATGTCACTTTTGAGATCGGGTGCTCTTTTGAAAATCCTAAATAAGACCTCATGTTAGCTTTAGTTGTTGGAGAATGAGATAATTTATCTTTGTTTTTGAGCGCCCAGGATAGCGTTATTTCCCGAATTTTTTCTTTGCTAAAATGATCAAAAATGTATTGTTGAGTTTTGCCTTGTAAATCACTTCTCGAAAGGTCGTATTGATGTATCTGAATGAATCGATCAATACTTTTTTCCAATAAAAGATCGTTCCAGTAGCTCGGCTCTTGAGAAAGTACCATCAGTGTTTGCGCGGAGAGTGGATTTAAGTCCATGACTGATTGAAAGCGCTGGTCTGGATGTTTGGTTTGAGATAGTGATCGAGCTGCTAAAGAGCTGAACTCAGTGTTAAAAGTCCAAGTAAAGTACATGTCTCTCCAAAAATGACTACCTGAAAGCATATTGATTAAAAACTCGATATCTCCATCTCTTTCTCGAATCATGTACTGATGGAGTATATTGTCTGCCTTTATACGTAGTCCCGGTTTGGTTTCGTATTGCTTTTCGACATCTATGATCGAGGACTTCAGAGCTTTCACTCCATTTTCATGGGAATCCTCAAGGTAGTACATGATACTTGCGTGTTCAAACCAAGAGTTGGTAAATGGAGGGTTCATTTGAGTAGTATCGTTAAACTTTTGAAATGGGTCGTTACTAAAAAGAGAGGGATGTTTTTTTACCATTTTGAGATATCTCATGGCGATGTCTTCGTTAAAAGGAGGTAAATAGTCCCCAAGATGTTTGAGTTGATCTTTTAGGTGTTTGACTCTCGATGGATCATTTTCATAGAACTTAGGATTAAGGTGATAAATGACTCCAACTATGTATTGGTCAGATACTTTATCGAAATACTTCCAGTAGATTTTTTTTTGTTCAGGACTAGGGTTGGGGTTTCTCCCCATCACAGACAGCAGAAATAGTTCTTGAAACTGACCCAGTCTGTCTTCATTGGCTTGTTTTGATTTTAGAATTTGATTCAATTGCTTAATTGTTTTTTCAGATGGTTCTGCGAAGTACTCACCATGGTAGTAATAGCCAAACAAGTTTCCGCTTCTATTGAACACATCCTCAAAGAGTGTATTTGTGATCCAATAGTCAGTATGAGGTTTTTTAATAAAATTTATAGAATGATCTACAAATGCTTCTAGATTTTTTTCGTCTTTAAGGTTTTGTTTTAATATCTGAAGCCCAGAGACTTTAGTTGTTTCATCGTTACTGTTAAGTGTTATTTTTCTGATATTTTCGTAGAGAAGCTCAGAGTTCACTCCTAGGCACTTGAGAATCTCAAGACCATACTTAGAGTTAAAAATATTTGTATTCACCTGAGATGATTCTAGAGACTGTGCTTTAGCTCTTAAGTCATTGAGATACGATTCGTTTTTCTTTAGGCAAATGTAATCTTTTGTTTGGGCGGTGAACAAATCTTGGCTGAGTACTCCGATGACTGCTCTCTTCATTTCAGCCTCTAGTTGAACGCTGTTGATCCAATCTAGTTTCATTGAAACAGACAGTGCGTCTTCCAGGAATTCTGAAAGTGGGAGTTTGTAGAGAACAGCGATAAAATCTGTCTTCATCTGTTCGTTGTTTTTTAACTTATTAAAGATTGCTTGTTCTTCAGTTGAGAGTGGCTCTGTCATGTTTTTTAGAAAAAAAGCAACATCAGGAAAATAGTCACTGAGAAGCTTATAGTTGATGAGTTCATCAATGATTTTGAATTTTTCTAGCTGTGTTCTGTTTTGGTCACGTAAGCCGCAGCTGATTGATTTGACCCCGCTCATCCATTTGAAGGAGTCTTCTAAGAAGACTTCTTCATTAGAACACTGAACTCCATTATAGCTTTTGAAGTGGCTACCCCAAGATTCATTGCGATGAGTTTCTTCATGGTTACTCATGCCTATTGTAAGGAGCTTAGAGCCCAAGTAATCCGAATAGCTGCCATGTTTGATTGTTTGTTCGTCGATTACTTTTCTAATGGCACTTTTGCTACTGCTCCAATAGGAGCTACTCCGTCAAAACCATAAAGAGACCTGACGTCTGAAAATACTTCCTGCATGGTGCTCTTTACAGACTTACCCATTGAGCTTTTTATAGCGCGCATGATGTTGCGTGCTTGCTCTGGTTTGAATCCTTGATTGATCAAGCCTGTCTCTTGTCTCTGAAGTTCTGCTTCTGAAAGATCATTGCTGCAGTAGTTGTTGAATGTATTACAACCGAACATGAATACTTCTATAGGCGTATTGAGGATTCCCTCACATTTGTTACTACAAGAGTAAGACCTAAGTGCATCGAGTGAGAGTTCGTAGGGTCGAGACTGGCCTGGCTCACTTTCTCCATAGAATGTTCTCCCGCTTGGAGTGAAGTGTCCTGAAATGATTAACAGATGACATTCTACATTCGATTCGCATGCCTCTTTGAACCACAATTGAGAGTCAGGAAGAGTGATGTCTTTCTTTTTAGATTTCTTCTCTGAAGGAAACTTACCAAAATCAGTAAGTTCAATAAAGTTGAAGTCTTTAGATGGGAGTTTCTTTTTGTTTATCTGTGAAGCGATTCTGCGCCAATACGGAATTAGCGGTCAAGGGTAAGCTGCAAAAAGTATTATTAAAAAAATAAAAGACTTCACTCATACTTATCGGACTTTTAGCAGCTGGCTTAAGACTGTCAAAAAAATGTCGTTAGTTTGAGGTTTCAAATCGGAACCTCAAATCAAGAAGCGTCGTCTAGTATCCGCTCTAATGAGAGTCTGATCCACTTTTGATAGTCGAGGCCGCTTTCTTCCGCCTTGTCCTTGATAGCATCGAGTAGATCTTCGCTCAGTCTCAGCGTAATGGTTTTGTTTTTAGGGCGGAGTTCAAATTTTACGACTTTCCAGTCTCCGCTTTTGAGTAACTCAGAGAGATCACCAGCTAAGGGATCAGTATTATTTTTTGATATTTTTTTTGATGGTTTCATATGTATCAGCCTCCTTTTTATGACAGTACCTAGCAGAGATTGGGCGAATGAGAATTTCTCCACCCTTTGTTCTTGCAGTAAATGCCACAAGCATCGGTCGTTTTTTCTTTGTCAATCCGACCGCGATAAATCGCTTCTCTTTTTGAGAGTGTCTCGCGTCATCCATAATGAGTAACTCTTGAGTAAGGAAGTCCTCAATTTCACCTAGCGACACACCGTGAGATTGAATTTTCTTGATGTTGCCTAGGTCATAATCAAATCTATCAAACTCAAGAATCTCTATTCTAACAAAGAATATCCTATAACGACGTAAGTCAAATGTAAGTACAAATGTTTTACATGTTGTTTGCGTAGCATTAGCGTAGCAGACTGGAGGGACTTCGAGGGTTCTTGAAGCACCTTGAGGGACCTAACATGATGTCTATTAGTTCATTTTGGATGCTGGGAAACGAGTCGTGAGTGCATCAATCGGCTTAGGGTTTGCGCCGATGTTAAACTTCCCCACCCAAGGGAGTCTCTCAAGATGTGTGTCCTTCTTATTATAGCGAAGTGAAACTCTAGCGAAGATATTGTGCTTCGTGTCCTTCTCGAATTCCGAAGCAGTCATCTTAGAAATATCTTTTGCTTTCAATGTTGACCCCTTCTGATCTGCGGGCTCACGATTGGGAAGCAATCCTTTCAGTAAGTCTTCCATCGAAGGAATCGAATATGTTTCATTACTTGCACTTAGAGCACTAGACTTCGTGTCTGCATCTCCAGTTCCTGGAGTTGCAGGAAGATTACTAGCAGCTGCCAGTGCAGCGGCCAAATCACTCGAAGGCAGTCCCAAACCATTCATCATTGCTCCCATCATGTCGTTGGGATTACCTCCGTTTGCAAGTACGTCGTCCATCCTCATTCCTGATAGCTCCTCGAAAGGTCCTGCGAGTTCTGGTGGGAACTCAGGAAGATTTAATGATGGTTCTTCCATGTGAGGTAAGTCAGCATCTGCATCATGTTCTGATTGATAATTCTCTGTATTAAAATCCCCACCGTTCTGAGTGATTAAATTGAGTAGCTCAAGCTTCTGCTTGTTTTCCATTTCTTCCATTTTGTTCATGGTTTGATAGTGATTTGCCATTTCTGCACCTTGCATGAGGACTTCTTTTGCGATGGTTCCGCACGCTTGTCTTTTTTCTTGTTTTGCATTTCTAGGAATTTCTTCTCCTTTATCATTGAGTTGAACACCTGAATTGTTTTGACCTTCTGCAAAATTAGCACGCATGTGCTTGCCATCGCCTGCAATGCCAACGGCACCTTCAGCGGAGCTTTTAAGATCATACACACTTCTTTCGCCTGATATTTTTTCTTCAAGTTGGTGCGTGGCGACGCTTTCGGCAATAGAAGAAACTCCTCCCATAGTTCCGCAAACTCCCGCAAGTCTTTCTCCTATTGCTTTGATCTTGGTGTCGGCCTTGCCAGCGATACAGATTCCAGAAGCCACACCGCACATTGCAATTATAGGGGTTTTCATATTCCCTAGTACTTTTGAAGTTCTACTTGAAAGTTTAGATGCATAGATTTGAGCGCATTTTTCATTCACTTCGCTCCTTTGGTATTGTGGATTATTCTTATTGGCTTCATCTTCCGAGCGAGCTTTGGCGCAGATCTTCTGAATATCTGGAGGTGCCCCTGAGGGAGCAGGTGCAGGGTCGGCGAGGGTAGAAAAGGTGATCAGAATCAGAAAAAAAGTAGCGCTCATCTAGTTAAACCTCAACTTCTCAGATGAAGGAGTCCTTCCTTGGAGCTTGCTCTTATTTGCGAATTGATTTTTTTTGGATGCCCAGGGGAGAGCTGCAAGATCTTTGATTTTCTTCTTGTCGTAACGTTGTGAGACGCGGAGGAAGATATCGTGAAAACGATCCTTCTCAATTTGATCTGCAGTCATGCTTGCAGGATCACGGAAGGCTAGTCCACTATTACCGGCCGCACTAGATGTGCCAGCACTACCCCTGATCGAAAGAGAATCGTTTGAAGAAGTACCAAATCCCAGTCCAGAGCTATTTGCTGATGCTAGGTTTTCAGCTTTATAACCATTTGCATCGGCTATTTTCTTCACCTCTTTCATTCCTTGAGCAATTCCTTCTGGAGGGACTCCCATATTTGCCATCATTTTTTCCATCAGGGCATTAGGATCACCGTTGTAATTAGCGACATCTGCCATTTTCATTCCTGTCAGCTCTTCTATTTTTGCAAGAGTTTCAGGTGGATAGGAATCTAGCATTTTGTCTGCGTAATCATCTTTGTAATTAGCATCTTGGTCGCCTTGTATTCTGAAAGGGTCAGTATTGAAAGATCCTGGAATGTTGGTGACTGCTCTGAGTCCATCCCTCGCATCGCTTGAAGTTTTGTCCATTGTATTAGCTTGATCGTAGCGCATGAATACTTCTGCGGTTACTCCAGCTGCTGGAACAGCGATTGTAAGACAATCGAGTCCGCTGGCACCTCCAGCTGCAGTCGCGGCGCCAGCAGCAAAACCACCTGCTATTCCACTGACTGCGCCAGTGGCAAGTCCTGCGTAGTTGACTCCTTGTGCTTCTTTCTTGAGTTTGTCATTAAGAGCGCTATTTCCAATTTCGTCCCCAATAGAAGAAGCTGCTATTGAGATTCCACAAACTGGAGCTAATGCAGATCCTATTGCGGCAGTAAGTACGCCATAACAAAATAGAGTAGCAGCTATACAGATCGCCGAGACAGGAATCTTGATCGCTCCTTGAGTTCTAGAGAGCGACGCAGATTGTTTTCCATATTCCATTTGCTGGCACAGAACGACTTTTTCGTCATTTGCGTATTTTGGGTCACCAAACTTCTTCATGGATTCATTGCAGACTCTGTCGATTTCCGCATCTGACAAAGGAGTTGGGGAAGGAACGGTCTGAGCGTACGAGTTCAATGTCATCATCGTGACTAATGCAAGAATCAGTGAACCCCGCGAGATCATGTGAGCTTTTCGGACAAATCCGCTCATATCAATATTTTATGTAAAAAAATTGACAGAGGCTAGAGTGTCACCTGAGACACGCTTGTAAAATGGTTGTCAAATCCAATGGAGGGTCTGCCGATAAGAATATGAGGGAGTTTGTACATTATTGCGTGAACAAGCTTAAAAGCAGCGAACATCTAGATATCATGAAGAACCTTTTCGACGCTCTGAAAGATCGAAAGGCACTGGTCTGCCTATGGCAAATACACACCGATACTGAAGGTAAAGTGTTTCGTACGATTCACTTCGGAATCATCATCGGAAACAGCAAAGACTTAGAGTCATTACAATTTCAAAACGAAACGGGAGCAGAGTTTTGCTTCCGCGGTGAATTAGTTTATGTCTACAGTGAACACATGAAGACTGCGTTTAAGGCAATTCTGCTTGAGTTTGAAGGCTCAATGCTCACGCTTGGATATCCAAAAGAAATGGTGATGATCCCTGGTGGAGATACGAGTTTCATGCCGCCACAATCTTATCTCGATAAGTTCAATCTCATGCGCGGCGAAAGTAATATAGAGAACTTCGACGAGTTCATAGATGTCAGAGGATACAAAGCACCTGAGAAGTTCATTTCAGGAAGTTCTAAGACCGAACACATTCAAACTCTCAAAGTAGAATATGTTCCAGGCAAAGAAGTGAATAAAACGAACTCGAAACACTTCTTGGGTCTCCGTGAAAGTCCTAGAATGGCTCCTAAGGCTGAAAGGTACGCAACGGTGAGAAAATCAGACGGAACAGAAGCCAAATTCCGAGTGCTCGATCTCTCACGCGGTGGCGCAGGATTAGCGCTCTTGAAAGAAGACGAGCTCAACAAGGGTGACAATGTTGAGATCATCGCAATGCAAGGTAAGCCATTGCGCAAAGGCCTCAAAGGACAGATCATGGCGATTCGCAGCACAGGCGAAGATGGCTTGTTTAAGGCTGGAATTAAGTTTGTAGTAGAAGAAGATATCGACGAAGCTGCCTAATATATACTCATTCTTGCGCACAGAGACTTGATCAGAGTCCATAGCCATGCTTGAATGCTCACCGAGCTGGGGGGCTCTCAAATGGTTATTCTTTTTATTGTAAGTTTAATGGCCAGTGCTTCAAACTTACCAAGTACTGTAGGTTCAGGCTCATTACCTGCAGATTTACAGAAACAATACGATGCTGATTTGAAGTTCATGGCAGAGATTCAGCCAGCTGGAGCTGCAACACCACTGCATCAGAAAATCTTCGGTGATGTAAATGGAGCTGCTTACCAGGAGTTCTATAATAGTCGCGTAAAGAAAGTGGTCATGGGGAATTGTAGATCAGGACCTGCAATCGCATGCGTGAAGCGCTCAAACCCAAGCACGATCAACCTCACTAATAATTTCGTCAAATACAAACACCCACAAGTTGCGCGCCTCATGGTCATCTATCATGAAGCTCGTCACACTGAAGTGAAGAATGGGAGCTGGGGTCACAAGAATTGTCCTGTTCCATTCTTAGATCGAACAACGGGTCAACCCATGAAGAGCATCTGGTCGGGAGCTCCGCTCGCAGGCGAGCCTGCATGTGACAAGACTCCATTCGGTTCTTATGGATCATCTGTGATCTTGCTTAAGAACATTGAGAAGTCTTGCAAGAACTGCACTGAAAAAGTCCGTCAAGACGCTGGACTCTATGCAAACGACAACTTTGGACGAATCGTCAATGAAGATGCTCGCAAGCAAATGATTCAAGATCTCTACGCTTCGAAAAAATAAATGAAACTGAATAACCCTAGAGCAGCGTTGATTGTTCTAGGGTTGTTTTTTGTACTCGGACTTACTTGGTGGGCCCTTACCCCTAAGAAGGATCAGTCTATTACTGAAGGTGAAGTTCTAGAGGTAGCAAGCATGCTTGCTACTGTTCCAGGTGATTCTACTGGCCAGCCAAAACAAATTCAAACAAAAGAAAAATCTTATTCCGATAATAAGCTCGATATCCTCAATCAAGTGCTCTCAGCTCATGATGACAACGACATGAGATTAGATACTGAACTGAAGTTCCTCACGACTGAGGAAAAACGCTCTTTCATCGATCGCTACCAAGCACTTCCCTTTGAAGATCGCAATGGGAGAGGGACGATTGTTTTTCTCATTGGAAGGAATCTCACCACTCAGGAAGATTTTAAGTTCATCTCGAATATCTTCTTAGAGCCTTATTGCAGAAGTCTTGCCAATTGCTCAGAACCACCGAAGCCTACAGAGGAAGATCCGCATCTCTCAGGCACAGATGAAGTGACGCTTTCTTACCCACAATTGACAGCGATGAAGGCACTAGAGAAGTTGTGCTCAGAGCCAACGACGGATTCAAACTCTGCACAGAAGTCGCTTGCACTTGAAGCCTTGAGAGTCGCTGAAGGATTCGATCACCCGAAGATTCAAGCTTACTCGAGGAAAGTTTTTGCTAAGTGTGGTGGCTAGGCTCTTTCTCTAATCGTTGAAGTACATTGCGTCCTCGAATCGTGACCCAAACACTAGGAATCACGGAGACTAAAACCCAAACAAAAAACCAAGAGTAGCCTAAGCGGTCTGCAAGCCATCCGCTCCATGATCCTGGAATCATCATTCCCATAGCCATGAATCCCGCGGAGATCGCGTAGTGAGCGGTTGCGTTTTTCCCTTGAGCAGTCTTCACCATAAAAAGGAGATACGCAGTGAATCCGACTCCGTAGAAGAATTGCTCGATGTTGATGAGAGTGGCAACCCAAATGATTTTCTCTGGCTGGTGAAACGCCATCCAAGTATAGAGCGCGTGAGGTATGTTAGCTGCAATTCCAATTGTAACGATGAGTCGAGTCAGTCCGTATCTGCTGATCAACCAACCACTGAGCAATCCGCCTAGCGTGAGGAAAAGAGGGCCTAGAGTTCCGTAGATCACACCGATACTCGTTGTAGGGATTTCTAATCCACCTTTCACGCGTGGATCGATGAAAAAGGGGATCGCTAACTTCTGCAGTTGTGATTCACTGAATCGATAGAGAAGGAGGAATAGCAGAATATCGATGATTTCGTTTTTCTTGAAGTACTGAGCAAGAATTTTGAGGAACTTCTCTTCTTCTTTAGCCACACTAAGATGTTTGGCTGCAGAATCTGAGTTGAGTGTACGGGAGAGAATGAGTGGGACGATTCCCATGATGACGAGATAAACGAGAATCACCTTCTGCCAAGATCCTGTGATGCCTATAAGAGTGATAGCTCCTCCTTGCATTGCTAGCCATCCTAATCGGAAGAACGTCGCTCTCACTCCGATCATAGATGCATGCTGGGTCGAAGTGAGTGCGTGGATGTATTCACCTTCGGCTGCGATGTCATGAAGGGTGCCTAGAGTTGCGATCAGCATGAAAAGAATACTGAGTCCAGTGACAGAGAAGGGTGTCGTCACAACTATCGATGAGATCATCATGAGTAGCGCAATCGATGTTTGAGTGCCTACGATCCAGCGCTTGAGTGTTGAGCGTGATTGAACCCAAGGCCCACCGAATGCCTTCAAAATCCAAGGAGCGTAAAAGATGCTGCTTAAGAGAGCTGCGGTCGTGTTTGAGACTCCCATCTGTTTGTAGAAAACAGTTGAGAGTGAAGTGACCCAGAAGAAGGGAAGTGCTTGATAGAAGTAGAGGAGCGGGAACCAACCTAATATTGGTTTTTTCTTCATGCTTTACATCTAGAGCGTGTTTCAAGTTTGAATGCGACTGCGAGAACCATGATCTGTAGCAGGAATCGTGACCAGAGTGTGAGTGCATCCTTGTCGAAGGAAGCTTTGTAGAATCCCATCCATAGGGGTGGAGTGGGTGGTTCGAGTGAGATCGTATAAGACGTGATGAAGAGAATGAGTGAGATCACAAGTCCGAATTCTAATAACTTTTTCAATCTTTCGCTAAGATGATCAAACACGGGAACTAGCCAGAGAGCAAAAAACGGAAGAATGGGACTAAGATACCTTGGCCCTACAGTATTGTCTCCATGCCATCCGCCGACTGAATCCTGCGGATCGATGAAGAGTGGATTCTGAAACGCATTAGGGAGAGTGAACGGAGAGCCAAATGAAGTCGTGTGATAGAGAATCCACATGAAACCTGGAATCACTCCTCCCAGCATGAACATTACTAAATCTCTCTTCGTTTCCTCTTCTTGCCAGAGGATGAATAAGAATCCTGGGATCATGAGTGCCATCGAATAATCATTGAGTAGAGCTAAACCCATCATGAATCCTGCAGTCACCCACCGCTTGGACTGAAGTGTGAGGAAAGTTGCAAGCCCTAATACAACGCTGAGACCATGTCCCCACCAGCTATTCATATAGACAGCACCCGTGTGACCGAAGAGGAGTGCGAGTTGTACGAATCTACGAAGCCTGTCAGAGTAGCCCAATACTCCTAAGCTTCCGTCGATCCAGAAGACTAAGAACGCCAGAGGTAGTATCTGAAGTAAGAGAGACGCAATCCAGGTTACAGCCCAACGTGCTTGGTACTGTTTCTGGATTCGGAGGGTGACATCAGGCTCAGACTCTCCGTAGAATCTATCGACGATACAGAAGAGGGGGGCTGCGAGAAGTGAGGCTCCTGGCGCCTTGTTGGAAAAGAATCTACCTTCAGGGGTTCTAGACCAGTCTACTGACCAATCGTAGCGCTCCTGTAGTCTGATATAACTACTGATTTCAAAACGACTTTCTGAGCAAATGGCTGCCATCGTAGCTATCCTGGACATGGGGTTTGTACCCACTGGGTGAGGCGTAAGATTTGGATGATGATCCAGCCTATGATCCATTTACTCATAGGGCGATTTTGACCTGCACCATGTAAAAACTCCATAAAATTCCAGACTTAACGCTATGCATTTTTTATATTGACCATTCGAGTCAAAGGGCGTAAAAACACCACCGGTTTAAGGAGGTTCATCATGAAGTTATTATACGCATTAGTGATGTTAACCTTGACCCAAAGTTCATGGGCCAAGATTGAAAGTCAGGATCTACTCAGAGTAACAGTCGATACTGAACAAGGTGTCGAGTCTCGTATTTACGTTGAGTACGATACAGAGGCCAAACTACTGAAGAAGATGATTTATACGGATGGAACACCTCAGGGTACAGAAACTTACAAGCCTTCTGAATTGAAAGAAGGAGTCGTTCTCAGAGAAAATGGCCCTGTCGATATTACTAGTCTTGAATCAGAAAAGGGATTTAGCCCGACATTTGGCGGCAATCTTAATCTCATCATCTTGAGAAAATACAATTTGTCACCCCTTGAAAAAAATGATGATCGTATTTTAGATCTTAAACTGAGACGTGTGGACAATATTTGGAAGCTTTTCTATGAAGAGCATGATGAGAACGGAAAAGTTAAACTGGAAGATGGAAAGCCAATTGAAAATGAATTCAACTGTATTAACTTCTACGTACTTCGCAAAAAGGACAAACTCCCTGATAGTTTAACGGCTTCTCCGATGAACGCAGGTGGTGAAGTCGGGGTGAAGTTTGTCGAATTAAAAAATGATGAAAAACTAGTTGCTAAGAAGAATACTGCTGATCTACCTAAGGATGAATGACCTTTGCAGTATGGCTAGCGGCGTTTGGATATTTCGTCGATGTCTATGATCTACTCTTATTCTCTATAGTAAGGATTCCAAGTCTGAGGGCAATCGGTGTTGCAGACATTGATCTCATGTCCACAGGCGTGTTTCTCATTAACCTTCAAATGTTTGGGCTTCTTTGTGGGGGTTGGTTGTGGGGAATTCTCGGTGATCGTTATGGCAGGAAGTCTGTGCTATTGGGGTCGATTCTACTGTATTCAGCAGCCAATCTTCTCAATGCATTCGTGACCGACGTGCCTACTTACGCCGTACTGAGATTCATCGCAGGTTTCGGTCTCGCTGGAGAGCTAGGAGCTGCAATCACTCTCATCGCTGAGAGCTTGCCTACATCTCAGCGCACTTGGGGTGCCATGATCATTGCGATGGTGGGAATGTTTGGAGCTGTGACAGCAGGAGTATTCTCAGAGTTCTTCACTTGGAGAGTTTGCTACGGGATCGGCGGACTCATGGGATTAGCCCTACTCATTGGTAGACATCAAGTATCTGAGTCGCCACTGTTTAAGCGTGAAAAGAAAACTAAATTCTATTCCGAAATCAAAACGATTTTTCTCAACCCTGAAAAGATAAAAACATATTTTCTTTGTGTTGCAGTAGGCGTGCCTCTTTGGTTTACATCAGGTCTACTCATTACGTTTGCACCTGAGTTCACGCGTAACCTCGGAGTTATAGGCGATGTAAGTGTAGGGCGTGGAATTTTGATTTGTTATGGAGCTGCGTCTCTAGGCGACATTGGTGCTGGTTTCTTGTCCAATCATCTTCAGAGCAGGAAGAAGACAATCGCAATCTTCATGTTAGGAACTTGGATTGCATCAGCAGTTTATCTTTGGGTTCCAGGGCTCACTTCACAGCAAGTTTATCTTCTCTTCGCACTCATGGGAATAGCGGGGGGATATTGGGCGACTTATGTATTGTACGCTGCAGAGCAATTCGGTACCAAGATCAGATCCACTGTCACTGTTAGCATCCCTAATATGGTGAGAGGAGCAGTGGTCGTGATGGTGACTGCATTTCAGTTTTTAACTCCTCATGTCGGAGTCGTGAGGAGCGCTAGTTTTGTGGGCATTGCGATCATGATTCTGGCCTACTCATCTCTCAATCAATTGCGTGAGACATTTTCACGAAACCTGAACTTCGATTAATACACACATTGTAGACAATTTATTGACAGTGGAAGTTTCTGCCTAGGCATGAAATCATATTCTCACAATTAAAAACCAGGGATCTCAAGGAAAGGGACTGAAATGATCAAATCACTATTAGTATTAGTATTGTTATCCACTAATGTTTATGCCGAATTCCAAACCGGAAGTATGGTTCAAGTCAATGGAGAGCTCATCCGCAATCGTAGAACGGGTGAATTCTTGGGACTCGTTCAAAACTATACAGTCACTGGCAAAGACCAAGAAGGAAAAGAGATCCGAAACTATGAAGACAGCTTCGGATATTACATTTTGTCTAAAAACAAAAAATGCAAAGAAGGTCATTACCAAGTTGTCTATCTCTTGAAAGATGGATTCACCGCTGACCAAATTCCAGAACTTGCCGAAATTGCAGGAGAAGCAGTGTTTGATAGATTCGGAAAAGAGTTCGAGAAGAATAAAAAATCTTTGGGTGCAGATTTATGGAAGAAGTTAAAGGTCGACAACTGGGATGACCGTACTCTCGCTGGAAAAATCTGGAGATGGCCATTAGCGATCGTTGGTTTTGCTGGTGGAAAATTAGCTGATGGAACAGTAACTGCAGGTAAGTGGGTTTATGCGGCAGCAGGAACTGGCTTAGCTGATCTCAAGGAAATTAAAATTGAGAAAGCAATGACACGTGCAGGATTAGTAGAATTCAAGAACAACGTCGTCTGCGTTAAAAACAAAGTATTCCAAACTATCGTTTCTCAGTTCTAATAGAATTGAATTCGTTAAATGAGAAAGTCACGTAGCCTCAGGGTTGCGTGACTTTTTTTTGAATTATGTCTTTCTGAGAACGAATCCACGAGCAAGCCTGAACATAATCGCGATAATGATGATCACAAGAATAATCGTGTAGACCGAGAATAAGCCATAAGCTGCACCTAGAAACACATACCAATAGAAGACCCCGAGATGAAACACTTGGCTCATCACGAGAGACATTGCTACCAGTGTGATTGCACCCGAAAAAATAAGTAATCCATTAATGATTCTACCCTGGATTTGTTTCCTCACTCGGATGGCAAGCCAGAGGTATGCAGGAGGCATGAGCATGAGAGTAGCGAGGTAACTGTTCTTACAAAATGCTAAGAAGATCACAATTGCTAGTAATACTCCGTGAACGGCTTGTCTGGCTTCAGGATGCCCGAGTGCGTCGTGCTTAGTGGAGAAGACCTTCCCCAAGATGTAAAGAGCGCCACCGATTGCAGTGAATACGCCGATGATTGCTATATAGTTCGGGTGATACAGCAGATAAGACTTCTGTGTTGCAGGATAGAGCTCGTATTGATCGATGATCCTTAAGTAAGGAAGGAGCATGAGGATCACATAACCGAACCCCATCGCGCCGACGAGAACAGCACAGTTCTTGAGTTCATTTAAAATGACATTCTTCACTACTTTGCGATCAGTCCTACTGAATACTTCTACAATTCTGAGCATTGCTACTGTGAGAAACGGAATCATCGCTAAAATGTGGAGGATAAATACTGCGACTCCTGGAATGTATAAGTTCGTACCGATTTTCCAATAATTAGATTCTCTGAAGTCTGAAGGAAGTGAAGTCATCTGATTGATAGATCTCATGAGGCGCTCAGCGGCTTTTCCGTAGATATCCAAGCTTCGGGGCTGGAGGAACTCAAGTTTGTCCTTCTCCGTGTGATGGTACTCACGCATGAGTTTTGCGAAGTCTTTGTTCTGACCGAGCCAATTGAAAGAAGGAATACCTTGTGCTAGGAATTCACCGTGATCAGAGGGTGGAATGAGGATTGCGCGCTGGATATGCTCCATGATGTTTCTGAAGTCACGTGCTTCGACTTGCTTGAGAGATCTGATCGACTCAAGAGCCATCTCACGAAGCCAAAGCGGTGTGTAGCCTTCTTTGAGTCCGTCATTGAGATTCAAGATTCCTTCCATCTCGAATAAGTTCACAAAATCAAAATTAAGTGCTGCGATGATTTGGTTACGCTTTTCGTACTCTCTGACGAACGTGTGAGCTCCCCAGAATGCTCCATACTCCTCACTGTCAGTGAGTAAGAAAAGCATCGAACGATCTGTTTCTACTTTTGAGAAGATACGAGCAAGTTCAAGTACGACTCCGACACCAGAAGCATCATCCATTGCAGCTTCTGTCGATCCTTCAGGAGCATCATAGTGAGCGACAACTGCGATGATTTGGTCAGGATGTTTCTTTCCGATTTTCTCAGCATAAATGTTTTCTAATCCGCTGATCTTCTTCCCACCGATGATTTCGGAGAAGAGCATTCCCTTAGGTTCATAACCTAACTCTTTGAAGCGACCTTTGAGATGTTCTGCAGCTTTTTGGCGAGACTCACTCCAAGTCACTCGGTTGGGGAATTTCAATGCGAGCGCCTTGACATCTTGAAGAGCTCTGTATCCTTGGAATTGAAGCGGATCGTGATTCATCACCGTCTCGGGCACTCGCTTGAAGTTCAACCCGGCTATAATTACTCCAAATAAAAAGCACCCCAAACTCACACGATAGAATATTTTCCAAGAATTCATGATGGGACTTAGGGTATAACTGATAGGCAGAATGAACCAGTCTAAAACAGATAAACTTAGGCATCTTTTGAAGGAAGAGCACCTCCCTGCGGTGATTATTGATCTTGATGCGCTTGATCGAAACGCAGAGATGCTCGTCAATTTCGGTAAACCAGTGAGGCTTGCGACCAAGTCCATTCGTGTGACTGAAGTTTTGAAGCGAGTGACTTCACGCCATCCAGAAAAGTTTTCTGGATTCATGACCTATTCTATTCAAGAAACACTCGCTCTGGCGGATGCTGGATTCGATGATTTCCTACTTGCGTACCCAACGCTGCAAACCAGCGACTTATCTGCGCTGCAAAAGATTGTAGACACCGGGAAGAAGTTCTCAATGGTAGTGGATTCGCTCGCTCAGATAGATCTCCTGAATAAGAATTGGTCGAGTTCCAATCGTCTGGGGTTAGTGATCGAAGTCGACGGTTCTCTGCGTCTTCTAGGTGGAATGATCCATCTTGGTGTGCGTAGATCTGGCGTCAGAACCCCTAAACAGGTTCTTTCTCTCATTGAGAAAATGGATTCGACTCAGAAGTTTAAGTTTGCTGGACTCATGGTTTATGAAGCTCAAGTCGCGGGACTCACGGATAAGAATCCGTTTAAGTCTCTCTTAAACCCAATCGCTAATATGGTTCGAGTCTGGTCTCAGAAGGGTGTGATCAAACTCAGAGCTCAGATCAAGTCCTTCATTCAATCCAAAGGATATACTATTTCGCTATTTAACGGCGGAGGCAGCGGGAATTTGAACTGGATTGCTCGTGAGGAATCTCTTACAGAGCTTGCAGCAGGAAGTGCACTTTATTGTCCGCATCTGTTTGATTACTATTCCAACATTCACTTCGAGCCTGCATGTTTCTTCGCTCTTCAAGTGACGAGATCTTCTGACCCAGGATTTGTGACCTGTCAGGGTGGAGGATATGTCGCAAGCGGTGAACCCGGATGGGACAGAGTCGCTGTGCCTTTCGATCCTCCCGGTTTGAAGCTAGTGAACACAGAAGGCACTGGCGAAGTTCAGACTCCTCTCACAGTGCCTGCAAATGTGAGTTTAGATCCTGGGGATGTTGTGCTCTTCCGTCATGCTAAGGCAGGAGAGATAATGGAGCGATTCAATGAAGTCTTATTCGTCCAAGACGGTAAGGTCGTCGACCGAGCAAAAACTTACCGTGGTCTTGGAATTCAAACATATTAACCATGGTCGAGGCTACCATTTTTGGCTCAAAAACTAGATAGCGTCCCGTGCTAAACCCTCATTTTGAACCCTTTTTGGGCCAAGCACTGAGCAGCCTATCTTCCTTTTCTCAAACGTTCGTCTCCCAGATGGTATTCCAATGTGCTGATGTCTTGAGAGGACTCCTGATGTTTGATGAACCGTTTGAGACTAGATCGAGAAATTTCAAGCCTAGACAATATGCTTTGATTCGTTCTATTGAGATCACACTTCATGATCCGTGCTTTCAAATCCAATGCCTCATGCAAAGTTTCGCAACTCACTTTCGTCATCCATTGAGCTCGTTTGACTGATTTGGGAAATGACGTACCTCCAATTTGAGCGGTGGGATCATTTGAAACAAACAAGTGAAAGAATTCTGCAGAAAAGTTTCGACCCTTGCTTCGCAATTCTTTTAAGTTGCACCAGGGGTTTTTCACTAAACCTAAATAATCAAGATGAGTAGACCATTTCCAAGAGAGTGGTTCACTCGTGAGGTCTGATCTACAGGGATTGAGATGAACGTACCGAATTTGTCTTTCCAAATGTTTAGAATCTGGAATTATATTTGGAAGAGGCAGGGGCAACCAAATCTTAGGTTCCATGTCATAAAAGCGGGTGTTTTGTCCGATTTGGCTACTGAGCGAGTGGAGTTTATCTTTTGTCTCTTTCACCCCAAGCTCTGGTGAAATGATGTGAAAATGATTCGGCATCAGGATGCATGCATAAGTTTGAGGGAAAAGGTCTCTCAAGTCCGTCCAAATTCGTTTAGAAAAATGTTCATGATTAAATGGCTGATACCCATTATGTGTTTTGCCAACCCAGTGCAAGAATTTCATTCTGAATGACTAAGCAAGAACAAAGCCAATACTGAGCAGAAGACGGTGAGAAGACGAAGCCCAAGCCAAAGCGAAGAGAAGCAGATCGTCCCTATGCGGCGGTCTAATTTGGCTCAAAAGTAAGCGATCGTGCAGGAGGCTACGGTGATTCTGAACCCTTTTTAGTCCAGAGCGACTAGTGCTGAGGTCACGTTCTCACGACATTCAAAGAGAAGCCGATCAACTCCACCGGAGTTTTGCCCTGATACTGAGAGCCTTTGAGGCCTGAGTAATAGAGCGAAAACGCAATCCCACGAAGTCCCAAACGAATCTGACGAGTGATGAGGTTCTGAGCGACGTCCTTCTTCCAGCTCCACTCTAAAAACTTGAAGATCGAAGTCACCAAGAACTGTGGCATGAGTCCGAATAGCGTGAAAATAATCCCAAGCCCTCCGCGATCGCCTTCGGGAATTTCTTCAGCGACTCGGTCTACAAACTCAACTACACCCAAGTTCTTAAACGAAGGAAACTCATCGTCACCAGGGCAGTAGGCTTGACCCACTTTATTTACTCCTGAAAGAGCGATCGCTCCAAAATATTTTGAACTCATGATCTGCCCCCTTTGATGATGTTTTCTGATGCCTTCTCGCTTAACGCCATGATTGTGTACGAAGGATTGATTCCTGGAGCTGAGGGGAACACAGACGAATCAGCAATCGTGATGTTTTTCAGTCCATGCACTTTGAATTCAGGATCGACGACGGAAGTTTTTGGATCAGAGCCCAGTGCGCATCCACCCATGAGGTGAAGACCGAAGACTTGCATGCAAGCTTCCGTTTCTCTTGCGTTCACAGAGTGGAAGAGATTCTTCACGAGGTCTAATCCATCATGCACTTTTGCCCAGTCCACGTCGGTCATAGACTTCTTGATGATCAGTTTGCCGTTCTTATCGACATCGAGCGTGCCTGAGTTCTCATCGCGGATGGCTACTTCCATAGATGCAACGTAGCGATACTTCTTCATGCGAGCGAGATGTTCCTTGCCCATTCCAGAGAAGAGCATGGATGTTGCGATCGGAGCAGCAAAAACATTTTCAAGTTTTAGTCCACGTTTCCGGAGTGCTGGATCGTAAGATTTCACTGCTTGGAATGCGCCTTTATGTGCATCGATGGGTGAATCGTAAAATGCGTAAGTCATGAACTGTGGGTGAGCAGTAATTCCTTTTCCAAGTGCGGGCAGTTGAGATTTGAATCCGCTACGGAGCATGATCTGAGTCGAGCCGAAGGATCCTGCAGCGAGAACCACACGCTTGGCTTTCAATTCTCTCTTCTGACCTCGTTGAATTCCTCTGACTGTCACGCCGTCATTAGAGTGAATGAGATCCGTGACTTCGAATTCTGTTTTAAGAGTCATTCCCTTGGATTCAGCTGTTGTGATTCCTGTGACCATGGAGCTTTGTTTGGAGTTACGTGGGCATCCACAGAGGCATGCCATGCAATCGTTTCCGCTGTCGAGAGCGCAATCTTTCTGACCGCGATTGAGGCGCGAGTATCCTAATCCATTCTTAGTGAAGGCATCGACGAAGACTTTGGTGTTCTTATTGAAGTAGCGATCTTCGATCGGCTGAATCGAGAGATCAGAAGCTACTTTTGAGTAGTAAGGTTTGTATGTGCTGGTTCCGAGATCTTTGATACCAGATCGGTCACGCCAATCATCCCATGCATTGTCGTCGAATTCATCGAGAAGTGCTTGATTCACAATCGATGTTCCGCCCACGCATTTCGCGCGGAGGAATGCCAACTTCGCATCGGTCGAAAGCTCGATTCCGCCGCCCCAGTAGAGCTTCGCAGAACCGTCCAATTCGGAGAGTGGGAATTCTTTGGATGTGAATTTTCTTCCTGCTTCGAGCATCGTGCAGCTGTAGCCTGCGCGAGTGAGTTGTGCGGCAAAACGTCCGCCAGAAGGCCCAGAACCTATGATGATGATATTTTCCATGATTCTTTTATTTTGCCTTGTCTTCACAAGTTCGTGAAGGTATTTGTGGCGGACTTTATGGTGGGGATCATTATTCAATTACTGGTTCAGTTAAGTTTAAACAGTGGCGTCACTGCTGCGTCCCAATTTACTACTCCTGCACCAACTAAGATCAGATGCTCCCTCACTGGAGGGAATTTTGTACTGGGCGCACACTACGGTCATTGCAATGCTAAGGGCGGAGCTAAGTATAGAGTAACACTAGTTAGCCTGGGTGCGTCACTGAGAATTAATGGCGGTTATTTCAAGTTGAAGAGCTTAGACGGTCCTTTTCAAGACAATGAGAAAATCTCAGGTGAGCGCTACGGCTTGAGCGCGGGTCTCGGTGGAGATGTTGTCAGAGGATTTAGACTCACTGGACCTGGTGGCCGAGTCAAGGGCTGGATGGCAGGAATCGGATTAGGTTTTTCTGTCGATCACGTTGGCATTCATCTCGTCAGAGAAGAGTAGTTTCCTTCAAATCGTTGACCTAAAACACGTCTCACGGTAACTAAGGGGAGTTCTAGCTCATTAAATTGGATGGTGGCCATAGCTCAGTTGGTAGAGCACCGGATTGTGATTCCGGGTGTCGCGGGTTCAAGCCCCGTTGGTCACCCCATTTTTAAACAAAACGAACCGACGTCGGTTCGAATCACAAATTTCTTCAATTAAATCAATCAGTTTTAATGTTCGTGATCCCGGTAATGCGGAGTTCACTTCTTAACCCTTTGGTCTCAAATCACTAATATGGTATAGTGTGGATTTAAGATCTATGCCATAATAAGGTATGACCGCTTTATTGGATGCTCGAATTTTAAAACGCCTCACTAGTTCACTTGCTGAACTCAATCGCCATCGTCCGTTGAAGGCATCGACTTTAAAAAAGCTTCGTGAACAATTTACCGTTGAAATGACCTATCATTCAAATGCCATTGAGGGAAACCGACTTACCCTGAAGGAAACTCTTCTTGTTTTACGTGAAGGTGTCACGATCAAAGGGAAAAACCTTCAAGAACATCTCGAAGCGAAAAACCACGAAGAGGCCATGAACTTTCTTTTTGAAGTTGTGGACTCAAAAAAGCGCTTAACGCTCTCTCATCACCTAATCCGTCAACTTCATCAACTTGTAGTCAAAGACACTGAAGCGAGCATTGCTGGAACTTACCGAAATACTGATGTGCAAATTTTAGGTTCAAAGCACCGCCCACCGCCGGGTTATCAGGTACAAGAGCAAATGACAAAATTCTTTGAGTGGATGACTGAAAGTAAAAGCAAATACCATCCTGTGGAATTTGCGGCCCTTGCTCATCACCGATTTGTAGCAATTCACCCTTTCGAAGATGGAAATGGAAGAACCGGTCGACTCCTCATGAATTTGCTTCTGATGAGAAGTGGGTATCCTATTGCCATCATTCAAAAGAATGATCGAGTGAAATATTATAATGCACTTGATGATGCTGATTCTGGGAATATGCTTTCAATATCTCGGATAGTTGCTCAAGCCGTGGAGAGAACGCTCAATATCTATCTAAAATCTGCTGCTAAAAGTTCATCTCAAAATGAACTCCTTCTTCTTTCTGATCTGTCAGACAAAACTGAATTTTCAGCTAAACATCTAAACCTACTTGCTCGAAAAGGAATGCTAAGGGCCCAAAAAGAGGGACGGAATTGGTATAGTTCACTGAAAGCTGTTGAGGATTATAAAAAATCCAGAATTCGGAAACGAGATTCATGACATTGTTTTGGCGAAATATCTTAAAGATTGAAGATGAACGACTGAATGAGAAATATAAGTTAGTAGAGGCAAGATTAAAAGATTCGGTTTTTAGATTGTATCAAAGACCTACTGACTTGTATTGCTTCAAAAGTCTTTGATACATTTTTTTAATTAAAGTGTTGAACGGCAGCTTAAACGAACAGTCGCTTGGGTACAGTAGCTATCGCAAACACGGTCAGCATCATCCATACTAACGATTACACCATTTTCATCTTTATATAAGCCAATTCCGTAAGGCTCAACGGCGACTAAATTTTTATTTGAAAGGTCTTCCGGTAACGTGATGAAAAAATTCTCAGAAACTGAGTAGATCATATTGCCTTTGTATGAACTCCTATTGTTGCTGTTAATCTTTCCTACAATTTCGCCTTCAAAATTTTCAAAAGGAGAATTTTTATACAAGAAGCGTACATTCGCTATTGTTTTATTGTTAACAATGTCCGCAATCAAAAATGGAGTACTGGCCTGTCTAAAGTTTGTTTTCCAGCATCTGAGCTCTGCCGAGAAAGCGGTTGCCGAAGTTACGAGGGCAGCAAAAATAATTAGTGTTTTCATGTTTATCTTCCTTTTTTTGTTAGTACGACCAAGCGCTTATTTTACATTTAATTAGCATTTTATCTAGCGAATGAACTGCATTGCGGTCAATCCTATAATCACCAGAAATATATCCTCGTAGCCCATTGAGCTTAATGATAAATTTTTTACCATTAAACATTCCCGTGTAAGTTTTGAATGCTCCGTCATTAACAGATAGATTCACAGGGAAATCATAGTAGCCACCATCTAATTCAGCTACGGTTCCATCAAACCAGATTCGCCATGATCTAAATTCAATTCGAGGCCCATTAACTTGCCAAGATCCAATGGTGTGAGGATTTTCTCTTATTAAAAAATCAGAATTAACTCCGTAACCAGCAGGTGACCATCGACACTGTAAAAAATTCTCGGTACCCGCATAGCTTGAATTAGCAATTAATAGCAGAAAGAAAAAAATGAACTTCATAAATGTCCTCTCTTTATTTACTTTTTGAAAGTATTTCTACAACCTTCTCACCGAAAATTACGGAAGATTCAGGATTACGGCCGGTGATGATGTTTCCATCAACGGCAACAGTAGCTTCTTTCTGTCCACCATCCACAAATTTCACTTTTCCTAAGCTTTTTAGGATACCTTCGACTCGAAAATACCCAACCACTTTTTTGTCTTTTGCGATTGGATTTTTACCGTCAAAGTTTCCAACGAGACCCAGAAGACCAGTAGACGTGCAAAGTAGAGCAACTACTTTATTCTTGTTAATGGCTTCGATAAGTAGCTCATGTACTCTTTGAGTCGGGAAGAAGTCATGCCAAGCACCGTTTCCACCGACAAATGTTATGGCATCGTAATCATCAATTTTTACCTCATCAAAACTTAAGTCCATTTGAATTTTCCTTGCTTCTTTGTATTCCTTGAAGTTGCGGCGATCTGGACTAAGTTCTTCTTTGAACCTTCCAGTAGTGGTGACTTTAAAACCAGCATTCTCATAAAGTTTTCTAGGCTCGTAATACTCGGGCCACATAAAATCATTGGCCACAAACATTAGTACCTTTTTAGCGGCAAATGCTGAGGTCGAAGATAAAAGTAAAAATGCCATCATCAATAAGCTTCTCATAATTCCCTCTCCGGTTATGGTGGCTTTATAGTTTAAGTCTTGATATAAGTATAATTAAATTAAGCAATACTCAGTATTTCGAATTGTTATACCAGGGAGATTTTATGAATTTAGATTTCGGGCTTTTGCGATGCTTTAAAGTTGTGGGCGAACACCAATCTATCTCTAAGGCTTCATTAACCCTAAATTTTAGCCAGCCTGCGATTAGCCTGCAAATCAAGAGGCTTGAGCAGCACCTCGGGAAGCAGTTATTTGAAAGGAATAATCGCGGACTCACTCTGACTGCCTTTGGTGAGAAAATGATGTCTGTGGCAAACAAAGCCGAAGAGTTGCAAATTGAAATGAATACTGTCGTTACTTCAAATGATAAACCAACTGGAAGGGTACGGGTGGGAACTTACACTACAGCGTCCTCATATTTGCTTGCGGACCCAGTTAATAAGTATTTGAAAAATTATCCAAATGTAACATTGAGCTACTCCTATGATCCTGTAGAGGTGATGTTGGCGAAGATAAAATCAAAAGAATTAGATGCTGCAGTTCTATCTGATTTCAATGGAGATGCGACTCTTGAAGCTGTGCCACTATGGAAGGATAAAATGGTATTTGTAGCCGCTCCTGAGTTATATAAAAAATTACCCGGCAAAATTAAGCCACACGAACTTTCAAGTATTGATTTTCTTTCTTATCCACTTCGATTTGATCTTTGTTATCGAGGCATTGAAAAAAGTTTTGGAAAATATCTGGCAAAATCTAATGTCGTTTTTGAAAGCACAAGTTTTGACACACTCAAACAAATGCTTCTTCTCGGGACAGGCGCAACTTTTATGCCTCATTATTTGATTAAAAATGAAATCAAAGAGAAGAAGCTAAAAGTCATAGAAATCGAGGGCGCGGAATTACCCGTAGAGTTTTCTTTTATTTCCTTGGGGGATCATTCAGCTTCAACTGCAACTGTAGCACTTAAAACTACAATTCTTAATTGGTACAAGATTAGAAAGTCGTAATCGGTTTTGGTTTTGAATTACCTACTTGGTAGGGTCATCGCCTTAGGCCATTTGGATGCTTGAGAGTCGATGATGAGATGAATTTGCGCCTTACGAACTTGGAAAAGAATCCAAGGGAGATTTCCTGAAGCGACGGCCATAAAGGCCAAGGCAACTGCGACTTTGATGAGATTGTTCATGTGATCCTCCGATCATTGGGTTAGTTGATAAGGAATTTTTCGTTGAATTTAAGAATCTGGGATATGGACTTGGCGAACCAGCGACCACCGTTCTTTGTAGGAACTTTGCGGTGGGTGAGTTCAGCTGCGACTTTGTGCAAACTAAGACCATCTTGGCGTAACTGGAACATCAACTCGACGCACCGCCATTCGCTCGGCTCCTTTTCCAAAATGCCGTTTACTGATTTCCACCCATAGGGCTGTTGCGAGGAATTTGAACGCATCCCAGAGGGAATTTGATCGCTATAACGACCAATTTTAATGGTTCGACATATCCTACGAACGGTTGTCGGAGACACGCTGAGTGCGATAATTGTCTCTACAAAACTGAGCTTTTTGACCTCGATGCACTCTCGGACTAAGGCCTCAAGTTTAGCCTTGCTGTATTTAATTTTATGGTTTAGTTTTAGTGAGTTAGCAGGAGTTGGGCTGCTAGAAAATGAGCTACTAAGCTCGATTTTGAACGTGATAAAAATTGGTTCGACTTTTAACCAATGGGTCACCCCATTTTAATTCGAGGGTTGCGGCTGAAAATGCCGTAACCCCTCAAAAACAAAACAACAACAAATCCAAGAGTTATCTCTCTCGCAAGAGGGTCAACGTTACCCGAAATGTCTCTCCGTTACTGGAGTTGGCTATTTTTGGCTACACGTTGGCTACAGAGATATGAAGTCGTCCGAATTAGGTTTTTGAATGTACAGATTTGATCAGTAACCATTTTCTTTGACTTACCCTCTACGACAGCATGACCATTGGATAATGAGTACCGTACTCATTATCTTTGCTCCGATTCTAGGAATCGCAATTTTTGTTACGCTCATCGTTGTAAGCAACAGGCGTGAGCAAAAAAAAACCGATGCCATTCAAAAAATATTTGGTCACCCATGTAATGAAGATTTCCCGATAGGGAAAAGCTCTCAGAAAGTGACAGCAAACTTTAAACCTCTCCCAACTCGTTATGGGATATTGGGATTATCGATTGAAGTTCGCTCAATTGAAAAAGCGACTTTTCAGTACAGCGAGAAAAGAAAGTTTAGTCTTTATGAAAAATCCTTCCGTAATCTCTACGAAGATGAGGTCGCAAAGGGTGCATTAGAGTATCTCCAGTCTATAGGATTTGAGTCGATCAACTTGATGGAAGGAAATCTCACTGCTCGATGGACAAAGTTTGATCCAAAAGTGAATAGCTTTGATGACTTTTCAGATATGGCAGCTGAAAAACTCAATTTAGTTAACCAAGCCGTTTCTAAGTTTTTTAGCGGAGAAGATTACAGAGAAGGTGCCAGAACTAACAAGAAGAACACGATACTTTTGTTAGTATTCTTCTTAGTTCCATTAATTTTATTAATAGCCGCCTGTGCGATTTATTTCTCGAATTACAGTTTGGATTCTTGGAGTCTTCTGAAAGCAACATTATTACCAGCTATCTTACTGAGCTTGCTCACTTCCTTTTGGATTCGCCGCTATGTTGTTGGAAGCGAAGTACTTACGAGATTTTCTCGCTGGTATATAGTTACTTCGTCTATGGGTGTTGCTAGTCTTTGTTTTATTCTGGGATGCGTTTTTAATATTGCATTACCTCAATTATCTAGTGAAACGAGAGATCTCGAGATTGTACGCTTGGTAGATCATCAGAGTAAAGGCGGGAAGTACTATACAGCTAGAGTAGGTGATTGGACGCATCCGGGAAAAGAGTTAGATTTTGCAATCTCTTGGCAACGTTATTCATTCGCTCAATATCTCATTCGAGTAACGATTTCTCGAGGAGCATTAGGTTATTACTGGGTATCAAATTACGAATATGTTCCGATTAAGCGGTAGTTGTGAATTGTAAATAAACCCTAAAAAAAGGAGAAATCAAAACAACAATAAATCTTGTAGATACCTCTCTTGTAAGAGGATAAAAGTTACTCGAAATGTCGCTCCATTACTGGAGTTGGCTATCGAGATTTGAAGTCGTTCAGGCTGGAGCTTTGAAAAAAATCTTATCAGCGTACACTGCAGATCCAAAGTTGGAGGATGAATTGCCTATAATTGAATTACCTTCTCAAGAGGATATTGAGCAAAAAAATAGATTCACTGTCTATCTGAATTATCTTACGGCAATTTGCGGCCATCTCTTAAAAGATGGCTACCATAATACTGAGCAGCTAAAAACCATCTCTGAAACTAGCGGCTTCAAATCAATTAAAGGTCGTAGTGATGTCGACTTAGAACAAGTTGCCCGGCTCTTACGGAATTCTTGGTTTACAGAACTCCAAATTCGTATTGCAGGAAAAAATGCTGATTTTGTTAGCTACGCGAATCATTGGGTTGCTGTTCAGGCATATTATTCAAACTATCTAGCGATAAGAGGCCTTTTTGCAGCGATGGGAAATGGCGTTACAAGAGAGCATGCAAAAAACTTAAAAGCCATTGGCGAACTTATAAAAGTGCGACCGACATTATTTCCAGACCCTTGGTGTATTGCTTGCGTTGGTAATCCAGATAAAAACATTCAGTATATTAATATTCCACATTCTGCGCAGATGAATCCAAAGGCTGTTTCTGCACTAACGTCTGGTGATAGGGTTGATTTTTATAACTCATTTGCCCTTTTTTTAAAAACTACGAGAACTAAACAAATTGAACAACTTTGCATTAAATGGAAAACTGACAACCGAAAGGCACGAGTAAGCCCTTCTGCAAAGCAGTCGATAGTGGATGCGTTGCCGCCAACAACAATATTTAATTGTTTATTTCGTTTAAGAATTCGCTCGAATTATGAAGACGCTGATTCTTTTTTACTTTCGGTTGAAAGTGCCACAGAAGCAAAAGCTTTTCATAGAGCGCTTCGGGTGATCACTTGGCAAAGTCTTTTTATTCTTGAAATGCTTATTGCACGTCATATTGGGAAAAAGAATTTTGAAAATATTGTAAACTCATTTCTCGCTCATGACAAAAAACATAACTACAGTAAAAATCTCATTCAGAGACGGTGGGCGGAGATAAAAGGATTTTGGTAAGCTTTTATTCCTCAAGGGTAGTGTTTTCTCCTTCAGTGTCTACTTCGTCAAATTTTGCATCGTTAAAAAATTCTCTCAATGCGCTTAATTCTGAGTATTTTGGATCTAATAAAGTTAACGAAGATATCGCTTGAACGACATCGTCTCTCACTGCCGATCTTACGGATATATCTGTGCAGTCATTAAGCTTCTTAAGTAAACTCAAGATTATTTTTTTAGATTCTTCTTCGCTGACAGCTCCCAATAGTTTCAGTGCATCGACTAAACAGGATGTTTTTATTCTGATTGATTTTCTCTCTTCGCTAAATAGACATTCTCCGACGATTCCTTCTATCAAGCTTGTTGACCAGGAGGATCTATTGGTTGCTATTTCTCGAATAAACAATATGCATTGTGTAGCGCCTCCGTTTGCAGCTTGAAGAATATTATTTCCTAATCGAATTTGATCACCGTCAGGCAATATGTTTATTTTCTCAGCGCCAATTTTTTTTATCAGTTGGATAGCTGGATTTTGCGTATACCAATCTCTGGATTTTAATTGAGCAATGATTTTGGTGATAAAGTATTTAGGGTGCAGTCCAGCAGATGCAAGGTATTTGCTGCTGAGTGTGTTCAAAAGACCAATAAATCTTTCATTTTGATGATCAGTTAAATAATTATCGTCATGTAGAAGCTCAAGTCTTTTCGCAGCTGAGTATGAGGTTTCTGCAGCTTTTAAAAGCGTATTGAAAATGATGCCTTTTGGATGCTCTGACAGCATATTAAATAAATTATTTTCTGCTAATATTCTGGATAAGATTTGTCCATATCTAGTTAAATCTGTAACTACATCCCACGATAAAAAAATTGTGTCAGTTCCCAGCGTTAAATAGGTTCTAGAAAACCAAATCCCTCTTTTTCGATAAATTTCTAATGATGCGTCTGAAAATGTTCCCTCAAGTTCACTCCATATTTTCTGTAAAAACCATAAATTCAAAGTGGGGTCAGCTTTTTCAAAAACTACAGCGGCAAACTTCTCTACAGGCAGTTTTACATCATCTAAAAACGCATGATTTTCAGTTAGTTGCTTCACTTGCTGGGACAAATAAGAGTGCCTGAGTTGCAGAGGTTTGCTTAGGACAAATTCAATAGCATCCGATGCTGCTGCGACAAGTGCCTCAATTTTTGGCTGCTCCTCATAAGGATGACCAAATATACATCTTAAGTTGTAAATATGTTCGAGTTTTTGAAATTCTGAATCAGAAATGAATCCATACGCCTTGGCTTGCTCAAGCAAATAAAGATCAACTGATTGATGTGCGGCCTCTTTTTTTGCAATCTCTCCAACAATTTTATTGGCTGTATTGTCTCGAGAGGCAAGTTCTTGAAATTTTCTTTTGATGGATTCAGCAACACTAAGCCAAAGCATTATATAGGCAGAACGAAATGCTTTCACTCCAACGTTGTCGACAGCTTCAGAAAAAAGAACTTTATCTTCTTTTGATAATACTCGAGCCAGATATGGTTTTAGTGGATTTCTATGTCCGTACATCAGTTTCCTAAACAAAAAACATTAATACAACTCATCTCAACCACTCCGTAGCAATCTGCACCTGACTTAAATTTAAAGCCTTAGCGATTTTCAATAAAGTTGCTCTTCTTGGCATTGCAACTGAGCTGAAAAATCTTGAAAGTGAAGGTTGGGGTATCCCAGTTAATTCCGCCAATTTTCCAATTCCACCGTTCTTATCTACGATTAAGCGAAGACCATCTTTGAATTTCTGAATGTCCTTCGCGATTGTACCAAGGTCATCGAAACGAACGTAGGCGCCTTCAATTTTTTCCTTCTGGGCGCAATCATCAATTAGACCTTGAATGTCAGCGACTATTTCATCGCGCTCTTCAGAATCTTTTTCGTCTTCCCACATTTTCATCAAATTATAGACACCTTCAAACTCGAAAGCGGTTTGAACTGCGCCAGTGATAAATTGGGAAGGAAGGCCTTCCTTTTTCATTTTGTGACCGACTTCGATCATTTCCATTTTGAAGTCTGGATTCATTACTTGTGCTTTCATATTAATCTCCCACGTTCTGTGAAATGACCTTTTTGAATTAACTCCAAATGCGTTCTAAAAACTTCCAATTTTCTCTTTTCCTGCTGGGCTGTTTTTTTCACATATGCCTCACACATCATTGCTTCTGCAAAAACTCCAACTGGGGCACGGAGCTGATTTTTACCGCTGCCCATATTGTGTCACTTAAACTTGTATCCCTTCGGAACGGGCGATATTCCTATTGCTGGTCCCCAAAAAGTATTGACCTTAAATTTTGGGTCATTAGGGAATACCTTCATCAGCGATACATCCGGGCGAATCGTCTTCTTGTATTCAGCAACGGTAAAGGCTCCCGAATGTTTTAGATCCAAATACGAATCCAGTGCCCAGGCTGTAATCACGATCTCCATCTCAAACTCCCTACCTGCTATTCGGTTATAATCGATATAACATTAATAACAAATATAACATTTATAACAAATTAGGTCAACAACTCTAACTATATGATTAATAACGATTATTAGTCAATTTAACCTCTCTTAGGTTCCTATCTCTTAAACTCCTCCAATGTATCCCCAACCCGCGCGCCTCCCTGCCTTCACTCACACAACCCAAACTCTTTCCACTCCTCCGCCAACAGACCATGGTACTATTCTCATTGCAGCAGAAAGTTTTAATGCCAAGCCAATTTTGGATATGCCATTACTAAAGCCCATTCGTGATTTCGTCCTAAAATCTAAATCTCCCCATCCAGCATTATTGACTTATAAAGACAAAGATAGCGGTATGCATATCATCCTTATGCAAGGCAAATCGGAAGAAGATTTCGCTCGAATTGTGCGTGTGATGAAAAGAAACTATGCATTTCCAAAAGATCCGGAGTTCAGAGAAGTGTACGACAATTAAATTCTATCTGCTTGGCAACGTCATAGCCTCAGGTCACTTCGATGTCTGTGATGCGACGACAAGAGATGTCTTAGGGGGAAATTTAGTCCGAGATCAAAACTGTTGATGTTGGCCCATTCCATACAATATTCCACAACGACATTATATCCCTGCCAATGAGCACGCCAAAGTTTCGAGGATCGTTTGTGTTGGTTAAAGCATTTTGTAAATTAAAGTGGGACAAATTGCATGAGCTTACTTGTAAATTTACGATACGGCGTAGTCCTGTATTTAGAAAACCTACATCGACTGCAAAATTGGGAGTATTCGTTACTCCATTCGCAGTTGAAATCGGGCTCATACCTGTTGAAATTAACCCCAAGTGCTGAGCCACTCTTACATCGATGGTTGTTAAGCTTGCGCCTGTATCAAAGTGAGCCATTACTGCAATTACTTTTTTTGTATTGATGACATGGGTTGATTTACAAAGGCGGATGCAGTTGTAATTTCCATGAGCATATTAAAACCATGAAACATCAATGACTGTTGCGACTGATTGATTCCTGCCGATGTGCCAGCAGGAAGTGGCGGATTGATATTTAATCCAAAGTTGAATTGATTATAATGAGACATTTAAACAGCAGACCTTAAAAAATTGATTTGATCTTTCTGATCTACCACCTGTTGAATTAAAAAATCACCTTGAGTAAAATTTGCTGAAGCAAATTCCAAAGCAGAAGAGAATGTATCAAATACATTTTTAATTTCTTTATTGCTGATTACAACATACTTATGAGTATAGGCTTTATCATTTAGAAGCTCTGTTAACTTCTGATTGAAAAAGGCTAGATTTTCATTTGGCTTTGTTTGCGACATATCACTTTCCGATTTTAAATTTAAAACCACTTCTAAAATCCATTATACTATAAAAGCCCAATTTTTTCAAATGGTTATATCCTTTTGATAAACGAGTATCATTGCGACGATACGATTATCTGCTCGGCAAAGTCATCGCCCGTGGCCATTTCGATGCTTGAGATTCAACAATCAAGTGAATTTGCGCCTTACGAACTTGGAATAAAATCCAAGGCAGATTTCCACTGGCAACTGCCATGAATGCCAAAGCGACTGCGATTTTGATTAGATTGTTCATTTGATCCTCCGATCATTAGTTTGGTTGTTAAGGAACTTTTCATTGAATTTGAGAATCTGGGATATGGACTTTGAGAACCATCTGCCGCCGTTCTTAGTGGGAATTTTACGGTGGGTAAGATCGGCTGCGATCTTGTGCAAACTAAGACCCTGCTCGCGTAACTGAAACATCAATTCAACGCACCGCCACTCGGACGGTTCTTTTTCCAAGACACCGTTTACTGATTTCCATCCATAAGGTTGCTGTGAGGAATTCGAGCGAAGCTCCGAAGGAATTTGATCGCTATAGCGGCCAATTTCTAGGGTTCGACATATCCGGCGAATGGTTGTCGGAGACACACCGAGGTCCAATACGACATCTACGAAAGAGAGTTTTTCTACCTCAAATGCCTCTTTGATCTTAGCTGCTAATTCTTGCTTGCTGAGTGGGAGATTCCCCTGTAAATTCGAATAGAAACGACCAAGATTGTGGTGACTATTGGTCGTAGAAATCGGGCGGTCAAACGAGTAGGCGATTTGGCCAATGCTCTGAAACTCGGTCACCCCATTTTAAACTCTTCATTAATTAAATTCTGTTAACTGAAAAGCCTGCAGCTCATGCAAATCAATGAGCTGTTTTAGTTTTTCACTTCTTGATCCAGATTACTTCTAATCGATTTCCAATCCATTTTCCATTCTTATGCTAGAAACAAGAGAGGTTTTAAATCTGGTTCGGTTTCAAAAAAGCTCATACTCTTTTTGAGGGTCATTCAATCTAGATAGAATCAGAGAATAAAGGTCGATCGTTTTCACTTGAAAAAGAGTAGGTGGGTTTTTGAATTAATGCAACGGGGGATCGGTCACCCCAGTTTTAAATCAAGCAACCGATCGCAGTTTCTTGAAACGTTGAACTTGTGATTGTGAAGTGTATTTCTGATAAAGAATTTGCGCGACGATCTGAGAACTTCTAAAATCAATATCGTCGAATGAATCTCTTCCGATTGGATCAGAGAAGGTGAGTATGGCCTCAACTCGGTCTCCAGCAAGTACTGTGATGATCATCGTAGATGAGCCTTCGTACTTTCCTATGAACTTCTGGTTCTTCATCTCATCGGGTATATGCTCTAAACGAATCGAACGCTTCTGTTCTACAACCCAAGCGAGTCCTGGATGTTCACGGAGCGTAGACTTCTCAAACGGAGGGGTGTGTGTCGCTGGAGCATGAGAAAGACAAAGGGCTTCATTCAGATCCTCGCTGACCCAATAAAGTGTAGACCTGTGACACTTCAGTTCCTTGACCCACTCCTTATGGAGAGACTCAACATCTTGCTCAGAATGAATCGCAAACTGAATCCATTCATCAGACTGATCGACTCTAGATCCTTTTTTGCTTTCACTCGCTGACTTCTTCAAGAAATGTAAAGTGAGCCCAGAAGCAAACAGTGCAGGTTGAATCATGAAAAGCAAATAAACCCAATCTTTGAGAACAGGACTCAATACTGGGAGAGAGGAAAATCTCAGTGCTGTATAGGAGTATCCTGCATGGACTAGACAAAACACTCCTGTCACAAGCAAATTAGACAAGTAGTGTTTATTTCTGATCATGCTTAAGAAAGAATAAAACGCAGCAGAAACTGAATAAGCTATGCTGAAGTAATAAAAAATATTAGTTCTTGAGAGGATCTCACTTATGGGAACGCTTGGTTGAAAAAGCGCAAAAGCAGCTACAATATGAAAGCACAGACCTGCAAGGAAGTTGTTTCTATTCTCACTGATGGGTTTTTGATATTTAAAAAAAAGAGCTGAAAGTAGAATAGGACTCATCAGAGAAACTGAAAAAAACTTCAATACGTTTAACGTTACGGTGGAAAGTCCATCGCTGACTAGGTGATTCTGATAAAAAAGAGACATCGATCCAAGAAGTGCATAGGCCGCATAGTAGAGCATGTCTCTTCTTAGGGTTTGGAATACAAATATTAAACAGAGTCCAAGTCCGAAGACGATTGAGATACCTAAGTAAAGCATTCTTGGAAAATGATAACTATACCAATCTCTACGTACCTTGATCTCTATCTCGGAGCTTTCACCCAGCCATGCGCCAATACTTCTTACAATGTTAAGTCCAGGGTTGATCTCAGCAGCTGCATAGGCTTTGACTAGTAAGGTATGAGTTCCTGGCTTCACCCATTCTCTAGGAACAGGATACAAAGGAACAGGTTGTGCGTGATTCTGAGATCCAAACCATTTGCCATCTACGAAGAGCTGCTGCCTCACTGGAATCACTCCTAGTACAATAGAAGGTTCGTGATACTGAGCGACGACTTCGATTTTCTTACGTAGCCAATATTCTCCGTTAATTCGTCCAGATAGCACTGTTCTATGGAGGGGCTGGTAACTCTCCCAGTTTTGATTCGTTCCGGGATTAATGAGGATCTCCCAATCTTTTTCAATATTCAGGGCTTCTGCATTGCCGTTGAGAAGGCGATTGCCTGTGATAAAGACGTCGGGTTGATTGCTTTCGTTCAGATGATCGATCCAAGTATCAACAATCAGACCTAATCCTAAAAACATAATCACAAGTAGACTGACTGCGCTCCAAGAAGCAGGCTGTTTGAAGAAACCTTTTGCCAGTGAGGTCATGTTTTTCTTCTTTGAATCGTTCTTACTCGTCACTGAATAGATAGACGTTTTCCCTAAAATGTTCTTCAGAGAGAAGTCACCGACATGAGTGAATTGAAAAGGGAGCTTGTTTTGGACTTGTTGATAGACCGCTTCAGAGATACAGATGCTATCTATAGGAGCAAGATTTTGTATTCTTGCCGCAATGTTGACTTCATTACCATAAGCTTCATCATGATCTCCGACGAGTACATCGCCGAGATGGATTCCTTGTCTCAGAATGAGTTGTGAAGCTGCAGGTAGAGTTTGATTGACTTGGTCTAGTCGACTGCGAATAGCCATTGCGCACTCGACTGCAGAGACTGCACTGAAGAATTCAATGAAAAACGCGTCGCCAATGGTTCGAACTTCTCTTCCATTGTGTGCCTTTATGGCTTCTCTGATTTGTTTGTGATGAGTCTGTAAGAGTGCGTGAGTGCCGCGTTCGTCAGCTTGAGTCATGCGACTATATCCGACGATATCGGTGAACAAAAGCGTGACTAGTTTTCTTTTAGCGCTCATCAAGCACTCATCGGCTATTTGACAGTAGAAAAACAGGGTCACAGGTGACACGACCTCTAGGTTTGCAAAACCATGATACTAGATAGGTTTGATCTATAGAATAATAGAATCAATCGATTTTATAAATAACTAGAGTCCTGCGAGAGTGTTTGAAGGAGGAAATGGTTATGAATAATAAAATCTTAATGCTTCTAGCTTTTATGGCTCTTTCGGGAGCAGGTGCTTTAGCAGGTGATGTCATGGAATGCGGTCATAAGAACTCAGTCACCACAGAATCTTCGGAAGTCACTTCAAAGCTTGAAGTGACTCTAGAACGAGAAGTGAATTCGGAAAGCTCTCAGGGTGGTGCGCGTATGCCACTCTTGAGATTGGATTATCGTCCATAAACTTGTGTAAGAGAGAGGGGGTTTCGCTGGTAGTGTGTTACAATTATCTCGTGAACAAACCTCTCTTGATTCAAGCCATCTGTGAAAAAGTCGAAAACGAACTTGCTGTAATCAAAGAGGCGGCCAGAGCGGCTCATACAGCAGCCAACGATCCAGAAAATAAAGCTGAGAATCAATACGATACTCGTGGGCTCGAAGCGTCTTACCTTGCTGAGGCACAAGCCAAACGAGTAGTGGAGTTAGAAGAGATGCTACTGGTTTACCGAGCTACCAAACCCAAAGATTTTCAGCCTGATGAATCAGTTGCGCCAACAGCTCTTGTCGAAGTTCAATCTGGTAGTAAGAAAAGTTCGTTTTTTATTTTGGCTCGTGGCGGTGGTCTCTCGATTTCTTTCGAAGGCAAGTCCGTCCAAACTGTGACTCCTCAATCACCGCTCGGTGAAGCACTCATCGGACTGAAGAAAGACGACATCGTAGAAGTAGAGAACGGCAACTATGTCCGAGAGTATGTTATCTTATCTCTCTGTTGAGAGTTTACGGTGTGAGTAATGAATCAAGCCTTTTTTGGGCAGGTATTAATCCCGAGTGTCGCATAAGGCGGGCACCAGCCCATGAGACCCGTTGCAATGGGGATGATTCCTAAATAGAACCAGGGACTCGCGCCACCAAAAAAAGCATAAATTACTAGGCTAGCTCCTACCGCTACACGAACTACGCGTTCAATATTGTGAATGTTCTGTTTCATACGAGATATCCTTCCGTCATGAGTACATGATCAAGTAAGTAATTCGGTTTACTGCCTTTGCCTTCTTTTAACATCTGAGAGACCAGTTTCAGTATATCTTCAGTCGTGACAATTCCAATGGAGTGATGTTCATTAGTGACAATATATGCAGAAACTTTTTCTTTGAGCATCCGTTCGACGATCTCGCTTAATGGGCTCTCGACTCTCACTTGAAGCGCTGGAAATCTCATGAAGTCTTTCACAGAAAACTTTGGGTCAAACGAAAGCTCTAGCTCTATGCCTTGTTTGCTAGGTTTCATGTCTCTCTGGATTTCACGGTCGCTCAAGATTCCAATGATGGCACCACGTTCATAAGTAACGGGTAGGTGTCTGATTTTCCGCTCTTGCATCTTCTCATAGGCTGCTACGAGTTTCGCTTGATAGTCGATAGTGATGATCTTCTTCGTCATCATGAGTTCGGGTTGTTTCTTCATAAGTTCTCCCTCTTATATTCATGAATAAGAACAATAGATGTGCCAGCGTAATCTCTATGCTAGCGGTTTTAGTGTCTTATCTTGTGTCAGGTAGTCACACAGCTGGGACTAAAAATTAAACCCCAAGCTTTTCAGTTTGTTTCCGGAAGTGTCTGATAGCTGCATCGCTACCCACAAGGATTTCGTTTGGAGCTTGAAGTGCGTTGATGGGTTTTTGAGACATGACTACATCGTGATCTTGATTGAGAATGAATCGATTGCTGAGATTCAAAGCCCAGCCAACGAGATGTCCAATGATGGGGAGTTTGGCGAATCTGCGATAGGTTCTTAAGTAGAGCCGTGTTGTAGTTTCATTCACCGGTACGAACGCTAGAGTAATTGAGAACTTATCCCCTAGGCGATTCACCCAAACATTGGGGAATAGAAACTCAATGTACCCATTCGTGCGATTGTTTGGGTCGAATCCCCATCGAATTCTTTCATCCGTGAGTTCCATTACAGGAGTTTTGTTGGGATCTGCGAACTTTCCGATCGTAGTTCTGTGTACATATGGGAGATGAGCGTAATCGAGTTGGTTTTCGACTGACCTTGTGAAGTGAGTGTCCCAGGTTTCAATCATCTGAGAGTGCGTGAATCGTTGATCAAGCTCTGTGAACCAAGGGATTTGCGTTTGCGAGGCTTGTTCCTTAGGTCCATAGAAGATCCAGATGAAGCCATGTTTTTCTTGAGTGAGAAAATGTTCCGTACAGACTTTGTCTGAACCGCGTTTGATTTCAGGAATGAGTGTGCACTTACCTTCAATATCAAATCTGAATCCATGGAAGGGGCAGGCGAGTTCATCGTCCTTGAGAATTCCGAGACTGAGTTTTGCTGACCTATGAGGACAGAGGTCTTTGAGGATGGAGATTCCGCCAGCTTTCGTCCTCCAACCTACGAGAGGGATACCAAATCGTTCTCCAGAGGTGATCTTGTTTTGTTTGAATTCTTTTGAGTCCCAAGCTGCGTACCATCCAGGAATGAGTTTCATAGGCGTAGATATAGTCTATTTGAAGCTGTGTCGGAATTACAGTCGTTTTATTAAAAATCATTTTTTTATCATTAAATATCAATAACTTACCAAGACTTAACACTAGACTTCTTGACTGTTTTCGTCATAGTAAGTAAATTTAAATTAACATTATTAATAAATATTAATAATTAGAAAGAAGGTAGTTAAAATGAAGGTAAAACAACTAGCAAGAAGCTTGATTCCACTCATGGCCATAGGCGTACTCGTCACTGGCTGTGGTAGCGGAGGTTCAGTGAAGAACTTGGTCACAGATCTAAAGGGAGGAGTGAAAACTCAAGGCTCAGATCTCTACGCCAACGTTTCAGCTCAGCTCAATACGAATTCATTTTCAATGACTTCGTTTGCGCTCCCCATTTTAGATCCGAATAACTCTTCGGTGAATTATGGATCCATCAGTCTCACCCCTAAACTAGGTGGTGGCGGTGGAGAGCTGATTATCTCAGTGAACGTTTCACAAGCTGCGCGTATTAAATCCAGTTCCGAAGCGACATTGCCTAACGGTACTTCGCTTCCGCTTTCACTTCCTAGTGGAGTGAGTGTGATTGCAATTCCGATTGGTAATCATGGAGCTAAGATTTACTTGGCTGCAAGTCTCACGACCCTCATGATTGGTTCAGCAATTCCTTTCCCCATTCTTGATGGAGTGGGAGCTTATGTTCCTGGAGTGAATTTGTTTGCTCCGATTCAATTCGGCAAGATTAGTTCACTCGTCGGAATATTCGCAGGTGCAGCGACTGATCAAACAGGTCTTGGCGTGTTTGCTGATCTTTCGAGTGTCTTGCCAGCTAGCTTGAGCGCTGACTTGAATGTCATCGCAGTGTCTAGTGAGGTTCAGGGTCTCTCGCAATCTCAAGCAAGTGCCGCTCCTTTGCATACAATCCCAGTGAGATTCCGCGCTCCGCGAGTTTCTCGATATGCAGAAAAGCGAATGTACTATCATCTCTGGAAAGCTAGCCAAGAGTCTAGTAATCCAGAATTAAAATACGAGTAATCTCAATGAGCTTAGCCCCAGGATGGGTTTCATCCTGGGGCTTTGTTCGTTTATGAGTGCTCAAGACTATAGCAAGCTAAGAGTAAGCATGGTTACTGCTTTAGTGTTGTTCTCATAGCTTTGTGTCCCGACTTCTTTGAATCCTAAATGAGAATGAAACTTCATCGACGCTTCATTCGGTGGTACTAGGTTCACTTCGCAAGTGATGAGGGGTGAGCCCTTCTTCTTCGTGTACTTCTTCACTTCTTCGTAGAGAAGTTTTCCTACACCTTGTCCTCGTGCATTCTTCGATACAGCAATCCGATCGATATAAGTGAACTTGGGATAGCGCGCCTTGAACCATTGGAAGTTGGGACTCTCGTAATTCGATCGCTCATCAAAACAAAGAATGAATCCTAGGAACTCCTTCGCCTCGCTCTCTCCAACACTGAGAAACACAGATTCTTTTGCAAGCCTTGTCAGCTTCTCAATCATCAGTGTGCCCACATGTGGCACCTCAGACTCATTGAGAGCGTGGAGGAGTGGTAAATCAGAGGGTTTAAATGTCCGAAAAATGTGCTTCATAGATACGTGATATAACCTGATCCTAAAAAACACAATGCTCGATGAGTTTAGGAGATCGAAACGAGATCTCAAAAAAATAAACGAATACTCTCTCACTACTGAAATGGAATTTGATCCAGAGACGGTGAGTCGTTTAAAGATTTGGCAGTTAAACATCATGCAAAAGAAAGCACTTTGAGAGTCAAGGCACTCCGTGCATGTGAGAAATTGAAGGAAGCGCTGAAGAGCTCTTGTGGAATGAAAAGCATAAACGATGCTAAACATTGCGAGTGTGATTAAAAACCGCCAAATCAACTAAAAAGCTTAATGGGAATATTGGCAATTCTTTAATAGAAAATGGCTTCAAAATTTGGAGCGTTATTTCAATTAAAACTTAGCAGATTTTCGTCTAAAAGTTGAACACCTGTTCGAGCCATGGGCAGAGTCAATTCTTTTCCTCTATTTTATCCACTAATGACTTCTGCAATACCTGGCACGTTATGTGCTCTATAGAAGCTATGTCTGAACTAAGTGAATTGCTAGGTAAACATTGAATATCCACGCATGCAAAAAGGTAAAGAAATGGATCAAAAAATTATCTCAACACAACAACTTTTAACTATTATGAGCGTAGTATTATCTTTTTCGTCTTTTACATATGCAAATGACTGTAAAAAATCCGATAAAATTTTGAAAGATTATTACGAGTCAATGGAGCATGACTACTGGCTACGATCGTCCGTTCTGACCTCAGTCGGAATTAAAGATAATGACGACAGGAAAATTATAGAAGGCATTGATTTATCTAGTAATCAGGCCAGCATTGGCCAAATAAATACACGTCTAAAGGGAGGTCGACTAGGGGGAGGTACTGCCACATTAATAGGAAAAAAATGGATTCTTGGGGTTGCACACTCATTTCTTCCACCCGGTAGTTATCAAGAAAAACTAGATAAGCCAGGAATTGTTTATTTTACACCTGGACGAACGCATGATCATTGTCCAGTAAGAGAGATCAAAATCAAAAAAGTTTTCTTTTTTAAAAAATGGATTAAAGGTGAAAATCAAGACAACTGGGATTTAGCGGTAGCTGAATTGGAAGATGAAGTAAATTTGCCTTATCTTCAGATCGAGGAGTACCAGTACGACTTTCTATCAAAGTCAAAAGTATTGTGGAGTGATGGGTATCCCAATGACTTACAAATCTTGGGCGCTCGAGTAAGCACGGTTGGCCAAATAGTTCCGTTGTTTGATAGCCGGAGAGACAATTTGAAAGAAGTATGGGATTCCATTATGAAAGATAAAGAAAATACTTTCTTTCATAATCTTGACATGGCTCCTGGGCAATCTGGCTCTTCACTAATAAGTACTGAAAGTAATAAAATTATAGGAATTCAAACGAAGGTAATGGATGCAAGTAACAACAGAAATCAAGGCATAGCTATAACACCTAAAATATTCAACTGGATAAACAGCTTATTAAATGGCGACATTTTAAACGATGAGACTGTATCAGTGGATTATTGATACTAATCACATAAGCATAATCTTCTCATAAATGAAAAAAATAATGAGCGCCCTAAGGTAAATCATTTTAGGGCGTTTCAAGTTTTAACGGAAGTAATACTCCCAATTCACCAACCCAACCTCTATTATGTATTTTCCATTTAATCCGGTAAACTTGGTTTTCAAAAATCGCCAAATCAACTTAAACGCTTAATTGATTGAATGGCAATACTTTACTAGAAAGATAATAGATTTTCGTCTAAACGTTGAGTTATAGAAAGAGTTATAGAATATGAACAGCATATTGAAAAGTTATAGAAAATCATACTTAAACGTACTTTTACCTGCTCTTGCCTTCTGTTGGATTGAACGAGCGGAGTCAGCCCTTATCTCTTGTGTGGATGCTGGTATTGCAACTCTTGCAACGACAGATTACTTTAATGAAGTTGCTTTTTATGGTGATGGAACAGGTATTCCACAGCCACTTGCGCTAGAAGATCTATGTAAGAACACATCAAAACTCTATTCGCAAGAAATTCAGTCAGTAATTCAGAAAGCAAGCAGACTCAACTCACAGTTGAGCATAGCTTTATATGGAGAAAAATTCTCAAAACTTCTACCTGAAGGGATCCATCTCCTATTAGTTACAGATACTCCTGGTGGTGAGGTCTTTTCATCTGGTCCTAGTACAGTTCAAACCACTCTCAATTCAACTCCGAGTGGTTATAGTGGAGGAGCAATTTCGCTCTTAAACTCAGTTAAAATCAATCTCCCTAAGTCAACATTGGAGAGTTTTGATGAATCAATTTATACTCATGAAATAACCCACACACTTTTAGCCTCGTCTCATTATCTCAAAAAATTCTATCCTCTTCTTATTGAACTAAACCAAAAATCCTCACATTTTGCTGAATTTTTTTGTGATCTTTCAGCGTTTCTTTCGACTGGAAGAGTTTTACAATTAGATAAATTTCAACCTCTTTTAGAAATTAGAGACCTAGCAAAATTGCCTTATAACTATCTCTTATCAAACAAAGAAGAGATGACTATTGCTAGAGCTGCAAAGGTACTTTTAGATTTTTCATCTGAATTAGGTTTTGATGATAAAGCGATTGAAGCTTTGAAGCAGACGGTTAGCTCAACTGATAGAAGGTTAGATCCTCATTTGACAGGGGTAAGTTTTGGTAGGCTCTTAGTAAAAATTCCAGCTCCGGACTTAATCTCAGCATTAAAAGAAAGTTTAAAATCAGGTAAAACCGCTCAAGATTGGCTTAATGCTATTTTAGTCAATATGTCTTTAGAACAAAGAGAGACTTTTGAAAAAGATCTCTCTGACTTTAAAGCTAGAAATTGGATTCGGTATTTAGACTCAAATAATATCGATGACTTGCTACAACCCTGATCGTATGAACACAGTCTGTACATAAATGAAGAAAAAAACCATGGCAGAGCTCATCTGGTCGTTTTCATTTCTATTGAATAACGAGCTCAGCTCCCGAACCCAACCACTATTCATTAATTTCCATTTAATCCACTTCTTTTTATTCGTCTTCATCAGTTGAAGGATCACTGAATTCAGTGTGATTAGAGTTTCTTCTCGTATAGACGGTAACGTTTCGTTTGTGAAGCGCCCATGAGCCTTAAGCCAGCAACCATCGGACCATTATCCTCTAGAATCCAAGAAGCTTCTCCGCGCATGTAGCCTTTGGCAGGTCCCCGTTTGTAGAGATGAACGTACATAGGTGCTGCAAGCGGATAGTCTCTGAAGTCCTTCTTCACACCCAGAGTAATGATCCGAATGCTGTTGATGTGCTTCTTCTTACCGGGGCCTTTTAGGTTCCAAAGAAGTTTTAGGATATTGAGTGGAGTGAGTTTTCCGTTCTTCAATGTCTTGATTGCAGGATTATAATCTGGAACTGCGAGGGTGAAACCTGCAGGTTGACCCTTCACCTCAGCGATGAGCACGAGCTCGGGATCGATCATGGGTTTTAATTCTTTTGCGAGAAGTTTCACCTCATCAGCTGTGATGCGTTCGAATCCCCAATTGTCTTCCCAAGCATCATTATAAATATCGAGAATGATTTTCAGCTCGTCATCGAATCTCGACAGATCGACTGTACGGATTTTGATGTCAGGATTGTTTTGAGATCTCTCTGTTCTGCGGAAAAGTTTCTGATTAAAGTTTGAATCGTATCTGATTTCGAATGCGAGTAAATCTTTTGCCTTCTTAAATCCAGCGTGTTCAAGGTGTGAAGCATAATAGGGTGGATTATAGGGCATGAGTACAGTGGGGCTTGATTCGAATCCATCGACTAAGAGTGCGCACTCGTAGTTGGTGCTAGGATTGAGTGGCCCTTCGATTTTGTCAAACCCACGTCTCTTCGTTTCTGCGAACGCCACTTCAAAAATTTTCTCTGATGCTTCCACATCATCTACTGCTTCGTAGAATCAAAACTTAGCGAATCCTTTTCCTTCTTTGGGGAAAATAGCAGCCAGTCTAGCAAGAGGTTTGCCGTTCGCGTCTTTTGCCATCCATGCTTTGATCTCGTTGGTCTTATAGAAGGGGTGTTTGTCAGTGTTGAGCATGTCTTGAACTTGCTTGCGAATCGGCGGAACCCATGCAGAATTATCAGGATATACAGTCCAAGGAAACCCAATGAATTCCTTGGATTTGGCAGGACTTTGGATCTCAACGACTTGAATGCGCGCCATGTGCTTTATTTATATTATTAGTTTACGGCGTTTTCAAATCCATATCCGTTTGACCTAGCGTGTAAGCCAGAGGCTGACGGTATAGAAACCTTAATTTGAAGCATTTCAAATACTTTTTCAAATGCACCTAATGCAAAACTTAAGTCTTCCCTAGAATGTGATGCCATAACGCTTGTACGAATCAGAGCGTTTCCAAATGGAACAGCTGGGAACATGACAGGTGTGCAGAACACGCCTTGTTGTTTCAATGCTTCTACAGTCTTCAGGGACTTCATCTCATCGCCAATCCAAATCGAGAGAATCGGTGATCCGCTCTCAAGAACGGGAAGGCCTAATTGCTTGTAGCCAGCTTTTAAGAACTGAATATTCTCACTGAGTTTGGAGAAGATGGTGTTGTCGCTCTCAATAATGTCAAGTGCTGCAAGAACAGCAGCTGCCGAAGCGGCGGGCAGAGCTGCTGAGAAAATAAAACCTCGGCACTTGTGTTTCAGATAATGAAGGATCTCGCTTGATCCTGCAATCACGCCACCCAGAGATGCCATTGACTTAGAAAACGTAGCAGTGATGAGGTCAATATCATTCTCTAATCCGAAATGCTCAGCAGTGCCGCGACCGTTAGCACCGATTGCGCCTAAGCCATGAGCATCGTCAACCATGATGAGTGTATTTGTGTACTCCTTCTTCAATCTCACAATCTCAGGAAGGTTGGCGAGTTCTCCAGTCATACTGAAAACGCCATCGACGATGATGAGTTTCACAGCGTCTTGAGGAAGCTGAGCTAGCTTCTCATCAAGATCAGTCATGTCGTTATGTCTAAACACAATCGTCTCTGCTGAAGAGTTCTTGCATCCTGCGATGATGGAAGCGTGATTCTCAGAATCTGAAAGAATGTAATCGCCAGCTTCAACGAGAGTTCCGATCGAAGTGTAGTTCGTGAGGAATCCAGTAGTCATGACTAATGCTGATTCTTTTTTGAAGAATTTTGCAAAACGTTCTTCGAGTTCTTCGTGAAGATCCGTGTTGCCGTTTAAGAATCTAGATCCAGTACAGCCTGTACCGTACTTAGAGATCGCAAGGAGTGCAGCGTTCTGAACTCTTGGATCGTGAGTAAGACCAAGATAGTTGTTTGAGCCAAGCATCACCATCGAGCGATTTCCGTAAGTGACTTTGCGTCCTTCGGATCCAGTCATTGGTGGGAAGAAGGGATAGAGAGAATATTTCTGGAGAAGTTTAGCTTCCTTGAATTCAGCGCAACGTTTTTCAATTGTGTTCATCTGCACATCTTAGCAATGTGAAAACGCCTCTTCTAGAGTGATGAACAAGGTGTGTTACGAATTCTTTGAACGTCAACTCACTTGGGTGAGCGGTCATTCAGTGTGCTGAATGTGATTCAGCGTAAAATGTTTGTTCAATAAACGTTGTTGAAAGTGAGTGAATCGAGATTCCAGGGAAGAGGGTTGAGCGTTGAGTCCCGAAAACACGTGCGAGTCCAAGCATTTGTGCCCATACGAGAAGTACTTTGTTAGTGAGTGTGTCTGGATCGTCTCTCAGTTCGGGATTGACTCTGATCAAAAGTTTTTCTGCAGAGCAGATCGAAGAAGCGGTCGCTTCAAGGAGATCGTTGATGTTGGATTCAGATACTTCGACTTTTCTAGATCCATGTACGAGTGAGTTCAGGAGATCGAAGTACACGCCATAGTCTTTGAGAGTTTGAATCGTAGTAACGAAAAAGTCTGCGAGCTTTTCTTTTGAGATTGGAGATGAATCATTCTCGAGTTGCTTTAAGCTCTCATCGATCATGCGTGAACCTTCAATTGCGAGAGCGGCATAGATATCGTCCTTACTTCTGAAGTAGAGATAGAGTGAACCAATAGAATATTCATTTGCATCTGCGATGTCTTGCATTGTGAGGTCTGAAACTCCGCGATCTGAGAAAAGTTTTCGTGTGGTTTCTAAGATGCGGTCTTTGCGTTCTTGTCGTTCGCGGTTTTTCCTGGCGACGGTTTTTGAAACAATTTTTTGTGGTTGTTCAGTTTCCATATGCTTCGGTCAATCCTGTATCACTTTCTCATGAGGTTTGAATATATTTTTTTGCCTGAGCGCGTTAACCAGGATCTAGGGAGCATTTTTTGTAGAGCGTATGTCAGTTGGTTTGTAGCTCCTGGGATGACGACCGCGCGTGGGTTTTTAATACATTTGACGATCTCAAGAGCGACTTCTTCTGAAGACTGCATCCAGCGGCTGATCTTTTTCACTTCTGCGGCTGAGTATCCCGCTGTGTCCATAAACTCAGTCCATGTGCCACCCGGGCAGAAGGAAACGATGCGTACACCAGTGCCTGCGAGTTCTGAGTCCAGACTCTCTCCCCATTGAACGACGAATGCCTTGGAGGCTGAATAGCTTGCCAAGTAGGGGATAGATTGAAAAGCAGCTAAAGAGGAAATATTGATCACAAGACCATATCCGCGTTCACGCATCTTGAGTGCGAAATAATGACTATGTTCCATGACTCGAACAGCATTTAAGGTGACTGTTTTCAGATGAGTTTCAATCGGTGTATCCAGTGCATGAGCCAAGGTTCCGATGCCTGCATTATTGATGAGGACGTCGGTTCGTTCAGCTTGCTCGTTTAAGATTGGCGTAGATTTTTCGTCGAGAAGATCGAGCGCTAGGACTTCGACTTCTGGACTACCGGCTTCAAGAGCCTTCAATCTCACTTCTTCTAATCGGTCTTTTCGTCTCGCGACGAGGCAGAGTTTGTAGCCTTGTCTGCCTAACTCAATCGCTGTAGCAGCTCCTATGCCAGAGGATGCGCCAGTCACTAAACATCTATTGGAAGACTGAACTCGGTTCATAAAAGAATGTTTTCCATATTCCTCTAGTTTTGACAATGAGAAACCCTCCTGATTAGATTAATTACATGGATGTTATTAATGTTTACGCACTTGTAGCCCCTATCGTTTTTGCCATGATTATTGGTGAGTTCATCTACTGCATGGTGAAGCAGAATGGATATTATAGTTTCCAGGATTCACTCATTGGTGTGGGGACTATGATCATGGCCCAATGTATGAACGTCGGTGTAGCTGTAGGCGTCGTCATATCTTACGGCTGGATTCAAGAACACTATGGCATCTTCAAAATTGAGAAATCAGCGCTCGCTTTTATTCTCTGCTACTTAGGTGGAGATTTTCTGTTTTACTGGTTCCATAGAGCGGGTCACAAAATCAATTTGTTCTGGGCGATACATGTGCCTCACCACTCAGCAGAAGAGCTAAATTACGCTGTAGGATTACGCGCAAGTCTCACTCAGCGCGCAGCTTCGTTTCTCTTCTACTGGCCCTTGGCTATCATTGGATTTCCAGCGGATATGATCATTCCGCTGATTGCTCTTAATCTTTTTATTCAGCTCATTCCACACACTCGCGTGATTCCGAAACTTCCGAGCTGGATCGATTCATGGCTCAATACCGCTTATCATCATCAAGTTCACCATGCTGCCAATCCGATCTATTGGGATAAGAACTTGAGTGGAACGTTCATCATCTGGGACAAGCTCTTCGGTACATACTCTGACCAAACAGAAGAACCTTATTATGGGGTCACCATTCATCCTGAGAGTTGGGATCCAACGTACCTCAACTTCCATTGGTTCATCGTTCTTTGGAGAGACATGAAAGCTGCGACTCACTTCATAGACAAAATCTTGATCTGGATCAAGCCGCCAGGTTGGAGGCCAAGAAATTTGCCACCTTATGAGAAGAAACCTATGAAAGACGCCAAGTCCCAAGTGAAATACAAAACTGAGGCTCTGCCTGGTTCTACACCTTACTTGTTATTCCAACTGGTCTCATGCTTAGCGATCATGTTTCTTGTCATCAGTAACCACTCTCCGATTCACGTCTGGGAGAAGATCAGTATCTTCGCTTGGCTTTGGTTATCCGTCACTGTATGGAGCGGTATTCTTGAATCCAGTAAGTGGGTAGGTGCAGTGGAATGCATCAGGCTCGTCATATTCTGTGTGCTCGGTGGAGGAATTCTCACTCGGTACTTCGAGGCGCAAGCAGCTCTAGGACTTACCCTTATGGCTACTTATATTCTCGCTACATTGATGTTCTTAGTACGACAAGGACAGAAGAAGTCTTTGAATCTTACAAAAGTGTAAGATTCGAATGTTTTAGCTAGCATATTACGTCACGAATTTGACGCTTCTGTAAAGTTCGCGCTTCTTTTCTCATCCAAAATTACCGAAAAGCATTCGTGAACTACCGTGTTCTTTTTGCACTACTTTGTACTCTTGTGTTCTGTGGGGGAAACCTCGTTCACGCCGCAGACTTATCACCGAATGCGATAGTGGAGTTGGCTCGCGCACTCCGCTCCAAAAACATTTCCCCTTCACAAAGACAAGAGGGCTTAAAAACTCTCAGAGAGTCTTACGAGAAGTTATCGAGGTTGAGTTTCAGACAAGCTCAGAAATACTCAAAAACAGATATTGCCCAAGCTCAGTTTGAAATTGAGCAACTTGAAGTTTTCTTGACTCTAGAGAAGTGCAAGAGCAATCGAAACCTCTCACAGAGTATTGCTGAGGGTTCAAGTGGATACAATCCCTGCAAGGAAGGTCAACAAGAACCCTACGAACCAGGGAACAAGAATCTCTGGGATCTCAATCGCACGATCAAACAAGTGAACGGGATTAATCCAGAGCTTGTCGAGAAGGACCTCTTCAGAAAACGCATATACCATCGAGCAGTGACCAATGCAGTGAAGAATCTCATCGTGCTAGAGATAGGCGAATCAGAAGTGAGGTGGACTTCGGATCAAATTCAGAACCGAGTCTCAGTCATCGTAAAAGAAAATTGCAGAAATTGTAAAGTCTTAGATACGAGACTGATCAGTGGTCATGTAACAAAATCCGTAATGACAGATCAAAAATCTGGAGCCATCAAGCCTCAGTCGCTACTTGCGCAGACAGAAAATGTTTGTACTCTTCTTAGGAAGAATAATTATGATTTTTATCCTGTTTCCATCAGGTCTTCAGCAGCTGCTTATATCAGTCCAATTGGGCAAGGACGGAATGATATTAATGTTCATATGAAGAAACAGATCGAAGCGCTACGAAATACAGTTCAATCGGGTCAAGAGGCGCTACTCATTCTCACTCACGCGATGACGGATCTCTCTGGGGGGGAACTCGCACATGTGAAGCTCAAGTGCCTCAAAGTAGACCATAAGCTCAAAGCTGATCAGGCTCATAATATCTCTGTGATGAAGAGTGCTTATGCTGAAGCTGAATCAAATGTGAAGAAGTTCTTGGCCATGCTCAAGAAAGATCTTCATATGAAAGATTTAGTCAAAACAGAAATCGACGATGACATAGAAATGCTGACCAAGCTTGCTCCTCGAGCAATCGGTGAAGCTCTCTATGAACAATCAGATCAGGCGAGTGCTATTTGTCAGGTGATCCAGAAAATTCAGAAAGACGATGAGTTTGATGAGACATTGGATGAAATTAAGATTTGGGGATCAGTCGTCGTAGGTACTGGGCTCATGTTTACGGGAGTGTTTGCTCCTGCAGGTGCGACAGTGATGGGAGCATCGCTCTCGATGTCAGCATTAGTGACAGGAGTAGGTATCAATGTGGGAGTGGGTCTTCATGATGCTTACATGTCATCAGTGGTGAAGGAAGACTCAGAGCTTCTGAGAGCAGCTGCGTTTGCATCTGGAAACGATCTTCATCTCTACCGAGTCTCACAAGAAGAGTGGTCGAGGTTTGAGAGCTTGCGTGTGAGTGCGATTCTCAACCTAGGACTGAGTGCAGCTGACGTAGCTTCACTTGCAGCTCCGTTACTTAAGTCTGGCAAGGGTTTCAGAGCCGTGAACCAAACGCTTGAGAAGACTCTTGCAGAAAAAACGATTGCTACAAAAGAAGTAAAGGCTGCAGTCCCAGAATCAAAAGTAGTTACTCAAGAAACAAAGTTACAAGAAGCAGCTTGGAGTGCAAAAGAGAAAGGAGATCTAGTTGAGTTTAAAAAACTAGACTCAGAAGTCAAAGAACGTCTTGCCACTGAAAAAGTAAAATCTATCGAGCTTCTTACTGGAAAAGCTAAGAGGTCAACGACGAGTTATCAAGTCGAACTCGAGTCCGGGATCAAAGGTATATTTAAGCCAGATGCTTTAGATAACCCTACTCGTTACGAGCTCGTTGTGTCAGAAGTAGATGAATTACTGGGCTTCGGTGTCATCCCCAAAAAAGTAGAGAGAACGATTAAAGGTACTCGTGGTTCGATGCAGTACTGGGTCGAAGGTGTGAGTGAATACAGTCCACTCGAATACAAGAAGCTCATCAACAGAGGAAAATCAGCAAAAGACGACAGGATTGCGCTGCTCGACTATCTCTTTCAGAATGCAGATGCTGGTCCCCATAATATCCTCATTAAAGAAAACGGCGGTCAATTAGGAATTGAACATGAAATGCTTTATTTTAAAGGAAAACCTGGCGGACGTGAGTTTTTTGCAGATGACATCCCTGGAATTTTGAAAAACCAAGAAGTGAGCAAAGCACTCCGTGAGCTTGATCTCTCAAAGTTTGAAGCAACTTTGAGCCAAAGGCTCACTCCAGAAGAAACTGCGTCAGTGATGAAGCGTGTGAAAGCACTCAAGGAAAAAGTAGTCGAAGCAAAAGGTAAGTTGACTGAATCGTTCACTATAGATGAAAGCGTTCAATCATCATTACTCCCTATTGAGCGTAAACTAGTAGAGGAAAACAAACTTCAAGAAGCTGCAAGGCTGGCATTGAGCCGAGGTGACAAAGAGTCTTACGTAAAATTAATTGATGAAACTGAAAAGAAACTAAAAAATGAAAAAATTATTTCTAAAAAAAGACGGCTAGGAGAAGAGGATGGTCATCACGAACGATACGATATTGTCTTTGAGAATAAAATGCGAGGCTTTTTTAAACCAGAAAATTCAGAGAACTTAACACGATATGAAGTTGCTTATTCAAAAATGGACGAGTTCTTTGAGTTTGGAGTGGCACCAAAAACTGTTGAAAGAGTTGTCGATGGAAAAAAAGGAGCCATGCAATATTTTGTTCAGAATGGAACGCACTACACTGATGAAAATGTAGCGTCGATTAATGGTCATACAGTTGATGATATGTTTTTGGATAAGAGAATTAGCTTTTTAGATTTTATTTCAAACAATGCCGATAGACATGTCAAGAATGTCTTAAACGGTCCTCATGAACTTCAGTGGAGTTTAGATCACGGTGAGTTTGAAAAAATGTTTAAACCAGGGGTTCCTGATTTTAGCGACAAATTCTTTAATTACTGGAGCGCAGATATCAACGTGTCTCGCGCGCTTAAAAATTGGGATGAGGTTGCGTTTAGAAAATCAATGAAGGATTTGCTTTCAGAATCTGAAGTAAATGAAGTCATCAAAAGAGTGGATTATGTAAAGGTATCACTAAATAATATTAGAGAAAAAGGTAGGTTAACGGCTTCATCTCAAACTGTTAAAACCCTGAGCGAGTTAGAGACTGAACGTTTAGGAGTTCTAATTGAATCAAAACCAATATCTGGCGTTGTGAAAAACGGAACTTCAACTCTGCCTAACGGCAATAAGGTATTTTTGAAAAAAGATGCAATGTATTTACAGAGTTCAAAATATGAACTAGCTGTTTACAAAGTAAGCGATGCAATTAATCTTAATGTTGTACCACTTACAGCTCGGCGTTCTTTGGAGAGTAGTATCTATACTATTCAATCTATTCCCGAGAATGCAGTTGTTTCAACAAGAATAGCTGGGATCAATGATCAAGAAATTAGATTTTTTGAATATATTTTTGGATTAACAGGGAGAGATTCAAAAAGCTATTTACAAACAGTAGATGGAAAACTTTTATCGTTGAATAATGGTAATCCTAATACGGGTGGATTTGAATTTCTAAAGGGAGAAAAAGAAGCTTGGGTTAGTAATCCAAAAATACAAAAGGCCTTTCAAGATTTGACTCCTGAAAATCTTCGTAAACTTGTTGGTGATTTGCTTGATGAAACTCAGTTACGGCAAATTGAACATCAGCGAAAAATGCTTAAGGATGTCTTCGAAAAGTCACCAGAAAGTATGCAGCCAATCGGCAATGATATTCGTTTGATGAAAGAAGATCCTTATCCAGGCCTAGGGATTGAAAAAACAAAAAAAGCGGATCTGGAAACAATCGAACAAATGAATAACCTTGGAATTAAGTACACAGAGCTACCGAGGGTACAGGCAAAAACAGAGTCAAAACTCAGTGCTGACTTAAGATACAGCAGAGATCAGATGAATAAGAAGTATTTGGGTGATCATGCCTTACATGAGGAGGTCTTGGATCTCAGGAGATCTACTGCTCTCTATCAAGTGAGAGCGAGTGATTTGCCAACACCAGGAGCAGCATCTCCACAGCAACTTGCTTTCTTGCATCCTGAAATGGCTCAGACGATTGATGAGCTTGAAAGACACGGCTACAAGGTCGTTGTTGATTCATCTCTTCCCACTTCTCGAATAGGAGCATATCACTGGGGATTTAATAATGTCATCGCTCTTAAGCCCAACTCTACTTGGTCAACATTTCAACATGAGTTTCAACATTTTAAATTCAAAAGAGGAATGAACGCACTTTTAGATCAAATCAGAGATGATCTTCGTATGCCTAGACTGAAGGTAGATTTTCATCTAGCGATGTTTGAAGCAAATAATTCAGCAGAACCTTATCTACGTCTTCGTGAAGAACATCCCGTCATCGGTGAGATGTTTAAACTTCATAGCGAAACAGGATTAGGGCAATTTGCTATCGATGAGACGCTAGCTGTTCGCAGGCAAACAGAGCTACTAAAAAAATATGGATATAATAAATATAGTGCAGAGTACGTCAAGGCTAGAACCTATGCACTCAATCATCAGATTTATGAGCTCGAGGAAACTCAGAAAATAGTAGAATTGACAGATTTGCAGAAAAAAACTCTGGCTCAAGCTTCGAAGGAGAAGAGATTACTTGAAGTTCTTGAAGGCCGCGCACTGAATAACCTACTGGCTTCACTTAAAAACATGGGGCCATCTGCAGCAGGCTTAGCCTCTGTGATGATTCTGATCAAAAAAAGCACGCAGGAAATTATTGTGATGCAAGGCAAAGACTTCGCAGTGCTTCAAGTGCACTAAGATTCTATTGAACCTTCGGCCAATTCTTGAGAAACTCCAGCGATGATGACGCGAATCGCTGTAGCCGCACTGTTTTTCACATTCACTAGTCTCACTTCAGCACACGCAGGTGTATTCAATATTCCTAAGTACATTCCTAGCGGTCAGTTAGGAGTTGGAGTTGAGCCTGAACTTTTGATGACAAACGGAGCAGGGATCGGAATCAATGCAAGGTTTCAATACGGCTTAGGTGAGATGACCAATGCGCATTTGATTTTAGGTAACGGTGTAGGTCCGAGATTATTCAGAGTCGGTGGCGTCATGACATTCGATTTCTTCCCTGATGTCGAAGGACAGCCTGGAATCGGAATGGCAGTGACAGCACTCTACTCACGAGTCTCTACGGGTGCGCGAGTAGACACGCTTATCACTCCGTATCTTCAGAAGACGATCTCGGGCAGGGATTCTGACTTCACTCCTTTTATGGCAATTCCGATTGGAATTGTTTTTGCGGATAACGCCGCATACGCCGCTGTCTCACAGTTTGTGTTTGGCTCTGGGTTCAAGCTCTCTGAGCGTTTCAGATACACGATTGAATTAGGATTAGGGATCACTGCAAGTGAGACCTACATGTCGACAGGCGTCATGATCTATCCATGAGTAAGCCTCTGAACTTAAGCCAAGCTTCTTCTCAAGTATTAAAATCAATCCGAGGGGTGTGCTTGGATATCGATGATACGTTCTCGTCACGAGGCAAGATCACGGATCAAGCGTACTCAGCTCTCTGGAAATTAAAATCAGCTGGGTTCGTCATTGTGCCCATCACCGGTCGTCCCGCAGGATGGTGTGATCACATTGCTAGGTTTTGGCCAGTCGACGCAGTCGTGGGTGAGAACGGGGCTTTCACTTTCTTCATGGATGGTGGGGTGAGAAGGAGACTCAATACTCCGATGGGTCGTGGAGTGATAGCCATGAGCGCCAAGAAAAAATTAAAATCACTCGAATCAAAAATATTAAAAAAATTCCCCAAAGCCAAGTGGGCTTCGGATCAGTCTTATCGTGAGTTTGATCTCGCAATAGATATCTGTGAAGACGTAGCACCTTGGAAAGACAAAGATGTAGAAGCTCTCCTCACTCTCTGCGAGAAGGCGGGAGCGCATGCGAAGCTCTCCAGTGTCCATGTGAATGTATGGTTCGGTGAATACAATAAGTTTAGCGGGATGACTCACTGGCTAAATAAAGGCGCACCAGGAGTGAAGGGGAGTGTACCCAAGATCTCAGAGTGGATCTATATTGGTGATTCACCCAATGATGAGCCACTGTTTGAGAAATTCCCTAACACGGTGGGAGTAGCGAATCTTAAACCCTATCTCTCGAAGCTGAAGTATCCGCCGAGATGGATCACGAGTAGTGAAAGTGGAGCTGGGTTCACCGAGATGGCTGAGCGACTCATCAAATGTTAGTACTGTTCTTTGCACTTACCTCGTTCGCTAAGAACCCGCTAAAGCCAACTGAAGCCTTAAACTACGACCCCAACTTCACTCACGTTGCAAGACTCTACAAACAATTCGTCGTCGTGACTAAAGAACATCACACTCAAGTAAAATACTCTGAGATCAAAAGTAACCCTGAGCAGCTAAGAGCAGCTACTCAATCACTGAGTGATGTAACCGATGTCATCTATTCACGAATGTCGATCGATGAGAAGACTGCGTTCTACATCAATGCGTTTAATGTGTTCATGATTCAAGCAGTGGTCGATCACTATCCGATGAAGAAAGCTTTAGACCCAAAAGCTTGGTTCTCTTCACCACTGAAGGATAAGTTCTTCACTCTCTTAGGTAAGCCTCAGTCACTCGATGGAATCAGAAACGATATCTTAAGATACGAATTCAAAAACCCCAAGATCCTCTTCGCGCTTTGCGAAGGATCAGTAGATGGACCAGATCTCAATCCCGAGCCTTATTTAGGTTCGCATATCCATGTGCAGCTTGATGATGCTGAGAAGAGATTCATGAAGGATCCGCTCAGAGCAAGTTACGACGGAGATAAGAAGCGATTCAAAATTTCAAAGTATTTGAAACGCTACAACAAGGACTTTGAAGAGTCTTATATGATGTTGAAGACCTATCTTGCAAAACTTCTAGCTCGATCTCCTAAAGAACAAATGGAAATGCAAGATCAAAGAATTGTCACTGAGTTCTATGAGTGGAATGATTCGCTTAACGACAAACCTTAAGCCAGACCCCAGCCCCAATAGACCAAGTCAGTGAATAGCCGAGCACGAAGATTGGAGTGAGTGCTCCAAGATTCACTCCGACGTACCCATGCCCTGCTTCAGGGAGAAACCAGAAAAGTTGAAGCGCAGTAGGAATCAAAGTGATGATGACGATTTGTTTGGCGAGAGTGCCGCCGAACCAAGGAAACAAAAACAAAACTCCCAAGCATCCGCCCCAAATGAGTTGCGGATAAAGCCAATTGAGTGAGAGGTGAGGAACCATGTTCACTCCGACGCTCTGAGGAATTCCCTTATCTCCGAGAGTCCACATGAGTAAGCACATGAGGAGCGCACCGAATACTCCACCTGAAAAGGCGAACGAGAGACTTTGGAGCATTTTCTTGAGCATGATTAAATTGTAATCGTATCAAAGAACGCTTGCAAGTCTTCAGGCAAACCTGAGCGGAACTCTACTCTTTTGCCTGTGATCGGATGAGAGAATTTGATTCCAGCTGCATGCAGAGCATGGCGAGGCAAAATGAGCTTCTCCATGACTTCAGGAGATATCTCCATTGCAGTCTGAAATTGCATGCTAGTCAGTGTGTTCTGGGATGCACTAGGCATGCGACGCTCGAAAAGAGTGAGCGCTGTATCTACTTCTATTCCATAAAGTTTATCACCTACGATCGGATGCCCTACATGGTCGAGGTGCACACGGATTTGATGTTGTCGTCCGGTTTTGGGATAGCACTCGACAAGCGTGAAGTTTCCGCGTCGTTCAATCACTTTGAATTTGGTCGCGGCAGTCTGTCCACCAGCTTCAAGTGCAAGTGGCGCCATTTTGAGAGTCACGGGTGCATTCGGGTCACGGCCAATCGGTACATCGACTGAGAACTCGTCTTTCTCAATGCGTCCGTGAGTGATCGCGAGATAAGTCTTCTCTGTCGTACGGTCTGCGAATTGCGCAGCTAGTTTCTGACTGACTTCCTTGTCCTTAGAAAGAACGAGCACGCCAGAAGTTTCCTTGTCGATTCGGTGCGCGAGATAGAAATCAACGTCATCATTGAGTGGTGTTTTGAATCCTTGGGTCTTGAGGTGTGTGGTCAGTGTGTTAAAAAAATATTTTCCCGCTGGGTGAACAGGAAGATTAGATGGCTTCTCAACGATGAAGAGTGTTTCGTCTTCAAATAAGATTTTGTAATTGAAGTTTACTTCAGGTTCTTCTTTTCTTTCTGTCATGACGTGAACTTGATCACCCAACATCACTGTGCTTGAAGGTTTGATTTTTCCCACTTGTGATGAAGTGCGGATGATGCTGATAGCGCCTGAGTCTAAGGCTCGTTTGATTTGTTCGCGAGATCTGCGGTGGTACCTGCTCTTCAAGAAGTTATCAATTCTGGAACCCGATTCGCCCGAGCCCACGTTATAAGTAACGAGATATTGATTTTCGCTTAAGCGATGAGAAACGTTCATTTACAAGGCGAGTTAATATCGCTTCTTCACCAAAAAAGCGATGACTTCTTTGGCGGCTTCGTCAGTATAACCGTACTTCGATTTCATCTTATCTACGGTATGTTTTGCGAGCTTCCCAGCCTCAGTAATCGAGCCACCCGTCTCTAGTTCATAAGTATTCAGAGCCTGAGCCATCTTGGTGATCTCACCCTTCTGAGCTTCGAAGTAATGCTTCTCGATCTTCTTCCAATACTCTGGGAATACTTCTTTGTAATTCACACTTTCATTCGGATGATCGAGTGACCATGCGCCGACTTGAGAGATGACGTTTTTCCTAAATTCTTCAAGCTCTGGGTCTTTTAGCGGAGATCCTAAGATCGTTTCAACTTCTAGGATCTGAGAGGAATCAGGATCTTCATGTCGACCTGTGACTGAGTTTTTAATTTTTTCTTTCTTAAGGACTGTCGAAATATTCTGCACGTACTTCTTGAGTAACTCTTCCCATTGGAAGGATTCATAGATTCCAATGGAGTCTTTGACTTCACGGTCGAGGATCTCAATGTATTCTTTGGTCACGACATTAATGAATTCACGAGCGTCGTGGTAGTTGTCTTTCACTTCTTGTTTTAAGAATTCGTATTCAGATGTCTTAGTATTGACGAAAAGCTCTAGCTCTTGAAGGAACGCAAGTGGTGAGAGTGTAGGGAACTGAGAGCTATTGGCAGCGTCGTAGAGGATGTTTTTGATTTCACGTACTGAAGCACCGATTCGTCCTTCGTAATAAGGGACGTGGCCATATTCTAGCATCAGGTTTTCGACTTGGCTCTTCAACTGCTTCTTCTCTTCTGCGCCTAAAGTGTAAGGAAGGTCTTCGCCATCATAGATTCTGGCCTTATCGAGTGGGCTTAAGTTTGAGATGATTTGATTGAGTGATCCTGGATAGTTCACAGGGTTTGGTTTCTTCAACCTCGTGAGCACTGCCCAGAGTCCTGCAGTCCATGAGACGTGAGGAGTGATGGGTTTGTCTCCTGCGACTTGAGGAAGGATGAGTGAGTAGATCTCAGTCTCTTCATGTGGAGAGAGGAGATAAGGCACACGGATGAGATGGATGCGTGCTTTGAATGAGGAGAAGTCAGGGAACTCTTTGAACGCGTCCAATTGAAGTTCGTTAGTAGATCCCAAGAGGACTGCATCGAGTGAAGTGATCGTAGGGCCTACGCTCACAGTGCCGGTCTCACACGCTGTGAGGAGATATTTGAACGTATCGATGGGGCGCTTGAGGAGATCACTGTATTCGATCACTCCACGGTTACCATCGACGAGATCGCCTGTGACGGTGAAGTAGTTCAAGCTCTGAAGCGAGGGCGGGAGTGAGGAAATGTTTTTGTTATAGGCCAACATCCCGAAGCTAGCATCCACATGCATCTGAGGTTCGATCGTGACCAAACCTTTACGGTATCTGCGAGAATAATAGAATCTCTCGACTTGGATGTGCTTTAAGACTTTTCTGTAGTCACCACTATTAGAGATTAGAAGCGCTTCGAAGATCATCTTCGAGCGTTGATCGAGGTCACCTTGAGTGAGGTAATGAGGCATGGTCGACCAAAGCTTCGTAGCCTTCTCTCGACCCAAGAGATCGGTGAGGAAGGTGAGACGTTCGGCCTTAGGAATGAGTAGGAATGGATGATCTTTCAGTTCGCTAGTAAGCCTAGCTGCGACTTCATCATCGGGGAGCTTGGCATAGGAGTCTGCTGAGTCTTTGGAAGTAGGATACGGAGTTCCGATCCCAATCTTTCCTTTGGTGTTGCTCTCCAGTGGAAACACCCAGTTGAAGGTGTAGCATGCACCTTCCGGAGTCTCAGAATACTTCTCCATTCCATTCATGAGAGCGTGGATCAACGTGCTCTTAGCGCTTCCGTTGGGTCCATGAAGGAGGATGAGTTGGTTATTGATGCCTTGACGAACGAAGTTCTTCAGAGTTCTGTAGATTTCGTTCTGAACACGTTCATGTCCTACGACTTTTGGAGCGATTCCATCAACAGGTTCATCGAAGATTTTGAATCGGTAGAGACCACGGTCGTTCTTGAGACCGGTTTTGCCGAAGTGATCCATCATTTCGAGGAGATAGGCTGCTGAGCCTCTTAGGGTTCGTGATGGATTTTCAGCGATGAGACCGATGTATTCATCGAACGAAAGGACTCGCTTATTCTGATCGAATTCTTTTTTGAGTTTATCGTGAACAGAGCCAATTCTTGCGCCCATCGGTAGTGACCTCTTAGGGTCTATTCTACCGCTATTTTTTTAAATATTTATTAAATAAATAATTGACAAGATCAGTCCGGACGCGTCATAAAACTGACGAAGTTTAACAGTGTAGGGGACTTATTAAATGAACATTTTTAAAAATTTAGTAGTCGTGGCTTTAGTGGTTGGATCATTCGCATGTAATAACGATCTCAACGGAATCAGACCAAGCATTCAGTCGACAGCATCTCAGTTACCACTAGGATTGTGTTCCATGGTCACCATCAGTAATCAGCTCAAAACGAATTGGAGAAACACCAGCCCTACTACTGGCCGTAGACCTGTAGATGTTTACAAAATGACAGTGGACTACAAAGTCTATGCTACTGATGCAGCAGAGCCTGCTTATAAGAACTTTATTTTAGGTAATGCGACTATCGCTTATGAACAAAAAGCCGGAACAGACAGAGTTTGTACTAGTTGGAGAACAAGGTCTAACAATGACGGTACTACAACAAGATCATGTGTGAATTATGAAATTGTCCAACTTTACGATCCGTATATTCCATACGGTGGAGCAAAGACGATCAATGTTGAGTTCAACAATATGCTCAACCAGACTGTCAAAGTACCTTCTTACTTCTTATTCGGCTTGAGCAGAATCTGGGCAAAAGGTTTCACAACCTTAGGCTCTGAGCTTTCCTACGACAACTTGAGCTATCAAGTTCCAGGAACTCTTCCCTGTTTCTACACTCACATCATAACTCTTTATAATTCTCGCCTCTACAATGGCCCAGAAGGGTTCCAAGGTAGCAGAGTAGCTACTTCTGAGGAAGTTAAAGAGGGATTAGATACAGCAGTTACTGGTGTTTCTTCATTCTCACTTCTCACTCGTGCTGAGCGCGATGAACTGAGAATCATAAACGATGGATCTACTTTCAAACGCATTCACTCGATCTATCTCGATCGTCAGGCTAAGTTCAGCAAGTACTTGCTTGATGTGACTAAAGGCAAAACAATTTCAAATATGATCTCTGATGCAATCTTAGACGGTAGGATTGCTAAGAGCAGCTTGACTCTCGCTCGCAAATCAGTGACTGGTGAAGACATCGATGTGACTGATATTACTCCAATTGTGAGTGGGTTATTTCCTCATGCAAATAATGTGATTGGCGATGAACTTGCTCAAGGTTTCACAGAGGCAATGGCAAAAATCGCAGTGCTTCAGATGTCGATTGATCAGTAGTTTTTTTGTATTTAAACTCTAGGAGCTTGTGAAACTAGGATTGGGTTTTAAACATTGGATAGAAGAATGGAAGGAAATGAGTTTTATGAAAAAAATATTATTAGCTCTGCTATTAGTTGGGACAAATAGTGCTCTGGCTAAAACAACATGCTCTACAGAGGTTACAGCGAAGATCCAGTCTGGGAAGGAACGAGAGCTGGAAAAGTCTATGTTAAGGCACAGGTCTACAGTGGTAACTGGGTTTATAATGGAGACGAGACCAACGTCTGCAAGTAAAACCATTGATTTTTAGCTCGCTTGATGTCCACTTAGAGACATAGGTATACGAGCAAAATTTTCAGATACCTCGGATCTTTACCTCCATTTAGAAGACGGCTTCAGAAGATTTGGGATTTTATCGCCGCGAAGTCTCCATAAAGGAGCTAGCAAGAATAGGCACACGGAGGTTGTTGCTACGACAGGTACTTTTCCAAAAATAAAAAAATCAGGACTCTATCTTAAAAAAAGTGGGAAAATCAACCAACAGAGAAAGAGATTGATCTGCTTCGCTCATTCGCTTACGAATTGAATGTGCCTCTAGTAGAACTTTGAAATATTCATTAGTGGCATTTTCGAAATCGATAATTCCGTAAAGTTTTATAGCATCGTCTAAAGGTGAAGAATTCATTATTTAACACCTAAATCACTAATCTCTCACTATAATCTTCCAGTATCCAAAGAGCTTCATATTACTGCGTTTAATGGAGTGACTATCATTCTAGGCGTTAATACAACAGTTTTTGAGATCTTAGTTGACAGAAAAACTACTTTTGAATGGGACTCGTTTTTAAGAAGGCTCCCAGCTGCTCGACGTTGAGACAGCGTAGGTTCTTCGCGCTCAATGATAATAATTCCTAGAACTTGATTCTTTGCTTTCAACACAATGGGAACGCGAGAGTTATTGCGAGTCCAGTAGGATGAAATTGAAACTATCTCTCCCAATCGATATTGAAACTGAGCTCTTAAATTTCTGTAAATTAACGAGCTAAGTGCTAAATGAGATTCAATAGCTCCATCACTCAGTAAAAATTCCTCCAACTGATCTTTTCGAACTACCATTGATAGGGATTCTAAGTATTAAAAAGTCGATTCCAATGAATACTGAAGAGATTTTTGTTTTATGAACTAGTCGTAAATCTCTATCTAGCATGAGTCGATGCAAATCATTCAATCGTTCTTGTCTTAGTCTTTCTTCTCTTAAAAAACAGATTCCAGGTAATCCGCCTTTTTCTAAATAAAGTTGAACTGATTTTACTCTTTTTCGAAGCTCCGATATACTCAAGTCTTCAAAAATACCCTTTTGAAAAGTATGGGTAGAGAGAGCAATAATAAAAAAGTCTGGCAATGGCCGTTGATCAAGTTCAGAAATAGTTAATGGATAAAGTTCAAAAAACATCATTCTACCTGTGAGGGATTCACGTATTGCTTTACGACTGGTGAATCGAACGGATCCAGTAAGAATAAACTGACTGGGTTGTTTCTTTTTTCTGAGATAGAATCAAATGTTAAATAATGAGATGTCGTATGGTGCACAAATGTTGTTTTCCCTACTTGCCTGTGTCCGAAGATTCCCAGAATAGGAGAGATGCTTTGATGAGCTTCTGAATCGGTCATGGGCGATAAATGCAATTTAGACTGTCACAGTCTAAATCAGAATAATTCTAGGTTTCCTAGGATCTTTGAGCGGTTTTGATTTTGTATTCACTGGGCTATGTTTCTTAAAGTAATCAACGAGCGCATCTCTCGGGGCTCCTGCTGCATCTATTTTGATTCTGCTTTTTGGAATCTGATTCATGATCCAGCCTAAGTTATCCCCACCTTTGGCTAGATAATCTACAGTAGCGACGACATAGATTTTATTGTCATCGAGAAGATTACCCTTCTCGTCTCGAATCTCTAGGATACGATTGACTTCCCAATACTCGATCTTGCCATCGCCATTCAGATCATTTGCAGGAGCGTCTTTCTTCAGGTCAATCATCTTGATTGTAAGTCCAGAAATCTGAAACACGCCATGACTTCCATTGTTAGCAAGTCTGAATAAGAGATCGAGTTCTTTTCCTGTCATCTCGATTCTTGAGATGTAGTTATCAAAAGGGAGTGCGCGGAAGATCTTGTCGAAGTTAATCATTCCTTCGCCAATTGAATCTCGAATACCGCCAGAGTTCATGATCGCAATATCTGCTCCTACTTTAGCGCGTATGACATCCGTATAGAAGTTACCAAATTCGCTTTCATTCCATCTTGAGTGATTGATTGTTCGGGCTGCTACTCCGATGATTTTTGATTTTACGAATTTAGTTTTCTCGAAAAGTGGTTTTAAGAATTTCTCGATTTCAGGATCAGGAGTGATTGTTTGACCATGGAATTGGGCTGGAATGAGTGCTCCGCGTCCTTCGTTCGGAGCAGGTAGTTTGCCATTACAATGACCTAGATTCTTAAAGACCTTATCGCAGACGGGTACAGGCCCTTCAATTTCGGTTAATTCAGGAACAACTCTCTTGGATTCATGGTCATAGGTGAGGGTAACTACATTGAAGTAGTGATTGAATGCTTCTCCTTGAATCACAGGTGTTCCGTTAATCCAATGATGGAGGATCGTATGAGTATGACCGCTCACTACGAGATCTACCGTGCCCTTGGGGATGTTGTTTAGGAATCGGTAGAGCTCATCGTAGTCTTTGCAATCACCGTTTGGGTCATTCTTACGTCTTACCTTATTATCAAAGATCGATTCTCCATGAGCTGGGTCACAAGTCACGCCTGCGTGAGTAGTCACGATGACGATGTCTGCACCTTGTTCTCTCAAAAGTTTGGTTTGATCGAGGGTCTCGTCTCTTAAGTTTCTGAAGTCTAAGTCAGAGACTGAGTCGTAACGAGTCGTTTCAGGTGTGAATGTGGTGGAGAGACCAATCACTCCGACTTTAAGTTTGCCTATTTTGAAGATTTTGGTCGGAGTGGTATTTGGGAACTCTTCTCTGATGTTCGTGCCTTTTTTGTAGATGTTGGCGGCTACATAAGGGTAGTTAGCCTCAAGGAACCGCGTCTTCATTGCTCCTCTTAAGTCGTTTCCGTACTGAGGATGAGCAGGTTCCACACCGAAGTCGAACTCGTGATTGCCAATAGCTGCGACACTCACTCCAATACGGTTGAAAAACTGCACGACAGTGGCTCCGCGCTCGAGATTACTATCGAGCGAACCTTGCCATTCATCACCGGCATCAACAACTAAGAGTCTAGAACCATGTACTTTTTTTAGAATTTTTACGTAACTAGCGAATACAGCCGCACCACCGTCTTGATAAGTAGAGGCTTTTTTGCCTGAAAATTCTATGGTTTTTTCAGTTCGTTGTTCAAGAGAACCGTGGAAATCATTGAGACCTAGAACGACTACTTTTTCTAGAGACTGGGATGAGTAGGATTTCTGTTGAGACGAACAAGAGGGAAGTATGGATAAAACGGCAACACAAAAAAGTGTTCGCATTGAGTATTCCTGAATGGTTGCCTGGTAGAAAAGAACCCGTCCATGGGCAGCCGACCGTCCTTGGATACTTAAAATGGTAACAGGTGTTTTGAACCTGTCACGTTTTTTATGTCAAAAGTTTAGACATTTTTTAAGTCTGTTTACGATTCATCAAAATTTTAAGGGTTTAAAGTCATTTTAAGCTGTCTTGAGACCCTAATTTAGGCATCCGGTTTGCAATCATAAGTAGCGTGAATTCACGACTTTTTTTTGGATTTTTCATATGCTTTTTCCTGACTCTGAATCTCGTTCAGAATGCAGTCGTGTATGCAGAACCGGAAATGGCGAAGGTTCAGCCAACCAGTCTGGACGAAGCAGAAGCTCAAGTTGTGTTTTTTGAGAAACAAGCTCGAGCATTAGGTTCAAGCTTCGGAATCAGAAGTCATGAGGAACTTGCGCTCAACTGGGCTTACCGTCCCATGATCGAAAAACTCATGGCAGCGAAGCTTGATATCGAGAGTATCTCCCGAAAAGACATCTCCATCATTCGCGAGAGGCGTTTTGCTGAGCAAATCCTCTTTAGGTACTTCGGTCTTCAAGTGAGATTGTATCTCGCTTATGCACGAGTCGCCCATTCCAGTCATGGGTATGGTCTGAGCTTTAGTTTTAAGAAACTCGAAGAGTTAAATCTTCGAATTTCAAAGAACCCATCGATGATGTTCAGGGTCGCTAAGCCGTATAATGTTCGCCACGTAAACCCAGATACAGTCGAGATTTTTTTAAGCAGTCAAGATGAGCAGCTGGTTGAGTTTGCTGCTCTGATGGACCCTCAAAATAGCGAAGATTATCTCGCATCTCTTCAGTTGTCTGCGATTCGTTCGAGTATTGTGAATCGCTGGTCTCTTGATCAGGCTTACTCAAGTGTTCCAGAAGAACGAATACTTCAAACGCCTACTCCAAGATTCCTTTCTTACCCAGACTTAAAAGGCAAGAAGATCTCAGAGACGAGAGCTTATCAAGAGCTCAACTCCGAAATGAGGTTGTTCGCGTTTGAAACGCTGAATGATGATCTTCAGAAAATCATTAAGAAGTATCCGATTACACAGTCCGTTGGTTTTTCAAGCGGTCTTTTTAAGCTCCTAGTAGCAAACGATGGTTATTTTCAGAAGAAAGATACGAACTCAGTAGAATACAATCAACTCGTTGTAGAAGACCGAATGAATGCACTCAAAAAACACTATCAAACATATTGGGAAGAAGAAGGTAAGAACATCATCGTGACTTCGAGCTTGGTAGGTGATTCTTGGAAAATGGAAGATGTAGTACAGAGAGTACTCGATCACAGTTTTGAATCCTTGAGAGATGCTCAAGCAGCAGCTTATACAGATTGGCTTTATCAGGAAGGTTATATTGATGGCGATAGCCAGATAGAGTTTAATAAAAATAAATCATTTTTAGATGAGTTTAAAACAGAATGGCAGAACACAGTACGTCCAGAAATCTTGAATTTGATGAAGCTGAGAGCAAAAGAGGCTTGGAGTTCGATACGAAAAGAATCTCATGCTAAAAAAATGAAGTTCATTCAAGAATCTATTCTTCAGTCAGCGTGGACTTGGAATATTCTGTTAGATACCAAAAACTCAAAAACTGATCTCACAGGCGGCAATCATCAGAAAGTTCAAGGCACTTGGAAACTCGTTCAAATCAGATCTGCGGAAGATGCTAGGATCTACTTCTTCAATACTTTACAAAAAATGGAAACTGCTCCAGAAGAGCAAGATCAAGTTTGGTTTTATGAGTTCTTTGAAAAAATGAAGAACTTCCCAGACGATCAAGCTAATGAAGACACTTGGAAAAGACGAGTTCGTGAAGTGCTTTCGCAATACGAGTCAAAGTGGATGCAAGACTGGATGAAGGTGAGGACAATGTTCGGTCAGAACAACTCATCCTTTCAATGGAAGAAGCCTGCTAAGCAACTTGTCATTGAGAATATTTTCTATCTAGAAGATAGAATCAATACCATCTTAAGACTTCCTAGCGAGTACATTACATTCGCTGAGGCAAAACGCGACGAACTGTTCGCTAAAGTCGGAGTCTTAAGAGTCCTTCGCAAAGACGAACTGGCAATGAAAAGACTGAAGAATGAACACAGTCGTCAAGTGATGGCTTATAACCAGTTCCAAACTGAAATCAGAAAACATGGCGGAGTTCAGTACGCGGGGACAACGATCAGCCCTAGAATGCCTGAAGAAGATGATTTGTTTATGTCACTCATTCGTGCATGGAGAGAGAATTCAAGCAATCTTCTTACTGAAGTCTTCAATGCAGATATGAAGGCGACTTATGATCAGGCGAGATTAGATGGAACTGAGAAACTCGAAAGACTTATTTCTATTCAGAGATTAGATCAATCTGATAATAATGAAAAACACAGGCTCATTTTGCAGAGCACCCTTCCTGTGAGACAAACCTTTATTCAGTCTCATGAGAAGTATCGTGTGATTGATGAGCAATTGATGAAAACGACAAGAAGTAGTGCTGAAAGAGCTAATGACTTCCTCAACACAACTGTACTCTATGTATTCTACGCTTTTCTAGCTGTAGGAGCAGTGACATTAGTGGTCGCTTCTGATGGGATGTTTTACCCAGTTCTAAAAGGAATGCTCTCAGGTGGGCTCATTGCAATCAACATCATGGGAGTTGCCAATATCGCAACTCGAACACGAGTAGATTTCTTTGAGCTACCACCTCAAATGGAATACCAAGTTCAATACGCCAACGCACTTTCTATCGCTGCTCAACAAGAAGTGCAGCATGGAGAGACTGCAGTGCTAGATAAGAAGGAAGAAAACGAAGTGCTCCAAGGACTAGATCATGATCAGAATCGATTGAGTGTCGCTCTTTCAAATCAAAAAGCCCAAAGAGACGAAAAGTATTTTGGTGTTGTCTGGTCTGCGCTTGATACCACTGGATATACAGAAGTAGTGAAGGCTTTGAGGCCATTTACGAAAATGGAAAGAATCATGAAGGTTAAAGTGATCCGCTTCCAACGTTATCAAAAGTTTAAAAACGCAAGTAAGCTTGATCCTTAATTACTCTTCGCTTTTAGCTTCATCCGCAGCTAGTTTCGCAGCGGACTTCTTGCTGGCATCTTTCCCACCGTAACCTGTCACCCATGTGGGGACTTTTAGGAAGTCTGGTTTGCGTCCTTGTTTGAGCCATGCATTCTTCGCTTGATCGAATTGATAAGCAGGAATTGCTTTAGCATACTCTGGCAGTAGGTCGCGATTAGAGCAGAAGAAAAGTTTATTGATTTCGGCTCTTTCGGCTAAAGAGAAGTTACCTCTCGGGAACGAGATGTTATCGAGTGCTTGATCAAAATCTGCCTTGCTCAGGTTTTGGCCTGCCTTTTTATAACTACTAGCCTTGTTTAGGAACTCTTCCATTTCGAAAATATTCTTAGTAGGCATGGCTTCAATCTGAGCATCAGTGAACGTAGACACATCGACTTCTCCGAGCTCATCTTTCATTTTTTGTAACAATTCGCCTAATGCGAGCTTTCTAGGACCTAATTCTACGAGGTGGTTGAGCGGTATGTGAACTCCAATACGTCCTTCTCTCGTGATTGCACCATCGAGGAGATTGGGGTCTGATGTGGCCAGAACGAAGATCGATCTCGTTTTCTTAATAGGTGATTCAGAAATCGTTTCAAACCAAGTCGCAGCAGTTGCTGAGACATCATCGCCAATCACTTGGTTGATACCTGCGTCGCCTGTTGTTTTTGGCATTTTATGAGCTTCGTCGATAAAATGAACAACGTTTTCTGCCTCATAAGCAATTTCTTGGTATTGCACTGCTAGGTCATTAGAACAACCATGGCAGCCCTTTGTTAATGTTTTGATTCTGATGAGAACTGTGTTTTTTTTCATTGCGACTAAACTGGCAAGAGTGGTTTTGAAAGCTCCGAAAGGTCCAGTAAACATAATCCCTCGTGAGCCCAAGCGATCTAATCCTTCACCAGTTTGATCGAGATATTTCAGTGCCTTATCAATTTCTGCTTCAACTAGCGGATTGGCTTTTAGAGCCGCTTCAAGCTTCCCTGGAGGGAATTCAGGAATGATGACTTCAATCATGTCTTTTCCGAAACGCTCTTCGAGTGACTCTTTGAACATGACCAAGACTTGTTTAAGGTTGATCTTTAGGCCAGAGTTTTTGGCTTGTTCGAGCATGTTTTCAAGCGTTTTGAGCGAAACTCCACTAGTCCTGCCTGCAAAAACCTCACGAGTGAGACTGGAGTCCAAGAGATCATCGTAATCTGGATTGTCCAAGAGTGAGGAAATATGCCTGAGTCGATCAGAATATGAGGCAATCGGAAAATGAACTCGTGCGACTCCACCAATCTCTAGAACCTCTTTTGCAAGCCTCTCTGTTTTAGGAGTTTGAATGAAACACTTAAAAAAAGCTTTCTTACCATCGGCTTCATGGCGCATGATTTTTCCAAGTTCTCTGCCTTTGATGGATGGGTTTTTGGTGAGCCATTTTTTTACAATCCCAAAAACAGGATCATTAAAAGCTCCGCTTTTTTCTGGGTTTCCAATATAGCGATGAGCATCTTCGAGTACAATCGCCACGCGTTTAGCACTCAGCATCTGCCCTTGGTTGAACGCATCAATGAGTTTCATGCGTGTGAACAGATCACCAGTCATCGTTTCATTGACGTGAAGCGCGTATTGAGTGCGATTGACGTTGTCATATGATTTGAGCCAATTGACGAATTCTTTTCGTGTACTTGGATCCATTGACATTTCGGCTGTATTGAAATGAATGACATGATCATAGGCAGAGAGGTCACCTTCTTTAGTGAGTACGGATGCACCTTCAACCACAACGGATTCGCCACTTGCATCTGCAACTACCATGAGGTCATTGAGGTCACCTGTGACAATGAAGCTGTGAACAGATCCGCCAGCACCTGCTTTTTCGATTTTATGAGCGAGTGTGTTCGTCATTGCACGAGTGCGGAGTTTAGAGATTCGTTGAGCTGAGACTCCTGCTTTGATCGCGAGTTCAATTTGAACTTGTTTGAGAGCTACGAGAGCAGCCGTTTCGTCGATAGCTAGATGTGCAGACTCTCCTAGTTTTCTAGATATCTTTAAGATGCTCTGTCTCAAGGCATCCATCTGGATGGTTTCTGGATTGGTTGACTTTGAAATTTCATTATAAAGCTCGTCAATTTTACTGAACTTCTTAGACAGATTCGGAATCCGTGAACTTACTTCTTCGGCAACGATGCGTTCAATTTCTGAGAGCGGAGGAGCTTTAGGACCGTGAGATTTTTTAAGTGCGATTTCCATTAAGTCTACGAAAGCTTGGATGAGATTTTTGCCGACGCTAGCAGGATGTCTGTTCTCATTTGTGTAATCTAAGTAATCCTCATATGGCTGAGATGTAGTGCAGGCAGATCCTAGAATCATAGAAGCAATCAGAGCTGTAGAGATGCGACTTGTGGTCATAGATTTCCTCAACAATCTTATCGGCAAAAACTGAGGCTAAATTGATGTTTTTCCAAGGTTGTTCAACGTTTTGACAGCCTAGCGAACCTTAGCCGTTTTTGACCTCAGGTAGGGGTCTCAGATCGAATATAACTCAATAAAATCAGTAATTTTGGCATCATCCCTGCAATATCAATGTCTTAGGTATGCGCACCTATAAACGAAGTCATCAGCTCCTCTTTGGAGTAATTGCTCTCGTACTCACTGTTGGATTGGGTTTTGATTCCCCACCCGCGCTGATCGACTATACCCAAAAAACCGAAGCAGGCCTGCTTTTCTTCGAAAAACAGCTCGTTCGTGCACCGGAGGGATTGGGTTCCAATGGTCAAGCAGTGCTAGAACACGCCAAAAAACACATTGAACCCCTCAAAAGAGAAATCGAAGCAGAAGCTCTGCGTGTTTCACAAATCATTGGAATGGACTACGTAGATGAAGAGCGCAATATTCTCGAAGCCTCACTGAGATACATCAATCTCTTGGCTAGGACGTATTACCTTTACGCAAAAGCTGCACACTATCCAAAAAACGATATTTCAAAAATGAACTTCAGTGTTCTCAATAATCCAGCGCATGCTTTGCTCGATATTAGAATTCCCCGTAGGATCGGACTCTCACTCTTCCAAATGGGAACCTACCTCACGCCGAGACACGACTCAGCTGATCCTAAGTTCTTGTGGTTTACATTGCCACAGTCAGATCGATTACTTGCTGAAATGTTCGCGCTCTCTAGAAACGAAGAAGGTGATCTCGCGCTGACGAATGACTTTGAAGCTACTAGACAAAGTGAAACAGAGTTACTCAAACGTTACAGAAAATCAGTTTTCAGAATCAAATCTGAGCAAGAATATGCAAAACTCTTACAGTTCATTACACTGAGAGAAACACTTTTTAATCGTTGGGTAATCAATCGATTTAGATCGGAGCAGTTTAAAGAAACGCCTGTCAATAGCTGCGGTAATTCTAGCTATCTGAATTTCAAAACCAGCTCGAGTGCTTACCCAGAAAAGCCATCTCAATTGCTTGCTTACACGGGTTGGGCTGAACAGGAAGAACTGATTTTCGATCTAAATCAAGCTCAACAGAAAATCACACCGATTGTTGGCAAAACTCTTCTCGCTACTGATCAGCAACATCTCGATGTTCTCATTACGTTAATGAGAACAACTCCTGGATTCGATTTTGTGAAACAAACGTTACAGGCAGACTATGATGTTAAGCCTTCTGAAGAGTTGAGTTATGTGAAGTACCAAATTAAGGATGATAAAAACCAAAGCTTGGGCAAGAGAGTCAATCAAACGATTGCTTCTTACTGGAAGAGTGAGGGTGAGAAAATTATTATTTCTTCAAACTTTCCTTCAGACGGATTTAAACCTGAAGAAATGTCTAAGAGAGTTGCAGTTTTCTCATATGAATCCGCGAGAGATGCGGCTACAGCCCAGATTGCTACTGATCTGATCAATATGAAGTTAGTACAAGAAAGTACCAGCTACGATGATCTCGTTCACAGTGCTGAGAAAATTTACGATGCGCAATTCAAAGAAAACTATTTGACTCTTGTGAAGGCAGTAACTCAAATACCTTTCGAGCAAATGAGAAATCATGTTGTTAAAGCTGGAATCAATAGAGGGAATCTCGATCGAAAGGCAACATTGCTTTTCGAGGCTGTGAAACCCATTCTTCCTTGGGTGAAGGAATATCGTGAACTCAGAATGTATGCATTAAGAAGTGGGTTTGTTAAAGAATACAATTCAAACGGTTTACCCACTGAGTCTCTTTATGAGCATAGGCTACTCAATCAGAAATCACGTGTTCCTCACTATGGCCAAGTAGATTCATTCCCTGCTGTACTCATGCAAGCTCAAGCACGCTTAGGTCTAGAGCCTTTTAGAGAAGTCGTAGAATGGTTTAGAATAGATTCTGAATTCGCGAATTTATACAAAATGTGGCTAGAAGATGCTGTGAATGAGTATGGCGCACTCGTTGAGAAGAATGAATCTCAAATTTCTCAACATTTGATTTCTCGTGCTTTCAAATCAGCGACTGAAAAGCTTCGCGAACGAGCTAAACCTGGCTATAGGATTCAATTAGGAAACTGGGTGAGTGAGAATGTAGAAACAACTCCAATGACTATTACAGACGACGCAAAAAAAGCGATTGTTGACTGGCTGTCTAAATCAGAAAAGACTCAGAAAAAAGAAGTGAATGAATCCCAAGTAATTACTGAAGACAAAACAAAAAAAATCGCTGAATGGATCAAGGCTTTACCGAGTGAAGAACAATTACAAGAAGAACCAAAAGTAGATCCGAGACTTCACGGGTCTATTCGTAGAGACCAAATCTCTACAGGCTTTGTTCCAGGTCCTATTCTTAAGAAGAAGGTAGAAAAACTCATTGAAGCTCTTGGATTCTCGGGTGAGATTGAAATCGATGATAGTAAAATCTTAAAAACAGATTTTGATCGTTTGCAGTACGCACACGCTCGAATGGCAGAATTAGTCGTTGCTGAGCCGATTCTTGGCATCCCTATGTATGATCATGACGTTTCCCTCGTCATGGAAGAATCAGCTACTTATTTAGGCGACGGAATCTCGCCAGGATTGAGCACTGGCAAAGATGCAGGTACTAAAACGAGATCAGGAAGAGTGAAGCATGCGCCTGGTACAGAAGGGATGATTCCTCAATATACTCAGCTCATTGAACAAATGGCATCTGTGTATATGCCACTAGGTACACCTCCGCTTCGAATATTCGACATTCACTACAATGAATCCTTAGCTCGTCAACTTGTTTCAAAAGCTATCGATACTGCAGCTCGAAACGGGGAAGGATTATTTGAAACATTCTGTCAGGCTGATCCAAAAAAATGGAAAGTAGACGAAAAATTCAAAAAAATATTCATTGCAAGTGTCACTCTGAGAAAAGCGATGATGGGTGCAGACAAACAGTTGGAAGAAATTGACTTGAGAATGCAAAAAGAGCTTCGCTCTACTATGCAATATCTACAAGAAGAGTGGTTTATGCCTACGATGACCTTCTTGTTTTGGGCTTCGATAGTCTTCCTAGCCTTTACATTTCCACTCAGCCCACTCGCAGCTGTCACCACTCATTTGATCAAATCCTCAGTCGGCACCATTCTCATGTCGATGGCTTCAGGAGCTATGTTCTGGGGTCTAAACGGAGCAATGGTCGGAAACATGGTTTCAAGAACTTATGTGAATTTTTATGAAAAGCCGATTGAAGTGAAGTTCGCTCAGAGCGTAGCAGCACAGAATTTTGGGAATACAGACAAGACAATCATCTCATGGGCTGAGACGATGAGTCAGCAGCATCAACTCAAAGAAAGTCAGAGCGCTGCAACTAAGGCAATTCTTCAAGATGGTTTATTTACAGCCCTGTTCCTCAGCCAAGCTAAAATGATGGGAGGTTTCACATCATTTAAGGCTTCAAAAGAGATCGGACTCACGCCAAAAACTATAGAAGAGCGAATCGCGCAGAGCATGACTTCGAAAGAACAAGTCAAAGCGTTTCAGCTAATTGAAGATCAAGCACTCGGTAAGCCATCACTCATGAATCGTGTGACTCAAGATCTCTCCCGTAGAGCTGGAAAAATATCCAGATACTTGCCAAAGTATCAAAATTTCACTTACTCTGAAATATTGGAAGGAGTTCGTAAGACGCTGAAAATCAAATTGCCAGCGAAAGTAGCTCCATTAGAACCTGAGCTAAATGCATCTATCGACTTCCTTATGAAGCGTAACGAGGCATCGAAGATGACTTTAGGTGAAGTCGTCTCTAATCCTCATCTTTATAAATTTTGGTTACGTCCTAGAGTTTGGTTTAGGAATGCGAAGAATCTCTGGAATACCGGAGATCTAAAATACCTCAATCTCAATCAAGGGGCCGACGCACTGATTGAGCGAGTGAATGCTCTGAGACGTGTTTATATTCATGAGAAGCTAGAAATGGCTCGATCTATCCAAGCAAAGCTCAAAGACGCAATGAACATCACTGATGATTCGATTTCTCAAGGAGAGCATTTTATTAATACTCTTACAGATGAGGAGATCTCGCTATTAGGAGATCTAGCTGAAGGGCCGGGTCTCTGGTGGAATCAGTGGTATAAGGGCAATAGTGGACCGCTTTATTTGAGTGTGGCGAGAACTTCTGAGAACTTCAAAACTGTGCTCAGAGGATTCTCTCCGGTTGAGTATCGTCCGATCAAACCTTGGTGGGAATCTCACGCAGACAATAAACAGATCGCAGAGTTTGAAAAGGCACTTTCAGGACAAGTCAGAAAGCCAAATCCACTTCGAGACTTGGATTTCTTAGAGCTTGAGGCTATCGACTCGATTTACAAAGACTTAGTGAATAGAGGGATCGTCAGTGAAGCAACTGGACAGATTTTAAAGCCATTATCCACTCTCACTGAGGTCGATAAGCGACTCTTGGAGAAGTATTTGAGAGGCATGAACTTCAAAGTAGGCATGACCCAGGCTGGACTTGATTTCAAAAAACCATCTGATGTATCTCAATATCAAGATATTATTGAGTTTTACGACCAGATGCAGGCATTGGATGGTATGAAAGTATTGCGAGACAAAGAATATGAGGCGCTACGTGAGAGTTTGGATCGTTATTTAGCCGCCCCAGATCGTTCACTCGAGCAATTGGTGAATGAATACAAACCTAGGTAAGATAGAATTTTATGACTAGAAAAATCCCCGCACAGGGAATCAACCTCTTTCAGCAAATCTATATTCTTATGAGAGAATATAGAGAAGCCTCAAGTCTTGAGCCACTGAATCTCTCGCTCGGTAATCCTGACGGAGTACCATGTGCAGAGATACTCGAACTCAAAGCGCGCTTCGCTCGTGATTCAGGATATGAGTTTCATACTTATGCAGAGGACAATAACATCCGAGAATTCTCTGAAGGAATGGTTGCTCTTCATTCGGGAGTTGAACTGAACCAACTTCCTGGTACGAAAGCCGTACCCATCGCTGGGATCAAAACCGCTACTGCTATTCTTCCACTTGCGTGCGCAGCGTTTGATAAGCGCTCTCAGTTTACTGTGGTTTCAAATCTTCCTGCCTATGATGTCATCGGTACTTGGACAGAGAAATACTTGGGCCTCAAGCGTTTAGGTTGGAAGCTCAACTCTGAGTCCAATATGCGACTCGATATCTCTGAACTTAAGAATATTTTGTCTCAAACAAAAGTCGATTTAGTTCATGTCATTCGACCTGGGAATCCCGCAGCTGTGGGTGCTACACTTGAAGAGTGGCTTGAAATTGGAAAACTGTGCGCAGACCATGGGACTAGACTCGTGAACGATGCTGCTTATGTAGGACTATCGAGTGATCCATCGCATGTCTCACTAGCGAGTGTTGCTCATGAGGTTTCTGGTCTTGAGTGGATGGAACTTTATTCAGTCAGTAAGTCTTACAATGATCCAGGTGCACGATTAGGTGTAGCTGTCGGATCGAAAGATTTCATCGACGATTTCATTCTGATTAAGGGCAACACAGACTCAGGACCTAACCCAGGGGTTATGGCCGCTTACGGTGAGTTCTTCAAAAATAGAAAGCTAGCTCATCAAAAGCTTCATGAACTGAGAGATCTATATCAAAGGCGCTTAAGTTATATTGTTCCAAAATTTATTGAGATCGGTTTGAAACCTGCACATAAGACAGAAGCTGGATTCTTCACTCTCTGGAAAGTACCATCAAAAGCATTTGGCGTGAAGATCGATTCAGCTGAGCATTTCAATCGACTCGTCATCGAGAAGACTGGGATTGTGGGAGTGCACTTCGGAGCTACAGAACCACTGATGAGATATGCGGTTTGTACAGATGTCCTCAGTCCCGCATTCCAAAAACGTTTTGAAGTAGAGATTCAGAAGATTGGACCTGCGTATGAGTAAACTCAAGTTTGTTCCAGTTTCAATGGACTCCACTTGGGGAGATGCAGCCGATAACGTAAAAAAGATTAAAAACATCATTGAAGATACGCCTACTACTCGAAATGCTGTTTTTGTTTTCCCTGAGCTCACACTTCATGGATTCGTACTTGAGAATCCAGGGCGATATGCCATTTGCTCGACATCCATCTTCCACAAGCAACTCTCAGAGCTCGCTCGTTCTCATCAGTGTTTCCTCATTATTGGAGGAATTGAAAAGAACTTAGAAAACAGTGACCGCCCATTTAATACCACCTGGGTTTGGAACTCGAGTGGCAAGATCATCGCACGTTACAGGAAGAACAATCTTTTCACTCAAGGTTCTCCTTCGGAGAAGGATCTCTATTCGCCAGGCAGAGAAACAGTCATTGTAGATATGGATGGCTCAAGAGTGGGACTAGCGATTTGTTTTGATATCCGCTTTCCTGAATTGTTCAAACTCTATGAGGGAAAGACGGATGTCGTAGTTCTTCCTGCTTGCTGGGTGGACGGACCTGATAAGGAAAATCAATTAAGAGATTTAAGTATTGAGCGCGCTAAACAAACGAAAGCAACATTCGTTACTGTGAATCGATCTGGCAAGGATAAAAATTTTAGTTATAGTGGTACTCACTATATTGTGAATCCAAGCGGCAAAATAATCAGTGAAACTAAATCGAAAGCTTAATTCCTGCCATAGGAACGAGATTATTCGTCCAGCCTGCTAGGGTTGAGAGATTGTAGTCGAGCTCTACTCCATACTGGATATGGCTTCCCATGTAGTAGCCCGCGGTGAGTCCATAGACGAGTGAAGTGGCAGTTGAACCACCCGTGCTGAGACCTGCTACTGTGATGTAAGCGTTCTGAATTCCCATTCCGATATTCGCTCCCACGAACGCTCCGCTGAACTTGAATTTGAACTGACCGAGTACGTTCACTTGGCCAGTATTAGTGTTAGTGGTGACATTGCTCACTGTAACGCTGGAGAGTGGACCAGACATATTTGTAGCCTTCACTCCGATAGAATAGATGCCGAGATCGATTGCAGCTGTCAGTCCATAGGTGAAAAACATCGTAGAGGATGCATTGTAGTTTGTAGTGACTCCGCCAATGACGCCGAGTTCAGTGAGTGCATGAGCATTCGATGTATTGATGAGTAGTGCTAATAAGAGTGTGAACTTTTTCATTTAATCTCCTCGTTTAAAATCAATGATCTTTCGGTCTCTCGTTTTCGTATCACTTTTATTTTGGTTCCGCTGACTAAAATTTCAGCCGCTCTGGGTCTAGAGTTGTATTGAGAGCTCATCGCAGATGCATAAGCTCCTGCTGAGAGAACGGCGACATATTCTCCTTGCGCGATTCCTGTGGGGAGGTTCGCTCCGCGAGCCAAGAAGTCCCCTGTTTCACAGATGGGGCCTACGAGATCGATGGGTTGTGTAGGTCCAAGGTGTTTTTTCACTGAGAGGACTCCGTGGTGTGCTTCGTAGAGAGCGGGTCTAATGAGTTCGGTCATTCCGGCATCGACGATGACGAAATTCTTATCCTCACGGTATTTTCTGTAAAGAATTTTAGAAACCAAGATTCCGCTGTTAGCGATGATGAGTCGTCCAGGTTCGAGCAGGAGCTTGGGTTTGTACTGTTGAAACTTAGGACGTTTGAAAATTTCCTTGATGATGCCAGCATAAGAATCAATCGGGATAGTAGTTTCGTTTTGGTACTGAACGCCAACTCCCCCACCAAGGTCAATGAACTTCAGTGACTGGGGGAGTGAATCAGAGAGAAGCTCGAATAGTTCTGCACATTCTTGAAATGCATTTCGAAGGGGGTAGACATTCGTGAGCTGGCTACCAATATGAATGCTGATGCCTGAGATTTTTATTTTAGGATGTTTTTTGTATTTCTCGAGCGCTTGAAGGATTTCAGGCTTCGTCATTCCGAATTTGTTTTCGTTTTTTCCAGTTGAGATGTGTTTATGAGTGAGTGCATCAACGTCTGGATTGAATCGGAATCCAATGGAAGCAGTCTTCTTCAGTCTCTTCGCAACAATTGCAATTGCATCTAACTCTTCTAGTGATTCGACATTGATGAGGGCGACAGATGCTTTCTGAGAGTACTTCAGCGCCTGTTCGATTTCTTTTACACTCTTGCCAACACCTGAGAACACAATGCGATCAGGTTTGATTCCTGCTTTCTTCGCACGGAAGAGTTCTCCACCGGAAACTGTGTCCACTCCTCCACCCATAGATTTGATGAGCTTCAGAATCGAGAGATTGCTGTTGGCCTTCATCGCGTAACAAATCTGGTGAGGGATTCCTTCGAGAGACTTGTCGAGAGCTTGGTAAGCTTTCTTGATCGCAGTCTCAGAATAAATGAACAGGGGAGTACCGTATTTTTCTGCACATTTGATGACGGAGGTTTTTTCAGCGTATAATTCTTGAGCGACGTATGGGAAAAACTCGAGAGGCTGGATCATTAACTCCAGTTTACAGGGACTTGTTTGATATTTCCTTCGGAATATTGAATTTTAACGAAGCCTTTCTCACGGCCATAGTTAAAGACGTCTTTAGTCACTTTGACGTCTTGGAGGCAGTACTCGATGATCTTGTCGATCTCGCCAGATTTCCACCATTGCACAGCGAGTAAACCGTCAGCGGATTTGCCCACATTGAGTGTACCTTGAGCGACGGAGTCGAGTTTCAGAAATGGTCCGCGAGTGATCGCATGCAGATCATACATGATGTCAAAAGTATCTAAGTCTTTGTATTCGAGCCCGTAAGCGCCTAAGACTGGAAGGTCGAATCCACGGATGTTGTAGCCAATGACGAGGCGCTCTTCCATGAGGCGGAAAAGGTTCTTCAGTTCATTCTCACGGAAGGTGAGCATTTCCTGAGATTTGCTATCGTAAGCACAGGCCACTGAGACGCCCAGCTTATCGATATGATCCCAGCCGCCGACTTCATCGACCAACTTCTGAGTTTCGATGTCAAAAACCAAGTAGTGGCGGTGCTTCAAAAACAAGCTCGAAGGCACAACGTCTTCACTCATGGGAACATTGCTCGAATGCCTCCAGTAGGAAGGATTGAGTTTGATTCGGGTTGCAGGAGTGGTGGCCATCGGCTTCTAGTTGTGGCAAAAAGGTCTCACACTGTAAAGGGGCGAAGACCATGAATGCGATAAGTCATTTTGAAAAAAACTGGGAAGCACATTTAGAAGATTTGAAAAACTTGGTGAGAATTCCAAGCGTGAGTTTCCCTGGGTTTCCTCCCGAAGAACTTAAGCGCTCTGCAGCCATGACCGCTGAAATTCTGAAGAAGAGTGGTCTTCCTCATGTCGAGATCTTGGAAGTGGGCAACGCTCCTCCTTATGTCTATGCGGAATCCAAACAAGATCCCGAGAGACCCACCGTACTCCTCTATGCTCATCACGATGTGCAGCCACCAGGACGCGAAGAGTATTGGAAGACTGTACCGTTTGAACCGACGGTGAAAACTGGCCCAGGCGGAGATAGGCTTTACGGCCGCGGAAGTGCCGACGATAAGGCGGGAGTGATTGTTCACTCAGCATCGATCGCTTCATTTCTGAAGAATGGCGAAGATCTACCTGTGAATGTGAAGATCGTGATCGAAGGCGAAGAAGAAGCTGGCTCGGATCATCTTCCTTTGTTCCTTGAGACTTATAAGAAAAAAATTCAAGCAGACGTGATGATTCTCACTGATACAACTAACTTCGATTGTGGTGTACCTGCGCTCACGATCGCTCTGCGTGGACTCGTCATTATTGATGTCGAAGTACGCGCTCTCACTAAGACCGTGCACTCAGGCATGTGGGGTGGTCCTATTCCTGATCCTGTTCAAGCTCTGGCTAAGATGCTCGCAACACTATCAGACGCTCAGGGAAGAATTAATATTCCTGCGATTAGGGACATGATTCCACCTTTGTCTCGTGAAGAAATCGCAGACTTCGAAGCGATGCCTTACAATGAGAAAGACTTCCGTGAGCAAGTGGGCTTGATTCCTTCTGCACAGTTATTGAAAGAGGGCCCATCAGTCATTGCACAGACCTGGAGATTCCCTTCACTGACGGTGACTGCGATTCAAGCATCGTCACGTGCGACTCCGAATAATATTATCAACGACACTGCCTGGGCGCGGGTTACGATCCGTGTGGCTCCTGGTATGAGTGGTGAGAAGATTTCTCAGGCTTTGCAAAAGCACCTTAAGTCTCAGGTCATCTGGGGTTTAGAATGCACTCTCACTGAAAACGGTGTGGGTGATGGTTGGAAGACGGATCCCTACGGTGAACACAAACACACATTCGAGATTGCAGAGCGCGCACTCGAGAAGGGCTACGGCAAGAAAGTGATTAAGATTGGCTGTGGTGGCTCGATCCCGTTTGTAGAGCCGTTTGCCAAAGCGCTCGGTGGAGTGCCTACGCTCCTCATCGGAGTGGAAGATCCGTACACCAATGCTCATGGCGAGAATGAGAGCTTACTCATTTCAGACCTCAAGAAAGCGTGCCTGTCGCAGATTTATCTGTTCGATGCACTTGGGAAAGAGTTTAAGAAGCTATCTTGATTATCGATCATCAATACACGTAACTGATATCTTCACTTCGTTTGAGATGAATTCACCTTCGCATGATCTCGTTTGGACGGTATGGGAGTAACTAAAAGATCCTGTAATGAGCTTAAACTCACGGAATCTGTTACTCATGTGATAGATTTTTTTTGAATAACTGACATCATCTTCATTGAACTTGTAGAGTCCGCCATCGAAACTTACAAGAACACGGTCGTTTTCGAAGATAGTAATTGAAACGCTTTCGCGTGGATCAAGATTGTAATTATTTTTGCAGAACAATTTGATACCACTGTAAGCATTTGAGCTCATGGCCAGAATAGTTAATTGCAGAGTTATTGTTATAAGAGATTTCATTTTTCAAATAACTTTCTAGCAACTTCATTTGCCATTTCACGTAAAGATTCGTTATCAGACTTCAATCCATCTTCTGTTGTGCAGAATACTTTTAGATCATCTAATTGCTTAACTTCAAGACGGATCACTTCCAGATCCAATGCAGGATTGTCACATTTCTTTCTGACAGAGTCAGCGAACTTAGCAAACATTCTCTCCTTTGCGTCTGGTGTTAGTTCAAGCGCAATGTGAGCAATCGAGTTTGATTCGCCTTCTCCTAGAATACTTATTCTGCCAATGGTTCTAACAAGTGTTACACTCTCTTTCTCTTGAGCAGCTCCTAGAATTAAAAGTTTTTTTACTGGCGATGGATTTGAGTTAAGTTTCTTATACTTAAACATATGCTTATTTGAGAAAAGAGTAGCTGTTCCACCTACGAATGACGCTATTCCTGTATCGAAAACTATATTAGCTAACAGTGCGCTCCCGCCCCATGTAGTTATACCTACTGCACCAAATGCTGACATAAATCCGAAAGCAATGAGGCCCATTTTCCTGTCTTGATTTCTAGCTAATATTTTTTCATAAAAATTGAAACAGCCAGGTTTTTCGATATGTCCTATAATTATTTTTTGAATAAGATTATTATAAGGGTAAATTCTTCGTGATAAATCATAAATCGAACTAGGTAACTTTTCTTGAGTTATTTTTTCATTATCAGTCAGTTCTATTCCTATTAAATTTAAATACTCATGAAGCAGTAGTACTGTTACTTCTCCTGAATTAGAATTTATTTATTTAAAATCGGGTGCATAAAACTGAATGAGATTTTTTTCATCATTTTTAAAATGGAGAGCAGATTTTTCTACTCCATTTTTATTTACTAAAATCTCATTTGTTATTTCAATTCTTGAGTTGTGAATTACTTTTGAAAGTTGATCCACTGCAATCTCAGGATACAGTTTTGCTCCTTCCCCTTGTTTGAAGAATTGTTCGATTTTAAGTCCTAGTTCAATGAGTTTTACTTCATTGATTTCTCCGCCATTCCCACCTTTCTCGCCTGCAAGTGCGAAGTAGAGAGTGTCAGTCCTGCGATTAATACTAGCAAATTCATTTACTTCATTTTAATTCTCCCTGTTACCGTGAATTGTTTCAGTGGCTTTGCCATCAGCTGTAAATTCGAGATCAGCGTAGCCTATTTTTTTATCTGTCCGTCGCAAGCTCGTCATGCTGATTTCTCTCATTCGCACGGCATTCTTAATGAGTAATCGGGAGTCTGAGTAAACATGAAAACTTGTATCTTTGATTTCTACTAAGTAGATGCGTTTAGATTTTCCGCCAAGATCCTTTTCCCAAAAGGATAGAAGCCGATCCCCAAAGAAATTTGGGTCAAATCTACTGTAGTTCCAGGGATTAAAAAGTGCTGTTATACACGCGTCTTTCTCGGAGCAGTTTTCTAGAAAGTCCATTTTTATAAAAACATCACTCAGTCTAACTCTGTTCTTCATGTAAGAAGGAGTTTTGATCAAACAACTAGCTGATTTGATCTTATTCCGACTATCAGCAAATACCTCTATAGGTCGTTCCAAATAGCAGTAGATGGATGGGACGCCCATTTGGTTTGATATTCCTGAATTAAAGTACCGGAGCTCGTGCTGAATTCCCCAAGCGAATGCTTTTGATCCATAGTCTGCTAATGTTTTAGTGCTTGTTAGAACAGATGAGCCTATCCATGCATTGAACAATCTCGCATTCCTTGTGGAAGTGAGTGGTGGGATTACTCTGAGGTGACCCTCATTGGTTTTGATCCAATGGTTTATTCGAATTCGTTCAATTTGACGTTTCACATTGATCTCGTGATAAATCGTTAACGCGCGCATCTCATTATCGAGTTGCATCCATCTCTCGTGATCAATTGTGAGAAGTTTTTCACCATCAGTATCCGGCTGTTTTTGAGTGACTACTTGGATCTTCTCACATCCACGAGGTTGAGTGATCTCATCAGAATCGAGGGACTCCGGTAGGCTACCTCCATAGGTAAATCGAACAAGTTGAGTCTTCTGAGAATAGGGATGTTGTTCTAAGAGTCGTAGATCTGAAAGGATTACTTGAGCTGTAGTTAGATACTCATCCGCGAGTTCAGGATCGAAAAACCTGAGTCTTCTGTCGTATTCGTTGACGAGTGATTCTAGGTCTGCATTTTTATAAGTACCTAGACTCATCGGAAAACCGCGATCTTCTGCTTCCCAAAAATCGACGAGCTTCACACGGTCTGGACAGCTGAACATGACGCCTCCGTTCCCACCTTTCTCGCCTGCGTAAGAAGTAGAGAGTGTCAGTCCCGCGATCAATACTAACCAATTCATGTTCTTCATTTTTCTTCTCCTAGTTTAGATAACGGAAAGAGTTGCACAGAGAGGCGGTACACTTCCGTGCGTGTACCTGACTCCAACAAATCACTGAGCTCATCTTGCTGTTTGCGGATGAGCTCTTTTGCTGTGCTGAGTTTGGATGGATCGATCGCCATGGTGAGCGTCGTAAAATCTCTGATAGTGACTGAGTCCCTATGCAGTGATTCTTTTGCAAGATCGAGCGATTGTTCGTGATGACGCTTCAAAGAGACATCAGCGATATCGTCGGTCGTGCGAAAACTTTTCTGTGAACGGGTGAGTTTGCCTGAATCATCTCGGGTGAAGAGCTCGAGTTGTACGAGACGTTCGATGACTTGCTTGGCTTTGGATTCATTGATGCCTAGTCTGCGAGAGACCCACTCAGGGGATTCTTGGAAGTCTTCACAATTCAGGAGAGACATGACCGCAAAGTGTTCCCACTCAGTAGAGATTTTGAATTGAGAGGCGGTGAGTTCCAAATACCTAAACGAGGGAACGTCTTTCGATGTTCCAGGTTTCTTATAAAGTCGCTTTACTGGGAATAAGCCCAGGATCTCTGATCTCTCCTGGGGGTCTAAAAGTAGCCTTTGGGAGATCCGCTCGGCTAGGTCTCGGGATACGTTGCGCTTACCGTTAAGAATAGAGGAGAGGGCGCCTACATGTACTCCTACCTTCTTAGAGAATGCTCTAAGTGAATATTGGGGATTTGACCTCTGGATATCAGAGAGTTTGCCCCGAAGGAGGTTTTGTAACGCGATCTGCTCTTTCATGACGTGGCGGGGTATATCGGCTAATAACTTATAGCGCAATACAATTTGAAACAAACTGTCGCACAAACTTGCAACACCAGGTCAATAGCACAAATATTTCATTGAAATCATTGACCAAAAGAGATAACACATCGCATCTATATGGTCGTTCTCCAAGGTCTAACCAAAGCTGATTTAGCCGAAATTCTTCTCCCACTTTCACGTGTGAAAGAAGGCAAAGACCCACGCACTCAAGCCAAGTACAGAGCGAAACAGATCTTCCACTGGGTCTATCAGCGCTATGTGACTGAATGGGATCAGATGTCGGATCTGTCTAAAGAAGTAAGGGCTTGGGCAAAAGAAAATATCCAAATCGCATCACTGAGCGAGCGCACCTCTCAGCAATCTCAAGACGGCACACATAAGTTTCTTTGGAACACTCACGACAACAAAACAATCGAGAGTGTGATCATTCCTGCTGCGCTCACGAGCGAAGAAGAAAAAGAACAAGCGAGAGAGAGACAGCAAGCCTACGCAGGTGTCGAGAGCGCTGCTGATCTTAAGTCTGATCATTGGACAAGACTCACAGCCTGCATCTCTAGCCAAGTGGGCTGCGCGATGGCGTGCAAGTTCTGTCTCACAGGGATTCAAGGTTTGGATCGACATCTTCAAGCTCACGAGATCGTCACACAAGTTTTAGAACTCCGTAGACGCGCTCCAATTACTAATATCGTTTTCATGGGAATGGGTGAGCCACTTCATAATCTCGAGAACACGATCAAAGCGATTAAGATTTTACTCGACGATGATGGAATGAACTTCTCCAAGCGTAAAATTACGGTTTCTACGAGTGGGATAGCTCCTGCAATCGTAGAGCTCGGTAAAGAAACAGACGTGCAGCTTGCGGTTTCTCTCAACGCTTCTGAAGACAAAACACGCTCTGAGATCATGCCTGTGAATAAAAAGTGGCCGATTGCGGAACTGCTCAAGGCGGTGAGGCAGTATCCACTCTCTCAGCACAGACGAGTCACATTCGAATACGTGCTCCTCGCAAGCGTGAATGATTCTATGGACGATGCCAAGCGCTTAGTGCCGCTGCTTCGTGGGATTTCATGCAAGATTAACCTCATCCCGTTCAACGTTCACTCAGGAACAGAGTTCAATAGAACTCCTGATGTGAGAGTGAAAGAGTTCCAACACTATCTCCTCAATCAAGGTTTCACGACGACTGTTCGCATCTCTCGTGGTCGCGATATCTTAGCCGCTTGTGGACAGCTGAGATCCATCTTCGGTACGGCAAAAGGTACTGAAAAACACAAGGACTGGAAGGATGCTCCACCAGCTTCTCAAATACCGCTTGCACAGACCTCGAATCCCCCTCTAAACTAATAAAGCAGTTTGACCAAAGGATGGTGACTCGTGCTTTTTGTTATCTCAGCAATGATTGCTTTCACACACGCCGAGACAGTGGATTCGGCAACCTACGCCAAGACCGTTTACCAAGTGGGTGTCAGGCTTGGTGCTAAGATTAACGAACCCGATATTTTTGAAACCGATTCGGAATCTGATTTCGTTCCTGCTTCAGTGACGAAAATGATGACTCTCGCCACCACGCTTGAGAAACTAGGCGCTCAATACAAATTCGAAACCATCATGAGCTGGAGCCAAGTCGAAGGTGAAGCGAACTCTGTTTGAATCTTAGGTGATGGTGACCCATCCCTCAAAGCAGAAGTGTTTACAGAGTTCGCAAAAAAATTAAAGGAATCTGGAGTCACTCTCATTCGTGGTCCTGTCGTCGTAGAAGCTTCAGATCCAAGATTTGATGATGAAGTCATACCTCCTGGAAACCTAGATGAGAACTTGGTCTGGTGCTTCGGAGCTCAGCCCGCTTCATTCAATATTGATCAGAATTGTGGCCTTGTTGCAGTGACAAGTCTCATAGCAGGATCTTGGTTTGATTCAGGCTTCGGTCAAACAATTCGTGTAGAGCTTGAAGCCGAGAAGACCAATGACTTCGAGATCACTCGTGAAGGTGATGGGTACTTTATTTCGGGAACAGCAAACCTTGCTACGTTTCCTACTTATCTTGATCTTAGAGTATTGCGTCCGATTGATCGTGCGCACTCACTTTTTCAAAACGTTCTGATAGCTGAAGCAATCAGTTTCACGATTGAACTTGGTGAGACAAGTGAAGTGGAGGTTAAGAGTTGCACCCACTTTTCTGAACCTCTGAGCGAGATCATAAAACCAATAGTGAAGTCCAGTCTCAATCAACCACTCGAAGCGCTTCAGAGAGCTCTCGTCAAAGAAGGCGCGAAAGTCATTACTGAATTCTTATCGACCGAAATCAAAACAACTTCACGTTTACCCGTATTCGTAGATGGATCAGGATTAAGCAGGTCTAATTTTATTAATGCGAATCGGGTTTATGACTTCCTCATCCAAATGAAATCAAAAACGTACTTCGATTCTTTTCTAAAGGCGCTTTCTGTGGGGGGGGAGTGGATGGGACCTTGAAGCGAAGATGGATGGGAACGATTGCAGAAGGCAAAGTCTTCGCTAAGACAGGTACTCTCATTGGATATTCGAAAGTGGTGGGTTATCTCACCGATTCTCTTGTACCACTTGTGTTACTCAATGACTACGATGGTGATCGGATCCCTATATTGAAAGTAAGACAGGCTCAGAACAAAATGGTGCTTCATTGGTTCCAAGAAATGAAGCCAGAGTCTATTGGGGCTTCCTCTAAGGGCAATGAATCTCTACCTCACGGACTCTATCTTCTAGGTCTAGAGTGACAGATTGTTAAGCTGATCGATTAAACAACTCTCAACACCGAAAAGAGTGTAGAGGCTTTTTATGAAGTTGTTTTCCATTTTCATTACGGCAGCTGTGCTGAGTCCCTCTACTACTTTTGCTTCGCCTGAAACTCAGCACACCAATAAAAAAATATTTGGATTCTTGAAAAAATGGAAAGATAATAAGAGAATTAGAAAAGAAAATCAATACGGCAAAAATCCGCAGACTCCTTTCATGCAAGAAATAGAGGCTTGGGACTCAAAGAATGCCGATGATCCAGTCGCATCGAAAGGCCGATGCGGAGTACTCAATTGGCAAGTCGCTTACATCATCATTCATATTGATGCTAAAGGTAGTAATCATGTGCTCATTTGGAATAACTTGAAATCATCTGTTTTCACCAATCCTGCAGCTAAGCCCATGAAGACATCTGAGATAGCAAAAATTAAACTGATTAACGAGAATCCGTCAGACGCATTCTCTGATGTGGGTGAATACACCAATCATGTCATGAGCAAGGATCTTGCCGTACAACTCATGATTGAAGCTGAGAAGCGCGGGCTTTGTCAGTGATTAACGACGTCTGAAGAGAGTGGCATCTACACCCCACATCCATTGAATGAAGGCGATACGGTTTTTGAGTGAGTAGTAAACAATTGCAATACTTGCCAGAATCACAGAGAGTAAAAACTCAACTGGCATCAGGAAAGCGCCAATCCAAGCAAAGATCATAGCGCCATCAAATCCCATTCGAGCAAAAAGCTTAAGTACAGGAATGAGTTTGCCTCTTTTGCGACTCATGAGCATCTGAGATTGAGTCGTCTGAGATGTGGCAAGATTCATCATGAACATCCAAGAGCCAATGATGAGCATGGTGAGAAACAGTGCATCGTCTCGCCAGGTGAGTGCGATTGTATGAAAGAACTTCATGCGAATCTGCGACCGAGAAAACCAAGCCACACAAAAAATAGGAGTGAAGCCAACGAAGCTTCGTGCCCACATGATCCAGAACATTTTGCTCCTGGAGATGGGAAGAGAGAGTAGGTATTCGCGTGAGAGTGAAGCTCCTGTGACTCCATTCCAGATCTTGGAGAGGTAGATCGTGAAGAAGAAGAAAAACAAAAAACCTAGGATACTCGTACTATCAAAACCGACCTGAGTGGTCTGGTAGAAGATCAGCGGAGATGCCATAGTGAGAGTCATGGCGATGAGAAGAAAGTTGTCTTTTAAGTCTCGTTTAACAAAACTGAGCAATGTCTTCATGGAGAATACCCTTCAGATTTCTCAATGAGATAAGCCAAGGTTTCTGTCAGGTTTTGTTTACTATACTCAGCGATGAGATCAGACTTGCTTGAGTGCTTGAGAAGTTTTCCTTGGTGAAGGAGGATGACTTCGGTTGCATAGCTGTCTACATCATCTAAGATGTTAGTCGCCATAACAACTGTGGTTCCGTTTTCTCTTCTCAATTTTTCAAGCGCCTTCATGAACTTCGCACGCCCTACGATATCAAGCACAGCTGTGATCTCATCAATGAAGAGGAGTTTCGGTTGAGCAGAGAGTGCTCCCACGACTTGTATTCTACGAGTTTGTCCTGCAGATAACTGAGAAATTTTCCAATCATTCTGAAGTCGTAAGTCTTTCATGAGCTCTGTTTCAAGTGTCTGTGAATAGTTTGAATAAAACGTTCTATTGAATTCGAGAAAGTCACCAATGCTCCAATCCATGGGGGGAGAGATTTTCTCAGAGATGTAGCCAATGGTGTCGCGATCTTTATACGGATCACGGTAAGGTTCATGGTCCCAAATTGTCACTGATCCTGAAGTGGGCTCAATGATACCCATGAGCATCTGAAGGAGAGTGGTTTTTCCTGATCCGTTTTCGCCGACGACGACGATGAACTGGCCAGAGTTAATTTTGAAATCAATCTGATCCAAAATCAGCTTGGAGTTCACTTTGTAAAGAAGCGCCTTGGATTCAATCATTAGAACATGAACTTTTTATTAGCGACGTTCAGCAGAAGTGCTACGCCGATCATCGAAGTGAGTAGACTAGACCCACCGTAACTCATGAAAGGCAGAGGAACTCCTACGATCGGGAGAATCCCCATGACCATCCCCATGTTGACGAAAATGTGCCAGAAGAAGAGCGAGGTAATCCCGAAGGTCAGCACCATCGCAAACTTATCATTCGACTGATAGGCGATCGATAAACTCATTAAGAGAAAGATCATGTAAAGAGCGAGGAGAAGTGTGCAGCCGATAAACCCCCATTCTTCGCTGAATACTGAGAAAATAAAATCAGTGTGATGTTCAGGCAGGAAGTTGTAGTGGGACTGAGTGCCCTTTTTCCAGCCCTTACCCACCAGCTTACCGCTGCCGACAGCGATCATCGATTGAATAGAGTTGTAGCCTGAGCCCTTAGGATCAGACATGGGATCGATGAAGGAGACGATCCTTTGTTTCTGATAAGGTTTCAATGCGTACTTATAAGCGAGTGGAATCGCAATGAGTGCAACCAGAGCTAGGATCAGAAGCGTCTTCGTATTGACCTTCATGAACAGCATGATGGAGCCGAACACGAGCATACAAATCATCGCAGTACCCAAATCAGGTTGAAGCATGATCAGTGCTGCAGGGATCGCAACCAGTAACCCCGGTAAGACCATATCGCGCAGCCTGTATCCTCCAATCACGTTATCCGTCTCGAAGAACTTAGCAAGACAGATGATCATCGAAATCTTCATGAACTCAGAGGGTTGCATGGTCATACCACCGAATCCCAGCCAGCGCTTAGCGCCTAGACTCGATCTGCCAACGATCAGAACAAGAACGAGTAGGAACAAATTTGCAAAATATACAAAGTACGCAATCCTGGAGAGGAATGAATAGTGGAAAAGGAAAATAATGATCGTGAGGACTGCTCCAATACCAAACCACATGAGCTGGGTCTTGTAGAGTCCCAAGCTCTTGTCTTCCACTGCTGTAGCAGAGAGGAGATTGAAAATTCCAATGAGGAACAGAGTGATTTCCATGATGATCGGTGTCCAGTTGAACTTCTTCAGATCCTCATCAAAAGCCGTAGATCTGATTCCGCCTTCGTTGTAATCAACAGGGGTTTCCATGGAGGTATAGGTCATTGTTACTCGTCCTCACTTTTTGGTAGATCTGCAGGTGGAATCACACCCGGTTGAGAAATGAATACATCTTCACTTTCATCGGCTGTGCGCTTGGATGCGCGTACAGGGACTGCAATTTTGTTTGCTTTGATTTTTTCTGCGATGACTTTAGGAGCGTATTCTTCTGGAAAAGTTTTCTCTAAGTAAGTCTTGATCACATCGCGTGCAATCGGGCCTGCTCCAGTGTTTCCGTGACAGACGTGTTCTCCGAGCACAGCAACCACGATCTTAGGATCACTCATCGGGGCCATACCTACGAAGACACCGTGATGGCGTTGATTGTATTTCATGTTTTCGCACTTATTATAAATTTTGTCGGATGAGATTTTAAACAGTTGAGCCGTTCCAGTCTTGCCGCCAAACTCCATGCCGGGAAGATTGAGAAAGGTTGCTGTTCCGTGCGCGCCGTTAATCACGTTGGAGAGACCTTGTTTCACGAGCGCGATCGTCTTCTCACTGATCTTCGCTTGATGAATGATCTCAGGCTTGATGTCTTGAATGATATCGCCTTCGTAAGACTCTACAGACTTGATGTAATGAGGCTTGTAGATTGGACCGCCATTGGCAATCCCTGCGTATGCGTTTGCAAGTTGAACGACGGTAGTGAGAAGGAACCCCTGACCGATAGCGACGTACATGCTCTCACCTTGGTTCCAAGGTTCACCGAATCTGCGCATCTTCCATTCTTCAGTTGGTACTAGTCCACTGGTTTCGCGTGGTAGATCGATTCCTGTTTTCTGTCCCAAGCCTAGCGCGAATGCCCACTTAGAAACATCATCGATTGATTTGAGTTTTTGTGTGAGTTTGTAGAAGAAGACGTCGCAAGATTGTTCGAGTGCCTTCACGACATCCACGTTCCCATGTCCGCCTTTCTTATGGCAGTGGATCACTCTGTTACCGACTTTCAGTGAGCCAGAACATCCGAAGGTCGTCTTCTCATCGATGACGCCTTCTTCTAATCCTGCAATCGCTGTGATCGCCTTAAAGGTAGATCCGGGAGGATAGTGATCCTGAATCGTCTTGTCCCTGAGGGGATGGTTTTCATCATCAATCAGTTGTTTCCAGCGGGTAGGAGAGATCCCGCGAGAGAACTCAGTCGGATCAAACGAAGGGCGAGAAATCATCGCGATGATTTCTCCGTTCTTAGGATTGATCGCAACCAGTGCTCCCACTTTTTCTCCAAATGCTTTGACTGCGGCAAGTTGCACATCTTGATCAATGGTGAGCACCATGTTCTTACCAGGAGTCACAGGACGTTTCGGAGTTTCTTCATCTAAGACACGGCCTGCGTCTGAGTTTCTGATCCGACGACCGAGAGCATCGACTTCGACGACGTCTTGGCCGTCAATACCACGGAGTTCGTCTTCGAGTTGTTTCTCGATTCCGATTTTCCCGATGTTATCGCCCATCTCATAGCGTTTTTCTTTTTTGTTCAGTACTGGAAGTTCAGAAGTAGTGACTGCTCCGATATAGCCCAAGAAGTGAGAGGCCACATCTCCGAAGACGTTCGTGCGCTCGATTTCCATTTCGACAGAGACGCCTGGCATTGCAATTCTCCAGCTCTCGATCCGCGCGACTTCATCTCGATTGAGATCAGTTTTGATTTTTACAGGCATGAAAGACGGCTGTGCTTTGAGTTTTTCTAATTTTTCTTCAATCTCTTCGACCTTCATGTTCACCAGTCTAGAGAGCATGTCGAGAACTTCTTTGCGTTGACCCGATTCCTTTAAGTACTGAGGAATGATCTCAAGATCGAATGCAGGACGATTGTCCATGAGGAGTACGCGGTTACGGTCGAAGAACATTCCCCTTGGTGCAGGAATTTTCACGCGCTTGATACGGTTGTCTTCAGAGTATCTTCGCATGAGATCGCCACGGAGAATCTGGAGATAGATCATCCTCGAGCTCAAGAGTCCTAGTCCAATGAACAAGACGAAGTAGAGGAGTCTGAAGCGCTCTTGTAATTCCCGTACTTGTTCTTCGTTACCTAGAAAGGACATTCGTTAGAAATCCTCCTCTGATACGATAGAGTCATCTCTCATTGCATCTCGTGCACGAGGATCCTTCATAGTGAACCAATCAATTTTGCTTAAGCCTCTATAAACCCAAATCCCCAATACACCTTGCATGAGTGCACCTGGTAGGAGAAGTGAAAGCGTGTGCTTCCATTGCTGTGCTCCGTAACCTAAGAAGTAGAGAAGAGCGAGTGATGAGAGTTTCCAGAATATTGAAGAGAAGAGAGTCACTCCGATCAGAGATTGAAAGTTTTGGAACAGGAGGAGTTTGTTCATCACCTTAAGAGTCATGAAAACTCCCATGTAAGTAGCAAAGTAGAGTCCGCGAGTACCCGTAGAATGAATCTCTGCAATCTCAGCGAAGAAAAGAGTGAGTATACCCCCTTCAAGCCAGGTGCGTTTGAAGGACATCCAGATGACGAGGAATAAAATCAAATCAGGCTGGAGATAGTTCAGCGGGTAGAAAGAGAAAAACGACGTCTGCATCCCAATACCTACCAGTACTATCGCGATCAAGATCGGAGTATTGAGTGATCTGAGCATGACAGGATTCATAGAGAGTCCGAGCTATGCCCTGGTGCATTTGTGAATTCTTTTACAACGAAGACTTCTTCAAGTTTTGTGAAATCAACACTGGGTCTGACTTCGATCGTCTGAGTGATACCGAAAGATTTTTTGAATACTTTTGAAACCGTTCCCACAGGTACACCTTTTGCGAATACTCCGCCAAGACCGCTCGTGAGGAGGAGATCCCCCGGTTGAATGTCATCGGTACGAAGTGAGAACTTGAGCTGGCAGATTTCGTCAGTCATGCCTTCGACGATTCCGTGTGCACGAGATCGTGCGTCGATCGCGTCGACAGCAGAGAGGAGATCTAAGATGGTGACGATGTCAGCAGTATCAGCAGTGGTTCTCCAGATGCGGCCAACAATTCCGTCGTGATGGAGGACAGCCATATTCTTGGTGATGCCATCGTTCTCGCCACGGTTAATTCGGATCGCACGGAACTCAGTAGAAACGTCTTTTGCGATGACCCGTGCTATGACCCCTGAGAGTTTGAATTGTTCTTTGAAGTCGAAGAGTTTACGGAAGCGCTGATTCTCAAGTTTTGCTTCTTGGAGATTGACTATAGTCGTCAAAAGCTTTCTGTTTTCATCGAGAAGTGTTGAGTTCTCTTTACGAGTTCTCCAAAGGAAAATATAGTTTTGGTACATCGATACACCGCTATCCAGAGTCCATGAGATTAAACTTTGAACAGGGGAAGTGAGGCCGATCACGATTTTATCGTAAAAACGATATTCACGCGGTGCGCGATTGGTTGTGTCGATTGCGATAATCGGAATCAACACAAACATAAATAAAATGATATAGAATCGATACTCCCGGATGTATCTAAACACTGAATAATCGTAACGACACCGGGCTGGAGGAGCAACACAAATGATTCGAGCAATGCGAGATAAATTAGGTCCATGGGTAGTAGGAACAATTATGGGAGCGATCGCTCTCGTTTTCGTTTTTTACGGTGTATATAATCCGAAATATTCAGGTCCAACTGCAACCTCTGCTGGTGCTGTGAACGGCGAGCCGATCTCTGTTTCTGAATTCTCTAAAGAACTGAATCGCAAAACTCAACAATTCCAGCAAATGTTCGGCGGCAAAGTCGATCTCGCTCAGATGAAAATGTTTAATCTCCGCCAAATGGTGTTCAACGAGATTGTTTCTCGTAAACTCATGGTTCAACAAGCTGAGAAGATGGGACTCATACCTTCGCCAGAGCAGATCCGAGACACCATTTCTAAGATGACTGCATTCCAAAAAGAAGGCCAGTTCGACAAACTCACCTATAGAAAAGTTTTGGAATCTAATAACCTCGCTCCTTCTCAATTCGAAACCATGGTCAAACAAGATTTCATGGCTCAAATGGTGAGAGATTACTTCGCTGGAACGATCAATGTTTCAGACGCAGACACCAAACAAGATTATCTCGATCAAAACGAAAAACGCTCTGTCAAATTCGTACTTCTCAATCAAGCTACAGGTGGAGCCACACTCAAGTTTGAAACGAAGGACTTTGAGACATTCTTCAAAGATCCTGCGAAGGCTCAATTGGCCAAAAACCGTTTTGATGACGGAGTGAAGTCTGCTGAGTATAAAGACAAGAAATTCGATGATGTTAAGAACGAGATCGCAAGAGACATTCTCAGTGCTGAGCATTCAGAGAAGATTCGTAAGAACAACGAAACGTTCGCAAACGAACTCATCGCAAAATTCGGTGATGCTGCTCTCATCAAGCGTGCGGGTGCTAAGCTTGAAACCTCTCAGCTTCAACCTAAGAGCACATTCTCCATTCCTGGTTTCGGTGAGAACGCAGAGCTCACTGAGGCAGCATTCAACGGCAAGCTCTCGAAGCCAATGAAGTTTGTATCTCCTCTTGGAGTAGTAGTTGCTCAAGTGAAAGAAGCTAAGAATGTAGACTTTTCAAAAGTAAAACCAGAAGATCTCGCTAAGTCTAAACGCGAGCTCCTCTCTAAGAAACAAAACCAAGTGTTCCAAGAGTGGATGTCTCAAGTCAGAAACAAAGCGAAGATCGAAGTGAATCAGAACCTCATTCAAGGTGAAAATTCATGAAAAAAAACGAACCCAACATTACAGGTGTTCTTGCACGCTGGAATCAGTATTCAAAGTTTCCAGGGGGCAAGTGGTTGTTTTCAAAAATGGTGGGTCTGATGATCCCTTATACAGGATCTATCAAGGCAAAAATTGAAACTCTGACTCCAGGTGAATGTACGGTTGTACTTCTTGATAGAAAATCGGTGAGAAATCATCTCAATTCTGTCCATGCTATTGCTCTGACTAACTTAGGTGAATTCACGAGTGGTCTTGCGATGACATCAGCTCTTCCTCAGGGCTCAAGAGTAATTCTTAAGGGACTTTCGATTGAATATTTGAAGAAAGCCAGAGGAACAATCAGAGGCAAAAGCAAAGTTGTTCTTCCTGCAATTGGTGAGAAAACAGAAGTTCCAGTGACTGCTGAGCTAATAGATTCATCAGGTGAAAAAGTAGCGATTTTCAAATCCAATTGGCAGGTGAGCGCACCCAAATGAACCTAAAAACAAAATTTACAGAGCAAGCCGGCATAGAATATCCTATCATCTGTGGAGCGATGTATCCTTGCAGTAATCCTGAATTAGTGGCAGCTGCATCAGCGGCAGGTGGCTTAGGGATTGTACAGCCACTTTCTCTCACCTTCGTGCACAAGCATGATTTCAGAGAGGGATTGAAACTCATCCGTTCAATCACTGACAAACCGATTGGTCTCAATGTGCTTGTGGAGAAGTCCTCAGCTCAGTACCAAGACATGAATAAGAAGTGGGTCGATATTGCGCTTGAAGAAGGCGTGAAATTCTTCATCACTGCGCTTGGTAATCCGACCTGGGTACGAGATCGGATCAAGCCTCACGGTGGCATCCTCTATCACGATGTAGTGAATAAGAAGTGGGCTCAAATGGCGATTGATTACGGTGTCGATGGACTCATCGCTGTGAATAATCGTGCAGGTGGGCATGCAGGAGATCAAACTCCCGAACAGCTCATCGCTGATCTTAAGTCGTTTGGAAAACCAGTAGTTTGTGCAGGTGGAATTGGTGATCGCGCAGGGTTTGAGAAGGCGCTGAGTCTTGGATTCGATGGGATTCAGATGGGTACACGGTTCATTGCGACTGAAGAGTGTACTGCTCACGCAGACTATAAGGCTGCGATCTTGAACGCTACAGGTGACGACATCATTCTCACGAAGAAGCTCTCTGGAGTGAATGTTGCTGTGATCAATACGTCCTATATGAAGCGTATTGGAGCAAACCCTGGGAAGCTTGCTCAGTATTTCTTAGACCACCCGAAGCTCAAGCACTACATGAGGCTTTTTTATTTGCTCAAGTCTACGCTTGATCTCAAGAAGGCTGCTATGCAAGGTGAGTCCTTCAAGGATTTCTGGCAAGCAGGTAAGTCGGTCGATGGCATTGAGAAGATCGAGTCTGTTAAAAATATTGTTCAAAGATTTGTGAGCTAAAGCTACTGCTTCCGCTTCCAGCGGTAATATCTGCGATACCTTGATGAAGTCTTCTTCATGAGTTGAATCGCTCCATCTTCAGGGAAAATATTAGCTCGGAAGATCTGCATGCGATCGTCTTCAATATTCATTCCACCTGAGTCAGTAGCGATGCCGTAAGCGTAGCCTGCGAGCTCTACTTCTTTCTTGAGAGCGGCATTCACAGATCCGTAAGGATAGGCAAAACTCAAAATTTTCGTGCCTAGGAAATCTTCCAGTACGTTCTTCGAAGCTTGAATTTCAAATTGTCTTTCGCCAAGCTTGGACTCAGTAAGTTTCGCATGAGTCATCGAGTGAGAACCCCATTCGATGAGAGGGCTTCGGTTCAGCTCTCCGATCTGTTCAAGATCCATGAGTCTACATACAGGTTCACCAGAAGCCTGATCCCAGACGTTTGACTTAATCGTACGATCTCCTAGTAGGTAAATGATCGCCTTGAAGCCGTATTCTTTCAGGAGTGGATAGAGATTCTCGTAATTGTCAGAGTAGGCGTCATCGAAGGTGAGGAAGATCGGTTTCTTCGGAAGCTCGCCTTCTCCTCGAGTCCACTTGTCGTAATCAGCGAAATGAATCGGTGTGAAGCCGCGAGATTTGAAGAACTCAAAATGCTTTTTCATATTGTCTCTAGTGATGAATGTTCTGTTTTGAGTATCGATCGGCTCTGAGGGTACACGGTGGTACATGAGAGCGGGGATCCAGTTTTTGCCAAGCTTCTTTGCAGTGATGGCTCTTTGGTAGAGTGATCTTACTTTTTTTTCAATTTCAGTCTGTCCATATCGTGCGCGTACAGACTTATTCAACTGATCGACATCGCTGAGCTGGATATCTTGCTTCACGATCTTTTCGATTTGAAATTTGAGATTATCGTAGTCGATCTTCCCGAAGCGTGTGTCGAGAGCCACATCACCGAAGTTGGAAGCTCGACACTCATCCCAATTACGAGTAGTGACGAGTCCATGCCCTGTAGCTTCACCGATAGCAAATGTAGGAATTCCGATTCCGATGCTCTCCATCGCGATACGGCCAGAGGCGATGACGACGTCACTTGAAGCGAGCTTCTGTTTGAGGTCTCGAGTGAATCCTGAGATTTCAAGTCTTCCACCTAATTCTTCTGAGACTTCTGTGATCTTCTGCCAAGCTCCCTCAGGAAGGTGTTTCGGATCGCCTCCAGTGATCTCGATCTTAAGATCACGGAATTCTCTGAGTAGGGGTCTGAATACTGAAGTCACAAGCTCTGCAGTGCGCTCACCCTTAGGTCCTGTCGTTCTCCCTGCAAGTGTGAGTTTGAAGTGATCTCGAGGTTGAGTTTCACGTTTGGGTAGTGAATCAAAGTCGATGGGGTTTTCGATCACTTGAATTTTATTCGAAGGCAAGTGTGCTTGAGTGGTGAGGTGTTCTCTCAAAGTGTCACAGACAGTGATGATCTTCTCGCCATAAACGTTTAAGAACTTGTTCTTCTTCTTCACGACTTGTCGTCCGTGAATCGTAGAGATGAGCGAAGGCTTCAATCCCTGAACAGCGAAGTACGCAATCCAGCTTGCAGCTCTGGAGTGAGCGTGAACGATGTCGATCTTGTGGTCGCGGATCAAATTCCTGAGGTGTAGAATATTTATATAGCGCTGAATGAGTCTACGGTTGCCAATGGGGTAGCAGATGTACTTGGCTTGATGAGCAAGGGTCAGGGTGTCTGAGACCATGAAGACTGAGTCGCCCCCAGCCACTTGGAGATTGGCCAGAGTGACAGCATAAGCTTCTGCACCGGTAACTTCGAATTGGGATAGGACATGCAGAATATTCATAAGATCTTATGAATTATTTAGCAGAATTGATCTTTTGGGTCATCCAGTAGACTTGGTTTTTTCTGAGATAGTTCCTAAAAGCGCATCTTCGCTCTTTGTCAGCAGCATATTCATGGCCAGGGACACCCAACCAGGAGTACTTCTGATTTTCTGGAAGCTTAGAGCTAGCTAGGATCGCGTCATAGTTAGAGTTCAGATCAAGCTTTTCTATCGATCTAGAATCAGAAGGATCTTTGATGCCTTTGAGCGTGATCCCTTTGCAGAATTCTGCGTAGCGATGTCCACGCTCAAATGCAAGTGATTGAATGCAGAGCTTTGAGCGTACTGTGTGAACGTTTTCTTGTTCATCACCACCGAGTGGTTGTCCTTCCCAGTCATCTCCGAATCCGTAGCGTTCAGAGTTGGAGGATCCTTCCATCAGAAGTTTCTTGAGAATACTCCAAGCTCCCATGTTTGAGTCTTTGGCTTTGCGAGCGAGTTGCTTGGACTTTACATTAAGATAAGTGGCTCTTGGATTCTCATCCCAAACTTTGAACTCTTCAAGAACTGAGAAAAACATATCGCCGAATAGATCTTCTATGCTTCTCAGATTAGGAAGGTTGATCATGACTTGAGCATTGGAGAGATCCTGCTGAACTTTTGCTGGGTCTTTTTCGTAAACGCTCTGAATGCGATCCATGATTTCGCGACCTGAGACGATCATGAGTTCTTTTTGGAACTGAGACATGTTCTCGCCTGATTTGACTTTGAGTGAATAGTCATAAGCGACGAAGTTCGCGAGACGGTTCACGACTAAGCTCTCGCGCTGAAGGAGCATATTGAATTCGAGATAAACGGTTTCAATGATGGTCTTAAACTTTGCTAAGAACTGTTTTGAGTCACTGACTGAATCAATTTCATCAGCACGTACGGTTTTGAATGCGTTTTGAATTCTTTGTATTCTATTGATCGTATCTTCCAAGCTATGAAACATGAGATTGTCACCATTCGCATGAAGCACTTGGATTTTTAATTTTTCTAAGTAAGCGTTGATGTGTTCTAAACTTTCCAAGACAGTCAGATTCACCAGAGTCGATGGTGTGAGAGCTTCGGTCACTAGAACAGAATGATCGACGATCACTCGTTCGACATAATACTTAATAGCTGCAAGCCTTGCACGGTAAGCAAGATTCTCTAAGCGTTCTCTAATGATCCCTGCAAGTTTTGTTGGGTCATTGAATGGTTCAATGAATCCACCTTTAGAACCATAACTCTGAAAGTATTCTTCCCAGTTCATGAGACCACCGGTCGTAACAAAGGCGCCTCTTGGTATAGCATCATATCCGACTAGGTAATACGGAATGAGTTTGGGGTTTGTTCCAGATGTGAAGAAGTTGATAGAACCTTGAGTATCCTCTGCGATTTCTTCTACCAGTTCTCTGATAGCTTTATAGAGGAAGTTTCTTTGTTCTTCGATGGAGTTCTTAGCATTTCTAGCATTGAACCAACCTTCATTGAACTGTCCTAGGACGTTCATGTGGGTTTCTAAGAAGATAGAGACTGATCTAATCGCCTCGTTTTTAAACGCTGAATCTGTTTTCCACTGAGGATCAATACCGCGGTTCACCTTAGTGATCCAATCTGTGACTACTTTCACTTCTCGGTTCAAGATGAAGTAGCCTTCGAGCGGAGATGATGTTTCTTGAGATTTCTTACGAGCCCACTTCTCGTCCATGCCCATTTTGAAAAGTTCGATGGATTCATTGGTCGTGCAATAAACATGAGTAGTACTCTCGAGTAGACAAGAAACTGAGTTGATGAATTGAGCTTTTTTGATTCTACGAATGATTTCTGTATATCGGCGTTCTCTCATGATGTTCACAATGTGGCGAATGGTGTTTCCGACTTCGGAAGCTGCGCCTGGATCACTAGAGGCAAATGAAGCAGCCATATCTACTACGGTTGAGAATAATCTTGCGCCTACATCAGGAGCTCCGATGATGCATTCTTCGAGTGAAGGAATTGCTGTGAGAACTCGGTTTAATCCTTGAAGACCTGTGATGCTGGAGCGGGATACTCTTTTGGTGAGTGCCTTATAGCTTTCATTAAGCCCTAATACAGATCCTCCTCCTCCTCCAGTGGCTGATTCGATGGTCTTGTTCATGAATACATCCCAGAAACTACCCTGCGTGGATTTATTCGTTGCGAAGAACGCTCTTAAATCTGCGAGTTCTTTAGGGAGAGTTTCCCAAGACTGTCTCGATTCATCTCCAGCCTGAGGAGCGCCTTCACCGCCACCAAACCCTTGCTGGGTTTCTTTTAAGCTGTTTTCTAAGTCCTGAAAGATCTTATGGGCGTGTTCACCTTTGTTTAAAAAGCCTTGGCAAGCAGGGTCGTCTCTTAAGTTATTGATGACTTCTGTGATCTCTTGGGTCTGTTGAAGTGCACGAGCAGTCCAGCCACCTTGGGAGGCGCAAGAGCCCCCGAATGATTCTGATCCTGCGAAGCTATTCTGCGATATAACGCTTATGGCGAGCCACAACCCCAACATGACGCACCTTATACTAGTGATCGTGGCGGGGAGCAATAACTATTATTGACCTTCATTGACACTGTTCGAATCAGTACCATCTTTAGGTTATGATGGGTCTTGCATGGAACATGATGAAGACTCTGACGTTGCAGTAACGGAGGCTCCGCCTGAAGTATCTGAGCCCCCTAAATATGCAGTGGTACTCTTGAATGACGATTACACGACGATGGAGTTCGTGATTCTTGTTCTTCAAAAATACTTCAAAAAATCGTCAGATGAAGCACATGCCATTATGCTCAAAATCCATCATGAGGGTCGAGGGACAGCGGGAATTTATAGCCATGAGATTGCAGAGACTAAGGCGAACCAAGTCGTCACTCACGCAAAAGTAAAAGGCTTCCCGCTACAATGTATTGTGGAGTTAACTGGGGGAGGGAAAGTCTAATGATTGGACGTTCAGCAGAGAAGGTTCTCAACAGGGCTGTAAAAATTGCGTTTGAACGTAAACACGAGTTTTTCACACTCGAACACGTACTCCTCTCGCTACTAGAAGAAAAAGTAATCAACGAAATCGTCCTTGCATGCAACGCAAGCCGAGACCAGATCATCCAACTCTGCGAAAAGTATCTCGATAAAGAAATTCCAAAAGCTCAAAAATTCCAAGACGAAAAAGGCGAAGAAGCTCCTGAGAATGAACACCCAGTAGCTACACTCGGAGTGCAGCGCCTCATTCAGCGAGCTCTGTTTCAAGTACAGAGTTCAGGCAAAGATGAGATCGGCCCAGAGGATCTCTTTATTGCTCTCTTCCAAGCGAAGGATTCCTATGCACTTCATGTCCTTCAGAAACAAAACCTCGATCGCCTAGACATCATCAATTACGTCAGCCACGGAATCAAAAAAGATGGCGCAGAAGAAACTTCAGGAGAAGGGGCAGAAGCGGCAGGTGTTTCTCACGAGGCACCAAAACGCGCAACTCCGGATGCACTCTTTCAGTACACAGTGAATTTAAATGAATTAGCGAAAAAAGATAAAATCGATCCTATCGTGGGACGTGCTTCAGAGCTCGAACGCATGATTCAAGTCCTCTGTCGTAGACGGAAGAATAATCCACTACTTGTTGGTGAAGCAGGTGTAGGTAAGACGGCACTCGCTGAAGGTCTTGCACTCAAAATCGTCGCAGGAGAAGTTCCCGATACGATTAAGTCTGCAGAAGTATTCTCACTCGATATGGGGCTACTGATTGCAGGTACGAAGTACCGAGGAGACTTTGAGTCTCGCTTGAAACGCGTGATCCAAGCTCTACATTCTAAGCGTGAGAAGGGCATCCTGCCTATTCTCTTCATTGATGAGATTCATACTCTGGTCGGAGCAGGAGCTGTTGGCGGCGGAACTCTGGATGCTGCCAATCTGATTAAGCCACTGCTTACCCGTGGAGAAATCCGAGTGATCGGATCGACGACGTATAGTGAGTACCGGGGAGTGATCGAGAAGGATCATGCACTCTCACGTAGATTCCAAAAAATCGATGTTGTTGAGCCAACAGAAGCAGAAGCAATTCAGATTCTCAATGGCCTTAAGTCTCAATACGAAACTCATCACGAAGTGGTCTACACACCTGAGGCTTTGAGAGCAGCCGTCGAGCTCTCTTCTAAGCACCTCACCGATCGATTCCTTCCTGATAAGGCAATCGATGTGATCGATGAAGCGGGTGCGCGAGCAAGGCTTGATCGAACGGCAGAGACTCCAACGCCGGTCAGTATCTCCGCAGAACAAATTGAAAACGTGGTTGCTAAGATGGCGCGAATTCCTACAAAGTCGGTCAATCGTGATCAGAAAACTAGACTCTCAAATCTCGACCGAGATCTGAAGCTTGCGATTTTCGGCCAGGACGATGCAGTTGAAACCATCGTTAATGCGATCAGACTTGCAAGATCAGGTCTTCGTTCAGGCGATAAACCCGTCGGTTCATTCCTCTTCTGTGGTCCTACTGGTGTGGGTAAGACTGAACTCTCAAAGCAGCTTGCACATGCTCTCGGAGTCCCCTTCTTAAGATTCGACATGAGTGAGTACATGGAGAAGCATACCGTTTCTCGTCTCATTGGTGCTCCTCCAGGCTATGTCGGATTCGAGCAAGCGGGCTTACTGACAGATGCAGTTTCTAAGCGTCCTCATTCAGTCATCCTCATAGATGAGATAGAGAAGGCTCACCCTGATGTTTGGAATATCCTCCTTCAAGTGATGGATCATGGATTCCTCACGGATAATAACGGCAAGAAAGCGGATTTTAGAAACGCAGTTATCATCCTCACTTCAAACGTGGGTGCTCGTGAGTTTGAGAGACGTCCACTCTCATTCACTGCTGAAGTACAGAATTCGAAGTCAGATCCAATTGCTAAGCGCGAAGTAGAGAAGGCGTTCTCACCTGAGTTTAGGAATCGTCTAGATGGCATTGTGTATTTCAATCCACTGAGTCCTGTGACGATTGCTCAGGTCGTGGGTAAACAGCTCGTCGAATTAGAATCTCAGCTCCTCTCTAAGAATGTGGAGATCGAAATTGCGCCTGAAGTGAGGGAGTTCTTAGCTACTAAGGGCTACGACAAACTCATGGGAGCACGTCCTATGAATAGGCTCATTCAAGATGAGATCAAGAAGCAGCTTGCTCAGGAAATTCTATTTGGGAAACTAGAGCAAGGTGGCTGTGTCAAGGTTACGATGAAGGATGAGAAGGTTCACTTCGCTTACTCCAAAAAGAAACCCCCGACTCGCGAGCGGAGTGAAGCCGATTTAAAAACGAATTCCTCGTAATCTCTGTCCCACCGATGCTCTTCGTATGAGGAGTAAGGGCTTGGATATCGATCCACTTGCATCCGAGTTTCTCTAATTCTTGTATCCAGGTGATGAGTGCGATCTTCGACGCGTTGGACTCTGTATGAAACATGCTCTCAGCAGAGACTACTCCATCAATCTCTACTCCGTAGACTCCTCCGACGAGTTTCTTACCTTTCCAAACTTCCATGCTGTGAGCGTAGCCAAGCTCATGAAGTGCGCAGTAAGCTTCTAACAGAGCGCTTGTGATCCAAGTCCCAGGTTGGTCTTTCCTGGTCATCGAAGAACATTCTGTAATCACTGCTCTGAAGTCTTTGTTTCTGGTTACGGTAAACGGGTTCTTCTTCAGAAGTTTTTTTGTGCTTGTGGAGAGGTGAAGGTTTTTGAATTCTAGGATAGCGCGCTTTTTGGGGCAGAACCAGGGGATGACTTTCTCTGGAAGGTCGCTCATCGGCCATGGAAACGTGCCTAAGCGGTAGGCCTGAAGGAGTAAGTCTGTATCAATGTATTCTGAAACAGCAACTACATCCGACAGAACGAAGAAACCATCATGAGTTTGGCACCCAATTCTGGATCAAAATAGGACTGAGTTCCAATGATGAGGGTGAGTTTTTTGCTGGAGAGTGCTGAAGGATCTAAAATATTAATTTTTTTGTTCAGATGGAAGTAGGAAACGAAGTTCATTTTATCGTAGACAAGACTCCCTTTGCCGAGAGAGATAGGCTTCCAAGTGCCCACATCATTGAAGTAGTATTCTGAATAGAGTTTGTCTTTATATTCTTTTTGCCAGTCTGGATTGAGATGACGTTTTACTTTTCTCTTCATATCTCCAGAACAAGTTCCTGTTTCCAAGAAACAAATGAACTCATTTTTTCTCTTACCGATCTTCCTCATCTTAGGAACAAAGAGTTTGAGACTCAGTACAGTCTCTCGTGAAGTAGGGGGGGTGTATTTACTGAGGTCTACAGAATACGCGATTTGTTTGTTGTACGAATAAGGAGTGTGCTTCAGTCCTGCATGATCATTACCAATTCCAGGAGTAGTGAGGGGATACTTGTCGGTATTGAGAGGTGCGAAAGGTTGAATGTTTTTTAGCTCTTCTTCGGTAAGTTTCACGAGAGGGAATTCCTGCAAACGATAACCAAGAGAACAGTTCGTCATTTCAGATGCAAAATCATCAGAAGACCAGCCCATGCCTTCAATGGGGTCAGAGCCAGAATCAGTCACAATAGTGGGAGCGTCGGATGCCAGTTCAATTTTGCTTTCATCAAAAGGAGCGCAGTGTGACACGGCTAGCGAAGCAAGTAAGACAAAAGGAATCAGGTAATGTCTAAAGATGTTCCCATTCATGGATATCCTTATAACATAGGGGCTGCCGGTTTTAGAGTCGTTTTTCAGATTTAATTAGGTGCGTAAAATTCCAGAGTAACCAGGGAATAGACGCGAGCTTAGAAAACCAAGAGGATCTATGTAACTTAGCGTAAGTACGGAAGGTTTCGTATTGAAAAGGGCTATAAGGGAACCACCAAAGCGACTTAAACGTATAGAGTGAGCGCTTAGGCATATTGATGTGCTGACTATGAACGAACTCAAGGAGGCCCTTATCTGAATGCTTTGTGCCAAAACCACTCTCTTTGACCCCACCCCAGGGGGTCTCAGGAGCCCCAGCGGTGAAGGCTACTTCATTCACAATCACGGTTCCGGCTTCGATTTGCTTAGCGACCCTGAGCCCCAGAGCTGGGTTACTCGTAATCACAGAAGCAAGGAGTCCATACTTAGTATTGTTGGCTTTTTCGATTGCTTCAGAGACTGACTGATAAGTGGTGATCGTCTTAATCGGACCGAAGGTTTCATTGAGGTACACATCAGATTCTTCAATGTGATTGCCCATGAAAACTGTCGGTTCTAAACTCACTCGGTCCTTCTGCCATTCACCACCGGTGACTACTTCAAGTGATCTCGACTTCGCATCGGCAAGTTGTCTGTCATACACTTCTTTTTGTTTGGGCATTGTGATTGCGCCAAGATCTGTTTTTGCAGAATCATTAGGTATGTGTCTGAGTTTCTCTGCTTTTTCTTTGAATGATTTTATAAACGCATCTTTCATCGCTTCAGGTATGAGAATCCTTTGAGTCGATGCGCAGATTTGGCCGGAGTTAGCGAACGCTCCCCAGAGGGCAGCGCTCGTTGCGAAGTCCACGTTCGCATCAGGAAGGACGATCATGGGGTCTTTGCCACCGAGTTCAAGATTCACTGGGATGAGGTATTGAGATGCTTGTCCCATGATTTTCTTGCCGGTTGCAACACTACCTGTGAAGAAAATCTTAGCAGGACGCTGATCAATGATTGCAGCTCCTAATTTGCCATCTCCATAAACGGTTTCAACCAAATGGCGAGGAAATCCTGCTTCTTCGAAGAGAGATTGGATCTTACGACCGATGAGCATCGCGTATTCAGAAGGCTTGAAGATGACGGCATTGCCAGCAAGAACTGCCATACAAATTTCTGTAATGGGAAAAAACAGAGGGAAATTCCAAGGAGAAATCACGCTGATCACGCCCAGGGGTCTATGAATGAGATAACTCTTGCGAAGGAGGAATAAAGGACTTCCTAAATGAATTCTTTGATCCTTCAGTGTCTTTACACCCGACTTAGCAAAGTAGTGAATACTCTCGAGTGAAGTGATGATGTCATGAACCATGGCTTCAGTTCTGGGCTTGCCATTTTCTTTGCATATCAAGTCTGAAATTTCATCCATGTGCTGAATGATGACTTCTTTCAAATCGACAAGGAGTCTCGCTCTTTCAGAAACTTTTACGAGCGCCCACTTCTCTTGAGTTTGTTTTGCTTTGAGAAACAATCCAGGAAGCTCTCCTAGATCCGTGAGATCGACTTCGTCTAAGATTTCTTGATTAACAGGACTTCGTACCTGCCATTTTTGTTTGTTCATGGACGTTTATCGTGTTCTTTCTTCTTTGGAGGAGCATCCCATTCATTCGGAGAGACATAATACTCCTGGTGCTGAGATTCCTTCGCGTCTTGAGCGATGAGATAGATGTAGTTTTTGGGTGAGTCGATGGGAATGACGAGTTTGAATCTCCCAGACTGGGAGAGCGCGACTTGCTTACGACCCCAGAATAGCTTCCATCCGGGTTCAGCTTCATACGATCCTTCGACCACGGCATGAGGATAAGTCGTTGTTGAGTCACTTGTTTTACGTAATTCTATCGGGTATTTCTTTTCAGCGATCTTAAGACCCTTGATCTCGATCTCTTTTGTGACGGAGGAGAGGGTTCCCTCTGTAGGAAGAGCGTAAAGATTTTGACTGAGAGAGCCTAACGCCAGAATAAGAATTAATCCAAATCGTTCCATAAGAGTTCTTTTCATTTTATACTGAGGAGAAATGACTCCACAACTCTTGTTATTAAAAATATTAATATTAGCGGTTCAAACTGCCTCTGCTGACCCCTATGTCCAAGTAGGAACAGCAAAGACAAAAAAAACCATTGTTGCAATTCAGGCTTCCCGTGTCACTTCTCCTGATTTGGGAGAGTATTCAAAACAAATTCAGAGCACGATCACAAACGATCTTCTGTTTATGGATCAATTTAAGATCCTTGCTCCGACATCTTTCATCGAAGACGAGAGTCAATCAGGAGTAGCACTCGGATCCTTCAAAATGACTGACTGGAGTAGCATCGGCGCTGAGTTCCTAGTGAAGTCTTCATTAAAGTCTGAAGATGGGCAGCTGGCTCTTGAAGCTTATATTTATGAAGTGGCATCCGGAAAGCAAGTGCTCGCGCGTAGATATACAGGCGATAGAAAAGATCACAAAATCATTTCTCGAACTTTTGGAAATCAAATCATTGAAACTCTGACTGGATTACCAGGGATTTTCCTCACGAAGATTGCGATGTCTTGTGATCGCTCAGGGAAAAAAGAAATTTATGTTATGGACTTCGACGGAACCAATGTGAAGCAAGTGACGAATCACAGATCGATTGCGTTTGCACCTGCATGGAATACTGAAGGCACTAAGCTTGCTTACTCTCTCTATACGAAGCGAAGAGACAATGTGAAGAATATCGATCTTTATGAGTTTGACTTCGCAACTAACCGAGTGAAGCTTCTCTCTGATCGTAAAGGGATCAATAGCGGTGCGTATTATCATCCCAAAAAACCACTTCTTGCGATGACGATGAGTTTCTTAGGTAACCCTGAAGTGTTCACACTCAATCAGTCCAATAATACGGTGACCAGACTCACAAACTCTTTCGGCTTCGATGTAGATCCATCGTTTAGTCCGGATGGTTCAAAGATCACGTTTGTTTCCTCACGCTCTGGAATGCCAATGGTCTACAGCATGAATGAAGACGGCTCCAAGATTCAGCGTCTCACTTATGCTGGCAGATACAATGCCACTCCCAATTGGTCACCTAATGGAAGCAAGATTTCATTTGCAGGTTGGATTGATAGCTCGTTTGATATTTTCATTATGAACTCAGATGGCTCTCATATCGAGAGATTGACTAAGAATATGGGGAATAATGAAGACCCTTATTACAGTCCAGATGGGAACTTCATTGTGTTCTCCTCCAGTCGTGCAGGCGGAAAAAACATTTATGTCATGAATATCGATGGCAGCTATGTGAAGCGTCTGACCTTCGGGATGGGTCAGTGTGTCGCACCAAAATGGTCTAGACCCCTAGTGGTCATTCCTAAAAAGTGATAAACTTTTTATTACTATGTCTAACTCAGATCGCATCGTTGTAGTTGAAGGAACCAGAACCCCATTTGTCAGAGCAAGGAGCGTATTCGCTAATATGGCCGCCTCAACTTTGGGGGGAGGCACTCTTAAGGAAACAGTTGCAAGATCTGGCATAGATCCCAAACTCATTGATGAGATTCTATTTGGTATCGTGAGTCCTCCTGCAGAAGGTTCTAATATCGCTAGAGAAGCACTCTTCGATTCTGGATTACCCTCTGAGATTACGTGTACGACGATCAATCGTTACTGCGCTTCAGCTGCTGAAGCCATTGCAGTTGGCGTTGCAAAAATTTCTTCAGGCCAAATCGACATCGCGCTTGCAGGTGGAGTCGAATCGATTAGTTCAGTACGCGCTTTGTTTAGTTTAGAAGCGACGAACTTCTTCCAAGACTTCGGAAAAGCCAAAAACTTCGGAATGATGGCAGGTCATCTCGCAAAATTTAAAATGAAATACATGACTCCGATGGCTCCAGGAATCAAAGAACCTACAACTGGACTGACGATGGGGCAGAGTGCAGATCTCATGGCGAGACACTTCGGTGTGGGTCGTGATGAACAAGATCGTTATGCGCTGGATTCACATAAAAAAGCACACGCTGCTTGGGAGAGAGGATTCTATAAGTCTCATGTGATCCCCGTAGCTACTCCTGACTCCAAAGTCATTGATCGTGATACGGATATTCGCGCAGACTCCACGCTTGAGAAAATGGGAAAATTAAAACCTATTTTCTATAAAGACGGCACGATAACTGCTGCAAATGCGAGCCCTCTTACTGACGGTGCTTCTTCAGTTCTCCTCATGAAAGAATCTCGTTCAAGAGAGTTAGGTTTAAAACCACTCGCAGTGATTCGGTCACATGCGGCTGCTGCAATTAATATCAAGAAGGAGCCACTTCTCATTGGGCCAGTGTACGCAATACCTAAAGCGCTCAAAATGGCTGGTATCAGCTGGAATGATGTTGATCTCGTTGAGATGCATGAAGCGTTTGCAGCTCAAGTGCTCTCGTCAATTAAGGCAATTGAGTCAGATACTTTCGCAAAAGAAAAACTGGGTCTCAGCAGTGCGATTGGAAAAGTTGATCCTAATAAGTTTAATCTGAATGGGGGAAGTATTCCTCTGGGACATCCATTTGGAGCAACAGGCGGAAGAGTCATGATTCAGCTAATTCACGCACTTCGTGAGAAAAAGAAAAACATAGGATTGATCTCCATTTGCGCAGCTGGCGGATTGGGTACGGTCACCATCGTCGAAGCTCTATGATCGATATCTGGCATTATCCTAAGAAGGACGATGCAAAACTGAGACGCGAAATTCTCGCTGAGTATTTCGGTGATGAGACTTTTCAAATGCTCAAGACCGAACGCGGTCAGCCTTATGCAAAATCAAAGACTGGAATCTTAAGCTTCAGTATCACTCATACTGCAACAGATTGCTTCTTAGCGGTCTCCACTCGTGGACTTCCCGTAGGAGTAGATGCGGAATTGAAGACCAGAAAAGTTAAAGGAGAGCCGATCTTACGTCGTTATGGCAGTGTGAAGGAGCAGAAGAAGTATAAATCCCTTAAATCCGTAAAAGACAAAAACACCTTCATGCTCAAGTCCTGGGTACTCAAAGAAGCAGTCAGTAAGGTGTTTGGTATTGGTATTATTGGGATACAAGCCAGATTTTTTCGCTCCATTGATGTAACACTCGCTTCGAAGAACAGCGGTACGTTTAAGATAGAGTCTGACCAGGGGATAATCACTCTTTATTATCGCTGGCTCAAGAGTCCTCAGTACGTCGTTGTAGTCGTTACGATTAAGCCTCAATAGTCAAAAAATTGTCTCGTATAGTTTTGTCTGGTATAGTTTTATTCACCAAATACCGATCTGTACAATTGGATATGTCTGATTCAAGTGCTGTTAAAAAATCTGAACCTCTCGTTGCAGAACCCATTGTGGTGATTTGCGCTCCAGGAAAAGTTGCGCCTGTCGTGATTGCTCCGCTAGAGAAGCAGGTGCAAGAAACTAAAGGTGTTGATTTCAAGCGCACACAGACGATTCAAGGAGCAACTGCACTTGCTCAAAAATCTAAAAAAGTCGTAGCGATTCTCTGTGTATCTGATAAATCAGAACTCATGAGCGCATTGACTTTCTTGGCATCTGTATCTTCAAGAGTATCTGTAGGAACAGTGCGAGTGATGATGATCAACAAAATCTCACATCCAAAAATTCCTCTCATGCTCAAAGATAAAGGAGCAAGTGAAGTACTCGATTACACGGTTAATCAAAAAGCAATCAGCTTCAAAATCAATACTTATCTCAAACTCGTGCACCAGGCTTACGAGAAGAAATTAAAATCAGATGCAAGACTTCCTATACATAAGGGTTCATTGGGCGGAAGTGCTAAGGGTGCTTCATCTAAGATGGGTCTCTCAAAAGCGAGTGATGCTGGAGCAGAGATTGTTTGGAAAAAACCACTGAGTTTCGAGAGTGATATCTGGTTAGTAAATTCCAAGAAAGATGTAAAGTGTGTTTTGGGTCGTTGGCTCATTCATCTAGTAGGTCCAGGTCCAAGCGCTGGCGGATTCGAACCCTCTACTTTAACATTTGCAGGAGAGAAGGGCTGGGAGTGGACGGCTCGAGAAGGAAAAGAAAAAGAATTTATTAAAGATGAAGGTAAGTGGGTTTTCTTCGGAAGAAAGCCCAAGTTCCTATGGAAGAGTAACGTCTGGTCATTCGTCAGTAATCATCCGACTCTTGCATTCTATGTAGGTTCAGAAGCCACTAATTATAGAATGCTTTGTGAACAAGGTAATAAACTTCTCATTCCAGGTAACTCTTACAGCGCTAAGAAGCTCATGCCTGCAATCAAGGAAACGATTCAGACGTCTGCAAGATTCAAAGGCGAAGATCAAAAAACATCAATTAATATAGATAAAATTTTCGATGGCGACAACTCTACTCCTGAAGCAGCGCTATCAGATGATGAAATCATGAGTATGGATAACTTAAACACTGAGGCAGTAACTGGCGCTGATGAGGACTTGGGTTGGAATGATAACAGTATTGCGGGTGATGATGTCGGAGTTGAGTCAGATGATGTAGCTGGCTTACTCATAAGCGAAGAAGAGACTGATGGTGAGGATTTAGATTGGAGTGGAGTAGGAACAAAGCCCATACGTGGTACAGCAATAATTTCTGAAGACTCAGTTCAAACTGTAAGCTTGCCTGGCGAAGTGACTGATAACGAAGATGATCAAAAAAAGGTAGAGCCTGCAGCCGTATCCAAGTCTGGTAAAGAATGGAAACAAGGTAAACAAGCTTTTGAAATGATGACTCTCGAGTTCCTCGTCAAGTCAAAAAACGGTGTTGCTCTCATCAAGCCTGAAACAGTGAATCTCCTTGAAACTCAAAAATTAGAGGCAGTGATCGATGCAGCTGCAGGGCAGTTTAAGCTTAAAGATAATCTTGTCATTCAAGTGAAGCTATCTAATGGAAAAATAACAAGCAGCGAGTTTGAAATTCAAGTAGAAGTACTGAGGATCGAAGGAGAGCCTGACGAAGGAAGACAGATCACCGTTTTCACACTCGATGAAAAGGCAGAAGTTAAAATCAATGATATTTTAAAAACATATTTAGATCGTCAAGGAGAACTCATGGAGTTCTTCCAAACAGCAAAAGGAGCATGAGACTGAACATTGGCAACTGAACAAGAGATGTTTAAAAACTATCTGTCCGAATCAGCAGCACTTGTTGTGGATACCAATCCATCTTCTCGCTCAAGACTTGTTTCTACTCTCATCGATCTGGGGATGAAGCCTGCAAAGATCAAAACTGCAAAAAGTTACGTGCAAGCTCAAGAAGAAGTCCGTAAACATAGACCTAAGGTCATTCTCACGGATTATTATCTAGGTAAAGAATCAGGTTTAGACCTCCTTCAAGATCAGAAAGCAGAATATTCGGATTCAAAGGATTGCCTCTTCGTACTCATCACTGGAAACACATCTCAAGCAGCGGTAGCCAGAGCTGCAGAAGAAGATGTCGATAGTTTCTTGCTCAAGCCCTATACGCTTCAAAGCTTGAAGGACTCGCTGACAAAAGCTGGTATTGCTAAGCTCTTTCCATCGAATTATGCGAAGACTGTCACACAAGGTAAAGAAGAGATGCTCAAGGGTGAACTCGATCAAGCCATTGCGACATTTGAAAAAGCAAAGACGATGTCAGAATCTCCCACGCTCGCTTGTTTTTACTTAGGACAAGCTCATTTCATGAAAAATGCGCTTGGTGAATCACAGAACAAATACAAAGATGGTCTGAATTACAATCAGATTCACTACAAGTGTCTCGTAGGTTTGTTTGATATCTTACTCAAAAATGGCAAGCATAACGAGGCTTATGATGTTGTTAAGAAAATTGCAAAATATTTTCCAGCTAATCCAAAACGTTTGAGCTCTGTTTTGCGCTTAGCGATTATGACAGATAATTTTGCAGATCTTGATGACTATTATACTTTGTTCATTTCGATTGATGAACGCACCGAAGAGCTCGTAAACTACATGTGTTCTGCATTGGTCGTTTATGGGAAGTATCATTTGATCAATGGCAATAATGAGAAAGCGCTTGAGACTTTCGAAAAGGCAGCTGTCAGTTGTGCTGGACGTACTAAGTTTTTGAGGTACATCATTGAGAACCTTGTTGAAGTTAATTTAGTTAATGAATCGAAGAAGTTTTTATACAGATTTCAACCTCAGAACATGAAGGAAGAAGATTATTTGGTTTCAGATTACTTGTTCTCATCGAAGTCTCAGGAGTCCGCTGAAGTCATTCGTAAAGGACGTGAATTGGTAAAAAACGGACTGAAGAGTTTGATCGTTTATCGTTCACTCATTGCTGTGACCAATAAAGCTGGATTAAAAGACCAGGCTGAGCAATTATTCCTTGATGCTTCGAAATTTTGGCCAGATCAGGTACCGCAATTGAGAGAAGCCATTACACAGAATCTCTAAACCATGCTAAAAACTTGATCTGTGGGCGTGCTTTTTATTTCACTCTTTTCTTCATTCTTGATGAGCATTTCTAGCGCTCAAAAAACGCAGCGCGTAAAGACACTCGAGTGGCCAGCAGATTTTTCTCAATTTGTTACCAGGCGCGGTGATCAAGTTCTCTATGCTGCGACTAATGCCGTATTCGAAGGACTGAACTCAGTTGATTTGAATTTCCCCCTCTCTGACAAAACAAGAATCGGGATCGCATGCGAAAGAAAAGTTTATGAGACTCGCGAGATCACCAATACTTGGGTAGTTGAAGATCATTTTAGAATCATGTTCCCCACAAAGTTCGAATGGAAAGATACAGCTGATGCCGTAGTAGGGCAAGTGGGAGTCACAGCAGGGCTCATCGTCACTCCTGGCATTGAGTGGATTAATTTTAAAAAAACAAAGCCCAGTCAATATCAAGAGATTCCTAGCTTGGAAGATCAAAAGAGTTCGCTCTCTACTTCGAATTGGTATCAGGGAATAATGGAAGGAAAGTCATCTGTTACTAAAGCTGAATCAGAGAATGAAACCCAATCAAAAGCTCAAAATAATAAATACTTCTGGGATCCATCAATTAAGCCTAGATTTGCTAAGATTTTAAATCCACTCACTATTCCATTTAGACTTCCGTTTAACTCGAATCAATTGAGACACCTTCAGGACGAAGAAGTATTTATTTACAGTGGGACAGGAACTGTAGAAGCAAGTTTAGGTGTCTCGCTTCCATTATTAAAACTCATTCCAGGAATCACTATGGATGCTGGAGCAGGAGTACGTGCATACTTCGGCGGAGAATTCAGAGTCGCCGTCATGAAAGAAAGTGCTCGTTATGCAAAAGTGCGAGTCGCTTGGAATCCTAGAGCTGGAGTAGGTGATCGCACTGGAATAACAGCAATGGGAAGGAATAGAGTTGTCAGCTGGCTTGGTTTTGGAATTGATTACAAGCCTAAAATCATTCCCTTCTTAGTCGCTAACGATCAAATCATTTCACACATGACGGATTGGTCGTTTCGTTATGACTTAGATGATCCCAAAGCGCGGGAAGCATTCGACAAGGCGATTTGGGGATTACTCGGTGATTCACAAGATCTTGCAGATGAGCAACTCAGACTTCCAGAGGCTGAGCGCACAGTGAATTTACTCAGTCATCGTGAAGTGAAGCAAAACAGTAATGAAACCATTCACTTCAATCGTCTTGAGTTTCTTCTCGATGCCTCACGTAGAAGAGCACTCCTATTCTCAAATATTGATGTAACCCTGCCAGATGGTTTCCATGAAATACTTAAATGGGAGTCGCATCATGAGAAGAAACTCAGTTTCTTTGCAGGAGCTAACAATGAAACAGAGAGATTCTCTTATACAATTCTTCTAGATTATTTGCTGCTTTCGGAGAAGAAGCCCAACGCCTATGCAGTCATCGCAGAAGGTTTCATCGAAGATTTTTTCAGCACGGGTAAGGAGCTGAATGCGTCGATCAATAAAGTTGAGCAAATGATAGGAGACAGTCAGTTCATAGAAACAATTCCTGAAGAATACTTGCTACCTGATAAGAATAAAAAACGTAAAACAGTTTTTGGTCGATCGTCTTTTTATTTTGGATACAACTTAACTCAGTCTCAAGTAGATGATGTTCTCAATAGTGAACCTAAGAAAATGAAAGAAATCATTATTAAATCATTCAAAAATATAAATAAAGGTCGCCAAGCATTTAGAAAGTGGATGAAGGCCCATCGGGCTTTTGATATTAAGACAAGATTGGAATACTTATCAGAAATGTTGCATGTCAAAACCAAAGGCAATGAGATCATGAGAGTTTTTCAGGAAGTTCTCGATGGTCAGACGGTTGATTTTTTTATTAATCTTTATGCACAGCCACTAGGTCGAATTGCGCAAAGGAAAAACGCAACGGTTCAAATTGATAAAATGCGTGTCAACTCTGAACCAGGTGTCAATATTGAAGAACAAGTCCTTCGTTTCTCTGGAGACCCAACAGCGATTATTAATGAACTTAAAATAACGGATTTAGGACAAAATAAAATGAAATTTCAGTTTGATTTGGCTTTGCCTCCTCAAGGGTTAACTTTTATTTTTCAAAGATCAGGATCGTTCCAATTCAGACCCGCATTTGCATTGAAAATTAAAAACGATCAAGGCCAGTTTAAAGAAGGTAAGAATGAGATTATAATTGATGGAATGAGTGATGATGAAAATTCTCGGAACATCAGTCAACGATTAGAGCCAGGAAATTTTTATACTCTTATAGTTTCATATACAGTAGATGGAGAAAAATGGGGGCCACAAGAAAGAGTAAGATTTTTTTTGCCTAAGTGAACGCTTAGCGATTACTAGACTTCTTCAGGGGGGCAATCTTTGAAAATTGAACTGTTTTGTAATTGTCTTCACACCATCTCAATGACCAGTCAGACTTGAAGAGCACTACAGGATTCTGGTCACGGTCTTCTAGTAACTTCGTTTCTTCTCTTCGATCAAACATGCTCGCTTGGAAGCCATCTCCACTAACCCATCTTGCGTGGAGGAAGGGAAGTCTTTCAATCTTCGTATCGACGCCGTATTCGGTTTTGATTCTGTGTTGAAGGACTTCGAATTGGAGTGCTCCTACAGCTGCGACGACTGGGTCACGATCACCGAAGCCAGGCTGAGCGTAGACTTGTACTACGCCTTCTTCTGAGAGTTGATCGAGACCTTTCTTCAGTTGTTTGCGCTTGAGTGGATCAAGAATCAGCATCATCGAGAAGTGCTCTGGACTGAACGTTGGCATCGCTTCGTATTGAAGTGTAGGGCGTTCAGCAAGAGTGTCTCCAATACGGAGTTGCCCTGAGGTATCTACAAGTCCCACGATATCGCCAGGCCAAGCTTGGTCGATGACGACTCTTTCTTGTCCGAAGAAGTTGAGCGGCATGGAGAGTTTAATGTCTTTGCTCAACCTCGTGTGTTTGACCTGCATGTTTCTCTCGAAGTGACCGGAGCAGATGCGCATGAATGCGACTCGGTCTCGGTGAGAGGGATCCATGTTCGCTTGTATTTTGAAGATAAATCCAGAGAATTTCGAATCAGTAGGCTCAATGAGCTCTTCCTTCTTCTCCAGATGAGCAATGCGGTGCTGAGGCGCGGGAGCCATGGCGATGTACTTCTCAAGGAATCGCTGGATACCGAAGTTATTCATCGCACTTCCGAAGAATACTGGAGAGAGCTGACCATCCCAGACTTTTTTCATATCGAGAGTGTCGCCAGCGAGGTCCAGCAGTTCTAATTCGGTTTCAAGTTGGCCGGAGAGCTCCTTTGCTTCATCATGATCCTTCTTGGGACCGGCAAGGAGTTCTTGGAAAACAGGGTCACTGAGTCCATTTACTTTCTTCGGTGCGAGTTTGCCTTTGACGTTCGCTTCGCCTTCAGTCTGGAAATAGAGCACTTCACTAGTCGTACGATCATAGACACCACGGAATCTGCTGCCTGAACCAATCGGCCAAGTGATCGGGCAGGATCTGATACCTAGCACCTTTTCTAATTCATCGATGAGTGCGAGTGGTTCTTGTGAGGGTCTGTCCATCTTGTTGATGAAAGTGAAAATAGGGAGTCCGCGCATTCTGCAGACTTCGAAGAGTTTGCGGGTCTGTGGTTCTACACCCTTGGCAGCATCGATCAGCATGACTGCGCAATCCGCTGCCATGATCGTGCGATAGGTGTCTTCAGAGAAGTCTTTGTGGCCAGGGGTATCGAGCAGATTGATTTGTACACCTTGATATACGAATTGCAAAACCGTCGTGCTGATTGAGATTCCTCGTTGTTTCTCGATCTCCATCCAGTCAGACGTCGTGTTTCTTTGATTAGCCTTGGCTCTTACGGCACCGGCTAAGTGAATTGCGCCGCCATAGAGGAGGAGTTTTTCAGTGAGCGTAGTTTTCCCTGCATCCGGGTGAGAAATGATCGCAAATGTACGTCTACGAGCGACTTCTTTTTGGAGTTGATCTGCGGTTACAGGCATGATGATGGTTTAGCATTTTGGCATTGGCTTTGCAATTCAGCACCTCAATATGAGTTTGATTTATGCATATAATATACATATAATAAAAGGTGCAGGGTGAGTCCTGTAGTGTTTAAAAACGAAAATTGGAAGTTTTATATCTATTTTCAAGACCATGAGCCACCACACATTTATGTAAGAGGTAAAAAGGCGGAAGCTAGATTTAACATTCAAACTCTGGAATGTATGAAGAATTTTGGTTTTAACGCAAGAGCAATCTTAAAAATTAGAATTGCTTTAGCCCTGAGAAGAGAAAAACTACTTGAGAGATGGAATGAGTACAAAAAAGAAACAGATTAAATACTGTGAAGTTCAGATTTCAGACGAAGTGTTTGATCCTCGGAACATGAAAGAAAGGATTACGATTTTTCTCGACGAAGACATCATCGATCATTTTCGCCTCGAAGCAAAAAAGGAAGGAACGGGTTATCAAACTCTCATCAACTCTGCGTTGAAAAGTCATGTCATTAAAACCCCCATTGAAAAACGTCTTGAAATGATCGAGAAAAAACTCGATCGTCTTGCGAAATAGATTAAAAAACCGACAAAAACGCTTGCAGGAGTGCCAAAAGTCCATCATCATTGAAGTTGAACTACCAATCAGGAGGGTACTATGGATAAAAAACCAAACGCAGCATTTATGGCACCATTACAACCATCAGCAGCTCTAGGAGCAGTTGTTGGCAATAAAGCATTGCCTAGAACACAAGTCGTGAAAAAACTTTGGGCTTACATTAAGTCTAAAAAACTTCAAGACAAAAAGAATAAGAGAATGATCAATCCAGACGACAAATTAGCTGCTATTTTCGGCAGTTCCAAAAGCGTTAACATGTTTTCCATGATGTCTCTTCTCAAGAAGCATCTCAAAAAAGTTTAAGACGAGTTTTTGTATTACAGAAGCGCCCTTTGTACATGATGGATTTAGGGTGTTTTTTGTCCTCTGTTTGTCTTCTGAGACACACCCCAACTGTTAAGACGCTCGACGCACCTCTCTACTATTCCGATAAGGTAGTAAGTCAAGAAACTGAAAGAGGTATCCCCACCTATGAAAACCGGAACTATAGCACTCTTAGTGCAATCCTGTGGTCCTGAAGCAAAACCAACCGTTATTGAGACCTTATCTGATGACCAAGAGATTCAATGGGTCGAGCAGAAGATGTCTTGTCGTGAACTAGCGCTCATAGATGAGTTAAAGAAGCTGCGCGAAACCCGTACTACTGAAGAAGAGCAGTTCGGTGATTATGTAGAGAAGCTCCTCTCTCAACCTTTTGTGGATCCTGCCATTAGTGAGCAGGGAATGCTCTGGATGCATTCTAAGATCAAAATCGAGAAGTTTAGAAAATCTGAAACCGAGGCAGCAAAAGTAATTGCTGAGTTTGCCATTCGGTTTTTCACTGAGAACCCTGAATGTGAGGACTTTTATCTCATGGGACCTAGTGCTAAGGTGAGGGTGAGGATTTTTAAGTTAGATGAACAAAAACAACAACGAGCGGCTTGAGCTGATCGATAACCCCAATTTAGTTCCTGGAATTGCAAAAAAACTAGCTGAGTCAGAATGGATTTCGTTTGATACGGAGTTCATCAGGGAGAGTACATTCTTCTCTAAACTAGAAATCTTACAGATAGCTGATGAGTCTCAGACTTGGTTGTTTGATGTTCCAAAACTTGGAGCTTCAGGACTAAAACCCATATTCGAGCTATTCCAAAATCCAAAAATTTTAAAAATCGTTCATGCCGCTCAAGGTGACCAAGAAGCGCTATTCACATCGTTTGGAATTGTAGCCACACCGATATTAGATACTGCACTTGCAGGTTCACTCTGTGGTTACGGTGAGTCTGTGGGACTGGCTAATCTCTTAAGATCAGAACTCGGCGTCGAAATCAAAAAAGGTCATGCTAGAACTCATTGGGGTACGCGCCCTCTAGCACCTCAGCTTCTTGAGTATGCTGCAAGCGATGTGACTGATCTTGTGAGACTAGCTCGAGGGCTAAAAGAAAAACTAGACAAAAAAGGCAGATTTAATTGGGCGTTAGAACTTTCGAGAAAGTTTGAAAACGTGAGTCTCTATAAACCTCAGCCGGACGAGCTTGCTCTGAAAGTAGCTAAAGGTACACGCATTGATCAGAAGTCATTCCAAGCACTTGTTGAACTGCTGCGATGGAGAGAGACAAGAGTACGTGCTCTTGATCGTCCAAGAAAATGGGTTGCAGATGATGGGATTATTTATGATCTCAGTATTGCTCAACCCAAGACTATGGACCACCTTTCTGCTTTCCGTGGCATCGCAAAACCAGAAGTTTCTCAGAGTGGAAAACAGATTTTAGAGGCGATTCAAAAAGGATTAGCGGGAGATCCGAAGGATTATCCTGAACGCGAGAGAGTGAAGCCTCCGACAGAATCAGAGTCACGAGTACTGGAGCTCACAAAAGTATTCTTAGGCCACCTCTCTGACAAAAACGGTATTTCGGTGAATCACATGGTCACCCAACCGAGCTTGCTTCAGATTCTACGAAATCCAAATCAATCACTTGAAGAGTGGGTCAAAGAAGAATGGATCACTGCAGGTGCAGTGGAAATCATGGGTAATGAGCTGAAGAGTTTCTTGAGTGGTCAAGTGGGTATTTTCGTTGATGGATTATCAATTCAGTTTGAAAAGAGGTAGCTATGTCTAAAGTAACTGTTTATACGATGGATTATTGTCCTTACTGTGTCGCTGCTAAGAATCTGCTGAAGCAGCACAATATTCCATTCGATGAGATTAAGTTCGCAGAAGATGACGATGCATCTTGGGACATGCTTGAGAAGAAATCAGGCATGAAAACGATGCCTCAGATCTTCAACGGAGATGAGCTCATTGGCGGTTACAATGAGCTCTCTGCTCTTAATCGATCAAATGGTCTGGATCACCTGAAAAAGTAATCCAGTCAGAACGATGGTGAGCCAGGCAGGAAATTTGATCTGCGCTAGGAATGCAAAAACTCCACTGAAGAGTAGCTGTGGACTCTTCCAGTTAAACCCAGCTCCTAATTGAATGATAGAAACAAAGAGTCCTGAGAGAATGACGGGCATCGCTCCATTGAGAAACTGACTCCCTCTTTTTTCCCATGTTTCTGCAAACCGCTTTTCCATCCAGGGTACTAAAATGAGCGCAATAAGAAATGAAGGAAGAAACGAACCTACTGTTGCCATGACTGCGCCTGCGAACCCCGCTGTCTTCGCTCCGAGATAAGTGGCAGTGATGAGAACAGGGCCAGGAGTGATTTGTCCTGCCACGAGGCCATTCAAAAACTCTTCGTGAGTGACCCAGTGGTAGAGTCCAACAAATTCATTTTCGAGGAGGGGAACAATGGCTAGTCCCGTTCCAAAAACAAGGAATGAAGATTTAAAACAAATCCAAAAAATAAGAAGCAGAGTAGCCCCGTCATAGAGTTTTATTTTTTTTGCGATTCGACTTGTAAGAATGAGTCCAAAACCTAAAATGAGAAGAGGTTCTGATCTTTGTGAAAAAATAAGTATGGGAAGAGAAAATAGAAAAATAGGCCACGCATGAATTTTCTTTACCCAAGGTCGTGCTAGACCTATGACTGAAGTCGCAATTACTACTAAAGCTCCCAATCTTAAGCCAGTAAACACATGCTCAATGCGTGGGTTTCCAGAATAACTAAAAAGATAATTTGAAAATAATAAAATGATTAAAAAAGCAGGCAAAATAAAAGCAATACCAGATATTATTCCAAACCCTCTTCCATTGATCAAATAGCCTAGTCGAACGGCTACTTGAGTAGCAGTAGGGCCAGGTAATAGTTTTGCAATAAAAAAACTTTTCTCAAAATCTCTTTGTGTGACCCAATTCCTTTTTTCTTGAATTTCTTTTTGCATGAGAACGATAGCTCCTATGGGACCTCCAAAGCTAGTCAGACCCAATTTAAAAAAAGTGAGAAAGAGATTTACGGCTTTCATGATTTTAGTTTCCTCGACCGAAAACCTCTCACAATATACCTGCCAGGATGAACACGCGTGAAAAGATCTGCGTCCATTCCAATGGCTTGATTCATTAGGATTTCACGGATCAATTCAGCACTGCTGCAAGCATAAGTAATACCTCGTGAGCCTAGTCCGCTTAAGATCATGAGGTTAGGTACGTATTCTGCTTGCGGGTAGACTGAAGCACGTCTGCCTTTGTAGAGATCAGAGTAGTGTTGCTGATAATAATCTGGATTGGGAATCATTCCTACTAGTGGGAGTTTATCAGGGGCCATAGCGCGAACGCTAGCTCTGGCATTGAATTTCTGGATACTTGTATCGGGGTTACTCCAAGTAAGATTGAGTTTTTCTAGCGCTTCATCTGTGAATTGACTGAGTGATTCCCAGTCTGTGCTCAAATCTGATTTCTGTTCAAATGTTGCGCCCAAGGTGTACTCGTTTGAGGTGGGAATGAGGTAGGCATCATTCATGATGACTTGATCAGTTGAAGTTGTAAGTGCGTCTCGTGGAAGTCTGAGGATTTGGCCTTTCATGGCTTTGAGGGTGACATTGAGATCGGGTGCGAATTCTAAGGACCTTGAACCTAGGGCGATGATCACAAAAGAGTCGAGACTGAGTTTTGCGTTTGTTTCTACTATAATCCTAGGATGCTTGAGAAGGCTTTTGCACCACTCCTTGGGATTTATCCAGCCCGATGTTGCGTAATGAGTCTTACTCTTATCCACTATCTTAGCCAATCCCTTAACCAGGGAGTGTTCTTCTATAGCTTGAGATTCTTCCTTCCATTCTGTGAGACCAGATCTCTCTCCGAGTCCACTTCCATAGCGATCGAACCACCGTTGGAATACTTGGAAGGAATGAAGTGAGAATCTACTTGTGTCATTGGTTTCGTTTGATAAGTGAGGCATGAAGATACCTGCAGAGTTCCCTGATGCACCGAATGCGATTTCACTCTCAGGCTCTAATACTCTGATGTTGAACCCATTCTCTGCAAGTTCACGTGCAACTGATGCTCCAGCTAGACCACTACCAAAAACCGTAATCGACTGAGTCTTCTCTTTGTTTTTGGGAATACTGTACCAAGGATCAATAGGTGATGCGCGAGATTGGAGATGAGTCAGTACTCCTTTGAGACAATGTTTCTTCATTCCAATGCCAGGAGCCTTCTCTACTTCGAAACCCGACTGCTGGAGACTCTCTCTGACTCCACTTGCGACTGAATAAGTTGCAATACTCGTTCGTATCTTCGAGAGTTCTGCGACGGTCTTAAGCAGTTTTTGCGACCATGCTGATTCATTCTTAGAAGGGGTGAAGCCATCCAAATACCATGCATCCATTCCTTCAAAGTCATGAGGCGCAATCCATTGTTTGAGGGCTTGCTCCGCATCACCCAGCAGCAAGTGAAGAGTAATGTTGTAGCTTATCTTGAGATTGTAAAACCCTGCAGTTGGGAACTCAGGATAGAGTTTAGTCCATTCGGAATACTGTAATAGATCTGAAAGATGTTTCGCATAAGTATGAATAAGAAACGACCGTTCGAGAGGTGCATTTTCTACACTGAGATAATGTAAGTGAGTGTTTGGGAATTGCTCGTGTGACCTGAGAGTGGTTGTAAAATTAATCCCTGCACCGAATCCGATTTCTCCAATCCAAAACTCTTTCGATTCCTTCAGCCGTGATGCGAGATCATTGCCATTAATATAAACATGTTCTGATTCTGCAATAGCACCATAAGTAGAAAAGTAGATGTCGTTGTATTCAGATTGTCGGAGTGAGTTACCGTCCCAAGAGGCTAGGGGACGTTTAATCTTCAATATCACACTTAAAACTATACTTCTTACCACTGAGTTTGAATTCAGCAGATTGTTGAATGAATAAGTTACCATCCACAAAAATATTCAAATCAGATTTGTTTCCTGTGACTTCGACTTTCATTCGGTTGATGTTTTCTCTGACTTCTACGGCTTCTTGAAATTTGAGTGCGTACTGAATTCCTGATTTTTCGAAGAGCTGCAATTGGATTGGTTGATCGACTTTTTCTTTTGGTTCGAAGACTTCAATCTTGAGTTCTTGGTCACCAGTCAAACATTTGACGTGAGCATAAGAAGAATTTGCACCCAAAAATGCCAAAATCAGTATGAGTTTCATATGTCTCTGATTGTAATCGTGACAATCAGAGAATCAAAAGACAAAATAGAAAGAATGAGTAAATCGCTCCACGTTTTGATCATCTTTGATCTCAATAGTGAATTGCCGCGCGAAGAGTATTCATCTTATCTAAAAGAAGACGTAGATTGGAAAGTGACCTCAGATGTCAAACGATCACTCGAACGTCTGGGGCATGAAGTGCGCCTGCTAGGAATCTATAATGATCTCGCTCCTTTTCTCGATTGCATGAAAGATCGTAAACCTGATTTGATTTTCAATCTGAGTGAAGCATTTAATAGCGAGAGAGATTTTGAACCCCACATGGCTTCCCTCTTCGAACTTTTCTCAGTCAAGTATACAGGAGCATCACCTGAAGCCTTGAGGCTTTGTAAGGATAAGGGACTAGCTAAGAAGATCCTTTCGTATCATAGACTCCAAGTTCCTAAGTTTGTTGTATCGCATAAACGCAATCCTCTGAGATCTCTTAAGAATTTCATTTACCCTGCTTTCATTAAGCCACTGAGTCTAGAAGCCTCAGAGGGCATCTCACAAGTCTCTTTCGTTGAGAATGAGGCCGAGTGTTTGGAGAGGATCAAGTTCATCCATGACAAAATGGGTGTCGACGCCATCATTGAGGAATACATCGATGGTAGAGAGATCTATGTCTCTGTGATGGGGAACGACAGATTAGCTGCATTCCCTGCAAGAGAACTCTACTTCGAAGAGATGCCTGATGGAGTTCCCAAGTTCGCTACCTTTCATGCGAAATGGAATGATGCCTACAGGAAGAAGTGGGGCATTGCCACTGACTTCGCAAAGCCACTTGGCGATGAGTTAGAAAAGAAAATTTTAGAAACGAGTAAGAAAATTTACCGAGTACTGAAAATGAGTGGCTACGGCAGGATTGATCTTCGAATCAGAAACAACAATGAGATTGTTTTCTTAGAAGCCAATCCTAATCCCAATCTTGCCAAAGATGAAGATTTCGCGCTTTCTGTTCTGAAATCTGGTGTGAAGTTTGATGAACTCATTCAGAAGATCATCTCTCTTGCATTCAGTAGAGAGTCCATCAAGGAATCAGCGGAATCACCCAGCGGAAATTAATGGAGTTCCCTCGGTCGATAAAGATATTATACCAAGAGTGTGTAAAAATATTCTTCCTCATATCGTATTGATTACGCGACATCTGCCAGGACATGAGCATTCCAAAAATGAATCTCTGCGCCATGGGATTAAGTTCTAGATTCTCCACTCCTCCAATGACGTGTGCTGCTGCAAACGCAAGCGAGGATATCGGCGCTCCTACCCACTCCGTGCCAAACAAGCGAGAGAGTCCATGAAACCAAAAGCCTCTGAAGAGAGCTTCTTCGCCTAGGCCTACGAAGCTATAGCTCACGGGGATTTCCCATCTTTGGAATGATGGATAGCCTCCACCAGTGTAGTAACCATAGCCTGCAGCGAATCCCACAGTCGGTGCTGCAATGAGGTCGACGAGATTCAGTGGATTCACGTTTGAAATCCAATTCTCATAGATCGAATGTTTAGCAGTTCCCGGCGCTCCAGCATCACGGTAAGCGTCGTATTGGTTATAGAGCCAAATATTAAATCCAATGTTACTAAAATAGGGGTTCTTCAGAAAATACATCGCACTCACACCTGCATAGGCTAAACCTTCTAGTGCATTGCCATTCAAGGTCTGTCCAAGGCCAGGCAGAAGCATGCTCGAAAAACCAGCGACTGCTGGAGCAGGTTTGGCTTGTGCGTATGAAAGCTGAAAAACAATGAGGAGTGTAGTCAGGATGAGTTTCATGATGACGATGTGGACGTGCTTTCTTTGATAAACTTATTCCAAGTCTCTATGTCTGCTTCCATGCGCCGGATCGTTTTTGTTTCACGGTCTGGCTTACCGCGCTCTTCGATGAATCGGTAAAGGCGATAAAAATCTACATAAACAAACCCTGGGAGAACGATGACAGGTGGGATGATTCGTTCAAATAGCTCATTGATTTTTTGATTGATCAGAGGTTCTTGAAAGTTGTACTTGGCGATGAACAGTTCGTTAGGTGCGATTTTCACTGAAGGCTCAGGTATCATGTCTCCGCTAACAAGAATTCTGTAATCGACTTGAAGAGCGAGGCGATACGTTCGTTTTTCTTTTGCCCAGAGATTTTGAGGCAAGGGGTTTCTCAGTGCAGCGATGAGAGCTGCAACAGTATAGGTCTGAAGCAAAGGTTGATCAGTACTGAGAGATTCTAGATTACCGTTGAACACACCCTGTTCATTCACTTCGAAAAGTAGTCTCACGTTTCCAGCAATTCGTTGTGAAGCCAAGGATTGGGGATAATGAGTACGGTTGTTGATGTTCTCATAGAGAGACTTGATGAAAGGGTGAAGTTGGGAGTCTTGAGTAAGAGAGTAATCACCGAATTCTTTGAATCCAGAAGTATTGGTTTGTCCATGCTCAGGAGCGGCTTGTGAGGATCCTTTGAGAAAAAAATCCGAGGCAAACGACGAAAGATTCTTGATCGATTGTAGAGATCCTCGCGCACTTGTTCCTTGCCCTACTTTTTTAATAGGTGACTCAATAGCAATCAGTTCGATTTCGTGACTCGGATTATTTTGTTGGTGTGGAATCTCAAGCAAGGATAAGAAATAGATCCCTAAAAGTAATGCGTGAAGCAGAACTGAGAGTGCTAAAGGGGACCAGTTTTTCACTCAATGAACGTACAGCACCGCGCGTTACCCTGCAACTTTCGATTCACTAAATACTTGTACTATCGTTTTATCCGTTATTAACTCAAACCTGAGTGAAAGACCTAACTCCTACAGATAAAACAGCAAAATTCGAAGCCGTTTCAAAAGCGATTTTGGAATTGCTCAACCAATCTGGAGTTTCGGGAGTGAGTCATACGAAGGTTGCGAGACTTTCAAAAGTTTCTCGCCCCTGGATCTATAAGTACGTAGGGAAAACCACTCACACACTGATTGAGTTCTCTGCGATTCACTTCGGAAATCAATTATTACAAGTAGGGAAAAGCAGCCGCACAGCGAGCACCACTGAAGAGCTCATGACTCTTGCGCTTCAATCAAGCTGGTTACTTCTTGAAAAATTCACAGACCAAAAAGAAATCTTGCCTATATATTTCAGATATGCAGGAACAAAAAACCCTATTGGAATCGCGATAGATCAGCTTGAAAATAATCAGCTGAAGGAAATGACAGGTACCCTTGCGATTAGAATGGGTGTTGGATTCCGCTACAGTCAATTAGGGCTCAAGATGCAGAATTCACTTCTAGAAAAACAAAAATCATTGAGACGTCTCTATGAGTATTCTGCAATCATCCTAAAAAATCGGAGTTAAAATGAACAACAAGAATATCCTCTTCATCGGAGCAACTGGATTACTAGGTAAGCCAGTGGTGAAGGAATTACTGAAAGCTGGTTTCCATCTGAGGGCACTTGTTAGGCGTCCAAACCTTGCAAAAACTAAACTACCTCCTGAAGTCGAACTTGTTCAAGGAGATATTTTTGATGAGGCGTCTCTCGGCCGCGCTATTCAAACTCGTGATATAATCTACTTGAATCTATCGATTGCTCCTGATGAATCAGAGTCTCAGATGCATACAGAAAAAGAAGGCTTAGATATTCTCCTTAAAGTTGCTCGTGAGAAGAATACTTCGCGTATCGCTTATCTCTCTTCCATCGTTAGAAAATACCAAGGTATGAATGGGTTCAATTGGTGGGTGTTTGATATTAAACATCAAGCCGTAGAGAAAATAAAAAAATCAGGTCTGCCTTATTTTATTTATAACCCTTCTGCCTTCATGGAAAATTATTACGGCCCTCAGCGCAGAGGTAATAAGCTAGCACTAGCTGGAAAGTCTAAACACCCCATGTGGTTCATTGCCGGAGAAGATTACGGCAAACAAGTAGTGCGCTCACTCTCACTCGACCCTCAGCTCAGTCGTGAATTTTCTATCCAGGGATTGAAAGCTTATCGTTCCGATGAAGCGGCTGATGTATACATCAAAAACTTCACAGCTGCAAAGCTCTCAGTCATGTTCGCTCCTATTGGAGTTTTCAAAGTAATGGGAATGTTGATGAAGTCGATGAATTATCTCTATCACATCATGACAGCGCTCAATGAATACCCCGAGCAGTTTGAGAGTGAAGAGACTTGGAATATTCTGGGTAAACCCAGCGTGACTCTAGAAGAGTTTGCGAAGCGATCCAGTTAGTTACGAATCAAAGTCCAAGCACCCATCAGAATAAACAACGATCCTGAAATCCACTTCAGAGTAATAGGTGGGAGCGTGTTACCGAGAAGTTTACCAGCAAGTACTCCGACAGTACCTGCGACTGCGAGTCCTAGAACTACGCCTAGCCAAATAGATACAGTGGAAGTGTTCACAGTCGACATCCCCATTGCTGCAAATTGAGTCTTGTCACCCATCTCTGCAAAAAGTATGGTGATGAACGTCGAAGCGAAAATTTTCCAGTCCATATACGATTCCCTATTTCTTCTGATTGAGTTGATGGATCAGTTCAGAGATTTTCTTTTGTGCTGCATAAACATCAGATTCCTTCTTAGCCCCAATAGTCACAATCAGTTCTTCGATCTCAGTGCGAGAACGAGAGGGCAGAGCACTTAAGAGGTGCATCTTCAGTTCATGACTTGATTTTCTCAGTGCGGTCGCAAGAAGTGTGCGATCGAGATTGATCAGAAACGGCTGGAGAGAAGCTGCATCGATTCTGAGCAGATCCTCGAAAAGGAACATTAGATCTTCAATCGCAGATGCAAGTTTGGGATCCTGTTCCTTGATTTCGCCTAAGATTCTCTCGCGAGTTGCATCATCTAATCCTGCGAGTAGTTCTGCTGCTCCACGTGGTCCAGTTGAAGGTTTAGCCATAGTGTCTTATTGAAGCGCGCATTTTGTATAAGCAGAATAATCTGCAGGAATGAGCGCTGTTTTCCTCTCTAAGGTTTTTGAGCCAATGATGCATTGTCTGGTTTCCATAAACTCGAACACTCGAATGCTGAGAAAATTTTTGGGGTTACGATCCAAAGTTTGATTGTATTGATAGACCGCTCCCATTTTGAAAAAGGTGAGAGGTGCAAAGACTGCAGTCCAATCTTGAGTCATAGGTAATGACATCCGGTAGAGTTTACGATTGTTCTTGGGGTCGATCTTGTCAGTGTGAATGAGGAGTGACCAAGGCTCAGGTGTAAGTCCGTCAGCCGAGATATAAGTCATCTTGTGGTAAGGGCCTTGGATTTTCCTCCGTGAATCAGTCACATCCTCATTCCAATAGTGAGCATAGATATTGCCTGAAGGATCTACAGTGGCTTCGTAATTGAATTTCTGAGATCCATCTTTGCGTGAGGTCCAGAGCTCTTGCCAATGAGTGAGACGGTTGTTAGCATCGAGAGTGATTTCTCGATTGAGAATATAAGATGCCAACACTTCCATCGTCTTTAGTTTCTGATTGTTGAACGAATGTTTAGCGTTGTTTCCGCAGAGCTTGAATGAGAAATTGCCATTGTTAAACTTCACATCAAACGGAGAGATTGGGTATTGAGCTGAGATCTTTATTTCGAGCTGTTCACAGTCTGCGTAGTTCAGCTCATCTTCTGAGAGCGGGAGTTCCATGGAATTCTGAAGTGATTGAGAAGCTTGCATCCTCTCATTAAAGACAGGCCAAGACGAATCGAAGGCTGCGAGTAAACTAGTGAGATCAGTCTGGGCTTGTGCAACATTGATCAATGATCCTATGACCAGGAATATCGACTTCATCATAAATAGAGAGTCTCTCAGAGGTTAAGTTTTGTCAAAAAACAAGCTTTTTTTTTTCGATTCAAGAAACTTTGGCGTTATTTCGATATTCAATGTGGATGAGTAGGATTTATATTTTTCTATTAGGTGGAGTAGGTTTATTGATCTCAACGGTGGGAGGATTCTTCTCCGTCGTAGGTCTCACTCACTTATTCACAGGTGCACCACTGAGTGTCGGCTTGATGGCTGCAAGTCTCGAAGCAGCCAAGCTCGTCACTGCAGGTTTCCTTTATCGTTATTGGGGTCATATTGGCCGCATCATGCGTAACTATTTGACATTCGCAGTGGCGATGCTTTCATTCATCACAAGCTTAGGTGTGTTCGGCTTCCTCTCTCATGCGTATTTCAAATCAACTGTAGATCTAAAAACGAAGAATATGAAAATCTCTCAGCTCAGAGCTCAAGACAAGCTCCTTTAAGAGACGATTAACAAGGCAGAAGATTTCATTAAAGAGATCCTACAAAACAGAATTTCTAAAAAGTTTGAACTCTATGAGAAGTCGAGAACTCAGATGAGAAAAAACACCGAGCGTTCTCTTTCAATTCAGACTGAAATCGCTGTACTTCAATTACAATTCTACGGTGCTCAAGCAGATATTGGGCCGCTCTAAGATGTTTCAGAAGCCACTGAAATTCCAGTGGATACAATTGCTAAGGTTCTAATACTCATTTTCGTTTCAGTGTTTGACCCACTTGCGATCTGTTTGGTCTTCGCATGGGGTCTTGCGATTCGTCTCAGAGAGAAGTATCGCGGCGATGAGAAGCGAATCTCGCATCTCTCGTTCACTAAACCTGTTGATCAAGCTCCTAGAGATATTGCTTCTTCAATACAATGGTATATCCCTGTGCGTCATCACTGAGTCTTGGTTTTGGTTGAGGATTAGGGTTCTTATCAGTAGGCTTGTCTGTCACAGTCAATCTAAACGGATTGTCTAAGTATGACTGAGTGACTGTGTAGAATCCGTACTGAGACTTGTCACCCGAAGCTTGTCCCATGACATCATGGCCAGTTTGTCCCCAGCTGTTCTTAATGATCACGCCATTATAGACTTCATTGACGATGAGTACAGCGTGGCCGCCAGAGATTTTTTCACAGGTTCCATTTGGGCATGCAGTCGAGTCGAATACTCCTGTTTGCTTAGTTTTCTCAAAAGTATCGCCGAAAATAATGAATCCCATGGGAACTGCGTTTCCATCTGCAAGAGACTTCTGGATCTTAGGGTAAACACTTGTTTGATTGGAACGAGTCACAATGACTTCTTTGTACTCAGAGCTGTCGAAGTTAAGATAGTCCTTCGCAAAAGTAAGTGGTGTGTATTCCTTGCCTTCATATACAAACTTATCGTTCGGCTTAGGAGGAGTTGCACCGAATGCAATAGCAAATTCAGCCAAGAGCTTCTCTGGGTGAGCTTCGTAGTCTGCAACAGTGTCTTTGAGTTGAAGCTTCTCTGAGAAATAATTGATGATTCGTTTCTCCATATTGGCGCGTTCTTTTGAGATCTTGGTTTCAAAAATAGACTCGGGAACGATTCCGTACTTGGCTGCGTAATCAAATGGAGCCTGCATTCCAGGAGATCCTTCAGACGGAGTCTGTTGAAGGAAGCCAAGAGCTTGTTCCAAGATCATTTTGCGGACAGGTTCCCAAACTTTTTTACCAAATCCTGTTGTTGGAAGTTTTTTTCTAGCGAGTGCCTTAAATGTAGGCATACCTTTTAAGAAGCCATCGTACATGTGATAAAAGCCGACATATTCAGGAGAGAGAGTGATGGTCTTGCCAGACTTCAGAGCTTCGCCTTCCATGAGTCCCATGAGAGTGTATGACCAGCAGAATCCAACGTATCCTTGATCCCTAGGATTTGTATGAGGCACAGGGTTTCCTGCGTTTTGTGCAAAGGCTGGATTTTGGAATAAACAAAGTACAGCCAAGGTAAGCGAAATAGTATTTTTCATCATGGCGCGAGATATAGGCATTTGGGATTCCTGAGTCAATACATAATGCTTGTGTCGTAATTTGATTTCGTTTATCAATCGCTCATGACTCATTTAATCAGTTTGATAATATTTTTTCTGGTCGGATCTCGTGCATTTGCAATGGGTTTCTTAGACCAATCCTCGCCGATCAAAGTCCTCCGCGCAGGTCGTCACGGCATTGAGCTACAGGTGTTGATGGCTCCAGGCCAAGTCATCAGAGGCGAGAACTGCTCACTACAAGCGATTGGGTCAAAAGAATCGGAGTCTGATGATGTCATCGGTAGAGGTTATCGACTCTCATTCCATGGTATCCCAGTAGGATCAATTGATCCTATCATTCAATGGTCTGGAACGTTTAGGAACCTCTGGGGTAATCCTCACATTCTGATAGTGAGATGCAATACACCGCGAGATTTCTCCCTCACGATCGGTGAAATTGAAAAAGACTTGTCTCACGCCATTCGTTTCTATAAACCATAAGAATGATAAATAAAAAAATCGCTCTCGTTACAGGTGCAAAACGCGGCCTAGGCTTTGCTACGTCTGAAGCACTCGCTGAGATGGGATATACAGTTATCCTGGTGGGTCGTGGCAAAAAAGAAATCGAAGCCCAAGCGGAGATTTTAAAAACTAAGAAACTCGATGTTGTTGGTTTCTATTGTGACATCACTAAGGATTCTGATGTCTCGAAACTGAAGTCATTTGTTGCTGAGAATTTTGGCAAGCTAGATGTACTCGTCAATAACGCCGGAGTATTCAATGAAGTAATGGGTGAATCTAGCGTGTTCACTACTACTGCTGTTGTCGTCAAAGAGACTTTTGAAACGAATACTCTTGGAACCTTTCGTGTGATGAATGCATTGTCTGATCTTCTGAAGAAATCAAATGAAGCGCAAGTGGTTAATGTTTCCTCAGGTATGGGTCAACTCTCCGAGATGAATGGAGCGTTTCCAGGTTATAGACTTTCAAAAACCGCGATGAATGCGCTCACAAAAATTTATGCAGAAGAGTTCGGTGATACGGTGAAAGTAAACTCGATCTGTCCGGGCTGGGTGAAAACCGAAATGGGTGGAGCAGGTGCCGAACGTACGATTCCTGAAGGAATCAAAGGGATCGTTTGGGCTGCAACACTTCCTGCAAATGGACCTACTGGCGGATTCTATAGAGATGGAGAGAGGCTCGATTGGTAATCAATAATCTCCCTCAAGGTTGGAATCTTAAGACGATTGTGAATGAAGATAATCTCACTTATGTTGCGTACAATAGCGTGACTCAGGAAGGAATCGTCGTCGATCCTATGCGTGAAGATTGGGAGAAACTCCTCACAGTGACTCGCGATTCAGGTGTGAAACGTTGGATTTCTGTGATTGATACTCATACACATGCAGATCATGTGTCATGTGCGGCGAAGCTTGCTGATGAGCTAGAAACATCGCTCCTCATGTCTGAAGCGGCGGCAACTACCAAAGTTCATCTCAGGGTGAGTCTAGATACAGTAATTCCTACTCAAGCAGCTCCCCTAGAAATTCTTATGACTCCAGGACATACTCCTGACAGCATCACTGTGGTTTGGGGTCCGTTCCTCTTCACTGGAGATACAATTCTCTACGGAGATACAGGAAGAGACGATCTTCCAGGTGGAGATCCAGTCGAGCATTATAAAAGTTTAGTGGAGATTAAGAAAGCTGCTCGTAATGAACTCTACTTTCTTCCAGGTCACGATGCCAAAGGGGGTAGAGTCTCTACTTGGGGTGAGCAGTTGAAGTTCAACTCTTGTCTCACTCAAGATCGTGAATCATTCATCAGAGAAGCAAGCGCGTTCCAAGCTGCAGCTCCCAAGAATCTTAAAGAGTCTCTTTTTGAGAATATGAAATAAATCATGTTTCCAGGGCATGAAGTACTTTTAATTCTACTGTCTTTCTTTACTGAGATATTAGGCACGCTTAGTGGATTTGGGTCATCGGTCCTATTCGTTCCTGCTGCAGTTTTTCTTGAAGAGTTTAAGACAGTTCTTGTTCTCACTTCTATGCTTCATGTCTTTGGTAATATTTCAAAACTTTTTTTGTTTCGCGGCTACTTATCTATTAAAACTTTTCTACTTCTGATACTTCCAACAGTATTATTTACAGGGGTGGGTGCGTGGGTGGTTGACCTTGCGGACCCTCAGCTTTTTCGTGCCGCTTTTGGTGTTGTTCTGATTTTATTTTCTTTATTAATGTTTTTTAGGAAAAAAATTGAATCAAAAATTAATAAATCTCAAGCCATTGTGTTTAGTTCTATCTCTGGATTTCTCACTGGATTTTTCGGTACTGGGGGAGCTATCAGAGGAGTTGCACTTTTTGGTTTAGGGCTGAGTGCTCAGTCGTTTATTGTAACTTCAGCTGCAATAGATATTTTTGGAGATGTTTTGAGAGCAGGAATTTACTTGAAAAACGGGTACCTGAAATCTGAACACTTTTTCTATTTGCCGATATTCATTGTCATTACTTTTTTAGCTTCTTGGATTGGTAAAATTATACTCAAGAAGATTACTCAAAAACAATTTGAAAAAATCGTCCTACTCATGATTGCGGTTTCAGGTCTAATCATGCTTTTCAGCTGAATCTTGAATTGCCGAATTCGAGTTGAACTCAGTATGTCGAATCTTTCCGCCTTTCAAGCCAGTCCAACCCAATAACAGGATCGTGAGGAGTGTGAGCGCCGCTAATGCCTTATGGAAAATATTGGGCTTATCTGAAGTGGTTTTAAAGAAAGTAGTAAAGAGACCGAGCGCTCCTGAGATTGAAGCAAAGATAAACGCAATCTTTCCAATTTCTTCATGATCTTCAATGGATGACTTGAGTACCCCATTAATGGATTCAATGGCGTCTTCTGCAGGTTCTCCAGTGAAAAATACAATTACTGTGCTGAGAAGAAGTAGGCTGAGCACTAAAGTAGAATATCTTAATAGGGTTTGATTAGGTTTCTTAAGAGCAAATAAATAAAATGCGAGGGCTACAGGAATACCAATGATGGGTAAGTGATTCGTCACTAAGTGAATATATCCAATGTTCATGATAGAATCGTAGCATGTTCCTCAATTTGAGACCACTCATCCAATACAGAGATTTTAGACTCCTCTACCTGGGACAATTTATCTCACTTCTAGGAAGCATGATGAGTTATGTCGCAATTCCTTATCAGATGTTTCAACTCACTCAGTCTTCAGCGATGGTTGGAGCAATTGGAATCGCACAGTTAATACCTACTGTCGTATTCGGGATTCTAGGTGGATCTGTTGCTGATTCGATGGACCGTAGGAAACTTCTTCTCTACTCAGAATTGTTTCTCGGTGTTGCAGTCATTGGACTTGCTATCAATGCAATGATTCCTCAGCCAAGTATTGCAGCAATTTTTATTCTGACAATACTCATTCAATCTGCTGTTGGCTTCCATAGACCTGCAATGGATGCTGCTGTTCAAAAGCTAGTCGATGCCAATGACTATGCGACGATCGGAGCACTCGGAGGATTCCGGTTCAGTGTGGGCTCAATCTTAGGACCAGCAATGGGAGGAATCCTGATCGCTTCATTCGGTGCTTCAATTGCATATTGGGTTGATGCTGCGACATTCTTGATTTCATTCCTGCTCATCTTAGCGATGAAGAGGATGCCCTCACCCGAAAGAGCGAGGAAGAATCACGCAGAAGATATTAAAGAAGGTTTAAGATATGCCTTCTCTCGTCCTGTGCTGATGGGAAGTTATGTGGTCGATATCATTGCTATGACGTTTGCGTTTCCAGTAGCGATATTCCCGGAGATGAGTGTCGCTTGGGGAGGGGCCAAGGCCGCAGGAGTTTTGTTCTCAGCCATGTCTATTGGAAGTCTTGTGATGACGATCTTCAGCGGTTGGACTCCGAGGGTGAAGAGACATGGAGCAGCGATTATTATTTCTGCATCGATCTGGGGAGTAGCGATCATTGCTCTAGCTTACGCACCTAATCTCACGATGGCTGTAGTCTGCTTAGCAGTAGCAGGTGCGGCGGACATGGTGAGTGGATTATTTCGTGGGATCCTATGGAATGAAACGATTCCCAACTCTATGCGCGGACGCATGTCTGGGATTGAGATGATCAGCTATATGAGTGGACCGCTTTTGGGAAATGCGCGAGTGGGCTACATGGCATCTCATTTTACAATACACATTTCTGTTCTCTTGGGTGGAGTGATTTGTACTATCGGAGTGATTGCATGTGTCTGGATGTACAAGGAATTCTGGGAATACAGCTCATCAATCTAGAGGCTATTAAATAAAAAAAGCCCAACCAAGCGATGATCACACTGCCTGGTTGGGCTAGGTTTATAAGGGTCAAAAATCTTTTATGATAGAACTTTTACGCCGCTAGCTTGCGGACCTTTTTTACCTTCAACAACATCGTACTCAACTTTAGTACCTTCTTGAAGATTTGCGCCATTTGTATCGTTAGCGTGAACGAATACGTCTTTGCCGCCATTTTCTGGTGTAATGAATCCGAAACCTTTAGCGACATTGAAAAACTTAACTGTACCTTTTTGCATTTTATTTTCTTTCTTAATTATATTGATGACAGCGAAATGCCGTCACCACTTTTCAATAGACCCTTATATGCACCAAAAGTAAAGGAGCAATGTGTTGTAACTGATACTAACGCACCGCACTTAGTTATTTTCTTATGTTTTGCTCCCATAAGCCGAGAAGTCTCAGTGGACAAAAAAAAGAACAAGAAAAAACCTATACGTCGAGAGACTGCGGATTACACGAAGGAGCTTAAATACCTTTTAAGCTTACTTCAGCAAGTTCGTAGTTTATCGGCAAAAGTTTAAAAGGAGAGATCGTTTGAAGAAAAAAAGGCAAAGGAAGAAAAACGTAATGAAAAAAAGAAAAGCAATGAAGAAGTCAGTTACCACTCATCATGCTGCTCCACATCAGTTTGATGAAGTGAATGGCGCTAAGTATTTGAAAAACAAGGTTCTTGTTTTCAAATTACGTAAGAAAATTAATGGCGAAATGTTGAATGATAAGAAAGAGATCAAAGAACTCACTTATTTGACAAGACGCGCACGTAAAATTGCAGCGTAGTATTTTAATTAGAGTCGCAGAGGCAGATCAACATCATGATTTTTTTTACGCCTCTGCGATTTTTTTTCACATCAATCGGCTAATTAGTCTCACCACATATCCTCTAAGACTTTTTATTGCTTGCTCTGGCTTGGTATAGCTCTTGCTAATCATGGCTCCTGTAACAATAAACTTAACCTAGGGGGTTATATGAATTTGAAAGTTTTATTGGGCTTCACTTCGCTCGTCATGTCTGTATCTATCGCAAACGCAAATCCATACGGATTCAAAGTCGAGGTCGCTCTAGAGAGCCTGCTCACTCCTTCTCAAGGCTGGGATGATAATGATCACATTCAAGCTGTTGCTTTTGGTTACCTTCCAAACGGTTGTTATACTCTGGCTGATGCCAGAGTTGAGTATCTTGGAGGAAATAAGTTTTCTGTGAAGCAATTCGCCCATAAAGTCACTAATGGACTCTGCTCGTATAATGGTGAGGGATTGCTTCCTCATATGAGATCGAGAATTCCTTTTACTAGTGAGATCCCAATCGGAAAACTTGCATCAGGCGGCTATGAACTCGCTTATCTGAAACAATCTAGCGGCTGGGGAATGAGGTACTTCAATGTTTCAAATTCAATTGCACCTATGATTGATAGCAAGCTGTATGCAAACGTTTCTCAAGAGATCACACCCGATGTTCTTAATGGAGTAGACATTCTTAATGTCACTCTTAAAGGAATGTTGAACTCAGCATGTGTTGAATTGGATAAAGTAGAAATTGTAAAAGAGAATGATGTCTACGTACTTCTTCCGATACTCAAGACAGTAGCTGTGGCCTGCGCAGATGTGCTTACTCCTTTTGAAACGACTCTTAGCCTGGGATCGCAAGCTCCAGGCAATTACTTGATTCACTCGAGAAGCCAAAACGGCAAGTCTGTCAATCATGTAGTGAGAGTCATGCGCTAGATGGTGGTCTCTATTTTTTTGGACTAGTCTTAATAAGTTCGATTATTTTTTTTGGAACTTTTTTCCAGCCGTGAAGTTTAATGGCTGACCATGTCTCTTTGCCTGTTAAAAGCAATCCAAACCAAAACAGAACTTCAGCTAAAACAATGAGTCCAGTAACTGTGCTTGCTTTTTGTGTTGGAGAATTGAGAAGCGGTAACCAAGGAACAAAAGGAATAGCCAACCAAGGTAAGAATGAAAGAGCGATGAGGATCAGTCCTGTCCGAAACATGAGCTAGGGATTATTAGAACACTCGTGTTAAATTAAGCTTACCAAGGTATGCGCTCCCCCTGGTGAATCAACTGCCCATGAGGAAACTGATCTCGGGCAACTGTCACAAGTTTAACTACAGTGCTGGCACCTTCTTCAACTTCCATTGGTGCTTCTTGAGTTCCCAAATCGGTCTTTACCCATCCAGGATGTGCTGAGGCAACAGCGATTTTTTTACTCTCGAGTGTTTTCGATTGAATTAATGTGAGCATGTTGAGACCGGCCTTAGATGTCGAGTACCCAACAGTCATGAAAGTTGAAACATGCTCCCAATTAGTCTCAGCAGAACTTATTGAGCCAAGCATTGAGGAGTGATTGATCACTCGCGCATCTTCACTTAGTGAGAGAAGCGGTACAAGTGATTCTGTTATTGCAAATGGAGCGATGAGATTCACCTCAAGAGTGCGACGAACCTTATCTGAGTTGGTAGGTTCACCGTCCCACTCCAGTGAGATCCCTGCGTTATTCACGAGCACGTCAAGCTTGCCGAATTTAGTTTTGAGATAGCTTGATAGTTTGGCAATATCTTTAGGATTGGTAACATCGAGTTGAACAGAAAGGGCGTTGCAACCTAAAGCTACAAGTTCCTCAGATGCCTCGGACCCTGCCTTAATGTCACGAGAAGTGAGGATAACCGTGTACCCAAGTAAGCCAAGCTGCCGCCCAATCTCCTTACCTAGACCCTTGTTTGCTCCTGTAATGAGCGCAATTTTATTGTTCTGTTTGTTCATGGTTTTCCCTTAAGAAACTAATAAATTGAAAAAATGGCGTCCCCACAGGGATTCGAACCCTGGTTACTGCCTTGAAAAGGCAGTGTCCTAGGCCTCTAGACGATGGGGACGTTAAAGGCTCTCTGTTTGAGAAAATATTGTTTAACCGTGTGTCACGATGAATTCAAGATAGAAATTCTAAGGTTGTGAATAATGCGCAGAGTCTAATCTTTAAGGATTGAGTCTTTGTCTCGCCCAAACGCCCAAATTCAGCGTGTATCTGCAGCGATCGTGAAGCCTGTTGTCTTGTCCGATCCAAAACTCAAAACGCTCTGGAATGAGTGCCAATCCTCCCCAATGAGGGGGGCGGGTGACCGCTTGGCCCTCAAAACGCTCCTTGGCTTGGTGGAATCGCTTCTCAAGAGTGTCTCTGGAATCGAGCACTTCGCTCTGGTGAGAAGCCCAAGCTCCTAGCTGACTGTCGCGTGCGCGAGTGGCGAAGTAAGCGTCTGATTCCTCGTCTGAGAGTTTGATCACGCTGCCATCGATCCGTACTTGTCTACCGAGTGAGTGACCGAGTGTAGGCCAGAAGAAAAGGAGACAGGCTTGAGGGTTTTTCTCGATTTCATGCCCCTTCTGGCTGTGAAGATTGGTGAAGAATTGGAATTGATTATTGGTCACGCCTTTTAGGAGCACGACTCTGGAGTTGGGTCTGCCACTATCAGAAATCGTCGAGAGAACCATAGCGTTGGGTTCAGGGAGTTTTGCATTTACAGCTTCTTTGAACCAAGTCTGAAAGAGGGCGTAAGGATCTTTTGAAAAGAGTTTATCTAAGTCTGTGCCCATACAGGCTTTTTACTAGAAAATATGTTAAATCGGTAGTCGTAAATGTCGCTCTCTAGTGAATGGAATGAATGTATTGATCATGCGTTGAAACAAGCAAGAAGCGAGCCTGCTCGTGCGGGGCTAGATGCGTTCAAAAACGAATCGATGTGGGCTAGTGATCTTATTTCAGCCCAATCCATGCAGCAGGAAACTGCTGAGATGATGAGTCTCCTTGAGCGAGAAGGACTCTGGAGTTCGCTCTTGGGTCTAGCGGATCCAATCCCTGTGCTCGCTGTTCTCAAGCGCGGACAAGTGTTGAACACTGCCGAGTTAGTGCTCATGCGATCCTGGCTCTATGCTCTGGATCAGTGGTGCACGTTCCCTAGGGACGATCTCAAGCTTCCGCTGTTTAAGAAAACTCTTTCGATGCTTCATGAGCCTGCGTTCGAGCTCAAGACATTGAATCGTATCCTCACTCCCGGTGGAGAGATATCAGAGAAGGCATCGCCCACACTCGCAAGGTTGTCTGGAGAGCTGCGCGCTGTGAAGGTAGAAATCGAGAAGACGCTTGACGATCTTGTAAATCGCTACTCAACAGCAGGCCACCTACAAGATCGCATCACCGATCACAGAGATGGTCGCTATGTGCTCGCAGTGAAAATTTCAGAACAGAGCGAAGTCGAGGGGATTGTCTACGATTCCTCAGTGAGTAAACAGACGGTTTACATCGAGCCTAAAGAAATCGAGTTACTGAATAATCAGTTGAAACGAGTTCAACATCAGGTCGAACAAGAAATTTATAAAATATTAGAACAAGTTTCTGCAGAACTAAAACCTCTCGTCCATGAAATGGAGTCGAGCTTCGGAATTCTCATTCATTGGGACATGGCCCAAGCACGTGCGAGGTTCGGAAGGCAGTACGGTGGCAAGCCGCTCACGATTGTTCCTGATCTCACGCTCTCGTTGCAAATGACTGCGCATCCGCTGTTGTGGTTCGCGATGGATTCATCTCAAATTATTCGCAACTCAGTGGATCTAGGGGAGAAAGCCAAGACTCTCCTCATCACAGGTCCTAATACGGGTGGGAAGACTGTGTTTCTGAAGACCATCGGGCTTGCGATGATTGCAGGACGCACAGGATTCCTGTTTCCAGGTACGGATCGACTTCTTGTTCCTTTCATCGAGAGATTCTTCGTTGATCTAGGAGATGCTCAATCGATTGAGAAGAAGATTTCTAGTTTCTCAGGTCACGTTCTGAAATTCAAAGAGATTTTAGAAAACCTTACTCCTCGTTCGCTTGTTCTGCTGGATGAACTAAACTCTGCAACTGATCCGCAAGAAGGTGCTGCACTCGCTCGCGCACTCCTTGAGACGCTGATCGACCGTGGTGCGATGTTAGTTGCCACCACTCACGATCCTTATCTCAAGGGACTTGCGCTTGAAGATCCTAGAATCTTAAGCGCTTCGATGGAGTTCAATGAATCGAGTGCACTCCCTACTTTCAAGATGATGATGGGATCTCCAGGACGATCGCGAGCGCTTGAGACAGCTGAGAGACTAGGGCTTGATTCTTCGATTATTGCGAAGGCACGTGGGTTTCTGACCAAGGGACAGCTTGAGTTTGAGTCACTGCTCTCTAGGCTTGAGCGTGAAGCGATGGATACTCAGAAGCTCAGGAACGAAGCACAGTTTCTGAAGGATCAAGCGATGAAACTAAAAGACAAGTGGGAAGAGAAGTCTAAAACCACGATAGAAGAGATGCTCACTCGTACTCGTACAAAGCTCAAACAAGTGTTGGAGAAGGCGCAAGACGAAGTCAGATTCACAGTGAAGAAAATTGTAGAGACGAAGGATGCAAAGTCAGTCGATCGTGACCGTAGAAATATCTTAAGCTCCGTGGAGCGTGCAGAGTCTCTCATAGATGAAATCATCGAGGGCGAAGCTCCAGAGATCTCGCGAGCACTCAAGTCCAAGAGTGAGGCACGTACAGAGCCTGTAGACACAGGACTCACTCAAGGTGAAGTGGTGCGTGTGAAGAAGTTCAAGAGTTTGGCAACTGTCATGTCTGTCGATGGTGGGAGGCTCAAGGTGGTGTTAGGTCATCCGACGCATCAATCAAAGTCGTCGCTAACGATGACAGTAGGAGCGGATGAGATTGAGCGACTGACCGATCAAGAACTCAGAACGCTGAAGATCCAAAGCGGCAGAGGAGGAGCAGCCTCTGTAAAGACTCAGATTGAGTCAGACTTTACGATGCCTCAGCAACTCGATCTACGAGGTAAGCGCTATGACATGGCCATGCATGAGCTAGAGAAGTATCTCGACCGCGCGTTTCGTTCCGGTCGTGCAGAAGTCACGATTGTTCATGGACTAGGTACAGGCACGATCAGGCAAGGAACACTCGAGCTACTAAAGTCACTTCCTTATATTAAGTCGTATTATGATGGTGGAACGGGTCGTGGCGGAGATGGCGCTACGGTGGTGGAGTTTGCCCGGAACTAGCCTTCTCTTCCTTCGTCAACATTCCTAAGAATTCCATGAAGAACGCAAACTCTTCTGCTGTTTGCTTCACGTATTCTAATCTCGTCCCAGCACCGTGAGCAGAGTTTGCATTTACTCTGAGGAGAATGGGGTTGGTGCCCTTCTGCGCTTCTTGGAGAGCTGCTGCCAATTTGAAACTATGAATAGGAGCTACACGGTCGTCTTTGTTTCCTGTTGAGATGAGAATAGGAGCGTATTCAGCAGGCGTCACGTTATGAACAGGAGAGTATTTGAGCATGGCTTGAAACTCTTCTTTCGATCTCAGTGATCCGTATTCATTGATCCAGTGGAATCCACGTGTGAATTTGTGAAATCTCATCATATCGTAGACACCTACGTTTGCGATTGCAGCCCCGATAAGATCGGATGCTTGAAGTTCCATTGCAGCGATGAGGAGACCGCCGTTAGATCCCCCTTCAACACCAATTCTCGAGTGTTCAGTCCAGCCTTGAGCGACTAACCACTT
>JAGTJX010000001.1 GCA_023657465.1 Lysobacteraceae bacterium
GACTCCAAGTTTTCTGGCCTGCGAAGGTGTCGAACTGAAAGTAACTAATAAACCTAACATCAAAAAATTGAAAACTTTCACCGTGTTTGCTCCTTTTGCTGAACATCAGCGCACAGCTCGATTTAATCAATTATACCCTAAACAATCGTAATGAAGAATCGTTGATTTTTTGACTTCCAATTTGGCCTCAAGGAGACACAATTTTGAAGAGTTGAATTTAAAGATGAAATTCTTCCATTACACTTTCTCTTTGAAATATCGTTCCAAATTTAAAAGCCATCTTCTATTAAGGAATTGCCCATCCTTCCATTAAGCGTTTTAGTTGATTTGGCGCTTTATTGAGCTGCAGGTCTATTTCCAATTACTACTCTGTTATTAAATGAATCAGATACCTCCTCTGCACCGAGGGAGAAGAACCCCGAGAGCAATGATGTACTTTAAAACTAACCCCTTGCACAGTACGTCAAAATGACGTACATTATAGATGTGATCACGACTGTTAAATCTACTAAGCGAGCCAGGAAGAGCTTAGAGAAAGCACCTAAGCAAGTAGTTCAAGCATATGCAACTTGGGCGAGATCTGTTTTTGTAGTGGGTTTGGCAGAGATTCAAAAGATCCCTGGCTATCATGACGAACCACTATCGGGAAAACTGAAGGGCATTAGATCCTTTAGATTGTCTCAAGGGTATCGCGGTTATTACAGAGTGGTTAAAGAAGAAGTTGAGTTTGTAATTGTTGAGGAGGTAAATAAGCATGACTACAAAAAAGTTGAAAGGCTCTTCGGAGCGTAAGTTTTTAGAAAGCCTACTAGGTGGACCTCTCACTTTTGGTAATGCCATAGAGGCACTCAGAGGCAGAGACGAACTCACCCAGATCGGTCTTGCTAAAAGGCTTGGACTTTCCAAACAATACGTTTGCGACATCGAAAAAGGCAGAAGACTAGTGAGTCCAGAACAAGCCGCTCGATTCGCCAAAGCCTTTGGACATCCAGAAATTGTATTAGTTCAATTAGCTCTTCAAGATTCTATTAGAGACAGCGGGCTGAAGCTTAAGGTCTCAGTAGAAGCCGCTTAACTGCGTAACTAAACGCTCTTCGCTAGAGAGTTATTCCTTTTCTGGTTTTTTGTCAGACATTCGATCTGCATTGTCAGAGAGTGAACAGAAAACTTTTGATGTATTATGGAAAACTGAATTCTGTGTGCCGCTAATGTGCCGCTTGGAAATCATGATTTTCGCATTGAATAAGATTTGAATCTAACTATATGATATTATTATAAAATGGTCGGGGTGATTTTCCCGACCCAAAACTGAGCTTTTCAACTACTTACCAATTTAAGTAGCCACGAAGTAGCCTAATCAACTATTACACCTCTTTCAAGCACTAACTTTAGTGGTTACTGTGGAATACGCTTCCACAACCGCACTATCAGATAGAACTTTCAGGGCTTCTGTTGCTCCATCAATCTCAATCCCAGCCACACGAATATATCGCTGCATGGTCTTAAGATCCCGCCAACCACAAATCTTTTGCATTTGGATTGGTGGAACACCATTTCTAATGAGCTGAGTCGCAAAACAGGCTCTTAGAGTGTGAAAACGTATTGAGGGTAACTTCATCCCAATACAAAACTTTCTCAACTCTTGAGCTTGCATGCCCGCAGTCCACTTCCACGGAATTTCAAGAACTCCCTCCCGATCCCCAGCCTTCGACTTTAAATCAGTCAAAAAAGCTCTGAGCTCGGAAGACATCGGTACGGCTCTCCAGTAACCAGCTTTCGTTGTATTTTTAATGATCTTTAGTCTACCGTCCCAGGCTTTATTGATTGTGATTAAATTATTTTCCCAATCAATATCTTTCCAGGACAGAGCGTAAAGCTCACCGCTTCGCATTCCAGTCATAAGAGCTAATGCCCAAATTGGATACCAAGGGTCTTTCAACGAACGCGCGGACTCAAGAAGTTCTCGGATTTCAGCTAGGGTCAAGATTTCTGGTTTCTTCTCGATTTCTCTACCTAACTCAACTCCTACCGTTGGACTTAGATCAACACCAGGAATTAAGCCTCTTTCTATTCCAAAGCAAAAGACTTTATTGATGATGCCCTTGACCCGCCTTTGATGCCCATAAGAACTGCCGTCAGCTTTCAGCAAATCAATTACATCTTTCACATCTTTTTTAGTGATAGTTGCAGCCGATCTCTTTAGCCACGACGTTGTATGGTTTTTCAAGGCAGCCAAATAATCCATGAGTGTTGTCGAAGCAAGTGCATCGTCGGATTTTAATTCCAGTACGAACGAATCTAAGACCGAACCCCAAGTTTGTCCTTGAGCCTCTCTTTCAAAGATTTCACGCTCACACTCACGAATCAATTTCACTTCTTCTCGTTCAGCATCTCTTTTGGATTTTAATCCCGACGCTCTTTTCTGAGCCCTGTGTGTTGGATTTATTGTGCTTCTTATATTGACGTAAACCTTCCATAAGGTTTCGCCGTTGTCTGTTTGATATGAATCCACTGCCATACTTATCTCCTTTTTTGGTAAGTAGGTGTCAGTAGACTCTCAAGATCTGACCGCAAGAATCTCAGTCTGGTTTTGAACCTAAAATATCTGACCTGATTTTTACAAACCAGATTTCGTAGGTGTCCGACAGAAATCCGCAAATAAATTGCAGCCTCTCTTGAATTCATCCATTTCAACTTGTTGTCAAAGAACTCTGCTGACTCAATTACTGAATCAACTTGTGCATTAACCATAGCATTACTCCTGATTTTTTTCGATCAGATTTTGAATATTTTTAGAGTGGTTCTTCTTGTCATTTACGGCTGTTTTTAGCTCGTTTTTAGTAGAATCAGAGCAACTTGGCGCGTCGTCTTTTTTTGTATTTCTTTGACGATTTTTGATATTGATTTCTTGTCCAACCATTTTCAAAAAACGATCATACAAAACCTCGGCATCCATGTCCTCTTCGCATTCTTTTATTTTTTTTGAAAGATCGTGAATCAATTGAAACTTGTCTGAAAACTCTCGACAAAATACGTCTAACTCTTGCTCTGAAAGCTCGGGTGATCGTTGGCAAATCACCCAGTGCTGCAACTCTAGTCTAGTTACTCGTATCAATGGATTACGTCGCTTCACTTGCTTTACCCAACCGCTCACGAGCTCGCTGGCATGATCTGCAAGCCGCTCACGCTGTTGCAATAGGGAGTTACGACGTTTTTTCTTTTGCACGGCCTTGATTATGGGTTGATCCATTGACTGCTCCTTTCAATAGAATAAATGTAATGGCCTTTAATGAACTGATCATTCTCAATATGATCCTTGATCCAGACTCTACGTACTTGTGGTGCCGTCAGGGATGGGGTGCCTTGGTCGTCACTTGCCCCACCTTCAGTACTACTTGATACCGACTTACTAGATGCACTCTTGCTAGTTAGAATCCCTATGAGTGCGCCCAGTGCAATGCCCGCTCCAGCTCCGACAAATGCTCCAGAGACAGAAGATTCTGGTGCGCCTAATGCTGCGCCAGCTACTCCGCCAACCGTTCCTCCTATTGCGCCTCCAATAAATGGATTCGTTTTCATGGTTGCACATGAACTAATTGATACTGACAGGACAAGTGTAACTAATACCAAATACTTGCATCTAAGCCTGAGATCAAAAAATGGATCAATGAAGGCAAATTTTTGCCGGATCTTTTTTATCGTCTACAAATGCTCGTTGTTGAGATTCCTGCCCTGAGAGACCGACTTGAAGACATTGAGCCTTTAGTTTTTCACTTTCTTAAAAAAGCGGAAGAAAAATCAGGATTGAAAAAATCTGTTCGATCAAAGGCCATCCGTATGCTCGAAAGCTATAATTGGCCTGGAAACGTCCGCGAACTAGAAGGCACAATCCTTGCTGCTGTTGCAACATCAAATGGGAGTGTTGTCGAACCTAATGACTTAGATATTAAATATCGACTGAGTCGAACGGTTGACCGCCTTGAGAGTGATGCACAGCTAGATCTACTTGATGAAAAACATCTTAATGAAAAGCGAAATCATGTGATTCAGATTTTAAAACTGAGTAGGTCACAGCGGCAAGCTGCTGAGAAACTCGGAATCAATGAAAGCACACTGAGACGAGTGATGCAGAATTTGAATATTGATGTCAGCGCATAAAAAGGGAGATCGAGAAACTCTCGATCTCCCTTTTCTAAAATTGATTTACTTGATGATTTCTAACTCAATTTTTTGATCATTCATCTCAGGTACAGAAATTTCATGAAACCCATGCTCTGAGTTGGTAGCTATGGCAGTCTGCTCTGTTTGAGTACCGCCAGTTAAAATGAGTGCGTCTTTGAGTTCCTGTTTTTTCTTTGCTTCCTCTAGCTTGAGTTCTCGTATTTCAGCCGCAACAGCGCCAGAAGAGATTTTGAGCACTCTTGAAATCTCTCTATAAGTCATTTTTGAAGCTCTCAAAGTGCGGATCATCTCGCTTGGACGAAGTTTTTTACGTCCAAGACGAATACCTTTAGCTTTGGCATTAGCTAATCCATTTCTAACGCGTTCCGCTAAGATATCTCTTTCTAACTGTGCTACCGCACCGAGAATCGTGAATACGGCTGAACCAAGTGGGGAGCTAGTGTCTATAGCTTCGGTAATAGAAATGAAGCCGACTTTTATAGTCCTAAACTCCTCCAATGCCCGAAGTAGGTGCGTAACTGACCTTGCGTAACGAGAAAACGAATAGACGACAACGGTCTCAATGAGACCCTGTCTCGCATCGTTTATCATGCGATCTAATGAGGGACGAGACTGCTTGGTACCGCTTTGATTCTCGTCCTCATAGATCACATAGTTCGTTATATTTCTCCTCGTACAATAGTCCCTAAGAGCACGTATCTGGCTCTCAAGACCTGTCCCCTGATTTCCGGTGCTTACTCGGGCGTATAAGGCCACTTTCTTTTCAATCATGGATTCCTCCAAATATAAAAAAGAGATGACCTAAGCGCGGGCTAGCAGCGCCTATTCAGTCATCTCTTTTTTTATGGGGCTGACCTAGCAGCGACCGATTAAAGTCGCCCAGGCTCATGATCTGAGTTTTTGCACTCTCGTGCATGAGCTGGTCAATTACCTCGACCAGCGTCCCAGACCATCCTAAAGCTATGCCAACCCAGATTAGTTTTTGAATGAGATTTGAAATTCCCATATTTTAAGTGCCTTTCTTTTTTCAGTTGCGATCATCTTCGTGCGCGCAATTGCGCGCATTCGTAAAAAAATTACCGAGTAAACTCGATCAGAAATTTTTTCTCTAATCGAACGAGTTTTTTTCTGTCACGGGATTTTTTTAAATCCGCTGGCATTAGTGCTGATTTTGGAAAGATGGTTCTATTTTGGCAATCAATCCAAAACTCTCTTAATGCATTTAGCCTGCGATCCATTTCTTCTATGCCACTATATTCGAGCAAATACTCGTAATAGTGACTGACCGAGTTTGAGAAGAAATCAGCTAAATTCTTCTCTTCAACGTCAGCGAGCGCCAGAAAGTCGGGAAAACTAAATGACTGCTCATTTGAGATGAGTAAATCAGCCGTGAGTTTTGTTTCTCCTTTGCTTAGTTTTCTTTTGAGATAGGCTGCCATTGTTTGTCTAAGATCGAGATCGGTTTTCATTTTCATGCCTTTCGTAAATGTGATGACCCACCATTAAAGTGAGTCATCACGGTTAATTTGATCTCTGCTCAAAGTTGAAATGGATTAAAAACGAGGGGCTATGACTTACAAATCACAGAAACTACGGAAGCCCAGAGAAGCCGAAAAGTAGCCCAACTCTGTGTTGATCCGTGTGAGTCTGTGTGGTGTCTTCTGAAAATTCGATCTGGTTAGCGGCTAAAACCGCGTTGATGTTTAAATGCTTTTTGGATTTTTGGGTTTATCTAAAAATTTAATGGTCGGTACGACTGGATTCGAACCAGCGACCTCTTGCACCCCAAGGCTCTGCACAACTTCCAGAACAATACGCTAACCTACTGAATTCGTTAGCTCTACGAAAAAACTACTCCAAATATCAGCTAAAATCATTACGGATCATTGCGGGTTATATCCACTCATTACTGATGATTATTGATGAGTCATGTACCGCATATGTGCCGGACACTCAGGAGGGCTACAAAAAGATGCCCCCTAAATAAACTAAAAAACCCGGAAGATTTCTCTCCCGGGTTCAAAATTTTTTGCACTAGGTCAGATTGTTGATGCTTGGCGGCTCTCAAACTGACTCTCCAACAACCGGAATCAAAAAGATTCTTGGCTGGGATGTCTTCATTCTTACGAAGCTTCCCGCCTCTGTCAACAAGGAAGGAATGAAGAAAATGAATTTTAAATCTGCGACCATTATTGCAGTCACTAACCAAAAAGGTGGAGTCGGAAAAACTACAACCGCTCTGCATCTCGCAACTGCACTCGCATTGCGTGGCCACCATGTACTAGCCCTTGACCTCGACCCACACGGAAATCTGAGTCAAGGGTTAGGACTAGCGATTGATCGAATCTCTGTAGGCATTCAACACCTGATACGTGATCGTTCTGTTTCGTGGAGTCAGGCAATTAATGAAGTTCATGGAATCCATCTGGTAGCTGCCAATCCCGAGTTGGCCGCTGTATCGAAATGGATCGCATCCACAACAAATGGTGAATTGAGGCTGAGACAGCGCATCTCAGAAATTCGTGGCATATATCACTACATTGTCATTGATACGTGCCCAGGTTTAGGAGCTCTTCTTAACACCGTTCTCAACGCCTCAGATCAACTGCTCATTCCTGTCGATACTGGCATCTATGGTTACATGGGGGTCAAAGAACTCCTGCACGAAGTTGAGGAAATCAAACTCGGTACAAATCCAAATCTTTCTGTTCTTGGTTTTGTTCTGACTCTCGCTGATCGCACTGTTGTTTCGAGACAAACCTTTCAAGCGTTGAAAGATCAATATGGTGCTCTCGTGTTTGAATCACAAATTCGTAGATCAGTTGCACTGAAAGAAGCGTCACTCATCGGGCAACCTGTATTTACTCTCGACATTGAATCCCCTGCTTCCTGGGATTATCAAAAACTAACCAATGAACTCTTAGCGCGTCTAGGAACTGAAAAATCAAATCACATCATTGGAGAAATCCATGTCTAAAAAAGAACTTCTGCAATCAGGCTTCAATCGTATCCAAAACCTAAGCACTCATTTTAAACCTGTAGTCAAAACCCGTTCAGATGAGCAAAACGGTAGCACAGAGCCAATAACTCAATCCGTTGCCACTCAGATCGAAGAGTCATTGAGATCAACGACTATAGACGATTCAGTATCAGAAACTGACACGGTTCAAAATATACAGTGTACGGAACAGACAGTGTCCATTCGTGACACTGTCAAATCAAACTTCACACAGGTTCCAAATTGGATACTGAGAGCCTATGGGCTATTCACCGACCCAACAGACTTCATGGTGTATCTACACCTGTTCACGTTCTCATACGGGTTCAATAAAACTCGAGCCAGCATGAGTCAAACCCAGCTCATGGGTTTTACGGGCTGCTCCAAGAACTGCATCAAACGAAGTTTGGATCGCCTAGAGAAACAGGGACTCATCGAACAGTGGGAAGATTTTGAACACGGCCGGGTATCACGAGTTTGGAAAGTGAATTTACCGAAAGATCCGAAGGGTTCAAAAAAGACAGAATCTAAATCGAACACTGTTCAAACTGGACAGAGTCCAGCATTGACCGATTCAGTGTCCAAAACAGACACTCCGACAGTATCCAATTTGGACACCACCCAATACATAAAACAAATAAACCCTAAACACACTCTCCCTGAGAGTTTGAACAATTATTTTTTGAATTTAAAACCGGAACGGAAACTGAATCAAGAACAACGGGCATTCGAGGAACTGCTACGCGAATTCAGTCTCGAACAAATCGAGTCAGCATTTTTACACATTCAAAAGCACGGGATAGGGGAACACAGAGAAAAACCACATTCGCCAATGGGGTATCTCGCTGTGGCGATGGAGAGTGTTTTGGAGAAGACACAAAAATCAATAAAACAGAAACTGATACCTGTTGAACAAAAAAACACAGTGGAAACCGAAGATACTTCATACGAAGCTGCCAAGGTAATTTTTCAAGAAACATTCAAAACCGAAGAGGATCAAAAGCAGTTTTTTAATGAATTTTCAAAAAAGTATCCCTATCTTAGTCCTGACGGCGATGTACTAAAAAGACTAGCAATTACGAGTTTAGAGAATCTTGAAAATAGAAAATACAAGTGATTTCAAATACCTACATATCAATCAAACTATGGTAAAGTGTACGCGAATCTAACAAAGGAGAAATATATGTCTAGTCAATCAAAACCAAGCAAAACCACGATTGAATCCTTAAGAGAATTTAAAAAAGCATTTAACGACAAGCTAAAGCAAGAGCCCTCTGATGAGTTAGTGAAAATCATCGGTGAAATTACAGAGTCAAGCGATTCAGAAAAAGAACCCGCGGCTGCACGTTCACCCGAAGCATCAGTATAGACGGAAATAAAATGGGAAAAGTTATTTCTACAACTCATTTTTTAAATGAGTCACCAATCCGCAAAGAAGATCGATCGCTCTTGATCGACACAAATGTGCTTTTTGCCTATGTGTATGAACCTCATGTATTTAATGAGGCAGCGACACTGATTCTCGAAGGGGCTGTAAAGTCTGGACTCTCAATCTACTGCGGGATGTCTGTTAGAACAGAGTTTTTGGAACTTCAAAGAAAAACCATCTTAACCGAGCAGCTACTCAGCATGCTATCATCAAAGACCAAATGGAAAATTAGCCATGCTCTGAGAGCAGAAATCCAGAAACATAAAATTTGGTTGGATCAACAACCCGCTAAAAATGAGCTGCCGATATTGACTGATGGTAGGCTCAAACAAATCAAGAAAACTTTCACTCCAAGTGGACACTCTGGTCAGATCGGCTGGATGAAGTTTTGTAACGAATATTTATCCGACCTATACTCTTCATGGAAAACACATAGCGAGAAACTAGGGCTCAATTATCTTGGAGCCAGAGAGTCTGAACAAGAAAAAGATTTATTCAACAAACCCCTGAAGTGGTCAGAAGCATACGAACTTATCTCTAAAACTGGACTGTCTTCAAATGACGCGTTGATTTTGAATCTGTTTTTATCATCCAAAATTTCACACCTAGCCACATTCGACTTTGATATGGCATACGGATTTCTTGCTGAGAAAAACAACTCCCAGTTTGTCGTGGTGCCTGACTCTATTTACAACCGCGACGTAAAGACTTTGCAGCACTCTTTTGACTTCTAAGATAACGCGATCTCACCACTCCAACCTCGCCACTGTCTCACCCGATCCCGAGCGAATAACCAAATCTCCACCCCACGACTGAGCAGTCTTCTTAGCGAAGTACAAACCTAATCCATGCCCATTGTCCTTGGTGGAAAAACCTTTCTTAAACAGATCATCAACCTGTTCAGAAGCCAATCCCTCGCCTCGATCAATGATCTCAACAATATTCTTACCGCCAACGTCAGAAAAGTTCACTCCGATTGGTGCAGGAAAATCTCCCGATGCATCAATTGCATTCTGAAGTAAATCTGAGAACACAGTTTCAAAACCCTCTGGAGCAATGGCTAGATCGCTACCTGAACGTTTAATATCAATTCGTAGGCCAGGGCTCACAGCTCGTACAGCAACGCACCTATCAATTACTTCGCTCACACTAGGTCGCAACTCACTGGCTACAGCGCGATCTCGATAGAGCAACTTCGATGCGATGGAATCAACCTCATCAATTGCGAGATCTAAGTTCTTGAGCCCCTCAACCTCTACGTTTGGATTCAACCTCAGCTGAGAGACTAAAAACTTCATGGCGGCGACAGGAGCTTGCAACCCATGAGATACCTTCTGTGCCAGTTCAACCATAGCTTCTGCTTTTCGTGCTTCTAATAATCTAGTCTGAGATTTATTCAATGAGTGCATCAAACGATTAAACCCACGCGCCAGTGAACTCACCTCATCAGAACCAGATTCGTCCAATTTGAGGCTCATGTTTTTTGTGCGAGTCACTCCGCTAATTCCCTGAGCAATTCTTAAAATTCGTCTCGTCAGCCGATCAGAAATGAGCCTTGCAACGAAGAACGCTCCTAACCCTGTCAGTAATCCAATGCCTGCAATAATGAGCAACAGATCACTCGACGCTTTGACGAGAGGAGCATTACTCACCCTAGCCTTCAAAGTGTAAAAATAATTCTCTGATTTTCCATTGAGCAAGCTCTTGGTTTTACACTCGCAGCATTGAGGGTTTTGAGATTTAACTCTCTGATACACAGACAGGTACTTCTCACGCATGTTGAATCCCTTTTCAATCTGCTGCGCGGGACGGATACCCTAAGCAAGTGGTGCGCTGTGAATGTTCTTAATAAATCCCAGCTTTGCTCCGTTTGGAGAATAGAGACCCAGCTCTAAAATATTTGGGTCAGTGTTAACCACCTCTCTCAGAGCATTGGTAATGTAATCCAAATGAAGACTGATTTCTAAAATCTTGTCTTTCTTTAAGTTGGGAAACATAGAATATTTAAATGGGCCTGGAGTCACCTCATCACTGCTGGGAATGATTGGAGTTTGTTCAATATTTGATTTTCCAGTCAGCAAGCCTCGATAAGCTTCACAATAACTGAACATTGTATTTTTATACTGCTCAAGCGGGCCATTCGTAGAGCGAATAAATCTCCCAGCCGAGTCTGCTACAAATATATTTGAAACATTGATCTTTTTTGCCAAACCCTCAAGACTCTTTGTATCTCCGAGTCCATCCTGCTTTTCGATCATTTGGAACGCAATTGCTGCATTTTTTGCAACCAGGTCTGATGTGGCTTCGAGTTGATAGAGGGTGTTGCTCAACACTTCCATTCTATTTTGATATTGGGAGATGAAGTCTTTTTCTAAATTTTTAGAGTAAAACCTGTAGGACAGGTACGAAGACGCGACGATAGCAAGTAATGAGGTGGCGAATATTCCTAAAAATACTTTCTTCCTGAGATTCATTGAGAGTCTCCTTTGAGACTATAAATGCAGTCATTCAATTTTAAATTGATTGATGACTGGCTTGATCTCGCATCCAAGAAATGATTTAGGTTTTTCAAAGTTTCAGCAGAAAATTCCGGTAAGTAACTTCCAAACAAAAATTTCAGCAAAAGAGTTCTATTCTCTTCGTTGTCAGTACATGAAAAATCAGAATGGTAACTCGTGATAGAATATTTTCTACTTAAACCCTTCAACACTGCTTCAAGATCGCCAGTCAAAAAGTAGGGGACTTTCTGACCATTCGATAGAAACCCCAACCTCCACATCATAATGAGTTCATTTGACTCACTCGCCATCGAAAGATACGCAACCCCTCCACCAGCTAGTGAGTCTGTGATGAATGCCAAAGACTTATAAAGATTGGTGACGTAGTACAGTGCGTGATTAGAAATAATGAGATCGAACTCTTGACCATTCACAGGGCTATCAAGAGCGGTTTGTTTCTCTGAGAACTTAGCAAGCTTCTCTTTCCAAACAGAATGGTAGCTTACTGCTGGTTCTACCAGCGTAGCTGAATCAGCTCTTACACTTCCTTTTGAGAATACTTCCTCGGTGAACTCTCCTGAACCTCCGCCAAAATCTAAAAATGATCTGAATTTTTGATTAGCGAGAACACCGGCTATCACCAGAGACAGAACCTCTTTCTCTGTAGAGTGACTCTGAAAAAACTCATAGGGACTCACTATTGAATCAAAGTTCTTCTGAGAGCTCATAGGATATCCTCCAAAGAGTTATTTGAATTTACTAACAACTCCTTCGCTACTTTTAACTCTTTAATCTTCTGCCAGAGGGTGCTTCTAGCCATTCCGAGTTGTTTTGCTACTTTTGTTGTGTTGCCATTAAAAATCTTGAGTGCATTCTCGATATAGGATTTTTCAATTTCAATTTTTTTAACTCTAAAATCTTCACTTGTAATATCACTTGAAGACTCTGGAAGCTCAATCACGACATGGCTTTTAAAAAGAAGCGTCTTCGTTTCGCTGTCGAGTTGGATATCGTTCTTTTTTAGAATGCTACTCCCCGTTCTCCTTGCAGACAGAAACGCTCGATCAAGAATATTCCTCAGCTCACGGATATTTCCAGGGAACTCGTATTCCTGCAAAACAAAGATCACCTCTTGAGAGATTGAAATTTTAGAACCGTATCTCTGTCTAATATAGGAAATCGCAATTGGCTCTACATCCTCCAAGCGAAATCTGAGTGGCAACGCCTCTACATGCTGAACGTTGAGCCTGTAATACAAATCAGCTCTAAATTCTTTTTCTTTGACTTGGGTCTCTAACGAACGATTAGTAGCTGCGATCACTCTCACATTTATTTTTTTAGGTGACTTTGATCCCACAGGCTGAACTTCTTGCTCTTGAATCACTCTGAGGAGTTTGGCTTGTAACTGTAGAGGGAGTTCTCCAATTTCATCCAAAAATATATCGCCACCATTTGCTAACTCAAAAAACCCTACTCTTCTTTCGTGGGCACCAGTGAATGATCCTTTCTCGTGACCAAAGAGTTCACTTTCCGCTAACGTCTCTGACAGAGCTGCGCAATTTACTGTTACAAATGGTCTCTTTGAATTTGCCTCTACTTTGTGGAACAGCCTTGCAATCAACTCTTTCCCAGTTCCGCTCTCACCAGTGATGAGTACTGGAGTGAACACTCCTCGCTGAGACTGAACGCGGTCTTTCAAGTCTTTGATAAAATCAGAAGACCCAATAATTTCGTATTTATATTCTTCATTTAAAATTTGCTCTAAGCATTTTGAACGGTTTTCATCTGAGATTTTTTTAATCGCCATTCCAATACGAACCGTGAGTTCCAGTATGATATTGGACGACTTGATTGCGTAATCATCGGCACCGCGCTCAAGACACTCCTGAATACTTGCCTGTCTCCCATCTGCGGTAAGCATGATGACTGCAATATTTGGGTTGGACTGCTTGAGTGAACGAATGAGCTCTGAACCATCTCCATCAGGAAGTTGTTTATCCAAGATTGCGACATCAAACGAATCGGATGCGATCAGCTCTCTAGCCTGAGTAACACTTGAACTTTCAGTCACATGAAACTGTAACGAGAGGTAGTTCTGGAGCGTGCCCCTAAAACTAGGGCTGTCTTCTAAAATCAATAAACGTAACTTTGATACTGCGGAATTCACAATGAACGACCAATAGCCGCCCTCACTCAATATGTCCATAAAATCGAACACTACCGTTCGATTAACGCATAAAGACGCGATTCAAGTGAAATATAACCTATTATAAGGCCGCAGCGATTTCCGAATCACGAAGTGACCTACTCACCGCTGCGGCTGATTATTATTCGTCCGACCTTCCTTACGAAAAGTCGGCTCAGGGTAATGACTGGGACATTTACCTTATTGCGCGGGGACGAAATCCTTGAACTTCGTCCATCTGGCATAACTTTGTAATGTGCTCAAGAGCCGGAAGCCCACGTTGTTCCAGCGATTGTCTGGAGTGTTGTTGTTGCGATTGGCAGAGCGCAGGTTCTGCGCATTGTTGTTCCAGCTACCACCACGGATGACGCGGTTAGAGCCCGACAGCCTCGTCAGTCATTACGCCATTTCCAATGACGCGAGAACCTCCTTCCGAAGTAAACTCGTTGAATCAGCCTGTGAAATATGTTCGATGAGACTATTCATCGAAAGAACCAAATGCTCCTCAGAAATTTTTCCCTCGATGAATTGCCTCTCCCTACGTTTGACACTCCGCCGCAACCTAACGAGGTTTTTTCTTTGCACTCGAATCAATCCACGAAACACTCTGAATCCTAAAAACGGAATACCTTGAGACACTGGTGCGAGCATCGTAGCTTTTTCTTTGAGTCTAAGAGCAAGTTTAGCATCAATGAACGCTTCAATCTGCTGGTGAGCGTTACTCAAAAAATCCTTTGAATCGTGAAACAAAATAAAATCATCCATGTACCTAATATAGCCAGGCACTCGCAAAACCTCTTTGATGAAATGATCCAGTTCGCCTAGATACAAATTTGCAAAGTGTTGGCTCGTCAGATTTCCGATTGGTACGCCTTTACCCACAACAGATCCCGGCACACTGTGGTCGATGATTTTACCCAAAAGTCTGAGTAGTTTTTCATCTTTAAATATTCGTGATAAAAGATTTTTCAGCAGAACATGGTCAATCGACTCAAAGTATTTTGAGATGTCACATTTCAAAAAGTAACGGTATTGCCTTGAGAACTCTTGACACCGCCTGATCGCTGAATGGGTGCCTTTACCTACACGACACGCATAACTGTCATGAATGAGTCTACGCTCAAAAATGGGTTCAATGATTCCACAAATCGCGTGATGCGCTACTCGGTCGCTGAAATCCGAACTGCATATGTTACGTTCTTTGGGTTCATAGATCATGAACTGGTTATACGGACGTGGCCGATAGGTTTCCGTTACAAACTCTTCCTGGAGTTTGATCACATCTTTTTCCATGTCGATCACGTACCTAGCGACTGAATTCTTTGATTTCTTACCACGAGCTGCGCGTTTAGCAGCTCGAATCAAATTTTCAAAAGTGACAATCTTTTCAAAAAGATGGCCTATGCGTTTCATTTTTCTTCTTCCTGCTGCTTTAGCCAACCACCCAGCATTTTGCCTACTTCATTGATTCTGTAGATCCCGTGTTTATAACCTGCGTGCGGCAAAATCTTCTGTTCGTGGGCAATACGAAGAATAATTCTAATTTTTTCGAGCTTCAGATTAGCTCGTCTTAAAATGAATGCTTTATTTTTAGCGTACCTAGCCTCTGTAAAATCCTCGACTACATCGAACATGAGGTTAATCAGACGATCGGTCAGCGTTCCACGAACCCGTTTGGGGAATTTTTCAGCCGTTTGCACTACCCACGTCAACGTCTCAATCCACTTAACGAATATCGGTAAATCATCCATTGGATTTGATCGCTTCTCTGATTACCGTAATTTTTAAAACATCCTCGGCATAGCGCTCGATCTTGCCAGTACCTACACCATCCACCCTACCAAGATCAGCAGGGGACTGGGGTCTGCTTTTAGTGATGGCGGCAAGCTGCATATTCGTAAAAATGAGATAAGGCGGAACCCCATCTTTTTTGCAACGTTCAGCTCTCCAATCTCGGAGCTGATTAAATAAAACCATATCAGAGTCATTGAGATCCTTCTTCCATTCCTCTTTCACTCTCTTCTTCTCATCACCGCCCTGTGGAGGGGTAATGCTTTTCTGAGCTTCCTTCCTAAACGGATAATACTTGATGATGAGAATGAGGTAGGGAATTTCATTTCTAATCAGGAGGTGATCCGTGATCTGCAGAACCTCTTTGTCTCTTGAGAACGCCTGGATGCTGCTGTCATCAAACTCACCCATCAGCGCATCGAACTTTAGTGAAAAAATTTTAAGAAGCATGGACAACCACCCCTTAAAGAAGTCATTACAAAAAATATGCCAAACAAATTTATATGATTTGATCTAAATTTTTTGTTTGAAAACTTCTGTACTGCTTCTAGCGTTTGCACTTAATTTTCCTTAAACTCTAAACTCGTAAAATTTACATATTTAGGGCTGAAAATAGCTCAAAATGACACCACATTATTTTGAATGACCGTAATGAGTTCATCTGTTTTGAAAAACTTGTTCATTAAATCGCGAGCACCACACTGAACCGCATCAGCCTTTGTATAATCAGGGTTTCCAGTAATTAAGATAATAGGAGTTCTAATTCCCTGATCTCGCATAGCTCGAGATAGTTCAAACCCCGTCATTTCTGGCATATTAACGTCGCTTAAAATCAAGTCCACCTCATTAGAATGCAAAAACTCTAATGCAATCAACCCATTCTCAGCTTCAAATACCTTCATATTCAGTTTTTCAATACAGGACTTCACAACCCCTCTAAACAGAGCATCATCATCGACCAGCAAGATGCGTTTATCTTTAGTCATCACATGAAAGATAACACGATTAACAAAGAAAGAGGAGCTAGTTAGCTGGTGGTGCTAATTAGCTCTAAATCAGATTCTAAGGAGGTGAAGAAAACTGAATACGATAAATATACAAAAGATACGATTAGAGCTATTGCCTCCAATATACGCGCCATAAGAGAGAAAAAAGGGCTCACTCAAGAAGACGTTGAGAAGTTTGATTTTAATTCAAAATGGTACCAAGAAATCGAACGCGGCGTTAAAACCCCAACACTGCCCACGCTTTGTAAGTTGGCTAAAGCGTTCCGTGTCGATCTTAGGGATTTTTTTAAAGGCATCTAAACAATTATAGTTTAAAAAATTGCGGCGGCCTTCGGCCATATCTCTTCGGCTGTCCTCCCTCCGGTCGGGCCTCGAGCCATGACCGAAGGAAAGACATGAAGAATTAAAAACCTAAGAGTGTAAAAGGGTGAAAGCGCAAAGGGTTACTGAGTCCTCAAGAGCCGGAAGCCCACGCCGCACCAGCGAACGCCTGGAGAGAGGCTGCGGCGACGGGCAGAGCGCAGGCCCCGCGCACTGCCGTTCCAGCCACCACCACGGACGACGCGGTCAGAGCCCGAGCTGGCCAAGGGATCGGTCACAGATCCTTTAGAATAATCTCCGTACGCATCTTCTACCCATTCCCACACGTTTCCATGCATGTCGTAGGTGCCATTGCTACTTGCTTGTTTGCTCGCTACTTCATGGGTTCTTGATCCTAAATTGCTTGAGAACCACGCATACTCGCCTAGCTTGCTTGCATCGTTACCAAATGAGTATGCGGCCTGAGACCCTGATCTCGCTGAATACTCCCACTCTGCTTCTGTAGGGAGACGATAGGTGTAGTTGTCTGCTTTGTTGGCGTTGAATTTAGTAAGGAACGCTTTGATATCGTTATATGACACTTGCTCAACTGGCAGATTCGGACAAATGCTCGTTCCACCAATAACAATGTTGTCGTCAGCGCAATACGATGATGAACTGAAATACGAGGGATTCGTACCCATTACTTGAAACCACTGGAGCTGAGTCACTTCGGTTGCTCCAATTTCAAAATCATGACTGATCGTTACTGAGTGAGCAGTCTCATCGCTATAACGACCTGATTCAGAGTCAGGAGATCCCATTTGGAATGTTCCTTTTTTGATGTCAACAAAAGGCATCGAGATTCCAGGAGAGAGCTGAACATAACTACGCAAAATATTGAACTCGAAGCTCTCTTTGTTCTTACCAAAACTGTATTTAGTGAGATCCGATTTGCTGATGAGATCGTCTACTAAATGATCAACGAGATCATTTATTGCTTTAACAGCAGATTTCAAGTCTGTCCCAGAAACCAACTCGGCTTTAACTGCGTCTAATTTCTTTTGAAGATCTGATTTCTCAGCCACTTTGTTTCCTGCCGCTTCAGCACCTTCTGCATCAATAAAGGCTTGAATCTTGGCAATTGCTTTCTCAAATGCAGCCTTTTGCTTCTCTAAATCTGCTACGTGAGGAAGTTGATTTTGTTTTTTATAGAGATCGATCTTCTTATCCATCTCGTCAGAATAATCTCCGTTTGGAACTTGGAGAGCCATTTTCAGATGTTCTTTGAATTCAGAGACAGGAACTTGGGATACTTTGGTTCCAGCTTTGGTTTTGCAGTCTTGACGTTGTGAGCCTGCTTTGAGAAGAGTTAAATCTTCACAAGCTTGAATGACGATGTTTCCACCATCTTTATAAAATAGAATGACTTCGCCGTTCGGCCCTACGATTCCTACATCGAGGTAGTTGGCAATTTTTCTTGCCGCTTTTTTCGTATATTTTGTAATTTTAACTTTTGCCTTTTTTGCAACTGGCTTCGTTGTTTTTGCTTCCGCTCCGCAAATTGCGATGATTGCAGCTATTACGGTCATTCCGATTTGTTTTTTCATGTAACTTTGTCCCTCTGGCCTCTGGCCTCTGGCCTCTGGCCTCTGGCCTCTGGCCTCTGGCCTCTGGCCTCTGGCTAAGGACTACCCTTCCGCCAGTATTTCAATAATAAAAAGCCTCACAATAAGGTCTTTTTACACTCTCAATATTATTCGGCTTTTTTACTCAGAAATGTAGATAAAAATGGAAGCTTAAGAAATTTTGAATAAAACGCTTCAGTCATTTTTCTGACACTGCTCTGTGAATGCCCTATCTCGAAGCCTGTTCGGAAAATCGAACACTCAACCGTTCGATTTTCCGAACAGCTAACATTTTTCAAAAGCGCGTCATCCAAGATTTCAATAACTTAGCTATAAAATATAGTTGGCACGCTAACTGCTAATAGCACTCGTCAAGAAAGACAGGTGCAAAATGAAATTGATCTCTTGGTTAGTATTTTTAATTTTCTTAACGCCAGCATTTGCTCATGCGGCAACGGTGGAATCCATCCTCTCCAATTTAGTGAGTGCATTTGTATCGAGAATTCTCCCAATCATGGCAATGGGGTATCTGGGTAAAAATATTTTTGGACATATTCAGAGTGACCCAAACGCAAAAATGGAAACAACCAGGGTTGTAACTGCGATTGCATGTCTCATCGGAATCCAAGCTGTTTGGAGCTACATCCAACAACAGGTGAGATAGGTCATGAGAGAGTTTAAAGAACCCACCTATAATCACTTGTTTTCTGATCCGCTCATTCTAGGCGTGCCGGGTCTAGCTCTAGTGTTGATGATCTCAGTTTCGATATTGTTTGATTGTGTGTTGCCATCACCCGCAAATCATTGGGTGTCTCTCATTGTAGCAATGTGCGGTTACATTGCTCTCAGACTCATTTCAAAATATGCCTCTATTGGTTGGGAAGAAAATGTCATTACGTGGCTTGAGAGACGACTCGTCAGAAATCTCATGCCCTATCAGGCAAATTTTAAGTCATCGAACATAAAAACCGTTCAAATAGACACCCTCACAAACGATGAAATCATCTCAAAACAGAGAGAATTACTGGATCGAATCATCAGATCCTCAGAGAGCGCTGAAACCATTCACATGTTTCAGGTTTCAAAAAATGGAACAAAAACACTTGAATGCATTCCTGCTCCTCATACAGCGCATTCAAATGCATCTCTCTCATGGAAAACGGGCGGCGCAGTATCCACACATGACCATATTTATGCTCTCAAGAAACTTCCCACACATTCACATCCTACTTGGATGTCTGAGGTGCTCACAGGTCTGTCAAAAGACGTTAGCCTTGTTATACGAGTTAAAAAACTGGTCAAATCTAGTATCCATCAAAAATTAAAAAATAATCGTAAGCGAAATTTTCAACATGAATCCAAACTGACTGATGTTGACTCACAGGCAATTTTTAAAGAAACATCGGCGGCGTTAGAACAGCTACTCCATCATGGCGAACAGTTTTTCAGAGTCAGTGTCATTCTAATCTCAAAGGAAAAACTCAACTTAGATTCAGAGCTGTTTTTGAAAGAATCCGAAATCGAATTGCCAGTCATTTCAGCACTAGGATTACGAAGTAGATCCCACAGAGCAATCATTTTGAGGGAATCAAACATGATGGATTGTTTCCCGTTGTTTTTAGACCCTGTGGAATTCGTAAGCTCAAAGCATTTTACGACTAGAAGAGAATCTCCAACACCATTTAACCCTGCCAATCAATCCCTAGACAGTTTGCATACTCTAGTAATCGGTGCATCTGGCTCTGGAAAAAGTTTTTTCACGGGAATGATGATTTCTGAACTTCTCAAGCAAGACAAGAAACCTTCATTTCTTATTCTCGATCACCATCAGGGTTTTAAAAAATTCATTGAATCTAAATCTGGGATTTATCTTGAACCAGAATCCATTAAGCAAATTCCAATAAACCTAGGGAACTACCTACTGCCCACCTACAAACCAGGGACTTGCGTTGGCATCGACTTCACATTGATGCCACTTGAGGAAAGACAGAAAACTATCCGTTGGTTACTGACTCAAATTCCAATCGAATTAAAACAAAGAATGGCGTCTCATACATTCTATTTGGTTGTAGATGAAGCCTGGAGTTTTTTAAAAGATGAACCCTACTTGGTTCAAAAAACCTTCAGAGAGTTTAGAAAACTAGGCGGAGCAGTCATTGCGATCACTCAGAGTCTGGGCGATTTTATCTCAGATCAAACAGGGCAGGCGGCATTACAGAACTCCCCTACTCGCATCATTCTGAGACAGCAGGAGGATTTATCTCCCTATCAGGGCGCTTTGAATCTGAATGACAAGGAACTGGAGTTAGTTCGCACTCTCACGACAAAACGCGGAGAGTTCAGTGAGTGCATTGTTAAAACTCCTTTCGAATCAAAACTGATTAGAACCTATCCAACAAAAGAACAACATGAGTCATTAAGAACTGATCGAAGAAATGAGGCTTCTCAATGATTTTCCACATTCTACTCAATGCCTCACTCTCTTTCGCATTTTTTGGAGCAGAAGAAATTCAACTAGCTCAAATGATTACAAATCAACTCACGGAACTAAAAACGTTAACTGAACTCGTTGGGGTCTCATCTCAGCAAACTCAGGTTCTATTGGAAATTAACTCGGGAGTAGAAAAAACAATTCAAACATTGAGAACACTTGAGTCTCTAGTCAAACGTGCTGAGGGAGTGTCAACAAAACCGATTCAGAACCTCTCTGAACTCAACTCTGCAATTTCAGAAGCAAAGATGATCAAAGAAGAGCTCATCACCATTCTCAATCTCAAACTGAGCCTCATTGACCAATCTGTCGCAGAGGCTGCCATACAGAGCGACACATCCAATCGCATGGGACAGGAAATGATTAAACTGGGGAATTACTATTCAGGCGAAGTTCAATCTGCCTCTCCAGGGAGAGCGGCTCAACTCTCTGCTGCAAACCTCACTCACCATACATTGTCACTAGGAGTGATGATGCAGACCCTAGCTCAGATTGCACAGATCCAGGCAATGCAGCTCGATCTCATGAAGAACGCTGCCTCGCGCGACATCAACGCTCAAGTGTCACAAAGAACGATTCTCTCGCGTCAACTCAGTCAAACATCCAAACGAGGTGTCAGATGACTGAGATCAATCAACTCTGTAACTCTATTGGTCAGAGTCTCCTGCTTGCAGGCGTTGGATACCAGCTCATTCAAATTGTACGCGGAGAGCTCGACGTACTAAGAGTCATCGAGACACTCGTCATAGCAATGATCGGAATCAGGTTTTATCCTGAATTCTTCTCAACACTAGAATCAATCTCACAGTCACTCACTCAAACCATTACTCATTCTAAATCCGGTCAGAGCCTCAATGACTTTATTGTTGAGCGATTCAAAGAAGCGTACAAGCCCGATACGCTCGATGTTCTCGGACAAGCCTGGAGATTTGGTGTTTGGGGAATCGTCTCCACATTGGTTGACATGAGTTTTCTCGTTCTGTCTTACCTCCTTACTTTTACAAAAGAAGTATTCTGGGAGATTTTAAAAACCCTCTTTCCAATCTGCGCAGGCGTTTATCCATTATTTGATTCATCTCTCAAAAATTTTATTTCTTTCGCATTTGAGCTTTCACTCTGGATTCCTCTATTAGGACTCATTCAACTCATTTCTGGGGAAATTGCGCGAAGGCATGTGGGGGACATGCACACCCTTGGCGTTTCGATCATCGCTATTGAACTCTCTGCTGTCACTCTGATGCTAGGTGTACCCGTTTTCGCTCACAGACTCATGAGCGGAAGTTTGAACTCTGATTCAGGTGTATCTCATCAACTCTACAGCTACATCAAACGAAGTAGTTTTTTTCTAAAATCAAAAGTGGGAGCATTCAAATGAAATCAATCTTTTTTCTCTTTCTAGCCGTCCACTCGTATGCACAAGACACCACTATCAAGCTTCGTCCTGGTTATGTTTATAAGTTTCACTGTAGTGGCAAGCTTATTTTATCAGCCGTTGGAAATGAACAGCTAGTGGAACGAGCCTCACTCCCAGCTGACTCTGGGTGTGGCCTCATAATAAAGCCCCTCACACATCAAGGGGACACAAACCTCTGGATTGAAACGACGACTGGTAGTTTTGAAGTGAAATTAGAAATCACATCTAAAGCTGGAAAAGTTACCTCATATTCTGTTGGAGGATCCAAATGATTATTATTTTTATTCTTCACTTTAGCTCCTTTTCAGATCAGACAGACAACCGAATTCAACATTTAAGAACCAATCAGAAAAACATCGAATCTATGATGAGCAAAATGGGGCTAGAGGTCGAACGCTCTGAGTCTGGAGAGCTCACTCGTAAAAATATTGCTCCAACTCTTTTTGTTAAACACGCGGATTCAGACAGACTCAGAATCCCGATGGGAACCGTTCTCTACGGTTCTATATTACAGGAGCTGATTATTGGCGGTGACCCTACTCCGGTCTTCATTTTCTTAAATTCAAATCAAAATCAGTATTCAGGGCTAAAGATCACTGGACTCGCTAGAGCATCATCGAGCGGACGAATTCATTTTGAATTTAACAAACTCCATTTCAATGGTGGGAGGACGGCAAGTGTCCAGGCACAAGCCTTGGATAATCAGGGGGCGTTGGGGTTAGAACCTTCGCAGATACTCAGTGCGAAGGCTCTTTCTCTAGTGGGTAGCATGGCGGGTAGCTTTGTCTCTGGGTACGCGGCCTCTCAACAGTCTCAGGTTGTTAGTCCAATAGGCATCAACCAAAATCAAATCACACCTAGGAATTCCATTCTTCAAGGTGTTGCTCAATCAGCTGCCGATCAAAGTAAGCGCCTGATCGACGAAGCCATAGAAGAGAAACCTGTATTCATTCTAAAACCTGGAGCAGATGTCTCGATCTACTTCACAGAAGAGGTAAGGTACTGATGAAGTTCTTCATTTCTGCGTTAATGATTTTTGCTTTGTCATCATGCTCCACACTGAGTCTGAAAGAACGGGTTCTCATTGGTTCCGGGATCGGAGCTGCAACGGGAGCAATCGGCGGCTCTGCCCTCTCTCCAAATAGTGAAAGCCAAGGATTGAACGCTCTTATTTTTGGACTCTCTGGAGCCATTGTCGGGGGAGCTGCATCGCTCATTTTTACTGACAACAAGGATCATGTTTCTGGAAGTTTGAGGGAACGTCTGGAGCAAAAGGATCAATCAAAGAACAATCAGTACCTCGTTCAACCCACTGGAAAACTTCCTCAGTTTGTAAGAGATCGCATCTCGCCAGCAGTCGTTGAGGAAGCGATTGAAAAAGATCAAATCAGTGAAGACGGAACGCTCCACGAGCCACATAAAGTTTATCGGATTATGCGACAGGCCGAGCTCTATGCAAATCCAAAAAAGGGGGAGCCATGACCCCTGTATCCCATGGCTCCCTTTGTGGCTCCCCCACTAAATCATTTTTTGCACGGATTTCGATTAGTTATGTCTCTTCGGCTCTCTTCGTTTTTTCCCGACCCCACCCCCGCAACGTCACTGGTGGTGGGGTCGGGAAAAAACGAAGTACGAGTAATAAAATAAATCGAAATCCGTGCACGATAGCGGGGGTGTCTTTATGGGATTAATACTGACAGACAGGGATAGAAAAATACTAAAACTGTGCCAAGAACAGGGATTCATAACTCTCAACATTATTCATGAATATTTGTTTCAAAAATCAAGTTCAAGACGAGCTAGAGAGCGCATTCAAGAACTAGAAAAGTCAGGCTATTTAAAATCAAGAGCTAGCCTGGAACTTCAAAACAGAAAAGTTGTCCAGCTCACAATCAAAGGTAAAGCCATTGTCCAAACATTACCTGGATATAAGCCGGAGCGAAATTTTAAGATTCATGACTTATGTTTGTCGCACGACGACAAACTGACTTGGGTAAGACTGCGTCTCGAAGGGCTCTGGAGTGGTGACTGGTTATCAGATCGCATGATGAAACATGTCAAGGATGCAACACCAGACGGCATAATAGAATTCGCTTCAAGAAAACGCGTTTATGTTGAACTTGAAAATTCAATCAAGAGCGAAATCCGGTATTCAAATATTTTTTCAAAATATCAGCTGGAAGATCCTTTTCTCGTTCTCTATGTTTGTACTCGTCCTGAAATCAAAAAATATTTAATAAACTACTGCATCAAACACACACCCCAATTGCCTCTAGCCATTCTGACAATGAGCGAACTCAAAGAAGAGCAACCACGTGCCTGGACTATCAAAGGACTGATCTCACCATTTACAAAGAGAGAATATTGATGAAGCACTACCTCACAAGAGAGCAACAGATTTTATTGGTTAGCTCAGGAGTTTTGGTCTTTGGACTCTATGTAGCTCCGAGTTTAAGCGGTTTAATGCGGTTAGTTTTCAAATTCCTGATCGGTCGATTGAAAAGATTGAAAAAATCACAGCAGAACTATATCCAAGTTGGAGGCCTAAAAATAAATGACGACTCACGTTTACGCCATACACACATTCTAGGCTCCACTGGATCAGGCAAGAGCGTGCTGATTGAGCAGTTACTTTTTCAGGATTTAGAACGCGGTCAGGGTGCAATCATCATTGATGCAAAGGGAGACCGAGCGTTCTATCAACGAGTCAAAAGGTTTTGTACTCAACTAGGGAGAGGTAGTGACCTGTCCCTACTCTCTACGTCACACATTCAAGAAAGTGCTCTATGGAACCCCTGTCGTCTAGGATCACCCTCTGAGTTACAAAGTAAGTTTTTTGGAGCTGCTCGCTATGAGGAATCATTCTATGCAAAAGCAGTGGAGAGCGCACTCATTAGAGCTTTTCAAAATATTTCAGCCAAAGAACTCAATCTACTCACACTCAACGATCTCGTGTCAGAGCTTAAAACACTCACCAAGGATGGACGAGATGAGAACTTAAAGGGTGTTTACTTTGATTTCGATAATTTGAGTAGAAGTGACTGGGCACCTCTATTCGGATTAACCAAAAAATCTGGCATTCAGAAAGAAGTTAGTTTTTTAGATGTTGTCCGTAAAAATGAAATCCTATTCATTGACCTACCCACTGAAGGTCAAAAAGTTCAAAGTGAACGCGTTGGCAGACTGCTTTTACAAGAGATTCTACTTTTATCAGGACTAAGAAAACGCTTTCCACATTTAAAGTCTGGCAGACCATTCAGCGTCTACATTGACGAGTTCGATGCATTCGCAACTCCCTCGTTCATTTCATTTTTAAATAAAGGTCGTTCCAGTGAGTTCATGATTCACATGGCTCACCAGACGTTGTCCGATCTAAAACTCGTTCATCCTGATTTTGAAGGCCAGCTCATCGGCAATACAAATTGCAGATTTTTCTTCCGTGTTGACCTACCAGACGATGCTGAGAAATGTGCACTCATCATTGGAACAAAGAAAGTAACAAAAACTACTTCGCAGATTAAAGATGGCGCAAGCACTGGCATGGGTACCATTCGCGAAACACAGGAATTCATCGCTCACCCCGATCAAATCAAAAACCTAAAGGTCGGAGAATGTGTCGTCAGCATTAAAACTCAAAATCTATCTCAATTCATTCAAATCCCCTTTATTGAGAACCACTCGTTTGGTGCTTATCAACAGCTCGTACATCGTGAAGCACTCACACTAAAGCTGTCATCTATCAAATCTGAACCATTTTCAGAATTTCAAATCGAGGAGATAAACTAATGCGTATTTTAATTTTGCTGGCATTAATTTCGGGATGTTCATTCAAGCAACCTGAAACAGTAGTAGCTGGGGAGTCACTAAATGCTCGTCCAGCAAAGAGCCCTTACTTTGCGACCATATCTACTGCTGAAGGCATACAGTGGGAACGCAATCTGCTCTTAAGCAATGGCGAATATCGCTCATTAGAGCCGGTCACTCTACCTGCAACTGTTCCAGAGTCTCTGCAAATTGTTATCCGGTTGCAAAAGTTTGACTCACCCATAGTTCAGATAGATTCTAGCTTTACTCACATCGACCAGAGAAAAGTTGGATTAATTTCTCAAAATCTAGGTGAGAGAACAATTTCAGATTCATTTTCAGAGATGACTCTACAGATTTCTGGTTTGAGAGCCGTGTTTAATGACAATACTCCTGACACGGGGTCACTCATCATTAATCTTATTTCTGAAGCTGGAACGATCTACAAAATTATACTTGTAGTCAGAACCCCTCCTCTCAATATTGAGGTGTCAAAGCAAGAAGACATAACGGCTGGTACGCTGAGAGTACAAAACGGAATGGACGATTATGAACTGGTTTATTCCTTTAAGGTGTCAAACCCAAATACTCACTCAGTAGAGTTTTCTATTCCAAAAGACTTTAAGGGCAAACTACATACTGTCTGGAGACACATTCATCACATCAACGATGAATGTTTTTTTCATTGGTATGATGTCAGCACAGAGCTAACATATTCCGAAGAATTTACCGTTCTCAGGTTAAACTCAGAAATTCAGTCTGACTTATTTAATCCAAATGAAAATATTATTCAGGTCCTAAGTTCAAACGAAGAAATAAAGCTAGGGATCTTCACTAAAACTCCAAAGGCTGCTGAATTACTAAAAAATGCTGGTGAGCCACTTTACTATGAAATATTTGAACCAGTAGTAGTCGGTTGTAATCGAGATACAGGCAAACCAGTCCAAGTAATAATTCAAGGCTCAAATCATCAGGTGAGATATCCTGTATATTTCACCCCGGGAAGTGAGCCTAAATATTTTGGCACAAGATATGCTGATACTTCATTTAGAGCAGATCCCATTTTGCGACAGAGATTGCCGCTCATGGAAAATTTAAAAATCTTTAAAGGCTGGCCAACGCTGGAATAATTTATATGACTAATGAAAAAATATACTTAGAATTATTAGAGACGAGCTTTCCTGGTAAAAATTTTCTGAGCGTCGAGGATCTGGCTGAATTTATGGAATGCGATATTAAATCAATCTATTCATGGAATCAACGCCCAGACAAGAGGAGACGCCCTCCTAAAATTTATGTGGGAAAACAAATCAAGTATCCAAAGCAGGCACTAGCCTTTTGGCTCCTGCAAGAGTCTGGAGAGTCAATTGAACGCTCTAGCTAAGATCCAAACTCATATTTATGAAAGAAAATACTCCAATGGGACTCGTTCCTGGCGAGTGAGATGGAAATCGCCTGTAACGAGTGATTGGAAGGCCATCACTGCTGGAAAATCTAAAAATGACGCTCTCCTATTAGAGGCAAAAATCCGTCAGTTCATTGCAGAGGGTAAAGATCCTGTTTTCTATAATATTGAAAAGAGCGAATTACCCACTGTTTCAAACATCGTTGATCTGTTCTTAGAACACCCAAGGTTCAATAGTGGCAGCGAAAAGTGGAAGCAGATCACGCGCTACCGAATTGAAAATAAAATCAGACCTATCCTGGGCGATAAAATATTCTCTCACTTAAAAACAACCCAGATCATAGAGCTCTATCTAAGTCTAAAGAATGAAGGAATGAGTAGATCTTCGATTATTAAACTTCATACTCTCATGTGTTTATTGGGCGATTTATTTACTGAAAACCATCCCGATCAAATCAATCCCGTGAGGAAATTCAAAGATTTTAATAAATACTTCCCCAATCAAGCACCAAACAGAGAAATCAATTTCCTCACTCCTGAAGATACCCAGAAATTAATCAAGACCTGTCAGTTTGCGAATAGTCCTCTATTGCAACCACTTGTTCAATTTCTTTCATATACAGGAATGCGCAGGAACGAAGCTTTGAATCTAAAGTGGACTGACATTGACCTACAAACAGGGTTCATCATTATTAGAAAAAGTAAAAACGGTAAAAGTAGAACAATCCCTCTTGAACCTGAAGCCTTACATGCAATCATTTCTCTTAAAAGTCATTCAGAAGAGTTTGTTTTTTCTTATACTGATGGCTCAAGGCCACATGAATCTTCGTTTCTAAGACCTCTTCAGAGAGCAGCTAGGAAGGCTGGGATCGCTAAACGAATTGATCTACACACGTTAAGACAATCTTATGGATCAAATAAAATTCGTCAGGGCTGGGGACTAAAAAAAGTTTCAATTATCTTAGGACACTCTGACATCAGCATCACATCTAATGTTTATACCCATCTTCTCGATGGAGATTTAAAAGTGAGAGACGAATTTCATTTTGACAAAACACTTCAATCCGAGAATAGTTTGGATAGAGGCGCAATCTACAAAATGGTTTCAGAAGCAATTTCACGTCTTATTGTTGATGAAAACCCAAGCGCTATTGCTCTTACTAACACTTCAAACAGGTTGAAATCTTTAATCACTGGATTGAGCCGTAATGATCTAGGATCAGCCGGCACAAAGTCTGAAAAGACATCCCATGTACCGCTAATGTACCGAAATGAAGTTGCAAGAAACGATCAATCAACTGATAATAATGGTGTGGGTAAAAACTCTAATCATATCGGGGATTTAAAGTTTATAAAATGGTCGGGGTGATTTTCCCGACCCAAAACTGCGCTTTTTCAACTACTTACCAATTTAAGTAGCCACGAAGTAGCCTAATCAACTATTACACCTCTTTCAAGCACTAACTTTAGTGGTTACTGTGGAATACGCCTCCACAACCGCACTATCAGATAGAACTTTCAGGGCTTCTGTTGCTCCATCAATCTCAATCCCAGCCACACGAATATATCGCTGCATGGTCTTAAGATCCCGCCAACCACAAATCTTTTGCATTTGGATTGGTGGAACACCATTTCTAATGAGCTGAGTCGCAAAACAGGCTCTTAGAGTGTGAAAACGTATTGAGGGTAACTTCATCCCAATACAAAACTTTCTCAACTCTTGAGCTTGCATGCCCGCAGTCCACTTCCACGGAATTTCAAGAACTCCCTCCCGATCCCCAGCCTTCGACTTTAAATCAGTCAAAAAAGCTCTGAGCTCGGAAGACATCGGTACGGCTCTCCAGTAACCCGCTTTCGTTGTATTTTTAATGATCTTTAGTCTACCGTCCCAGGCTTTATTGATTGTGATTAAATTATTTTCCCAATCAATATCTTTCCAGGACAGAGCGTAAAGCTCACCGCTTCGCATTCCAGTCATAAGAGCTAATGCCCAAATTGGATACCAAGGGTCTTTCAACGAACGCGCGGACTCAAGAAGTTCTCGGATTTCAGCTAGGGTCAAGATTTCTGGTTTCTTCTCGATTTCTCTACCTAACTCAACTCCTACCGTTGGACTTAGATCAACACCAGGAATTAAGCCTCTTTCTATTCCAAAGCAAAAGACTTTATTGATGATGCCCTTGACCCGCCTTTGATGCCCATAAGAACTGCCGTCAGCTTTCAGCAAATCAATTACATCTTTCACATCTTTTTTAGTGATAGTTGCAGCCGATCTCTTTAGCCACGACGTTGTATGGTTTTTCAAGGCAGCCAAATAATCCATGAGTGTTGTCGAAGCAAGTGCATCGTCGGATTTTAATTCCAATACGAACGAATCTAAGACCGAACCCCAAGTTTGTCCTTGAGCCTCTCTTTCAAAGATTTCACGCTCACACTCACGAATCAATTTCACTTCTTCTCGTTCAGCATCTCTTTTGGATTTTAATCCCGACGCCCTTTTCTGAGCCCTGTGTGCTGGATTTATTGCGCTTCTTATATTGACGTAAACCTTCCATAAGGTTTCGCCGCTGTCTGCTTGATATGAATCCACTGCCATACTTATCTCCTTTTTTGGTAAGTAGGTGTCAGTAGACTCTCAAGATCTGACCGCAAGAATCTCAGTCTGGTTTTGAACCTAAAACATCTGACTTGATTTTTACAAACCAGATTTCGTAGGTGTCCGACAGAAATCCGCAAATAAATTGCAGCCTCTCTTGAATTCATCCATTTCAACTTGTTGTCAAAGAACTCTGCTGACTCAATTACTGAATCAACTTGTGTACTAACCATAGCATTACTCCTGATTTTTTTCGATCAGATTTTCAATATTTTGAGAGCGGTTCTTCTTGTCATTTGCAGCTGTTTTTAGGTCGTTTTTAGCAGAATCCAAACAGCCAGGCGCGTCGTCTTTTTTGCTATTTCGCTGACGATTTTTAGTACTGTCATTTCTTCCGTTCAACTTCAAATAATGTTCAAAAAGTGCAGAAGACTCGTTCGCCTCTTCACACCTCATTACATCTTTGAGTAGAGCGCGCGCTATTCGCACGCTATCAGAAAACTCTCGGCAAAACGCATCAAGCTCATGATTGGTGAGCTCGGAAGATCGCTGACAGAGAATCCAGTTCTGCAAATTTGCCTTTGTCACTCTTACTAGTGCATTATGCTGCTTCACTTGCTTAATCCAGTCCTCAACGCGTTCATTTGCTTTGGCCATCAATGTGGCTCTACGCTGAGTCAGGGGACTAAGGCGCTTTCTTTTGCGTGATACTTTAGCTGTTTCAACTATGGGTTGATCCATTGGCTGCTCCTCTCGATGGAATAGATGTAGTGACCTTTAACGAACTGGTCGTTTTCCACATGATCCTTGATCCAGGTTCTGCGCACCTGGGGTGCCGTCAGGACAGGGATGCCTTGCTCGTCTGAAGCGCCACTACTAACGCCACCTGAAGCCGACTTACTAGAGTCACTCTTGCTTGTAAGCACCCCAATGAGCGCACCAAGAGCAATACCGACTCCAGCACCGATAAATGCTCCTGACACAGAAGACTCTGGAGCTCCTAGAGCTGCTCCCGCGACAGCCCCTGTTGTTCCACCAATTGAGCCACCAATAAACGGATTTGACCTCATTGTAGCGCATGAACTACTTGTTACTGACAAGGCAAGCATTACTGCTGACATACTCTTACTTCTCATCATGTTTTTACTTCCTTACTATATTTGATTTGTTTTTTATGAGGCTGTTTCTGTCGTTTTTTTGCTTTGTGATTCGTTATGTATGGATGTGGGGGGTCATTACGTTTTTATTTTGAAGGCGAAAATTTTTAAGTAGTTGTCTAAATGGAGCTTTTTCGGGCGATAGTAGTTGATTTAAAGAAATCGATTTCCGGTCAATTTCCAGTGTATTTCCAGTCGATTTTAACAAATCTTTTAGCAATAACCTTCCATCAAATGATCTGGACTCGAAGCCTTTTTTCAAAAATTCTTCGAGAATGAAAAAAACGTGTTTAGTAAAACTATGTTCACTACTCTTTTTTAACTCATCATGTAGACGAACAGCGTTTGATCGGGAATCAGTCACCCAAATAACTTTTTTTATAGCTGGATAGTTTTCATAAAAATAATTTACAGGTCCAAAAAGTTCTTTTGGCTTTCTACTTCTATCATACTCAAAGGCGATTAAACTAACTTCGTTCTGATTTTCATCAAAAACAAAATAACCATCGGGTCTATGGTCTTTTGTTTTTGGCAATAAAGGATGGAGCTTTGAGCTATCGCAATGACGAATCTCCTGCTCAGTAATAATCTGCTCCTGACTTCTACAAAGAAAACATCCCATCCAATATTGAATCGCTGAAGACTCTGCATCGTGAATGATAGACTCAGACTTGAAACCATCAGCTATTATAGCGGGTAGTGATCCTTTAATTAGAAGAAATCCATCTTTAGTTACGGAATAAAAATATCTTAAACTATCTGGATCTACAACATCTCGTATTAGTTTTGATTTTTTTAATAATTGAATTTTTTTATAATGAGCTTGTCCAAAAGCAGTTTTATAAAAATGAAGTCCAATCATTGAACTAGTTACAACCTTCCACTTCCAGATAAATTTCACCAGCGCAAAGCGCGATATTCTATTCAAATTTTTATTTGATTGATTAGATTTGATCATTCATAGCCTCATCTTTCCGCGGTTGTATAATGCGAGCATCAGTCAACTTTTTATAGATTTCATCTGTGCTGATAAATGGAGTTTGAACCTCTAGCAAATCGTTATCGGTTTTCCAAACCGCTCGACCTGGGATTTCAGCCGATATTTCTGACGCGCGTTTGTTTCCAATAATCACCATGCTTGATGCTACATTTCCAGCTCTGAAGCACACTACACCTGAAAGATTGGCTTTAACTTGTGGATCAAGAGCTGAGACATCTGGTCTTTGAGTTGCAAGTACAATGTGAATACCAACTGCTCTACCCAATCTTGCAATTCTATTGAGCATAGCCTTGGAGGTTTTGATGCTTTCTTCTTTTGGATTCTGACTGCTTAAATAAAGTTCGGCTGCCTCATCAATAACAATCACCTCACGATATGCTAGTTTTAAATCTTTAGTTTTTCGTTCTTCTAGACTAAATTTTTTAAAATATTCGCTGATGTCGGTAAGTTTTTCATTTTTTAGATATTCAATTCTGTAGTTAATGTCTTCAGACAGATGCATCAATGCTGCGCATGCGATTGACATGCTGCTGATAACTCGTACATTATCAATATCATGGAAAAGATTTTGAAACTCTAATCCACCTTTGAGGTCAATAATTTTAAACTTAATATCTTTTTCTTTATAAATCAGTGTAAAGATCAAATTTCTTAAGAAAGTTGATTTTCCAGATCCAGTTGATCCGGCTACTAAAAAGTGCGGGTAATCTTTAAAGTCAGCATAAATAGTTTTTGCTCTGCTTTTTCCAATAAGTATTTTTCCGGCTGGAATTGAATCTATCTCTGAAAGTAATTTAATACTCTTAGTAAGCGGTATATTCGAGTAGACAATCTCTAGGCATCCATCATGAACACGATCACTCATCGCTTCTATCGAGATCTCCATATTAGACTCTATCCATCCCTTTTTCTCTCTAAATGCTTCTAAGGGGATTCCATTCTTTTTGATTACAAGTTTTCTACATTCTTCATTAACTGGCACGTTCTTGATAAGGGCTGGGAATTTTCCAAGTGGTGACTTCAAGCCTGAGTTTTCCATGAAGCCCTGAAACTGCTTATTCGCTCTGATTCGACATACAACTAAATATGCACCCCAAAAATAAAAAGGTAAGAGCATGTGAATAGTTGCATACCAGAGATAGCCAGAATAACTTTTATGGTGAATCCATGACTGTGGCAAAAAATATCCATAAATGGTTTTATCTATATGCACCATGATCCCCCAAACCGATTAGATTACTAAAAAGCATGCATACAGCACCGTGACTGCGCTTAAACGCTCCTTTGTTCCAGGCTTGAGCTAGTTCAATGATTGGCAAGAAAATGCTGAGAAACATTACTCGGATGAATCCCCAAACATTTTCAGCTAATGCGACGTTTTGTTTACTGTGTTCGTTTGTATGATTAGAAAATATTGACATTAAAACCTCATGGATTAGTGAACAGAATAAAAATTTCTTTCCCAGCTGGGACATGAATTATTGGTGCTTGATTTCTTGCTTCAGTCATTAGCTCTTTTGACTCGTCTAGTGCTGCCGTGGCAGCCCCGTTCAAGAGTGCATTTTTAAGTGATGGTTTCGGAGCATCCTGGGCGACAGAAAATGGACTCTGCCCACCTGACTGCGTCCTGTCTTGTAGACCAACGGACATACCGCCCACAAAGCTGAGACCAATGCCTAGACCGACCTTGGTCGCTTTGTTTCCTACCATTGATCCACGTAGACCCACACTCTGGTCATCTAGTTCACAGGCTTGACCCTCTATTGAAACGATCTGCCCCTCAGTAGATATGAGCTGATTAAAGCGAACCTGGAGTCTCTCGTAGCTAGAAACACCCATACCAATAAGAACAGTACCCTTTTGATAAAGGGTTTCACCCTGGAAGGTACGAACATCCTGTGTAAGAACTGCTTTAACTAATCCATTTGATGCCCCAGTAACTAGGCGAGCTTTAACAAATGTGCCAGGTAGGATTTTATCGCTCTGATTACGCAGAACGAGCTCTGGCCCTTTAAACACTTTTGTTCTGGCAGAAGCACTAGAAGATGAATTATTTCCTGAGTTTTTTGGTAATGAGTCTTTGTCGGGAATATTTGTAAGCTTTACTTCACTTCCAACAGCGGGAATATCAAATCGTGCTTCAAAATGAATCGAATCATCTGGGGTCAGAAGTACAAGAGCAAAAACTAGAAATGATATTAATGATAACGCTGGGAAGCCAAGTTTTGGATTAATTACAATTTTCTTACCTTTGACTTTGAGCCATATATTCTTAAATTTGCTTAGCTTATCAATTTCTGGGTTTTTAATTTCACTCATGAATTTTTACCCTGACCTTTTCTGAATCCTGGTCTTGAATTTGAACTAACGTGTCTGAAAAAGACTGGTTTGCTGTCACAAGATCAAAAGAAAACCGCTTTCCGCGCATGTAAACAAATAAGTTAGAGTGTGAAGCCGCTGTGATGGGAGCTATAGCTATGTCGTTTTCAACATACTGGATACTGAACGACCCTTGATTTCCGATTAAAACCTTTCCTGGCTTCGATGAAAAATTGAGGATTGTTGTTCTCCCAGGCGAAAGAACAATTTTTGTAATTGCACCATCTTTTGGTTTTACGATCCTCAAATCTTTCGCCAAGACACCCTGACTCAAAAGCAGAATAAGATGGGTAAAAAGGACGATCAAAAGATAAAATGATGATGAGACTCGAATAAACCGTTTCACTTAGTAGCTCCACTCTTGTCTTTTGCAGCAACCACTTGAACAAATTTGATCGCTTGTAAGCCATAAGGATTTGTTTCTGTTCTTTGAATTTTTGCGATTTGAATAGTGATTGGGAAAATAAAGGCTGATCTCACATCACCAACAGAAATAATTCGGTCGGTTTCCGTTTTTACTTCTCCTCCTTGAATATCAATTTTTCTTACCAAAACGGTTTGACTCATTGAGCGAGCCGAAAGCTCTTTCTGCTCGTTTTGACGAGATTGGTTTTCCTCGACAGCAAGCATTTCTGAAATTACAACCGCATCACTGTTAAATCGTGCAGAAACAGCTTCCTTGATGAAGGTTTTAACTTCCTGGTCGGTTCTGTCTTTATCTGCCAGTCTTATTGCACCATCTTTACAACCGCGTTCAATAACAAGGGGTTCTTTGCTAGATTCAGTAATGGCAACGGCAACTGCTCCAAGAGATACTATTGACAATGTGATAGTAAAAATCTTGAGTAGTAGATTCTCACGAGACACTGATTTCCAGGCTTCGATAAATTTCATTTTTTCGGTTCCTTCTTTTGTTTTTCTGCTTTTTTATAAATTCGATTGAGATGCTTGTGATTCTCATACTTTGGATGGCGCTCAGAAATGCGCTCACGCATGGTTCCGATACCATCCGCCACGTCTCCAGCCTTTTGAGTAGCTGCCTTTGCGATCGTTCTAGGACTAATTGCAAGCGAGCCTACCGCCACTCCACCAAGCGTATTTGCTAGACCCGTGACCCCAGCTCCGGCTAACGCATGAACCACATGAGGCGTGAGTAGCAGTGAGGCAGCTAAAATCAAATTAAAAGCAACAGCCGAGACAAAGTTGATTTGATATTGCGGATTATTGATCTGGCTGAGAGCCGAGCTCCATAGAAGCGTAGCGAGCACCGACCAAACGATTTTCCACATACTGATTTCAATCAGTGATCTGAACAGAGCTTTAGTTGCGCCTGCTGTGACTGGGAGAGCAAAACACGCAATCAGTATCGGGGAAAATACATAAAGTAGAGTCCATGCATAAGTAATGAAGGCTTCGGCTATGAAAACAGAAAAATACAGAATAAAAAAAGAAATAAACGAAAGTAAAAGTATCACAGTGTCCTTTAGAGATACCCAAGACCAAGTGAGGGTTTTAAGTTTGTCTCCCATTTTAGATAAAACCATTTTGACTTGGTTAAAATCACCGAGATGTTTTGAGATCGCATCGCTAATATCGGCAATGAGGTTACTGATTTCTGGATAGGCATTGAGCAAAATGGCAGCTACGAGCACACGGCCCACGAGCGTTCCAAATGAAGGCGTTCCACCCAGAGGAAATTTAAAATACTCAACTAACACGCCAGTCAATAGCAGCGTCAGAGTGACTGCATAAAAGATGCTTTCAAAAAAAGCATGAATTTCTCTGGCTTCACCAGCCAGCCATCCAATATCTGCCATAATTAAAACCTCGGAAATTCAAAGGCAACGGGCTGAGATTGCATTGCGTTTTTCAATGAATCAGTCTCAGTTAGTATTTGCCTGGTTTGTTCTTTTTCTCTGTGATTCTGTAGGGCGACTTCCTGAGCATGTAGTTTGAGCCCAGTCGATTGTGTACGGAGCGTTTGATTTAAAACATGGAGAACTACACCTAATGTCTGAGCCGTCAGTTTTTGTGCTCCGCCTGGTGAAACTGTGTGGCTGTAGTTTTTTACCTCTTCGCCAATCTGATCGATTTGCTTGGCATAGTCATAGGTTGAATTATTGAGTTTAATGGCCTCTGCAATATTCTGATCGGTGTCATGTTGAATCTTTGCCTCTGGAGAAGGGGGTAACAGCTCCATAAATCTCTTCAAGCCTTGCCAATGCTTGACTCGTATTATTCCAATCAGAGTAAATTCCAGAAAACTGATTGGGTGCTATCGTCTGAGCCAAGGCGAGCGAATCATTCACCCCTTGATTAATACTCCTCATAAGATTTAGGGAGTCTTGCCCAGCCCCTACGATAGATCTGAGCTGTTCAACTTGCTGAATCGTGTTTGTGACAATTTGAATCAGTAGAGGAATATCCATTCCCCATAAGTCTGCCTTAGCAGGCTTTGGAAAAAGACTTGAAACGATGCTGACTGTAAGTAAAAGATACGCTACGAATTTCTGTTTAAAGGAATACATACTTCTCCTTTTTCAATTCAATTTTTACTCGCGGTGGCGACACCACGCGGATATTTGGAGGATAAAATTTTTAAAATAGATGCTGTGTTTTGACCTGGATTTTCAATTTTGTATTTTTCTAGTTCCGATAAATCTCTAGGGTCGGTAGTGGCAATCCAATATTCTAATGGCGTTGCCTCGATTGAAACAACACTGCGATGATCTCCAGTCATGAGAAACGCTTCACTGTAAACGCCTCTCTCTTGAGAAAGACTTGAGATCAGAGCCAGTTCATTGTTATTGAGCGAGAGAACTTCGCGAAGACGCTCTTGATCCGCTCCTTTTTGACTGAGGCACCACTTGGTTGCTGAATTTGATAAAATAGCTCCTGCAACTTTACTTTTAGCAAAATCATCCATGTTTTGAGAAATGGCAATCGCTCCAGCAAAGTATTTTCTGAATGTTCGGAACACTTCAGCGATGAAAGTTGATCCGGCATCATTTTCTAAAAGTTTCCAACATTCGTCAAAAACCAAGAATTTTTTATTTGAACGATCTTTTTGAACTTCTCGCCATACGAAATCAGTGATGATGTATAAACAGACCTTTTGCAAATCAGGGTAATTCTCAAGCCCCTTGAGGTCGAAGCAAACAATTGGACGATTGAGTTCAAGATTTGTTTTTTGATCTACGAATTCACCAAAGGGCGTATTCCCACACCAGGGATTAAGAATTCTTGAATACCTTCTAATTTCTATTTCCTCATGTTTTGAGAGTTCATCTCGAAGCTCAGAGACTCGTGGATGAGCTGATTTTTCAAAAACCTGAAAAATTGATTCTTCAATTTCGGCTCGCTCTAATTTTGGGAGCCTTGTCTCATCCTCCTCCTTGGTCATGAGTTCAACCAAACCCACTAAAAATTTTATTTTTTGAGCTGAGGGTTCCTTTTCTCCTTCTGCTAGGTCAAATGGATTTAACGAGTATCCACTACCCACACCGAGAGGAATGTATTGGCCGTTTAGCTGCTCGCATAGTTTTTTGTATGAGCCGCCAATATCGACGATGTAGATTTTGGGAGAATCTTTCAGCATTTGTAAAAGGAGCAAGTTAGTCAAAAAACTTTTACCGCTTCCTGAACCGCCACTGATTACATGATTGTAGTTGGTTAACCCATTGGGGGAAAACGGATCAAATGCTATAAGGCTGCCCATTCGAGAGCGCAGTAGGATCGATGGTTTATCATGTCCCCGCCACGGCCCGTATAACGGAAGAAAATCAGACAGAGTTGAGCTCTTCATGCTCTTTGTACGTTCTTTTGATCTCGCATTGGGCATACAAAACTCTGAAAAGAGCTCAAATGCAGGTAGCGTCTCTTCTATAACCTCTGCTCCTCCCATTTCCCGAAACAGTGACACTACATCTTGAGCTTGCGCTCTCAGCTCATCTCGTGATTTTGATCTAAGAACCACATGGACACTCACCTTAAAGACTTTTTCACCCTGGGCTATGAGCTCGGATAATAGAGTTTCCAAATCTTGAAATTTCGCTTCACTATCAAGATCAGCTACACCAGATTTTTTACCCCGAGCCATCGAGTAAGCAATGCGTCTCTGAGTTTGTAGTGACTCAATCTCTTTTTGCTGATCTGGAACATGAAACGTGACATAGAGCTTTGATGAAAATGGCAGTCTTTTTAAAACCGATGCCATTGCTGAATAAGTTTGATCGGGTAATGTTTTTAGACTCAAAACTTGGTGTTCCATCTCCCCAATAGAGAAGAAATGCGTATCAAGAATGATATCAGATTGAACTACCTGCTCATTGAGATCATCAAAATCAATTTGTGAAGGCTTACTTTCTCTGCATGGATTCCACTGGCGATATAAAGCACCGAATAAATCATGCGGCTCTATTTCTTTGGATGGCAGTCCTAGTCGACTAAACTCTCTCATGAGCTGGTGTTTCAGGCCGTCCATTGCTTTGATTTCTCGATCTAAAACATCTTGGCCAAGGTTTTCAAAGTTGAAAGGTTTCGAGAAAAATACTCTCTTAGAGATCAATGGAGCCATTTTCTTACGAACAAAAACTTTCAACTTGTAAGACGGTATGAGTGAATCGCGATCCTTCTTTCTCAGAATTTCTACGCGTTCAGATAAGAGTGCTTGGGATAATTCATTTAAATCACTTTTCCCTTCCAGATGATGGGCATTGATCATTGACTCATTGCCGGATTCAATTTCTTGAACAAACTGAATATCTAAAAATGTTGGTAGACCATTGATGAACTGTCTGACCTGTTCCGCGAATTCATTAACGCACTCGTCTTTATCACATGTAACGTCAACTGGAGTCAGATCAAGTCCAAATCCGATTGATCCATCCTTAAAAATTGAAAAGCCTGATTCAATCCCCCAAATTTGCAGGTAGTCAGTAGCGTGCTCAGACTGAATCATTTAAGTGTTTCCTTTCTTTGATGAATCTTCGAACGACCTAGTGGAGAAATGTCATTAGGAGAGTGGAACGAATATAAAATTCCGGGTGTTAGTTGGTACCTAATCCAGTGAATCAAAAAATTGTCAGGTTTCCCTTTTTTTCCAACCCTTAAAACAACAGCAAGCAATATGGATGGAAGCCAAACTGAAAAAATTTTGTATGATGTGCTTCCAAAAATGAAATTCAATATTGAAAGCGTCAAAAATATTGCTAGAAGATCTGGGATTTCAAACCCAAATAAGTTCAGTTTTTTATCAAGACACTTTGAAACTGACGTTGTACGCAAAGACATTTTATTCTCCTAAAACTCAAAGCAGCTCTTCCCTGAGCCACCATGAGTCGTTGTTAGTTCACCATTCCACGAATGAAGCCGATGATGCTCTGAGCACCAAAGCCGACTCCCGCACCGACCATCGCAAGGATTAGGTGCGATCTTGCATTTTGGTTTCCCATCGCAAATGAGAGACCAGCAAATACAAGTCCTAGCACTGCCACTAATGGCAGAATCACTCCGACTAGTTTTGACTGCATGGCAGAAAGTGAGGATTCCACACTACAAAATCCAAGCTCAGGCAAAAGAAGCCCCACTCCCATGCAAATCAGCATGGAAACCAAACCCAATTTGTTTTTCATTCAATTACTCCAAAGAATTACTTGCTGGAAAAATCTCTAAAAATAGATTTTTACTCAGAAGCGGTATTGAAATTTCTATGTGATACTGATGAAGAGTAGCTTTACCCACTGGATTTTGTAGACGAACCCCACTGCCACAGTCTTCCAATTTTTTTGTAAAGACTGTATAGGAGTTTTGGCTCTCTTGGTTTTTAGACAAATAAAACCAAGTTCTTGGAAATAGATTGAGCCTTACTAGGTAATAGCTATCTCCCTCATAGTGAATAGCCACTCCCGCATGCATCGGGTTCTGGAGAGACCCACCCACTAAATGTCCTGTCAGGATATTGTATTTAGTGATCTGAGTTTTAATTTTCTGTACTTCGTTATTCATGCAACCTCTTTTGTTTTTGACGTGCCTTTTTTGAAGCCATTTTCTAACTTCAACATAGCGACTCGTAATTTTTGAATTTTTCTTTTGATTCTATAATTTTCTCTCAGTTCTTTTTTTGAAACTGTAGAGAGTAATTTTTCACACACCTCAAGCACCTTCATGACTCAAGCCACCTTTGTTTGTTCTAAGTAGAGTTCCTTTTCTAAGATCTCTACGAATTGAAGCAAAAGAGGATTCGAGGCGATTTCATCAAGCGACAGACATTCGCAAAATGCGTAAAAAGCATCTTTGAGCTCTTTCATGGCAGAAATATCTCTCATGGCTATCTACCCCCTCGGTTAAAGTCGATCATCCTCATGACCCGCTGGATTCTTGCTTGCTCCTCTTGACTGGTGGTATCTTCGTTGTCCTTTGCCTCAGTTTGCTGCGCTGGCTCTCTATCCTTTCGCGGACTAGAGCAACCAAAACAAACAATACTCAGACAGAGGTAAATGAAAGCATGGTAGGTGTTCATTGATTGATCTGCACTTTCTCTTTAACCTTCTCGTTAGATTCAATTAGTTTTGCTTTTTCTTCTTCGCCATCTTTGACAACAGCAATCTCGCGGGTTGGCTGATCTGTGACTAAATCAATTCCAAAAAGTGCGTTGTCGTCTAGTACGCCATACTTTCCCGATTGATAGAAAATCCATGCATATGCAATGATTAAGGCTGCCTTTGAAAGAGCAACGCAGAATCTAAACAAGTCACGTCCTCGCTCTCTCAAAATTTTTGATACTTTATTTTCTAACTTGCTCATGGCCTTGCAAAAATTACTGCACATCATTACGCGCTCTCTTTCATTAGTTCAATTTCTTCAATAATGGTTTCTTCAGTGACTTTTCCTTGCATCTCGTCTTCTCGCATTGCTTTAACAACCCAAGTTGGGATCGCCCCACGGTCTGGGTCTGTTTGATTCTCAACGGCACACTCTTCGTCATAAAGGCAGGCATGGCAGCAACTATGCGTTTCTTGTTTTTCATACGCGAACTCATCGCATCGCGGGCATTCCAACATCGGTCTCATCATACAGGCTCCTCTTTCTCGTTTGCTTGGAGGAACAAAACACTTGCTCCTCTCACTATATATAATTGCAAGAAAATGGCTGTTTTGTGCCAACACGACCTAACTGCTGAAACGTAAAAGGAAATCATTCATTTTTTAGGAAATTTTTGATTTTATTTTTCCTCTAAATTTGCGCGAGAGTCCGCGCACGTTTTTCACAAGTTCATGAATTAATTGAAAAAGCCAAGTGCGCGGAAAAATACGTGTGCGCGAATGCCCGCGCAGCGAAACTCCGCGCATTTTTGTTTTTGTTATTTTTTGACGGTGTTTCTTGGAAAAAAGTAGGTGTGAGGTCGCCGAAAGGCGTCGAAGGAACAATAAATTAAAATTTAAGCTCTAAAAACGACAAAACCCGAAGGATCAAGTCTGATAATCCTTCGGGTTTAAATTTTTTGTCATGTCGCTCAGTGAGCGGCTTGGAAACTAGGATCATTAAACTGAGCTAGTGGCGAGTAAAATACTTATTGAGAAGACTCTATGGAAACAGCGTCTTTCGTAGCATCGTCTGTGAGGCAAATTCCTACTGCGTCGCTATCAAGCTGCATATAAAGCTCAGATTCACGCGAAGAAAACGAAGACAGGGACTCATGGATGGAATTGGAAATCTTCATTTGAATACGATAGCCATCGGAATAAAGAGAAAGTTTCAAGCGGTCGAACGTTATCTCCTTTTCGGCAGGCACGTCTGCAGTATCGAAGGTAAATACCTTAATATACTTTTCAGCTGCTACCTCAATTCCGAGAGGGGGAACTTTTTGAAGGTTACATTTATAAACAGTCGCTGAAGCTGAGACTGAAAAAAGAAACAATGAGGTCGTTATACAAAATTTTTCAAACATTCTACGCTCTCCCCTTTTGATATAGTTACAATAGTCTTAAAAATTTGTGATTTTAGAAGTCCCATCACTAAATGTCGTTACCAATGAGACCATTTCTTCCTTTTGATTCAGATTCAGAGTATCGCTTAATATGTTAGAGTCTTCATATGAAACCTCAAATGCATTGGATGTTTCCAAAGTTATTTTTGATTTACATAAATTCTCTTGTGCCATCTGCTTTAAAATCTGCGCTAGGGCTATTCGCATTTTGGATGAAGCAGTAAGCAGTGCATCTCTAGTACTATTTAAGCTATTGCACTCATGAACATTTCGAAGTAGTCCGCAAGAAGTAGATACTTGATCATAAGTTTCTTGAAGTTCGATCATCAATTCTAGTTCAGTTGTTATGTTCGTAGATGCATTTGCAGTAGAAAGTTTTTCAGAAACAAGGCCAATTTGGTTTGCGAGTTGTTCGAGTTGAGAACAATAGTCAGCGTTTGCATTTGATAAAGTAGTGAGCGCAACTACTAAGGCAATATTCATGATATTTTTTGACTCGATTAAAAAATGATTATTCATATTCTTTGATGCTAACACTGAAGTCTCAGTTGATAAGATCGGAAAAATTTGCCTATGTGTTTAGTATGCCTGAACTCGTCTACATTCAAATCCAATAATTCCCACGCATATCGTGAGACGAAACTCTTTACAAAACCGCCCAAGCCTCTCGTGAGTTTCTTTCAAAAAGCTTAGAATACTTGACCACATTAATAGCAAGATAAATGCCAATTTATAGGCCATTAAATCAAACTCAATCGATCTGAAGCCTTGATTTTAAAGCATTATGTCGAACTTAAAAAAAAGTGTCTAAAATCTATACACTTTTAAAGGTCTCTTTCGCCCATATTTTGCGCGAATAACCGCGCAAATTTAGAAAACAGAAATTCAAGTGTGATTACCACGAATTAGGGAGATTTTTGTAAAAATGCCTCATCTTTTGCGCTGAACTCCGCGCATGCGCGGCCAACCGCGCGTAAAAATCCGCGCAATTTCATAAAACACGAATTGCTATGTAGTTCCAGATACATGAACGTGAGTTGTAGGTTTTTACCGAAAAAAGTGCGCGAAAACCCACGCACTCATTGTATTTATAAATTGTTTAATAAATACAAACTATTAGCTTCATTTTGTACCCTTCGGTTTAAAAAATGCGCGGAAGTACGCGCAAAAACAATATTTTGTTGCGCCATATCATTTTCTCTGTCGTTGTGCTAAAAGCCTGCGAGATCAGTCCCTTAGCTAATATTGAAAGATGACTGCAAAAGTTGGCCTACGGATTGCTATAGGCGTTTGCATATTCGGAGGTGTTCAGTGGGTCAAATCATGAGTTCAGTAATCGCAGCTTTTCATAGCCGCAAGTTCTCTCCATTCTTGGAGGGAGTTACTATTGATTTACCTCACGTTGGAAAACATCGACTCAAAGTTTCGCAAACTTCAAAACAACTTCGACCAAAGGGATTCAAGTTTGTCGCTCACTCCTACATGACACAAATTGAAACCGATTCAGGAGTGCGTGAGTGGGGATTCGGTGAAGACGACAACGAGCTTCTTTCATTTCAAAAAAGCATTAGCGAAGCCGTTGAACGTGTCGTTTATCGTCTGATGAAAAATAAACAGAGTGCTCAAACCACGAATGGCTGGGCTTCGCATCTTTCCAAAGACAAAGCAGAGAGATCAGCAGAACTCGAACTCTATGAACGCGATGCGGTTCTTTCTCACTGGCTGACTACTACTCCTATGAGAGAGATTGATCCAAGCTCTTTTCCAAAAAAGATTTCGACTTGGGTAGAGAAAGAATTGTCCCATTCCTCATCCTTTAACAAGCTTCGCATTTTAGTGTCCCATCTTGGATTTTTACCGACTGTCACAACTGTTATTGAGGATGAGAATAGTTTTGCAGTTCTTTCTCATGCGACAAAAGAATCTATTGCTGACGCTATCGAAGCTGCTCTTGCTGAAACATGCAGAATTGCGCACATCGCAGCAGATACAAAAACAAGTACGCTAAATAAACTAGCTCAACCTGAATTTCATGCAATGTACTACGCAAAGCTAGAAAAACTCCCTCGCTTTATCTTTGGTGAGAAAATTAACCTCAAGACTGCCGAACGCGAATGGAAAAAGAGATTTCAAGAGTTTAAAGACAGCAAATCAATATCAAGCTCAGTGAGTTTTTCTTGCTCGGGTCTGACCGTGGCTCAAGCAAACAATCCTCAAGTTCAAAAACTTTTCTTCGGTGAAACAACATCAGCTCTTTCAGAAGGGCTGATCAACCTACACCGTTTAAAAACCGCCAACACTAAAGAAATTAATTTAGCGAGGCACATTGTTCCATAACTAAAACAAGGAGAAATCAAAGTGATTAAGAGTATTTCAAAACTATTGTTATTTGTTCTTACCCTAGCTTCAGGAAGCACAGGAAAATTAATGAGCGCAGTCCATCAAGCCAATCATAGTCCAGTGGCAAGCCCTTCTGGTGGTGGTGGCGGAGCAAGCTGCGGTTAAATTTGATCGGCGCAAATGGACTTGCGCCTGAAACTGGAATGTTTATGAGAAAATTTTTGAGTCTCATACAGATGATCTGCTTAGTTCAGATCACGAATGGGATTTGTGGTGAAAAGATGACAAACCAAATTAGAACGTACATGGCGTTTAGCCAACCGATTGATCCGGCAAGAATCCTCACGATTCCTGATATGGATTTGTCCTATGCTCTGGGCTCGACCCTCGTGCGTTGGGACGACCACAAGCAAATCGCTCCAGGCATTGCTCAACGCTGGGAGATCATTTCTGAAAAAACCTATCGCTTCACACTGAGGGATGGTCTGAAATGGTCAAACAACGATCTGGTAAAATCCATTGAAGTAAAACAAAGCATTGAACGCGGTCTAAAAACCTATCCCGACGATCATAGAAGTCTTGCAAACCTCATTGATCGTATTGAATGCCCTGACGCAACCCATGTTGATATCATCACAAAAACACCAGCTAAAGACAGCGGGCTTCTTGGAAAACTAACCGAACCCAATTACTCGCTTCTAAAAATAAAGAGTGACGACCAAATTGATTTAAAAATTTCTTCTGGTGCATTTGCTTTGAAATCAATGAATGAAAATGAAGTTGTGTTAGTTCAAAATGCCAACTGGTTTAAATTTTCTCCTGACATGGCTAAGGAAGTTATCATTAGACAGCCACCAATCACTTTCGATTCACAAAAAGGACTCTTGTCAGATCCTTGGGCTAATATGATCGAGACATCCTCTCTAATCGACGCTGATACTCAACGTGCCTATGAAAAATCTAACTATCACATCTGGAAGCGACCGATTGATAAGGTATTCTTAGTGCGTCTGAGTCCCAAGCTTGAAAATACAGATGGGTTTCAGCTCTTAAGATTTCTACGCGACCGCTTGGATAAAAAGGTGATCTTGAACGGCCTATCAGGAATCTCAGCAGGCGATCAAGTATTTCCTGTTTCCTTCCATCTGCATGACCCAAGCTATGCCGTCAAAACAAAAGAAAAGTCACTGCCAAGCTCTCTAGGTAAAAGACCGCTCGAAGTAATCTATACACCATCACGCGTACCTCAGAATTTAGTCGAGAATTTCAAAAAAGCGATTACAGATGCTTATGGTGTCGCACCCAAGATGATCCCAGTTGGACTAAAAGAGTCTTTCGTTCGCAGAGAAAAGAGCGACTTTGACCTGCACCTTGGAACAATGGGACTTGCTGATCCCGATCCAGAAGGAATTATGTCATTTTATCTTGAGAACAATCCTCCAGTGATTCCAAAAGGTGATGGAGTATTTTTAACTCGCCTTGATGAGGCTAGAAAAGAAAAAGACTTCAGCAAACGAGTAAAAATCTTCCGTGGAATTATTACTGATGCAACGCTCGGCGGATATATTCTTCCCGTATTTCATCTTTCCACCGTTGGAATCGGTAAGCCTGAACTTGATTTTAGCCAAGTTTCACAAAGTGATGAATCCGTAACTCTATCAAAAGTTCGGTTCAGGAAAGCACAATGACCAATCTATGAAGTCGAACATGAGCCTAAAATCATCACTTCACAAGACCACAGTTCGATGGTCGCTCATTGGTCTTGGGCTGAGTCTTTTACTGGGTGGCGGTACATTCATTTACCTCACCAAGCAGTCCACCGAGGAGAGTACCAAGCTCCTAGCGCAGTCGCTTATGAGAGCGTTTCGACCCCAAATTCTTGAAGGCAACATTAGGGATGCTCAATTTCAAATGAATCGAATTCTAGGTGATCTGAAAGATCAATCACTACGTGTGCTCGATAAGAACCAGCATAGTCTTTACCCACTTCCAGAAGACAATGAAGCAAGTTTTTCTTGTCACAGTGACAAAATGTTATGTTGGAATGGCAACTTTCAATTCATCACCATTCTTGAACCAATCTATTTTGATGAAGATGTTTCAAAAGAGTTATTTGGATATGTTTCGATCAAGACCGCGCCTAAACCTCAGTGGTCAGTCATCGGTACCTTTCTTATATCAACTCTGCTTCTTTTCTGCGCTCAAGCGTGGGGATTGCTTGGCGCTCTAAAACAGATCACGCGAATGATTTTAGATCCTATTCAGTCATGGAGCAGTGATCTTTCCAAGAATGCCTTGATGTCAGATTCAAAACAAATCGCAAAGGCTCCATTTTTAGAATTGGCCTCTATGGAAAGATCCATCCAAGGATTACGGACTGCGATTTCTGATCTTGAAAAAGAAGCATCAGACCAAGCAAGGAAACAAGCCCAAATTTCCATTGTGAGACAGATCGGACACGATCTTAAAACTCCACTGTCTCAAATCTCAAAGCTGTTTGATGCTCTCGTGAAAAAGGCACAAACCACACAGGAGGTTGACCCAAGCTGCGTCTATCAAATCGAACGATCTCTGAAACGCATGGGCGATCTCATTCGCCAGATAAAAGAACTCAACGAAGGTGAGCCAAAAGGTAATGCTCAAACACCAATTGAAGTTGGTAATGAACTTTTTGAGGCCATGGAATCAGCCAAATCCATGATCGCAAGCACAGATAAAAATGCGGTTAGAATTGAACTTGCAAGACCAAGTACAGTTGCATTTACATCTGTACCTGAAACTAAATTTTTTCAAATCATCGACAATTTACTTCGTAACGCGATTGACGCTGTAGACTCCAGAAATGGAATAGTCTCTGTGAGCTACGCCTCTTCTGATGATTCCATCCAGATCTCTGTCAAAGATAACGGGACAGGAATTTCAAATGATATTCAAGACAAAATATTTGACCTCGACTTTACTACCAAACAAGGAAAAGGAACGGGTCTTGGTCTTCCTATCATCAAAAGAATCTGTAGCAGTTACGGCGGTAAGATCGAACTTCGATCAAAACTAGACGAAGGATCAGAATTTATTGTTCATTTACCAAAATTTCACGAAAGAGGTGCAAACACATGAAGTATAGAATTTTAACGATTGACGATGATGTCGAAAATCTTCAAGCCAATAAAATATTTTTGGAAGCCTGCGAATACTCTGTCGATGTGGCTACAAATGGTCATGATGGGCTGAAACTAATTCAGAACGCGTTCTCTGATTATGCTGCGGTTCTCTTAGACTATCGAATGCCAGGAATGTCAGGGGCAGAAACGGCGCTCAAGATCAAAGAGATCAACCCCGATCTTCCTATCCTCATGTACTCCTGCGATGATAGCGGAGACACTATCAAACAAAGTTATAGATCTGGTATTGAGGATTTTATCGACAAAGATGAGAGTCGAGACAAACTAAAACTTGCACTAGAACTCGCTTGTAAAAAATATGAGGAGATGAAGGTTTCAAAGCCAGCATCTCCTACCGAGAATCAAAAGCTACTTGAAACTATAGGAATGATCGGTTGCTCTGAGTCCATGGCGGAAGTGGCCAAGTCTGCTTTGAAATACGCTACACTTGGCTCTCCTGTTCTACTTACGGGTGAAACAGGTGTAGGCAAAGAGCTTATTGCGCGAGCACTCCACCCAAAATCCATGAATTCTTTTTATGGTCTGAATTGCGCATCGTTCGCGCAAAATAATCTGATTGAATCAGAACTGTTCGGTTACGAAAAAGGCGCGTTTACTGGTGCTGATAATAGAAAAATTGGCATGCTAGAGTCTATCGGAGATGGAACTATTTTTTTAGATGAGATACACCATCTCACTCCTCAAGCTCAGGCCACTTTGCTCCGCGCACTTTGTGAAAAGAAAATCAGAAGAATAGGGGGTCTACAGGAAATCCCTATCACTTGTAGAATTATTGCTGCAACAAAACCGGAGATCACTTCACTCATTCAAAAAGGACAATTCTTGGCGGATTTGTATTACCGCTTAAAAGTTTTAACTATTGAGGTTCCTGCGCTTCGAGATCGCCCTGAAGATATTGAACCGCTTGTTCATCACTTTTGTCGACTTATTGAAAATGAAACCAAAACAAAAAAAGAGTTTCGATTGAATGTTATCAGAAGTTTTGAGGAATATAGTTGGCCTGGAAACATTCGAGAGCTTGAGGGAGTTATTAGGCAACTTTTTGCGAGTTCAAAGGATTACTATATTGGAGCCGAAGACCTTAAGGGTAATATCAAAGAAATATTGAATCACAGTAATAATCGAGTCACAGCGCTTGATACATTTGATCGAAAGCAGCTCAGACAACGACGTGATTATATTTCTACTATCCTGCGCAGCTCGCGCTCGAAGAGGCAGGCCGCTGATCGCCTTGGAATCAATGAGAGTACGCTCAGAGGACTCATGAATAATCTCGAAATCAGGATATAAAAAAACGGTGGAGGTATTCACCTCCACCGCCTTGATTTTACCGTATTATTTCTAACTCGATTTTTTCTTCGCCAATCGGGACTTCATACTGATTAAGGCCATCACTACTAGACGTAGGTTTTGGTGCTTCAGATTTTTTGTCAAAGACAGGTTTGTATGTTCCGTCCTTCTGTTCTTGTTTCATGAGTCTTAATTCAGCCGCTACAGCACCGCTACTCACATTGCAGACCTTCGAGATTTGTCTATAGGTCATGCCAGTGGCGCGAAGAGCACGGATCATCTCGCTAGGGCGGGTTTTCTTACGGCCAAGGCGGACTCCTTTAGATTTAGCATTAGCCAGACCATTCCTTACACGTTCAATTAGAATATCCCTTTCCAATTGACTTACCGCGCCAAGAATAGTGAAGACCGCTGATCCTAGAGGACTCGATGTATCTATATTTTCCGTAATTGAGACGAATCCCACCCCAAGGGCTTTGAACTCCTCCAGTGCACGAAGCAAATGTGTAACGCTTCTAGCGTAGCGACTGAAAGAATAACAAAGCACCATACTGGCCTCACCATTCCTCACAGCAGCCATCATGGCATCAAGACCCGGACGCGAGTTTTTTGTACCCGACTGGTTTTCATCCTGATAGATGACCGAGTTCCTGATGCCATGACGTTGGCAGTATTCGTTTAATGCTCTGATCTGGGCTTCAAGCCCAGTGGTTTGATGACCCGTAGATACTCTTGCGTAAATCAGACAGCGTTTTTCAACCACGACTCCTCCAAACAATTGCAGAAGATCAGTATTGATCTCACTGCCACTATTTTTTGGGTTGGCCTAATAAAGCACGGTTCCACTGACCAATGCTCATCAGTCCGCGCGCGTGAACCCGCGCACTTTCTGATCGAAGTTGGTTTGTCACTTCAACTAAAGTGCCACTCCAACCTAAAGCAAGACCAACCCAAAACAATTTTCTGATGAGATTTCCAATATCCATCTTGTGATTCTCCTTTTGTTTGATTCTAAAAAAACCTGCGCGAACTTCCGCGCGCGCAGGTTCGCGCACATTTATTTTTTAATCGTGATTTTGTATTTCCCGAATATCTGGACGTTGACTTCATCCTCGATATTCTTGAGGTCAGGAGGCAGTTTCTCAGATTTGTCGATCAACTCGACCTCTTTGCACCATTCCCAAAAGAGTCTAAGCGGTATCAGTCTCTTACGACTGTCCCTGATCCCTCGATAGTGGATTAAAAACTCTAAATACCTTCCGACATAGAATGAGCTAAGGTGCTCAAGCTTTGGATTAGAAATACCAGTTCGACGCACAAACTCGCTAAAACTGATATCTGTGATGGAAACACCACTAGAGTTCAATAAATCGACCAATAGCTCAGAATAAAGAATGAGCGGCGCTTTTCCATCCTGCACTCTGTAATCCACATAGGCTCTCATAATCACTTCTAGCCCTTTGGTTTTTAGTTCTGTTTTCATACTGTCTGTTGCTCCTATAAATCGCCCGAAGGCGATGGGTTAAAGGTTCAATGACAACAATTGAAAATGGGTTTGATTCTTGAAAGGCGCTCGCTATTTGATTCAAAACTCAGTAGCCAAATGTAGCCACGAAGTAGCCACCAAATCCTGCAACTGATGATGAATGATTATGATTCTTGTTTTTCAGATCTAAAAAAGTCTCTGAAACCCGTTATAATTTCGCTGGCTTCGGAGCTTCTGATTTTGGGTTTGTTGAAAAATGGTCGGGACGACTGGATTCGAACCAGCGACCTCTTGCACCCCAAGCAAGCGCGCTAGCCAGGCTGCGCTACGCCCCGAAACCATTAGGTTTTAGGGATAGCCTACCCATGAATTCACCGTCAACTTGAATGTTTATTTGCAGCTGATTTCTGTGAGCTTGTACTCGCCTGATTTGACATATCTCAAATAAGGACGCGGATAGTACAAGTCATTCGGGTTGAACTTAATCGGATGAACGCCACCTGCAAAAAGATCCGCACACAAAAACGCATCCTCATCCGTCGAGCCCTTCACTGTTGCAATATAAGACTCAAGAGGAATATCCTGACCGTAGTAACTATAGGTTTTCTGATACGGACCCTCAGCACGATGTTTCACAATTTTATTAAACCCTGCCATTTGACAGATTTTATTCATGAACTTCTTTCTGCGTTCTTGTTTCTTAGAAATGCAATATGGATAGGAGAGGAAGCCCTGACCCTCTCCGAGATTGACTTGATAATTTGTTGAAACAACAGCTGTACCGTCTGACATTTTTCTGTACGGATGGAAGATCTCTTTGAACCGCTCATTAATTTGGAATCCTTGAGCGAGAGCTTGAGTATTTGGACTCACTGTGAATTCCACTCTGAGGTCAAGAATCGTGTCACTCTGCTCTTTCGATAGGATTCTTGTGCTGATGTTTGAATCTGTGATCTCATTAATCTTCTGAAAATACTTCTCCTGGAACTCTCTTTGTTTACGATTCTTCGTCATTTCCTTCGTATAGGATTCTGTTTCAGAATGAACACGTGTGAGCGCAAGTCCTGAAACTTGAGCGCGGCCTTCTTTGAGTGCTCTATTCACCAGTTCAGTCTGATCTTCTTGTACGGTCTCAGGTTTGAGCTTGATCAGAATGTCTTGTGTGTAGACATAAATTTTCTGTGATCCTTGAGGGATCGTCTGAATCAAATCAGGAATAGAATAAGTCGTTTGAGCCTGAACATTGGACAACGATAATAGTAGGAATAAAGCATTCATATCGCTGTGCGATATATCAAAGCTCTTCGAGATCGTCTAGGAAAGTCTTCTCAGAGAGTAGTCTATCGCAGATCTGTTGACCTAAGTTTCGGCCAGCAATCACATCAGATGGATGGTGAACGCCACCTAAGACTCTCAACTCCCCAATACGCTTGCCCCAGGCCTTGAGCTCCTTCGCCTTCTTAGGGAATACTTCAGCGAGTAAGCAAGCTCCGGCCACTCCCATCACTGAATGTGAGCTCGGATAAGCCTTAGCTCCACCTGGCTTGGTAATGCAAGGTTTTAGAGTCTGATCCACATTGAAGGGTCTGGGTCTCATGTACTTGGACTTAAAATGTCCAGAAACACGGTCTGCAAAATCAAACACTTCGCCGAAGAGTTCGCCTGCTTTTTTGATTTCTGCATCTGTGAGTTTGCCATTCTTACCGCCGAAAAGTGCTTTAAGAGTGGGTGCAGACATTGAATCTGCTAACTTACATTCTTCTTCGGTTCGATTCTTTTGATAATCATGAAGGATTTTGAAGTCTTTTTTCTCTTCGACACTTCCTTCTTCGGGAGGATTCGCTAGATTGAATTCTTTGGATTTGATTTCAGTCCATTCTGCTGCCCAACCAGAGAGATGGAAAAACGATACAAATAATACAAAAACTGATTTTTTAAATTTCATTCAGCCCTCCTGAATACTGGATTATTTAGCCGAACGCAGGTTAAAGTTCCATGACTATTGGAAGGACAACTGGCTTTTTGCCAATGTTAGTTTTAAAGAAACGTCTGAGTTCGACACGCACTTGCTCTTGAAGATCGAAGCTATAATCCCCATCCTGAAGGCTTGACTCATACTGTCTAATCACTTCTTTCACGCGCACCTTGGCTTCCTCAATCAGAAAACCTTCCAAGCTCTCGTGGACTAAACCTTTAGAAATAATTTCAGGCTCTGAGAGAACCTTGCGATTCTCTTGATCACGCACGAGGAGTGCAAACACAATTCCTGTCTCACCCATGAGTCTACGGTCTTTGAGAATGAGCTTTGAGATATCTCCGCCATCACGGCCTTCAACAAAAATTCTCTCTTCTTGGAAGTGTTCAACGAATCTCATTTTATCTTTTGTAAACTCGAGAAGATCTCCATTAGTAGAGAGTCTCACTTGTGTGTCTTTCATTCCGCATTCCTTAGCAAGAGCTGCGTGGAATACGAGGTGTCTATACTCACCGTGAACAGGGATGAAGAACTTGGGTCTCACGGCTTCGATCATTTTCTTAAGCTCAGGACGAGTCGCATGTCCTGAGACGTGGATCTCTTGCACGGATTCATAGAGTACTTGTGCACCTGATTTGAAAAGTTGATTCACCATGCGAGAGATGGGTTTCTCATTCCCTGGAATGAACTTAGAACTCAGGACTACTAGATCTTCTGGCTTAAGCTTAATGCTCTTATGATCTCCGTAAGCAATACGGTTAAGAGCTGCACCGAATTCGCCTTGGCAACCACTCGAGATGACAATGGTGTTCTTGCGATCATAGTTTTCAATAGAATCTGTAGGAATGAGGAGTGACTCTGAACCCTTGAAGTATTGAGACTCAAACGCGAGTCTCACGTTCTGTTCCACACTACGACCACAGAGTGCAATCTTCTTACCCATCTTGCGTGCGAGATCGAAGATCTGTCCCATTCTCCCTACATTGGATGAGAATAGTGAAATGATCAGAAGCCCTTTCTGATCATTCATGAGCTGCTCGAACTTCTTCTGGATGATGTTTTCGCTAGGCTGATGTTCACACTTCTCGACATTTGTAGAATCAGAGAGAAGAAGTAGTACACCTTGATCGCCCGCTTCTTTGAATACGGAGAGATCAAGTTCAGATCCGAAGAATGGTGTCGGATCAATTCTAAAATCTCCCGTGTGAATGATCTTACCCATATCTGTTTCAATGATGAGTGCTGCTGCATCGACGATGGAGTGATTCACAGAAACTGTTTTGATTTTGAAACTACCCACTTGAATCGTGTCACCGGGGTGGAAAACTTTCAGCTCGGTACGATCGAGAAATCCTGACTCTGTGAGACGCTCTCGCACCATAAGTGCAGTGAAAGGAGATGCCCAGATCGGAGACTGTAAACCTGCCTTGATGGCAAAAGAGAGAGAGCCAATATGATCTTCATGTCCGTGAGTGAGCACGAATCCACGGAACTTATCTTTCCTTGCAACAACATACGAGAAGTCAGGAATGATGAAGTCCACACCGAAGTGATCGAGCTCAGAGAAGAGAAGACCACAATCAACCAAGAACAAATCCTGATCATCTTCGATGACCATGCAATTCATTCCAATTTCGCCAAGGCCACCCAAGGGAAGTACTTTTACAGCTCCGCTCATGAGCGTGTTTTTCCGGTATTGAGAACTCGAATGATTTGGGATGCAATCACATCTGCAGCCATGTCGGTTTCTTCACCAACGATGATGTCTGCATACTTGCGAGTGGGCTCGAGATACATTTGATACATTGGTCTCACCGTATCGTAATACTGCCTGATGATCTGATCGAGCGATCGGCCACGCTCACGGACATCTCGATGCAGTCTTCTAATAAACCTAATGTCTGACTCCACATGGAGATAAACCTTGAGATCGAACATCGATCTGATCTCTTCATTCCAAAGAGTGAAAATTCCTTCGACCAGAAGTACATCACAAGGTCCAATCCATTCTACTTCTGCCTTACGGCTTGAAATTTTGTAGTCGTAAGTAGGGACAGGGACTTTGTTCCCAGCCTTGATCCTTGCAAGATGGTCTTTGAGTAATGGCCAATCGAATGCTTCTGGATGATCGAAGTTAGACTCACCATGAATCCTAAGGCTCGCTGGAGGAGATGGCAAATAGTAAGAATCTTGGCTGAGGACAGCAACTCGGGGACTACCGACTAGTTTGGTGATTTTTTCGGTAAAGGTTGTTTTGCCTGAACCCGAACCACCTGCGATTCCAACGATGTACATGGGATTTTTTGATAGCACATCCAGTCACGTCCCGCTAGAGTAGACTGAGTGAGCACCCCTAGGCGATTCCTAGTCGATAAGATCCCCACTGAACGCATGGCGATTACGCTGAGTTCGGAGGAATCCCACCATGCCATTAAAGTATTAAGACTAACTGAAGGCGACTCAGTATTCGCTGTTGATGGCAAAGGCTCGGGTGTTCTTGGGGTTATCCAAATTCATAAAGGATCTAAGTCCGAAGTAAAAATAGCTGCCACGGCTGCGGCAACCAAAGAATCTCCTGGATCTGTTATTCCTGTTCACATCACGATGGCCATCCTTAAGGGAGATGCCATGGATTTTGCGATCGAAAAATGCGTTGAGCTTGGGATCGAATCCATCACTCCAGTCGTAACTGATCATACCGTCGTACAGATTAAGAAAAAAGGAAGCGAGAGCTTCCAATCCCGGTTTCAAAACATTTCTGATCAATCCCTCAAGCAATGTGAAAGGCTCACTCGTATGGTGGTTCACCCGCCTATGAGTTTGGAAGAACAACTCTCCAAGCTCAGCGACGTGACTGTCTTCTGGTTATCAGAACGCGCTGAAAACGGAAAAACTCTCTCAAAAACAGTGTTGGAAACTTCTCTTCCCTTACACATACTCTCTGGCCCTGAAGGCGGATGGAGTAAACTAGAACAGGAGCTTCTCATCCGCTCCAAAAACATTATTCCTGTAAGTCTCAGTCCTCTCATTCTCAGAGGAGAAACATCCGTGATCGCTGCTGCAGCAATCGCTGGAGAAACTCTCAGATCTAAGTTAAGGTAAAACTCAAATGCAAGAAAACGAAACCTTAAAATTCAAACCCATCAATGACGGCCTAGGTTTTCATCCATTTTCAGACGGCCTACCTTACGCACCTCACACAAAAGGAACACCATCGAAGGTCACCCCTACGCTCCCGAAACCACAAGCTCCATTCATCTCACTACCCAAGTTAGAGAATCGCCAGTCTACTCTCAGAAAAATTGAACCACCTGCATTTCAAAAGAAGTGGATTGAAGAAAAAATCTTAGGTGATCCTACAGCCTTTTACGCTATGAAACGCATCACTGCTTTTACCGTTGATACGTTATTGAGCCTCTGCCTTGTATCGCTAGGTTTTGCAGGAATCACTGAGATGACCGGCATTGGATTAGATGGATCAGAACCACAGATGTTTTTCTTAATTGCGACTTCACTCTTTTTTGGACTCAACCACATACTCATCACTCTTCAAGATTTATTATTCGGAACAAGCTTCGGCAAGCACTTCGTAGGACTTGAGTTCAACGCCAGCTCTGGAAAAGTATTCTTAAGAGCTGTTCTTTTCCCACTGAGCTTACTACCAGTGGGACTTGGAATTCTTTATATGTTTTTTGATTCCAAGAAGCGCATGCTCCACGACGTCCTTTCAGGAGCTCAACCCGTTGAAAAGTAAGGTTTTGTCACCCGAGAAGCTCAAGTCAGTGCTTGCTAAACTTCGCTCTAAGAAAAAAAAAATCGTGTTCACTAATGGCTGCTTCGACATCCTTCACGTAGGGCACGTGACTTATCTCCAACAAGCCAAAGATTGTGGAGATGTATTGGTAGTGGCCCTGAACTCAGATGGGTCAGTACGGAAACTCAAAGGCTCAACGCGTCCTGTTAATACTTTAAAAGACCGCATCGCTGTGATTTCTGCCCTTGAATCAGTCGACTACGTGACTTTCTTCTCTGATGAAACCCCTAAGAAACTGATTGAAACCCTTTCGCCTAACGTCTTGGTCAAAGGAGGAGATTGGAACCCTGCTCAGATCGTAGGTTCAGAGCATGTGCTGAAGCAAGGCGGGAGAGTCAAATCACTCCCCTTCGTTAAAGGCAAGAGCACCTCTAATCTCATTCAGAAAATTATCGAAACCACCTAGCTTTTATTTATTTAATATGTAATTAAGCACTCATGGGAAAAACAATACTACTATCTATAGTCTTACTCTTACAAACCACTTCATCTTTTGCGTTTCACTCAACGCTCACTTGCAAAGCGATCAACGACTATTCAAACAACATGACACTCAGAGTGACTAACAAAATCTTAAAGCGCATTGATCGAAACACAAGTGCGGTAGATGCTCCTGTAATGTACTTCGATCGCCATAATGATGACAAAACTCATATGGTCTACGTCACTGAATCAAAAATGGGACACGACATTGCTCTCCCCACACGTGACTGGGAGCCAAGAGATGAATACATACTCGGAGTAGAAATGGTCATTGGCGAGCGAGAAGTTGTGAATCGCATCCCTGAGAAGAAAGTAACGAAGTACAAATGCATTACAGCACCTACACTTACGGGTTTTTAATCTTACTTTTCTGCTCTATACATGCCACCGCTCTAGCGGATTTCTCAACGCTTGAGTGCAAAGGGGTGAACGATGCAGAGAACAGACTTACGTTGCATGTACAAAACAAACGCATGAAGCGTATGCGCCAACTCAAGAGGACTCTTGAGTTATCCTTCGATAGATTCAATGACGATCAAACCTTCATGGTCTATGCCACTCAAGCCACAGATGTAGGAATGGAGATCGCGCTCCCTACTTTAAACTGGGAGCCTTTTCATGAACCTAAACGCTTTATGAATATGAATTTAGAAATGGGCGAACGCTTCGTCATGAACGATGTTCCACAGAAAAAAGTAGTTAAATATAATTGCAGATTAGTACCAAGCTTAAGTCCGCACTTCTGAAAGATTACCATTTGAGCAAACGATGAAAAATCGCAATTGAAGTGAACGATACACCCCAAGCAACGCAGACAAAAAAAGCAGGTCCTCTAGGAATTGCTGCAACATAAATATCTCTGAAAGACTGGAGATAGAGATTGATCCAGAAAATCCAAGTGAAGATTCCCCAAGTAGCTCCAACACCTAAGAGTGGGAAAAACTTATTAGTGCCAGTGAAGTGACCGAATAGGATTCCCCAGAAAACTGAGAAGAGTTCGATCGAGATAATGCCTGGAAAAATTCCAGCAACTGAATTGATCTCAAGGGCTTTTGAACCGATAAATGGAAGCGCTGCTACCTTGACCGGATACCACATGTCCATGCCGGAAGTTTTACAGAGAATCATTCCGAAGAGGATCATCACGACACTTGCAACTACACCCGCTAATGCTCCCGCCATCCAACGAGAGGGATCCCTACGTAACCAAATAGCGACGATATCGAGGTCTTTTTCAACTGCTTCAGAGTTCATGTTCATAGAAAGCTAGGATAACACCTAGATTTTTCGGGTGGAAGCATGTTTTCGTTTTTGACGCGCCCATACAATTCTATCTTGAATGGGTCCAAAAACAATTGCAGCAAAAGCTCCACTGAAGAATAAAGGCAACCAGAGGATCAAAGTTGTTTTGACGTCGCGCATCCAAGGACAAAAAATCAAGCTTGCCCCATGAAACATCGTCCAAAATAGAAGCCACATTCTTGGAGTCGACTTAAAAATACTCTTAAAACCACTCTTCTGCTCAGCCGAAAGTAAGGTCATGAGGACAGCAAGGTTAGTGATATTTGAACACAGAATAGAAAGAAGGATTTGCTCTAGAGTCAAATCTGTAAAAGTCTGATTGACAATCACTGTAAGGATCGAAAAAAACGTACCCATAACAAATGCGCTCATGAAGGTAGTGTCGCCTTTCAACCCTTACGTTGCAATGGTAAAAGACTCACCGTCATGATCATCGACTCACACACACATGTTTTTCCTGACCCACTTCGTGAGTATTACGAAGAAGGAAGAAACACCGTAAAAACTTTTCTTCCGCTTCCGAATTGGTCTGAACTGAGACAACTCGGACGCACACTTCTCACAGGATATTCGGAATCACTCCAGAAGTCTCAGCCCATGATGCGCTACTTGCCAGAAGCGTTGCGATCGACACTCGACGTAGTGGGCTCCTTGGGCTCAATCCCCTCCCTCTTTGTTGAGTCTTCGGTCACTGATCTCAAACAAAAAATGGAAAAGCATCACATCGCAAAATCAATCGTGATTCCTCATCCGCCTTTTGCAACGAATGAATTCGTATTAAGCGTATGCAAAGACGACCCTTCCCTGATTCCTGTCGCTTACATTGTACCTGAAACACTGAAACCATCTCAGACACTGAGAAGACTAGTCGACGAAGAAAACGTGAAGGCACTCAAGCTTCATCCCGCATCAGACGGAGACCTCCCTTCATCGCCGAGATACCGAGCACTCATTAAAACTGCGGGTGATCTTGGAATCCCCATCATCCTTCACACAGGTTGCGTGCATGTCGGTCCACTTTATAAGAATCCAGACCTTGGGCGTGTAGAGCATTTCGTTCCCTGGTTTAAGAATTTTCCAGAGCAGAAGTTCTTGCTTGCACACATGAACTTCCACGAACCCGAGCGAGCTCTAGAGCTCTGTCAGGAGTTCCCGAATCTTTTTGTGGATACATCCTGGCAGCCAGCAGAGATCATCGGTGAAGCAGTGAAGAAAATCGGCAGTGATAGAATTCTCTTTGCATCCAATTGGCCACTGATGGGTAGAAGCATCGATGTGTCTATCCGTCGAATTGATGACGCTGTTACTAGCGGCTTTATATCGAAGTCCGACTCTGAGCTCATTTTGGGGTTAAACGCAGTGAAGTTTTTAAATATTAAATGATAAACTGAAAACGTGAGACATTACTCGTTTTTAATCTTGCTCTTCTTTTGGTTTTCTCCCTCATTTGCAGAAATGCCTCGGGGTGCTTTCAAAGACCTTCAGAAACTCACTCTTCGAATATTTTCGAACTTCCCTCCTAAAAACTATTGTTACATTGGAATCGGCGCATCGCCGACTCCAATGATCGCATTATTTCAAGAGCTAGGCGTATCTGCCGCAAACTTCCCATTCTCAAGATCTTCTCTGCACAGTACTAGTGTACAAAGGGAAAAAAGAGATTCTCTAATAGGAAGTAGAATCATAAGACACTTCATTCACTTTACACCCAGCCAGACACTTCCAAGCTCTGTCTGTTATAACAAAAAAATTATTTTTATAGATTTTACAGCAACAGGCGAATCGCTTTCTAAGTTTGAGAGCGCATTGTTTTTCGTAAAAAAACACCACTCAGAACTTTACGAGCATGAGCCTTTTCTCCTAGCGCTTACCGGAAGGGAACTTCCTTTTCAAATGTTGGAATCTAACAACATTAACTATATGGAAGTTGGCACTGATCTTTTTAAGGAATTGAACTATAGCTCTTATGACAAATTAAGAGAGTTTGACGTCTGGTTGGCTACTATGGAGAAGTACTCTTATGCATCAAAGGATGCCTATCGCTCTTTTAGAAAATCAATTAAAAGACAACTTGAAGCCGATGAGAAGTTTTGTACCCGGTTACGGACAGCTCTTGAAACAGGAGAAATAAAATTTAATTTTTGTGAAAAACTTCTTTATACATTTGGTTACTAGATTGATCTGAGCGGCTTAGAGATTCTCTTACGAAACGACCAGCTCATATAGTAAGTCCACACACAGCTGACCACTCCTACAATAGACAAAACGATAAACACTTGAGCTCACCTGAGTTTGTCTGACATGACTCCCGCTCCCCATGCAGCAAATGCACCACCAAAGTAGCCCACTCCATCGATGATCCCCGTACAATTTCCCGCACCTTTAGTCCCTGCAATATCTAAGCTTAAGCAGCCTGCTGACATCGAGTAAGGACTATAGAGGAAGAATCCACCGAGTACTAAGAACGTCACGATCCACTATTGATATTCGAGACTATAAGGAATAAGTGCTGCAATTACAGCGAGGGAAACCACTAAGCCCACAAGCATGAGAGCCATCATTCGCGCACAATCTCCATTCTTGGCATGATGATCCGTATACCAAACTATAAAGATAGTTCCCAAGCATCCTAGTAGTGGAAACACCGCTGATATCATTGCAGCGTTAGCATTCCCCATTCCGATATCGACTAAGAATTTAAAAGTCCAAAATAGAAAAATACTTCTGAGTAAGTGTGCAAGGAAACTAAACACCACTACTTGTCTGAAGAGAGGAACCTTAAACAACCCAACCAAGATCTCCATCGTTTCGGGATGATGATCGGGATCTTGATTGAATGCCGCAAAAAGACTTCTTCGTGCTAGAGTTTTTACCAAACTTCACACTCTTCACTACATCCCGAGGTGATTCCTGCGATGAATACATCGATACGATGGCGATGAAAGTAACTACGATAGCAGGAATGAAGAACAAACCCTTCCATCCAATTCCAAGAGCAATAAGACTTGCTCAGAACATCGAAGCCGCGACACTTCCAAATTGAAAGTTAATACTGATGAGCCCCATGATCATACCGTTACGTTCAGGCTCGTACCATTCGCCAATAACCTTAATAATCCCACCCCAACCCATGGAGAGGAAGTAGCGACAGAAGCACCAAATCAGTGTGAACCATAGAATCGACTGATAAAGGGGGAAGAGAAGATTAAACAGAATTCCACCCACATTCCTACAATGAAAATTTTCTTGCCACCGATTTTGTCAGCTAAAGGTCCTGTAGTGAATTTACAGAGTAAATTCCAATTCTGAAAAAGTCATGACGATACCAAATTGAGAGTTAGTAAAATGGAATGTATCGTTGAGCAGAGGAATAGTGACCACAAGGTTTCCTCTGATGAGGTAATAACCCTCATAACCTACCAGCTTCACCCAAAACGTAGATGTTCTCCACCTACCCAGTCGAATCAGCTCTTGCGTTGTAGGTGTTTTCATATGTAAACAGTATTACATGAAGTCTTATGATTCTATTATTTTTGACTTCGGCGGAGTCATCCTACCGATTAATTTCCAGCGTACAATTAACGCATTCAAAGTTCTAGGTATGGAATTGGATTCAAATTTTGGTTTCTTGAGCCAATCACCCATCTTTGATCAGTGGGATAAGGGACTAGTCGACACTCAACAAATCCTGAGATTTTTTAGATCTAAACTTTCTGGTAATGAGCGCAATAAAACTTCAGACGCTGCTTTGGTTTCAGCTTGGAATGCAATACTAGGACAGATCCCACTTCATCGAGTTGAATGGCTTGAAAAACTATCCGCGAAGCTTCCACTCTTTCTGTTTTCAAATACCAACCACATTCACATTGATCGACTAAGAGAAGTCGATCCACTGATGCCTAGGTTTGAGAAGGTTTTTAAGAAGGCGTACTACTCATACGAAATGCGAATGAGGAAGCCTGATGCCGATGGATTTCTTAAGATCGCAAGTGAGCAGGGATTAAAAATCGAACATACTCTTTTTGTGGATGATCATCCCAAGAATATTGAAGCCGCTAGTAAGTTAGGATTTCAAACGCTACATTGTACAGGCGAAATCACCCAGTTATTAGATTGATCTTTGTCTGATTTTTTAATTCCAGTTTTGATTTGCTCTAACTTTTTCGAGCAATGATTAAGAATTTGTGTTCCCATATCCTTAATTTGATTTTTGTTAATTCGAGCAAGGTTAATTAAGCCCGCAGCTCCTAAAGTACTTAAGACAATATATCCAGGTTCGTACCCCAAAATTTGCATTTTAAATGTTGTCGCAACAGTCCCCATCACAGCAAGGACTGAGCCCGCTAACGCGAGATATTGAGTACGCTTCTGTACTTGTTTTGCACTTTCACCTTCAGCAATCAGTTTTTTTCGATCCTGCATGATCGACGTTTCCCAAGTTCCTTGAGAAAGTGCACCCAAACCCGTTGCTAAAATTATTTGAGCAATCTCGGGACCAAGCTCACCATAAGAGGTAATTCCCATGGCAATAAATCCAACCTTAATAAGAGAAAGGAATACAAGTTCAACTTTTCCCCAGTTAAATAGATTTTCTAACCAGGCAGATACATTGTAAACACTGCCCTTGTTTTTGAATAAAAAATTACTGAGTTTAGGCTCTCCTACAATTTTGTCTGCAATAAAATCAAAAAACCATGCTGTCGATGCCGATAAACTTCCGATGAGTACTCCTCCTGCGATTGCAGCTGTTACTGCAACTGGATCATCACCCACAACTATAGCAAACGCATTCACAGCTGAATTAAAAACAAACCTTAAAACTGTGGCATTGATTCTAGCTTTATTTTCTTCAAAAAAAGCTCCGTGTTCAGAGCGCCATCTTTTTGACCAAAAACTAGGAGACAACATTCCGTGCTTAATTGGAGCTTTGTTTTTAGAAACTTCTTCAGCAAATTTTCTGACTCTTTTCTTTCCTGAAGTTTTTTTAGACTGAGGCTCTCGCCCTTCAGTTTCAATTGTTTCAAAATGAGTGAGAAGATTAGGATTTTTTTTAAGATCAGCTTCAAACTTATTTGAGAAAAACTTAATCCAAGCATCATCGTCATTTTCATCAATAATTGCTGTAGTTACTTCGATTTGTAATCCGTTAGCAAACTTGTGAGTCTGTGAGAATGATATAGACTCGGGTAGATCTACAGCCATTGCTGTATGTGACATTAAGTAAGTGATAAGTAATGCTAGTTTTTTTTTCATAATCTGCTCACATGAGAACAAGATATTTCTCCTCAGCTTGTTTTCTTAATCTTAAACCTTTGTCTGCTGCTGCAAAATACGCAGCTGCTTCCTTTGACTTCAATTCTTCTTCACCACTGATTCTTCGTTTCCACTCTGCTTCGGCCTGAGTCAGTGTCGTTTTAGGAGAAAACCCCAATGATGCTACGGCAGTTAACCCCATTCTGAAAGCCACTAGGTTCATGAGATATTTTATGTCCATTTGAGTAGGATCTAAACTAAATTTTACAGTTCCTTTGTAATTAGGTGAAATCATCTGAAACTCTGAAAGTGAATTAAAGAGAGTACCAGGGGATCCGAATGGTGATTCCTTAAGTTCATTGAGTGTCCTACCTGTCCACTTCTTATCAGTTGGTCCAGGAAGTGGCATCCTCATCACAGCAGCAAACCATTCATCTAGATTCCACTCACTGATTCTTGGGAAACCAGCAAGCGGTGAAAACTTATGGGGAGCAAGCATTCCATTCCATCTTTTTCTAAGTACTTCTTGTAGATCTCCCGCATTCCAAAGATTCTTCCTCGGTAAGATCAGTGACTGAATCTTGGGTTCAATTAAGTAGAGTCTCTGAATAATCTCAGGTTGTTTAAACCAATTGATCCCACCAATGACTGTCTTACTTGATGCAATGACTGCTGGATAATTAATCGTCTCTGAATCAAGAGCTTCATTGCCTCTGAGGAAGAGTTTGGTTCTAAAGTTTCTCATGTCTGAGTAATAAGGAATCTCACTTGTAACAGACTTAGAGAATGAGGGTATTCCCAATAAAGGTTGATTGAAAACTTTCAAACCTAGCTTTGTCGCAGCAGAATCAAGCAATTCGAACATTTTTTCTAGCTTCACTCTCAGCTCATGAAGGTCAGTATAGTTTGAAGTCACTAACTCAAAATGATGTGGATGATGCTTATATCTAAGAGAAGTCATTTTCTCGTTTTCTTTTTTGTGAGAAATTCTCCAAGTCAGTTTAGTCATGTCGTTAAACGAAAAACTTTCGGCCGAACTCCACCCCTTAAGAGTTGAAATATATTTTAAAAATTCTTGTGAAGTCTCTGGAGATACTGGCTTATTCTCAATATTGACCAAGAAAAATTCATGTTCAATGCCCACTGTAAGTGAGTTCACGTTTTGATTTACGAGTGGAATAGATGACATCTTCTCATCAAGAAAAGAAAACATCTCTGTTTTCAGTTTAGACTGAGAATCAGATTCATTACCCTGATCATTAAAATTTTGATTAACAGCAAGCCCAGATACCATATTGATTCCTTATCGACTGATGGCGTTGAGTTTATAAGCGGTAATATTTTGACGAATCTAAACCAATTTAAGCTAACCAGGACTCGAGTTTTTTAAGATCCCCACTCGGTGAGCGGTCCTTAGCATAAAACGGAACGAGTTTTCTTATTTCTTTCCGTATCTTTTCGATTGGCTGTGAAGACTTCAGGGGCCTGATAAGATCTAATCCCTGACATGCACAGAGTAGCTCCATTGCGATAACTCTACGGACATTACTGACAATCATCATCGCTTTTCTGGCAGACCAAGCCCCCATACTGACGTGGTCTTCTTTGTCTGCAGAAGTAGGAATTGAATCCACACTCGCGGGATGAGCTAGTGTCTTGTTCTCAGATACAATACTCGCTGCTGCATACTGAACAATCATCATTCCGGAATTCAGGCCACCCTTTTTAGTGAGGAACGCTGGAAGCCCAGAGAAGGTAGGATTAACTAACTTCTCAATTCTCTGCTCTGCCATGCTGCCAAGCTCACATACAGCAATCGAGAGCACATCCATCGCAGTAGATACATACTGACCGTGAAAGTTACCGCCGCTCAGAATTTTTCCAGCTGCCGGGAAAATCAGTGGGTTATCGGTTACAGCGCCGATTTCTGTTTCGATGATTCTTCTCACCCACTTCAGTGAATCTCTCACCACACCATGAACTTGGGGAATACACCTGAAGCTGTAAGGATCTTGAACTTTTCCGCAGTTCTCATGGCTACGTGAAATCTTGCTTCCACGTCCACCAGGAGTGAGCAACTCACGCATGTGTTTGGCTACTAAAATCTGACCAGGATGAGGACGTACAGCCTGAATCTCAGGCTCGAATGCGCTCACGGTTCCTCTGATTGCTTCGAGAGAGAGTGCGCCTGCTTGATCAGCATAACGAGCTAGCCTCTCGGCTTGAATGAGCGCTAGAGATCCAATAGCAGTCATGAACTGAGTTCCATTGATGAGCGCGAGACCTTCTTTAGATTGAAGCTCAAGCGGGGCAATTTTTAGTTTTTTAAGCAAGTCTCCCGCCTCGTATTTCACACCCTTATGGATCACTTCTCCCTCGCCCATGAGAGGTAATCCTAAATGTGCAAGGGGAGCCAAATCGCCACTTGCTCCTACACTACCCTGAGCTGGAATGACAGGAATAATATCTAGATTTAGAAATTTAATGATTTGCTCAACAAGTTCAATTCTCACTCCTGAGAATCCCTGGACGAGATTTACTGCACGGAGGAATAGCATCGCTCGAGCTTGTTCAATGGGTAAATCATCTCCTACTCCGGTTGCATGTGACCTGAGTAAGTTGACTTGCAACTCCTTCAAATCATCATCTTTGATTCTGACTTGCGAGAGTGGGCCAAATCCAGTGTTCACTCCATAGATCGTGTCGTGAGACTTAAGTTCCTTCTCTAAAAACTTGCGAGAGCGAAGGATCTTCTTACGAGCAGCTGAGGATAGACGAAATTTATACAAACCTTTAGAGGCCGTCTCTACACTCTCAACTGTGATTTTTGTTTTTCCAAACTCAAAGAGTGGCATTACGCAGACCCTCAATTGCTTTTTTTCTGTCTTTATTTTCAAATACTGCAGAACCTGCGACAAAAATATCCGCGCCTACGTTTCTTAACTCGCCGATGTTCTTCTCATTCACACCGCCATCGACTTCGATTAAGAATTTATGTTCCCCTCGCATTTCGCGAAGGTTTGCGATTTTTTCTAAACTTTTTTCAATGAACTTTTGACCACCGAATCCTGGGTTGACACTCATGACCAGTACAAGATCCACAGCATCCAGTACTTCTTCTAGTACTGAGAGAGAAGTAGCTGGATTCACAGACACTCCTACTTTGCATCCTGAAGATTTAATTTGTGAGATCAATCGATCGAGATGTGCAGTAGCTTCAGCGTGAACGGTAATAACGGATGCTCCTGCTTGAGCGAAGCTTTCGATCCAATCTTCAGGCTTAGAAACCATGAGATGACAATCTAGCGGCATCTTGGTTATTTTTTTAAGTGATTCAACAACCACAGGGCCGATAGTGATATTCGGAACGAAGTGGCCGTCCATGACGTCGACGTGAATCCAATCAGCTCCAGCCTTCTCAACGGATTCAATTTCTTCGCCGAGCTTAGTAAAATCTGCAGAGAGAATAGAAGGAGCAATGAGGATATTAGACTTTCGCATTTGAGCTTCAGTCTAACTGATTTTTACTTTGAGCGGCAAGTGCTTCCCTTGGCCTTTGAGACCATTTATGAATGAAGAGGCTTGCATTGCCTTCTTACCTTCAAGTTGAACCTCAAGGAGTTCGACACAACCCGTCTTACAACCGAGAACAACCTGATCACCTGACACATTAACTTCTGAAGTCTGAGATTGAACTCCTCTCGCGATGCGGGCTTTCTTCACTTTAATTCTCTCTCCGGACACTAATATCAAACTTGTTCCAGGCCATGGATTAAGTGCGCGAATTTGGCAATCAATAAGCTTGGCATCGAGCTCAGGATTGATGACTTCCATTTCCTTCGTGAGTTTGTGTGCATAAGTCACAAGAGACTCATCTTGGACTTGGGACTTAAGTGCACCAGACTCAAGAGCACGTACCGTTTCAATGATGAGTTCTGATCCAATCACACTCAAGCGGTCATGCATAGTCTCTGCAGTATCCATGTCATTGATGGGAGTTTTCTTCTGTAGATAAATATCTCCCGCGTCTAACTTCTCAGCCATCTTCATTGTTGTGATTCCCGTTTCATGATCACCGGACATAATCGCCCATTGAATCGGAGCCGCTCCACGCCAACGAGGGAGAAGAGACGAGTGAATATTTACGCAGCCTAAACGGGGGAGTTCTAAAACATTTTTTTTCAGGATTTGTCCATAAGCTGCAACGACTATGATATCGGCGCCAATCGCCTGTAGTTTTTCGAACTCACCAGCTTCGGTAAGTTTCTTGGGCTGAAAAACAGGGATTCCCAGAGTCTGCGCTACTCTCTTCACTGGAGATGCTTTGACTTCTAATCCTCGACCTACTGGCTTATCGGGTTGTGTATAGACTGCAATGACTTCGAACTCATCATGGAGTTTTTGAAGTGCAGAGACAGAGAACTCAGGCGTCCCCATGAAGACTATTTTCATTCTTCTTCTTTTTCTCTTCTTGCGACAAGTAGTTTCTTCTTCACTGAATCTTTTTTGAGTGGGCTCAAACGATCGATGAAGAGTCGTCCTTCCAAGTGATCCATCTCGTGTTGAATGCAGACAGCAAGCAGATCTTCTGCTGAAAGAATCTTAGTGAGACCATCGATGTCTTGATATTGAAGTTTAATCTTCTGAGATCGCTCTACTTCAGAAGTGAACTCTGGAACGGAGAGGCAACCCTCTTCAATTGCCGTCTTCCCTTCACGATGGATGATCTCAGGGTTGATGACAATGATCGGCTTACGATTAGTAATGATTTTTCCACCAACAACTTCTGAACCTTCAGCGTGAAGCTCACCACTCTCCACATCTGTCATGTCATACTCGGTATCGATGACAAGAATGCGCTCTAATATTCCTACTTGATTAGCGGCGAGACCAATTCCAGGCGCTCCATACATGGTCTCAAGCATGTCATCAGCTAACTTGTGATAAGTTTTCTCCACGTGTGAGATTGGTTTTGCTTTTTGAGCCAAAACACCGTCTGGAAACGTATAAATTTTTAATCGCGCCATAATAGATAACCTGCTAGCCCCATAAATAATATACTTGGTAACCAGGCTGCCAGCAATGGGGGCACTGCGCCATTTGAACCTAGAGATAGTCCTATTGAATATAAAAGCCAATAGAAAAAAGTAACCACAAATCCAATCGCCAAATCTCTACCCGCTCCTCCCTGTCTACGTTGTCTTGTAGAGAACGGAACAGCCAAAATACACATCACAAGTGGAATCAAACTCATACTGATCTTAGAATGATACTTCACTTCGTAAGTCTTACTATCCACTCCTGAATCTTTGATCTTAGCGATGTAGGAATAAAGCTCCTTCAGCCTGAGAGCATCTACCTCTTTTTCGATTTGCTCGAAGTCTTGAGGTGTTTCTCTAATGACGAGTTCCTTTTCTGCAAATTTCACCGTCACTGGAAAGTCTTTGTGATTTTTAAAAGTAGTCTCAGATCCAGCAAACAACTTCCAGCCACGATCTGTATAAATCGCTTCTTTTGCTTCTAAAACATGTTGCAAATGAAAATCATCATCGAATTGATAAACGCTCATGCCCTTGATCTTCTGCGTTTGTGGATCAAATGTTTTTAAATTATAAATCAAGTTTTTTGAGCGGTACCAGACTTTGTTATGGCTAATATCAAAACTAAAATCTTTTCTTCCTCTCATTTCCTTCCAATAATAAATGGTCTTCTTCTTGAAGAGGATAGGGAGCACACGGTCTTGAACAATAAGCGAGAAACAACACATGATGAGCACAATAGCGACAATGATCGACATCACTTGCCTGAGACCTACTCCTATGGAATAGATTGCAACGAGTTCATTTGTACGATTGAACCCAGAGAGTGTGAGAATCGTTCCCAACATCACTGATGGAGGCAACATTTGAATCATCATTTCAGGAATCTGGAGTGAATGGTGGTAGAGAATTTGCGGAATCGTGTGAACTGCTTCGACGAGTTGACCTAGAATCGACTGCAGCACTTGTATGGAACCCAGTGCCAACAATGCAATTGCCACATTTCCAATAAATGCGACGCTAATGTACCGCGCTAGAATTCTCATGGATTTCCTTTCTAGGTTAGCATATCTTTATCTACATGTCGGGAAATAAAGGAAAAAAAGCCTCTCAGAAAAAATACTTCATTGAACAAGCAGTCTCACTGGGCTTCGCTCTTTTGCTTGTTTTTGCAATCAGATCAAGCATCGTAGAGGCATTCAAGATCCCTTCTGGATCTATGATTCCTACCCTCCTCATTGGTGATCATATTTTCGTAAATAAGTTTGCGTACGGATTCAAAGTTCCATTCTCAGATTTGGTATTCGAAGATCCCATCACTCTGGTGAAGCGTGATCAACCTAAATCAGGTGACATCGTCGTGTTCAAATACCCAGGTGATGAGAGTCTTTATTATATTAAGCGTGTAGTCGGTGTTCCCGGCGATACTGTTGAAGTGAAGAACAAGGTTCTCTTCATCAACGGAAAAGAAATCTCACGCAAAAAAGCAGACACAGCAGATCTCACTAAAACATTTGAGTACCTCAAGGAATCGCCTCAGTACCGCGAATCAGCCATCGAAGTATTTAGAGAAAAGTTAGGATCTACTAATCACCTCATGATGACTGATCGTCAGCAGCTCTTCACAGAGCATTTCGGACCTAAGGTTGTTCCACCTGAATCCTTCTTCGTGATGGGTGATAACCGCGACTACTCTAATGACAGTCGTTTCTGGGGATTCGTTCCTATGAGAAACATCAAGGGACGAGCGATGGTCATCTGGCTATCGATATGGTTGAGCTTTTCAGACTCCAGTCTGAATTCTTGGAAGCCGCATAGAATCGGCACAGTGCTGAACTAAAATGTAGTCCCATACTTCGCGTAGCGAGGGAAATAGGATCTCAGCTAAAGTTTTTTTGCGATCAAATCTAAAAACCTAGCTACTCCTGCACGGAAAAAATTTGGCATTTGATCCAGAGACCAAGCTACTCCAGGACCGACACTGTAATAAACTTTGATAAACAAACGTCCTAAAGATGACTGACTTAAAGACTCATCTCTAAAGCCTCTCATTGCATCTAGAGTTTCAAAATCCACATGATCTAAAAGAGAAGTTACAACGAAACAATCTGTTCCACCTAATCGCTTAAACGCATTTTTGAATTCTGCTTTATGTATCGGTTTATTGGCCATCATGTACTTACGAATCGTATCTAGTGCGATTCCACCGTGCTTTGTGCCGCGTGAGAAGATGATGTACTGCTCAAGGTATCGTTTAAAGTCTTTAGTAGCTTGAGGACCTTTGGATCTATCGTAAACTTTTACTAAGTCCCAATAAATTCCAGTGAGCAGAAGAAGCTCGGACTTATCCTTCTCTAAGTGAAAGTGGTCAGGCCTTAACCCACCTTCTGGAACTTGCTTCCACTCTTCAATAATTTTTATATACGTTTGGTAGTTCTGAACTGCCTCGAGGACATGATGATCTCTAAAAAGTTTGAATCCTTTTTTGGCATACTCGAGACGCTTTTCATGTAGTTCTGTGCGATAGCGCTCCCAAGCACCTCCAATTTGTTCCTGTAATCGAGTTGATTTGGGATTAGCCACCTCATACTAGGATACTCCGTAAGGATCAACATCGACAAGCAGTGTACTTTTAAAATTTGATGTCATCTTTTTGGCAACTTTTACAGCTCGGTGAATCCACTGGATTTGGCTACTTTTGATCAAAATATCCATTCTATGTTCACCACGAACGCGCTCAATCATGGGTGTGGAAGGACCTAAGATCTCGATGTCTGTTTTCTCGGGATCAATGGTGATCATTTGCACGATTTGGTCTGCCTCCTTCTTGACTACGGACTCGGTATCATGAGTCAAACGAAGTCGAAGGAGTCTTCCATAAGGAGGATAATGAAGAAGTGAGCGAAGCTCTTGTTCTGACTTATAAAAATCTTCGCGAGAAATCCTACCCAGAATGACAGACAAAACTGGATGATCGATATCAAAAGTTTGAATCCAAACTTCTCCTGGTTTCTCTCCTCGACCAGCACGCCCTGCCACTTGAGTGAGAGTTTGATATGCACGTTCATTGGATCTAAAGTCGGGCCAGCGGAAAAGTCCGTCTGCTAGTACGACTACAACAAGAGTAACTTCAGAGAAATCATGGCCCTTCACTACCATCTGAGTTCCCATGAGGGTGTTGTACTGATCTGAAGAGAAGTCTGAGAGAATTTTTTTCAACCTTGTTTGGCTTGTCACTTGATCACGATCGAGTCTGAGTGCTTTCATCTCAGGAATGAGAGCAGGCAACTCGTCTTCAAGACTCTCTGTTCCTGCTCCAATAGGATGAAGATCTACACCTTTACATCCCTTGCAATGATCTGGAATTTCAGAATGGAAGTCGCAAGTGTGGCAGACAAGTTTCTTTTTACGTTTATGATACGTGAGCGAGAGAGAACATCTCGGACATTCAGACACCTCTCCACAGTCCAAGCAAACCAAATATGATGCGAATCCTCTTCGATTCAAATAAATGAGAACTTTCTCACCTTTCTGTAAGGTGAGTTTAATTTTTTCAATTGTTCTTTCAGAGAACGGTGCCTGGATTCCTGCAATAAGAGGTTCATCAGTCAAATTCACAAGCTCTACTTTAGGCATAGAACGATTGATGATTCGTTTTTCTAATTTTAGATATCCAATTTTCTCTTCTCGAACTCTTTCAAGAGTCTCAAGACTAGGAGTTGCTGATCCAAACAAGATCTGAGCTTTTTCTTTCTTAGCCCGGACGAACGCTAGATCACGCGCTTGATAGCGTGCACGCTCTTCTTGTTTGTAGGAAGCATCGTGCTCCTCATCGACGACGATGAGCCCACAAGATTTCATAGGAGCGAACAACGCTGATCTAGCTCCAACCACAACTCTCAGTTCACCCGACTTCAACTTTAACCAGTAGTCACGGCGCTGACCATCAGAGAGAGCGGAATGAAGAACTGCGATAGGAACACCCAGTCCTTCCCTCACTCGAGATTCAAGTTGTGGAGTGAGTGCGATCTCTGGAACTAGGATGATAACGCCTTTTTCTTGAGCAAGAACTTTTTTGGCTCTTTCAATGTAGATTTCTGTCTTACCACTTCCTGTGACTCCATCGATGAGAAATGCTTTTTCGGGTTCTGCTGTGATTGCACTGAGCACTGATCGTTGCTCATCATTGAGTACAAGACCTGAGCGCGAGTTTGATATTTCGGGTTGTGGAAGTTGAGTTCTCACATTTACGCCACTACTGAGAGCACTCAGAGGTGCGGCCATTGAAAGAAGCTCCCCTAGAGGACTTTGATAGTAATCAGACGCCCATTGGCAAAGCTTAAATACAAGGGAAGGAATCTGATCTGAAACTTCACCCACTTTGATTACTTTTTTAAGTACTTGAGTGAAGCCCAAAGACTTCACATCATCAATTTTTTTTGGTGCGCGAACGATGACACCGACGGCACTCATCCTCCCGAAAGGTACTTTAACCCAACAACCCGGAAGAGCAAGCTCCGCTTGATCCTCCTGTATTTCATAAGTAAAAAACTGATCAATGGGTCTAGGAAGGGCTACTTCTACCACCCAAACAGGAGAATTCATGGGACTACCGGATGTGGGTGTAATAACGCTCAATGAGTTCCTTCATCACAGGCGAAGAAGATTCTCCATCTGTACTCCAGCCTGATTCGCCACTCTCAGTAATCGCTTTTCTGTCGTTTGCGATGATTTGTTTTAAATCAGCTACAAAAAGTGTCTGCCCACGAGTCGACACCGTAATGGTCTGAGGAACTTGAATGATTTCTTTATGATTTTTGTAATTTGAAAACTGAATTTCGATAGGATTTCCTTTTTCTCGCTTTGAATTCGGATGAGACCATCTAAACGGAATAAATTCATCTTTTTCAAACCAGAGCTGAATATTCTGTCCGTAAGACCATGCTACTGTAGGTGGCATTCGGTCGAGCTTAGAGCGATCGACTTTGAATCCCATTTTGTTGAGTGATCGCTGAATACGCTCAGAGCTTGAATCAAACTGAAGGAGAGTTGCTAATGCTGTTGCATCATCAGAAATCTTCTTTTTCTCTGTAAAGAGGACTTTCTGCTGGTCATCTCTTGCTTCACTCATCCACATATCCTTGGAGAGATCGAATAGAAAAGATTCCTTAAACTGTACAGAAGTAGGCCGTTGATCTTGAAATGCAGTCACTTGATAAGTCAGTTCGAGGAACTTCACTTTATTTTTCTTATCCGCCGACTTATCTAAAACATAAGTAAACGGAGGAACAAAAGCGTGAGCCGAAATGGAAAGAAATACGCTAACTAGAATCATTAATTTTTCTCCAGGTATTTTTTCATTAATAAAATGGTGTCTTCACGAAGATCTGGCCTCTTGAGTGCAAACGCTAGTGTCGCATCAATATAACCGAGACGATCTCCCGTATCGTAACGAATGCCTTCGAAGGTGTGAGCCAGTAGCCCTTGATTCTGCGCAAGCAGAACAAGTCCATCTGTGAGCTGAATCTCTCCACTGGTACCTGGTTTCACTTTTTTCAAGTGATCAAAAATTTCTGGAATGAGAACATAGCGACCTGGAATTGCCATCCTTGATGGAGCTTGAGAGACTTTAGGCTTTTCAACAACATCTGTAACAGTCCAAAATCCTTCTTTGGATTTTGTTCCAGCGATGATTCCGTACTTCGAAATTTCCTTCTCTGGAACTTCCATCACGGCCACACAAGACTTGCCCATCTCATCAAAGAGATCCATGAGCTGCTTCGTAGCTTGTTTCTTTTCAGAAATAATCAAGTCATCTCCCAAGAGAACAGCAAAAGGCTCATTCCCCACTACTGGCTCAGCCATAAGAACAGCATGACCGAGTCCCATTGGGTTTTTTTGTCTGACTGAAATAATATTTGCAAACCTTGCAACGGATTTTGAAATCTCTGCGAGTTCTTTTTTTCCTTTTTCTTCCAAAGTTTTTTCAACTTCGTAGGAGTAATCAAAATGATTCTCTATTGATTCTTTATGTCTTGCAGTTACAAGTACGATCGTTTCGATACCAGAGCGAACCGCTTCTTCGACGATGACTTGAATCATCGGAGTATCAATGATGGGAATCATTTCTTTTGGCATGGCCTTTGTTGCTGGCAAAAACCTTGTGCCTAAACCTGCTGCGGGAATGACTGCTTTTTTAATCTTACTCATCTGTCCGATCAATCTACCAAGGCTTGCTTAAGAATTGAATCTAGAAGATGATGCCCTGATGCGAGCCATGTTCATCCTCACGCTTTTGATTGGTTTTTCTGCATACTCTTCAGATTATCACTCACCCCGCACTGCATCTTTGGGCGGAGCAGGCCATGCCACAGCCCTTGGAAATGACTCGGTATACCTAAATCCTGCATATACCCCATTTATCTCTGCAACTAGCGTCGGTCTCTATTGGACAAACTGGAATTCAAACTTTGGAGCTTACGGAAGGAATTACTCCGTAAGCATTCAAGACGGAAGGTCGGATATATTCCAAGCTGCTCTTTCTCATACTCAACGCGATGACGGGAGATTCATACATGTGGGTGCATCTAAAAGTTTAATTGAGAAAACGGGTTTAGGAATTGGAGGGAAAATTTATTTTCCCAATAATCAAAATTGGACAGCTTCCGACATGACTATTGCAATGACTGCTGTCCCAATTGCCTGGTTTCAACTCGCAATTGTCGTCGATAACGTTTTTGAATCGGCATACGGCCGTACCATTAACCTCACAAGAGAATGGATTTTCGGAACTCGAACTTCAGTACTTGGAATTCTCACTTTATATATTGATCCCATTTTTCTACCTTCACTTAACCAAACTTGGGGATTTGAAAGCGGAGCTGAATTCCATGTCATGACCGATCTTAATCTGAGATTAGGGCTTTTCAACAACGCCATGATACCCATGCTTGCTAGACGTGATCAAGGATGGAGCTTAGGAGCAGGTTGGACAGGACCAAGAATCTCTCTCGATTACGCTTATCTTCAAACACAAACCGGTGCTAATTCCCATAACTTCGGTGCTACGCTTTATTTCTAAAATTATTTCCGATGAGGGGTCATTACAAAAACATGACTTCCTTTGGACTCAACATCAAATTCACCAGTTAAACCTGCAGTCCAACTAATCGTAACTTTTGTTTTTTTTACTGGTTTTGAAGTTGTGTACTTTTCGAACAACTCATTTGTTTTCTTAGAAACAAAAATCAGGCAATCTGCAAGACTGTCTACTTTCAAAATACTTAAATTGGGCTTCTGTTCAGTAACTGCAATAGTGACTGTGCAACTAGGCATAGCTTGAGCCTGAGTACCTATGATCATTCCAAATACGATTAAAACGTGCTTCATAGCCAACCTCTCAATCATTTATCGGCAATATATTTGATTTCATTGATTATTTTATACATTGCGTTAAAACATGAATATTGTTATAGATTCGCCCTATGCCTTCGTTCGACATTTCATCTGATATTGATTGGCAAGAGCTCGATAACGCCATTAACCAAGCCACAAAAGAACTCGGGAGCCGCTTTGATTTCAAAAGTGTAAAAACTGAAGTCAAACTCGACAAGAAACTCAAGACCATCACCCTGTGGTGCGCGCTTGAAGCAAAGCTGGATGCACTCAAAGACGTCCTCATCAACAAGGCTATCAAGCGTGGAATCTCCACGCTCGCCTTTGACTATGATCCCCTCGAACAAGCATTCGGCGGAAGCGTGAGACAAGTCGTAAAAATTCAAGCTGGAGTCTCAAAAGAAAAGGGCAAAGAAATCATTGGCGCTCTCAAAGAAACTCAACTCAAAGTCCAAGGTCAAATCCAGGATGAAAAAGTGAGAGTCACAGGCAAGAGCAGAGACGACTTACAAGCAGCAATGGCTCAACTCAGAACCATGCAGGATAAACTCAAAATCCCCCTGCAGTTTGGAAACTTCAGAGAATAATTATGGAAACTAAATCTGTTTATTTTGTAAGTCTTGGCTGCCCAAAAAACTTAGTGGATTCGCAAGTGATGTTGGGATCTCTTAAAAACGACAATTACACTATTGCTCAAAATCCATCTGAAGCAGAAGTCATTATTGTGAACACCTGCTCCTTCATTCAAGCTTCAAAAGAAGAATCTGTCGATACCATCTTAGAGATGGCTGATCAGAAAATCAACGGTAACTGCAAAATCCTAGTCGCATCTGGTTGCATGCCTCAGCGTTACTCGAAGGAAATGCAGAAGGAAATGCCTGAAATTGATCTTCTCATTGGTACTGGCCAATATCACAAAATCACTGAAGCACTTGCGGAACTTAAAAAAGATCGCGCTCTCGGTGACCCAATTCCCTCTCGAGTTTATGTGGATCAACCTGCATTCATTCACACTGAAAACGACGCTAGAATTCACACAGGACCTAAATATAGCGGCTACTTAAAGCTCTCTGAAGGCTGTAACCGTAGATGCGCGTTCTGTATCATTCCTAAGCTGCGAGGCAATGTCCGCTCACGCACTGTTGCTTCGCTAGTCGAAGAAGCTTCAATGATGGCAGCTCAAGGGGTACGCGAACTCAATCTCGTCGCTCAAGATCTCACCGAGTACGGCATGGAATGGAAATACAAAGAGCGGCTGGAGACTCTCCTTCCTGAACTTGCAAAGATTGAAGGTATTGAATGGATCCGCCTTCATTATGTTTATCCTGATCAATTCTCTGATGAGCTTGTAGACATCATCGCTCGTGAACCAAAAATCGTGAAGTACCTCGACATGCCGATTCAACATACGAATGACCTGGTTCTGAAGAATATGAATCGTAGACTTACCAAGGTGAAACTCTTCGATCTCATCACTAAGTTACGCGCTAAGATTCCAAACATTGTATTCAGAACTTCAATCATCGTAGGTTTCCCACGCGAAACTGAATCTGACTTCGGAGAGCTCTGCAAAGATCTTGATATGCTCAAACTCGATCACGTCGGTGTATTCAGATACTCTAAGGAAGAGGGTACTAAGGCTGCTGAAATGAGTGAACAAGTTCACCCTTCAGTTAAGCGTAGAAGGTATAAGACTCTCACCTCTATCTTAGAGAAGAATCAATCTGAAATGTTGACATCCTACCTAGGTCGTACTGTCGAAGCCATGATCGAAGGAACATCTGAAGAGACCGATCTCCTCATCAAAGCACGCATGACTACACAGGCTCAAGACATCGACGGTCATATTCTGATCAACGATTTAGGTGACTTCGAAAACATTACACCAGGTGATATCATTCAAGTTGAGCTCACCGATGTCGTAGGGACAGAACTCATGGGTAGAATTGTAGGAATGGTCAAACCTTTCGAAGGTGAATCCAGGGAATATTCATATGAATCCTCAGTGGTTCAACCCACTCTTTGATGAGATCAAAAAAGAAGGCTTCCCCCTCTACGGCATAGTTGACATTGATGCCGCACAATCCCTCTACTCAGAACATTTTCATCATTATCAAAAATGGATTGAAAAAGGTCATGCTGGTGAAATGAGATATTTGCTTCGCGGATTAGAGCGAAGAAAAGATCCCAGAAATGTTTTTGGAAATGCTCAGTCAGTTCTCAGCGTCGCTCTGCCCTACTCCAAAACACCACACGGTGAAGATTCAGTTGAGTCTGGTGTCAAATATGCTCGCTATCTACGCGGTCGTGACTACCATGACGAAATGCCCGAAAGACTCGAACGCGCACTTCAAAAGTTTCTAGAAACTCAGAACGAAGAGTTCCGTGCACGTTTTGAATACAAAATTTGTGTGGATACGAGCGCAATCTTAGAACGAACCTGGGCATCACTCTCTGGCCTGGGATGGATCGGTAAGAACACTCTCCTCATTCATCCCAAGTATGGAAGTTACCTTCTCTTGGGAGAAATACTTATTAGTGAAAAATCTGGAGAGGCTCCAAAGCTTCACTCAAATTTCTGTGGTTCATGCACTCGGTGTCTCACGGCTTGTCCAACAAGTGCGCTTCAGGAGCGCGAACTCAACTCCACTCGCTGTATCTCTTATTGGACTTTAGAGAAGCGAGGAGAATTAAACTTAAGCGAATCTGATCGATCACTCATAGGGAATTGGGTTGCGGGCTGTGACATCTGCCAAGAAGTCTGTCCGTTTAACAATAAAGCTAAGGAACTTGTGAGCTCTGATCAGCCTGCAGAATGGTCCGTTCTTGAGAGAGAAACAATTGAAGAATACAAACTCAGAACCAGTGAATCTGCACTGAATCGTGTGAAACCAGAGCAATTCAAAAGAAATTTAGCGTTAATAAAGAGTGCTCAACTAAAAAATCTAAAACCATAAATTGCGATAGGTTTGTTTCCAGCAAGCGGAATCTTCATGGTCACAGTATCGTGACGTCCTTGAACTAAATTCTTTAAAACTATGAATGAGCCAGGCTGTTTAAATGTACAGATTGCGTTTTGAACTTCATCGTATCTTGCCTCAGATCCAAGCATAGAGTCAGTGGGCGCTGTTCCATTCACTTCTAAGATGAACGCAGCTCCAAGTGACTTAGGATCGATTGGTTCAGCACAAATCATAAGCCCTAGTGGAGTGGAATTTTTAGGAATATTGAAGGTGATGCTTGCTGTAGAATCTTGGGTCGTAATTCTATTGGCTTCAATATTCCATTTTCCTGATAGATTCAAACCCATTGCTTTGACTTTTTCAGTTTCAGAAATATCAATGGATGAAACTGTAGTTTTGAAGAACGCGGGATCTTCTGGCTCAAAAACAAAAGGAAGAGAAAGACCTGGGTCAGTGAGGCGTAAAGACTTTTGTAACTCGCGTTCTACCGCTTGCATCTCACTGAGCTCGACTTTTCCAATAGGAATTGTTTTAATGATCGCACCTTTTTGAACAATATTAATATGCGCGCCCAGCTTAGCACCCGTTAACCTTGCAAAACCTAACTCATGATCGATCACTGTTGGAATACGTGTACTGAAATGATCGAGGATCTCTTCAATGGTTTTTGCTTTCAAATAATATTCAAACCTAGGATGAATGATTAGAAGTACAGAGCAAGGAAACATCGAATACCTTCGATGCCACTCAAGTGCGATTTCAAAAAGCTTACGAGAAGAAGGGTCTGACAGATCTACTCTAACAAAAAGCCAAGTCTTCTCTAAGAACTTAGGATCTAAAGAGAACAAACTTCCCGCTGGACCCACTCCAACTGGAGCTACAGTAGGCGATGTGTAAACCCAATAGGGAGCATGCTCTTTCTTAGCGAGTTGGATGAGTTCGTCATGAGTGAGGATGATCTGTTTTTTCTTTGCCACTTACATTCCTAGTTTAACGCGATTTATGAGTAATTTGTCCAATTTTTCCGAAGGTAGCCATTAATGCACACAGAGCGATGAGTCCTGACATAAAATGAGTCAAATGAAGTGCTTCTAGAAAATTATTAGTAGTCTGATACTTGAGTAGGAAAATATCTGTTGAAAATCCCGCACCTGTTACTAAACCCAAATTCCTGACGGTAGCAATAGTAGCAGCTGCAGAGCCCAACTTCTCAATGGGAACACTCATCATAATTGAAGTGTTATTCGGAGGTTGAAAAAGAGCTGTTGCCAGCCCAATTGACCCAAGAGCAATCACGATTCCAGGCTGTGTAATGCTGTTTTGAATTCCATCTCCCCAAACATATCCAGACATCATGAGTAAGCCCGTAGCTCCAATGAGTGTACCCAAGAAGCTGAGCCCAAACGCACCATAGCGATCTGAGAGTCTGCCACTGATTGGAGCGATTACAAATACGGTAAGAGGAATCGCTGTCATGAGTAATCCTACGACTGAGGATTCAAAATGAAGAACCTCTTCTAAGTAGAAGGGCATCAAAACTGAAATAGATGAGAAGGCTACGAAAATAAAAAACGCCGCAAGATTCCCAGTCCAGAAAGATTTGATTTTGAGAAGTGATAGATCAACGAGAGGGTGTGATGACTTGCTCTCAAAAACTATGAAAAGAACTAAGCAAAGTATAGAAATAAAAGCAAGGCTGATTCTCACAGGACTGAGAATATCAAAACCTTGCGAAGGAAGGATTTGAGGGTCAAACACGGTTAAAAAAGTATTGATCCCGATAAACTGCAGAATTGCACCAATCCAGTCAAACTTGATTCTGTGATTGGGAATGGGGTCTTTGTTTACATATTTTAATACCAAATATATTCCAGCAATTCCCACTGGAAGATTTAATATGAAAATCATTCTCCAGCCAATATGCTGAACGAGCATTCCACCGATAGAAGGACCTGAGATGAGTCCTGCGCTCGTGACCATTGCCATCGTTCCAAGCGCCTTACCTAGTTCTGATCTAGGGAATGCCGCAGTGATCAGAGCAGGTCCGTTGGACATGAGCATCGCAGCTCCCACTCCTTGAAGAATTCTTGAGATAATCAGCGACCAAAGTCTCGGTGACAATCCACAGAGAACACTTGAGAAAATGAATAATCCAAACCCTAGTGTGAAGACTCGTTTTCTACCGTAAAGATCAGAGATTCTTCCCATCGGTAATAAGAAACAAGTAATGGTGAGAAGATGGGAAACGACTACCCACTTCACATGTACAAGGTCTGTACTAAATTCTTTTGTTAAAGTAGGCAAAGCGATGGTGACAATACTTGAGTCGAGCGTTGCCATGAACGTTCCACACGCCACAGCCGTTAGAACCCACCACTTGATTGCCATGACTACATTTTAACTCATTCTTTTCATTTAAACAGGGTGTTGTTGCTGATTGAGCCTGTAATACTCACCTCTACGAGCGACGAGTTCTTCATGCCTACCCTGTTCAATGATTTGACCCTCTTTTAAGACATAGATTTGGTCGGCCTTCTGCACTGTAGAGAGTCTATGGGCAATCATGATTGTGGTTTTACCCACCATGAGTTCGTAAATTGTGTCCTGGATAGCGCGTTCACTAGCTGTATCCAGGCTCGAGGTCGCTTCATCCAAGATCAGGAGTGGAGCATCTCTTAAAAATGCACGTGCAATGGAAAGCCTCTGCCTCTCACCACCCGAGAGTCTTAAACCGCGTTCACCGATAATCGTCTTGAAACCTTGCGATGCTCTCATGATAAAATCATATGCGTGCGCCTTTTTAGCAGCTGTTTCGATCTCTTCTGCTGTGGCTGTAGGTTTACCCATACGAATGTTTTCTTCAATCGTATCATTAAAAAGAAACACATCTTGAGAAACGACCGCGATTTGGGATCTAAGTGAACTCAGAGTGAATTGACCTATGGGAGTCCCATCCATTAATATTTCTCCAGAGGATGGATCATAGAGACGAGGGAGAAGACTCACTAGTGAACTCTTACCTGCACCGCTTGCTCCCACAAGGGCTACTGTCTCACCTGCTGTAACATTGAAACTAATTCCTCTCAAAACTTCTCTGCTACCACTCTCTGGATAAGAGAACTTCACTTGTCTGAGCTCTAAAGATTTTTTAAATTCCTTCAATTCCTTCGCTTTTGGAAGCTCCGTAATATTAGACTGCCAAGAGAAAATCTCGAATATTCTTTTTGTAGCTGCTGTTGCTTGACTAAACTTCACACTCACTTCGTTTAAGTTTCGAAGAGGTTGAATCATGAGTGCAAACGCACCAAAAAAAGAAGTGATATCACCCACAGTCATCTGATTATCGATGACTTGGCGTCCACCGTAATAAATCATCGCAGAAATCGCTACTGCAGTGAAAACTTCTGCTAGTGGATGAGATGCCTCTTCCACCATTGCAGATTTAAGAAAAACTTTTGCAAATCTCTCAGTGAGTGCCTCATATTTCTCCCGCATGAGATTGCTGATTCCAAATGTTTGAATGGTGCGAATCCCCACAAAACTTTCTTGAAGTGACGAAAATACCTTTGCGTTTTCTTGAGCCATTTTTGAAATATAGCGCTTCAAATGATGCCCACTAAAATAGAAGAGCCATCCTAATAGCGGAAACGTGATCAAAACAAAAAGCGTGAGTCTCCAGTTTAGATAGAGTGCAAATGAAAACAAACCAATGAACTTGAGTGGCTCACGCACAACTGTGTTTAAATTATAGAGCGCACCATCAATAAACTGAGTATCATTAGTCACTCTTGAGATGAGTTCTCCTGAGCTCTTCTCCGAGAAGAAGTCTACTGAGAGCTTCATCAGATGTGAATAGAGTGCATCCTTAAGGTCACGATTGGTTTTCACAATCACCACTCGCATGAAATAAAAGTGACAAAATCTCACAAAAAAATTGATAACGAAGATTCCAATAATTAAAAACACGATGATGTTCAGTCGATCAGCTTTATGACCGACGAAAACTTCGTCGATGGCTTGTTTCAGAATGAATGCTTGGTAGGTAGTGACTGCAGAAAGAGGAATCGCCAAAAAAAGCGCTCCAAAAAGAGTGAGTCGATAAGGCTTGATGAATGGCCAAAGTTTTTTTAGAAAACCCATAAATTTTCAGTCATCATACTGGGTTTAGATTGACGAGTCTAATGGGTTTATGTAGTTTATGACGCATGCATTCAAACCGAGCTGTTTTCCTAGACCGAGATGGAACTTTGAATGCAGATCCCGGCTATATCTCTAATCCTGATCAAATTACTGACCTACTACCAGGTGCTATTGAAGGCCTAAAGAAATTTAAGCAACAAGGTTTCCTTCTTGTCGTAGTATCTAACCAATCAGGTGTAGGGCGAGGACTCATCAAGCCCGAAACTCTCCCGCTCGTGAACGCAAAAATCAATCAAATCTTAGCTCCACAAGGAATACAAATCGACCGATTCGAAATGTGCACTCATAAACCTGATGAAAACTGCATTTGTAGAAAACCACATCCAGGACTCATCCACAGCGCAGCAAAAGCGTTGTCTATTGATGTTTCTCAGTCCGTGATGATCGGCGATCGACTAACGGATCTAGAGTGTGGAATCAATGCAGGTTGCAAAACCATTATTCTCATTCGCTCAGGTGATGGCAAAAAAACTGAAGCAAACCTAATCAACGAATTTAAAGTAGATTTTGTTGTCGATGATTTGGTAGAAGCCGCTAAACATACTTAATTTTTATTACTTCAAACTCAACTTCACCCTTGGGAAGTTGAATCGTAACAGCGTCTCCAACCTTCGAATTGAGTAGAGACTTCCCAATCGGTGAACTCCAAGAAATATCTCCACGAGACACATCAACTTCATCCATACCTACAAGGCGATAAGTTTTTACGACATCTTCTTCATTACGAATCGTAACTGTTGCACCAAATAGTACTCTATCGCTCTTCTGTGTGGATGGATCAACTATCTCTGCGGCATCAAGACGTTTGTTAAGGAACCTTACTCTACGATCAATCTCGCGGAGCTTACGTTTACCATAAATATAATCCCCGTTTTCAGAACGATCTCCATTACCCGCCGCCCAATGAATCACTGCTACTATTTTGGGACGCTCATCATAAAGGAGTGCTTTAACTTCTTCTTTGAGTTTCTCGTAACATTGAGGAGTCATGTAGTTCTTAAAACCTTGTGGAAGTGCGCCCTCTTCCCCAGAATCGACCGAATCATCGTCCCCGCCGTCGTCATCTTTTTTGAATGCCTTACTCATTGAATGAATCTCAAACTCTGAAGTTGATTCACGTCTAAACCGGGTAAGTGATAGCAGAGTGACCTCAGTAAAAAATGAAACCCACTCTTCAGTGACTCAAGATCAGACTTAATAATCACCAGTGAATTTTTAATCGGTTGCGCAGATGCAAAATCCATTTCGAAAACAAAAAGTGGAGACCCTGTAAGTCCAATCGGATCTGAACACTCAGGACATACCCAGCAGACGCGATTAAAATCGAGAGTGACTTTTGCCCCCAAGATTCCTTGAATGCTCTGATCGCAAGCCATGCAGGTTTTGAAATTGGGTTTATGTCCTGACCAACCTAAAATTTTAGTGAGTACGATACACACTACTGCAAGTACAATCTCTGGAGTTTTGGCTTGATCGAGCTCGTGTAGTGCATTGACATAGAGCTTGAAAAGCTCTGGAGCTGGAACTCCTGGCTGAGCAATCTTGAGAAAAATTTCGTTTAAGAACGAGCCGTAGCTGAGTTTTTCAAAGTCTCCGGAAATACCACTGAATGTTTTCTGAACTTCAGCCTCACTGAGATGTCCCCACTCTCCATTTTCAGTTTGAGTAAAACCCATTTTAGAAGCAACGAAGAGCCCTAACGCTGATCCGAATCGCTTGGACTGCACGGAGTTCTTTGCCATAGCTGATACTAGACCGTAATTCTCAGTCAGCGCGGTTACAATTTTGTGACGATCTTCATAGGCAATGACTTTGAGCGGAATACCTCGATCGAACTGCTTTACCATTTATTTTAGCTCCACTGATTTTAAAATATATGGATCATAATATTTTTTACGGATTTTGGATATCCGTGGACCTAAGATGCTGATCGCCTTTTGATAGACGAGCGGAACGAGAACAATTTCATTTCTCGTAAGTTCCTCATCACATTTTTTAAACCAACTTTCACGTTCTTTCTCCGACTGTGAGCTTTTTGCAAACATCAATGCGTCGTCATAGGAGGTGGATTGCCACTTCTTCCCATATCTCGCTCCTGTTCCGTAGGGCTCATAATAATATGCAGGATCAAAAAACGAACCACTAAAGTCTCTGATCAGGATATGCCAATCTTTTGTATCTCTCATGAGAGCATAGCGCTTCTGATCGGGCTCAAGTTTGAGTCTCAAATCGATACCGATAGACTTCTTCAGTTCCTTCTTAAGAAACTGCGCAAGCCTTATATTATCTTCTCGTGCTGCATCAAAACAAGGTACAAGAACATCGAGAGTGACTGTATTAAGTGAGAACATTTCTCTGATAGCTTTTTTAGCAATGACTGGATCGTAAGCTACTCCGCCTTTTGCATCATAAGACATAAACCCGGAAGGAACATAACTGCCAGCGGGCACGAATCGTTTTCCCATTTCTTTGGCAAGAGCATCTCTAGGTATCGCTTGAGCGATTGCTTTTCTGAATTTTTGTAGACCTGTAGGATATTTGACAAAATTAAACTCTAATCGTTTTGTGAGTTGTGGTGCGTGATAACTCAGAAGTGCGTTCTTAGGAAGCTTAGTCAGAGACTCAACAGGTGCATGGAACACCATATCTACTTTGTCATTCTTGAGTAATATCAATCCTTCTTCTAAGGCTCCAATCACAAACTCCAATCGATCAAATTGAGGTCGAGCAGAGAAGTAGCTTGGATTTCGCTTCAAAGTAAAAGATTGATTTTCGTTATGTTCCGCGAGAGTGAAAGGTCCAAGCGTAATCATCGCACCTGGCTTCGTCCAAAGATTAGGACTCTTTGTTACGAGTGACTGTCTAATGGGAAAAAAATTAGGAGAAGCTGTTCTGAGGTACCAATTAAAATTTTGAGTTTTTAGTTTTACCTCAAGTTCAGAAGTAGAGAGAGCCGTAACTTCTTCAATATCGGCCATCATGTAACTTGTAGAGAATCCATTAGCAGGATTCATCACACGCTTCCAGCTCGACACGAAGTCATCAGCACTCAGAGGCTTATCATCGGACCAAAGAATATTTTTATTCAGAGTAAAATTAAACTTTCTACCGTCCTTTGAAACTCTCCAAGACTGAGCAATGAGGGGATGAACTTTTCCTAGCTCATCAATTTCGATAAGCCCTTCTTGAAGATTAAGAATCACAGGAAAGTCTGCTGCGCTTGCAGTTTGATTCCAATCCAGAGTCACGACATCTTGCGGAAGAAAAACCCTGAGTGCCTTCTCTCTAAATGCAGCCTGGGCACTATTCACACCCAGTGAAAATCCTCCGATATATGGACGACCTACGTTGGGTAACACTCCTCCCAACATCAGTAAGATGCTAGAGGCAAAGTAAATACTCATGAATCTTGAGGACTTCATAAACTGAGGAAACCGATTCCACCGCATGATAATAGGATAAATCGAAATAGGAAAAAGTGCCCAAAAAGTATGTGCAGAAGGTCCTTTTATTGAGAATAGAAACATAAAACCTGTGGCTAGCGGCAGAAGCACGACCCAGAGGTCTAGTCGTGATTGTGGTTTCTTAAAATAAAACCTCAAGAGCGTCATAACTACAATTAAAACGCTCACTGTCATAGAAATGATAAATACAGGCGTAAGCCAAAGATGATTTCCTACAGTCTCTAGAGCTTGTTGGAATCCCCTTCCCCTCCCCATAAATCGTGTGATTTCAGCAGTTGGAAAAGTCAGGAAGCGTCCGAACATTTTGAAGAGGTCGCCCACCTTCTCAAAACTAAACACAATATTGGACTCCAATTGGTCGACATGCCCGACAGAATTCTTCACTCGGTCAATGATGTAAGGAATGAGAGTAATCGTACCTAAGAAACTACCGAGAATGATTTGTATTAGAGGTTTTTTTTTGCATTGACTTCTCATCAAGGAGCAAGAGTACGAATGCACCGAATCCAAGAATCACAAACGAAAGATGAAGTTGAAATCCTAAAACAAAAGACAATCCTAATAAAACATATTGCTTCCTGCTTCTCACTCCAGAAAAAATTTGAGTTGCTGAATAAAACCAAATCGTAGCTGGTAGAAGCATGAGGCTTGAGTTCAAAGCATCTGAGAATAAAATAGGCCAAGGTGAGAGGAATACAAATGCTGCAAGCATGTCTTGAGACATCTTCAAATCAAGGGTGCGATAAGCCTTAAAAATAATCCATGCTGAAATCCAAGAGTAAGCGGCACCAGCAAAAGCAAATCCCCAAAGAGCACCACGGGAAATAAAAAGCGGAATTCCTGTCATGAGATCAAGTAGTGATCCTGGAATTGAAGTGCCTGAGTAAACCACACGAGCGCCAACTACGCCGAGAACTCCGGTTTGATAAAACTTAAGGGCTGACAAGTATACTGCTTCTGCATCCGTAGAGAATTCACCAAATATTGCAAAAACAAATCTCAATGCCAGTCCCAAACCTGCAATGAGATAGATATTTTTCATGTAAGATGTGCGATGAGAATTGAAGCAGCTGTTGCAACGTTGAGTGAAGTCACTGCTCCTTGATTCGGAATTGTACAGGTAACGTCGCAGTTTTCTTCCGTAAGCCTTCGCATTCCTTTTTCTTCATTACCAAGAACCAGGAGCCAGTTACGGTCTTTCTCAATCGTTCGATATGAAGCTTTTGCGTGTTCAGATGAACCCAGAATCCAAAGACCCTTGTCCTTAGCGAGTTGAAACGCTTGCTGAAGATTGGGTTGGATGCAAAACGGAACGGACTCCAAACCACCAGAAGCAATGTCATATGCGACTGATGAGAGGGGAGCAGACCTCTCTTGTGTGAGGATAATTCCATTCAAGCCGAAGAACGAAGCCGTTCTGAAGATCGAACCAATATTTTGAGGATCTTGTAAACAATCTAGAGCAAGCCACAAACCCTTACCCTGAAGGAGTTTCTCTAGATTCAATGACTCTCTCTCCTTCACTACTGCTTCAGAACTGGATTCTCTTCCTGCTTGATCACCGCGCTGTTGTGGAGACTTCCTCTTCCCATCGTGATTGATGGGAATTCTGTGAGAGCGCGCAAGCTCTTCAACTTGAATCCATGCAGCAGAAGGATGAGTGCTTAAATTTATTTCTGTAACATCTTTAGGTCTTTTTTGAAGTGTTGCTAATACGCTATGAGGGTTTTTAAGAAATAACATTTAGAGATCTTCTCCTTTAATAACCGCAAGCATTGTATTTCCGACTGCTTGAAGCGTGGATTCAGAAATTTTATCAACTGTATCTTGATGAGTGTGCCAGTGTTCATAAAATCCACCTGATGATCTCAATTGAATGACATCCATCATGGGAATCTTAAGTGCTTTCATAATATAGAAATGATCATCTGTGATGTAGCTGCCCTGTCTTCGTTCGAAGTAAGCACTAGTTCCAGCAGTCGACGCTGCAGCCAATACCTTTTCAACTGCCAGTTTTCCCATTTGAAGTGAATATCCCTCAATTGGAAAACGCGCTCCGGCCGCACCCACCATATCGAGATTCACACCGAATTTTGCAGAGTAGTTTTTTACATGTGGATTCTTAGTCCAATACTGAGAACCCAAGCAATAAGAGTCTTCCTTATCTGACGTTCCTAAATCTTCAGCATCCCAGAAAATAAGATCGACACCGATCTTAGGCTGAGAAAGGCTTAGGTTTCTTGCCATTTCCAGAAGCACCGCTACTCCGCTGCCGCCATCATTAGCACCTGGTCCAGGTTTATCTTTATTTTCAGTGTCTTGGTCAGCCCAAGGTCTTGTGTCCCAATGTGCAGTGAAGAGGATTCTGTTTTTATTTTCAGGATTAATCGATCCGATAATATTTCTGTATTCGCTTTGCTCCACGACTTGAAACTTGAACTGTTTCAGAAGCCCTACAATCAGATCTCCTGTTTGTTGGTGAGCTTTAGATTTCAAAACTCTAGGACCTGCTTTAGTCTGCATCTCAACTAGTTTTTTAGCAAATGAGCCATCAAATCCTAAGGAAGTTGGAATTTTCATTGGAGTGTCGAGACATCCACTAAGCAGCAACATCACTACATTAAGGGTTGCACACCTAAGCACTTTCACTTCAGTTCCGCTCTAATGTTTTGAATGACTACGTTTGGATCTTTGACTTCAGTGATGGGTCTACCGATCACTAGGATATTCGCTCCTGCTCGCTTCGCTTCTCCAGGAGTCATGACACGAGACTGGTCATTTGCATCGCTACCTGTAGGTCTAATCCCAGGCGTCACAGTGAGTAAACTTGGATGCGATTGTCGAATCAGAGTAAGTTCGAGTGGAGAACAAACAACACCGTCTACTTTTGCACGTACACCCAGATCTACTAAACCTAGAACTGACGAAGAAACGCTCTTCGCACCCATTGAGACAGCTCCAACCGTATCTCTCCACGAACCTTCGCTAAACGAAGTCAGAACACTCACCCCAAGAATCTTAGGTTTATTTGCGCCATACTTCTCAAGACCGTTACGAGTCATCTCAATCATTCTCTCTCCCCCCGCTAGATGGAGGGTGAAATACTGAACACCGAGGTCTGCAATTTTTTGTGCGGACTTTTCTACCGTATTTGGAATGTCATGAAGCTTCAGATCTAAGAAAACTTCGAATCCTTTTTTTACCATTTTCCGGACAAGCTCAGGCCCTGAGAGAGTGAAGAGTTCAAGCCCCACTTTTAATACGAGGTTTTTGTCTGATAGAGAATCTACAAACGTTAAAACTTTTGTCTCATCACTAAAATCTAATGCGACACAGATCTTAGTAGGATCTTGCAAAGATGGCTTTGACATTCCCGCCCTTTTTCCCTGTCATGAAACAAGGCTCATCTGTTTTTTGAATCTCTCCAGAACTATCAAACGGAAGACAGCGAATAGTCGCTTTGGTTTCTTGCTTAATTTTCTCTTCAAGCTCTCGATCCCCACACCAATTCGCGATGAAAAAACCACCCTCTTCGATTCTCGATTTGAATTCGTCATAAGTCTTCACTTCGAATGTATTCGCATCACGAAATGTACTAGCTTTTTCTAAAAGTTCTTTCTGCATCAACGGTAAGAGTTTAACGATCGTTTCAGGAATCGAAGCTAGTGGAAGAAATTTTTTTTTCGAGAGATCCCTGCGAGTGACTACTGCTTGACCCTTATCTAAGTCACGTGGGCCAAGCTCAATTCTGATTGGAATTCCGATGAGTTCATATTCAAAGAACTTCCATCCCGCTTGCTTTGTTTCATCCAGATCTACATGAACTTTCACTACCCAAGGAAGCTTTCTCACACCTGGGTCATTCATGATTTGTGCTGCAAGCTTTTCTGCTTCGGCAAGAACACGTGCCTTATCAGCATCCCCTTTGTAGATCGGAACAATGACTACATGGGTTTGAGAGAGTGCAGGTGGGAGGACTAAACCCTTATCATCTGAATGGGTCATAATCATTCCACCTACGAGACGAGTGGACACTCCCCAACTGGTTTGGAAAACGTGTTTTTGCTTACCATCTTTATCTAAGAATTTCGTTTCAAAAGCCTTAGCAAAATTAGAGCTAAGATTATGAGAAGTTCCTGCCTGTAGAGCCTTCTTATCTTGCATCATGGCTTCAATAGAATAAGTTCTGAGAGCTCCAGCAAATTTTTCGCTTTCGGTTTTTTGTCCGTGGACCACAGGCATAGCTAAAACATTTTCAGAGAACTCACGGTAAACATCGAGCATGGTACGCGTGAATGTTTCTGCTTCTTCCAACGAACTGTGACAGGTGTGACCTTCTTGCCAGAGAAACTCTGTCGTACGCAGGAACAATCTCGTACGCATCTCCCATCGCACGACATTCGCCCACTGATTGATGAGGAGAGGAAGATCTCTATAACTCTGAATCCATTTTGCGAACATTGAGTTAATGATGGTCTCTGAAGTAGGACGTAATACTAGCTTCTCTTCTAGTTCCTTGCCGCCTGCGATGGTGACGACAGCAAGCTGAGGAGCAAAACCTTCAACGTGCTCCGCTTCTTTTTTCAAAAAACTTTCTGGAATGAGCATTGGAAAATAAGCATTGTTCACGCCTTTGGATTTGAACCGCTGATCGAGTTCGCGCTGAATGCGTTCCCAAACCGCGTAACCGTTCGGGCGAATGACCATGCAACCTTTGACAGGTGAATAATCTGCTAGTTTCGCTTGGAGGACGATGTCCTGATACCATTGTGAAAAATCTGTTTGTCTGGGTGTTATTTTCTCTGCCATAGGTGGTGACAAGCTACCACATTAACGCTTAGCGTCTCAAGCGTTTCAAGGCGCGATTCACTATCGGCGGAAGATCTGAGAAAAAATCACCTTTCCTGAAGTTCACTTCGACAACTTCACCTGAATTTTCCATTTTTTGGAATTCTTTTTTGAGTCTAATAATCGGTCCTACGAGCTTGTCTGATAACCAAATCGTTACGACCAAATTCACAATGATGCCAGCAACAACAGGCCAGAGTGCAGAACTCAAAATCAGCGTCTTCTGCACAGAGAGGAAATGAAAGAAACCATGCCCAGGAGCCAGTCCCGATGTAACGGCTGATTTCTCCAAAACATCAAATGACCTCATCAAAACCATACCCAAAGGTATGAGCGAGCACCCCAAGACCAGAAGCTGTACACCCACCATGACTAACTGAAACTTTGGATAGACTAGAAACTGATAACGTTTTTTATTACTCATGATTGCTCTCCTGACGGTTTTGTCTTTCTTGATCTCTGATACTGTTAACTTTAGCTTCAAAAACTGTTTTTAATCTTTCAATTTCCACCGAGTATTCTCTGCGTAAATCAGGTGAGATATTTGTATCGATTTCAATAACAGCCTGATAGGCCTCAAGAGGCTGAGCTTCAAAAAGCTCCCAATCCCGGTTCATCACAGCACCTTGATTGCGAACAAGACCAACATTTTTGGTTATTAAAATAGTTCGTCTCAACGCCGCATACAAATGTGCGGGTTGCTTTCCTTCAAAAAGGGCATTGAATTCTGGTTCTGTTCTCAGGTCAGCAATTTGTGCTTCCGCGTCTTCAATATTTTCTTTAATCGGGTCTCTATCGCCGTTATCGACTGGAGACTCTGGAGCTACCGCTGTCGTAGTGACTACAACCAGTTTTTCAACTGGAGAGATTGCCTCCACTTGCTTTGCTACCGCTTCAAACGAACGACTCATTTCTTGAGGCTTGTTTTTCCTCTGCTCATCCAAAACTTGAGCAAGCTCCCTTGCTGCATCGTCCTGCAACTGGACTGCTTTGAGGTACGCGCTCGTCACAACTGCAAGCAAAGCGAGTGCGTAGAAAAGTTGCTTCATGAGCACCCATTGTCCCCCAAAAAAGCCTTGATTTCATGAAAAAAATGTTCGACGCTGCAGATCATGGCCGCAGCCAGGACTAAAACATCACTTGACCCGAGAGAGTCCAAAAAACGTCAACGAGAACGCTGGGCGATTGCGGTCTTATCTCTCATCTTCATAGGACTCACTGTCTTAGAATTCAGACTCACGAGCGTTTCAAGTCAACTCCCGTTTGTTAACTCCATCTTCTTCTTCGGACTACTGAATCTCAACATCATCATTCTCATTGCTCTGACCTGGTTAGTGTTCAGAAACATTGGAAAGCTCTTCTTAGAACGGAGAAGTAGGATCTTAGGAGCCAGGCTCAAATCTAAACTTGTTGTAGCGTTCATCACATTTGCGATTGTCCCTACCCTTGCACTTTTCATCATCTCAACGATGTACATCAACTCAAGCTTCGATAAGTGGTTCTCGCTCAAGGTTCAGAATACTCTACAAGCCTCTATAGAGATCACCAATACTTATTACAAGAATGCTGACGAGACGGGGCTTCACTTCGCGGCTCACATCGCAAAACTCATCGCTAAAAACGTTGAGAATAATCCAAAGTTCATACCTTTGGATCCTACGAACCCCCATATCAAGGAATTCCTAGAAGCTCAGCGCGAACTCTTGGCTCTTCATTCAGTGGAGTTTTATACAGAAGTGCTCGACGAGAGGATTCATACTTACCAGAAGCACGACGCCAATCAGGCGCTCTTCTATCCACGTCTCAGCCTCGATCTCCTCCAGAAAGGCTTCCGAGGAGAGAAGGAATCGATCGTCGAAAACGTAGGCAGCGGCGATTTAGTTCGATCAATCGTACTCGTAAAATCTCTTGAAGATGGCCATGCTCTAGGAGTACTCGTTGTCAACACTTACGTACCAGTCAGTCTCGTGAGTAAGAAAGACGAGATCTCAAGTGTCTTCTTAGATTACCAAGAAACAAACCCTCTGAAGTATCCGATCAAGACTACTTACCTCGTCATATTAGTCACAATCACTCTCGTCATCGTGTTCGTAGCAATCTGGATGGGACTCTACCTTGCACGAGAGCTCACTGTTCCTGTCGAGCGCCTGGTCCATGGAGCACAAGCTGTCGGTGCCGGTAACCTCGATGTTCAAATCGAAGCATCTGGAAAAGATGAAATCGCCGTTCTCATTCAATCATTCAACAAGATGATCAGAGATCTGAAAGACAGTCGCGTGGGACTAACCGAGCGAAGAATCCAGCTAGAGACTGTATTAGCAAACGTGGGTACTGGCGTGCTTGTGACGGATGCCAAAGGAATGATCACGACATTCAACCGCGCAGCCGCAGGACTTCTAGAAAGAGATTCAAAAGATCTCTTAGGCATTCATTATTCAAAAGTCCTCACAGGTGAGTCAGCACCACTCATAGAACTCATTTCAACTTGTCTTACAGAGTCTGAAAACAATGGAGAGAACGAAGTCACTCAATGGAATTATCAAGGCGGCAAAGAAGCAAAAACTCTTGCAGCAGTTGGCACTCCTCTTCATGATAACAACGCCAACTGGGGTGTGGTCGTTGTCATCGATGACTTAACCATGCTCATGAAAGGTCAAAGAGAAATGGCCTGGAGAGAAGTAGCTAGAAGAATTGCTCACGAAATTAAGAATCCACTCACTCCCATTAAACTTTCAGCTCAAAGACTTCAAAGAAGGTTAGTTAATCTTACAGGCAAGGATGGACAACTCCTTCAAGAGTGTACCGCTACGATCATCAAGCACACTGACGAATTAAAAGAAATGGTGAATGAATTCTCTAGTTTTGCACGCTTCCCTGAAGTGCATCTTGCACCTCATTCACTGAATGAAGCTTTAACTGAAGTCGTACAACTCTACTCGGCTGCTCATCCAGGAGTAGAGTTCGCTTATAAACCTGAAACAAGAATCCCTGTTTTTCCGTTTGACCGAGACCAGATTAAGCGAGTGATCATTAACCTCATCGATAATGCTGTGTCTGCAATCCAAAACTCAGGAATCCCTCACCATCGCGGAATTCTCAAAATCGAATCCCATTATAATGAAAAACTTCAAATCGCTGCCATCATGGTCGAGGATAATGGCCTGGGCATGACAGAAGAAGTGAGATCACGAGTATTTGAGCCTTACTTCTCTACCAAACAAGAAGGCACAGGCCTTGGACTTGCAATAGCTAAGAGGATTGTGAATGATCATAATGGATTTATTCGTGTACAATCTTCTGAAGGCAAAGGAACTGTGTTTATTATTGAATTACCAACTGCAGAAAAAAACCAAAGTGAGAGCTCATGGCTAAGAATGTCCTAATCGTCGACGACGAATCATCGATCAGACAGACACTCACTGCCGCACTTCAAGACGAAGGCTACCAAGTACAATCTGCACAGAACGGCGCTGAAGCACTCGCAATCACTGAGAAGTCAGGTCCTGATTTAGTACTCCTCGATATCTGGATGCCAGGAGTAGATGGTATTGAAGTTTTAAAACGCATCAAGGAATTGAGAACAGACACAGTTGTCATCATGATGTCTGGACATGGAACGATTGAGACTGCTGTGCGCGCGACTAAGCTCGGAGCGTTTGATTTTATTGAGAAGCCACTCAGTCTCGAACGACTCTTGGTACTACTTCAAAATGCGAGGAGCACTCAAGATCTTGCGCGCGAGAACACAGCACTTCGTAGGCAACTTCAGAAAGAGCGAACACTCATAGGTGACAGCTCAGTCATGCAGCAGGCTCGCGATATCATTAAACGAGTAGCCCCTACCACTGGTTCTGTTCTCATCACAGGAGAAAACGGCACAGGTAAGGAACTCATCGCTCATGCCATTCATACTCACTCGCCGAGATTCAATAAGCCATTCATTGAAGTGAATTGCGCTGCGATCCCAGAGGAACTCATTGAGAGCGAACTCTTCGGACATGAGAAGGGCTCATTCACAGGAGCCACTGGACAGAAAAAAGGAAAATTCGATTTAGCGAATGGAGGTACTCTCTTCTTAGACGAAATCGGAGACATGTCATTCAAAACGCAAGCCAAGATTCTTCGTATCCTTCAAGAGCAGAAGTTCGAACGCGTGGGTGGGAATCAAACGATTCAAACCGATGTGAGAGTGCTTGCAGCTACAAACAAAGATCTGAAACAAGCGATCAAAAACGGATCATTCCGTGAAGATCTCTATCACCGCTTGAACGTCATCCCGTTTTACTTACAACCATTAAGAGATCGTAAGGGCGACACTGAACAACTGGCTCTTCACTTCTTAAAAGAATTTTCCAACACTCACGGTAAGCCAGTAAGACCACTCACCAAGGAAGCACTCGCTGCACTCAATTCCTATTCCTGGCCAGGCAATGTGAGAGAACTCAGAAACATGATTGAACGAATCGTGATTTTGACTCCTGAAGCGGATTTCAATAATTCAGTACTCGCATCAGAAGTTCTTCAGTTCCTCACTGATCAGTTCATGACTGAGTCTTCAGAGGCGACCACTCCTCCAGGATTCTCGACTGATCTGAAAACATTGAGAGACGCTCGTGATGCGTTTGAAAAAGTATTTATTCAGAAGTCTCTTGAAGAGAACTCATGGAATGTTTCCAAGACTGCACAAACTCTTGGTATTGAGCGTTCTCACTTACACAAGAAGATCAAAGCTTACGGACTAGAGTAAACGAGGAATCACTTCGATAGGATTCGTTTCTTCGATCTCAACTTGGGTCGGAGCGCTGTCCAAATCCTTAAACTTACGAGCAGTGACAAGCACTCGAGACTCGATCGTAGCTAGAGTCTTGTTGTAGCTCTCGACTGCGCCTGTGAGCCCCTTACCTAATCGAGTCAGGTGATCTGTCATATCAGCAAGACGCTTATAGAGCTCCTTACCTAGATCGCTAATTGCCTGAGCGTTCTGAGCCAGAGACTCTTGTCTCCAGCCGTAAGATACCGCACGAAGGAGAGCGATCAGTGTTGTAGGTGTCGAAAGAATCACTCGTTGATCCACACCAACTTCAATCAGTGCTGGATCTTGTTCTAGAGCTGCGCTGAAGAATGTTTCGCCAGGGAGGAAGAGTAAGACGAACTCTGGAGTGGGATTGAATTGATCCCAATAAGACTTACGACTGAGAGCTGTCATGTGAGCACGGATATGCATCGCGTGTTCTTTCATTTTGAGAACTCTTGTAGCGTCATCTTGAGCTTCGATTGCTTCGAGATAACCCATGAGAGGTGCCTTTGCATCGACGATGATGTTTTTACCGCCAGGCAGTTTTACGATGAGATCAGGTCTGATTTTTCCATCGGATGTATTGGCGGATTCTTGCTCGAAGAAGTCACAATGATCGAGCATACCCGCCATCTCAACTACTCGCTTCAACTGAATCTCGCCCCAGCGTCCGCGTACGATCGGAGATCTCAGTGCCTTAACTAAGTTTCCTGTTTCAGCACGGAGGCCTGCTTGAGAATCCATGAGGCTTTTTACTTGTTGAGTCAGTGATTCGTAAGCACCTACACGCGTTTTCTCAAGTTCACCAATTTTCAAATCTACTTTTTCAAGCGATTCACGAACAGGTTTAATCACGTTTTCGATTTGAGTTTGCTTCTGATCGAGTTCTTTTTTTGCTGACTCTTGAAGTTTAGAGAAAGTGGATTGAGCGAGATCCATGAACATCTGATTGTTGTTCTGAAGTGCTTGCTTAGAAACAGAGTCAAATGAATCTTTCCAACGTTTCTCAGCATCACTGAATGCTTCTAATTTAGTGCGAAGCTCAGTTTCTTTGGTGCGAAACTCCATCAGGCTATTCTGAAGAGTAACGATGGTAGAATCTTTTTGTTTCTCAAGTGATCTGTAGAAAAAATAAGAGCCCGCTCCACCCAAAATAATTCCTAACAACACTCCAATGACGAGTAACAACATAGTTGACAGCAACATATCGATAAAAGACTATCGTTGCAATCATGAATAAAATCTTATGGGTGCTAGTTCTGCTTTGCGTTAGTCACATCGCTCAAGCTTCGCCTAACAGGGATTTCTCATTTAAATACGGAGTGATCTCGGACAATGGCCCTATCTTCGCATTTGCCCCAACTAAATTTTTCGCAGTCGCAGCAAGAGATGACCTCTGGGTTTTTACCCAGCAATTGGAGTTGGGTTTCATCTCTGATCCCAGCACACCTGGAATGGCTAGCCCCGCATTCGTTTCGCATGCGATAGGATTCGAAACTAAGACTGAAACTTTTTTTGGCTACTACTTACTTGGACCCGCACTCATCAGCGGAACAGACAGCAAACTCTCGTCAATCCTTCAATTCACACATGATCTTGGAGCAGGATTCAAAGACAAGCGCGGAATTGCGGTCGACATCTCATACAGACATTTTAGCAATGCAGGATTATGGCCACCCAACAACGGTAGAAACTTCATCGTATTAAGACTGAGTATGCCTTGGAGTACGCTTTTCGGGACTTAAAGCTTCTTTAGCATCTTGCCTGAAGTATCCATCTCATAGATCACGGGTACTCCAGTTTCAAGATTGAGCTCGAGCACTTCTTCCTTTGATAATCCTTCAAGCCTCATTACGATAGAACGATTAGAATTCCCGTGAGCAACAACGAGCACGTTTTTGCCCTGTCGTATATCACCTAAAATACATCTCTCAAGAAACGGAACGGTACGTGCAGCTGTGTCCTTGAGCGCTTCACCATTGGGTGGAGGTACATCAAAACTCCTGCGCCAAATTTTGACTTGCTCATCTCCGTATTGCTTACGAAGATCATCCTTGTTGAGTCCTGAGAGATCCCCATAGTGCCGCTCATTGAGTGCTTGATCTTTGATGACTGGAATCTTCCATCTGTTAGTTTCTAGAATAATTTGTAACGTGTTCTGAGCTCTAGTGAGTGCACTCGTATAGGCAACATCAATCGTGTAGGATTTAATTTTTTCTGCTGCTGCACGTGCTTCATCTGTACCTTGCTTCGTGAGAGGTACATCAACCCAACCTGTAAAACGATTTTCTAAATTCCAGAGGCTCTGGCCATGTCTGATGAGAATGAGTTTTGGCATCTGTCAAAACTACACTTAATTAGGGGAAAGTTCAATCGAAGGGAGAATCACTGGATTCTCTGGCTCTACTTTTTCAACTCTCTTGATGCCTGACTTATCCATCACAACTCGTGCGCGGAAGAAATACTGCTCCAGCGTACGTTTGCCTGCATCTAGCACTCTGTGTCTGATTACGACATTGACGTGGTAAACTTTAGGGAGCGCAACTGCTACGGTCTTAAGGCTACGATTAAAAAACCGATCCACACGCACAGAGTCACTGAGTTTCGAGATGAAAGGTTGCAAATCATAATGAAGTACATCCATCAGAGAATGTGTGTTTTTATAAAGATTACGTAATGCCTCAGTTTTGATTTTCATCCTGCGGCCGTAATGCACGATTTCTTCTGTGTTACCGAATCTGAGTAAATCATCTTCATGTGCGTTTCTAAGCTCAGCCACATCTTGGTCTATAGTTTTGATCGACCTATACTGGAAGTTTTCTTGGCAGCGGCCGATCTTCATTCCGTTAGGATTAACAATACTGAAACTATAGTCCGCAACCCAAGACTTAAACTTCTTGATGAACACATCTCTTAAGTAATCCTTTGCTCGGTCTTGGAACACATACATGAGCACCACTACGCCAATCATGAGTGAGAGGGAGTTTGAGAACTGCTGAGCCACCCAGTGCATCGAACTATTAGCACTTGTTGGGTTGAGAATAGCGTTCAAGCAAGCAGCGATTGCCGCACCCAGTGCTGCGGACATATGAGTCGCAGCCTTGTCCTTACGAACTCTGTCGACTTCGAGATAGAGTACTTCGAATACGTATTTTTTTAATCTACCCATGCGATAGAGATACATCTCTCTATGGCCTTCTTTAGGAACTTCGTTATCGCCTTCAGTCAAGACTTGGAGATACCCCATCTTCTCTCTACGCGCGAACTCATCAGGGAGTACAGTCTCCACTCCGCTTCCACGAGACACAAGTTGAGCTACAGTTTCTTCTAAGCGATTCGAAATAAATTCATCAATATAGAGCAGCCCCTTACGCACGTCTTCACCCAGAGGTTCTCCAGGAAGTGAAACACACTCGTCCATCACTCTACGAAAAGTGCGAACCATATTCACGACGTGCATAAAACGAAGTTCAGACTTCTGAAGGTTTTGTCCTGCGACGACTTTCTTGAGCTGATCATTAACGTAGGTTCCAAAGAGTCTCACTTCTGTGACCACATCTTGAGCGTGAGTGATCACGTGCTTGTCTAGTGACTCAGTCCAGAATGTAGGCATGATGAGATCAATGAGGGCTTGCTCACGCTCCTCAGCTTCTAGAAACTTGGGTGTCTTCAAACGAATGAAGTGGGTCAGGGACCTGAAGAACTCATCCTTAGGATAAGACTCTTTATCGAGTCCGAAGCTATTAGGAATGAAGACAAACATGTCTTGTTGGAAATGAGCTGCTTGCTTATTCTTGAGGATATTCGGGACTTTGAACTGAGTCCTGATTTCGATCTGAGATTGATCGTGGAAAATAATGTCTACTGGGGAAGATTTCATATCAGGACTGCACTGCAGCCAAACAATAATCTAACTTCTTTAAAATCAAACTTCACTAAAGAAACTTACACCCATATAACTCATTGCATCAATCTTTATTTAGTTCTTGTTTAAATTGACCATAGAGCACATCTCGTATATCTGTAACCCATGTTTAAGAGTTCGAATTTATTAGCTTTTTTGCTATTGAACGCCAGCCTTGTTTTTACCCATGGCTGTTCCATGGAACGGGCTGACCCCGGAGTGATGAGCATTAAGTTTCAAAACCAACTCCGATCTGACTGCTCAAAACTCGATCTCTCAAAGAAGGACATCTCAGCCACTCAAATCAAGGCGCTCAGTCGATGCCTAAATTCACATGGAGATCTAGGATCAATTGATGAATCTCTACAAAACGCAGCAGACTCTACCCTCGCACCACTTGCAGAATGGATGAACAAGGAGCTTCTTCAGAAGCCTCAACGACTAAGAGAACTCGAAGTTGTTTTTGATGAACTCGTGAAGAGACAAATCATTGATCAAGAACTAAATGCAATGGGTTCTCTATTAAGGGAGCAACCCGTTACTGACCTCTTTATAAAATATCTTGGTCCTACGCATAAACTAGACTTCATCAATGCGAAGAATATTCAATTCTTCTCAAAAGTTGCAGCGCAACTCTTCTCTTCTGATGATTTCGCGCAGTTGCAAGCTCCACTAGCTAGAATTACAAGAAGACAAGAATTCGATCTCTTATTTAGCCATCAAAGTCTGTGGGGAGCGCTCTTTAGTTCAGTGTACGAAGCTTCATCCATCAGTGAGCAATCGCCATTCTCAGAACTTCTTATATCAGCTGAGATCATCTCACCACTCCTGCTTGATTTAAAAAACGAACCAAAACTCCGAAATCACATCGCTGTGATTTCGGAGCTCATTACAAATGGAAAACTAAAAACTATATTGCACACTATTCTCAAAGCCTTTCACACACAGGCTGATGCGAAGATCACTCTCTTACCCACCGCAAAACTAGAAAAATTAATTTTGGGCAGTACAATCGAGACGAATGTATATTTTGATTCTAAAATAGTTTTAGAATTGAAAAATAAATTAAAACAAATTTTCAAAGTCATCAAAAAGAACCCTAGCTCTACTTTCGCGATTCTGAACTGGATCTCACACTTCCAGGGTATTGAATCTCCTCTTTCAGAATGGCTCGTCAAAAGCTCGACCTCGAAGAAGAACTATGAATTCGGTGATCTATCGACGTTAGGAAGAATTGAAAAATTGGTTGTAAGCGCTGATATTGATACACTTTTGTTCCCCAACCCAGCGATTAAGTTCATGGATGATGTTTCACAGTCCTGGGGTGAAGTGCAGGAAGACAGATGGCCTGAATCGATCAAACTCAAATTCAAGATTAAGCGTCCACCTACTCTAGAAGAAACCTACTTGGATATTTCAAAGCAAATCGATAGTTACAATAATACTCTTAACTCTGGACTTCTAAAAATGATCATTCCTCATTCCATTAAAGAAAAAATAATAACAGGAAATATTCTTATTCCTGTAATCGAGGAGAATATCAGTACGATAGGAATGTCGACTTTCAGAGATCTGTTCTTACAGCTACGCGACTCTAAAACTTCAAGTAAAGATCCTCTGAGAATCGCAACTCATCTTTGTCACTCAGGTTTTCTTACTGGAATCTCTGGAGCAACTGAGAAACTCAATGGAGATACTTATTATTTAGAAAATATGTTGAAAGCACTATCTCTTCTCGCGAAAGAAGAAAAAACTAATAAACTAGTGGATTGGATAGTGAAAGAAAAAGACCAAACTCGGTTTTTTCATACATTTGATTGGATCTCTGGAAATATTGAAAAGTCCGTTCGACTGGGCTCTAATATTTCAAAGGTTCTTTATCTTGTCGGACTAAGCGAATCACAGACAGTGGTTTCAGCTCTTTCGGAAATTTTCAGCAAGATTCCTGAGCTCAGCGACGAGGAACTAGATGTAGCCCTAGAGCTACTGAGCCATCCGTTATTATATTCCGTTACTGCAATCTAACTTAGCCAAGCTTAATGCATATTCAACTTGTTTCTTACCAATATCAACTGGGCTCAAAGACGACGAGACATTAGCGGCGTTAATTTTGTCTTTTGCAGCTGAGATGTATTTAGCGCATGCATTATCATAGCCCGTACACACTATGTTTGCAGGGAAGTTTGCTAAATGTGTTTCGAAAAACGGCACAACTTTACAACTACTCAGACTTTCATTTGTTTTACTAGAAGGAGAGCCTTCCTCTAAAATTACGACTGTCATGCCGCCACCTACACCCGTACATCCGATTCTTCTTCCATCTGTAATCTGATCGAAGAAATCTATTGACTTACCCGGTTTACAAAGCTCTGTAATTTTACCATCTTCGATATTAGAAGTTCCTACACACTCGTATCCCAATCTTGGATTACCGGTGTATTCAAAGTAATAGTCTCTTCCGACGTAGAGTTTCTTTCCAGTTTTTCTGTCTTTTGGTCCAGGATCAAACTTGCCCTGCTCACAATCAAACTTTTTCTTAAAATCAGGTGTAGGCGCACCTCTTTGCCTCTTATATGAATCTGTTTCAATTCTGGTGGCACCTACATACTCTTCTACTACTTCATCTTTTTTTTTTACCGGTAGAGGTTTTCCATCCGGACCTAATTCAAGCAGCTTCCCAGTTAGCTCCTGTTCCAGATTTTTACTATTTTGAATTTTATCATTGTTTTCGTCAATTTTATCACCTACAGGAGTAACTCCTTGATTCTTCTTATCGTTGTTAACAGGCCTAGGATCGAAGTTTCCAGTGGTTTTCCTATACTTACCAAGTGTGTAAGCTGCTGTCTTTTTCCTATCTTGCATTCCTGGCTCTGTTTTTACAGTTCCATTCTTAATCCTGCGTTCATATTTGTCATAATCATAGGCAACTATTCTTACTTGGCGACCATCTTTGAATAAAGTAACTCTGCATCCAACGGCTTCTTTGTCACAAGGATGCTGAAAATCTAAAGTAACAGATTTATATTTGTCTTCATCGAGACTCAGATCCCACGCTCTCCAGATATAATTACAATTATCCGTGGAGCCACTTGCCATTTCACTTTGAATATTCTTGGGCTTGACCAAGTAAGTCCAATTCGTCGCTTCACGAGTATCTCCGTACTGTCTTCCTCGAAAGAAGTAGCAACCATACTCTCCGGTTTCTTTTTCAAGTTTTGGATTACACTGATCTCTTGCGCACCAATTGAGAGCTTCAATAAAACCTTTTCTTCTCTCTGTACCAAGCTCCTTGGTCTTCGGAAATGCATTCCCAATCAAAGTGGTATTATCCCAAAAGCCCACAAATTCTGGGCAAATTTTCTGACCGCAAGTGACCGTCTCAGGTGGAACCCTGTGTCTGGCCTGTGCATATTGAGAAATAAACAAGAGTAAGAAAAGTACATAAAACTTCATAGCAAGAGAGCTCCCTCTTAACTATGTTGACTTACTCTGTGGGTGACTTCAATGATGGCTGTTTGACGCCAAGAATGGCTGCCAATTTATTGTCATCGAGCTCGAATCCATTGTCTTGAATGATCTGTTTAAAGGTTATTGCGCTTTTACGTGGTGTTCGAACCTGAGTTTTGAAGTCATTCTCATAGAGTCCGAATTTAGGATCATACCCCTCACTCCACTCGAAGTTATCGTAGATCGTCCAATGAATGTAGCCTACGACAGGAAGCCCCTTCTTGATCGCACGACTCAGCCAAAACAAGTGCTGCTTGATGAATGATTCTCTCTTCGAATCGTAGCGATCTGCAACTCCATTCTCTGTGATCCAGATCGGCTTACCAGGCGTAGCTCTCTTACTTGATTGCTTGATGAGCTTATAGATCCCTCGCGGATAGATCTCCCAACCCAAATCAGTCAGTGGTCTATCTTGCCTGAACGATACATGGAACCAAAACGGATGCTTGAATCCAAACTGGACATGATCACGCGAATAATAATTGATTCCGATAAAATCTTGAGTACCCTTCGCATTGGCCAGTTGTCGCTTCACATTTACATGTCTGGGAACTTTGAAAAATAAATTGCCAGTTTCTACAGCATCGAAGAAGCTCCAATTAAATGCTCTTGAGATTCCATGTGCTGTGATCCAGTCTAACAAATTCCATTTACGCTTGGGCTGAAACACTCTGAGATGATGTGCAATTCCAATCTGAGGATTGATCCATCCTAGCTCTTTGCTCATTTTCTTGCACTCATGATAGACAAGAGCATGTCCACGGATCATTCCATCCATGGCTTCTATCATCATGCCTAGGCCTCCACTCCCTGGAGGTCCATGTCCTGAGAGATATCCAAGAACAAGAACCACCATCGGCTCATTGATCGTGATCCAATACTCGACCTTGCTTCCAAGCTCTTCATAGATTCGTTTTGAGAATTTGAGAAACTTTTCCGGAGCGCCTTCCGCTGCCCATCCACCTTGGTGTGCAAGCCAGAGAGGGATCGAGAAATGTTGTAGGGTGATCATGGGAATGATTCCCGCTTTTAAGAGAAGATCTAATTCGTTTTTGTAATGAAGGATTACGGATTCATCCCAAGAGTCTTCAGTCGGTTGAATCTTAGCCCACTCCACACCGAATCTATAAACTTGAGCTCCTGCATCCTTGAGTAGCTGAGTATCTTCTTCAACGCGATTCCAGTGATCGCAGGCGGCTCCTGATTTTTCACCTTTTTTGATTTTTCCAGGCTGCTCTTCATAGAGCCACCAGTCACTGTTGCTATTGTATCCTTCGATTTGGTGTGCGGAAGAGCCTACACCCCAAAGAAACTTATCAGGAAATCCTATCCATTTTTTTTGGCTCATAATTAACCTTGGATCTTTAGTGTACGGCGCTTATGGATAAAAAAAAGCACAGCCTTTTTACGGGCTGTGCTTTGTTTCGCAAAGCTCAGATTCTGAGCGTTGAAAATCTTAGTGGTGAGCTTCTTCTTTGTGCTCTTCTTCGTGAGCTTTAGCTGCTTCATTTGCAACTTTCTTTTTCTCTTTACGTGAAAGCTTTTTAGTTGGAGCTTTTGCTTCAGCAGCTGCCACGTCTGTTTTAACTGCTTCAACTTTAGGAGCTAGCTCAGCAATTTTAGCTTTAAGTTCAGTGATTTTTACTTCATCTTTATGCTCAGCTGATTCAAGTTTTGCTAATTCAGCTTCTGCTTCTTTTAGTTCAGTTGCAGCTTTATCAATTTTACCTTTTTTGAGTTTCTTCTCAGCTTTCTTTGCGTGTTTCATGCCTTCATGATGTGAAGCCATTGATACTGATGTGAATCCGAATACAACTGCTAATGCTAAAATTAAGTTTTTCATTCTATCTCCATTGATCTAATTTTAATTTTGCGGAACCTGAAAAACACCATGTCCTTCAGACGCCGCTCACAATACTTTCGGTCTGTTTCATAAAAAAATCTAGCGAAATCAGCCGATTTTTACTGCCGCTACGCGTCTTCGCGAACTTCTCTTTGTTCAATATCACTTTTCAAAAATGCATTCATGTATTCACGTTTCATGATCGCAATCGAGTCGAGTGAAATATCTTTCGGGCATGCAGCTCTGCATTCGCCAATATTCGTACAACTTCCAAAACCCTCTTGATCCATTCGATCAACCATACTCACCACTCTTCTCTCACGCTCTGCTTGTCCTTGAGGCGTCATCATCAGATGAGTGATCTTCGCACCTGTGAAGAGTGATGCTGAAGCGTTAGGACATGCTGCCACACAAGCACCACAACCAATGCATGCTGCTGCATCGAAGGCACGATCAGCGATTGGCTTAGGTATTAACATTGCGTTTCCGTCAGGATGCGGCCCAGTCTTCGCAGAAGTGTAACCACCAGAAGCAATGATACGATCAAAACTAGATCGATCAACTACGAGATCTTTTAGCACCGGAAAAGCCTTCGCTCTCCATGGCTCAAGAATCACCGTGTCTCCGTCATTAAACGCTCGCATGTGAAGCTGACATGTTGTTGTAGCTTTCCAAGGTCCGTGAGCCTGTCCGTTGATCACGATTCCACAAGTACCGCAGATTCCTTCACGGCAATCGCTATCAAACTCAATGGGTTCTTTGCCTAATTTAATCAGATCTTCGTTTACGACATCCAGCATCTCTAAGAAGGACATCTCTTTGATAATGTTTTTAGCCGTCACCATTTCAAAATGACCTGAGTCCTTCGGACCTTTTTGTTTCCAGACCTTCAAATTCAGAGTCATTGATTGTTCATGAGTCGACATAGTTCATTCCCTCACTTGTAACTTCGTGTTGCGATTTTGATGTTCTCATAGATGAGTGGCTCTTTGTGGAGTACGGGTTCTTTATCGACACCTTTGAACTCCCAGGCAGAAACAAATGAATAATTAGCATCATCCCTCAGCGCTTCTCCATCAGGTGATTGACTCTCCTCACGGAAGTGCCCCCCGCAAGACTCTTTACGCATGAGAGCGTCTCTCGCCATCAACTCTCCTAACTCTAAAAAGTCAGCCACTTTGCTTGCGAGTTCAAGATTCTTATTCACTTCAGAAGAAGTTGATCCAATTTTAAGATTCTCCCAGAATTCATTGCGCAGATTCTGGATTTTGGTTATCGCTTGCTTTAATCCAGTTTCATTCCTAGACATTCCAACATGATCCCAAATCGTAAGTCCAAGCTCTCTGAAATATTCCGTAGTTGTCTTGGTAGCCTTGGAATTGTTCTTAAGTAAGGCGCCTATTTTTGCGTTAACGAACTCTTCAGAAGCCTTGAACTCTGGATGATTCGTGTCGACTTTCTCAAAACTCTGAGAAGCGAGGTAATCCCCAATCGTATAAGGGATAACGAAGTATCCATCACACAAGCCTTGCATGAGAGCGGAAGCTCCCAAACGGTTTGCGCCGTGGTCAGAGAAGTTCGCCTCTCCTAAAACATGGAGTCCCGGGATATTGCTCATGAGATTGTAATCAACCCACAGACCACCCATCGTATAGTGAACCGCAGGGTAAATTTTCATCGGTGATTGGTAAGGATTCTCATCCACAATCTTAGAATACATGTCGAAGAGGTTTCCGTACTTGTCGGCAACAGTCTTCTCTCCATCACGTTTAATCGCATCACGGAAGTCGAGGTATACTGCGCGTCCTGTACCCACACCTAGACCCGCATCGCATGCTTCTTTAGCAGCGCGAGAGGCAATGTCGCGAGGGACAAGGTTTCCGAAGCTTGGATACTTCCGCTCAAGATAGTAATCTCGATCTTCTTCTTTGATTGTAGAAGGGTCTTTTTTGATATCTTCTTTACGTTTCGGAGTCCAAACACGGCCATCATTACGCAAGCTTTCACTCATGAGAGTGAGTTTGGATTGATGATCACCTGAGACTGGAATACAAGTCGGGTGAATCTGAGTGAAGCAAGGATTACTAAACGCAGCTCCTCGCTTGTGCGCTTGCCAGATCGCAGTGCAATTTGAATTCCATGCATTTGTTGAGAGATAAAAAATTCTGCCATAACCGCCAGTAGCAAGAATCACTGTATGGGCAGCATGCCTAGTGATCTCTCCTGTAGTTAAGTCACGAGTGATGATTCCACGGGCTTTGCCATTCACTAGCACTAAATCTAGCATCTCAGTACGCGCATGAAGCTTCACTCGACCCAACTCTACTTGCCTCATCATGGCTTGATAAGCTCCGATGAGGAGCTGTTGACCGGTCTGCCCTCTTGCATAGAAGGTACGAGAAACTTGAGTTCCACCGAAGGATCTATTCGCTAATTCACCGCTATACTCACGCGCAAAAGGAACCCCTTGAGCAACACATTGATCAATAATTCCAGCGGAGCATTCAGCCAATCGATGAACATTAGCCTCGCGAGATCTGTAGTCTCCACCTTTGATTGTATCGTAGAATAGACGATAAACACTGTCTCCATCGTTCATGTAGTTTTTAGCGGCATTGATCCCACCTTGTGCTGCAATCGAATGGGCGCGTCTAGGAGAATCCTGCACACAGAATGTTTTGACGTTGTAACCCAGTTCTGCAAGAGATGCAGATGCCGATGCACCAGCAAGTCCGGTACCGACAACAATGACATCGTACTTACGTTTGTTTGCAGGATTCACAACTTTGATATTTGATTTATGGCTCGACCACTTTTGGGCTAGGGGTCCGGATGGAATTTTTGAATCGAGTATGATGCTCATAGTGTTTTAACTCCTGGGAGAATGAAATGGATATAGAGTGGAATACCTAAAAAACCTGCAGCCATCAGCACAGCAATGAAGACACCCACAGCAGAAATCAGTTTAGAAAATCTCGGACGAATGAGCCCTAATGATTGAAACGCGCTCCAGAATCCATGTCTCAAGTGTAAACCCAAGAAAATCATCACACCAACATAAAGCCATACTTGTATTGGATCTTTAAAAGTTTCAAATACTAACCTATAGAGATCGCGATCAAGAGTACCCTTCACTTCAGTCACATAGCCTTGTGCAATACTGGGTCCAAACTTCATTGATTTAATATGCCAAATTAAAAATGCACCCATTACGAGTCCAGAAATCGCCATATTCACAGAGGCAATATTCCACCTCGATGGACCGCCTTTGCTCTTCAGTCCTGCATACTTGCTTCCGCGCGCAGAGAGGTTATCTAACTTGAGTCTGATCGCAATTACTGAATGAAATACAAACAGAAACGCTAATCCGAATTCTGCTACATACAAAAGCATCCCCAAGCTTTCTAGTTTTTGAGCATACTCATTAAACAGAGCCCCACCGGGAATAAAGAGCAGTAAATTTCCTGCTAAATGAGTGATGAGGAATCCAAGGAGTGCTAAACCACTAGCACCCATAATAAATTTCCTGCCTACAGAGGATTTTAAAACCGATTTGATAGGTATCATCTTTCTATATTAGCTCTTGGCTTCATGCGCGCTCAATAAAAAACTTGGACTAGTAATCCCGACCAAAACCGATTAAAACCAGAATCTGCATGCAGCCGCACATTCGACTAGATCAAGATTCCCGATATTCACGAGTTCTCTCTTGCGGATCTCCCGAACGAGCAGAGAAAATCGCCGGAAAGTTGACGGGATCCAAAAAAATTGCCCAAAATCGCGAATACCATTCTTTTTTAGGTCAATATGAAGGCAAGGATATCCTCGTCACCTCTCACGGAGTGGGATCAGCAGGTGCGGCCATTTGCTTTCAAGAGCTCATCAAGGTAGGTGCTAGAACCATCATTCGCTTAGGCACAGCGGGTGGCCTGTACGACGAAACCCAGGTCGGCGACTGGGTCATTGCAACTTCTGCGGTAAGACAAGACGGAGTGTCCAGCCTCATGATTCCTCTCGGCTATCCAGCAATTGCTGATTCAGAAATCACTCTAAAACTAACAGAAAACGCGAAGAAAACAGGACATCAATACAAAGCAGGAATCATTGTATCGAGTGATATTTTTTATCCAGGACTACTCGATACACAACTTGCTCTTTACGCTAAAGCTGGAGTTCACGCCGTTGAGATGGAATGTTCTACATTGTTCGTTATTGGGTCACTCAGTGGAATAAAAACAGGTGGAATCGTTGTTCTTGATGGAAATCCCCTCAAATGGAGTGATGGAAAATATGATCCGCACGGCCAAGTCATGGCAGATTCTATCGATCAAGCCATCAAAGTCGCTTTATCGACTTTGGCACATTAAATCATCAATTTTAATTATTAACTGATATAAAAAACAATAATTATCACTTATCCATTTGCTGCGGTATATCTCCTTTCACAGTCTAGACATAACAACGAGTTCGTACGTGAGAGATTACGTACAGTAAAAAGCCCTGAGCCACCACCTATCCCCCCCATTCGGTGCTCAGGGTTTTTTTTTTGCCTTTTTTTAAAATTAATCATTCACAGTACGTACTAAGCCGCCAATCTCGATGACATACTTCTGTCCCCGCCAATTAACGGTATTGCCGAGAGCAATATGAATCCAAAGAGGGTAGTGAGCGAGCTCTCTAACTAACCAGTAATATAAATACTTAAGACTTGTGCTTCGATTCACTGTTTTCATTACTGCAAAATCCGACACTGCAAAAAAACAAACGAAAGCCAAAAAACTATTTAGATAATGAAATCCAAATTGCAGCATTAAGAACAATGAACCAAAAGCTGAAACTGTGAGAGGCTGAAATAAAATTTCAGTAAAAAAAGCAGGTGGAGCCTGACGTTTTCGTAAACGTCCCCATCTCAAATGTCTGTCCCAAAATTGTTTTCTAGTCACAATTCCTACTCGCTGTTTTACAGGATTGTTTGCTATGACAACTTTTTTTCCGAGTAGCCCCATAGCCACTCCCATCATGAAATCTTCTGCGATGTGATAAGTGAAGGACTGAATTCCTCCGAAGCGATTAGCAACACTTCTCTGAAAAAGCATGGTCTTTCCTACTACACAGGGTATACCGACCTGAAGAGCCGTCAGCCCCCATCTACTGTAGAAACCGTTTAAAAAAGTAGCTTCCATATTCCCAAAAAAACCTTGAGACTCAAATCCGCCAATGAAAGCTGAAGCTACACCTGTATTCGCATCTACACTACGAGTGAGAATTTTAATATAATCTCTATCCATAAACACATTACTGTCGCTAATCAGCACCCAGTCGTATGTTGCGGTCTCATAAACCTTAAGAAGATTAGAAACTTTTGGATTTCCAGATCCCTGATCAGGATTGACGAGAATCTTTGCTTTTATATGAGGATACTTTTCTATCAATTTTTTTGCGACCGGATATGCAGGCTCAGAATCTGAAGTCAGTGCAAAGAGCAATTCGTACTCGGGATAAACCAAATTAAAATAACTCTCTAAATTAGCTTCGAGTTCAAAATCCAAGCCTTTGAGTGGTTTAAGAATACTGATAGGGAAGAATCCCAGAGGCGGCACTGCCGGTGGTTTTTTAATTAAATAGTGATTAAGCGGCGCCCAAGTTCCCAGTAATGATAGGACTAATCCGATACAACAAAGTGCTCCTACGATGATGGTTATTGCCATAATTAGTTATATCGTCTTCATACATTTTAAACGAGATTTTTTGTTTTCTAATCGCTTCTAAAATTGCACCCTCATGTCTTTCGCAATCAAGCACAGTTTTCCATGCCTTGATCTGACTCGGGCGATGGAGATCACTATTAGCGATGAGCGGCAATTTTGAGTCTGCGACTTCATCAAACAGAAAAGGTCCGCTAGCAACTTCCCATGCATCGATCATTGGAGTAAGTTCTTCTCGTCTATCCCAGAGGTGATAAGTCTGTTTTTCAATTTTTCTAGTTGAAACGGGATGTGCTGCAATCGCAAGTGCGCCTTGTGCACGGATCGCTCGTGCAATATCTGCAACGTCATCATCTGCACTTATCCAATCTGTGACTCCGAGTCCCAAAATGTGAGCTGATCTAGAATTTAAAATATTATTTTTTGAGAGCTCGACACCTGTAATCAGGATCATTTTGTACTGATCCCATGCTCGTTGTTTTTCAGACTTCATCATCTCAATATAGAAAGGAAAGATAGCAGGTGTGAGTGTGCTCTCTAAGTATCTCGCTGCTGTCCCAATGAATGTATTGAGCTCACAAAGATGATCGGTGATTGCGATTGCTCCGAAACCTCGGCTTCCATAGAAGTCGACGATTTCTGGAATAGCCATCTGGCCATCGCTAAACTTAGAATGAATGTGAAAATCTGCTAGAAACATACTCTCAGAGTAATCGAGATATAAAACGCGCGTGTTAAGGTTGCGTCAGGATCATTTTAGAATAAGATCAGCAGTTAAGAATAAGAGTCTAATCCCATCAGAGCCAATCCCTCAGCAACTGCCGTAAACACCTCTTGATCGACAAGTTTTGCGTTTGGAAAAGACTGAGAAATTATTTTTCTAATGTACGGAACCTTTGAAGTACCACCAGTAAACTGAAGTACTGTGACTTCACTTGGAGACACTCCTCCTCGTTTACAGGTTTCAAGTGCAGCTTGATTGATCGTCGAAGTCGTTTCAGTAATAATACTTTCAAACTCAGTTCTTTTTACAGAAACCTGAATTCCAATTGGATAGGACTTAAACGAAAAATCTGATTGGTCTTCCTGCGAAAGCCTAATCTTCATCTCTTCTACTTCTTGATGAAGCTGATAACCCAAATTTTCTTCTACAAGTGTGATGAAATTTTCTAAAAGCGGCTTCTGCAAAGGGTCGACAAGCTCGTTCCTCAAAGACAAAATAAAATTCCAAGTCGAAGCTTCTCTCAAAAACGCATGGTGATGCCATTTGGATAAAAGCCTCATGAGGTTCGCAGGCAGAGTCAAGACATTCGATGAAAAGGGGCGTTGGTATTGAATAGTTGAACCAAAGAATTCTAAAAGCCTCGCTTGAAAAAAGTCCGAATCAAGTGCGTCCCCAGCAACAGGTGCACCGTGCACAGACAGCACTTCTGGAGTTTTACCAGGCTTACTTTTGTACAAAGTATAATCGGAAGTTCCGCCACCCAAGTCCGCTACCAATACCATTTCTTCTTTAGAGAAACTTTCTGCTGCACGAGACGCTGCAACAGGTTCCTCGATGAATTTGAGGTTCTCAAAACCTGCAAGTTTGCATGCTTTTTCAAAACGAGTTATCGCAAGCGCTTCGTTTTCAGGATCTAATGAATAACGAGCCGGTCTACCCATATGAATGGGGACACCCCTGATAGAGACTACTTCCTTTTCAATTCTCTCCATCATCATTATGAGAAAGCGTGCAATCAAATCTTCAACTTTTACATAAGCACCAATTAGTGCTGTGCCAGTGAACTGACTATTGGGTAATAAGCGCTTCACCGATTGAAAAAAACGCCCTTCCATTTCACGTTCAAAATACTGTTCAATTGCATTCTTTCCGAAAAACGCTTCTTTGCGATTTGGAAAATACATCAGCGACTTATCAAGAGCGATGACTCGGGCTGATTGGCCTTCAAGAAGTGCAACGCACGTATTCGTAGTTCCGAAGTCAATTCCGATGCAGCTTGGTTTTTGAGTGGGCACTGGCTCGATTGTAGGTGGAGATTGGGTTTGTTAAACTAAAAAATGGCTCAGGAGGAGGGGCTCGAACCCCCGACCGATCGGTTAACAGCCGATTGCTCTACCACTGAGCTACTCCTGAACCTAACACGTTACTAAAACGTGGTGAACCCTAGTGTTAACCGAAACTAAAAGCCCAGGCAAGGGTTCTATGCGTCTAAAGTTATTGACGCGTGTCAAAAAAACGCCCCTACACAGTTGAGCCCAAATCTGCGAATCTAAAGGGCGTGAGTTTTCGATATTTCTTAGCCCTGATCTCAGTCCTGATTTGCTCAACCTCTGAGTCTTCTCTTGCGGCCAAGAACTTCAAGATGAAACGTGGGCCTCAGGCCATTGAGGCTTCGACACCGAAAGCCCCTTCAACTCCCAAGCCGAAGTCGGTTTCAAAAAGCCTGAAGAAATCAGAACTGCAAAGAGTCGCCGAGCAGTTTTCAAAATCCAAGTGGACTGCAGCTCTTGAGCAGGCAAAAAAACTAGAAAACAAACCTGAATACTCCGACTTCTCGCTCTATATACAAAGCGAATCAAAATATAGGCTCGCTCAAGGATTCATGAGTAAGAAGAACTGGTACGAAGCAATCTCTCACGCGCAGTCCGCCATTCAACAAAACCTCAAAATCTATGAAACTGCTCCTGAGTCACCTTATGCTTCAGGGATGGACGAACGCCTAGGTAAGGTCGAACTCATCGTCGCAGACGCTCACGCTCAAGTTAAGAAATTTGCTACTTCTCAGAGCTACTTCCATAGGGTTTTTGAGCGATATAAGAATTCAAAAATCCCTAGTTTTCTCACTCTTGCCCAAATGCAAAGTTATGCAAAAACTTGTGAGACGAATCCTCATGAAAAATGCAAAGAATGGATCACTATTCTCAGTGAGCTCTATCCAAAAGAATCCCTAGAGAAAAAATTCATTATCGAAAAATTCTCTAAGTGGATTGATCCCACGGGCAATAATCCTTACTACGATCGCCTGAGCAAAAACTACAAGGCAACAGATCCAGATCAAGTCGCGTTCGAAGAAGTACTGCCTTCAATCTTGAAGTCCGATTACAAGGACATTATCGAAAAGGGACAAAAGTTCTTAGAACAATACCCTAAGACCACCTTCAGAACTCGTATACTCTATTGGATCGCTTATGCATATACAGCTAGAGATCAGAAGGACAAGGCTCAGCCGATCTACGATCAGATCATCAAAGAATCTCCCATTAGCTTTTATGCAATTCTCAGTTCTCACAATATTGGACGTGATCCAGATGAATTCCTCAAGAAAGACCCAGCCCCAGCCAGTAACGAAGATGTGCTTCTCAGTAGTGACGAGAAACGATTCGTTCAGCGTGCGAAAGAGTTCTCATCCGTAGGCGCGCAAGAGCTTGCAAGAATGGAGCTTAAGGCCATCGACCTGAAGAAGAATTTCTCCAATCCATTCCTAGTATTCCTAGCCAATGAGTCCTGTAAGAACCAAGGCTACTCCGTATGCTACAGAATTCTGACCGAGCTCAATCAGCGATCATTCCAAGATGTGTATTCTGAAGCAGCTCTCGATCTCTACTTCCCTAATGTCCTTCAAGACTCGATTGTTCCTACGGCTATGAACTTGAGCTTGGATCCCATCTTAGTCACCAGTCTCATCAAACAAGAATCTGCGTTCAGTGCTGATGCCGTATCGAGTGTCGGTGCGATGGGACTGATGCAGCTCATGCCTTTTACCGCTGTCGCAGTTGATGGACAGATTGAACAAGCAAAACTCACTGACCCTAAAACAAATATCAAACTAGGCACAGCCTATCTCTCAGAGCTGATTCAGAAGTTTTCTGGCAACTGGATCTACGCTCTTGCAGGATACAACGCTGGGCCTCACAGAGTAGACAAATGGGTGCGTGAAGGTGGATCAAAACTCCGAATGACTGAGTTCATAGAATCAATTCCTTACAAGGAAACGAGAGACTACGTTGCTACCATTGTGAGGAATTACTATTGGTACACTTACAAGCGCACTGGCAAGAAGATGAAAACTCTTGATGTCTTCTGGGGCAAGCCTCTTGAATTCAAAGAGTTTAAAGAATCTAAACCCCAAACCGAAAGTGCATTATATCGCCGTCTCGAACAACGTACTCCTTACCCTCGAGCCGTAGCAGGCCGGCGTCCTTGATCGCGCCTTCGCTCTTATGCTTCATCAAGTCTTCATAATGAAACACTTCAGCTCTAATGAATCCACGCTCAAAATCTGAGTGAATCACGCCTGCGCATGCTGGTGCTTTCCAGCCTTTTTCATAAGTCCATGCGCGCACTTCAACTTGGCCTGCGGTGAAATAGGTTTGCAATCCGAGTAGCTCATAACCTGATCTAATTACTTTATTAAGCCCCGATTCAGTCAGGCTGAAATCCTTCAAGAATTCCAATTTTTCATCTTCTGCGAGCTCTGCAATTTCACTTTCGATTTTGCCACAGATGGGGATTACGGGTGATCCTTCTTTTTTTGCATGCTCGATGACTTTCTGAACATAGGGATTCTTCTCAGGATTGGTGATGTCGTTATCACTCACGTTAGCAAGATACATGACTTTCTTAGCTGTGATGAGGTGATAATCCTTGATGAGCTCGAGTTGTTCTTCAGTAAGTCCTAAGGCTCTTACAGGGCGACCGTCTTCAAGTGCCTTCTTCACAGGTTCAATCACACCTAGAACAGCAGCGGCTTTTTTATCGCCAGTCTTTGCTGTTTTCTGAAGATTGTTATGACGTTTTGTTACAGAGTCCAAATCAGCAAGCATGAGCTCAATATCGATGACTTCAATGTCTCGAATAGGGTCGACTGAACCATCAACGTGAACAATGTTACCATCATCAAAACATCTCACCACATGTGCGATCGCATTCGTCTCGCGAATATGACCTAAGAACTGGTTTCCCAGTCCTTCACCCTTAGATGCACCCTTAACAAGACCTGCAATATCAACAAACGTCATTGCAGCTGGGATGACCTTATCGGTAGGAATGTACTTCTGAATTCCCTGTAATCTAGGGTCAGGAACTTTCACGATCCCTGTATTGGGTTCAATCGTACAGAAGGGATAGTTTGCAGCTTCAGCCTTAGCAGAAGTGAGTGCATTAAACAGAGTTGATTTTCCAACGTTAGGTAATCCAACGATTCCACATGCAATTGCCATAAACTATTCTTCCTTCACTTCTCTTTTGTTGTATTCATTCATCGTCTTAGAAATGCCTTCACATGCCCAAGACTTTGCAGCTTGAATTCCGATTTCCATCACTTCACCTAGTAGCTTCGCTTCAGCTCCAGAAAAAGGTTTTAGAACATAATCTGCAGGATCACCACGATCTGGCTTACCAATTCCTAATCTTAAACGGTGATATCCGTTATTGCCTGATCCGAGAGATACATCAATGGACTTCAGCCCATTGTGACCGCCAGGTCCGCCACCGACTTTGAATCTCATACTCATGGGTGGTAGATCGAGATCATCATGAATAACGAGGAGATCAGTGACTTCAGTCTTATAGAAGTTCACAATAACCGCCACTGTCTGACCCGAGAGATTCATGAATGTCTGAGGTTTCACGAGCAGGAACGGACCTGCTCCAGGTAAGTCACCTGTGAATACTTCTGCATTAAACTTCTTCACAGGACCTTGAGCTCTCCACTCATCAGCCAAGTGATCGACGAGCATGAACCCAACGTTATGCCTAGTTGTCTCGTATTTTGTTCCGGGATTACCGAGTCCTACGATGATCTTCATTTATTTGAAAAGGGAACTCACACTGTCGTAGTTGTGAATTCGATGAATGGCTTCAGCGAGTAGATCGGCTACTGAGATTTGTTTGATTTTCTTAGATCCGCGAGCTGCATCCGTAAGTTGGATCGTATCAGTCACAATAACTTGTGAGATTGCAGAGGCTTCAATACGAGAGACCGCAGGACCTGAGAAGACACCGTGAGAGGCGACTGCGATGACTTTCTTAGCTCCATGATCCATGACTGCCTTAGCTGCTTCGGTGAGAGTACCCGCTGTATCGATCATGTCATCGACAATGATTGCTATTTTGCCTTCTACGTCACCGATGATGTTCATGGCTTTAGCAACGTTTGGACCTTCGCGACGCTTATCGATGATCGCTACAGATCCGTTCATCTGGACACCGAACTTACGAGCACGCTCTACGCCACCTGCATCAGGACTGACGAAAACGATTTCTCCATTACCTGAGAGATCTTTTTTCAAACAGTCGAGAATCACTGGAGCTGCATACAAATTATCAAAAGGAATATTAAAGAAGCCTTGAATCTGACCTGCGTGAAGATCCATAGAAACTACGCGAGTGGCACCAGCGGCTGTGAGCAAATCTGCGACAAGCTTGGCACTGATCGGTGTTCGTGGTGCTACTTTTCGGTCTTGTCTTGCGTAACCATAATAAGGAAGGACTGCTGTAATGTCTTTTGCACTCGCGCGCTTAAGAGCATCAATGATGACGAGTAATTCCATTAGAGTGTCATTCACAGGCTGACAAGTGCTCTGAAGAACATAAGCATCACGGCCTCTGACGTTCTCGCTGATTTCTACGAAGAATTCACCATCGCTGAATCGTCTGATACCCGCATCGACGAGTGGTTTTCCTAATTTGATCGCGATTTTTTCTGCTAGTGGACGGTTAGAATTCCCAGAAATGAGGAGCCAATCTCGGAGTCGCATACACAGAGATATAGCCCTCTGCGCTGCGCGTTGTCAATGGGACTATCTGTTGATTTGACAACGTTTTTTGATGCAGAGAGCCTTTTCAGGAGCCACTCCACAGCTCGGTACGGAGAGCGATAGTTTATCTAAATGCTGCCTCTTCTGATTAAACTCACCTACGAGCTTGAGTAGTTCGGTCGGGTCGGTATCCATGGTCGAATAGATCAGATAATTCTTATACTCACCGCAAGTAGGGCTACCTAAGCCCACAATCTTGCAATGGTTATCAAACTCACACATCCCGCTTCCAGCCATTTTGCGGATCTGAATGCCTAGACCCTTAAGACTAGTATCAATCTCTGCCACTGTCTGGTCTCGTGATTCCCAACTGACTTGTGCATAGTCCCCTCGGTTAGCCCTGTAGTTATAAATCCCGATAGAGATCGCAAGAAACACAATGAGAGAACCTAAAATCCAAAATGTTTGTTTCTTAGACATGACTCTAGAGTACCACAGAGCCAAAATTGTGCTATGTCTAGGGAGATTTCATAAATGCACCCATGGTGGAATTGGTAGACACGCTGGTCTTAGGAACCAGTGTCGCAAGACATGGGGGTTCGAGTCCCTCTGGGTGCACCATTTTTTAAATTAAGCAGCCTTCACTTCAATTTCGTATTTGAGACCTGCGGCCTGAAGTTGCTCTTCAATAGCTAGCTTTACTAAAAACGTTGGGGAAGAACCCAAAATGAGTGCAATCTGTTCCGCCTTCTCAGGACTCACGCCTTTTCTACCTTTTTCAATATCACAAAGATTCGCTGCAGAGATTCCAATTCTTTTTGCAAACTCTTTTTGTGATAGCTCTTCTCGAGCTCTCCAAGATGACAAAACTCGCCCAAAAGTTAGCTTGCCAAAGCTCTTCTCCAAATCTTTTAACCCATATATTTTTTTCTTAGTACTCATGCTTGTTTACCTCTATTACTTCGATCAATTGAATTTCTTGTTCCTTATTTACAATATAAATTACTCTGTAAGCCTTATTAAGCCTAACTGATCGTTGACCAAATCGAACTCCCATAAGTGGTTCATCGTGATATCCAGAAAGCTTTCTAGTTTCAAGTAATCCATCACCTTCAACTAACGACACCCACTCCTGAAAACCTTCTCTTATATAGAAAGGTATCCGCCTTAACTGTTTATCAACCCGCTTCGACCAAACTACTTTCCACACAACTCACTACCTCCATATAATACTGCTGTGAGCAGTATTATTCAATTTTATTATTTGTCTGTTTTCAGACCACCTGTCTGATATCTGGACTTCGTTCATTTCATGGAATCAAACAGGTGCTTTAAAATAAACATTTCAATAATAATTGGACGTATATGAGCACAAACTATGCCAAACTATTTGACGATGACCGTCTGTTTTTAACACCGCGTAACAGGAATACTGAAAGAAGCTCCCGTAGCCTTCTCGTGGACTAATCTTATCTTTGGTCCTTTTGTTCCACTCTTACGTAGATCGCCGAGAAAGACGGTTATTGAAACCGTTCTCTCGATTGTTACGATGGGAGTTCATTATTACTCTTCGAATATAACTCAACGCTCGAAAGTACTGACAGTGGATAACTTTAAGAAGAAGTAATTTATTTTATCGAGCTTAAGCAAACTTTTTGAATAGCAGCTAGATCGGGGTCGTTTATGCTTGCAAGCGCTTCTTTTTGTTTTTTCAAAAGTTCTTTTCTAGGTTTATCTGACTCCTCGTCATAATCGCCAGTATGACCAAAATAATCGCTGACACAAAATTTCTCTCCATGCACTTCCTTGAGCTGCCTTAAAAACTCTTTCGGATTTGCAAGCAATCCAAACCCCAATGCCTCAAAGTTTCCTTCTGCAAGAGCACCATCAGCTATTTTTTCAATCGTAAATGCCAGCCTTAACCCTACCGCTGTTGCTGCAACTGTTTGATTGGATCTAAATTTCGATGACTCAATTTGAGCATGAAATGCATGATAATCTCTAGTCTCACACGAACTCTGCTTCTTCATGTAAGAAGGAAGTGAACTGTTTGCTTCTTTCTCTTTTTTCTCTTCTTGATCGAGACGATTAATCGCTTCGATCAGCGCCAAAGCTTTTGCAGGCGCACCTTTTTCATCATCGTAATCATGAAGTGCAACCAGTGCGTTCTTAGTCGCGACTACACATGGAGACTCCGTAGACGGTGGTTTTTCAGCTTGTGCTGAAGCTTGAGTGACTGGCGTGATCGGAGCTTGAAGAGTCTCTTGCTTCTCACATGCAGAAAGAAGCAGAATAAAAATAAAACTTAATATTTGTTTTCTCAAGCGGTTGTCCTCTTCCTCAATTGATAAATCGCAATGATCGATCCAAGAACACCAATCGACTTACCTGAAATCTTTTCAAAAAAAGCGCCGAAGGATCCAAACACTGTACTCGTCATGAAACCTGTAAGAACAATACTAGCAAGCGCAAGAATGATGATTCTTCTGTTCTTCGATCTTACTGCTGAATCAAACGCCATGAGCGCTAGTGGGAACGACAAAACATAGGTCGACTTCCAAGTCATTGGACTCACCATCAGACTCAGTCCAAGTGCTGTCATGAATCTCTCCAGATCAGAGAATCTCTTAGTATAGAGTGGGTAGAGTGCAAGCGCAGGTAGAGTCATCACAGCAGAAAGTATGAGACTCAACTTAAAATCATTAGGAGTAATTCCAAGAATCCTAAGCTCTGCTGCTGGGAATCCATAGTTCCTAAACTCAGTAGCGAAGAACGGAGTCGTGTTTGCGTTATCAATCCACTCTTTGATGATCATGAAAGGAATTCCCGATTTAGAATAACCGGTGAGAGCAAGTGTCAGAGCGATGAATACTCCTGCGGTCACTAAAATGTTTTTCTTATTAATACTCTTCTTAGGTAATCCAATGAGCGAGATCACTTGGAAAATCCTAGCAGAGTAGAGAAACGTAATCAGAACTGTAGCAATCGTGTCTTTCTTAGTCTTCAATCTCTCTACACAGAGAAGCAGTAGAGCGAGAAAGAGCGGTGAAACATATCCGTCCACAGAAGCGATTGCGAAGTTCCCCCAGAAGCAAATGAACGTGAGCGCAATCACCCAAGGCTTGTACTTCTGTGTGAAGCACCACTTGAAGATCACTGCGTAAGATGCAATCTGAACAAAAGTCCATATCCACTTCGATGTTTCGAATTTGAAGAACCCTATTGGTAGAAACAGAATAGACATCCAAGGTGAGTACTTCTGAATACTGATTCCAGGACGGTCTCCTACTGCATAGAGCGGGTTACCATGAGCGAGATTGTATCCCGTCATCCAGTAAGCTTCTAAGTCAACTGCAGGAGCAAATGGTGTGAAGAACGAAATCCAAATTCCAAGTATGAATAAAAAAATGAAAACGACAGTTGGGTTTTCCCAAGGTTTCTTTTGCGATGCTAGCTGTGTCATAAACTAGAAATAGTACAGTCATGAGATTAGACGAACAACTGAAAATTAATCAAAGACTGCGATGAGAAGGCTCACTAAAAAGATCAATCCAAAGTCTGCCATAAAAACCTCATCTCATTTAACTACTCATCGTTTGAGGGGGTGAGATTTAGACCATTCTAAATCCCACCCGATCAATAGAGAGAGGAGTAGTTATGAATATTGATATGAGTCTTGGGGGAAGACATACCAATCAGGATTCTACTAATGCAGAGACAATGCCAAGACTGGCCTACTTGAAATCATTGGTTTTTCAAGACTTGAACACGACCAAAACTGTAAACGAAATTTACACCCTAGGATTATTTACTTACCCGGGTAGAAACAAGACGCGAAATGGTCATTAGACCTAGGCTCTAGAGCCGGCACTTCAACCGAGCATTTACCCTGCGCTTTAGGGCATCTAGGGTGAAAATAACATCCTGTTGGCGGATTTAATGGAGATGGGACATCCCCCTGAAGGACGATTCGCTCCTTTTTGTAAGTAGGATCGGGGATTGGAATCGCAGATAAAAGAGCCCGTGTATAGGGGTGCTGAGGATTGAGATAGAGGTCATCCCCACGGCTGATTTCAGCGATCTTGCCGAGATACATCACTGCTACTCGGTTCGAGATGTGCTCTACAACTTTCAAATCATGAGCGATGAAGAGATAGGTAAGACCCAATTGCTTCTGAAGATCTTGAAGGAGATTAATGATCTGCGCTTGAATTGAAACATCGAGTGCAGACACAGGTTCATCACAAATAATAAACTCAGGACTCACAGCGAGTGCCCTGGCGATACAAATCCTCTGCCTCTGTCCACCAGAGAACTCGTGAGGATATCTTCCCATGGCTTCTCGTCTCAAACCCACCATATCGAGAAGATCATAAACCCGTTTACGCTTGGTTTCTCGATCTCCATAAAGACCATGGATCTCAAGTGGCTCAGTGAGAATACTCTCGATCGTCATTCTTGGATTCAGCGAAGCATAAGGATCTTGAAAAATAATCTGCATCGAACGTCTGAGTGCACGTAGCTCTCCGCTTCCGATTTTCGTAATGTCATTGCCTTTGAAGAGAATCTGACCTGCTGTGGGTTCAATCAATCTCAAGATCGTTCTACCCAGAGTGGATTTGCCACAACCTGATTCACCAACAAGCCCTAGTGTTTCACCTTTTTTGATTGAAAATGAAACATTGGAAACAGCCTGCACTGATCCAACCTCACGGCCAAAGAATCCGCCTTTAATGGAGTAACTCTTCACCAAGTTTTTAACTTCAAGTAGTGCTTCGCTCATTATAGATCCTTCACACATCTCATCAGATGAGAGGCGCTTATGTTACGAAGTTCTGGCTCCACTCCTTTGCATTCTTCACTCACATGCTTGCATCGTTCTTGAAATCTACATCCTTGAGGAAGTTGAAGGAGGTTGGGCACAATTCCGGGAATGGCTTCTAATCTGTTTTTCTTAATTTTGCCTGTCGGATCCTGACTGAGAATCGGAATACTGCCGAGTAGCCCACGAGTGTAGGGGTGCTTGGGAGATTTGAAAATCTCATGTACTGGAGCAGATTCAATCACTCGTCCTGCGTACATCACTGCGACATCATCTGCCATCTCAGCGATGACTCCTAAATCATGAGTGATGAGAACAATCGCCATTCCTAGTTTCTTCTGAAGGTTCTTCAGTAGGTCCAATATCTGCGCTTGAATGGTTACATCGAGCGCTGTCGTAGGTTCATCTGCGATGAGAACACTTGGATTACATGAGAGCGCCATAGCAATCATCACACGCTGCCTCATCCCACCAGAGAGTTGGTGAGGATAATCATTGATCCTCTTCTCGGGAGAAGGAATCCCTACAAGTTTCAACATCTCAATCGACTTGTCTCTGGCTTGAGTTTTGTTGAGTTTCTCGTGAAGGTGAATGCCTTCCATCAGTTGATTCCCAATTGTGAACACGGGATTGAGCGAAGTCATCGGCTCTTGGAAAATCATTGAAATCTCTTTGCCGCGGATTTTTCTCATTTCTTCATTCGATAACTTCAGTAAGTTCTTGCCACGGTAGAGGATCTCTCCGCCTACGATTTTACCTGGAGGAGAAGCGATGAGTCTCAGTACTGAAAGCGATGTCACGCTCTTACCGCAGCCTGACTCTCCTACGATCCCTAGCGTCTTACCTGGAGAGACCTTAAGTGAGACATCATCAACGGCCTTCACTTCACCTTCATCAGTGAAGAAGGAAGTCTTCAGGTTTTTGATTTCTAAAATCGCGTCACTCATGTTTTCACCTTTGGATCGAGAGCATCTCTCAGAGTATCCCCGAAAATATTAAGAGCTAAAATCAAAATAAACATTGCAAGAGTTGCCCCGGTCAGTTGCCACCAGACTTGGCGCGAAAGCTCAAGCTTAGCATCGTCAATCATCACTCCCCAGCTGGGCTGTCCTTGAACTCCTAAACCTAAATAAGAGAGAATCACCTCTGATCGTATTGCAGTTTGAAACTGCATTGTAAAATTGAGAATCACTTGGTGAAAAACGTTGGGCATAATGTGTTTGAAGATCCGAGAAGAATGAGAAGCGCCTAAACTGCTAGCTGCGAGAACGTAATCTCGCTCCTTATGCTTCATTACTTCTGCACGAATCACGCGCGCTAGCCCCACCCAAGATGTCGCGCCAATGGCGATGTAAACCGAAGTAATCCCACGCCCCATCACATAAGCAATCGCAATCAAGAGCATGATATTGGGAATTGAAGTTAGCGTTGTATAGAACCACACAACTAAGTCATCAATCCAGCCACCGAAGTATCCAGCCAGAGCTCCTAATGTCATTCCAATAGGAATCGCAATGATTGAAGTCATGAGTCCTACACTCATCGCAATTCTGGTTCCATGAATGACTTTATATAGGACTGATCTACCAAAGAGATCTGTTCCGAGCCAGAGGTGATGATCTGCTAGCGAAGGAGCCTGATAACTTCCACCGACTGTCACATCCCATGGCATAGCGATCATTCCAAACTTCGCAAGTATCGCAACTAATCCATAACCAACAATAGTGATGAAGCAGAGGAGAGCGAAGCGATCTTTTGTTATTCTGATCCATGCATCTGACCAAAGGTTGCGACCTTTAATGAATGCACTCATTTGAAACTCACTCTTGGATCAACAAGCGTGTAGAGAATATCTGTCGCAAGTGTCCCCAGAATAAACAAAATTGAATTCACTGTTGTCATCGCTTTAAGGACAGGAAAATCACTGCTATTGATCGCATCAATTGTCATACTTCCTAGACCTGGAATCCCAAAAAAACTCTCTAAAAGGAATGCGCCTAATAATAAAAATGGAATCTCGATCACCACGTAAGTCACAATTGGGATCATTGAATTCTTCAACACATGTTTAAAGTAAACTACTTTTTCTTCCAAGCCCTTGGAGCGTGCAGTACGTACATAATCTTGATTGGTCTCCTCTAAGATCGCATTCCTAAAAAACCTCACATCTGCTCCCATACTCACTACTAACCAAATAAACGCAGGCATCGCAACGTAGCTGAGAGCCTCTGGGAAGCCTGCTTCAAAACCTGAAATTGGAAATATTCCAAACTTGTAAGCCAGTACGTACTGACCAAACAAAATGTAAGCAAGTGACGGAGCACTCATTCCAATTACACATGAAATAAGAACGAATTTGTCGATGAATCTTCCTCGGTAGTATGCAGAGACAAGTGCAATGAGAAGTGCCGCAATTGTAGTAATGATGAATGCAGGAATTGCAAGAATGAGAGAAGGACCTGCACCTCTTGAGATCATTTCTCCGATAGGCTGCTTGGTTGCGTAACTTCTACCATAATCGAAAGTCACAATTTGTTTTACATAATGCAAATACTGCATGGGCAGAGATTGATCTAAACCTAACTCATGCCTCAATTGTGCGATCTGTTCTGCCTTCGAATGCTTACCAACCATCTGGTATGTAGGATCACCACCTACCAAATGAAACAAAACGAAAACGATGAGCGAGACTCCGAAGAGGATCGGGATCGTGTACAGAATTCGTTTGAGAATATAAGCAAACATTTTATTTTTTTAGGGCCGTATCCACTCTCAGGTACTTCATCATTGAGTGCTCAAGCTGGTTCAACTTATAGTTTTTAGTCCAAGGCTGACTGAGCGTGAACTTAATCCTATGAACAGCCCAAATCCAAGGAGCATCATCAACCAGAATTTTAACCATCTTCTGATAGAGAGCTGTTCTTTGAGGGCCATCTGTCAGCTTAAGTGATGATTCATAAAGTTTGTCATACTCAGGATTGGAATAATTAGAATCATTGGGTCCAGGAGAAACGTTTTTGCTATAGAAGAGCTGTAAGAAGTTTTCAGCGTCTGGATAATCTGCTACCCATGCGTAACCCCACATTTGGCCCTTCTTATTTTTCAGTGCGGCGATGAACTCAGGCCAAGTATAAGTGTTCACCTTAATCTTCACGCCTATGAGTCCAAATGATTTTTCAACGAACTCGGTGATCTGTCGGTAAGTCGAGCTTGAGAGAGTGTTGTACTCAATGACTGGAAGGCCTTCACCATTAGGGTAACCAGCTTTTTTAAGTAACTCTTTGGCTTTCTCAATATTAAACTCTCTGTAAGGATTTTTCAAAGCAGGATCATATCCTGCTAAACCAGGAGGAATCGGTCCCTGAGCTGCAATCGCGCGACCGTTATAGAAGAGATCGACAACTTGAGCAGAATTCATCGCCATACTGAGGGCTTGCCTGAGGAATTTGTTTTTAGCAAAAAGAGGATCACTCATATTGAATGACTCGTGAGTGATATCCAGCTCAGGTTCCTTATGAAGCATGATCTTCTTCTGCTCAAATTCTGGATGGAGCTTCTTATCTGCACCCAAAGCTTGATCGAAATTATCTTTTGGAATTCCAGAAATCTCTAGCTTACCTGTCATGAAGTTAAGCCACATAGGCTGGGGCTCTACAAACACCGTCACAACCAAACGATCTGTCAGAGGCAGTTGTTTTCCAGCGTCGACGAGCAAACCTAACTCCTTATCACCAGGAGCTCCTTCAGATGGATAGAAGTCTTTTCTGAAAGTTGGGTTTTTATTCCAAATCAACTTGGAATTCAGATTTGATTCTTTTCTATCAAACACAAACGGTCCCGTTCCCACAGGATTTCTACGGAAGTCGTCTTTATACATCTCGACTGCCTCATGAGGAACGACGTATGCGAACGTCATCGCTAGATAATAAAGAAACTGAGAGGAAGGCTCCTTCAGTTTAATTTTAAGAGTGTATTTGTCTTCAGCTTTTAGACCTTCAACCGCTTTTGCGTAGTCGGCTTTACCAGCCTTAATTCCTTCATCTCTCCATTCATTAAGACCAACCACTCGGCTATCAAAAATCCACCAGCCTTCAGAAAGTGTTTTGGAGTCTGCGACTCTTTTAAAAGTATAAATAAAATCTTCAGCAACAAGCTCTCTGCCTTTTCCGTTTGTTTCTTTGAAACAAGGATCGTCTTGGAAAAGAACGCCTTTTCTGATTTTGAACGTAAGTGTTTTGCGATCTTCGCTCACTGCCGGCATCGCTTCAGCTAACATTGGCACGAGTGTGTAAGGGCGTTTCAGATAATGATATTGAAGAAGGCCTTCGTAAGCTCTTGCGACTTCATCGCCAGAGTATAAGTCTCCAGCCATCGCCGGATCTAGACCCTTAATCTTCTCAAGAGTAGCGATGTGTAGTGTATTCTCTGGCTCTTTTTCTTTCTTGGATGAACATGCTGAGAGCCCAATCAAAATGATAACCAAACAACTGACTTTCCTGAAATTCATTCGATCGTCCTTTCTTTCCACCTGATCTTAAGCTCTCCCTCTTCTGAGGCAGCCCTAAACGATAGGGGTGTTCCATTAGATACATCAAACCGCTCAAACTCAATCTCTAATTTCTTTACGCTATCTTTTGATTCTCTCGTGAGTTTAATAATCCTCTCTCGAGTTCCCGTAGATTCTAATTCATAGATCCAAATTTCTCCTGCAAAATTCAAAGCAATCGCGCCGTGTACAGACTTTTCTCTATTGATGTGTGCCGTAGCTATCTCATCTAAGCAAGGCGGCTGACCCAAGAAAGCCTTGAACGCCCAGCTGACTGGAATCATATTCCAAGTACCTTTGCCCTTTTGATTCAGTCCAGGCCTACTATCTGAGAGCACAGAAAAGAGTTCGTCATCAATCCGAATGACAGCCTCTCTGCCCCCGACAAGGTTCGTTATCTCTAAAACGAGTTGTTTATTCGCGACACGAATAGTCGCAGGGAATTGTAGTTCTTCTTTTTTGGATTTTATTTTTGCCCAGAGTGAACCCTTAACCGATGTGAATTCCTTACCAAGCTTACATGCTTGTTTTAAATGCTCTCTCAGTTCTTGGTCGTTGAAGTTTTCAGTCTTTATAGTCGTAGCGCAAGAACTCATGCATAGGCACAAGCAGAGTAACCATTTCATTATCTAGCATCTTGCACTGTCACGCTTGGTTCAGCAACTGTACTCTGCTGAGCGGGAGATCTTGGAGCATCTTCCATCTCTGGAAGAATCATGTCCTTCTTTGGGTTTGTTGCAATCATACGATGCAAACCATCAATTTTACTCACTAGCGCTTTCTTAGAGCTCTCATCGTCTGTCATGAGTCTTGAGGCTTCTTGATATTGAACAATCGCCTTCTCAAGTAAGTTTGCATGAACGTAAACGTCGCCTAGATGTTCCAAGATCGTAGGCTCATCCGGTTTCATCTTAACAGCCTTTTCGAGCTGAACGACTGCTTCCGAAACTTTGCCACGAGCAAACAGGTACCAACCCCATGAATCTTGCACGTAACCGTTATCAGGTCTCAACTGTAACGCACGCTTGAGCAACTGTTCAGCGTCATCAAGCTTCGTTCTTTGTGATGTCCAAGTGTATCCAACATAATTCAGAGCATCCACATTATCTGGATTCTTCTCTAGAATCGCTTGCATCATTTTTAAACTCTTCTCAGTCTCGTTCTTCTTGTCATAGAGGCTACCGAGATAATAGAGAACCTTTTCGTCTTCAGGGAAGAGCTTAGCCGCACGTTCCATTGTAGTGATGGCTGAGTCAATGCGTCTGCTTTCTTCATCAAGACTTGCGCTCAGGATGTGGAAGTTCACGATTTTAGGATCACTACTCACCGCTTCAGAAGCAACACTCTGCGCCTCACCTAAGCGATCACTCTGTTTCAGTAAGTGTGCAGAATGAAGGACTGCGTCTTGGTAGAAACGAGATTGCTGATTGATCTTTCTCAAGTGCTGAACGGCGAGATCCGTATTCTTCTGTTCTTCATAGATACTACCCAAGTAGAAATGCACTCGGTCAGAGTCTGGTGTTTTCTCTAAGATCTTTTTGAACGCCTTAATCGACTTGTCGTAATCCTTCATTTCCATGTAGACGAGACCCAGCTTCACTTTCGCATTGAGATCTTCTGGGTCAGCTGCTTGCACAACTTCGAGATAAGGAATGGATTCTTTGTACTTACCCTTCTTCAGAAGAAGTGTAGAGATTCGACTGGCTGCTGCGACTTCGCGAGTGCGAACGAATAATTCTTCATAAGCCTTGATCGCCTTGTCCATGTCACCTTTGATCTCATACATATAGCCCAGAGCGAGTCCTGGCTGAATGAATTGTTCATTGATTTGCATTGCCTTTTTAAAAGCAATTTCAGCTTCTTTTTGATTATCTCTGTGAGCTTGAGCTCGACCCATATAGTACCAAACTGCTGCAGAGTTTGCGTTCTTCTTCAGGTAACCACCTAAGACTGCAACCGCTTCATCAGACTTATGATCTTCAATCATCAGCTGTGCTTTGAAGACGATCGCTTCTTCGTTCTTAGGATTTGTTTTTAGAATCGTGTCATACTCTGCAAGAGCTGCGCGGTTGTCGTTTGCTGCAGAATAAATTCCAGCTAGAATCAAACGAACGTCATCAAACTTCGGATTAATCTTCAGAGCTTCTTTGCAAGACTCCATCGCCTGAGATCCCATTCCTTTTCGAATGTACTCAGTTGCTATTCTAGCGTGCACGAGCGCAGATTTTGGATCGTACATCAGGACTGCTTTGTATTCTTCGATAGCTTTGTCAGAACTTCCATCAGATGAGTAAGCTTGCGCTAGAGCAAAATGCGTCTCCGCGTTTTGTTCGTGTGACTCAGGTTGTTTTTGTTCGTAAGAGACTAACTTCTCTTCCGCGATGGGAGCTTCTTGATTTGTCTGTATTCCCCAAAAATTTTTCTGAATAGGAGTGCTGCAAGACGCAAGTCCGACCGTCAACATAATGACGGCTAACTTATTGTATTTAATGGTGTTTTTCATGAGCACACATCCCCTTAAAAAGAGATCGGCTACGCACCAAAAAAACTTGATGAATATGCGCAAAGGGTCACTTGACTTTGGCGCATGGGGTTGATACGCGAACCTATACGCAACAATAACACCACGCAACGCAAGTTGTGGGGTGAGGTTGAAGCGGAATTGGGGTGCTCGATTTTAAATTTTTAAAATCGAGCAAGGTAATAACAAGGTCGAGAGTAGTAAAATTTGATCAAACAAATCAACTATTTTAGACCGGGCTCACTCCCTGAGCTTAAAACCACTGTTTTGCGATCAGAATTTGGTCGCTGAATTAGAAGGAGTAGTAGGGGGAAGTATGAAAGAAATTAAGACCATTAAACGTTATCAGAACCGTAAGTTATACGACACACACGAGTCCAGCTATGTGACTCTTGATGAAATCGCGAAAATGATCAAAAACGGCGAAGACATCCGCGTGATCGACAACAAGACAAAGAACGACATTACGTCGGCAACTTTGACTCAGCTTCTTTATGAAAGCGAAAGAAAGGCTAAAACTCAGCCTTCTGTTGAGCTTCTGAAAGAAATCATCCGTAGTGGTGATGGATCTTTCTCTGGCTTCATCGCTGTTAAAATGAAGGGCGAGTTCGCGAAATTTGAAACCGCGATCCCAGCAGCTACATTGTCTTCAAACGACATGTCTGCAAGCGCTTCTTTAAGCCAATAATAACGGTTTTTTGACTGTCTAAGGCTGTTTTATTTTTCTATTGTGGTGTTGTGTAAAAATGCAATTCAGCTACAATTAAAGAATGAAAATCTTAGACTTCAAAAACTGGAAAATGAGAATTAGAAAAAAGGCCGTATTCACAAGTTGGGCGATTATTAGTCTCCTAGCTTACAGTGATACGGCCTTTTCTGCTTCTTGGTCTTCAAAAGGTAACGGAACCTGGGGATCAGCAGGTGCACCTCATTCAGCAAAAGCTTCTCAAAGCATTGCTGAAGCAAGTAACTCAGATCCACAACCCTTCAGTCCTGGATCACACAATTTCGCTGTCGACTTAGGACAGGTGATGCTGGTCGGTGATCTCTCAAAATTCCAAAACAACTTGGGAGCCCAGATTCACTACTCTTATGGAGTGAGCGATCTTTTCTCCTTCGACTCAGCGATTGGGTACTCCGAGCACTCAGTCAATCCACTCGTTTCAGCTCCTGGCAGCTTCCTCTCCATGGCTTCTCTACAGACAGGTGTGAGAACGAATCTGAATTGGTATGACAAGATCATTCCTTACGCTTCATTTGGTGTAGGGTTCTATAGACCTTCGATGAAGCTCTCTTCTACGACTGAGATATCAAACATCCTCTTCGGACTCTATGTGGGACCTGGAGTGGATCTTCAGATCAGCGACAGAGCGTTCTTCGGAACATCACTCACTCTCAATAGTATTTTTGGATCTACTATCATCGCTCAAGGCAAGGCCATTGAGCTTGGTGGAACTTACATGAATTTCATGGTTCATGCCGGCGTGAGTTTTTAATCAACTCTTGAAGTTTTTCTTTTCCAACGATGTAATTCTCAGAGCAGAAGTCACATTTCACTTCAGCTCCATTTTGATTTTCAATCATGGAGTTGAGTTCGACCTCACCTACAAGGGCTAACGCTCTTTCTACTCGCCCTAGAGTGCAATGACATTTGAAACTGAGATTTTTTGTTTCTAAGAATGAGAATGTGGCATTCTGAAACAAATGAGCTAATGCTTGCTTAGGTTCAAGTTGATTAGAAATATGAAACACCTGATCTTCGATCCACTTGAGATCCTTATCCGAAGCGCCGGGAAGTGCCTGAACCATGAAGGCGTGTGCTCCGTGGACCTTACCTTCGTGGACATTTACTACGATGCCTAAAGCTGTAGGAACTTGTTCACTCTGAGCCCAATAAAACGTTAAATCTTTTGCAAGCTTTCCTGTCACGAGTGGGACGGTACCGATATAGGGCCGCTCTTGAGAAATATCTTTGGTTCGCAGGACTGAGAGGAGTCCATCACCCCACGGACCTGTGTTCTCACCGATTGAATAGGGCGTAGAGCTCTCTCTAGGCACGACGTACCCTCTCACGCTTCCGTCTGGATAGGCGTCTATTACAGCCTGAAATACGACTCCAGAGCTTCTGATATTGAGGTTGATGTGCTCACCTTTTTTGCAGTGAGAGGCCAGGAGTAGTGCTCCTAATACCGATTCACCGAAACTTTGGATCGCCTTGTCTTCCTTGAAACCATGGCGGGCAACTGCCTTCTGGGTGAGGTCAGTCGCATCGATCGCAATCCCACTCACGGTTCCCGTGGTTAAGAGTGCCTTGACCCAAGTACTGGATGATTGAATTTGAATCGCCATGGATTGATCTCTAACAAAAAAAAAGCCCCAGGGAGAATCTCTCCCCGGGGCTAAATCTTTAAAGGAATTACATCATTCCTTCCATGCCGCCCATGCCGCCGCCGTGTCCTGGCATAGCACCAGACTCTTTTTTAGGCTTTTCAGCGATGAGAGTTTCAGTGGTGAGCATGAGGCTCGCTACAGAAGCTGCATTTTGGAGTGCACAACGTGACACCTTGGTAGGGTCAATGACGCCAGCCAAGATGAGGTCTTCATACTTCTCAATGAGAGCATTGAAACCGAAGTTAGGATTGGTGTTGTTGATGACTTTATCGACAACGATCGAACCTTCGTGACCAGCATTGCCTGCGATCTGACGAAGAGGCTCTTCAATCGCTCTACGAACGATGCTGATACCAGCTTGTTGTTCAGCATTGAGACCAATGAGGCCTGCTAACACTTTAGATGCTCTGATGAGTGCAGTTCCCCCGCCAGGGACGATACCTTCTTCAACAGCAGCACGTGTTGCATTCAATGCATCTTCAACGCGAGCTTTCTTTTCTTTCATTTCGACTTCAGAAGCTGCGCCTACGTTGAGGACAGCGACGCCGCCTACAAGTTTAGCTAAACGCTCTTGAAGCTTTTCACGATCATAATCAGAAGTTGTTTCTTCGATCTGAGCGCGGATTTGCTTCACGCGTGCTTCAACAGCATCTTTTTTGCCAGCGCCATCAACGATGGTGGTGTTGTCTTTGTCGATGGTGACTTTCTTAGCTGTACCGAGATCTTCCAAACGAACTTGGTCGAGTTTGTGACCAAGATCATCAGAGATCACTGTTCCGCCAGTGAGAGTTGCAATGTCTTGTAACATTTCTTTACGACGATCACCGAAGCCAGGAGCTTTAACTGCAGCTACTTGAATCGTTCCGCGGAGCTTGTTCACAACGAGAGTTGCTAATGCTTCGCCTTCGACTTCTTCAGAGATGATCATGAGAGGCTTAGAGCGCTGAACTACTTTCTCCAAGATAGGGAGAAGGTCTTTCATGCTTGAGATCTTCTTGTCGTAGATGAGGATGTAAGGAGTTTCTAGGATCGCTTCCATCTTGTCAGGATTAGTGACGAAGTAAGGAGAGAGGTATCCACGGTCAAACTGCATTCCTTCAACCACATCGAGAGTGGTTTCAGAAGTTTTTGACTCTTCAACAGTGATCACGCCTTCTTTGCCAACTTTTTCCATTGCTTCTGCAATGATGTTTCCGATTGTTGAATCGTTGTTAGCAGAGATCGTTCCAACTTGAGCGACTTCTTTTTGATCTTTGATTGGCTTAGACAACTTCTTGAGTTCTGCAACCACAGCTTCAACCGCTTTGTCGATACCGCGCTTGAGTTCCATTGGGTTGTGTCCAGCAGCTACGATCTTTGCTCCTTCGCGGTAGATCGCTTGTGCGAGAACAGTAGCTGTTGTTGTTCCGTCACCAGCGTCATCGTTGGTTTTAGAAGCAACTTCACGGACCATTTGTGCGCCCATGTTTTCGAATTTGTCTGAGAGTTCGATTTCTTTTGCAACTGTCACACCGTCTTTGGTGATGAGAGGAGCGCCGAATGACTTCTCGATAACAACGTTACGGCCTTTAGGTCCGAGTGTTACTTTTACTGCGTCTGCGAGTGTGTTCACACCGCTGAGAATCGCGTTACGTGCATCTTGTGAAAAACGTAGTTCTTTTGCTGACATATTATTTATTTCTCCTTGTTAATTAATTTCTACTGAACAATGCCTAGAATATCTTCTTCACGCATCATGAGATATTCGTCGCCTTCGATTTTGATTTCTGTTCCTGCATATTTTCCGAACAAAATACGATCACCTTTTTTAACATCGAGAGCGCGGACTGTGCCGTCATCACTGATACGTCCAGAACCGACAGCGATCACTTCGCCTTGGACTGGTTTTTCTTTAGCTGTATCTGGAATGAAAATTCCGCCTTTTGATTTTTCTTCTTCGATGAAACGTTTTACGAGAACGCGATCATGTAATGGTCTAACTTGCATGTATGCCTCCTAAGTTAATTGTTAATCCCGAAATCCTTGATTCTTCTACCAAATTTGCTGCATTGCGCAAAGTAAAATCACCAAGAGTTTTCTTGTGTTAGTTTATATGGTGGTCAGGACGAAAATTGTCAATTACGAAACCCCAAAATTTTGTAGACTAAGAAGGATATGTCCATAAAAACAGCTATAAACTATATTAGTTTAATCATTATTATTCTTATTAGCTTTTCAAATGAAAATGCGCATGCAGCCAAGAAAAAGAAAAAACGCGCTCAAGAACCCGATCAACCCGTGGGGTATGAAGTCTATTCGGCAACTGAGCTGGGCTCTCCAGGCTCAGACGCGCTCAACGATAGAGGCTTAGTTGCACCTGATCCAAAAGTTAAAGACGAAGACCTCCTAGTAAAAAGAGAAATGGTGAGTGCAATGCAACCTCCTGCTCCCCCAGTCAATGATCCGATTACGCCTATTAAACTAAATGAGTTCGACTCTGTTCCACAGAGCCAAATTGAGTCTGTTGCAGCACGTTTAAAATTAGTCGAACAAATTTTGAGAAAACATAAACGTGCATACGATTACAGATCCAATACGAGCGTTGAGCTTCAAGCAGTTCAAATCTACCTAGACAAAAAAAGTCACTAGTTGCGTTTTAAATGAAATTCGCATAGCCATACTCTTCTTACGACATTAGAGACTTCCTATGGGTAGGTAGCTCAGTCGGTAGAGCAATGCCCTGAAAAGGCATGTGTCGGCGGTTCGATTCCGTCCCTACCCACCATTTTCAAACGGTCTATACCGGACACCTATGACCGATCACTCTCGGAAGATTGCAAAAAAAGTCTACGAAACCATTTCAAAGAAGGTCACTCGCTCTCCATGCATGCATTCGACTCACATAAACAATTTTTAGGCGATTTCAATTACCGAAGTCGCAGAGCTGATGCGATCTTTTACCACTACACTTCATCCTGGATGATGGGTTGGGCAGCACTGACAGAAAATGTCGACTCCTTTTTTGGTGTAAAAAGAATTGAGAAAAAAGAAACCTCTGCGAGTTTTTACATTGCTGAAGACCCGTTCAGCTCTGCTCAGCACGGAAATATTCAAATTAAAATCGAAATGGATCCCAATGCCGTCGTTGTTGGCGGAAGCCCGTCGTCGATGCAAAATACAATTAATCAGAACTTTCCCTATCTTTCCCATTGCTGGGATCCACGGCTGAGTGTTTTCGATAAAGAGAACTCCTATTACAATCTTATATAGGAAGGAAACGACATTGATTTGTACCATTACACGGGTATGGATGATTGGTTTCAACTCATTAAACGATCCAAAATCAAAAGCATCTCTATAGGTAAAAAGAATGAGTGGTAATCACTAACCCACCTTGAGTTTTGTCTCAGGATAAAGGGCTTCGAGGTACACAATCAGGCGATCCGTCGAAAAGTCTTCGATTCGGTGGCGAAGGATTTTACTCACTTTCCCTTTATCAATGCCCATGATCTTCCCCATCTGTTCAAGAGTGAGATCGTGATCGTGTTTGTACTTCACGAACTTCTGACACAGATCCCATCGGAACTTTTCAAGAGTTGTGGGATTTTCTGGCATCATTAAAGTGCCTTCCGCTTTTTCTAATTTCTTGCGAATTTTATTCAACTCAGATTCTTTTGGGAATGCCATATTCATATCCTCCGATAGGCGTTTACGACGCCTATATAAATTTGATTCTTTTCGAACAACCAAATGAGCTTGTAGAGCTTTCCTTTGTACTCAAGTCGATCTGCGACGAAGTATTCAAATTCACCTGCGGTTTCATCAGGCTCAAACTCGTCTCCATCTAGTTTCTTGACCAACTCTAAAATCAACTCATCGTTGATCGAGTTGGAGTGCTTAACTCGTAATGAGGATCAATAATAACTTTGGAAATCTTCCTTTTATTGACCGTCAGTCGAACTGCTTACTCTTTCCGCTTAGTCACAGAACCAGAATATCAAAAGTTGCTATATTTGGCAACATCAGATTCACGACTTACACCTGGCATGCCTAGAGATCTGATATATACATGCGTGAACCTTAAATTCCCCAAATCGATTTTAACGCTTTTAACCGACAAAGAGTCTTGCTTTGAATGATTTTCCAAGCAATCACAGCCGTTTATCTTTGTTTGCAGGCAGTGCGTTGCCGTCCCTACCCACTATTCTTCAATTCTTAAAAATAACTACACTTAAAATGTTATATGGTAAGACCACTCTATGAAAACAATCATTGCGTTATTAGGCTTACTTTCTTTCAACTCCTCAGTTCAAGCTCAAGAACAAAACTTTAGATTGATCGACAAACAAGGTCTCCTTCCAAAAATCGAAGCATTTTTAGGAACACAGAATTTCGATACTGCTTTTAAAAAGGGCGACAGCATGACCCTGGAAATGATGGGATCAACAACTGCAACAGGAAAAGTACAAAAAGTAAAAAAGAACTTCGTAGTGATTACTGGACAAAAAAAGAAAAAATTTACACGTAAGGAATTTGATCAATTCAAAGGCAACATGATGCTCATCACGTTGAACGATTCAAACTCAAAACAAGAAATTAACGGACAAGTAACTAAGAATACATATGAACTTGAGAAAATTGCTCATACAAAATTCGAGCTCGACAACGGTCAAAACATCGATGCATTGATTATCACTCTCGTTATTCCAGGTGGAAACTTTGGTGGATTTTTTGACTTGAGTACACGGGTTGAATTTATTTTAGGAAAAGGCGTTCCTTCTGTAAGTCAATTACTCTCACTTGAGTGGGATGGACAAAACTTGTTCCGTCTCGTTTCGTACAGCGCAAAAAGATAAATAAACTCCTGTAGCTGATAAAGGTGGGGCTAGACGGTTGACCAAACCACCATTTTTAATCAATACTTGATTTTTCTTATCCCAAAGTTACTCTTTAAAGACACTTAGGGGAGAATTCATGTTCAAACAAATATTCGCTATTTTGGCTGTTTCAGTAATCACTGCAGGTTGTGGAAAAACCACTGAAGACCTCAATGATCTTCAAATAAGTACGCTCAAAGAATTCACCTCTAGTGCCTCAAGCCTCAACTCCTCAACTGAAGCGAATGGAGTGAGCACTGGCGGTCACGCTCCTAACCTCGCTGGAGGACGAAGCATTTCAAACCCAGGACTTACTTTCTTTTCCCAATCCAATGATCTCACGCTGAACGAAAAAACATTAAAGATGACCGACATTCTCAAGCTAGCTGTCAAAGAAGGCCGCTGCAAAGTTATTTCAATCCATACCGCTTTGGGCTCACTCACTGAGTTCTCAGGACCATCCAATGCATTCAACTTTACTGATCCTAAGAAGGACTGTCCTGTTTACGCAAAAATTGCATTTAAAGTCATCACGGCTACCGATTCAACTTTTGATATCAACTTCCAAGCATTGAGCCAAGAATTCAAAGAATTCTCTGACATTGATTTGGTCGATCTCTCCTTTAAATTTAATATCGCGACTCCAATTAAAAACTCGTACAGCTCTAGAATGGAAGGCTCAGGAACGATTCGCTCGCAAAAAATTGGATCCGTTGGGGTGAGCTTTAAAAACACAAGTGAAACGAATCTACTTACAGGCAACTTGGATGAAAAAATTCGCGCTACAGGCAACGCAGACTTAAGTATGGAATTCAAGAACTTCGCAGTGGAACTCGCTGCTGATTATACAGGTGGCGCAAACTCAATGACTGCAAAGTATAAACTGAACGGTAAAGATATGACCGATGAGGAAATCAACGAGTACTTCTCTGGAATGACTCCAGTAAAATCGAGTTTAAGTAATAAATAATTAGAGTTTATTTTTGAGAGCTGAGTTCCCAGCCTAAAGTAGCAATATATTGTCTGAGATCATTGGTAGCACCCACAGATTTTGCATCGGCTTTTAAGTAGGTTCTGTTTGTGAGAACAATCGCAATCAGTTTTGATTTGGGTTCAATCCAAATCGAAGTTCCAGTGTAACCCGTGTGACCGAATCCACCCTGAATCGGGCCTCTTACGAAAATCGAGTATGGCTGAGAATCAATATCCCAACCCAATCCTCGCCTCGCTCCTGGCAAGTGATCATCAGTGTCACTAGTTGCAAGCTGAATGGTTTCTGACTTCAGTGGAGATTGGGATTGGCCACCCTCAAGCCAGAACTGAGCAATCTTCTTGATATCACCGAGAGAACTAAACAAGCCTGCGTGGCCATCTCCATTTTGTGCTAGAGCATAGGAAAAAGGGTCGTGGACATGACCCAGTTTGACGTCTTTGAGTGTGGGTACAAATGGAATCACTGATGGGTCTATTGACTGAGAGAAGAAGTCTGACTCATTGAGAGAGAGAGCAGGAAATAGCACAGTCTTCATAAGACCTTGAAATGTTTTTCCACGCTGATTCAGTTTAGCCTGTATCCATCTCTGAAGAATAATAAAGTTGATGTCAGCGTATTGGAATACTGCTCCAGGTTGAGACAGAATAGGAGACTCAGTAAACAAATCTATCGGATCCACACCCATTTCTGGAGCTGCAACCGCCACACCTTCAAGAGGAACATAATCTCTAAAACCTGATCGATGTCGCATGATCTGCTCGACAGTGATTTCGGATTTTTTTGCACATACTTCTGGATCAGTCGGAGGAGGTGCCTTCCATTTCAACTTCTTGGCATGTTCAGGGAAGCGGTCATAAGTGTAGAGACATTTTTTGATTCCTGGGATGGTTTCTGAGATGGGTTCGTTAAGCTTCCCATGGCCTTGATCTATTAACCAAAGTACAGCGAGCGTCGTAGAAAGAGGTTTTGTGAGTGATGCCATGTCATAACGACTGGTAGCATTAGCCGATCCGTATGCACCTTCAAACACCCAAGAGTCTTTCGAGAAAATGGCAATAGATGCTGCTGTCGCTCCAGACTTTTTAAAAAAAGCTTGGACTGAAGGAACTATTTTGCCAGCTAGTTGTTCTTGTTTTGGCACTGCAAACGCGCTTAAACAGAGTAAGTAAATGATCACCATTCCTCTTAATACATAGCATAATGCTTTATTATTAGCCAAATTACTGTAAGTTTGACGGATGCAAAAGCTGAGCACCCTCATTGATGCCGCAATGGGACGATCACCCTGTGATCTCATCATTAAGGATGTACGCTTCTTAGACGTCTTCCAGTGTAAATGGCGCGTGGGCGATATCTCCATTAAAGATGGATACATTGTCGGCGTGGAGTCTGGACTCAAATCTAAAAGAGTGGTCTCTGCTAAAGGAAAATTCCTAGTACCAGGCTTCATCGATGCACACGTTCACGTCGAAAGCTCACTGATGGCCCCCGGAGATTTTGAATCTGTAGTACTCCCACACGGAACCACCACAGCCATCTGCGATCCTCACGAAATCACCAATGTGATTGGAGTGAAAGGACTGGAGTATTTTGTTTCGGCTGCAGAGAGTCTGTCTTTAGATTTAAGAGTCATGCTGAGTTCGTGCGTTCCCGCTTCTCATCCAGGGCTTGAGACTAACGGGGCTGGAGTCATCGAGTCTGCAGCACTCGAACAATTTAAAAATCATGAAAAAGTTTTGGGATTAGCTGAAATGATGAACATGCCGGGCGTCATTCACAATGATCCTATCGTTCATGAGAAGCTAGAACACTTCCAAGATCGAATGATCGATGGACACGCGCCCCTGCTTCAAGGAAGAGAACTCTCTGCCTATGCCACCGCTGGAATTAGTAGCTGTCATGAGTCTTCATCACTAAAAGAAGCATCAGAGAAACTTTCCAAGGGACTCTCTTGCTGGATCAGAGAAGGTAGTGTCGCAAAAGATCTCGAAGCTCTGGCACCCCTTCTCACCATTGAAACTTCAACAAGTATTGGATTCTGCACGGATGATCGTAATCCTCTAGATATCGCTAGAGAGGGCCACATCGATCACCTCATTCGTGGTGCGATCAAATCCGGTGTTAAGCCAGAAATCGCATACCGTGCTGCTTCGTGGAGTGTAGCCAAGCACTATGGGCTGAGACGAGTAGGAGCAATCGCGCCAGGTTATAGAGCTGATCTGGTGATGCTGGGCGATGCCAAGAAGTGCTCTGTTCTTCGAGTGTGGAAATCTGGTGTTGATGTGAAGGACCTTCCTTTTATCGGTTCAAAGCAAAAAAATTTTGAAAACACGATTAGAGCTCTGGAAACTGAGGATTCGGATTTCATAGCACCTACAGGCCAAGTAAACACAATCGGTGTCCGAGTTGGGCAAATTCTCACAGATCACCTTGTGATGAATAGTAGTGATCAAGGAGTAGCCAAACTCTCTGTCATTGAACGCTATGGCAATGGCCAGAAACCTGCAAATGCTTATGCCTATGGATTCGGCTCCAAATTCCGCGGAGCAATCGCTTCAAGCGTAGGACACGATAGCCACAACCTCATCGTTGTTGGAAAATCTGAAAGTGATATGAATATAGCGACAAGAGCGCTGAGAGAATCTGGTGGAGGATTCTGTGTAGTCGATCGCGGTGTTGTCACATCGATTCTTCCACTTCCTTTTGGAGGTCTCATGAGCACTGAAACCCCAAAGGCAATTGAGAAGAAATTGGTGCACTTAAGAAAAGCAAGTCACGCGATTGGTTGCGAATACGATGAGCCTTTCCTACAGCTCGCGTTCTTAAGTCTTCCTGTGATTCCATCACTCAAACTCACTGACAAAGGATTAGTCGATGTCAATCAATTCAAAATCATCGGAGTACGCTCATCATGAAGTCTCGTGATTATGTATTCTTCTACCTCAACGGAAAACCCTATGAAGTTCGTGGTTCGGATGTGTTTCTGCCTCTTGCTGACTACTTGAGAGTACGCGCTCGTCTCACTGGAACTAAAATTGTCTGTGCCGAAGGAGATTGTGGTGCTTGCTCTGTGCTCAGAGGCACATCAGGAAGTAGTGAGGCTTTGGAACCAATCAATTCCTGTATTGCTACTGTAGGAATCTTAGACGGATATCATCTCATCACTGTCGATGCGCTAGTAGAGAATGAAACACTTTCTCCAATCCAAAAGCAAATGATCGAATGTAACGGGGGTCAATGTGGATTCTGCACGCCTGGGTTTGTTGTAGCACTCACAGGACTTGCTGAGAAGAAATGTAAGGAAGGTTGCAAAAGTTTAAGTGTGCAAGATGTGAAGAACGCTCTTACCGGTAATCTCTGTCGTTGCACCGGATATCAGCCCATTATTGATGCAGGAGTAGGAATTGATCTCAAATCTTATTCGTCTATCAGCAAACGATTCATCACAAATGAATCAGAGAAGGCGCTGCATCTTTCCAAGAAGTCTCCTATTGAGCTCACAGCTAATGGTCGAAAATGGTTTTCACCCACAAGCGTTTCTGAAGTATCCAAACTTCTCAAAAAGTATCCTGGATCGAGGATTCTCTCTGGCGGCACAGACCTTGGAGTCCAAATTAATAAAGGAAAAACCTTACCAGAAATCGTGATTGATCTTCATCTAGTGAGAGAACTTCACGAAATCTCAATTAAGAAGAATCGAGTACGAATCGGAGCTCGTGTGAGTCTTTCAACTTTACGAAGAAAACTGGAAACTGAGTCTAAGGACTTCTCATCTTTCTTAGATATTTTTGCGTCTCCACAGATCAAAAACATGGCTTCGATTGTAGGGAATCTAGCAAATGCATCGCCGATAGGAGACACGTTACCTTTCCTACTTGTATCTGAGACCACAGTATTCGTAGCAAGTTCTGGTGGCAAACGGTCCATCTCCATTGATAAACTTTGGACTGGATACAGACAACTCTCACTGAAGAAAAACGAATGGATCACCCACATTGAGTTTTCTATCCCAGGCAAGTCCGACTTTGTGAAACTCTATAAGTCATCTCAGCGTAAGGACTTAGACATTTCTGCAGTGAATGCTGCATTTTGGGTTTCAATGAACTCTTCGAAGAAGAGTGCGAACACTTCTCGTTTAGCGTTTGGTGGAGTAGGTGCCACACCCATTCGCGCCTTAAAAACAGAAAAAGCATTGAACTCTCAATCTCTAGTAGATTTCAACAAACAAGAACTACTCGACACTCTTCAGAAAGACATTAGTCCTCTATCAGATCTCAGGGGATCGTCTGAGTTTAGAAGAGTACTGGGTCATCAATTCTTAAGAGACTATCTCGACCAAGTGAGGAAGTTACAGTGAAGATTCCACATGACTCTGCTCATACCCATGTGAGTGGAACAAGCGAGTACATCGATGACAGAGCAGCTCACTTTGATGAAGTTTTCATAGGAGTCGTATTCAGTACTGAACCTCACGCTAAGATTCTTTCTATTGATTCATCAAAACTGGAGAAACACCCAGACTTCATTACTCTCTTTACCTACAAAGATCTCTCTCACAACAAGTGGGGTTCTATCTTCCAAGATCAACCGCTAATTGCTGAAGAGATTGTACAGTTTGTAGGCGAACCCGTAGTCCTCATTGCTTCTCGTGACCGATTCTCAGTCGAGGCTCTTAAGAAGTTAGTCACCATCAAGTACCAACCACTCAAGCCCATTCTCTCCATTGATGACGCTATCAAAGCAAACTCTTATATTGGTGATGAGAGAACCATTCAATCTGGTGATTGCGAAGCTGCACTTCAGAAGTGCGATCATCTTATTTCTGGATCTGTCGTCATCAGAGGTGCGGATCACTTCTACTTAGAGAGTCAAGCTGCCGTTGCTTATCCTCTGGAAGACAACCAAATCGAAATTCACTCTTCTTCTCAACACTCGGTAGAAGTTCAACACATTGTCGCTCACGCACTGGGGCTAGATTCAAAAGATGTTGTTTGTATTGTCAAACGTATTGGAGGAGCTTTCGGCGGCAAAGAATCTCAAGCTGCTCCTTTTGCAGCGTTTGCTTCTCTTGTAGCTCATAAACTCAAACGTCCCGCCCGACTCATTCTAACTAAAGACGATGACATGATCATGACAGGGAAGCGCAATCCGTTCCAAAATGAATACGTCGCAGGCTTCAACCGTGATGGGAAAATCGTCGCTCTCAAAGTAAAACTCCGTTCTGATGGCGGAGCTTACGCCGATCTCTCAACCGCGATCATGGAACGAGCAATGCTCCACTGCGACAACGCATACTTCATTCCCAACATGTTGATTCAGGGCAGAGTTTGCAAGACGCATTTCCATCCCCACACTGCTTTCAGAGGATTTGGTGGACCTCAGGCTGTGGCTACGATTGAAAAAATAATAGAACAAATTGCGAAGCACTTAGACAAAGATCCGCTAGAAATTAGGAAGACCAACGTCTATCAAGGCAACAACAACGTCACACACTATGGACAACCTGTAGAAAACAACGTCCTCCCAGAACTATTCGATAAACTAGAAACTGATTCCGATTATTGGAATAGAAGAAAAATAATCAAGGCTCATAACTCCAATAGAAAATGGAACGAGCCACTTCTTGGGCTCTCACTCACAGCGGTCAAGTTTGGAATTTCCTTCACCACTCGTTTTCTGAACCAAGGCAATGCTCTTGTACTGATTCATAGAGATGGCACCGTCCAGGTTTCGACTGGCGCTACCGAGATGGGGCAGGGAGTGAATACTCGTATCGCTCAACTTGTATCCGAGGCTCTTGGCATCTCAATCTTAAATACACGCGTGATGCCTACTCGCACTGACAAAAACGCAAACACATCTCCCACTGCTGCATCTGCAGGCACTGATCTGAATGGATCAGCCGCTGTCATTGCAACAAACAAAATCAAATTCAGACTTGCTCAAGTTGCCAGAAACTTATTTGTAACTGACCCCGCTCTCTATGCATCTAAGACAGGCGGATTAGGAACCCAAGCTGAAGTAGAAGTAACCGAACTACCCCATCAAACGAATCCAAACAAAGAGGTAGATACATTCGGAATTGAATTTAAAAATGGCAAAGTAACCGATTCAAAGACCAAAAAATCAATCAGCTTCGAATCACTCATTAATGAAGCTTATCTTAACCGGGTTTCACTCTCTGATTACGGTTTCTATCGTGTTGCAGATTTGGGTTTCAACAAACTCACAGGTAAGGGACAAGCCTTCCTTTATTTTACCAATGGAACTGCCGTGAACGAGGTCTCTGTGAGTCCAATTAATGGCGAAGTAAAGATCTTAAGAACCGATATCCTGATGGATTTAGGTCGTCCTATTAACAAAGGATTGGATCTTGGGCAAGTCACTGGAGGATTCATTCAAGGAGCCGGATGGGTCACTACAGAGAATCTTTACTACGATTCAAAAGGGAAACTCCTCTCTCATTCTCCTAGCACTTACAAAATCCCCAACATTCAGGATACTCCAAGAGAGTTTAATGTGAATCTGCTTGAAAACTTAGGTAACGACAAGAACGTACGTGGCACTAAGGCTGTAGGAGAGCCGCCACTTCTCTTATCAATTGGTGTGTGGACTGCAGTAAATGATGCGATCTCTCACCTACCAGAATACGAGAAGAAGTATCCATCAATCCAACTTCCTGCTACCGCTGAAGTTTGTCTCAGAGCTATTCAACCTGATCTTTTTAAAACTGTGGGAGCAAATAAATGAATCTTATCCTCACAAGAGCACAAGAATTGAATGAAAGCTCTCAACCCTTCGTCATAGCGACTCTTATAGAAGTCATTGGTGGAGCTCCTCAAGAAACTGGCGCTAAAATGATCATTGAGAAGTCCGGTGCAATCTCAGGCACTATTGGTGGAGGAAAGCTTGAAGCTAAGACCATTAAAGAAGCTCAAAACCTTCTCGAGCAAACTGACTTGAAACGCTTCTCAGTGAAAACATGGAATCTTCAAACCGATGTGGGGATGACCTGTGGCGGGAAGGTTTCAATTACTTTTGAAACTTATGGTGTCTCTAACTGGAACATCGCGCTCTTCGGAGCAGGACATGTCGCTCAGGCTCTCTCTCGAACCCTCATCAACTTGGATTGCACTCTCACTTGCTATGACTCGAGATCTGAATGGGTTGGTAAATTCCCTCAGTCACCTAAGCTATCTTCTCATGTTGAAGCTAACGCAGATGATTCAATAGCAAGACTCCCTAAAAATACTTTTTTTGTAGTGATGACTCAGGGCCATGCAACTGATCTTCCTGTTCTCCATTCTATTTTCAAACATCACCCACATGCTCCATTCGTGGGATGCATGGGCAGTAGCGTGAAAGCGATTAGGCTCAAGAAAGATCTTCTTGAACTAGGAATCTCTCTGGAGCAAGTTAACAAACTTGAAACTCCGATTGGCCTTCCCATTGGAGAAAACACACCAGAAGAAATTGCGATTAGTGTAACAGCTCAATTGCTTGAAGTGAGATCACGTTTCACTCGAGACAATGCTGCACTGATGAATGGAAAGCGTTGAAGCAGTTTCTCGAAGTCTACTCTGCTCAATAGCCAACCCGTACCCCAGAAGAGAAATAAACTCATAGCAAGAGGTCTCATCACAAACTTTACGAAGTACTGAACATTTGATTCTCCATGAATGAAGAATAGAGCAAGTCCCATCGTGAACGATCCTAAAATCCAAACCCATTTCACTTTTGAATATTTTTTCTTGATTCTCCAAGTCGAGAGCGAGCTCAAGAATTGATTGATCTTCTGTTCAGGGAGTTTAAGTGCAAGCCATGCAACGACGACTGCTATTAAGCATTTTAAAACAACAAACGCGAGAATAATCCAAATGATCGACTGAGAAAACTGCGGAAAAAGTTTTGTCCATTCAACCAGTGGATCTACTCCAAAAATCAACATAGCTAAAAGAATCGGCTGAATGAATGACCATGTAGAGAGAAGAACCATTCCTAGAGAAACCCCAAAAAGTCCTGCTCCACCCAGAAAAACTCCTAAGGAAAACAAAACTCCCTGTACCCAAATGGCAAGCATCGGAGTGAGTCTCTTCCCCAAGGGTGAAAGACTTTTTAAAACAGCAGCTACGGTAGATACTCCATAAGCTGCATCACATGAATCACCTCTTGAGAGGTTCCTCGCAGCAAACGAAAGCAAGAATCCTTGATTCAGTGAAAGCAATTGCCCACCGAGCGGCAAGCCTAACGCATGAATCCACGCACCTAGACCCACTTCAGCGCTTACGAGCAGACCTGAATATGTAGATACCCTATCCAGTTGATTCATGCCTTTTAAGCTAGCTCACTAAGGCTGCTACTTGCAACCGCGATAGAATTTGCTATGACTGAGTGCATGCTCAGAGTTCCACTTTCTGAAATAAACGGCGATTTTCAGCGCGATCTCTGTTGGGGTGACGACGAGCGACATCTCTACAATCCCAACCGCAGAAAAGAATCTGCCATGGCTCATATGATTCGACTTGAAGAAGTGATCCACCTTGTAGAGAAACACTCACCAGGCAAGAAAGTTGCTGACTTCGCTTGTGCTCAAGGAAACTTTGGGCTTCTATTAGCCGAAAAAGGTTTTGAAGTCACAGCAGTAGATCTAAAAGAAGAATTCTTAAATTACGCTAAAATGAAACATGAGAAAGGCTCATTCAAAACTCTTCAAGCTAATCTCATGGAGTTTCAATCTCCTGAGAAGTTTGATTGTATTCTCGCTGGAGTAATCATCGAACACTGTGCTTTTCCTCATCAGCTTCTCTCTTCAATTGCTAGAAATTTAAAATCAGGTGGAATTACTGTTCTCACTACTCCAAATGGAGCTGAGTTTAATTCCCCACTCCCTACTTACAAACAAGTTACGAACATTGAAGAACTCTTCCCCAAACAATTCCACTGGGGTGATCACTTGTTCCTCTTCACAGTCCAAGAACTCCGAAAACTCTTCGATCAAAATGGTTTCGATGTGATTACAGTGATCAAATTAAATAGGCAGTATTTCAGCCAATTGAAGGGCCCAAGATACTTCTTTCCGATAAGGATACTCTCTTGGTTTGAGAGACTCACTCGCTCCTGGAAAAAAGGTGGAAAGGACAGCACCAATTGTTTAATTTTAGTCGCGCAAAAACGCTAAGCCCTGCAATTGGATTATTTCTCTTCTTAGCCATCCTATTCCAAAATCCAAGTAATACAGCATCTCGGCTCATGACGATGGCTGCAATGACAGAGTATCATTCGTTTGAAGTCACTCCGTACATTCACCCAGTTGAATGGATGCATGATTGGTCACGTACTCCTGATGGCAAGTATTATTCCAACAAAGCTCCTGGCCCCATGTTCATTGGGTTTCCAGTTTACTACCTCACTGACAAGTTCCTGAATCCTGGCACAGATACTGCTAGTAGAAACGATTTCAGATACAAGAAGCAGTGGATTTACATGATGATTCTTGCAGTCATCCTTCAAATCATACCTCTGATCCTTCTTGTTCTCTGGATCGACAGAAAATACATGCGTGAAGGATTCACTCCACTGGAGAGGAACACTTTAGCTACGATGATTTTTATTGGGAACACCGCTGCGTTTTTCTATACGAATTGGGGCGGTCATGGAGTAACTGCGATAGTCACTCTAGGCGCTGGAATTACTCTTTATAGAGGAAGCTTTAAACTACTTGGACTCTTCTTTGGACTTTCTGTTCTTTCAGACTACGGTAGCCCGATGCTGCTCATTCCTCTCATCATTTCTATTTTCATTCGTATTGATAACAAAAAACTGATCAAGACTTTTAGAGACATCGCCCTAGGTGGCATCATTCCAGGAATCTTCTGGATCTATTATCATCAGGTTTGTTTTGGCAGCGCCTTCAATATCGCACCTAAGTATCAAAACCCCATGTTCTTAGACATGACTAACGTCCAAAACAACATCGGCGGAATCTTTGCTCCACTTCCTAGCTTCAATGTTTTACTCGAACTCTTATTTGGTGACAGAAGGGGATTACTTAAGACTCAGCCTTGGGTTTTGGTTTTCCTCACTTGGTTAAGCCTCTATTGGAGTAGCTTTGCTATCGAACGCAATAAGCGCGCAGTGGTTGTATTCTCCATCGGCGGATTAGCTGCACTTATGATCATGAACGCAAGCTTCGGAAGCTGGGAGAGCGGTTCATCTCCAGGACCAAGATACATCAGCGCTATTTTCTCTCTGATTGTTTTCACGATCATACTCATGTGGAAGGAAATCACAGCGGGTTGGAGACGAGCTTTGTTTTATGGACTTATACCTTCAGTAGTTTATCTTTCTATTTTTTACCCCATGAGAGTGGGCCTCTTCGGAGGTTATTTTAATTTGGCTTGGAATAGTACCCGTTGGGGACAAGGGGTAGAAATCCTAACTGCCTTCACTGCAATTCTATTCTGCTACAGACAGGCGAAACGAATCACATGACCCATCTTAAAACCAACTCAGCACCTAAACGTAAAGACATTCTCAACAAAGAAGAAAAGAAATTAGCTCTAAAAAATGCCCTGAGATACTTCGATAAAAAATACCATCAAGAGCTCGCTCCGGAGTTTTTAAAGGAACTTAAAGAGAGAGGCCGTATCTACATGTATCGCTTCAAACCCAAAGAACCGATCTACGCTCGCCCTATTTCAGAGTATAAAGCCAAATCAAAGCAAGCTGCAGCAATCATGCTCATGATCCAGAACAATTTAGATCCAAAAGTTGCTCAACATCCAGATGAGCTCATCACTTACGGTGGTAACGGGTCTGTCTTCCAAAACTGGGCACAATACAATCTCACGATGAAATACCTATCAGAGATGAGTGACGATCAAACTTTAGTCATGTATTCAGGTCATCCACTCGGACTATTCCCCTCACACAAGGATTCTCCGCGAGTCGTCGTGACAAACGGAATGATGATTCCTAATTACTCCAAGCCTGATGACTGGGAAAAGTTCAACGCTCTTGGAGTCACTCAGTATGGCCAGATGACTGCTGGCTCTTATATGTACATAGGTCCTCAAGGGATTGTTCACGGCACAACCATTACGTTACAGAATGCTGCAAGAAGAAAATCTCCTGAAGAAACACTAAAAGGGAAAATTTTTGTCTCCTCAGGCCTAGGAGGAATGAGTGGAGCTCAAGCCAAAGCTGCAGTCATCGCTGGAGGTGTAGGAGTCATCGCAGAGATCAATCCTGCAGCTACCAAGAAGCGTCATGAACAAGGCTGGGTGAATGAAGTATTCACTGATTGTGAGTCCATCACTCTTCGCATGTTGGAGGCACGCAAAAAGGGTGAGGCTATCTCCCTTGCCTACCAAGGTAATATTGTCGATCTCTGGGAATACTTGGCTCGAGAGAAAATCAAAATTGATATCGGATCCGATCAAACATCTCTGCACAATCCTTGGTCTGGTGGATACTATCCTGTAGGCGCTACATTCTCTCAATCACAGAAGCTGATGAGCAAAGAGCCTAAGAAGTTCAAGTCACTCGTTCAAACTTCACTGAAGAGACAAATCAAGGCGATCAACCAACTTACGAAAAATGGAATGTACTTCTTCGATTATGGAAACGCGTTCCTATTAGAGTCTTCACGAGCGGGAGCAGCCTGCCTTAGAAAAGACGGGAAAACATTCACCTATCCCTCTTACGTTCAGGACATCTTAGGACCTCTGTGTTTTGATTATGGTTTTGGCCCTTTCAGATGGGTGTGTACGAGCGGATCAGAAAAAGATCTCGAAACTACCGACCAAATCGCAATAGACGTTTTAGAAAAAATCAAAGCGACTGCACCTTCTGAAATCAAAGGACAGCTCAGCGACAACATCGATTGGATCAAAAATGCTAAATCGAACAAACTTGTTGTCGGATCTCAAGCTAGAATCCTCTATGCCGATGCTCAGGGTAGAATAGAAATCGCCGAAGCCTTCAATAAAGCAATCAAAGACTGCACTATCACAGCTCCCATCGTTCTCGGTCGTGATCATCATGATGTGAGTGGGACTGATTCTCCTTATCGAGAGACTTCCAACATTACTGACGGTTCACAGTTCACTGCAGACATGGCTGTTCAGAATTTCGCTGGTGATTCATTCCGAGGGGCCACTTGGGTCTCTCTCCATAATGGAGGCGGAGTAGGGTGGGGTGAAGTGATCAACGGTGGTTTTGGTTTAGTCATCGATGGAAGTGAGCGATCCTCTCAAGCACTCAAGTCCATGCTTCATTGGGATGTGAACAATGGGATCGCCAGGAGAAGCTGGGGAAGAAACAGTGGGGCTCGTTTTGCAATCGTACGAGCAATGAAAGCTGAGTCTAAACTCAAAGTCACTCTACCTAACGAAGTTGATCCCGATCTACTTAAGAAACTTTTCTAAACTTCGTGAGGGAGTAAGCGCTTCACAGGCCTGAAGTAGCGCTTTGATGAGTACTGAGAAAAGTCTGAAATCTTAGCCATATATATACAAGCGTACTTCTCGACTTGACCCGCGTAGCGAGACTCTTCATTACCCGCACGCATAATTTCTCCCCAATGAGGATTGAAATACTTTTTGAATTTCTGAATGTGTGCAGAGACTCTTGCGTTCAAGGTCTCAATCTTTGTAATGAGTTGACCGATTTGTTCTTTGTCTTTTTTCTCGATCTTTGTTTTGAGGTTGATCTCATCTAGAGCATCTTCGAGCTTAGACTTCTCTTCCATCATGAAATCTAGAATTTCTTGAGTCTTCTGAGACTTCTTGATGCATTCGATTTCCTTATCTAACTCTTCAATCACGAGAGCCGTTCTCCAGTTACATGCCTTCTTCAGGGTCACGATATCACCGTAAATATGATCACCTAGATAGAGGATGTCTTCACCCGTGAGACCTAATGCAGTCTGTAGATTCTTCGCAGATCCACCCTGATAAACACCTTCAGTGAGTTTCCCATCGAAGTTACTCATGAGGCCAGTCTTCGGATCTACTTTTAAGAACGAAAGCTTATCTGTGAAGAATCTAGGCTTAGACGAAGAAGTAATCGTGAAGTTGAAGAGCTCAGTCCAGTGCTTGTACTTCTTCAGAAATGGATTGATCGTGTGCTCCATGAGGAGTTTTGTGTAATAGAAGTCAGAGTTTGTGATGAGCATGAGAATTTTGCCGTCGGATCTCAAGCGCTCTAATACCTGAACACACTCAGGGTCTTGAATGATGTACTTCTCAATGTTCTCTGCGATTTTACGTTTTAAGCTTCCATCACGGTGACTGAGATCGACCATCTCAAGAATGTCACTCTCCATGACTTCGTATGCGGGAAGCTTAATTGTTTTCTTAGAATCTTTGATATCCACGAGTTGAGCAAACAGAACTCCGTAAGCAATGGAGAAGCTCGTATCTACTACTTCGTAATTAGGATCATTGAGATCGACGTACATCCCTTGGTAGGTTTTCAGCTGCGCTTTGTACTCAAGAGGCTTTGTTCCATGGAATGCCATTTTGATTTTTCCATAGAGACTGAGCTTAAGGAGATTGCCATTTTTGCGATCTATCACCAGACCTTTGATGGCTCTCTTATAGTCGAATTTGAGATTTTCGATCGCCTTAGGGTAACCTTTTTGGAGAACGAGCTTCTTTAAAACCTCTTTATAGGTCATCTGCTCTGATTGTTCGCTATGGTAACGAACAATCGTATAATCCATATCAAAGCCGATAGCTTTGATCCGTTTAAGGTCTAGAGTTCTATTACTAAAGATAGGCATAGTCGCACATGCTATGATAACTAAGAATCAGTGTCGATAGAATGAAAAAAAAGTTTGATGACCTCTCTAATCGAGAGCGAAATAGATTCATATCCAAGAAATCTAAGAAGGTGAACAACACCACTAGGACGTTACACATCCCTATCGAAGAAACGAACGCGACCGTATTAGAAATTTACCCAAAATTTATCAAAGTCAGAATTGACAATACAGGCCAAACACCTCTTTGCACTTACAGAAGAGCTGCTCTTTGGCAAAGCCGCGATCTTGATCAAAGAGACAGATCCCCACTCTGTTGTGGCGACCGTGTGAAAACAAAAGTTTTTGGAACAAAAGATGGTCTCGTAGAAGGCGTAGCGAAACGCAGAAATCAACTCTCTCGTGTAGCACCTGGACGTGATGGAGGTTTGGAGCATGTCATCGCAGCCAACCTCGATCTTATGGTGATCGTGAGCTCATTCTCAGAACCTGAGTTCTCACCTGGACTGGTAGATCGCTTCCTCATCGCCTCACTCAAGTCTGGAATCACTCCTCTACTCTGCATCAACAAAGTTGACCTGAAGAAGTCCGAAGTGAAGCCTTGGGCAATTTATGAATCTCTTGGCATTCAATGCATCACCGTTAGCGCCAAGAAACACTTAGGGTTAGAAGAGCTGAAAGCATTACTCAAATCTAAGGCTGTCGTATTCTGCGGCCACTCCGGTGTGGGTAAGACCTCTCTTCTCAATCAATTAGTCGAAAGCTACTCAGGAAAGACTGGCTCAGTGAATAAATCCACAGGCAAGGGCAAACACACGACTAGCTCTTCTCAACTCCTCACAATTCCAGATGGTGGAGCATGGATTGATACACCGGGAGTTCGCGCGTTTAGCTTCTCAGGAATCACAGAGATCACTCTTAAGAACTACTTCCCTGAGTTTGAGAAACTTCCTTGTTCCAACACCAACTGCCTTCACGACGGCGTAGATCCACTCTGTAATGCGACTGAACTCTTCCGCTACGATAGTTATCAAAGAATCTTGGAGTCGTTGAGAGAGGAAGCTCGCTAGTGTTTACGCCGATCGTCTCAATGACTTGGAAACTCGTTAGACCCCTCATTTTCCTTTGTGACTCAGAATTCATACATAATTTGAGTACATTCCTTATTCGGTCCTTTTACCAAGTCTTTGGCAGAGCTATCCTGAGGATCAAAGTCGGTGGCCCAATCACTGCTCCTCATCCTTCAACGCCAATAATTGGACTCGCTGCTGGATTCGATAAGAATGCTGAGTGGCTGCCTACACTTCCTTCATTCGGATTTCAATTCACTGAGATAGGCACTGTTACCCCTAGACCCCAATCAGGAAACGATAAACCAAGACTCTTCAGAGAGGTGTCGAATCAAACACTCTTCAATCGAATGGGCTTTAATAATCTTGGCGCTACAATGATTGCTGAACGCTTGCGCGATGTGAAGCCCACACTCCCTCAAGGCTTTGAAGTGGGCGTGAATATCGGTAAAAACAAGAATACCCGTAACGATGATGCCGCTCTTGATTACGCCGCCGCCCTCTCGCCATTTGCTGAGCTGGTAGACTACGCTGTCATCAATGTGAGCTCACCCAATACCGTAGGTCTTCGTGACCTACAAACACTCGAATCGCTCTTTCCAATCGTTCAAGCATCTCAAAACGTCATTCTTTCATGGAAAAAGTCTATTCCACTCTATGTGAAACTCGCACCTGAGGTTTCTGGGGAATCGCTTTCAGATCTCATTCAAGGATTAGAGTCCAAGGGGATTGATGGATTCATTCTTACGAATACTCTAGCAGGTCAATACACACATGAGGGTCAAGCCCTAAGTGGTGGATGGAGTGGCAGCTGTCTTACCGAAACTTCACTTGAGAGACTAAAACAAGCCCGATCCATGACTAAGAAAACTCTGATCTCCGTAGGTGGAATCATGTCAGGAGCGCATGCAATTGAGCGAATTCAAGCGGGAGCTGATCGTATTCAAGTGTATTCAGGTTGGATTTATGGAGGCCCATCGTTTCCTTGGCAATTAAGAAGCCAACTTGACAACACTCTCGTTTCACAATCAAATAGATGAACATGCTCCTTGCGATCACTCTCATATTCTCATTTTTGAACTCTGCTAAAGCATCACAAGAAGTCATTGTAAAAGCTGAGAAAACCATCATTCATGAAAGTCCAGATGACCAAAGCGATGGGCTTGTCTCTGCCAAAAAAGGCAATACACTCAAAGCAAGCTCTTCTTCACGAAGTGGTTGGTACAAAATCGAACTTCCCACCAAAATTTATGGCAAAAGATACGGGTGGATCAAAAAATCTGATGTTGATTCAGTCAAAGTCCTCTATCCAGACAACAAAGTGAGTACCGACATCACTTCTGATCAAAAAAAAAATCCTTAATTCTGTTTAGACCATCGTTCTCTGGCTTCATGGCTATTCCTTCGAGTTGGTCGAATTACGCCTATGACAGCAACAGCACCAAATATGGTTTTGGATTAGGAATTACTACAATTTATAAACTTTCTGATTCTCTTGGTCTCATTTTAAACGGTGGATATGATTGGGTTTCTGGATCATTCACTTCAAGTACGACTTCTCAAGACACCAAACTCTTTGCCAGATACATCCATGCGATGGGTGGAGTGACTGTTCCCATGGGAGAGATTTTACCAGTTGATTCATGGTTAGAGATCTCTGCGGGAGTGATTCTTGCTCCCGTCATTGGTTCAGTTGGAATACCATCGAGGAACGATCAATTCTCCGCAGTTCAAACTTCAACTTGGGCTGGGGCTGTCAATTATGTCATCGAACTGGAACTAAACGAGTATCTCAACGCACATTTTGGATTAGGCTACTTGTTCATCCCTAGCATCACTACGCTACTGCCTTCGTTAGGTGGAGGTGGCTACTCTGACTCGGTATCGATTGCTTTAGGGAATTTCAGGAGTGAACTGGGAATTGCTTTTTACTTCTAATAGAAAATAAATATTCAAAAAAATAACTTAATTTAGGCCTCAAAAAGTAAAAAGCCCGAAACTTTTCAGCCTCGGGCCTTTTGAACTTATCGAAGAGTAAAAACTACTTCTTCTTTTTTGCAGTTTTTTTCTTTGCTTTTTTCTTAGCCATTTTTATTTTCCTCCGTTGAAGGGAACTAAAATCAATTCCCTGTATACAAATAGTTTACGTCTTCTTGGCATAAGTGCAAGCAAAGAAATGCGGTATTCTATTTTTTTATTGTGGGCACTTGACTGTCTGATTGTTTGCATTCACACAACGTGCGATCTCAAGCTGTTGAACTTGTAAGTTCATGCACAAATCATTTTTCCAATTTATGTTTGTTGAACTCGGTACGATGTTCAGTCCTGCAATCAGCAAAGTATGAGCTGTGATTTCTTTTCCAGTCTTAGGAACTTGAGTGAGCATGAAGTTTTCTACGGGTGTTGCACTCTCTGCAGTCATCAATGTTCCGATCAAGCCCGCATTCAATCCTAAATTGCCTGCTATAACTCCAGATCTGTTTGTTTGATTTCCTAATAGGTCTGCAGAACTGCAATTATACATTCCATTCACTGAACGAGTACCCCAAGAACCTTTCACAGTGCTGAACAAGGTATCGCGAGGGAGCACCACTACAGGTTGAAGGACAGATTGCATGAGTTGTTGAGTTGTCATCGTTCCATCAAGCACTGGAACTTGATAGCTCATGACATTGATTGGATATGACTGTGATGTGCTAGAGCCTAGATTAAAACTCCAGCTCCAATTGAGGATACTGGCTGAAGCTCCTGCGTTCACTGTACCTACGTTTGGTTTGCCGAGAGCGATTTGCATCGTACATTTTCTGTCTCCAGAAGGAAGGACTTCGAACCTGCCACCTTGCTGAATACACGCCTGAAGAGGATCAGGAGAAAGATTAAATAGTGCTGCATAGGGATTCGCAGCTAGCGTAGATGCTGAAGTGAGCCCGTTGGGTTGCTGTTGAAGCGCACCACCGCAACCGGTGACGATTGCTGCGGTTGCGATCATTGCAAGAACACTTGCTACATGTACTGGTCTGATTTCCATAAAAATACTCCTTACTTCATTCCTTGGATTTTATTCCTTCGCTATTAAGCACAATCGTTGCGCTGAAATTTAGGGTTTAGCGATATTCACAGCCACCCCATAAAAACGCAATGTCCTCTACACTGAACATTAATGAAAGTGTGCTTCCAATATCAGAGTTAACGTGCATTAAAGATTTCCCCATCTTTCCAGATGAATCGGCTTTAGTTTTATCAATTAATGTTAAGTACACAGGGCTTTTAGATGGGTTTGCTGGGTAATGATAAACATGAGCCTCTACAAGGAGATTCTGGCTCTCTAAAATTTTTATTTTTTGATCATTAACAGTGTCTTCAAACTTAAAGATATTGTTTCCTTCTTTAGAGTTTACACCTTGCATAGGTTCCATGCTTTTTAAGTCACGAAAAGCAAAAGTGCAGTCCAAGGTCCTCTCACCAGCAAACGACAATGTTGATTGACTGATTAATCCAATAACAAACAATAATTTTTTCATAACTTCCTTCTTCTCTTTCTGGTCGCATGACCAATGTTTTCCGAGTAAACCTCGGATTAGAACTCTTTGCTTTGATGCTCAAAACAACGAACTCCGATGACCTCTATAAAGCACGAGACGTGCCAGGACTTCAGTGCTCACAAGGCCTTAATTTTGAGATAATGGCGAAAGCCTGCCTAAGCTCAATTCAGGTGTAGATAAAGTTGACAGAAAACACTTCAAGACCCTCGTTTCTTCATTAAAACTTAGAAAAAACTCATAACTTATTGATATTTAAGTATAATTATTACACTTGTTTTGTTTATTAAATTAAGTTAACTTTATTAATAAGTATTAACAGTTTTCTCGGAGGTGCTTTATGGATAAAGCAACATACAGAAAAAGCCCGATTGCTCAATGGATCGTGTCGGTTCTACTCTTGATGATCTACTACTACAAACCCATGGCAGTACTTGCGATGGCATCCGGAGTGAGTCCGTATTTCTCATAAATAATTTTGTCAGGTGCAGATGTTCCATACTTATCTACGCCGATTGCAACACCTTCATCACCAATCCATTTTTCCCAACCCAGAGTCACTCCTGCTTCAATGGAGATTCTCTTCGTGAGTTTCTTGGGAAGAACCTTTTCGCGGTAATCATTCGACTGAATCGAGAACAATTCCCAAGATGGCATACTCACCACTCGGTAGTACTTGTTGGATGCTTCTAACTTCTTCGCTCCCGCAAGAGCGATGGAGACTTCTGAACCTGTCGCCAGGATGATTCCTTCTGTCTTCGAAGCATCTTTCTCATAAAGCACATAAGCACCACGAGCGGTACCTTCAGCAGAGCCCATCACAGACTGATCAAGCACTGTCGTCTTCTGTCTCGTGAGCACTAGAGCAGTAGGTCCGAACTTACGAGACATCGCTACACGCCACGCGTGAGTCGTCTCGTTTGGATCTGCAGGTCTCAGGGTTACTAATCCCGGCATCGACCTGAGCGAAAGCAGATGCTCCACTGGTTGATGTGTGGGGCCATCCTCTCCAAGACCAATTGAATCGTGAGTAAACACAAACACTACAGGCAAGTGATTCATCGCTGCTAATCTCAGTGCGGGCCTCATGTAATCTGCAAAACAGAAGAACGTCGCAGTGAATGATCTCAATCCACCATGATAGGCAATTCCGTTTGCGATCGATCCCATCGCATGCTCACGTACACCGTAGTGAATGTTTCTACCTTCACCAGTAAGACCATTGAATGAACCGCCTTCAATGATTTTTGTACTCGTAGATACTGAAAGATCTGCGTCTCCACCGAAAAATATCGGAATCTTCTTAGCAATTGCATTGAGAACTTTACCAGAGGCTGCTCTTGTCGCTTGATCTTCACCAGGCTTAAACTTCGGAATTTCAGAATCCCAACCATGAGGAAACTTACCAGCCAGAGCATCATCAAGGGACTTCGCTAACTCTGGATACTTAGATTTGTATCCAGAATAGAGCTCATTCCATCGATCTTCTTCAGCAGCTGCAGCTTCAATACACTCAGAAAATGTTTTTTTAGCCGCATCAGATACTTCGAAGCTCAGATCACTATTAAGACCTAATGCTTTCTTCGTGAGCGCTAACTCGTCCATGCCAAGAGGTGATCCATGAACGCCTGAAGTTCCTTTTTTGTTTGGAGATCCGAATCCAATCGTCGTCTTCACAATGATGAGTGAAGGTTTCTCGATCTCAGACTTTGCATTTACAATCGCTTTTGAAATTGCGGAATAATCCGTGTCACCGTTTTTAACGATCTCGACATGCCATCCATAGGATTCATAGCGCTTGGCTACGTTCTCAGTAGAGAATGCAAGAGTAGTTGGACCATCAAGCGTAATGTCGTTTGCATCATAGAGGTAGATGAGCTTTCCTAATTTCAAATGTCCCGCAAGTGATGCAGCCTCAGCACTCACGCCTTCCATGAGATCTCCATCAGACACAAGTGCGTAAGTGTGATGGTCGATGATCTCAAAATTAGGTCGATTAAATAAGTTTGCGAGTTTTCTCTCCGCGATTGCCATTCCTACAGCGTTTGCAGCGCCTTGGCCTAGAGGACCCGTCGTCGCTTCCACACCAGCTGTGTGGCCGAACTCTGGATGACCTGGAGTCTTTGATCCCCATTGACGGAAGTTTTTCACTTCTTCCAGTGGAAGATCATAACCAAACAAGTGAAGCAAACTATAGAGAAGCATGCTTCCGTGGCCAGCAGAGAGAATGAATCTGTCTCGGTCGAGCCACTGAGGATTCTTAGGATTGTGTTTAAGAAACTGACTCCAGAGAACATACGCCATCGGTGCTGCTCCTAGAGGCAGACCCGGGTGACCGCTGTCTGCTTTCTGAATGGCATCGATTGCAAGTCCACGAATGGTATTGATCGCTAGATCATCTTTAGAGAGGGTCATCGCTGATTGTTTTACCGTTCTCGTCACATTCCAAAAAGAAAGAACTGAGCCTATGGACCAAAAAAACAATGCCGCTCCGCAGCCTAGTAGACTTTGCTCGGCTTTTACCCGAGTATGGGCTCTATGAACATCTTGATGACAGGCGCCACAGGACTAATCGGCAAAAAACTAGGGATCGAACTCGTCCGCAATGGACACAAAATCAAAGCCCTCGTACGAAACATCGAGCACGCGAAACTTGAACTCCCATTCCCAGCAGAACTCATCCTCTGGGACTCCTCAAAGACTCTCGATCCACAAACGTTTGATTCGATCGACTCTGTGATCAACCTCGCCGGAGAACCTGTCTCAGGAGCCAGATGGAGCAAGAAGCGCAAACAAGCAATCTACGACTCAAGAATCGTAGGAACAAAAAATCTCGTTTCCTCTCTCATATCATCAGGAAAAAAAATCAAATCCTTCATCAGCACTTCTGCGATTGGTTATTATGGTGATTCAGGCGATCAACCTCTCAGAGAAACTGCATCCGCTGGACAAGGTTTCCTCTCTCAAGTTTGCTTTGATTGGGAGAACAGCGTGAAGCCTCTGCGTGATGTCACTCGCTCATGTGTAATTCGAATCGGTGTCGTCCTCACACCAGATGGTGGCGCTCTTGGTGAGCTCATTCCGCTTTATAAGAATGGCTTTGGCGGAGTCATCGGATCTGGAAATCAATGGATGAGCTGGATTCACGTCGACGATCTCCTCAGTGTATTCGTTGAAGCAGTAGGGAATGAATCTTACCTAGGTGCAATCAATGCGGTTTCACCTCAAGCAGCAAGAAACAGAGACTTCAGTCACACTCTCGCCAAGTCCATGGGTGTGCGTGATTGGTTACCGATTCCAAAGCAAGCATTACAGCTCAGGCTGGGAGAACAGTCACAAATTGTTCTGGAATCACTCAATGTGTTTCCAGAAGCATTGAGGAAACTTAAGTTTAACTTCAATTATCCCAAGCTTGACCTAGCTCTCAATCACCTCATTGCACCCTTGAAGCACCCAAAAACAGGGAAGATCGTCAATACTCTCACTACTTATCAATGGGTTCCTAAGCCACTTCCTGAAGTGTTTGAGTTTTTCTCTTTAGCCAAGAACCTAGAGACTCTCACACCAGACTTTTTGAATTTCAAAATCACAAAAGAATCTTCAGGCCCAATGAAAGCTGGAAAACTCATCGAGTACGATTTAAAACTTCATGGCATTCCCATTCACTGGGAGACTGAAATTGCAGAATGGGTTGATGGCAAATCGTTCGTCGATAATCAACTGAAGGGCCCCTACAAACTCTGGTATCACCTTCATGAGTTTAGCTCATTAGGCAACGGAACTCTCATGAAGGATCATGTCAGATTTCAACTTCCCATTCACTTCATCAGTGATGCAATTGCTGGATGGAAGGTCAAAGATGATGTGAATAAGATTTTTGATTACAGGATGAAAACTGTGAATAAACTATTCGGCTAAGGATTGTGCTGCGATTCCTGCACGGATTGCAGCGTCATGGTCTGATTCTTTTTCTCCTGGCCTGATCCAAGTCACACCATTTTCAAAAGCTAGTTTTTCCATTTCTTTTAATGCTTCAGCGTCGACGAATGTTTTCCATGCAGTGAGCACGACTCGAGCACCATTACTGATCGCGAATTTCATTGATCGCACGAGATGATCCGAACTCGTCACTCCCCAAGGATTGAATGCTTTGATTGCCATTATCTTTCCGTTTTGCATTTGTGATAGAGCTGCGAGCGAAACATCGGTGCCATGATAATGATCATCAAAGGGACGCGAGTCTCCAGAGATGAAGTCCCATCCATAGCGTGAGTCGTTCTTTAGAGGTGATATCCAGAGATGGTTTTCAAGTTGTTTCTTATTATAGTTCAGCCCTGTATCGATGACTGCAACAAGTGGCTCTCCATTATAGATTGTTTGCTTGGACTTAAGTTTCTGGTCGTATTCGAAGTATCTCAAAATTCTATATGGCAGAGTGAAGAATCTTTTCACTAACGTCCATAAACTAGGTCGATCTTCGTTATCAAGCGAAGGATCTCCCAGTTTTGTCTTCGGGATGTTTTGATCTGGGAGATTCACTTCAGCATTTGCTGTTTTCTGCATCTGAGCGAGTGATGCAACTTGTGAAAGTGCCTCAGGACTCCATTCAGAGAGAAGCATGTTTCTCTGTACACTTTTTGGGTCACCTGATTTTAGAATACATATGACTCCACTTGAAACTGACTTTTCTACTTCAAACACATGGGAGAGATCTGAGTTTGTGTATTGAACTCCTTTTTGAATTTGAGAATGTAGTCCTGTACCCACAAGATATCGAGTTCCGCGAGAAGTGTTTACAATTTCATTCAACATGCCTGTAAGCGGCATAGAATCTAGCATTTTAGTGATTTCAATCTGAGATTGAGTGACAAGTTCATTGAATATTTTCAACCACGCGTCTCGTCTGGCAACCGAGAGACCACCATAATAACCCAAGTAACCTCCTACAACGTCGTAGAAATATCCTTTGGCTTTGATATCCAGTGTACGATTGATCGCCTCTCCCCGCGATGGAGAAGCAAAAGTAAGATCTAACTTCATTCTAGTTCTGTAAGTTGCATACTTCACTTTTAAGAATGCAAAGATCACATCTAAGCTTATTCCTTCGCCAAGATCCAATCCCGATAGTGATCCAGTCTCTGTATCTCCTCGGGGTGCAAATGACTCATAGAAGTATTGATAAGCTTGAGTATTAAGCTTGACCGGAAAGTCGTTTTTGATTCCTAGTTTTTCATTCTTCTCATCAAAACCATAAAACATCCTGCTTCCACGTGATCCAGTTACGAAGCTCATAGCCTTAAGACCTACTTGCATCTGTGCTGATGGTATCACAGGACCATTCCAAACGAACTCGTCTGTATCTCCAGTTTGCTTTTCTGCGATTTGATTTAACACTACAAACTGATCTGTCTTAATGAGTCCCGAAACCAATCTCAGATAATAATCCTGTCCGAAGTCTTTGATCTGATAATCAGGGAGTTCTATCTCAACTGATTGAGGCTCTGTGATTTCTATAATCTTTTTTCCCCTAAGTGGAATAGGAGGAGAAGCCACTGGCTTCTTCCCAGCACCAAAAGACGAAAGTGAAATCAATAAGATCGCTATCATTATCTTGTTTTAGGCGGCTTAACCATAACCACATCTCCAACTTCAATGGCTCGTGGAGAGAGCACTTGCTCTACTTGTGCAATGGAAGAAACCGTATCTACTTGAACTGTTCGAATGTACGCAACAGATTGGTAAACTCTGCATGATCCACCTGAACTCACAGGTGTGTACACAACTAAATCCTGATTAGGCTCTATGAGCTCTCGCGCCCCAACATCAATGATCGCGCTTCCATCAGAATGACTGACGGAGACAACTGTCGCTTGCCATGCGAGGACTGAAGTTCGTGGAGATGCTGCTAGTCCAGCGACACCTTTGTCCATCATCTTACGAATCATTCCACCCAGTGCCGTGTTGTAGATGAGGTTAGGTCCGATCTTGATCTGGCCGAGATTGATTCCGAAACTAAGCTCTGTCCCTAGCACTGTGTGGTTCACAGTAGACGCTGCTACGGCGTAACAATGACCTTGGTCACATTGCCAGACACTGAAGTCCATTGCGATGGTTCCGCCTTTGACTTTGACCTCTCCGCCGACGTTCGCAGATTGAGAGATAGATCCTTTAGGGCTGTAACCCACTTTGATACCAAGTTCTGCGATGTTGAGCTCAAGCGTAGTAATTGCAGCTCTGACTTCGACATGTGAGTCACAGGATGTTTCTGGAGAACCTAAGCTTGGGGCTAATCTAGAATTGTTCGTAAGCGAAGTCACAAACATCGTATCTAGATCCGCAGTGAGATCCATGGATGATCCGTTGGGCAAATCAAATGGCTTGGTGCCCACTGAGTGCACTACGACTTTTCTTATTGGGTTGGCTACTAATCCAGACTGCGATCCATTTAGAGCTTCTGATCTATCAACGCTAGATTTCGAAGGCGCTTTCCCTGCGGCAATTCCTAATTCTGCAACCAGGATCAGTGTCCCTATACATAGGATACTGATTAACTGATTCATTTTTTTACTTCCTTAGTAGTCCATCGGGGTGAATGCCGTTCAGCTTAAGGAATTAAGAAATTCCGATGATGTAATGCGGATTCCGGAGGTCTTCTTTGTTATAGACGAGAGGAGATTGTCTGGATTTTGACACCCCCGAATACCTGTAGATTGCATCACCTGCAGCCGTGTCCCATTCACTCGTCGCAGTGAATCTTGGATGAATGTGTGCCGCACCTTCTGCAACCAGACAGAATTTGATCGAGCTTCCAATTTCAATTCGCTCTTTGATTTTAAATGAACTGAGATAGTGATCCATGTCTGATGACTTATGGGACTTACTCTCTACAACGATGAGTGGTTGATCAAGGTCAACGGGAGTGGATGTGATTTTTTTTGGTTCTTTTTCACTTTTGCGATCCCACTTGAACGACCCACCTTCACGACTTCCGTAATAGAGAACGTCTGTAGCAGGAATGTAAACGACTCCTAAGATAGGAACGCCGTTTTCAATCAGTGCGATATTCACAGTGAAGTCATCTCCGCCTGAGATGAACTCTTTGGTTCCATCTAGGGGATCGACTAACCAGAACTGTGACCAGTCCTTCCTTACGGAATATTCTGGGATCGTGGACTCTTCAGAAATAATCGGAATATTAGGGGTGAGTTTCTTCAAAGCCTTATCAATGATGTCGTTGGCAGTTTGATCAGCGATCGTGAGCGGAGATTGATCGGCCTTCAATTGTATCTGCAAATCCATACCACCGCGAAACCGCAAAATAGACTGCCCTGCAAATGTGGCAGCTTCGATGAGTTTAGGTAGCATCAGATGGAGTTTCGCTAGAAGTGCTAGTGCCGCAACAACCGCCGGAGTGTGAATGTTCCTCAGCTGCATGAGTCTGAATGTCGTGCGAGAGATGACAGCCATGAAACATCGTGCTCTCTCTTAAGTCGCCTTGACCACCGATTCTAAACTTTGGAACCAATCTATCCGTATGGGCGTTGCCACATTCAGGGCATTCCGCTGTCTTGGTTTCTGAAGACGAAACCAGGGTTTCAAACTTGAATGAGCACTGTTTACAGTAAAAATCGTAGAGAGGCATACCTAAGATCATTTCGGACACATGGGGTTTTATCTTGAGAGTCAGAATTTTGACTAATAGCGCACCTAGCCACAGTTCCATTCTTCTCTATTTATGTTAAGTACAAACACAAGACGCTGTAGCTCAGTTGGATAGAGCAACGGATTTCTAATCCGTTGGTCGCAGGTTCGAGTCCTGCCAGCGTCGCCATTTTTTAAGCTTTCCTGAGCAAATTCCGAAAAGTAGATATGAAAAAGATAGTTCTAGCCCTATCCCTCTTTGCTTTATCGATTCATCCCACTCATGCTCAGCTTTCAAAAGATTGCATTGAAACAACCGATTCCAAGAATTCGCCAAAGGGAATCCGCACCTTCCTCTGTAAAGTTACAACATCCACGAGCTCTACCCCTGTCGAAGAGATGAAAACATTGAAAACCTTACTTCAAGAGAAGAAGGAAGAAGTTGCTAGTTACGTGACTAGCTACGTCTACTCAAATACTGTCTCAGCAATCAAAGAATCTGAAGGAAAGCATCTTGAAACATTTGAATCCAAATCAGGTTCATTACTACTCGAAGATATCTCCCATGAAGTGAACAAGAAGTCAGATGCGAAGTTCAATCATTATGAATTCTCATTTAAGGTCGATGAGTCAATTGTCCGTAAAAAAATGGACCAACTCGTGAACTCAATTACCGCCGAGTATGCTTCAACTGTTTTGCAGAAACTTCAAAACCAAGTTGCATCGTGTAATCAGCAAGCGGCGACCGATCCATCAAACTTTGATGCATGTAAATTACAACATCAAATCGCATTTCAAAAAAACGATGCTTTCATGAAATCGAATTATGACAAAATGGCTATTGTGGCTCAGGCTCTAGACCGTGCCCAATCAAAGTTAATCCAAGCTTCAGAAGACTTTAAAAAAAGGCGACTTATTGGTAACGACGAAAAAATAGTAGTGGGCGGGAAAACAACTTCAATGGCAAACCTGATTGCTTTCGTGAGACATGTTGAAGGATTACTTCTTAATGCGAAAACAGATCTCGATCGCACAACTATAAAAAAACTTCACAATCTAGAAGAAACAACTCCTTATGGTCTTAATTACAAAAATGCAAAAGATGCGCTGTTTGATTGGTCTGTAAGCTATTTTAGGAAGCTCAATGATGTAGGAATGAATTTTGATACGGTCTTTCTCTACATCAAAGGCATGGATCATCAGCATTCGCTACAAAGTGACGTTGATTTCAACAAAGCTTGTATCTGTGTTCCTGTAGAGTATCCCCAAGGAATTAAAGTACGCGCTAAACACAGAAAACAACTGTCGATCTGGAACAAAGAGAAAAGTAACTTTGATTGGACTCTTGGAATGGCCTGTAATCACCTCATCGCTCCTCACAAGACATTCGATCCTTGGCTATGGATAAGAAACAATAACGTCGAAATTTATGACGAAGCTACAGTGAATTATATCCCTGTTGATGGTGCAAAAAGGTTGAAAGTCTTCATGGATCAAGTAGGACATCCATTAGATTCTTGTGCACAAAACAATCCAGACTTCGCTACTCAAAACTCTGTTCTCTACGATCTTGAAAACTCGTCTGATCTAGGAGGCTTCCGTGTGAATAAGGACACCTTTGATGAGCATTACAGAAAAATATTTCAACAGTTTCAAGAGTCAAAAAAATATGGAACTAAAAAACCCTCACTAGACAAATATAGGAAAAAAGAAAAGTTTGACGAAGCCTTTGTACTTTATACGAATCAATTTAGAGACTTCTTAAAGTATGAATACAAAAATAAATTGAAGACGAAAGAATATGTCGACTGTCAGTAGCCCCTTTAGCTTGACCTCCGTCAAAATCATGAGACTATTTCAACACAAGCAACTAACTAACTAACTGAACCTTTGAAAGGGGATCTCATGATTGCTGCAATTTGGAACCGAGTGAATACGAAACGTTTTTGGCCAACAGCAGGTGCTGTGTTTGCCTGGATTTTTTTATCTGACTTCATCATCCACAAACTCTGGTTGAAGAGTGCATACCAAAAAACCGCAAGTCTCTGGCGTCCTGAAGCTGAAATGGGTCAGTACATGAGCTGGATGATGAGCGGAGAGTTTCTGACTGCATTCTTCCTCTCATTCATTTTTACCAAAGGTTACGAAGGTAAGGGCTGGCAAGAAGGCGCTCGCTACGGAGCATTCATGGGACTCTTCAGCGTTTCTCAAATGTGCATGAACTACGCAGTGACCCCACTTCCATCGACACTCTTCTGGTCATGGGTAGGTGCAGGTATGTTCCAAGCCATCATGGCAGGTGTAATTGCCTCATGGGTTTACAAGAAATAGATTAAGAGTAATTTAGTCAACTTATAGAACCCGGGTTTGCTGCTAAGCGAATTCGGGTTTTTTATTGGTCTTGCGTCTCGCACCTAGTCAGGATATTTTCCTCAAAATTAATCAAATTCAGAGGAAATAATTATGGCAGCTAAAAAATCGTCAGCAACTAAGGGCAACAAAAAAGTTCTCGAAATCTTAAACCAAATTTTCCAAGCAGAGATGGCAGGAATCATCCGCTACATGCACTACTCCTTCATGATCATGGGATACCACCGCATTCCAATCCAAGCTTGGTTCCGCGCTCAAGCCAATGAATCAATGGCACATGCAACAATCATTGGAGAAAAAATAACTTCTCTCGGTGGACATCCTCCGATGGTCGCAATGAAAATCGAAGAAAGCGACGATCACGCTGTAAATAAAATTTTAGAAGAAAGCCTTGAGTTTGAATCTGAAACCCTTGAGCTCTACAAGCAACTTGCCAAATCTGCTGGTAAAGACATTGCTCTTGAAGAAATGGCTCGTGAGTTTGTAAGAACTGAAACCGAGCATTGTGAAGAAGTTGCAAAAATGCTTCTTCACGTTACCTCATGATCATTGAGGTCAATGATCTCAAGCGTAGTTTCAAATCGGTGAAAAAAACAGAGGGGTTCAAAGCCGCTCTGAACTTACTCATTAAACCAGAATACGTAGAGCATCATGCCTTAAAGGGAGTTTCATTTTCGATTGAAGAGGGCGCTTTTATTGGACTCATCGGAGCCAATGGAGCAGGCAAGACGACGCTACTGAAGATCCTCTCAGGACTGATTCCACCGACATCGGGGACTGCTCGAGTAATGGGTATTGAACCCTTCTCTAGAACGATTGAATTCAGAAAGTCGATCTCTCTTGTCATGGGTCAGAAGGCTCAGCTCTGGTGGGATCTTCCAGCCGTCGATGCGTTTGAGTTAATCAAGTCCATTTATCAAATTCCGAAAACAGTATACAGCGAGAGACTCGAACAACTGACTGAGCTGCTTGATGTGAAAAAGCTACTCAACACCCAGATCAGAAGACTGAGCCTGGGTGAGCGCATGAAAATGGAATTAATCGGCGCGATCCTCCACTGGCCTAAGGTCATCTTCTTAGATGAGCCCACTATTGGTCTCGATGTCCTAGCCGCAGCCAAGCTTCGTGACTTTCTCAAAATTCATAACCAAAAAGAGAAGTCGACCATCATTCTCACGTCTCACAACATGGACGATATCGAGAGACTCTGTTCGCGAGTCATCATTCTGAAGTCTGGAGAAATCATCTACGACGGAAACCCTATGGGACTCAGTGAACAAAGCGAGAAGCAACTCCGAGTTAGACTTGCAATTCCACTCACTCAATCCGAACTCTCAAAGCTCACTGGAATCAGTGAAGACCAAATCGAAGTAGGTGGCGAGACCCAGTCAGGTGATGAAGGCGGAGAAGTCTCTTCCGATCCAAACTCTGTGATCTTTAGTCTTAAACAAGAATCTGTAATACCCACTCTCCAGATCCTCATGGAAAAAAACCAAGTCATCGATGTTGGCATCGAAGGACAGAGTCTAGAGAAAGTCATCAAGCGAGTCTATGAGTCACACTGACTTACCTAGGCACTGGAGATCAGCTGCCATCATCAATGGCTTCAAAGACACATTCGCCTACAAAAGCGAATTTGTTCTCGAGTTCTTCGCAAGCGCGATTGTTCCAGCCGCCATCCAATTACTTCTTTGGTATGCACTCTTTAAGAATGGCAACAAACCCGACATTGCAGGCCAATCCTACGCAGACCTCATTGCCTATACCTGGGTGAGCATCTTGTTCTCTCAAGTCAGGGGCGGGAATTATGACTTCGACCTCGCTGAGATGATCCGAAACGGAACTCTTTCTCAGTATCTTCTGAGACCCGTAGGCGCAGTTGAATTCGTTTATTTCAGAGGACTCTCCTATAAACTTTTAATTGCGAGTATGTGCCTGTGCATTGGGATCATCGCCTCCGCGTTTACATCGATCACGATTGTGAGAATGTTTGGAGCCATGTTCTTAGCTTTTCTAGGAAACATCATCGCCTATCAATTAGGAGCAGCGCTTGCTGCTACTGCTTTCAAATGGGAAGAGGCTTACTCAGTTCTCATGGTGAAGAACTTAGTGGTGCAATTCCTCTCAGGTGAACTCGTCCCCCTCTACTTCTTCCCCGAGAACTATTCTTGGATCTGGAAAATCTTCCCTTTCCATCTCTATGTCTATGGCCCTACTCAATATGCACTTGGGAAAATGTCCCACGAAGAGTTCTTCATGAACTGCACTCAAGGCATTGGATGGGTGCTCTTCTGCTGGTTCTTAGTTCACTTCACTTGGAGCAGAGGCATTAAAAACTATGCCTCAATCGGTGGCTAGAATTATGGAATTCAAACAATACTTCAATATCTTTATGGTTCAGGTGAAGAACAACTGGGTGAGGGAAGCAGTTTATAGAACAAACTTCATCACTAGCTTCATCGTAGATCTGATTTGGATAGTGATCGAAGCCTCTCTTTTTAGTGTGATCTATGCTCATACCGACAACTTAGGTGGATGGACGATTCATCAAGTTTACTTCTTCTTAGGGATTTTCTTCGCTTCGGATGCACTCTTCTCAATTTTCTTCATGCGTAACTTCTGGATGTTTAGTGATCTCATCAACAAAGGCGAGCTCGACATCATGCTCACCAAACCAGTAGGCGCGCTCTTTCTTGCTCTGACTCGCTGGATGAGCCTGACCAATGTATTGAATCTAGCCATGGGAATTGGCGTCTGTATTCACTATGCAGATGCGGCGGGATTCAAGGGCGGATGGCATTGGGTAGAACTTACTGCATGGTTAGGAGTGGGACTTCTTACTCAATCACTCGTAAGGTTTGCGTTTGTGATTTGGACTTTTTGGACCGAGCGTGGCTGGGCATTGTCTCGCCTCTACTATCAATTCTTTTCAATCGCTACGAAGCCCGACGTGATCTATCCCGCGATCGTTAGATACACGCTCATGACTTTTCTTCCATTTGCTTTTGTTGCAAGCGTTCCTGCTCGCGCACTCATTCTGGGATTAGAGATGAAGGAGTACGCAGGCATCGCTACTGTGCTTTTAGGTTTCTTACTTTTTAATCGCTGGGCTTGGAAGAGCGGACTGAAGAGATATCAAAGCGCAAGCTCTTGATTCTTGAACGGTCGCCACGGCGACCGCATTTCATACCGATCGCCTGAACGCTCTCATAAATATATTCTGAATACACGTACTGACTGACTTCACGAACCAAGATGGTGAGAGTGAAGACATGATGTCGGGTAGGAAGTACGTGTAATAAGAATGTCCTTGCGCAAATGTTCTGACACTCGATATGATTCCTTTGATCAAGGAGGATCCATAAAATGTCTATATTCAGTGAAATGTATTTCACTCCAGATGAGTTTTCAAGAATTGCAAAGGTCGAAAAATCTTTTATTTCTGCACTTGAAAATCGCGGAGTACTACAAACTACAAAAAAAAGAGTAGGGAATGTTGATCGTAAAATGATCACCCTCGAGGGCATGCAAAATTATTTTAGAAACTTGCGTGCTTCTGACTCGGTTGCCGCGGCGACCGAAATGTTAATGAACGGCACTGGCGCTGTATCAGCAGGACCGCAAATTCCAATCGAAGCGGTCGCTATGGCGACCGAATTGGCTGTCAAAAAACCGACGCTCAAGAAGCAAATGTTTTACAACGTTAAAGGGGGAACAGGTAAATCCACCCTGACCGCTCAATACGTGATGCGTTCTGCGATGATGGGTTACAAAATTCTAGCTATCGATCTTGATGGCCAAGGTCACTTGACCGTTAACTTGGATGTCTTAGATGGTCACGAAAGACCCACTATCTATGATGTTCTAATCAACGATCTACCGATTGAGCAAGCCATCACTGAAGTTGCACCGGGGCTTGATCTCATTCCAGCCAACCTCCAACTCTGTAACATTGAGATTCCTCTCAACAGTAAACCTCGTCGTGAATATCGATTGGGTGAAGCCATTGAGAAAATTGCCGACCAATATGATTTGATCGTAGCCGACACAAACCCTGCAGCTTCAATTCTTAACGGATCAATGCTGGTAACTGCCGACTTAGTGAATGTGATCTGCGCAACGAATCCACTATCATTCCATGGAATGTCATTAGTGATGGCAACCATCGAAAACATGGAGCGTGAGTTCAGAAAGAAACTCAACGTCAAAATCATACCGAACATGTACGACGCACGAGAAGTCATCTCTCAAGAAGTTTTGGGTGAACTCAGATCTCAGTTCTCTACTTGGTGCGCAAAGTCTGTGGTAAATCGGACTGCAGATTTGAATGAAGCCACCAAAAGAAGAACAACGGTCTGGAATGTGAGCTCAAAAGGAACTGCAGCTCAAGATCTCTCACAGATGACAGAAGAACTTCTGTTCACACAACCCCAAGTATAACTCAGGAGAAAATCATGGAAGAAAATAACAACAAAGATGACAAAATCAAAACCCGTCAAGGCAGTGGCTATTTAAAACAACTCTACTCTACAGCAAGAGTGACTGCAGGCAGCACTCACACCAATCTGAAGAACCTCACGACTTTCTTAGTTAACCTCGTACCGGTTGATAAGGTCGACGCTTCAGAACTTCAAGTCAGAACACACTTCGACGACGCTGAAGTGCAAGCATTAGCTCATTCGATCAAACTTCACGGTGTATTGCAGCCAATCTTGGTAGTTCAAGACGGTGATAGATACAAAGTTATCGCGGGTGAACGACGTCTCAGAGCTTCGAAGCTTGCAGGAATGGAAAGAATTCCAGCTCGCGTAATGAATACGGATGACAAAGCCACACACGAGATCGCTCTGAGAGAGAATCTAGACCGAGTAGATTTACACCCTGTTGAAGAAGGCGAAGCATATGTTTCACTTCTGAAAGCCGGTGCGTACGCAAGCTACGATGCAATTGCTCAAGGTTTTGGTAAACCAAAATCACGCGTGACCGAATGTATTGGTTTTACCAAGCTACCATCGCTCACTAAAGAAGAACTCTTAAGAACGGGACTGAAGAACAGATCGCTCTTAAGGAATCTCCTCAATGTAGAGCCAGACAAGCACATCGATATGATTCGCGAGGCGGTAGGAAATGATGAAGTATTGGCAAAGGCGAATATTTCTGTAGATTCCGATAATTCAGTTCTGAAAACAGCAAAAGAGAAAAAAGAAAAACCTGTATTCAACTTTCAGATCGACGAAAAAGGTTTTTCAATTCCTTCCTTCAGATGGAAAATCGGTGAAGGAAAAGAAAAAATGATTGCATTCCGTGATGCTATGTTGAATTTGTTATCCGAAACCGAAAAGAAGTTTTAGTTCACACCAGTTAATAGACGATCGAAACGGATTTGTGGGAAAAAACTCACTCCATCCGTTTCGGTCTTCGGTGTTACAGAAAGCCAAATAAAAAGAGCTTTCGCTTTAATTGCAGTCATAGGTATCAGCTCTCCTACTTTTTTACGAATAGAAGCTTGTGTCCGATAGTCCGCCAATACATATACATATTTTTCTGGAACCTTAACTGTTGCCACCTCGGGCGGAAGAGGAGAATCTAAGCAAATATTGAAGCCAAATTTAGGATGTAGCTCATGCCCACAAGAGGGGCTTTTACCTGGTTCAAACTTTGGCTCTGTCTTATTAAAAACCAAATGACCTTTTCTTAATTCAATTTCATCACCAGGAAGACCAACAACGCGCTTAATGAGATTATCTCTCTCAGCACTCGACTCATAGATCACCACATCACCGTATTCTGGCTCAGCTCCATGAAAAAAGTACTCTCTACTAAAAGGAATCTTCACTCCATACGAAATCTTGGATGCAAAAATATAATCACCCGGAAGGAGACTTGGTCTCATTACTGAAGTGGGGACTTTAAATGCTTCAACTAAAAACACTCGGATGATTACTGCTAGAACAATAGAGATCCCGATTGCAGCGCCATATTCAGCGATGAGAGATCTTGAAAGCTTCACTCGCTAGTCCACCTTAAGCACAGCTAAGAAAGCCTCTTGAGGAATTTCGACCGCACCTACGTTCTTCATCCTCTTCTTACCTTCTTTTTGTTTCTCTAATAGTTTTCTCTTACGTGAAATATCTCCACCATAACACTTCGCCGTAACGTTCTTGCGATAAGCAGAGATCGTTTCGCGCGCGACAATTTTAGCTCCAATTGCTGCTTGAATGGCGATTTCAAACATTTGACGTTCAATGAGTTCTTTTAGTTTTTTAGTCAGATCACGTCCGCGAGCAAACGCTTTCTCTCTATGAACAATGATAGAAAAAGCATCGCACACTTCTCCGTTGATCATGATGTCTAACTTCACAAGATCTGATGCTCTGTAATCTGAAAGTTGATAATCCATTGAAGCATATCCACGGGTCATGCTTTTGAGTTTGTCATAAAAATCAAAAACCATTTCACTCAGTGGAAGTTGGTAATGAAGGGTCACTCGCTCTTTGGTCACGTAATCCATCTTCTCTTGAATGCCTCTGCGATCGTTGAGGAGTCCCATTACCGCTCCTGTATATTCTGCCGGCATATGTACCACCAACTTGATGTATGGCTCTTCAATTTTTTCGATTTTTGTTAGATCAGGAAGTTTTGAAGGATTGTCGACCTGTACCTCAGCACCATCTGTAAGTGCCACTTTGAAAACACAAGAAGGTGCAGTGGTAATGAGATTGAGATTGTATTCACGTTCAAGTCTCTCTTGAACAACATCCATATGAAGGAGGCCTAAAAATCCGCAGCGAAAACCAAACCCTAATGCACTTGAAGTTTCAGGCTCAAACGAAACAGCCGAATCATTGAGCTGTAACTTTTCTAAAGCAACTTTCAAATTCTGGTAGTCAACTGAGTCAATCGGATAGACTCCACAAAAAACCATGGGTTTTGCTTCTTTGAATCCCGAGAGAGGTTGAGTATCTGGAAACGTGGTATCTAAAATCGTGTCTCCCACACGCATATCTCTTACGTCTTTAATTCCGCAAATCATTGCGCCCACTTCACCGCTCGCAATTTCATCTACTTCATGAAACTTTGGAGTGAAGACACCTACTTTTTGAACTTCGTACTCTTTCACCACGTGAAAGAGTTTTACTTTCATTCCTGGTTTAATTTTTCCTTCAAAGACTCTAAAAAGAGCGACGACTCCTTGATACGGATCGAACCAAGAATCAAAGATCAATGCGCGAAGGGGTTCGTCATCGGCGTCTTTTGGTGCTGGGAAGTTTTTTACAACGGCTTCAAGACAATCTTCTATGCCAATGCCTGATTTTGCTGAAGCAAGAACTGAACGTGAAGTATCCACTAGCCCAATCGTGGATTCAATTTCAGCTTTGACTGATTCAGGATCAGCTGAAGGCAAATCAATTTTATTAATGACCGGAAAAACTTCGAGATTTGCATCTAGTGCCATAAATACGTTGGCAAGCGTCTGAGCTTCTACACCTTGAGAAGCATCAACGACAAGAATCGCTCCCTCACAAGCTGCTAGTGATCTTGAAACTTCATAAGTAAAATCTACGTGGCCAGGAGTATCGATGAGATTCAGAATGTAATCTGCGCCATTTTTTGCTTTGTACTTGAGGCGTGCGCTTTGGGCCTTAATGGTGATCCCACGCTCACGTTCGATGTCCATACTATCTAGGAGCTGAGCTTCCATGTTTCGCTTCTGAACAGTACCTGTGAACTCTAGGAATCGATCCGCAAGCGTGGACTTGCCGTGATCGATGTGTGCGATGATGCAAAAGTTACGTATGTTCTTGGACATGAACTATTTCTTTACCCTAAGGCACATCCAAAATCATTGACATATTGCAATAATAGGCCATAAAAAGAGCCATGTCCGAGACCGTCGAAATAGCAATTCATGACATATCGCGTGGCGGCTCTGGAGTTGGAAAGACTTCTGCAGGCCAGGTCGTTTTTGTACCTTTTACGGCTCCCGGAGACCATATTCTGGCTCAAATAACTAAGCAAAAAAAGTACTATACCCATGCTCGTATTTTAGAAATTCTAAAGCCCTCACCCTTGAGGGTCACTCCCCAGTGTCCAGTGTTTGGTGTTTGTGGTGGATGCGAATGGCAACATCTATCTTACGAACTCCAGTGGAAGACTAAGTCTACGGGAGCGCTTAAGACCCTATCTAGAGCCGGCGTTGCAATAACTTGTCCTGTTGAAGAGTTTCCGGCAACAAACCCCTGGAACTATAGAAACCGTATTCAGCTACGTGGCTTATCCAATCAAATCGGCTTTAGAAAAAGAGAATCTACAGAATTAATAGCAATTGAACGCTGCTATATTGCGAGAGAAGAAATAAATTCAAATATTTCAAAACTGAAAGCTGAAGGAAAAAAATATAACCAAGAATACAAACTTGAAGTACAGGTCTCAGAGATAGGTACTATTGAAAGCACTTGGAATGACGTTCATGCAGCTTTAGGCTTTAGACAAGTGAATGATGAGCAAAATCTCAAATTAAAAAAATGGGTGAGCGATAATATCACTAAGAATCGTGAGCTTTTAGACCTCTTTGGCGGTAATGGAAACCTCTCTCTACACCTCCAAAATCAAATGACTAGAATTGAATGCGTCGACGTGAGCGCTCCAGCTAGTCATTCAACACAAAAAATTAAATTCGTTCCTTGGCCGGTTGAAAAATGGTTAAGAAAGCATTCTCTCGCCCCTACGCCCAACAATCCTAGATCAGCTATTATTGATCCACCACGTATAGGCATGGGAAAAAACTTTAAATTAATTGAACCCGAACTTTCAAAAATCTCCATTAACGAAATCATCCTTGTTAGTTGCGACGTGGATAGCTGGGCAAGAGATTGTTCTGCATTTTTAAAGCAAGGTTGGAAATTAGAAAAAATCGCATTATTTGACCTTTTCCCACAAACTCATCATTTGGAATCTGTAGCAAAATGGGTAAAATGAACTGAATGAGCGGAGATACATTTTTTAAACAACTTGATGAACAGTTTGCCAAAGACTTTTACACACGTGAGCCAAGCGAGCTCGCTGAATACGGCAAAGACTGGACAAAAGTTTTCCTACCCAATCCTTGCGCAATTGCGTTTCCGAGATCAGCAATTGAAGTTTCAAAACTTGTAAAACTCTGCGTAAAAAACAAAGTCGCAATCGTACCCAGTGGCGGACGCACTGGACTTGCTGGAGGAGCAGTAGCTCCAAATGGTGAAATTGTTTTAAGTCTTAAGAGAATGAACAAAATGCAACCAGTGAACCCAACTTCGCTTACTGTAAGAGTGGAAGCAGGCGCTGTGACTCAAGCCGTTCACGAACACTGTGCTCCAGAAGGACTCACTTGGCCTGTAGATTTTGCGTCAAAGGGTTCTTCTACAATTGGCGGTAATATTTCAACCAATGCAGGTGGAGTTAAGGTCATTCGTTACGGACTCACGCGAAATTGGGTATTAGGACTTCAAGTCGTAACTATGAACGGCGACATCATTGAGTTCAATGGAGATTTAGAAAAAAATAATTCTGGAACCGACCTGAGGCAACTCTTCATTGGAACTGAAGGCACTCTCGGAATCATTACGGAAGCGACGTTAAAGCTTGCACGTCTTCCAGGAGAGCTTGATGTGTTCTTCTTCGGACTTAAGTCTATCCCTGATGTTCTTAAGTTATTCACCGAAGCGAGACGTGGGCCATTCACTCTCAATGCTTTCGAGACATTCACCGATAACTGCCTCAAAGCCGTTTTAAATCATCGAAAAATGTATTCCCCACTTACAAGCGACTCTCCTTGTTATGTATTGATGGAAGTCGAAAGAGCAACAACTTCAGCGAGTAAAAACGAAGTAGAAAACTGGTTGGCTTCACTTTTTGATCGTGAACTAGTCTGTGACGGTGTCCTTGCACAAACACCGAGAGAGGCAACCGATATCTGGACACTGCGGGAAGGAATCGCCGAGAGTCTTGCTGCTATCAACATGAATCATAAGCACGATGTCTCTGTTCCTATCGCAAAGCTTGAACCCTTCATTGCAGAGCTCTCTCAATCACTTAAACAAACTTACAAACAGTTTAATGCTTTCGTTTTTGGACATATCGGTGATGGAAACTTACATTTTAACGTCGTGAAACCAAACGACATGAGCAAAGAAGATTTTCTGAAGAACATGTCATTTATCGATCAAGACTTATTCAAACTTATTCAGAAATATTCTGGATCGGTTTCTGCCGAACATGGAATCGGACTGCTCAAGAAAAAAGCTCTGCATTACACAAGAACTTCTGTAGAGATGGTTTACTTAAAATCTATTAAGAAAGTATTTGACCCAGAGAATCTACTTAATCCCGGTAAGATTTTTGACTTGTAGAGTTTGGCTGAAGCTTAGGCCATCTAATATAAAACCTAGTATTCTTCGATGTCTCATCCAGCCCAACTACTCCATGATGAGCCTTCAAGATTCCAGTAGAAATACTTAAACCTAATCCTGTACCTTTTCCTGCAGACTTCGTTGTAAAAAACGGATTCATAATTTTCTCAGCTATCTCAGGTGGAATTCCAGGTCCTGAGTCAGTCACCGCAATCTCAATATCACGCCCAAGATCTTTAACAGAGACTTTAACCCATTTCTCAGACAATCCTTCGATTGCATCAATAGCGTTATTGAAAAGGTTCATGATCACTTGAGAAATTTGAACCGAGCGACATTCAACATCGATAGTTTCGTCGTAAGGCTCAATTGTAAGCAAAACATCTTTTTTCTTAAAGTTTACCTGAGCAAAATCAATGGTTTCTTTTAGAACATTTGAAATGAGTACTGTCTCAATCGGATCTTGCTCACCATCTCTTGAAAAGGTTTTTAAGCCTTTTACTATTTTAGCAATTCGATCTCCTGCGCGAACTAACATCTCACCTGGTTTTTTAAATAAAGGATTTTTTGCGATCTCATCGCCGACACTAATAATAATCTGCAACGGATTATTGATCTCATGTGCAATGCCGCTCGCCATTTCACCAAGAGCTGCCATTCTTGCTTGATGAATATTTCTGGCTTTCTCTGTTTCTACTTCTTTTTCTAATTCCTTGAGTTTGGTGTGATCAATTCCAATAAGAACAATGTTATCTTGATCCCCATACTTAGCTGCACTCAATAAAAAATGCCTTGTTCCAAAGGGTCCAATTATCTGTGTTTCTGTTTGTGTTGATTTTTCGGATTTATTATCGCTGAATTTTTTTAACCATAGCTTCGTTTTATTTTCAGTTTTCTCATCAACATTAAGGCTTAAGAATCCATAGGGTTTACCAATAAAAGCTTCATGAGTAACACCCGAGACCGTCGAAAGAGACTCATTGACTCCAATGTAAGTGAGATCGCTTTTTAACCAAGACACATAGCCAGGAATAGCATTCATGAGTGTCATTAAATGACTCGATTGGTTCATATATCCAAGCTCAAGTCCTTTATTTTCAGACACATCTTGAATATACCCAAAGAGATGCTCACCATTAGATTTGATACTGGCTTCTAGCCAGACCCAGGACTCTTCCTGTGTTAAAAGTCGAAATGTTACTTTAACTGATTCCTCTAACTTGTTCTTAATGATATGATTAATTTCTGAAAAAATTTTATTTATATCATCCTTGTGAATAAGTTCTTTTATTTTTTCAAAATCTAGTTTTTTTAAATCTTCCGATGAATAGCCAGTCACAGCCCAGACTTGATCGCTGAGATGAGTTATTTTTTTAGAGTTAATATTAACACTGAAAAAGGCTCCTGATATACATGACTCTAATGCGGAAAAATATTCAGGATTCATTAAATCACTCGTGTTCGGATTGAAGTTTTTAGTCCGTTGATTTCAGAAATCATTTTGTTTTGAATTGGCTGATCTAAATCGATGATGAGATAACCAATCGTTGCATCAGTTGAAAGTGCTTGAGCCTGAATATTCGCACCAGACTCGGAGATAATCCTGTTAATATCCTTAAGAACACCAGGAACGTTTTTGTGAATATTGATGATTCTATGATTCTTAGGATCTTTTGTAAGATCAATTTTTGGGAAGTTCACACACATTTGAGTGGAAGCGTCTTTTAGATAAGAAATAAGAAGTGCCGCTACTTCTCTTCCAATATTACCTTGTGCTTCTTCTGTTGCTCCTCCGATATGTGGAGTGAGAATGACGTTGTTCAAGTTTTGCAATTCAACCTTAAATCCATCGGTATTCCCTTCAGGCTCAGTAGGAAACACATCAATGGCTGCTCCTCCAATATGACCTGACTTCAAATTTGAAATGAGGGAAGGAATCTGCACTACTTTTCCACGACTAGCATTAATGAGGAAAGCTCCGGGTTTCATTGCCTTCATTTCTTCTGGTCCCATCATTTCATGAGTGAACTGAGTTTCTGGAACGTGAAATGTCACAACATCTGATTCAGCAAGAAGCTCAGCAAGTGACGGCATGGGCTTAGCATTACCCAGTGGTAGCTTAGAGTTGATGTCATAAAACACCACTCTCATTCCCATACCTTCTGCGAGGTAGGAGACCTGAGACCCAATGTTTCCGTAGCCAACAATACCTACAGTTTTACCTCTGACTTCAAAACATTTATCTGATTTTTTGTTCCAAGTGCCTCGGTGCATTTCATTGTTTCGAGTTCCGAGCTGCCTAGAGAGCATGACTATTTCTCCAATCACCATTTCAGCTACGCTGCGTGTATTACTGAACGGTGCATTAAAAACTGGTATCCCAAAAGAATTAGCAGCATCCAGATCCACTTGATTTGTACCCACGCAGAAACATCCTATAGTCTCTAAATGCTGGGCATTTGCGATAACTTCTTTAGTAATTTGAGTTTTGCTGCGAATCCCTAGAACATCAAAATCTTTGAGCTTAGTTTTGAGCTCTTCAGTGTTTAAAGCTGTCTTCACTTGTTCCACTTCAAAACCGGCTTGAATAAAAAGATCGCGGGCTAAAGCATGAATGTTCTCTAGGATTAAAACTCTCTTCTTCTTGGACATATTTAAGGTATAACATACACCACATGTTCAGTTTCGAAAATTTACTCATGATTGGTTTTTTGGGAGTCCTTGAAGTTATATTGTCAGTTGATAACGCCTTAGTTCTGGCGATTTTAGCTAGCCAACTTCCAAAAGAGCAGCAGAAGAAAGCATTGACCTACGGTATGGCGGGTGCTTTCTTTTTTAGAGTCGTCGCTATAGCTGCTGCCAATTATTTGATTCACCTAAATTGGATTAAATTTGTAGGTGGCGGATATCTTGTTTGGCTTGCAATGAAAAATCTCATTGCGGGTCATGAGTCTGATAATGAAGACAAAGTCAAACCAGCTTCTCCTCAGTTTTGGAAGGCCGTTATGATGATTCAATTCACTGATATTGCATTTGCAGTGGATTCTATTCTTGCTGCAGTAGCAATCTCTAATCAGTTCTGGATCATTGTCTGCGGAGGTTTCATTGGAATCGTAATGATTCGTTTTGCAGCGACCGGATTCATGAAGTTGTTAGAAAAATTCCCTAGATTCAATCAAGCAGCCTACTTACTAGTGCTTACCATTGGAATCAAAGTGATCTTAGAGGGATTCCATATCCCTGGTCTTGATTTTCATACAGTAGGTTCACCGGCATTCCTTGGATTCTGGATCATGATGATGACCTGCTTCCTCTATGGGTTCTCAGGAAAATCTAAATAGCACATGGCGTAGAGTTCGCAAACCAAACTGCCTGCGCTGAAATAGAAGCTCTACTTGCAGAGTCAAAAAAAGTTAGTGGGCAAATAGGAGTTCCATCTTGATAAACAATCACTATAATTGTTGCAATACTTGAAGTGTAGGTCATAGAGCCAATCGAATTAACTCCTTTAACAACATAATCACCCACCCGCACATTTCCTAAATTAGTAATGCCAGTAATCTTTATGGAATAACGTGCATTAAAATAAACCGTTACGTTATTAGTACTATTAGCCAGTCCGGTTTCAACGAGACTCACCACTCCAGTTACAGGTGCCCTTACATTTACTGCTGCAAGGTTTACAGTGTTTTGCCACCGAAATCCCTGTGTTGTTGCAGTAAAACCAGTGAATGCTGTACCAACACCAAACTGAGAAACGAGCGAAGAACTATCGATTGGTAAAGTCATATCTGGAATCGCTGCCGGTTCTGCTGCCAATTGAAGTGGAGCATAGTTTTGTCCACAGCTTTCTAAAACCAAGGCTGATAAAACTATCAATAACGAAATATTATTTCTCATAGCTCATACCTCACGCTTACAACTTGGTTTGCAAGAACCATGGACGCAGTTCCATAAAGTAGTGTCACAGGAAACGTAAGAGAAAGCCCAAACTGTCTCCAAACTGTAAATTCAAATCCAGGAACAACCTGTGCTGCAAAAACAATTCCTGCATTCGTTGTCGTTGAAATAGCTGTGGAAGGTAATGCCAAGGTCGTATACATACCACCGAATAGAATAGCGAACGTTGGCGAGAACCAAGAAGATTGTTTGATGAGATCTGGATGAGTCCTCAGTCCTACGTAACCCGCAAAACCCATGAGATTCATTCCTGCTGGGGCACTTTTCAGTGGAAGTAGCAGGAACTGACCTGAGATCACTGCTTGATAATTACCTTTGAAAAAGTCGGAATCAACAAAGGCAGTTAAATTTGCACCAATAGGGTTTGTATATTTCTGCGCACTACTACCAAGCGGGTTGAAGTTTTCATACCCTGCACTAATGGAGTGCAGAGAAGTTGCATGAGCACTTGAAAGAGAAAACACCAACATTAACCACGCTATATTTCGCATAGTTAAATTTTGAGTGCGTTAGGCTAAAAAATCAATGAAAGCTTTATACTTCCTTAATCTTTGCTTGAGATACAACCCATGAAAGAGTTTCATCTTCGAGAAGACGGTATCTCAAATTGTCTTTTCTCTCGGGATTGCGGTCAAAAAACTGTCGAATTTCCGTTTCAGGCTTATTCATGCTCTCTGCGATGCGCTTCATTTCGAATTCAACGTCTGCATCCTTAACTGCAATGGATTCCTTCTTAGAAATCGCATGAAGGATGAGACCTGCCTTAACTTGGCTCAGTGCTTTTTGATCGATCGATTCTTTTTGTGATTTGAGTGCATCTGTAATCATCGCTTGATTGAATCCCTGACGCTGAAGTGAGTCTGTGAACTCCAAAGCCACTTCTTTAGATTGAGACTCGACAAGAGTTTGTGGAACATCGACAGGGTTCTTCTCAATGAGAAGAGCAAGCATGTCGTTTCTGAGCTTGCGATTCACTTCATCTGTTTTGTTTTTGAGAAGGAACTCGCGCGCTTTAGTTTTCACATCAGATACATCTTCGTATCCAGCTTGCTTTGCAAACTCGTCAGAAATTTCTGGAAGAACTTTTTGTTTCACTTCTTTGACTTTCACAGAGAACTCAACTGTATTACCTGCGAGGTCTTTTTCTGGATAATCTTTCTCATAAGTGATTTTGAAAGTGTTTTCAGAGTTCGACATCACTCCTAAAAAGTTTTTTTCGAATTCAGGAAGGAGCTCGCCTTTTCCTAAGAACGCTTGTCTATGACCTTTTAAATTTTTAAGAGGCTTGGGACCTTCTTCAGTTTGCAAGAAACCTTCGTAGTCAAACTCAACGAAATCACCAGTAACTGCCTTGTAGCCATCTTCAGTTGGGTTGAGTTGTGCTAGTTGCTCTCTTAGACCGGTAAGGACTGTTTCAATCTCTTCGTCTTTGATTTCGACTTTGTCTCTTTTAATGCTGAGACCTTTGTATTCTTTGGGTTCAACTTCTGGAAGAACTTCTACTGTTGCAGTGAATTTGAACTCTTTGCTCTCTTCTAGTCCTTGATTGTTCTCAGTATCTATACTCTCAACCATCGGGCGTCCGATTGATCTCAACTTGTTCTCTCTCATGACTTGGAAAACAGAATCATCGATGAGTGTATTGAACACACTCGATCTGATATCAGAGCCATAATATTTTTTTACAAGATCCAGAGGCACATGACCTTTACGAAACCCTTTAAGGTTTGCATTGGACTGAGCTTCTCTCAGTTTTACTGCGTAAATTTTTGAAACTTGTTCTGCAGGAATAGTGATGATCATTTTACGTGAAATATTGGACGGTTTTTCAATTTTGACTTCTAGATTCATAGGTGTTTTGGGTTGTACTGCAAGAGGGGCTAAAACTGCAAGTCCTCATACCATACCTGTTCAAGCCACAAACCCCTTGATAGCGCAGTGCTTCCAACTTCATCTCGAGCCTTATTTTTCACCATCTCGAATAAATCCTCTGGCGGTCTTTTCTTGATCCCAATTTCAGCCAAAGTACCTGCCATAGAGCGAATCATCTGTTTCAAAAAACCACTTCCCACCACCCTAAACCTGATCAAGGAAGCCTGTTCGAGAGAAAGCACCATAGGTAGGCTCGTTTGAATCTCGGTCACATCTGATTCAAATATCGTCTTAACTGGCTTGATTCCCACAGCACTGCCTCGCGCTTTGAACACACTAAAATCATGAGTACCTACGAGTGGAGCAAGTGCTTGATTCATGAGTCCAATATCGAGTCTCTTCCTTACCCAAAGTGAGAAGGGCTCGAGATGAGGGTAGGCTTGCTTGCTCTGAGAAAAGTAATATGAGTACTGCTTCTTCACAGCACTCCTCTGAGCATGAAACGAATCATTCACTCTAAGAGCACCATGAATTCTAATGTCTTGAGGAAGCTGAGAGTTGAGTCCTTTCACCAGAAGATCTTCTCGCCAAGCTCTCTTCCATGCTGACTTACTCATCGTGAAGTGTGCTACTTGCCCGATCGCATGGACTCCTGCATCGGTTCTCCCACTACCTACAAGAGAGACCTTCTCTGTCGTAAGCTGAGTAAGAGTATCTTCAATGGTCTTTTGAATACTGGGTGCAGTTGATCGTGTTGCAGATTGTTTCTGCCAACCACAATAATTTCCACCGATATAGCTAATGAGAAGAGCAATTTTTTGCATTACATTTCCATGAGAAAACCAACATAGACACCTTGAGCGTTCACTTGAATATCGCCCGTTAGGGGTCTAGCAAACAAATACTCTGCTGTTAAGTAGTAATGTTTAATAGTGTGAACTGCGTATAAATCCCAAGTCATCTCACGACTGATTCCATCGAGAAGAATACTTAAACCACCAGAAGCATACCAACCAGTGGAAATTGTTTTTAAAATTCTGTCTGTATCTGATCTCGATTCAGCAAACGTCAGTAGCATCGGACCAGCTTGAACGAATGGCCTAATAATTCTGAGCAAGTTAAATCGATAAACAAGTCCTGAAACGAATGGAAAAATAAGCAGCTGTGTAGACACTTTTGACGTAGCGGGAAACTCAGATCCTGTCGCATCATTAATCAGAGGATTCTTAAACCTTCCAAAACCTCTATAACTTTGCAGTCCTGCTTCTGCAACAACGCCTAATGACCCAAACCACTCACTATGGAACGGTTTCCATTCGTAGTGAATCGTGAAGTCAGGACTAAATGCAGCTGGATAAATCGTAGAAAATGTCGCTGCTTCTCCTATATAATTCCTTGTTACAGATGCTCCAAATCGAAAACCTAAAGCGGATTTAATATCTAACGAGCGTTTCAGAGTAAGCTCTGATTGTCCTTTTTGTACAGCTTCGATAGCACCCATTTCTTCTAAAGGTTCAAGCTTCTGTTTAATTCCATCTGTGAATGAGTCATCTTGCTTTTCTTCTGGTGCTAGAGATTGTTTAATTTTTTGTGTGTAATCTTCTGAGCTGGGTTGTTTTAAACTTAAATCTATTTTCTGCTTAATTTCATCAGTATAGCTTCCTGAATCGCTTTCCTCATGAGAGAGCTGCTCTTTGATCTTATCAAGATAAGGAGAACTTGATTGTGCACTCACACTTAATAATGAGAAGAGGAAAGTAAGAAAAATCATACCAAGGATTTCATCCTCACTCTTCGCATTCGCTGAGCCAGAATTAATGTAGCTCCTAATCCCAAAACTAGAATAATCTCAGGGTGAATGAGCATTGAAGCTAAGAGAATCAATGGAGCCAGTGCTGCGATTATAGCAAACCGATATTCTGGGTGATACCAGAGCCACTGAGCTGCGATGGGAGAGTTCTGATAGTACCAACTCACGAAGCTCTTCCCTAATCTACTCTTCAATAAAAACTGATCTCTGAATTCTCTAAGTATTAAAACAGGAATTGCGTTTGGATTTCTAAATGCACTCGATGCAATAAAACATTTGTTTGTTTTTATGAAGGTTTGAATCTCACTCGACTGTACGTTTTGAACTCTACAACCGCTACTAGGAAAATCAGCAATGAAGCCGCTAAGATCTTGAACTGAGAATGCCAAGTTATACTTATTATCTGTACCGTCTGTTGTATTCTCAAAACCACTGACAAACGATTCAGCTCCCAATGTTGCAGTTCTTACGAGAGAATTACTGAGATAGGTCCCAGATGCAGTGAGTGCCGCACTTCCTTTATTTGCAACTACGAGAATTGTGCTCACAGGTGATCCACCCGTTGCTCGTGTTCCTGTAAACTGTGCCCCATTCAAATAAATACCGCCATCACCCGGAAAATAAACTGTGTTCATTGAACTAGTACATGTGTAAGTGGGTCCGTTCTGCTGAAAGTTAAGTGTCTTTTCTAACGTTTCTTCTGATCCTCCTGTGGCGGCTGTATAGGTTGGCGAAGTTTGAGAAACAGCAGAAGCGGTATCTGCGACATAGATAGATGCTGTAACTTCAATCGAAGTTGAAAGACTTGAAATAACCGTAGTCGTATTAAGACAGCCTTGCGCGAATTTATTTCCCGGAGCTCCCCCTACGTAATCCACGAAATAACAAATGTCTCTTGGATAAACTCCTACTCGAATGGTTTGCTTCTCTGGATAGGAAACCATCCAATAATTGGTTGAATCTGGGCCTACGGTATTACAATAAATATTAGATTCAGAACATACCGGAGGGATTCCCGTCGTGATTCCAGCCGCTGCTATAGGAAACGCATTTGCATTTGAAGTCCCTGCTTCATTCGCAGTTAGCTTTAAGATGAGTGCTTGCCCTGAGCCTACTGTGAAGTCAGTAGTTGACTTAATATCAAATAAAATCATGTCTGAGGTCGATTGAGTTGCGCTTAATCCCTTAGACAAATCAAACTGATGGTATCCAGATGCAATAAAGCCAGTAGACCCACCCGAAGCAGCGTAATAAAAAATATCATTTGATTCAAAATTTGGACTCACTGGAGTGACGGTAATGGTAGAATGAGCAAACGGACTCAGAAGAAAGAAAAGTAGAAATGTCATTAGCTAAAAAATATCTCATTTTCATATCTCTCACCATCATTCTTTCTAGCTGTTGCAGGGGTACTTGCACTAGAGACTCAGCGGATCAAAAGCTCGAAACTCTCGATTGTCCCATTACCGATCGAGGTGAGAAACCCATCGACTGCCCTTGGGCTGGAATTGCACGTGTTTTAAGACAGACAGAGCCTAAGCTTCAATACGATCGCCTGAGACTCCACCTCCCCACCGTTGCAAATAGCCTCACACGAGACTCTCTCATCACTGAACTCAGAGCGCTATGGGGCAAAAGCATTAACTTTGATGAATCTGCTCAGAAGCCTATTGTCGATGATGACGTAATCAAAACCATATTAGAAACCGCGCAACTTCCCCCTCCAGATGCAAATGAATCGGGAGATCGTGTTCATGCAGGCTACATGCATACTTATGCATACCTATTCAGCCTCCTTCAAACTCCTTACGGATTTAAACGCTCACGATGGGTGAGTGGAGACATCGAAAAAGGTTTAGGATTAGCTCCTAAAATTTTTCACCCGCTCACTGAAAAAGGAAGCTTCTTAGCGAATGTTACTTATTTTGCAGGAGTACTCGCATTCAGAGGATCAAAAGAAGCTACTGCTTCAATTAAAAGATTAGAAAAGGTCGCACACCCAGGATTATGGAATCTTGACTATTCAAAATGGAAGCCCATTAGTCTCGTAGAAAGACTTCCGCAAACTGAAATAAGAACAGATCTACTCACCTTTAATTATCCTGATTCAAAAAACAAATATCTCCTTATTTATAGTTATCTTGGCCGCGGGAAGAGCATACCTAAACTCATCACTATTTTTCCAATCAAACGTGAACAATACGAAAGTTCACTCAACACTACTCAGCTCGGAGTGAATAAACCGATTCGCTCTCGGTTTAATGCATTTATTCCAGGCGTAACCGACTCAAAGGAACCTCTTTTTGGTATCAGAAAAATCGAATCGCTCTGAAAAAGAAATTGTTTATCTCATTACAGCGATTCAGTTCATCCATGTTTTAGATTTCATGATGGTCATGCCCCTTGGGCCTGACTTTGCAAAGGCCTTAGGTATGGAGAAGTCTCTACTAGGATTTGTCGGCGGAAGTTATACAGCTGCTGCAGCTCTATCTGGTTTCATTGGCTCTCAGTATCTAGATCGATTCGATAGAAAAACCGCTCTTCTCTACGCACTTCTTGGAATGGCAATCGGAACTTTCTTAGGTGGTTTTGCCAATAGCTTCGCCACTCTCATTATGGCCAGAATCATAGCGGGTTTTTTTGGTGGTCCATCACAATCTCTTGCCTACTCAATCATCTCTGACATCATTCCTGCTGAACGAAGGGGTAAGGCCATGGGAATCATCATGGGAGGATTCTCTATTGCATCAGTCCTTGGAGTTCCTGCTGGACTAGAGTTAGCAAGATTAGGTAGTTGGAGAATGCCATTCTTCGCAGTAGGAGCCCTCGCACTGATGGTGCTCTATCTCATCTACAAGCGCCTCCCTTCCATGATACTTCATCTCAATGGTGAACAATCAAAAGGCACTGCTATATTTCAGAATTCAAAAATCTGGTTATCGTTTGCGATGATTAGCGCAGTGTTCATGGGAAACTTCGTTCTCATACCTAATCTCTCAGCATATTTGCAATTCAATGCCGGTTATCCAAGAGAGAAGCTAGGAATGCTCTATCTCATGGGCGGAATCGTCAGTTTCTTTATCTTGAGAATCGCTGGACGCGCAGTAGATCAGTTTGGCTCTACTCTCATCACATTTTTCGCGACTGTTTTGCTTCAGTTTATTTTATTCTTTGGATACTTTTATGAAACACCTCATATTCCAGTAATAGTGATGTTTGTAGGCTTTATGTTTGCTCAATCCATAAGAAACGTTTCTACGAATACTCTCAGCTCCAAAATTCCAAAGCCTGCAGAGAGAGCTCGGTTTCAATCTCTTCAATCAGCAGTGACACACTTGGCTTGTGCAATTGGAGCTTTTTTAGGGGCTTGGCTTTTAAAAGAAGGACCCCACGGTGAACTGATTGGAATTCAAAAACTCACCGTGTTCTCAATGACACTCTGTTTGATTGTTCCTGCGTTTTCTTACTTTCTCGAAAAAAAAATTGTTAAGTGAGTCACTTTTCGTCCTAACTTTGACGATAAATCTCTAAGGGATTAATCCCCAGGAGTTAATATGGTTAGATTCGGAAATGTAACAGGATTTATTTTTTTTAGCCTACTGCTCGTTACTTTTTTAGTAGTCGCTCAGTAATTTGAAAAGCGTTCAAAGCAGCGCCTTTTCTAAGATTATCTGAAATTACCCAAAACAAGAGCCCGTATTTTGAATACGGATCTAATCTCACTCTACCTATATCTACTTTATCTCCATGTGCAGAAAACGAAGCCTGAACCTGTGAGTCATCGTCAATCACTCTGATCCCGCCTATTTTTCTAAGGGCTTTTTTCCACTGATCTATATTCACTTCATTTATACACTCTACAGAGACACTCTCACTGTGGCCACGCTCGATAGGGATTCTTGCGGCTGTAGCCGTGATTTGAAGATTGGGTAGACCTAAAATTTTCTTAGTTTCTTCCATGATCTTCATCTCTTCAGATGTGAATCCATTTTTCCCAATAGATCCAATTTTAGGAACGCAGTTATTTGCAATCACATAAGGAAGAGCATCGTTTCGACTTGGTCTATCCTTCACCCAATCCTCTGTTTGATTTTTCAGTTCAGATACTGCAAGGGTTCCTGCTCCACTCACACTTTGATAGGTAGATACAACTACTTTTTTCAATCCAAACTCTTGATCGATTATTTTAAGCGGAACTACAAGCTGAACAGTTGTGCAATTAGGTCCTGAAATAAGCTTGGTTTGTCTTAACTCTGGGTCATCCAACAATTCGCCATTCACTTCAGGGACAATCAGAGGGACTGCTTGTGAAAGTCTAAATACACTTGAATTGTCAACAACCCAAGCACCTGACTCTATTGCATGAGGTACCCACTCCTTAGACACTTCGTCACTTGCATCAAAAAAGCAAAGGTCTATATCTTTGAAACAATCTGGCTTTAAAACTTGTACGATATGGTTCTTACCAAAAGCCTTAAGGAATTTTCCTTCTGATCTTGGCGAGGAGAAGCACTTAAGCGATGTGACTGGAAAAGATTTTGCTTCCAGTATTTTTATCATTTCTAAACCGACTGCTCCAGTAGAGCCAACAATTGCAATTCTCATGGAATAGGAACAGGGGGTTTGTTTTCTTGTAGTTTTGGTGCGCGACCTTGAATTAGTTTTAGTGAATAGATTAATAAACTTCCAAACGTATAAGTGAAGAGAACGCTGAACATCATGAGCTCTGCTTCAATAGCAATTGCAAAAACTGCGATCATTCCTGTCATGAGATAACCAAAGCTCGCCTTAGATCTCCAACTCACTTCCTTATAGGAAGGGAAAGGAATCGTACTCACCATAGCTGCTCCGCACAAAATAGTTAGTACAAACGCTACAGTACTGAGAGATCGACCTTGGTACCAGCCAACTGCATCACAAAAAATGATAAATGAAACGAGGAACCCAGCTGCAATCGGTGAAGGCATTCCCTGAAAATAAGCTTTATTAAGAGTAGCAGAGTTCACATTAAAACGAGCGAGTCTCAAAGCTGCGCAAGCTAGATAAAGAAACGATGCGATGAGACCGATTCTACCCAGTGGTTCTGTAGACCACTGATAAACCAAAAAAGCGGGTGCAAAACCAAAAGAAATAATGTCACTAAGAGAGTCATACTCCACTCCAAAGCTAGAAGTAGCGCGAGCGAGTCTTGCAATCCTTCCATCAAGGGCATCGAAAATTCCAGCGACCAGTACTGAAAATGCAGCTTCTTTGAATCGACCTTGCGTAGCTAGAACCACGGAATAAAATCCGCAGAACATATTCGCTGTAGTCACTAGATTAGGAAGGATGTAGATTTTTTTCATTTTTTAGTCGCCTGAATTGCCTTGAGCTTAATCTCTGCGTCGGATGCACGCAAGTACCTAGGATGAACACTTAGCGCATCACGAGCAAGCCCAGCCTGAAACCCTTCCCAGGCTAGTTGAGCGAGAAATCTTCCTTGAACACCATCTGAGAACAGAAAGGGAGATTCGCTCCAGTATTTTTTTGAAATTAGCTTCCATACTTCTGGATATCTAAACCTACCTTCGCCCATAAGAACCATCTTCTTAGGACCTGACTTACTATCAAGTTTCATAAGTAGCTCTTCAACAAGATCTTCTGGAGTAATCACGGCTTCAGTAACTCCTGCTTTCCAGAGACCAGGAAAGTCGCCATCCTTAAATGACACACATTCACGTACCGATTGATCGATGCCCCAAAGTGCGAAGAGCTCTCCCTTAGCCGCATCAGTCGTAGCTACGACGAGAGTATTCACATCTTTATCTCGGAGAAGGAGTGAGAGTGGGCGAGCCAGTGCAGCAAGACTTGAGACCCCCAGAAGAGGTTTGTTCAATGTGTGAGCAATGGTTCTCGCTGTCGTCATACCAATACGCAGACCCGTGAAGCTTCCTGGGCCTACGCCTACAGCGAATACATCAACAGTTTCAATCGGAGTTTTAGCACTTTCAAGTAGTTGATGAATTCCCCAAAGGAGTCTTTCAGAGTGAAAACTATTATCGATTGAGAGCGTCCATTCACCTAAGAGCTCAATGTGCTTATCTTTTTCTTCTATAAGAGCAATCGTTCCTACTCGTGAAGAAGAATCAAACGCTAAGAGCTTCATCTAAAAATAGCTAATCTAGAGATGTCATTCTTCATCACTACAACCATGAGAAGTAAAATTAGCGAGAGTCCTACCTGCTGTACGATCTCCATTTGTCTAATGGTAAGAGCCTTACCGCGGATCATTTCTAATCCCAATAGAACCAAGTGACCACCATCAAGTACTGGAACTGGGAGAATGTTCAACACTCCCAGGCCAACTGAAAGAATCGCCATAGTTGTCAAGAATGCGACCAATCCACGAGAGAGAGAATCTCCTGCGAGTTTGCCAATAAGAATTGGACCGCCAAGAGTGGAAACAGAAACGTCTCCACTAAATATTTTACCAATCGAAACAAAGTTTCTATAAGTGAAAATCACCATTCTCTCGAAGCCTTTGTAGGTAAGCATGAAAGGATTCAATATTCGCTCAATGACCATATCCGGCTCGACATAACTCAGGTGAGGAATGATTCCGATCGTATGTGTGATGATTTTATTGAGAGCAGGATCTCTATCACGCGTGGTTTGCGGAACAATATCTGCCTCCATCATTTTACCTTCACGCTCCCAGGATACTTTTACTTTTCCTCTGGTCTCTCCAGCTTTTTGGATTTGTTCTTTGAGCGATCCAAATCCATAAACCTTAACTCCATCAATAGAAACCATGCGATCGCCTGATCTGATGCCTGCAAGAATAGCTGGTGCCTTCTCAACTGGCTTATCTACAAAAAGTTCTGATGCAAAAAGCCCTAAGTCTTCACCTGGAGATCTCGGAGTAGATGGAACCACAAAATCAGTGGATTTAATCTGACCAATTTCATCCTTATATTGAAACTTAATCTTCTTACCAGGAATGAGTCTTTGATAAACAGTCTCAAGTTGTTCCCAAGTAGAGAGTTGGACTCCATTTAACTCCATTGCTTCATAACCGGTTTTAATTCCTGCAATTCCAGCAACAGATTTAGGATTCGAAACTCCGATTTTTAATCCGCGCGCGTAAGGATAGATCCCGTCAATATGGCCTAGCATTTTGGTTTCGCCGTATGAGCTATAACCACTTTGAGTCTCTGGAACTACGTTGATCAACACCGGTAAGTCAGAATGAAGGTGTTGAACTTTTAATGTTGTTTTCTCGCCTGGCTTTTCTGAGATGATTTGCATGAACTCATCCAGTTTTGTAATTGCCTTGTCATCGATAGCAAGAATTCTATCTCCACTTTTTAATCCGATTTTTGAAGCTGCTGAGTTTTGAATGATTCTGCTCACTTGATTAGAAATCTGTGGCTCACCAATGAGTAGGATCAGCATGAAAACAAATCCAGCCCATAGAAAATTAAATAAAGGCCCACCAAAGAAAATAAGGAATCTTTTCCAAGCAGCTTGGTGCTGAAGGGCGCGGTGCTTGTCTGTTTCAGAAAGCTCTACTCCTGGCTCTTCTCCTAGAAGTTTTACAAACCCGCCGAGTGGGATCACGGCCACACGGAATTCAGTTTCACCCCATTGTTTAGAAAAAAGTCTCGGACCGAAACCAATAGAAAAAACTTCTGCTTTCACTTTGAAGAGTTTTGCAAAAAGGAAATGCCCTAACTCATGAACAATTACAAGTGGTGCTAGAACAACCAAAAAACCTAGAATTGATAACATATTCTCTATCCCCCCTGGCTCAAGAGTTTCACTCCAGCATACATGACAGGAACACTGAAAACTACACTGTCTGCACGGTCAAGTAATCCACCATGCCCCGGCAATAAGCCTCCAGAGTCCTTCACATCAAACCCTCGTTTGAGTAGGCTTTCAACCAAATCTCCGACTGGAGCGATCAAGCCTATGACGAGCCCAAGCGCCAAAAGTTGAACAAGTGGATATTGTTGCAGAGCGATGCGTGAATAGAGTGCTGTAATTAAAACCGAACCCAAAACTCCTCCAACAAAACCTTCAAGCGACTTCTTGGGACTTACGAGAGGATAAAGTTTTGTTTTACCAAACTTTCTTCCTACAAAATAAGCTGCTGTATCGGAAGCAATGACTATGAAGAAAAGTAGAGCGCACCAGCTCCAGCCTTGCTCAAGTGAGCGTAATTTCACAAGAAACGAAGGAAGTAATCCAAGATATGTAATTCCTGCAATCGATGTGAACCATTCTTTCACATGGGTTTTTAGATTCTCTTCATCTTCATGCAGTCTTGCTTGAATGAGAAAAAAAACAGAAACGAATACAAAACCAATTTCAAAAACAGGAAAAAACACATACTTCTCTAGAGACTTAAAAATCATCACTAGAGTTCCGATAATAATCAAAAATATGCGTTTAGATTGATGATCCTTGAGTGAAAATACAATATTTCCAAACTCATGAAGCATGAGTCCAGACGCAATTGAAATAAAAATAAGCGTACCGCTTACCCCACCAAAATAAAGAGTAGAAAACAATAGGGTTGCAATAATTGCCGCTGTTGTAATTCTCTTCCTCAGTTCAACTTTCATATGCCCCCAAAGCGTCTTTGCCTTTTTGAAAAATCATTTACCGCTTGGCTCAGATTCTCTTTAGAAAAATCTGGCCACAGAACATCCATAAACAGAAATTCAGCATAAGCTGCTTGCCAGAGAAGGTAATTACTAATTCTCTGTTCTCCACTGGTCCGAATGAGAAGATCTACTTTTGCTAAGTCTCCTAAGAAATCCGTCCACAGATAGTTTTCAAACAAAGCCTCATTGATCTCAGTAGCCATTAATTTACCTGAGATCACATCATTCACAATACGTTTTGTTGCATCGACAATCTCCCTTTGGGAGCCATAGGAAACACAAAACGTGAGAAATAAACCTGTATTTTTTGCAAGACACGCTTCACTGCTCTTCACGAGTGTTTGTAGTTCTGGAGCTAGTTTATCAATCTCACCGATAACTTTGAGCCTAACGTTATTGGCTTCTAGATTTTTTACTTCCTTAATTAAGTACTTCTTCAGAAGCTTCCATAGAACGGTCAGTTCTGTGTCAGGTCTAGTCCAATTTTCTGTAGAGAACGCATAAAGAGTAAGCGCTCGAATACCGAGATCACTTGCACCCTCTACGATAGACTTAATCCGAGAAGATCCCCTAATGTGACCAAAGACTCTGGGTCTACCCCGAGCTTTAGCCCACCTCCCGTTTCCATCCATAATGATGGCAACGTGCTTAGGAATCACTAGAGGGTGAGTACTTCTTTTTCTTTTGCTGAGATGATTTTATCTACTTCAGCAATTTTTTCATCAGTTTTCTTTTGAACCTGATCTGTAACTTTCTTCGCTTCATCTTCTGAGAGAACTTTTGCTTTCTCTTGCTTCTTCACTTCTTCGTTTCCTTCGCGGCGAACGTTACGAATAGCTACTTTTGCATCTTCACCCATTTTTTTAATTTGTTTCGCCATTTCTTTACGACGATCTTCTGTTAATGCCGGCATGGAAATGCGAATGACTTTTCCATCATTCTGTGGAGTCACACCGATGTTTGCTGCAAGAATTGCCTTTTCAATTGCCGCACACATGGACTGCTCCCAAGCAACGATCTGAATCGTACGGGCATCTGGAGTGGTGATGTTCGCAACTTGGCTGAGTGGGACGCTAGATCCGTAATAATCAACATGAACTGGCTCTACAAGTCCTGCAGAAGCACGTCCTGTTCTCATCTTCACTAAATCTTTTTGCAAAGACTGAATGCTTTTATCCATGGTTAGAGACATTGAATCTATAATTTGCTTTGACATAGTTTTACCTTACGAGGGTTCCGATTTTCTCGCCTTTCACTGCTTTTTTGAGTGCGCCTTTTTCGTGCAAATTAAACACGATGATCGGCAGTTGATTATCCATACAGAGAGAGATTGCAGTAGAGTCCATTACCTTAAGACCTTTTTGCAATACATCGATATAAGAAATATCTTCAAAACGTTTAGCGTTTTTTGTTGCTAATGGATCAGCATCGTAGACACCGTCGACCTTAGTCGCTTTAAGAACCACTTCACATCCACACTCCATTGCACGAAGTGCTGCAGTAGTATCAGTAGTAAAGTAAGGATTGCCTGTTCCAGCTCCAAAAATCACAACACGATTTTTCTCAAGGTGTCTGATTGCTTTTCTGCGAATATAAACTTCTGCGAGCTCTTTCATCTCAATTGCAGAGAGAACCCTAGTATGAACGCCTACATGCTCCAAGATGTCTTGCATAGCAAGACAGTTTAAAACCGTGGCGAGCATTCCCATGTAATCCGCAGATGCGCGATCCATTCCTTTGGTAGCACCTTTGATACCACGGAAAATATTCCCGCCACCAATGACGATACCAATTTGAACGCCAGTTTCAGATAATTCTTTGATTTCTTCGGCAATGATTTTTAAAACGTCTGTGTCAATTCCATAACCTAAGTCTCCAGCCAATGCTTCACCGGAAATCTTTAACAAAATTCTCTTGAAAGGTTCAGATCGTTTAACCATTAATTCCTTCGCCAAGCACGAATCTAGCAAATCTACGCACCACCATATTTTCACCTAGGGCAGCAATAGACTCTTTAACAATGTCTTCAATTTTCTTATTTGGATCTTTTACAAATGATTGCTTCATCAAGCAGTTCTCTTCATAGAACTTATTGATTTTACCTTCAGCAATTTTTTCCAAAACTGCTGCTGGCTTATTTTGGCTTTGCATTTGCGCAATGAAGATTTCTTTCTCTTTTGTGATTGTTTCTGCAGGAACTTCTTCTGGGTTGACCCAGGTAGGAGCTGCAGCCGCAATATGCATTGAGATGTCTTTCACCATTAATTTGAATAAGTCAGTACGAGCAACGAAATCAGTTTCGCAGTTGATTTCTAAGAGAACTCCGACTTTTCCTTCGCCATGAATGTAGGAGAAAACGAGACCGTCTTTAGCAGTACGACCTGCTTTTTTAGAAGCAGATGCAATTCCTTTTTTTCTAAGATAATCGATCGCTTTGTCAAAATCTCCTGAGGTTTCAGTGAGAGCTTTTTTGCAATCCATCATTCCTGCGCCGGTTTTTTCGCGTAGATCTTTAACTAAGCTTGCTGAAATTTCCATGTCTTACTCCCTAATTAGCAGATGTCGTGGTGACAACTGGTATAGCTGTTTCATCAGTTGCTTCTTCGATTGCAGCGATATCAGCTTCGTCAACGCCTTGAAGATCGATGTCGCCTTCGAAACGAGAAACTTTTTTCTCTGCAGCTTCAGCTTCTTCACGAGCTGCGTTTGCAGCGCCTTGAGCTTTAAGCTTTTCTTGGAATACTTTCGCGCCTTCTACACAACTGTCTGCAATGAGACGAGCAAACAAGCTCACAGAGCGAACAGCGTCGTCATTACCAGGAATGACAAAGTCAATGCCTGTAGGATCACAGTTTGTATCAACCACAGCGATTGTTGGAATTCCTAAGCGTTTCGCTTCTGCAACTGCAATGTGTTCTTTAGATGTGTCGACAATGAAAAGAGCTCCTGGGAGTTTCTTCATTTCTTGAATACCACCCAATGATGCGCGCAACTTACCTAAGTCACGGTCAACTCCTGCTTGTTCTTTCTTGGTGAGGAAAGTCCAATCTTCAGAAAGTTTTAGGGCTTCGAATTTTTTCAAACGTTCAATCGATGCTTTGATTGTTTGATAGTTAGTGAGCATTCCACCAAGCCAACGATTGGTCACAAAGTACATTCCAGCTCGCTTGGCTTCAGTCTCGATGATATCTTTAGCTTGTTTCTTAGTTCCTACAAAAATGATTTTTTTGCCGTCAGCGACTGTTTTCTTAACGAAGTCGCATGCAGCTTTTGCTCTCTCTACAGTTTTTTGTAGGTCTATAATATAAATTCCGTTACGTGCTCCGAACACATAAGGCTTCATTCTTGGATTCCAGTGATTAGTCTGGTGACCGAAATGAACACCGGCTTCGAGCAATTCTTTCATTGTTACGTTTGGCATTTTTACTTCTCCTTCAGTTAAAAGTTTCTAGTTTTGCGGCAGATGAAACCAAAACTCTTAGAGCCACCGGAGAGGCGACCACCTAAAAAGGAAGGGAGACAGACTGACCGCGGTTATTTCCTCAGCCCTTTTAACACCTGTATTTGAGGCTTCAGCCTCAAATACAAGCACCACGATTCTCAAAGGGCCTGCGTAATGACGTTGTTTCTAACTTATTTGGTCAGCTGAGACAATAGGTACTTTTTAGTTTTTTTAAACTGATATTAACCGATCAATATACTCAAAAACTAAAACATTGCACTGAGTGAGGCAATATAGGTACGACCTGGCACAGGTTCGTTTGCTTTAATTTCGTAGCGTGTGTCTACGATGTTTTCTACCTTAAGACCTAATCTCAACCAAGAAAGACCATAGTCAAACGCCACATCACCCGATTGATAGGAGGCTAGTGATCTTGATGTTCCCAGACTTGACGTCACACTATCTGAAACCCAAGTATGAATGATTGAGAACGACCACTTTTCATTATCGGATGGGTCGTGAAATCTAAAAACATAAACGTTCTTAGCCCATGGAAGATTATTGTACTTGCCTCGAGTCAGATCCAGTCTTGAGAGGTTGATGGAGAACGTTTTAGTCATTTCGAACCAAGGCATGAGATCCACTCGCACTATATGAAAGAGCGAAACCATCTGACCTATGCCAGCGTTCTGAGTAGAGTAAGTCAACGAACCTGATGAAATCGGCAAAAACTGATGAGTATTCTCGCTGTACTGATAAGTGAGCTGCAATAAATTATTCATACGACCTGCGACATCTGTATCGACTCCTAAAGTGAAAGAGTAGTCTGTTTCAGGTTCTAAACCAGCGTTAGCTTGAGACTGTCCATTAGGTAAAGTATAGAAACGATCCGAGAGTGTTGGAAATCTTCTGGTGACTCCACTTCGACTGAAGAATTTAAACACTTGCGAGAGTTCGTATCTAAATCCTAGTGCAGCTTCAGGAAGTAATCCATATCCTGTGATGGTTGTCGCACGCATCAGTGGCTCAATTAAAAACTTCTCTCCAATGGGAATAGTCTTGATGATCTGTACTTGACCTAAGTCTTCTTCAGGGGTCGCAATATAAGTTTTATAAACAAGTCTTTTTCCAAGAAGTCCAAACTTCCACCCTGAAAAACCTAGGGCATAGTTGGCTCCATATACTCGAGCTTGATCAAACGTTTCAATTCCCCCCTCAGGAGATCGGTAATTCAGATTTGTGAGATCTGTATAAAATGTAAGCTTACTAATGATTAATTCTGTTTCGTGATCCCAGTTGATGATCGGCAATAGCCTTGACGACCTCTGAGTAGTAAGTGGAGTAGGAGAAACCGTTGTACCAGGGACTTTTGACAAAAGATCAGTCGCTATCAAATGAAACCGAATGGAATCTGCCACACCCAAGTTCTGCTTAAACGATAGTGTCCCTGACTGCCCTTGACTGAGACCTAAAGACTGTCCGATAGCGACTGCAGCTGTTCTCGATGCGTTAGTTCCTCTGAGTGAAATTTGCTGCTGCCCTAAACTACTGACCATTCCAAACGGCTGGACAGACAAATCAGATGGTTTTTTATTAATTTCTTCCGCAGTCCAAGGAGTGAGTGAGACGACGCCTGACGAGGATCTCGGATCAAAAGACGCGGATGTTTGTCCCACTTGGTAGCGGTAAGAGCTCCACATAAAGAGTGGCATCGTCGAAAAATCAAAACCCCCACCATAAGCTGGGTTAAGCGACACACCCAATGTTTGGACGTTGGTGTCTTCTGATCTCACTCCGAACCCACGGAAGAACGTGACAGTACCTGGAGAACCGTTTGTTAAAACTTGAACTGGATAATCTCTGCCTAAACTCTGGTCTAGTGATCCAGAGCCGTTTGAGTAAATCGGGCGTTTCGTATTCACAGGATGAATGTTGTCAATCTGGAGAAACTCCGTGGCCGTAGTGGATACACGAATGGGCTCTAGAAGAGTGACAGGCTCATCAGCTGCATAAACTAAAGTTGCTAAAAATAAAAAGAGGGAGCCTAGCCCAGCTAGACCCCCTCGATTGATATTGGTCATCTTGAACTAGTTGTACTGTTCTAATACTTCGTTCAAGAACTCCAGATCTTTCTTCTGAATCACGCGAGATCCATAAATATAGATCGTGGTATGCTTGTTTGTTGCTTTTCCATAGATCCAATCCGAAAGTTTCGGCGCAGGATACATGATCATTCCTTTACGAATCAAATCTGCAATCTGAGAACACTTATCGGAAAGCTGAGTATTTCCTGTTTGTGCGCTTGCATACATGCAAACACCCAAGCTGACCCAGTAACTCACTACGCCAGAAAATGGCACGAAGTGTTTACGATATTCAGTCGCATCCCAGGTTTCATTCGTTTTTTTGTTTCCATTGGGTTTGAAAACCACTGGAATTGAATAGTTCAAAGTCAGCACATCATCTAAGTGAAGTTGTTTTAAGAGATTCTCTCCAAAACGCTGTGCAAGAACTTCGTAGTAATCTGCCATCCACTGATTCAGCGGTTGGTGATCACCTAAATCTAGAACGCTCGCTCCCCCCATGGCTTTCCATGAGCGAGAGAAACGTTGAGCGTCTTGCTTAAATCCATTTGCACGGAGCAAATCGACGCCTTTCTTTACTAAAGCATCCATTGCTGCATTTACACCTTGCTTCACATCGCCTTTTTTATAAGACGATACGAGAGATTTAACTGCGTTTACTGATTGCTCAGTAGGTGTTGATTGGCTTGCTTGTGTAAGACTAACTGCGTTAATACAAAATACAAATGCTACGATCAGACCTTTGATCTTCATGATAGTTCCTTCCCCATCCATTGGTTTAGACTAGCTTTAAGATCGTATCCTGACTGAATCTTGACGCAAGTTATTTAAATTTGATTTTGAATTTCTTCTCTGACGCCACGTTCAACATTAGGCGCATTTTTCTCAATTTGTTTTTTAAGCCCATCGCGAAACGCTCCTGCCGGAACCAACGCGGGCTTTTTCACTTCGGCAGCAATATTCAGTATGAGTTGATAAACATGCTCTTTGTCGGTTACGTTTAAATTCGTTTTTAAATCTAATTTTTTAATAAGCCCCGCATAACCAGTTGCGTTAATTGATTTTGAAAATACATCGTAGATTAATTTTTTTTCTAGATCAGTTGCTAAATGCACATCTGCTCTTACTTCAATTTTATCTTCACCAAATAGCTCTTCTCTCGTGATGTCATAATAAATAGATTCTTGCTTTTGATAAGTTTCGTCTTTCGGTCCTGAGTGAACTTTTTTAGACTTCTCCGTTTTTTCTACTAAATATCCTCTGAGAGCAGAGAACCCTGTCTTAGCCTTTGCTTCAAAAATACAAACAACCTCTGCTGCACCTTTGAACTTCCCATTAGAGACTTCTGGTTTTTGAACCCAGGTAAGGTCTTTACAAGACCAGGTTGGCTTTTCAACATCAGCATTGAAATCCGTAGAATAGAAACTCATATTAAATAGAGCTAAAAATCCTGCAAGTATCCCATCCATGGCAAATTCCCCCGATTGATTTACCTACTTGTCGGATCACCGCAGCATTCTCTCGAGAGGAAATAAATACCTAGTTCCATTGACAAAGTGCTCAAACATGAGCAAGTTCCGGCTCGTGATAAGGGAAGGGGCTCGGGGCATTTGGGGGATCCTATTAGGGATTGGGGTGTGAATTAGCTACGCACATCTTCCTCTTTTGCATTTGACCCAATTTACTATTCCTTTCGGTACAAAAACGAAAAACTGAGATTCCACCTCCTTCAAACATCAGCGAAAATATTCGTGGGATAACCGCCATTCAGAAAATTATTCCTTATTTCGAAGAGAATTTAAAAAACCGCTCTATCATTGGTCTCTCGCTTGGAAACACGCATGAGTTTTTATCATTCGCCATTTCTGCAACAGAGCAATCGGGCAGAGATTATTTTGCAAACCAACTTGATCTTTATGAGTTGCTTGAACGAGCAGCAATCTCCAAAGATAAAGCTGCTAGAGAATATATCTCGGCTCTTTTCGAAACCCTATTATTTTGACTCAAAATTTATATAGTGATGATGAATTTTGCTTTCAATGGTCATATTGACCTTAAACGCGCACTCTTTGACTCAGGTTAGGTTATGCTATTGCAATGGTTGAAAAGGCTGTAGGATATTATACTTATTCGAAACTCACACAGCGAATAAGTATAGTACCCGTTACAGTCGAGGAGCTATGAATCAAAAAAACCTACAACCCGTTATCCTATTCGTAGCAGTCGGACTCGGTATAATCCTGGGAATCAACTTAAGTCCTTCCACTACTCAAAGCATGGGACTTCCAGGTAAGCTCTTCATTCAGGTCATTAAGGCGATTGCCACTCCACTTCTTTTCTTTGCAATTATTGATTCTTTCCTCACCATTCAAATACGAGGAAAAGATCTACTGAAGATGTTTGGAATTTCTGCCATCAATGCAGGTTTTGCAATTATAGTTGCACTCACTCTTTGTAATTTTTTTAAGCCAGGAGTTTTTTTTGATCTGAAATCTTTTGAATCAATTAACTCTGGGGTGGCGCCACAAACCTCCCTAGCTTCACTGTTTGAAAAAATGATTCCCACTAGCTTTGTTTCTCCTTTTGTTGAAAACAATATTTTTTCAATCGTCATCCTTGCTGTTCTATTTGGGTTTGCAATAAGGTCTGTGAGAAAAGATCACCAAGAATTGAACTCAACTTTTATTCAGATCGAGTCCATTGTCCGAGTTTGTTACAGACTACTAGAAAGAATTCTGTATTGGCTCACCCTTCTAGTCCCCATCGCTGTTCTTGGAATTACCGCTAAAGCAGTAAGCGAAAAGGGACTAGGTATATTCGTAGGACTCTCATCCTATTTGGCTCTTTGTGTGGGCGGGCTTCTTCTACAAATGTTTATCGTTTATCAGGGATGGATTGTATTTTATGTGAAGATGCCACTTCGTAAGTTTTGGTCACACTCTAAGTATGCGATCATTCATGCGTTCGGCGTTAACAGCAGCCTTGCAACGCTTCATCTCACACTCTCTGCAACAGAGAAGCTGGGCGCCTCTCCCCACGCATCTAGAATCATCGCTTGTGTGGGCACAAACTTTAATAATGATGGCATCCTGCTTTATGAAGCAGCGGCTGCGCTCTTTATTTCTCAAGCACTTGGATATGATTTGAGTTTCCTACAACAGCTTACAGTTATGGCTACTTGTATCGTAGCAGCTCTGGGGGTTTCAGGTGTACCTGAAGCGGGAATTATTTCTCTTGCAGTAGTCCTCTCAGCCAATGGACTACCCACTGAGGTATTGCCATTACTTCTCACTGTAGATTGGTTTGTAGCTCGATTAAGAAGTGTAACTAATGTCATGAGTGATATCACTGGATCGCTCGTACTTGATCACCAAACAAGAGGATATAAAAATGTCAAAGCCGCTTGACCCAAACGCTCCCGCTACTTCTGGATCTGGAATTTTCGGACTCCCATTTGCTGTTGAAGAATCAGACATCGTTTATATTCCTGTATCTTGGGAAGTCACTACTTCTTACGGCGGAGGTACAGCGCGTGCACCTCAATCTATTCTACAAGCTTCAGCACAAGTCGATCTCTATGACACTGATGTCATCGATCCTTACAAAAGTGGATTGCACATGATTGATGAGTCTAAAGAAATTCTAGCACTCAATAAAAAAAACAAGCTCTTAGCAAAAAAAGTAATTCATGCAATTGAAAAGGGTAAACCTGTCGAGTCCTTAGGAAATCTACTCAAACCAATCAATCAAGCGAGCAAGAAGCTGAACACATGGGTATTTGACATGACCAAATCTTTAATTAAGATTAAAAAAATACCAGTTATTGTTGGCGGTGATCACTCTACACCTTTTGGAGCAATTCAAGCTTACGGTGAATACTTTCCAGGTTTTGGAATACTCCACTTCGATGCTCACTTAGATCTCAGAGATGAATATGAAGGTTTCGAACACTCTCACGCTTCTATCATGAGGAATGTTTGCGACCAAATTCCCGCAGTTAAGAAAATTGTTCAGGTAGGAATTCGGGACTTCTGCCAAGAAGAGGTCAATTACACACTGGAGAACAAAAATAAAATCAAAGTATTTTACGATTATAATCTGAAGCAAGCACAGTACGCAGGAATTCCTTGGAAAGAGACTGCTCAAGAAATTGTTTCTAAACTTCCAAACCTTGTTTATATTTCATTTGACATTGATGGGCTTGATCCCAAGCTCTGTCCTAATACTGGGACTCCAGTGCCTGGTGGGTTAGAGCTCGATCAATCCTTAGAAATTGTTCGCGAAATCATTAGGCAGAAGAAAAAAATAATAGGATTTGATCTCTGTGAAGTCTCACCAGGAAAAACCGAGTGGGACGCTAATGTTGGTGCAAGATTGCTTTACAAACTCTCAGCACTTACTCTTGCTAGCCAAGGCAAACGCCCTCTCAGATCAAGGGTCTAGCATGTAAAGATATTTGAAGTCTTTTGGTGGATTAAGATTGGTCTTAATTGTCCTAGGAGAGAGCCACCTCAAGAGATTAAGATAGCTACCTGCTTTATCATTCGTTCCACTCATTCTTGCCCCGCCAAACGGCTGCTGACCGACTACTGCTCCCGTGGGCTTATCGTTAATATAGAGATTACCAGCAGTTTGTCTTAACTCACATGATAGCTCTGTAATCGCCTCTTCATCTGATGAAATAATAGCTCCCGTTAATGCATAGGGTGATGTTTCATCACAAATCTTGATTGCTTCGTTCAATTTAGAATCTTCATAAACCCAAAGGGTGAGGATAGGTCCGAAGATCTCTTCTTGCATGGTTTTAAATTTTGGATCCTGAGTGAGTACAATTGTTGGATCAACAAAATATCCTTTTTCTTTGTTTGCACCGCCACCCAGAAAAATTTCTGCGTCTTTTGATGATTTCACGTAGTCGAGATATTTCTTATTTTTATCAAATGATCTCTCGTCAATTACGGCACCCATAAGATTGGTAAAATCCCTGACATCTCCCAATTTGATCTGAGAGTGCATCGTCTCTAGTTCTGGCTTCAGCTTAGACCACAGAGAGCGTGGAATATATGCTCGAGAGGCTGCAGAACATTTCTGCCCTTGGTACTCAAATGCACCTCGAATAAGCGCTGTGGAGAGAATCTTAATATCTGCAGAAGGATGTGCGAAGACAAAATCCTTTCCACCTGTTTCTCCTACAACTCTTGGAAAAGATTTATAGTTTTCAAGGTTTTGAGCAATGGACTTATTAATAGACAAGAAAGTCTGTGATGAGCCTGTAAAGTGAACACCTGCTAGGTCTTTGTGATTGAGTAATATTTTCCCAGCGAGAGGTCCGTCAGCTGGAACAAAGTTTATCACTCCAGGGGGTAATCCCGCTTCTTCAAAAAGTTTCATTGTATAATATGCAGAGAGAGCTTGAGTGTCAGAAGGTTTCCAAACTACTGTGTTACCTAGCATTGCAGGCGCTGCAGGAAGATTGCCAGCTATCGCTGTAAAATTAAACGGAGTGATCGCTAAAACAAAACCTTCAAGGGGTCTGTAATCTAATTGATTGTTCACTCCTTCAACTGAAAGAGGCTGCTCAGTTAATATCTTAGAATAATAGTGAGCATTGAATCTGAGAAAATCAATCAATTCACAAGCAGCATCGATCTCTGCTTGATATGCGTTCTTTGATTGGCCTAGCATCGTTGCAGCATTGATTTTCATTCGATATTTACCAGCAAGAAGATCTGCTGCCTTCAGAAAAATTTCGGCACGCTTATTCCAAGAAATATTTTCCCAAGATCTTTTAGCTTTGAGTGCCGCCTCAGCTGCTTGAAGAAGCTCCTTTTCACCTGCCCAGTGGAACTCTGCTAAGATCACCCCGTGAGAGTGAGGCATACGAACAAGCTTTTTAGTGCTTGTGAAAACCTCTTTCCCGCCAATGATGCATGGGATTTCAATTATATTTTTTGATTGTATACTCAACTCATCTTTGAGTTTTGCTTTGAATGGATCATTTTTGTCGTATGAGTAGATCGGTTCGTTTTTTGGTTGTGGAATTGTAACGCTCATAGATATGAGTGTTACTACTGCTCTGATCTGATCGCTACAATTTTTAATGTACCTTCTTCACGCTGGAATAGCGCCTGACTTGGTTGTATTTTCTCGCCGTGCACGATGTTAAAGCAAACCGAGTTATTAGCCAATCCTACTGCATTTTTACAATGAAACGCACCCGACCAATGGCTTTTTTCGCCTAAAAGCTCTGAAACAATTTTTTTCTTTTGGGCTTCATCCATATGGGTTGAAAGATGCTTTCGAACACAATCTGAAATGATTTCATAATTCTTATTCTGTTTTTGATCGATATCATTCTCACAACGACCAATCTCATTGAATACTTGGAATTCGTCATTGGCTGTACGCCTGAAAGAAGTCGAACCAGTGGATAAGGTTTTAGCTAAAACAAAAGCCACAACTATGACCAATACAGATCTCTTCACAATAGACTCATCGGCTACTGCAATGCAAAAACTTAACTATTTAGATTTCTAGGTTTTTAAACCCAGTCATTCGAATGAGCGTCTGATGATTTTTGACTCTCGCAGGAGTTCTACCTGATGCTGACTGCATTGGCTTGATTTTTTGAACCTTAACCACCGATACCGGTGAAGGACCAAATGCTTGATTATACTTAACTTGTTGAAAATGCTTTTGAGTCTTCAATGAAGTTTTTAAAGTGCGAACAGCTGTTTGCTTTCCAGCAAGCTTTCTAAGCTCTTTTGCTCTTAAAACCTTAGCCATTGATTGTTGTGCAGCCTTAACCGAGTAGGTGAGAACCATTCCAGGTGTGATGAAATTAGGGTTTTTAATGACCATTTTGTTTGTAGTTTCGATGTCTTTCCAAGCACTTGCGCGCCCAAATAGTGTGTGAGCGATATTTGTGAGTGTATCACCTGATTTTACTGTGTAATGAGCAGTGAGTGTTTGGACGTTTACCGTTCCTTCTCCTACAGTACCCGCTGATACTCCGAATGCCATTGCCACGATTAACATGAATTTTTTGAGTTCCATCGCGGCATTCATCGGCCACTGGAGAAGTGATCTTTAGAAAAAAATATTTTAAGAAATTTTTAGAATATCTAAGCACTATACAATCCTAGATACTCATCGTGATTTTTACTGACAATTTAATTATCGGAGATTTTTCGAAATCTTTAAAATGATTTTAGTTGTTTCTTTAGGGTGGTTATCACCCTTTTGAATACTCAAGGGTCTGACTAGTCAATTGCTTCAAATCAATTTTAGACTAGAACCAGTATTGAACTGAGGCCAAAGCATTGATTAAAACTGGCGCAGTCACTGTTGTGGATCCGCTAGTTCTAAATAGAATATCTGTGCTGATTTCGCAACCTACCGATAAAAAGTCAAATAATGGGTAATTGTATACAACTGTTGGAGCTACAAAAATACCGTTGAAGGTTGTCCCTGTTCTGCTGAACAAACCCGCCTTTAGTCCTGCCATGAATCCACTATTCTCGTCAGAAAAATGATAATAACCTAAAATTCCATAACCTGTAAAAGTGTCTGTAGTTGTAGTTCCTGATCGAGTGATCGGTGATGATTGAAACGTAGCTCCCAAGAAAACCTTTTCATATTTTGGGAGTAAGCGATATCCCGCCTCGACCTGAAAGGTCAAAAGGTTAAGAGATGTTCCCAGTGTTGCTCCACCCGAGACTCTTGCGAAGCCGTCAGCCTCTGTCAGAGAAATTCGATTCTGTGCAAATGTCTGTCCTGCAGATAAGCAGACTATCAACGAGATGATTAATTTCATTAGTAAATTTTGAAATGAATACGGACGGGATGCAACAAAAAAACAAAACCCGGGTTAAGAAACTCTTAACCCGGGCGAAAGATTATAAGTTGAATCAATAGCTTAGTGAGAGGCTGGAACCCTGTGGTAGTTAGCTGGACCACCAACAGTTGCTCCATAACCTTGCAATTCGGTGATTTTCTTCTGAATCACGACTCTTTGATCTGCTGGAGCATCAACAGAGCGAAGGATGGCGATAGACTCTGAGTAGTTGCCCATTTTTTCAAACAAGAGAGCCATATTCACACGAGCCTGGAAGAGCAGCTTGGTGTCGCCAGATACTTGACGATACCAATTGATTGATCTATCAGTTTCACCAATTTCCTCCGCAATCAAACCAGCGTTGTACTGAATTGCAGCAACACCTGGGATACGTTGATTAGCTTTTGTAAGAAGACTGAGCGCATCTGCCTTCTTATCAGCTGCTCTGAGTACCATTGCTTCAAGTACGTAAGCTTCCGCAAGGTTTGTAGTCACTTCACGATGGCGAGCAACAACTTCCTGCGCGCGGTCAATTTGTTCAATTGAAAGCAAGAGCTTGGTATATTGAGTAACTGCCCATGTTCTTTCTGGATATTTTTTGCAGAACTTCTCTAAGAGAGATGCAATTTCGTCCAGACGATTGGATTCTGTCCATACATTAAGCAAGGACTTCACTGCAGGCTCAAAACCCACATCATGAGACACTTCACGGCGCCATTCTTTTTCTGCAGCTGGAGTGCGTCCTAATTTGACCAAGATTTCAGTGTAATGAAACGCTGGCTCAATTTCGCTAGGAGAATACTGAATCATGCGCTCGTAGGAGATGAGCGCTTTTTCAGTTTTGCCTAGAGCTTCTTGAGATCTTGCAAGTTTCTCATAATAGGATCCCATTTCTGGCTGCATACCAATGAGTCTTTCAAAAATTGCTTCTGAAGCAGCAAACTGACGGTTGTTCAAATAAGAGTCTCCTAAGAGCTCAAACACTGGAACATCATCTGGATATTGCTCAGAAAGAATTTTGAAATCAGTAACAGCATCATCTGTTTTATTGAGTAAAAGGAATGTCTTACCGCGAGCCATACGTGCTCGATAAGATTTTGGATTCTCTTTTAAGAAATAAGATAGATTAGCAATCGCTTCATCCGCTTTACGCTCGTGGAACGCGATCAAACCAATAATTTCTTTTCCAGGTGCCCAAGTTGGTCTTAAAACTTTCATGATCTGGATTTCTTTTTTCGCAGTGTCATAATCACCTTTTGTAAGAAGTAAGTCTGCGTAGAACAAGTGTCCTTCGACAGAGAACGGATTCTCTTTCTTCAGATACTTGCTCATGACTTCCATAGCAGTCTGGACGTCTTTGTTATCAACCAAAAATTTTGCAAGAGCGATTGTTGCGGCATCTTTTGTATTCGCAAAGCGAGATGCTTTCTTAAACGAACGAACAGCCTTCTTGATATTTTTCTGAGCTGCAAACTGTTTTCCTTGCTCCAACCATTCCTCGCCGTTCTTTGGTCCTGCATGAGCAGAACCCGTAATGGCTAAGATTGCGACTAAACCTAAAATGCCCTTGGGGGCGCCGAATTTGATAGACATGAAAACACCTTATAACCCTTTCATAGGATCTATCGGGATTTTGACGCAAGAGCTTAAGACAAAAGAATGACGGAGATAACTATTTAAAAATATTGATATTTTAAATATTTAAATTGTTAATTTAGAGTGAATTTCACTTGTTATTTTGGGATGATACCAGAATTCCAAGCAATCACACCCACCACAATCAAGATGAAGAAGATAGCAGCAGATAGGACGGCATACATAAAATAGAGCTTCTGATTACTCAGGTTATTCAATGGGTTAGGTTTTTGATCTTTTGGATTTTGAGACATCTGTCTATATATATATCATACAAAACGAAATGAAACGCTTGATAGAGATCCCCGAACACCTAAGACCCTTCGTCGTTGAGCAAAAGCCCGAGCTCTATACTTCTGTCGATCATGAATCTTGGCGTTTTATCATGCGGATAGGTTCTGCTTTTTTTGAGAAGTCAGCACACAAGAAATATTTGAATGGCTTAAAAGAAACGGGAATCTCAATAGAACGCATTCCACTCATATCTGAAATGGATAAAAAACTCAGTCGGTGGGGATGGAGAGCTGTAGCGGTTAGTGGATTTATTCCTCCGTCAGTTTTCTTGGAGTTTCAATCTTTAGGAATTCTAGCAATCGCATGTGACATGAGAAAGCTAGAGCATCTGGCTTATACACCTGCTCCCGACATTGTTCATGAAGCAGCAGGTCACGCTCCAATCATTGCAGACCCTTCATACAGAAATTATTTGCAAGCTTACGGCAACGTAGCAAGACGCGCAATCTTCTCACTTAAAGACATGGAAGTGTATGAGGCGGTGAGAAGTCTCTCCGAACTTAAAGAAGATCCCGAGAGTACAACCGATCAAATCAACGCTGCACAACTCAGACTGGATCACGCAACAGCTGAAAATAATTACGTTAGTGAAGCAAACCAACTCACTCGCATGGCATGGTGGACGGTAGAATATGGTCTCATCGGGGACTTCTCAAACCCAAAAATCTTTGGTGCTGGATTACTGTCATCAGTGAGTGAGAGCTACAATTGCTTCAATGAAAAAATTATAAAAATTCCATTCACCATTGATTGTATCAACGTCTCCTATGACATCACAAAACCACAACCTCAGCTCTTCGTAGCACCCAATTTTGAAGTCCTCACGAAAGCACTTCAGGAATACGAAAACACAATGGGCTATATTCGTGGGGGAGTAGAGGGTCTTGCAAAAGCAAAAATGGCGCAAACTCTCACCACTGTAGAACTTGACTCAGGATTGCAAATTAGCGGAGTGCTTAAAAACTTTAGTGTTGATGAAGAAAACTCTCCTACATTCTTAAAATATGAATCTTCTGTTCAACTTTCCTATCATGACCACCAGGTAGAGGGTCACGGAACTGAAACGCATCATCATGGTTTCAGCACACCTATCGGCCGTGTGAGGGTGGGAGCAAAATTTAAGTGTGCCTCCAAGCTTTCTGAATCTGATCTTAAGAAACTAGGATTTTATAAGAATAAACCAGGTGTGATGCGATTTGAATCTGGCGCTGAGCTTCGTGGCGTTTTGATTTCAAAAATCAAGAAACAGGGTAAGTTTCTGATTCTTTCTTTTAAAAGCTGTACAATTAAAAACAAAACGAAAAGTCTGTACCAACCTGATTGGGGCACATTTGATCTCGCTTGCGGCTGTGAGATTAAATCCGTTTTCGGAGGGGCAGCAGACAGAACTGCCTTCATACGTTCTCAGAAGAGCTTACTCAATAAAATGCCGTCTCAGAAAACAAACCTTAGCTCTGAAAACAAAAGACAATCAGAACTCTATGAGCAAATTGCTTCTATAAGAAATTCCAAATTAATCTCTAAATCTCAAATCGAAATTCTCTCTCAAGTATTTTATGAATCTAATGAAAAGTATCCAGAAGACTGGTTACTCCCCATGAATGTCTTAGAGATTGTATGGAACCACAAAGACAAAACACCATTCTTTCAAGAACTGATTACTTGTCTCGAACTTCATAAAAGAAGCAATGAAGAAAAAAGAAGTCTCATTGACAGAGGACTAGCTCTACTATGAACAAAAAATCAATCGTACTAGGTGCAACGAATGGCTTTCTCGCAGTGGCTATTGGTGCCTTCGGAGCACATGCGCTTGGACCTATTCTTAATGAACATACAAAAGTAAGTTTTGAAACTGGAAGCAAATATCATTTTTACCATGCTTTAGCACTTCTCTTTACTGGCCTTATGACCCAAATACCAAAATGGATTCCTTTAGCTTTTACCTTTGGAATCCTTCTTTTCTCTGGGTCTCTTTATGCACTCGCCATTACAAAAGTTAGTGCATTCGGTTTTTTCACACCATTAGGAGGGATATTGTTTTTGAGCGGGTGGCTGGGGGTATTGTGGCAAGCACAGCGACTCCGGTAATTGCAAATGTCTCTCGCATCGTTACGAAAGTCGTCGACCGCCTTACCGGAGATCGCTCAAGCTATCCTCTTCTCGTATGCTTAGGAGCTCAACTTGCTCTCTCTAAGCATGGAATAGATTCAAGAATTCTCTATGGTGATGTCGCTTGGATTGAAGTGCTAGAAAACCACTCTGTCATCTGGGCCGGCGCCTGGGGCGAGCAGTTTGGTTTTTGGGTTGAGTCTGAATACAGTGAAGTGATCGATCTCAATACGAGTGTTGCGCATAGGCACAAGGATCTAAAAAACCCAGATCACAAACCCCTCTATTCTCCACCCATCCTCTGGTCCAGTGACGTACCGAAGTTTTATCGTTATAGACCAACCGGTATTGCTGAAATAGGCGCGCTCCCAGAACGAGATCAGAAGTGGCTCGCTGTACTGAATGATGAAATCGATCAGAAATGTACTAAGAACTTACTCTTGGGAGATAAAGAAGAATTTCCGAATGAACCCATTATCTGTCCCGGAAAAAAACTCCTAGACGATACACAAAAAACATTTCTACTCTATGACCGAGCACTTTCTGTTGTAGGAATTCCTCAATCACCTTTTTGAATTATCCATGGTTTTATTTTTGTTAGCAAAAACAAACCTGGAAATGCGATAAGAGTACAAATAACATAAAATGAAAACCAACCCACCTGTTGCACTATCCAACCTGTTGGTGCTGCTGCCAAGACCCTAGGAACTCCCATCAAACTTGAAAACAATGCGTATTGGGTTGCTGTAAATTTTTTGTTTGTCATTGAACCCAAAAAAGCAGCAAACGCACTTGAAGCCATCTGAGTACAAAGATTTTCTGCAATAATAATAATACCTAAAGCCCAAGGATTTGGTCCTGTGAGTAGCAATAAAGAAAGCGAAAACGTGGAGATGATTTGCAGTATACCAAAAAACCAAAGTGAACGATAAAGTCCAAACTTTATCACTCCTACTCCACCCAAAAATGCGCCTACAAGTGTGGCCCCTAAACCTAATGTTTTTACAATCGTTGCAAGTTCTGTTTTTGTGAACCCCACAACAGAAAGAAAGTAATAGGTGATATTGGCTAAGCCCATATTATCGCCGAGCTTATAAAGCAAAATAAACGAGAGTACGAGAAACGCTTCCTTCACCCCTTTTCGTTGAAATAAATCCACAAAGGGATCCACTACTGTTTCTCTTAAAGTTTTGGGTGGCGTTGCTTCGACCTTCGGTTCATTAGCAAAGAAAGTTGTAGCCAATCCAACAACCATTGAAAAAGTCATGATAATAAAAACCGTATTCCATGGAATACGTTCGGCTAGAATGAGCGCGAATGCTTCAGTGAATATTTTTGAAATCCTATAGCCATAAATATAAAGACTTACTCCAATGCCAAGCTCTTCATCTTTAAGTGATTCACGTCTGTAAGCATCGATAACGATATCTTGACTCGCACTTAGAAATGCAATCAGTAAGGCCCACACTGCTACACTCATGGGATCAATTGATGGATGAGTTCTTGAAAGTCCAATCATTGCCATAAACAATAAAGATTGGATCATGACTAGCCAGCCGCGTCTTCGTCCCAAGAATTGAGGGACAAAGCGATCCATCACAGGAGCCCAAAGAAATTTAAGTGTATAAGGTAAACCAACTAAAGAAAAAAGACTGATGAGGCTGAGATCAACTTTCTCATCAGACATCCAGGCCTGAAGCGTAGATCCAATCAAGAATAAAGGTGCTCCTGCAGAAAATCCCATCGCAAGAGCAATAAACATCCGCTTAGTAAGCAATGCTTTAAACACTGAGATTTTTTTAGTCATTTAGACTCTCTTTTCTTTTTAAAGAAACTGCTCAATATGACCTCACATTCTCTTACTGGAAAATAGATCACTTCAAATCTATGGTTGAGTCTGATGTCTTCATTAAACTTGTACCCAAGAGAAATAGCTCCGCCCTTAGTATCATGAGCTCCATAAACCACTTTTCTTAATCGTGCTTGCTGACAAGCGGCAAGACACATGAGGCAGGGCTCTAACGTTACATAGAGATCACACCCGGAGAGTCTCCAATTACCCTTCAGTTTAGTTACCTCATGAATTAATCGACACTCAGCATGTCCCGTAGGGTCGAAGGACGATTCCTTCAAATTGTATGAACCCGCAATTACTTTGTTGTTTTCGACAAGTATCGCTCCAATAGGTACTTCGTTCAGCTCTTCAGCCTTTTTAGCGTATTCGAGTGCTTGAATGAGATACGACTCTTCAGGTTGCATCTGCTAGTGTCTCTCGATTTTGTTTTCTAAGTTTAGAGAGAATTCCTTTAAGTTTTCTTTTATTATTCTTTTCAATTTGCTGAAACTTAATCCCAATACCCTTAGGATGAGTGACTGCGCTAGTAGCTTTCCAGACAACCGCACCTGAAACTTGAACATCATTATCAAAAACACTAAAAATAACTTCAACCCTTTCATCTAAATGGATGTCTATCGGGGTTTTCACAAAAGCACCCCCAGAATTAATATCTAATATTTTACCTGAAAAAGTTGGAGTTTTTGCTTTAGTGATTCTGACAATTTTTACTGGTATATCCATTAGCGTCCCTGGATACATTTCCCACCAGGGTATTCTGGGATGAATATAGGGAACTCTAAACTCTGATCTTAGTTTGTATGTTGCAAGCATAAGAGCAAATAGAATTAAAATAAGGCCTAATACTTTTTGATTGCTGTGAGCATAGTTTGCAACAATCACTGCACTTTCATAAGCGATGAAAATATTTGCAGGCAAAAGGACATACCAAGCCCATCTTGTCATATTCCATACTCCATAACCAACAAACACAGCCCAAAAAGACACAAAGTAATAAAGAGGAGACAATAATATTTGCGCTATATTTGAAGGAGGAATTTCAAATATCAACCAGACAAATGGAGTATAGAGTATTGGAAAGAATAGATAGATCAGACTTATCACTCTAGAAACTGTGCCAGCATATTTATTTACACTCAGAGTACGTTCACGCATGCTATTTTGATAGTATAACCAATATGAATATTTTAATCACTGGAATCACTACTGGATTTGGCTTTATCACAACCAAGAAACTCCTTAAAAATGGTCACACACTATTGTCTCCCGTAAGAGGGGGTTGGGATCGGCTCAAGGAAGATCTTGATTTTGTTCAAGCGAAACAAAATGGAAAACTGATTGTCGTAGATCTTGACCTCACAAACTCTAGTCGCTTGAATGAACTAAAATTCATTATAGAAACACAGTTTAAGTTTCGACTAGACGTGTTGATTCACAATGCTGGTCTAGGAATACTGATGCCATTTGAGTTACAAAACGAGAATGATATTCGACAACAGTTTGACGTTAATTTTTTTGCACCACTTGAGATCACAAGACTTCTTTTACCAGCACTTCGATTTTCCAAAGGAAAGATCATCTGCGTTTCAAGTGTGGCTGGACTCGTGAGCATTCCGTTTTATTCTACATATTGCGCTTCCAAGTATGCGCTCGAGGCTTGGGCAGAATCTTTGTCAAGTGAGCTGTCTCATCAAGGCATTCCTATTTGCCTCGTGGAGCCGGGAGGTTATGTCACTGAGTTTGCAAATCGTTCACGTACAAAAATGAAGTTTGAAATACCTAATCATCTAAAAGATATTTACCAAAAAACTCTTAATGGGTTTCATAACATGATGGAGTCAAAGTCAAAGGCGGGGCAAAATCCTATTCATGTCGCAAATCGAATCGTGAAACTTGCAGAAAGCCCTCACCCAAAGTTTAGAAATATTATGGGGATAGATGCTTGGTTCGCATATGTGGCTTCTAGAATTTTACCAAGAGAGACTTTTAGAAAAACTATAAGTCTTGCCTATCGATTTTTAGTTAATCGATTTTCGAGTGATAACGCTCGGGTATCTGAGTAAACGCTTCTGAGGGCTTGATCATTAAATTAAATCTAAGTAAGTGAAAAAGAGCGGCCACTCCATCTTTCCAGTTAATTTTTTTCCCTTGAAGCCTTGTTCTTGAGAAATAAGAAATTGGCAACTCGAATATTCGAGCTCTTACTTTTGCCGTATATAGCACTAGCTCTACTTCGATATCAAAGCGGTTTGACTTCAGGTTCATTGACTTTATTAAGTCTGCTCTATAAAGCTTATAGCAAGTCTTCATATCTGAGAGGTAAATGCCAGAAAGTAGATTACTCAAGACTGTCAAAAACCGATTCGCAAAATAATGATAAGAGCGGTGAACCTGAGATGCCGTCTTCTTAAATCTACTGCCAAAAACTTCATCTGCTTGATCATCTAGTAATGGCTGCAGTAGTGTGGGAAGTTCTCTCGGGTCATATTCAAAGTCTGCATCTTTAAAAACAATATAATCACCCGTTGACTCTTTAATTCCACGAATGACTGTAGCACCTTTTCCTAGATTAGGTTTTTGTTTAATAATTTTAATTGGAAACTCTGTAGAAAGTTTTTTTTAATATACTGACGGAATTATCCTTCGAGCAATCATCAACAAAAATCCATTCAGTTGGAATTTGAAAAGAAATTTTCATGAAATTTCTAATCACAGCTTCAAGCTGCCTCTCTTCGTTGTATACAGGTATAATCAATGAAAGTTTTGACAGGCCTTACTTATCACCTTTAGGTTTATAATAAATTTCTTGAAGAATGCTTTCTTTTTGAACATTTTTTGAAACCAATATTTGTTTCACTTCATCGATCATAGCGCCATTGCCACAAAGATAAAAATCGGTATTGCTCCACTCGATCTCTTGATCGTGAGCCCTCAAAAAATCGGTAACTCTTCCTTTAAACCCATTCCAACTCTTATCTGATCTTGAGAGAGCAATTACCCAATCAATATCTGAAACTTTTTTAATTTCATCGTCATAGACAACTTCGTCAGTGTTCGTTGTACCGAATAAACAAAGTGTGTTTTTGGGTCGGTTTTCTAAAAACAATTTTGAACCGAGGATTGATCGGAAAGGTGAGATTCCAGTTCCAGTAGAAATGAAACAGACATTCTTTCCAGGCCTTATTTTATAAACAAAATGTCCAAATGGAGCCTGTGCTTTGAACTGACTTCCGGGTTTTAATCCGCCTAAGTAAGAAGTGCCCGGACCCCCATCAATCTTGCGAATACAAAGTTGTGTAAGAGCTTTTCCTGGAGAAGATGCGATTGAATACGCACGTCTTAAATCTCGTCCTTGCGGACCAGCCCCTGGAATGATTATGCTCATGAACTGACCGGGCAGGTGATCAAACTCGGGAGTACACTTAAATGAAAGCTGAAAAATAGTTGGAGTTAACCAACTGATGTCTTCAATGGTGCAGTTCAAATCTAGTGGTTTCATGCGTGTCTTGCCGAAACAATAACACATCACTGAATCATCTTAAAGACATGGGTTCCGCTAATTGGACCCCAAATCCCAACGATAGCAACGCGGATTCTCCAAAAATAAGCGCCTGGGCGCAGCGGGTCAAGAAGTACGAAATTCTCACGAGTTCCCACGCGTCTGATCATTTGTTTAAATTCTGGATCCGTTGCCAATTCAAAAGCATAAGCTGATGCCAAGTGCTTCTTCTCCCAGGTGAAGATCATTCTCTTATCCTCTTTTTTCAGTTTTGCTTCTGAGATTTGCTCATTCGTACTTGGGATGACTGGTTCTGTATTAAAAAATCCGAAATCAATATTTTCCACATTTGATTTAATACTGATACCCGCGCCATTAATTCCTTCAACATCAAAATACACCCTAGGATCAATTTTACCTTGAATCACGCTCTTTAGATCAAATAGGAATTCTGACTTATCAATCTTTTTCTTCCAGATAATTTGCTTCTTATCAAGATCTCTAAAAGCACTGACTACATAATTCTTTGTTCCAGCGTAAGGAGTCCAGACAAGTTTTACATCTGATGAGTCAGCTCTGCTCGTAGTTTGTGGTTTAGATAACTTAATTCCAACAATTTCAGAACTTACAGAGAACTCGGCTGATCGACTGACTGGAGCTGCAAATGACTCTTCGTGTGCAATGTCTATTTCCCATTTGTACTTACCAGGACCATCAATAGTTACTAATTGCGATCTCTGTGAAGCGTTCCCTCTATTCACAATAGCTCCAACCAAACGAGCAGCATTGTTTTCTATTTTATAGAGTCGAATATGTACGGGCATCTCCGTTCGGTTCATGCTCCACTTGAGTTGTAAGGGGATTTTTACTAATTTAGCTTCTTTCGGAGGTGCAATAGTTGCACCTTGTGTTGGGTAGAGAATTTTAAACTCTGCCGTCGGCGCTGGCTTATCGTAAATAATTTTTGGCGAGGACTTCATTTCCTTTTCAACTGCCATGAACCAAGGGTCTTTAATGCCTTCCGGCATTGCTTGTTTTGAGTCGTCAGATATAGTAATTTTTTGTTTAGTAGCATTGATTTTAATTTTCTTTTTCTCTTCGAGATCATAAAGCTCTCCACCGGCTCTGATCTTAATGTAAGAGTTAAGATATTTACCTTCAACAGAACCCGAAATCACATCAATTTTTGCTGATCTAGATATACCTCCTAAACCGAATGCTGAGTCAAACGAAAGCTGAATCATTGTATTTGGACCTAATTCGATGATTGAGCCATCCTTGAGCTGTATAGATGCTTTAACATCAGACTCCGTAACCAAAGTATCTTTATTAAATAAAACTGCTTTATTAGTGATATCTTTAAATTGAATAGACTCAGCGGCTTTTCTTTTAATTGGAGAAGTTTGTTCTAAAAGAAAACCTACTTCTACTTTTTTTGATTGGTCTTCAATTCCTAACAAATATGAAGTCATCGAAATTTCTGAGAAATAAAGCATAAGAGAAAGAATGAAAACTAGTACTGATACAGTAATTAATATTTTTTCCCACCTCTTAAACTCTGGAAATTGGAACCTCGATTTTCTCTTTTCAGTAAATACTGGTGGTTCAGCAACTTCCATTATGTCATTCCCTTAAATTCAGTTGCTGCTATTGTGACGTCATCATCAAGTAGCTTGCCTTCGTTAAACTTTAGAAATTCTTGTGATAAACTTTGAACTGCTGTTCCAAGACCTACTTTGAGTCCTGTTTCAAATACTTTTCTTGCACGCTTCTTACCATACTGCTCTCCATCTAAATTTTTCCCTTCCAAAACACCATCTGTATAAAGAACAAAAATATCTCCATTATTAATATCAACTGTTTTCTCTTCGAAATCTGTGTTTTCTCTAGCTTCACCTAGACGCTGTCCAGTTGCCATGAGCGGTTTTAATATATATTCATTTCCTCTCTTCTGGTACAACCATGGTGGGTTGTGCCCTGCGCTTGAATAAGTCAAAGTTTTCTTCTCAAAATCAACAACCCCAACGAAGAAGGTCATCATGATTTGGCCTTTTGCAGATTCATATATTGCCCTGTTTGCAAAAGAAAGTAGGCTTTTTGGTGAAAGTGAAAACTCAGCATAGTCTGTTGCAAGTCTTTCAATGACAGAGAAACAGCTTCGAGCTGCAGCAGTAATCAATGCACTTGGAAATCCGTGTCCGGTAGCATCTGCGACTGTTAGAATGAGCTTGTTTTTATTTTCAAAAAATCCCCACCAATCTCCACCGACTTGAGATGCGGGTGTGAAAAAGCTACTAATTTCAAAGTTTTTTCCTTCTGATGACTCTGGTGGAAACAGTGTCTGCTGAACAGTTGAAGCGATTGCTAACTCACCTTCAATTTTTGTTTTCTCAACACTTTCTTGGATAAGCTCTTGAATCTTAACCGACATAATGTTGAACGATTCAGAAAGAATTCCAATTTCGTCAGTACTCTTAGAATCTAAGTTTAAAGAAAAGTTTCCAAAGGAAATTTCTTTTGTAGCCATGGTCAAAGCATTCAGTGGTGAAATCAATCCTTTTGAAAAGAAAAGCGCAAACACAATTGCAGCGCCAACACACATTAGTCCAAGCAATATAAATTTTTCAGTAAGCTCATATGTCGCTCTCAATGCGTAGCTCCAGCCTGTTCTAGCCAGAATGACTACTCCCACCGGGCTTCTAAAATAGGAGCCTAAATACTTATGATCTTCAAATTCATATGCAGTAGCTCCCGTTTCAACTTGGCTTTTCTTTGCGATATCAAATAGCGGATCTTTGGCAATATTGATTTTAGAATAAAATCTGTTCGGATCACTGTCGAATAGAATCCATCCTGACATGTCTGCAATCGTAAGAGCTGATGCTTTTGACTCTGCCGCAAGTTTTTCTAGTGATACGATTCCTATTGCTACAGGCATTCCACTTGGATTGTCTTTCATTCCTACTTCTGCAAGTACGATTGCGAGTAATGGTTTGCCTAGACTAGAATAATTAAAAAATAAATACTGCTTAGAAAGTAACGCAGGAATATTATTAAGAAGTAATTCATCAGAAAATTTTAGCTCATCGGGTTTGAGGTTTAGTGTCCTTATTTCATCAGTGAGGGAACGGGAAGTAATTGAAGTTACAGTTTTTTGTTCAGACTGGAGCAGGCGATATTCCATTTGAATAATCGAGCTTTGATTTACAACAACTGATTCAAATCCATTGAGTGACTGGCCTGCGATTGGACGCCTAGGATCTATGTTACTTAATCCAAGTTTTAAAGTTTCTAGTACCTTTGTGGTTAAATAAGTGTAGTCTTTTGCTACAAGCTGAGCTTCTGTGGCCTGCATTTGATAGGTATAAGTAATTTTATCTTCCCTTAAAATGAATATGGTCGATAAGTTCAAAAAGAGGATGACAACAAACAGTAAAGTCACAACACTAATGAGGAGTTTTGTGCCTAGTGAAATTTTTAGCTTAATTTGCTGTTGCTCCATTCTCTTATCTTCACTAAAATTCAAGTAAGATTCAACGTACAAAGGAAGCATTAGATGATAAACATAGTAAAAGAGCAAAAGGGTGATGTTTTAGTTGTTAAACTCAGTGGATCGATCGAGGAGAGTGTAGATTTTGACAAATTAATCGGACCAGCCACCAAAGAAATTATGGTGAGCACTAAGGCAGTCCCAAGAATCAACTCTATTGGAGTTAAAGCCTGGATTAAGTACTTTCAGGGGCTTGCTGCAAAAAAAACAAAGATCACTTATATTGAGTGCTCGATGGCAATCGTTGAGCAAATCAACCTCATTTCAAACTTCATTTGTGGTGGAACCGTTAGCTCTCTCTATGTTCCTTATCTCTGTCAAAATTGTGGCGCTGAATCTGCAGCTCCTTACACTACTGACCAGGTCAAAAAGCTAGAATTTAAAATGCCGGATGCCAAATGCCCTAAGTGCGGCGGCAAAGCAAGTTTCGACGATATAGCAGAAGAGTACTTTTATTTTTTAATGAACGGATAAAATGGGGAAAAAACTTTTACTTATTTCAACACATAAAAAAGATCATGACTTCATTCAAGCAATGTCAAAGATTGCTGAAGTCGATCCTATTATTTGCGAGAACGCCAAAGCTGGAGTAGATCATATTACTAAAGGTGTAGACTGTATTTTTGTTGATGTCTCTACACCAGATCTCTACTTAGCATTTGAAAAGTCCATTCAAGACTCAGTGGGAATGTTTTCAGACAAAATCAATGCAAACTTAGTTCACTTCATTGTTCAGTCAGATGAGCTCAATGATTCAAAAGCCATTATCTCAAGTCCGCTTTATGGAAATTTACTTCAAAGAAACTATGAACCTCAAAGTGAAACGGCCGGACTCTATGGTAGGTTTCTAAAAAGAGAATTAGCAGACAAAGCACTTGGTCTAGAAAATATGCTTTCTCCCGGTGCGAAAATTCAAACTATTAAATTTACAAGGACTTCACAAAAGCAAGATGCAGTTGAAGCCATTAGAAACTACGTCATTTCTGCAAAATTTAAAGCAAGACTTTCATCAGTAATTGCAAATGCTGTAGATGAACTCCTAATGAATGCGATGTTTGATGCACCTGTAGACGAGATGAACAAACGCATTTACACACAAACCTCTCGTAATACTAATATTAATCTTGAAGGAAAAGCCCTTGTAGAGATGAAAGTAGGCTTTGATGAAAATTACTTGGCAGTCACAGTCGCAGATCAATTTGGTAGTCTTAAAAAAGCTGCTGTCGTCACACACTTGATGAAAAGCTATATCGATGAAAGCTACAAACTCAAACTCACTAGTGCTGGAGCTGGTCTTGGGCTAGGAAATGTATTCAGATCAGGAGCTAATTTTATTTTTTCATGTGATCAAGGCGTCAGAACAGAAGTTTCACTGTTCTTTAAACGCACAGCAAGCTTCAAAGACTTCAAACAACAATTCAGATTCTTAGGAACTCAGTTCTATTTCTAAAACATCTTTACCCAAAATCATCCTTGCGTCTTCTTCACCCAGAAGGCAGGAGTTGCTTAAAAATGCAGGCATTGATTTTGTTGTTCAATCACCGAAAACGGATGAATCCATTAAAAAGAATGAACCTGCAAGAAAAATGGTAGAGCGACTTTCCTATGAAAAAGCAATTGCAATTACTCAAACAATTTCCAACAATCATTTCATAGTTATAGCTGCAGACACTACTGTTGTTTCTCCAAAGAACGAGATTATAGGAAAGCCAGCCAATTTATCTCAGGCAAAAATGATGCTTGAGAAAATATTAGGAAAAACTCACCATGTATTAACTGCGTATACAATTATTGAAGTGAAGAACAACAAACCCATTAAAAAAATTACTCGTACTATTGAGACATTAGTAAAAATGAGATCACTCGATTCTCTTTCGATTCGTCATTATCTCTCATTAGGTGAATCTTTAGATAAAGCGGGATCTTATGCCGCTCAGGGCCACGGGATGAACTTGATTGAATCGATCTCTGGCAGTTATACTAATGTGATAGGATTACCCATGAGTGAACTAATTCAAGATCTGAGAAAAAAATTTAAATATCCATGTCCATTTTAAAATCTAATTACGAAACAATTCTTTCTAAGATTTCCGCAGCTGCCAAAGGCCGGCCTGTGACTCTAGTCGCTGTATCAAAGTCTCAGCCCGTTGAAAAAATCATTGAGCTTTATAAATTAGGTCATAGAGACTTCGGGGAAAACTACGCTCAAGAACTTCATGAAAAAATCATCTTACTTGATGAAAAGGGTATTAAAGATATTCGTTGGCACTTCATTGGGCACTTACAAACCAATAAAGTACGTTCTATTATTCCAAGAGTGTTTTGTATTCATTCGGTTGATTCAGACAAGCTCATTAAAGAAATTTCTAAACGTGTTGCTGAAGCCGAAAGACCTCCCGTTGCTTGTTTCGTTGAAGTCAATCTCTCGAGTGAACAAAACAAATCCGGAGTAATTGCTAACTTAGTTCCTGGGCTTGTAAAAACACTCAATGACCTTGATGGTGTAGGCATTTGCGGCCTGATGTGCATTCCAAATCCTGACAGAAAAGATAAATCATCAGACTTCAAAAAATTGAAAGAACTTGCACTAGTCTCAATAGGGCCAAAACCATTTCTTTCAATGGGCATGTCTGATGATTATGAAGTCGCAATAGAAAACGGCTCGACTCACGTCCGCATCGGAACCGCACTTTTCGGTGAACGCGAGTCATGAAAATAAATGGCGGAGAAGGAGAATTCCTTGGCTCCCGCCGTTAAGTTTTTAAAATCGAAATCAATTTCATCTTGAGCCTATTCCCAAGAAGCAAAAAGTAGCAAACCACAGCGTTATTTTTTATTCTGATTTACCCGCCCCGAAGCTCGGTAGCTGATAAATCGCAGCGCTTGTATTTTTGGGTATTTCGTAACCGATTTTGTCGGTCCCACCATTTAGCTCAACACCGGCTAGTCTCAAATAGACATTCGTCGTGTCGATATCCGCATGACCCACAATCGCCATCACCCTCGCCAGCGATTCTCCTAGTGAAAGAAGATTCGTAATAAAGGTTGCACGAAGGTCATGAAACTTAATGGGTGTAATCCCAATAGATTTGCAGAAGCTTTTAATCACTTCTGCTGCATCACCACGCGTCCATTCGGTGAGGTGGGGGAGTACGAATTCTTCTTTTGAGTTTTTAAGTTTTAACTCTTTTAAAAACAAAAGTAGATCATCAGAGATTGGAACCATCCTGATTTTTTAATTTTTTGGTGGATGTGAACCCATTTTTAGAACTCCAACTCCGACCCACGTGGACGAATCTGTTTTCAAGGTCGATATCAGTCCACCTTAGAGCATAAAGCTCACCCGACCTCATGCCCGTAAACAAAGCCATAACCCAGATTGGATAAAATCTGTGGTTGGTGCTCTTTGCGTCTCGCAGCAGTGTGGCTGCCTCAAAATTCGTCAAAACTTTCTTTTCAGTTTCAGGAACCTTGATTGCCATACCTTGCGCCGGATTGCGATCGATGTGCCCATGATCTACTGCCATCTGAAAAACACGTTTTATGATTTTTAAAACGTATTTTCTCGTATGCGCGGTTATTTCTACAGGGATCGTTTGATTGAGAAGTTCATGCACATCATTTTTTGTTATGTGTTTGAGCTCTTTTTGTCCCCACGGTTTTACTAGCCACTTTGAGATGGTCTTTTCGTAACTATAAACCGTCGACGGCCGATAACTATGTCGCATTGTTTGGATGCACTCCGTAGTCCACTCATTAAAGCTAATCGAAGATTTTTCCTCTTTTAGGTTTGCAAGCTCTCGCTTGAGTTCAAACTCGGTTACCTGAGCAGATCTTAGCGTTTCAATCCCACGTCGCTTCCTTTGAACTCTTAATCCTTTGCGGTCGTGCCCATGCACGTAAACCTCAAAGAGTTTTTGATTAGTGGTTTGATCAATATAAGTACGTATTGCCATTTTATGTCCCTTTCTTTTGGATCAGGGACTGGCAATCCTCTCGTTTGAATCTGAGTCTTCGACCAAGTTTATACGCACAAATTTGGACATAGTGAATCATGATCCGTATCGCATTCTCGCTTAGACTCAAAAAACGAGCTGCTTCTTTCGTTGATACCCACTCGCATTTGATTTCGTTTTCAAAGAACAATGAACCACTACATCCTACATCATGTGCATTCATGAGATCTAGTTTTCCTTTTTTTATCTCTCCCCAGGTTTTTTATTTACCCCGTCCGCATTCACTCACTCTCTCGCTCCGTCATGGCTGACCACTTCCAATCCATTACTTCAGTAATGAAGATGGGGAGTGGTCAGCCTTGACTGAGCGTCTTTATTTTACAATTCACGGACGAGTAAATGGCTAGAATCGCTATAAAAATTAGCTTTACGCTTAGAGTTCTTGGTTGATTGTTTGACCGGCCCGCATAGGCCGGTGTCGTTTACTATTTGAACAAAACCCAAAACATTTATGCTGCTCTTGGTTTATGTTTTAGAATCACCGAAAAATCAGCATTTGGGAACGCTGCCATCATCCCAGCAATCGTTTCAAGAGTGGGATTTTCTTCGCCCGACTCAAGTCTCTGGTAATGACGAAAGGTGATGTTACCGATTTTTTTTGCAGCTTGCTCCTGCGTTAAGCCTTCTTTGGCTCGCAAGATTCTCAGTAACGTTGCAAGCTTTACAGCTGGGGTGAGCGCACCAAACTCAAATAAACTACGGCTTGCGTCTTCAAACCCGTAGCCAACAATTTTATTTGTTTTCTCAGATTTAAAAGCAGTGATTTGGTGATTTAGCTCTTCTCCGTAGTTCGCTGTTTTTTTGAAAAAAACTTCAGCATAATCTCGGTCAGAATCATAAAAAATATTCATAGTACTTCTCCTTCATCTTTTCGGCACAACGTTTCGCCTGCTTTCATCGCGTTTGTTGTCATGGCAGTTGAAACAAACAATCCGTCTTTTAAAACCTTCACCACCACAACCTTAAACCTAAGTCTTCCTTCAGGATGCGTTTTTACTTGGTAAAAAAGCTCAATCGGTTCCTGATTGATACTTTTCTTGGGTGACTGCCTCACCTCAAGCGGATCGCCCAGTACCGATTTAATGTCATCCATCGTAATTTCAGGGTGTGACTCCTGAATGTGCTCCCAAGACTGCTCCGATAGCTCGACACTACGGCCTTGGTAGTCCTTGATTTTCACAGATTTATTATACGACATATATGTCGTTTATGCAATTCATGGCATTTTACCTTTCTTGAGACTCCATTAATCTCGCCCCCATAGTTGCAAGGTCATGCCAGCCTCAAAATATAGCTAACCTATTGAAATTACATAAGCCCATAGTCTCAAACTTGAGACTCAGTCTCACGCGAGTCTCAGAGGAGTCTCAAAACAGGTTCCAAGAATTCATATAGCACACTATATAAATACAGTATTGCGTAGTAAGTTATTTCGGGCTATATTCCGTACCGATTTAGAAATCGCCCCAAGTGACTCGATACTCGAAGAATTACCGAGCGCGATTGTGGTGTGAAACATTGGTCTGATGGCCAGAAGGAAGAAGTATGAAAACAATTGCTTTAGTAATGTTGTTATTGGCTAGTTCAATGAACGCTCATGCAAATGGACTTTGCGGAAAAGCTCAATCAGTCATTTTTTTTGAAAATGGAACAGTTAGCCTAACAATCGCTTTGAAAGATGGTTCTTTCCTAAGAGCACCAATTAAAAAGGAAGCAATTTCAACAATTAATTTGGCATTGCAAGAGTCAACGCTGGAAGTCTGCGGAGAAGAAAGTCACGACTCTAGTAAAGTTTTTTCTCAAATTGAAATCAGAAAACCCTAATCTTTAGTTCGAAAGGCACGTGCTAAAGCAAAAGATTAAATCGCAAAAACCAAGAAATCCGGTTTGCGAGGAATAACAAAGGATTTTGAAACAAGATTAGAAAACAAATCATTGGTTAGATAGCGTCCGAAAGTCCTTGGTACAATTTTCACTTAACCTCAATTCACAAACTGAGCTCCAGCAAATTCAATCTTCATTTTCCCGTCTAGTTTGAGTGTATCACTCCAATATTTTTCCCATTCATTTGAATTCGTAAATCTCTTCAGAATGATCTTCGTCATCTGTGCTGCTCCCTTGGGACTCCAGTTGCATCCGATTCGTTTGAGTCGTAGTTTTATTTCTCTCATCATGCGCTCAATGATGGAGCTCACTTTCGGAGGAGCATCCCCCTTCCTGATCCAGACTCTGACATAGTTAAAGAGCTTTGCTTTTGCATTCTCTACATATGTCGCAGTTTGAAAATACTGCTTTTCTTTCAGATCTTTCACGAGTGCATTCATTTGCCTTTCCGCATTAAATACCGAGACCTCTAGATTTAGAATTTCTTCGGTTTTTACTTTGTCTCTTGGTTCGTTGGGTAGCGGGATTCTCATGATTTCATGAAGCTGGTCTTTCACTTTTCTGGTTTCTTCGTTATTTGCTTCATCCTGGTACTTCATCACAGACTTCAGATCATACGTCAGATGCCACTGGCAGCGCTGCTGGGTCTTTGCTAGTTTTCCTAGTCCTCGTTCAATGGCTAGTTCTCCATCACTCACTAAGAGCTCTGCTATGGGCTTAGATTTCAGCTTGGGATGGTGATTAGCCCGTTTTACGAGTCTCCCAATTTCGTTCCATTTTTCTTCATTGAAGACTCCCATGGGAATCGTTTTGCCGTGCTTGTCGATCCCTAGAATCACTCGAATTTGTTCAAGAGGTCTATTGTCAGCATCTCGTTTTGGGTTTTTCTTCTCATCCTCTTTTTGAGCGTTCGTCTTGAACCTGGGATACCCAGTTCCATCTGCAACAATTGTAACGAGCTCTTTCTGTTCCAGCTTTAAGTGAGCAGAGTCAGTCTTCTGAACCCAAGTATGGATTTTACTTTTTCCGAGTGGGTTGCCACCAATATCTGTCATGTGTTTTGCTGATCGTCTGTAGCTCTGGTGACTTGCAGTCTCGCATGCAATTTTTTCGAGTTCTAACGTATGCGACGTGTAGAGCTTAACGTTTAAAAACTGTCTTAGTGGAATGAACGATTCCTTGCAGTTTTTTTGCATTTGAGCCTCATCCAGTGGAATTTGATTTTTCCTATTGTAGAATCAATACGTCTTGGTTCTCTGCTCGATCTGACAAAGTAGGGAGTTTTACAGCAGGGTTTTACGTTGATGCTCGCTAATGACTCTTTTGTCTGCACTCCTGTCAGTGAGTCACAGAGATCACCATCCATCCACTCTAAAATCAGCGTTATCACTGCTGGCATTCCGTTTTTATCGAACACCTCCTTGGTTCTGATCACTAGTTCATCAAACGAAAAGGTTTCTTTTTTAATATCCGCATCCAAAAACACAGCGATCCGTCGCTTCATTTTTTCCTCCAATCATTTTGACTAGAGGAAAATTCTACATGGAAAGTGTTCTCGACCCAAACAGCATCTCCTCGATACCCTTTGTGTTGTATTTGTGCCAGTAGTGCTCAGCTGCCATATGCAAAAAAATATCATCAGAAACGTCGATTTGTTCGTTCCCATTTTTTGCTTTGATCTCGCTCATCCATACATCCGCTAGTTCACTTGATGCTGGAATAAACTCTTTATTTACTTTCCTTGGCTGCCAATCATCGTAAAACTTCACCACCTCATTCCAGTTGTGGGTTTTTACTCCGAGTCTTGCTAGTTCACTCAGAACCTCAAATGGCGTTGATTCTTCAATCCATGTGATTGCATCTCTCAATTCATTTGCAATGAATTCTAATCTTTCTTCAATCTCGATCTCTTGCTTCTTTTTCTTCCCCATTTTCACATCACCATTAAATTCAGAGTGTCCAAAACGACACAGTGGCTATGTTCTTAAAGTCTGTAAAAACTTTAGACAGGTTGAATCTGAAAATCCACTCTCTTTTACTCTTAAATTGCTCATAACGCCTGGCGCAAGACCTGCATTACTACTCAACTAAAGGGTCTTGAGGTTTTAACTACTGGGAAAATAACTTTCCTAGGACTTCGGGACAGTTATTTTTCTAACGCCTGCATTCGCTGATGATGGGTGGAAAGAGTATGCAATGCGAGAATACGGTTCTGAGCGTGGTCGTATCATTTACGACTTTTTAAGGCCTCTCTGTAACGGCTGCGAGGCTTTAGTTAAAATTCCAGGAATTAGCGCCCATTTCGAAGAGCTCACTGAAAAACTAAAGTTGAAACCACTCCAAAGCGGGCTTACCGCTCAAAAATGCCTAGAGGAGTTTAAGTCAATTCTTGGAAACAAAACTTTTTACCGCGGACTAGCGCTTACGCCGAGCGATTATTCGAATTTGTTGATGTCCAGCTCTATGAGCGCTACCGAGGCCAAAACAGAAAAAGACTCAATAAAATCAGTCAAAAAGTCAGTTGAGCACCATTTATTAAAATGGCGTGATGAAAAGTCCCCGATATTGTCCGTCACGGAATATCCTGATGTCGCTACTGTTGTCACAAAAGGCTATGCTAGAGATGCAGACAAATTGGTTTACGTATTCGAGATCGAGCTTCCTAAGCTCGATACTTTTGGTTACCGGGAGACGTTTGGTGCGTTTTCAAAGGAGTTAGAACCCAAAAAGGTAACAACTGTCTTAGAAAATCTTGGCGAGAAAAAGAAGGTCGTAATGCAAAATACCGTGAATGGTGTACGAGAAGCCGTAAGCTGGGACGTCTATGATCAGTCAACGATTGTTCGAGAGGTTGCATATGATTCTCGTTTGGAGTCTTTTGTGTACGGGGAAATTCCAAGCTCGTATATACGCTCAGTAAAAGTGTTTTCAGAAGCAGAGTTGAGAGTATACGATATGAGGCCAATTCTTCCTACGGAACGAGTCGAAGTGTTTGCACAATTCAAAATTGGAACGGATCCAAAGGCAAAAACACGCTTTCTTAGGCTTTTCGACGGAAAGATACCTTTATATTCGGCCACCTCGCATTGTTCCGATTTATTGAACCGATCGTTCGATAAACTGGAATGAACTCATGCTTTAGTTTTTTTTCCAGATTCTTTAGATAGAAGTAAAACCGATTGCTACTCATCTGAGGTCCATTATCACTGCGTATCGTGAGAGGATGGTCTTGGGTAATGGCTTCAGTTTTTATTGCTTGATTGAGTGTAAAGACCAGATCTCCTGCCTTGCAGGACTTACCCACGTACCAGCCTGTGATCTTCTTACTGAAGACGTCTAAGAAGCCTAGGAAGAAACACCATCTGTTCTCTCCATGGATCCAGATGTATTTGATATCAAACTGCCAGAGCTGATTAACTCCATCTACGCTGCTGTAACTACATCTGCTCTTAGCAAAGAATTTCCTGTGTCTTTCTCCCTGTCTAAAGAGGAGTAAGTCATTTTCACTGCAGAGCCTGTAAATCTTCTTGTGATTCACATAGATCCTCTGTTCAATAGCTAAGTAATGAGAGAGCTTTCTTGCTCCTCCTCCGTTAGAGAACTCTAGGCTAGATCTGTACTCTTTGAGATGAGCCACAATGACTTCGTCTCTGATACAGCTACCATCACGGTTAATCGTGAATCCAGGAGGAGGTCTACCCTGAGACCTGACTAAACAGAGTTTGTTCTTGTAATATGCACATGACCTTGAAATCCCTGCATAGACACAGACCTTCTTAAAGCACTCTGTGTGACTAAACTCTAGGACAGTGGTTTTTCGTTGTTCCAGAGTGGGTATGTTTTTTTTAGCAAGGATGTCAGCACAGCTACTTGCAGTTCTAGATCCTTAATCTTCTTCTGGCCTTCTCTGGATTGCTTTTTCTAGGCCATTTTGTCTTTGTTCTTATGCTTATAGATCCAGCCATGAACCGTACTTGGTTTCAGTCCATGCTTTCTACATACGAGACTGATATTCCCTACCTCTTCAACCTCTTTAATGACCTGATCATTAAGTTCTACTGAATACATCTTCATTGCTGCTTTATAGTGACTTTGACTTATCTAGTCGAAGCGTATTTTCTGTCCAACTCTTATCAGGGGCTAGAAGGATTGAAGCTCTAATAAATACAAGATACCCTGAGTCCATTCGGGGTTCATGAAACGTTCCTTTCTTTTTTTGTTTCCACATAAAAGATAACGTTTTTTTGAATCCCGAATACTTTTTTGACGCTTAACCCCTCACTTCAACTAACTATTTCGCCGGAAAGCCCGCCCCTCAATCTCACCGCTTACTTTAAAACGTATCGTTCAGTCACGACGAACGATCGTACTACCTACCCGAACAGTCTCAAGATTTAGCTCCATTCTACCGATTTGACATTGTGTTCGGTATACCGTACAATCGGTAATTGAGATGAAATACCAGATCCTAAAAACTACTGAGTTTATTGACTGGTACGAGTCACAGACCGATAAGGCTCAGGCGTTTATAGACGCCAGGCTGGATCGGATCATGCTCGATGGTCACTTTGGGTTTGTTAACCGTTTTGACGGATTAATTGAACTCAAGTGGACTTCTGGCATGAGGATCTACACGTTTATGCATGAAAACACATTGGTCGTCGCGTTATTTGGAGGAAACAAAAATGGGCAAGATAAAGACATTAGGAAAGCAAAAAAAATCAGACAAGCCATCATTGACCAAACATGAACCTAGCTCAAACAAGAACTTGGCCAATAAAGCTGTCGTCCGCGAAATCTTGATCGAAGCTCTAACGACTAACGACATGGATACATTCCAAGACGTATTAGTCGGATACCTCCGAACTTCATCTAAATTAGCTATGTCTAAGAAAACTAAGATAGGCAGAACCACTCTTTATGATTTGATGGATACCGAGAAACCATTCAATCCGACGCTTGAGACGATCGGGAAGATCTTTGAGGATTTGGCAGCATAACCAATTTAAATGTATATTTTTATAGATGAATCTGGAACTTTTATACCTGAAATAAGCAAAAATTCGGTCTCATGTGTTGCGGCCTTAGTAATTCCAGAAACCTTTATCTTTAGATTATTCAGAAAGTTCCGAAAGCTAACTAACCCATGGAAGAATGATTCAAAAGAAATTAAAGGAAAAAATCTTAATGAAGAACAAATTGACGCCGTTGTTAATCTCGAAAAGAAGTTTGATTCACTATTAATCTGCTCATGCGTTGATCTAAAAATGCAAACAGAAGAATATGTTACTCAACATAAGACTGCTCAGGCCGATTTTATACTGAAAGCAATAACAGTAAAAACATCTCCTAAACTAAAAAGGGAAATGGAAGATCTCTCAATGCGAACAAGAGCACTCTCCAATCAACTTTATATACAGTCGGTAGTACTTTCTACTGTTATTGATCGGGTTATACGTGATTCAACTCTTTACTATTCTCAACGACAACCAAAGACTCTTGGACGCTTTAGGTTTATAATTGATGCGAAAGATCGTTCAAAAATAACCGAATATGAATCATTATGGAAAGAGATTGTTGCACCATTCTTGCAAACAAAATCACTTCGTGAACCAATGGCGCAACTTACTGAAGGCGATTACTCTGCGTTTAATAAGTTTTGTGGTCAGAAAGAAGCTGCCCCAGACTACTTAAAGAGGCACATTAAAAACCCTTCAAAAACTTTCTTATATTTTGACATAGGAAGTGTGCTTATAAAAAATATTAAATTTCATGACTCATCGAAATACACAGGTCTCCAAATAATAGATGTACTGACCAATTGTGTAAGACGTGCCTGTAATAAGACTCTGCAAAAAGATGGTTGGAAGAACATAGGGCGCCTTATGGTCTGTAATTAGAAAGGAAGTAATGCGCTAAATTTTGTAACGTTAAACCCTGTCAATCCACCTGCAACAATTATTTATCTTGATGTTGTTAAGCTGTGTGACAAAGATTGCAAAAGAATGATCGTAAAAAATTAAATATACTTAAGCACAATACCTGGAAATTGTAACTCTAGGTTCTTTAACACTTCTGCTAACTCTTCTTTATCAAAATAGAAAAATCTTATCTCCTTTTTTCCAGACAGAAATCTCCCCGAGTCGTCATCCTCAACAACAATAAACTCAAGTTTTTTCATTTATTTCTGCCTGTAAATTTTTCCTTTGATTCTGTAGACTAGAAAAGCATCGCCATTTTTTTCTAAGTAAATAAAACCAAAACATTCCCGTAAAAGATCGTGAATCAAAAAGAGTGTAAAAAGAAATAAATTAATCAAAGAGTTAATCCAATAGTTCCAAGGATTTTCATTATAACCGGGAAGAAATTTATGAATCAGTTCATAAAAGAGAAAATATGCACTCGTTAGGACTGCTACAATATTTACGCCAGGCCCATATCTTTTTCTCTGTGCGAGATAGTACGAAGTAATTCCGGTTATTTTTTTTGAGCTCAACTTGAAGTAAAACCCGGACTCAGCACTCTCCTTTAATCTTTAAGTTCCTTATTTATTTGCAGCATCGTCTTTTCTTTCACTTGTTAGACAACTGGTGACGGCTTCAGAAATAGGACTAACTCAATCAGTAGTGGCACGCCGATCGATAGAGCTATTAATCCAATAATGAGCTGAAGTCGGTACTTTTTAAAATTCATTCTCTAAATCATACCACCACTTTGCTGCACGTCAGCCGCTCGATTTTTCGAGCGGTCAAGTGATCGAAAAATCGAGCTGTTGCAAGTTTTTCACAAACGCGTCACCTAAGATTTTAACGACTTACAAATCTCAATTCTTGGCACGTTAGCTGCATTTACGAACCCCCATGAACTCTCAATACGAACCCCTCCGTTACACTAAATTTTCCTTAAGATACTCATGCTCATTATCACTTTTTATTTTCCCGACCCCACTCACGAACACACATGTGGAGGGGGTGGGGTCGGGAAAAAGTAGAAAAGTGTTCCTCCACCTAAACATTGAATTTCAATACATAAAGTGTAACGGAGGGGGAGCCGCAGACAGAGCCACGGCTTACATACCCGATGGCTCCCCCAAACCAACAAAATTTCTCAGAAAGGAAAACTAAAAATGAACCACATATTTCTCACCGTTGACGAGGCGGCGTTCTTCCTCAAGATCAAACGATCCACGATCTATGCCTGGATACACAAACGACGCATCCCATACCGTAAGCACGGCAGTAGGGTCGTATTCCTACAATACGACCTCCTCAAATGGAGTGAGTCGAATTCTGGCTACATACGTGATAAGAACCTGGAGTTGCTCTTTGACAATCCGACGCAAACGTAAAGACCGTTTAGCTCTCCAACCACAAAGGAGAAACTAAATGGCCATAACAACTAAACACAACGCCAAGGGCGTTCGTTACACGGTGAGAGTCCGTGATCCACTAGGAGCTTGGTACCAGGCTCAAACATTCGATCGAAAGATTGATGCTGAGAAACGCGAACTAGAACTGATCCAAAGACGGATGACCGGATCAAACTCCATGCCACTAGAACTAAGACAGATGCCTCTCTCGACCTACTGGGAGAAATGGAAAGTCGAATGCAGAACGAGAGTGTCCATGGGCTGGAAGCAGAGTCAGGACACAACAGCCAGGAAATACATTCTCCCCTACCTAGGTGAGAAACGACTGACGGAGATCAGATCACCTGACATCGGCGTTCTACTGCACACACTAGAGCGTAAGGGGCTCTCAGAGCAATCCTCACTCCATGTGTACAACTTACTTCATAAGATGTTCGAAGACGCTGTCGAGTTCTATGAACTCATCGAGCTCAATCCTGTGAGGAAGAGGTTCCGCCCGAAAGTATTTAGGACGGAACGAGAATTTCTAAATCCTAACGAAGCATGGAAATTACTCGAAGTAGCTCGCACACATCCGAAAGGGGCTGCGGTTTGGATTTCGATTCTATCAGGTCTCAGACCTGGAGAAGTCCAGGCATTACGATGGAGTTCGATTGATTTTGATCGGAATCAAATTCTGATTCGAGCGACGTACAATAAAAAAACTCGCACCGTTCAAGATCACCCCAAACAAAAAGATTGGGGACGCGCTCCGATGCCAAATCCTCTGGTGGAATTCCTAAGAGAGAAATCTCACGGTAAGAAACTAGATGAGTTCGTAGTGCAAGGTCAGACGGGAAACATGTTGATCTACGATAAATTCGTAACTCATGAACTCCCAAGACTGTGCCGACTCGCAGGAGTAAAGCGGGTCACACCACATGAACTCAGACACACTTGCACTGAGCTTTATGTTCAAGCAGGAGCCTCAGCAGAGGATCTGAGACGCCTCTTAAATCACAAAAGTCTCTCTGCAACACTCCGATACATTCACAGAACCGATGAGCAGCTACAGTCCATCGCGGAGAAGGTTTTACAAAAACCAAAACCCACTCCCGACCCTGTTCCGTTACGATTGGTTAAGATGAAATTGGTTTGAGTTGTACAGATTCTGTTCACTTTTTGTACACTTTCGCTGATTGCGTACAAAAAGGGGTTCATCTCAGTTAGTAGTGGGAAGCAGTGAGTAAAAAGGGCTCCATAAACAATCTTTTGTAGAATGTAAGTGCAAGCAAACATTCACGAAAGGATCCGTCTATGAAACCCCATGAATACCTTACCAAAGGTCTGCTTCTCCCTGAATTAGATTTAATCTCTGTAGGCATTATTTCTGTCTCCTCGCGTATCATCATTACAAAGAAACAACGATGTGGCGCGGTCTGTCCTAAATGCGCTTCGTTAAGCTCGGTTCTCTACGACAAACGCACGGTGAGTCTTAACGATCAACCCATCCAAGGTAAACGCATCGTCTTAAAGGTCATCAAACAACGCTACTTCTGTAAACCCTGCAAGCGACCCTTCACCGAACCTCTACCAGGAGTTCTACCACGCCGAAGAACCACTCAGCGCTTCCGCACCCAAATCTACTGGGCCTGTGAAAACTTCACCGATCTCAAACGAGTCTGCAAAGCTTATCGTTGCTCACCAGGATTCGTTTACAAAGCCTATTACGAACAACTCAGTCTTCGAGCTCGTAAACACAATCTCTATCCCTTTAGTTCTCATATTGGAATCGATGAACACTCATTCAAGCGAAAAAATGGCCTCTCTCCTCACAAGTTCGTCACTATGATCGTCGATCATAATAAGAAAAAACTAAGGGACGTCGCTCTTGGAAAAACGAGTGCTGAACTCCAAGAACAACTCGCAAAAATCCCCGGTCGGGAAAACGTAAAACTAGTAACTCTCGATCTATCCGACAGTTACAAAAGCTTCGTGAAAGGATTCTTCCCCAATGCAGAAATCATTGCCGACAGATTCCACGTTCAGAGACTGATGAACCCAATTCTCCACAACGCAAGAATGGAAATCACAGGTGATAAAAGAAAAAATCCGGTGCGGTTTTTACTGAGTAAAAACAGATCCAATCTGCAACATTACGAACGTTCTGCTCTAGACACCTGGCTTAATCACCATGAAAAAATAAATGAAATCTACCAGTTCAAAGAAGCTCTCGTCAGATTCTATAGAACTCGTGGAATCAAACCCGCAGAAATTTACTTCCAAAAACTCATCGACCAACTCGCTCTCACAGAAAATCCTCACTTAAAAACATTCAGACGCACTCTCATCCGATGGAGAAATGAAATCTTGAACTTTTTTAAATACCGTCTTACAAACGCCAGAGTCGAAGGCTTTAACAACGTAGCAAAGGTAATAAAAAGAAGAGCTTACGGGTTTAGATCCTTCGAAAATTATAAACTTCGTTTGCTAAATGCTTGTTCTTAAAGAGTTGATGTGGGGCTTCCCACTATTGTGTGAGTAGAATCGTAGAATCGTAGAATCGTTATTGAATTCAAAATCAAAAACTGGCGGAGAAGGAGGGATTCGAACCCTCGTATGGTGTTACCCATAACACGCTTTCCAAGCGTGCCGTTTCAACCACTCACGCACCTCTCCAGACCAAAAGAACAGTTGAAAACCATGCATACCACAACTTAAATCTTTTGAGCTAGGGCGTAGATTTCATGCCCAATTTTAAGGCTAGGAGGTACTTTTACAGTGAATAGTTCGGGAAGTGTTTCCCTATAAAAACCATAAAATGCGCCTACTTTTTTATGATTTTTAAGCTCCTCGAGCTTGGCATCCGTCCATATATTGAGGTCTGCGTTCATGGGCTGCCTGAGTGTCTCAAACGCAGATGGGGATGCATCCTTGGGAGCTATGACTTTACCAAATCCAAGCCAGCCAAAATCTTTCAGTACATGCTGAATATAATAACTATATTGCTTCACTACTTTGAACCCATTGATCTCTAACGCCGTCTTCAGTGAATCTGGCGTGAAATAAAAAATATGGTTGAGAAGCATGTGAGGCGTATGACCTTGATCAAATAACCTGCGCGAAGGCGCTAGGTCTTGATAAGCATTCGGAGTAATGATTTGAATCCTACCGCCTGGTTTTAAGATTCTGAAAATCTCCTTGATAAAGACATCGGGTCGATTGATGTGCTCAATCAGGTCATGGCAAATAATGAAATCATACGAGTTATCGGGAAGCCTGAGTCCTTCAAGTGTCCCGATATGACATTTGATTTTGAGTTTTTCGTTCACAAAAGTGCCAAGTTTCTTAGAGATTTCGACGCCTTCTACTTCCCAGCGAGAACTATCCTTGATCCCAAGAGAATAAAATCCATGGTAACAACCGAGTTCAAGCGCACGGCCAGAGTACTTCCACTTCATGAGCTTGCGAGCAAGAAGTTTTCCTCTGAGATAGGCCTGACGTGCTTCACGAAATTCAGTCTCTGGAGTTTTTGCTAATTCATAAAGCCTGACGAGAGCCTCGTTGCCTGTGGCAATCGTCTGATCGGTGGGCATGGGGTTTGCAAACGTTGCTCCACAATCTGCACAGCGATCAAACGCTAGCGGAAACTCATTCCAGTAATTCACATTGAGATCAAATTTGAGTGAAGAGGATTTGCATGCAGGGCAGAACTCGTACTTAGCACCGACATGGTTTTGGTTTTGCATAGGGCTTAAGAGACCTGCCTAAAAATACCAAATGGCTGGGGTGCTAGGATTCGAACCTAGGAATGACGGAATCAAAATCCGTTAGCTTACCGCTTGCCGACACCCCAACAAACATTTGGAATAAAATATCAGGTAACACAGCTCGGGAAACTTATGAAGTCTCTTCCGTCAGTTCGTCTTCTTGATTCGACCCACCTGAGTCAGAATTTTTCTTGATCTCAGCAAGATAGGCTTCGAGGACTTTAGTTTCGAGAAGAGTTCGGGTTTGCTTATTCAGTGGATGCGCTATGTCGCGGTAAGTGCCATCTTTGCGCTTCTTGCTAGGCATTGCTACGAATAGTCCAGTATTACCTGCAATGACTTTCAAGTCACGGACAACAAACACACCATCCAGAACGATGGTGATATAGGCTTTGAGTTTGTCCTCATGTACTGGGAAAACTTTAACCTCTGTAATCTCCATGTCAAAAGTGTAATAAATAAACCCCTATAATACAAATCATTTAGTCAACTTATTTAAGACTAAATGCGTTATTTATTGACTTAAACTGATCTCTCCATCCCGAACGCCAATAGATACACGTGACCCGCTTGAAAACTTTCCAGATAACATTTCCGTCGCCAGTCTGTTTTGAATCTCTCTTTGGAAGAGTCGTTTCATTGGACGAGCCCCAAAGTCTCTATCGAATCCGTGTTCACTGATCCAATCGAGGGCCGCTTTATCCAACTCTACAGTGAGACCTTTTTCTTTAATGAGCAGATTGAGTTTGTCGACCTGAGTTTGAATGATCTTTTCCAAGTTCTTCTTTTCGAGGTGTTCAAAAATCACAACATCATCAATTCGATTCAGAAACTCTGGCTTAAAAGACTTACGAAGTACATTGTGAATCATCTCATCTCTCATCTTCTGATTCTTCTCTTCAAGAATAATATTTCCTCCAAGATTTGAGGTCATAATGATAATCGTATTAGCGAAGCTCACTGTACGGCCTTGACCATCTGTCGCTCTTCCGTCATCAAGAATTTGTAAGAACACATTAAAAATATCGGGATTTGCCTTCTCGATCTCATCGAGAAGGATCACAGAGTATGGTCGCCTACGAATGGATTCAGTGAGCGATCCACCTTCTTCGTAACCGACATAGCCGGGAGGAGAACCAATGAGACGAGACACAGAGTGCTTCTCCATGTATTCACTCATATCAATTCGCACAATTGCTGATTCATCGTCAAAGAGAAACTGAGCAAGCGCTTTTGCAGTTTCAGTTTTGCCAACACCTGTTGGACCTAGAAACAAGAATGACCCAATCGGCTTGCCGCTCTCTTGTAATCCGACACGTGATCTTCTGATCGCATTAGAAACTGCGTGAATAGCCTTCGTCTGTCCTACGACTCGCTTTTCTAGTCGTTCTTCCATTTTTAGAAGTTTTTGCTGTTCTGCTTCGAGCATTTTTGAAACGGGAATCCCAGTCCACTTCGATACAACATCTGCTATGTCATTCTCTGTTACTTCTTGACGAAGCATTGAAGATTTATAGGTTGAGGAGGTGAGTTTTTTTTGTAGCTCAAGAAGCCTTCCGTATTTTAGTTCAGCAGCCCTGGCAAGATCTCCCGAACGCTCAGCCGTTTCGCTTTCGTATTTAGTTTTCTCGATTTGCTCTTTGAGTTCTTGAATAGAATGAACTTCCTTCTTCTCTAGTTCCCATGTGGATTTAAGAGTTGCACTCTGATCTTTAAGGCCTGCAAGATCATCTTCAATAACCTTCACGCGATCTTGAGAAAGCTTGTCTTGTTCTTTCTTAAGAGCCTGCTTCTCTACTTCTAGCTGGAGAATTTTTCTTTCAATCTGGTCTATCGACTCAGGACGTGAATCCAATTCCATCTTAAGCTTGGACGCAGCTTCGTCGACAAGATCGATCGCCTTGTCAGGCATGAATCTTCCTGTGAGATATCTATTTGATAGGCGTGCAGCTGCAATAAGAGCCGCATCTTTGATTGTTACACCGTGGTGAATTTCATAGCGCTCTTTGATTCCGCGCAGAATACTAATCGTGTCTTCTACACTAGGTTCTTTCACATAAACTGGCTGAAACCTGCGCTCAAGTGCTGCATCCTTCTCAATATGTTTACGAAACTCATCGAGAGTGGTTGCACCTACGCATCTGAGTTCTCCTCTAGCGAGCGCGGGTTTAAGCATATTAGACGCATCCATGGACCCTTCTGCAGCCCCTGCCCCTACCAGAGTGTGTAATTCATCAATAAACAGAATCACTTCGGATCCAGCCGCTGTGACTTCTTTAATGACTGATTTTAATCTTTCTTCAAACTCACCTCTAAATTTTGCTCCTGCGATGAGCGCACCTAAGTCTAGAACCAAAACTCGCTTATTCTTTAAACTTTCAGGCACATCACCACGGACCACTCTTTGTGCTAATCCTTCAACAATTGCTGTTTTTCCAACGCCGGGCTCACCGATGAGAACTGGGTTGTTCTTAGTTCTACGCGAGAGAACCTGAACTACTCTGCGTATCTCTTCATCTCTTCCAATGACTGGGTCAATCTTCTGATCGCGAGCAAGTTGCGTGAGATCTTTGCAGTACTTTTCGAGTGCTTGATATTTTTCTTCCGGATTATCGTCTTCTATTTTTTTACCTTTTCTCACTTTCTCTATAGCTAGATCTAAGCCTTCTTTAGATAAACCTGAAGACAGTAGTATTTTAGCTGTAGATGAGTTCTTAAGTTGAGAGTGAAATAAACTTGATATGAAGTGTTCTGGAGAAACGAATTCGTCTCCTCTTTTCTTTGCCTCATCTTGAGAGAGAACTAACCAGCGTGAAAACTGTGGCGATGGATACACTTGGCCCTGACCGCCAGAAACTTTTGATAATGCTAAGAGAGCCTGAGCAGAGCCATTGCGAATCCGTGAGACATCTCCTCCAGACAGTGTGAGTAAATTAGTCACGTAGTGAAATTCAGGAGCATCCGTATCGGTTGCGACAAAAAGCCAATGCTCAGGCGTAAGCTCTTGATTTTCCCTGCGAATAGCCTCTGCTTGCGCTGCTGCTATTATCTTTTCTGCTAATTGTGTGAAACCTTTCGACATACACATCTCCTCTCATAAGAGAAAATGGTGCTGGTACTGAGTTTGTCAACCGAGTCTTCGCTCAACCTCAACGTAGCGCATTCTAGTCTCAAACAAGAGTTGTTCAAGAAGCTTGCTCTCTTCAGCTGTTCTATTACCTTTGGTTTTTTCGTCCATGAGCTCTAGAAGATCGATGTTGTGTCTTGCAAGATCGAGATCGATTTTGGGTTTCTCATTCATTTCTGGCGGAGCGATTCCTAATCCAAAAAATGCAGCACTAGAAATTGAAAGAAAAAATGTAGAGAGATCAATTTTGTGTAGCGATGATTTTTTCATAAACTTTTTATATCACTCATTTATATCACAGAGTCGACGTTTGGAAACTCTTGCCTATGGCGAATCGTTATACTTCTGACAAGTCTATAGGGCGCATACCAAAACAATCCCTGGACAAGACCTCTTGCTGTAATTACTCCCGTGAGCATGTCCTGGGTCTTAAATAAATATTTATAAAAAGGAAATACCCAAGTCCACACCCATACTTGCGACTTCATGAGGCTCTTTTCTGCATGAGTGATCATTTTCTGGAGCTTAAACTCCGTTGTGACCGACAGTTCTGCTGATGTAATCGCGATTATCCCCGTGTCGCCAGGATATCCTTTGAATAAATAAACCGCTCGCTTAGGGCTCTGGACTTCAATGAGTTTAATCTTGTTTCCGACCCTTTGCATAATAGGAGAATTCACTGGCTTAGTAGTTTTAAGGCTGAGTAAGCAAAGCTGCTTAGAGGCGAGAGCATAAGCTGCGAATGTGAGTCCTGAGAAAATTAACAAATCGATACCGTTTGAGAAAACCCCAAACGAAGCCCCGATAATTGCCCAAGGAAATGTCCAAATGAGTAAAAAGAGAATCACCCTGCTTTTATATCATACCCGCCGTCATGTGTAACACCTGCAATTTTAAGACGCAGGTCATCGGGCTTGGGGGATACGAGAATCGCTTCATCAAGGGTGATGTCGCCATTCTTCACTTTGCGTTCTAAGTCTTGATTGAAAGTTTGCATTTTGTAGAGCGAACTCGACTTAGCGATGATCTCAGGAATACTTACGATTTCATTCTTAAGAATGGCTTCTGTGATTGCCGGTGAATTAATCATGATCTCACAAGTTGCAATGGTCTCTTCACCATTAGAGGTGGAAATCAAGTGCTGAGAAACGATTCCATTTAAAACGTTGGCAAGTTGAATTCTAATCTGTGCTTGTTCCTCAGATGGGAACACATCGATGAATCTTTCCATAGTTGTACGCGCGTCGTGAGTATGTAGGGTTGCAAACACAAGGTGCCCTGTCTCTGCAGCTATAAGTGCTAGCTTCATCGTTGCAGGATCTCTGAGCTCTCCAATCACTATGACATCTGGATCTTGTCTCAAACCTGCAAAGAGTCCTTCTTCGAAACTTGTAGCATCGCTTCCAATCTCACGTTGAGTGATCGAAGCTTTATCATCCGTAAAGATATACTCAATCGGATCCTCTAAACACAGAACATGCACGCTTGCATTGTGGTTAATATATTGAATCATTGCTGCAAGCGTTGTGGATTTACCACTTCCTGTAGGTCCAGAAACCACAACGAGTCCCTTAGTCTTCATCGCAAGTTCTTTCACTACACCTGGAATTCCTAATTTGTCGATGTTAGGAGTAATCAGTGGAATGATTCTGACTACTGCGCTTAAATGTCCTCTTTGATAAAACAGATTACATCTGAACCGGCCTGTTTCATTCACCTTGAAAGAAAAGTCGGTTTGATGTTTTTCATCCAGCTGCTTTTTTTTATTTTCTGAGAGCACGTCCATCATCATTTTTTTGATGATGAGATGATCCAATGACTTCATCTTAGCTGGCACGAGCTTACCGTTAATTCTATAAAGCGGCGGACGACCTGGCTTCAAATGCATGTCTGATGCACCGTTTTTGATAAAAGTCTTAATGAGGTATCTAAGATCAATTGGAGTATCGCTCATGCAGCTTTAGTACCCGCAGAGACTCCGTTTTGAGTCGCAAGCCAATTAAACATGATTCTGACTTCAATTGCCTTAGCAGCAGTCTCTGCTGCAAATGTAAGAAGCTCTACGTCTTTTACGCTGAACTCATCATCACCTACTCGGTTAAGCAGCTCTAGTACTCCATAAACATGTCCACGAATGAAAATGGGAATAGCGATGAGGTTATTCGTTTGGAAACCCACCGTGTTATCGACCGTCTTCAACTGTTTATCGTCATTGTCATTCCTCTTCATAATGTAGGGTTGTCTAGTGGTGACTACATGCCCTGCAATTCCTTTTGAAACTGGAATCTCGATCGGATCGAGTTGATCAGAACTCTGTCCTGTTGCTGCCCTGAAGAACATCGATTTGCCATCACGAGAGATTTCAATAATTGAAGCTGCTTCACATTTTACGGTTTTTACGATTTCAAGTAAGAGTTCTGAAACGAAAGTTTTGAAAGAAGTGGGCTTCACGATCGATTTAAGAAATTTTTCAGAAAGAGCGGCTCTTGAGATCCAATGTGCGACATCATCGCCACCGGTAGCATAGTCAGAAGACTGGGGTGAAATATCCTCTGATTCTTCTAATATTGGTAATATTGGATCATCCGACACGGCTCACACTTCCCTTAATTATCGATCGGAATTACTAGAGAATGACTTGAGGTTAATCTCTTAAGAGTCAATATTATGACTGGGAATTAAGGGAGAGCGAGTTCGTTACGAAACTCTACGGTCTCTTTAAGATTGCGGACACTCTCAATGAGCCAATGACCGTCTCTATTGATCAACGTAGCCATCTTCTTCTGAGTGACTTTAGCGTCGTGACCACGGTTCTGATCGACGTAAGAAAGCTCATATACTACGTTGAGTTCATTCGCGTTAATTTCTTGGGTTTCTCTGAAGAGGAGACTTCCAAATTCACGTTTTACTTCAACAAATGCTCTGTAAAATTGAGCTTCGCTCCAAGCAGACATTCTGGTCTTAGCTTCACCAACGAGGAATTTTTCTAATTCTTTTCGCTCATTGATGTTTTTGATCGAGAAGCTTTTCTGAATATATTCCTTCAAGACCATTTTTGGGTCGCCTATATGCGTGCTTTTAGAGGTACAGCCCGCAACTATAATGATCAGAAGAGAAATAACGAGTTTAGTTCTCATACCCATATCCTCGCATCTTTTCGATAAAATCCCCAAGATCTTTTCGCAAATCAGCATCATTAACCTTAAAACGGAAACCAAAACCAGTGAAGGCTACTGACTGATGGACGAGTACAGCAGGGATGTCTATTTTCTCATGCCGATATTCAAAACTCAGTTCATAAGGCTTTTGAACCTCTTTACCACTTGCTCGGAACTCTATTGGCTTAGCGCGATCCAAAAAAACATATGCACCTTCTCGGTCTAATCTTGAAACGCGCCAAACAGTTTCACCCGCCACACAATTCACTCCCGGGATTGGATGAGGGGCTCCTTGGTACCAACGCCTACCTGAGTCATAGAAGCTTTTTGAAAAATACTTAATCCAGAATCCGCCTGTCGCCACAATGAACGCAAGTGACATGAGGTTTGAGATTGCTACCGCAAAAGAACTGTTTTTGATCACAAGAAGGACCGAGAGTAACGACCAGGGAGCTAAACCCAATAAAAAATAGACGCCATATGCCCACATTTTTCTTTTGCTAAGCAAATAATGAATTCCAAATGCAATCAATAGAATAGAAAATAAATAAAATGAAACGAGTCTCAATAATATAGGACTCCGAAGTAACAACCAGAGATCAACATCAACGTAGGAGAGGTATTGGCTCAGCGCTAAGAGTGGAACAATAAGAGATTGCAAGAATAAGAAAATGATACTCACTATAAAAAAGGTTGCACGAGCACTGTTCACTTGTCAATGAAGGCTGGGCAGATGACAATTAAAAATACCCATGAGTAAACCCACTCCTATCAAAATTGCAGGTGCTATGACCGGGACTTCTTGTGACGGAATGGACTTAGTCGTGATCAGCTTCTCAGGAAATCAGATGAGTACTTCACACTTCTCATCTGTAGAGTACCCCTCTCATCTTCGTAAAAGAGTTTTAGACTTTCAAACACCAGGGTCCACTCAAACAGCAAAAAAATGGTGTGAACTCGATCGCGATCTAGGCATCTGGTATGGTGAAGTATTTAAAGAACTTCTTAAAACAAAAAAAATAGACGCTATCTCAAACCACGGACAGACTCTTGCTCACTTTCCAAAATCCTCGCCGTTTGGCACCACCCTTCAATTGGGCGACCCATTTATCATTGCTCAAATGACTGGACTAACGACGATCACGGGTCACCGCCATGGCGATATGGCGGGTGGAGGACAAGGTGCTCCTCTCGCTCCGATTTTCCACAAGAAGCTTGTTGATTCACTCTTCAAAAAGACTTCATCTGTTGCCATTCATAATTTAGGTGGAATCAGTAACTTCAGTTACTTCAGAAGAGGTGAATGCCAAATGGCCTTTGACACAGGTCCTGGAAACTGCTTGATGGACCTAGCGACTGAGATTCATACACATGGCAAAATGAATTTTGATCGCGGTGGAGCTTTCGCATCTCAAGGAAAAGTCGACGCAGATGCTATTACTAAAATCCTGCGCGATCCTTATATTCGACTCAAACCTCCTAAGTCTACTGGTCGAGATGACTTCCATATAACCTTCTTAAAAAAAATAACTCATACAACAGGGATTAATCTCATCTCAACTGCTACAGCTCTCACCATTGAAACCATAGTCGATGCCTATGAGCGCTTCATACTGAAGAACCAACTTCCTTTGGATTGTATTTTGTTTATTGGTGGTGGCGCTCAGAATCACTTTCTCATTACCTCTATCAAGAAGCGCCTGAAGAATATCAAGATCGTCACTGCTGAGGAAATCGGAATCAATGCTCAAGCCATAGAAGCACAGGCGTTCTCGTATATGGGATTTCTGACTTTGAAGGGTCTGGCTTTGGGAGGTACTTGGACTGGAGCGAAGGCTGATTCTCCCCCAGGATTAATTGTCCCTGGAAAGAACTGGAACTCACTCCTTCGGAAGTTGCACACTCACACCTGAGAATGTAATTCTGTTTTCCAAATTTGCTTCATGCTCTTCAGAGCCATACAAAACAGCTCTTGGACCTACACGTGTCTTCTCTGTCCAAACATAATCACCTACACCAAGATAGAGAGGAGACTGAAGACTCACTTCATCTGATAATTCCAAACCGAAAGTTTTCCATAAAAGTGGAGAAACTTGCTCATTCATTCCGAGCAGTCTTTCTTTCCAAGAAGTGCTAAGCTTTTCTTCTTCTAATAATTTCATTAATGAAAAATGCGCCTCTGCCCAGAGTGCGGGAGAACCAATATCAATCCAAAGATAATCTTTTTGCTTAGCATAACCAACGACACCTCTTTTGATTGCAGAACTCAAATAATCTTTCACAAAATCGAGTGATTTGTTTTTTGGAAACGAATCCAGCGCCGATTTCTCAACGACTGATTGACTTGCATAAAACCAACACTCTTCTTCTAACTCACCGAAACCAGTCACGAGTCCTGAAGTATCGTTTGTAATGATTTTACGATACCGAGCTTCTCCTGGTTTTGATTTTCTTAAGAGAAGTGTGATCTCTAGATTTTGATTAGATTCCTTAAGCTTAGAATGCACTTGAGAAAGCTCTTTGAGCGATGCAGACGATATTACGTCTCCGTTAAGCCAATAAAAACTTTTTCCTGTGAATGATTGTGAAGCCGTCACCACTCCTCCCCAGCTTCCAAGAATTTGCACAGTCTCATCACTCCAATGAAAGTTCATGTCCCTATCATAGGCTGAAATCCCATCCCGAGTTTCTTCAGGATGTGCATGCAGATTACACGCACATTCATTAACGCCAGCGTCTGCAAGTTGGTCTAAAGTAAAAAATAATGTGGGTACAGACATCACAGGAAGCAATGGCTTAGATACAAAACCCGTAAAAGGCATGAGCCTTGTTCCTAATCCCGCTGTCATCACCATTGCTTCAGAAATAGTAGTAATGAAACAGCACCTCGCGAAGTTTGGAGTACTCAGGGTACTTCAACAGATTCCTTCTAATGTTTTCAAAAGTGTTTCCAATATATTTTAAGTAAGTAGAATTACCACGCTTGTTTTCAAACGAAGCAAAGCTACCAATAGCTTTGAAGTTTCTTTGGATCGACATAAAATCAAATATTTTTATAAAATGTTCTCTGTCTAATTTGGTCCCAGATACCTTTTCATATTGATCCATATAATAGCCAAGCAAGTTTTGAATCTGTTTCTCAGAAAGTTGATAGTAACTATCTCTGAGCAAAGAGGCCAAATCATATTGAGGAGGACCCATTCTTGCGTCTTGGAAATCAATCATTACCAATCGTTCAAACAGTCCAGAGTCAGCTGCGACCATCAAATTACGACTATGAAAATCTCTGTGCGTAAACACAACTGGTTCATCAGCAAGTACCTGGCAGATTTGTCCCAGTTGTGTATGCATCAATTTTTTTTCTGCTTCTTTGATTTCTCGCTTAAGATGAAGCTCATAGAATTGTTCGATAGTGAAGTTCACTTCCCAAAATAGTTTTTCAAAATCAAACTTGAGTTTAAACGCATCAATTTTTGTTCTTGCGCGATCTGGAGATGCAAAAACTTGCATCTTAATTAACTCATCAATTACTTTTTTGAAGAGCATAGTCTCAATCGAAACATCATCGACCTCTTGAAGCTTTCGTAAAAGTGTAATGTCACCTAGGTCTTCAAGCAGAAGGAATCCATTTGCAGAATCAATGTCCAATATTTCAGGAACTTGGACACCTACTTGGTAGAGATGTTTTTGAACAATAATAAATGGAAGCTCTTTTGCGGTTTCTTTGAACGGTTCCATCTTCATCACTATGTATGATTGGCCGTCTTTCGTGATCACTCTGAAATACATTCGAGTGCTAGCATCGCCAGGTAGTTTGATAATGGAAGCCACAAGGGATTCTCGTCTAATCCAACTTTTTACTTCAGCAACATCTTGTTGGCTCATTTAGCCCATCTTCTCCTGATGGTTAAAAACTGTTCGCTTTTTACTACTGGCTTCATGAGTGGCGGAAGTGAAGTACTTTCCTCAAAACTGACCTCGGCCAGAACCTTAAGAGAACGTAATTCAATGGGTGACACTCTTATATTATTTTGTAGAAGTTTCCAGTAACTGACAAGCCCACGAGGGTCATAACCTGAATAATATAGGATTCTCACTGCACTTTTTGCCGACTCACTGAGTTCATGAATTGACGGTGTGACAAGAATGGACTCATAGGTAAGTTTATCTGATTCAGATAGGTTTATTTTTTTTGAAAGAGACCTTTGTTCGAGTTTTGAAATCTCAAAAGCTAGAGCAGCAGCAACAACACTTTCGTATTCTATCTCTTTTAAAAGTCTCATCGAAATAAAAATTTTAGCTCCAGGAAGACCGAAAGTTGACCAATGATCTGAGTCTTTCACAGCAAACACCGAGAGAGGTGATTCTTTAAGCTTCTCAGACTTTCTAATCAGTACATTACCCAAATCATTCAAGTAACTGTCGGTTTCTGAATCGTTGTTAAATTTTATTTTTTCTTTAATCTTCTCAAACCACTGACGGCCAAGCGCTCGATCTTGTAGCTCTAGGTTTTCTTCGACTCTCCACTTTGCAAGCGGAATCTCAGCACAGCCTGACAATATGAGAGACAAAGTTACAAGTTTTTTCATTATTTTTTATACAGCTACTATTGTGCCGTAGGCTGCTTAGAAACGGAAGAAACATCTCTTGGAGCCGTCTCAAGCATCGCAGGTCTCTGAAGTCCCTTGAATTGTTCCTTTTCCACACGGTCTTGTTCACCGAATAAATAATAAAGATAGAAACCAGCGTAAATTCTGTTTGGATCTTGAATTAATTTTTTGTTATTATTCCAAAGCTTTTTCCATTTTTTAGATGTCCCATAAACATCATCTGAAATAAGTCCCAGCGTGTCTCCACCCTTAATCAAGTAAGGTGTACCTTCTGTGTTTGAAATATTATCTTTTGGATTCTGGTCAACAGAGAGCACAAGCCCTTTACTTAAGTCTGTAGGGTTTTTAATCTTATCTTCGTTCATTTCTAATATATGTTTCCACTTATAAATATCCCCATAAACATCATATGCAATCTGCATCAGCGTCTGACCCGATTTCACATGATATTCAAACTCACCTTTTTCTTTTTTAACTTTTACTGTTTCTGTTGGAGCTACTGGCACTACTGCTGCCATTGGCTCTTCTGCCGGTGGTGTAGGAGCTACTGAGTCTGCGTCTGGTTTTAATTCTGAAGTCTTCTGATCAATCGGAGAAAGCGTGACATCTGTTCCACCGACTGGAGGAAGTGATACACCGTCCTCAGATTCACTAGCGACTGAATCTCCCGTACTATTAGATGCACAAGACGAGAGCGTTAGTACTGCAAACACCACGCAAAACATTGATAGACGTTTCTCTGTATTCACTCCAACCACCCCTTATGAGTGTTATCGGATTGACACCTTCATTACTTTAGCATTTAGAGAAATGTTCGAGGGGATTCGAACTTAACCCTTTGATTTTCAAGGAAAAAATCTCTTTGGTCGAGTTGCTCTACGACTTGCTTAGCGATACCGCCAAAGTCGTTAGGATTCTTTACGAAGTCAAGATGATCACTCTCAATGATGAGCTTCTTACCCAAGTCATATCGACTGACCCACTCATCATAATAGCGATTCAAGCTTGAAAGATATTCGTCTGGAATGTTCTTTTCGAAGTCTCTTCCACGTTTTTGAATTTGAGATTTCAAGTTAGGTAGCGACTTCCTGAGATAGATCATGAGGTCTGGTGGAGTGAGAAACTTACACATCGTCTCATAGAGATCGAGATAGTTCAGATAATCTCGTTCACTCATCACGCTTGTCTCTCTTAAGTTACGTGCAAAAATATTTGCATCTTCATAGATGCTTCGGTCTTGAATCGCACTTGTTGAACCTAAAGCAATGCCTTGGTGAGTTTTGAAACGATTATTCAAAAAGAAAACCTGGAGAGGAAATGACCAACGAGCCATATCTCCATAAAAATCTTTTAGATAAGGGTTATCAGTGACTGCCTCAAAATGAGCGTCCCAACCGAACTCCTTAGACAACATCTGTGTCAAAGTCGTTTTACCAGTTCCAATATTCCCAGCAACAACGACAAATATTTTCTGCTGACTCAAAATGAGCTCCCCCCCGAGACCAACTTTTGTAAATTTAAGGACGAGCCTCGTCAAGTTTCTTTAATTTCTCATCTAACTTGACCATTGAATCTTGAATTTGTTTTTTAAGATTCTCTAGATTCAACTGATTGATCCCAAAGGGAGTTTTTACTCCTGCATCTAATTCTTTACTCGCGTAATCATCAAATCGACTCAGCGCAAGTTGTAATTCTTTTTTAGCCTGCCATTGCGCCTCGTTATTTTTTGAGATTATTCCCGCTCGATACTCAGCACATTTAACTAGCACCCGAACTCTCTTAGGGAATTGATCGAATTGTTTTTCTAAAAACTCAATTGCAGATTTCTTGCCGCGCGAACTAAACAAAACCTCACTCCACCAAATAGCAGATTGTTCATCGAGCTCTGGAGAGCCCCAACGGATTTTTCTAAAGGTTTTTTCTGATTTTTTTATTTCACCAGATAAAAAGTACGCTCGACCTAGCCAGCTCGCGGCTTCATAGTTTTTTGAATCAAGCGAAAGCGTACGCTCTAAATAAACAATCGATTTCTTTAAGTCATTCAAAAGAAAGTAAACTTCACCCAACCTTAAGAGTACTTCTTCATGATCGATCTCTTGTTTGAGGACGGACTCTAACATTCCTTGAGCCGCTCCCAAATTTCCGTCGTTAATTTGTTTAATCGCTTGTTGAAAATCTGAATAGTTTTTGTGTGAGCTGAACTGCTTTCCCAAAGTTTGGAGCTTTCTTCTCAATCCTGACTTGAGTGATGGAGCGGCCCTCTCGACTGCGCTCTTCAATGTAACAATTGCTCCCGTTCGATCACCGTCAGCTAATTGATACTCAGCAAGGAGTGTGTATGCATTCAAATAGAGCGGAACCTCTTGAATGAGGTGCTTTAGATCAGTTATAGCGGCAGATTTTTCACCCTTGGCATAGAGGTTTTGAGTCGACTCCATCTTTCTCGATAATGTCTCTGAGAAATAGTCCACGAGCGGTTGAGTTTGAGCCAAACTCAGGGTTACACTTAAATAAGATGTTACGTGGCATAAAAGCATCGGATCAGATTAAACAAAGAATCAGTCTGTTTGTCAAAACAGCTCTCAGTTTATTTGGACATTTGATCATTTTAGTGCCCTCAACGGGTATTCCACAGTCCGACTTTGAAGCAGACGAGAAAACTAAAGAATCTATTCGCGGCATGGAACTTCCTGAGATCGAAGCGAGACAGTTTGAAGTCGTCGTCATTCGGGCGAGTAGTTCTGGTCGTGTGTTTCTCATGGATGATCGCAATCAATCCAAGCCCAGAGTGGGCAAGGTACTCCTTCTGAAGAAGAACATCCTCTCTCCTCCTTCGATGGCCGTACGTGTGATTCGTATTTATGAAAACAAAAACCAATTCGCAGCCAAACGAGTGAAGCGGTATGGAAATACTGACACACTCGATCCTGCCAACACTCTTGTTGCGATTGAGAAAATCGCTGAGCTCAAACCCTATCAAACAGTAGAAGACGAAGAACTCAAAGACGAAGCCGAACTCGATGAACTTGAGCATCCTGAAGTAAAAGAGGCGATCGCAACAGCAGAACAAACCAAAAAAGAAATCCAACAAACAAATCAGAAGTATAGACATAACTTCTCAAAAGATCTTCCTAATACAAAAAAATTCGACTCTGTACTTGATGCTGAGGCCACAAAAGATGAACTCGCTGATCTCGAAGATTCATCAGACGAAACTGATGGTCTCATCGCTAAAAACAAAGATATCTTAGATCCAGATAGACACCTCATAGGAATGGATTTCGCATCTGTCATTAATGTGAATGAACTAGGCAAATCTATGTTTTATTCTGCAGCTTCTTTTAGATATGGACTCACACTCGTTCGACGAGCTTTTTTTCTTGGAAAGAACTTCCAGGACTCCTTGACGATTGAAGGCACCGTTTATTACTACAAAGCCTACAATCTCGATGGCAATCTAGATGCCTATACACTTCTTCCTTTCTCAGGAATCTTAAGAGAAAACTTTCACGTCAGTGATTCGCTAGCATTCTTTATTTATGGTGGAATTCTCTATAACAACGTCATCGCGAATATTGGTGGCAGTGATACAACGATCGCTGCTCTTGGTGGCTTGAAGATCGCTGCCGGCGGTGGAATTCTCATGAAAATCGGACCTCGTTGGAATATTAGGATGAACGGTGGTATTGATTCTATATGCGTTGGTCTAGCTCTACGGTTCTGATTTTGTTTTTACTTGTCAGCACAACTCTCCTCGTTGAGAGTTGTGGCGTGAAGACAGCGCCTACGCCCATCATTAGATCTAAGAATGAACTCCTCGATTACGCAGTTCAAGTAGAACCCGCACCCACACCTACTCCGAGCGCGAGGGCAAGAAAATGAAAGGTGTATTCACTGCTCTCATCACTCCTTTTAAGAAGTCGGGTGAAGTTGACTACGCAGCATTTGAAAAACTTTTGAAGCTTCAAGGAGATGCCGGAATCCACGGGATAGTACCCTGTGGCACGACTGGTGAAAGCGCAACTCTGAACGAAAAAGAAAAGAAAAAGCTCATTGAAATGTCCGTACGTTACTTCAATGGCTCAAAAGTAAAAGTGATTGCAGGTACTGGATCAAACAATACTGAAACCACTGTCGATCTCTCGCGCTGGGCATCGATGCAAAGAGTGGATGGGATATTAGTGGTCACTCCGTATTATAATAGACCTTCTCAGAAAGGATTACTCGCTCATTATAAGGCTGTATCTGAAGCGATTGACTGTGAACTGGTTCCATACAATGTTCCTGCCAGAACTGGCGTTTCATTCACTACAGAGACGATTGTGAAGCTCGGACAGATGAAGAATGTCACGGGACTCAAAGAAGCCACTGCCAATATCGGCTGGAATGCTGAGCTGATTGCTGCACTCAAAGTTTCTCGCTCTAAGATGGACTTACTGACTGGAGACGACCCAACATTTCTTCCATTTCTCTCAATAGGTGGAGCTGGAATTATTTCTGTCGCATCTAATCTTATTCCACAGGTGTTGCTCGAAATTTATAATAAAAAAAATAGTGAACTATTTTTGAAATGGACTCCTCTTTTTAAGTCTCTATTCATCGAGTGTAATCCAGGGCCAATCAAGTTTGCGATGAACAAAGTCTACGGGCTGCCCTCTCATACCCGGCTGCCTCTTGTGAAGATCGAGCCACAAACTGAAAAAATTTTACTTCCTCTCATCCGTCCTGTTCTGCGGGGAATCCGCGATTGATCAAGCTTGCTATTTTGGGATCCACGGGCAAAACAGGTTCTTTCATTCCAAAGCTTATTGAAACTCAATATTCAAAAAAAATTAAGCTCGTTGCACTACTGGGTCGTGAGAGTAAGGGCTCTGATCTCAAAGCCTGCGATGGAGTCATCGAGTTTTCATCTCCTGCGGTGTGCTTGAAGCTCATGAAAGATTCTCCAACCTCTGTTTTCTGGGTGATTGGATCGACAGGATGGACTGCAAGCGAAACTTCCGAACTCGAATCATTAGCAATGAGCAGACTTGTATTAAAGTCATCAAACTTCTCTCTAGGCGTCACCATTCTCAATGAGTGGATCAAAAACTCGTCCCATATACTCAAGAATTTAGGTTTCACGGTGTCAATTGAGGAGACTCATCACACAAAAAAGAAGGATTCGCCTAGCGGCACCGCCCTCTTGCTCAAAAAGTCTCTCAAGAACATTGGATTTACTGAAGTTCCCATCGACTCCCAGAGACAAGGTGACGTGGTAGGCGATCATTCTGTTTCATTCACATCTGCTAACGAAACGCTCAAACTTACACACTCCGCCAAAGATCGAAGTATTTTTGCGCAAGGTGCAATTGAAGCGGCGCAGTGGCTCGCCAAGTTAAAGAGTGAGAATCCCTCTGATGTTGGGATTAAAACATTGATCCTCCAGCAGAACTAAAATACTACTGAGGCATATGAATATTTATGTCTGCATCAAACAAGTCCCGGACACTGAAACCAAAATCAAACTCTCTCCCGATTCTACAGGGATCGACACCACTGGCATCAAGTGGATCGTCTCTCCTTACGATGAATTCGCAATCGAAGAAGCGCTGAGACTCAAAGAGAAAAACGCAGGAAGTTTAGTCACCGTAATCGCTGCGGGCCCTGCACGAGTGGTTGAAGCATTAAGAACCGCTCTCGCAATGGGTGCAGACAATGCCATTCACGTAGAGATTGCTGAAACTGCGGATAATTTTTTCACTGCGAAGTCACTCGCTGCAGCTCTTAAGAAAGAAGCAAAAGTCGACATCGTATACTTCGGAAAAGAAGCGATCGATGATGGCGCAGGACAAACCGCTCAGCTCACAGCTGCACTGATGGATCTTCCTTGTGTGACAGTCGCTCTCAATGTTGAATACTCTGCAGACAAAATCAAAGCCAAGCGCGAAGTCGAAGGAGGAGCTTTTGAGATGATCGAAGCCACTCTTCCTGTCGTCATCGCAGCCCAAAAAGGAATGAACGAACCTAGGTACGCTTCACTTCCCAACATCATGAAAGCCAAGAAAAAAGAAGTAAAGGCTTACAAAGAGTCTGATCTTGGAGTTTCATCTGCCGATCAAAAAATCAAATTGAAGAACTTCCAACTTCCACCTCCTAAACAACCAGGCAAAAAAGTAGAAGGCGATGCCGCTACTGCTGCAAAAGCGCTAGTTCAACTCTTACACACAGAAGCAAAGGTAATCTAAATCATGTCTAAAATTTTTGTTGTTGTAGAACACCGTGATGGCAAATTGAAAAAAGTAAGCTTTGAACTCTTGGGACTCGCTTCTCAAGGTGGAAACGAAGCTTACGCGATTCTCTTAGGAGAAGGCGTGACCGGACTTGCAGGTGAACTCGCTCACTACGGAGCGAAGAAGGTTTTCGTTTCTGATTCACCTACTTTCAAATATTACAGCGCAGAAGCGTATTCAAAAGCTGTAGTACAAATCGCAACTCAAAACGGAGCTGAAGTCATCTTGACAGGCCACACACCTACCGGAAAAGACTTCATGCCTCACGTAGCCGCGAAGCTTAACGTCGGACTTGCCTCTGACTGCACTCAAATTTCAATCAGTGGCACTACGGTGACTGCTCGTCGTCCTGTGTATGCTGGCAAGGCAACTGCTGAAGTAGAATTCTTAGGCTCAGGCGTGAGACTTGCTACTGTTCGCGCCAACAGCATTGGAATTCCAAAACCAGACACCTCAAAGACAGCAGAAACCTCTGCTGTCACGATTGATATCGGACAATTAAAAACAAAAGTTCTCGAAGTAGTGCGCGGTGCTGTTGGTCGTCCAGACGTGACTGAAGCTGCGATTGTCATCTCAGGCGGAAGATCACTGAAGAGCGCTGAGAATTTCAAAATCTTAGAAGACTGCGCTGATGTCCTCGGTGCGGGCGTCGGAGCCTCTCGTGCTGCTGTGGATGCTGGATTCAGACCTCACCGAGATCAAGTCGGGCAAACAGGCAAAACCGTATCGCCTGCACTTTATATTGCTTGCGGAATCAGTGGCGCTATTCAGCATTTGGCCGGTATGCGCACCTCCAAAACCATCGTTGCTATCAATACAGACCCTCAGGCTCCTATTTTTCAGGTTGCTGACTACGGAATTGTTGGCGATTTGTTCGCAGTTGTTCCAGAATTAATGAAAGAGTTTAAAAACCTCAAAGAACACTGAGAAGGATCTTAGTTCATGTGGCAGCCCATCCTGTTTTGTTTATTTGCAGCGGGATTTTTCGGATTTTCCGGATATCGATTCCTGCGCCTGTATCGCTTAGCAAAAACCCAAACAGGTAAAGCCCCTGCGAGATTCAATAGAATTCCAGAGCGATTAATCCAGACCTTCATCAATGTCATTGGCCAGAAGGCCGTTCTACAGAAGCCTGGCATTGGAATACTCCATACCCTGATCTTCTGGGGATTCCTTATCATTACCATTGGGACGATGGAGCAATTTGTCTCGACACTCATTCCAGGATTCAACTTTGAGTTCTTGGGTCAACCTACATATGTATCTCTTCTCTTCATTCAAGATCTATTCACATCGTTCGTTCTACTTGCAGTATTAGGCGCGCTCTATCGTAGAATTGTTCTCAAACCTAAGCACTTAGGACAATCGAGCGACGCGTTTTGGGTTTTAGCATTCACAGGCTCGCTCATGGTTTCGATTTTCCTCATGAACGCGTCACACTTGCTTGCAACTGCTCCTTGGTATGAGCTTGCGATGCCGATGTCGAGAAGAGTGGCTGGCGTGATGGGTCTTCTTAATCTCGGTACCGATGCTTACGAAACAATGGCCATTATATTCAAGTGGATCCACATGACTCTCGTCATGGGATTTGCTGCTTACATCCCTACTTCCAAGCACCTTCATATCGTGGCCGCAGGACCGAATACATTCCTCATGAATCTTGATCGAGCCAAGCCCATGAGCACAATTAATTTTGAAGATGAGTCGATCACTCAATACGGAGCTGCGAAGAATACAGACTTAAGCTGGAAGGACGCTCTCGATTATTTCTCCTGTACTGAATGCGGAAGATGCCAAGAGCTCTGCCCAGCATGGAACACAGAAAAACCACTCTCTCCTAAGAAGCTCATTTTGGATCTCAAACATCAACTTTTTGATAAAAAGTCAGGCGAGCCGATCATTGGCAAAGAAGTGACCGAAGATGTGATCTGGGCTTGTACCTCTTGCCGTGCATGCGAAGTCGCCTGCCCAGTGTTCATTGAGCACACTGATAAGATTTTCGATATCCGTAGAAACTTAGTCATGATGGAATCCAAATTTCCTGCCGAAGTTCAATCCGTGTTTAAGAACATGGAAACCAACGGAACACCTTGGGCATTCGCTGCTGCTGAGAGAGCAAATTGGGCGCAAGGCTTAGAAATCAAGACTCTTGCAGAGAACCCTCAGTACGACGTTCTCCTCTGGGTTGGCTGCGCTGGTTCATACGACGAACGAAACAAGAAAGTGATGAAAGCGTTTGTAAATATTCTCAACAAATCTTCTGTGAAGTTCGCAATCTTAGGAACTGAAGAAACTTGCACTGGAGATTCTGCGAGAAGAATTGGAAATGAATACCTCTTCCAAACACTAGCTAAGATCAACGTGGAAAACCTCAATCGCTACAATGTGAAGCGTATCGTGACTGCATGCCCTCACTGCTTCAACACGATTAAGAATGAATACAAAGACTTCGGAGGTAATTACGAAGTATTCCATCATAGCGAATTTATTTCTAAGCTGCTCTCTGAGGGAAAACTCAATCCAACCAAGTCTCAACCTGCAACAGTCACTTACCATGACTCTTGTTATTTAGGTCGTTGGAATAATGTCTACGATCAACCTCGTGATTCTATCGCCAAGCTCCCAGGCATTAAGATGGCAGAAATGAAACACAACCGCGATCAGTCCATGTGCTGTGGAGCTGGTGGCGGAAGAATGTGGATGGAAGAAACCATCGGAAGACGTGTGAACGTCGTGAGAACTGAAGAAGGACTTGAAACTGGCGCTCAAGTAATCGCGTCAGCATGTCCATTCTGCATGACGATGATAACTGACGGAGTGAAAACCAAAGAGAAAACTGACTCAGTGAAAGTTCTCGATATTGCAGAACTCGTGAGTGATTCTCTTACCAATTGATAAACGCTTTTAACCAAATATGTAATTTCATATTATTTTACACCTTTCTGACTAACAAACTCTAGCTTGACCATAAACTCGCTTAAAACACCTGGAACTTTTAATTTGAAATCGGTTTCATCCTTCAAAGAGAACCTGTGAACCTGAGAAATGTCACCTAGTGCTCTCGAGAACCAACTCTGAAGTTTTGCGATAAGGACATAATCATCTTTTTCAATAATTTTTGAAACTTTCCCCGTAGATCTAAAATCATTCAACAGAGACTCTATTTCATTCTCTCTGCTGAATCTGATCGAATAGAAAATCGATCTCTCTAGAATCTTAGACAAAACATCTTTTGAAATAAAAATTCGGTCGCCATCTGAAACACAATGGAACGATTCTTCTTCACTAAAGAGTCCTAAGAAGTCTCTCTTACCTACCACTGCTGAGCAATTCTCACCCGCGCTGATATTAAGTGCACCTGCTTGAGAATCGTGCTTTACTAATACACGTACAGGAGGAAGTGAGTGGGTATGTCCTTGTGTATCCTTATATAGAGTAGATACATGATAGTGCGAAGAGAGCTCCGCACCTTGTGCGAGAGCAGAGGCTCCTGCGACCATCCAAAGAAATGTGAGTGCGATTATACGTTCTGCCACAAACCCCTAAAGAGCAGGGATCATGCCAGCTCAAACTTAATGAGGATTAAGTTTGAGGCTGTCTTAATGGTAACTTTTTGCAATTTTCGACCTGGTTGTAAATTCCTTGGACACTTTCTCCGTTGTCTAATCCTCTATTTGCCCAAGGGGCTCTGGCACGCGTCTTGTAATAGAGAACTGCGGAGATATCGAAATGAAATCGTCTGTAATGGTAGTTAACTCAGTCTTATTGATGATGATGGCAGCCTTAACGCTGTTTCAGACTGGCTGTACTCCAATTACACCAAGTCTAGATAGACGTTTATTTGTACCTAAGAAAGAACCTGTACCTGGCACTGGATCCGAAAACAGCTTGAACTTAGTTAAGGAAGATTCCAAAGATCCAATCTATAGAGATGCATCGCTCAACTTTGATCATGATGCTTATATGATTGAATTTGATGACCTGGAGACACTTGAAGAGTCTGATAGCTGTAAGAATACAGAATTAGACATCGATACTGTTGAGCTTTTCAGAAAAGACGGCAAACTCGAGCTTGAACTCGAAAGGCCTCTTGATACAGAGTTCTCATTCGAGGTTTCACTTCCAAAGAGTGATACAAAAGTTTTTGCACACAATAAAAAAGTAAGTGTGAAGCTCTCACCTACTGGCGTTCCAAATATTTGGGTATTTGAGCTCTCGGATAAACAAGAACAAAAACTCGTTGAAAAAGTAGAAGTGAATGCAAAAAGAATTCAATGGAGTGTTTGCCCTACTGCTTTTAGAGCGAGCAAGAAGCTTCAAGACGACAAAGAAGATATCGCTCACAAAATTGGCACTAAGGGCTTAAGTGTTCTCTAATTATTTAGTCGGTTTGGTGGCAAGAAATCTTTGTGAGTTGAAATAAATCTTTTCAAAGCAATATTCGCAATATCAGACTCAGTTAATTTTTTATATTCACTCATCTCTTTGAGTTTCTCAGCTACTTTTTTTTCAAGCTCTAGGGTGAGTTTCTGAGTGGGTCCATTAACTTTGTAGTCGTCTCTCATAGGTTTATTATCATCGACGATTGGGTAGAAAAAATCAATGCTATCTCAGTGCTCTGCCGCGCAATAAATCCTTAACAACACCATACATAATATTAGGTAATGACTCAAGATTACCTACCTCTTTCATTACGCTGTGTCCTAATTTTGCCATTTCTTGGCAGAGAGCAACTGAGGATCGGTCACGTCCAATTTTAAGCACAACAAGGTGATTCATGTCTTTAGTTAAGTAAGCAGGATCTCTTCCTGCAGTGTATTTACCATCTGTGAGAAGGACTACAGATGCGGGGCGTGCTCCGATTCCTGCTTCGGTTTTTATTTTTAGTAATAATTTTAAAGATTTCTTAATCCCATCTTCAAGGTGTGTATAACCCTGAGCAGGAACGTCTAAGAATCTTTCGACAAGCTCAAACACTGTGAGCCTCTCTGAAGGCATCTTGATGATCTTAGCCTCAGACTCAAACGCGATGATTCCAATTGGATCATCAGGGAACTCTAGTAAAACTACTGCTAATGCTACTGCAGTGAGCGCTAACTTCTCACCTGTCATCGATAGACTCGTGTCTACAGTGATGATGAGGGGTTGTGTACGTTGAAATGATTTTTCAATCCAGAGATCTGAAAGCTCAATCGCCTTGTCTGGATTACCAAACCACGGTGCGTGTTCAATCGTCTCGTCTAGGTCTAGTTCAAACTCACTGAGATCTGCCGCAATGACAACAGGAACGCTGAGTACATATTTTGGTTTTACAACAGAGCCAATGATCGCTTGAGCCTGTCTTAAGACAGCAAGAGCTGATACTTTTCTTAAGTTTCTGATGATCTCTTTAAAATGAGGGTTAGACTTAAACTCATGGTACCGAAGTGCAATATCCCAGTCTGAAGCGTTCTTCAGATCTGAAACAAGTGTGTCGTCAGTAATGGTGAAAGTCTTATTGAAGTTTTCTGGAGCCACAAACATTGTAGATTTGCCGGAGTTCTCTTTTTTATCGAACTCTCCTAAGTGAATTTTTTTTTGCTTACTCGGCGTTAGGTCTTTTTTTTTAGATCGTCGATACGGTTAGTACGAATGCTTTCCATTACACGAGCTGTGATTTGCTCGATGATAGACTTTGATTCTGCGTCTCTTTCAGTTCCAGAGTCACCGCTTTGTTCAAGCTCAATACGAGTTGGTAGCGCTAAAAGTGCTGCTGCTAGAATCGCTTGAGAAAAGTCCTGTTTACGCTTCATGAGTGCTTCGGCGATCTCCCCGATACTCTGAGCGGCTCTGATTGAAGCTCCTCTTCTGATCTTCTCATGATTTCGGGTGAGTCTAGCAATCCACACTGCTGCAGTTACGATTTCGTCGCTCTTCACTGTTTGCTTCACGATCTCTGATTCTTCTTCGGCCGACTGATAATCTAGAGCGATGAGCTCAAAACGATCCAAGATCGCTTCGCTAAGATGTGAAGTAGCTACGAACTCTTTTGGATTCTGAGTTGCGATAACGGAGAAACCTTTTTTTGCAGAGATTTCTCCAAGTTTAGGCAGTTGAATTTTCTTTTCATCGATTGCAGGGAGGAGGACGTTCTGCACACCTTCTGGTAAACGATTCATCTCATTGATGAACAGAATTCCGCCTTCACGCATTGCTGATACTAGCGGTCCTGGAACAAAACTTTTTTCTGAGTAGCCCACTTTAATCACTGTTGGAGGATCAAACCATCCGCTGATTTTCTGCTCGGAGTATCTTCCATCACCATCGATGCGATAAACGTCACGCTTCAACTTCTCTGCTGCATCAATCGCAAGTCTCGTCTTACCCACGCCCACAGGTCCTTCTAACAGAATATTGCGTCCTGCTTCTAAGCAGGCCATTATCTGATCTAACTCGTGTGTGCGTCCTACAATCTTCATTTCTTCTGATTCTGCTTCCTACGGATGAATTCTTCAACAATATAGCTAGCAACATCGGATGGTTTTGTTCCCACACCGAACCCTGCGTCGAATCCACACTCAACTGATAAGGGATGCGTCACCCTAGGGCCGCCTGCTACGAAAATAAGCTTATCTCTTAAGCCACGCTTCTTAGCGCGCTCAATGAGGTCTTTGAAGTCTTTGATATGAATTTCATGCTGAGTGACTACTTTAGAAACCAAGATCGCGTCTGCGTTTTCTTTTACCGCCATGTCGAGGAGGTCTTCGTTTAGAACTTGTGCACCTAAGTTCCTCGCATCCAACCACTGATAACGCTCAAGACCATAATCTCCAGCGAAGCCTTTCATGTTCATAATGGCATCAATCCCAACTGTGTGAGCGTCGTAACCAGTGCAAGCCCCAAGAATGATGAGCTTACGACCGATTTTAGTTTTTATGATTTCGTCAATTTCGTCACGAGATCTTTTTTTTGCATCAACTTTAAGAACTTCAATTTGGGTAAAATCTATCGTGAAGTTGGTGTTTCCATAGATAACGAAGAATGCGAATCCATTACCGGCCTTATCCATCGTTGCAATCTTCACATTCTGAAAACCCATCTGCTGAGCAAACTGAACTGCAGCCTCACGCGCTTCTGGAGAGGGTTCAACCGGAAGTGTAAACGCGATCTGGACAGTGCCGTCGTCCATGATGTCGCCGTAAGGTTTAAGTTTTTTGAGATTTACTTGTTTAGCTTGACTCATAGGTACTCAAAAAATGGATTGAGATAGTCTTTTGATTTTTCAATCACACCATCTAATCCTTTTCCTCCGTCTTCTTTACGAGTGACGTTTGCAAACGCACGGTCTTCAATGGCTTTGAAGAGTCCCTTTTTCTCAATCATTCTGAGATGAGCTAGTGTTTCATCTAAAACTTTCTGCGCCCAAGACTCAATCCTACCTTTGGGCTTAAACAAAATTTCATCGCCCAGTGACTTAGCTCCGTTAAAAATATAATTAGCGTTCTTAATACTCATCCAGCGGTCTTGAAGAAGCGGTGTATGCATCGCCTCTGTCGCCATGCCTAAGAGTTGAATGGATTGACCTGTGAGTACACCTACGAAGTTGAACATCGCATCCATGAGGTGACTGTAGAAAATATCTCCACACTTAAACCGTGTCGGAGGCATGAACTTAATCGGATGCTCTGGGAAAATCTGACGGGTCATCTGAGCCCTGGCAATCTCAAGAAGGAATACATCAGGATGCTCCGGATCCATCTCTTGTGCGTGACCTAGACCCATGAGTGACGGAGTCATCTTAGCTCCGAGCGCGAATCTCTCATTGATGAACTGAGACGCGAGAACTTGATGACCATTCTCTACAGCATCAGCAGTAGTGAGATAATTGTCTTCACCCGTGTGAATAACAATCTTGGACTTAGCAATAATTCTACGAGAGAAGTGCTGATCAATCAGCGTTCGCTTCATGTTGATGTCACGGAAGAGTATTCCGTACATTGCATCGTTGAGCAGGAAGTCTAGTCTTTCCATGGCTCCAAGAGCTGCAATCTCAGACATACAGAGACCTGAGCAATAGTTCGTAAGCCTGATGTAGCGACCAATCTTGCCACCCTCATCATCGAGCGCTTCGCGCATGATGCGAAAATTTTCCTGTGTAGCATAGGTTCCGCCGTAGCCTTCAGTGGTTGCACCATGTGGAACGAAGTCGAGAAGTGATTGTGCAGTAGATCTGATCACAGCAATCGCTTCTGCTCCTGCTTGAGCGGCTGCACGCGCTTGAATCACATCATCATAAATATTGCCGGTTGCAACGATCACGTAGAGAAGTGGGCGTTCCATGCCGTGAGATTTGAACCTGTCGCTTTGCTTCTTCCGAAGCGAGTCTCTGTAGTCACGACGCTCATCAATATGCTCTACAGCTTCTTTTACTAATTCTTTAGCTTTAGCCTCAATATCTTCATCTTTACTCTTAGGTAATTCAGTAAGTTTAATTTTACGATGAGCGACTGAAGTTCCTAGTTCTTGAGGAGAGATTTTTGTATAGAGTAAAGCGTTGCAGAACCAATAAAGTACACCGCGGTCTAATACTTTTTGTTTATGTAGATCTTCGACGATGAGATTCACTTCAGGAAACCACTGTCCACCCTGTTGCTGAATTGCGCCGTTTACACCGAGTAGTCTCAAAGCTGCGCGCTCAATGGATACAGAAGTATGCTTCTCGATGAGTTCTTCAACAGGCTTTGAAACCGTGTGTGCGATCTTCCTACATTCATCGATTTTCTTTTGATCTAGGTTTAAATTAGCCATACACCGTCTCAAATAGTTTTTTAATTTCTGCACTCTCTCTTAAAACATTAAGAGCCGTATCTGCATGTCCTACGCAGTATCCGTTTCCAATTCTGAGATCCACATCCATACCAACGCCCTCAGCGCCTAATGCTGCCTTAGTGAAACTCGTTGCCATCGAGAAGAAGTAGACAATTCCATGCTGTCTGCAAGAGAGGATCGAAGCCATCTCAGTGTCAGGAATATTTGCGACATTGATCACAACATCTGCCATTTTCCCGTCCGTCACTGTCTTCACCTTCTCCATGATGAGAGTGGATGCACGAGCGTCGCATTGGATGATTTCGTCAACGAATGAGAACTTCTTCAGTCTCCCTACTGCGGCATCAGAGTATTCGATTGCAATGGTGCGAGTATTTTTCTTCTTCTTCGCTTCATAGAGGCAGAGTAGACCCGACTTACCACCACCGCCGATCACTACAACAGTGTCTCCGTCTTTTACTAGCTTCTCTGTCTGCGCAGGAGCTCCTGCAACATCAAGCACTGCGAGTGCTACGTTCTCTGGCATGTTGGTCGGAAGACGAGCGAAAATTCCAGAACTAAACAGAATCGCGTGACCTTCGATATCGACTCGGTCGATTTTGGCGTGAATTTTTTTTATCTTCTTAATCACTAGTGGAGTAAGCGTGAGTGAAACAAGAGTGGCGATACGATCGCCGACTTTGACTGGTTTTTCTTTCACAGGAAATTCAGAGCCGATTTCTTTCACGCGACCGATCAACATCCCACCCGATCCTGTTACGGGATTGTGATGCTTTCCTCGCCTCTCAACCAAGTCGAAAATATGTTTTTCGATTCTTGTGATATCACCGCGGCAGTTTTCTGAGATTTGGTGGAAACTTGCTGAATCGATATTGAGTGATTCGACTTCGATGAGAAGCTCTCCTGCACGAAGTGGGAGAGACGCATCTAACACGTCTGCCTGTTGTGGGAGAGCGCCCTTAGGCACCACTACGCGGCTCAGTCCGAAATAATCTGAAGATCCACCCATAGTCATGAATGTCGCCACCATAGCACAAGGTTGCAGACGCTCCAAAACTGAACATCTATTTTATACCTGTTCATGTTGCGTGCAGTCGCACGCGAATTTTTTCTGCTCTATATAAATTTATCATACGATCGCACACGCACTGACTCGGCACGGCAATTGCTTTAGAAATTTATACGAACTTAAGTTTTGATCGTCAAAGCAAAGAGTTTCGAACCCAGGTGTGCTTGGAAAACATTAGGTTGTTGGTTGTGGTTAATACCTACCATATTTGTAGATAAAAATCCCAAAATTAATATAACACCCTCGTTAAACTTCAGGTAAAATAGAAGGGATGCAGAAAGCTGTATTGATACAACTCACGTTGGGTCTGATCCGGTACCTAGTACTAGGGATAGGAGTTTTTTTCTTGTTTTGGATTTGGGGCAAAAAACGTTTTTTGCATCGAAAAATTCAAAAGCCAGATTTTAATGTCAAGCAAGCTAAGACTGAAGTCCTTCAATCGCTAAGGACAGTGCTTATCTTCGGGGTGATCGCTGGGATTTCATATTGGGGATATGAAAAAGGATACTTGCAGATATACCAAGATATTTCTTTGCACAGTACCGGCTATTGGTGGTTTACGGTTTTAGCAATGGTCTTAATACAGGACACATACTTTTACTGGACACATCGTTTTTTGCACCTACCAGGAGTGTACGAGCGATTTCACTTAGCTCACCACACGTCCTATAATCCATCACCGCTTGCAATTTACTCGTTTCATCCAGTGGAAGCCTTCATCAATGGAGCCATCGTTCCCTGTGTGGCTTTTTTGATGCCACTTCATTTTGGCGCTATAGCTACCTTTATTTTAATCTCGACCATTTTCAATTCTATTGGGCACTTGGGGTATGAAGTTTATGGTAGGCGATTTATCAAATCAGGCCTTTATCGATGGGTGATTGGCGCCACTCATCATAATATTCATCACAAGTATTCAAAAGAGAACTACGGATTTTATTTTAGATTTTGGGACAAACTCATGTCGAGTGAATCTGTTGACTACGAAAAAAATCTTCTAGAAAAAGAGAATCTCGCCTTCATAGGGAAATCCAAAGTTATTGTAGATACAGGTGCTTGAGAAAATTCTGGCTTTGATAAGTTTAAGGGTGGCTTCGCCCTTGAGGATCCATTCTTTACAACCTTTCAGCGAATTGAACTCTTTGCTGATTCTTGGCATTTCTGCTTTGGTTGACCTTACCATGGCTGCGGTAACCTTGGTTTTCTCTTGATCGACTTGAGAGCTTTCAAGAATTGGAAAAAGAAAAAAAATGGGTAGGACGTAGTTCATAGCTTACGCAGAGCTATAAAAGAGACGCTCTTAGTGTAAGTACCAAAGAGTGGAATCTAGCTCAAAAAATGTGAAGTAATAATAGATATAGAAGAGATGAGGTCCTAACTCAGAGTCTGGTACGATGAAGTTCTAACAAAACGCCGTACAAACCAAGAGAAGGACCTCGAGGATGAGTATACCTAGATTTTTGCGTTCTGCATTCGCAGGATATGAAATTTTTGAAATAAAAGAGTGTTTGAGTGAACAGAGAATCTGTTTATGGGTCAAAGCGGAAGAGAATGAGGAAGCACTTTGCCATAGATGCAGATCTCCCATCCATTGCGATGGCAAATACTTGCAAAAAATTCAATGCATGCCAGTGATGGGACTCAGAGTGGAAGTCACACTCACCAGAAGGAGAGGACACTGTACAGGCTGCAAGAAATCCCGAGCTGAACAAGTGGAATGGCTCAGTGAGGAGACACCACGAGATTCGCATGCAGTTACACACCGAGTTCGCTAGCGGATCTCCTCTGCATAGGCTGACCAGAGGCAAGTACATCTATTTGAAGAAAGACTCGAGACGAACACAACACGAGAAGCGACTGATTGAAGATGTCACAGCAGAGAATGAATACTTTTTGCGACTAGAACTCATCAAAGAACGAATGTTTCATTTCTTTAATGCTGCTACTGAAGAAGAAGCCAAACATATCTTCGATGAAGTTGGTGAATGGATCTATAGATCTGGGTTCACGAGACAGATGGACTGGCACAACAGGCTAGAGAGGTCTTGGAGCACACTCAAGAACTACTTTAGACACAGAATTACTTCTGCGACTTCTGAAGGAATCAATAACGTCATCAAGGCTCTCATCAGAAGAGCGTATGGATACAGAAATATGCAGTATTTTAAGCTCAAAATCATGCAAGTCTGTGGCTATCTCAACTCCCAATTCTGTCCTCTAATGAAATCAACTACTTAACAAAACGTGAGGAAGAGACCCAAAACTGATCATCTATTTTACACCTGTTCATGTTGTGTGCAGTCGCACGCGAAGTTTTTCTGCTCTATTCGAATTTATCCTACGATCGCACAAGTGCCTACTCGGCATGGCAATTGCTTTAGTAGTTCGTACGAACACAACGCTTTGGAGGCGAAGATTTTATGAAGAAGTACGCAATAGTAGCTAGTTTATTAGCCCTTTCATCCCCACTTGCTCACGCGATGAGTGATTATGAGTTGGCAGGATTCTGTGAAGACAAACAAACCGCACTTCAAAATGCATATAGAACAAGTGTTTCATCACTAGAACTTGCTTCAAAAAATGCAAAAGATCTTGGTGCAGAAGTCGTGGAACTCATGAAACCAAATATGGAAGCAGCCCTAAAATTAAAGGGCAGATTTAATGAAGACAAACTTACCACTATGGAAAAAATTAAAAACTACAGAGATGAAGTAAACTCCGTCAAACCTGAGTCTCTTCAAAACAATTCTAGATATTTATATGAGATGCTTGTGAAGCATGGAATAGAACGTACGTTCGCACAAGACGCTTGGTCATCGTGCGATCTTTTTCTAAACGCACTGACTTCGTTAGAGAAGAAGTTTCGATTTTGGGACTCACCCGTTCCACAAGTCAAAAAAGCTTTAAAATCAAAGCTCTCTGAAAATGGTGCTGATGAAGATAATTCAAAAGTCATTGATAAATTCGCTAGGAAAGGTTCTGTTTTAGAAATCCCTGTATCTATTCAAGACGGGACTGATTATTCAGGTCGGACACTGAATAGAGAATCCACAATTCTTCTAAAGCTAGGGACAGATGGAATTGAAGTGAATGTGAAAAACTCTAAAGCTGTTTTTTCTGAGCCAACTGCTACCGAAAAAGAGTTCTCCGACTCAGAGATCAGAAAAACATTTCCAGAGTGCGTAGAGTATTTAGGAATAAAGTAAACCCCCCTTCTCCCCCAACCCCACCTCTGACGCCGCCTTGAGAATTCTCTCCTGGCGGCGTTTTTAGTTTTAAAACTGTCTAAACTTTAAACACCCGTCAGGTTCTTAAACTCTTCTCTCACCCTGTGTCCGCACTGACACCTTTTATCCTTATGAAATTACAGCGTTTTTTCAGCTGATCAAACCCCCACCTTGGCACAACCCATGCAATACCTAGGGGTAGAGAGTTATTAAACAAGGAGTATGACGTTATGAAAACGACAAAACTATTAGCTTTGGCATCCATTTTTGGTGGTCTTCAAGCATATGCACAAGGCCCAGTTGCAATGAGTACGATTATAGCCAACTCAGACGTTGGAAGTGATCTCCCCGTCGATCCAGCCGCAACCCTCGTTCAGGGTAAAGCCAAGGCAGAAGCCCTCTTCACCAACTTCGGCGTAAGAAAACTTTCAAACGGATCCTATATGCTTTTAGGAACCATCCCTTCTGAGTGCGCTACTCACATCACCCTCAGTCCAATCAGCGCACCAGTTGTTATGAATGATAAGTTTGCTGGTGGATGGGTTGTCGAAGACAAAAGTGGTGCTGGACAAGCATGCGTAGACTTATTCCAAGCCAACAAAAAAACATGTAATGCAAGAGATTGCGTATCTATTAGCAAAATCAAAGGCTCACAGTACTCACTTTCAGACATCGACACTGACGGTCTTTCAGACGAGCAAGTCAAAGCTCTTCCTGATTTGAAAATTGGTTTGTTCTGGAGAGATGACCAACAAGACACTGGATCACCTACATACATCCAAGCTGAGTCTATTGATGAGAAAGTGACTTTCACTTCTCCATCAATCGAAACTGTCAAAATCAAAGAAGCTGCGGTTAAAGCTGAACAAGAAAAAATTGAAGGACTAAAAAGCGACGTTGCTGAGTGTATCGACAAAGGCACAGGCGTCGATGAAGCGAAGAAAGCGATTCGCGCACTTGAAAAACTCGGCGAACAACTTGGCGGTTATACAAAAGCTCAAGCAAAAGAAAAATTAGCAGAAATCGAAGATGCTCAATTCAAAGCAGATATTGCAGCAGCTTACGAAGGAGCACTTGCTGACAGAAACACCATCATCAAGAATGTGAATAAATGGTTGAAGAAAAGACCAAAAGCAATTGATGAGATTGCAGATGCAAGGCTTGAGATAGTAAAGCGTCTCTTAAGCGGGACAGAACTCACTGAAGCAGAAGATGTTAATGGTGTGACTCGTGAAGATAACGAGGAAGCCTACAAACTTCTCGTGAACACTGGACGTCTCCGTGGAATATCAAAAACTAAGTCGCAAGACATCGCAGTTCAGATTGCTGCACTCAATAGCAAAGTGATTAATGAGTACGCAGCTACTGGAAATCTCTCATCAAGAGATCTTCTCAAAGCAACAGCTCCTCTCGATGCGAAGATGAATCGCGTGTGCTCACCACAAAGCTTGCTTCAGATCAGACAGATGTCTCAGCAGTCCATGACTTATCAGAACAACTCACAGATGGGTTTAGGTTTCGGAATTCAAGCTCATACTTACGGAGGCATGAACAATGGATACGGCATGCAACAGCAGCAGTATCTCCCACAACAACAAAGCAGTCAGTATAACGATACTGAATGTTGGGGTGCTTATCAGCAGAAGCAACAGCTTGTTCAGCTAAAAGCTCAGTCTGATCAAGTAAGACAAAACAAAATTTTTGCTGCACAGAACCCAGGCTATCAGCCAACAGCTCCGATTGTTCCAAACGGATTTCAACAAGTGACTTCTAATTTGTTCTCCACACAGCAAGGAATGCAACCCCAACAACAGGGTGGAATGTGGAACAACAATCCAGAAATGCAAAGTCCAATGATGGGTCCATCGAATACATTCAATCCAAATTCTATGATGATGTATCAGAACCCAATGATGCAGCAACAGATGATGTATCAACAAATGCCTTATGCTTATGGAATGCCTGGATTCAACACGGGAGTAAGATTCAACACAGGAGTTGGATTAAACCTCGGATTTGGCGCTGGATTTAATCCAATGAGTCAATACGGCAACTATGGAATGCAATACTACGGCGGATAGATTTTCCCAGGTAAAATCTCTGATTGTTGATAGTGTTGTGGATAACTTTCTTTCTCAAAAAAACTCCATTTAGTTTTTGTTTGACGTTTTTTTCGAACACTTTTACTCCTATCTTTACTCAGGGGGTACTTTTGAAATGGCACAACAAGGACAAGTAAAGTGGTTCAATGACAGTAAAGGTTTTGGTTTCATCCAAGCGGATGGCGTTGACCAAGACATTTTCGTTCATTACAGCGCAATTCAAGGTGATGGTTTTAAAACTCTAGCCGAAGGAACAGCTGTTCAATTTGAACTCACACAAGGACCGAAAGGCCCACAAGCTGCAAACGTTGTAAAACTACAGCCTTCAACAGCTAACAACTAATTTAATAAAAAGATTGTTGTTCAGAAAAGCGAAGCTCTTAAGTGGGCTTCGCTTTTTTTATTTTATAAGTGCCCGGATATTGCCAGTCTCTAAAAAACCTAGCGCTCCACCCAGACTTTGATTGCCACTCTTTTTAATAGCAGTCTGTGGATACTGGAAAGCGGGGGTACGGGTCGACTGATTGAAGATCACGCGTGAATATTTAAGGAGCTCGGCTGTCTTAAGGAATTGCATCTCGCTTGCAGTAAACACTGAACATGCGATTGGGAATTGGTTATTGTTCGCAAGAACTACTGCCTCATCCAAGTCATCGTAGGACTGAATCGCAACATTGGGTCCTAGAATCTCTGTTTGTAGATAAACGCTTCTACGGTTTTTCTCGAAGTCGTTGTCCTTAACAATCGCGATGGAGGGGCTTACAAAATACCCCTTAGCTTCCATATCAAGTGCCTTACCTCTCATGATGATCTCTGCTCCCTCTCGACTCGCAATCCCTTGGAACTTAATGTAGCGATCCATAGCGCCTTCATCGATGAGTGCACCCATTTGTGCGTTCTTAGTTTCCATGCCACCCACACGGATCTGCTTGGATTCTTGGTGTAGTTTCTCAATAAAACTATCTTTAATTTTGTTGTGGAGAAACACTCTGCTCGTAGAATCACAGCACTGGCCTGCGTTTGAGAATGCTCCTGAGAGTACTGCCTCTACTGCGAGATCAACGGGAGAGGACTCATCAACAATTGCAACGCTTTTGCCACACATCCAGAGACTCATGCGTTTCCAGTTCTGTTGTAGGATGTCCTGCTTGATTCTAATCGCCGATTCATAGCCACCAAAAAACGACACACTATCGATGGATTCATGTACTGCGAGTCGTCTACCGACTTCTCTGTCTCCATAAATCATATTCCAAGCGCCCAAAGGTAATTCTGCAGAATGAAACGCTTGAGAAAGTAGAGAGCCGCTAATGAATAGTTTTTCAGAAGGCTTAAACACAACAGTGTTGCCCGAAATCAAATACCTAAAGCTCTCTTGAAGACCATAGACGAAAGATTCACTGTAAGATCCAATGAGAGCTGCCGTACCGAGTGGATTGTAACTCCACTGCCCATTGAATCTCTCATCAAGGGCTTTCATTCCTGTTTGATTGAGTTGTTGCTTTGCTGCAAGGAGTGCGCGGTTCATTTCATCCGCTGCATCTGCTTCACACATCCCTGAATGATCGCAGAGTAATGAAGTCCACTCTTTTTCTTTGGTCTGAATGAACTCTAAAACTCTGTTGAGCGTCTCTGATCTTTTGTCAGTACTGAGTGATCCCCAGGTCTTCTGTGCGTGTAAGGCAGCTGTAAGTGCTTTGTCAATGTCCTTAAAACCAAACTTCCAAGTCTCTAAAAGAACGTTCGAGTTCGCAGGAGAGAAGTGTTTCTTCACCGCAACTGGATCTTCAGGACTTGAGTATTCGCCAGCAATATAGTTCTTCGTTATGTTTTTCATTCGTATGGAATCACACCCAGGGTTGAATTTGTATTGATCCCTAATTCTTTTTCTATCTTCTTTGCTTCACTCTCAGTGCCATGATACACAAATTGATCTCCATCCACTTCACCTATGAGGCTCAACGCCTTAAACGGATGAGACGCTGGGTAAGAAGTAATCAGGAAAGAACTTGCTTGATCCGAAGTAGGCTGTGCAGCGCCACTCCATTGCAGCTTTTTGAAGGCTTTAATCGGCATGAGCTCAGAAACATCAGCCCAGAGGTGAGGACCACCATCAAACGGATCAACTTGATCTGTATATTTGAATCCAATGCGGGTGAGCATTTTCTGAACGGGTTCAGTATTCTTACTGACTTTACCAATCGCGTTTCTCGCTTCAGCAGGAAGAAACGACGTATAGACTTTAGTTTTTGGAAAAAGCGCTAGAATGAATTCTTTGTTCTTCTGACAGAGTTGATCTGCTTCCCAATAATCCATATTAGTGAATCTTCGGCCAACCGCTTCCCAGAGGGGTGATTGTCCCTTCTTGTTGAGAGGAGGAAGAAGCTCTGCAATCACGCGCTCTTTGAATCGCTCTCGGTTCATTGCCATATAGAGGAATCTCACAAATGAGAGCTGTCTACCGATCTTAGACTCATGTTTTCTAAACTCTTCATCTAAGATTAAACCCCCTAATTCACTTGGGCCGTTCGTCATTTGCTCAAGCTTGAGAGTTCCGTGAATGAATCCAGTGTTTATGGTTTTGGAGTATTTTTTTTCAACACCGACTTCGAAGTAAAAGTGTGGAGACTCTTCAGTCCCATGCTGACCCGCAACCATCGAAGTACCAATCACTTGCTTTTGATCTAGATCCTCAGCTACGAAAACATATTTTCCATGAAACCCAGGTGCCTTCGCTTTGAAGCTATCGATTGAGGTTTGGATTTTTTCTATAAGAAGGTCGTCGTCGTTGGGGATATTGATGAATCCCGGAATCTGAGAGACTTTTGATAAGTAACTGATATCTTTCTTTTCAATCTCTCTGATTAAAATCATAAACATTCTCGTTCAATATATTTTTCATAATATTGAATCGCTCGGTCAAGGTCCATAAGCTCTAGGAACTCATCTGATGACCCAACATTACCCTCTCCGTTGCCCGGTCCAATGACAGAGGTCTCAATTCCCTTTTCGACTAAAAACCCAGCACCAGTAGACATCGACGTATTGAGCTCACCACCCTGTGAAGACTCAAACGCAGGTGTGTGATAATCCTCACTCACTCTCACGTTGATCGTAGGATAGTTCATCGCGACTTGCTTCAACCTCTGTATGGTTTCCTTTGCGATAGTAGATCGATCTTGTTTAGGAAGTAGCCTCAAATCGAAACGTACAGTGAGCTGACTGAGATCTGTAGTGATTGTATTCACAGCGAGCGTTGGGGAGGGAACTGCGAACGTTTCATCCCAGTTCGACTCTAGCTCTACTCCCATGACTCTCATGAGATCGATGATTTCATTGAAACTCTTATAAATATCATCAGGCAAGAATGAGATGCCTAGATCACCTAGACCACCAAAGTCGATATTAAACCAATCTTCACCCAGACGATAACGACTGCTGTATTCTTTGAAGAATCTTTTAAAATCTTCAAACTGATGTGAGGTGAGATAAATTTCAGCTTTTGCAAAATCAGGACACTGATGTGAGTAACTTCCTGCATTCAGTGATCTGAATTTGAGTTCGAATCCTGCTTCAGTAGCTTTTGATATCAGTCCCAATAAATTATGTAGTGCATTTTGTTCTGGCTTAGGTGTAGCACTACTGACTGATTTTCCGCGTGATTGTAATTCTACTTTGCGATTGAATCCTCGTGCATCTTTCTCACTCCCTTGGAAAAGAAACTGAACTTTGAAGCTAGTCAGACTCTTGTTTGACTTGAGTTCTTTCATTTCTGTAGGAGCTCCCAGAAGCGCTTTAGTTGGATTCACGGTGACGCTATTGATAGCGTAACGAAGTCCCAATTGGCCCAACTCGTTTCCACAGGTTCCCAAGAGGGTAGAGAGGTTTTTTAAATTTTTTATCTCTAAATTTTAGAGCAGCATATATTTTTGCTAAGAAGTCTACTTTTCCAGACGCTGTGCCGAGACCATAAAGTCTGTCTCCGTTTACTTTTGCTGAAAACGGTTTGCCTTCAGTCTCTCTCCATGAAGCTTCAAGTCCAGGTTCAGTGGTATCAATCGCATTGGTAAGAAGAATGCCTTTTTTTGTTTTTCGATCGACAAGAAAATCTCCAAATATGGCGAGCACGTTGAACTGTCTCTTTGAATAGGAGTCGTTAGAGTGGGCTACTTGCTGAAGTGCAACTCTGACTCCTCTGGATTGGAGCAAATTAAGATAATAATTGGCCAACTCTTCATTCCCGTCTTTGGAAACCGATTTGAGTTTTATGGCCTGGGCGGCATCTTCGATGATTCTCTTCACTTTAAAAATCTTACGCTTATCCGTGTCAAACATCACTGCGCACCGAGTCGGTAATTGTATTTGTTGCTGTTCTTTGAAACATCGAATAAATCCTATTTAGAATGAAGAGAATCACGCTGTTTATACTCCTGACGATCATCGGCATTGGCTGCTCCGGTAAGCCAGTCGATGAGAGCAATCCCCAGTCTGTTTATGAGGATGCACTCGAGGATATTAACAACGAGCGCTACCAGCTTGCTCAAGAGAAGCTCAGGACTGTTAGAAACAAGTTCCCCTACTCAGCAGCAGCCACAGAGGCTCACCTCAAAATAGCTGACATCTACTTCTTACAGGAGGCTTATGTCGAGGCTGCAGCCGCCTATGAAGCCTTTAGAGATCTACACCCTAAGCATGAAAAATCGGGCTATGCGTCATTTAGAATTGGTGAATCCTATTACAAAGACATTCCGGACACGATCTCAAGGGATTTAACCTCAGCGTACAAAGCCCAAGATTCCATTCAGGCGTTTATCGAACAAAGCAATGACCAAGCTCAAACCACACTCGCCAAAAAATATCTTTTAGAAACTAGAACCGCACTCGCATCTAAAGAGTTCTACATCGCTAAGTTCTATTCAAAACAAGAAGACCATCCAGCTGTGATCGTCCGCTGCAAAAAAATTCTAGAACTCTATCCTGAAACAGATATTGCGAACCAGGCAAAAGAGCTTTTAGAAAAAAGTGAGAAGAAATAATGAACCCCACTGCGCAGTCGATTCAAACTCTCATTTATCAACACAAGTTTCGTGAAGCAGATCATTTGATTGAACAAAGTTTGGAGAAGAACCCCACATCTACTGACTCTCTCTACTTAAAAGGCGTATCTCAATACTTCCAAGGGAAAATCTCGCTTGCAATCGAGTCACTGAAACTCACATTAAGAAATGATCCTAGACATACTGATGCTGCAATCTGCTTGTCTGTTCTTCTTAATGACATCGGTAGATACCAAGAAGCAAAACAAGTTTTCGAACAAGCGAATCACTCAGTGAGTCCTTTTCTCACCAACCAAGAATCCGAAATTGATCTTAAGTTTGCAGTGAAGCATCTTGAAATTGCAGATCTCTATTTTAGATACCGCAGATACGATGAAGCGATCGAGGAATATTCTAAGGCTGCCATTCTCAATCCCACCCACTTGGAAACTAGAATTAGAAGAGCAAAAGCACTCGCCAAGAAGGGTTATGTTTCTCGTGCGATTCAGGAGTTGCAGCAAATCAAGCTCGAGAATCCAAGAGATTCGACGGCGATGCTTCAACTCGGTCTTCTCCAGTTTAGTAACGGAAATATTCTCGACGCTGAACTCGAATGGGAAAGCGCATTGGCCGTAGATCCCGAGAACAAAGAAGCACGCTCCTATCTTAAGATGGCTTCTAGCGCACGAATCAAAGAAAAATGATTCGTTTATTTGCCTTGCTCCTCGTTTTCATTTCTGGCTGTTCATCGGCAGAAAAAGCTCCTGTCCCGATCAATCCTAAGTTCCAAGAATTGTTGATTTTCTTTGAAGACGGAAACGAAGTTGTCGTTAGAGAGTGTCCTAATTACTTCAACATTACTAAACGACGATCGTGCAATGGAATTGAGAACAGAGTAGACAAAGAACTCTTCTATAAAGAAATCTCAACTCAGATTACTATCGGAGTACAGGACTACTTCAAGAGCTACTCTCAAGATGAATTCTTAGCCACTCAGCAAGACTGGAAGCTTAAGGAGAAACTTGATGCAGAACGAGAGCGCCAGTTTAAAGAGCGATTCAACCAAATCAAAGTCTTCATCTCTCTTTTTCAGTCTGAGTTTGACACTGCCACAGATCCAAGGCAAATCGAACAAGCACTCGCACATGCTGAAAAAGATTTGAGATCAGGAAACAGAGCAAGCGAAGCAATTAATGGAATCAATCTCTATAACAGATCACTTCTTAAGAAGGTTACCGTTTCAGACACGTTTTATCCTCATGGGTTCTCTCGATCGATGTACCAATTCTTTCTGCCTGTACTCCAGAAGTTTGATCCCGCACTCAACTCGACTTGCGGCTTGAAAGGCGACATCGAGGACAGGAAGCGAGACTGCTGGAGACTGAAAACCGCTCCAGACGGAACTCTCTGGAACTTAACAAGTAGATTCAAAGACGGTAGCACCCTTTGGCTAAGGCAAGATGAAACACAAATTCCGCAGCCGATCATGCACAAACACCCAACAGACAAAGACATGTGGGTCATCAGAAACTGCAAAAATATTTTTGAGCTATCTGGACTTGAAGAGTGCGAAGGCGATGTCGTCGCAATGGTGTCTTCTTCTGACATCAAAAACCTTTGGTACAATGAAATTGGACTTACTAGTTGGGACTTTGTCATTCCTAGCAGAGTCAATGAGAGAAAAGCATATGATATCTCTGCACAACTAAAAGAGAGCAGGAAAATCTCTCGCAGAAAGTTTAATGAAATCAAAGTAGAACGCCTCCGCGGTTACATTAATAAGTTTCAACAGTTCAGAGGATTGAAGTCCAATGCGAATGAGATGGAAGTTGCACTCAGGTTCTCTCTCACTGACCTAAACCATGGCCGTGAACGATCAGGAAACGTAGCTCTAGTGAATGACTTCCTCTCAAAAACTATTCAACTATCACTGAGCTCCTATCAGATCTATCCTTACGCGTTTGATAATAACCAAAACAAGTTCATCTCAGATCTCCTATTCGAACTCACTCCAAGTGCGAAGCCTGCATGCGGCTTGAATGGTGACATTGATTTTAGAATCAAAAGCTGCAGTAAGAAAAAAGTTGTCGATGCTCATGAATGGAATCTCGTTACAAGAACTCTTGGCGGCAATGAAGTTTGGCAAGATCCCGCGACACACATTCTTTGGGGCTCTCAATCCCACAAGAAGATGGGGCACCTTCAGGCGATTGACTACTGTATGGACAAGTCGTCGCTGAATGAACGGGGGAATCTCTCTGAACTCACCTGGGAGCTCCCTGCAATCACTGACTACAGAGCAGCCGATGTCCATGGAGTTGGAACTTTATTCACTGACTTAAATCGTGTTTGGAATTGGACCTCTACATTCAAAACAACAGATAAAGCAATTGCTGTGAGGTTCTACCAAAAGGACTCTCGTCCATCGATGACCTACTCAGGCCTGACGAGTCTTCATGTACGTTGTGTCTCTAAGCCTTAAGCTTGTTGAAGTGATCGGACAGAGCTCGAAGAGGGAATCTCTGCAATCTTTATCGGATGTGCTGGCATTGGCACTGCAGGAACATCAATCCCTCTATTCTTAGAGTTCTCAATGGTCATGAGGTGCGTGCGCAATTCTTTAAACATCACGTGTTTAATACTGTATTCGTTCTCCTGGAGGACCACTTGGCGCGCGATTCTGTTGCGAAGATTAATCACAAGAGGTGCTTTAAGATTTGCAGTCATCTGACTCACATCTGCTGGAATAGTGAGAACCGAGAATACCGCTGCACCACTGAGTGACTCAAGAGCAAGCTCACGCATTTCGTTTGCGCTTAATCTCGCTACGTAATCAGCACGAATGATTTTAGGTTCAAGAAGTGGGAAAGCCAATGTTGGCTCATCAATGGATTGCAACCAAAGGATGAGTGTTTCGTCACCTGGATCTACTAAACAAAATTTCTTTTGATCTGGAAAACCAATCATTCCATGCGGAATCTCAATGATTTCCGCAGAATCTATATTGAGCTGTCCAAAACGTCCTGTTTTAATGATCACGCTCTACTACCCCCCAGTTAAAAAACTATTCTTTAAGCATTTTCGAAACTGCACTGAGTTCCGCTCCGCCGCCGATAGAGGCTTTGTTCTGCTCTTGAATAGCCACATACACTTCTTCACGGTGAATTTTTGTTTCCTTGGGCGCCTGTATGCCAAGTCGAACTTGCTTACCCTTGATTTGAACAACCGTAATCTTGATGTGATCGTCGATTGCGATGCATTCACCTAATTTTCTAGTTAAAACTAACATAATAACTCCATCTTGAAAGGACTACTTGTAATCCATTACGAAACAAAACCTTTATTATAACGCCCCATAGCTTGCAACCATTACCTTAAAAAATCCATTAACGTCGGTTGAATCAGTCTTTTTGAACTGCCTAACACTCCGCGAAAAATTGTCTCTTCTTTAGCCAAATCACTCATCGTCTGTGCGACGTCAGCGTCCTCAATCGATGCAGAAAGCTTCGCATTTGTACTCTCATGGCGATCGAGTGCCATTTCTGTGTTCTCTAATCCGCGCATTCTAGACCCAACCTTGGCACGCTGAGCAACAATACTGGCATGGAGCGTATCTAATTTGTCCAAACTCTCATGAATTGCACCCATATCCCCTGTCAGAAGTGCGGTTCTTAAGCCCTGAAGCTCTACAAACAGATTCACGTTCTGCTTCGGTGGTTCATCGATTCCTGATTTTCCCTCAACTGCGGGTCTTCTGTAATCGTGATTCTCTTCTTCTTTTTTCTCTAATTCTTTAACTCGTTTGAAATCCGAAGAGGTTTCTGGATTCGTATTAAACACCTGATGTCCTGGCAGATTAATCGATAAGAAAACATCCTTTGCCATCTCCACCATCATCTCACCGTTATCACCGAGATATTCTCCATCGGCACTCACAGGTGGTTTTGTGGTCTTATATCCACCGAATAGGTAGCGATCGGAAATTCTTGTATTACCTGTTGCAACCGCTTGTTGGAAAAGCTGCTTCACTTCTTCAGAAACACCTAGACGAGACGCTTCTCCTGAACTTACTCCACTAGATTGTTGAAGAGCAATCTCTTTTGCACGAAGAAGAATCTCTGAGAGATCTGCAAGCGCGTGATCTGTGTTCTCCAAGTACATGCTCGCGAGTTTAGAAGTGGTTAGAAACTGTCCGTGATTCGCTTTCTCAGTTCTCATCTCTAGAACTTTTGCAGAGCCTACCGGATCATCTGATGGGGCATTTAATTTCTTCAATGTTGCTGATTGCTGCTGGAGTTTCTCCATACGACCGCGAGTCCTGGCGATGGCACCCATCACTGATTCAAAATTTGAGCCTTCAGTAATTCTCATCTACTCGTCCTTATCTCTTTAAATCCAAAATCGTCTTCAGCATGTTATCAGCAACTTGAATGACCTTTGCAGAAGCATCGAATGCATGCTGATACAGCAACAAGTTTGCGGTTTCTTCATCGATTGAGACTCCAGAAATGCTGTCTCGCATACGATTGAACTGAGCCATAATGCTCTTTTGCTGATTGAGATCTGAACGGTTTCTGGCTGCTACGACACCAGTGTCACTCACCATAGCGTTGTACCAATCGTCTGCCGTAGCATTTCCACCATTTAAAAAACGAATATTTTGAATCCTTGCTATCGCAGTAGCAATTCTATTATCGCCAGGTGACTCTGGAGAAGCTGCCGCTGCTATGTGATTCACGTTGTCTTCAATATGCTCAGAAAGAGAAATGTATTCTGCAGCTCTGTGCTTGGTATCGAGTTGCTTGAAATAATTAATGCCAGTATTACCATTGCGATCGAAACCTTGCCTGTGAACTGTATTGACTGCTTCTGTAATTCCATAAGCCAAATCATCCAGACGCTCCATGATCATAGAAAGCGTCTTGTCTCTTACGTTTAAGAGCCCACCCATTTTTCCGCCTGTGAGACGGTGAGTAATGACAGAGCTCACACTCGCAGTGGTTTTCAGATCGACAGAACCTTCGTACTTACCCTCGTTGTCGGCTGGCGAGGTTTCAGCGATCATTTGTTCTGTTTCACCACTTGTAATGAAAGGTCCTATGCCTTTGATATCCACAATCACAGCACCATTACGGTCTTTGTGAACTTGAGTATCGAAGTAACTTCCTAGCTTCTTTAGAAGTACATCTCTTCTATCTAGGAGATCTCCTGGTGATCCACCAGATAGCTCTAGTGTTTTAATTTTAAGATTGAGATCTCTGATTTCTACTGCGGTAGAATTAATCTCTCTCGCGTATCCATCTACCTTCGTATCGATGTGTTTTCTGATGTCATCGACTTCCTTATAAATTCTTTTGAAGTCATTCACCATCGCATTGGTAGATTCTCTTACTGCTTCACGGACAGCTTCACTGTCTGGCTCATTAGAGAGTTTTCTAAACTCATTAAAGAAGTTAGCTACAACACGGTTGATTCCATCTCCGTTGAGCTCGTTAAAAACGTCTTCAAGCTGAGTAAGAGCTAGATCCTTCTCTTCGAATTCAGAAAGACTCTTAAAACAGTTTCGAATTTGTTTATCAAGATATTCATCATTGACTCTTTCGACACGAGAAACAAGTACACCACGACCTACATCAGAGACATTACCAGGTTTTGGGTATCCGTGGTTTGCAGATTGGTGCACACGCTGTCTTGTAAAACCTTCGGTGTTCGCATTGGTAATGTTGTGACCCGATGTTCCGATATTAGCTTTAGCAGCCATCATTCCTGATCGGCCGGTTTGCATGACGACGCCTATTCCTGCCATTTAGGTCATGCCTCCTGCTCAATGAGGCGTGGACGTGAAGCTTCAAAATGACTCTGTCCATGCGCGGTATAGGTAGTATTTTGGGCATCCGAAACTCCCAAAATATTCTTCTTCATACTTTGGATCTGTGTGAGTGAATGCTCAACAAGACCTTTGTTTTGATCGTTTTGATCTGAGATGTGCTCTATGAGGAGCCTCAGTGTGTTGTATGCTGTACGGAATTGCTCCGAGAGAACGGAGTTTCCTAGGTCTTGCAGTTTCAAAATGAGGTTGTCTAACGCCGGAACTTCAAGAAGGCCACAGACTACTTTTCTTTGTTCTTCACAGTTTTGAATTGCATTGATGACCGCTTCTTTTGAAAATGTAATCTCTTGAATGTCTTTGAGATTCATTTGGACGATTGCTTCATTTTCCAAACGAACGAGGTCGAGCAACTGCCTGTGCAGTCCAATGTGACGGCTAAGCAAACTCTGTAATGTACTCAGCAACTCTTCCATGAGTTACCTCCATTATAGGCCAGGATTTTCTAAATGATCTGAAACTAACTTATCTGCTATAGCATCTGACTTAACGTTATATTCCTTGTTTGCAATTCTGCGTTTGAGTTCAGTGATTTTTGCTTCACGAATATCTCCCGCACCCTCTGCAGTTTTACGTGCGAGAGCCATATCTTTTGCTTTATCAGAAATATCCGCATTGTAAGATCCGGAGATTTCTGTTTTTATAGGAGCACGCGCGCTCTCAGCACCAATTGATTTTAATGGAGCTTCAGATTTTTTTGTTTGAGAAGTTTCTGTACTACGAACACCACTATTTACGTTTTGTGAGACTTTCATCCGTACCTCCTGTACCTGAAATATCATGAGGAGACTCTGTTCTCCTCATTTGATTGTAACGCGCCGATTCGAGATAGGCAATGATTTGATCTGCGAGTCCGATACCACCTGTTTTGACAGCCTGCTTAGTTGTTTCGGAATCCATCATCGAGCGATAGATTTTTGTCGCTGGACCTTCCAGATCCATTTCGTTCTCTGGAACTGTATTACGCATGACTTTCATCATGTAATCTAAGAACATTTTTTCCATACCCTCAGCCGCTTCCCTGGTCTGAGGATCAACATTCTGTCGGTTAACTCTAGTTTCAACCTTGGAGGGTGTAGGAGCTGCGTCAAAGAGTGCTCCTTTTATCACATGACCTCCAAGTCAGCCTGCAGTGCGCCCATTTGCTTAAGACTTTGAAAAATTGCGGTTAAATCTCTCGGCTGTACACCCAGAGCATTTAACGCCTTTACAAGATCTCCTACGCTCGTAGCGTTTTTAATCTCAAGAACTCGATTTCCTTTTGTCTTCTTTGATCCAGTAGCGGCGCCTCCTGCTGTGGGAGTTTCTTCTTTTACCTCAATTGAAAGCTCTCCGTGAGCAATTGCTACAGGTGAAATTTGAATATTTCCACCCATCACAATTGTTCCCGTACGCTCATTGATAACAACTTTAGATTTTGTATCAACATTCACTTTGATGTTTTCCAATACGGCTAGAAGTTCGACAGCGTTTCCATCGTAATTAAAAGGAATGACAACATCGATTGCGGCACTATCACGAGCTGTAGCGTACTTACCACCTAACTCTGAGTTAATGGTAACGACCATTCTTGCAGCTGTAGTGAAATCAGGATTATGAAGTGAGAGTCTAAAACTTTTTTTGCCTTGAAAGTTTGAATCTATATCCTTCTCGATCGAAGCACCAGACACTACGCGTCCCACTGTAGGAAATACTTTGGCTCCATCTGCATTCGAACCAAGGCTCACTGGACCTTGTGCTACAGCATAAATATTCTGATCCCCTGCCCTAAGAGGAGTTACTAGAAGCATTCCACCCTCTAAGCTTGTTGCGTCTCCTATAGAACTTACGGTGATATCAATCACATTACCTGCTCTTGCGAATGCAGGAAGTTTAGCTGTCACAATCACTGCTGCAGCATTTTTAGATTTAAATGTGTTACCCGCTTCAAGTCCAAGTTTATTAAACAATCGAGAAAGAGATTGACCAGTAATATCGGCGCTTGAATCCCCCGTGCCCTTCAGTCCTACAACAATACCGTAACCGATAAGAATGTTTTCTCTCACACCTTTAACTGCGGCAATATCTTTCAGACGAGCAGCCTGAACATTACTACTCATGAGAAAAAAAACTACTGGCGAGCAACACGTAGACGATATTCATAAAATTTCCCCGTTTCTGTTATATCTTTTTCGTCGATTTCTGTGGACTTCACAATTCCCACAAAAGATAAAGTTCTTGGATTCCCTCTAAAATAAACTCTCTTTGTTCCTCGTACACGATAGTTTCCATTTGGATAACGATCCATAATCTCTCCCATCATGATATCGCCTGCTTTGATCGGCGTTTCTTTCAGGAAGTCAATGTCGGCATCTGTTGCGACTTTTTCTTTGAATTCTTTAGGGATAATCTTTGCTGCTTCTGCAATTCTTCTTTCCGCTTCAGCTTCGTTTGATAATTCTTTTTCCTTATCACCCTCTTTTTTAAGTCCGTCTCTGATCTCTTTAACTAGTTTTTCGTAATCATACTGAGCTTGAATCTTATCGAGCTCGGCTTGACGCTCTTCTCCAGTAAGAGTGCGTTTCAGTTCGGTTGCAACTTCTTTAACTAATGGGTCATCGACTTTAATCGTTACAATTTCTCCTGGTGATCTCACTTTGTTTTTAACGAAGAAGTAATTAGTTTGACCTTCGCTTGCCCAAAGTGAACCTTCGTTTCCTACATCTACGAAATCTGCTTTTGATGCACGATTACCGTTTTTATATTTTGAACTTGGCGACCAGCCCTTGTCTGGATCTTCTCCGAGATCTGGTTCTGCTGCTTGAGCTAAAGCTATTCCACGTCCATTTTTATTTTTGTTTGGAATTTTGGTGTCATATGTATTTGGTCCATCAAAAAGTCCGCGTTCAGGCCAGAAACCCCCGCCTGTAAATTCATCTGTATGTGCAGGAGAATTTACATCTTCTTTTTTCATCATGTCTGCACAAGAAGTTGTGAAAATAACTAAAAACAATGTTGTTAGTAATATTCTCATAATTGAACCTCGACGTTATTCCCGTTTCGCAATACCCCTGTCACTTCTCTTTTTGTTTTTAATGAGATCACCCTGATCGGTTGGTCTAAGTAAGATGGCTCTTGAGCAATCCCCATTGTATTAATAGAAAGACCCCCTGAAATAATCTTGAGCTTAACAGACTCTCCCCGCTGAATATCGGGACTGGCGATGAGTCCACTGGTAAGAATAGGTTGATTCTCCATGAGTGTTTGATGGGCTTGCATCTTTGAGAGCTTGCTTTCATCAGTAATGAGTAAGCCGCGAATCTCTCTATAGAGTCCTGAAGTCACATCAATTTCTTGCATAGAATAATCCTCTGATGTGACATTCTGTCCAAATTTTAACCTCTTCATCGCAACAGCAGCATAAACAGTTGCTCTGTATGGAATTTTAGCTGTTAATTCAGTGATTCCCTCTCCGTCTCTGCAAACAAAGCCCATACTTGCCATACCCACCGGACTTTCTGATAAGTACTTCACTGAGATTACTTTAGTTGAATCAGGAATTGAATCTGTATTGAATGGAAGAAGTTCAACTTTTGAATGTGCGACTTGTTTTTGAAGTTCTTTAATGATTTTGGATTGTAGTAACAGCGGAATGCCTGATCCACTCTGACTCGCCAATACAATATAAAAAGCAAAAATGCTCAATCCTTGAGCTATCATCCCGCGCACCCCATCCTTGGTTTACTAAAAATCTACTTAATGTTCGCTGTAGCACCCATCATCTGGTCAGCAACGCCCATTACTTTTGTACCCATTTCGTAAGCTCTTTGTGTAGCGATCATATCGATCATCGAGTTTGCAATATTCACATTGGATCCTTCAAGCGCGCCTTGAAGGAGTGATCCCAAACCATTTTCTGCAGGAATACCTTGAATAGGCTGACCTGTTGCAAGATTCGGTTTGTAAAGTCCTGACCCAATCGCTGTAAGACCTTGTTCGTTAGCAAACGAGATCAACTGAATTTGTCCAATGACGTTTTCATCAGTGCTACCAGGCAATACTACTGTGACTGCTCCTGTGGGGGTGATTTTTACGTTTGAAGCATTAAAGGGTACTGTGATTTGTGGAATGATTTGGGAACCGTTCGTTAAGGTCATTCTTCCTTGAGAGTCTAAGTGAAACGCGCCTGTGCGAGTGTAAGCCACATCACCGTTTGGCATTTGAACAGGAATGAATCCACGTCCTTCAACCATCATGTCCAGTGGATGGTTAGTGATGTGAGCTGGTCCTGGTTCAAAAATTTTATATGTACTTCCGACTTTAACACCTAATCCGTTTTGAATTCCGACTGGCGTTTGGCTTGAAGTTCCAAGTGATGCGCCAGCTTCTTTCACTTGTTCATACATCAGATCTTCAAACTCTGTTCGAGAACGCTTATATCCATCCGTATTGATGTTAGCCATATCGTTGGAAATACGTTCCATATTCGCCTGTTGTGCTTCTAGTCCTGTTGCTGCGGTTGTCAGAGCTCTAATCATAATTTACCTATGTCATTGGCCTCTCTACCCATGAGGTCGTTGTACGATTTCATTGCTTTTAGATCGTGTTCGAACAAGCGATTCGCTTGAATCATGTGAGTCATCTCTTCTACTGGATTGACGTTCGATCCTTCGAGAACTCCTTGCAGAATTTTGCTTTTACCAGCTTGACCCTCAGAAAAGTTTTGGGGGTCATTGCTTTTAAACAACTGACCCCCAATCTTCATTAATTTTCTAGGATCTTTAAATTCTGCAACCGACAACTGAGCTACTAGTTGATCACCTGAATAGATTTGGCCTTGAGTATTGATGCTCAAGTTCTTTCCCAAATCCCGCAGATTGATTGATCTAGCAGTGATGTCTGCAGTAATTTGTTCAACCGCGACTCCTCCTTGAGTCGGTAGCCCTCCTTGGCTCGGCTGAACGGCGGTGATTGGCTGCGCGGGCGCCAAACCACCTGATTTTGAAGACAACACGGGGTACCCTTGAGGAGTCACCAATCGGCCATCCATAGCCAATTTGAAGCTTCCTTGCCTCGTATAGCGAACACCCGAAGGCGTGCCGACTTCAAAAAAACCCGGTCCATCAATCGCCACATCCAGTGGCGTTTGAGTGACTTTTAAACTTCCCGGTCTAAAATTTGTGTATGTTCCATCTACAACTACAAAGGACTGATCGCGGCCATCGAGAGGATAGAGATCACGGTTCGTGATTGGACCGTGTGGCGCGGGTTCTCCTCCTGGCTCTCGCTCCATGACAGCCAGGTATTCTTTGAAAGTGGGCGCATCTTTTTTGTAACCAATCGAATCGACGTTAGCTAAGTTGTTAGCCACGATGTCGACCGCTTGGGCTTGAGCTACTGCACCAGATACTGAAGGCCAAATTCCGCTAGACAATCCTTTGCTCCCCCTACATAAACCAGGACATCCTTGTCCCGACACTTATAAGAGGTTGCAATCGGCATGCCGAAGTTTTTTCTTTAGTTATTTTTTTAAATTTGTTTAAATAATACTAAAATAAACACTCTAACTATCTAAATTAATAGAGATATTTATTTTAACTTCATTTCCTTTAACACGCGTCAATATATCCCCAACTCTTTTGCCTGGGTAATTTCGAACCAGGAGATTTTTCCCAGTCGGCAAAAAAGTTTTGGTAGAACTAACCTATGGCTGCAAAAATCCTCTATTCCAAACCCCTCATCGACAACTCCATTTCAGAGTTCAAAAAAAGGGTGGCGGCCATTGTCCAAAAACGGGGCTCACCCCCAAAGCTTGCCGTCGTGCTTGTGGGAGAAGACCCAGCATCTGTTATTTATACGAGCAACAAAGGTAAAGCTGCAGTCGCTATCGGAATGAAACACCAAACCGTTAAACTACTTGCCAGTATTTCTCCAGAAGCTGCTTTTCTTGAAATCAAAAAACTAAATGAAGATCCTTCCGTAGACGGAATTTTAATTCAAAGGCCACTTCCAAAATCATTCAAGGAAGAAGAGCTCATCTACTGGATTGCTCCAAAAAAAGACGTCGATTGTTTTCACCCAGAAAACTTAGGGAGATTAGTTTTAGGATTTTCTGGCCCAAAATCCTGTACTCCTGACGGAGTCATGCGACTTTTGGCTCATTACGGAATTTCTCCAGCAGGAAAAACCGCATGCATCATCGGAAGGAGTGCAATCGTTGGAAAACCCATGACTTCTCTTCTCTTGAATGCAAACGCCACAGTCATTCAATGCCACAGCCAGACAAAGAATCTTGAGTCCTACACAAAAACTGCAGATATTCTTATCGTTGCCGCAGGCAAACCTCATCTTGTCCGTGCCGAACATATTAAACCAGGAGCTGTAGTAATCGATGTTGGAATTCATAGAGATGCTGCTGGGAAAATAGTTGGCGACGTGCATGCAGAATCCGCAACAAACGTTGCATCAGCTCTCTCGCCCGTTCCCGGGGGAGTGGGTCCTATGACTATAAACAGTCTGATATTAAACACGATAGTAGCCGCAGAAAACGGGCTGTGATAACTCTTTAGTCATGTCAAAACGTACTGCTCTCTATGATGAACACGTCGCACTTGGTGGCAGAGTTGTAGAGTTTGGAGGATGGGATCTTCCCGTTCAATACACTGGTCTTGCAGACGAACACAAAGCCTGTAGAACAGCGATTGGACTCTTCGACGTTAGTCACATGGGAGAGTTCATTGTAGAAGGCGATCGCGCTTTAGATTTTCTCAACACTCTCGTCACGAATGATCTCTCAAAAATCTCAGATGGTCAGGCAATGTACACAGCCATGTGCCACGAATCGGGCGGCATTGTAGATGATCTGATTATTTACAAACGTTCAAAAGATAAATTCTTCGTAGTCGTGAACGCATCCAATACCGACAAAGATTTTGCTCATGCTGTTAAAATTAAAAAAATGTTTCCTGAGTTTGCTTCGGTTCGTTTAGACAACGATAGCTCTAATTACACACAGATCGCAGTTCAAGGACCACGAGCAACAGAACTCGTTCAAAGTTTTTCAGATCAGGACTTATCCAAGGTGAAAACCTATTGGTTCACAGAAGGTAAGTTCTCTGGAGAGATACCCTGCTTCTTCGCACGTACAGGATACACTGGTGAAGATGGATTCGAACTCTATGTCCCTTGGGATATGGGACCTAAAGTTTGGCGTGCTCTTGTTGAGAAGGGTACCCCCATGGGACTTAAGCCTTGTGGACTCGGTGCACGCGATACGCTTCGTACGGAGATGAAATATCCTCTCTATGGACACGAGCTTGATGATGACACCACTCCTCTTGAGTCTGGACTTGCGTGGGTCACCAAACTTGATAAGAAAACATTCATAGGCAAAGACGCTATTACCAAGAAAAAAGAATCTGGAATCAAATACTCACTCATTGGACTTAAAGCGCTGGGTAAACTCATCCCAAGACAAGGTTATACAGTTCATGACGGAAGTGATCGTCGGATTGGTCTAGTTACCACTGGTACGTTTGCACCTTCACTTGGATATTCGGTGGCGATTGCAAGAGTTGAATCAGGCTTTGCAAAAGTTGGAACAAAACTCAAAATCAAAGTCAGAGATAATTTTTTAGATGTCGAAGTCACACCCACACCATTTTATAACAAGGAGAAAAAATGAGCTTACCTACTAACCTCAAATACACCAAAGATCACGAGTGGACGAAGACTGATGGAAAGATCGTCTCTATCGGAATCACTGATCATGCCCAAAGTGCATTAGGTGATATTGTTTTCCTAGAACTTCCTAAAGTAGGTAGAGAGCTTAAGGCAGGAGAAACCTTCGGTGTTGTTGAGAGCATCAAAGCTGTGAGTGATCTCTACTCTCCAGTAACTGGGAAAGTAGTAGAAATTCACCAGGCACTCGCAGATGAACCTGGTAAAATTAACTCCAATCCCTACGAATCCTCTTGGATGATCAAAGTTGAGATCAAAAACCCGTCTGAAGTAGAAGCTCTCATGGATTCTAAACAATACTCTGAGTACGTTTCGAAACTGAGCTAGGAAGTCACATAAACAGATGCATGTTTTAGTCACAGGTGGATCAGGTTTTATTGGATCACACCTCATTTCTCGACTCAAAAAACAGAATCCAGAAACAAGAATTTCTGTAGTTGACCGTAATGAACCAGAGTCTCGTATAGCTGGTGTAGACTACGATATTTCTGATGTACTAGAATCCAGCAAGCTCAATGAGTGGATCAAAACCGCTGATTTTGTTTATCACTTGGCTGCATTAGTAAGTGTTGCCAAGAGCCAAGAATCACCTCTCGAGAGCCACAAAGACACTGTTGAAACTACAAAGCATATTCTCGATCTCTTAACTGAACTGAAATCCAAAACCAAAAAAGCACCCTCACTTATTTATTCAAGTACAGCCGCTATTTATGGGGACAGTGTTAAGACTGAATCAGATTATTCTTTGGAATCTTTTCAGCCTCATGACTTTTTATCAAATTACGCAAAACATAAATTCGAAGCTGAGGAGCTTTTAAGAGCTGTCCACAAATTTCACGCACTAAACTGCTGCGTTTTTAGGTTTTTTAATGTTTATGGGCCTGGTCAAGATCCTAAGTCTCCTTACTCAGGAGTGGTCTCCATCTACATTGACCGATTGAAGAACAATCTCCCTCTCAGCATTAATGGTGACGGAAAACAAACGAGGGACTTTATTTATGTGGATGACATTATCTCTGGACTGATGAGAATCATTGAAGTCGAGAGGACCTCCTCTGCTTGGAATGGAATGCCCATCAATCTGGGTTCAGGATCATCAATCAATATATTATTTCTAACCAAAACGTTGATTGATTTAACGAGTTCTAAAGTCAGTCCACATTTCGCTCCGGCTAGAGATGGAGACGTGAGGCACTCTCGCGCTGAGACCAAGCGCGCTCGAGAGCTTCTGTCTTTTAGATCCACTATTGATTTGAAAACTGGACTTAGATTACTGCTAAAACACCAAGCACAACAGAAATGACTGCGAAGATAATGTGATACGGTGGCAAACCGTTCTTGCTAAACATCAAGACATGCTGAATATTCATTGCAGATGAAAGCAGAAAACCAACAGAAAGAATCGCGAGCACCGTCTTCTTATTGTTTTTTGAAAGTTGTGTACGAATTCCTTTCATTTCTGGAACCTTGATTTCAAAAGCCGAAGTCGTCGCTGTTGGAACTTCTTAAACATCCACTTCAGCTGTCTAGGTAGTGTTTGAGCTAGTGAAACGAGATCTCTTCCTACCCAGACCCACTCCTTCTTGATTCGATCGAGAGAGTATTGACTCTTGATGATGTCACCCATTGCTTCTTGACCACATCGCTATGAAGTCGAACTCTGGATCAAGTGATCCTTCCCATCCCTTCCATGGTAACAATTGCTTTGAACACCAACATCCAGTCTCCTGGTATTGAAATATTATATTTAGTCGCAATACGAGTAGCTTCGATGAGGACGCGGCCTGTATTGACTTCATCAATCGACATTCCTAGATAAGGAGAAAGTGTATTTCTCACATCTCTTTGGGAATGCATCGAAATCCACAGAAGCTTGTAACACTTCCCATTTCAGCATAGAGTTAACAGAGTGCTTCATAATCTTCCGTGATGAGAGCCATGACCATGTTAGCCAGTTGATCTCGAGCCTTCATTGAGAGTCGACCAACTATTCCAAAGTCGATTACTCCCAATTTATTTCCGGGAAGTATGAAGAGATTTCCACCATGAAGATCTCCATGGAAAAGCCCATCAATCATTACTGATTTAAGAAACGCACGAGCACCGAGCTTTACAATTTCTTTTTTATCGATATCACTATTAGCTAGAGCAATAAAATCATTGACTCGAATTCCTTCTAGTTTCTCAAGCGTGAGAACCTTCGTGGTCGTGAGTTCCTTATATACTCTTGGAATAACAACATCTTCAAACTTTGCTAAATTTTCAGAAATCTTCTTCATGTTATTGGCTTCTATTTTGTAATCAAGCTCAAATACAAGAGTTCTGAAAAACTCATCTACTATGACTGAGGGATTAAAAATTCTGATTTCTGGAACGTATCGCTCTAGTGCCTTTGCAATGAACGCAAGAAGTGAAATATCGTTTTGAATAATTTTTTCGATCTCAGGTCGTTGAATTTTAACTACCACTCGTTCACCAGTAATCAATGTCGCCTCATGTACTTGTCCAATACTTGCAGAAGCGAGTGGTGTCACTGACATGGTAGAGAAGCGATTTTCAATTGGACCACCGAGTTCTTGTTCTAAAACTCGCTTAATCTGATCAAAAGAAACAGGTTGTACTTCGTCTTGAAGTTTCTTGAACTCATCGACGAATGCTTCGGGAATAATATCTGAACGAGTGGAGAGAAGTTGACCGAGTTTAACAAACGTTGGTCCACAGCTCTTCAAACGCGTGGTCTCAGTCTCCCTGCTGGAGATTGTCCCGAAATTTCCTTAGTTGAAGTCATGAAACGGTTTGGAAGGAATACGCCCATCTTAGATCTATTGATGAGGTCTGCAAATCCATACTTACTGAAGACTGTGAGTACTTGTCTCAGTCTTTGTGCATTCTTAACTGCTTGACCTAGCTGCCTTGTGGCCTTAATCCACTGAAGAGCCATTTTACTTATGTCCCTTCTTCTTCGTTTCCGACGCAAGAGAAAGCATGACTTGTCTTCTGTCGAGGTCCGCTCTCACGACTTGAACTTGTACTGTATCTCCTACTTTGAAGGTTCTTTTCTTTTTCTTACCGTAGAAAACCATTCTCTCTTCATTATATTCATACCAGTCATCATCCATCGTTTCTTTGTCGATGAATCCCTCAACAAAAGGATCGATGATTTGAATGAATAATCCCTTAGGTGACATGCCGTTCACTTTTCCAGCGAACACCTGCCCGAGATATTTCTTCATGATTCTGACTTGCTTCACACGCTTAAGTTCGCGCTCTGCCTCAGCTGCAAGACGCTCTCTCAGTGAGCTGTGCTCGCAGATAGCTTTGAGTTTCTTTTCAGTCTTCTCTTTTTCATCGTGTTTAAAAGTCTTTCTTAGTACTCCGCGAATCAACCTGTGCACAACAAGATCTGGATATCTGCGAATGGGACTAGTGAAATGGGTGTAGCCGTCAGACGCAAGACCGAAATGCCCTAGATGATTCTCGCTATAAACCGCCTGCTTCATTGATCTAAGAAGTGAAGAATTCAGCAACTCCTGCGCAGGGTGTCCTTCAAGAGTCTTTAAGATCTCTGAAAGCATTTCGGGACGTACTTCACCTTTTTTAAAATTTATCTTCACTCCGAAGGTCTTGGCAAGTTCCTTAAATCTAAATAGAGACTGCTCTGATGGCTCTTCGTGGATTCTATAGATGAACGCCTGATCACGTTCGAGCATCCACTCGGTAACTGATTCGTTTGCTGAAATCATGAACTCTTCAATGAGTCTATGAGGATCGAGACGCTCGCGTCTTTGAATTTCTGTTGGTTCGCTCTGCGCGTCTACTAAGATTTCAAATTCTGGCAGTTCGAAGTCAAGAGACCCACGATCACTACGTGCTTTTCTTAATTTTTTATAGAGTTCGAAGTGATCGAAGAATTCCCAAGATTCATCTTTTTCATTCGCTTTACGCTCAACTTCGATCTCGTTATAGGTCGCACGTCTATGCGATTGAATAATCGCTTCGAGTACTTCAACTTTTTCTTTTTTACCTTCTTTTGAGAAAAAAATTTTAGAAACCATTGCAAGCCTTGGTTCGCCTGGCCTAAGACTACAAAGATTTTCAGAGAGCGCTTTTGGAAGCATGTGAAATGCACGCTCTGGGAAGTAAACGCTCGTTCCTTTTTCCTTAGCTTCTTTATCTAGAGAGGAATCTTCTGTTACATAGTGGCTGACATCTGCAACAGCGACCCAAAGAGTGTAGCCTTGTTTTGTTTTCTCTACGAATACAGCGTCATCGAAGTCTCTTGCCAATTCACCATCGATAGTAATGAAAGGAATTTTTCTTAAATCTTCTCTTCCACGCTCATCTTTACCTGGAACATAAAGCCTGTGCTCTTCCGCTTCTCGAACGGACGCAGGTGAATATCCTTCTTTTAATCCAAACTCACCCGCAACCATTCTGATATCTTCTGAAGCAGGAATATTCTCTCCGAATATCTCTTCAATCTCCGCTGTAGCAGGAAAGCGACCTGTCTCATGATATTGAATCTTCGCGCGGATATAATGCCCTTCTTCAACGGATCCTTTGTATGAAGGCACATAAAACTCTTCTTTAGATTTTTTGCTTTCGTAAACAAAGCGACCCGATTTTCTGTCGCTGCTTCTATTTGGGTAGAATCTTCCTACAAGCTCAGACAGTCTGTGCTCTAAAACCTCTAATTCAAGAATCTCTCCACGCTTGTTAGCAGCAACTTCTACTCGGTCACCATGAAATAGTTTTTCGCCATAACGCCTTGGAACAAGAATATCCTCAAATCCAGCGTCATCAAAAACCAAGAATGCAGATCCTCTTTTGTTTTTGTCGATTGTACCCACAAGTCTTAAATCCGCTTCTGGATGATTCTTGGTAGTAACAACTACCTCTGGAGCTCTCTCTGTAGATTTTTTGGGCGGAGGAGGGAGATCGTCTCTTCTCGGACGCGCTTGATGCACTTTGCCACTTCGATCTTTGAAGGAAAACCCATCACCTTTGGACATGACTTGACATACAGTATCGCAGTGCTACAAAAATGGAAAGCTTCATCAGGGCTCGTGGTGGAATTGGTAGACACGCACGGTTCAGGGTCGTGTGCGAAAGCATGAGAGTTCGAGTCTCTCCGAGCCCACCATTTTGATCCAAATGGACTAATCTATTTTTACCCTTTTTATTTTTTCAACTTCTGCCAAATATTTCTTGGTCGCTTCTGGAAGCTCTTTCCACATTTTTACAGCAAAGTATAACCCCAAAACAGTAAATGGCATTAAAAAGCTTGGCCAATAATACCAAGTGTCTTTTGTGATGATTGCTCCTAATACAAATTCTTGAAGAGCTGACCCAAGCTTTGAAAAGCCGTCTGCTACTCCAGTTGCGGTTGCAGCTCCTTTTCTACCGCCAAAGTCAGCGGTTGCCGTACCTGACATAATAGAATGAACACCGATAACAGCCATCATCATTACAAGTACTGCGCCGCCCACAACATAAGAGTACCCGTAGACCATCGTCATCATAAAACCCGTAGCAAAAAACATTAAAACTAATGCGATTGCCGCAACTGGAGCCCTTCTTGAGTGAAAAATTTTATCAGATGCCCAACCTGCAAAAAAAGAACCAACAATACCTAAAACCGCCGCCCATAAACCCCAGTGTTCCATCATTGAGGGAACACCAAGACCAGTTTCTTTGGCAAAAAGCCTATACCATTTCATAACACCGTCTCGGAGTACTCCTGAAGTAAACTCAACAATTCCGATCATAAGAAGCACACGGTTTGTCATGACCATTCGAATTACTTTCCACCAGCTACCAAGATCAACTTGATTTGAGTGAGAAGCGTCGTGTGTTTCAAACTTATTAAAGCCTGCCTCATCGGGGGAGTCTTTAATAAATATTATATTCAAAATTGACATGAAAATCAGAATCCATGAAGGTATAAAAAACTGCAGCCAGAAAGCTGAAACATCGTTTTTTTCTATAAGAAAAAGACTGTGCATCAAAACCCCAAAAGAGTCTGCTTGATCAAAATATTTTACGTTAACCGCTCGCGATATTGCCTCCGACCAGTCAAAAGCAAAATAGACTCCGAGCGATATTACGGTACCGAATATAGCCCCAAAAATGCCCCGCTCTCTTACGTGAAACCAATATGATTTTATTTTGATAGTTGATATCGCTCCGAAACTTTGAAAAAACATATTGCCAGAATAAAGAATTGATAAAGTCCAAATAAGATTCACTGAAAGTCTGCCATGCAAATGTAGGTACAAAACCCAACCCATGAGAGTGTTAAATATTGCAGCACCCATGCCACCAAGAATAATTCCTTTTTTACCTCCCAAACGGTCAACGAGCGGGCCGGAAGCAAAAAGGGATATCGCATAAACGAAAAAACCCCAGCCTGATATTTGGCTTTTTTCAGCCTTAGTAATCACTTCTGCTGTGGCCAGTGTATCTAGATTGTATCTGGCTAAGTAAATAAAGGCATAAGTTATGGCGAGTGGAAACCAACTTTTAAACCTAGTCCACATAAACTTTTTAGTATGCTTAAGGGGGTTTCGAAAAAAATAAACTCCAATTATATAAGAAAGAATACTTAAAACCACAATTACTTGGGTCAAACTATTCCTTTCTAGGCAGGTCTAACCATGCATCGCCAACAACAGGCAAAAATGGTATAATTTCCTTGTTAACTTCATTTTGGCCATCTTGTATTTGTTTTGCGCATTTGTTTTTACTAAAAATTCCAGAGGCAAACGTATTTCTAAAGTATAAAATAAGTTCGTTTTTTTGACCAGCTGACCACTTGGCTATCTTTTTAATGTTTTCAAAAATCACTTTATGAGGTTGTTTAAGAAAGCGAATATTTTCATCTTTAAACTTTTCCCATCTTTCTCTTAGTACGTCTTTGTGCTTAAAGTTTACTTTTTCTGCATATTTAACAATCAATCCCTGCGTCCAAAAATATGAGGAGTAAAACAGCATGCTACCAATAGGAATTTCCATTACATCGAGGTTCATCAGATCAATCATCTTTAAAGTTCTCGGAGCTTGATCAATAACATTTCTTTCAAGCTGAGTTCTTTTAACATCTACTCCTGCAATATTGACTTGACCGCGACTCACTCCCATCTCATCTCTAATATCGTTAACCATTTTCCATCTGTCTTTTACTGAATTGTTAACAACCGTATTACTAATCATTCTTAGGTTGTTTAGCCACCCACCTGAAGTCGCTAGCGATAGACTGTGAACTCCGTGGTTTAGAATCTGAAGTGTGTATGCGAACGAGGCCGAACTGATAAGAATTCTTCTGACTAATGCGTTTCTTCTGCTCTTGGGGTTGAGCGGATCCTTGGGGGCTGTAATATTATTATAAAATGAACCCCATAATCCAAACACCGTTCCGAATCCTGCTGTTAAGAATGTAGTAGTGTGATCCCAAACCTGACTATTTCCCAAAAAATAATTTGCTGCAGATATGCCTTCTGTTGTGCTCACTTGAAAAAACACTGACATGACAGTTGTAATTAGCGCTCCTTTATCAGGGGCAACATAATTCGCTCTCCACCATGTTTTAATTTTTTGAGCTGAAGACTTGGGAACCGGATAATATTTATATTTAAGTTCTGATGGCTCTGATCCTTCTTCAATGCTTGCATAGTGCTCGGACAGGAGAACAACGGGATTATCTCTTAGTCCTAATCTTGAGATATATTGCTTAAGGTGATCTGAATCAAACTCTACTTCATTTTCTAAAATTAAAAAAACAATTTTTGATTTGCTGTGTGTGATCTTAAAGACTATTTTTCCATCTATCGTCGTTGGCTTGGCCTTACCTAACTCTGGGATTATCACTTCAAACTCTTCTAAACGCTCACCTTTTAGCGTTCTATTGTAGAATAATTTTTCACCAATTTTGCACTTGTCTTCAATGGAATTAAAATCTAGATTTTTAAATTCTGAATATTTAAGTTTAGTAAGACGTGCGTCTTTCTTATTTCGTTCAAAGAAGTTTCCTTCTGGCATATTCAATGCCTCTTGGATTTCTTTTATTCTTGCATCCCCTAAAGCAAGAACAGTTAGTTTGTTTTTTTCATGAAGCGCTTCCTCTAGGTCTAAAACATCCTTAAGAAGTTCTGCTTGCTTCTTAGAAAAATATTCAGCCGCAAATTGAGTTTGCTTGGGGCTCAGCGGTTGATCTTCAAAATGCTGAACTCCTGTATCCTGGGCTTGTGCCAGACTTATAAATACAAGGGTTGCTAATAGGTTCATTGCCAAACGCATCTACAAACTCATCGGCAAAAAAACGATTAGATTTAAGCTCTAAGTATATGAATCCATTGATGGACAGGAACATACAAGATTCCTATCCCCGAAGACGTTATCGATCCTAGAAACTGAAGGCCAGAACTTATGATCCTTAAGCCAACTAACTGGAAAGATTGCTCTTTCTCTAGAGTATGGATAATTCCAGTTTTCAGACATCGCTACTTGTGCCACATGCGGAGAGTTCTTTAAGAGGTTGTTTTTCTTATCTGCAGACCCTTTTTCAATTTCGCCAATTTCTTGACGGATCTTAATCATCGCTTCACAGAAGCGATCCAGCTCATCCAAGGACTCGCTCTCGGTAGGTTCGATCATCATCGTTCCAGGAACTGGGAAAGAGACCGTTGGTGCATGAAACCCATAATCCATTAATCTCTTCGCCACATCTTCTACTTCAATCCCAGAAGAAATTTTCAAAGCTCTCAAATCAATAATACATTCATGAGCTACTCTTCCTGCGTCCCCTTTATAGAGAACAGGGAAGTGAGCATCCAGTTTTGAGGCGATATAGTTGGCATTCAAAATAGCAACTTCAGTAGCCCGTTTCAATCCATCTGGACCCATCATTCGAATATACATCCATGAGATAGGGAGAATACTTGCGCTTCCATAAGGCGCTGCAGATACAGCAGAAGCCGCTGTAGATAGATTATTTTCGAGCTTTGTATGACCGGGTAGAAACTCTACCAAATGTTTTGCGACACAGATTGGACCCATTCCTGGACCCCCACCACCGTGAGGAATGCAAAATGTTTTATGAAGGTTCAAGTGACAAACATCCGGCCCAAAGTCTCCCGGCCTACAGAGTCCAACCTGAGCGTTCATGTTCGCTCCATCCATATAGACCTGTCCACCGTGAGTGTGCACAACTTGACAAATTTTCTTAATGCCTTTTTCAAACACTCCGTGGGTTGAGGGGTAAGTGATCATCAGAGCAGATAGATTCTTTTCGTGCTCTTTTGCTTTCTTTTCGAGATCAGAAATATCTACGTTTCCGTTCTCATCACACTCGACAGCTACAACTTCAAGTCCTGCCATGATCGCACTTGCTGGGTTGGTACCGTGAGCCGATTTAGGAATGAGACAAATGTTTCGCGATTTTTGCCCTTTGGTCTCGTGGTATTTTTTAATCACAAGTAACCCTGCATACTCACCCTGTGAGCCTGCGTTGGGTTGAAGAGAAGCACCTGCGAATCCAGTAATTTCTGATAACCAGGCTTCTAGCTGCTTGATCATCTCAATATAGCCAACCGTATCTTTTGAAGGAGCAAAAGGATGCATCTTTGAAAACTCTGGCCATGAAATAGGATAGAGTTCAGATGCTGCATTTAACTTCATTGTGCATGATCCAAGCGGGATCATAGACTGAGTGAGTGACAAATCTTTCGCTTCTAATTTCTTAATGTATCTTAAGAGCTTGGTTTCTGAGTGGTGCGAGTTAAACACTGGGTGAACAAGAATTTTAGACTGTCTTGAGAGTGATGCTGGAATACTCCAAGCAGTGGAATCAACTGTAGTCATCCACTCACTGCTCTTGTATTCAACAGCAAAACAAGACGCGAGATCCAACCAGTTTTGCTTAGTCGTGGTTTCATCAAAGGAAACTCTGACTGAATCCTTTAGCCAGTAAGCCCGGATGCTTCTTCTCTCCATTTCGGATTTAATTTTTGTAGCAAGCGTACTGCCAACTTCAAGTTCAATTGTATCAAAGAAGGAGTCAGACTTTAGCTTGAATCCAAACTTCTTCACCACTAATGCGAAGAGTGCTGTGAACTCATGGACGCGTGACGCTATTTGCTTAATTCCTTCTGGGCCATGATAAACCGCATACATGCTTGAAATAATTGCAAGCAGCACTTGAGCGGTACAAATATTACTGCTCGCCTTCTCCCTGCGAATATGTTGTTCGCGTGTTTGAAGTGCGAGTCTGTATGCAGTTTTACCTTGAGCATCTTTCGATACTCCGACGATTCTTCCAGGAATGAGTCTTTTGAAATCATCTTTTGTGGACATGTAAGCAGCGTGCGGTCCGCCGAAGCCCATTGGCACACCAAACCTCTGCGAAGTTCCAACTGCAATATCAGCACCTAATTCTCCTGGTGGTTTTAACAGCGCAAGAGAAAGAAGGTCACAAATCATGATGACCATACAGTTTGACTGTTTGGCTTTCTTAATGAGTTCTTCGTAATTTTCAATTTTTCCACTCGCCTTTGGATATTGAAGTACGATCGCAAGTGGATTGGATGAGAACGTTTCTTTTAAGGTGTCAACTTGTGTGATTTTAATTCCAAGAGGCTGAGTTCTTGTTTTGATTACTTCTACTGTTTGTTCAAAAATATCTTGATCGATAATCACAGGACGATCGGAAGTCTTGTTTTGTGAATAGAAGCAAAGATTCACTGCTTCTGCAGCAGCAGTCGCTTCATCTAAGAGCGATGCGTTTGAGATCGGAAGCGCTGTCAAATCTGAAATCATTGTTTGAAAGTTGAGAAGCGCCTCAAGTCTGCCTTGTGCAATTTCAGCTTGATAAGGCGTATACTGAGTGTACCATCCTGGATTTTCCAAAATTGTTCTCTGAATGACTGAAGGAGTAATTGTATCGTAATAACCCTGACCCAAATGAGATTGCGTCACTTGATTTTTTTTTGAAATTCTTCTGAGCTCATTCAAAGCATCTGATTCACTCAAGGCTTTTGGAATATCGAGAACTTTTTTTGCAAGAGCAATATCTCTTGGAACGGCTTGCTCAATTAATTCATTAATCTCGGAAAGGCCGAGTGCCTGAGTCATTTTTTTCTCTTCAGTAGTTCCAATTCCAAGGTGGCGGCTAGCAAAGTTTTGTTGCTCAAACTTCATATATATTCTCTCCGATTTCCTTTGTCTGACTCTATCAATTTTAGATTTTCCTTGACACACTTTTTTTATAAATTGCTTTTCAAACTAGTTTCTTCGGGTATTTTCTAACCGACATGCAATCCCAAGAACAAACCCAACCTATCCGCTTAACCGACGAACAGTTGATCAAGCAAATCAACGCAGCTTTTGTTAATTCTCACGCTCATGGCCAAAAAGAATCCTCTGCTCAAGAACTCCAAAGAATTCTTACCAGTCCTGCGCTAGGTGCCATCTTAAGATCTATTAGAATTTTAGCTTCTGAAGAAGGAATCACGGAAATGGTTGCCGCTGAAAATGTAGTAGATGCCATGCAAAGTTTAGACTCAATTTGGACTCAGTACTTGATTCAAGAAGGTCTTGCCCGCATTAAACAGGTTTAATGGCAACTAAGTCCTCAGTAAGAAATCCCAGCGAATCTGAATATTACCTGAGGCGTCTGACAAACCTCCGGGAGGATTAGGAAAAGGACCTGCACTATTAAAGGCTTTGATTGCTGCATCATCAAGCGCTCTTGTTCCAGATTCTTCCAACACCCTTACTTCTACAACCTCTCCCTTTGTGTTTAAAACGACAACGGTTTTTGTGAGGTACTCCATTTCGGAAGCAAGTCTTCTTCCTTTTCTAAACATACCTTCAATTTGTTTTCTTAAGATGGGCTGCCACGCTTGGTCAAGTTGGGTTCTAATTCTTTGAAAATATCCATAGAAAACAAACTCTTTTGTATTGAGAGCTGTCTCACCTGCCTCTTCAAATCCTTTTACGAAATCTCCACCCGCAGGGCGTTCCTGTTGAATCGCCTGAGAGAACTGTGAGTAATTGCTTTTAAACATATCTCCAGATTTTGTTCCGCTATTATCTTTTGGAACAAGAGAGACACCAAGATTCGCAAGCTTAGGTTTAGCTACAGCTTTTTCTCTGAGGGTAGAGTTTCTTGCAACTGTCTGTTTAATAACAGTTCTATTCTTTTCTCCTAAGAATGCTTTTTTGTCTGGAGTAACAACTTCTTCTCCTTGGTCACTTTTTACAATAGCTTGATTTTTTGAGTCCTTGGAATCGATCCATTCAATTTGAACAACAGAGCTTTGCATTTGGTTTTGAATAATTCCAATCGCAATGAGGAACAAAATAAACAACAAATGAATCGTCAACGAAATGACGACTGGATGTTGTAATTTGTGTCTCGTTTCCATTGACTTTTACTCTCCCATGGACGCTTCGGGGCATTATTTGATCTTCTTTAAGTTTATTTAATCTTCCTTGAGGAATTCGCCAGAATCAGCAGGTGCTGACTCCATAGAGGGATTAGAGCTTCTCTCAACTGGTATGGTGCCTTCTATGAACACTTCTTGGATCGCTTGAGGTGATCTAGGTCCAGTGAGCTTACCCGTTCGCTTATCGACGTAGGTATGCACGACTCCTGCAGGAACAGGGAAGTCCACCGGTGGATAATTTTTGACTGCTTCATTCATGTACTCTAGCCATATGGGGAGAGCTGCGTTTGCGCCTGTTTCACCTGGCCCCATGCTTTGGGAGTCGTCAAATCCTACCCAAACACCTGTGAGTAAGTTAGGAGTATAACCCATAAACCATGCATCTTTATAATCGTTCGTCGTTCCTGTTTTTCCTGCTGCTGGACGGCCTAACGATTTTGCTTTTCTTCCTGAACCGAAATCAACAACCTCACGCATGAGTTTAGTCATGATGAAGGCAATTCTTGGATCTAAGACTTGGTTGGGATCTTTTGAATATGCATCTGCACTCCACCCACTCATACGGACTGAAGGTGACGGGTTCGGTGTAGGTTCACCACTTGTTGGATCAATCGAAACAACGGTTGCACTTGGTGATGGGATTGGATCTGCTCCCATTTGCGGTTGCGTAGATTGTTCTGAGTCAATTTTTTCTAAGGTCTTTCCATTTGCACCTTCAACTTTTGTATAAAACGCAGGTGCAAACTTTCGCCCCTGTCTCCCAAACGCAGCGTAAACCTGTACGAGTTCATATAGTGAAATAACCGACGAGCCTAGAGAGATTGAAAGATCATGATTAAATTCACTAATAAATCCTAGTCTCTTAGCGTATTCGATCAAATACTCCACACCAATTGCCTGGACCATTTTAATTGTTGGAATGTTACGCGAGTGAATGAGCGCTTCTCTTAAGGTTGTATCTCCGTAAAATTTTTCTTCGTAGTTTCCGGGCTTCCACTTTCCGTACTCCTTGTCATCATAAACAATAGGAGCGTCGACGATCACACTTGCAGCTGTAAAACCTTTTTCGAGTGCGGCTGAAAAAATAATTGGCTTAAAAGCTGAGCCCGGTTGTCTCTTTGCTTGAATGGCTCTGTTGAAGTTAGATCGTTCAAAATCGTAGCCTCCCGTCATTGCCAGAACTGCACCACTGTTTAAATCAACTGAAAGAAGTGCACCCTGAATGACGGGGTGTTGTTCGAGTGTGTACCACTTTCCCTCTTTATCATTTTTAACCCAACGACAGAGGATCACATCGCCAGGTGTGAGTGGCGTTTTCTGAAGATACTCTTTTGCCCAGTTGAGATCTTCTGCAGACATGAGACCTACTTCACCTGCTACTTGAATTTTTACTGTTTTAGATTTTGGTTCAGAGGTTAGAACTACAGCTTCTAAAAACTCTTCCGAATTTATTTCTCTTTTAGTTAAAGATTCAAGCGTTCCTTCATTCGTTAGATGAACTGCTGTAACTAGTTTTTTATTAAGTGCCTCGAGAACATCTTCATTATGTTTTTTTATTTCATCTTCAGTGTTTAAGTGTTTGATCGGTCCTCGGTAGCCTTTACGCTTATCCGCTGCTCTTAAACCAGTTGCAAGTGCTCTTTGCGCAACTCTATAGAGCCTTGGGCTTCCTGCTAGATGTACTTTGAGACCATCTTCATAAACAGCCTTCTCACCATAGCGCTGAATGAGATGTTTTCTGATATGCTCAATCAAATAAGACGCTTCAGATTTAATTTGTTCCTCTGATGGATAGAGCTTCACTTGCATGATGGCAGCTTTCTTATATTCATTCTCAGTAATTGCCTTTACCTCGAACATTCTTTTCAAAACGTAGAGCTGTCTTTCTTTTGCTCTTTTTGGATTGAGGAGTGGAGAAAACTTACCTGGTGCTCTTGGCATACCTGCCAAAATGGCCATTTCTGCGAGAGTGAGTTCACTTACATTCTTGTGATAATAGGCTCGAGCAGCAGCTTGTACACCATGAGCTCCATGCCCCAAGTAGATTTGATTCAAATAAATATACAGAATCTGTTGTTTAGTCAGGTTGCTCTCAAGTCTATAGGCAATGAGGACCTCTTTAAGTTTTCTAACAATATTTCTGTCAGGAGTTAGGAAAAGCGACTTTGCAACTTGTTGAGTGATAGTGCTTCCTCCTTGAACCACGTGACCTGCCATAAGGTTTGCGATTGCTGCCCTTAGAATTGAAACAAAACTAATTCCAGTATGCTTAAAGAAAGTATCGTCTTCTGCTGCAACAAATGCATTAACGAGTTGCTCTGGAATTTTTTCATAAGGAACAACGTATCTACGTTCTTTATAAAACTCCGCAACGACTTCATCACGACCACCATCATGTGCAATAAACTGCGTAATTCCTGGAGGCTCATAATCTGCTATAGATTGAAACGAAGGAATATCTCCTGCAACCTTGAGCATGATGAGAATGAGTAAGCCTCCTACGAGTGTAGTCCCTGTTCCTAAAACCAAAATAATGCTGCGATAACTTGGTTTAATGGGACTCATTTTTATCCTTTAACTCTTTTAACCAGGGCTTTAGCTTCTGAAGCTCTTGTTTTATGTATTTTTTCCCCAAAAATAAATGCTTAGATCTGGAGCTAGAATCAATTTGTTCGTTATGATTTTCCGGGAATTGAATAAAAAATCTATTTTCACTCTGCTCACCGGGAAATTCTTTTACAAGAAAAACTACAGGGTTTACCGTTTCGTTTTTTGTAAGCTCCAAATAAGTTTCTTTTGTTTTTGGCTTTAGACACGACTCGCTTGCATCGTCGATCCAACCACACCCCTTAAGTGAAGGCATAATTTTTTCTATGTAATTTGATTGGTCGAAAAAAACCCAACTTCCAGAATCATTGTTTGCAACTAAAAACTCAGCAGAAACCCTTCCTTTGTTTTTTAAAGAAAAGATTTTTTCTAGCTTCTTTTGCAGTTCCTTTTTTTCAAATTTTTCCAACTCCTTATAGATTTGAGTCAAGTTCCAATCAGCCTTATTCACACTCTCAGATGCAATGTGCACCCCTGCCATTACAGCTGCTGTCTCTAGTGCAATGATTTTATTAATTTGAATTCCTTCAAGTTCGATTTGTCTAATCGCTCCAATAATTACTGCAGGAGACTTTGGCATAGCTCCTAAGACAAGAGTGATTCCAAACTGATTATCTTTTTGAACTGTTGGCCCATACTCCTCACTTTCTTTTAGTGGAGTCACAAGGGGCGTCGGGCCCATAGGCTGTTCAGGTTGTGGTCCATACGAATCCTTTGAATTGGATGTTTTTTGTGTGGTTGAGCAACTATAAAAGCCCGCCATGACCATTACGAAGATCGTGAGTAAAAGCGTTCTATTTTTTTGATTCTGCCGATTTCCAGTAAGCAAGATATTCGATGTTTCCGTCTGTCCCTGTAATAGGAGAGGTTATCAGTCCTAGCCTAATCCTTCCATATTTTTGAAAGCATTCTGTTACGTTTTGAATTGCTCGTTCTCTTGCTGCTAAGTTTTTGACGATTCCACCTTTTTCAATACTGTCTGGACCGACTTCAAACTGTGGTTTTATGAGAGTAATCCAAACCGTTTCGGTATGACTTACGCGTGCCAGAGCTTCAGCAATTTTAGTTAATGAAATAAAGGAAACATCAACTACGATGACGTCTGGGGATCCGCTGATGTCATCACTTTTCATTGTTTTTGCATTAAATTTTTCAATAACTTTTACTTTCGGATTTGATCTTATTTTCCAATCCAACTGATTATGCCCTACATCGAGCGCGACGACTTCCTTCGCTTTTCTTTCTAAAAGAACTTCAGTGAATCCTCCAGTAGATGCACCTACATCGAGAGCTTGTAGTCCTTGAACATCAATTTTGAACTCATTTAAAGCCGCAATAAGTTTGAGTGCGCCTCTAGATACATACCCATGATCTTCGGATCTCAGTCTTACAACTACATCTTCCGCTACGAGAGTTCCTGGTTTTGTACAAGGCTCATCATCAACGATCACCTGATCTGCCATAATGAGCGCTTGCGCTCTCTCTCGCGAAGGAGCTAGCCCTCTTTCTTTCAGCAGAATATCTATTCGTTTTTTTGTCATTCAGTCTGAGACGGATCAAACGGCTTAAGGGTAGAGTCTAAGTCTGATTTTCCTTGAACAAGTACTTCAATTTTCTTCTCAGCTTGGGAGAGGTAAGTTTGGCAGAAACGACTGAGTTTAACGCCTTCTTCGAATTGCTTGAGTGAATCCTCAAGGCTCACATCTCCAGACTCTAGTTTTTTAACTATGTTTTGGAGCTGCTCAATCGCCTGTTCAAAAGAAACGTTTTGTCCCATGATTTCAAGGAACTAACATGTTTGAGCTTGGGTCGTCTACCCCTTAGACAGAAGCACAAACTCTAGTCACTTAATAGACCTATACTCCATTTTATCGGCTCTCAGCTGGCATAACACATGCAATTAAGGGTTCTGGACTATGAAAGTTAGTATTCTTTTTTTGATCACATTTGTTTTATCCCAAGAGAGCCAAGGAGCATACTTCAGCCCTAATGACTCTTGGATGAGTACGCCTTCAAAAGGGGCTGCGAATTCTATTAATGCCAAGTCTATCTATTCTTTAAAAATATTAGACGAAAAACCAACAACAACCTATTCACTAGATCAAGTTCTCTCTGATCCAGACGCACTATTACCTGAAGAGTTTAGAGTTACTCCTGCATTAAAAGAAATTACAAAGTTTTGGCTCGCAATTTACACTAAGTACGACTCCAAACAGACCGTTGTTTTTGATGAGACTCACCCAGAAATGATTTATGAAGTTCTTGACTTCCATGAACTAGAAAAAAAATCTAGAAATAGAATGGTTTATGAGATCGTTAGAGAGCAAAGAATAAAAAAAACACTGGCTGAATATCAATCTGCATTTCAATCGTTAAAAAGAAAAAAATATATAAAGAAAAAAACCGCTGCGGAACAAAAAATATTATCAGCTCTATCTAAACTGGGTCATAAACATTCATTAAAAGAATTAGCAGATAATCTTAAAATTCAAACTGGCCAAAGAGACGCTCTTGTAGACGGTCTCTCACAATGGGAGCCTTTTGCAGGAAAAATTGAAACTATTTTTAAAGCAGTCGGAGTTCCAGCAGAGCTCGCTCGTTTAAGTCTAGTTGAAAGCAGTTTTAATCTCAAAGCGACATCTAAGGTTGGAGCGGTTGGCGTCTGGCAATTCATGGAATCATCAGGAAAACACTTCTTAAGAATCTCCCCTGACAAAGGCATTGATGAAAGACGCTCTCCAATTAAGTCAGCGGTTGCAGCAGCAAAAATGTTGAAGCAAAACTACCGTGGTCTCAAGAGTTGGCCTTTTGCTGTTATCGCCTACAACTCTGGAATGAAGAAAATCATTCGAAACCCTAAAACTTTTAAAAACGACCACGGCTTATCAGAAGTCATTCGCCTCTGCGGTGGACCAAAAGGGTTAGGTTGGGCTGGTAAAAACTATTTCCCTGAGTTTCTTGCTATGCTTCACGCCGAAAAATACAGAAATCAGTTTTTTAACTTTGCTGAGCCTAAGTCACTTCAAGGTGTTGCATTCATTACCGTCAATTCAAAGGAATCACTTTTACAATACGCCGTTAAAAACGGAATAGATGCTGCAGCATTGATGGGACTAAACCCAGACATTAAATCTCCTTATCAGAAAATCCCTAAAGGAACCTTAATTGCAATTCCTGATAAACATGACCGTTTTCAATTATTGCTAAGTACTGAGTTTAATAAACAACGCAATCACTCGGGTTGATAGACGTTGATGACACCTGGTTGTGAAAGGTGTAATTGTACTGATTGGCGATCACCAGATGGCTTCTCTAGAGAGATCAAAAGTAACCCTTTAGGAACCTGAACTCCAACCATGTTTCTTATTTTTGCAGATGCTTGTGCAGTTGGAATAAGAATTTGCTCTTCATCGCTTAGGTTCCCATCAAAGAAATATAGCTCTGGGATGAGTTTTTTTGATGCTCTTCCTGGATCTAATCTGACGTTATTACCGATGAATTGAAGAGGGATTTTACCATAAACCATTCCACTATCAGAGCTTACGCCACCTTCAAGCATCTTTAGGAATCTCTCTACTTGTCTATCTTTCAATATATCAACTCTTAGTTTTACTTGATTATTATTTGGGAAAACCAAGTGCCTATGACTAAATCCATCCGACGCTCTTACGTCTACGTTTATTGGGTAATTGCCGAATGTTTGAATTTTTACTGAACTTACTGTCTGACCTGACTTAACTCCTGAGAGGACTTCAGTTCCTACCCATTCAATACCAAGCATCTGCGCAGAAGGTTTATCTAATGATACCGTTGCTGTTTTCTCTTCAGCTTTTGTAAAGTCTAAGAATGAAATATGACCTCTCATTATTGGAATCGCGACAGCAGCTAGTTTCTTAGTTTCATTATTCTTCACTTTTACGAGAAGCATTCCAGGCTGAACTTTTGTATAAAGTTTATCTCCGGGCGCTCTGTCTGAATTTGAAATTGTGTTCTCCTCTAATAAAGAGGTCGATCCAACAAGTGCCCAGTTTGGATGATTTCTGATGAGCAAGAATCCTTCTCCATCAATATTCTTAACGGTTTGTTCGAGTTCGCTTTTATTAATAAGAGGAATGTTTCCTAGATTTGCTCCGTAATAAAGAGTTGGAACAGATCTTTCTTCATTGGTGAGTAGCCATTCTTTAGCATTGGGTTGAGTGGGTATCTTATTAAGTGAATAAGTCAGAACATCAAGCTGCTCACTATTCTTTGAGAGCCATCGATCAAAACAAACACCTTGCTTGCACACTTTTTCAACAACTTGGATAGGTTCTGGTACAGGCGCAGGAGGTACATAACCTATGACTGGTTCTGGACCTATTGGCATGTCTGGTTCTACGTCTAAGGCCACCTCTTCTTTTACTGGCTCATTTGTTCTGACTAAACCGGCAACATTAGCCACTGGATCAAGCGGTAAACTTTTTTCTTTTTTTGGTTCTGGAGTCGTAGGAGGCGGTGTTGTGTTATTCGGCTTAATAGTAACTATCAGAGTTTCTTTTGCTGGTGCCTTAGTAATTACGGGAGGAGCAAGTGTCCAAGCTCTTGCAACTACTACTGGCTCTACTTCTTTTTTAGCTTCGGGGGCACCTGTTACTATTAGAGGCGCTGCAATTGCTTGAACTTGAGGCTCAGGCTTTGGCTCTTGTACTACTTGTGGATCGTCTTGTACGACTGGAATTGAAGGAGCAAGATACTCTTCGGTCACTTCAACTTTTGGAGAATCTATTACGACTGAAACTTCATCTTTCTTTGTTTCAGGCTTTACTACTGAAACCTCTTTCACTTTGGCTACTGCTTGTATAACTGGTTGCACTTGTATGACCGGCAATTCAGGTTTAACGTCTACTGACTTAGTAAGTGCGACTGGAGTTATTTTTTCATGAGTACTCACCACTTCTGGTTTTGAATACTCAGCAGATTTAACTTCTTGTTTTAAGTGAACTTCAGCCATTTGTAGCAATTGTTCGGATTCACTCGGTTTGATTACGACTGGTTGCGCAACCTCTACCTTTTTAATTACTTTTGCAGAATGAGCTGGAGCTTTTACAATTCTTCTACGAATTACTTTTTTAACAAGCTGAGTAGGCTTAGCTATAAGTTGCTTCTTTTTAGTAAAAGCTTTTGCTTTAACAACTGGATGTGCCTTTGGTAGTGAGATTTCTTCATTGAAGATTTCGTTTATAACTGGAAAGTCTAGTTCATCACTTTGGATAGTCATTTCAGACATGTCACCTATAAGTGAAGCAACAAACGTGTTACGAAGACTTTGCATTTTTGAATACTCATCTTCAGCTTTCGGAGCTTCAACTACCGCTGGAGTATTGCTATCTAAGCTAACATTGATATCAGAATTGGTAGTCTCATGTTCAAGAGTAGAGTAAACTTCTACTGGTCTAGCCACTTTTACCGTCGTAGGAATGAGCTTTTCCGTAATCATGCTTAACTCGATTTTTGGAATGGCTTTTCTAATTGTTTTTTTCGAAGGTCTGGCAATTAAATTAACGTGATGCGCTATAACTGGGGCTGCTTTCCTAGTTATGATTGGAGGTAGAGGCGCTCCAGGGACCCTTCTGTTGTTTGTTACAAACTTTCTATATTGATATTTCTTCACTACTAGCTGATCAAGAATGACTTCTTTATCAGTAAGAGTATCGCTCGCTAGCTCTACTTCTGGAAAAGAAAACGAATTTGTAAAACTCAAATTTATAGGCGTTTTCAACTCTTCTTTTATAAATTTTGTAGTGACTACAGAACAAAATCCTAGGCCGCACAAACCCGTTATTGCCCCGGCAAGAAAACTTGGGAGCAACGCAAATCCAGACACGTCCTTGTGACTAGCTGCTAATGGTTTTTTCACTAATATTTCCTACTCTTTAAGAATAGAAACATATTAATCAATGGTCAATGTGTAAGTCTAAAACATCACGGTGTGATGATTTATCTGATGATTTGTTGACGTATAATCGCGCGTTCTAGTTTAAGCTGAAATTTTTTGAATGCATCACTTGCAAGCGCAGAGTCTTTTAACATCTGCTCTGCTTTTTGCTGCGCTGCTTCTGCACGAGATATGTTGATTTCCTTTTTGAGCTCAAGTGTTTCCGCCAAAACAGTGACGGTATCGTCTTTGATTTCAAAAAAACCAGTAGAAATAAATCCAATGTCTGAGTCTCCTCTACCGCTGTAAGCAAATGTACCTGTCTCAAGAGTTCCCATCATCTGAGCATGACCAGGAAGAACTTCAATTTGGCCTTCAGACCCATTGAGTACCACTCGGTCGACTGAGACTCCGTCGAGCAATTTTCTTTGCGGTGTAAGTAGCGTTAGTTTCATTGGAGAGTTTTTGCTTTCTCGAGAGCGTCTTCAATAGTTCCTACAAGGTAGAACGCTTGCTCGGAAACATCGTCGTACTTGCCTTCAATGATTTCACGAAATGCGCGAATGGTGTCTTCGATCTTAACGAATTTACCTTTCAAGCCTGTGAACTGCTCAGCAACGAAGAATGGTTGAGACAAGAAACGTTGAACTTTACGTGCTCTCATCACGAGGAGTTTGTCATCTTCTGACAACTCATCCATACCTAAGATCGCAATAATATCCTGAAGATCCTTATAGCGCTGAAGTACAGACTGAACGAGACGAGCAACACGGTAATGTTCTTCACCTACAACCTGAGGATCTAGAATCCTTGATGTTGAAGCGAGTGGATCCACCGCTGGATAAATTCCAAGCTCTGCGATTTGACGCGAAAGATTCGTCGTTGCGTCCAAGTGTGTAAACGCTGTAGCAGGAGCTGGATCGGTATAATCGTCCGCGGGAACGTAAATTGCTTGAATTGAAGTAATCGAACCCTTGTTTGTTGAAGTAATACGCTCTTGAAGTTCACCCATTTCTGTTGCGAGTGTAGGCTGGTATCCCACAGCTGATGGAATACGACCAAGTAGAGCGGACACTTCAGAACCTGCTTGTGTGAATCGGAACATGTTGTCGACGAAAAGAAGAACGTCTTGGTTTTCTTCATCTCGGAAATATTCAGCAACAGAAAGTGCAGAAAGAGCAACGCGAGCACGAGCTCCTGGTGGTTCGTTCATCTGGCCGAACACGAGGCAAGTTTTCTCGATTACTCCTGATTCCTTCATTTCATGATAAAGATCGTTTCCTTCACGTGAACGCTCACCTACGCCTGCGAAAACTGAGTATCCACCGTGTTGAGTGGCAATATTGTTAATGAGCTCTTGAATGAGAACTGTTTTTCCAACTCCGGCGCCACCGAAGAGACCAATCTTACCGCCCCTTGCGTAAGGAGCTAGTAGATCAACGACTTTGATGCCAGTCCAGAATGGCTGAGCTGTAACAGATTGATCTTTGAAATCTGGTGGTGAGCGGTGAATGGGATAATGTTTTTTAGAAGTCACAGGACCCGCTTCGTCCACTGGCTCTCCGATAACATTGAGAATACGGCCAAGAGTTTCGCGACCGACTGGCATCATGATTTGATCACCAGTATCGAGAGCCGCTTGACCACGCGCTAGACCGTCTGTTGCGTCCATAGCGATACAACGAACCATGTTTTCGCCCAAGTGCTGAGCTACTTCCATGACAAGGTTCCACTCTTTGTCAGAGTTGGTCTTATTGGTTACTTTCACCGCTTGATAGATCGGAGGAAGTTTTCCTGGAGCAAACTCAATATCAACAACAGGCCCTAAGACTTGTTTAATTTTGCCAAAATTTTGCGCGTGTGTTCCGTTTGTTTTCATAATTCTATCCTTCTACGTTTTGTGACTCACTACCTGCAATGATTTCTAATAATTCTTTTGTAATACCTGCTTGGCGCTGCTTATTGTACTGTAGCGTGAGCTTCTTAATCATCTCACCTGCGTTTTTGGTTGCGTTTTCCATAGATGACATTCTAGCTCCGTGCTCAGAGGCCTGAGACTCGAGCAACATTCTAAACACTTGTGCGACAAAATGTTTCTTAAGAAGCGACTCTAACAATGTTCCAGCATCAGGCTTCATCAAATAATCACCTGGACTTGCACTCGTTACATCTCCAACAGCAACTTCTGGAGAGAGAACTGGAAGCAGGGTTTCTGCGACTAACTTCTGTGAAATCGCGTTTTTGAACTCGTTGTAGATCACAACCACTTCATCAACTCTGCCTGAAACGAATGCATCGATTAATATTTCAGAAAGCCCCTTCGCTCTTCCGATTTGAATTTTACTTCCAAACTCTTCCGCGTGAACAACCTTATAGTCCTTAGAGACTCTTGATTTAAAAATCTCATTAATCCTACGTCCTACAGTGATCACTTCAATGTTTGAATATTTAGAGCGGTTCGCGACAATCCAACGTTGAGTTGTTTTAATAACATTGGAGTTGAAGCTACCACACAAACCGCGATCAGAACTCATTCCAACAACAAGCACATTTGGTTTCTGATCTGCTTTAATCGGATTAATTCTAAGAAGAGCCGCCTTCTCAACTACTCCTGGATCTTTAGCAAGAACCCTAATGAGTCTTGAAATTTGCTTCGCATATGGACGCTGAGCTGTAATAGCTTCTTGAGCCCGTCTTAACTTCGAAGCAGACACAAGTTTCATTGCACGCGTGGTCTGCTGCGTAGTCTTAACTGTAGTGATGCGTTTTTTAAGATCTCTAGTACTTGCCATAATTAGACTTTAAACTTTGCTCCGAACTCTTTTAGTACTGCTTCGAGTTTTGGTTTTACTTCTGCATCGATCGCCTTTTTAGTTTCAAGATGTGTGAAAATATCAGGACTGTTTTTTCTGATATAAGCAAACAACTCTTTTTCATACTGAACGAGTTGTTTCACAGGAATCGTGTCGCAATATCCATTAGATCCAGCAAAAATGATGATGACTTGTTCTTCGATCTTCATTGGAACGTATTGGCCCTGCTTGAGCAACTCAACTAAGCGCTGACCACGAGCAAGTTGTTTTTGCGTCGCAGGATCAAGATCTGATCCAAACTGAGCAAAAGCCGCTTTCTCTCTGTACTGAGCAAGGTCAAGACGCAAAGTTCCTGAAATTTGTTTCATTGCTTTAATTTGAGCAGATCCGCCGACGCGTGAAACTGAAATACCGACGTTCACCGCAGGACGTACTCCTGAGTAGAAAAGATCTGCCTCTAGGAAGATCTGTCCGTCTGTAATCGAAATAACGTTTGTAGGAATATATCCAGAAACGTCACCCGCCTGAGTTTCAATAATCGGAAGAGCTGTAAGAGAACCGCCACCCAATTTTTTGGATAATTTTGCGGCACGCTCAAGTAGACGTGAGTGAATATAAAACACGTCTCCTGGATAAGCTTCGCGGCCTGGAGGACGACGAAGCAAGAGTGAGAGCTGGCGATACGCCTGCGCTTGTTTTGTTAAGTCATCATAAACAATGAGTGCGTGTTGTCCGTTATCACGGAAGTACTCACCCATCGCCACTCCTGCATACGGAGCCAAGAACTGTAGAGGAGCTTTGTCTGCAGCAGAAGCCATAACAACAATCGTGTGTTCAAGAGCGCCTTCAGATCTGAGCTTCTCAACAACCTGAGCAACTGTGGATTGCTTCTGACCGATAGCTACGTAGATACAGTAAACGCCTTTGCCTTTTTGATTGATGATTGTATCAACAGCAATTGCGGTTTTACCGGTCTGGCGATCTCCAATGATCAATTCGCGCTGACCGCGACCAATTGGAATCATGGCGTCGATAGCCTTGATCCCTGTTTGCATTGGCTCATTAACTGACTGACGATCAATGATACCTGGTGCTTTTACTTCTACTTTTGAAAAATGTTTTGCATTGATCTCACCCTTACCATCGATTGGCTGACCTAGAACGTTCACTACGCGACCTAAAAGCTCTGGGCCAACTGGAACCTGAACAATCTTGCCTGTTCTTTTAACGGTGCTGCCTTCACGAATCTGAGTGTCGTCACCAAGAATAACAATACCAACGTTGTCTTCTTCAAGGTTCAGAACCATGCCGTAGATTCCTGATCCGAAATCCACAAGCTCACCCGCCATTGCTTTTTCAAGTCCATAAACCTTAGCAACACCATCACCGACGGCGATAACCGATCCCGTCTCAGAAACGTCGACCTTCTTATCAAAGTCTGCGAGCTGTGATTTTAGTACCTGTACAATTTCGTCTGATCTAATCAACATTAGTTCATTCCCTTCGTTTTATATTCTACAAACCGTTCTTTTAAACGATCTAACTGAGTTCTTAATGTTCCATCGTAAGTAAGACCGCCGATGGTCACTTTCAATCCTGCTAATAAGTTTTCGTCTTTTTCTTGTCTAAGAAAAACTGGCTTACCCATCTTCTTCTCAAAGCTTTGAGCGAGAGACTTAAGTTCTGTTTCTTCAATTTTTTCAGAAGAAATAACATCTCCCACAAGCTTGCCTTCAGATTCAGCTACAATCTTTTCAAGTTCATTTGCAATCTCATCTAAGAAAGATGCGCGACCCTTTTCAGCAATAAGAGTAATCCACTTACTGGCTAATGGTGCAGATCCCATTTTTGAAAGAATGGCTCCCAAAGCTTCTGCTTTTTCTTTAGTGGAGAAAGAGGGTGATTCAAGAAGAACTTTAAACTCTTTATTTTCAAGAACAAGCACAGAAACATTTCTAGCAACCTGAATGGTTGCGGCCAGAGCATGTTGAGCCGTTGCTCCTGGAGAAATTTCAAACAATGCCTGTGCATATGACTTCACTGCGCTCATTGTGATGCCTCAACTAGCTTTGTAAATATTTTTCTAAAGTTTTGTTTATCATTTTGAGTGAGTTGCTTCTGAACTCCTGCTTCAATCTTTGCCACAAGAAGAATACCGAATTCACTAATCAGCTCTGCCTTAAGATCTGCTGAAGCTGCCTTTGCAGAAGCCTCAGCATCAGAGCGGATCTGATTTGCAAGAGTAGAAGCCTTATTAATCAACTGTTCTGAAATTTGTTTTGCTTGAGCCTCGAAATCTTTAGATAACTTCTCAACCTCTAAATCCATCTGTGAAAGCTTTGCAGTGATTTCTTTTTTTTGCTGTTCTGCAGACCATTTTTGCTTTGCTGTTTCAACGAGATCTTTTTCGATTTTATCGCTTCGCTCAGAAACGTGGGCAACGAGTGGTGCTCTTACATATTTGAAAAGAATACCTACAAGCATGAGAATATTAATTGCTGGCAAAATTAAGTCTGTCATGGGTTTTGTCTCAACAATAGTTTAGTAGCTGCTTGAGTTGCAATGCTCTCAACTTCTGCTTCCAAACTTTTTCTAATTTTTTCTTTTTCTTGAGTGAGCGCAGTAATCGCAGCTTGGGTAGTATTTTTTGCTTCGTTTCTAGCCGCGCCTAAGATCTCTGCTTCTTTTTTCTTTGCGTCAGATAGAATCTCGTCCATGCGACCCCTCGCTTTTTTCTGCGCGAGTGTCATTTGGGCTTCATATTCATTTAGTTTTTCTTTGAGCTCAGCCAAAACACGCTCAGATTCAACTCGATCAGAGACTGTTTTTTTATGACGTTTTTCTAATAATTTTTGGAAAGGCTTAAAATAAACGATCGTGAGAAATGCATACAAAATCGCAATAAGTACGAACTGTATATAAAATGTCTGATCCAAGCCTAATTGAGTAGCAATTTCTGACACTTTGGAGACTCCCTTTGATGGCGTGAGGGAGTCGTAACATGTTCATAATTCTAGGGTCAAGCCTGAACCATTTTTGTACTGCCTTCGAAAAGAACTCCTTCGTCAACGCTGAGCGACGGAGTCATGATTTCACCACGGAATACAGCTGGCTTATGAAGCTCTACTCTGTACTTTGCTTTTAAATTTCCAATGAGCTCACCGCTAATAATGGCAACGCCTGCCTCAACATCGGCATGAACCTGTGCGTCTTCACCAATTACAATTGTATCTGGAGTATAAATCTGCCCTTTAAACATTCCATTTATTCTCACGGTGCCGTGAAATACTAACTTTCCTTCAAACTGACAACCGCGTTCAATTACTCCGGTAATACTAACTTGCGTTGCAGGAACACTCAGATCTTTTTTAGAGCTCATGATTTATGATTCTGCAGGGCTTGAATGATTCTCTCAAGCTCTTCCGGTCTGCTGTAGTGCACTATAATTTTACCGCGTCTGCTGTTCCCTTTGATTTCAACCCTTAGAGAGAGCTGTCTACATAAGTCTAAAGCTAAATTTTTAAGACGCTCAGCAACAGCCGTAAGCTGTTTTGCTTCGGCCGATTGGATCAAATGAGATTCGTTCTGAGGAACTTCTGTGATTTGAGCCTTAGTTTCCTGAACAGCTTCTTCTGCTTTTCTTACTGAGAGGTTCTCAAATAAAATTCTGTTTCTAAGATTCATTCTCTCATCATGATCATCTAGCGAGAGGATTACCTTCGCGTGACCGAAGCTCAACTTCTGTTTCTTAAGATCTTCCAAGATTGTTTCAGGAAGCTTGAGAATTCTTAAATGATTCGCAACCGTTGCACGCTCTTTACCCAGCTTCTCTGCGATCTGTTCTTGCGTGAGCGCAAACTCGTTTAAAAGCCTGAAATAAGCCTGCGCCTCTTCAACGCAACTTAAGTTTTCTCTTTGAATGTTTTCTAAAATAGCAAGCTCAAGACTTTCTTTATCAGTACTCCTTCTAATAACAACCGGAACTTGTTTTAAGCCCGCAAGCTTGGCTGCTCTTAATCTTCTCTCACCAGCAATGAGCTCAAAACCGGTTTCAGTTTTTCTAACTAGTAAAGGCTGAATGATTCCGTTTGCTTGAATGGATTGAGATAGCTCAGAAAGTGCTTTCTCATCAAACTCACGTCTAGGCTGATAGGGGTTAATTTTTATTTCTTCAACCATCGCCATGCTAATTCCTAGATGTCTTTGATTCTGATGAGCTGGCGGCTGAACGCTCACTTGCTCAGCTGAGTTCATCTGATTTATTTGGGGCTGTACTGCCCCGGGTAGTAGCGAAGCTAATCCTTTACCTAATACAGATCCTTTTTGAGTTTGCATGTAAGTCGTACCTTCCTAAAGCTGCACCTGAATGTCATCCGTGGCGATAGCAGTAGTCAGCGCCAATCCTGGTGCTGGTTGTTGTAATGAAATTTGTGTTTGGTTTCTCTTGAGCAATTCATTCGCAAGACTCAGATAAGCGGAGCAGCCCTTTGAATCTACATCATAAAGAATGATGGGCTTTCCAAAGCTTGTGCATTCACTGAGTTTAATGTTTCTAGGAATAGTCGTTTCAAACACGAGTGTTCCAAAGTGTGTGCGGACTTCTTTTTCAACTTCTAATGAAAGCTTATTTCTTGTGTCTACCATTGTGAGCAAAATTCCTTCATGCTCGAGCTTAATATTGATGCTTTGCTTAATTAAACTAACGGTATTTAAAAGTTGTGAGAGCCCCTCGAGTGCGAAGTACTCGCATTGAAGTGGGACTAAAAAACTTGTTGCAGCATTCAAAGCGTTGATCGTGAGCAATCCCAGTGATGGAGGGCAATCGATCAATATATAATCATAATCATCTTCGATTTCAGCTAGGGCATTTTTTAATTTATTTTCACGAGCGAACGCAGAAACTAATTCAATCTCTGCACCAGATAGATCTGTGTTTGTAGGGGCCAGAAAAAGATGATCCATTTCGGTCGGCTGTACGATACTTGACATCTTTTTCTGGCCGATGAGAACACGGTAGGTGGTCTCACCATTATTTACACGATCCTTATTTACTCCAAGTGCTGAAGACGCGTTCCCCTGTGGATCGAAATCTAAAACGAGTACTTTTCTCTCAGCCATGGCAAGTGAGGCTGCTAGATTAACGGTTGTAGTTGTTTTCCCTACTCCGCCTTTTTGATTCGTAATTGCTATAATTCTTGCCATTTTTTTGCTCCTAGAGACCTGGGATACTCGTGAGTAGCCCAGGCTTCTATGTGGTGTGGTGGATGAGTACTTGTGAATACTCTAAAACCTTCTATAAAAAGCGTAAGTCTCATTGGACCAACGTGCAACAATTATTTGAATATTCTTTTTATGTTTTAATGTCAGCGAATTGACGTATAGGAGTATCCAATGTTCCACGTGGTGGAAAAGTTCTCCTGTGGAGAACTTTTCGTGGGTCTAGCTTCTATTAATGGCTGCAATTACTCTATACGCTCCGTCTTTTCCGGCCGTATACTCAACCCTTCCGACTTCTTTTGCTTTTAATCTTTTTAACTTATTCTTTGATGCGGCGAGTTCTTCATCCCATTTCTTTGCTTTGAGTAGAACTAGGTTGTTCCACGTGGAACATTGGGTAATCACATTTAAAAGCTTCTCTAGCGATCCAACTGCTCTTGCTACTATTGAGGCACCTTCAATAATCTCGGGAAACTTCTCAATTCTATTTGCAACAACCTCTACCCTGTCAGTCATTTCAAATTGTTCGACCATAGACTTCAGGAAATCCGCTTTTGATCTCTCTGATTCGAATAAAACCCATGCTCTATTATAAAGAAGAGCGTGAAGTAGGCCCGGTATACCTCCTCCGGAGCCCCAATCTATGTTTTTCTCTTTTAATAGGCCACTTTTCTCCAGTTGAACCACATCTACGACGTTATTGGCTACAAATGAGTCGACTTCAACGATCCTGGTGAGGTTCTGCATTTCATTTTCTGTAACAAGCTCAGAGTAGTATTGAATAAGACGATCAATCTGACCTTCATCAAGTTGAACTTCGTGTTTTTTGAGAGCGAAGATAAAGTCGCTATAAATGTCTGCTTCCACTGATTTCTTTCTGATTTCTTATGTAAATCATGAGGTTTGCTACTGCTGCTGGGGTTACACCTGAAATTCTTGATGCCTGACCAAGTGTTTCGGGCCTTGTTTGGTTTAACTTGAGCCTGATCTCATTAGAAATACCCGGAATGTCCTCAAATTTAAGTCCATTCGGAATCTCAGTCCTTTCGCTCTTACGGACTCCTTCAAGCATCTGAAGATCTCTATGAATGTAACCTTCATACTTAAGCTCGATCTCAATTTGCTCTTTGATCTCATCTGATGCTTGAGATCCATCGAATCCAAGTTCAGTAAGGATATTCCAATCTATATCTGGACGTTTGAGCATCACTGACGCTGATACTCTGTCTTTGATGGCAGTGAGATTGCGCAAGGCTAGTTTCTGATTTGTTTCGTCTGTAGGATAGAAGAACGATTCTGCCGCCGACTTCTTCCATTTGGCTAACTCATCCATTTTACGATTGAAAATCGCGAATTTATCATCATTAAGAATCTTTATTTTCCAAGCCTTCTCAGAGAGCCTTTGATCTGCATTGTCTTCTCGGAGCAAAAGTCTGTACTCCGCTCTTGAAGTAAACATTCTATATGGTTCATCTGAACCAATCAAAGTAAGGTCATCGATGAGCACACCTATATAACCATCGTTTCTCTCAAGAACAAACGGATCAAGCGAGCTTGCCTTAAGAGATGCATTGATGCCCGCAATGATTCCCTGTGCACCCGCCTCTTCATATCCAGATGTTCCGTTTACTTGACCCGCGAAAAACAAGCCTTCAATATCCTTAGACTCAAGAGTTCTCTTGAGTTGCCTAGAATCGACAGCATCGTATTCTACCGCATATCCATATTTTAAAAATCGAGCTCTTTCTAAGCCTTTGATATTATGAACAAATTCATCTTGAACGTCGCGGGGTAGGGATGTCGAAATTCCATTTACATAGATTTCAGGCACATCCAGGCCTTCGGGTTCTAAGAATAGCTGGTGGGAGCGCTTATCACTAAACCGTTTTACTTTATCTTCAATAGAGGGGCAGTATCTAGGTCCAATTCCTGTAATTTGGCCAGAATACATAGGTGATCTTAATAAGTTTTTAACAATGATCTCATGTGCCTTCTCATTAGTATGAGTAATAAAACAGCTCACCTGCGATAAAACAGGGAAAGGAAGCGATTTTATATAAAAACTAAATGGAATTGGTTTAATATCGCCTGTCTGAGACTCAAGACCCGCCCAATCAATAGAATCTTTGTCTAAGCGAGGCGGAGTACCTGTTTTCAGTCTACGAAGTTTGAAGCCCAGGTTTTTTAAGTCTGCGCTTAAATCTTTTGAAGATCTGTCGCCTACTCTACCGCCTTCGGTTTTTTCTTCGCCCATGTGCATGATGGCTTGAAGAAAAGTTCCCGAGGTTATTATTACACAGTAAGTATTTATTTTTGTTCCGTCTTTTAAAGTGACTCCTGTAATTTTACTTTTTTCTAGCACGAGTCCAGAAATTTCATTTTCCAAAATGGTTAGATTTTCTGTGATTTTAAGCGTTTTTTGCATCTCTTGTGCGTATCTTTTTTTATCACACTGTGCTCGAGACGATCTAACGGCGGGGCCCTTAGATGCGTTTAGTCTTTTGAATTGGATACCTGTTTTGTCGGTGTTGATTCCCATGAGTCCACCGAGTGCATCGATTTCTTTTACGAGCTGGCCTTTTGCAAGTCCGCCAACTGCTGGATTACAAGAAAGAAAACCAATACGAGTTTGATCAAGAGTGATGAGGGCGGTTTTCGTACCCATGCGCGCAGAAGCATGAGCAGCCTCTGTCCCTGCATGCCCACCACCAATTACTATGACATCAAAATGTTCCATGATCGTGGAGATGGTCTAACGATTTTTATAGGTTGTGTCAAATATAGCTTCAAGGTCCCTTACGAACGGGGAGGCCTGCCTCTGCCCAGTCATCAAAACCACCCAGATTTGTAGCCTTGAACCCTTTTTCAGTTAGCATTTGTGCAGCCATTCCAGATCTTCGGCCAGATCTACAGTAGAGGATGATCTCTTTAGACTTATCTAACACTTTTAAGAAGTCTTCATACTTTTGATTGCCTTCTTCCATTTCATAGAGAGAAAACCAAGTTGCAGGCTCAGCCATGCCTTCGCTCACTTCATCTAGTTCACGAACGTCTATGAGAAGAGCTTTTTTGTCTTTAATAAGGGAGAACGCTTCTTGGTGAGTCATTACTTTTAAATATGTCTAGGGTTACTTTGAGTCAAGGCTGATGACTTAATAGAAAACCAAACAAGCCCAGTACAAACAACTAGTGACTTAAATGAATAGAACTCAAGAGACTGTCCAAATGAACCCAAAGTTCGAGCGGTTACAGCACCTAATAATAGAGGGAACCAAAACCAAATTTCGTTTACCTCTCTTTTGCCAGCTCGATCAACGACATAGACCGTAAGAGGTAGGCACCATACAAATAAATGAAACCAAGCGAGTGGATGAAGGACAACTCCAGCCGCTAACCAAAAAAACGTACGTGGAATAAGACTGAGTCCTGAAAATAAATAAAGAGCAACCACGGCTCCTAACACAAATACAATTCCATTCACTCCTAGCTCAGGAAGAGCATGAGCAGAAAACGAGCCATTCACTCGGTGAACCATTGCTGGAATTCCTTGGTTATCTCTTCCAAGCACTGCCTTACCCGGTTCAAGTGCTTGAGAACCTGAGCTTGCAGCATCTTTCCAATCACTCATAATATTCATTCCATGAGTTGTAGTGAGAGAGGCGATCAAAGTTACTGTGCTGATAACTATAAAAAAGATTGATCCTACTTTTAAAATATTTTTCTTAGTAAATACACCAAAAGCACCAAGAATCGACGGACCCTTAATTGACATAAGATAAACAATTCCTGCTGCATATTTTGGAAGTTTATTATTATTAAGCTTTTCAAGTAAAAATAGAACGAGCGCTAAAACTAGTACCTCTACTTGGCCATCGATAAAATGAACTGCCCAAATTCCCCAAAATGCCATCACTGAAACAGAAACCGAGAAGAAAGAAAACCCAAGCCGCATTAAACTAAAGAAAATGCTTACTAAACTTCCCACATTCGTCGCTGCCCAAAGCGCCTTTGCTACTGATAAAGGAAATAATGCGTAAGGAATGAAACAAAATATCCACCAAGGTGGATATTTAAACACCATTCCACCATCTCGCTCTATAGAGTAGATCGGCTCATGATGAAGGTAAGACGATGCAGCTCTATACATAACAACGAAGTCATGACCATTATCCGCTGTATCAAAGAATAAAAAAATGAGTGCCAGGGAGAATAAAACCCAGAACAGGTTTCGATAAATCTTATTTTCGTTGAGGAGCGTGCTTATTGATGTAGTCGATAATTTCATTGAGGCTTGCTCCAGGAGTAAAGACCATCTGAACTCCCATTTTTCTTAGACCATCAATATCTTCTTCTGGTATGATGCCGCCCACAAGATAAAGAACGTCTTTCATGCCGGCTTTTTTAACATTAGAAATCACTTCAGGAACAAGGACGTTATGTGCACCAGAGAGAATACTCATTCCAATCACCTGAACATCCTCATCGATTGCCGCTCTCACAATCATTTCTGGAGTTTGATGAAGCCCTGTATAGATAACCTCAAATCCTGCATCCCTAAGTGCGCGCGCAATCACCTTCGCTCCACGGTCATGTCCGTCTAGCCCTGGCTTAGCAATCAGTACTCGGATTTTGGATTGATCTTTTTTTTCTGACATTAAAAGCTTCCTACGTCTCTATAGATTCCGTAAACGCCTCTTAAAGTATCACAAACCTCTTGGAGTGTTGCGTAATTTTTAACAGCTTCGATGATGGATGGCATCATGTTCTTGCCTGCTTCTGCATCTTTCTTCACTTGATCGATCGAGCTCTGCCATTTTGCATTGTCTCGTCTTGCTCGGAGTGCCTTCACTTTATCAGCCTGCTTCTTCTCTACCGAGCGGTCAATATAGAGTGTATCCATCGTGCGCTTGGCCTCGATTGTTTTATATTTATTTACTCCTACCATGACCTTGTCATTAGTCTCCATTTGACGTTGGAAGCGATAAGCAGAATTTGCAATTTCTGCCTGTGGATATCCTTTTTCGACAGCCTCTACGATCCCACCCATTTCGTATATTTTATTGATGTAGTCCATCGCTTCTTTTTCTACTCGGTGGGTAAGTGATTCGATAAAATAAGAACCACCCAATGGATCCGCTACGTGAGCAACTCCCGTTTCTTCTGCGATAATTTGTTGTGTACGAAGCGCGATCATCACAGCCTCGTCTGTTGGGAGAGCCAGTGTTTCGTCCATTGAATTTGTATGTAATGAATTTACTCCGCCTAAGACGCCAGCAAGTGCTTGGATTGCTACTCTGACAATATTATTGAAGGGTTGCTGTGCCGTGAGAGATACGCCAGCAGTCTGCGCATGGGTTCTCAGCATCCAAGACTTTGGATTCTTAGCCTTGTACTTCTCGCGCATGAGCTTTGCCCATATTCTTCGAGCCGCTCTGAACTTCGCAATTTCTTCGAAAAAATCATTATGAATATCAAAAAAGAATGAAAGTCTGGGTGCGAACTCATCAATATCCATTCCGCGCTTCATGCATTCTTCTACATAGCCAAGACCATCTGCGAGAGTAAACGCAAGTTCCTGTACAGCCGTCGCCCCAGCTTCTCTAATATGATAGCCCGAAATACTCACTGTGTTCCAATTTGGATAGTGCTCAGTACCAAACTCAATCGTGTCAGTAACTAGTGCCACTGCAGGACGAATGGGAAAGAGCCACTCTTTCTGTGCAATGTATTCTTTCAAAATATCATTTTGAAGAGTTCCGCGGATTTTCTCCTTGGGAACACCGTTTTTCTCAGCAAGTGCAAAGTACATGGCGAGAATGACAATCGCAGGACCATTGATTGTCATTGAAGTTGTGACTTCTCCCAATGGAATGCCTACGAAGAGCTCTTCCATGTCTTCAATTGAAGAGATAGAGACGCCACACTTACCGACTTCGCCTTGCCCCTTAGGTGAATCAGCGTCGTAACCCATGAGTGTTGGCATATCAAACGCTGTTGATAAACCGGTTTGTCCCTGTGCAAGTAGTAGCTTAAATCTTTTGTTGGTTTCTGCAGGTGAAGAGAATCCAGCAAACTGTCTCATCGTCCAGAGCTTGCCTCTATACATGTTACTTTGAACACCGCGTGTATAAGGGTATTCTCCTGGGAATCCCAAATCTTTTAAGTAATCAAATCCGATTTCATCTAAATCCTTCGGAGTAGAAAGAAGAGGAAGCTCCATATCACTAATCGTAGTGAACGGGACATTACGAGGTGGAACCTTTTTTTCGGATTCCTTTACCTTCTTCTCCCAGTTTTGTAGCTCTTTTTCAAAAGACATAATTATTTTAATCCTTAGCCAACTCTTGGGCTGCAATCACAAGTCTTTGAATTTCTGATGTACCTTCGTAAATCTCAGTAATTCTTGCATCTCTAAAGTTACGTTCAACAACATATTCCTTTGTGTATCCGTAGCCACCATGAACTTGAATCGCTTTGTCTGTAATATAGTTAGACGCCTCAGATGCAGAAAGCTTTGCCATCGCAGCTTCCTTGGTAAACGGCTCTCCTGCATCTTTTTTAACAGCCGCATGCCAAGTGAGGAGGCGCGCGGCTTGGAGTCTTAACGCCATTTCTGCAATGAAAAACTGAATGGCCTGAAGCTTTGCGATTGGGGCACCGAATTGTTCACGTTCTGAAGCAAACTTCTTAGATGCATCAAATGCGCACCTTGCAATTCCTAGGGCTTGAGAGGCAATTCCGATACGACCGCCATCAAGTGTAGTCATGGCGATTTTGAATCCTTCGCCTTCTTTACCTAGTAAACATTCGTCAGAAACGAATACATCATCGAAAAAAAGCTGTGCTGTTGAAGAAGCAGTAATTCCAAGTTTATCTTCTAACTTAGAAACAACAAAACCTTTTGCTTTGGTATCTACAATGAATGCGCAGATAGACTTGTGTCTTAAAGCGGGATCTGTCGTTGCAAATACAATTGCGTAATCTGCCTCTTTGCCATTGGTGATCCAGTTTTTAGTTCCACTGATGGTGTAACCACCTTGTGTTTTTGTCGCTTTAACTTTTAGTCCTGCTGGATCAGATCCGTGGCCTGGCTCAGAAAGAGCGAAACAGCCAAGTTTTTTACCTTGAGCAAGTGGTTTTAAATATTTTTCTTTTTGTATGTCGCTACCAAACTTTGCAATAGGCGCGCAAACAAGGGAGTTGTTCACGGACATAATCACACCTGTGGATGCACATGCCGCAGAAACTTCTTCCATCGCAATCGCGTAGGAAACCGTATCCATCCCTGCTCCACCCCATTTTTCCTCAACCATCATTCCCATGAGTCCCATCTCGGACATTTCTGCAATGATTTCTGTTGGAAAACGGCCCGTCTCATCTAACTCTTTAGCAACTGGAGCTATTTTAGCTTTTGCTAATGCCCTTACCTGTTCTTGAATCATTTTTTGAGATTCGTCTAAATTTGGCCAACCTGTTTTACTCATGACTGATAAAAGCCTCTTCCAGTTTTTTTCCCCAACCAACCTGCCGCAACATACTGCTTTAAAAGTGGTGATGGTCTATATTTTGTATCACCCAAGCCTTCGTGCAGCACGTTCATAATAGCTAAACAAGTATCTAGACCAATAAAGTCAGCCAAAGCAAGTGGACCCATGGGTTGATTTGTACCTAGCTTCATTGCTGTATCAATATCTTCAACAGAGGCTATTCCTTCATGAACGACTGTTGCAGCCTCGTTGATCATGGGCATAAGAATCCTATTCACAATGAAACCAGGAAAGTCCTTTGACACAACAACTGTTTTTCCCATTTTGTCTGAAACAGATCGAATTGCCGCAAATGTCTCATCAGAGGTTTGAATACCCTTGATTCCTTCAATAAGTTTCATCACAGGAACTGGATTCATAAAATGCATTCCAACCACCTGTTCGGGGCGCTTAGTTTTTGCAGCAATCTCCGTAATACTGATTGAAGAAGTATTTGAAGCAAGAATTGCTGAAGACTTACAGACTTCGTCAAGTTTTTTGAAGGTTTCAAACTTAAGCGTAGGAATTTCTGCAATTGCTTCAATTGCTAGGTCTACATCATTAAACGACTCAATCCCAAGGCCAGGCGTAATATGTGAGAGAATTTTTTTCAAATCATTCTCTGTATTTTTTTGTTTTTCTACCTGTTTTTTCAAATGGGCTTCAATCTTAGACTTACCTTGGGTTGCCACTTCCAAACTAATATCAGCAAGAATAACTTCGTATCCGGCCTGAGCAGAAACCTGTGCGATTCCGCCTCCCATTTGTCCAGCCCCTAAAACACCAATTTTTTTAATTTCTTTAGACATTTTCTTCTCACTTTCCTATGCAAAATTCTGAAAATAATTTTCCTAATATATCATCTGTACTTGTTTCACCAATAAGTCCTGATAAGTGTGCCAAACACTGTCTAATATCCGCAGCAAAAAGTTCGTATTCGGGTGCGTTTATTGCTCGCCTGAGGTCTTCTTTACTTTGGCGAATAGCATTCAAATGATTAATATGCGTCAACACTAGTTCTCCTGGAGCCCGGATAACCTTATCTGAGATTGCTTTTAAGATAACCGAGATAACCTCATCAATACCCCTGCCTGTTTGTGATGAAACAAATACTGGCTCAATAGTACAGATGTTACTAAACAATTCTAAAAGTTTTTTACATTCTTCTTTATTCACTAAATCGGATTTATTTAAAACGATAACTACCCTTTTATTTACTTGAGTTATATCTTCTAAAATCTTTTTAACTTGGTTTATCTCTGGATTTTTGGAGTCCACAACACAAATTACGAGCTCTGATTCACTTGCTGCATTTTTTGATTTTTCAATTCCTAGAGATTCAATTTGATCAACACTTTTTCTAATACCTGCTGTATCTGAGAGTCTAAGTGTTGCGCTTTTTGACTCGTTTTTTAAAGTAATCGATTCACGTACGACATCTCTTGTTGTTCCTGCAATTTCAGAAACAATGGAACGGTCCTCACCGAGAAGGAGATTAAAAAAACTCGACTTACCTGCGTTTGGCATACCTATGATTGCTGTTGGTACGCCGTTTTGAATTTGTTTTCCTCTTTCAAAGCTTTTTTCAACTTGCTCTAGCTTAGGGAGAATATCTTTAACTTGTTCTTTAAGTCTTTTTAGTTCGAGCTCTTCAATATCCTGGTCGGAAAAGTCAATGCCAATTTCTGAAAGCATTGCAGACTGTCTCAACTGTGCTGATACCTCTTTGACCCATTTATTCTGTAATCCACTCATTTTTTCGAGCGCAAGCTCTGCTGCTGTTTGGTTTTTGGACTCAATAAGCTCTGGAATGGCTTGCGCTTGGTCAAGTGTGATTTTCCCAGATCTTACTGCGCGGAAAGAAAACTCTCCTGGGAGAGCCTGTCTTCCTCCAAGCTTTATAATCTCTGAGATGAGTGTTTGTGCAATATATGCACTCGCGTGAATTGAAATCTCTACAGAATCTTCCCCTGTAAAACTATTAGGATTTTGAAAAAAAACGACAACTGAGTCATCTATTTTGTTTTTATTCTGATTGAAGAGATTAGAGCGTGTTGCAACTCTAGGAATAAACTCTTGAGTGCTCTTCCCTGTTAGTTTTGATAATATTTGTAAAGAATTCTTACCTGAAAAACGAACTGTTGCAATTGCGCCGCCTAATGCTCCCGAGAGTGCAACAATTGTGTCTTCGTTAAAGTAATTACTTTTACCGTGCACAAACCCTATGCCTTTACTGGCTGTTGATTAGGTCCCAGTTTTTTATTGAGCGCCATTTGCTGTATGATGCTAACGAGTGCGTTTGTTAACATATAAAGCGTTAATCCAGATGGAAGAGTCACCATCATTGCTCCAAAAATAACCGGCATGAATTGCATCATTTTCTGTTGAACTGGATCGGTGGATGTAGTCGGCGTCATCTTCTGCTGAAGCCACATTGATCCTGTCAAAAGCACAGGGGTAATATATAGAGGATCTTTCACAGACAAATCACGAATCCAAAAGAAGAATGGCGTCTGATAGAGCTCTACCGAATTATACAAAACTTGATAGAGCGCAAAAAATACCGGCATCTGAATTAACATCGGAATGCATCCCATCATTGGGTTTGCATTACTGGTTTTCATTAGCGAGAGCATTTCTCGGTTCAGAGCTTCTTTGTCGTTTTCATATTTTTTCTTTAATTTTTCGATTTGTGGCTGAAGTTTCGCCATTTCTTTCATGCTTTTCATGCTTTTATAAGTAAGAGGATAGGTTATGATCTTAATCAGAATCGTTAAGAAAATAATCGCTAATCCGTAGTTCTTTGTAAATAAATAAAGCCAATTCATCACCCTGAGAAGTGGGTATGCAACTACAGTAAACATTCCAAAGTCGACCGTGTGATCAAGGGTGGGTTCAAAAGCTCTTAGTGCCATAAGATCTTTTGGTCCAAAATAAACTCTAAGTGGAATCTCAATACTATTGCCTTGAATAGGGAATACAAGTCCTGCCTGAGCGGCTTTTCCACCCATGGGCTGAATGAGTCCACGCGCTGTGATTGAGCTGTCATTAACAATTGAAACTAAAAAATAATGTCCAATACCTGCAATCCATTTTGTCGCAAGTGGAAACTCTTTTACTTCAATGGTGTCGTTGAGATGGAATCTTTCAATTTTATCTCCTGTCCACATCGCAAGAAGCCTGTCTCTCTCTTCTTCATCTTTTTCTACTAGCTGTGATTTTAAGAGAACGAATAAAAACTTTGGTTTTTTTGAACCCTTAAACTCAGCTTTAATTTTTGCGTTAAGAACGCCGCTATTGGGAGTGAGTTCACGAGTTATTTTTAAGTTTGTATCTTCATAAGTCCAAACACTTCCCTTTTCAGTCTGTGTGAGGCTTCCGAGAACTGTGGGTAGATAAGAATATTCTTGATCATCTAATGCAATTTGAATCGACTCATCAAAATTAGTTACAGATTTTAGATCTATTTGTGCAGAATCGTTTGCAATAGATGTCTTGTATTGATTGAGCTTCCAGTTTGAAACCCAGTAAGAAGAATTTGGAGTTTCAATTCTTGCCTGTGATGAATCCAGTGTTAACGTTTTTTTTGTTGTTACTTGATTTTCTGTTTTTGGTGCTGCTATGGCTGCTGGTGCTGATTGGACTTGGGCTGCTTCCACTGCTGCCTTTTGTGCGTTTGGTTCAACATAAAATTTCTGCCAACCTAGAAACACTGCCGTTGAAATTACGATGATAGCTAATGTTCGTTTATCCATGTTGATAGCTCCTTAGTTTCTTAGATGTATATGGGTGACAGCTTGATACTCGTTTAATAGCCAACCACGTTCCTGCGATAGGTCCTTTTTCTTCAATCATTCTAAAGGAGTAGTGCGAACAACTCTCTTCAAAGCGGCATCCGTTTCCAGCGCCAAGAAGTGTGTGAATCGCAGGAGAAATAATCCATTGATAAAATCGAATGCTACTTTTTAAAATGGCGACTAGGCCATGCTTCAACCAAATTAACACGCAGTCCTTTAATGTAATGACGATCTATTTTCTTATACGCGGGTATTACCACATTATAGTCATTGCTCCCAAGTAATCCCTTGAGTGTATTAAACGAAGCACGAATCGTTCTTTTAACGCGATTACGCTCTACAGAGCTCCCCTTGGCCTTCAGTGTAATTCCAAGACGATAATGTCCAATTTCGTTTTTTTTTTTAAAGATCGTACAATAACTCAAGCGAAAAACCTCCGCTCCATCAAAAAAGCGAAGAAATTCAACACGATTAACTAAGCGATATGAGTTATTTACTCGCAACACGAACGGCTAAACGCTTACGGCCTCGAGCGCGGCGTCTTTTCACTACTTTTTTTCCGCCTTTTGTTTTCATGCGGGCGCGGAAACCGTGGGTGCGAGCTCTTTTTGTACGACTGGGTTGGTAAGTTCTTTTCATAAAGTGGAATTGGAATTACTTCACACACAAGTCATTGTCAAGAAATTCAGCCCATGCTACCGACTGAAGTTCTGCTTTATGAGAACATTTAATTCTGAAGAAAATAAAGATTGGCCAATTGTCTGGCGATCGGCTTACGAACTGTTGGAAAAGTCTTATGGCTCTTCTGGACTTCTCAAGGCATGGGTTCAACCTCTTGTTTGGAATGAAATGACTACAGAGGGCGGCGAAATTCATGTTTCTTTTTTTGCAACTACCCCCACTCAATATGACTATGTGATCAGAAACTTCAAAGATCGAATCGAGTCTGCTCTTGAACAAATAACAGGAAGTAAATGTAAAATTTCTCTTGTTCAAAATTCAGAAATCAACACAAACACTGCTCCTTTTGAACCAAAAACTGCTGAGGTTCTCCTTTCGAAGGATGCTCATTCTGAACCTAAAATTACATCTTTTTCTACTCAGAGTCGTGTTCTAGATGACCGTTACACTTTTGATACTTTTGTCGTTGGTTCAAGCAACCAATTTGCTCATGCCTCGGCTGTTGCAGTAGCAGAAAAACCTGGGGCTCAGTACAACCCCCTTTTTATTTATTCTTCTCCTGGACTGGGCAAAACCCACTTACTTCATGCAATCGGAAACTACGTTCTTAGTCAAAAAAAGAACGCAAAAGTTCAGTATGTCTCCGCCGAACAGTTTGGAAATGAATTGATTGTGGGGATTAAAGATAAAGGAGATATGGCCGCATTCAGAAGAAAGTGGCGTGACTCTTTTGATGTTTTACTCATTGATGATATTCAGTTTATTGCTGGAAAAGAAGCAATCCAAGAAGAGTTTTTCCACACTTTTAACGCCCTTTATTCCTCTCGTAGGCAAATTGTTGTAACGAGTGACCGTCCACCTAAAGACATTCGTGAAATGGAAGAGCGTATCCGCACTCGCTTTGAGATGGGCTTAGTTTCTGACATTCAGCCGCCTGAAATCGAAACACGTATTGCAATTTTAAAAGCTAAAGCAGAGCGAGATGATCTTTATTTGCCAGATGAAGTTGCAACACTCATCGCAACCCATGTAAAAGGCAACGTTCGCGTACTTGAGGGGTTCCTTGTAAAACTTCAAGCAGATGCTGCACTTACGGGGACTGAGATCTCTTTGGAAATGGCAAAAAATCTACTCCAAATTCGTCTTCCTGAGGAAACGCCAGAATCTAGTGTTGAACAAATTCAGGCAGCTGTAGCTAAATATTTTCATATTCGTGTTCAAGATTTAAAATCTAAAGAGAGAACACAAAATATTGCTTCTGCACGACACATTGCAATGTATTTAATTAGAAAATACACACCTCTGACTTATCAAGAAGTTGCGAAGTTTTTTGGCGGAAGAGATCACTCAACAGTCATTCATGCAGTAAAAAGAATCGCAGACTCTGTTGAAACAGACCCTGAGCTCAACCGAATTGTTACAGCAATTCAATCCTCTATCTAAGATTTCTTAAAGTAGAAAATTTTGTGAATTGTTTTGTGGCTTAATACAGTTTTAATCATTGTACTTCACAAGCTCATCATACGCTATTCACAGTATTATTAACAAAAATGAGAGTTATTCACTGTTAACTCAGTGGGTTAATATTATTTTAATCTTCTTATTCACAAATTCATGGTGAAAATCTATGTGGTAAGTTGTGGTGTCTTGCGTTAAAAGAGTTACTCACTATTTTTTATTTTTATTCACCACTGGTTATTCAGGGTGAGGAAATTGAATTTGTCTTTTGTAATCAGTGTCCTATCACGTTATCCACTGTTCCACATTACCTACTACTACTACTACTTTTATATATATAACTCTTCTTTTCTCTCTCTTATAAGTTTGATAGTGAATAACTCTCTAGGGGAGGGATCAACCAAATGAAGTTTACAGTAGATCAGCCAGAGTTGCTTTCAGCACTCCAGTCTTTACAGTCCGTTGTAGAAAAAAAGAATACCGTTCTTATTTTAGGTAACGTTCTTTGCCAAGTTGATGATGGAAAGCTTTCTTTATCAGCTACTGATTTGGAAGTAGGAATGACCATCACCCTACCCGTTCATTCTGACTTCAATGGAAAGATCACTATTCCATCTAAACAGTTTCTAGAAATCATCAGAGAGTACAAACCAAAACCAGTCACCATTCAGAAAAAAACAAATAATTGGGTTGAGATCATTCAAGAAAAATCAACAGCAGATCTTGTGAGTCTTCCAGCAGATCAATTTCCTCAAATGGTTCAATTTAAAGAACGAGGATATTTCCAAGTAAAAAATGAAGCCTTGATCGACATGATTAATAAAACGGCGTTTGCAGTTTCTTCAGACGCAGCTAGATATAATTTAAACGGTGTATTTGTAGAACAAACTACAGCGGGTTTAACAAGAATGGTTGCAACAGATGGACATCGCCTATCTTATGTTGATCAAGAGATATTCTTAAAAGCACCTGATCTGAAAAAGGGATTCATTATTCCTAGAAAAGGATTACAAGAGCTAAAAAAGGTTATTGAGAAATCTGTAGAACCAGTTTCGTTAGCCTTTGATAAGGGATACTTATTTTTAAACTCTAGAGAGACGTATCTTTTTGTAAAACTCATTGACGGAGAATATCCTGATTATAAACAAGTCATTCCTAAAGTTGTCGATCGATCTGTAAAACTAGACACACAACAATTTTTAAGTGCATTAAGACGAGTTATTCTTTTTGCAGATGAAAGAAGTAAAGGAATCAAACTCAGTATTAAACCAAACCTAGTGGTAATCCAGGCAACAAATCCAGATCTAGGAGCTATTGTTGAAGAGCTTCCAGCTCAATATCAGGGAGAAGCGATAGATATTGGTTTTAATGCGAGATACATGCTCGACTGTTTGCCTTCAATTAATTCTAATGAGCTTGAATTTTCTTTTAAAGACAAATCAAGTCCTGGAATCATTCAAGGCATTAATAGTAAAAACCATACTTATGTTATTATGCCAATGCGTGTGTAATGAAACTACAAAAACTCCGTCTCACTGCTTTTAGAAATATTTCAGAAGCAGAGATAGAGTTTCATTCTGATTTAAATTTTATCGTTGGATTTAACGGTCAAGGAAAGACAAGTATACTTGAAGGAATTAAATTCTTATCTAGTCTTGAGTCTTTTAGAACAACTCAATCTAAAGATCTTATTCAATATGGGAAAGTAAACTCCAATATAGAAGGAGACTTAACTCATTCAGAAGGTAGTACGCTTTGGTCAGAAACACTCAGAGCAACCATTGGAACAACTCCATCTGGAAGATCGACTATTGGTGTTTCAATCAATGGAAAATCAGCAAAGAGTAAAATTCAATATTTAAAAGAATTAAGTTCTCCCAGCAGACTTGGATTTTATGCGATTAGTTTTAATCCCGCAGATCATGAAATTATTGAAGGCGACCCAAAGATCCGAAGAACTTATTTGAACCACGCAATTGCGGCAGAAAACTTAGAGTATTGGGTGCTACTAAAAAACTTCACATCTCTCGTTGATCAGAGAAACAAACTACTGAAACAACAAGACCAGTACCAATCAATTGACGAAGATCTTTTAAATTCATTTACAGCCCCGCTCTTACGTCTCTCTGCAGAGATTACGGGCTACCGGGTGCATTGGCTCAATAGAATGATTCCGGTCTTAAATCGAAAACTAGGGGAAATTTCAGGAAACAAGCAACTTCCGGTCTTTATAGAAATGACCCTAGGTGGCATAGATCATGAAAAATTAGCGTTATATGGGACACCTGTGAGTTGGAATAACGCAGATTACCAAAATAGGCTTAATGCTGTTTTAATTAAAAAAAGATCAGCAGAATTACGGATCTGCTCAACTCTGGTTGGCGCACACCGCGACCAATGGAATTTTAGAACTGATTTTGCAGCACTTAAAGGCCGAGCTTCTCAAGGAGAAGTAAGATCAGTACTTCTTTCATTGAAACTAGCAGAAATAGAAAATTATCAAATAACAACACGCATAAAACCAGTCCTTCTCCTGGATGATTTTTCTTCAGAATTAGATTTAGAAAGACGCCAATTCCTGCTAAGTTATTTGCAATCTTTGAGATTACAAGCCTTTGTAACCACTACAGAAAATCTAACTGGAGTCAGATCTGGATTTAAGGTGAGAGAAGGTAAAATTCAACCCGAAGATTTAGGAATTTTTTAATGGCTCAAACATCGATTACAAATACTGAATATACGGCAGATAAAATTAAGGTTTTAGAAGGTCTTGAAGCGGTTCGAAAAAGACCGGGAATGTATATTGGGGACACAGCTATACGTGGTCTGCATCACCTTGTTTATGAAATCGTTGATAACTCAGTAGATGAGTGTTTGGCGGGACACGCAAAAAATATTTCAATTTTTATTAACACCGATAACAGCATCACTGTTGAAGATGATGGCCGTGGAATTCCAACAGGAATGCACTCATCAGGAATTTCTGCAGTTGAAGTTGTTATGACGAAGCTCCACGCAGGTGGAAAGTTTAATGAAGAAGGTGGAGCGTATAAGGTTTCAGGCGGTCTACATGGAGTGGGTGCGGCTGTCGTCAACGCTCTCTCAGAGTTTTTGCAGGTAGAAGTGAAACAAAATGGAAAAGTTTTCCAACAGCTCTTTGAGAGGGGCACTCCAAAATACGCATTAAAAGAAGTAGGACAAACAGACGGTCGTGGAACTAAAACCACATTTAAACCAGATGCAGAAATTTTCCCATTAAGAGAATATAATGCAGACACTCTTGCGACACGTTTTAGAGAGCTTGCATTTTTAAACCGTGGATTAAAAATCATTCTTACAGATTTAAGATCCTCGGAGCAAAAACCATTAGAGTTCTTTTACGAAGGTGGTTTGGTTGCGTTTGTTAATTATCTTAATAAATCAAAACACCCACTTCATGACAAAGCTATTAGTATTGCTCAAGAAAAAGATAACGTTGCGATGGAAATTGCGATGCAGTGGAATGATTCCTACTCAGAAACTATTCTTTCCTACACTAATAACATCAACACTGTTGAAGGTGGAACTCACGTTTCTGGAATGAAAACTGCCCTCACGCGTGTAGTGAATAAATATTTAAATGATTCAGGTCTAAGTAAAAACTTTAAAGAAACACTTACGGGTGAAGATATTCGTGAAGGTCTTGCTTGTGTGGTTAGTGTAAAAGTTCCTGAGCCACAATTTGAAGGTCAGACAAAAACTAAATTAGGAAATAGTGAAGTTGAAGGTTTAGTTAATACAATGGTTTATGAAAGACTGGGAGAGTTTTTCGAGCAGAATCCTGCAATTGCAAAGAAAATCATTCAGAAATCAATGGACTCTGCACTTGCGCGAATAGCTGCAAGAAAGGCAAAAGAGCTCACTCGTAGAAAAACTGCTCTTGATATGGGTGGGCTTCCAGGAAAAATGGCTGATTGCCAAGAGCGCGATCCGGCACTATGTGAACTCTTTATTGTTGAGGGGGATTCAGCAGGTGGTTCTGCAAAACAAGGTCGTTCAAGAAAAAACCAGGCTGTACTCCCACTTAAAGGTAAAATTCTCAACGTTGAGCGAGCGCGCTTTGATAAAATGCTCTCATCTGAAGAAATTAAGGTTTTAATTACAGCACTTGGCGCTGGAATTGGAAAAGAAGATTTTGATGTGGCTAAGGTTCGTTATCATAAAATTGTGATTATGACTGATGCCGACGTCGATGGAAGTCATATTCGTACTCTCTTACTTACCTTCTTTTACCGTCAAATGCGCGAGGTTGTTGAAAAAGGCTATCTCTACATTGCTCAACCGCCGTTATTTAAACTTAAGCGAGGAAATAAAGAGCAATACCTAAGAAACGAACAAGATTTAGGTGAATACTTACTGTCAGCGGGTTTAGAAGGAATTACAGTAAAGCTTGGTTCTAAAGAAATTGGCCATGAGTTTTTAATCCCATCACTCAAAGCATCAGCTAAGTTTTCTAAATCATTAGAAAAGGTTTCAAGAAGAATTGACCCAGATGTCATTCGTTCACTTGTTTATAAAAAAGTATCTTCAGATATATTTAAAAACCAAGACACTCTGAAGTCTCTTTTTAATGAAATCAAAGACTTAATGAAAACCTATGGCAAAGAAATATCATTCCTAACCATAGAAGACAAAGAACATAGCGGCTGGAAGGTAATTATTGAAACTGCTGTACATGGTGCTGTTAAAAGAACTGAAATCAACGCACCTTATTTAGATTCAAGTGAAATGAGAGATCTTTTAAAGCAACACCAACTCATGAATGCTATTGGATCTGGTACTTTTACAATATTTAAAAAAGATAAACTAGAAGCAACGGTGACGGATCATGAAGATCTTTATTTAACAATTACAGAAATTGCAAAGCAAGGCGCCTATATTCAGCGTTATAAAGGTCTTGGTGAAATGAATCCTGAACAGCTCTGGGAAACGACAATGGATCCAACGAAGCGTACCCTACTTAAGGTTTCAATTGAAGATGCTGTGGCAGCAGATATTGTTTTTTCACTTTTGATGGGTGATGCGGTTGAGCCGCGTCGTCAGTTCATTGAAGAAAACGCGTTAAGAGTAAGGAATCTAGACGTATGATTAGATCAAGAATTATTGGATCGGGCTCCTTTTTACCTGAGAATAAAGTTTTAAATAACGACCTAGTAAAGTTCATGGATACATCTGATGAATGGATATTTCAGCGCTCAGGAATAAGATCTCGGTATTATGCTGATAAGAGCCAAGCAACATCTGACTTAGGACTTATTGCGAGTCAAAGAGCACTTGAAAACGCAGGAGTTAAAAAAGAAGAAATCGATCTCATTCTTTGTGCAACGATTTCACCAGACCATGAATTTCCAGGAACAGGTTGTTTTCTGCAGGCAAAGTTAGGTTTATCGGGAATTCCTGCAATTGATGTGAGACAGCAGTGTTCTTCATTTATTTATGCAATTGCTCAAGCAGATGCGTTCATTCGTATGGGGATGTATAAAAAAATTCTTGTTACAGCTTGTGAGATTCAGTCTAAGGCGCTTGATTTTTCAACCGCGGGTAGAGATGTTACAGTTTTATTTGGCGATGGCGCAGGTTCAGTTGTAATTGAAGCTGTTGATGTAAAGGATCCAACGAAAGAGAGATGTATTCTCTCCTCTCACCTTCATGCAGATGGAAGTTTTGCAAAAGAACTTTGGCTTCAGGCACCTGGTTCTGCGTATCAAGAGCGAATGACTCAAGCGATGATGAATAATACCGAAGATCATCCGAAAATGAATGGGAAGCTTGTTTTTGTACACGCTGTTAAGCGAATGCCAGAAGCAATACAAGAAGCGCTTAATTTTAATAACCTTAAAATTTCAGATATTGATTTGTTTTTATTCCACCAAGCAAATATCAGAATTAACGAAGCAACTGCAAAAGTGCTTGGGATTCCAGAAGAGAAAATTTTTAATACGATCGAGCGCTTCGGAAACACAACATCCGCAACAATTCCTTTGGGAATTGATACCGCAGTAAAAGAAGGAAAATTAAAACCAGGAATGCTCGTTGCCTCAGCGGCATTTGGTAGTGGTTTTACTTGGGCAAGTTCGATTTATAGATGGTGATCTTTTTAAGAAAAGAGTATTTATGAGTGAAAATCAAACACCAGCTCCACCGGAGCAGAATTTTGTGAACGTGAATATTGAAGATGAGATGAGAGGTGCTTATCTCGACTACGCAATGAGTGTTATTGTCGGTCGCGCGCTTCCAGATGTTCGCGATGGATTAAAGCCCGTTCACCGAAGGGTTTTGTATGCAATGTATGACTTAGGGAATACTCACGATAAACCCTACAAAAAATCAGCGCGGGTTGTCGGTGATGTGATTGGTAAGTATCACCCACACGGCGATACAGCGGTTTACGACACCATTGTTCGTATGGCTCAGGACTTTTCTCTTAGATATCCTCTTATTGATGGGCAAGGAAACTTCGGCTCAATCGATGGAGATTCTGCAGCGGCTATGCGTTACACAGAAATACGCATGGATAAAATCACGAGTGAAATTCTTGCAGATCTTGAAAAAGAAACGGTAGATTTTGCTCCAAACTACGACGATTCATTAAAAGAGCCAAGTGTATTGCCAGCGCGAATTCCAAACTTATTGATTAATGGGTCTGCTGGGATTGCGGTTGGTATGGCAACAAACATACCTCCGCATAATTTAACAGAAGTTGTTGAAGCTACTATTGCTCTGATTCAAAATCCACAGCTTAAAACAGACGATTTATTACAGTTTGTCAAAGGCCCAGATTTCCCAACTGCAGGAATCATGTATGGCGGAGATAATATTAAAGTTATTTACCATACCGGTCGTGGTTCAATAACGATTCGTGGAAAAGCAGAAATTGAAACACATAAGAATGACCGTGAAAAAATCATTATTACGGAACTCCCTTATCAAGTAAATAAAGCGCGTCTGATCGAAAAAATTGCAGATCTTGTAAGAGATAAGCGCTTAGAGGGAATTTCAGACCTAAGAGATGAATCTGATCGTACGGGAATGAGAGTAGTTGTAGATATTAAAAAAGGCGAAAGCGGTAATGTTGTTCTTAATCGTCTTTATAGTATGACCCAACTTCAAGAAAATTTTGGAGTTAATCTACTTGCGATTCATAATAATCAGCCTAAGGTTTTCAACCTAAAGGATATGATTTGGGCGTTTGTTGAGCATAGAAAAGAAGTTGTTTTAAGAAGAACCTTCTATGAACTCAAGAAAGCTGAGGCCCGAGCACATGTATTAGAAGGCTTAAAAATTGCTGTTGAAAACCTAGATGCAGTTGTAGCTCTTATTCGTGCAGCAGAAAATCCAGATACAGCAAGACGTGGATTAATTGAAAAATTTGCTCTCTCTGAGATACAAGCAAAAGAGATCTTAGAAATGAGACTTCAGCGCTTAACAGGTCTTGAGCGTGATAAAATCATTGCCGATTATAAAGCGATCTTAAAAGTGATCACTGAACTAAAGAAAATTCTGTCGAGTGATGCACTTGTTTTTGAAATTATCACTAATGACCTTGTAGACATTAAAACAAGATACGGTGATAAGCGCCGCACTCAGATCACAATCAATGAAAACTCAGATGTAGATGTCGAAGATCTTATTGATGATGTTCCTACTCTCGTTACAATTACGCATCAGGGTTATATTAAGAGATCTGATCCTGCTCAGTTCAGGGTTCAAAATCGCGGTGGTAAAGGCGTAAAAGCAGTTACTATGGGTGATACAGATTTTGTTACATCATTTTACTCAACTACAAACAAGTCACACCTCCTTTGTATTACGGACAAAGGTAGGCTTTATTGGCTAAAGGTTTACAAAATTCCTGAGGCGTCTCGAGTGGCTAAGGGTCGCGCGATTGTGAATCTGCTTAATCTCCAGGCAGGTGAGAAAGTGAAAGCAACTCTCGCAGTTACTGAGTTTAGTGAAAATGAATTCATTACTTTTGTGACTAAAAAAGGAATCATTAAGAAAACAGCACTTTCTGAATTTAAAAACATCCGTCAAGCTGGCGTTATCGCAATTTCAATTGAAGAAGGAGATGATTTGATTGCCTCAAAGATTTCTAACGGCAAACAAGACATCTTCATCTGTACGCGTGAAGGAATCAGCATTAGATTTTCCGAAGACGATGTTCGCTCAATGGGTAGGTCTGCATACGGCGTTAAGGGCGTTACTCTTGAAGAAGGAGATAGCGTGGTTGGTTTTGAAGTTCTTGAGCAAGATTCAACTTCAGAAATTCTAGTCATCACAGAATTTGGTTATGGAAAACGTACTCCAGTTGCTGAGTATAGAAAACAAAGTCGTGGTGGAAAAGGTATTATCACCATGAAGACGACGGAAAAGAATGGAAAAGTCGTAGCAACTTGTTTTGTAAAACCTAAAGACAATGTCATGCTTGTTTCTGATAAAGGCCAAATGATCAGAGTCATGGTTGAGCAAATTTCTGAACAAGGAAGAAACACTCAGGGTGTAAGAGTCATGAATGTAGATGCTGAAGAGAAAGTAGTAGCGATGGAGTACATCTCAGATGATGATGCCGCCGCAACAGCACTCAGCACAGACGCGTAAGCAGATGTTTACAGAGATCAAAATAATTCTTTTTATTATTCTCTCGTTTGGGCTTATCAATTGCTCATCTAAAACAAGTACCAAGCACTATGTCCTAGCTGAAAAGCTATGGCAGGAAGGTCGTTATGCAGCTGCAGTTACGGAGTACGAGAAAGTAACAAGACTTGATCCCGGTGGAAAACTAGGGTTACAGTCAGTGTTTCGTGCAGCAATGACTCAAATGCTATTCACTTCTCAGTATAATGAGGCAATAGAGAAGTTTCTTCTCTACATTAGATTAGCTGAACCAAGTCAGAACGTATTTGAAGCAAAAAAACAAATTGCTGAAATATATTTTTCAAAGCTTCAAGATTACGATCAGGCTATAAAGCAAATTAAGTATATCGAAAAAACAGAAACGCCTCCAATGAATGAGACCGTCGAGCTTAAGTTTAGAGTGGCAAAAAGTTTTTACTATCTTAAGAAATTTGATTTCGCTGTTCAGGAACTTAATGAATTAATTTCTGCTTATAAAAACTCTCATATTGAAGAGCGTGCACTTTTTGAAAAGGTACAGACCTTAACGACATGGGCATCACAGAAAAATGAGATTTACCCAAAAGCCCACGAAGCACTGAATGAGTATTTTAAAAAATACCCTAAAAGCGATAATCAAATTGAAGCTCAGTTTTTAAGAGCGGCTGCTTTTGAAGAACAAGAGAAACTAGAACAGGCATTAGAAATTTATGAGTCTATTAAGCAAACCTATGCTTCTCCAAAAGTAATACTGATCAAGCTCACCAGAATTCAAGAGCGTCTTGCAAAGAAAAGTACCCCACAGGCCAATAAAAAGTGAATTCAAATCAGGAAAATGAATGGGCCAAGCAATTGAAACTTTTTGTTGGTGTTTCTACATTATTAACAAGCTATTCAATAGGTGGAGTTGGCGTGGGTTACTTAGGTTTTATTTATTTAGGTTTGCCAAAAATACTCAGTGTAGTTACAGGAGTGTTTGGTTTAACTCTAGGAATACTAAAAATTATGCAGTGGGTTAATAAAAATCAATGAGCCTGACTTTAAAACAAATCAATCAATGGACTAAGCGACTGGTCGTTTCAGCTTTAGTCTATTTGCTAGTTGGATCAGGAATTATACTATTTTTAATAAAGCAAAAATATTTGGCGCATCTATTTGTATTTATTGAATTTTGTCTTCTTTCTTTAGCGAGCATATATTTTTTATCAAGACTCATAGCTGATCTGATTCGTGTCATGACGGCGGATGAAGACTCAAAAATTGATTTCACGGTTGGGGCAGCTATTTGGGGTTTCTTGAAGTTCCTCACACTCGGAATAACGATTTGGAGAATGATCCAAACTACAGATGAATTTGGCCTTGCTTTAGCACTCGGCGTCGGAACTTTGTTTATGGTACCGATGAGTTCCGCATTGATGCACAAATGGAAGAGGATTTAAGTTAATGCACGATTCGCATGGATTTAATTGGCTAAGCAAACTAGCAGAGCTCACACAGCAGCCCATTCACGTGGTGACAACTGTTGTTGTGATTGCACTGCTTATGATCACAACTATCATCGCTAGAGCGCAGCTCATTTCTTATCAACAAAATAAAAATGAAGGCCTAGTTCCTGAAAAAAAACTAACATTTAGAAACTTTTTTGAAATCGTTGCAGAAAGTCTATTTGGGCTTTGTGAAAGCGTGATGAGCAGACACGAAGCAGAACATTATTTTCCAGTGATTGGTGGGCTCTTCGTATTTATCTTCTCATGCAATTTGTTAGGGCTCATTCCAGGCTTTTTACCGCCCACAGATAATTTAAATACTACACTTGCTTTAGGTCTCTTTGTGTTTCTCTATTATAATTACACTGGTTTAAAAGCCAATGGACTCAGTTATCTGAAACATTTTTTAGGACCTGTTTTATGGCTGGCCCCACTGATGCTCGTTATCGAACTTGCATCACATATTTTTCGCCCGATTTCCTTAGCTCTTCGTTTGCGAGGAAATATTATGGGCGATCACGTTGTGCTTGGGATTTTCAGTCAATTGGTGCCATTGGTTCTACCTGTAGTTTTTTATGGGCTGGGCTTGTTTGTGGCTTTCGTTCAGGCTTTCGTTTTCTGTTTGATGACGATGGTCTATATTTCTCTATCAACTGCACACGATCATTAATGAAAGGAAAAAACATGATCTTTAAAAAAGCGTTAGTAGTATTGGGTTCGTTCACAGCAATGATGTTTAGCACTGTAGCTATGGCATCTGAAACAGCAACAACAGGAGGCGATCAGTATGCATCTCTAGCAGCTGCCCTCGCAATCGGTATTGCCGCCTTCGGAGGCGCATTAGGTCAAGGCAAAACAGCAGCAGCAGCTCTTGATGGTATTGCTCGTAATCCAGCAGCATCAGGAAAGGTTTTCGTTCCAATGATCATCGGTCTTGCACTGATTGAATCCTTGGTTCTTTACGCATTCGTTATCGCATTCGTAAAAATCAAAATTTGAGTTTGCGATGGACATGGGAAAATAGCAGAGCTATTTTCTGTGCTGTCTTACGAAAAAGATCCAATTTAAGAGAACCCACTTTGGAAATTCTAGAGTGGGTCTTTTTTTATCAAAAATTTTAAAAATAAAATCTATAGGACTTTTGCCAAGAATTCGGCAGTACTACTTTTTTTTGATTTTGAAACTTGTTCGGGAGTTCCAGCCGCGATGATTTCACCACCCGCGGCGCCGCCATCGGGCCCCATGTCGATTACCCAGTCAGCGTTCTTAATGATGTCGAGATTATGTTCAATAACTATGACGGTGTTCCCTTGATCTCTAAGTTTAAGAAGAATTTCAATTAATTTGGAAACATCTTCAAAATGCAGTCCCGTTGAAGGCTCATCTAATATGTATAAAGTTTTTCCCGTACTTATTTTGGAGAGCTCTTTTGAGAGCTTAATTCTTTGTGCTTCCCCACCAGAAAGTGTGGTCGCGCTCTGACCCAGGTTGATGTAGTCAAGTCCCACATCACAGAGAACTTTAAGTCGAGATTTTAAAAAATACACCGCATCAAAAAACTCAAGCGCCTCTCTTACTGACATCGCAAGAACATCAGCAATCGATTTTCCTTTATATCTAATATCAAGAGTTTCTCTATTGTAACGAGACCCTTTACAAGTATCGCACGTTACAAAAACGTCGGGAAGGAAGTGCATTGCAACTCGTTTTAATCCTCCTCCCTCACAACTTTCACATCTTCCACCCTTAACATTAAAAGAAAATCTTCCAGGTTTATATCCCCTGATTTTTGATTCAGGAAGAGAAGCAAAGAGGTCTCTAATGAATTTAAATAATCCAGTATATGTAGATGGATTGGATCTAGGTGTTCGGCCAATCGGAGATTGATCTACATCAATAATTTTATCAAAGTGCTCAATGCCAGAGATTTTATCTATTTTAATGTTAGCAGTTTCTGATCCATAAATTTCTTTGGCGATAAGTGGATAAAGAGTGTCGATGATGAGAGTGCTCTTGCCGCTGCCAGAAATTCCAGTAACGCATGTGAAAAGTCCAACCGGGATATTGGTTGACACGTTTTTTAAATTATTATCATTAGCCCCAACGATTTTGATGAGCTTCGTTGGATCAGTGAGTTTTCTGTTTTTGGGTACTGGGATTGATTTTTTACCCGAAAGGAATAATCCTGTAACGCTTTTAGAATCTTTCTTAATATCTGCGAATGTTCCTTGAGAAACTATTTCTCCACCGAGCCTTCCTGCTCCAGGACCGATATCTAAGATCCAATCAGAGTGCTCCATCGTATCGTGATCGTGTTCAACCACGAGAACAGAGTTACCCGCATCTCTTAGTCGTTTTAGAATTTTAATGAGTTTATGGTTGTCTCTTGAGTGAAGGCCAATACTAGGCTCATCAAGCACATACGTAACTCCTACAAGTTGACTTCCAATTTGTGAAGCAAGTCGGATTCTTTGGGCTTCTCCTCCTGAAAGACTTTTGGCTGAACGGGAGAGACTTAAGTAACCCACTCCAACATCGCTTAAGAAACTACAACGACTAGAGATTTCTTTAATGATACGCGAGGCAACCATTTTTTCTCTTCCAGTAAGTGGGCAATGATCAAAGTATTTTTCAAGTTCATTAATCGGAAGACTGACTAGAGAATTAATGTTTGATCCACCGACAAAAAAATGAAGTGATTCTTTTCGCAATCTAGCTCCATTACAGTCATGGCAAATCTCGACGATATTAAAGAGAGGCTTCTCTTCGCCGTGCGATTCATCAACATCTTCAGTCTCCTCGTGTTCGTTTAGTGTGCCAAGCCCATTGCAGCTCGGGCACGCTCCCATGGGACTATTAAACGAAAATGTTCTTGGTTCCGGTTCAGGATAGCTGATCCCACAATCTGTACAGGCAAATTTTTCTGAATAGAGTACTTCGGTAGGCTTAGTAGAGGTTCCTATGACAGACTCTAAAATAAGCGAGCCTCCACCCATTCTCAAAGCTAGTTCTACAGACTCACTCAGTCTTGATAATATTTGAGAGCGGTCATCTTTAAGAATGAAGCGATCAACAAACACGTCGATCGTATGTTTTTTAGATTTATCTATGGTGATATCGTCAGATAGATCGTGAGTCACTCCATCTACCCTTACACGAACAAAACCCTTCATTCTAAGATCGTGAAGTTCTTTTAGGTGCTCGCCTTTTCTCTCTTTTATAATAGGAGAAAGTATTGCGATTTTTGTTTGATTATCTAATGAGAGGATTTGATCGACGATTTGTTGTGGAGTTTGAGACTGAATGGGTTTCTTACAGTTATAACAAACAGGTTTACCAATTCTTGAATAGAGTAGTCTTAAAAAGTCATAGACTTCAGTAACAGTTCCAACGGTAGACCTTGGATTATAATTAATAGTTTTCTGGTCGATAGAAATAGTCGGGCTAAGTCCAGTAATGGAATCACAGTCGGGCTTCTCCATTTGATCAATAAACTGCCTAGCGTAAACAGAAAGACTTTCGATGTATCGTCTTTGTCCTTCTGCATAGATAGTGTCAAAGGCAAGCGAGGACTTTCCTGAACCAGATGGGCCAGTGAGTACTACAAGTTTTTCTCTAGGGATAGAGACTGTGATGTTTTTTAGATTATGAATCCGCGCGCCGCGAATAGAAATCTGGTCATCGCTGTACATCAGATTTTGCTTGCTCCAAAGCGCGATCAACCATGGATCTCATCTCTGCGAGATAGTTCTCAGACTCAGCTTCGAATCTAAGTACTAAAACAGGCTGTGTGTTTGAGGCTCTAATTAAGCACCAGCCCTGTTTTGTTTCAATACGAACCCCATCAATGTCATTGATTTTGTTTGTTTTAGAGAGAAGCTCCTTAGCGCGAGCCACGATTTGAAATTTATGTTCATCTGGGCAATCCACTCGAATTTCAGGCGTGTTAAAAGTTTTTGGTAGATCCGCTAGTAATGAAGAGGCAGGTTTTGAAATATTTTGAACTATTTCATAAAGTCTAATTGCTCCATAAATTGCATCATCATAACCAAAGTATCGATCAGCAAAGAAAATATGTCCCGACATCTCCCCTGCAAGTAGTGCCTTGGATTCTTTCATTTTTGATTTGATAAGAGAGTGCCCTGTTTTCCACATGATGGGAACGCCGCCGTTTTTGGCGATGTCTTGGTAAAGTTTGTGGCTCGATTTTACTTCAGAAATAATAGTTGCACCCGGATTGTGGGCGAGAACGTCTCTTGCGTAGATAATCATGAGCTCGTCACCATAGATAACGTTTCCTCTTTCATCTACTACGCCAATTCGGTCAGAGTCTCCGTCAAACCCCACACCGAAGTCTGCTTTTTCTCTTTTAACGGTTTCAATAAGAACTTTTAGATTTTCAGGAACAGTTGGATCAGGGTGGTGATTAGGGAAACGTCCGTCAAGTTCACAATAAAGAGGTATGACGGTTGCACCAAGTCGTTCAAATAAAATAGGAGCAACGGTAGAAGCTGTGCCATTACCAGCATCTAAAACAATTTTTTTATTTTTTAGACCAGGAAATTTGCTTACTTGAAAATCAATATAAGCATCAATGATGCCATAAGAACTTAACGTCCCAGGAGCCGCATCTAGTTTAGGATGGCTTTCCATAATTTTTCTTAAGTCTTGGATTTGGGATCCATGAAGAGAACCCTTGCCCAAGCAAATTTTAAAACCATTATATTCGGCAGGATTATGAGATCCAGTGATCATGATTGCACCGTCTAGATTAAGATGGAAAACACTGAAGTAAGTAAGTGGCGTTGGGCATACACCAAGATCAATGACATCGAAGCCTGACTTTAATAATCCTCGGATAACCGCTTCGGCGTATTCATCGCTTGATAGCCTGCAATCGCGACCGACAGATACCAGTGGTTTTTTTCTAGAGTCTTCAAGTTTTGTTACGTTCTTTTTAAAATAAACAGCATAAGCCACTGCAAGCGCTTCTGCGAATTCAGAAGTGAGGTCAATCCCAGCAAGCCCTCTCACGTCGTATTCTCTAAAAATATGTTTTGGGATAGTCATGTTTTTTCCTTTCGCTTTCTTCTAGCAAGATCAATGGCGAGCTCAATAGCGGCAACCATACTATCAGGATTTGCTCGGTTTTTCCCGGCAATATCGAATGCTGTACCATGATCAACAGAAGTTCTAATAATTGGGAGTCCAAGTGTTAGATTAACTGTTTTTGAAAAATCGAGCATCTTAACAGGTATTAATACTTGATCGTGATACATGCCCACTACTGCGTCGAATCGCTTGGTTTTGGGTTTATTCATCTCAAGGGCAAAAAACGTGTCTGCTGGAAAGGGGCCAAAGGAGTGTTTTTGGTCTATGGCTGGAACAATGATGTGAATTTCTTCATTTCCAAATAACCCCGCTTCGCCTGCATGTGGGTTAAGCGCAAGAATAGCAATTCTGGGTTTCTTAACGCCAAAAAGATTTTTTAGGCCGTCATAAACCTGTTTTATTGTTTCAGAGATAGCTTCCTTAGACATCGACATAGAAACGGCACTCAGCGCCAAGTGTGTTGTTACTAATGCAACCCTAAGATGTTGATTCAAGAGCATCATCGTTACTTTTTTTGTTTGAGTGATTGCCGCGAGCATGTCCGTGTGACCATTGAAGTGGTAGCCCCCTTTTTGGAGGCGTTCCTTTGAAATGGGCCCCGTAACCATTGCCGCACACTCTCCAGAGAGACAGAGTTTAGCTGCGACTTCTATAGACCAACCAGCCTGAAACCCCGGCACAAAGTAAGACGAGGTGTTAGGAGCCGCTAAAATTGAATGATTTTTGGAAAGCCCCTTTAGCTTTTCTTTGTTTCCAATGATTAAAAAAGAAACTTGGTTCTTATATTTTTTTTGGATTCGAGCGAGTGCTTTTTTTGTAACCTCTGGACCGATACCGTCTGGGTCACCTGGAGTTATTGCAATTTTCAAGGGGCTCTTCTTAAGAGGAAAACGCTTATTTTGCGATATAGATGTATGAATCCGCACGTTTTCTTTCAATCCAAAGCTGAATCTGATGTTGAAACTCAGTAACCATGAGTTGATTTCGGATTTCTTCTTTTGATTTTTCTAATTTTTCTTCTTGTCCAGTTTTGAGGTCTGCAAGGCGGATAATAAAGAACGATGACTTTTCATCACCAAGAACCTCGCTGGTTTCTCCGATTTTGAGCTTCATTACCTGAGAACGAATTTGAGGGTTCATCTCGTCCTCAGTGAAAACTCCGAGCTCCCCACCAGTAGTCGCACTCGGGTCGTCGCTAAAGCGTTTAGCGATTTCTGAGAAAACTTCACCCGCACGAATAGCTTGAGACGCTCTCTGAAGTGTTTCTTTTGCTCCAGCCGCAGACTTGTAGTTTGCAACTGTAGCCCTAATGATTTGGATTTTGTAAGAATAGTTTCCAACTCCAGACTTAGCTACCTGGTGATTGTAAAAATAGTTCTTCACATCATCATCTGAAATAAACACTCTCGAACGAATCTCCCTATCGATGAGAGATTTTTTTGAAAGACTAGATTTAATTAAGTCGTAATAATCGCTAAATTCATAACCCTGCTCCTTAAGCGTTGCTTTAAGCTGAGTGCGTCCAATTTTGTTATTGATTTGGATATTATTTATTTCAGACTCAACTTCAGAGTTAGAAACTGGAAACGTCTGAGAGATCATCGAGTCGTCGATCAAGAAAGCGGTTACCTCTCCTTGAGTTGCAGATGAGCCACGTGCGGATATGGTAGACCCAGCAAACATCGGGTCTAGTTGAGCGCGAAGTGGAAGGGTTCTTCTAAAGTGTGAGACATCAGAGGTGAGAATGAGGTCCTTGTTTACAAAAGCTTCTGTTCGATCGAGCAAAACAGGGTCAGCTTGCAAGCAAGTAAGCATAAAGAGTTTTGTGAAAAGCATGCGAACACAATCGCCTAAAAACGATTAAAATGCAACGAGATGCGCCGCGTCTTTATTTTGAAAGAAGGGCTTCGTTAATAGTAACTTTTGCTTTTTTTCGAAGCTCTGCCATGTATTGATCAAAGAGTCTAATGCGCTTCTCTTCAAAAACGAGGCGTTTGATCTTTGCTTGATCCACATCATCCCATGAGCGGATTGAAGTAAGCTTAATGATGTAGAGCCCCGTAGGTGTGCGGACGATGTCAGAAACTTTGCCAGGAGAGCGGAGTTTTAAAGATTCATCGTAATATTTTGGGTCTAGACGATCTTTGGTTTGAAAATCAATATCACCACCCATAGGTGCAGACGCACCTTCAGAGTATTTTTGAGCGATCTCAGCAAAACTCATGCTCTCGTCTTTGAGGTGAGCTTGAATTTTCTTCATTTTTTCATTAGCTACTTTTACTTCCTGTGGTGAAGCGTTTGATCTTAGAGTCACATAGATATGACTGGTTCTTATTTCAGGAAACTTAGAGAAATAAGCCTTAGCGTCGTCATCAGTGACGTTAATTTTTTCAATGTCCTTACCTAGTTTTTTCTCAACAACAGCCTGGAAAAGAACGCTATTCATTTTCTCTTGTACATCTGGATCTTTATCTAAACCCATCGAGCGAGCCTCTTGAACGGCGAGCTCTCTTTTAATGACGTCTTCTAGAACTTCTTTTTTTGAAGGAACTTTGAATTGAAAAAACTTCAAATTTTCTTGATAACGCTTGTTGAAAACCTCAGCGCTAATGATTTTGTTATTAATTTTTGCGAGATCAGCAGCAAAAGAACAATTGGAGCTGAGGGCGGTTAAAATCCCAAAAGAGAAAAAAGTTATTTGGTTCATAGCGTTAGTGTATCAGCGGTTTTAAGGTATCTTCAATATGAAAGTAGAGTCGCTGAGGGCTCACCGTCGGAAAATTGACGATAAGCTTTGAGTCAGGTGTAATTTTGATATCCCCTGATTTACTTTGCATGAGTGTAACGATTTTTCCTGGACTCAACTTACTGCTCATCCCAGGTCCAAGGGTGATCTTCTCTTTGCTTGCGACAAGGGAGTCCAGTCCATATTTAATAAGAAGATGCTTAAGCCTGACTACCCAGAGCAGATTCACGGCTTCTGGAGGGAGGTTTCCATATCGGTCTCTCAATTCTTCTTCGATCTGCTGTAGGGCAGCGTCAGTTTTAGCGGAAGAGATTCTTCTATAAAGAGTCAGTCGTTGATGAACATCGGGAATATAAGACTCATCTAGGTAGGCAGAAAACGGAATTTTGATTTCAGGCTCAACAGCAGACACTGGAATCACGTGACCTGGGCTAGCTTTGAGTTCGATGATTGCCTCTTCAAGAAGTTGTGTATAGAGCTCGAATCCCACCGCAGCAATATGTCCTGACTGCTCAGCACCCAAGAGATTTCCACCACCCCTAATCTCAAGATCATAAGAGGCAATATTAAATCCACTTCCTAAATCAATAAATCTTTGAATGACATCAAGTCTCTGCTTGGCTTCGCTAGTGAGTGTCTCAGGTGAGGGAACCAAGAGATAGGCATAAGCGCGAGACGTGCTTCTCCCTACCCTTCCTCGAAGCTGATAGAGCTGTGCGAGTCCAAACGAATCGGCACGGTTGATGATGATGGTGTTTGCAGAGCTGACATCAAGTCCTGATTCAATGATGGTCGTGCATACAAGCACATTGGTTTTCTTCTCAAAAAAATCAAGCATCACTTGCTCTAGTTCCTCTGGAGCCATTTGAGCATGTCCAACTCCAGCGGTAGATTCAGGTACAAGTTCTTTAATTCTATTCGCAATTTCAAAAATTGTATCAACCCTATTGTGAACGAAAAAAACTTGTCCGCCTCTTGCCAGTTCAAAAAGAATAGCCTTCTTAATGAGCTCTTCATCGTAACGAGAGAGATAGGTACGAATAGGAAGACGATCAAGGGGTGGCGTGGTCATTGCGCTAATATCTCTTAAACCAGAGAGAGACATTTGAAGAGTTCTAGGAATTGGAGTTGCGGTGAGTGTGAGAAAATGTGTATTGAGCTTGAGTGCTTTGAGTTTTTCTTTATGTTCAACTCCGAAACGATGCTCTTCATCAATAATCACTAGACCGAGATCTTTAAATCCCACATCTTTTGAGAGAAGTCTGTGAGTTCCGATCACGATATCTACTTTCCCTTCCTTAGAATCAGATAGAGTAGTCTTTTGTTCTTGTTTAGATTTAAACCGAGAGAGTGAAGCGATTTTTATTGGAGTATTCTTCATTCGGTTTCTAAAAGAGTTTTCATGTTGATGGCAAAGTACAGTTGTGGGAACTAGTACGGCAACTTGTTTACCAGAGTGAACGGCCAAGAAGGCAGCACGCATAGCAACTTCGGTCTTCCCGAAGCCAACATCACCGCAGACGAGCCTATCCATCAATTTGCCTGTTGTTAGATCTTCAATGCAATCGTCGATGGCTTTTAGTTGATCTTTTGTTTCTTCAAAAGGAAATGAGTCTTCGAATTGCATATACTGTTCATCTACACCCAAAAACGTCTCACCTCTTTGAAGGGAGCGCTTTGCGTAAAGATCGACTAAGTCGATTGCCATTTTTCTAAGCGAATCTTTTACCTTTTGTTTTGTTTTTTCAAAATGATTGGTGCCTAGCCTGTCTAGAGAAACAGAATCGGGTCCACCGTGATATTTTTGAATGAGATGAAGCCTATGAACAGGGAGGTAAAGCTTATCTTTGCCGTGGTACTCAAGAATGAGAAACTCAGAAATTGAATCATTAGAACCAAAACGAATTAATCCACGATAAACCCCAATGCCGTGATCAAGATGAACAATCGTATCATCGACTGAAAGGTCTGAAAGTGATTTTAATCCAATCCAGTCAGAAACGGCGCGATCGGTGGATCTCGCGAGCGTTGATTTTATTTTTTTGGTGCCCAGAAGATCTTCGTCGCGCAATATTGCGAGCTTTTCTGCAGGCCATCTTAATGAGCTTGAATATCTTGATATTTCAAAAGAAATTGACTGAAAGTTAATTCCGCGCTCTGAGAGAAGGTGCTGAATCCTTTGAAGTGAGCTTTCTGTTCTGCACGCAATCTTAACTGTCCAAGAAAACTTAATCCAGCCAGAAAGTTTTTCAAAAAATTCTTCAACACCATTAAGACTAAAATCAATCACAATTCGGTGATGTTGTTTGATGTTCTTCGTAATCTCTGGGTCTGGTTCTTCTGCTTCCAAATACCCTGGCTGCGAGAGAAGTACAGAATCAAAATAGAGTTTAGTGTTTTTCTCGATATTAGGTCTTGTGTGGCCCTCAAATAAATAAAGCTCACCTGGCGTTGGAGAAATCAAGTTTTGATCGGAGAGGGACGCCTCAGCCCGTTTTAGTTCATCAATGAATTGATCAAATTGATTTTTACATCCAAGTTCATCCACACAGATTATTTTGTGATTGGAATTAAGATAATGAGTGAAGCAAGCGCTCTCGTCGTATGCATAGGCACACCAGAAGTCAGAGTGATCAGGGTAAAATCCTGATTCAATTTGGTCTAGAACAGGATCTCGACTTTTTTTAGAAATTCCAAGAGCGTCAGCACGCTCCTTTGCTAGTGAGCGGATTTTATGTTTGTTGTCTGAGCTAATAATAAACTCTCGTGCCGGAATAATGAGAACACTCTTTACAACCGAGTCGCTCGGAAGGCTTTTTTGAGTGGTACGATCATAAAACCTAATTCGTTCAATCGTTTCATCGAAAAACTCGATACGAAGTGGTTTTTCATGCTGAGGAGAAAAGAGATCAAGAATTTCTCCGCGAACTGAAAAAGTTCCAGGGTCTTCGACTAAGTCAACTTTTTGGTAGCCGCGGTCAAATAGGTTTTTTGTCCATTCATGCCGATTGGCAACTTTTTGGCCAACGGTGAGTGTGAGGGACTTCTTTTGAAAAAGTTCTTTTGGGAGAGTTCTTTGGAGGAGGCCTAGCTCGGTAGTTATAAACAGGGCAGGTTCTGTGCTAACGGCTGCCGACAGCGCGCGTAGTCGTAAATATCTAGACTCAAGACTGGGAGAAATAGATGAATAAGGAGAGTAGTTCCAGGTTGGAACTAAAAATACAGGAGCCTTTAACTCAATAAGATCGTCGAATAACTCTCGAGCTGCATCATCGCTCGGGCAAGTAATAACGGTTTGGGTTTGGGTTTTTTTTATCCACGAATCTACTACCAAAGCATGACTGAGGGTTTGGGAGCCCTGAACGCGAATCGGCACATCTAGTTTTTGAGAGGATTCAATTATGTCTATAACGTTGCTAGATGTCATGGTAGCCTTTTTCGAATGGTACAACAGTGGCAAGTGTATGGGTTACAGCTTTTCTTAGGCTGTTGTATAGCAGCCCTCTTGATTACTTTTCGTTGGGTAGTGCAGAAAAAAAATCGCCCAAACGCAACGCGCCTCATACAACCTAGAACCTTTTCGTTTCGATTTCACTATCACCTAGGGTTTCTGCTGTCTTTTGGTTTTTTGATGTTCGCATTTATTGTCCTCCCGCTGGTGGAATCAATTGGAAGATCGGGAGCAGATCCAAGTACCAGAGCACGAGGGTTTTTTAGTCTAATATTGTCAGGTTTTTTTCTTTTTCTTGCCATATCATACGGAGTTAAAAAGGGAGACTTCAAGTGGAAGCGACCGGAATAACTGGCTGGGCAGAAAAAAACTCATTTAAGTATTATTTGGTGCCTAGCACCTGCTGCTCATCTGAGTGGATTCAGGCAGCAAGCTGTAGATATGATTTGGAGAGATTTGGTTGTGTTGAGGTTCTTTCTCCTGAGGAGGCAGAACTTCTCATTATTCAGGGTTTTGTAAACGAAGCCATGGCAGGAGAACTGAAAGAAACCTACTCAAAAATGCCTCACCCCAAAAAAGTACTCGCATTAGGTGCATGCGCATCTCAAGGCGGCTCCTTTTTTGAAAAAGGAGTTTCAGCTCACGAGCTATTTCCCGTAGATGTTTGGGCAGCGGGCTGCCCTCCTAGACCCGAAGCGATCATGAATGCAATATTGGTTTTGCAAAAAGGATCACATAAATGAAGGTAGGTCCTATCGACCCAAGACTTCCGGGTGTTTTTTCTGTAGAGCTTGACCTAGAGGGCGACTGGATAAAGAGCGCAAAAACAAATTTTGGTTTTACTGTAAAAGGTATTGAACAAACCCTTCTTAATAAGCCAAGAAAAATAGCACCTTTTTTTTCAGGTAAGATGGACTCAGAGGCGGCATTTTTTTATGAGCTCGCACTCTCGCGTGGAATTGAAAGTGTTTCTAATTTTGAACCGAACGTTCGAACGCAAACGGCGAGACTTATTTTTTGTGAGCTTTCTAGAGTTTCTGCACACCTAAAAACAATTGCGCTTATTTCTAAAGAGGTAGAGATCAACCCGGCCTTTCATTATCTTATGAGAGAAAGAGAAAAGATTTTAGATCTTTTTGAGCTCGCAACTGGATCTAGGCATAGCTTAAATATTTGTAGGCCAGGAGGCTTTTCGGATGAAATATCAGAAGGCTTTATTGAAAGAGTAAGGGATCTATCTCGAGATATTAAGTCTCACCTACTTGAAACTCACGCACTTCTCTCGGAAAACCTTAGCTTCAAAAAAAGAACACAAGGTAAAGGCGTGGTTTCTAAGGAAACCATTCTTAAAAAGGACTTAGATGGTGTGCTGGCGAGATCTGTTGGCATCTCTCGTGACTTAAGAATTTCAGATGAAATTTATATTAAAAACGGCTGGAACCCGTCTGTTTGTCCAGACGCAATTAGTAACAAAAGAAGCGATATTTATAGTCGTTTTTTTGTTTGGATGGCTGAAATAGAAGAGAGCATTTTGTTTCTTGAAAAAGTCTGCTTTTCGATCCCATTAGACCAACCCGTTACACAAGAAATTAAAAAAAATGTTTCTGGTCAGAAAAGTGTTCAAATAGAAACACAAAGAGGAGAACTTACTCTGGATGTTTCGGTGCCTGAGGAGATGGAGTTTGGATATGAGACGTCTTGGAAAACTCCATCAAAAAAAATCATTCAATGTGTGAACGAAGCCCTGTTTGGAGCAAGAACAGAAGATGTTTATTTGATTCTACTTAGTTTAAATTTCAGTGTTTCTGAGGTGGACGCATGATTGAGTTAAGACTTGTTGAATTCTTTCTTATTTTCCCGTTGTTTGTTCTCATTACGAAGTTTGCTGAAAGGAAATGGTTTGCAGACGCACAGACACGCGTGGGACCTAATTTGATTGGAGCAAGAGGCCTCCCTCAACCTGCAGCAGATTTTTTTAATTTATTGTTAAAAAGAGGTTATTCACTCGGCAGTAACAGATCAGTTTTTCTCATGATCTTTATTTGTGCTTGGTCGGGTTCACTTTTATTTCTTTCACCAACAACAGCAAATATGGCAGTAGGCGAAGGGTCATACTCATTATTTGGAATTATTTGTTTAATCCTTTTTCAGCTCATTTTGCAGATCATGTTAAGTTGGAGTACATCCCAAGAACGAGAATACCTAAGGATTACTAAGAGCCAAACGCTTTTCTTGCCCGCAGCGTTAGTTCTGCTGCTTGTAGTTATTTTTATGGGAGTGAAGGCAGGATCTTTTAACTGGGCTGGTGTGATTAGAGCGCAAGAAGGAACACCTCTTAACTGGGGTATTTTTTACTTATTTCCAATTGGACTCATTGAAATGATTCTTTTTTCAATCGGAGGAATGATTTTATTTAGAGTTTCCCCGCTTTTTGATTTTCCAATTTCAGATGTTTTTGGTGGAGTAGACTCAGTTTTACTAGGCGTAATACAGAACCTCTATTTTTATTTATTTTCAGTTTTTATGGTGGGTCTTTTTTTTGGAGGATGGAACCTGCCTTTTGGATTCAGGCAGTCTGGGATACCTGGTGTTTTTTTGAGTTTAATAGAACTTGCTTGGGTACTGTTTAAATCAGCATTTGTTTCAGTTTCAATTAAGATCATTCTTGAGCCAATTGCAAAAATGGATGCGGATCAATCTCTATCATTGCTCTGGAGATATGCGGCTCCTGCGGCAACAATAGGACTTATTATTGTGGGGGTTTATCAATGGATCATTCTATAGACCAGTCCTGGCGTAAAAATATTGTTAGAGCAAGAAACGAGTTTTTTGCACTTGTCACATCGTTCTTCAGATCGACAGGCGTAATTTTCCCTTATTTTTTTGGAATTGGAACACATAGAAAAGTTATTACGGAAGAATATCCAGACCCCGTTTCATCTCGTACTGAGTCAGATTTGCCCGCCAAAACAAGGGGACAGCTTTCAAACGAAATGAATCTTTGCACTGGGTGTGGAGTTTGTGTAGAAGTCTGCCCAGCACAATGTATTGAGATGGAAGCAGAGAAAAGCCCTGACCCCGATAAAAAATGGGTTTCAAAGTTTAATATCGATCACTCAAAGTGCTTGTTCTGCGGACTTTGTGTTTCTGTCTGTGAGCCAAATTCGATTACACATACAAAGGTTTTCTCTCCATCTTCAACTCAGCTACCACAATTCATTAAAAAGTATGGCAAAGGCGATATTTCTCCAGACCAAAAAGAAAAGTGGAGAAGAATGAAGGAGCAGGAAAGAACATGGTAGATATACCCACGCTATTTGCAGCCGTACTCTGTTTATTTCTTTTATTTTCTCACACCACAAAAAAAATTATTTTTTTTACATGGTTAGTCAGTCTATTTATCGCCGTTAAGCATCTTTGTTTTGGCTCAGATTTTATTGGTTTGGGAGTTATTTTTGAAAGCTCACTTTTTGCGTACGTTTTGTTTCTAGTTACCGAGGGGGAACCGGCAAGGGTGAATAAAAAACAAATTATAAAAATAGTTTTTTCAGTTTTAACAACAATCGGTCTAGCAGGCACACTCATTTGGATTATTTATGAGAAGACTCATGAATTGTTTGCTAGCGCGAGTGTAGAAAACACAAGCTTGTCAGAGCTTTCTCAAAGGATTCTCGGAGGACATTTTTTGGCTGTTGAGGGGCTCCTTTTAATCGCCTTTTTAATATTAGTTGGGTTAGGTCTTAACTTGAGAAAAGAGAGTAAATCATGAGTTGGGAGCCGTTGATTCTCTATTCAATTGGATTTGGTTTTTTAATGGGAAAAAGAAACATCATTGGAGTTCTTTGTGGTCTCCAAATTTGTGCCATGAGTATGATTAGCTTTTGTACAACGGGTGGTCCAGAGGCGACTGCGATATGCTTGATCATTCTCATTTGTTCGGGACTCAGTGGTGTTGTTGGAATTTCAGCACTCTCCCGAAGAGAGTTGCAAGGAAGTATGAGTAATGAAGAATAAAGAAACTCTTTTATTGAGCATTTTTTTTGGAGCGATTTGGGTTTTAGCTGCGGGTTTCTTTTGGTGGAGAATGGCGTTTGATGGGGCCAGCCCTCTGCTAATCACAGACACTGGGCTATTTGGCATCCAAGAACTCAAAGTGGACTTGGTTGCCATGGGTGTCGTTTTACTTTCTGGCGTTGTTTTTCTTAGAACATCAATGATCCAAGACGTCTCTCCAAGGATTCTAGTTTCTCTCGTCTTGTCTGCAGTAGGACTACTATTTTGTTCAACTGCAAATCAGTTTTGGTATTTTTCGATAGGACTTTTATTCTTTATTCTCTCTCAGGCAGTTAGCTCACAGCAGTCAAAAAACAGAAACTCGTTTAGCCTTGTTTTCATCTCAGTTCTTGGTACGGGACTAGAGCCATACTATAGCTCAGCTCCACAGTGGTTTTTGGGAATCTTCTTTTCATTTTTTATTATTGTAGCGTTTAAATTTTTTCCTAATACGATTAAAATAGATAATGATCTCATAGACTTTAAATCAGTAAGAGCTTGGCTGCTGCATGAAGTTCCGGCGATGGGTGCAGCAATTTTTTTCATTAAGAAGGCACCTCTTTTTTTGCAAGAGCAAGATGCGCTTACACTTAAAATTCTTTTGTCGTTTTTATCTATTGTAACTTTGATTCGGTCGTATGCTCTTAAAGGCAGCGTGCAGAGATCTCAGTTTTTCTTGGCTACCCTAGGTCTTCTAGTTGTCTATGGCTTGGGAGCACGTCTATCAACAGAGTGGATGCCTTCAGCTATAGTTGCTTTTGTTGCATTGTTTGTAGCTACTCAGTCAGGATTTGGATCTTATTTGTCTGCTCGATGGGCAAGCTTGTCTCTCTTTTTGATTCTATGTTCACCATTTTCTGTTTTTGGTCATGGAATCATTGCGTCAACAGCAAGTGAAGAGTTTATAATGAATATTTGGATTTGTGTTCTTCCTCTCGTTTTCTTTGGATTGGGATTGGGTGGTTTATTTGCTTTGAATCTATTGAGCCCTGAAGAGGGAAATACTAAAGCGACAGGCCTAGTTTCAGGTTTTTTTCTTTTTTTACTTTCAATTCAGTTTTTATGGAAAGGGGTTTGGATTAGCGAAGCAGATATTACAGCAATTTCAGAGGCAGGAGCCTGGGCACCGATTTCAATTATTTTCATACTCAGCGTAACCACGCTCACGACTCACCGAGCTATTGAGAGAATTTTTTCTGAATTTAGTCAAAAGCTTGGATTTCAAGATCAGGTTTGGCTTTCTGGAGTCGGGATCCTTTCAGATAAGACTCTGTCTATTGTGACTGAGTTCGAAAAAAGGGTTTTTCAAACAGGACTAGGCAAAATACTGAAAACAAGTCTCGACGTTACTTCACGCGGAGTGGTGATGGGAGAAGAGTTATTGTTTCTAAAGACCGCGAACTTGACGAAACGAACTGTTCTGAGAGCCACTCATTGGATCAAGAGCAGTCAAACCACAGATGCGCAATATTATTTAATATTTGGCATTGGAACCGTAGTGTTGGTTCTGTTACATTTTTTATTAAATGCATCTCTCTAATCTACTCATTTTAATGATTGTGTCGCCGCTCCTAGGAGCTGTTTCACAAGCTTTTAAACCCAATCGAATATTTTCGTTTTTAGCCTCATCAATACCTACAGCGATTTTATTTTTTGTTTTTTTTCAAGCAGATTGGACAACTGGTAAAGATCTTTTCTTTTTTAGAACCGAGTGGATTCCCCATTATCAAGCAGAGTTATTCTTAAGAATAAATGGAATTAACTTCTTAGCACTACTAACGGTTTGCTTGGTTTCAAATGTATTGCTCGCTTCGTTTTGGAAGAAGAAAGAGTATGAGCCCGCTCTCAGTAGCATGGTGCTCCTAACCCAGGCATTTTCAATTATTTCGCTTTTATCAGGCGATCTTTTTGTACAGGCTGTATTCTGGGGTGCCACGGCGATTCCCATTTATTTTTTATCAGCTTTGTTTGGATCAAAGTCTGGACGCTCAGGATTTCATTTTTTAATTCACTCAATGTTAGGTGTATTCTTGTTCTTCATTGGAGTTCTGCTCGTTTATTATTTTTCACAACCACACTCGTTTGATATGGCTGCAATAAAAGCAGGACTATTTCAACAATCTACTGATAGTTTTTTGGGTATAGCCGTTCCTGAGTGGGCATTTCTTTTTATCTGTTTTGGGGTTTTTCTTAGACTGCCCCTTTTTCCTTTTACTGGATGGATGACGGCTCTCACTGAAGAGCTATCAGTTGAAATGCTCGTTACTCATGTTGGAATTTTTCTTACATCTACAGTAGTTATTTTTTCACAAATCATTATATCTGTTTTTGGTAAGCAACTTACCAACTTCTCATTGGTGTTTTTAGTTATTGGCTTTTTAAATGCATTTATTGGGGTCTTGCTTCTTGTTTCAGGGAAAAGCTTCCCTCGGATTATTTCTGCTGTTGGTATGTTATTTTTTGGAATCGCAATCATCGCTCTTGGCAGCAACAACACGTTTTCTGTTTTAAGTATTGTTTTATCAGGGCTGTCTGTAGGAATGAGTGTTGCAGGACTTGCTTGGATCTATTCTTGTTTGGAAGCCAGAGAGTATCTCTGGGATCGAACGGGCTGGAAGTCCACAGGTTTGTTTTTTTCTTTACAGTCGATCATTTTCTCAAACATTGCTTTTGTACCAGCTACGAGTGGATTCATACCTTTAGCGCTTGTTCTGAGCGGTGTTTTTAAGAAAGACCCAGTAGTTGCGACTATCTGCGTGATTATAGGAATGCTTTTGGCTTATGCAGTTTTTAGGATTCATGACGAAAAAATATCTGGATCAAGTGGAGAAAAAATTAAGCTGGATGCAAGGGAGAAGTCCATTGGGATCTTGATTGTTTTTTTGATTGTACTTCTTGGTGTTTGGCCAAAAGAACTCATTAAAGTTTCTCAACCAGCAGTTGTAGAGCTGCTTAAGGTAGTGCAGCAGCCGTGAACGGGATGGCGCTTCTTCCTGAGCTTATGCTGCTCCTCACTCTCGTCGGGCTGCTCGTAGGTGAAACTATTTACAGTGGAGAGTCCAGGCGTCTTCTCACTTCAATCGCACTCATTGGCCAACTAGCGGCACTGGTACAGGTACTCCTAGTTTATCAAAGCGGAGCACAGCTTATCTTAGAGAAAACAGCAGCAATTGATGGAATTGCAATTTTCTTCAAATTCTTTTTTATTTTATTTGGAGTTATTTCTTCAGCTATTTCTGTTTTCTCAATAGAAATTAAAGACGGAATTAAGGCAGAGTTTCATATTTTCCAACTAGGCGCATTATTGTTTCTTTGTTTGTTAGCTTCAGCAGTTAATTTGATGTTGATATCGGTGTGTTTGCTAGCTCTAAACATCACTTGTTACTTTCTGTCTTCGTTTTCTATTAGAGACAAGTCTCGAACTAGTGCGGGTGAGAAAATCTATCTTTTTACAAGTGCCTCATTTTTTCTTTTCTTAATTCCAGTTGTTGTTCTGTTTGGCTTCACACATTCGTTGTCACTCTTTGAAATAAGAGAAGCGCTAGTGGCGCAGCCCCTTTCTCCAGTTGCCGCGGCAACACTCACCGGGTTTTTATTCTCTTCGCTCTTGATTCAATGTGGTGTTTTTCCGTTTCATTTTTGGTTTGTCGATGCACTAGAGGGGACTCCAACACCAACAGAGTTTTTTATGATTACAGCCATTCGTGGAGCGGGTTTTATTATATTACTTAGAATCTTGGGAGAGTGGATGTCTATTCCTTCTGCCCCCTTTGGTAATTTTTGGAAAGAAATACTTGTTGTTGGCGCTCTTGCGTCAATAGGAGTTGGTGCAGTCTCGGCAAATTTCCAAAGTAGACTGAAGCGACTGCTCGCCTACTTGGTTGTCGCTGAAACAGGATATTGGATTTTGGCGCTTACTGAGCTTGATACAGGAAGTGTAGCGGCGGCGCTTTTTGGGTACATGTGTGACGCATTGTCGCTTTGTGGCGCATATCTGATGTTTTCCGAAAATGTGGATAGAACAGGAAATGACTTGATTAATCAATTTGGTGGATTAGCAAAATCTTCTTGGGTTGAATATGCGTGTACAGCGGTTTTTCTCCTCTCATTCGTAGGAGTGCCCCCACTTCCAGGGTTTTATGGAAAGTGGCTTGTTATTGGAACTATGTTTAGAAATGGTAACTATGCTCTTGGAATCGCCGTGTCATTATTTATTTTATTCCAACTTGGAGCAGTAATTAAGTACCTTCATTCCATGATTCATAATGACGGTGCGTCAGAGATTAAAGAGCCGAAAACAGCTCTCGCTTTTAGAAGGCGCGCACTTTCTGTCGCACTCGTTTTGCCCCTTCTTTTCTCGGCAGTATATTTGGAAAAGATATTGGTATGGAGTGAGACAGCGATTCAGTTCATTTTGTGGTAGCTCCCACCCTCTATAGACATTATAAATAGAGGATGGATTACATTCCTGTCTTGTTCATGATGACGGCTGGTGCAGTGGTGTCTGGTGCAGTGATGGTCTTGACCCATGTTTTAGGACCGAAGCTCCCGTCTCGAATGAAAAACGAACCGTTCGAGTGCGGCGTTCCTCCTGTGGGAGATTCAAAAAGAAGAATCTCTGTTCGTTTTTATTTAGTCGCGATTTTATTTTTACTTTTTGATGTTGAGGGAATTTTTTTTATTCCTTGGGCAGTCGTTTTTAAAAAGTTTTTGGCTATTAATTTTTTCATTTTATTTGAGATGGGTTTTTTTCTTGTCATTCTATTGGTGGGATTGTTTTACGTAATAAAAAAAGGGGCGCTGGAATGGGACTAGCAATTCTATGAGTAAAGACGGCGGAGCTGGTTTTTTAACAACACGAGTTGATGTAATGGTGAACTGGGCAAGGAAGAACTCCCTGTTTCCACTGCCGTTCGGAACAAGTTGTTGCGGTATCGAAATGATGGCAACACTTTGTTCGGACTATGACATGGCAAGATTCGGCGCAGAAGCGATACGTTTCTCTCCTAGACAGAGTGACATGCTCATCGTCGCTGGAATCATTAGCCAAAAAATGGCGCCAGTATTAAAAAATATTTACGAACAAATGAGCGACCCAAAGTGGGTAATGTCATTCGGTGCTTGTGCTTCTTCTGGTGGAATTTTTAATGTTTATAGTGTCACACAGGGTATCGATACAGTGATTCCGGTGGATGTTTATGTTCCCGGTTGCCCACCCGCTCCTGAGGGAGTTTTAAACGCACTCGTTCGCTTGCAGGAGGATATCGGCGCCGGGAGAACAAGGTCTCAGATTCGTGAAATCAATCAGAGACAAGTGGGTAGACACGCATGAGTGACGTGAGAACTCCTATCCCTTCAAATGGCGGAGACTGGCTTCCTAAGTTCGGTGGACTGTGGAAGTCACAGATTGAAATCTTAAAAGATAAATTTTCAGCTTCGATTGAAGAAGTGATGTTTCCTGGTGATGACCCTACAGACGTCCCTGTAGTCTATGTTAAAAAAGACTCAATTATTGAGGTTCTAAAGTTTGTTAAGGACGAGGCTCAGTTTCAATATAACTTTTTGGCAGATTACACGGCCATCGATGAAGAAGCCCAGCCAAGATTCGAAGTGGTTTATAACTTATTTAGTCACTCTAAGTTTTCGCGCATTCGCTTTAAAGTAAGGTGTGGAGAGAATGAAGAGATGCCTACTCTTATACCTGTTTGGATTGGAGCAAATTGGGCAGAACGAGAAATTTGGGACATGTTCGGAATTCGTTTTAAGGATCATCCCGATCTTCGCAGGATTTTAATGGATCAGAGGTGGGTTGGTCACCCACTCAGGAAAGATTATCCACTCAGAGGATATCAAGTTTTCACAACTCCTGAACCCATCGATCCAAAGTTGCTACAGGACTAAAACCTTATGGATCATTTTCAACAATCACTCAACAAAACCATGGACTTAAGAATCGAAAAAGATCCCGACGATCTTTGGGATGATTCTAAAGTGATTATTAATATTGGACCCACTCACCCAGCGATGCACGGAGCGTTTCGCTGCATGGCTAAACTCAACGGTGAAGTCATTGAGTCTTCTTACTCTGAGTTTGGCTACACTCATCGGGCCAAAGAAAAACTGGGCGAGAACAGAACCTATCATCAGTTTGTTGTTTATACAGATCGCTTAAACTACTGCTCCGCTCTGATTAACAATGTGGGCTACTCTATGGCTGTAGAAAAGCTCATGGGAGTAGAACTTCCTACAAGATGTGTTTGGATACGAATGATGGCGAGTGAAATCGCAAGAGTCGCAGATCATTTAATTTGTATTGGAATTAGCGCTGTGGACTTAGGTGCGTTTTCTTTTTTTCTATATGGGTTTCACCAAAGAGAAGAAGCCTATACCTTGATTGAAAAGCTTTGCGGCGCAAGGCTAACCACCTCTTACACACGAGTCGGCGGTCTCATGCACGATGCTCCGGATGGTTGGGAAAAAGAAGTTAAAGCATGGGCAATTAAAACTCGCTCAGTCATCGACGAGATGGATAAGCTCCTTACAGACAATAAAATCTGGAGAATTAGAACTGAAGGAGTTGCCACATTTAATAAAGAGCAATGCTTGGCCTATAGCTATACGGGCCCCAGCGCGCGTGCAGCTGGTGTAAACATCGATCTCAGACGTGATCAGCCTTACATGTATTATCGCAATGTCGAGTTTGATGTCCCTACCGCTCAAAACGGCGATTCATTTGATCGATACATTGTAAGAATTGAAGAGATTAAGCAGTCTCTTAATATTCTCATCCAATGTGCAGAAAAAATTCAAAAAGGCCCAATCTGGTCGGAAGATAAGAGAGTGAGAATTCCTGATAAAGATGTCGTTTACAACACGATGGAAGGAATGATTCATCATTTTAAATTTTTCATGACAGGGTTTGATGTTCCTCAAGGAGAAGCCTATACACAAGTTGAGGGTGGAAACGGCGAAATGGGTTTCTATATTGTGAGTAAGGGCGGCCCAAGAGCCCATCGAATGAGAATTCGCGGGCCTTCTTTTTGGCATTATCAGGGTTTTGATCCAATGATCAAAGGAAAGCTCATTGGAGATCTGGTTGCAGCGCTGGGTAGTATCAATGTTATTGCCGGAGAAATGGATCGTTAGAGATAAAGTATGGAAAAAATTTTATCAGAAAAATTTTATCAGAAGATGGATCAGCTCAGCACTCGCTATCCATCTAAGGTAGCACTTCTATTGCCAGCCCTTCATGCGGCTCAAGACGAGATGAGCTGGTTGGCGCCTGAAGTTTTAAGCGAAATTGGAAAATACATTGGTGTTCATGCGGCACAGGTTCGCGAAGTAGCGAGCTTCTATACGATGTATAATCTCAAGCCAGTGGGAAAATATCACCTCAAGGTCTGTACAAACGTTGCCTGTGCTTTAAGAGGTGCTGAAGAGATTGTAGAGCATTGTGAAAGGCGATTTGGAGTGAAGTGTGGAGAGTCTACTCCTGATAAGAAGTTTACATTAAACGAAGAAGAGTGCTTGGGGGCCTGTGGAACCGCGCCTGCAATGATGCTTAACAATGATTACCATGAGAACCTAACGATCAAATCTCTGGATCAAATTTTGGATCGATTGGAATAACGAATATGCAACAAACTGAAACACTTTTTATTCAGCACTTCGGTAATCCAGAATCTAGGCTTCTTGATTACTACACTTCAAGAATGATTGGTTATCAGGCGCTGAAGAAGGCGTTTGGCATGGGACAAGATGCAATCATTAGTGAAATGAAGGCATCTAATTTGCGTGGTCGAGGTGGTGCAGGATTTCCCACAGGAGTAAAGTGGGGTTTCATTCCTAAACAATCGCCCAAGCATAAGTATTTAGTTTGTAATGCAGATGAGTCTGAACCAGGAACATTTAAAGACAGAGATGTTATGCGATACACCCCTCACCTTTTGTTTGAAGGAATGGTGATTGCTGGCTTCGCAATTGGTTCAAACATTGGCTACATCTACATTCGTGGTGAATATGTCAAGGAAGCTCAAATTCTTGAAGACGCAATTAATGAAGCTTACGCAAAAGGATTTTTAGGAAAGAATATATTGGGATCAGGATTTAATTTTGATCTCACCGTTCATCGTGGAGCGGGAGCATATATTTGTGGTGAAGAAACAGGACTCTTGAATTCTCTTGAAGGGAAAAGAGGAGAGCCAAGAGTGAAGCCACCTTTTCCAGCACAGGCAGGCGCTTTTGGTGGACCGACAATCGTAAATAACGTTGAAACACTTGCATGTGTTCCACATATTATATCTCGAGGTGGTGATTGGTTTTCTAAGCTGGGCAAGTTAGAAAAATCTGGTGGAACGAGATTGTTTTGTGTCTCTGGACAAGTAAAAAAACCAGGCTTGTTCGAGCTTCCCGCTGGTGGAGTTACTATTAGACAAGTCATTTATGATTACTGCGGTGGAATCTTGAATGATGCAAAACTCAAGGGAGTGATCCCGGGCGGGTCATCTGCTCCTGTTCTTACACCAGATGAAATCGATGTTGTGCTCGATATTGAGCCATTACAAAAAGTAGGCTCAATGTTAGGATCTGCAGGTCTCATGGTTATCAGTGAAGATTACTGCGTAGTGAAACTCATTCACAGAATCACAAAATTTTATGCTCACGAATCTTGCGGACAGTGCACCCCCTGTAGAGAGGGATGTCACTGGATGGAAGAAGTGATTCATAGAATCCTTCACGGTAAGGGGCGAGAGCAAGATCTCGATCTTCTCACGGACATTGCAAATAATATTAACGGGAAGACACTCTGCGCTTTGGGAGATGCAGCGGCTGGACCCGTGCTTAGTTTTGTAAAAAAATTCAGGCCAGATTTTGAAGCCTACATCAGGGGGAAAAAATGCCTAAGTGCATAATTGACGGAAAAGAAGTCGAGTTCATTCCTGGTGAAAATGTCGTTGAGGCAGCAAAGCGAGCAGGAGTCGAAGTTCCAGTGTTCTGCTATCACCCAGGCCTTACAGTGGTTGCTCAATGCAGAATGTGTGCTGTTGAGATTGAAAAAATGCCAAAAATTCAAACTGGCTGCTCAACAAAAGTCACCGAAGGAATGGTAATTAAGACACAAACAGAAAATGTTAAAAAAGCGCGATCTTCTGTCATGGAGTTTTTGCTAGTTAATCACCCGCTTGATTGTCCAATCTGTGACAAATCTGGAGAATGTGATCTTCAGGACAATTCGTTTAAGTTCGGTAGTCCATACATGCGCTCAACTGAAGAGCGCAGAGCTTATGTCGACTTAGATATGGGTCCAGTGATTCAGAAGAATATGAATCGTTGCATTCATTGTACACGCTGCATTCGATTTGGTGACGAGATTGCGGGAATACATGAAATGGTTGCACTTAAACGCGGTAACAACACTGAGATTTCAACAATCGACGGCAAGCCGCTTGAAACAGATTATGCGGGTTGCTATGCGGACGTTTGTCCGACAGGTTCACTCACCCTAAAAGACTTTAGATTTAATAAGCGCGCATGGTTTTTAAAGAAGACGGCTACGATTTGTGAAGGCTGCTCTCGTGGATGTAATATGGAATTACACCATGAAAACAATGTTGCTCACCGATGTATTCCGCGTGTGAACATGGACATTAATAAGTATTGGATGTGCGATGAGGGTAGATTCAACTATCAGTATATTAAAGATGAACTTCGCATCTCTCAGCCACGAGTACTGAATGGTGGAGAACAGCAAAGTGCTGAATGGGCAATTGCAATATCTCGAGCAAGGGCAGCTCTCGCCGGTAAAAAAGCAGTTGTTCTCGTTGGAACTGATCTTACAAACGAAGAGGGTAAAATTCTTTTAGAGTTCCTTCCAAAATATTTAAAAGGAACCCCAGTGTTTCATTTCGGAACTCCAGGTGTGACCGCTGTAGCCGATGACGCACCAGCAGACCGAATTCTTAAAAGGAAAAGCAAAACTGCAAATCTCCATGGAATTGAAAAACTAGGATTCAAAGGACTTTCTGTAATACCAAGTGGAACAGAAGCAGTACTTGTGATTCGGGCAGGTCGTGCACAAATTCCAGATCTTACCGGAGTCAAGAACCGAGTAGGCATCGGTGTGTTCGATCAATCTCAAACAGAAGATTGGCTAGTGGTGCTCCCAGGTCAAGCGTTTGCGGAGAAAAACGGAACCATTGTTAATTATGAAGGAAAAGAACAAAAATACAAAAAAGCCCTCAATCCACCAGAAAACTCAAAACCTCTTTCTGAAACCCTGATGCTTTGGATGAACTCTCAAATTAGTGGAGGAGTTTCATGAGTGAAATGTCTTGGACATTAATTAAATTTGGCTTGGTGTTAGTAGGACTGCTTCAAGTAGTGCCCATCATGCTTTGGGTTGAGCGAAGAGGTTCTGCACTGATGCAGAACAGGCTGGGGCCAAACCGAATTGGCCCCCTGGGCTTGTTTCATGCAATTTGCGATACTGTGAAATTTATTTTCAAAGAAGACCCTATTCCATCACACGTTGATAGATTTTATTACTTACTGGCGCCAATTGTTTGCGTGATTCCTGCGTTTATGACATTTGCGGTGATTCCTTTTGCAAGTTCAATCACGATTGATGGCCAGGTCATTAACTTTCAAGTTGCAGATCTGAATGTAGGTATTCTTTATATTTTTGCAATCGCTTCACTCGGTGTTTACGGAATTATGATGGCAGGATGGGCTTCAAATAATAAATACGCACTTTTAGGAAGCGTGCGAAGCTCCGCTCAGATGATTAGCTATGAAATCTCTATGGCCTTATCCATTGTTGGAATTCTGATGATTTACTCAAGCGTGAAGCTAGGAGATATAGCGAGACTTCAGGGAGAGACGCTCGTTCAGTTGGGATCTGTTGCAATTCCTAAGTGGGGTATTTTTGTTCAGCCGTTGGGTTTAATTATTTTCACTACAGCAGCGTTTGCTGAGACCAATCGTTTGCCGTTCGATCTACCTGAGGGTGAATCAGAAATTGTAGCAGGGTACCATTTGGAATACGGCTCGATGAAGTTTGCGCTTTTTATGATGGCTGAATATCTGAACATGACAGTAGCTTCAGCGGTAATAAGCACCCTGTTTTTTGGAGGATGGCAGCTCCTCCCGGGAATGCAATTCGCACTTGATGCTCTTGCGTTTGATGGAATGAACCGCGAATGGGCAAGAATCGCATTTGAAGTGATGTCGTTCACTATAAAAGTAGCCTTCTTCATGTGGGTATTTGTTTGGGTCAGATGGACACTCCCGCGCTTCAGATATGACCAGCTCATGAGCTTGGGTTGGAAGGGAATGTTACCTTTATCTCTTCTTAATATCGTCATCACAGCAGGGCTTATAGCGTTGGGAGTAATCTGATGTTAGTCACAAGAAAAACAGGTTTTTTACAAAAAGGTTACATGATCGAAGTTTTCAAGGGATTGTTCATCACAATGAAACACTTTTTCTTTAGCAAGAAGGTAACGATTCAGTTTCCAGAAGAGCGCAGAGAGTACTCTAATCGCTTCAGAGGACTTCATTATATCAAAGCAGTTAACGGTGTTGAGAACTGCACAGCATGCATGCTCTGCCCTACGGTTTGTCCTGCTGAGTGTATTCATATTGTTGCTGGAGAAAGAGACGATAAAGAAAAGTATCCTGTAAAGTTTGAAATCGACGTGCTGAGATGTTGTTTCTGTGGAATGTGCGAAGAAGCCTGCCCAAAGGACGCAATTAAGCTCAGTAATATTTATGAAATGAGTATTAGAGAAAGACGTGTTTACGACAAAGACTTTTTGGTTGAACAGCGAGGTAGCAAGTGACCTTCTATATTTTTGCAGTCATTGCAGTCGTATTTGCTTTAACTCTGATTTTTAAAAAGAATCCAGTATCTAGTGCGTTTAGTTTAATTGTCGTGTTTCTTTCTTTTGCTGGGATATATGCAGTCTTAGGTGCTCATTTGATAGCAGCAATGCAAATCATTGTTTATACCGGGGCTATCATGGTTCTTTTTATTTTCGTCATCATGTTGCTCAGTGCAGATGTTCCAGACTTAGACTATTCAAGAACATCGAAGACTACTAAAATAACAGCACTCATAGGTGGACTCACACTCTGGGGAATCCTCACTTGGATGTTTAAGGGTGCCGAACTCACTAAAACAGGAACACATACTGAAGAATGGATCACACAATCCGGTGGAAACACGCAGGTTCTTTCTGAACTTCTCTTCTCAGAATATATTCTACCGTTTGAACTCACCTCTATTTTACTTCTAGCTGCAATTATTGGTGCGGTAGCAATTGCGAAGCGCAAGAGAGGAAAGAAGACATGATGAGTGTAGAGCCTTGGATTATTCTTTCGTTTGCAGCACTCATTTTTGTTATCGGACTAGTGGGTCTAGTGGTGAGAAGAAATATTCTCATCATCCTCATGTGTATAGAGCTTATGCTTAACGCAGTAAACCTCACCTTTGTAGTCTTGTCTAAGTCGCAGAGCAATCTTGAGGGACAGATGGCTGTATTTTTTATAATTACCGTAGCCGCAGCTGAGTCAGCTGTAGGTTTAGGTTTAGTTATTGCTATGTTTAGAACTTTAAAAAGCGTCAGCACCGAAGATATTCAATTACTAAAGGAGTAGGACCATGCTTGTATGGATTTTGTTATTGCCGTTGATTGGATTTTTAATCAATGGGTGCTCCTATGCCTTTATTCAAGCATCTGGAATGAAAAAGAAAATCAGCGCAACTGTTTCTGGATTAATTGGAACCACAGCAATTGTTGGATCATTCATTGTTTCGCTTATTTTGTTTTTGGATCTTTTCAGTCAAGTAGATGAACAAAGAGAAATCACTCAAGTATTGTTTAATTGGATCAAAGTAGGTCCGCTGCTTTTAGATTTTACTTTGAGACTTGATTCTCTCTCCACTCTCTTCACCTTAGTGATTACTGGAGTTGGATCATTTATTCATATTTATTCGATCGGATATATGGGGCACGATGATGCACCAGCTAAGTTTTTTGCTTATTTGAACTTATTCTGTTTCGCAATGCTTGCACTCGTTCTAGGTGCATCACTTCCAGTAATGTTCCTGGGGTGGGAGGGCGTAGGGCTCTGCTCCTATCTCTTGATTGGCTTTTGGTATGCTGATGATGAAAAAGCTATTGCAGGAAAGAAAGCCTTCATCGTTAATCGTATTGGTGACCTAGGTTTTATTTTAGGAATGTTTGTTCTCTATACAACTTTTGGAACACTCGATTTCTTAGAGTTGAAAGTAAAAGTCTTGGCACTTGGTCATACGCTCAGCCCAGACATGCTTTATTTAATCACAAGCGCTTGTTTGCTACTTTTTGTAGGCTGCACGGGTAAATCTGCACAGATTCCACTTTATGTCTGGCTTCCAGATGCAATGGCAGGTCCAACTCCAGTCTCTGCACTGATCCATGCTGCAACGATGGTGACTTCTGGGATTTATCTAGTCACAAGACTCAACTTTCTGTTTAGCTTAAGTCCAATTGCTCTAGAGGTAATGGCTTGGGTTGGCGCGCTCACAGCTTTTTTTGCAGCGACGATTGCGGTTGTCCAAACCGATATCAAAAAAGTTCTCGCCTACTCTACTGTTTCACAGTTGGGATACATGTTCTTAGGCTGTGGTGTTGCCGCATACTCAGCGGGAGTTTTCCATGTTATTACCCACGCGTTTTTTAAAGCGCTCCTTTTCTTAAGCGCAGGAAGCGTCATTCATGGAATGAGTGAAGAACAAAATATTTTGAAAATGGGTGGCCTAAAGAAATACATGCCACAAACTTTTTTTGTGTTCCTCATTGGATGGCTAGCGATTTGTGGAATTCCTCCCTTTTCAGGTTTTTTCTCAAAGGACGAAATTCTTTGGAAAGCGTTTAGCTCTGAACATGGATCTAAGCCACTCTGGTTTATTGCAGCTGTAACCGCTGTGATGACAGCTTTCTATATGACAAGAATGTTCATTCTCACCTTCTTAGGTGAGATGCGCAGCCACGATGCTCATCCACATGACAGTCCTGCGATTATGACCGTTCCACTTTTCTTCCTAGCGATTCTTTCAGCAGTAGGTGGAATCCTAGGCATCCCTCACATGAACTGGCTTGATCACTGGTTGTCACCTACCATTCCTTCGCATGGGTACGAGGCATCAGATTCTACAGAGTGGGTGCTCATGGGACTTTCAGTTGCAGGAGCTATTTTTGGAATTGTGTTTTCATTCTCAATTTATAGATCACTTAAGAAAGCAGAAGAGCTCAAGGAGTCATGGAGTGGTATTCACCGAGTCCTTTTTAACAAATGGTACGTCGATGAAGCTTATTTTGCTGCGATAGTAAATCCATTCATTAAAACATCACAGTTTCTATGGAAAGTTGTGGATGTAAAGGTAGTGGATCGAATTGTAATGAGTTTTGGACGGGTATCTTCCCGTTCTGGTGAGTGGATTAGAACTTCACAGACTGGATTACTACAAGTTTACGCAATTGTTTTTGTCATGAGCATCGTTTTTACACTGGGGTATATTATCTATGGATTGGCTCGCTGAACATATTTTATCAGGATTGGTTTTTCTTCCATTCGTTTGGGGAATTATAGGTCTCTTATTGCCCAACATGAAAGACTCTTCACACCGTGTGTGGGCTTTTGTGGGCTCACTTGGAATTTTCTTATTATCACTCTATTTGTATTTTAATTATGATCCTGCAGGAGCTGAGTTTCAGTTCGTAGAAAAAACTCCATGGATTACCGCTTGGGGCGTTCAATATAATTTAGGTCTAGACGGAATTAGTCTTTGGCTTGTTATTCTCACTACTTTTTTAACCCCACTTATTATTTTAGGATCTTTCACTGCTGTAGAGCAGAGACAAAGAGAGTTCTACTTCTTGATGTTAGCTCTTGAGTCAGGAATGCTAGGAGCTTTTGTTTCGCTTGATGCCTTCTTGTTCTATGTGTTTTGGGAAGTCATGCTTATTCCAATGTATCTCTTAATCGGAGTTTGGGGTGGTAAGAACAGAATCTACGCATCGATGAAGTTTTTTCTTTACACAGTAGTGGGATCACTCTTGATGCTTGTCGCTATTTTTTATCTCTCATATCAACACAAGCTCCAATTCAACCAGTATTCAACAGCACTACTTGACCTCTACAAGCTTCAATTAGCGGGAGATGGTTGGTTCTCTGTTCAGGCGATCTTGTTTTTGGCTTTCTCGTTTGCGTTTGCAATTAAGGTTCCGCTCTTCCCTCTACATACTTGGTTGCCCGATGCGCACGTTGAGGCTCCAACGGCAGGATCTGTGGTGCTCGCTGGCGTACTTCTGAAACTAGGTGGCTATGGATTTATCCGGTTTGCCTTCCCCCTTTTTCCTTCAGCTGTGATTCAGTACCAAATGGTTTTCTTAACTTTAAGTGCAATTGCTATTGTGTATGGAGCTTGGGTCGCGATGGTTCAGCCAGATATTAAAAAACTCGTAGCCTATTCTTCTGTTAGCCATATGGGTTATGTCGTCCTGGGTTTGTTCTCTCTTAATATGATTGGAGTTACCGGTTCTGTTTATCAGATGTTGAATCATGGCATTTCAACAGGTGCTCTCTTTTTATTGGTTGGAATGATCTACGAGAGAAGACACACAAGAGAGATTTCAGACTTTGGCGGGATTGCTAAACTGATGCCTCTTTTTGCAATAGTCTTTATGATCATCACACTTTCTTCCGTCGCTCTACCGGGGACCAACGGGTTCATTGGTGAGTTTCTCATCTTGCTGGGTGCATGGCTTACTCATCCTGTAATTGCAATAGTAGCAGCAACTGGGGTGGTGTTTGGCGCGGTTTATATGCTGTGGATGTTCAGACGTGTAATGTTCGGTCCAGTTACTCATAAAGAAAACGAATCTTTAAAAGATCTCACAAGTAGAGAGATTCTTGTTCTTGTTCCATTCATTTTTATGGTGTTCTTCATGGGCGTCTATCCGAACTTATTTTTTGGTAAAATGGAGCCCTCCGTTCAAAGACTCATAACCAAAGTAATGAAGCCAAAAAACCTCAATACACAAACAGCCGCAGTGAAGGTAGAGCAACAAAATGAATATTAATCGTGAACTACTGACTTTAAGTTATGAGCAGCTTCAGTGGCTGAGTCCAATAGCGATACTTCTTGTAGGTGTGCTTTTTGTGATATGTGTAGCTTCAGTTTTTAATCGTGGATCGAAGCAGATTACTCAGTGGACATCTATTCTTTCACTATTTGTTACAACACTATCTAGTTATTCACTTTTAGATACTGCAACACCTCATTTGTTATTTAATGGAATGTTAGTGCTTGATAAGTTTTCATACTTCTTCTTCATAGTATTTAATTTATCCGGAGCAGCAACAATTTTAATGTCTGATCGCTACTTAGATCTAGATGAAATGAATCACATCGAGTTTCCTATTTTGATTTTGTTTTCTGTTTTAGGAATGATGCTCCTTGTTTCTTCAGCTGATTTAATTTCTATGTTTATTTCATTAGAGATTATGTCGCTGTCAGTCTATAGCTTAGTTGCATTTAGGCGCAATGATCGGCTATCAAATGAGTCCGGCTTAAAATATTTTATTTTGGGTGGGGCAGCCTCTGCAATATTTCTTTATGGAAGTGCTCTTATTTATGGAGCGACTGGCTCTGTTAGAATTTCTAGCATGTTGACAGCAGCAACTGTGGCTCAACCTTCGGTACTTTTCGCACTGGGTGCAGTTCTCGTAGTTGTTGGCTTCTTGTTTAAAATTGCAGCAGTACCTTTCCATATGTGGATGCCGGATGTTTACGAAGGAGCACCAGCACCCGTCACAGGGTTTATGACCGCGGCACTTAAAGCTGCAATGTTTGCAACATTCATCAGAGTTCTTATTCAGTTGGGTTTTGGTAAACCACAGTGGAATGCATTCCAAACATCAATCTACCAAATCCTTTGGTGGTCAGCTCTTGTTACAATGTTGGTAGGTAATCTTGCAGCACTTCCACAGAATAACTTAAAAAGGATTTTTGCTTATTCCTCAATCGCTCATACTGGATATCTACTCATTGGTTTGATCACCGCTCTTAAGAATCAGGCTGTCTTAGGTAGTACAATTCTTTATTTGGTTTCATATGTTATTACCACTATTGGTGCGTTTGGAATCCTAAGCTTGCTCGCCAAAAAAGGAGATACTGGGCTCAATGTACACGACTTATCTGGCCTATCTCAGCGCAGGCCATGGCTAGCAGCTGCACTCGCGCTTTTCCTGTTCTCTATGGCTGGGATACCACCTACAGCAGGATTCATTGCAAAGTACTCTGTATTTTATGCTGCGGTTGAAAATGGTGAAATTGGTCTCGTGATTTTTGCTGTGCTCTGCAGCGCAATTTCAGTGTATTATTATCTGAGAGTTATTGTTTTTATGTACATGAGAAACCCAGCTGAGCAGGCAACATGGAGAAGGCCTATTCTTACAGCGGTAGTGGCTATTGCAGTAGTAGCGCTACTCACCATTGCACTGGGATTTTCGCCATCTTCTTTGATCGAAGCAACGGGAAGTTTGTCACTGGCTCAGATCTAAAGTACCCACGGAGGGTGAATGTCGACCCAAAAACCGGACAAAGATGTTGAAAAAACGGTTGTGGGTCGCTCGGAATCCAAAGAAGCCGAATCAGATAAAACGCAAGTCCAAGTAAGAGCCGGCTCAAATGAATCATCCGTCTCATACGATCAGACAAAGGTATTCACAAAAGAAGAAAAACAAAATCGCGTTCTGATGGAACAAGGCGAGATTGAAAAAAATCCACTTCAAACAGTTAATCAAAATAAAACATTCAAGCTCCCCGGACAGACTAAAACGATCATCATGGGTATTCTCGCACTCATTATGATTAGTGAATGGTTTGAAGATGAGGATCCAGTGATCCAAAAAGCAAGTTACATAACACCTAAGCCTTATAAAGTTAGCCTCCCCTCTTACAGTTCTGCACCTGCGGATCCAGCAGACAGCAAAAAAAACTTTGAGTTAGGACTCAGACTTTATGCAAGAGATAACCCTCAAGCTTATAAGAAAGCAGCTGTTGCATTTCTAAAAGCCACCTCCCAAGATATTAAAAATACAAAAGCACTTGCACTTCTTGCTTCAACTTATTTAAACCTCATTGATGCAAGCACTAGAGATGAAAACTATTTTGCTGTTATCAATAAGCTTGTCGAAATGTCAAAAGCAAAGACAGCGTCATCACCAGACGGTCTAGAGTCTCCCGAGGTGCTGATAGCAGAGGTTGAGTTTTTCTTGGCAATGAAAAGAGCTGATGCAGCCCAGTCCAAAATTCTTGAGTATACAAAAAAGGTTCCTAATTACGGTTCAGAAATCTACTTCTACTCAGCATTAGCTGCTTTTGAAAAAGCAGATTATAGTGATGCAGCAAAATATCTTAATCAACTGGGTGATACCAGTGTGATGGGACCAAGGCTTTTTTTCTTAAGAGGTCATATTGCTGAGAAACTCGATCAGACAGAGGAAGCTTTAAAAGAATTTAGAAAAGCCGTAAGAATTGATCCAGATCACGGTAAGTCAGTTTTGAAGATCGCTTCTATTCAAAACTCAAATGGCAAACTTACTGAAGCCAAACCACTATTAGACCGCGTCATTGAAAGGCCAGAGCTACTTTTCCCAGTTGACCTGAGTCAGGCGTTGTATTTAAGAGCACGCGCATATGAAATAGAAAAAAAATGGAAAAAAGCTTATGGAGACATTCAAGTTGCAGTAGCAATTGATCCTAACAATACAGATTACTTGTTTGAGTATTATACAATCAGATCAGAGGTTTTTAGCGACAAAGAAGATTCAAATGATGTTAAATCAAAGGCAAAAATGTATGGATTCCTTAGTATTGGTGAAAAACTTTATTCAAAAGGAAAGTTTACAACAGCACTTGATGAATTCTTAAAAGCAAGAAATTCGGATATGACTTCAACAGCTCCACTCATTAGAATTGGTGATGTTTTTCAAAAACTTGGTGACTTTAGAAACGCATCCATCAATTATAAAAAAGCGATTGATCTCGCTAGAAATGACTCTTCAATACAAGCCAAGTACGCTGATGCACTCATTAAAGGATTTGAATGGGAAGCAGCTAAGACTGCTCTTGAAAGACTGCAAAAAATGAAAAACGCTGGGTTTCTCTATTTCAAACTCATGGGTCAGTTTTTTACTAAGCAAGGTCAAATCACGGCTGCATTGAGTTACTACAAGCAGGCTATGGGTGTTGGTAGAGCAGATCCTGAGGCATACATCGGGTACGCTAATTTACTTCTTGATCAAAAAAACTGTACTGATGCGCCTTTTTTCTACTCTATGGCACTGAGAGTAGACCCACTTAATCGCGAAGCAATGATTGGAATGGCAAGATGCCACGTACAGCTCGATTCAATTGACAGAGGTATTTCTTTTCTCCAAGAAGAGATTCAAAAGGTTGGATCATCAAGCGCTGGGCTCTTAACTGCTATTGCAGAATTACAGCTACAAAAGGGCGACACTGAGCAGGCGTTGCAATATTTGGAACAAGCAGAGGCGATTGATTCAAGTTTAGTAGAAATATTAAAATTAAAAGGCCAGGTCTACTTATCAAAGTCATCCAGAGATAAAAAATCATTACAAAAAGCACTAGAATATTTTGCACTCTATTCAGAAAAAAACCCGGGAGATCCTACTGGTTACATGGAGAGATACAAAATATATCTCAAGAAAAGACAGTTTGAATACGCGTCTCAAGAGTTGGACAAGGTGTTGATAACGAGTCCAAAGTATCCAGGGTTACGTGAAGCCAAGGCAGAGTTACACCTTGCTCAAGGCAACAGGCAGATGGCGATTGATGAGTTGGAAGCTGAGGTGAAAAACACTCCTGGAAATCCTAAATCTAGACTCGCTCTGGCTAAGATTATGATAGATGCTGGGGAATTGCAAAGGGCCACCATTCAACTAGAAGAAGCGATGAGGCTTGATCAAGAGTCAGCAGAGATTAAATACCACATGGGCTTAGTATATTTAATGCGCCGCAACTTTGTCCCAGCAGTAGTTCTGTTTAAGGGCGCGATTCAGACTGATCCTGGTAATCCTGAAATTTATCGTGAACTAGCAAAAGCCTATATGGGTTTATCTGATAGAGAAAATGCCACAAAAACACTTCTGCAATACGAAGAGCGCTCACCAGATGCAAAAGATTTACAAGAGTTGCAAAGACTACTAAAGTGACCATGCCATGCTAGATCCAAAATATTATCAAGAGTCATTCAGCGAATTAGAGATCGGATTGAAGAAAAGAGGATTTGATTCCAAGTTTGTTTCAAACCTCAGCGAAATCTCTAAGACAAGAAAAGCACTCATTCAGGAAGCTGAAGCACTCAAGTCTGAGCGCAATCAAGTTACTGCAAAAGTAGCAGAGCTTAAGTCTAAAGCTAAGTCTGATCCTGCAATTACTAAAGAAGCAGATGCAATGGTTCTTAGGTCTCGAGAGATCGGCGATAAAATTAAAATAGCTGATGCAAAACTAAAAGAAGTTGAATTCAGTTTAAAAGATTTGGCATTAGCAATTCCTAATCTTCCTCAAGAGAGTGTCCCTGTTGGCGCTGATCTTACTAGTAATAAAGAAGTCAGAAAGTGGGGAGCGCCGGGAAAATTTTCATTTGAACCGAAAGATCATGTAGCACTTGGAGAGTCACTTCGTGTTTTAGATTTTGAGCGTGCAGGAAAAATATCAGGTGCTAGATTTTCACTTTATATGGGTTCAGGTGCATCCCTCGAAAGAGCACTCATTCAATTCATGCTCGATCTTCACACTGAGATTCATGGATATACCGAAGTGATTCCTCCTTTTTTGGTTTCAAGAGAATCAATGATGGGAACGGGGCAGCTTCCTAAGTTTGAACAAGACTTATTCAAAACATCGGTTGCTGATCGAGACCTCTATCTCATCCCAACATCTGAAGTTCCTCTTACTAATATTCATGCAAGAGAGATTCTAGAGCCGAATCAAGTTCCAAAATATTTTACTGCTTACAGTCCTTGTTTCAGAAGTGAAGCAGGATCTTATGGTAAAGACACGCGTGGATTAATTAGGCTTCATCAGTTTCAAAAAGTTGAACTCGTGAAGATCACGAACCAGGAGAGCTCTCTTGATGAGCTTGAAAAAATGGTTTCAAATGCCGAAAAAGTTCTTCAGATGCTGGAGCTTCCTTACCGAGTGATGCTGCTTTGCTCAGGAGATATGGGTTTTTCGGCAACGAAGACTTACGATCTAGAAGTTTGGCTTCCTTCATCAAAAGAATACAGAGAGATTTCGTCTTGCTCTAACTGTGGAGATTTCCAAGCACGTCGAGCTGAAATTAAATATAGGTCAGCCGCAGGGGAGAAGCCTAAGTTTGCCCATACACTAAATGGATCAGGATTAGCTGTAGGGCGAACTTTTGTTGCGATTTTAGAGAATCATCAGACTGAATCAGGTGAAATTAAGATTCCTGCCCCGCTCCACAGGTATTTGGATGGCAAAAAAGGGTTCAAAAAGAATGGAAACGATCTTTACATGACCCGTCAGATTGACTAGGATGCGTTTAAAGTAATTTTCGACTTGTTTTATAAGTGGAGAGGTGGCGGAGTGGTCGAACGCGCTGGTCTTGAAAACCAGAGTCCCGGCAACGGGACCGTGAGTTCGAATCTCACCCTCTCCGCCATTTAAAAACGACCGATTCGAAATCAAAAAGCAAAAATTAGAAAAAACCAAAAACGATAAACACTTGAAAACAAGGGGTTTGCGTTTGGTGATCGGTGACCTGAATTCGTGAAACATCACGACATTTCGGGAGTTTGCTCCATTGATGCTACTTGCATGCTACCGCTGATTTTCAAGAATGGCGCTCAGGCTCTTTTGAGTTTGAGCGCCTTTTCTATTTTCTCATCGATCAGTTTTTCGATGTCAGTGCTTAAAACCCGTTCCTGAAGCGCATCAAGCATCAGGGTTTGGTAGCCCACGCCACGCTTTTCTGCTTCCAGCTTATAAGCTTTAAGAAGTCCCATAGGGACTCGGATGCTGATCATGGCGCGAACGTTCTCATCGCGGAAATCTTCTGGAGCGATATTCACTTTTCCAAAGCTATTCACTTTTTTAGTCTTCTCGGTCTTGCTCATAGTTCCAAGCCTCCAATAAAATTTTTCTGTTTTCGGTTATCCATTCGACGATCAGTTTCAAAGTAGCCTTGTTAAAGCCGTCATGATGTTCAACCTCAAGGGTCAGCAGGTTAATTACCGCTTCGGCGCCTTTTGCCATGGCGTGAACGTGGGGAGGATTGTGTTCACGATTTCTGACTTCGATCTTGAGGTGCTGGCCTAGCCAAAATTTAGTACCCACAAAGCCAGTATGTACAAAATGTATATACATGTCAATAGACAAGAAAAAAACCAAGGATTTGGTTCCTTGGGTTTAAGTCCTTTGCTCATGTGAGCGTTAGCTGTGAAAAAACCTAGAGTTTTTCGCCCCGATCCAATCGGTAAATGAATTTTGTAAGTGGATCTTCTCTGGGAACGCATTTGTAGACGTCAAATCTACCTAAAAATTTCATTTTTTGAATCTCAAGCCATGTTGTCTGTTCGAAAGCCTCATTATTGGTACGGTCATGTAACTTCGGACAATTCACGAGCGCATATTCTACGTCATCAATAGATAGTTCACCCCAGATCTGGGTCTCTAAAAATACAGTATCTCCACGTCGGTCACGTTTAAGGTCGTCTACGGTCAGTTGTTTGGAAAAAGAATAAGTGTCAATTCGTCTATGCTCACTTATACACGAGTAGCAAAGTGAATCGTCCACGGTAAACGTACTGCGCCTCTTTACTGAATCTTTAAATACGAAAAATACGCCACCATACTGCGAGATGATAGAATTGCTTGGGAGGTACCTGCGGCTTCGTTCAGTTGGCTGAAGAAAGGCATACTTCGGTCTAATGCTGTTGATCAGGTGCTTATTCCTTGATTGACCATATGCTTTTTCCAATCGAACGCCGATCATCAGGTCTTCCATTTGCGATCGCTCCTTCGCCTCTTCGACCCCTTGCGAGTGACCGAGTTGGTGAAGGTTTTTAAATCCGCCGTCGATAATTTTCTGGACGTATTTTTTTGGTACTCCCATGATGATCTTCGACTCGTCGAACATATCCACGGCTAGAAATTCTCCCACTTCGCGGTCGCGGAGTTCTTCATTTCGCAAACGAGCGATCAGACTTAATGCAGTAGTTTCACTAGAGGTGTTTTGGTAATGCCTCTCTTCAATGACTTCGTTATTTGTAAGACTCAAGATATAGGAAGAGAGTTCTTTTGGCGAAATACACGATTTCTTGTGGAATGCTGTGGTACCTGCAGGGCATTGCCAGCTTCGAGGGCTTTGGGCACAAAAGTTTTCTTCTCCGACTGATTTCCCGAGACATACATCGTCAGCGTAAGCCGCAGCTTGAATAAAAATCAGGGCCGATATAAGAAGCTTCAGCATTTTAATCCAATGTTTTTGAAGCGCCAAGCGCTCTCAAACTTTTCGCTTTCATAATTAAAGCAAACGCAGACTAACACGACGCAACGCAATGCGTCAATACAATATCTGACTAATTTAGTTTTTTTCGTCTTTTTGAACTTTTAATTTCAAAGTTCAGAAGATTGAAACTCACCAAAATCGGGCACCAAGGACGTTTTGGCCTTCTTTATTAATATTATTAGGTATTTATCCGACTTTATCCCGACTTCCGATCTCTGGCACATGAGCTGCTTTAGAAAGTCATTAAGAGCGGGTACGGGGGCTAAAAAGCTATTCATTAAGCTACACCGAACCGGAGTAGCTTTTGAAATCGGCGGGAATTTTAGAAAGCGAAAAAAACAGAATGAGAACGAAGAGTTCCCCATGGCCTCTGCAAGAAAAACGAAGTCCCCCAATTCCTGACCCCTCCCCCTCAACGATGTTGATGTGAAGGGGTCAGGAATTGGGGACTGAGACAGTGCAGAGGCCACGGGGAAATGAAATGTGAAAAATAGAAATTGAGATCAGAGGGGGAGATAAAAAAGACAAAAAAAGGAAAGCAGTGGAACCAAAAGACAGGGACGGGAAAATCGTTGCGGGTTCATGTAGGTGTAAGGGAGCTGGGCAAATTGAGGAAAATAAAAATTCAGGCTATGGTGAAAATCCGATCTTTGAAAATCAAATAGCATGTAGGTAGTTGTCAACGGTAGAGGCGGCTCGGTATCTTAGCGTAACTGAAAATGCGCTTAGAATTTTGGTCCATAGGGGTCAGGTTCAAGCGTACAAGTTCGGCAGGCGTTTAAGATTCAAGCTCACTGATTGCCGGGCGCTGATCCTAAAAAAAGGAGCAGCATAACGATGGCAATTAAATCTTACGTTGAAGAAAACCAAACCTATTACGAAGTCTACGTTCACGGGCACGATTCAAGAGGGTCGCGCGTTCAGTGGCGAAGGCGCGTAATCGAAACACTTCGTAAAGCCGAGACCGTCGAGTTCGAGTTAAAACGAAAGCTCGCGGTCTTAAAGGAAGAGCGCGTGGATCCAAAGTTTCACGAGTGGGTAGCGGAATGCCTACAAATCATGAAGCTAAGCTACCGCCCGTCGACCCTTTATAGCTACCAATCGACCATCAACAAGTGGTTGATCAAACCGTGGCGTGAAGAGTTTTTGCGAGAAATCTCAAAGCAGAAGATCCACACGCTTCTTTACGAGGCTTTTCGCGAAGAAATGACCGAACACACAAGGAAATACGTTTTAAAGATCATCAAGCGCATTTTCCAAATTGCAGTCGATCATGGGCACTTAGATCGAAACCCAGCCAACGGGATGGTGATCAAAGTTCCTGAATCTGAAAAGAAAGTCTTAACGGCAACCGAGGTAAAGACGTTCTTGCGTGAAGCAAAAGCCACGAATCACAGATTCTATCCAATCTGGGTCATGGCCCTGTTCACCGGAATGCGGTCTGGTGAGCTTTACGCTCTAAGGTGGTCAGACATTGATTTTGAAAATGAAGTCATCAAAGTCGGTCGTAGTTGGTCATCAAAAAACGGATTCACATCCACGAAAAACCAGAAATCGAGGGTGGTCCCGATCTCGGGTGAACTCCAATCTTTTTTAAAAGAGTGGAAGTTAAGCGGTGAAACGAAGGACTTCGTTTTGCCACACTTAAGTGAATGGACAAGGGGTGACGCGGCCGACGTCATCCGGATGTTTTGTCAGTCGATCGAGGTCACGAAGATTCGTTTTCATGACCTAAGGGCGACTTTCATTACAAACCTCTTAACCCGAGGGGAATCGCTGGCAAGGGTGATGGCGATCGTGGGTCATGCCGATATCGACACCACGAACGTGTACCTTAGGCTTGCGGGGGTGGACCTAAAGGGCGCTACCGACCGCCTAAGTTTTGAAATTCCAGAAGAACAAAAGGCAAAAGTGCTACGGCTTCCAAGCTTTGGAACCGCAGGACAATGACAAATGCTACTTTTTGCTACTCATTGACAGATGAGTTAAAAAATTTGATAAAGATTCTATAAGTTTAACGGTGGCGGAGCGGGAAATTCTCTCTCTCCGCCATTTTTTCGGTTTAAAATTTTGATCGAATTGCAGAAAATAGAAAATCCCTAAACAACATAAGTAGTTAAAAACATAGAGAAGTGCCTGACAGTCTTCAGACGAAAGTTTCGGGTGGACTCACGAAATGTCGTGGGTTTGCTCCACCGATGCTTCTTTTCATCTTCACGTGATTTTTTAAATTTCCAGTAGCACCAGTAAACCGAGCTTCCCAGTTCACACCAGTTCTTCCAGTTGTTGCTCATAATCATAAGGAGATGTTCGATGAGTAAGAAAACAGCGCTGTACTGTCGTGTCAGTACAGGCAATCAATCCACGGGATTAGAGGCACAAGTGCGTGCGCTTCGTGATTACTGTGCTCGTAACAGTGTTACGGACTATGTGATCTACGAAGACGAGAACCAGTCTGGAGTGAAATCCTCCAGGCCAGCCCTCGACCGTATGATGAATGACGTGAGAGCAGGTCTTATTGAGAAAGTAATCGTGTACAGCTTTAGTAGGTATGCGAGGTCAGTGACTCACCTTCTGCGTGCTCTTGAAGAGTTCAAACGCATTCAAGTTGGATTTGTATCCATCACTGAATCGATTGATACGAACACTCCACTTGGATCTGCGGTGTTCACGATCTTGGGAGCTGTAGCTCAGCTAGAGCGTGATTTGATCGCGGAACGTGTTCGTAATGGTCTAGCGAACGCCAAGGCAAAGGGTGTCAGACTAGGTCGTCTAAAAACTCGCGATAGCGATCTCATCAGAAAACTAAGAGCGAGTGGCATGACCTACAGGCAGATTAGTCAGGTAGCTAATTGTTCGTCAGGAGCAGTGGCCGCAGAAATCAGACAAATGAAAAAGGAAGGAACAGACACGCTACGAAATGTCGCGAGAGTTGTTGAAGCCTCGAAACAGAAAGTAGCAGTAGTTGAAGAAAAAGTAGAACTTGAATTAACGAGATACTAGAAAAAGAAAAGGGCACTTGGCTAAAACCAGGTGCTCTTTAATTCTTTATTCATTAACGCTTATTTGGCGTTAAAAATTAGGGATTTGTGTTTCCACGCTTTTTCTGAATTGAATTTAATAGTAAAGTTTCTACTTGGTGATGACATTCCGCTGATCCAAAGCTAAAGCCCATGCTTCTATTGATATCCAATGGCTTCCAAGAATCAGAGCCGCCTCTTGTATAAGAACGAATCCAAGCAATTTCTGGGTCAGCGCCCATATCAAGTAATGAGCTTACTGTAAAAACCTTGTTGCTTGAGCAAACCTGTCTAACGGCTTGTACAAGTGCTGTTGATTCTTCACTGCTAAAAGGATCAGATGCCAAGAGGTTTACGTGAGCGTTAATATCTGCTCCTTTTAAAATATAAAATTTAATCAAATCTAAATTTTTTTCTGCAATTTCACGTTCTTGAATACTAGCAGCTCCGTGAGCTAGTCCCAATAAAGAATCCTTCACTCTGTTAGAGCTCATCGAAGCTCCTTTTTTCAATAATTCTGAAATTTTAACTTCGTCGCGAATATGAAGAGCATCCAAAAGGTCTAAGTTTAAGTCCTGAGCCATCGCATTGTTTCCAAAAGAAACAGCTAAAATTAGTAGTAATGTCTTCATAAAATTCCTTCTGGTCATTATAACTGTCCCGAAGTCCTAGGAAAGTTATTTTCCCAGTAGTTAAAACCTCAAGACCCTTTAGTTGAGTAGTAATGCAGGTCTTGCGCCAGGCGTTATGAGCAATTTAAGAGTAAAAGAGAGTGGATTTTCAGATTCAACCTGTCTAAAGTTTTTACAGACTTTAAGAACATAGCCACTGTGTCGTTTTGGACACTCTGAATTTAATGGTGATGTGAAAATGGGGAAGAAAAAGAAGCAAGAGATCGAGATTGAAGAAAGATTAGAATTCATTGCAAATGAATTGAGAGATGCAATCACATGGATTGAAGAATCAACGCCATTTGAGGTTCTGAGTGAACTAGCAAGACTCGGAGTAAAAACCCACAACTGGAATGAGGTGGTGAAGTTTTACGATGATTGGCAGCCAAGGAAAGTAAATAAAGAGTTTATTCCAGCATCAAGTGAACTAGCGGATGTATGGATGAGCGAGATCAAAGCAAAAAATGGGAACGAACAAATCGACGTTTCTGATGATATTTTTTTGCATATGGCAGCTGAGCACTACTGGCACAAATACAACACAAAGGGTATCGAGGAGATGCTGTTTGGGTCGAGAACACTTTCCATGTAGAATTTTCCTCTAGTCAAAATGATTGGAGGAAAAAATGAAGCGACGGATCGCTGTGTTTTTGGGTAAAACATCGATGTTCCCCGTATTTTAAATTTTCAACGAACCTATAGATTAAGATCTAAGCCCACAAGGAGGTGGCTTGAATATGGACATGGAAATTCTAAGAAAGAAAGTCAGTACCTATAAAGGTGAAGCAGGACGGCTTCGCAAAATACCGGATGAACTTGCACTTGAGATATTAACGGCATGGGAAGCATGGACGGGTCCCATGAATGGTTTTTACTCTGCTCTTGGGGTGAGCCAGAAGAAAATGGCGAAGATTATGGGTAAAGCGAAGCGACTTAAACGGGAGGGTCGAGTACCGGTATCGGAGTTTACCGAATTGACAACACAGGTGTTGGGATCTGCTCAGAGTCCTGGGGTTACGGGCCAGGGCATCGAGCTTACGTGGGATCAAGGTAAGGTGATTCGGTTCCCCGAGGTCTCGCAGTTGATCGATTTTTTGAAAAAAGCGGCTTGAAATAAGCCGCCTTGATGAAGGAAGTAAAATGATTGCGCTGAATCGTAGGACGAGGATCTATGTCTGTAAAGAAGTGACGGACATGCGTGCGTCCTACGATTCACTTTATTCGCGTGTCAAAGAGCAACTCAAGCTCGACCCGTATTCGGGACATTTGTTTTTATTTGTCAATCGTACGCGCACGAGCTGTAAGGTGTTGTATTACGATGGAACTGGGTTTGTAATTTTGCAGAAGCGATTAGACCGGGGGAATTTTAGTCGAGTAAATCCTCGCTACGATGAAGAAGTTATTCTTACGGAAGCTGAGTTTGGATTATTTTTTGAGGGTTCGAATTTAGAGAAGCGGTTCATTGACTCGCCAATTGCGCGAAAAAACATACAAAAAAAAGTATTTTTAAAAAAGCGAGAGTTGCAAGAAACAGTAGTCACGATATGATGTAGCTCACTGTGAATGAGCAAGATTATTTATTTGAGCCGATTCCGCTAAATAAACTCGATACTTTGTCCAAAGACGATTTTAAAGTTTTAGTTCAGGGCTTACAGGATACGGTTTTACAGCTTCGTAAATTCAACGAAGAACTCAAGCAACGAGAGCAGGATCGAAGTGCAAAAGAAATATTGCTGGAGCAGCAGTATATTGTTTTAAGGTCGCAGTTTTTCGGCCGAAGCTCAGAGCGTCGGCCGAGTGAGTCACTCAAGGAAGCGCATAAACGTGAACAAGAGAAGCTCCCACCAAAACAACGAGTACAGCTCCCTTCTCTGCGATACCCGCATATTCCACTCATAGAGAAGCATGTAGAGTTAAAAGAGATCCCGGGTTGCACGTGCTGTGGAAAGATCTTGGTAGATACGGAGATGACAGAAGATAGCGAGCAGTTATCGGTCATTCCAAAAAAGTTTATTGTGATCCGGTTAAAAAAACACAAGTATGGATGCGAGAGTTGTCACGAGACCATTGTGACCGTACCGACGCCACCGCGGATTAAGCCTGGTTCAAGTTATGGTGATGAGCTGATCATTGATGTGGCAGTGGCTAAATATGATTATTTACTGCCGATCGAGCGATATGTACGAATGGCTGAGGATCTTGGGGTGACGGGGTTACCGCAGCAGAGTCTTATTGAGACGACCCATTATTTAGCAGATCTCTTGATGCCGATATACGAGGGTATCAAAAATGAGGTTTTAGCAGCCCAAGTGCTGCATGCGGATGAGACCCCGCACCGGATGTTAGAGGGCGACAAGAAGAAGAGCTGGTATCTGTGGGGATTCTCATGCGAAAAATCCAGTTACTTTGAGCTGCATAGCACTCGGTCGGGTGAAGTTGCGTCGAAGTTACTGACGGAAGCTTGTGCGAGGTATTTAGTGAGTGATGTTTACAGTGGATACAAAAAAGCACTGACGGATGCAAACCGAGAGCGGGCTCAAAAGGGGTTAGCGCAGATAGAGAATCTTTATTGCAATGCTCATGCGAGACGTAAGTTTAACGAGTCAAAAGACGTATTCCCGGCTGAGAGCGAGTATTTTTTAGATCAGTACGAGAGGATTTACAAGGCGGGCGCCACGCGAGAAGAAATGCGAGTTATTTTTACCGAGATGCATGCTCGTGCGCTGGAGCTTGTGCTTGAGGTACCGGAGAAGAGTGTGCTTGGACGGGGGTTGTCGTATTTTTTAAAAAATTACGAGGGTCTCACTCGGTATTTGGAGAGTGAAAACTTGCCGCTCGATAATAATTCTCAAGAGCGCCAAATGAGAAACCCGGTCGTGGGGCGCAAGACCTGGTACGGGACTCACTCAAAGCGCGGGGCAAAGACGGCGGCAGTCATGTTCACGGTAATTGAGAGCTGCAAGCTCAACGGACTTAATTCCAATGAGTATCTAGAGGCACAGGTGGAAAATTTAAACTACAACCGCCAGGCGCAAACCCCTGCGGAATTCAAAATCCTAAACACCCAGATTCAATAGAACCCTGTCAATACGGGGAACGTCGATGTCTTACGTTTTTGGATGCGGATATTAAAAAAGAAACCTTTTCGTTTGATGAACTAGTGATCAGAACCAAGGAGGTGTTCGATAAAAACGGAATGCCAGCAGTGATAACGCTGATTTTAGAGTGGATGGATGGTGATCTCTGTGACTCACTGACAGGAGTGCAGACAAAAGAGTCATTAGCGAGCATCAACGTAAAACCCTGCTGTAAAACTCCCTACTTTGTCAGATCGAGCAGAGAACCAAGACGTATTGATTCTACAATAGGAAAAATCAAATTCCACTGGATGAGGCTCAAATGCAAAAACTGCAAGGAATCGTTCATTCCACTAAGACAGTTTTTAAACGTTAAGCTCTACACGTCGCATACGTTAGAACTCGAAAAAATTGCATGCGAGACTGCAAGTCACCAGAGCTACAGACGATCAGCAAAACACATGACAGATATTGGTGGCAACCCACTCGGAAAAAGTAAAATCCATACTTGGGTTCAGAAGACTGACTCTGCTCACTTAAAGCTGGAACAGAAAGAGCTCGTTACAATTGTTGCAGATGGAACTGGGTATCCCAGGTTCAAGACGAACGCTCAAAAAGAGGATGAGAAGAAAAACCCAAAACGAGATGCTGACAATAGACCTCTTGAACAAATTCGAGTGATTCTAGGGATCGACAAGCACGGCAAAACGATTCCCATGGGAGTCTTCAATGAAGAAAAATGGAACGAAATTGGGAGACTCGTAAAACGGGCTAATCACCATCCCAAGCTGAAATCTAAGCCCATAGCAGAGCTCTTAGTGAGTGATGGAGAACTAGCCATTGAACGAGGACTAGGAAAACTAGCAAAGACCCAGCAGCGCTGCCAGTGGCATCTGACGTATGATCTGAAGTCTGTGATGAAGTACCAGGATGAAGCAAATAACGAAGAAACCAGAAAAGTGAAAGACCAGCTTCATGAAATCATGAGAATCCCGCTACCCAACGAACCAAGAGACAAAGTAAAAACCGAAGAAATTCTAAATCTAGAGGTCTCGGTATTTAATGCGGAAAGGCAAATGAATGCACTCGTGAAAGATCTGAAAGAAAAGCAGTATTTTCAAACTGCGACATATGTAGAGAATGCAAAAGCAAAGCTCTTTAACGTAAAACATCGATGTTCCCCGTATTTTAAATTTTCAACGAACCTATAGATTAAGATCTAAGCCCACAAGGAGGTGGCTTGAATATGGACATGGAAATTCTAAGAAAGAAAGTCAGTACCTATAAAGGTGAAGCAGGACGGCTTCGCAAAATACCGGATGAACTTGCACTTGAGATATTAACGGCATGGGAAGCATGGACGGGTCCCATGAATGGTTTTTACTCTGCTCTTGGGGTGAGCCAGAAGAAAATGGCGAAGATTATGGGTAAAGCGAAGCGACTTAAACGGGAGGGTCGAGTACCGGTATCGGAGTTTACCGAATTGACAACACAGGTGTTGGGATCTGCTCAGAGTCCTGGGGTTACGGGCCAGGGCATCGAGCTTACGTGGGATCAAGGTAAGGTGATTCGGTTCCCCGAGGTCTCGCAGTTGATCGATTTTTTGAAAAAAGCGGCTTGAAATAAGCCGCCTTGATGAAGGAAGTAAAATGATTGCGCTGAATCGTAGGACGAGGATCTATGTCTGTAAAGAAGTGACGGACATGCGTGCGTCCTACGATTCACTTTATTCGCGTGTCAAAGAGCAACTCAAGCTCGACCCGTATTCGGGACATTTGTTTTTATTTGTCAATCGTACGCGCACGAGCTGTAAGGTGTTGTATTACGATGGAACTGGGTTTGTAATTTTGCAGAAGCGATTAGACCGGGGGAATTTTAGTCGAGTAAATCCTCGCTACGATGAAGAAGTTATTCTTACGGAAGCTGAGTTTGGATTATTTTTTGAGGGTTCGAATTTAGAGAAGCGGTTCATTGACTCGCCAATTGCGCGAAAAAACATACAAAAAAAAGTATTTTTAAAAAAGCGAGAGTTGCAAGAAACAGTAGTCACGATATGATGTAGCTCACTGTGAATGAGCAAGATTATTTATTTGAGCCGATTCCGCTAAATAAACTCGATACTTTGTCCAAAGACGATTTTAAAGTTTTAGTTCAGGGCTTACAGGATACGGTTTTACAGCTTCGTAAATTCAACGAAGAACTCAAGCAACGAGAGCAGGATCGAAGTGCAAAAGAAATATTGCTGGAGCAGCAGTATATTGTTTTAAGGTCGCAGTTTTTCGGCCGAAGCTCAGAGCGTCGGCCGAGTGAGTCACTCAAGGAAGCGCATAAACGTGAACAAGAGAAGCTCCCACCAAAACAACGAGTACAGCTCCCTTCTCTGCGATACCCGCATATTCCACTCATAGAGAAGCATGTAGAGTTAAAAGAGATCCCGGGTTGCACGTGCTGTGGAAAGATCTTGGTAGATACGGAGATGACAGAAGATAGCGAGCAGTTATCGGTCATTCCAAAAAAGTTTATTGTGATCCGGTTAAAAAAACACAAGTATGGATGCGAGAGTTGTCACGAGACCATTGTGACCGTACCGACGCCACCGCGGATTAAGCCTGGTTCAAGTTATGGTGATGAGCTGATCATTGATGTGGCAGTGGCTAAATATGATTATTTACTGCCGATCGAGCGATATGTACGAATGGCTGAGGATCTTGGGGTGACGGGGTTACCGCAGCAGAGTCTTATTGAGACGACCCATTATTTAGCAGATCTCTTGATGCCGATATACGAGGGTATCAAAAATGAGGTTTTAGCAGCCCAAGTGCTGCATGCGGATGAGACCCCGCACCGGATGTTAGAGGGCGACAAGAAGAAGAGCTGGTATCTGTGGGGATTCTCATGCGAAAAATCCAGTTACTTTGAGCTGCATAGCACTCGGTCGGGTGAAGTTGCGTCGAAGTTACTGACGGAAGCTTGTGCGAGGTATTTAGTGAGTGATGTTTACAGTGGATACAAAAAAGCACTGACGGATGCAAACCGAGAGCGGGCTCAAAAGGGGTTAGCGCAGATAGAGAATCTTTATTGCAATGCTCATGCGAGACGTAAGTTTAACGAGTCAAAAGACGTATTCCCGGCTGAGAGCGAGTATTTTTTAGATCAGTACGAGAGGATTTACAAGGCGGGCGCCACGCGAGAAGAAATGCGAGTTATTTTTACCGAGATGCATGCTCGTGCGCTGGAGCTTGTGCTTGAGGTACCGGAGAAGAGTGTGCTTGGACGGGGGTTGTCGTATTTTTTAAAAAATTACGAGGGTCTCACTCGGTATTTGGAGAGTGAAAACTTGCCGCTCGATAATAATTCTCAAGAGCGCCAAATGAGAAACCCGGTCGTGGGGCGCAAGACCTGGTACGGGACTCACTCAAAGCGCGGGGCAAAGACGGCGGCAGTCATGTTCACGGTAATTGAGAGCTGCAAGCTCAACGGACTTAATTCCAATGAGTATCTAGAGGCACAGGTGGAAAATTTAAACTACAACCGCCAGGCGCAAACCCCTGCGGAATTCAAAATCCTAAACACCCAGATTCAATAGAACCCTGTCAATACGGGGAACGTCGATGTCTTACCCAAAAACACAGCGATCCGTCGCTTCATTTTTTCCTCCAATCATTTTGACTAGAGGAAAATTCTACATGGAAAGTGTTCTCGACCCAAACAGCATCTCCTCGATACCCTTTGTGTTGTATTTGTGCCAGTAGTGCTCAGCTGCCATATGCAAAAAAATATCATCAGAAACGTCGATTTGTTCGTTCCCATTTTTTGCTTTGATCTCGCTCATCCATACATCCGCTAGTTCACTTGATGCTGGAATAAACTCTTTATTTACTTTCCTTGGCTGCCAATCATCGTAAAACTTCACCACCTCATTCCAGTTGTGGGTTTTTACTCCGAGTCTTGCTAGTTCACTCAGAACCTCAAATGGCGTTGATTCTTCAATCCATGTGATTGCATCTCTCAATTCATTTGCAATGAATTCTAATCTTTCTTCAATCTCGATCTCTTGCTTCTTTTTCTTCCCCATTTTCACATCACCATTAAATTCAGAGTGTCCAAAACGACACAGTGGCTATGTTCTTAAAGTCTGTAAAAACTTTAGACAGGTTGAATCTGAAAATCCACTCTCTTTTACTCTTAAATTGCTCATAACGCCTGGCGCAAGACCTGCATTACTACTCAACTAAAGGGTCTTGAGGTTTTAACTACTGGGAAAATAACTTTCCTAGGACTTCGGGACAGTTATATTGGTTAGGTGAACGGAAGGAAAAGGAAGTATGAAGAAAATTATTTTAGGATTAGCGTTATTAAACTCAGTCTCAGTTTTTGCTGCCGATAGAACGTACTCCCTAAATTTTGAATCCGGCCTGAATCAAAAATCTCATCAAGACGAAGTCTATGAAACTGCTAATACGAAGTCTGGAGTAAGAGTAGCTCTGTATTGTTTTGGTGGTTCGGAAGACAGCATATCTGTAACAAAACCAAAATTATCTGGCGCTAAGTCGCTTTGGTACCCTTTAGAGGCCGAGAAGTGCAAAGATTTAGTGGAACTCGTAAAGAGCTCTAAGGAAACTCCAGTGGAAGTTATTGTTCAAGATGATGTTGAGCAAAAAGGTCGCGTTGTTTCCGTTAATACAAAACACTAATCTTCGATCCAACTTCTGTTCATCAGAACAAATGGAAAACGGGCATCCAGCCTAAATACTGGGTTCCCGTTTCGCTTTCGTTCTCCAAACCTTGGTAGCACGCAAGTAGCATCAAAGTAGCAAACTCATGAAATGTCGTGATGTTTCACGAATTCAGGTCACCGATCACCAAACGCAAACCCCTTGTTTTCAAGTGTTTATCGTTATTTGGATTTTTCTAATTTTTGCTTTTTGATTTCGAATCGGTCGTTTGAAAATGGCGGAGAGAAAGAGATTCGAACTCTTGAGACGGTTTCCCGTCTGCACCCTTAGCAAGGGTGTGCCTTCGACCACTCGGCCATCTCTCCAAGGAATGAGTCGCAGATAGACTTATCGTACTCTTAAGGAATAAACAAATGCGCTGTGTGTCTTAATTCTGTTTTTTTCGAATTACGGGGAAGTACATCGTCCCACGGTGACTTTGAATACCCGCAGTAAGCTCAGCTTCGTCATCATGTCCAAAATAAATATCCACCCGTCCAGCGCCTAAAATAGCTCCACCTACGTCTTGGCTCATCACAAACCTAGTCCAAGGTTGAAAACCAGTAACTTGGCCATCTTTGATTTCAGCAATCTCAGTAGAGATGAGAGCAAGGCTTCCCAAAGGATAGTGCGTACGATCAATTGCTACTGAATGTTCATCCGTAAGCTTCACAGCAATAGCACCGAAAGGTCCGTCTTTTTGTTCTCTGAAGAAAATAAAACTAGGGTTAAGTGGAATCAGTCTGTTGATTTCAAACGGATTCTCTTCAAAAAACTTTACGATTCCTTGCATAGAAATTTGAGATGAATCGACCCCCTCGTCTTTCAAGATTCTTCCGATAGGAACGTAAGTGTGTCCGTTTTGAGAATCATAATTCACAAAAATTGATTCGGTCGTCTCTCCTGCATCATTAACAATCTCAACTGCTCCAGAACCTTGAATGTGTACGAAGAACAGTTTGATGAAGTCATTTGTATAAGCAATTTCTAAGCTTCTTCCTTGAAGTGCTCCTAACCAGTCTACTTCGTAGCGAGAGAAGTATGGGCCAAAAACTCCTTCAGAATTATAGTAACCCCATTTAAGTTTCCCCCCGATGGTTGCCTGAGTCAGTTCCTTCGGTCGACTGTAGATGGGATAACGAAACTCTGTATCTGGGATTCGTTTTGCCTTAAGCCTGGGTAGGTAATAACCAGTATAATGAACACTTCCTTGACCATTATCGCCAATAGACTGATACCAATCAAATTCGTTTTTTGATTTCTCCCAGAGCTCAGAGAAGTCATTTGATTGTGCAGCAAGTTCTATCATTTGTTCATGAGTTTCATTGCACCACTCCTTACGAGTGGCCTTACGATCACCTAAGTCCCAGATTTTATTTTTAGGGAAAGCATTACATTGATCGAGCGCAGACTGAATTGCGTTTCGATATGTTTCTATGTTTCCGCCTGGAGTTTTGTTGAACAAAATAGCTTCTGAGTTTACTCTAAAAACCGATACGGCATAAGAAGAATTAGTCCCCAATAAAACCCAAAACACAAAAGACAATTTTATGAATCCCTGATAAGCATTCATCTAATGAAACAAGTGTATCTCGATTTAATTCTTTGTCTACTACTGCTGACCGGATGCACTCAAAAACAAGCTAAATTCAGCGGGCTTAAACTACATCTTTCAGCAGAACCTGCAACACTCAATCCCTCTGCATTTGAAGATGGCCACGGACTTAAAGTCTTGGCAAACATCGTTGATCCACTCTTCGAGAATGATCAATCTGGTACTCTTAAGCTTCTTTCTGCTAAGGATTTTTCAATTATTGATAATGGAAAACGAATCATCATCCACATTAAAGATGGCCTTAAGTGGTCAGATGGATCATTTGTTAAGTCAGATGATTTTCAATTTGGAATTGAGCGTGCGATTGACCCTAAGCGCAGTGGAAAGCAAGCACACCTTTTTAAAGCCCTAAAGTCAATTGAAACCCCAGATGCTAAAACCATTATTTTCAATCTCAATGAGCCATCTCCCTACTTCTTAAAGACTCTCTCACTTCCTGTTTCTCCACTCCCTAAAAACTGGTTTATGTCACAAAGTAGTGAAAGGGGATGGTCAATTGACATGCCAACTAATGGTCCTTATTACGTTTCTAACTACCAAAAAGGGCAGTGGATCGACCTAAAAGAAAATCTACATTATGGAATCTTAACCAGAAAACCAAAATCTAAAGAAATCAGGTGGATCATTGTTCAAGATGAGCAAACTGCTTCTCAACTTTTTAGATCCGGTGGAATTGACATCCTTACCCGAGTTCCTAGTTTTGAAGTAAAGAAATTCAAGGCTGAAAACACACTCAATGTTTCTCCCTTTGCTGCGACTTTTTATATTGGATTTAATTTAAATAAAGCTCCTTCAAATAATGTCAATTTTAGAAAGCTTTTTGCTGAAGCCATAGACCCAGAGGCAGTGGTTTCTCTTATTGAAGGATTTGATACCCCCGCAACCTCTTGGCTACCTCCTGGCTTCGAAGGAAGCAATTTTCAACCGAAAAAGACTTCTCAGAGACTTCATTCAAAAGATTACCCCGGCGTTGAACTGAGTTTTGACAGTAGTTTAAAGAATCAAACGATTTCAGAATTCATTCAATCTCAGGTGCTTAAAAAAACCAAAATCTCAATAACACTCAGCCCTGCAGACTGGAAAACACATCTTTCTAAACTCAATGCGGGTGCAACAGCTGTTTTTAGGTTTGCTTGGCAAGCACCCTTTTCTGATCCCATTCCACACCTAGAGGTTTTCACTACAAACAATCCAAATAACAAAACAGGCTGGAGCTCGAAGAGTTACGATGATCTCATTGCTAAAATAAGAAAAACTCCATCGGGGAATGCTCGCGTAACGCTTATTCATAGCGCTCTCAAAATATTACTAGATGACGAGCGAGTGATTATTCCAGTCTATCACTATAAACAACTACACGCAGTTTCCACTAAAGTTAAAGGCTTCTCAGTGAATCCATTTTCAATTATTCCGATTCATAATCTAGAGATAACTAAGCCTTAAAATCTGCGAGTCTATTCTTCTCAGCGTCGAATATCTCTTCATAAAGACTGACATGATAAACATCGTTTGCGAGCCTGGATTGTTTTAGGATTTTGATGAAACCTTCATATTCAGCTCTTAAGCTTTCTTCAAGCCTTTTGGTCTCCGCATCTACAATGTCAAACTCAGCAAAAATCTTTTCCTTTTTGGATGCAGAAGCTAGAAGTAGAGTGTATTCTTTTTTGAGCTTGTCGATAACTTCATCGATATTTTTTACAGAAAATCTCTCGTCGACTTTAACAGGTCCTGTAGGTTTCTTCGCTTCTACTGGTTTAACTTCTGCTGGTTTCTCAGCTGGCTTTCCCTCACCAGGAGGTTTTGGTACATCCGCCATTAGAGAAGTCCCTTTCTTTTTAGCGCTTCTTGAAATGGTACCAAAACAGCTTCATATCTGCTTCGTGTTTCTTGAAAATCTTTTGCATCCATTTGTAGACCGCGCAGAGTTTTTAATACCCCATCCGCTTGTGCTGCTAGAATGGGGTGAAACTTATTAAGAGCGTTATTTTTCGCCACAAGTTTAAGGAAAATATCTTCGCTCAGTGCACGTCCACCCATTTTGTCTGATGCTTCTTTTTCTTTTGCACGTAGAGCAATGACTTGAATATTGAGCTTCTGCCACTCAAGAATTTTAGCAGCAATCTTACTCTTTAAACTATCGAGAACAGTTTTTAAGTCTGGAGAGTCTGAAATCTCAGCTACTGTTGAAACCATTTTGAGACCCAATTGTACATAACCCGGATGGGTTCTTACAGCTTTAAGTGCTGAAACTGCGCCAACCGTAGGTTTAGCTTCGGACAGATCGAGAATGACTACTACAGGATTAGATTCCTTGATCTTCCTTACTCCTGCCATCATGACTGGGACGTTTTCAGGACTCACTTCTGCGAAAACAGAAATCAGTGCAACCTCTCCGAAGTTTATTAAATCTAACTTCATGCTTTCTCTTTCTTCTTAAAGGCAACAGCTTTAATAATGAGATCAAATCTTCTAAACTCTGGTCTTAGTCCTTGAGCAGGTTTTCCGTCCATCGCTGATACTTTTGCCATGTTTTGTGATGAATAAATCGAAAGATGTGCAATACAACTTAAGTCATATTGATCTGCATCTAGCTTCGAATCCAACTCAAATGGAGCGTAGAGATGATTGAGTGATCTTCCAATTGTTTTAATGGGTTCGAAAGCTTGCGAAAGAATTGAGGCAACCTGCAAATGGTCTATTCCGAAAAACTGTCTTTGTATTAAAAGATCAATAGAAGGTGGAACTTTGAATTTTTCAATTTTTTTAATATGATCAAAATAAGCGGGTTGTAATAATCCAAGCACTGCTTTGCCTGCATTTGCGAGTAAGAGTGTGGCAGGAATTTGCTTCTCTAAAACCATTCTGGTTCTTGCTTTCGCAAGATTGATTGCGACTCCAGCTTGTGCAACGCTTTCTGTGATGGATAAGGTGAGTTGGTCATTGAATTTTTTTGATTGTGATCGATCAGTGAAGGTTGTCTCAAGAAGTGAGAGAAAATCATAAAGAAGCCCTGCGCACTGCGCTGTTCCGTAGTACCTAGTATCATCTGGAAACGCCTGATTGACTTGAGCAGTGTGTTTCAAGATTTGAGGAACCCGATTCATGAATCTTCCTGATTTAGGATCTTTTGCTAATTCTTTCGAAGGAATGAGTTCTGCTAAGTGACAAGCAATGAGGTACAGGCGCGTATTATGAATACCAGCCATACGAATTGCTTCTTGAAGAGGAATAGCCTCTTGGGTTCCGCGTTGACTCTTGATCATTCCAATGAGGGTCTCGCCCCAGAAGATCTTCGATTCAAAAATTTTTAAACATTGTGCGAGTAGATCTTCTGCTCGGTCATACTCAGCCCAAAGGACATCGCATCCCAACTGCATAACGGGGATGATAAACTTTTCTATCACACCCGAAATCGTGGCTTTCTCTAAATCAGTGACTGAAGGAGCTTCTTTAACGAGCTCTTCTAGCCTACTTAACTTAGGTACAGATTCTTTATTTAGGTTCACAAACCCTCAGCATACCAAAATTATACCCTCATTTTTTTGATCCTGTGCAAAAATACGCTACAATAAGGGGATATGACCCAAAAAAAATGGCTACCTATTGATCGAATCATTGAGTTATTGGATGTTGAACCACTCACCATCATTCTCGCTTTTGCAATTGGTTCTTGGTTGATTTACAAAATTTTCTTAAGAAAACTCACTTCCGATAGACATAAAATGCTCAAAAGAGACTTTAAAAATCTCTCTGCAAATACATTTATTTGGCTTATCTGTACGACTATTTTTTCGTTTTTGGCCGAAAGAGAAACACTTCCCACTCTTTTAAATCGCTTATTACCTTACTTTGGTGTTCTGACTTTGATTTTGGGGTCTGTAGTTTTCGTAAAATCTTGGAAGATTATCGTTTTTGAATATCTGTTTTATAAAAACATGTCTGCAGGTGTGCCCGTACTCGTTGTGAATGTTTTTACGATACTTCTCTCCGTCACAATTGGGGGTTGGCTAGCCTCGGAACTTTTCTATTTAAAAGTTGTACCATTACTCGCTACCTCAGCTATTTTTTTCTATCGTTCTGGGTCTTGCACTTCAGGATACTCTTGGAAACCTATTTTCAGGTTTAGCACTTCAAATTGACAAACCCTATTCCATCGGTGATTGGATTGAAGTTCAATCTTCAGGTCAAAAATGGATCGGTGAAGTTTATGAAATTTCTTGGAGAGCAACGATTCTTAAAGGATTCACAGATGAGTGGCTTACAATTCCTAATAGAATCATGGCTGGTGCTCAGATATCAAATTTTGCAACCAAAGATCACCCTATTTGGAGAACTCTTACCTTCAAACTCACGCACGGACAAAATCCAGAAAAAATAAAAACAATTCTTTTGAGTGTTCTTGGTGAAATTCCAGAAATTCTTAAAACTCCTAAACCACTTGTTCTTCTCAGTGATTTAAACGAATCTTGGCTCCAGTTTCGAGTTGCCTATTGTATTTTAGATTATGGTCATCAGTTTGATACCGCTGACTCTGTTTTTAGTACTGCACATACTCGTCTGAAGGCAGCTGGTGTTAGTATTGCGGCTCAAAGAATTGAAGTTTTAAAAAGCTTCTCCGAATTGTAAGTAAAATGCAAAACTGTCTGATCCCCATGCAAAATCAAGTCTTCCATTGATTCTATCTTTTTCATCAATTCTATATTTAATTCCAAATCCAACAGAAGGAATTATTTTTTTTAGTAATTTGATCGAAAGTATTAGCTACACTACCTAAAGAGCCAAACACAGCTGCTCCTATTTTTTGCCAAACTATAAATCTATATTCTGCTTGTGTAGCCCAACCAATTCTATCTCTAAATCTACCTTCCCAATAGCCCCTTAAGACTCTTGATCCCCCCAAAGTTGTGAGACTTGTAAATGGAACATCTCCTAAAGTCCACTGCATCCAATGCTGGACAGCAAGAACGCTCTCTAGAAAATCATATGAAAAATACTTCCTGAGATCTAAACGAAATCTAGAAAAACTGAACTGGCTGACGAATGCCTCTGAATGCATCAATGCACTCCATTCCAGAAACTCTCCTTGTTTAGGAAAAAAAATAGAATCTCTAGTGTCATAGGATAAAATAACTCCTAGACCCAAAGTTCTGGCCTCGTTTACTCCTAGTAATTCGCCTGTAGTTCTGAGCTGGTTGATTCTTTGTTCAAACTCAATTACTGGACCTACGCCAATTTTCTTATCCCATTGTCTTCTTGCGATTAGTCTAAATCTTGGGAACTGAGTTGCAAAACCAGTATATAAAGACGGGGAAGTGTCAGTTCCAAGACCATAAAATCGATCAGGCAAGCTGTAGTAACCCAACTCCCCATTGATTCTGTATTTTTCATCGGACAAATAGAGTTCTGGAAATAATTGAACCCCCCATTGCCCTCTCAAACTCATTAAACCAACAAGCCTGTAACTCGATGGCCTGGAATCTTCTAACTCATCGCGCAACCTAAAGGTTTTAAGGTAAAAGCCTCCAAATGCCCAGTCAGTTTCTGGCCTATAAGAAAGCGCAGGAAGCAATAAGTCAGCTGCTATTGCTTGAGCACTTAGTAGTAATAATAAGGGAAAAACCTTATAGATAGACATTCGATTGTGATGAAAATATTACCATGAAAACAGAAATGAAATCGACTGAAGCGCTCACTCTTCTTGGAATTTGTCCTAATGACTATGCATGGATTGATGTGAGGTCTGAAGGAGAGAATCTGGATGGATTTATTCCAGGGTTTCACAGCATACCCATACTCAATAATCAAGAACGAGTGTTGGTTGGAACTACTTATAAAAAAGAAGGCCAACAGAAGGCCATTGAACTCGGCCACTCCTTAGTCCGTGACTCAAAAAATATTCGCGTTGATAGCTGGGAATCACTGATCAAGCAAAGCAAAACCCAGACAGCAATCGTGAACTGTTGGCGTGGTGGACTGAGAAGTAAAACTGCTTGTGAATGGTTGAATGAACGAAATATCAAAAGTATACGCATTGAGGGTGGCTACAAGGCACTTCGTGGTGAACTCCTTGAACAACTAGGACAATTACCAAAGCTCATTGTTCTCTCCGGGTTAACGGGAAGCGGAAAGACTAGATTGCTCAATAAATACAAATCACGCGCACTTGATCTTGAGTTTCATGCTCACCATAGAGGAAGCACATTCGGAATTCAAATCCGTGGAGAACAACCCAGGCAGGCTACTTTTGAAAATAAAATACTATTCGACCTCTATCAAAAAAGATTTGAGCTCCTAATAGAGGACGAGAGCATTCGTATTGGACAGGTACAAATCCCAAAAATACTTAAAGAAAAAATGCGAGCTTCTCCTGTCGTCTGGATAGATGCTGAACTTAGTGAGCGCGTTGAGTGGATTGCTCAAGAGTATGTCATTGATCTTATTAAAAAAGGCTTTGAATCAGCTGAAATCATGAAAAAACTTGAGCAATCCCTTTTGCTTCTTACTAAAAAACTAGGATATGCACTCACAACTGAACTGAGACGAGAACTCATAAAAGCGTTTGAAACAAACCCGCTTGATTCATTATCTCATATTGCATGGATAGAGCCCCTACTCACATGCCATTACGATAAGCTTTACGACTACTCATTCAAAAAATTTCCAAGAACCGTTATTTTTAAAGGAAAACCTAAGGAGTGCGAACAATGGATTCAAAACAAATTCGACTTACCGAAACCGTAAAAAAAGGAGGTTGCGCTGCAAAACTACCCGCTAGTGATTTAAGAAAAGCTCTTGCAGATCTTAAGCTCCAAAAAAATAAGAACCTTATTGTCGGAACCGACACTCTGGACGATGCAGCTCTCTGGCACCTAGGTGGCGATCAACTTCTCATTCAAACGTTAGATTTTTTTACTCCGATTGTGGATGATCCTGAAGATTTCGGTGCAATTGCAGCAGCAAATGCAATCAGCGATGTCTATGCGATGGGCGGAAAACCCATTACTGCACTCTCTATTCTAGCATTTCCGACTGAGCACTTATCTCTCGATGTCTTAGGTTCTCTTATGAAAGGTGCTGTCAGTAAGATTGAAGAGTCCGGCGCAGTACTAGCTGGCGGACATACGATTGATGATGAAACTCTGAAGCTTGGATTTTCGGTTTCAGGTTTAGTATGCAAGAATAAAGCCTGGACAAATGCTGGAGCTAAGCCAGGAGATGTTCTTATTCTGACTAAGGGGCTAGGAACAGGAACGATCACGACTGCACTTAAAATCCGTGAAGCAAAAGAAAAGTCAGTAATCGCCGTCATTGAAAGCATGAAACAATTGAACCGAGTCCCTGAACTGATTGCTCAGCATTCCGTGAACGCTGCGACAGACATCACTGGTTTTGGATTAGCTGGACACTCGATGCAGGTCGCACTTGCTAGTGGTGTGAGTTTTGAAATATGGGCAGACGCGTTACCTGAAATCGAAGGAGCTCGAGCTAGTATTGAAGACGAAATGCTCAATCGTGCTCACCGAACTAACGAAAAATATGTATCTGAGACGGTAATCTATGATTCTGTCTCAGATACCAATCACTGGCTCACTTTAGATCCTCAAACCTCAGGCGGCCTTCTCCTCAGCGTCCCAGAGAATGACTCTAAAAAAATCCTCGATCAAATTCGTCCTTTTTTCAAATTATCAACCATCATTGGTCGAGTAATAGAAAAGGGCAAACATCCTGTTGTTTTCAAAAAGACTCATTCATTTTAACTTTGAGAAGAGATTAAAAATTCGCTATTCTTCAAGGACTTATGGCGACAAATCAAAACATTCTTTTTAATGGTTCTTTTGTACAACTTCTCAAAAATGACTCAGGAATTTACGAAGTTGTTTTTGATAACAAAAACGCAGGAGCGAATACATTCAATGTCGCTACAATCACTGACTTAAAGCAAGCCATCGACCTCCTCTATAAGGACAGCGATCTCAAAGGGGTTTTATTCAGAAGCGGAAAAGAAAGTTTTATTCTAGGTGCTGACATCACCGAGTTTACTGAACTATTTAAGAAGTCAGATCAAGAATTAGAAACTTGGTTATGGAATACTCAAGAACTTCTTAATCGAATTGAAGATCTCTCAGTTCCAACACTCAGTGCGATTCATGGATTCTCTTTGGGTGGCGGATTCGAAGTCACTCTCGCTACAACTTTTAGATTAGCAAGCACAACTGCTAAGATCGGACTGCCAGAAACAAAACTAGGTATTATTCCTGGTTGGGGAGGAACCGTAAGGCTGTCTCGAATCATCGGTGCTGACAATGCCATCGAGTGGATTGCCTCTGGCAAACATTTCTCTCCTGCAGATGCTCTTAAAATAGGAGCAATTGATGGTGTAGTGGCACCTGACAAAATGGTCGCTTCAGCTCTCGAAATGCTGGGCGATGCTATCACTGGAAAACTCAATTGGAAGGATCGTCTAAAAACGAAAACCTCTCCACTTACACTCAATAAGATTGAAAGCACGATGGCATTTGAAACTTCAAAAGCCTTTGTAGGAGCAATGGCGGGTCCAAACTATCCAGCTCCACTTATTGCAATTGAAGCGATCCAAGCAGGCTCCACTTTACCTAGAAACGAAGCTTTAAAAATTGAAATGCAAGGATTCATGAAAGTCGCAAGAACACCTCAGGCTCAAGCTCTGATTGGAGTTTTTCTTGGCGATCAAGCTGTAAAGAAAATTGCAAAGAAACTATCTTCACAATCAAACTCTATAAAATCAGCGGGAGTTCTAGGAGCGGGAATCATGGGAGGCGGAATTGCTTATCAGTCTGCATCCTCCAAAATCCCTGTCATCATGAAAGACATCAAAGAAGCTTCGCTTGATCTCGGAATGAAAGAGGCGGCTAAGATTCTAGAAAAACGAGTTGAAAAGGGACAACTTAAGACAGCGGAGATGGCTCATGTTCTCTCAACAATCAGACCCACATTAAGTGCTGACGAACTCAAAGAAGTCGATATCGTCGTAGAAGCGGTGATTGAGAATGAAAAAATCAAATCACAGGTTTTGACCGATCTTGAAAAGACAGTTAAGCCCGGAACAATCATCACTAGCAACACTTCCACTATCTCTATCAATCGCTTAGCAAAGAACTTAAAGAATCCTGAAAACTTCTGCGGAATGCACTTTTTTAATCCGGTACACAGAATGCCACTCGTAGAAATCATTCGTGGAGAAAAAAGCTCCGAGAAAACAATTGCTACAGCTGTCGCTTATGCAGGTGCCATGGGAAAAACTGCAATTGTTGTGAATGATTGCCCAGGGTTCTTGGTGAATAGGATTCTTTTCCCTTACTTCGGTGGATTCATGATGCTCATGCGCGATGGGGCTGACTTCACCAAAGTAGACAAAGTCATGGAGAAATACGGCTGGCCAATGGGACCTGCCTATCTTCTTGATGTCGTAGGAATCGACACCGCTCATCACGCTCTTGATGTGATGTCTCAAGGATTTCCAGATCGCATGAAGTATGACTTCAAATCTGTAATTGATCTTCAGTACGAAGCAGGAAGATATGGTCAGAAAAATGGAAAAGGGTTTTTCAACTACTCTCAAGACCAAAAAGGCAAACCCGTTAAGGCAGTAGATCCAGAAATAGTAAACTTCTTAAAACCAGCGGTTAAATCTAATCTTTCATTCTCTGACGATGAGATCATCGAGCGAATGATGCTTCCGATGATTTTTGAATCATCTCGTTGTTTAGAAGAGAAAATCGTATCTTCTCCAATTGAAGTAGATCTCTCCGTTCTCTATGGACTAGGCTACCCTCCGTTTAGGGGAGGGGTCATGCGGTATGCAGATTCTGTCGGAGCAAAAAAACTCGTCCAACTCGGCGAGAAATATTCTTCTCTCGGAAAAATGTATGAACCTACTTCACAAATTAAAGAAATGTCTAATAACAGTAAAACTTTTTACTAAGAAACTGAGGGAAACATGAGTTCAAATAATCACGAAGCTGTCATTGTAGATGCTGTAAGAACCCCCATGGGAAGATCTAAGGGCGGAATGTTCAGAAACGTTCGTTCAGACGAGCTCTCTGCTCATATGATTAACTCTCTCCTTAAAAGAAACTCAATCATCGACCCTGCAGAAATTGAAGATGTCATCTGGGGTTGTGTTCAGCAAACCCTTGAGCAATCCTTCAACATTGCACGCTTTGCAGCTCTACAAACTCCTATTCCTCATAGTGTTTCAGCTCAAACAGTCAACAGACTCTGCGGCTCTTCAATGACTGCACTTCACACAGCAGCTATGTCTATTCAATGTGGACTTGGAGATGTGTTTATAGTCGGTGGAGTAGAACACATGGGCCACGTTCCTATGCATCATGGCGTAGATATCAACCCTAAACTTAATAAAGTAATGGCAAAAGGTGCAGGAGCGATGGGATTAACCGCAGAGCTTCTAGCAAAGATGCATGGAATTACACGCGAACAGCAAGATCATTTTGCCATGAGATCTCACCAGAAGGCTTGGGATGCAGCCCAAAAAGGAAAATTCAAAAACGAAATCGTCCCTACTGAAGGTCACGATGAAAACGGCAGACTCAAATCCTACGATACAGACGAAGTGATTCGTGCTGACTGTACGTTGGAGGGTCTGGGAAAACTAAAAGCTGTGTTTGATCCTAAGAATGGAACAGTCACAGCCGGAAATTCATCTGCGATTTCTGACGGCGCTTCTGCACTACTTGTCACCTCTCTCGCAAAAGCAAAGTCATTAGGTCTAAGACCTATAGCGAAAATTAAATCTTTCGCAGCAGCTGGGTGTGATCCTTCCATTATGGGATACGGCCCTGTACCCGCTGTTCAGAAAGCCCTCAAACGTGCTGGACTCAAAGTGACCGACATTGATGTTTTTGAACTCAATGAAGCTTTTGCTGCTCAAAGCTTACCTGTACTAAAAGATCTAGGCTTAATTGACGAAATCGAAAACAAGGTAAACTTAAACGGCGGAGCCATTGCTCTTGGACATCCGCTAGGTTGTTCTGGTTCAAGAATTACCGGAACACTTCTTCATATCATGCAACAGAAGAACGCAAGACTCGGTGTTGCTACTATGTGTATTGGTATGGGACAAGGTGTAGCTACTGTTTTTGAACGAATCTAAACTCTGATTCGATAATTTCTTTAAGCGATATTTTTTTCTTTAGACCTGAGATGAGTCTCACATAATCGTTTTGAGAAGATTCGGTTTTCCCATTTTTTCTTCTCCAAACAAGTTCATCTTCATGTGACCAAAGAAAGTAAAATCTTCCACCTTCATCAGATCTGCCTACCCTTCCAATCATTTGAGAAAGACTTAAAAAGCTTCCTGGAAATCCCCAGCTCATTCCCCATTTAATTTCAGGAACATGCATCCCTAGTCCGAACGCAATAGTAGACACAAGGAGAGAAACTTCACCATTCTGAACTTTTCTTTCTACAATTGCTCTTTCCTCTTTAGATAATCCAGCGTGGTAGTAAATCACATTCAAACCTCTGGCTTTCAGATAAGATTGAATGCGTTCGCACCACTCTCTTGAGTTACAGAAGATCACACCTAATCTTAAGTATTCCTCACTCATCATTCGAATAAACTCTAGTCTAGCTGACCATGGAATTGACAACGTCTGAATAGAAATACTTTTACTAAATGAAAATTCACCAATGAGTTCAGTGTGAACCCCCAGTTCACCGATAAGTTTTTCAGAATGTTTTTGTGTTAAAGTAGCGGTTAACCATAGTGTTTTTTTATTCGCAAACAAACTTGGAAGTTCTCTTAATTTTGGTCTAAATGTTTCTCCCCACTCAAATACTGTATGGCATTCATCGACAACTACTTGGTCGTAAACCAGGACATCTGATCTGAAATCTAGACCAAATAAACTTTCTGGGGTTTTGATATCAATCCACTGATTAAGCTTTTTGTCTTGAAACCTTTGCTGTTGCTGCCTGTTCAAAGCAAGTAATGGAGAAATAAAAAGCGTTTTTTTCTTAGTTTTACGAACCCATTCTTCAATAATTCGCGTTTTTCCTGACCCAGTGGGTGAAACACAGATTACATGACGGTTTTTTGGACTCAGTAATGCCTGAAGAGCTTGTTTTTGAAATGGTCGAAGATTTTGCATACTCTTTTTTATGGAGCAAAATCTATGCCTAGACTGTTTTCTCGAGTTGATCGATTCCGATAGATGGATCTTCTGCTTTGAACCTTAAGTAAACAAATGCTCCCAGAAGTCCCATAAATATTTGGAAAGAAAGAATGAGGTTAAATAAGTCCGCACCTCGGTCCGATCCCATAATCCTAAGCAGAAATAAAAATGCAGCATGACCAGTCCCAAGTCCACCTGGAGCAACAGGGATAGCTGTTACAATCATTGCAAGTGGCATGAGCACAAATAAGCCTAATGGAGCTAGCTGAATCTCTCCTAGAGCATAACAAAAACAGACAAAGCTGCTGAGCACAGTCGCATGAATGACCATAGAATATGCAGTCATCCAAAAAACAGTGATACCATGATTTCTGTATTCTCTTAAGCCCTCATAGATTCTAGTGATGGATCCAAATTTTTTTTGTTTCTTCTCAAGGAATCTAAAACTTTTTAAAACAGGGTCTCTAGATTCTCCGAATAGATATAAATAGCTAAAACCTGCTGTCTCAAGAAACGCCAAACCAAAAACAAACTTCTGCAACACAGGTGGAATAGACTGCGACCAACCTTGAATCCCACTGATCATGAGCGCAACAGCAGAGACATAGATGAGTGCTGCGACACCGATTACACGATCAAAGAAGATACTGCTGAATCCTTTAGCTCTTTTGCCTGGAACAACCTTACCTACATAATGAGCTTTTACAATATCGCCCGAGATTGCTCCGGGTAGAGCTATGTTAAAAAATAAACCAATAAACACGAGCCTAAATATTGTGAAAAAGGGAAGGTGAATGTCTTGTGCCTTTAAAAGCCTGTGCCAGCGATAAACACCCATCACCTGCGCGATGAATGCGAGTAAAAAACCAGGTAAGATGTAATTCCATCTTGAAAAAGCAGTAAAAGTCGCATCTAGCGAGAGGAATCCATTCTTAGAGATAAGAACAAGTAATCCCACTACAATTGCGATTTTGATAAATAGCCTAAGGTTTTTCATAGTTTAAAAAATTCAAAAACAACTTTTCTCCTGTTTTAGGGTCATATACTTTTTTACTCTTGTTTCTATTTTGAAACAAATGATGTTTTTTACTCTTCTTAAGTGAAAGATAGGTGGACTCTGCTGAAGCAAGATCCTTCTCTGGATGAAACTGGATTCCAAATACTGGATGATCATCTGATTCAAATGCCTGAATAGAGCAGTCCTTGGATTTGGCTAGTAAACGTAGTCCTTGAGCTAAACTATCCACTTCCTCGCTATGTGATGAAAGCGAATAAAATGTCTTAGGCATTCCTTTAAACAAACTTGACTCAGCTAAAACTTCGACTTTTGTCCAACCATATTCAGGGACCTGAGATTCTCTCAGTGTTGTTTTTCCACCAAAGACTCTAGAAATAATCTGATGACCAAAACAAACACCTAATACTGGTGTCATCATTTCAATTTTAATTCTTAGATAATCTAATAATGCTGTTACCCAAGTAGACTCCTCAACACATGAAGTCCTAGAACCCGTAATAAATATACGATCAAAATTAATAGAATGAGAAGGGAGATCCTCTTCTGGAGCACGTCTCACATGAATTTCAAGTCCAGGCATGATTTGGGAAAGAATTCTTCTGAAGTCTTCCGCTCCCCAAGATTCCGAGTCCCGCGTGCAATCAACTATGAGTACTTTCACTTTTTATTCCACTCTGTTGTTTCGATCGTAAAAGCGTACTTCATAAATAGGCTATGTGCCGCATTAATTGAAATAATTAAACCTCTTTTTCCATCTAAAAAACCAAGTTGGAAAATATATGTATTAAAAAACTTCCACCAAGCTTTCATAAGCATAATGAATACACCATGACTTGAGTTTGACTTCAGCAATTGAATAGAACCTTGTTTAGCATATCTAAGGTTAGTCAATATCTGACTTTCAATTGTTGGAAATGTGAAGTGATCAAGTGGTGAATTTAAATTTTCTACATTTCCATTCACCTCTAATACTTCATGCACTGCAGGTTCAGACCACTTGGATGATGATTTCTTCGCCAATCTTACAACTCGAGAAGGGAACCAACCTCCATTTTTAATCCATTTACCGACATAGTAAGAACGTCTAGAAATTGCAAATCCTGAAATATTTTTCGAATCGGCAGTTTTAAGTACAGTTGAAATTTCTTCTTTTAGTTCTGATGTTATCACTTCATCAGCATCTAGATTTAAAACCCATTCATTTTTTGCTTGAGACTGTGCGTAGTTCTTCTGTTGACCATATCCTAGCCATTGATGCTCTAGAGTTGTTGCTCCGTACGTTTTAGCAATATCCATTGTCTTGTCAGCGCTACCTGAATCAACGACGATGATTTCTTCCGCCCACCCTTGAACAGCTGCCAGAGTTTTACCAATATTTTTTTCTTCGTTCTTAGCAATAACAGTGACCGTTATAGGAATCATAGAGCACTCCTGAGATTGGAAAGACCTTTAATTGCTTCAATTCTTTTTTCTTTTTTGACTGATTCTAGCAATGATTCATTCATCTGAGTGAACTCTCTTCTTGGGTGCCAGAGGTGGAACTGTAGTGCCAATCCTCTTAAGGATTTGATTTTTAATCCCAAATTCTTAAGTCTCAATTCCACATCAGTATCTTCTCTGCCATATCCTTCATAGGATTCATCAAAACCATTAATTGCAAGAATGTCTGTCTTAGAGACTGAAAAATTACATCCTTTTAAGTCTGTCACTTTATTTAGCTGAAGCAATTTTCTGAGAAGGGGAGATTCAACTCTCAACATGCGATGTAGCTTATCGCTCTGTGAATTCATTCGAGCAATTATCCAATCTAGATTAATGTAATCAAAAAATCCTTTTTTTACTGACTCTACATTTAATTTTTTTGTAACTGTTTCTTCTAAGTCAATTCTTCGACCTGCTAAATAAAATCCAGGTTCATAATTTTTTGCATGATCATTAATAAAACCTGGATGAACAACACAATCACCATCTAAAAAAACCAAGAGATCTCCAGAAGACTGGATGATTCCTTGATTTAGAATTCTACACTTTCTAAAACCTTGGTTCTTCTGAGTAATGTGTTTGAGGTTAACTTCGGGATGAGTCCTTTTAAATTTTTTAACAACTTCATTAGTTTCAACATTCTCATCATCTTCACAGAGTATGACTTCAAATTGCCTATATGTTTGACGCGAAAGAGACTCTAATACCATCTCTAATTGCTTCGTCATTCTAAACGTCGAAAGAATAACGGAGACTTGAGGAGGTGATAGGTCTCTGAGAAGATAATTTTTTTTTTCAAAAAGTCGTTCTCCTGTGATCTTTTCGATCTTGTCTAAAATTAGCTTTTTAGTGTCAGATGGAGAGAATATTTGAGGTGATCCCTCAAAGTCCCAATTCCAATTTTTTTCAGAAATTCTTTTCTTCATTACTTCTGGATGAGAACCGTAGAATCTCTCAAGCCCAAGGATTCTCTTATATTTATAATTTTCACCTGTATGAGGAGTTTTGTTTTTAATCTGCTCTTCAGATGGAGCGCCATGGTAGAGCTGATCCATGAAAAATGTTTTTTCTTTCATCTTCTCTGGCGATCTCACCCAACCATAATGATAGATACTCGTGTATGCGAGTACAGCACTCAGCTTTGAGCCATCTTTTGATCTAAAGCTTTGAGCGTCACCAACACTTTTGATTCCTATATGGTTCTTAATCGCTCTGATTTCTCTTCTATAAGCACTACGAGATGTTTGAACCACATCATAAGAGCCATAAAAGTGTATATAATCAAAAACAAGAGCCTCAAGTGTTTTTTCATGATGTGCGCGTAAGAGTTGGGTTTTTAGTTTTGAATAGTCCTTTTCACTCAGAGCTTCATCTGCCTGCAAGTAAACACACCAATCTCCGGTGCATCTTGCGAGTGCTTGATTTGTCTGTTCAGAGAGAATAAGTCCACCGCGTCTGTTCGACTCATCTTCAAATCCCCAGTTACTTTCAAAAATGACAAACTTATCTCTGCCAAGTTCAGTGGCTAGCTTCTCAATTCGTGATAAAGTTTCGTCGGTACCCTGGCCTACATTGACAACTAATTCATCAACAACTGGAAACAATGAACGAATCGACTCTTCAAATGGAAAATCATATTCGCATCCGTTTCTGATGATAGTAAAACCAGAAACCTTCATTGATGAGAAACCCGTCTCGTTTCAGTAAACACTTGTTCTACTGAAATCAACTTCATACACCTGTGCTCTTTTTCAATACACTTAGTCTGAAGTCCACACCAAGCCGGCATTCCAGGAAGTGCGTCACTTCTACAAGGAAGATTCTCTGCATAAAGGTAAGGATGTAGCGTTCTAGGGTAAGGGTGCCATTCGATTGGATTCTCTGGACCAATCATAGTTACAGTTGGTGTATTCACTGCAACTGCCAGGTGCCTAGGCCCAGAATCATTACCCACCAAAACGGAAGAAAGCTTTAAAACTGCTACGAGTTGTCTAGCATCAAGATCCGTGAAGGAATGTGTACGATCAGAAAATCCTGTATTTATAGTAGGTTGTTTAGCTAGTGCCTCTTTGTATTCGTCGACCAAACCTTGCTCGTCATTTGAAGTAACTGTAATGACAGATCCCTTGGTTGTTTTGTACCAAAGCGAAGCAAGTTCTGCGAATCTCTCAAGTGGCCAAATCTTTGCGGGACGAGACGCCCCAAGAGCAAGCGCAAGAATAGGTGGCTGGAGTTCACGCTTCTTAAAAATCTGCCTTGCCTTCTCAAGCTCATCATCTGTGAGTACTAATTGCGGAAGTTTCCCTTCCGGAATAGAAATGCCCAGAGCGCGAATTGCATCCATGTCTCTTTCGATAATTGGCTTAACGACTCCCTTGCCTGGAATTTCAACTGTGGAATAACGATTCTTATCTTTCAATCCATGAAAGTGGATTGATCTGACATCAGCACCTGTTGAGTAGGCTAAAATCGCAATAGATGGACTAGCGTGAAAGCCTACAACACAATCAAATTTTTCTCGCCTGAGTTGTAAACCTAATCGAGCAATTGCACGAGCACGAGCAGTTTTCTCTTCATGTCTTGTATACTTCCATACTTTTGTTACTGAAGGATGATTCTCAAGTAGAGAAGCCCAGATATCAGTGACAACAACATGAATTTCAGCGTGCGTGTGCCGCCTTCTCAACTCATTGAGTGCCGCAGTCATCAAGACTGTGTCTCCCATTGCTCTGATTTTTATGGCTAGAATTTTTTTATACATGGAGTTTAAATTCCTAAAACTTTGAGTCCAATCTATAAATGTGTGTCACATCGATATGATTATAACGAGAATGCTTCAGTTTCATGTTTGAGAGTTGAAAAATAAGCTTCGTGTGCTTGGTCTTGTCTTGAAACCTTACTTTTTTAATCTCGCCCATAATAAATCCTCTCATCTCTGATGGATGAAAACAAAACCCACGAGAAAACTCTAACTGTCCCTTGAAGGGAATGACCCTTCCTTCGAAGATATCTCCCCAAGAAAAAGACTGCTTAATTTTAGGATCATTTACAGAATAAATTTTTCTAGTAAACAAATCCTCTACAATCAGTCCTTTTGAGAAAAATCTTTTCCATTTTACCTTATAAACTGAATGAACAGACTCAGTCATATCTGAATAAACTTTAATTGTCTCTTCATCCATTTGTGAGCGATGTGTGCGCAAATAAAGCTTGGCTGGTGGCAAATCTACTCCCGGAAGATCTCTTTCGAATAAGTACCAATCCATGAACAGGCACATGCGAGTCTCGTACTCTGGATCTTCTTCATAGACGATGCCAGACTTTTCAAAAAACTCTTGTTTAGCATTGTAGATATCTTGGTAGTAATCACCAACTGTAAAAAACTCTGTTAGCTTTTCATAATAGGTTTCAAACATTTTGATACACCATTTTCCCTTGAACAATTGTTGCAAAAATTTTTCCCTGAAACTCTTTACCGATAAAAGGTGAATTAGCGCTCTTAGATTGAATGTCTTCTGCTCTTAAGTTCCATTTTTTATTTGGTGAGATCAGAGTAATATCCGCGTCTCCACCGATAGTCAAAGTCCCGATTTTTTGCCCAATCATTTTAGCGGGAGCTGTCGTGAGTGATTCCACCCATCTGGTTTTTGAAACAATCCCGTCAAAAACCAGTTTGAGCGTTGACGGCACTGCAGTTTGAAGTCCGACTATACCGTTTGCTGCTTTTTCGAAGTCTACGTTTTTGTCATTGACTCCATGTGGAGCGTGATCAGTAGCAATCATATCTACTAAACCTGATGCAAGAGCTTCCCTAAGTGCTTGAACATCTTCATCCGACCTGAGTGGTGGAGCCATTTTAAAATTTGTGTTTTTGGCGCGCATTTCTTGCTCATTAAACATGAGGTGATGGGGCGTCGCCTCTGCTGTGACTTGAAGTCCTGCTTCTTTTGCTCGCTTCACATGCTCAATTCCTTCACGAGTAGAAATATGAGCAATGTGAACAGCACACTTAGTAAGTCTGGATAATGCAATCTCTCGAGCAACCATGATTTCTTCCGATGCTGCTGGATTGCCTTTCAATCCTAGTTCTCTTGAAAGAATTCCTTCATTCATTACACCACCAGCTACTAAGTTTGCGTCTTCTGCGTGGCTAATAACCGTTATACCTAATGACTTAGCTTTCTCCATCGCTCTTCTCATTACGAGTGAATTCATCACGGGCATGCCGTCATCGCTCAGAGCAATTGCGCCTTCTTTTACCATTCCCTCAAGTTCTGCTAGTATTTCACCCCTGAGTCCTTTAGTGACTGCGCCTATAGGGAAGACTTTGCACTTACCTGTTTCCTTCGATCTTTTACGAATGAAAGCTGTTATTGCAGCAGTATCGTTTACAGGATCAGTGTTTGCCATGCAGGCTACTGAAGTAAAGCCTCCTGCTACAGCTGCAAGAGTACCTGTTTCGATTGTTTCTTTTCTTTCAAAACCTGGCTCTCTGAGATGTACGTGGACATCGATGAGTCCTGGCATGAGCCAAATTCCTTGAGCGTTAATTATTTTTTCTGCTTTTGTCTGAGGTATCTTACCAGGAACATCGATGGCAGATAATTTTCCGCTCTCAATGAGTAGATCTCCCTCAAATTCTTTTTTTTTCACTGGGTCAATGATCCAAGCATTTTGAATCAAAAAGGAAGTACTCATGTGCTCACAAGTTTGTCACAAAACGTAATCAGTATCTAGGCTTGACGCGTTTTGTTAACCGCTTTTCTCCAACCCTTTAGACGCTCTTTTCTTTCTGAATCTGGAATCTTAGGATTAAACTCTCGATCTAGCTTCCAAACTTTACGAATAATAGAAAAATCCTTCCAAATTCCTGCGCCTAACCCTGCGGCAAACACGGCTCCCAAAATTGTTGTATCGACTATGGTGGGTCGTCTGATTTTTCTGCCCAAAAGTTCGGACTGAATATTCATGAGCAAATTATTCTTAGATGCGCCTCCATCCACATTCAAAAACTTAAGTTTCTTGCCCAGATCCATCTCCATGGCGCTGAGTAGATCTACGTTCTGAAATGCAATACCTTCTAAGACAGCTCTAGCAATGTGAGCTCGGTTAGTCCCTCGGGTAATTCCTGAAATCAGTCCTCTCGCATGAGGATCCCAGTATGGGGCGCCTAAGCCAGTAAGTGCAGGAACAAAATACACTCCATCGGTGGTCTCGACTCTTGAAGCAAGTTCTTCGATTTCTTGAGAACTTGAAATAATTTGAAGCTCGTCTCTTAACCACTGAACTGCTGCTCCTGCTATGAACGCGCTTCCTTCGATAGCGTAGGTTGCCTTTCCCTCTTTTGTTTGCCAAGCCACAGTCGTGAGCAATCTATGTTTGCTCATGACAGGTTTATCTCCTGTGTTCAGAAGAAGGAAAGCACCAGTACCAAATGTACATTTTGCTTCTCCTTCAGAAGTGCACGACTGTCCTAAGAGTGCCGCCTGTTGATCACCCAACATTCCAGTAATGGGTATTCCATCAACGAGACCTGGTACGTTTTTAGTATAACCAAAAACTCCCATCGAAGGAGACACTTCAGGCCAAATATCAATGGGAGCGCCAATATCATTACAAAGCTCCTGATCGAACTTTAACTTTTTAATATCAAAAACGAGTGTGCGAGAAGCGTTACTGGGCTCTGTTTTAAATGATTTTCCATCAGTGAGTTTAGCAAGCAAGAAGCTATCGATTGTTCCACAAGCGAGCTTCTTTGAAGTTCTTAATTTTCTCAATTGACTGCTGTTTTTTAGTGACCATGCGGCTTTTGTTCCAGAAAAATAGGGATCAAGGAGTAGTCCCGTCTTTGCTTGAATTTTTATTTCAAATCCTTTTTTTCGTCTCAACTTCGCGCATTCTTCAGCCGTTCTTCTGTCTTGCCAAACAATAGCTCGTCCAATTGGTTCTAGTGTTTTTTTGTTCCAAAAACAAAGCGTCTCTCTCTGGTTTGTAATTCCGATTGCACTAATTTGAGTTGCATTGGCTTGTGAAATAGCTTTTTGAATACTTCTACAGACTGTTCTCCAAATCTCATTGAGATCATGCTCTACCCAGCCGGGTTTTGGATAATGCTGTTGAAATTCGTGTGATGCAGATCCGAATATTTCTAGATCTGTGCTCATCACAATAGCTTTAGATGCTGTCGTACTTTGATCAATTGCTAAAATGAGTTTCTTCACTTCTTTGCTCCAATCCATTTCCAAATCAGTGTGGCTGCCAGTCTTGCTGTTTTACTTTCTTGATCGAACAGAGGATTAAGCTCAAAAATTCCCATCGAAATACATTTTTTTGATTCTGCAGCTATCTCAATCATTTCTATTCCCTCTGAAGAAGTGAATCCTTCTGTTTGCGGTGCCGAAACACCTGGAGCAAAGCTTTCAGAGAAGGCATCAAGATCAACGCTTAAAATAAAATGATCTACCGATTTAAGAAGTTGAGAGAGCTCCTTCTTAAATTCAACGACTGCATTTCCGTTTCTCAATTCATTAAACCATCTTGTTTTAACTTTTTTCTTCAAGGCGTACGCCGTCACTTCTTTGTTGTTGGATTGTTTTTGAATTCCAAACTCAATGAGGTTTTTTGGGTCCAAGAACCCACCTTCAATAGCTAAATAAAAGGGTGAGCCACTGTTTACCTTAGGGTTGGGTGCCCTTAAGTCAAAGTGTGCATCGATGTTTATGCATCCTAGGTTCTTTCCGGATTTAGCATAAGCTTGAATTTGTGGAAACACATGATCGTGTCCTCCTCCGATAACAATTGATATGAGTCCTTTTTTTTCTAACCTTAGAATGTCCTCACAGATGTTTTGATGAGTTTTGGAGATGCCACCTGAGTCAGGATAAACATCAACGGTTTCAATAATTTTTGAGTTGTTTTCTTCAAACCCTTTTAACGCATCAAGGTATTTTGACATTACCACAGGACCACGCGCTGCGCCAACGCGACCGCCTACATTGAGTACTCCTTCGTCATCCTGCACACGAATCAACCCAAACCGTTTCATTTTTACAGTTTATCATTTTCTTATTCAGAGTTTTAAAACAAAATAGATTCCACATGGATAACGCAAACGAACAGAAGTGGTTTGTATACATCGGAGATCATCACGAAGGTCCTTTTTCTGTAGACGAGATCAAACAGAAGATATCAGACGCTGTCATCACCACAGAACAGTATATTTGGTGTGAGGGAATGGCTGACTGGCTTCCTATGTTGGACTTGCCAGAATTCAAATCTCTAGCAGCTGCACCAGTAGCTTTTTCGGCACCAGCCAAAAAAGCAACCACAACTGCACCTGCAGCCACTAAAGCTGCCGGCAGACTGACCATGACCTTGGTGTCGTCTGGAGTGAAGAAAAAAAGCAGAACAAAATTACTGATTGGGCTTTTCGCAGTTGTTTCACTAGGAGCCGTTGTTTACTCGTTCGGTTTAGTAGAAAAAAACACACAAGAGAAGGCCATCGCCTCACTCATTCAAGCTGCAGAACCTGTGATTGAGCTTTTGGCAGATAAGATACCCGCACTTTCTGAACTCCTCTCACCGATTCCTCCGATGGATGACGTCAGACCAGATGATTATAATATTCTTAAATCTGTTGCTAAACTTAAGCTAACAAATATGCCTAAGATTGATGTCGTACAAAAAATTACAAGCCCAACAAAACCTACTCTTGTAATCAGCAGTAATCTTCCTGATAACGTCTCGCTTGAGGTTTATCTTGTGGGCAGGTCAGACACTCTTTTGAACGTTACTTCTTTTTTCCTAAAAAAAGCAGCTATTATTCAAAAAAAGATCGCCCTTGTGCCAAACATATCTGACGGCGGAAACCAACCTATTCCAAAAGGTGAGTATGTTGTGATGATTACTGAAGCTAAGCTTGACCTGCAACAACCACAGATCAAATCGATTCTTCAAATGTTTCCCGATAAAGACTTTTCGGCTCCTGGAGTACCTCCTGAAAAAAGAAAAATTGTTTTTACTAAGTCACTTTTCTTAGGTGGAATAAAAGATGCTAATTATTCTGAGCGACTAAAAACCTATCATGAGAGTCTCATTAAGAAAGCAACTCAGGAGTTAAACGAGATTAAGGTTTACTCTGGGTCTCTCAGAAGTCAGTACAATCTGACAAACAATCAGTTTAATGAACTTAAAAAACAGAAAAATCCAAAATCAAAAAAGAAACTCTGGGATCCCTTCCACAAGAAGTGGGAAGAGTTTGGAATACAACTTCTACAAGCGTTTCAATCCTGGTCTCCAGCCGCTCTAGAGAAAGACTTCATTCATGGAAGGCTCTATCAAAAACTTCAAGACGCTGGCGTGAAAGTCATCAAAGTCCACCAAGCGCAAGACAATGCCTCCAAGAAGCAAGGGAAACTTTCACCTGAAGAAGAATCCGCAATCAATCAACTTACTGCAGAAGCAAATGCAGCGGTTGATCTGCTTAGTAGTGAACTCGAACCCATTATTCAAAACCCAGTCACAGATCAAGGTCTTCCAAGGAGGAGTAACTAATGTCGGACTCAACAGAGCGCAGAAGATCCAAACGCAGACCGATACTAGATACTTTTTCGCTGTCTGTTGTACTTAAAAACAAAAGCGATATTAGACTAAAAATTCACGACCTCAGCGACCAAGGTATGGGCTTCGAAATCGACATTGAAGGGGAGTCACTTGACGGATATTCACCTAAATCAGGTGAAACTCTCTCAATAGAGCTCTACCTAAACCAATCACTCTCCATTCCCTTGAAGATCAAAGTAGTTAGAGTCGAAAAGAAAAGTCAAAACAGAACTATCGGGGTTGAAATTCTAGATCAAAACGGAAAAGCTCATCAGGCTTTCTTAGGATTTCTCCAAACAATTGACAGACTAGCTGAAGTAGCAACAGTTCACTGAACTTCTTCCGTGAGTGACTCTGGAGCTTCTAAAAGATTCCCGTAACTTACATTAAACTTCTTCTGATCACTCATTTTACTTTTACGTCCTAATTGATCTACAGCTCTTACAGAAAACTTATACTCACCTTCTTCTAACTGAGAGAGCGTGAGTTTTAAGTCTGTCGTTTCTTTGTCTAACACGAGCTTAGGTTGGTTTTTGTTGTCCACTTTGAAAACTTGCAGTTCATATTTATTAGCCCGATCAGCCTTGTTCCATACTAACACAGGCACTTGATTAGGAGTTTCAACTTTAAATATTTCTCCGCCTGATTCAAGTCCTTGTACGACAGGCTGTTCGGGTGGAGGAAATGGGAGAACTTCAAACTGTTGGATAGAACTCATCTTAACCGTTTGCCCATCAGGGTTAATGAGCTTTACTCGCCAATACGTTTTTCCGTTTTTGTTTTTAGGTTTGATCTGTATTTCTGTTTTCCCTCCAAGCACTTCTTCTGCTGTTGTTTTTTCAAAACCAACAGAATCTGATGCTTCAAACTTAAATTGATAACCACTTTCAACAAGTGGATCCTTTTCCCAAGCCATATTAATAGAAGGTGATTCATCCCAATACTCAAACTTTTTTTTCATTTCTGGAGATTTAATATTAATCACAGAGTCAGTTAAGAGCGATATTTTCACTGGTTTTGCAGTACTTATCACTTTATCTAGAACGAGAGCGGAGACACTTACCTCATAAAAACCTGGTTGAAGGGAGAAAACGGGTGAAACTGTATCCCCTGTTTTTATTATCTTTTCAGTTCCTGAACCACCCTGTTGTTTGAGTTTAAGCTCATAAACAATTTCTTCACTTTTCACACTACTTTGCCAACTCACAGATATCGGTTTGTCCTGTTCTAACTGAATGACTGAGCCTTCTTTGATATTTTCAAGTTTTAGGTCTATTTGATTGGTATTTTTTATATCGACATTAGCAACAGTACTTGTCACAAATTGAGAGCCTAAAACTGATTTAATTCTCCAGAACTGCCTTCCTGATTCTAGATCTTGAATTGTTGTAAACCCAGTTCTTGGATCAATTTCAATTACTTTTGGATTTTTAAAATCTTCATTAGAAGATAGCTCTAACTCAAACTTCCCTCTCGTGTTTTCATTCATTGATGAAGGAATATTCCATTTGAACTTAATTTGTGTTTTAGGACTTAAAACCGATACACTGGTGTTGTTTGGAGCTGTCGGAGTGATTTTAGCTAACTCAAACACATTAAATTGCTTAACCGCACTGACTGCTACACCTGCAGACTTAATTCTCCAGTAAAACTTCCCTGCAGAAAATTTCAATTTTCCTTCGTTATTTGAGCCTACAGAGACCTGAGTCGTTTTTCCTTTGAACTCAGGTGAACTGGAGATCTCTAAAACAACTTCCTTACTTGCAACGCCTTGAGCAGTCCAAGAAAAGTGAACCTCTGTCTTCTCTCCCTGAGATATAATTGTTTCTAAATTATCCGGTTTAGCTAGCTGTACAGAGAGCTCTTCGACTATAGTATTCCCAGATTCATCTTTTGAAATCTTTGAATCCTTACCACCTTCTTTTACTAATGCAGTTCCTTGAAGAAAGCTTAAAGAAAGATTTTCAGTGTTATCAACTAATATTAAACTGTTTTCACCTAGTTCAAGCGTTTTGCCATTATTAAAATGAACAGTTGCGGCGCTTCCCTCTCCTGTTCTTACGTATTCTTTTCTACGAACTTCTTCACTAAGAGTCGCCTCCTGCCAAACATAGCTTGATGATGGTCTTTTCCTTACTCGTTGGTCTTTTCTCTCTATTGTTGCTAATACTTCACCTGTCGACTCGTAGGATTGGATGTAGTCTCGATAGAGAAGAACTGACCCAGTTAGGGCTACAAAAAAACACAAAAGAGCGATCCATTTACGTTTTGGATCATCTTTTTGAAAGTCTGTGTTGGCTGTTGTTTCCACCTCATATTAGAATAGATGTAATCATGACATCACTCAAGTCGAAGATTCGTTTAACTATCGGTGCAAAGCTTATTGGTCTTATTGCGATTTTACTCTTAAGCTCTGTTGTCAGTCTCGTGTGGATCTCGACTAAGCTCTTCTCTGAAGACAATACCGCGCTCATCCAACAAATGAATCTCGATACTGCTTCAGACACAGCAAATACAGTGCGAGAGGTTTTTGACGGTTTAAACGAGCGATCCAAAGTATTAGGAACTCTGCTTCTCGAAGAGATGAAAAACCATTCATCCGAGAAGAAGGTAACTGATGCATTTTATGGAAAAGATAAAGACCTTCTTGCTCTCTATATAGTGAGAAGAAGAGATGGAGAAAAGTTTGGAATTATTAAACGAGCAATATCTGATTCACTTAAAAGCTTTTCCGACGAAGAGGGTGAAATTCTTTTTAAAGCCATATTGGACGGCTACAGAAGCGGTCTTTCTCAAGTATTTAATGGCGAACCACTCATTTCAACTCTCTCTCTTCCTGACGCACTTCCGGGAATGTTTTTTGCTCTACCGTTTGTTCAATCAGGCAATACATTTTCAAATATCATTGTTGGAGTTGTGCGACAGGGTAAGTTTTTAAAATCCATCGGTGAAGGCGGTCTTATTACGAGCTTTCTGGTCGATGCCCAGGGACGAGTTCTCATTCACCCTGATCAAACTAAAAATAAAATCGGAGAAAATCTTTCTACTCTTCCGATTGTTAAGCAAATGCTAGACGGTAAAAGCAATAATGGTCAAACCAGGTATTTTAATCCTTCTACAAATGCTTGGCACTTAGGTGCGTTTAAACTAGTTGGATTCTCTGGTCTCGGTGTGATTTCTGAAGTTTTTGAAGCCAAAGCCTTTGAAGCAGCTGACCGGGTTCGTTATCGCTCCCTACTAGTGGCTGCCATTATTCTTAGTTTTTCTTTTTTCTTAGGATATCTATACTCTGGTACGATCACTTGGCCAATTCGTGAACTTGTTCATGTTTCTCATAGAATCTCTCAGGGGGATTTTAACATTCATCTAAAACCGAAATCTCAAGATGAAGTCGCTCAGCTCTCTCTCGCATTTAACGAAATGGCTAAGGGACTAGAAGAGAGAGCTAAGGTTAAAGCAACTTTCAGTAAGTTCCATAGTAAGGAAATTGCAGAGAAGCTCATGTCTGGCGAAGTTAAACTTGGTGGTGAAAGAAAAGTCGCTACCATTTTCTTCAGCGACGTTCGTGGATTTACTTCCATGAGCGAATCTATGCAACCAGAACAAGTCGTTGAAATGCTAAACGAATACATGACACGCATGGTGGAAATCATTCAAAGGAACAAAGGTATTGTCGATAAATACGTTGGAGACGCAATCATGGCTCTCTGGGGAATTCCTCTTACCGGAGATGACGATACTTACAATGCTCTTAAAGCCTGTATTGAGATGCGAGTAGAGCTTCAAAAATTAAATGAATTAAGAATTTCTCGTGGTCAGAATGCGCTTCGTATAGGAATGGGTCTCAATCGTGGCCAGGTAATTGCTGGAAACATTGGATCTGAAGCAAAGATGGAATATACAGTAATCGGCGATGCCGTAAACACTGCTTCTCGAATGGAATCTATGACTAAAGAATACGGAACAGATCTTCTGATTCCGAAGACGATCTATGATGTACTCAAAGGTAAATTTATTTTTGAACAAGCTGAGAGCGCAAAAGTTAAAGGAAAAGCCGAGGCAATTGAAGTCTTCAAGGTCAAAGGATATATCGATTCTTCTGGAAAAGAGATTTTGGTAGAAACTGAATACAGCACCTATGGAAAAGAGAAGAGTGATAAGTCGGCTCACTAGCGCTGCTAGTTCGTTAGTAAGTGACTCCGAAACGATATCTGAGTAATCCAAGAGTTCCATAATTTTGCCTAGAAATACTCACTGTACTAGATTGAGTAACTCTTTGAGACTCCCAAAAACTCTCTATCCCAAACTCAAGACTCTTGTAAATGGGGTGAAACACCTTGGCTCTCACTACACCCATAGAAGGATATTGATACTGCCCAGAAACTGAAAGCATTGTTTTGTTTAAAAGTTTTCTTATTTCGAGTTCTACCGTTGGCCCTATTACTGATCTTACATCTGTGGTTCCGTCGTTATTGATTTGTAAGTAAGACTTCTGAGCGGCACCAAGCTTACCTATGAGAATTAACCCGCCAAGAACATTTAAATAATACCTTTGATTAAGAGCTACTCCCATTTCAATTGCTGTTCGGTCAGACAAATTGTGTAAGTAATAACTCGACTCTAAATCAAAAGATACTCCTGTGTACCTTCCAAGCCAGTATTCTCCCCTAACACCGTTTCTAAATGATATTCCATTTGCTTGATTTGTTGTTGTAGGAAGACCAGCTGGTGTTGACACAGTTGTAGTAGTCATTGGCATCACACCTCCTGCGATTTCAAGAACTCCATGATTAGCTTTGAGTGGGTCTCTCGTAACTGGATCAAGTTCAGTCGTGTTAATATTTGCTATTTTTCTTGTTCCTTCGCTGAGTCTCTCACTCACATTGAAACTATTCATGTCCCCAAATTTGTATTTTACTGAGACATCGATAGCGGCGCTATTTCCTAAGAATCTATCAGGATTAGTTCCGTTTCCACTGAATATTTGCCTTAAGTCGTATCGGACACCAAGTGCAGCTGAAATCTTAGGACTGAGGTGATGAGTAATCTCTAAATGTGGCCTTAAGACTCCACTCTCCCAGTACCGAGCAATACTTGAGCCATCAGAAGAAGCCAGAGGTCTAAAGTAAAGAACTCCAAGATCTAAGTCAAAATCTTCGCTCAACGGCTTGATCGCTCCAATTTCAGAAACTATTCCATAGTAAGGAATGAGTGAACTATTTGGTTTAAAAAATGTGCCTGAACCAAATCCTGATTTAAAATAAAACTTCCAAGCGCTTACACTCTGACTGAATCTCCATCTTGTTTTGGCCATGAGGCCAAAAATATTTAAACTAAAGTTACTATTCTGTGTATTAAACGTAAGACTCTCGTAAAATCCTTCTACTCCAATATTTTTTGATAACCAATATTCACCTTTGACATTAAATCCCCAACCCATTCCCGTTGATGATCCGCCTCCGTTTGTTCTTGGGCCCTCTAGTCTGCCAGAAAATTGCATATTGTTAGCGCCGATCTGAATAGCTCCTTCGCCGACTTTTCCAACTCCCTGATCAGGTACAGGACTGAATTCTAACTCCGATGTTGCACTCTGATCTCCGTTACTTGCAATGGCTCTTACTTTCCAGCGGTACTTATGTGAGAGCTTAGAGATCGGGACTTCCAACTCATTCTTATCTACAGTCCACGTTCTCTCTCTTGTTCCAGATGCAATTGATCTTCCATCAATTGGTTCTAGAGAGACTTCATACTTGTCTGCACCTTTTACATTCTTCCAAGCAAGTCTGATGTTAGAATCTTCGGACATCGATATATAGCCATAAGGCTCTAGACCTATTGGTTGCTCGACCTTTGGTTTTTCTTTTGGTTTGGATTCAGCAACTGTTGGTGAGTTTCTGTTTTCACTGACAATGAGTGAGACTGGTTTTACTACTTTAGATCCGATTTTTTTATATCCCGCCTCAATGAGTGAAGAAACACTATATTCAAACTGTCCCACAGGCAGTTGATCGATTTTGACTTTTGTTCCTGTAATTTCTTTTTTGTATACAGACTCACCTGTGACTTTGTTTTTTACTTCGATTTGATAGAGTTTTACAAAATCGACATTTTTCCACTTAATTGAAACTCCTGGAAATACTCCCTTGTGTTCGATTATTTCTGGTGTCTCACCCGACTCCAATTGTGGTGCCGGGGCAGTAACGATCAAGTTTTTACCGACGCTCCATCTACCACCCCTACGGAGTTTATCAATCGCTCTTATTCTATAGGCATAGGCACCAGGATCAAGGCTGGTCTCAAACGCTGTTTTTGGGAGTTTCTGAAGAATGATTTCTTTTCCATTTTGGGTGATTTCGACTTCATATTGAGTGGCGCCCTTCACCTCAGACCACTTGATGGTTATTGGCTTGGCTTGTAATATAGGAGAGTTAATAGACAATATAGCGGCCCATAGGCTCGCTTTAACAAATATACGTCTATAGGCACTATAAAGTTCCACGTCTCCCTATCGGAGCAGCTCAATAAATTCTTTATGTTTTCAGATAGTTAAGATAGGTTAATATTGTAGACTACAACTAATTTACTCTGGTATTATATCAATAAATATGTGGCCTAGGTCTTTTAGCCTCATTTTAAAAACTTCATTCTTAGCCGCCATTGCGGCTTCTACTCAGTCTTGTTCTCTGATGAGGGCGACTGCAATACTTACTCTCTCTGGAGTACCAGGTGCTTTTACTCTAAAAATTTTTTCCCCTAGCGCTTCAGTAAACGCAGTTACAAAAATTGTTACAGACCCATACGGAAATTCATACATCACTGGAGTGACAACTGGCGTAATATCTCCAGCAACTATTCTAGCTGCTGGTGGAGGACAAGAAATTTTTGTTTCCAAAGTCGACTCATCAGGAACTGTACTCTGGACTACACAGTTCGGAGGAGGAGCAAATGATGTTGCCAAAGGAATCGCACTTGATAGTGAGCTCAATGTTTATATCGCAGGAAAAATCTCTGGTTTTCCTGGAAGCTACTGCAACTCATCTAACATTCGCGTAGGTTTAACTGACTCCTTTCTTATGAAACTCGCGAACTCTAACGGACAATGTGCATGGATAAGAAATTGGGGCATACCCTTTCAAACCTCTTGGGCAAATGCGATTGCCATAGATCGAAACAATAGTATTTATGTAGCTGGAGAAACAAACTATTTCGGTACAGGCAACTGTATGATCAACTCAATGTGCTCTGGTATTGCTCAAAATTCTTATATTAAAAAATTTCATAAAAACGGAACAACGAGTATTTATGGACTTTGGAATGGACCTATAAATACAGGCGGACTAGAAGTTGGCTCGTTTGGTGCTGCAACCAGTAGAATCACTGGTATTGTGATCGACAGTAATTTAGACGTTATTGTAAGTGGAACTACTACGGGTGCATATTTCGGGTATTCTTTAATGGGTGGACAAGATATTTTCCTTCTCAAAATTTCAGGATATGACGCTTCAACTATTTGGGTGCGGCAGTATGGCGGTGCGAATACCGATGAAATTACAGACCTAGCCATTGACTCAAAGGATAATGTTTATTTTGTTGGAAGTATCAAAAGCTCATCTTTCTGGGGTCCAGTATATGGCCTCACTGACGGTTATATTGCGAAAGTTACAACCGCAGGAGACTTCTGTTGGGTCTATAAATACGGTTCGGCCGTGAATGACTTCTATTTAAATGTTAACATCGACTATCAAGACAATATTTATATTTATGGAATTACTATGGGTGGATACGCCAACCCCTCTCTTATAGGTATTAATCAAGATATAATTTTTATTAAAATGGACTCTAACAAAAATGTATTCTGGTCAAAGCAAATTGGTGAAGCCGGTAAATATCAAAACCAAATAATAGATTCCAGCGGACTCAGTAGCGATATTTATGGTTATGTTACTTATGCAGGCGACACGTTTGGAAATACTGTGGGTGGCAATGGTTTCCTAACGCGAGTGAAGTTTGATTAAAATTCAAATGGCGGCCGCCGTCTTACATTGATCGAACCACTGGTTGTGGTCAGGAAATACACCAATTTCTGGGGAAAACGCCAGGTCGATTTAAAAGAACTCTATGATCTGCGTTTTAAAACAGGCCTTTTACTGCGGGAATTGACCGCAAGGCTTGGAATCTCCAGAAGTACCCTGATCGACGACCTAAAGAAGGCGGAGGCGATGTATGGAAAGTTTGATTCAAAAGTGCATGGGGATCGCGCTGACGACGGTTCTGGGGCTGATGCTCGCGCATCCGGCGACTTGGAGAGTTGAGTTAGCCAAACTTCAGTACTCAATTCTGAAGGAAACGATCAGCACCCGAAATTGGGGCAATCCGTCGATTTTTAAGAATCACCACATCGTTAAAAAATAATGACTTTTGGCCGAACGTCCGCGCTTTGCCCCGATGGGTGCAATTGCGCGTAAAGCAGTTCTTTGAAAACTAAATAGAAATGCCCTGACTGGATTGGCGCCAGTAAGGGCTAAAACCCAATAAAATCAACTTTAACGGAGGCACTTGCCCATGAACGTTAAAAATGCTAATCTTACCAGTAAGAACGAGGTAATTTTATGGCCGCTTATGCAACGACAAAGCTCTCATCCAAAGGTCAGGTTGTGATCCCTGAAGACATTAGAGATCAGCTCCATTTAAAAGAGGGCGATCAGTTTGTGGTCTTCGGCCAAGGCGATTCGGTCATTTTAAAATCGATTACGCCGCCTTCGCTCGATGAATTTAAGGGTTTACTCTCTGATGCCAGGGCTGCTGCCAAAAAGGCCAAAGGAAAGCCAAGCGACGTTAAAGCCGCCATCAAAAGGGCTCGTAAGTCTTGATTCGAGCTGTCATCGATACCAACGTTTTTGCATCGGGGATATTTTGGAAGGGCCCACCCTACAAGATTTTGGATGCGTGGGTAGTAGGCAAATTTAAGATGATTGCTACAGCCGAAATTTTGAATGAATACGAAACCGTGATCGGGGATCTGTCGACTCGCTACGGATACACCGAGAAACAGCGGATTTTGGAACTCGTCAAACTCAACGCGGAATTTGTATCGCCAGTCCTTTTCACCAAACCCGTGTGTCGTGATCCCAAAGACGATATGTTTTTGTCGGCAGCGTTGGCTGGAAATGCGAAATATCTCGTGTCTGGTGATAAGGACTTGCTCGTTATTGATGTATTTAAGGGGATCTCGATCATCAAACCAAAAGAGTTTTTATCGAAGCTTTAAAATGCAACCGCCCAGAAAACCAAGTTTTCCAGGCGGTCGTTAAAATTCGGTCTAGTGTCGAGCCAGTGGCTCACAGACTAGTTATTTTTGAACAAAAATAAGCTCAACTACTGAAGTCTCTTTAATTGTTCTCGTTTTAAGGTCAAAGCCAGATTCTGCAAGCTGGCCGATTACAGTCAACTCACTTAAATCGTCAGAAATAGGTAGAGGTTTACCATTTGAGCATACTGAGAACTTTATTAATCTATCGTTCTCCATTGTTACTCTGCATGCATTTCCAGCGAAAGCACTCGTTGAACTTGCTATCATCAACATTCCTAAAATTACATTTTTCATAAATACCTTTTTTCCTTCTGGTCACTTAACAAAAGTTAGCCGCGCTACTAGCGCCCACTAACCGTGCGCTCATCTGCTCAGCCCTGTTTGCATCGGCCAATTCCGGTGCTTATGAAGGCGAACGTTTTTAGAGCGAGGACAGTTATATATTGCGTCGCATTAAATTACAAGAGTTAAACGGTCTTCTTTATAGTTCTAGGTCGTTTATATCGGGTTTGAAAAAATAGTCGATCGCTCTGTCAAAATTTTTGCGATTTTTGAATTGTGGCTATTGATTATTGACTCAGGCTCTGGCATTTAACTTTGTTACGCAAAGTCGGGACGCCGACTGACTTTGTAACTTCCATGCGACTCTATGCGATTTCTATTTCCTGAACATCCCGGCGGAAACTTGGAAATCATGGGTTTAAATAACCCAGGGAGCAGTTCGCCTTAAACTAGAGTACCGCGCCATTCTGACTCAGAAAATCTGAAGTGACCTGAAGCTCAAAGACTCTCTTTGCGCATCGGGGATTACTAAGACCTCTAGGCCGATTTGAATTCAAAATCTAGGTTAAGGAGCACGTGTATCCAGAAATGGAGAAAATCGTATGCAGAACTTCGGCATGCGTCTTTTAGTGGGAAGCCTCTTCTTTTTAGGGGGCATGAACGTCATTGCGTTTGGAATGATCGGAAATGGAAGTGCCCATCCAAGGAACCCAGCCTGGCAGTTTGACGGTGGGTTTCTTGATCTTGAGTACGACATCGCAAAAGGGGCGCTCTTTCTGGTAGGAATTACCGTCGCTTTAGCCTTGGTTGTAGTGGCCATTTTAAGTCTGATGCCTGAGCCAAAGAGCAGTGAAAAATTCAGTTCTCCTATTCCAAAAAGAGAGCAACTAAGCATTGCTGAAATCACCGCCAAAGCGAACTTCTTGGACCTTTCATCAGCTTTTCAAGGCAAAAGTACCGAGCCTTCACAGTCCAAGACCGCGCCAACCCATGCACCTCGTGATGAAATCTATTCCGAAGTCACCCGCGCGCCAACGCCTGAAGAACTGAAAGAAAAAGCCATCAAACAAATCATGGGAAGGAGATAAATCATGATTTTACAGAAACGCGATCAAAATATCTTAGCCAGTCTTTCACGTTACGGAATCCTATCAAGTCGTCAAATTGGGGAATTATTTTTCAAAAATATTCGCCACACGACGATGATGAAACGTCTTCGAATTCTTGAAGAAGAGAATTTCATCTTGCGTGCAAAGGGACTGCCCGATTCACAGAGTGCCTGGTACTTGGGTGCTAAAGGCGCAAAGGCAATCGGTGTTGATGAACCCGGACGCTACACGAATCAGAACATTGTCCTTCATGAAGTGACCTTGAGTGACGTGAGGCTTGTACTTGAAAGTATAGGATTAGGTGAAGACTTCACGACCGAAACGGAACTAAGGCGCCAGTACGAATGGCGACGGGATGATCCAGAGAACGCCACGCGGGTGATTCCCGATGGCGTTTTTGTCGCGAAGGCAAGTAACCGCGACCATGTCGTGGCACTGGAGATTGAACTACAGCCAAAGAACCACGCAAGGTTGCATAAGATCTTCACTGAATACGCTAAAATGTCTGCCTTTGCGCGCGTCTTCTATGTGGTCGCAAACAAGGAGATCGCAAACCTCGTCTTAAGGGAATGGAATAAGGTCAGACACTTTGATCGCGGGCCTCACATATTCCTTTGTCTTTTGGACGAGCTGAAAAGTGAAAAAGACAAAGCAAATGTCTGGGACTCTCACTTCTGCAAAGGTCAACTCGCCGCGATCTTCGATTGTAAGAAACCCCTGCTCAGTTCTGGCGCGAGTGTGGACGAAAAACCTACTCACCCCCTGAGCAAAAGTGATGACCAGGAACTGAGTAGGCAAGCTTCTTAGAAAATCCAAGCTAGATCAAAGACCTGCCACCGCTCCCGCATTTGGAAAAGCTTCCCTTTCACGCCCTCGACCACTCCCCCTCTACGATATGGAGTGGCCGAGGCCTAAGTGAAGCAAAAACAATGCGGGAGCGGTGGCAGAAAGACTGGGGAGAAGACAGAAAAAATGAACCGAAGCAAATCATGGGGAAAATTAAAAACGGGAAAATAGAGAAGTAAAAACGGAGGTTCGTGATGAACGAACGAAAGGTAAAATGGAGCGCGGTTTGCGTTGAGTCGAGACGTGAAAGAATTACGCGTGAAATCTATGAAAGCCAAATCCGAGATCTTAGCCGTGCGTTCTATGACTATTTCCAAGACAAGTCCTGCAAATCTGATGAAATCACTTTTGAAATTCCAAACTTAAAATTACTTGAATCAAAAACATATGAAAAGGAGGCAGCATGAATAATAAAACTGAAACCCAAGGGTACAAAATCGCGCTCTACATTCGCGCTTCGACCGAAGAACAATGCACAGTCGAGGGTACGATCAAAAACCAAGAAGAACGAATCAAGTCTGAGATCCGCTACCGGAATCAAACCACGAACTTTGGTGAAATTGTAAACGTGTTCACTGACGCAGGGAAATCTGCCAAGGACATGAAGCGGCCCGAACTTCAGAAGATGCTTCAGGCGATCAAGCGGCATGACATCAACCTTGTCATGGTGACCGAACTGTCCAGACTCTCGCGCTCGGTTAAGGATTTCGTTTCGATGAACGATTTCTTTCGGGATCACGGGTGCAAATTCATTTCACTGAAAGACCAGTACGACACCTCTACTGCTGGCGGTGAAATGGTGATGCTGACGATGGCGAATCTTGCGCAGTTTGAACGGCGCCAGGTGAGTGAACGAGTGAGCGCTAACTTCAAGGCAAGGGCCGAGCGCGGTCTCTACAATGGTGGAGCCGTGCCATTCGGATACAAGCTACTCCCAGAAAAGAAGGGCTACCTTATTCCTGACCCTGAATCAGCGTCAATGGTCGTAGCACTCTTCGATGCATTTCTTCGTGAAGGAACCACATCAAGGGCTGCGCGCTGGATGAACGAAAACGGATTCAAGATGAAACGTGAAGTCTACGGAGGTGGGCAGATCAAGCCGCGTCTTGGTTATTTTACGTTTCAGAATGCGTATTCGATTCTGATTAATCCGGTCTACATCGGCATCAAACGGTTCCAGGACAAAGGTCAGTGGAAGGAAGTCAAAGCGTGTTGGGATGGGATTGTTGATCCAGTCACATTCGAGCGCGCACAAAAACTTGCTCACACCAACATCCATCGCAAACGCCCCGATTACCCGAATCGGTTTCCGTTTCTGCTATCGAGCTTTGTGAAATGTAGTGAGTGCGGCGCTTCGATGATTGGAAAAACCGCAAATGGAAATGGCGGCAAGGTTGGGTATTACGATCACGGAAGTGTTCATCGCCGATTTCAATGTACGGACGACAAGCCAAAAAAATGCACCTGGGTGCGCGTGCAAGCGGTGAAATTGGAGGAAGCCGTCTGCCAAGAGGTGGAAAAGCATCTGCGTGATCCCGCACTTATTAAACTTCTGATTGATGATGCGAAGACTGTGCATAAAGACAGTGAGGCCAACAACGAGGGTGCGGTATTGCGCCAGCGAATCACTCATCTACGTCGAAAATTAGAAGGGCTGGCAGGTAGGTTGGGCGACCTTCCAAGCGATGTCAGTGCTGAACCTGTGTTCGATCTGATGCGGAAGACCGAGGCCGAAATTAAATCGACCGAAGTGAAATCAAGTGAACTCGGCCAAGCGGGAGGAATATCTGCAATGCCTGTGGAACTTGAAACCTACGAGGAATTGATTCAAGCGATCCACCGTTTAGGAACCGCCGACGCTGCAACTAAGCAAAAGATCATCGAGCTACTGGTTCATAAAGTCGAAATCGTGCCCGATGGTTTTAAAATCGCGTTCTATGCAGGGGAAATGGAAATCGAAAGGGGGCTCGCTCAGGCGGGCTCCCGCTCCCCTAAAAAGGGGGATCAGAATTTATTTTTGTTTAATGGTTCGAAAGTCTTGCAAAATGGTGGACCCGGCAGGAGTCGAACCTGCGACCCTCAGATTCGTAGTCTGATACTCTATCCAACTGAGCTACGAGTCCACCTAAGAGAAAACATTAGATAACCGATCCCTCCTTTTGACGCAAGTAGAACCCGCTGATACAATTGAAAATGGCATGAGAAGTATTCTTAAAATATCCATCATTTCAATCAGTTTAATCGTTTCAAGCTGCCTAAAACGAGACGACACCGTGGGTGGTACATTAGCCCCAAAGGACTGCCTCATTAACCTTCCAAGTCCTGCTCAAATTTCATTCCTGGCTTTGGCCCAGACTGGCGGCTCGCTAAATACCAATAAAATAGCCCAATCCTTCAAAGTAGACGAGACCATCACCATCCCAGCAGTTGTTGAACTTGTACTTAAACGCGTGAATCGGCCTCAGGGGTATTTAACCGTCTCTCTGCAGAAAACGAGCTAGGAACCCGCTCACGGAACTCAAATTACAAGTCTCTCTACTCAGCCAAAAACAACCACTTTTGGCGTCCCTAAAGGCGGCTCATTAGTAGCCGGATCAATCGATGTCTCCGATATTAACGATGACCGGTTCGATGTGATTAAGGTCGAGCTCGATCATGGAACATTAGCTAAGAACTTAAAAAAACAAATCTAAAAGATCTCCCGCAGCTGCCGTTGAAGAGATCACTCTTGAAAAAGACCTCTATTGGATCGTTGTAGAGGCGGCGTTCCAACCTGACGAAAAGGATTATGTCCTGTGGGGATCAAGTCAATCTAACCCAATAAAAACAGGAAGCGCGCTCGCATTCATGAGCCTAGGAACAGATAGACTCTGGTCTGCTTCGCAAACAGGGATAGACCGTGATATGAGTTTATCTCTAGGATGCAAAAACTAAGTCTCTCACTCTTACTTCTAACTCTCGTCTCATGTGGAAACGTGGTTACAAACTCTACCACGACTCCTGGCTGCCAATCGGGTACAGTCCTGATCCTTATTGGGGATAACTTCTTTCAACCGCTTTGTGGCTGTCAAGAAATTGCCGGTATGACGACACCACCTGCATCTAGCACTTTGAGCTGCACTTTTTCAGCCGGTGCGACCGTGATTTTTGATTTCACAGGGACTCAGCAAGTTCATCAAATTCGTTTTGCAGTGGGCTCTAGCATCGCTGACTCGCCTCTGTACGATCTCAGGCGCACACCAGGCTTAACGACCTACGGCTTCTCTGTACCCACTGCAGGGACGTATACATTCCGCGACTCAATTAATCCTACGCTCAGTGGATCGCTCATCGCTCTCTAATCCTGCCAGGGGGAATTATTTTCCCTGTTAAGAAATTAGACACTCTCTCCGAAACATTTATTGAATCCTGGAGGGATATCATATGAGCCAATCAAAAAAACAAATGGACTTAACTCAAGGTACAGGCGCAACAACAGCTGACGTGCTCTATCAACGCATCGGCGGCAAATGGTATGCATTTTCAGTAGTGGGTGATGAAGTGTATATGTCTCCTATCTCTGAAGACTTAATTGATGAAGCTCGACTCATGGAATCTGCAAGTCCAAATGACAAACAAAAAGTCGCTTGATTCTCTTATACAAAAAATAACAGAAAAAGTTTTAAAAAAACCAGCGAAGGCCGCACGTCTTGTTGCAGACTGGACGAAGCGGCCTTCACTTAAAGATCAAAAAAAATCTGCCACCACAAACTCATCAAAAGACGAGCCTATCACTCGTAAAAGAGCTTCTTGAGCTTAGCGGTGAACAGCGAAGCTGTTTCGTGCATATTCACCAAAATCTGAAATAATACTTAGATGTAAAACACCTGAACGCCACCTTGATCCTGATAGGATTCGGTAGAGTAGGCTTTCGTAAACTCTACAAACTTCTTGTAGGTCTCAAATGATGAACCAGACTTCTCAACAACACATCCATAACGAGTGTATTTTATACCTTCTTCAATCATGGACTTTGAGTTCTGAATCTTTACTCTGAGAGGAATGTATGTATCCTGAGTGAAGTAAAGGCGGATCGTAATATCAGAGCTATCTGTTGGCCAGAGCTTCTCCACATTAAACGGAATTCTAAATGAAATTCCATTGTCACTGAGGTCTAATAATTCAATTGCGTTTAATTTTTTATCCCCTGTGATGCCATAAACACCCATCATATTTTTAAAGATGATACGTTGATTTTTTCTGCGCTTCTCTTCAAGCTTCTCTTGTTGTGCGCTTTTAAAATCAATGATTTCAGAACCAACTGGTGTTTTTGCCATGATAATCCCTCAGAGGTTTTATCGACAAACCCAAAGCTTAGCTTTAATCAATTTTTAGTCATGTTTAGACGATATAGAAATGTCCGGTTTTGAAGTTACCCCGGTTTAGTGGACACATTACCTCTTTTGGGGATAAAGGAGTCCGCAATGCAAACACCAAAAACAAGACCACCGTACTCACCAGAGTTCAGAACAAGAATGGTGAAGTTAGTGAAATCAGGAAGAAAGCCTGAAGAACTAGCTCAAGAGTTCGAACCCAGTGGAGTTACAATTCGACACTGGGTGGCTCAAGCCAACATTAATGAAGGCAAGTCAAACGGCCTCACGACTGATGAGAGATCAGAGCTAGTTCAGCTTAAAAGAGAGAACAGGATTCTACGCGAGGAACGAGAAATCTTAAAAAAAGCTGCAGCCTGGTTCGCACTCGAGTCAGAGGTGCTGCCCAGCAGACGTTCGAGTTCATAAAGTCGAATCAGGCGAAATACCCAGTTAGACGGTTGTGTAGGTTGTTAGGAGTATCTCATAGTGGGTACTATGCATGGCTCACTCGTGATGTAAGTGATCGTAAACGCAGAGACGACGAACTCAAAAAATCATTCGTGAGATCCATGATCGACCTAGGGGAACTAATGGATCTCAAAGAATCATGGCAGAGCTTAGGTATTTAGAAGTTCGCATTGGAAAATTTAGATTATCTAGGCTCATGAAAGAGCTCGATATCGCGGGTGCATCTCGCAGGTAATGGGTCACCACAACGTCGCTGATATCACCTACATTCCTACTTGGGAGGGATTTTTATATCTCTCTGTCGTAACACATCGATTCAATTCAGAATGAGATGAAAAGAAGCTAACGTTCGTCCATCGATGGGATCTATAGGTGACTGCTATGACAATGCGATGTGTGAATCGTTCTTCGCAACACTCGAGTGTGAACTACTGGTTCGCTCAAGGTTCAAAACTAGAGCAGAGGCTAGAATGAGCGTTTTGATGATTAATTATTGAGCTATGTCGGTGTAAATAGATATACCGACTACAGTGGATTTTTGAACTTGAATCAAATAGTGATTTCTTGTTTTTAGAAAAAACACCCACCGTCAATGTTGACGGTCTATTACCACTCCATTGACACCCAAGATTTTGAATAGCTCTGTGACTATTTGATAACCGAAGTCTAAGTTTGTTAAACACTGACCTTGGCCTAAAAAAATTTAACCTGTAAAAACATAAAGGCCAATACTTTGTTATAAACCTCTTACGCGAGTCATTCTGTCGCTTGGTTTTATTTTTTATCTTAGAACCCAACTTCATATCGCTTGCTCCCTTTAAATAATTTTTCAAACTCTCACTACCTTCAATTGCAAGAAAGCTTGCTATTCATGCCAAGTTTCAAAACTGAGAGCAAACTCACTGATTTCGTTTTGAATAAAATTTTTCCATCTCACAATTTTCTGATTTTTTGTATTTGTGACCGCTGTTTTTCTGCGCGCAATTGCGCGCAGAAAAAAATGGGTTGCTACTTATCTGCTGATTTAAATATAAAACATCTCGTGCGTGCAAAGTGGCGCACTTTTTAACTTCTTAGCTCTGAGCAAATTTAAAAGTATTTTAAATTCAACTACCCAGATGATTCTGACGCCAGATGCGCGCATTTCGGCGCAGTCATTTTTAAAGCATCTCACCTCGGTCAAATTCTTAGACCTATCAAGAGTTTAGCACACACTAAATATACATATAATTATATGTATATTTAGTGTGTATGGCTCCTACGGTTTTACGTACCAGCAAGCCTTGGAATCGTCATCTAACCGAAAGATCATGCGCTACCTCATGTACACGCCTTAGGGCCTGACCAGGAGGCCAAGTTCACGATTGATCCGGTAGAGTGTTATTATTCTCGTGGGTTCTCAGAGAAAGCTCTGCGTGAAATCAGGGAGTTCATTAAAATGAAGAAAGACTATTTATTGGAGGTCTGGAATGAGTACCAAAGCTAAAAAAGACATCGTTTATGGGAAGTTTGAGTTAGATCCAGATGAGTTTTCACCTAAAAACGTGAAAGTTCGTATTACGACCTTTATTGATGAAGATGCTCTAACTGAGTTCAAAACAATTGCAGAACTGCAAGGTACAAAATACCAAACCCTACTCAATCAAGTGATTCGAGGCTTCGTATCTGGCTCTAAGGGCAATAATGGCTCTGATGGCGGCGGATTAACCGTGGCTAACGTCAGACGCATCGTACGTGAAGAGATCAAAAAGAAGCAAGCTTAACTGCATCTTAATGCATACAAAAGAAAACAGGCTGTCAGGATTATACCCAACAGCCTGCGAGTTTTTTCTCAACGTTTCCTATCTGAAAACGCATTAAAATTTAGGGATTTAGCAAAACAGAGCAATGGGGTGATTCAAAACCATAGAGGTTATGATGAACCCATCGATTTAAAACTTCCTTTGAAACAGACTTCACACCAGGCCACGGAGTACCCGCCGCAACCTCTTCAATATAGCTTTTTATAATCTCAAGCTCAGAATTAGGTTTCATTTCTTTAACAAAAATCTCTGTACTGCTTCGATTTGGTAAATCCCTACCTATTAACAGAAATGCACCAGGATTTTCGTTTAGGCCAAATGCACTTGCAAAAGACTCATAACTGTAATTAACCCCATCTATCTTTGATACCGCTAGTGCCTGCCTGAGGATTTCACGGCAAGCTGGTTGCTGATCTAAAAAAAGTGTTTGTAGCGATACTACTCCGACGCATCCTGAGTTTTCTAAGAGTCTTTGAGTTTTCTTTGCAAGTAACGGTCCCCTCCTAATGTCCAAGACTTTGAAGTTTCCGGGAGTATTTATTTCTAAAAGCAGCCAATCACCCGGATGTGTGCCACCATTTAAACCATATGTTCGTGTGATCGCAGGATCAGTCGCAAAATACATCCCTTTCCCTAGGTTTGTGGCGCCTTCATTGGATCCTTCAGACCAAAAAACTTCAAGTGACTTTTTGAATAACAACCGTCTCGAGTCTGGTGTGTGTTCAAGTGGCCCATGTCGCCAATGAAATAGCTTCACGGAATGGTCTATTACTTTTGTCGAACGCAAAATATCAGTTTTGAGAGCTTCGATAGCCTCCTCTATTGCAAACGCAGAAGTAGAGGAAAAAATTAATATGGAAAGAAACCAAGTACACATCAAATACTATTCGGATTAATTTTAAAAACTATGTAGCGTCAGATTTTTAGCCAATAATTCCCACGCTTACCGTGAGATGAAACTCTTTACAATTTAACCCAATGCCTTTGTGAGTTTCTTATCAAACGCATTGAAATCCTTGCCTTCATGTAAAGCAACAATCCTGATAACTGTCCCGAAGTCCTAGGAAAGTTATTTTCCCAGTAGTTAAAACCTCAAGACCCTTTAGTTGAGTAGTAATGCAGGTCTTGCGCCAGGCGTTATGAGCAATTTAAGAGTAAAAGAGAGTGGATTTTCAGATTCAACCTGTCTAAAGTTTTTACAGACTTTAAGAACATAGCCACTGTGTCGTTTTGGACACTCTGAATTTAATGGTGATGTGAAAATGGGGAAGAAAAAGAAGCAAGAGATCGAGATTGAAGAAAGATTAGAATTCATTGCAAATGAATTGAGAGATGCAATCACATGGATTGAAGAATCAACGCCATTTGAGGTTCTGAGTGAACTAGCAAGACTCGGAGTAAAAACCCACAACTGGAATGAGGTGGTGAAGTTTTACGATGATTGGCAGCCAAGGAAAGTAAATAAAGAGTTTATTCCAGCATCAAGTGAACTAGCGGATGTATGGATGAGCGAGATCAAAGCAAAAAATGGGAACGAACAAATGTAAAACATCGATGTTCCCCGTATTTTAAATTTTCAACGAACCTATAGATTAAGATCTAAGCCCACAAGGAGGTGGCTTGAATATGGACATGGAAATTCTAAGAAAGAAAGTCAGTACCTATAAAGGTGAAGCAGGACGGCTTCGCAAAATACCGGATGAACTTGCACTTGAGATATTAACGGCATGGGAAGCATGGACGGGTCCCATGAATGGTTTTTACTCTGCTCTTGGGGTGAGCCAGAAGAAAATGGCGAAGATTATGGGTAAAGCGAAGCGACTTAAACGGGAGGGTCGAGTACCGGTATCGGAGTTTACCGAATTGACAACACAGGTGTTGGGATCTGCTCAGAGTCCTGGGGTTACGGGCCAGGGCATCGAGCTTACGTGGGATCAAGGTAAGGTGATTCGGTTCCCCGAGGTCTCGCAGTTGATCGATTTTTTGAAAAAAGCGGCTTGAAATAAGCCGCCTTGATGAAGGAAGTAAAATGATTGCGCTGAATCGTAGGACGAGGATCTATGTCTGTAAAGAAGTGACGGACATGCGTGCGTCCTACGATTCACTTTATTCGCGTGTCAAAGAGCAACTCAAGCTCGACCCGTATTCGGGACATTTGTTTTTATTTGTCAATCGTACGCGCACGAGCTGTAAGGTGTTGTATTACGATGGAACTGGGTTTGTAATTTTGCAGAAGCGATTAGACCGGGGGAATTTTAGTCGAGTAAATCCTCGCTACGATGAAGAAGTTATTCTTACGGAAGCTGAGTTTGGATTATTTTTTGAGGGTTCGAATTTAGAGAAGCGGTTCATTGACTCGCCAATTGCGCGAAAAAACATACAAAAAAAAGTATTTTTAAAAAAGCGAGAGTTGCAAGAAACAGTAGTCACGATATGATGTAGCTCACTGTGAATGAGCAAGATTATTTATTTGAGCCGATTCCGCTAAATAAACTCGATACTTTGTCCAAAGACGATTTTAAAGTTTTAGTTCAGGGCTTACAGGATACGGTTTTACAGCTTCGTAAATTCAACGAAGAACTCAAGCAACGAGAGCAGGATCGAAGTGCAAAAGAAATATTGCTGGAGCAGCAGTATATTGTTTTAAGGTCGCAGTTTTTCGGCCGAAGCTCAGAGCGTCGGCCGAGTGAGTCACTCAAGGAAGCGCATAAACGTGAACAAGAGAAGCTCCCACCAAAACAACGAGTACAGCTCCCTTCTCTGCGATACCCGCATATTCCACTCATAGAGAAGCATGTAGAGTTAAAAGAGATCCCGGGTTGCACGTGCTGTGGAAAGATCTTGGTAGATACGGAGATGACAGAAGATAGCGAGCAGTTATCGGTCATTCCAAAAAAGTTTATTGTGATCCGGTTAAAAAAACACAAGTATGGATGCGAGAGTTGTCACGAGACCATTGTGACCGTACCGACGCCACCGCGGATTAAGCCTGGTTCAAGTTATGGTGATGAGCTGATCATTGATGTGGCAGTGGCTAAATATGATTATTTACTGCCGATCGAGCGATATGTACGAATGGCTGAGGATCTTGGGGTGACGGGGTTACCGCAGCAGAGTCTTATTGAGACGACCCATTATTTAGCAGATCTCTTGATGCCGATATACGAGGGTATCAAAAATGAGGTTTTAGCAGCCCAAGTGCTGCATGCGGATGAGACCCCGCACCGGATGTTAGAGGGCGACAAGAAGAAGAGCTGGTATCTGTGGGGATTCTCATGCGAAAAATCCAGTTACTTTGAGCTGCATAGCACTCGGTCGGGTGAAGTTGCGTCGAAGTTACTGACGGAAGCTTGTGCGAGGTATTTAGTGAGTGATGTTTACAGTGGATACAAAAAAGCACTGACGGATGCAAACCGAGAGCGGGCTCAAAAGGGGTTAGCGCAGATAGAGAATCTTTATTGCAATGCTCATGCGAGACGTAAGTTTAACGAGTCAAAAGACGTATTCCCGGCTGAGAGCGAGTATTTTTTAGATCAGTACGAGAGGATTTACAAGGCGGGCGCCACGCGAGAAGAAATGCGAGTTATTTTTACCGAGATGCATGCTCGTGCGCTGGAGCTTGTGCTTGAGGTACCGGAGAAGAGTGTGCTTGGACGGGGGTTGTCGTATTTTTTAAAAAATTACGAGGGTCTCACTCGGTATTTGGAGAGTGAAAACTTGCCGCTCGATAATAATTCTCAAGAGCGCCAAATGAGAAACCCGGTCGTGGGGCGCAAGACCTGGTACGGGACTCACTCAAAGCGCGGGGCAAAGACGGCGGCAGTCATGTTCACGGTAATTGAGAGCTGCAAGCTCAACGGACTTAATTCCAATGAGTATCTAGAGGCACAGGTGGAAAATTTAAACTACAACCGCCAGGCGCAAACCCCTGCGGAATTCAAAATCCTAAACACCCAGATTCAATAGAACCCTGTCAATACGGGGAACGTCGATGTCTTACGAACAAATCGACGTTTCTGATGATATTTTTTTGCATATGGCAGCTGAGCACTACTGGCACAAATACAACACAAAGGGTATCGAGGAGATGCTGTTTGGGTCGAGAACACTTTCCATGTAGAATTTTCCTCTAGTCAAAATGATTGGAGGAAAAAATGAAGCGACGGATCGCTGTGTTTTTGGATGCGGATATTAAAAAAGAAACCTTTTCGTTTGATGAACTAGTGATCAGAACCAAGGAGGTGTTCGATAAAAACGGAATGCCAGCAGTGATAACGCTGATTTTAGAGTGGATGGATGGTGATCTCTGTGACTCACTGACAGGAGTGCAGACAAAAGAGTCATTAGCGAGCATCAACGTAAAACCCTGCTGTAAAACTCCCTACTTTGTCAGATCGAGCAGAGAACCAAGACGTATTGATTCTACAATAGGAAAAATCAAATTCCACTGGATGAGGCTCAAATGCAAAAAAACTGCAAGGAATCGTTCATTCCACTAAGACAGTTTTTAAACGTTAAGCTCTACACGTCGCATACGTTAGAACTCGAAAAAATTGCATGCGAGACTGCAAGTCACCAGAGCTACAGACGATCAGCAAAACACATGACAGATATTGGTGGCAACCCACTCGGAAAAAGTAAAATCCATACTTGGGTTCAGAAGACTGACTCTGCTCACTTAAAGCTGGAACAGAAAGAGCTCGTTACAATTGTTGCAGATGGAACTGGGTATCCCAGGTTCAAGACGAACGCTCAAAAAGAGGATGAGAAGAAAAACCCAAAACGAGATGCTGACAATAGACCTCTTGAACAAATTCGAGTGATTCTAGGGATCGACAAGCACGGCAAAACGATTCCCATGGGAGTCTTCAATGAAGAAAAATGGAACGAAATTGGGAGACTCGTAAAACGGGCTAATCACCATCCCAAGCTGAAATCTAAGCCCATAGCAGAGCTCTTAGTGAGTGATGGAGAACTAGCCATTGAACGAGGACTAGGAAAACTAGCAAAGACCCAGCAGCGCTGCCAGTGGCATCTGACGTATGATCTGAAGTCTGTGATGAAGTACCAGGATGAAGCAAATAACGAAGAAACCAGAAAAGTGAAAGACCAGCTTCATGAAATCATGAGAATCCCGCTACCCAACGAACCAAGAGACAAAGTAAAAACCGAAGAAATTCTAAATCTAGAGGTCTCGGTATTTAATGCGGAAAGGCAAATGAATGCACTCGTGAAAGATCTGAAAGAAAAGCAGTATTTTCAAACTGCGACATATGTAGAGAATGCAAAAGCAAAGCTCTTTAACTATGTCAGAGTCTGGATCAGGACGGGGGATGCTCCTCCGAAAGTGAGCTCCATCATTGAGCGCATGATGAGAGAAATAAAACTACGACTCAAACGAATCGGATGCAACTGGAGTCCCAAGGGAGCAGCACAGATGACGAAGATCATTCTGAAGAGATTTACGAATTCAAATGAATGGGAAAAATATTGGAGTGATACACTCAAACTAGACGGGAAAATGAAGATTGAATTTGCTGGAGCTCAGTTTGTGAATTGATGTTAAGTGAAAATTGTACCAAGGACTTTCGGACGCTATCTTAGAAAAAGATTAGCTATTAAAACAAGGGTGCTAGGGTACGGGCTTCTCACTCTGGTCGTATCGGAAATAGCTCAAAGTAAGTTGAATGGTCAGAGTTTCGACCAATGTTTTCCGAGCTAACCTCGGCTTGAAACTCTTTGCATTTCTACTCATTCCCATCGCGAGTTTCAAATAATAGGCATAAGTTAACTGAACCCATATAATGCATGTAGAGTGCCAGAATTGAGGCTATAGGCTCAAATATAGGAAGCTTTGAGGGATTTTTGTCACTAACTTCTGTCTACACTCTAAGAAGGTGTCTAAAACATTAACGATTATCGGTGTGCAGGGTAGTGAGACATCGTGAACAAAAAAGAATAGATAAGTAGTTGAAGGGAGAGAGAAAATAAAAAGCTGTCTGCCTGAATGATGTGTGCTTGAATATGTTTTCACCAACAAAAACAGGCACTTCAAGGAGGAAGACAGCTATGAGATCAGAGTACCAGAAGCTACATAAAAGGCTACGAGAACAAACAAAGCACACAAGAGATCGAGACATTAGAATCAAGGTGAAGTTGATTCTGCTAGCTCACAAGCTGGGGTCAGTTTCTGAAGCGTGTTCGAGACGCGGATTTTCACGAGGATTCTATTACAAATGGTATGGAAAGCTCAGACGAAATAAATGGAATATTCAGGCTCTAAAGGAGCGGTCTAGAAAACCAAAAAACTCTCCTAAAAAAACTTCCTCCTATTGGGAGTCAAAGGTCTTCAAGCTACATGAGCAAGGCTACGGAGCAAGAATGATCGAAGCCATGCTGAAGCGTCAAGGACACCCCATTCATAGAACAACGATCTGTCACATTTTAAATCACAGGAAAAAGTATTTACGAAGATCAAGACGTCAGAAGTTAAAAGCACACAGAAGACGATACTAGCTACCGATCCCAGGTCAAAGAATTCAAATCGATGTGAAGTATGTTCCTGAGCGCGTAGATGGAGAGCGGGTCTACACCTATGTTGCTGTCGATGAATGCACGAGATGGCGTTATACGAGAGCATATTACGAGCTAAACCCAGCATCGACTGTAGACTTCTTATTTAGGTTACAAGAAGAAGCTCCGTTCCCATTGCACACACTGCAAACAGATAATGGGTTTGAGTTCACCTACAAGCTCACACCTCACTCTCACGTTACGCATCCCATGAATGAGTGGTGTCATCGGTATGGAATCAAGCACAGACTCATTCCGCCTGGAGAAAAAGAACTCAATGGCAAAGTCGAAAGATCCCACAGAATCGACGAACAGTACTTCTACTGGCAGGCTCCTACTGATGACATTATTCACTTCAACGAGAAGCTCATGGAATGGATCAAAATCTACAATGAAGAGCGACTCCATATGGGACTAGGATACAAGACTCCAAAAGAGAAGTTGCTAGAGCGCTGGGAGACCCTTCGAAAGAAGAAAGAAGTTTATCCTGATTACGAGTTCCACATACTTAGGTTTATCAAAGAACTACCGATAAGACTTCAGAACAAAGGCTTGCAGCAAAAGAATCAAAAACTTGTCGCTTAACTGTTCTCGATCTTTCCCTTACCTACATGTCTAAGTGGTATACAAAATTTAAAAAAATCCCGTATCAAAACAACGCTATTTCCGGGTTCGTCTTAAGTAAAGTCACCCCCGCCAGTTTTTAGAGTATGGTTATTTTTATTTTTAAATCTTCAGCGACCCTACTTAGACAAGCTTTAATCGGAGCGTTTGCATTTAAAACACTAATATTGTTTTCTTGTTTTGGTCCTATGGTGTTTAGTATCTCATCTCCGCAAGATGAGCCAAGAGAGATTACTCCTTTAAAATCTAAGGTCATAGGAAATGATTCTTTTTCTAAAATGATTTGAGAAATTTTTTTACCATATTCTCTATCGGTTAGCGTTTTTCCAAAGCGGATCATTTCTAAGTTATTCATATTCTCTCCAAAAACTCGTTGATCACATTGTTAACTTCGATTCGTGGAACCTCTTTAAACTCAGCGTCGATTAGCAATAGGCAAAACCGTGTACCGGGTGTTTGAACAATAGGGGCTACAAACTCAAGTTCGGAAGCGTTCTTTCTAAAGTCAAACATCACAGCTAAGTTATTTGACTCTACTCTCAGGCAAGATCGGTTTCCCTTACTAATTCCAATGATGTCGTTTAACCCTTTTCCGCGTTTTGGTTCAACCTCCATGCGACTGACCTCAGACTTAAAAGCCATCGGAAGAAGACGTCTGTCTTCTTCGTTCTCATAGCGAGTATTTTTCTTAAGTGATACTGGAATACCGATGCCCGTATCTCCTATAGCAATAGAAAGATATCGAGTTTCAGTTGAAGACTTTTGAAGCGCTTCAACTATTAAATAGCAAGGTCCTTCTGAGTGTGTATGCGCGTTGTCGCATAGCTCTCCTACTATCCATCCAATATAACCGCAACAACTCTCTGAAAAGCCTTGTTTCAATAAAGGGTCATATAATTCATTAAGGATTTTTTTTTCAGCTCCACGATATCCAATCAAGTGAAGAGGTAAAATAACGGCTACACGAGTTTGTGGTATTTTTTTTAATAAGGAGTAATCGCAGCTAACACGGTCTCGATGAGATCGTTCTACTTCAGCAAAAAAACCAATGGATTCTAAATAGCTGCAAAAAGGTGATCCATCTAGCAGTAGATGTACTTCATTTAATTCGTTATGATTTAAATAGGCTTTGATAGAACAGAGGAGTGCCATAACGCCAAAAGCGTCAATTCCTTTTATTTTTCTTAGATCGTATACTCCAGGTATTGGTTCAATTTGCCTAATGTAGCTTCCGCCAAAAATTGAAAGAGTGTATCTCTCGGGTGTTTCATTTTGAGAAAGAAGGATTTTTTTAATAACTTCCGTCTTTGATAGACGAATTTTTCCTCCAAACTTCGAAGTTTGGAGATTATATTTCTTTCTATAGGAATCTAGGGTTGGTCTGGATACGCCTAATAATCGACATGCTTCTGAAATTGTTATTAGATCCATTTTTCATAAGACCTCTTTGCGTTATTTATTCATTTTACAGTGCCTTACAAATCTTTACAATGCTTTACATATCTTTACAGTTGTTTACAAGTAATTTGATAACACATTGATATTATTGTATATTATTTTATTAAAATGACGTGCAGCGATGATGTTATATTGTAACTAAGTTACAATATTGTGCCTGAGGAGCCTGAGGAAAAGATGGAAAGAAAAATTGAAGCAGTATGGATTGATGAGGGTTTTGGGTTTCCTGTAAAAATTCGTAATGTTCCTATGGTGAAAGTCCGTGGACATTGGGCTCCTGAGATCAATTACAAGCAGTTGGCTAAAACTGTATTGTTGGTACTCACGACCAAGCCAGCACGCCTAACTGGAGCTGAAGTGAGGTTCATTAGAACTCACTTTGAGCTCACTTTGAAAGACTTTGCGGAGCGCTTTGATGTTTCACACCCTGCTGTAATCAAGTGGGAGGCGGCAAAACAAAAAGCCACTTCTATGAACTGGAGTACAGAGAAAGACATCCGCTTGTTTGTGCTTTCACGCCTGGGTGAGGACAAGTCAATCATTGCGGTCTACAAGCAGTTAGAAGTTCCAGCATCGGCAAAAGCTGTTGCCGTAGATTTTGATGCTAAAAAAGTAGCCGCATAAAATCGTACTATTAAATAGTACGATCGTACCCCTATATAGGGCGAAATCTTAAGGTTGTTCGGTTAAACCAGACGTTCGCTCGGATATGCTGAACGACGATTTAAGGGGGAGCGATAAGTAGGGGGTCGTCTCGCTCTAGCCAGCGCTCCCCTATGAGGAAGTTTTTTTAGGAGAGTTTTTTGGTTTTCTAGACCGCTCCTTTAGAGCCTGAATATTCCATTTATTTCGTCTGAGCTTTCCATACCATTTGTAATAGAATCCTCGTGAAAATCCGCGTCTCGAACACGCTTCAGAAACTGACCCCAGCTTGTGAGCTAGCAGAATCAACTTCACCTTGATTCTAATGTCTCGATCTCTTGTGTGCTTTGTTTGTTCTCGTAGCCTTTTATGTAGCTTCTGGTACTCTGATCTCATAGCTGTCTTCCTCCTTGAAGTGCCTGTTTTTGTTGGTGAAAACATATTCAAGCACACATCATTCAGGCAGACAGCTTTTTATTTTCTCTCTCCCTTCAACTACTTATCTATTCTTTTTTGTTCACGATGTCTCACTACCCTGCAGCATTCTGCTGCCTAACTACTAGACAGTTTTTGATTATTCTACAGCCGAGAGATAAAAATTGTCTTCTAAGCTCTGTATAATTGAGTATTTAGCCCAATTTTTGGTAATGTACTTGCTTTTGTATGGTTCCAAGTTTGCTCGTGACCAACGCCTGAAGTCCTCGAAGTCGTGAGCGGGTTTCAAAGAATTTCAGTCCGATATGGTCTCGGAAAACATTGGTTTCGAGAGTGCGAATATAAAGTTTTCGATTCTATGCTAAACTGCGATTGATGAAACGAAGCTCTCAAATTTTTCCTGTCCGGAAATACTCTGATAATGACCGAGAACGTGTATTGGAGATTTTCAGATCCAATTGTCCAAAGTATTTTCGATCAACCGACGAGGACGATCTAAAGGATTACCTTCTTCGTTTCGCGAACAAGAATTTCTTAGTTGTGGAAAGTGCAGAACGCGTTGTTGGTTGCGGTGGCCATTACGTAAGAGATGATAAGAAATTAATTGGCATAGCTTGGGTGATGTTTGAGCGGAACTCGATTGGAGTACGCGCTTTCCTGAAAGCTGCTGACTCTTTCTTTGAAGCGATTCTTTCTCGCATTCGACTGGAACCTGTTCGCTACTCAATTCTGATCAATACGACCCAACTAATGGAAAAACTATTTACGCGATACGGTTTTAGAACTCAGGAACGGATTAAGGATGGTTTTGGCCAAAACCTTGATCATCTCGTGATGATAAGATCGGACTCTGAGCCCTGATCACATGAGCACTGCATACTCATCAATGTAAAAATATAACGACCGCCCGAATGTAAAAATATAACGACCGCCCGAATGTAAATCACTTTCGGGCGTTTTCATTTCTATTGAATAACACCCTCAAATCCCGGCACGAGCCTCTATTATATATTTTCCATTTAATCTGGTAGGGCGGATTTAAAAAGTCGCCTAATCAGCTAAAACGCTTAATGGAAATATTGGCAAATATTTCCGGTACAAGTGGTGGCCTCAGGGTGAGCGTTCTTGAATAGAAAGTCGGTAATATAAATCTACGGATCCTCACTAGAATTAGCTTATGAGAGTCATTATTTAACTCATGTAAAAAAAATTAATGAAAATGCATTCAAATCTTGAGTCAAAGTCATTAGTCAAAAAATCCTCTATAATTTGGCGCGCAAGGTCTCGTTTTGCTGAATAAGACGCTCAACTTTGACAGTTGTTTTTTTTGAGCTATACCTTGAGAATATACAAAAAGCTCAAGGAGGGTTTATGAAATTTACTATAGCATTATGTTTGTTTGCAAGCAGCTCGGTGTTTGCTGCTGATTCAGTTATTCTTTCGAATGGTCAATCTATTACTTTGGAGGCAAACGCCCCGACACAAGTATCGTGCGGTACGGTTCAGAGAATCTGTACGCTCGTGTGGTCAAGCGGTTTTTCGGAAATCAAAGCTTCTTTTAGATTGTATGTGAATGAAGATGGAAAAGTACGAACACTAAGAAATTAAATCGTTGGTCCTAAATACGAATTTGCCGACGAGAATTCTGCAAAAGCCGCTGGACAGGCGTGCGGCGCAGCTCTGGAAAAATCTGGGTTCTGCGAGTTTATTGATAAATAACAAAACTCTGATAACGAGAGCGCCTAATACTCAATAATTTAGAAGAATTACTAGCGCCCGATGGTAAATCGCTTTCGGGCGTTTCCATTTTTACCGGAAAGAACTTACCCAATTCTCCTACCCAATTGTCCGGGACCCAGGGCAAGAAGTCTCTTTTCTAATTAGTTAATTAAAATATTACGAAATGCTTTTTCTTCGATCATTAATTACAATTTGATTTTTTATTTTCCTTAAAAGAAATAAATGCGAAATAAATACAATTAAAACAAATAAAATAGTTATTGAATCTGAAAAAAAGGAATCTGCTGCTTTTTTAACCTGCACTTTTATTTCAGTTGCTTTAAATTCTTCCCAATTTTTTTTAAGTTCAACTTCTGAAGGAAATGGTACTTTCTGATCTTTGTATATCGACAACTTCATTTGTTTTTCTTTGTATGAATTTTAAGCTTATGAATTGATCATAATTGTAACTTGAGATTCCTAATTCCGGATTAAGTTGAATGCGAATATCTGAAATAAAAGAGATTATAGAGACTAATAAGGTAATTACAGAAATCCCTATCATGATAAGGCAGTAATTTTTCATATAACTATTTCGGAAATAGTTGCGATTTTTCTTTATAAGCCCATTCATTATTTCTCTGGAGCGACGGTAAAGATAGGTAGGCAAGAGCTGTAAAAAGAAAGGGATCAGGAAAGTCTCTCAATCAGCGTCAGCAAAGAAGACTGGATTCCGCAAGAACAAAGGTAAGCACTTTAAATCAATAATTGAACTGAATACCAAAGATCATGTTGCATTTGTGTGTGCTTCTGAGCGCTTTCATTTCTACTGAATTGTGATTCAAAGCCATTAGGTTGGGCTTCCAAAAGCACTAAATCGCTTAATGAGAATAATGGCAATGGAGTTACCCCGATTTAGTGGACACAAAATAGGTTAGAATAAACCGAAACCACTGAAAGGGTAACGAATGAGACAGGTAGCGAGGAAGTATACAGATGAGTTTAAGAAACAAGCAGTAGATCTAGCCCAAGAGTTAGATTCTATAGCTCTAGCTGCAACTAAATTAGGTATCTCAACTGCGAATATCTACGACTGGAGAAAGAAGCATGAGGCAACTCAAGAAGTCAGTGTATCCCAAATGAGTGCAGTAGAAAGAGAAGAGCTTAACAGACTTCGTAATGAGGTGTCAGAGCTCAAAAAGTGAATCATATTCTAAAATCGTCAGCGGCTTTTTTCTCGCAGGACCACCTGAAGTAAAGTTCACGTTGGTCGAATCAATGGAAGGCTAGAATATGACAGTAAGTCTGAGCTGTATGGTGCTAGGAGTGAGTAGGTCTGGATTTTACCAATGGAAAACACGTCCCGAATCAGAAAGAGCGATAGAAACTAAAGCTCTCAGTGAACGTATTTTAGAAATCCATCGTGAGAGCGACGGAACATATGGGATGCCAAGAATACTGGAGACATTGAAGAAAGAAGGTAAAAACGTTGGCAAAACAAGAATCGAAAAAGTCATGAAAACAATTAAAAATATCAGGTCTTTTTGAGAGGAAGTTCAAAGTAAAAACTACTGATTCCAATCACGAACTGCCGATTGCAGAGAGGATTTTCCAGACTGAAACCCGGGAGACTCACCCGATCAAGCCAAATCAGATTTGGACGAGTGATATTTCGTACATTAGTACTGATGAGGGATTCTTGTTTTTAGGGACTTATTTAGATCTATTCACACGAAAACTTGCTGTATAATCAATTAACATTAGGTACAATTGGGAAATATGAATTCATTCGCACGATTACTCCTGATGATGACACCCTTGCTTGTACTTCAGGGATGCTCAAAGGCAGGCTCAGATGTTGAAACAGCTACAAACTCGGCACCACCGGCATCAGGACAAATCGTATTGGACAGCTGTTTAGGACTTTCTGGTGTCAATGAGAAGTGCACTCTAGTCACCAATGCATCTGCTTGCACGGGGGCCAAGTGTTCACGGTTGGTGGTAATATTTTCAGGAGGAGAAATGGGATGCATTTCGGGCTCCGGATACAAAACCGCTCTTGATACCTTTGCATCTAAAGGGTACGCGGCAGTTTGCATCAACTATTTCGATACCTCAACAGGGTCAGGAAATGTTCCCTATATCGACGAGGCCTCCCGAATAGATTTAGCTGTAAAAGAGGCCACTTCAGGTAGTTGGGCTACTTCTTACTGGACTGGTGAATATCTTTTGTTGGAAGGGATTAGTCACGGTGCTACCGCGCCAGTGATCCTGATGGCGCGAACATCCTTAGCTACTCAAGCCCATTGGAAAGGGACTCGGGTTACTGCGGGTTGTTTCTTTGACGGAAGTTATGATCAAGTCGCGACAGCTACTCTGTTAGCAACAGGGGCATCAGGTGGTGGCCCGTGCGTGGTGCCAGTATCCTACAACCGCGGCTTAGAACGTTACTGTGGTGCGGGTGCAAACGCCTCAAATTGTAATCTTAGTTTAAAACCCAAGGCTCAACAGGATACCGTAGCTTCTGTCGCTGTTAATTTTGCGGTCAAGAACTTTAGAATGTTTGAGTGCGGAAGCGCGATGCCAGTTTGTTCTGGAGATATTATACCTGGTGCTCCCGTGCAAACCCTTTGTAACAATATTAACTCCACTTCAGGTTACACGTGTAGCTTCAAATCGCTTCCGAACGATGGGCACCTGACCTGCCATGGAAATGAATTTGATCAATGCAGAACCTGGTTTGAGGGAATTTCTCCATGAATGATAAACTATACTCGATGAGAGTCGTCCTGCTATTTTTGATAGTACTTGTTTTTACTGCAAGTTTAAACGCGAGGGCAGGCGAAGACTACTCACTTAAGGGTCCTCACTTAGTAGACGTCATTCAATTTAAAGACTTAGCTAGGGATAGCTCTCAAGGACGCAGATTGGTTCCATTTAAATTGCACATTCCTGGCAAAGGTGGGCCTTACCCAGTGGTAGTGATTTCACATGGTGCTGGGGGCAATTGGGACACCCACTTTGCTCAGGCTCAGCATCTTGCATCCCATGGTTTTGCGGTTTTTTGTTTAGAACACGTGGGTAGTAATACTGAACGAATGAAACGTGGCATTAGAATTTTTCATCACTTGAAGCAAATGATCCATAGTGCTGACGAAGTTTTGGGGCGTCCCAAGGATGTGAGTTTTGTCTTAGACCAAATCACAGAGTGGAATAAGGCTCATCCTTCTCTTAAGGGTAGACTTGATTTAGGACATGTTGGAGTATTAGGTCACTCGTTTGGGGCCTTTACGGCTATGGTGATCGCCGGAATGAGGCCGGCCTTGAATTGGCTCGAGCCCAAGGTAGGCACAGGACTAGGACCGGATTTGTTTGATAAACGGGTAAGGTGTGGAGTTGCACTTTCTCCTCAAGCTCCGGGTGATCCTTTTTTTATTAACGAAAGTTATCAAACCTTGCGAGTCCCGCTATTGGGAGTTTCAGGAACTAAAGACAGGCAGCAAAATGGTGAACCTCCAGTTTCCCGTCTGGAGTCATTTAAACTATGGCCAAGCTTAAAGGGAAATGTCTTTTTATGGTTAAATAATGCCGCGCACTTAGATTTTACAGATACTACCGGCGGTGATTCACATGGAATTAGTTCACCTTCGAGACATAATGTTCAGACAGTGGTGAGAGCTGCAAGCCTAATGTTCTTTAACCGGTGTCTAAAGGGCAGTCCATCTTCTCTCATGGAGCTTTCAAACGAGCACTTAGAGCGGTATCTTAGCGGTGCAATCAATCGGATAGAAATATTTAAGGCAAACCATCAGCCTGCACTTCTAAACAAGTAATTATTCTTCAGATCTCTGACCGTGTGTGCTTAGCGCTCTATCGTCTCTGGGCGTGTGCGCCAAAATACACTTCGATGTAGACGATGAAGAAGCCGCAAAAAACTGGATGAGAAAGGTGTGTCTAAAATTCGTACACGCAATCAGTGTTCGGCTACTTATCTTGGATCTTGGCCAGGCTAATCTAAGTTCTTTTCCATTATTGCATTCGGAAAAACTACGTTGCCGATTTTCTTTAAGTATTCGTTTTTTATGACAAGGCCTTTGCCTAAAAAGAAGCCGCGAGCAGTGAGGCTTACGTCGCTAAATGCCTTTTTATATCTTCGCCTTTGCTCCTCTGCTTTTATTGCCGCAAGCAGTTTGGTAGCAATACCCAGAGACTGCAACTTAGATGCAAAAGAGAGAATATCTACGCAGCCATAGTATTCTAGATTCGCGAAACCAGCGATCTGCCCGTTTGATTCCGCGACTTAGGTGTAACTGGTGCTAAAACGGAGGTTCCATTTATCAGCATCAATATATTTAGGAGCTCATGAACTCAATTGTTCGGGAGAATAATTATTCCCATGCTTATCGTAGGTTGAAACTCATTGCAAAACCGCCCAAACCTCTTGTGAGTCTCGTTCAAAAGACATATACCTTGATCAATATCTTTGAGAAAATGAGAGAGGCAAATTTATTCTTAGGTTATCGAAAGAAGCTTAAGCAGATATTTAAGAGCGTCTATGACTTTGGGATTCACTCTCACTTAATCGCGTACATAAACCGAAGTCTGACATTTAAGGTCGTTTAAATCGATTAAAGCAGGTACCTGGAGAAAAGTCCCGATCAGTCCTGAGCTAAAACAAATCTTGTTTGAACAAAGGTCGATAACTGGAGAAGGAACCTATGTATTTGCAAGGTGCAGTGATTGGAGCAATGGGTTGAGGCAGCTAAAGTGATGAAGATCTGTGGATGGAAAGAACTCAAGACGATGCAACAATACGTGAGACTAGCCGGGATCGAAATCCAACGCGTCACAGGACTAAGGCACGTTTCAGGCACACAGTTTTGAAAGCCTATAAAAACAAAGGTGAATCCTGCTTTATCGCCATCTCCGCAAGTTTTAAATTCCCGATTTTATTAAACAAGAAACGTCCCACACCCACTTATTATCTAAGCGAAACTGAGTGCAGTTAATCGATTTCAACTTCGCTACTAATTGACTTTCTAATGGATAAGGATGTCTTCCGGGGTGATCGAAGTCTGCAAGTAAGAAATCTATTTTGGATACTGCGAAGACCCTCTTCCAGTCCCGAACTTCTTTAATTGAATCTAAAGTCTCTGCAGTCATTGCCGAATGAACAATACTGACCGTCTGATAATCAATGAGACTAAAAATTTCAGGGTCTGAAATAAATCCAATTATTTTTGTGTTTGAGACATTCTTACGAATCCATCCGTGATGAGGTTTGCGTGTATTCATAAACCAGTCGTTGGCGGCTTGAGAGAACTTAGGACTTCCCAAAATAAACTGATAAAAAATAAAAACAGGAATATTAGATGTAGCAATAACTACTAAGAGAACTCCTGTTTTCCAGAAGCGGTGCTTGAGAAAGTCCGAGAGTATACGAATGCCTTCGATTGCAAGGAGAGTGAGTGGGGGACCTAAGTAACGAATCTCACTTGAGGGTCTGAGTACACCCATAAATACTACCGTAGCAATGCACGCAGCGATCATTACTATTCTATAGTTCTTGGATGATGTCTTAAGGAAGAAACCAATTAAAGCTATATAGACTAAGCCTAAGTGCTCAGAGAAAATTTCAGACAAGTAGAGCATGACTGAATCAAAATTCACTTTTTGTGATTGAGGATTAACGAGTAAATACTTTGCCCAATACGAGAGAGTTGTAGTTGGTTTGAAAAAAGAGTTTAAAAAAGGAAACAGTGGATTACCTGTGAGTAAAATCCAAATCCCAAACTTGGGTAGTACGGCAGTCATTCCTCCCGCAAGAATTTCAACGGGACTACGTAGTCGAATCATGAACACGTGAGCGAGAAGTAGAATCACTCCAAAAGGTGCATAGGTTATTTTTGCAACTGAAGTTAGCCCTGCATAGAGCGCAACTTTGAAGGAATCCTCTTTTGTTTGACTCCCCACAAATAGAGCGGCTCCTAAAGCCCAGAAAATTCCGCCCGTATCAGACTTTGCAATGGGCTGCATCCAGCCTAATATAGGGCTAGAGAGAGCCACTAAACTCATTGCGGTAAGAACCTTCAAATCGAGTTTGAGATCTAGTTTCTGATTCCAAGCAAAGGGGAATAAGGCAATTCCTAGAGTTGCAACAGAAGCGCTCACCCATTGTCCGAAATGAATGGAGTTTGTGATCTCAGTTGTTGGAAGTCCTCTACCAAATAGAAATCCCCAAACATTAAGAACATCCCAGCTCCCTGTTAGAAAATAGACTTGGTTGTTTGACCAGCTTGTATAGCCGCCGTGAAAAAACCAATCACCGAAGGCTGCTAAGTAGGCTGTGTAGGGATCTCCATGTGAATTGATTTCAAAACCACTTAAGATTCTGGATCCCACCCACAAACCAGGAAACCAATACCACTTTGGTTTGAAAGTGAGCCTAGGCTTTTTCTCGATCTGAGAGAGAAGCCCTAGGCCTATGAGAACAAATCCCCACGCTACTTCTCTGAGACTTGAGATCGGGCCAATAATAAAGAATATCCAACCTAATAATGAATACCAGGCGCTACCATAGAGCAGTGCTTCGAATACACTGAGTGGTGAGGAGTCTCGTTTTTTTACAAAGGTATACCCGTATCCCAGTAGGCTTAACCACCATGCAAAAAATGTAATCCAGTTTAACTTGTCCATGAGTCTCATGTTAGAGTCTCTCTTCTATACCATGATTGACTCGAGTACTATAGAGATTGCAGTTGCGATTCCGGTTTATAACTCTCATCCGTTTTTGGAACGAGCAGTAGAGAGCGTACTCGCTCAGACGGACTCTCATTGGACTCTTTATTTGCTCGATGATGGCTCGACCGATCCGCGAATCATTCGAGCACTTGAAAATTATTCTAAGCATCCAAAAATAAGAGTGAAGTCACATGCTAATCAAGGTGGATTGAAAACTCGCAATCATCTTCTTAACTGGGTCAATGAACCTTGGATTGCATGGCTAGATCATGATGACGAAATGAACCCAGAACGCATTAAGCGTCAAAGAGAAGTTCTCGGCTCAAAGCCCAATCTAGTAGCACTAGGGTCATGGATTGAGTTCATTGACGAGGATTCGAAGGTCATCGGTAGACGCAGGTATCCTGTTACGGATCAGGAAGTGCGTGAGGCGTTGCCACTGATTAATCCCATAGCAAACCCAAGTGTGGTTCTCAATGTAAGCGTGGTCAAATCTCTGGGTGGTATTGTCGGCCACTGGGGAGCGGATGATTACGAGACACTTCTCTTGCTTGCGAAAAAAGGCAGAGTCGAGAACATACCCGAGTTTCTGACTCGATACCGTTTACATACCGCTCAACACAAGTATACTCAAACCAGGGATCAGCTTCGTGCGACAATTAATATTAAGCTTCAAATGAAGAAGTTTGGTTATCCGAGAGGGCTTAAGTTTTGGCTCAGACTAACTGCAGAATGTGCGCTGATGGTTCTGCCTCAGAGTTTTGTCTCCTGGCTTTTCAAAAAATTAAACGGAATGTGATAAGGTAATCAAATGAAACTCAGCTTTGTCATTCCTTGTTTTAATGAAGGTCCAAGACTTTCTCAAACGCTTGAGAAAGTAGATTATTTTTTCTCTACCCGTAGTGAATCGGTCACTGCGGTTGTGATTGATGATGGCTCTTTAAACCCAGTAGTCCTACCCAGCTACAAACATATAGACGTGATCACTCTCAGGCATCTTGTGAATATGGGACAAGGAGCAGCACTTCAAACTGGATTTGATTTCATTAATGAAACCCTCTCTTCGGATATTACAGTGACTTTTGATGCTGACGGACAGCACAGGATCGAAGACCTGGATTCAGTCATAGGACCGATTGTGAGAGGAGAAGCTGACTGTGTGTTTGGTAATCGATTCCACTCAGAGTTAGCATCTTATTCAGTCCCTCCATTCAGAAGACTATTACTTAGAATGGCATCGGTTTTCGAATCTTGGTTAACAGGGCTTTATCTCAGTGATGCTCACAATGGATATCGAGCATTCAATTCAAAAACCTTGTCCCAAATACGTCTGACTCAAAACAGAATGGCGCATGCGACAGAAATCAAATCAGAAATCGCTGAACTCATTCAGTCACAGGGCATCAAGTTAGTTGAAGCTCCTGTGACGATCACTTATACAGACGAAACTCTCGCCAAGGGCCAGAAGAGTAGTGGTGCATTTAAAATATTAAAAGAATTATTCGATACACACTTATATGGAGACTAGAATGAATGCGTTTCAATGGATCTATGCTGCTTATGTTTTAGGCCTTCTTACTTGGGATTGGTTTTTTCTGAAAAAGAACGCAGGACCAAGTTTTAAGTTATTTGCTTTTACCTTGGCATTAGCGGGTGGATTAGCTGTTTTCCCCGGAGGTCTCATTAAGCTTTCGGAAGCCTTAGCTGTTGGAAGAGCAGTGGATTTGGTCATTTATTTTGTACTACCCATACTCGTCAGAGAGCTCTTTGTGAACAGAAGACGCCTTGTTGAGCTCAGGCGTGAACACACTAATTTGGTGCGAGAATTAGCCAAACAAGGTTATCAGGGTAAGTAAAGCTCCACCATCAAATAACCGATAAGTCAGATGTGAAGATCTGCAGAAACACACTCATCGCATTTATGATGTTCTGGTTAGTACCGGGTGTTTTCGCACATCAAAACTGCAGCTTTAGTATTCGTACTGAAGATCAGAGCTCTAAGAACGCAGAAATCTTGGTCACACAAATTGAGCACGGACTCAAAACCAAAAAGATAGTCGATACTATCGAAAAGACTCTCAGCACTATTACGGGTGTTCCTAAAACAGTTAAGAAAATCGAAGTACAGCCTGCCATTGTGTTTAGACAATACGTTGGTCATGGAATAGACGAGATTATCGAACGATCTGAGCTCAAATCTGGAAACTTACCTTACATCATCGCAGGCGGAGGAGGATCAAGAGAGTTCTATGAATCACTTACTGGAGTATTCTTAACGAGTCCGAATGTGAGTCCGTCTGAAGTAGGGCTTCCCGCTAATAAAAATTATGATTATGTTGACTTCGTCATCCACACCAATACAGGATTACTTCAGATAGAAGAAAAAATTTTTTTAATACCAGGGATGCCGGAGCATCCTCAGTGGTTGATTGACCGTTATCAAAAATGGATTAAGAATGATTACAATCCTTCAAGTGAAGAGGTTGAGATCTTCGAAAAAATGAAGCTGAGTAAAATTGAAAGAGTACTCATACCCATTAAGATTCTTCAATATAGAAAAAACGGATCTGTGGTTAAACTTTAGATCAGAATCAGTTCTGACATCTTAAGCGAATCATCAAAAATTGTGATATATCGAATTAACAATGCGCATTGATATGACTGAAGAAACCCAATGACTTTTTATGGATTTTCATTGGGAAAAAAAATTGCTACAATTAGCCAATTCTCTACCTTCTAAATTCATGCTTCCATCCAAACTCTCAAGATAGTTGGGTTGAGATTGATGGATTCTATCGACTGTTGAAAGCGACTCTCCTAAAACAACAGAATCTTGAAGTAATTAAAATATCGAGAGACAAGCGATATTTGTTTGTGAAAAAAAATCAAATAAACTAGCCTGAAACTCACTCATGAAGTTCGCAATCATTGACTTAGGAACAAACTCGATTCGGTTAGAAATTCAAGAGCTCACGCCAGTGGGTGAATGGGTTTCGATTTATAGAGAAAAGCTCATGATCAGACTGGGTGAAGGATTGTTCGTCTCCAAGAAGCTCTCTAAAGCTTCAAAGACCCGCTGTGTCTCTGTAATGCAGTACTTCTCAGAAGTGATTAAGTTCCATAAGGTCGATGAAATTGATGCGTTTGCTACTTCTGCTTTGAGAGATGCCATTGATGCAAAGTCACTCATCAAACTAGTGAAACAGAAATCAGGAATAACGTTGAGTGTGATTTCAGGCCAAGAAGAGGCGAAGCTCATCGCTCTTGGCGTACTAGAGAATGAAGTCTTGCTCAAGGGGCACTTCGCACTTGTTGATATCGGTGGCGGTAGTACAGAAATTAGCATCTGTAAGGGTAAGAAACGTTTGAGTTCAGTCAGCCTCGATCTTGGAACAGCGAGACTCAATCAACTCTTCCTTCAAAAGTCCCCTCCGACTGACAAGTCTATTCAAAAAATGAAAAGATTCGTTCGCAAAGAATTGGAGAAGGGCTTGTGTAATAATCTTCCTAAACTCACTTATGTTATCGGTTCCTCAGGCACCATTCGTGCTATCTCTAGACTCATCTCGCCCAAGGGTTCGAGATTCTTCTCTTCAGTTGCACTCAAGAAGCTCAACAAGAAAATGCTGAAGCTTGAATTAGATGAGCTTTTGAAGCTTAAAGGAATGGAAGCAAGACGTGTCGATATGATCGTGGGCGGAGCCATTCTCTTCGAAGAAATAGTAGAATTCCTCAAAGTCAAAAAAACTAAAGCCACTCCCTTCTCCTTACGTCATGGCGTGCTGTCTCGAGCGTATAATAAGCACTCCAAGCGAATCATGAGAGCGACTGATGAAGAGAAGCTTTCAGAAGTCTTAAGGCGCGCTCCGATTCAGATGGCAAAAGAATCCGCATGGCAGGGTATGGCGATTGGGATTGATAAAATTTTCAAATCCATTCATGCGCACGGACTGAGTAAGAAGCAGCTTCAGTGCTTGGTCTGGGCAGTGGCGCTCAGGAAATGTGGTGAGTCATTCTTCTATGGCGATGCAGAGTTTCACTCACATTATCTCGCACATACATTCCTTCAAGGAATTTTAGATACAGAATCAGTAGAACTTGTCACACAGCTCTGTCTCAATTACCAAGGAATTAAACCCGAAGAAATCTTCTATAAAAAGTCTGATCTCGTAAGTAAGAATCAATTCATCAAACTACTCTCTATTTTAAGAGTGATTGAAGCCATAGATCTAAGAGGCGCTCCTTCACTTGATCAACTCATTAGACGAGTACGATCAACGAAAAACAAATTCGAACTTAGAATTAAGAAAACTTATTTGTTTGAAATTCAGAAACTGAGAATCGAACAGCGCCAGCCGCTATTTTTCGAGTCCTTTGGTAAGCAAGTAGTTCTGATTTAAAGTTGTGTCCATATATTCGTTCTTAGCTAGCTCTTCAAAATAAAACTGAGATCTAATTTTGGCTTTCTTGGAGTTATTTGCCCTTTTGATCCAAGTGCCTTGTGGAGTGAGCTCACGAGCCTTAACTGAATCAGACATGTATGTAGGGATAATCGTCTCAGTGATGTACTGATAGATTCTTGAATCTACGATGGGGAATGCAATCTCTAGTCTCGAGAAGAAGTTCCTAGGCATCCAATCAGCACTGGAAAGATAAAGTGCCTTGGAGTTTTCAAAATAATAAATCCTACTGTGTTCAAGATAGCGATCAACGATGCTCACGACTCGGATGTTCTCAGAGAGACCCTTAACTCCAGGAACAAGTGAGCAAGCTCCCCTGACAACAAGATCAATCTTCACGCCTGCCTTAGAGGCACAGTAGAGATCTTCGATGATACCTTCATCAACGAGTGCATTGACCTTGGCAAACACTCTGGCTTTCTCTCCTCTTGAGGCAGCTTGGATTTCCTTGGTGATGAGTGAGGATAGATTCTTGTGCATTTGTGTAGGTGCAACCAATAGTGACTTAAATGAGCTTGGAATCTCTCCATCCCAGACTTTATCGAAGAAGTGACGAGCGTCTTTTCCGATCGATTGATTCGCAGTGATTACGGCGAGATCAGTGTAGAGGCGAGCTGTTGCTGAGTTGTAGTTTCCTGTTGAAAGATGTGTATAGAGGAATTCTCCGTCGTCTTCGAGTCTTGTTATAAGAGTGACTTTGGCGTGAAGTTTGAGTTTGCCAAAACCAAACGCAATGTGAACTCCAGCCTTAGTGAGCTCATCAGTAAGAGCGAGATTATTGAGCTCATCGAATCTCGCGCGGAGTTCAATCACGACTCGTACTGTTTTTGTTTTTGCCGCTTCCTTCAGTAAGTCAATGATCGGCGAGAGCGCGTCCATTCTGTAGATGGTCTGCTCGATGCGAGTTACCTTGGGATCGAGGCACACTTCTCTAATCCAATTTACATATGCATCAAAAGAGTCATAAGGATGATGAAGGAGATAGTCGCGCTCTTTCAATCTCTCGAAGACTAGGCTTACATCTCTGAAGTCGACAGGGATCATGCTGGGAGTGGGTGGGTAAATGAGTTTTCTTTTGTTTTTGATCTCATCGGGTATTTGGCCAATTGCCGCCCAAAGAGAACCTAGGCACAGAGTGTCTGCAGCTTGCATGACTTCACTTGATGTGAGCTTAAGTGCAGTGATGCACTTCTCTAAGTGATCTTCCAAGAATTCTCCTGAGTATTGCAAGCGAGTAGGAGTGCCTGAGTCTCTGACCTTCACATTGCTCTTCACGAGATCAGGTACAGATTCAGAGTCGTGCTCATCGAGATCTACAGTGAAGTCGCTATCCTTTGTTAGTCTGATCAAGCAAGGTTTAGAATCGAATCTGAAGACATTGCCTAAGTGAGTATAAATAAGATCGTCGATAAAATAGATGAAATACTCATCACTCTCACCGTCGTAAGCGATGTAAGAACTAGGAAGATTCTTGGGAATGAAGAAGACCACGTCGTTAGGAAAGATTACACCGATCTGAAGATTCTCTAATCCACTGATGAGAGCAGGAGTGAATCCGCTTGGAGGTGGAAGCTTATGTAGGATCTGAGTTTGGAAGATCGCTTCACCCAAGATGAAAGCTTGTTCACCGGAAGAGCAGCTTCTGACGATGGTGATTTTTTCACCGCCAAGCTCTGAAGCGAGGAGCTTCAATGATTCAACTTGTTTCGAAATAAACTTTGAAACGTTCTCCAAGATCGAAGATCTGATCTCCCGAAGCCTCAGATACTTCTCTGACTCTTCGGGTTTCTTTTGAAGAGCAGTGATCGAGCGATTGAGGGATGAGAGTCTGATCATGAAGAATTCATCTAAGTTCGTCGCAGTAATGGAAAGGAACTTCGCACGCTCTAGGAGTGGATTCATCGCCTGGCGAGACTCTCCTAATACGCGCTCATTGAACTGCAACCAGCTCAGATCCCTATGGATGAATGGAACATCGGGTTCTGTAAGAAGTGATCGCAATGTCGGTAAAAAACGTTTGTGTAACATGAGGCCGCTGACATCCTATGAAGACCTGGCTCTTTTAGTCAAATCATTCCATGGAACTAATTGAATCTTGATGCCGCATCAAGTCAGAGTTTATGGTTTCGATTAAATGTCACTTATAACTCTCACGCTGGTTTTAACTTTCCTCGTGGCGGTCAGGTACCTCTTGATTGCTGGAGTTTTCTATCTCCTATTCTACTTTCTCAAAATTGAGCGCCTACAAAAGCTTAAAATCGAAAAAGCTAACCCGAAGCTTAAAATCATCAAACGAGAGATCTACTGGTCGTTAGGTACATCTATTATTTTTGGATTTCTAGGCGCGGTTGTTTTTAAGGCTTGGCAGAATGGACAAACTCTTATTTATTTTAATGAGTCTAGATACGGTTGGGTTTACTTGTTCTGCAGTATTGGTGTTGCGATGTTTATCCATGATTCTTACTTCTACTGGATGCATAGAATAGTTCATCATCCTAAGCTATTCCCGCTGATTCACAGAGTTCATCACGATTCCAATCCACCCACACCGTGGGCTGCGTTTTCATTCCATTGGAGTGAATCGATTTTAGAAGCACTTATTTTTCCAGTACTTGTTTTTGTTCTACCACTCCATATTGGAGCCGTTTTATTCATGCTTGTTTTCATGACTATTACGAGTGTGATCAATCATTTGGGTTATGAAACTTATCCTAAGTGGCTAAGAGAAAGTAAGATTGGGAAATATTTTATTTCTGCGACACATCATCAGACCCACCACAGTGAGTTCAACTCTAATTATGGATTGTATTTTAATTATTGGGACAGATGGATGAAGACTCAGAGTAAGAAATCTTACTGAGCTTTGATTTGAGTCGGCTCTTGAGCAGCCAGAAAGCATACGGACCATTCGAATGCCTCGATATCTTTCGCTGTGGCTACATTTCTCTTCGCGTTTAAGTAAGGAGAAACCCACTCAGCAGTAGGTACACCTTTGAAGCGTCCTTCTTTAGTTACTTTCCTGTACTCTTCTGGAACCACTAAGAACCAAAGCCTTACGGTCTCAGTAATTTTTTTAGAAGATTTGAGCTCATAACGTGAAGAAATGTCCTTGTTGGTTTGTGGAAATACGCAGTAACGCTCTGAGGCGGCGGTCTTATAAGTCCAGTGATCGACGAAGTCTTCGATTGATGCTTTTCTGAATCCTGCATTGTTTAGTTCGTTAACTAGTTTTGGAATGAGCTCTTCAGTACTGACACAGAATCCGTTCTCATTCTGGAAGTGTGATTCTTGTCCTCTTAAGTCATAAAACAAATAGTCGTAGGTTGCTTCCTTGGTTTTTAATTTTCCATATGGCTTTGCGGTGAATTTCCAGCCCTTACTCTCATGTGAAGGAATCGCAAGTAACCAAGATGCATCTTTTGGCTTGTTGAGTTTCACTTCTAGTTCTGTGTCTTGTTTGGAGTAGATATAGAGATTAGGTTTTGCCGCGAACACTCCACCTCCATGGGGATACATTCCACCATTGATACCTCCACCATTCATGTTCCATGCACCAGGATAGTAGAAGTTAGGATAGCTCAGAGATCCATACATAGCCCACCAAGGAGTGTACTGCTGGAACGGCATGTAAGGTGTCATGAAGGGATACTGGCTCCAGTTGTTCTGAGGACCACAGAAGGGGCAGTTCAACGGTTGTGAAGTATTGGAAGGGCCACCGGGCATAGGTCCAGAGCCATCGAGTGGACAATATGCATAAGGGTTAAAGCATGTTTGAGCAGATGCAATGTTTGGTGAAGTGAAACTCAAGAATAGAATCAGCAGAAGAATCATGTCGCTCCTCGCTTGTTCTTCTTTGAGAGTTTGCGATTAGGTTCTCTTAACGCAAGTGAAACTGTTTGTTTTTTACCTTCAACCAAGTTGAGCTTCTTTTCGATCAAGCATCCTCGCTTGGAATTGGCCACAATAGAGTAACTTCCAGGAAGCGAATGGATCTCAAACGTGCCATTAAGTGGAACTTCAAGTTGATAAAGCAGAGTATCGTTCTTAGAGAACCAAACTTGAGTGAGTTCGTCTTTGCAAAACGAGTTACCCGTTACAGTGCCTATAACAACTACATCAGCTTGAGAGGAGGAAAGTAAAAGTAAATATAACAGGAGCAAAATCATCTCTTAAACATTCTAACAAAATCCCCCTAAAAAAAAACGAGACAAAATTCTGACAGACTATTTTAAAGTCTCACGATCTGGCATACTGAAACATCATGGAAATCGCGGATTTTTCAGCAGCAACTGACACCATCATCATCAGCGATCTCCATTTAGCAGATGCTGAACCTCCACACCCTAGGAACCCACTTTGGAAGCGCTTCAAAAGAAAAAAATATTTCATTGATCGCAGCTTCAAAGACTTTCTTGAAGAAATTCAAAAGAAAACTCAAAACAAATTAGAACTAATTTTAAATGGTGATATTTTCGACTTCGATTCGGTCACTGAAATTCCTCCGAAGAAGAGACCTTTCCGTGTGAATTGGCTAGAAAAGAAATGTGGTCTCAGCAGTGAAGAAAAAAAATCACGATATAAAATATCAGTCATCTTAAGGGATCACGATGTCTGGATAGACGCACTCAGAGGTTTTATTCTCAACGGTAATCGAGTTGTTTTTGTCATTGGAAATCATGATATGGAGCTCCATTGGCCAGGAGTTCAAGAAGATATTCTTCATACGCTTGATGTGCCTCAAGAGTTCAGGCAAAACGTGCGTTTCTGTGAGTGGTTCTATATCAGTAACAAGGACACTTTGATCGAGCACGGTAATCAGTATGATGCGTACTGTGTGTGCTCTAATCCCGTCCATCCACTTGTGAGAGAGGGTTTCGGGGTTTTTGTAAGATTACCTTTTGGAAATTTAGCCGCGAGATACATGGTCAACAACATGGGTTTGATTAATCCTCACGTGGAGTCAAACTACATCATGGGACTGGGTCAGTGGATGGTCTTCTTCTTCAAGTACTTCATCCGTGTGCAGCCACAGATTGCATGGACATGGTTTTGGACTTCAGGAGTCACTCTATTCCTCTCGATCGGTGAAGGATTCCTTCCCGCTATCAAGGACCCGCTGACCACTGAGGCAAGAGTAGAATATATTGCTGCGAAGGCGAATGCTGCTCCTTACATGGTGAGAGCGCTTCGTGAACTTCACGAACATCCTGCTGTTTTCAGTCCGATCAAAATCCTTCAAGAGCTCTGGCTAGATCGTGCTCTACTATTAGTGACACTTTTGTTTAGTAGTTTTTGGATTTTTAGTGTTTTGAATCTCATTACACCTCTTTCAATTTATTGGTTCATAGGGATCTTCTTGGTGTTTTTCCCATTTTTGATTTACTACGCGGCCTCTGTTAAGTCGGATGTCTATGCATTCCAAGACAAGGCAATCGAAAATATTCCGATTGCAGCGCAAATCACCAAAGTTCCTCGCGTAATTCATGGCCACACGCATAGACCCATTCACTCTGATGTTCAAGGAATCGAAGTTGCGAATACGGGTACTTGGTCTCCTGCGTTCAAAGATCCTAAGTGCATGGAGAAGTACAGTATCGAATGCTTCGCTTGGATTAGGCCTAAGGCTGATGGCTCTTCACGCGAAGTGAAGCTCATGGTGTGGAAAAACCATGGTTTTCACGAAATTTCTAAAGCAGCTACAGTCGAGGCACATAAATGAAAAAAACCTGGGACGTATCTCTCACTGACATTCAAGCGGCAAAACAAGAGCTCTCTCATTTCATTCAGCATACACCTCTACTCTACAATTCTTGGTTATCAGAGGAATACGGTTGTGAAATCTATCTCAAGCTAGAAAATATGCAGCCCATTGGTTCGTTTAAGATCAGAGGTGCAACTTACAAGATTGCTTCTCTCACGAAGGAAGAAAAAAAACGTGGAGTCATAGCTGCAAGTGCTGGCAATCACGCACAAGGTGTTGCTTGGGGTGCACAGAAGTTAGGGGTGAAAGCAACTATCGTCATGCCTGAGACTGCAGCATTGACAAAAGTACAGAATACGAAAGCACTCGGAGCAGAAGTCGTTCTTCATGGGAAGAATTACGATGAAGCTTATGCAGAGACAGTGAGACTGGCTAAGAAATCGAAGAAAGTCATGATTCACGCGTTTGAAGATCCGCTCGTTGTTGCAGGTCAAGGGACAGTGGGCATTGAGATTATGGAGCAACTTCCTGATGCGGATTGGATCGTAGGATCTATCGGTGGTGGAGGATTACTTGCAGGATTGGGTATTGCAGTGAAGGCATTGAGCCTCAGGACCAAGATTCTGGGCTGCCAAGCAAAGGGTGCTTCTGCGATGGTTCAGTCGATGAAGTCAGGCAAAATTGTCGTCTCTGAAAAGACTCAGACTTTTGCTGATGGAATTGCAGTTAAGCGTGCTTCACCTCAAATGAGAAAATTACTCAAGCGCGTGATTACTAAAACAGCTCTTCAAGACGATGAAGCAATTGCAGGTGCTGTGTTGACCTTGCTCGAAAAGGCCAAAGTCATAGCCGAAGGTGCAGCAGCCATCTCGCTTGCATGCCTGGGTCAGATCAGAAATGAGATCAAGGGCAAGAAAGTCGTTCTCCTCATCTGTGGTGGAAATATCGATGTGAATATACTTTCAAGAATTATCGACCGTGGTCTTATTAAGACTGGTCGTAGGATTAGGCTCAATGTCTGGATACCCGATATCCCTGGTTCTCTCTCCAAGCTCACGGAGTGGGTAGGCCAAGCTGGCGCTAATATCCTCCAGGCTATCCATGATCGCGATCTACCCTCTACTCGCATGAATGAGACCGAGGTTGATCTGACCCTAGAAACCAGGGGAATTGACCATGCTAAGCAGGTTATCGCCTCTCTTAAGGCTCACGGAGTCACTGTTAAAGAGCTGTAAGTATTTGATATTATTAATAAATAAAAATAAACAGTGTTAGAAAACTAACAGATTGTATTTACGACCATTTCTGTCAACAATTAGAGAATGAAGGCTCCCCACTGGATCATAGCTGCCATTCTCACCTTAATCAGCGCAACTCAGTTTGCGCATTCAGGCCCCTTAAAATCATATAAAGAATCAGGCGCCAAACGTAATATAGCCTCATCCTTTAGCAGGTACAGTCACACACCAATAAGACAGGATTCTACAAGAGTGGAGCGGCGTCGGATGTCTAGTCCAGCCAATCGTAGTAATATCGGCAACTCCACTCGGTCAGTATTCTAGTCACTTTTTCCCCTACATAGACAATAGATAAACTCTCAGATATACAGATCCTATGTTTGGACTATCTGCAGGACATCTGCTTATTTTGTTTTTTGTGATTCTTCTCTTCGGCGGTCGTAGACTGCCCGAATTAGCTACAGCGCTAGGTAAAGGAATCCGTGGATTCAAAGACGGTCTAAATGGCAAAGACAACGATCAGTTGCCGAGAGCTTAAGAATTAAACATCCAAATAAAACGTTTCTCTATCGTCGTTATATCCGAATAATTCCGCGTAACGTCCCCAGTTTACAATCGTGCTGAAGGAATGTTCTGCGTTCTGGTTGGGAAGAAGTTCTGCGAGAACATCGAGGACTTCCCCACGAGGAGCTTCGCGCTCTTCCTTGGTGTTCAAGAAGTCAGAGACTTTTTTGAACACGGCGATCCCCGCGATCTGATCTTTGATCAGAGATTTTCTGTGTGAGATTTTTGCTTTAGAGATTTTGTCTCCCATGTCTTCTAGAACCACGTCACCACCTGGAGTGTGAACAAGTTTCAGAATTTCCGCAGCGCGGATGACGGAGAGAACGTGACCGAATTCCATATTGAGTTCAGCGGCGAGTTTGTAAATGTCTTCTTTGCCGCCTTTGCCTTTGAGTAGCTCGACTAATCCTAAGATTTCACTGATACCGATTTCAGGCATACCCTGCTGCTCGATAGAGATTGTACTCGGAGGTTTTGAATCATTGTTTTCCATATTTTTTCCTTATCTTACGCAATCAACGAGAAGACCTTATCGACCATCTCAATAAATGCAGGATCTCGTTTGTCTCGAGGTCTAGGTAAATCCACCTTGAGATCCGCTGCTATAATTCCCGGTTTCCTCGATAAAATTAAAATTCTGTCTGCAAGTTCGAGTGCCTCTTCAATCATGTGAGTGACCATGACGACTGTATTGAGGAGATTGTCTCTGTCTGACCAGATGTCCAGTAACTCATCTCGCAAGTTGATGGAGGTGAGAACATCGAGTGATGAGAATGGCTCGTCCATCAAGATGACTTCAGGTTCGACTGCGAGTGCGCGCGCCAAACCTACACGTTGCTTCATGCCACCCGAGAGCTCACGCGGATAAGCTTCCTCGTGACCGTCGAGACCTACTTTGCCGATATAATACTCAACACGTTTACGGCGTGCATTTGGATCAGACATCCTGGTTTCAAGCCCTAGCTCGATGTTCTGGAAAACAGTGAGCCAAGGAAGTAGTGCGAAATTCTGAAAAACCATCGCTGTTTCTAAATTGATCGCGTGCTGAGGTTTTCCCTTATAGAGAACTGTTCCGGATGAAGGAGGAAGCAAACCATTGATGAGGCGGAGGAGCGTACTCTTACCTGCGCCAGATGGACCTACAATCGCAATGAACTCTCCTTCTTGTGCCGAAAATGTCACATCATCAAGGACAGTGAGATCCCCTTGAGGGAGCTTGAACCTCTGCGTGACATGTTGGAATTCAAAGAGTGGGGTTGTTGTTATCGACATTTAAAACTTATCCATCGAATTTATAGCGTTCCAGAGAGCCGTGGTAAAGAGGCTTCCATAACAATGTATTAATTAAAACGATCCACAAAATAAGTGAAAAAATACAATAGGTTATCGTGCGAGTGTCGCCAGATTTATACACCGCATTGTTAATGAGGGCTCCAATACCGTACACTTCAAGCAATTCACTTTTGAAGTTGATGTACTCAGACACTACGAGTGCATTCCACCCTCCACCCCATGCAGTGATCGCTCCTGTGATGAGCGCGGGTCGTGAAGCAGGGAGTACAAGACGTTTCCAGGTTTGAAGTTTGGTTAAACCCATCGATCGAGTGGCATCTGCAATATCTGCAGGAATTGCCATTGATCCGCCGAGAGAATTAAACAAGATGTACCATTGCATTCCCGTGATGAGCAGAATGATGGATGAGACTTCCATGCCTCCGCCAAACTTCCTTACGCCGATGAGGATGATGAGAGGAAAGAGTGCAGTCGCAGGTAAAGATGCGCCAATCTGTGCGATCGTGAGGAGATAGCCGCGAATTTTGGGTTTGTCCCAAACCATGAGAGTCACAGGTACGATCCATAGTAGCGAAATCACAAGAGCAATCACTACACGGAGAGTAGAAACCAATATCGCTCCGGGAATATCTTTCAATATAGATGGATAGGGAGGAGTGAGGAGTTGAATGGAGAGTTGCACGAGGAGTATGACGAAGTGAACGAAGAGAAAGGTGAGAGCGCCGTAGCTGATGATCTTCGTGGATCTCGTCACAGCCTTGGGACCATTGATCCAGAGATAGTGAGGAAGATCCCAAATCAGTGGCAGAATTATTTCTTCAAAAATCCAAACGACTGGAGAGAAGAATGCGCGGATCAGTTTGTTTGCATAAAGCTGAATCGGAGTGATCGATGCTAGGAAGAATCCTGGAATCGGTAAGTTTAGATGTGTGTTTTCATGAAGTTGTTCAGAGCTATTGCTATCGTGTTTGAATCTCAGAGCCCATTGAGATGCAGGTCGCCAAATCATGTAGTCCATGAGCAGGACAAGAGAGATGAGTGCTGCCAATCCCCAGAGAATAAGCCTGATATCGTCTTGTTCAGCAGCACGAGAGAGGAAGTTTCCGATACCGGGAAGTTGATATTTCACTCGTCCTACAGCGATGATTTCACATGCAACTAAGAAGAACCAACCGTTCGACCAAGAAAGAATACTATTGTAGACAAGTCTAGGCACAGAAGCAGGAGCGAATAATCTCCAGAACCTTAAACTTCCGGTCACACCGAATGAATCGATGACTTCTTGTTGCTCTGATGGAATAGCCTTCACTGATTCATATACTGCAAACGCCATGTTCCAAGCTTGGCTCGTGAATATGAGGAAGGTAGCAGCCATCTCTACTCCGAGTCTATGTCCTTGAGTGATCCCGATGAACATTGCAATCGCAGCAGGAAAGAACGTAACGACCGGCATTGATTGAAAAATATCGAGCATGGGAAGAATGATTCTCTCACCCCACTTCGATCGCGCAGCCGTGAGTCCGAAGAAGTAGGCGAAGATCAAAGAAGCCAAATACGAAATCACCATTCGAAAGAAAGAAAGTGCAAGCTCAGACGGCAATTCTTTGATGGTCACGTTCTCTGCGGTGAGTTCAGTGAGGTGAACTCCACCATGATACAAAATTTGAATGATGCCAAAAACCGCACCCAGCAGTAGAATATAAATCAGGCTAGTCTGAATTTTTGATACCTGGGGGGATTGCATTGAATATGTATCTCATTACTGCGTTGATTTCTCTAGCTCAAAGCTTTTCTGCAACCTTTCAAAACATCTCTCAAAAAGAATTTTTTTCGCAAGTTCCCGTGGTCGTCAGAGCCGTAGCAAAAAGATCAGAAGCCAAATGGGCAAATGACGAAAAATTGAATCGAAAAATTTTTACTTACACGGATTTTGAAGTCATTGAAGAACTCAAGGGTAAGACCGAGTCCAACCGAATCACCGTGCGTGAACTCGGAGGTGAGATGGATGGAGTGGGTCTTCAGGTTCCAGGAGCTGCGAATTTTGAATCAGATAAGGAGTATGTGGTCTCACTTGCGGCATCCAGTGATGAGGGAATCTACCGTGTGGTCTCGCTCAGCGCTGGGGTTCTCGAAGTAGAAAACCACGCAGGGCAGCTTACAGTTAAAGGTGTACTAACGAGTCAAAATCCCGTCAGTTATGAGAAAACTCGCGACATCATCAAAAATAATTCTAAGCCCACTCAAGAACCTATAACCAAAAAGGAAGTAGCCCAGCAGCCCGAAAAAAAAACTCTCGAAGACCTTCCTCCCGTCAATCATTCCACTGGCATATGGATTTTATTTGGGATCATAATTATAGGTGCGGGAACATGGATGATCACCCGCAAAAAATAGTCTCACGGATGAGGCAATATGATTATTGGACTGTTCATACTCTTAGGGATTCTCCCAAACCTCTCTCAAGCCTATATTAAAACACGTGCTTCAAACGGCAATGTGATCAAATGGTCGCTTCCTAAAAAGATCAGCTACTTTGGCAATTCAGTGAATAATTCCGGTCTCTCTTCAACTGATGTTTTCAATTCTATTGTGAGAGGACTTGAGACTTGGAAGGAAGCCACTGGTGGATTATTTAATTTTGAATATACGCAAGGAACAGACGGTGCCACTTATTTTAAAAACAGTGATTACAACCAGAAAAACACGATTTACTTCGGAGACCTTGATCCAGGAGTGATCGGCATGACTCAACTTTGGTTCAATAACGGAACAGGTGAGATGTTAGAGACAGACATCCAGCTCAATGATGTTGATTTTTATTTCACAGAGAATCCTGCAGATACCACTTCTACATCTGGAAATGTGAACGGTCGCAGAAAAGTTTATATCAACAACGTTCTCACTCATGAAATGGGACATGCAGTGGGGCTCTCACACGAAGAGGGATTGCACTCAACAATGTTCTATCAGGAATTCTATAACCAACATCAGATCTCTTGTGACGAGAGAGCTGGCGCTCAATCTCACTATCCAAATATTCCGGGGTCTTCTGCGATCTCAGGAAAAATCCTTGCTCCAAGTGGTTCTCCCCTATTCGGTGTACATGTCATAGCAATTTCGCATGCTCGTGGTTCTCCACTTTCGTCTGCTCTCAGTGACAAAGACGGAACATTCGCTCTCGAAGGATTAGAGGCTGGAAATTACTCAATACTTTTTGAGCCCTACTATCCAGGTGCTGCAAACCTTACTGCTTATTACTCAGGAATGAATCATGCGATTTGCAGTTCATCATTTTTTCCAAGACAGATGGACACAAGAACGTTTTCTGTGGGAGCAGGTGCAGTGACAGGGCTTGGGGATTTATCGATGAGTTGCGCTACCAATTTTATTGGAGTGAATTCAGGGACTCTCAACGATCTCTCTCATCCCATTGAACAAGGCGCACTTTCTGATGGAGCTTCTACAGTATGGTCAGGAGTTTTTAACACTCGTACAGAGTTGTTTTATGGATTCACTACCACGGGTGGAAACATCAGAGTTCATTCTCTCGCTAATACCTTCTACTCCTTCACTCAAGGTAGTGTTCAGCTTACTGATGATGTGGGTAATGTGATTGCGCCGTCAGTGAATCAGTATCCAAGATATTCTGTTGATGGATTCACTAACTACGATCACTCGACTCAGTATGCGAATCTCCCTGCGGGTCATTATGTGTTGAGGATTAAACGTAACTCCGTACCTTCTCGAGAACTTGCGGGTGGTTCGCAGCTCTTAGACAACAAGCAATTTTTTATCGTAGCTCTCTCTCAAGATGTTGCGACGCCTTTGGCTTCGCATTACCCAGATAATGTCAAATGCCAAAAAGTATTACCACCCAGCTCGTACGTGAGCCCGACACCTCCAGCAGAGAAGCCCAAGGGTGGATGTGGATCGATCCAAGCAGTAGGAGGTTCAGATGGGGGTAGCAGTTGGACGAGCTTTGGAGCCCTTCTCCCTTACCTCTTGATGGGGTTAATGTTGAGATTCGGGCGAAGACGATTTAACCTATTTAAATGAATATCCAATTATTAGGTATAGTACTCGCGATCTCAATCAACTCTACTCACGCCATGGTTGCAGAAGGTGGCGGGGTTAATCCAGATAAGATTCACGCAGTAGATCTCAAGAAATCTCAATCCTATATTCGAGATGGGTTATTCGTAGGTGGAGACGCGCAAACGACAGATGTGAATTTGAAGGATATTCGTTTTGCTAAGAACAAGGAATACGAGCGATTGGTCATGGACTTCACAGGTAGTGCAGGACGATCTCCCTACTTCCAAGTTGATGTGAGCCCAGAGATGAGCAGACTTGTAGTGACGGTCTATGGAAAAGTGAAACTAGGATTCGAGCCCAAGCTCGTAGCTAAAGCGTTTGCTAAGAGCGCCTTTGTTGAGAGAATCGAACTCCTTCCTCAAATTGAGACAGATCGTTGGACCTACTCACTCACCCTTAAAGACTCAAAACGTCCTCAAGTTGAAGTGTTTGAACTCGGTGCGCCAACCCGAGCCATTATCGATCTAAAGCCCTGATCCCTAAGCGCTTTTAAAATAGCTTCTTGCCAAATGGGCTTTCAGCCCCATTTTATGGGCATGGTGATTGATAGCAAAAATCAAATCGTAGCTCCTGATCAAGTTTTACCACCCAATCTCTTCGTGCTTCCTGTGAATCACGCGGTAGTGTTTCCGACGCTCATGGCGCCGATCATGGTTCAAGTTCCGAGATTCATTGCGACGGTCGAAGAGTCCATCTCTCGTCAGCGGATCATTGGTCTTCTCATTCATAAGACAGGCGAAGTTTCAGAAAACACTCAGACCAGTGATCTCTACACCACAGGTGTAGTAGTGAAGGTGCTCAAACGGTTTAAACTCCCTGATGGATCAGTCAACATTCTCGTTCACAGTATCAAGCGCTTCAAGGCTAAGAACTTCATCTCCGAACAACCCCACTTCATCGCTCAAGCAGAATACTTAGAAGAGTTCACTGAGAAGTCGACCGACATGGACGCACTCTCTCGCTCAGTGATTGCAAGCGTGAAGAAACTTTCTGAAACCAATCCCTTTTTCACTGATGAAATGAGAATGGCAATGATCAACGCCCCTCATCCGGGTGTGGTCTCTGATATTGTCGCATTTGCTCTTGCACTCCCACGTGAAGACGCACAGGTCTTCTTAGAGACGACATCCGTAAAAGAGCGTTTCGAAAAACTCCTCGTATTCCTTCAGAAGGAACAAAACGTCTCAGATCTTCAAAAAAAGATTCAAGGTGATGTGAACGGCAAGATCAGCACGATGCAAAGAGAGTTTTTCCTCAAGGAACAACTCAAGGTCATCAAAAAAGAATTAGGAATTGAAGAAGAAGGCAAAGACAAGAATAAGAGAAGCTTTGCTGAGCGGATTGAATCTGCTGGAATGACTGAAGAAGCGAAGAAAGTAGCTCTCGAAGAGCTTGAGAAGTTTGAAACTCTTTCTGAGAGCTCGCCTGAATATAATATTTCTAGGAATTATCTTGAGACGATCTGTTCACTCCCTTGGAGTAATGAGACTCAGGACAATCTCGATCTTGGTCATGCTCAAAGTGTTCTTGATGAAGATCACTACGGATTGAACAAAGTGAAGGATCGCATCATCGAGTTTCTCGCTGTGAGGAAATTGAATCCTAAGTCGCCCAAGGGATCGATCATCTGCTTAGTAGGTCCTCCAGGTGTTGGTAAGACATCAGTCGGTAAGTCCATTGCTAAGACAATGGGAAGATCCTTCTACAGATTCTCTCTCGGCGGCATGCGTGACGAAGCTGAAATCAAGGGTCACAGAAGGACTTATATCGGCGCTCTTCCAGGAAAATTCATTCAAGCGATGAAGCGTGCGGGAACCAAGAACCCCGTCATTATGCTCGACGAAATCGACAAGCTTGGAAACAGCTTTCAAGGTGATCCAGCGAGCGCGCTACTTGAAGTTTTGGATTCTGAGCAGAACTCACAGTTCTTGGATCATTATCTTGATCTGCACTATGATCTTTCAAAGGTTTTGTTTGTAGCTACAGCCAATAATCTCTCGACCATTCCAGCTCCACTTTTAGATCGCATGGAAATCATTGAGATCCCTGGCTATACACTTGAAGAGAAAGAAGAAATTGCTTCTCGCTACGTGATTCCAAAAGTCCTTGAGTCCAATGGTTTGAAACCCAATCAAATTAGAATCGAAAAAGCCGCTTTGAAGAAGATCATGAACGACTACGCAAGAGAACCAGGTCTTAGGGTTCTTCAACAAATGATCGAAAAAATCGCCCGCAAAGCTGTCGCTCAAATTGTGAGAGGTATGGACCGTGGTCAGGCTCAGCGCCCGATTTGGATTCATGTGGATGATCTTCATGAGTATCTAGGTAACAAGCGCTTTTATAATGAGCTTGCCGAAAGAGTGACTTCACCTGGTGTCGTCACAGGACTTGCCTGGACTGCGATGGGTGGAGATATCCTCTTCATCGAAGCCGCTTCTCTTCCTGGTATTGGCAATCTCAAGCTCACTGGTCAAATGGGTGAGGTGATGACTGAGAGCGCTGCGATCGCATGGACGTTTGTGAAGAAAAAAATTTTGAAAGGCAAGACACACAAACCTGAATTCTTCAAAGAGAACGACTTCCACTTACACATTCCGGCAGGAGCTATCCCTAAGGATGGTCCATCTGCAGGTGTGACGATGGCTGCGGCTCTGTACTCTCTGATTACAAACAGAAAATCCAAACAGCGAGTCGCAATGACGGGTGAGCTCTCGCTTATCGGCAAAGTGCTACCTGTCGGTGGAATCAAAGAGAAAATCCTGGCAGCGAAGCGAGCTGGAGTGACTACGATCATCATGCCTAAGTTGAATGAGAAGGACTTGAATGAAGTTCCAAAGTCAGCGCTCAAGGATCTTGAGATTCATTACGTCAGTCATGTGGATGAAGTGCTTGATCTCGTGCTTGAAGAGCCAGCTAAGATTGTTGCTAAAAAAGAAACAGCTACTTCCAGGATCTTAAAGAAGAAATCCAAGAAAGTAGCTGTGACTAAATCAAAACGTTTATCGCGTTATAGTGAAAAGCGATCTTAGTAACTACAGGTTAAAGTTTCTTTGGTTTTAACACCATTCTTACAATCCTTGCTTTCAATAAAGAGGACTGCTTGATCTTTAGTGGATTTTGTAAAAGTTAATTGCTGGTAATATTTACACTTATTTTTTCCTTCGAAAAAATCAAAATAGGATACAAATCCATTAGAGATTTTTACTTTATTTTTATTAAAATCCCAGGATTGTAAATCTGTTCCGAGTTGTTTACTGCCTACTGTGATTTCAAAAATATCGGCTGTTACTGTGTTATCAGAGCTCCAGCTATCAATATTATTTACTGCGACATAACAATTTTTTTTACCATAAATGACTTTTTTGTTTTTTGTGTATAAGCCTTCACCTGTTTTACCTTCAAATTTATTGAGACGATTGATAACAGATTTAAGTGTGTCTGCTTGTGAAGAAGTAGCTAATAGAACTGAAAATAGAACGATAATAGATTTCATAAATCCCCCTTGTTTAAGATGCGGGAGATTTATCACGAAATATTATTTAAACAATATGAATTGTATTTAGTGAGGAAGATGCGGCTGAGTGAGCTTCTCGCCTGGACCGAAATCAACAACCTTGTTGCTCTTCACAGTTCCAGCTGCAATCTCACGTAGAGCTGTAACAACAATACGGTTTTTGCTCTTAATCGTTGGGTCAGAACCTTTGAAAATCTGACGAGCGCGTCTCGTTGCTGTGTGAACGAGTTCGTACATGTTTGGAATATTCTTTAAACAGTCTTCAATTGTGATTCTTGCCATGGGGCATGAATAGCAAACCCCACCTATGAAAGTCAAGGCGCGGTTATATTGCTTAGAGTCATTTTCGGCCAGTTTTGCGAGATTTCATGGCTTGATCCATCTCTTTTTGAGCGGATTTCTTCTTCATATCCGCTCGTTTGTCGCCTGCATTCTTACCCTTGGCGATTCCTAGCTCGACCTTCACTCTCCCGGCATTGAAGTAGAACTTGGTGGGAACGATGGTCATCCCCTTCTGAGTGATGAGACCGAAAAGCTTAATGATTTCCTGTTTATGGATCAGGAGTTTTCGCTCGCGCGTGGGTTCGTGATTCCAGATGTTTCCATGTTTGTAAGGCGCGATGTGAGCATGCATGAGGTAAGCCTCAAGACTTGCTGCAGTTTTCTGCTTAATTGCTACGTAGGAATCCTTCAGATTCGGTGATCCATCACGGATGCTTTTGATCTCAGTGCCAGTGAGCGCAATCCCAGCCTCGAGAGTTTCCGAGATGTGGTAGTTGCGATAGGCATTGGGATTGGTCGCGATTAGTTTTTCCATGTGGGTTGCGCAATACCGAGAGACAAGATCAGTTTGAATGCCTCTTCGACTTTCAAATGAGTTTCTTTGACTTCGGTTTCCTTCACGATGAGATGGAATCCAGAAGTAGGGTTGGGAACAGTAGGAATGAACACATTGAGATAACCATCCGGGAGAGTCTTGCTCACTGCAGGTCCAGTGACGAATGCAACAGCCCAGACACCTACACGTGGATACTCTATATAGACAACTCTGCTAAATTGTTTGCCTCCACCAGTAGCGAGAGTTTTTAAGAGTTGATCGAGAGATGAGTAGATCGTACCAACTACAGGAATGCGTTGGATTTGTTCACCGAAGAATTCCAAGAATTTCTTACCGAAGTAAAACTTTGAAAACAAACCCAAGAGAGCGATTCCAATTGCGAATGCAACAGTGATTCCTAGTACCAAGAGACCCGTGATGACTTCAGATTCAGGTCTTAATTCACTTGGGACGAGATCGATGAAGTCCCATAGAAAACTCACGAAGTATCTACTGATCCAAAAAATAACCACCATCGGAATGAATACAATCACTCCGGTTAGAAAATTTTTTCTTAAAATCTCGATGATCTTCATTGTTTCAGTCTTTCTTACATCTCAAACGATACGTTTGCTCCGCCGCCAAGTAGGGATCCACTCACAGTATACCCTGGAGCACCAATATCGGAAGAGGAAGCCTTAGTAATATTTTGGGTCTCAAGTTGATGATAAGCTAGATAAACATCAAAACTCCAGGATGATTTTTGTAAACGCCCACCCAGGGTATACATCATTCTAGATGGGTCTAATAAGTTATAATTTCCAGTGTCATTTGCAGAAGTTTTGACAATGCTTGGCCTGTAGCCTGCACCCGCTTTCACAAACCATTGAGAAGGGCCTGTGTCTTTGATCATCCACTCCTCAGTGATGCCTACGATTAAGATATCTTTGAATTCAATCGGTAGAGTCTGTGATGGACTCACGTTGAGAGGACAGTAAGTACCATTTTCGCAAGTAGAGGTCTGAGGATTTGTGATCATCGCTGTGGGTGGTTTGAACGTAGACCAACGCTGATAGCTCGATTCGATTTTGAGAACTCCGCGCCTCAAGTGTGGAACTGAAAAACCTAAATCTAAACTCCACGGATCAAAGTAGAGGGATGAGAGACCTGTGAGTTGAAAGGCAAACGCTGCAGTATCACCGAACACTCGAGAGGCTGCGGTCATATCGAGAGTGGCGCTTGAGTCAGCAGGAAATCTCACGACTCCGCTGATAGAGCAATTCGGACAAAAGTCATGGTCACTGAATTGGTAGCTTGATCCAATGATGGGAACGGGGAAGGGGCGTAGTGATGCTAAGAACCTAATGGATGAAGGTTTCACGGGATTGGTTTGCAACATCACATTTGCTCGAGCAGTAAGATTGTATCCAAGACGTAGAGACGCACCCAGGTTGAATCTCGGTAGTGGTTGAATCCCAAACCCTACTGCGACTTCTGGTCTCTGAGAACGAGAACGATCGAGTACAAACTCAGGAGAGAATGTTTCGCCTGAGTCATAGTACGCGAGAGCAGACCAAGGGAGGAAGCTTGAGAGTCCGATGCTGAAGTTTAAGAATTCTGGAAAGAGTGCATACCGAAGACCAAGTAACTGACCGATGGTGGTTCTGTAGTCAGGATCTAAGTTTCCGACTCGAGTTTTGTCAGAGACAGTATTATTCTCAAGTAGAATATTCGACATTCGCGAGAACTGAGGAATGAGTGTGTTCCATCCATACTGAGCAGAGAGTTTGTTCTTAGCTGCGAGTTGTGCAGGATTTTCAAACGCTGACATTGGATTGCCTACATCTGTAATGGTGACGAAACTTCCATTAGATACGCTGAAGGGACTAGAGGCCCAAGTCGAGGAAGAAAGAGAAGAAGAAAGAATAGAGGAGAGAAGTACTATTGCAAGTCCCAGTGCTTGGCGCACGATTGAAAAAGCGCGCTCCAATGTTCCCAAGTGAGAGCCTCTGCTCTGAGTGTTTCTGGAACCTTTGAATCTGTAAGACCTGACTTCCATAATGCGTGGTCGTTAAATATCGAACGCAGCATCTTTCTTCTATGAGAAAACGCTAATTTTAGCAAATCTTGCCAAAGTTTCTTATGCGCCTCGGAGGATTGAGTCTGGGGAATTCTAGCTTGAGGTCTTGGGATACATTTAATGACCAGTGAGTCAATTTTGGGTTTAGGTTTGAATGCAGAGGGCGGAACAAGCAGAACCTTCTCAATATCCCAGACGTTTTGAGACCAGATCCCTAGGCTTCCAACGGTCTTGGGTTTCAGTAGTATTCTCTCAGCGACTTCTTTTTGGAACATGAGCACCATGAATTTGATTTCGTGGGGATGCTCTGCAAGCTTGGTGAATATTCTTGTGCCTACAGAGTAAGGGAGATTGGAGAAGAGACCCACAGGCTCGCTCCTAAAAAGTGAATGGTAATCCGTATCCACAGCGTCTTCTAGCCTGAGAGTGAGCTGAGGTATTGTAGTGGTCTTCCACTTTTCTGCGATCTCTCTATCCTTCTCGATCAGAGTCAGCGGCAACTCTGGATGGCGCTCAGTCCAGGGACGAGTGAGTGCACCTAGTCCTGGTCCAATTTCAAACATTTGCTTCACAGGATATTGAGATAGTGAGTGATCAATTGAATCGATGATTCGACCTATGATGGAGTCATTAACAAGAAAGTTTTGGCCGAATGCTTTTTGTTTAACGAATTGGCTCATGCGGATGCCTGCGCATTCAACTTTAAAGCTTCGTGATGAGTTAAGAACTGGCCTTGAGAGAATCTCAAAGCTCCTGCAGCTGCAATCATTGCAGCGTTATCGGTGCAGTATTCTTTCAGAGGCTGATAAATTTTAATATTTTTTAGTGATTCCAAGCGAGCACGCAGAGCAGAGTTGGCAGCAACTCCTCCGACGATTGCGATTCCCTTACAGTCGTACTGATGAATTGCGATTTTAATTTTTGAGAAAAGTGCATCGATGATCGCTTCTTGAACAGATGCTGCGAGATCTTTCTTAGAGCTCTCGAATGTACCCTTCTTTTTTAAATCTTGAATGACAAAGCTTGCTGCAGTCTTAAGTCCACTGAAGGAGAAGTCGAGTATGGACTTCTGTGGAAGTGCTCGAGGGAGAGTGAACGCATGAGGGTTTCCACCTTTGGCTTCACGGTCAATCCAGACTCCACCAGGGTAGGGGAATCCCATGAGCTTAGCAGTCTTATCAAACGCTTCACCTGCGGCATCATCGCGAGATTGCCCGATGAGTGAGTGTTTCAAGAAGTCCTTCTCCCAGAATTCTGGAAGTGTCTTGATGATGTACATACTTGTGTGACCACCAGAGACGACGACGAGGAGGAGAGGAAGTTTTATTGTGTTGAGCGTGTCGCTCTGGTCTAGAAAAATACTGCACGCATGTCCCTCGAGATGATGAACGGGGACGACAGGCTTTTTCAAGCAGTAAGAGAGAGCCTTAGTAGCGCTTACTCCAACTAAGAGAGCGCCTACTAATCCTGGACGATTGGTCACTGCGATCGCGTCCAGATCTGAATATTTTCCGCCCCATACTTTCATAGCGCCATCAATCATCTGATTCACAGTTTCTAGATGATTCCGAGACGCGACCTCTGGTACGACTCCGCCATAGGGAATATGAAGGTCAATCTGAGAGAAAGTCGAAACCGAATGAACTTTGAACAGATGTTGATCGAATTCTACGACGGATGCTGACGATTCGTCGCAGGAAGACTCAATGCCTAAAACAAAACTCATTATTTCTTTTTCTTTTTAGATTTTTTGTCGCTATGAGAATTTTTCTGGTGTTTGAGTTCTTTTGCTTCAGGACTCTTTGGGAACTTGTCAGTGAGCTCTTGATAGAACGCTTGAGCATCTTCTTTCATATGAAGAGCATCGAAGCTCTGTCCAATTTTCAAGAGTGCTTTTGGCATTTTTGGTGAATCAGAATACTTCTCAGGAAACTTCGAGAAGTCTACGATGGCCTTTTTGAATTCTTTCAGACGGTAGTAAGAATCACCACGGAGGAAGATCGCTTCTTCTGCGTTCTTAGGATTTGATTTAAGAAAGAGTCCTACTTCTGAAACAGCAGTTTCATATTGAGCATCGTCGTACGCAGCTTTGGCCTTCTCTAGATGTTCCTTAGGATCTTTCTCGGTAGCAACTGCGAGTCCCTTCAGTCGCTCGAGAACTTCGAACTGAGTTTTTTCTACTTCAATTAAGCGAGTTTCAATTTTCTTAATGTCTTCGTCTTTGTAGGACTTGCCAGTAGTGAGACCCTTCTCAATATCTTCAATACGACCGGTGAGGCGGGTGATTTCTGCTTTGAGTTCATCGACAGCGTAGAGACTGCCCGCTGGCGAGGTTTCTACGTTCCTTGGAGCGACAGTTCTAGCGCCAGCATCATCGTATGGATTCTCTTTGAGTTGAGCGCGAGTTTTAATACAGCTCGTGAGTGTGAAGAGCGTTACGAAAACAAAAAAGAGTGTAAATTTTTTCATGCTCATATCTTAGCTCTTTTTACTGATTTGGTGAAGTGGAAGCTTGTTGATCGTCAACCGGCACTTGCTCAGGCGGTGGAGCATCCACGGGTTGTAGATCAGGAGTAGATGCCGCAGTTGGCTGAGCCATAGGATCCTTAGGTGTCTCGTGTCTCACCCCTCCGACTTTAATGGCGTTGAATTCAGCTTTTTCGCCGTAACTTTTCGCCCGGATCAGCGCAGCCTTTGCTTCACTATAGTTTTTAAAACGGTATTCACGTTTTCCGAGATCGAGAGATTGTTGCGCTTTACGATAAAGATCGGGAGCCATGTTTTCTGCAGACACTTCTTTTGCAGCTCGTACAGAAGCGATAGCATCAGCAAGTTCCTGATCGGGTCTTGTTTCAAAAACTGAAGCACACGCACCCAGTGCGAGTAGAGCAATAAAAATTGCGTGAGCCTTCATGAAGCGATTAAATTATCTAGAAGTGACGACGAAGTTCGCACGGCGGTTTTTAGCCATGGAGTCTTCTCCGGTTCCTTGATCGATGAGTTTTTCTTTTCCGAAGCTGATCGTAGTGATGCGATTGCCTTGGACACCTTTGTCGATCATATATTTACGAACAGCGTTTGCGCGTTTCTCACCAAGGGCTAAGTTATATTGAATGCCGCCGCGTTGATCGCAGTGACCTTCAACTTGAATCTTTGCTGAGGATTTGTCTTTTAAGATTTGAATGTTTGCAGCGAGTGCTTCTTTGTCAGCTGCAGAGAGTTCATATGAATCGTAGGGGAAGTGGATCGTCTGTAATCCCATTGCGCGTCCGGTATCTGAATCGCCAATAGCACTGTTGTCATCAGCGCCAGCAGAAGTTGGAACTGGATTTTCATCTGGGTTGAGCTCATCTTTTTTGGAGCAACCAAAAGAAACAGTGAGAGCTAATGCGATTACGAAAGGGAATAAGTTTTTCTTGTTGTTGAACATCGATTCCTCCTGGAATGGGGTTTAGTTAAAGTTAGCTCTAGCTAAAACGTTTTGCAAATTCATTTAAATGGGAAACTCCGATAACTTCACACTCTAAGCTTTTTGGTATGCGATCGGTCATGGTTTTTGGAACGATGAGTTTTTTATAACCAAGCTTGGCAGCCTCTTCGATTCTCATTTCCATCTGTGACACCTTGCGTACTTCACCTGTAAGACCGACTTCGCCAAGAAACAGTGAAGATTTCGGTAATGGAATGTCTTTGAAACTTGACCAAATTGCTGCGATTGCACCGAGATCACACGCTGGCTCAGAGATCTTGAGTCCACCTACGACATAGAAGAATAAATCTCTCTGAGAGAGTGAGATCCCTAAGTGTCGTTCACTAATCGCAGCAAGGATTGAAAGTCTATTGTGATCCAGACCTACTGAGGTCCTTCTTGGCATCGCAAGAGGGGAAGGGGCTACGAGCGCTTGAAGTTCTACTAGTATCGGACGCGATCCTTCGACAATCGCTGTGACTGCAGTGCCTGACAGAGGTGTCGGGCGTTCTGATAGAAAAAGTGACGATGGGTTTTTGACTTCCTTCAATCCTTCGCCATCCATTTCGAACACCGAGAGTTCGCGTGAGCTTCCGAATCTGTTTTTCACTGAGCGGAGCAAGCGGAATGACATTCCTTCGTCTCCTTCGAAATAGAGAACGGTATCGACGAGATGCTCGACGACCTTGGGGCCTGCGATTGAACCTTCCTTGGTCACGTGACCAACAAGCCATACAGAGATTCCTGCAGATTTTGCGAGAGTCATAAGGCGAGATGCGATCTCTCTCACTTGAGAGACGCTTCCCGGAGGAGAGTCGATCTGAGAGCTAGAAAACGTTTGAAGAGAATCTAGAACGAGAATTTCTGGTTTTACTTCACGAACGAGGTGGAACACAGCTTCGAGTTCGGTTTCTCCTGCAAGAAAAATTTGTGAATCAGGAGTGACTCCAAGACGAGTGGCTCGCATGCGGATTTGATCGACTGATTCCTCCCCACTCACATAGAGAACTCGGTGACGATCGCCGACTGCGTTTGCCATCTGAAGGAGGAGCGTACTCTTACCGATTCCTGGGTCGCCGCCTAGAAGGACAAAACTATCAGAAACCAATCCTCCGCCAAGGACTCGGTCCAATTCTGAGATACCGATTTGTATTCTTGCTTTGGGTTTACTTCCAGCGTTGAGATCGCCCAGTCTATGAGCCTTGTGTTGCAGAGTGCTTACTGTGTCTGTACGGAATTCTTGGCGGATCGATGAGATAGAATCTTTCTGGTCTCCTCCACCATCTAGTCTCTCTTCGACAAGTGAGTTCCAAGTTTCGCAACTGGGGCATTTACCCATCCACTTAGTCGAGTTTGTGCCACAGTTTTGACAAACAAAATGTGTTTTCATTTTTGCCATGCTGAGAATTGCATATCATAATATTCCTATGGGACGAAGGCGTTACGGTGATGATGACGAAGATGAGAAGGAAGACTTAAACCTTTATAAAGGTGCCAAGCAGCGGCAAGAATCTGGACCTCCTAAGGCTGTTTCCTCTGAGAAGTACGAAGACCAGCTTGAGCGTGCGGAGCCAATGATTCAGCAGCTCAACAACTTATACAATCAATTCATTTCAGGTGCAGAGAGGCAGCCTCCTATTGAACGTAGGAAGCAGCTTGATCAACTCATGGTTGGATTGCAGCTTGCCTCTAAGCCAACTCCTGCAGTCAATTTCAGATTCCAAACTCTTTGGACTCAGTACAAAACCAACGCAGATCGTTGGGACAAACTCATGCTCGATCTTGAGTCAGGCAAAATTAAAAGAGTTGTGGAACGGAAATAAAATAACTCAAACTCAGTGGCGTAAGAATCACTTGCGCATTGTTTGCGACGTTTCTTGAGAATTCTACTGTGGGCTTGAAGATGAGTTGGTCTGCAATTGCGAAGCGCTTCCCGATTTGTATTCCGTAAACGACTCCAGAAGTCAGTACTACTCCTACGGTGTCTCTCTCCCATCCGAGAATAGGTCTTATGAACCATGCATTATTCCAGTTTTTTGCAGTGAAGTGAATCGTCATAGTCGCTGCAATTTTAAAAACAGAACTCATAGATGTGAGTTGAAACGTAGAGAGCACACCGAGTTGATAAGTCTTAGAGTTTGATACGGCTTGTGATGCATCAAATGTGAGATTCCCTGAGAAAGTCGCTGGAAAAGTGTAGGTAGCTTGTGAGCTTGTTGCGACACCGATCTCTGTGTTTTCGTTTTGTGCGTGAGCACCATTAAGAGGAAGTATCAGTGCAAATATTAGAAGCATCTTGGTGTTATCCAGTTGTGGCATGCTTGTGGCATTGAATTGGAGCACTAAACTTCTAAATCCATGCCACAAGCATGCCACAGCCTTATAGCAGAGAGAGAGAGGGTTCATTTTGTAAGTGCTTTCAATCCTTCCTCGTCGAGAACTTTCACGCCCAATGTGCGTGCCTTCTCTAGTTTAGACCCCGCATCTTCTCCTGCAATAACAAAATCTGTTTTCTTCGAGACGCTAGAACTCACTTTGCCGCCTAAACCCTCGATCAGAGTGGTGGCTTGATCACGTGAGAGAGTAGGGAGAGTGCCTGTGAGTACGAAGGTTTTTCCGGCGAGGTTTGAGTTTAATTCGATTTTCTTCGGTGCGATGGGTGAGAGGATTTCGTCGAGTTTACGGATCTCATTCTGATTGGATTTCTGTGAGAGGTATTCTGCAAGAGACTTCGCTACTTCTGGACCGATATCTCTGATTGCTTGGAACTCTTCAACGCCTATTCCGATGAGCTTCTCTAGAGATCTGAAGTGAGTGGAGAGACTCTTCGCTGTTCGCTCGCCGACATGTCTGACACCTAGACCATAGATCACTCGATAGAGATCGGGTTTCTTGGAGTTCTCAATGGATTCGATGAGATTCTGGGCTGACTTCTCTTTGAATCCTTCGAGCTTTAAAACTTCTGGTTTCGTGAGAGCATAAATATCTGAATACGTTTTAATCAGCCCCTCATCGACGAGTTGATCGATGATTTTTTCTCCAAGACCATCGATGTTGAGAGCGTCCTTGGAGCAAAAGTGCCGGAGACGCTCTTTCACTTGTGCTGGGCAGTTGAGATTAGGGCATCTCACAGCTGCTTCGTCAACTTCTCTTACTACAGCTGTAAAGCAGATGGGGCACTTCGAAGGCAGCTTGAACTTCTGCTCGTTACCACTCCTAGATTCTTTCACTACGGCTACTACTTTCGGGATGACATCTCCAGCGCGTTCGATGAACACGCGATCACCTATGCGAATGTCTTTGCGATCGACTTCGTCCTGGTTGTGGAGAGTGGCACGTGCGACCATTGCTCCACCGAGATTCACAGGTTCAACGAGCGCGACAGGAGTGAGTACGCCTGTCCTGCCGACTTGAGTGATGATGTCTAGGATCTGGGTTGTCTCTTGCTTGGGGGGATACTTAAATGCAACCATTCCACGCGGGTTTCGAGAGATGTATCCCGCTTGTTCGATTTGCTTCACGGAGTTGAGTTTGACTACGATCCCGTCGATCTCATAAGGAAGTGAGTCGCGCCGCCCTTCGATCCCGCGGTAGAAATTCATTACGGCATCAGGACCTTGCACGCTTTTACAGTGATCACCTACAGGTAAGCCCCACTCTTCGAATGTGGATTCTAGTTTTTCAAGTGTGGGGAACTCCACTCCTCTCACCTCACCGATTCCGTAGAAGAATCCTGTGAGAGGACGAGACGCTGTGATCTTGGAGTCGAGAAGTCTTAGAGATCCAGCGGCTGCGTTCCTAGGATTAGCGAAAATTTTGTCTCCTCGTTTCTCTTGGTCTTCATTTAGTTTTTTGAATTCTTTGATGGGTAGAATGACTTCACCGCGGATCTCGATCAGTTCAGGTGGGTTTTTGGTTTTGAGTTTAAGCGGTATAGATTTGATGGTCTTGATATTCGGAGTGACATCTTCACCTGTCTCACCGTCACCGCGAGTAGCTGCACGGATGAGGACTCCGTTTTCATAAGTGAGGTTGATCGAGAGCCCGTCAAACTTGAGTTCGCACCAGTATTCGATTGCTTTTACGCCGATCAGTTTCTGCATGCGCTCATCGAAGTCTTTCAATTCCTCTTCGTTGTACACATTCGCAATCGAGAGCATGGGACGAATGTGTTTGGATTTTTTGAATTCGCCTAGAGCTGCTCCACCCACTCGTTGAGTTGGAGAGTCAGCACGCATCAAGTTCGGGTGTTCTTCTTCGATCTTTTTTAATTCGCGGAAGAGTCTGTCGTACTCAGCATCGGACACCTTAGGATTGTCATCTATATAATAGGCGTGGTTATGACGCTCGATCTCTCCGATGAGATCGTCCATTTGTTTTAAGATGGAGTCGTTTTTGGCCATGGCCTAGTTCTACATCAAAATAGAAAATAATCACTCTTTAGCTGGAGTGATGGATTCCATCGTAGGCAAGTCTTTGTGCTTCGCTTCAGGCTTCTTCACTTCTACTTTTTCTTCCTCAGCTGGTTCTACTGTGGGTTCTGGTTTTGGAGTCACCTCCTGAGTTTGAACAGCACCGCTGTTGCCACCACCGAGTGCGAACTTCACACCCACCATAGGTGTAATCGTATTGACCCACCCACTTGCAGTGCAGATTAAGTAGTCGACTTCCACGCCTATTTTGAATTTGTCACCGAAGTAAAATCCAACCGAAGGTCCGAAGATGAATGAGCTTGCAGCTGCGGTTGCTCCATATCCTCCAAAAGACACTGTGGCACTTGTAGAGCCTAGTCCAAAGTTGACTCCTGCAAAGAGGCCGGAGATTTGAATTTTGAACTGACCCAATAAGTTGAGCTGGCCTGTAGAGATCGTCAGTCCACTACTTGTGGCACTAGGTCCACTTAAGTTTGTGATTTTTAATCCAGAGCTGAATGAACCAAAATAAAATGTCCCACTTGCACCGTAAGTAAAATAGTTCAATCCAGGTGCGAAATAGTTCATTGTGAGTCCACCATGGAGTCCGAGGTCAAACGCATGGGCTGCTGGTGTTAGTGTAAGCGCCAGAATTGCTAATAATTTTTTCATTTCAATTTCCTAGAAATAATAAATCAACTTAGGCGATACATAAACTAAGCGATGATTAAGAGTATGAGTCGTTCCGAAGGTCGCTCCGTGAGAGATCACGTCGATTCCGACTCTCAGTTTTAATCTTGAATGGAACCAGTAGTAACCTCCTAAGAAGAAACTCACATCTGTGATCCCGCTCACTGCAGAGAGCGCGGTGCCACTAGCGGTCCCTACTTGATCAGCTGCACTCACAGACTTCAATAATCCCATGTTGAGTGAGGCTAACATTCCGTAATGAGGTCTGAGTGGTAGATCCGTGCCCACGCCTAAGAAGACGCTGCCGAACGATGCGCCTGCCATCACATCAGCGACTGATGCAGGGAGAGCATAGCTATTAGACATGTATCCCATCTTGATGAAGACCTTAGGTCCGAAGAAATCAGGAGTGAGATGAATCTGATATCCCAGGTTCCCGCGGAATCGGAAGTAGGATCCAGAGACCCCTGCAGTTTCAACGTTCGTAGTGATGTCTTTCTGAGTATATCCAAGAGTATTGAAGCCAGTTGCGATATCGACGAAGAAGTTACGATTGAGCCAGAGCTCACCTTCGCCCAGCAAGCCCAAGGACATTCCACCACCTGTTTTACCAACTCCACCAACAGAACTGTCTGAAAAGTTACGAGAGAAACTTCCAGCAGAAAGTGTTCCAGCTATATATCCCAGCTTAGGGATATATGGCCTTTCAAACTCTTCAACAGGTTTTTTAGCTTCTTCTTCAGGTTCCTCTTCGTGAGGGATGAAGGCAGTGATCTTCTGTAACCTGGTGATTTCCTTTTCTTCTTCGAGATCCATCACTTTACAAAAAGCGATGTTTTCGTCGGACTCTACTACTTTCAATCTTCCGATTTTGACGAATTGCCAATCGACAACTGCTTTTGAGAGCGGGTGAATTTTTACGTCTTCGAGAGTTTGTACAATGAGCATATCGCCCTTGAAGACGCCGTTTTCTTTTCCGACGTTGACGGTGACGGTCTCACCGTCGCGCCCTGTGATGTGACCCTTGAATGGCATCTTAGCGAATAGCTTTGGTAGCTGGCGCTTGATTTCGCTTTTCAGTACATCAGTAAGAATCGAAGCAGAGGATTCTGCTTCAGATACACTGAACTCATAAGATGCAAGGATCTGTGCTTGAGGGAGTCTGACCCATTGCCATTCGACTCTGTAGCTTGTGCCTTCTTTGTAGATTTTTGTTTTGATGAGGGAGTTAATTTGGAATGCTTTTCCGATTTGAGCGAGGATTCTTGCATCATCAATGAGCTTCTCATAAGCGAGTTTTGAACTTCCTAAGAGAGCATCAGCCTTGGACACATCTTGATACTTGAATCTACTTTGTTTAGAAAAATATTCATTGAATGCTTCAGCGACTGACTCTGCAAAAATTCCATCAGAGTTATCAATGGATCTTACGGTACCGATTTTGTCTAAGAGGAATTGACGATCTAACTCTTGAGAAGCGTGACCTACTCCGATTTTCAACACCACTGCGACAACCCAGAGCGCAGTTTTAATTGTCATCAGGTGGAGCCTATCTTCTCCTCATAAATCGCCAGCAGCATCTTGAGCTCAGTGAGTTCTTCGTGTGCGCGCTGGAGTTCAGTTTCCAAAATTTGAATTTGACGTTCTTGAAGATGTGAAGCTTTTTCAGCAGTTGAAGTTTCTGGAGCAGCATCTGTGGACACTTGCGAAGTGAGGCGTGCTGCACTCGCGTTCGGATCATAAATGAGGTAGCGTCCTTCCTCTAGACGGTACAAAATTTTGTTAGATTTGATATGGCGTCTCAGCGTTGACAGACTTGTGCCTGTCTTAAACGAATAATCGACCAAAGGAATCCAATTGCCTAATACTTCATCACTATGCATTACGCGCCCTCACGCATTACTTATTGTATTTTCTAATCTATTTGCTTCACAAGCAAATTCAAGTACCCTCCATAAATAGAGAGTAGCCATGGACCAAGCATCTAGCGTCAAAAAAAAGACACTCATCTCAAAAAAGAAAAAAATCGCGTTTGTATGCTCAGGCGGAGGGGTTAAAGCCGGAGCGTTTCACTTAGGTGTTGCTCTAGCACTCCAAGAGAAGGGTTTTAAGTTTGCAGGAGGGCTAGAAGCAGCCAGACCTAAGGATAGTTTACCGAGTCCCATGGAGATATCCGCTTATGTCGGGTCGAGTGCGGGTTCGATCATCGCGTGTTACTTGGCTTCAGGCTACAGCCTAGAGAACATCTTCAATTCATTCCTCGATCGCACATCTGACAATCCGCAAGACCAGATCCCTAAGATTCTACCGAAGCTCACCTATCCCATACTCTTCAGGGTCCGTCCCGAAATGGCGAAGGAGCAGTTGAAGCAAATCGGCATCATTAAGGACATCATCGGACACTTGATGAATGGAAACTTTGAGAGCTTGCTTCTCTTTAATATGCTTAAAATATCAGGGTTTTTCAGTACCCAAGGGCTTGAGGAGTTCCTGAGAAACGAAGTGCTTCCTTCTAATCGATTTAGCGACTTCTATCCCGAGCTCTACATAGTTTCTACTCAGCTCAATCACTCAAGGAAGGTCGTCTTCGGCAAACACACGCAACCTTCTCCTCCTCATGATCCATCTTGTATTTATATTGATGACGTCAGAGTCTCCGATGCTTGTGCTGCGAGTGCCGCACTACCACCGCTCTATAGTCCGTATTCAATCGAGCTTTCAAACGGAAAGTCCTACTTCTTCACCGATGGTGAAATTAGAGACACGATGTCGACTCACGTCGCGGTCGATAGCGGAGCTGATCTCGTGATCGCAAGCTATACACACCAGCCCTATCACTTCACACCTGAAGTGGGTTCACTCACAGATCTCGGAATTCCGGCAATCATGATTCAGTCGCTCTATCAGGTGATCGAAGCCAAGATTAATAATTACATCCACAACAAAAAGGTACAGCGCAACGCTATCGATGCTGTTTCTCAGTTTTGTAAGGAAAAAGGCCTCGCGGACTCAGTTCGAAACGAAATCGTGGAGATCATGGAGAAGCAGCTGCATCACAGGATGAATGTAGATACGATTTACATTCATCCTGATGCTCAAGACCCAAAGATGTTCATCAAGGAACACTTCAGTCTCTCACCCAAGAAGATGTCCGACATTGTGCGCAGTGGATTCCGATCAGCAATTGATATCCTGCGAAATTACGAGTTCGAAGACAATCCATCAAAATAAATTTTGTGCCACAGAAATACTCTGTTATTCTCTCACGATCTTCTCGGGGGGGAATATATGAAAATTCAAATCATATCAGCTGTCACAGTAGCTCTAAGCATCGGAGCCGTTCAAGCATCAGAAGGACAAATTCTAGTAAAATACAAAAGCTCAGTACCAAACGTAAGAGTGCAATCGAGTGCAGCAGCTTCGATCCAATCTGTTCTTGGTAGAGCGGCAGTCTTGTCGATGAGACAAGTGAAGACAGACGCATCGATTCACGTCGTTGAGCTCGATCAATCAAAAGATACCGACGCAGCGATTCAAGCGCTGAAGGCAAATCCAGATGTTGAGATCGCTGAGAAAAACTTCAGAATCAACATGTATCAAGACAAGTCTAAGCCAGCTGAAAAGCTTCCAGGTACACCGAATGACGAGCTTTTCTCAAAACAATGGGGAATGCAAAACATCGGACAAGTGCTCGGCAGTTCATGGTCCAAATCTACAGGCACTGCAGGCGCTGACATCAATGTGTCTCCTCTTTGGGCTAAGGGTATTACCGGAAGCCAAGACATCATCGTTGCAGTAATCGATACAGGTATCGATCTCACTCACCCTGATCTCGTTGGAAACATTTTTGTGAACAAAGACGAAATTCCTGGCAACGGAATCGATGATGACAATAATGGTTTCATTGATGACGTTAATGGTTGGAACTTCGTAGATAAGAACAATAAACCATCGGATGATCATGATCACGGTACACATTGCTCAGGCGTTATCGGTGCTACTGGAAACGACAAAGTCGGCGTAACTGGTGTGAACTGGAAAGTTAGAATCCTTCCTTTGAAGTTCTTGTCTGCTAAAGGCGGAGGAACTCTCGAGGGCGCAATCGACGCAATCAACTACGCAACCATGATGAATGCAAACATCATGAGTAACAGTTGGGGAGGTGGAGAACGTTCTGATTTACTCTTCAACGCGATCAAAAGCGCTCGAGACAAAGGCATCCTTTTCGTAGCAGCAGCAGGTAACGACAAAGCTGATAACGACAAGAATCCTCACTATCCATCCAACTACGAGCTCGACAACGTTATCGCTGTTGCAGCTATGGATAACAAAGACAACTTAGCTTCATTCTCTTGCTATGGAAAATCGACTGTGCATGTCGCTGCTCCTGGTGTTGATGTTTTCAGCACCGTTCGCGGCGGCAAATACGGAATGATGAGCGGAACATCAATGGCGTGTCCTCACGTTGCAGGTGTTGCGGCTCTCACTCTCAGTCAGAACCCATCACTCAGCTACAAAGAGCTCAAACAGCGTTTGATCTCTGGTTCTATTCCAGTTTCAAACATCACTGGAAAAGTTTATGCCGGTGGTAGAGTCAGTGCTGAGAATACAGTTCGCGGACTGTAAGCGCTTACACCACAATAGTTAAACACTTGGTGCCATGTGTGATTCCACAAAGAGTGAATCCACATGGCACTTTTGTTTTTAGGGTGTTCGAATTCAAGACTGTAAGATTTGAGTAGTAGATTCCTAATCCCCATCGACTCCATCATCTGATTACACTTAGAATCGCCGTACATTCTGTCTCCGATGATCGGATGCCTTAAGTGTTTGAGATGACGCCTGAGTTGATGCTGTCGCCCGGTCAGGGGTCTCAGGTGTACGAGTGATGCTCGCGTTGTCGCGAATTCGGACTGAGTGATAAATGGAAACTCTACTATCGCAATTCGCTCATAGAGAGAGTGAGACTCATTGATTACTCCTGAGTCTAGATTTTTGAGTGGTTTATTGATTTCTCCGCGCTCTTCAATCCATCCACGTACAAGTGCCACGTAAGTTTTCTTGATGAGTCCTGATTGAATTTGTTTTCCTAGGTTGGATGCCGACTCTGGATTAAGAGCGAAGAGGACAGCACCACTGGCTGATCGATCGATCCGATGTATCGGATGGACTTGAATTCCTAGTTGTTCCCTCAGCAGCTTCATGCAATTAATCTTGGATTGATCACGATGTCTGAAATTTTCAGTAGGGTGTACAAACATTCCTGGAGGCTTATCGACGACAACGATGTCTTTATCTTGGTAGAGAATTTTAATCATTTACAGTAGACGCCGGAGAAACCAGCTACTGTGTTTCCAGCACGTAGTCTTCCTGCGGTGTCCTTAGCTGATTCAGAGGCGCTGCAACCTGCGCACGGTGCTGAAATATCGCAGACCAGTTTTTTCCACATTGCACCAGAGCTCTGTCTCATAAATTGTGTAATAGCACCCACTACAACAGTGACCAAAAGTAATGTAAGAACAAACTCAACGACTGCTTGACCGCTTTGTTTTAGTGTTAGAGCCTTCACAGTTCTATTTTAGAAAGAAAGATGGCCACATGGCAAATGAGTTTAAGAAGGTTTTAACTCCAATTGCTCTTATTCTTGTTCTATTCTTGGGTGTTTCTGCCTACTTCTACAAGAATTACGGATCCAAAATCAGTTCTAAAGAATCTGTTAACCTCAAACTAGGTGAAATCGTTCCCGATTTTTCAGTCGAACGACTCCCTGGACGAGAACGGCTTGATTTGTATCAATCAAAATCAAAAGTGACTTGGATTCACTTCTGGGCAACGTGGTGTCAATCTTGTGTCGTAGAAATGCCTGCAATCGAGCGCGTCTTCAAAAAATATCAGGGAGCGGACTTAGATCTCATCGCCGTCACATTAGATGAAGATCCTTTTGTCGATGTACCTCCGATGATCAAAAAACTAAAAACGACTTTCCCGATTTACTGGAGTCCCGATCAAAGTATCAGTGAGGTTTTTGACATTTCTTTTATTCCTTTCAGCGTTTTTATTGACTCCAATCATAAAATTTTATGGGTAGAGATTGGTGATGGGGACTGGGATTCAAACGAAATGCATGAGATGATTGATTCGTGGCTAAAAAAATAATCACTCTTCCGTTTTTTGCAAAACGAGGCAACAAAATCATTATAGGTATTATCGCAGGAATTTTTTCCTCAATGCTTTACTTGGTTCCCAATCATCACGGTATCTTCGAGCCCACCTATCTCACGATGTCTCCGATTGATAAGTGGTTCCCTTTCATGCCTTGGACAGTGTGGATTTATTGTTCAGAATATTTTTTGATTTATTCAGCCTTTTTCTTGAGTACTAATGAACAGAATTACAATCGGTTCTTATATGCGTTTTTGTTTCTTCAAGTTTTTAGCGCGACAATTTTTATGTTTCACCCGATTACTTTCCCAAGAGAATTATTCCCACTCGTTCAGGATGGTTCTCTGACTACACGCTTTTTCACACATCTTCGAACGGTCGATGCTCCGACGAATTGTTTACCTAGTCTCCATGTGAGTAGTTGCTATCTATCTTCGTTCTTATTCATTCAAGAGAAGCGAAGACTATTTCCTATTTACTTCGGTTGGGCTTCGCTCATCGGGATTTCGACTCTAACGACCAAGCAGCATTACCTTGCTGATGTCATTGCAGGGCTTGGGTCCGCGTTATTGGTTTACTGGTTATTCTACGGTTGGAAGATTCAGTACAGGACTCCTCAGTGGCTCAGCGCTCAATCTAAGAATTAAACCGTCATCTTGTAGTAGATGTCTTCGAATTTCTCTGCATCAAACAAACTGAAAAGTGGTTTTAGTCCTACTTCTAGAGTTCCGATAGTTTTCTCTAGTCTCAAAGCGGCAGCAGCATTAAATGTGACCGCTGCAAAAATTTCAGCCGCACTCATGTTCATAAAAAGTGCAGAGAGTGTCATCATGAAGCGAAGTGAGAAATTATTGCAGGAACCTGGATTGAAATCAGTCGCGATTGCAACGCGCGCTCCATCATCAATCAGTCTGCGAGCTGGAGCATAAGGTGTCTTCAGGAAGAAGGCTGTGCCTGGTAGGAGTACCGCGACAGTGTTTGAGTGTGCGATTCGTCTCACAGAGGCTTCTGAAACTTTGAGTAGGTGATCGGCAGACCAAGCACCAAGATCAACTGCGAGATCAGTGGCTTCAGTATTCTGTAGCTCATCTGCGTGGACCTTGATGTCTAGTCCTAGCTCTTTAGCGCGAGAGAGGATGTATCTGGTCTCTTCAGGTGTGTAATAACCACGATCAGAGAAGACGTCACAGCAGTCTGCTAGTTTTTTCTTCGCGACCAGTGGAAGCATGACATCACAGATGTCTCGAATGTAATCTGCTCTTGGTTGATCCTTAGGGAAGTCATGAGCACCTAAGAACGTGCTGGAGAAGATCATGTCATTGAATTTCTTCTTCAGTAATTGATTCACATTGAGCTGTTTGATTTCACCTTCGATATTAAGGCCATATCCAGACTTTGACTCAATGACCTTCACTCCCGTACTTCTTGCATACTCGACACGTTCGCAAGCAAGTTTGAAGAGCTCTGCTTCTGTTGCCTCTCTGGTGGCACGTACAGTAGACCAGATCCCGCCACCTCGTTTAGCAATCGACTCATACGATTCCCCGGCACATCTTGCTGCGAATTCTTCAGAGCGTGAACCTGCGTGTACAAGGTGAGTATGACAATCGACGAGTCCTGGGGTAACGATCTTTTTATTTTTTAGTGATTGTGCTTTTAGTTTTGCAAAACGTTTTGGCAAATCTTTTGTTTTACCGACCCAGAGAATTCTTTTTTCGTCATAGACCATTGCACCGTCTGGAATTCTATCCATGTCATCTACCTTAGGTTGTCTGCCGAATTTTCTACGGACTCCACTTCCCGTGATGACTTCAGCTGCGTGCGTGAGAAGTTTCAAGCGTTCTTCCTATAAACAAGGAAGATCTCTCCTGCTACTTCTTCATGGCTTACAAGTTTGAGCTTCAGAATGTCCTTGGCAGAGAATCCCTTGCCATCGACTAGAGTGGGGGCTTCTGAGCCGCCTACTAGAGAGGGAGTAAGGGTCACATGATATTCGTCAATGAGATTCTGGGAGACGAAGTCCCACATCACGCTTCCACCACCTTCGACGATGCAGGATTTAATTCCTAAACTTTTCAGATGTTTGGCTATCTGAGAAGCGATAGGCGAATCGCTATTGAGATGAACGAGTTCACATGAAGTAGTGTAGGTATCGAGTACCTCTCGAGAAGGAGATTCAGAATAGTAGATGATGCGCTTGATTTTGTCGCTCTTGAAGAATGCCCAATCAGGATCGAATCCAGAGAGTTTGTGACTGATTATCGCATTGATGGGATGAGTGTCAGAGTCTTTTGCGAGACAAGGCCGCTTGAATGCTCGGATAGTGGATGCACCCATAACGATTGCGCCAGTGTTTTTCCTTAAAATCTTCATTCGATTGCGATCTTCTTCTGTTCCTAAGTAGAAGTGAGACCTATCCGCAGTTGCGATTTTACCATCAAGACTGATTGCGAGATTAGAGAGTATCAGCATCGATCAATAGAATAGGGGGGTTGACCCTAGGGTTCAAGAGAAGTATTTTGTTTGGAACGTGTATCGATATTATCATCTCGCGTCATTCGGCGCACTGGCTTTTGATTGGAATCAATCTCACTCGTTGACTCAAGTTCAACTGATGCCAAGCACTCATGAGGGTGTGCAGGTGGTTCAAGATATTAAGAAAACTCCGCATTTTATTCATAATCTCGTTCTTGATCTTCAGCATTATTTTGAGAGCGGAGAACCATTGAAGAATATTCCTTGGGATCAAATGGACTGGGGAACGATCACACCCTTCCAGCAGCAGGTGCTGAAAGCGGTGACTCAAATTCCTCATGGACAGACTAGAACTTATGCGTGGGTTGCAGTGAAGATCGCAAAACCTACGGCTTTAAGAGCTGTAGGACAGGCCTTGCGACGCAATCCATTTCCAATACTCATCCCATGCCACAGAATTGTAGGAGCAAGCGGTGCTCTTGTAGGATTCATGGGTGAGAAAGAAGACACGGCCAAAGGTATAACCAACTCTCCCGCGCTCAATCTGAAGTCTCTTCTTATTAATACTGAGCACCAGTATCTCAATCCTGTTTTTTCTTTTTTGGCATAACGCCATTTAGAATTGAGCATATTTGACAGGTGTTACCGTTACAGCCACGAGCAGTGCAGTGCTCGCGACCATAATAAATAATCTGTAAATGAAGCTTGATCCATGTGGATTCAGGGAAAAGTTTTTTAAGATCTCGCTCGGTTTCAGTGACTGATTTGCCGCTAGAGAGTTTCCATCTTTTGGCTAGCCTATGAATATGAGTATCTACAGGGAATGCTGGAATTCCGAATCCTTGAATCATGACGACGCTTGCCGTTTTGTGTCCCACTCCTGGAAGCTCTTCTAGTTCCTCAAGAGTACGCGGGACTTCGCCTCCATGCTTCTCAACAAGAATTTTTGAGAGTCCCACGATCGCCTTTGCTTTCTGTGGGGCAAGTCCGCAGGTACGGATGATTTCTAATATTTCCTTCTCATTGAGGTTCATCATCTTCGCTGGGGTGTTAGCTCGACGGAAAAGCTCTGGAGTAACGATGTTCACACGCTTATCAGTAGTCTGAGCAGAGAGGAGAACCGATACTACGAGCTCGAAGTTGGAAGTGAAATCAAGAGCTGGTTTTGGATTTGGATAGAGTCGACTGAGTGACTTGAGTACAAACTCTGCACGTTCCTGTTTCGTCATTGTTGATTCGCGCGCTTAGACTTATCTAGATCACGCCAACTCTTACCATCTCGTGCACCCTTATTGATCTGGAATTTTACGACAGCGTTCTGGTGATCCTTAAACGTTTTTGTGAACTCATGAGTTCCATCATTGTGCGAAACGAAGAATAAAAATTCACTTGTCGCAGGATTAAGCGCAGCCTTTATGGCTTCAATGCCAGGATTGGAGATAGGTCCAATAGGCAAGGCTGCTACGACATAAGTGTTGTACGGAGTTTTAGACATCAGGTCTTTTTTGTGGATGTTTCCTGAGTAGTTCTCCCAGAGACCATAAATGGTTGTGGGGTCACTCTGAAGCTTCATGTGTTGACGGAGTCGATTATGAAACACAGAGCTGATCATCGGACGCTCAGATGCTGCTCCGGTTTCTTTCTCTATCACTGAAGCTAAAGTCACTACTTGATGAGGTGTGAGCTTGAGTTCACGAGCACGGGTGTCGAATTCTTTCTTCCAATGATTATGAAAGGTTTTCACCATTTGAGATAGGATCTGCTCTACGGTAATTGTCTTATTAAGGAAGTAAGATTCTGGATAGAGGTAGCCTTCAAGTGTAGGGGGGAGTGGATCATTGAAACCCATGCGCCTGATGAATGCAGGGTCACGGCAGAGATCGAGGACTTCTTGCGCATCGCCGAATCCCTTTTCACTGATCTTCTCTGCAACCTGATACATGTTGTCACCCTCGGGGATGGTGAGAGTTTTCATTACACTGATTCCAGAGGTGAGGATGTTGAGGATCTCTAGAGTCGTCATCTTTGGGCTCACTTCGTATTCACCCATTTTGAGTTTGCCCCAATAGCCTAAAATCTTGCCAGTCCAGTAGAAGCGGCTCGCACTTGAGATCATTTTTTCAGTTTCGAGTTTTTTTACAATTTCGAGGGGTTTAGTACCCTTCGCAACCTCAATAATTGCAGTCGTTGTGGAGTTTTTATCCTTAGACTCGTGAGTGTAGGAGTAGCCCAAAACACCTAAAAGCAGGAGGAGGCCCAGTCCAACAGAAGTGATCAATACAGGTAGAGAGCGATTCATATCTAAGCTGTTTTTAAATTGTACTCCGCTCAAGCACTCTTGACTTCAAGAATACGGTTTGGTACCTAAAAATGATCCATTAAGTAAGAAAGTTGGGGATCTCCCCCAGTCAAAATTTAAACACCCAAAAACTATTCAAATAAGGAAACCCATGCATTTAAAGGAACTCAAAGAAAAGAAGATCAATGACTTAGTCGATATGGCTAAGGAGCTCGGAATCGAGAATGCGGGTAACCTCCGCAAGCAGGATCTGATTTTTGCTATTCTTCAGAAGAAGGCAGAAAAAGATGACCATATTTTCGCAGACGGTGTTTTGGAGTGTCTTCCCGATGGATTCGGATTCTTAAGAGCTCCAGACTACAATTATCTCCCAGGTCCAGACGATGTTTACGTCTCTCCTTCTCAGATTCGTAGATTTGGTCTTCGTACCGGCGATACAGTCAGCGGTTCAGTGCGCCCTCCGAAAGATGGCGAGAGATACTTCGCTCTACTCAAGGTCGAGCAAGTCAATTTTCAACAAGCTGAGCTCAATACCGAAAAAGTTTTATTCGATAACTTGACTCCACTTTATCCAAACAAGAAACTCAACCTTGAGTTTCATCCGACTAACTACAGCACACGTATCATCGATATGATGGTACCGCTTGGCATGGGTCAACGCTGCTTAATCGTTGCTCCACCACGTGCAGGTAAGACGGTTCTGTTACAAGATTTAGCAAACGCGATCACTACTTCTCATCCTGCGATCAAGCTCATTGTTCTTCTGATCGATGAACGTCCAGAGGAAGTCACTGATATGCTTCGTTCCGTTAAGGGTGAAGTTGTCAGCTCTACTTTCGATGAACAAGCATCACGTCACGTTCAAGTTGCTGAGATGGTTCTTGAGAAAGCAAAACGTCTCGTAGAAAACAAATACGATGTCGTCATTCTTCTCGACTCCATCACTCGTCTCGCACGTGCTTACAACTCAGTGGTTCCACCTTCAGGCAAGATTCTCTCAGGCGGTGTGGACTCCAATGCACTTCATAAACCGAAGCGTTTCTTCGGTGCTGCTAGAAATATTGAAGAGGGTGGATCTCTCACGATCATTGCTACCTCACTCATCGATACTGGATCCAGAATGGACGAAGTTATTTTCGAAGAGTTCAAGGGTACCGGTAATTCAGAGATTCACCTTGATCGCAAACTCATGGAGAAACGTGTTTTCCCATGTTTGGACATCAATAAATCAGCAACTCGTAAAGAAGACCTTCTCATTCCAAAAGAAGTCCTCAATCGTCTTTGGATTTTGAGAAAAGTTCTTCACCCGATGAGTACTACGGATGCGATGGATTTCTTGTTGGATAAAGTGTCTCACTCTAAAACCAACGAAGATTTCATCAAGTCCATGAGTGGCTAATGTTTGATAAGCTTGCAGAAGTTGAACAGAAATTCGTACAGCTAGAAGGTCGTCTTGGCGATCCTGATCTAGCTAATAATCCGGATGAATTTCGTAGACTCTCACGCGAGCACTCAAGCCTCATTGAAGTTGTTGCTGAATATAAGAAGTATAAGCAGCTCAAAAAAGAAATCGAATCCAATAAAGAACTCATTTTTGATGCTGAGTTTAGCTCTATCGCTAAAGAAGAATTAAAAACTCTCGAGCCCGCACTATTAGAAGTAGAGGCAAAGTTACAAGTTCTCCTCCTTCCTCAAGATCCGAATGACGGAAAGAATATTATTCTCGAACTTCGAGCGGGAGCAGGGGGAGAAGAAGCGGGTTTATTCGTCGCCGCTCTTTATCGCGCTTATCAGAGATATGCTGAGAGACAAGGCTGGAAAGTTGAAGTCCTCTCATCGAATCCTACAGGCATGGGTGGTCTGCGCGAGATCATTTCTCAAATCGAAGGCAATAGAGTTTACGCTAAACTAAAATTTGAAGGTGGAGTACACCGAGTTCAGCGTGTACCTGAGACCGAAGCACAAGGTCGAGTTCATACTTCGACTATTACTGTAGCGGTACTTCCAGAAGCTGAAGAAGTTGATGTCACTATTAATCCAGCAGAACTTCGGATTGATGTGTTTAGATCCGGCGGAGCAGGTGGACAGGGAGTTAATACTACTGACTCAGCTGTGAGGATCACGCACTTACCTACAAATACAGTAGTGGTATGCCAAGACGAGCGCTCACAACTAAAGAATAAGGCCAAAGCTATGAAGATCTTGCGATCACGTATTCTTGAAGTTGCTCAAGAGAAGGCAGCTAAGGAGCATTCCGATGCAAGACGCTCTATGGTTGGAACAGGTGATCGCAGTGAACGAATCAGGACATACAACTTTCCTCAAAGTCGAATGACCGATCACCGCATAGGACTCACACTTCATCAACTTCCAGAAATCATGGAAGGTAAGCTTGAACCTGTGATCGACGCACTTACCAATCATCATCAAATCGAAGCCCTCAAGGCTCAAGGACTTCATTCTCAGTGAAGGTTTCAGATTTACTCTTTACTCTCTCCGAAATCATCAAAGTTTCGGCTGAGCAAGAACAGATCATCGAATGGGCACTCTTACAATCTACAGGGCGTACTTGGAAGCGCTCCGAGTGGATGATGAGCTCAGATCAAAATGTTTCAGAAGTTTATTCTGACCAAGCGATCATTCTAGCAAAACGTAGAGCGGAAGGGTTTCCGCTTCAATACCTCACTCATGAGCAATCCTTTTACGGAAGATCGTTCTATGTTGAAGAAGGTGTTTTAGTACCTAGACCAGAAACTGAAATATTAGTGGATGAAGTACTGAAGAGACTTAAGGCTCGAAGCGAAGAAAAACTTTTAGGGTTCGAATTGGGCTTAGGTGCAGGCCCCATTGCAATTACACTTCTCACGGAGATTCCCGAACTCAGAATGATTGGGACTGAACTAAGTGAAATCGCTATTAGAGTGACAAATATTAATAGTGACAAACATCTGAAAGATCCCTCACGTTTAGAAATAGTAAGTGAGATTCAAAATAAGATATTTAACTTTATTGTTTCTAATCCACCTTACCTCGACCGATCGAAGCATGAGGTAGACGCTGATGTTGCAAAATATGAACCTTCGACAGCCCTCTTTGCACCAGAGAATGATCCGCTGTATTTTTATAAGCACTTAAGAGATCTATCAATCAAAAACCTTAAACGTGGTGGTTTTTTGGCAATTGAAATCCCTCACGATAGGGTAGAGGCCGTGTCTCAATTATTTTCGGACCGCAAGTGGTCTATGCTCAAGATTATTCCTGATCTCAACTCGCGTCCCAGAGTTCTTGTGGTAACATTGAGCTCATAGACTATGGACAAGATCTGGATCAAAGGTGGTAAGAAACTAAACGGCACTGTGAAAGTGAGTGGCTCTAAGAACGCTGCTCTTCCAATTTTATTTTCTTCTTTGCTCACAGATAAAAAATCTACTTTCTCAAACGTTCCAGACCTTCAAGACATTCGTTTTACGATGAAAATTTTAGAAACTCTCGATGTTCATACTGAGTCATATGAAAATAATAAGTTAATACTCAAGGGGGCAACTAATGGATCTAAGGAAGCTACCTATGATCTTGTAAGGAAAATGCGTGCCTCAGTCCTTGCTCTTGGACCGCTCGTTGCTCGTTATGGTTATGGCAAAGTCAGTCTTCCTGGCGGCTGTGCGATTGGAGCCCGCCCCATTAACTTTCATCTTATGGGATTGCAGAAGTTGGGTGCAGAGATTGATCTACAAGACGGCTATGTTATTGCAAGTTGCAAAAAACTAAAAGGTACAAGAATTGTTTTTGATTTTCCAAGTGTCGGAGCAACTGAGAATCTCATGATGGCTGCGGTTCTCGCTCAAGGTGAGACTGTGCTTGAGAACGTAGCAAGAGAACCGGAAATCGTAGATCTTGCAAAGTCACTCAGGTCAATGGGTGCAAAAATCGAAGGAGAGGGTCACGAAACCATCCTCATTCAAGGTGTAAACTCACTGTGTGGTGCCAGCCATTCAGTCATGGGTGATCGTATTGAGGCAGGTACTTACCTCATTGCAGGTCTCATTACTGGTGGTAAAGTCACAACCGAAGGGTTAGAGCGTGAGCAACTGGACGCAGTTTTAGAAAAATTAAAAGAAATGGGTGCGCAAGTCGAAAGCAGCGAAGATAGATTAACTGTTTCAGCCAAACTACCTCTACGTTCAATCGACTTTCAAACTCAACCCTTTCCAGGTTTTCCTACTGATATGCAAGCACAGCTCATGGCGCTACTTTGTACGACAGAAGGATCATCGACAGTGACTGAGACGATTTTTGAGAATAGATTCATGCACGTACCTGAATTACAACGAATGGGTGCAGACATCTCCACTCGTGGAAATATTGCGGTTGTGAAGGGCGTAGATATGCTCAAAGGTGCTCAGGTCATGGCCACGGATCTAAGGGCAAGTGCTTGTTTGATTTTAGCAGCACTGAGAGCTGAGGGAGAAACTACCGTTCATCGTGTTTATCACTTAGATCGTGGCTATGAAAAACTAGAAGAAAAATTCAAAAAAATTGGTGCTGATATTTACCGCATTGAGTGAGATCAAATGAGTGCATGTATCTTTTGTAAAATACTAAAAAAAGAAATTCCTTCTCAGATTCTTTTTGAAAACGAGAACGTTTTTGCAATCAGGGATATTCAACCTCAGTCTAAGGAACATGTGCTTATAATTCCAAAGAAACACTACTCTACTCTTCATGAAGCAGAGAGCTATGGTGAACTTGAGAATCTGTCAAAATTTTGGTTAAGTGCTGCGCTTGAAGTATCAAAACAGCTTAAAATAGACTTTTCTGGTTATAGGCTCGTTATAAATCAGGGTGAGAACGGTGGACAGACAGTTTTCCACTTACACCTTCATCTTCTTGGTGGGGAACGCTTGTCAGGCAAATTCGTGTAATGTAATCTATTGATTAGCGATGAAAAAAGCCCGTTTCTTAATTCTATCAACAATCATTACAGTCATTAGCTCGGCGTGTGGATCGGGTAGCACTTGCACTAAAGTAACGATCCCAACCCTTACTATCAAGTGTAACAACTCTAGTCTTCCTTGTAGTGCTGGTGGATATCTCTCGTCGTCGTCACCTTATTACGTTTTGGGTGCTTATATTATTACAGGAACCACTTGCAATTCTACTACGATGCAATCCACTAAAGCATCTGCTTCTGGTGGCAATATTCTTACGAGCGATGCATCTGTTTATGATGGAACGAATTATTCTCTCCAAGTAGGAACTGCGACAGCAGGTTTCGTGGATTCAAAAGGTGCTTCAGTCACCACGCTTTGTACTGGGACTTACACAGTCTGCGCATACTATGGTTCTGTTACCGGATCATCTCTCTTTGTCACTTACTTCCAGAAACTAGGATCTTTCAGCCTAGCAAGTCCATCTTCGACAACGATTGGACCCACAGGTTGGACTGCACTTTAAAGTCATTTTTACTATCCTCACTCGCAACTCTAAGTTTTATTTCTAGTGCATTTGCAGAAGTCTGTTTTGAAAATCTCAGTGCCAAATTAGAAACTGAAAATATCGAAATCAATGATTCTGCAGGTGCTTGGTGCATTCAAAATTCTACAAACGGAAGACATGTTGATAAACACGAGAGCGGCTTCCCAAAAGTAGAATACGAATACAAAAAAAGCCTTCCTCATGGGGATTGGGTCTTCTATTACCGAAACGGTAAGAAACGTAGAGAGGTCAGCTTTCTTAAAGGTAAACTGACGGGTACCTCCCAATTTTATAACGAGAAAGAAGAGTTAATTTTTCAAGTAGATTTTAATGATAATAAAAGGGCGGGAAACTTTAAGCAATTTTATCCAAATGGAAAAACAGCTATTAAAGGTTACTTTTCAAACAATAATAAAACTTCCAGGTGGCAATACTTTGATGAGGCAGGTGTACTTTTAAAAGACATCGAATATATCGAAGGAATTAAAAACGGTTGGAGTTCAGAATGGTATGGTGCCGAGAGACCGAAGTCATTAGGTCGATATTTTAATAACGTTCAAGAAGGGCGTTGGTTCTATTGGACTATGCAGAACGAGTTCAAAGAAGCCGTCACTTATTCCAAGGGACTTCTTCATGGGCCCTATCAGAATTTTTATGAAGGTAAAAAACCAAAAGAAGAAGGCCAGTACTTCCTAGGTAAAAAAGAAGGCGAATGGATCTCATTCACTGAAGAAGGGAAAAAAAATCAGAGCAAAACTTATAAATCCGGACTCCTTCATGGGCCTTTCGAAGAGTGGTACAAAAACGGACAAAGAGCAGTTCTTGGTAACTATCGATTCAACTTTAAACAAGGGACTTGGGTTACCTGGCATAGTAACGGACAGAAGAAACATCAATGGAGTCATGAGGCAGGAATTCATGAGGGTAGAGATGTGTGGTGGTATGAATCAGGGCAGAAAAAGTCAGTCGCAGATTATTTAGATAACAAGCTCAATGGTGAAGAAAGAAAATGGGATTTTTTCGGCAATCTTACTTCAGTCATTGAATACGAAGATGGTAAACCAGACGGAGTTTGGATTGGTTACCATTTCAACACGAAGCAAATTTCTGAGAAGGGATTTTTTAATCACGGTAAAGCTACAGGAAAGTGGGAATATTTTTACTCAAACGGGAAAAAAAAATCAGAAGGTTTCTATGATGCCGGTGTTCCTAAAGGGGAGTGGAAACACTGGGATGAAGCCGGTTATAGAATCGCTAATCGTAAGTCTTAGAACCAATAACTTAGATTGAGGCCTACATTTCCAAACAAGACAGGAATTCTTCCTTTGACTCCTGTCTCAGCAAGTTCGTATTGCATACGACCTGAATTAGCAGAAATACTTCCTCCTAAAGTCCAGGCTCCATCATTACTCAGTTGATAGAATATAGATGCTTCTGCGAAAACTACGACTGCAGAAAAAGAAATCGCGTTTACACCGTCTGTAAAATTACCGTAATAGGCACCCACTCTTCCCATCTCTGTGAGTTTTGGTGAAATAAATTGCAAAAGTTTTCCATGGAAACCCACTGCTGGTCCGAAGAGTAACCCAGTGAATGCTGTCACCGCTGTTCTATTCCTACTGTTAATTTCAGCGTTAGGATCAGTTGAGACAGGCCAGTTTAAAGCATCGTCTAAGGCCGCTAAGTCCCTATCAGGAGTAATCGTTTCATAAGTACCCGTGAGGAATTTTACTTGAGCATCGAGAGTCACAATTTCAAACTGCTTTCCAATAATTACACCTCCACCTAGTAAAGCACCTGGTTTAGGAGATGAGAAAGCGTCTAGTCTTGTATACCACGATCTTTTTTCAAGAATCATTTTTGGAATAGCAATCGTTGTATAAGGAGCTTCGTTTACCCACTCCGTTGCGTGAGAGAATGTTGAGAAGAGTAGAGTGAGTAATAAACATTTATAGTTATTCATCAAAAGAATTCTCCTGGCAAGTGATCGACTCCAATAAATTTAGCCAGTGCTAACTTTCTCTCTAAATGTGAAAGAATAGCGTCCTTGTAATTGAATTCAATAGATCGTGCTTGATTGATCGCATCTCTTAACTCCAGGCGATTTGCACCAGAACGAGAAAAGTTCGAGAACAAAGTCTCAAGAAGTTTAGACGCATTTTGAATAGATTCTTTGTTAATGCCGACAGCTTGCTCTTGCTGTTTGATCACGACAAAAAGCGATTGAATCCCGATTTCACTTTCCATCATGGTTTTTTGGAATGCTAGATCAGCGTTATCACGATTGATTCTTGCGGTTTCAATAGTACGTTTACCCAGGAATCCGCCTGGACCATATAGAGGAATGCTAAAATTCAGAGATGTGACAAAATCAATGTTTCCAGATCCACTAGCGGTATAAGTCTTTGTATCTCCCCAATAGCTATTACCATACCTCACACTGAGAGCGCTGAGACTAATTGTAGGGAGTGGTAGACGATCTTTTTCAGCTCGAGAAAGAATGAGCTCAAAGGTCTTCACTCCCACGCGCGCATCTCTCACTGTCGGTGAGTTTTCCATGAAGAGTTTATGTGCGTCGTCTGCTTCAAGTTGAAGTGGAGTATATTCTAGATCTGTTTTGAGAACATAGACGTTCGTGAGGGGCTCTCCCATGAGAAGGTTTAGGGCCCAGCGTTGTTGTTGTACACTTCTGTCGAGATCAATGAATTGGTTTTTTGCATTCAGGAAGTCAACTGTAGAAGAGTTCAGATCTGTGTTCTTTGTTTGACCTAGTTCTTCCTTGGATTGAACAAGCTCAAGGATCGCTTCAGAAATATCTACGGAACGTTTTGCAGCTTCGAGTTTGTCTTGCTCAGTTTTATTTTTGAAATACGAAAGAATCACATCGAATCTCAGTGATCGTTCTGCTTCGATGAGTTTCTGTTGTTCTCTTTCCCAGGTCAGTCTTGCAGCTTCGTAAAAGAGCTGGTCTCTGAAGAAATTAAAAATTGTGTAAGATCCCAGTTCAACACCAACGGATGTCGTGGGATATCCTTTTGAGAAAGTATAATTTGATTGTGTTTTTCCTTGGGCTTCTAATGCTGTTGGATCTTGTGCTTGACCTAGATTGTAAGCAGTTGATCCTGGCATTTGAGCGATTGAAAAATTTGAATCAAGTCGTGTTGTGAAGTTAACTGCTGGCATGAACATGGTATCAAATGCATTATCGTAGGTGATTTGTTTTTGTCGGAGTGAATTTCTGGTTTGAAGTATATCCCAGTTGGATGACATCGCTTTTTTGATCGCCATCTCCAATGTCAAAACTTCACCGGATCTTGTCATCTGCTTGGCGGCAATCGAGTGGTCGTGAATAAAGAATGCAACTAGCATCAGAAAAAACTTGAACCCGTGCACAAATCCGCGTGTAATCAATATAAGGAAACGTGGACTTCCGATGTTGATCCTCACTATTCTTTCCATTTTTATCCCGCTAGCAAAATCCGACGGAGACATGTGTTCTAAGTACGAGTCCTCCGTCAATAAGATAGCTAAGTATAGATCATACAAGGAAAAATTGATCGATGCTCGTGATAAAAACAAGCAATACCTCAGTACCCTAGAAGATCATCAAGTCACCGAACGCCGTAAGGCCATTGAGAATATCTCCATTGCAGAAATGAAGATCGAAGCAGCTGGCAATATGATATCTGCTAACGAGACGAAAGTGAACGCTGGAGACTTCAGTTCTTGTATTAACGCGGAGCGCGCACCCGCTTCAGCCGTAACAAAAGAACGCACAGAGAACCCACAACCACAAACAACGAAATAAACTGACTGGTTGAGAGCCAGGGGTCAATGATGAAGCCCCTAATGAAGTCTCCTCTGAAAAGCTCTACGATACTTCTGATCACTGGATAGATAATGAAGTAAGAGATCCCCACTTGGCCGTCGAATTTCTTATGTTTGAAAATCCAAAGTAACCCAAAAAGCAATAATAAGAGGGAGCCTGCTTCGTAGAGTTGAACGGGATGCAGTGAGACTCCTCTCAGAGAGCGTTCCACTAATTCAGAGTGTAGGTGAATACCCCAAGGAAGATCTGTAGGCTTTCCGTAACAGCAGCCCGCAGCTAAACATCCCAGTCTTCCAAATGCGTGATTCAGTACGAGTCCAGGTACGAGTACATCGGCGACTTTCCAGATGGGGAGCTTGCTCTTCCTCATTTGGAAAACAAAAACAGCTGTAGCGGTAATGAGTCCTCCGAAGAAGACGAGTCCGCCTTCCCAAACCCGGATGATTTCAAGAGGGTGAGCAGCAAAATAATCAAATCGTGTGATGACAAATAAAAGTCGCGCTCCAATGAATCCAGAAATTAACATCCAGAAAACAATGTCCATAACTGGGTCTACAGGGAGTTTAGATTTAATACTGAGTCTTCTAATGATCTCCAGTGCCGAGAGGAAGCCAATAGCAATGAGTAGTCCATAGCTATGGATAGGCACAGGACCCATATTAAAGAGTAGTGGATGCATCTTTTTTATTCTCGAACATCGCAAGTGCTAACATCGATGCACCGATAGAGATTGCAGAGTCCGCGACATTAAAGGCGGGGAAGAAATATTCGTGATTCCAGCTGAAGTACAGAAAGTCTACGACGTAGCCATACACGATGCGATCAATGAGGTTACCTATAGCACCGCTGAGAATGAGTGCGAGAGCAAGGGCTGACCACTTGCTTGTATCAGGGAGTGTTTTTAAGAAGTAGAAAATCATTCCAAGGGCAACGATAGGAATGATGATGAAAAAAGGAATTCGAATTATCGGATCCGCGTTGGCCAGCATTCCAAAAGCTGCTCCAGTATTGTGAATTCTAGTAATATCAAAATAATTATTAATTACCGGGAGCATTTCATGAAGAGTGAATTTATCAACGATGAGCATCTTCGTGATTTGATCCAAAACGATAATGAGTGGCAATGTCCAAGCGAGGATTTTGTATTTGAGTTTCATTTATTTAGTCCTAAAAGAAAAAATGATATCACACGGCTTAGAAAATCCGACTGATTTCTCATAATCTGATTTTATATTTGGATCTAAGATCCAGAGTTCTTCTCCTTCAACAGTAGGAACTTTGATCGCAATATAATCCGACTGAGATTGAAGAGTTTTTTTCTGAGACAGTGAGCCTGCAATGATCACTGAAGTTTTTGCTATGAGATGAGTTTCAATTATTTTTTTTAATTCAGGTAGATTTTCAACTTCGTCTTCAGGCAACTCAATTCTTGAATAAGAAGGCATTACCAGCTAGAGCCCCAGAGAAGGATTCCCTTTTCGATTTTATCTGCAAGTTCAGAATCTTTTTTGCTCACTTCGCTGTATTCAGATGCCGTCATACAGTTTGCAGAAATCTGTTTACCGAGTGGATGGCTTTCAATCTGGCTTTTAATTTCATCACAGCGATCAGTGACGATGAAAAGATCGTAGTTGCTATCACTGGTAGATCTTCCAGTAGCCCTGCTTCCGTAGAGAACGCCTTTTGATGAAAGAGGTTGTGCAAGTTGTACGATCCCTTCGAGATCGCAGACCGCGCTGTATGTTTTTAATAATTTGATAGAGATGTGATCGTTATTCAAGCAGACCGCGCGTTTATTGTCGATGAACTGAACGATACCGACTTCTTCCATCTCAGCTAGAATTTTTACGAGACCTTCTGCTCCGCCCAGTCCTCTCACACCTTTTAGTTTTGAAGCGAGTACTCTGGGAGTGAACGAGGTTGTAGGCTCAGAAACCAAAAACTTTATAAGCTTTTGTTCTGGAGTGACAAAGAAAATAGAGTCCAACGTGGGCTTAGGTTTTCTTACTCTTGCGGCCATGAACCTTATTTATCAGGCTTTCCGACGGATCGCCATGCAACAAATGAAATTCCAATCGCCATGAGTAACATTCCTGCCCATTGTGAAATAGCGAGGCGCTCGTCCAGGAGCACATAGCCCCAGAGCGACGAAAATGCCGCGCCAAGTAGTGAATATGTGCTGACTAATCCTGCTTTTGAGTATCGATAGCCCATCGTCATTCCGATTTGCCCTCCTGTTGCGAAGAGTCCCATGGCTAAGAACATCGCCCAGTCTTTAATGGATACCGGGTTATGGAAGTGTCCCCAGAGTAGAGGAAGAGAGAGGGCTGTTGCTGTTCCTGTGAAGTAGAGAACGATTCCATTCACACCCACAGTCTTAGTTGCGACTCTTACAGCGACAAACGCAAGAGAAGAGAACATCGCACCTAAGATTCCGATTCCTACTGCGAGAGGGAGAAGTGAGGTTTGTGAGAGTTTTGGATCAAATAAAAAATACAATCCAACGAAGGTAAGAGTTACCCAAAGGTAAAGACTTTTCTCGTGATGTTCTTTAAGCGCGACTGCAGAAACAAAAAAAACAAAAACCGGACTACACCAATTGAGCATCGCAGAAATGCTGAGTGGAAGGTGAATGAGCGCATAGAAGAAGCAAATGAGAGAGAGAAAACCTACAAATCCTCTGAAGAATAGTAACTTTTTACCCGGAGGATTAAGCGATTCGCCTCGAATCAGCATGATTCCAAAAACGAGTATAAAATTAACAAACGCTCTGAAGAATACGATCTGTTCGTGCTCATAATTCACAGCCAAGAATTTTACGAACAGTGACATGAGAGAAAAGCTAAACCCACTGAAGGTCATCCAGAGGAGTGATAAATAGGTTTGGTTGATCACTTTTTATAGTTCCAAGACTCGAGAGTTTTGTCCTCTTCATATTGTGAAGCTACTTTTTTAAACTTCACTCCACGTTTTCCTTTGACTCTATTTTCGCATTCGCACCAAGTGATGTGCTTTTCTAATTTTCCATCGACTAAGCTCAGATACCATGGGTTTTTAGACTTTTTTCCTCCGAGAGAAGGAGTGTAAGTGAGGTCGATTTTATATTTTTTAGCATCACCGGAATAGAGATCTGCTTCACCACCTTTTGAGAATGTGACTGCGATTTCGTCGCACCTTTCGTTTCCTGGAACACCTTCGTGGCCAGGGACAAGATTCCATGTGATTTTATTTTTTAGTGTTTGAAGGATTTCGTCAAGGCGCTTCCAGAGATCTTGGTTCTTCACGGGATCACCGCTCATGGTTTTCCAATCACGTTTTTTCCAGTTTGATAGATTTTTTTCAGCGCCACTTAAGACATAAGATGAATCTGAGTAGACGAGAATATCCTCTGCATGGTCAGATGGAATTTTTTCTAGTCCTGCAATGAGAGCGTAGAGCTCCATGCGATTATTGGTAGTGTGAGCCTCGCCACCACCGAGTTCAGTAACGGTAGATCCACTGCGGAGGATGCATCCCCAACCCCCTGGTCCAGGGTTGCCGGATGCAGCTCCATCAGTGAATACTATTATTTTATCCTTCAAATTAGATGAAGTAGTGGACGCTGAATCCAGCTAATGTGCTGAAAGGTGCAATCGAGAAAGCAAATGCAGGCAGTACAGTGATTACAGGTCCTGCATCGAATGAGACTTGAATCTTATTCGCTACAAGTTCGTGATGAATCCCGAGAACTCCGCTGAGCAATAAAGTGAATGAAGTGCCACCAGCAGCTACTGTGAAACCACCTATTGTTGTTGCAGCTGAAGAAGCAACGCCAAAGCCAAGTCCTCCACCAAGATGAAAACCGGTATCAGAATTCCCAACAACAGTAGCTTTATATAAGCCGCTTCCAATAATACTGAATCCACCGGAAGTGCCTAATACTAATGTAGTTTGAATGCTGTTTTGACCTACTGGGATAAGAGCGCTGAGTCCACCTGAACCACCAAAAGAACTAAAAGTTGTTAATCCTAGTGCAAACGAATGCCCACCTGACTGTGGAGCTGATCTAGTATAAGTAGCTGTATCTATTGTTCTTGAAGATCCAGTGGATTTTGCAAAAGCAGGAGTCGAAATAAGAGTTAATGCTAAAAAGAGAGTATTTAGGTTTTTCATAGGAGCCTAAGCTCGGCTATGCGGGCCTGTAATTCAAGACAAAATTTTTTAACAAAATCATAAACGCAGAGCACTGTACGTTGACATTTTGTGCCAGAACCGGATACTAGCTACATTCCAAATCAAAGGTGCTGGAGTAGCTCAGTTGGTAGAGCAGCTGATTTGTAATCAGCAGGTCGCAGGTTCGATCCCTGTCTCCAGCTCCATTTGATTTGTGTGTGGTGAGATTCCGGAGCGGTCAAACGGGCCAGACTGTAAATCTGGTGGCTCACGCCTTCGAAGGTTCAAATCCTTCTCTCACCACCATTTTTTATTATAAAATGAGTGGCGCTGCGCTGATCTTTAGCAAAAATTTATGCCCCTATTCATCTCAGGTAAGACGAGTGAAAGCGGGTTGTTGTGAATAAAAAATCTCAAAATAGTTTAGGCTACGATCGTTGGTCTAGAGTTTATGATCAAACTCTTAACTCTACAGTTGCAGCTGATGAATTGAATTTCCCTAAGTTTTGGGGAGATTTTTCAGGAGTAGAAATTTTAGAAGTTGGTTGTGGAACGGGTCGCCACACACACACAAGCTTTCGAAAATAGCTAAAGTCGTGAGTGCATTAGATCCTTCACTAGGAATGCTTAAGGTCGACAGATCGAAGTTAACAAGTGCTAATATTGATTGGATTCATAGTGATTTTTTTGATTTTGAATTTGGCCCAAAAAAATTCGATGTCATTATTGAAAGCTTAGTTCTTGAGCATATTAAGGATATTCAGGCGTTTTTTTTGAAGGTATATTCCTTACTTGCCTCTTGAGGGTCCCTTTATTTGTCAGAAATCCATCCCCATCGATTTTCATCCGGAGTCCAAGCGAATTTTTATGATGGAGATGCAGATCAACACGTGATTTTAGAGAGTTTTTTTCATTCACAATTGAGTATTAAGAACGCTTGTATTTTAGCTGGCTTTAATAACTCCTTAACAAAAGACGTTTATGGAACAGAAGAGCTGATTAAATTAAATCAAGATTGGAGGAAGCATTTGAATCAACCTCTAATTCAAAGTGGAAGTTTACGAAAAAGCAGAAATAGCTAATAAAGACTCGCCGCAATAGATTTATTTTTCTTTAAGCTCAATCTTCTTAATGCTACTAAGATTCTTGTTCCAACGAAGCGGGCGGAAGTAGCTCAGTTGGCTAGAGCGTCAGCTTTCCAAGCTGAGGGTCGAGGGTTCGAGTCCCTTCTTCCGCTCCATTTCTAGCCTCTAAATTTTGGGCGCTCTTGTAGCTCAGTGGTAGAGCACTCCCTTGGTAAGGGAGAGGTCAAGGGTTCAAATCCCTTCGAGAGCTCCATTTTTTTATGGATTTCTGATTGAAAATAGATAAGAAATAGTCAAAACAATTAATCGAGAGGGTAAGGCACTGTATGTCTAAGGAAAAATTTGAACGTAAGAAACCACATTTGAACATCGGAACGATCGGCCACGTCGATCACGGTAAAACAACATTGACCGCTGCGATCACAACAGTTCTAGCTAAAAAAGGCTGGGCTCAAGCTCGTGCGTACGATCAGATCGATAACGCTCCTGAAGAAAAAGAGCGCGGTATCACCATCAACACTACGCACGTTGAATATGAAACAGCTAACAGACACTATGCACACGTCGACTGCCCAGGCCACGCTGACTACGTGAAGAACATGATCACAGGCGCTGCACAGATGGACGGAGCAATTCTAGTTTGCTCTGCTGCTGACGGACCAATGCCACAAACTCGTGAGCACATCCTTCTTGCTCGCCAAGTTGGTGTTCCAGCTATCGTTGTATTTCTCAATAAATGCGACATGGTTGATGATGCTGAATTGATCGATCTCGTTGAGATGGAACTCCGTGAGTTGCTCTCGAGCTATCAGTTCCCTGGTGACAAAATTCCAATCATTCGCGGATCTGCACTTAAAGCAGGTGAAGGCGACACAGGTGAGCTAGGTGAGCAAGCTATTCTCAAGCTCATGGAAGCGTGTGATTCTGCTATTCCACAGCCAAAGCGTGAAAAAGATAAGCCATTTCTCATGCCTGTTGAAGACGTGTTCTCGATCTCTGGTCGTGGAACTGTTGTTACCGGACGTGTTGAGCGTGGTGTGATTAAAGTCGGCGAAGAAATCGAGATCATCGGTCTCCGCCCAACCACTAAAACAGTTATCACTGGAGTAGAGATGTTCCGTAAACTTCTCGATCAAGGTGAAGCGGGCGACAACATCGGAGCTCTTCTTCGTGGAACGAAGAAAGAAGAGATTGAGCGTGGACAAGTTCTCGCTCACGTTGGCTCTGTGACTCCTCACAAAAAATTCAAAGGCCAAGCGTACATTCTCACCAAAGAAGAAGGTGGACGTCACACTCCATTCTTCAAGGGTTACCGCCCTCAGTTCTACTTCCGTACAACTGACGTTACCGGCGTAGTCACTCTTCCAGCTGGTGTTGAAATGGTTATGCCTGGTGACAACATCGCTATCGAAGTGGAACTCATTACTCCAATCGCAATGGAAAAAGAGTTACGTTTCGCTATCCGCGAAGGCGGCCGCACTGTTGGTGCAGGCGTTGTTGCTGAGATTATCGAGTAATCTCGGAACGATCTAAGTTTAGAGAAGCGGACTCGAGTTTCGGGTCCGCTTTTTTTTTGAAAATTTGTAGATAGGCCAGTAGCTCCAATTGGTAGAGCAGCGGATTCCAAATCCGCTTGTTGTGGGTTCGAGTCCCTCCTGGCCTGCCATTTTGTTTAGTGATTATTTGAATAAAAGGTGGGAGATCAGATAGATGGATAACAGTCGTCAAAAATGGGTAAACATGAGTTTTTTGGCCGGAGCAGTTCTGGTGGGCTACGTTCTTTTTGAGCTTTCGTTCAAAATTGCTGGAACCTTTGATCTCGAAGCAAGAGTTAAGCAGATCGACTGGATCATCCGTTTTAGTTCAATCGGCATTTCTGCTCTTATCTTCTTAGTCCTTTACAACAGTTCTAAAGCGAATCAGTTTACTGACGAAGTTGTTCTAGAGCTTTCACGCGTTACTTGGCCAGCTTCCAAGGAAACGACTCGCGCCACTATTGTGGTTGTGATCATGGTTCTCATCGCAGGAATCCTCTTGGGTGGGATGGATGTATTTTGGGCTTGGGCAGTAAAGAGTATTCTCTAGATTTTTTAGGCCAAACAGAATAGAAGAGTTCTTCCATGCAAACACAAAGTGTTACAAATGAGATGTCTTGGTACGTTGTTCACACGTACTCTGGCTACGAAAATAAGGCTAAAATTGCACTCGAAGAGCGCATTAAATCCCTTAAAAAAGAGCCTCTTTTCGGTGAAGTCATCGTTCCTGAAGAAAACGTTATAGAGCTTGTTAAGGGCCAAAAACGCACTACAAAACGTCGTTTTTTCCCAGGTTATATTCTTGTGAAAATGGTTCTTACCGATGAAACATGGCACATCGTAAAAGACACTCCAAAAATTACTGGTTTCGTAGGCGATAAAGTGAAGCCAATTCCAATCGCTGAAGCAGAAGTTCAAAAAATGACTAATCGTATGGCTGAGGGTCAGTCTAAACCTCGTCCACGCGTCTCCTTTATTGAAGGCGAAAATGTTCGCGTCGTTGATGGTCCGTTCTCTAATTTCAACGGAACCATCGAAGAAGTGAATCCTGATAAAGGTAAGGTCAAAGTATTGGTGAGTATCTTCGGACGTTCAACTCCTGTTGAACTAGATTTTATTCAAGTTGAAAAAGTATAACTAATTGGGTATTAAGAGCGGCTTATGGCAAAAAAAGTAACTGGACAGATTAAACTTCAAATCCCTGGCGGACAAGCAAATCCAGCACCACCAGTTGGACCGGCACTCGGCCAGCGTGGCGTAAATATTATGGAATTCTGTAAAGCATTCAATGCTAAAACACAGGAGTCCAAAGGCACGATCATTCCAGTGATCATCACTGTTTATTCTGATCGTTCTTTCACTTTCATAACAAAGACTCCACCGGCGTCTATTTTGTTATTCAAAGCTGCAAAAATTGAAAAAGGTTCAGGCGAGCCCAATAAGAAAAAAGTTGGAAGCGTCACGAAGAAGCAAATTGAAGACATTGCTAAATTGAAGATGCCAGACTTAAATGCTGGTACTGTAGAAGCGGCAATGAGAACAATCGAAGGAACAGCGAAGAATTCAGGTTTAACTGTTTCATAAGGTTTTTAAACATGTGGGAGCTGGTCCAAGTGGCTAGCGTCTGAACCACGGAGGTACAAATGGCTAAGAAATTCGGTAAACACGGCAAGAAATATTCTGCTGCACACGAAAAAGTACAAATCGGTAAAGCATACTTAGTAAAAGAGGCATTCGATCTTTTACCGACAGTCGCTTTTGCAAAATTCGACGAAACTGTCGATGTTGCATTCAACCTCGGTGTTGACCCGAAACACGCTGACCAAATGGTCAGAGGAGCTCTCGGTCTTCCCCATGGTATCGGAAAAACTGTTAAAGTTGCTGTTCTCGCAAAAGGCGAAAAAGCAAAAGAAGCACAAGCTGCAGGCGCAGACATTGTTGGTGCTGATGACCTCATCGAAAAAATCCAAGGTGGATTCCTTGATTTCGATAAGCTCATTGCAACTCCAGATATGATGGTCGCTGTTTCTAAAGTTGGTAAGATTCTTGGACCAAGAAACCTAATGCCTAACCCAAAATTAGGTACTGTGACGATGCAAGTTGGCCAAGCTGTTTCAGAACAAAAAAAAGGTAAAGTTGAATACCGCACAGAGAAGACCGGTATCGTTCACGTGAAGATTGGTAAAAAATCTTTCGGATCAGACAAGCTTCGTGAAAATTTTTTAGCAATCGCATCTCAAATTTTAAAAGCTAAACCAAACACCAGCAAAGGCACATATCTTAAAAATATAACCCTTTCTTCGACAATGAGCCCTCCAATTAAAATGGATACTCTAGATGTTATGAATGTGGCTGGATAATAGGAAGAGACGAAAATCATGAACAAGGCGCAAAAAGATACTTTAAAAGCGGATTTAAAAGATAAATTCACAAAAGCAAAAGTTGCGATTTTTGCTGACTACAAGGGTCTGTCTGCAACTCAGGCGGATAATCTCCGTAGAGTACTTCGTGTTGAGAACTGTACGGTAAAAGTTCTGAAGAATAATATTGCTCGTAAAGTGACTGAAGCAGGATTCAGCGCAGATACAAAAGCAATTTGTGATGCAACTGTAGGACCTACTCTCGTAGCTTTCGGCTTTGGAGATCCAGCTGCTACAGCAAAAATCATTCACAAGTTTGCAAAAGAAAACGAAGCTCTCAAGCTCAAAGACAGCTTGTTAGAAGCAAAAAAAATCTCTCCGGCTGAGATCGAAGCACTTGCTACGCTCCCCTCAAGAGAAGTTCTCCTGTCTATGTTGCTCAGTACATTCAATGGTCCAGCTCGTGGTTTCGTCAGTGTACTTGCTGCTGTGCCTAGAGGATTGGTTACAGTTCTTGATGCAGTTGGGAAGAAAAAGTCAGAAGGTCAGCAATAATTTTAAAGGGTTAGTCAAATTTGCTGTGGCCTAGGTAGGGCCCGGTTAACAAGCCATGACGGCAAGATACTTGGAAAAAGAAGAGGTAGAAAATGTCAGCAGTTACTAAGGAACAAGTAGTTTCTTTCATCGAAAACATGTCAGTACTCGATCTTTCACAACTTGTGAAAGAACTCGAAACAAAATTCGGCGTTTCCGCAGCATCTCCAGTAGCAGCAGTGGGTGCAGCAGCAGCTGGTCCAGTTGCAGAAGCAAAAACTGAATTTACAGTGGTATTGGCTGCAGCCGGTGACAAGAAGATCGATGTCATTAAAGAAGTTCGCACGATTACAGGTTTAGGCTTAAAAGAAGCTAAAGACCTTGTTGAAGGCGCACCAAAGCCATTAAAAGAAGGCGTAGCTAAAAAAGACGCTGAAGAAATGAAGAAAAAGCTCGAAGCCGTTGGCGCGAAAGTAGAGCTTAAGTAATTTTTTCCAGTATCTTGTCGTAAAGAGTTACAGGAAGAAGCAGCAAGAGATGTGTCTTGTTGTTTCTTCCCTAATTTTGTACGAGTGGCCTTTTCTCTTTGCACTAGGTCATATTTTGAGCTAAGTTTTGGCACACATCAAAAACCAGCTACCGTAAGGGGAGTCCGAAATGGGTCTTCTGTTTTCTGAAAACCGTCGCGTTCGAAAAGATTTTTCACGAATTAAAACACCGCTTGAGATCCCAAATCTCATTGAGCTTCAGAAGAATTCTTATGAAGCATTTCTGCAAGCTGAAGTAACTCCACAGAAACGTACTTTGACAGGCCTTCAAGGCGTGTTCAAGTCAGTGTTTCCTATTGAGGATTTTGATAAAACAGCATCACTTGAATTTGAGAGCTATGTTTTAGAAAAGCCAAAATACGATGTTGATGAATGTCGTAGCCGCGGCATGACTTATGCTGCTCCATTAAAAATTACAGTTCGTTTAGTTGTTTATGACGTGGAAGAAGAAGCACAAACGCGCAACATACGAGACATAAAAGAACAAGAAGTTTACATGGGCGAAATCCCACTCATGACCGAAAATGGTTCGTTTATCATTAACGGTACTGAGCGCGTAATCGTCAGTCAATTACACCGTTCACCTGGCGTTATTTTCACTCACGACCAAGGTAAGTCTCACTCCAGCGGCAAGATTCTTTATTCCGCTCGCGTAATTCCTCATCGAGGTTCTTGGCTTGATTTTGAATTCGATCACAAAGACATCATGCACGCTCGTATCGATCGCAAACGTAAGTTGCCTGCGACGATCATTCTTCGTGCTCTAGGAATGACTCCTACTGAGATCTTGGCTCGTTTCTACAAAATCGAAACCATGAACATCGAAAAAGGTAAAGACGGACTCAAAGTATACAGAGCGGTTGATTTAGAAATTCTTTCAGGCCAGCGCGCAGAAGAAGATCTTCTCGATCCAAAAACAAAAGAAGTCATCGTTAAGAAGAACCGTAAATTTACAAAATCAGTTCTTAAGAAAATCGAAGACGCAGGCATTAAGCGTTTAGAGCTTCCAATGGAAATTGCTATCGGTCGCGTTCTCTCTGAAGACATCGTCGACGAGAAAACTGGAGAAGTAATTCTCGAAGTGAACACTGAGCTTAGCGAAGCGAAGATCAAAGATCTTTATGCTCGTGGAATCGTAAAAGTAAAAGTCATCTTCACCGATAACTTGAGCTACGGTCCATTCATCCGTGAAACTCTCCTTGCAGATCGCGTGACTAATCCTGAAGAAGCTTTGATCGAGATCTATAAGCGTTTACGTCCGGGTGATCCACCAACTGTAGAAGCTTCTAAGCAGCTTTTCGAAAACCTATTTTTTAACGATGAGAGATATGATCTTTCTCGCGTTGGTCGTTTAAAACTCAATTACAAATTCCCAACAAACGGAATTTCTGTTGAAACATCGACTCTCACTAAAAAAGATATCTTAGATATTCTTTTCTATCTCTGTGAGCTCAACAACGGTCGCGGAACAATCGATGATATCGATCACTTGGGTAACCGCCGCGTAAGAGCAGTGGGCGAGTTAATCGAAAATCAATATCGTATTGGCCTCGTTCGTATGGAGAGAGCGATCAAAGAACGTATGAGTATTCAAGAAATTGAAACTCTCATGCCTCATGATCTCATCAACCAAAAACCAGTTTCAGCTGTGATTAAGGAGTTCTTCGGATCTTCTCAGTTGTCTCAGTTTATGGATCAAACCAATCCATTGTCTGAAGTAACTCATAAGCGTCGTCTTTCTGCTTTAGGACCCGGAGGTCTCACTCGTGAGCGCGCTGGATTCGAAGTTCGCGACGTTCACAGTACTCACTACGGTCGTATTTGCCCGATCGAGACTCCTGAAGGACCAAACATTGGTCTCATTGCGTCTCTCTCAACATTCGCACGTGTGAATGATTTCGGATTTATTGAAACGCCTTATCGAATGATCAAGGACAAGAAGATCCAAAGTGAAGTGAAATATTTCACTGCTACAGAAGAAGAGAACAAGATTATTGCTCAAACCAATGTCGAAGCTCTCAAAGCTGGTAAACTCGGCACTGAACTTGCTTCTGCTCGTCGTAAAGGTGATTTCGCTCTCGTTCAACCTGATGATGTTGAGCTTATGGACGTATCTCCTAACCAGTTGGTTTCTATTGCAGCTTCACTTATTCCATTCTTGGAACACGATGATGCTAACCGAGCTCTCATGGGTTCAAACATGCAGCGTCAGGCAGTTCCGCTCATTCGTTCTGCTGCTCCCTATGTAGGAACAGGGATTGAAAGAATTGTGGCTCGTGACTCTGGTCACGTTACTAATGCTAAATTTGATGGCGAAGTCATCATGGTCGACAGCACTAAAGTAGTTGTTCGTAGATCAGGTAACACCAGCGAAATTGGTTCTGATGTTGATATTTACAATCTCGTAAAATATCGCCGTTCTAACCAAAACACATGCGTGAACCAAAAACCAGTCGTGAAAGTCGGAGAGAAAGTCAAAGCAGGAGAAGTTCTTGCTGACGGTCCTTCTACAGACAAAGGCGAATTGGCTCTCGGTCAAAACGTCCTCGTCGCGTTCATGCCTTGGAATGGTTACAACTTCGAAGACTCGATCTTGATTTCAGAGCGTCTCATTAAAGACGACTGGTTCACCTCTATTCACATCGAAGAGTTCGAGTGCGTAGCTCGTGATACCAAGCTTGGAAAAGAAGAAATCACACGCGACATCCCGAACGTCGGTGAAGAAGCACTCAAAGACTTAGATGAGAGCGGTATCATCCGTATCGGTGCTGAAGTGAAACCTGGAGATGTTCTTGTCGGTAAGGTCACTCCAAAAGGTGAAACTCAACTTTCTCCAGAAGAAAAACTCTTAAGAGCAATCTTCGGAGAGAAAGCGGGAGACGTGAGAGATACATCTCTTCGCGCTTCATCTGGTGTTTATGGAACAATCATTAACGCTCAAGTCTTCGCTCGCGAAGGCACAGAGCCAGATGAACGTTCTAAGCAAATTCTAGAAGAGCATATTGCAAAAATCCGTCGCGACGAAAAAATCGAGACAGATGCAATTCGCACTTCTGCAATGAACAGACTCACCAAAATTCTTGATGGCGTAACAACCACAGGTAAACTTCTTTCTGAAGACGGATCAGTTGAGCTCCTTAAAAAGGGTCAAAAACTCGATCGAGAAACTCTGAACGAAGTTCCTTTTGAATTGTTGGGATTCATTCCAGTCAAAGATGAACTCGAAAAAGAAGTAACAGCTGTAATGAAAGCAGGTCGTGAAAAAATCGATGCTGTTCGTTACGTCTTCAAAGAAAAAATCGACAAACTCAAAAAAGGTGACGAACTTGCTCCTGGCGTGATCAAAATGGTTAAAATCCAAATTGCGATCAAGCGTAAGCTTCAAGTCGGCGATAAAATGGCCGGCCGTCACGGTAATAAAGGAGTTATTTCAAGAATCGTTCCTGCGGAAGATATGCCATTCATGGCGGACGGAACACCAATCGATATGGTGCTCAATCCACTCGGCGTTCCTTCGCGTATGAACATCGGTCAGTTGCTTGAGTTGACATTAGGTTGGGCTGCAAAAGGTCTCGCAGATCGCGTGACTTACTACATGGATCGCGTAGAAATGCCTAATCTTAAGAAACTCATCAAAGAAATCTATTCTTCTCCTGAAGTAGATAAGTACGTTGACTCAGCATCCGATGCGGATCTGAAGAAAATGGCTCATCAGCTCAAGGGCGGAATTCACTTTGCAACTCCTGTGTTCGATGGAGCGAATGAAAAAGAAATTGGAAGAATGCTTGAAATTGCAGGTCTCCCACCATTAGGCAAAACAACGCTTTATGATGGAACAACTGGCGAGCCATTCTCTGAAGAAGTCACAGTCGGCATGATGTACATGCTCAAGCTCCACCACTTGGTTGAAGAGAAAATCCATGCTCGAAGCATCGGACCTTACAGCTTAGTGACGCAGCAACCTCTCGGCGGTAAAGCGCAATTTGGTGGTCAGCGTTTAGGTGAGATGGAAGTTTGGGCACTTGAGGCATATGGCGCTGCTTACGGATTGCAAGAGTTCTTAACAGTCAAATCAGACGACGTTACAGGCCGTAACCGTATGTATGAAGCGATTGTGAAGGGTGAGCAACTTCTTGAGCCAGGATTACCTGAGTCGTTCAATGTTCTAGTGAAAGAGCTACAAAGCTTGGCACTTAACGTTGAGTTAATCGAAGGTGAAGACGAAAAAGAAATTTCAGGCGAGCTATAAATTTTAAGATGTATTTTTAAGAATCGGAGACAAGAAACATGAAAGATCTTCTAAACTTTTTTGATAAGCCAAAAGATCCATTGAGCTTTAAAGGCATTCGAATTTCTTTGGCATCCCCAGAGAAAATTCGGGAGTGGTCATACGGCGAAGTGAAAAAGCCTGAGACGATTAACTATCGTACGTTCAAACCTGAGCGTGATGGTTTGTTCTGCGCAAAAATCTTTGGACCTGTGAAAGATTACGAATGTATCTGCGGCAAATACAAGCGCATGAAACACCGTGGAGTAGTTTGCGAAAAATGCGGAGTTGAAGTCATTCAATCCAAAGTTCGTCGTGAACGCCTAGGTCACATTGAATTAGCGACTCCAGTGGCTCACATCTGGTTTTTAAGATCACTCCCTTCACGTATTGGAGCTCTCTTAGATCTTTCTCTTAAAGATGTAGAAAAAGTTCTCTATTGCGAAGCTTTCGTTCTCGTTGATCCAGGTAATTCTGGTCTCGAAGAAAACAGTCTCGTTCTAGAAGATAAGTATAACCAGCTCATGAAAGATGGAAACACTTTCACTGCAGGTATGGGCGGCGAATCCGTTCGTGATCTCTTGAAGAATATCGATCTCGAGACACTTTCTCGTCAGCTACGCCGTGACATGAAACAAACTTCATCAGAAGCTCAACGTACCAAGCTCGCTAAGCGCTTGAACGTTGTTGAATCATTCCGCTCAAGTGGCATTAATCGTCCAGAGTGGATGATGCTTGAAGTGATTCCAGTCATCCCTCCAGAATTAAGACCACTCGTTCCTCTCGATGGCGGAAGATTCGCAACTTCAGATCTTAACGATCTCTATCGACGCGTAATCAACCGTAACAATCGTTTGAAACGCCTCATGGAACTCAATGCTCCTGAAATCATCATCAGAAACGAAAAACGTATGCTTCAAGAATCTGTGGATGCTCTCTTCGACAACGGTCGAAGAGGCAAAGTTTTCACTGGTGCTAACAAGCGTCCACTTCGTTCACTCTCTGAGATGCTCAAAGGGAAAGCAGGTCGATTCCGTCAGAACTTGTTAGGTAAGCGCGTAGATTACTCAGGTCGTTCAGTGATCGTTGTTGGTCCTGAACTCCGTTTACATCAGTGCGGATTGCCGAAAGTCATGGCTCTCGAGCTATTCAAGCCTTTCATTTATAACAAACTCTCTGAGTACGGTTATGTGACCACCATTAAGTCTGCGAAGAAAATGGTTGAGAAACAACGCCAAGAAGTTTGGGATATCTTAGAAGAAGTAGTCAAAGAACATCCAGTACTCCTCAATCGCGCTCCAACTCTTCATAGACTTGGTATTCAAGCGTTTGAACCTGTACTCATAGAAGGAAAAGCGATTCAGCTTCACCCTCTCGTTTGCTCGGCTTTCAACGCCGACTTCGACGGTGACCAAATGGCTGTTCACGTTCCTCTTTCAATCGAAGCTCAAATTGAAGCTCGCGTATTGATGATGTCTACGAACAACATTCTTTCTCCAGCTAACGGAAAGCCAGTCATCGTTCCTACTCAAGATATCGTCTTGGGTCTGTATTACATGACTCGTGAACGTCCGTTTGCAGCAGGCGAAGGCCGTAGTTTCTCGAATCCTGACGAAGCACAATTTGCTCTCGACTCAGGCATCGTAGATCTACAATCCAGAGTAAAATGCCGTATTCGTGGTAAGTCCTACGAGACTACAGTCGGTCGCGCGATTCTTTCTAAAATCTTGCCAGACGAGCTTCCGTTCAGTCTGATCAACAAGGTCTCAGGCAAAAAAGAATTAGCTGACCTCATGGATCAATGCTTCCGTCTTTGTGGAAACAAGAAAACTGTTCTTCTCGCTGACCATTTGATGCAAACAGGCTTCAAACAAGCGATGAAGGGTGGAATTTCGATTTCTATCCACGACATGAAAATGCCATCTGAGAAACAACCTCTCTTAGGCAAAGCATACGAACAAGTTCAAGAAATCGAGAACCAATACGTTGAAGGTCTCATCACAGACGGTGAGCGCTACAATAAGGTGATCGATATTTGGGCACAAACCTCTGAACAGATCACGACAGCGATGATGAAAAACTTATCGACAGACGTGTTCAAGGCTCCTGCAAACTCAAAAGATAAAGATAAAAAAGACGTAGTTGGACCTTCATTCAACTCTGTCTTCATCATGGCTGATTCAGGCGCAAGGGGTTCTACTGCTCAGATCCGACAGTTAGCAGGTATGAGAGGTTTGATGGCGAAACCGTCAGGCGAGATCATCGAAAACCCGATCGTTGCTAACTTCCGTGAAGGTCTCTCTGTTCTCGAATACTTCGTCTCCACTCACGGTGCTCGTAAGGGCCTCGCAGATACAGCTCTTAAAACAGCTAACTCTGGTTACCTCACACGCCGTCTCGTAGACGTAGCTCAAGACGTTATTGTTCACGATTACGATTGCGGTACTAAAGACGGTATCGTCATGACTCCGCTCATTGAAGGCGGCGAAGTGATTGAAACTCTCTCTAACCGTATTCTTGGTCGCGTGAATCTGGAAGACGTTCTCGATCCAATTAACAGCGAAGTTGTTGTTAAGGCTGGAACAGAGCTCGACGAAGATGTTGTTAAGAAGATTGAAGAAGCAGGTATTGACCGCGTAAAAATCCGCTCAGTGCTCACTTGCCAAACTAAGGTTGGTATTTGTGCTCTCTGCTATGGCCGAGATCTCGGTCGTGGAAGAATGGTTTCAAACGGTGAAGCAACTGGCGTTATCGCAGCTCAATCAATCGGTGAACCAGGAACTCAGCTCACTATGAGAACGTTCCACATCGGTGGTGCGGCTTCCAGACACGCTGAAGCATCAAACCTCGAAGCTAAGACTAAAGGTACTGTTAAACTCGTTAACGTTACTTCTGTTAAGAACAAAGAAGGCTACCTTACTGTTATGAATCGTAACGGTGAAGTGGTCATCGTGGATGCTAACGGACGTGAACGTGAGAAATATCCAGTCGTATACGGCGCGAAACTTCTCAAGAAAGACGGAGACTCTGTTGAAAAAGGTACACTCGTAGCTGAGTGGGATCCGTATTCAACTCCGATCATCACTGAGGTTTCAGGAAAAGTGAAGTTTGAGGACATTGAAGAAGGTGTCACCATGACTGAGCAATTCGACTCTGTGACCGGTCTCTCACACAAAGTTATTACTGAATCCAAATCGACTGACCGTCGTCCTAAGTTATTGATCCTAGGACCAGATGGTGAGCCTCTGAAGATTTCAGGAGCGATCAGCCGTGTGGCTCGTTACATGCTTCCAGTTGGCGCTAACTTGGTTGTTAACGACGGTGACGAAGTTAAAGCCGGTGACACGATCGTTAAGATCCACCGGGAATCGTCTAAAACTAAAGACATTACAGGCGGTCTTCCACGTGTTGCAGAACTCTTCGAAGCTCGTAAACCTAAGGACTCAGCAGTTATTACTGAGATCGACGGTATGGTTTCATTTGGTAAAGACACCAAAGGTAAACGAAAGATCATCGTTACTCCAGAAAGTGGCGAACCACGTGAATACCTCATCGGAAAAGGTAAGCACTTGGCTGTCAATGAAGGCGACTACGTCAAAGCAGGCGAGCCTCTCATGGATGGACCAATCAATCCGCACGATATTCTCCGCGTGATGGGAGAAAAGGCGCTAGCTAAATACCTCGTAGACGAAGTTCAAGAAGTTTATCGTCTCCAAGGTGTGAAGATTAACGACAAGCACATCGAGATCATCGTTCGTTCGATGCTAAGAAAAGTAAAAGTTAAAGACGTTGGTGATACAGCGTTCTTGTCAGGTGAGAGTGTTGAAAGACTCGAGTACGAAGCAGAAAATACTCGTGTACTTGCTACCGGTGGAGCTCCAGCTACATGTGAGCCGCTCCTCTTAGGTATCACTAAAGCATCACTCACAACTGAAAGCTTTATTTCAGCAGCTTCATTCCAAGAGACGACAAAAGTTCTCACCGAAGCTTCTATCAGCGGTAAGGTCGATTACCTCCGCGGATTGAAAGAAAACGTGATTATGGGTCGTTTGATCCCTGCAGGTACAGGTCTCATGAAATACAAAGGCATGACGATCTCTGTAGAAGGTCAGGAAGAAGCTAAGTCACAGGTTGTTCCTGTGCGAGAAACAGTTGTTGCACAACCTACTGTTCAAGCTTAATAAGCTAGGATATGTAGGTGTAAATTTGGATGGGCGATTAGCTCAGCGGTAGAGCAGGGTCTTTACACGGCCAAGGTCGTAGGTTCAATCCCTTCATCGCCCACCATTTTTTTCTGGGTCTATACCGGACACATAGGTAACAGATTATACCGGAGACATGGATAACACTTTCGGGCCAAAGGGGAGGTCTATACCGGACACATTTAATCCTGTCATTGCATATCCTTATAAAGCTAGACAATCCGTTTTTGATAAGTTAGCTACCAGTTGCAGATTAAATTTCAAAATGGAGAAAAAAATGAAAGTATTTTTAACGATTTTAACATTTTCAATTTCGATTAGTGCGCTTGCGGATAGGGACGTAGTTCGTCTCACTAATGGTGGATCCTTTGAGACATCAAGTGGAACAATGATAACTTGCACAGGAACGATTATCAAAAAAGATGTTGCGTGCTTTTGTAATTCAAATAACACACTTTATATTGTTAGAACAACGACTAAGGGAGACGCAGTCTTGGGTAGATTCGACACTAAAAAAGAATGTCTAAAGGATTTAGCCACTCGATCCGACTGTAATTAATTTGCAATTATAGAAATCCGGCAAAGGTTTCCTTTGTTAGTAAAATAATTATGGAAATCGAAAATCTAGAAAAAGAAATAGATCTGATTTCAGAAGAGTTTGGAGCTTTTGCTCAAAGACTAACGTTTGAACAATGTCTAAGATTAGCGCTCAAACTCACAGAGGCTATTTCAAAAGAGCTTCATGAACCAAACTTAAAACGAGTTTTAGTTGAAACAGCAGCTGTACTGAAAGAAGCTAAATCACCAATTAAATGCGGTCATTCTAAGCTGATTAGTCTTTACGAAAAAGTAGAGGGAATATGCGATGCAATGAGCGATCGTCTGGAACAAATTCCCGAAGGAAGTGACATTAATTTGGAGATTCGTTTTGCTGCAGCTAGTGTGTGCGCAGACCTCGTTGACCTCTGTAGTGACGCCACTGTTTCTGATAGTGATGGAGAGTTTGAGTCTGAAAGCTTTGCAAGAGAGCAACTCAAGGACATGTTCAGTCATGTTGGATTTATTTTGAGCTTGAGAGAGTATTTCAAGCAAGATTTGACAGACGAGAGCGTCATGACTGAATGCTACAAATTCAGAAAAAACAGTCTAGAAAAGATTTATAAAGAAGCGGAAGCAATCTAAGCCAGATATCAAGTAAAAAACTTACAGCTTGGACTTGACCCAGTCCTTCACTCGTAGTTCTAAAATATTCAGCGACAGTGTTCCTTCTCCGATAACTACACTGTGAAAATCTTTAATATCAAACTTAGATCCGAGTTTTGACTCTGCCATTTTTCTTAACTCAATGATTTTCAGCTGCCCGATTTTATAACCTAGAGCCTGACCTGGCCAAATAGAATAACGATTAGCTTCATTACTGATATCCTTCTTGCCAGTGGCGAGATGTTCATCCATGTAGGCAATCGTCTTCTCGCGAGACCAACCATAATGGTGGATTCCTGTATCGACAACGAGCCTGACAGCTCTAAGCATCTCATCATTCAAATTACCTAGCTTCTGCATGGGGTCATTAAAGAGTCCCATCTCGTTACCAAGATATTCACTATACAGGGCCCAGCCTTCTACGAATGCATTAGATCCAAAAAGTTTACGTCTATATTCTGAGAGTTCACTCTTCATCTCGAACTGAAGTGCCAACTGGAAGTGATGTCCAGGAGTGGCTTCATGAACAAGCAGAGTGGTGACTTCATAGATCGGTACATTGTGAAGGTTCTTGGTGTTCACGATGAATCTACCCATAGGTATATTCTCTGTGGGTTCAAAGTAGCTGCCAGCTGCGTCTTCTGGATTGCTTGTCTCAACAAGTTTGTAATCGGTTTTTGGTTTCTTACTGAAGTACTGAGGAACCTTAGCTGCAATAAGAGACTTGGTGAGTTCAAACGCTTCAAACATTTCTTTGGCTGATTTGAAAACATATTTATCATCACTAGTGAGAGACTTTAAGAAAGCCTTCAAGTTTCCTTTGAATCCAAACTTGTTTTTGATCTCTTCGATCCCCTTACTGATGCGAGCGACTTCTCTGAGTCCTGTTTTGTGAATCTCTTCTGCAGTGAGATGCAAATTTGTATTGGAAAGAATACGTGATGAATACCATTTTCTGGCATGAGGAAGACCCTTCAAGCCGTAGCTCTTACGACAGTGAGGTAGGTAAGATTTTTTGAAGAAATGATCAAATTTCTTAAAACCAGGAATGATTCGTTCTATGATCATTTTCTTAAAATCAGCTTTGAGTTGCTCTTTGTCAGAAGTGTTGAAGCTCTCAGGCATGAAAGTAACAGGTCTATAGAATGGGTTTTTCTCTATGTTTGATTCTAGTCCATCTTGATAAGTATTTACTGTGGCTTTGGCAGATGGACAATTCAGTGTGATTCCTGCTTTCACACCTTTCTTGAAAAGCTCAATTTGATTGTCTACGAATGCAGGGAATCCTTCTGAACGTTTGATGAAGTCATTGTAGTGCTTCACAGAATCAAAAGGAAACTGCGTGAGCTCTTTGCTTGAGTCATCGAGATAAGAATGAAGACGATTATCCATTTGGTTGAAGGACAAGTATTCATTCGGATAGCTGAGTTGGTCTAACGAGACTTCCATGTCTTCTTTGAAAATGTCGTATGTTTTTCTATCATCGTGTGAGAGCGTATCTTTTTTAAGGTGATTGAGTTTTTCTAAGGCAGTGACATAAAGTTCTTTTTTGCGTTTGAAGAACTCAGGACTTGGGAAGTCACCAAACTTACTTAGGTTCTCTTCAACGTTGTAGTAAGGTGCCATGAAGGCATCGACACGCTTGGCGTTTTCTGTGTATTGATCAATGATGTGAGTGAGTGTTTCGGCCTGGGAAATCTGAATCATCAGTGAAAGTAGAATAATCATCCAGGAAAAGTACCTAGATTAAGTAGTTGGTGCAAGAGCTTTTGGTTTGTAGGAAATTCCAATCAAGAAAATTTCCTTACTCTCTTTCCTGGTGCTCTTAGGCCTTAGAATTTCACATTTGCCGAAGTTCTTCCTAATTTGATTGCGCAGATCTTCGAAGTCTTCACTGTGAAAAAACTTCATGACGAAGTGCCCACCGGGTTTCAAATATTTGAATCCAATTTGAAGCGCCATCTCACAAAGCTCTGTGGATCTCGCTTGGTCAGTGATCTTAATCCCTGTTGTACGTGGTGCCATGTCTGAGATTACGAGATCAAAGGGTGGCGCGATTTCGAATTCAGCGAAGATGTCATCCCACTTCACATCGTGAATATCACCTTCAATGAAGGCAGCGTTTGAGAGCGTGATCTTGATGGGTTGAAGATCGATACCAAGAACTCGGCCTTTAACGCCGACTTTTTTGGAGGCATACTGAGACCAGGATCCAGGAGCGGCTCCTAAGTCTAATATCTTGTTCCCAGGTTTAATGAGACGAAACTTGGCGTCGATTTCCTCTAGCTTGTAGATGGAACGTGCTGCGAAGTTGTCTTCTTTCGCCTTATGAAAGTAATAATCCTTACGATTGTAAGCCATTAGACAACAGTGACTTTGCGTAAGAGATCGAGATCTTGAAGAGCCTTGCCTGATCCGCGAACAACGCAAGTGAGTGGGTCTTCAGCAAGAGCGACAGGCAATCCCGTCTTCTCTTTGATGAGAATGTCTAAGTTAGCAAGGAGTGATCCTCCACCCGCTAGAATGATTCCGTTATCTACGATATCAGCTGCAAGTTCAGGTGGTGTGCGCTCAAGAGCAGTCTTGATAGCCTCAACCACTGCAGCGACTGGTTCTGCGAGAGCGTCACGGATCTCTTCACTATTCACTTCAATGGTCTTAGGTGCGCCTGTGATGAGATCGCGCCCTTTGACTTCGTAGTTCTTCTCTTCTTCGAAAGGATAAGCACAACCAATAGTGATCTTGATTTGCTCAGCAGTTCTCTCACCGATGAGAAGCGAGTACTTACGTTTAATGTAATTGATGATTGCTTCGTCGAACTTGTCACCAGCAACACGGACTGACTTCGAGTACACGATACCGCCCAGTGAGATAACAGCAACTTCAGTTGTACCGCCGCCGATATCTACGATCATGTTACCGCTTGGCTCACGGATCGGAAGACCTGCTCCAATGGCAGCAGCCATGGGTTCTTCGATCAAATAAACTTCACGAGCACCTGCTGATTGAGCGGATTCTTTCACAGCGCGTTTTTCAACTTGAGTGATGCCGAATGGAATACAAATAATAATTCTTGGACGAATGAAGGATCTGCCTTCGTTGGCCTTGGAAATAAAATACTTCAACATCGATTGAGTCACTTCGAAGTCAGCGATAACACCATCTTTAAGAGGTCTGATCGCTTGGATAGAACCCGGTGTACGACCCAACATATCCTTAGCTTCTTTTCCTACAGCGAGAACACGAGTCTGGCCACGTGAGTTTCTATGAATCGCAACGACAGAAGGCTCATTGATGATCATCCCGCGGTCTTTTGCGTAGACAAGAGTGTTTGCAGTTCCTAAGTCGATTGCTAAATCATTGGAGAAAAAATCTAGAATTTTTTTAATCATGTCCCAATCACCATTTGTAGTGCCTAATATGTTCGCCACGTTCCGCAAGTTCGCTCATGGACTTAATTCCCACTTCGAGTTGTAAATCCGTGTACTTTTTAAAAACTTCTTTAGCTGAGTTCTTCGTTTTGATTCCACCCCGTCTGAGCGGTAGATCGGAAACGAGTAACAGAGCGCCAATCGGAACTTTGCAAGCAAAGCCAGCTATGAAGAGTGTCGCTGTTTCCATATCAATACCCAGCGCACGTTCTTCGTAGAGTTGTGCTTTGAATTTGTCATCAAATTCCCAGAACCGATAATCAGTAGTATGAATCACGCCGGTTCGGTAATCGAGTCCTTTTTCGACGATAATTTGTGAGAGAAACTTTTGGATTTTGAATGTCGGGAGAGCAGGAACTTGGCTCGGCATGAAGTGAATCGATGCGCCTTCGTCACGAATTGCTGCGGTGGGAACAATAAAATCTCCCACCTTGAGTGAACGATGCAGTCCTCCGCACATTCCGAGTAAGAGCACTGCCTTGGGATCAACAGTAGCGAGTACTTCAATGATCAGAGCAGCAGTTGGAGATCCGATTGAGAAATTCACAATGGAGACGCCTTGTTTTTTGCTATGAACTGCGCTCATTGCAGAACCCTTGGTGCGCTTATCACCATGGAGATTATCGAAACGCTCTAAGTAATATTCGAAGTTAGTAAGAAGAATTTGTTTTTGAAACTCTTCAGGAGCACTTCCTGTGTAGCGCTCTAAAATATCACGTGCGATTTGATGTTTCTTATCGTTGATGTAAATGCGATTATTATTGGGAAGAATATATGGGTTGGAAGCTAACCACGGATCTCTCGAAGGATCGGTGGCTGGATCTGGATTCAGATCCGCGTCATTATCGTCTTTTTTCTTGGATGTCACGTTGTTAGCTTAACAGCCACTGGGGTTTTGATACAAGGGACAAAAAATATGACGGTACATGAATCAGTCATGGTTACAGAAATTTTGGACACCTTGTTGCCTGCGTTTGGACGCGACGCGCACCGTGAATCTTGGCTTCTCGATTGCACGCTCGGTGGCGGTGGGCACACGTCGTATTTTCTCAAAAAAGGAATCAAAGTCTTCGGAATCGATCGTGATCCAGTCGCAGTGAGTGAAGCCAAAAAAAGATTTTCATCAGAAATTGCATCTGGCCAGCTACGCGTCGAAAATTTGGCGATTAGTGATCTCTCTCAGAAACTTGGGGACATCAAAATTGCTGGAATACTTGCGGATCTTGGATTCTCTAGTGATCAACTCGAGAATCGAGGGAGAGGGTTCTCATTCTTAAAGGATGAACCACTCGACATGAGAATGGATCCTGAGAGCGGAGTTTCTGCACTCGAATTCTTAATGGAAGCTAGAGAAGAAGAGTTAACAGATTTGATTTTCACTCTAGGAGAAGAGCGTTTCTCACGCAGGATCGCGCGTTCAATTGTAGAAAAAAGAAAATTCGATGAATTCCCCAAAACCGCAGCTGGGCTTGCGCATCTTATCGAAAGATCCGTCCCGCCCAACGCACGTCATGGACGAATCCATGCAGCTACACGTACCTTTCAGGCTCTGAGGATTCATATCAATGGTGAAATGGAACAACTCGACGCATTGCTAGATGGTGTTATACTAAAACTATCACCAGGGGGCAGAGCGGGGATTATTAGTTTTCATTCGCTAGAGGATAGGAAAGTGAAACATAAGTTCCGCAAGTTCTCTGACCAAGGATTTACAATTATTACTAAGAAGCCATTAGAGGCGAGTGATAATGAAGTGAAACAGAATCCACGCGCAAGAAGTGCAAAGTATCGCGTGATTGAGAAGGATGAATGATCAGAAAACAAGGTTTTCCTGAATATTTTCCGAAGTGGATATGGCCTGCAATTATTTTCTTATCTATTGCTACGGTCTGGTTACGACTTCAGATCGTCGATACCACTTATCAAATTCATCAGGCCGAACAGCAAATCCAAAATGCAAAACACACAGACGAGAAGCTAGAGTTAAAGACCGCTCAACTCAGATCTCCCAAGAGATTAGAGATGCTCGCAAAAACAAAATTTAAACTCGCTCCCCCTGAGCAGGATCAAGTCATTCGTGTCCAGACAAAAGAGGCTGCTCAATGACTCTGACTCATTCTGCTCAACGCACGCTCGTGATGTTTGTGGGATGTATGGTGCTTGCGACAGCGCTTCTACTGAGGGCCGGATATGTACAAGTCATTAATGATCCAAGGATAGAGAGACTCTCTCAGAGACAGTTCAAATCAAAAGTTCTCGTGAGACCTAAGCGTGGCCAGATCTTCGATCGCAACGGTGAAGCACTCACCATTAATATGGAAGTGCAGAGTCTTGCTGCCAATCCTACCAAGCTCAAACATAAAAAAACTCTCGCACTTCAACTTGCAAAAGCACTGGGTGGATCTTCAAGCCAGTATCTGAAGAAGCTCAATGAGGATCGTGAGTTCATATGGATCAAACGAAAGATTGCGGATCAAACTGTCGAATCATTCAAAAAGTGGGATCTTATGAATGCAAAAGGGGATCTCGTCGATGGGTTTTGGCTCATCAAGGAATCACAGCGCGCCTATCCACACGGAGATTCAGCACTCCCCCTATTAGGAAGTGTGTCGATTGATTCAGAAGGAATTGAGGGAATTGAGCTCTGGATGAATTCAAAACTCGAAGGACATCCTATCTCTATAGCAGCTGTCAAAGATGCGTTTGGAAGACCGGCTTTCATGGATGCGGATGCAGTGCGATCTGCTCAAGAGGGCGAGAATATTCACCTCACTCTCGATGCTTCACTGCAGTTCTCAGTAGAGGAAGCGCTGAAGAATGCTGTCGACAAACACAAAGCACGCGGGGGTTCGGTTATCGTGATGAATTCTGTCACAGGTGAAATTCTCGCTATGGCCACTCAGTCCAAAATCAACTCTAATCACAGGAATCATGTAATAGCAGATGGTTATGAACCCGGCTCAACGGTGAAACCCATCTTGCTTGCGGCGGCACTCTTAAAAGGCAGAAAACTTACGGACTCTGTTTGGGGTGGTAAGGGCTTCATGAAAGTCCAAGGCAAGACGATCTCAGAAGCAGAATCGCATGAAAAATTTGAATGGATCAGTCTTAAAAAAATGATTCAAGTCTCAAGCAACGTAGGAGCGGCCAAACTTGCTCTTGAAATCGGAGCAGATTCTTATCTTAAAATGCTCAAGCTCTTTGGATTCGGAGCGAAAACAGGAATGGGATTCCCTGGGGAAATCGCAGGAACAATTCCTAAATCTGCAAAAGAAATTCCACCATTGCGTCTTGCTACAATGGCTTTTGGTCATGGGATGATGACCACTTCACTCCAAGTCGTGAGAGCTTATGCAGCCATTCAGAACGGTGGATTCTTAGTGAAGCCTAGACTCATCACAAATGATGCAAGCTTGGATGCAGTCAGCTTTCCAAGAATTATTCAGCAGAAATCAACCGAAAAAATAATTGAAACACTCGCCGCTGTCACTCATGAAGGTTCTGGAAAAAAAGCGCAGGTACCGGGATTGAAAATAGTGGGGAAGACGGGAACCTCTCAAGTCGTCGATCCTAAAACAAAAAAATATTCTAAGTCACATTTCATTGCGAGCTTCGTTGGATTCGCTGTGGGAGTAGAGCCTAAGCTTACAGTTTATACTCAGCTTGATTATCCTGAAGGCAATTACTACGCTGCCGAAACCGCTGCACCTCTCTTCTCTAAAGTAATGATTGCAGTGGCGAATCGTTTCAGTATGCCGTTAGATCTCGGTCGTGAACAAATCAAGATTGCAAAAGCTCATCCGCTAACTGAGCCCGCATTTTCAGGAACAGACACATCTACAGAAGTTCCTTTGTTTGAAGGCCTTTCAAGCCAGGAAGTCCTCTATTGGGCAAAAGGCAAGAATGTGAGAATGCAGATGAAGGGTTTCGGAGTCGTGAAGAGACAATCTCCTGCTCAAGGTTCAGAAATGAAGGACGGATCACTGATTTCTATACAGTTAGGAGATCCATAACAGATGAAACTTTCCTCTCTGCTTTCTGAGGTTGGATTTAAATCAGATATTGATTTAGAGGTTTCATCCATCACTGCGAACTCTCAGGAAGTGAGATTAGGCTCAATCTTCATTGCGATCAAAGGTCTCGCTCACGATGGGCATGATTCTATAGATCAAGCATTTAAGTCTGGAGCAAGATTCGTCGTAGGAGAGAAGCCAATACCTAAAGGCATTGATCCTTCTCTTTATCTCAAAGTTCCAGATACGAAGAAAGTTTTAGGCCTCATTGCAAGCGCCTTCTACGGACATCCCTCGCGCAAAATGCAAGTCTTCGGTGTGACGGGAACCAGTGGCAAGACTACGACATCCTTTCTGATGGAGTCGGTGCTCAAAGCGAAGGGACACAAAGTAGGACTCATCGGGACGGTTCTATATAGAATTGGAGATCAGATTCAGACTTCAACACATACAACTCCAGGAGCAGTAGAGCTTCAGAAGATGTTTCATGAAATGAGTAGAGAGGGCTGTGACTCTGTTGTCATAGAAGTTTCCTCTCACGCGCTTAAACAAGACCGTACTTGGGGAGTTTGTTTTGATGGAGCGATCTTCTCTAATCTCACTCCCGAGCATCTCGATTATCATCCGGATATGGATGATTATTTCAATTCAAAGGCGCTACTTTTTAAAGAGTATGCAGACTATGCAGCCACGCACGGGAAAAAGAAATTTTTTGCATCGATCAATCAAGATTCTCCCTACGGAGAAAAACTCATTAAACAGTTAGAAGTGCAGAAAAAATCAAGCGTAGTCATAGCTCCATTCACTGCGCAGACTTTCATCAGCTCAGGGATCAAGTCTCATCTTCAAGGGACTTTTAATAATGAGAACTGTGCAAGTGTGGTTGCTTTGTTCAAGGCAGTTGGATTTTCTGATTCAGTCATCACAAAAGGGATTGAATCACTGCAAGGAGTTCCCGGTAGGCTAGAGCAAGTCAGGAATAACAAAGGAATCACGGTGCTCGTCGACTATGCTCACAAACCGGATGCACTGGAGAAGGTTCTGAAGGCCTTAAGACCTGGGACTGTGGGTAAGCTCATCTGTGTGTTTGGCTGCGGGGGGGATCGCGACACGACCAAGCGTCAGGTCATGGGAGAAATTGCAGAGAGATTATCTGATCATGTCATTGTGACAAGTGATAATCCCAGGACTGAAGATCCCGTAACGATCATTGAGCAAATACTCGGTGGAATGAAAAAGAAAGCTCTCACTGTAGAGCCAGATCGTAAGCTTGCCATTGAACAAGCAATTGCTATGGCAAGCTCAGGAGATTGCGTACTGATCGCAGGCAAAGGTCATGAAGACTACCAGATCATCGGAACTACAAAACTTCCATTCGACGATCGACTGGTAGCGGCAGAAGTATTAAAAAACAAATAACACTCCGCGCCTACATTCTCGATTTTGTTTTGTGCTAGAGTTCACAAATGCTCTATCACCTTCTCTATCCACTCCACGGGGAATATAGTTTTTTTAACGTTTTCAAATACATCACCTTTAGAACATTCGGTGCAGGAATCACTGCCATTCTCGTTTGTCTTCTGATGGGAACTGTATTTATTAAATGGTTACAGAAAAAACAAATCGGTCAGTCAGTTCGAGATGATGGACCTCAGTCTCATCTCAGCAAAAAAGGAACACCCACGATGGGCGGTACGCTCATTATTTTTGGAACGGTGATTTCGACGCTATTATGGGCTGATTTGGAAAATATTCCGGTTTGGATCGCGCTTTTAACAACGGTAGCGCTCGGTGCAGTTGGGTTCGTAGATGATTATAAAAAAGTAATCGAAAAAAATTCTAAAGGATTGTCTGCTAGAAAAAAACTATTGTTTCAATGGCTGATCGCTTTTGCAGCAGCGTATGCAATGTATATTTATCGTGAAGCTCCACCCGTCTTAAAATTTCCATTTTTCAAAGAATGGTACCTGGATCTGGGTTGGGCATATGTTCCGTTTGCAGCGTTAATCATCGTGGGAGCGACCAATGCGGTGAACCTCACCGATGGTCTCGACGGTCTTGCAGTGGGTTCGACGATTACGACTGCGACAACGTTTCTGATTCTCACTTATTGCGCTGGACACGTGAAAATTGCAGAGTATTTACAGATCCCTCACATACCTAGTGCGGGTGAATTATCTGTGTTTCTAGCTGCTATTGCGGCGTCGTGCTTGGGTTTCCTCTGGTTTAACGCTTATCCTGCACAAGTCTTTATGGGCGACGTGGGAGCTTTGGCATTGGGCGGTGCGCTAGCTGTGTCGGCTATTATCACTAAGAATGAGATTCTTCTTGCGATTTGTGGCGGTATTTTTGTAATTGAAACTCTATCGGTTGTGGCTCAAGTGGTTTCGTTCAAAATGACGGGTAAGCGGGTTTTTAAAATGGCCCCCATTCACCATCATTTCGAACTCAAGGGTTGGCCAGAACCAAAAGTAATTGTTAGGTTTTGGATCATTTCGATCCTGTTAGCATTGTTCACGTTATCAACATTGAAATTAAGGTAGAGATTGCATGAGTAAGTTTAAAGGTAAAAAAGTGCTGATTGTAGGCTTGGGCCAATCCGGAGTCGCAACAGCAAAATACATGGCTAAGCAAGGTGCTAAGGTCATGGTCAGTGAGTCGAGACAGAAAACTGATTTACCAGAAGCCGTCAAGCAAACCGCGGACCTCAAAATTGAATTTGAATTCGGTGGACATCAAGCTGCAAATTTTAAACTCGCTGAGCTCATCGTCGTAGGTCCTGCTGTACCGCTGGATCTTCCTGCCCTCCAAGAAGCTCGTGCGATGAATATTCCGATCACCAGTGAAACTGAAATCGCTGTTCAGCTCATCAAAGAGCCAATCATTGTGATCACTGGATCTCTCGGTAAGACGACTACTTCTACTCTCGTAGCAGAGATGTTGAGAGCCGATGGAAAGTCAGCACATATTGCGAGTCCTTCTAATCCATTGATTAACTATCTCAGTGAGCCTTCACGCTCTGACTATGTGATTTTAGAGCTCAATGCTCAACAGATGAGACTACTGGATCGTCTTGTTCCATCAGTCGCAGCATTCCTCAATATTCATCACGATCATCTCGATCCACAGAATCCATCCATTGACTCGTATGTGGATTCCAAGAAGAAGTTACTCAAGACTTGTGACAGAAACTCTTACGTTGTCCTCAATCGCGATGATGTGTTTGTTTCTCGTTTTGCAGAAGAAACTTCTGCGCGCGTTTCTTGGTTCACTCGTAGAAACCCAATGCAAATTGGTGGTGAGTTCGCAGAGAACTTCGTAGGAAGTTATGTCGAAGCAGAAAAATCTCTGATTCATTCCAAGTTCAATGGAAGAGCTGAGAGCTACGATATTTCAAAAATTAAAATTTTCGGCGATCACAATAAGGAAAACGTAGCTGCAGCAATCACTATTGTTAAAAATATCGGAGTAAGCCAGAAGGCAATCTCAGCAGTCATCGATAGTTTCAAAGGTGTTTCACATCGGTTGGAGTTCATTCGTAAGAAAGACGGCGTATATTTTTTCAATGATTCTAAGTCCACGACTCCTCAGGGGATCGCTCGAGCATTGGCTTCGTTTAAGAAGAGCCCTGTCATCCTGATTTCGGGTGGTAAGGACAGTTCTGCTGAGTATGGACCTCTTTCAGACCAAATTCGTGGAAAAGTGAAGATTTTGATCCTCCTAGGTGAGGCCAAAGAGAAGCTCAATCGTATGATTGGGGACTTCTCTGAAACATACCTCGTAGGAACATTCGAAGAAGCGTTGCTCCTAGCGTTCCAAAAATCACGTACCGGTGATGTCGTGCTTCTCTCTCCGGGCTGTCCGAGTTACGATATGTTTAGAAACTATGAAGAAAGAGGCGAATACTTTAAGAAGTTGGTTCAACAGCTTTGATTTTGTATTCCTTATTATTGTTGTTGTCCTAGTACTCTTCGGACTCCTCATGGTCTATAGCTCCTCGTTTATCCTCTCTCAGGAGAGAACAGGAGATGGTCTCGCCTACATTAAGAAGCAACTCCTATTCACAGTTCTTGGCTTCGGAGCCATGGCAGCAGCCACTCGTATTCACTATAGTAAGTGGATGAATTGGAGTGCAGGTCTTCTCATCGCTGCAATGGTTCTACTCGTTGCTGTGCTCATTCCGGGGTTAGGAGCAAGAGTGGGTGGAGCTCAGAGATGGATTCGCTTGGGCTTCATGAATTTTCAGCCATCTGAGTTTGTGAAGTTCGCACTCATTGTTTTTGTCGCAAGACAGCTCTCTAAGAAACAAGAAAGGCTTCATCAGTTTACTGCCGGAGTACTCGCAAACTTTCTACTCCCACTTCCTGCATTGATCCTTCTCCTCAAACAACCTGACTTCGGTTCAGTGGTCATGATCGGTGTCACTATCTTCGCAATGATGTTCTTGGCAGGTGTGAGTCTTCGCTACTTATTCGGATCTCTGGCTCTTGCGGTTGCAGGTGCGGGAATGCTGATTTGGCTTGAGCCCTATAGACTGGCTAGATTCATGTCCTTCTTAGATCCTTGGGCCGACCCAGGAGGGAAGGGGTTCCAGATCATTCAATCCTTCGTAGGTCTTAATCACGGTGGGTTCTTCGGTGTAGGCCTGGGTAATGGGAAGGAAAAACTATTCTACCTCCCTGAAGCACATAACGATTTCATTCTCGCAGTAATAGGCGAAGAGCTCGGTTACTTAGGAGTGATCGCTGTGATCTCAGGCTTTCTCTTGTTTATCTATAGAGGATTAAAAATAGCACTGACTTCACTTGAAGCTACAGGAGATAGATTCGCCTTCAATTTAGGAGTGGGCATTACTCTTATTATAGGACTCCAGGCCTTCGTCAACATTGCAGTGGTGCTTGGGCTTCTCCCCACTAAGGGACTCACTCTTCCTTTTATTAGCTATGGTGGTTCTGCAATTTTGGTTAATCTTTTTGCAGTTGGCGTACTATTGAGTTTAACGAGAAAACAAACAACATGAAGACACTACTCATTGCAGGGGGCGGAACAGGTGGACATGTCTTGGCAGGTATTGCGCTAGCTCAAGAGTGGCTTGCGATTCATGGTACTGGTGCTCGCGTACAGTTTGTCGGAGCTGTAGGTGGTTTAGAAGAAAAGCTTGTACCAAAAAACGGATTCACTCTTGATGTTCTCAATATCGGTGCACTGAACCGTGTATCGAAGCTAAGAAGATTTAAAACAATTTATCAACTTCCGTTAGCTCTTTTGAAATCAGTCGTATTGTTCTTTAAGTACAGACCTGATGCCGTAATTGGTGTGGGGGGATATGCTTCAGGACCCATGGTATTGGTTTCGGCATTGTTTGGTAAACTTTTTGGAACTCGTACTGCGATTCTGGAGCAGAACTCAGTAGCAGGGTTCACTAATAGAATCTTAAGTAAGTTTGTTGATCGTGTGTTTCTTGCGCTCCCTATAGAGAAGACTTCATTCTCTCCATCAAAAATCAAAATCACTGGCAATCCTATTCGGAATCAATTGGCACCACTTGCTTCTCCAGGGTTTGATCCATTCACGTTATTTATCTTCGGGGGGAGTCAAGGAGCGATGGGAATTAATACTCTCATCATTCAAGCGCTTCCTTTTCTTAAAAAATACAAAATGAAATTCATTCATCAAACAGGTGTGAATGATTACGAAAGAGTGAAGGCTGCATATACCGAGCAGAACTTGAATGCTCGGGTCGAGAAATTCATCGATCAAATGCCTGAATGCTATAAGGAATCTACTCTCATTGTTTGTAGAGCGGGTTCATCCACACTTGCAGAGCTTGCAGCAGTAGGTAGAGCTGCAATCTTCGTACCACTCCCAACAGCTGCAGATAATCATCAAGAGACCAACGCTAAGATTTTCACTACTCATGGAGCAGGTTGGTTACTCAGTCAAACTGATAGCAATGGTGAGAAGATGGCAGCCCTCATTGGTGGGTTAGTCGAGAATCATCAATATATTCTAGATGCTTCAGAAAAAGTAAAACAATTTTATAAACCTCACGCTTCAAGAGATCTCATTCACTTCCTATGAGTAAGAACAAATTCAAACTTCATTTTGTAGGTATTGGTGGAATCGGAATGAGCGGTATCGCGAAAGTTTTTGCAAATCAAGGATATCAAGTCTCAGGCTCAGACCTTCAAGACTCTGACTCCACTCGTGAGCTCACTGATTTAGGAATCTCAGTGAGCATCGGTCATCGAGAGGAAAACATCGGAATAGCTGATGTTATTGTCATCTCTTCAGCCGTGAAACAAGACAACCCTGAAGTGATGGCAGCTCGCCGGAAGAAAATCCCCGTCATTCCTAGAGCTGAAATGTTAGGTGAGCTCATGCGTGGCAAAGTAGGAGTAGCTATTGCTGGAACTCATGGGAAGACAACTACGACTTCAATGGTGGCATCTATTCTCACCGAAGCTAAACTTGATCCTACCCTTGTGATAGGCGGCAAGGTAGGAGCATTGGGTGGAAACTCTAAGTTAGGTCAGGGCTCAATTGTTGTGGCTGAAGCCGATGAGAGTGATGGATCCTTCCTGCATCTTCCTGCGACGTTTGTAGCTGTGACTAATATTGATAATGACCATCTCGATCACTTCGGAACAATTGAAAATGTTGAAAGCTCATTCGTAGATTTCGTCGGTCGTATTCCCTTCTATGGACAGGCAGTACTGTGTCTAGACGACAAAAGAGTTGAATCTATTCTTCCAAGACTTACTAAGCCTTTTCTCACTTACGGATTAGCATCCGCTGCTGATTTTAAAATTGAAAACATCACTCATCAAGGTTCAGGATATGCATTCGATGTGAAGTTCCGGGGAGACTCAGGGGTGAGAGTCGAGCTTCAAGTACCCGGTAGACATAATGTATTAAATGCTACGGCTGCTCTTGCAATCTCTAGATCTCTCGGTGTGGATTGGAAAATCATCTCACAAGGACTCAATAACTTCAGCGGTGCGGATAGACGGTTTCAGACGAAACTGAAGACTAAGAATGTATGGATCGTGGATGATTACGGGCATCACCCGACAGAGATACGAGCAACGCTTGAAGCCGCGCGTTCAATCTGTAAAGGTATGATCATCTGTGTATTTCAGCCACATCGTTATTCTCGAACTCAGAGTTGTATGAAGGACTTCGAAACTTGCTTTGAGAATGCAGATCAACTCATGATCACTGATATTTACGCAGCAGGTGAGAAGCCTATAGTAGGGATATCTTCTGATGAGTTAGTTAAGAAAATCAAAAAAAATAAGAATGCGCCAAAATACGTTGAGTATGTTTCTTCACTCCGTGAGGCAACGGATTATATTAAAGACCATGTGAAGTCAGGAGATCTTGTCCTTACTCTAGGCGCAGGTAGCATCACTAAGTACTCTGACGAACTAGTAATGGAGTTTAAGTGAATAGAGAACTCTGGGAAAGAGAGCTCAGTCGTTCACTTAAGGGATCATTTAAAATCGATGAACCCATGAGTAGGCATACTTACTATAAAATTGGTGGAGCTGCTGACTTCATCGTTATTCCTGAATCGATTCAAGATTTAAAAGTTATTTTTAATTTACTGAAGCAAGATCCTATTCCTAAGTACTTTTTAGGTTTAGGTTCAAACCTTCTCGTATCCGATGCAGGCTTTAGAGGAATCGTAATTAAGACTCAGAAGTGTTGTCAGGATTGGAACCCTACTGAAGGACGCTTAACAGTCGGCGCTTCTATCCCTAATGTCACCATGCTGAGAAAGTGCGCGGATGAGGGTATATCTGGAATGGAATTCCTCACAGGAGTGCCCGGCTCCATCGGTGGTGCAATCTTCATGAATGCAGGAACCACTCTTGGAGAGGTGAAGGATCGGCTAGATTCTATTGATGTGTTTTCGTTTGTAAGTGGGCAGAGTGTGAGTCTCAAACCACCTTATGATTATCAATATCGTAAGAATTTATTTTTGACTGAGAATGATCTTGTGCTTCGAGCGACATTTCGTGTGAGTCCAGAAAAACCAGCAGATGTGAAAGCTAGAATCCAAGCACTGCTTGAGAAACGCAAGAATTCACAACCTGTGGATGTTCCTTCTTGTGGGAGTGTTTTTAAGAACCCACTGCCTAGACATGCTTGGGAAGTGATTGATAGTTTGGGATTGCGTGGCCGAGTGCAAGGAGGCGCTCAGATCTCTGAGAAGCACACGAACTTCATCATCAATCGAGGGCACGCCACTGCTCAGGATGTGAAGTCACTCATTGATCTAGTCAAAACTGAAGCGCTAGCTAAGCTTGGAATCAAGATGGAAGAAGAAGTCTGGTATCTCGGATTCTAAGCCTTACGGATCTTCAGAATAAGAAACTGTCTGAATTTCCTTTTCATCAATCCCTAGAGTCTTTGCGACTCCTGACTTAAGTTGCGATGCAGTTCCAAGAACGCTAATGGCGAGCTGATCGGGTTTAATGAAGCTTGAGACGGCGTTATTAACCTCTGAATGGCTTAGGTCATTCAGTTTCTCTCCGAAGTCTTTCCAAAATCCTTCTGGTAATCCTAAGAGATGCTCACTCAGAGTATTCTCCACTCGCTTGAGTGGAGTGTTGAAGTTGAACCCCGCATTGTTCACGAGACTTCTCTTTGCACTTTCAAACTCAGCTTCTGTGATCCCGGACTTCTGAAACTCCTTAGTCATTTCGAGAGTGAGTTTCAGAGCTTGGAGTGTGTCCTTAGATGCTGGGAACAGATAGTATTGCCAAAGTTTAGGCTGTGAGGCGTCTTTGAAATAACTATAAGCTCCATAACTCCAGCCGCGCTTCACGCGTACTTCAGTCATCATGCGAGCCGAGAAACTACCGCCGCCGAAAGCATGGTTAGCGAGATAGAGTGCATGATACTTAGAATCGTTGAGTTTAATGCCTAATTGACCAACATTGATCTGTGTCTGACTGCGATCAGGCTTATCGATGAATTGCACGCGTTGTTTTTGTGCGACTTGAGGAACATCGATGCTAGGAGGGGATTCTTTCTTCGGTCTGTTTTTCACCACTTGTCTTGCAAAGTTCTCGATTTGAGATTGCTCGATATCTCCAGTCGCTACGATTAGCAAAGTTCCCGCATGCATCCACTTATCAAATGCAGACTTAAGACTTTCGGAAGTGATGTTTGGAATCGTTTTTAACTTTCCAATAACTGGCTTGGCATAAGGGTGTTGGCCAAAGAACCAGGAATCAAAATGTCTCTTGGCTAATGAATTATCCTTGCCTTGCTGCTCCAAGATCCGAGAGGTAACTTCAGACTTGAGTTTAATGAGCTCTGCCTGAGGAAAGCTAGGATGAGAGAGTAAGTCTAAGAAAATCTCTGAGAAGGAGGAAAATTGACCCGTAAGGACAGCTCCCCTAAACACAATGGATTCAGCTCTCGTTTCGCAATCTAATCTTGCTCCCAATTGATCAAGATATTCTTCGATTTGGGTTTTAGTTTTTGTTGCTGTACCTCTCAAAATCATTTGACAGAGAAGATACGCCTGGCCAGATTGATCTAAGGGATCGTGGACTGCACCCACTGTGAATGCAGCATTGATGTAGACAATCGGAAACGAGTTGTCCTTCTCGAAGATCACTTCAGTTGCAAATGCGGAGGATGCTAAAAATAAAAAAGCTAAGTTAAGTGTTTTCATTTTTTGACTCCGATCAATACAGTTCTTGCGTTGGGAGAGAAGTACTTCTTTGCGACACGTTGTACATCAAGAGCTGTCACGTTCTGTAAAGCGTCGATGTTTCTCAGCCCTTCTTTAAAATGCCCAAGAACTGTCTCGTACTGTCCGATGAAGTGAGCTTTTTGGTAGTTAGTACTGAGCCCATCAATGAATTGAAATTGAAATATGTTTTTAGCTTTTTTGAGTTCAGTCTCAGTTATCGGTTTTGTTTTTAAATCTTCTAGTTCTTTCAGAATAATATTTTCTGCAGTTTTTGCAGGCTTGTTGTTTTGAAGATTGACTGTAAATACAAAAACAGATGGATCGACATTCTCGTAGGTCCCACTCTCAGCACTCGATGCGATTCCTGTGTCGATGAGATTTCTCTCGAAGCGCGAATTCTTTCCTTCGCTTAAGAGTGCTTCAATGATGTTGAGTGCTGGCATGTCGTGATGTGCAATTCCAGGAACTGGATAGGACATCATAAGTTTTTCTACTTTAATATTGAGCTTCACAGATTTTCTACGAACTGATTTTTGAGTAGGTTCTTGTACAATTTTGGTTTGTAATTCTTTAGGAAGTTCTCGGTTTCCGATTTTCCCGTAGTATTGTCTAGCCAGTTTTAAAGCTTGGTAAGGATCTATATCACCGACAAGTACAACAGTTGCTCTACTCGGAGTATAGTAACTCTCATAAAACTTTCTTGCATCTTCTGCAGTCATTCTCTTCAGATCCTCTTCGTATCCAATGACAGGCCAATGGTAGGGATGCTTAGTATAAGCTAATCCGAAGAGCTCTTGCCAGAGTGTACCATCGGGACTGTTCTCGTTTCTGAATCGGCGTTCGTTCTGTACTACTTCTCGTTCAGTCTTAAATGCTTTGTCATCGACTATGAGATTGACCATACGATCAGATTCTAGTTTCAGAACGAGTTCAAGTTTGTCAGAAGGAAGTTCTTGCACATAAGCAGTGTAATCATGTGAAGTAAATGCGTTTTCACCTTCGGCTCCAGCTTCTTCTAAGATCTTATCGAATTCACCTTCTTTTAAGTTTTTCGTTTGCTTGAACATCATGTGTTCAAATAAATGAGCTAGTCCTGTATATCCCTTGCGCTCGTGTCTTGAACCTACATCAAACCAAGTTTGCATAGAGAAAGTAGGAGAAGAAGTATCTCTAATCACTATGAGTTTCAGTTTGTTATCAAGCACAAATCTAAAAGCTCTGTATTTTCCGAAAAAAGGAAGGGTGTCTTTATCAAGTGAGGAGTCAGCTGTTGTTGAGCAACTCATTGAAAAAATAATTAAAAATGCAGAAAGTAAGAGTTTTTTCATAGATTAAAAATTTATCAGCTTATGGTGTATTTTTCTACCGAAGTCGTTACACTAGAGAAATGACGGTTAGAAGAATTTTGACAGTTGTTTTTAGTCTCTGCGTAATTGCCACAGTGGTTATTACTGCTCAATGGGCACAAAGATCACCTTTATTTACTCTCAAAGAAATCAACTGGGTTGATTACCCTAGTCAGGCTCCGTTTGAAAAAGAAGTCATTCTTGGTCTTGTAGATGCTCCCATTAATTCTGTAAATTTATTTGATTTGGATTTAGAGCCATTGAAAAAAAGAGTGCTCACTCATCCTTGGGTAAAAAATATTACGATATCTAAAATTTTCCCATATTCTTTAGGGATTTCTGTTGAATTCAGAGAGCCCGTGGCTCTTTTTCAAAACTCAGATGGAGAATTAAGCTATATAGATAAAGAAGGATTCATCTTTGGACCCTTCGAGCCTAAGAGATTATCTAATCTTCCGACACTTGTTGGATTCGACGAAACAGATGCAATTCTCTTGCAAGGTGGGATTAAATTACTGGAAGATTGGAAATCGTCAAAATATCGACACTTGGGATTAATCGCTTCTATTTCTCATGATAAAGAAAAGGGATTCCGCTCAATTCTCCGCTATGGCAAACATGGACGAGCTGTGCTCGAATTGGGCCATGATTTGCAAGCAATCGATACTCGGGAGATGGAGCATTTGGCTGCTACGATTACGTATTTAGAAAACAAAAACATCGACGCCTACCAAATATTTGTCGGAAATGGCAAAAAAATAGTTGTCAGAACTCATCCAGGTTCATAAAATTGACATAGGAAGCAAATTTTGCCGAGTTACCAAGGAAGGGACTAGTCATTATGTCTAAGAAGGATTTCGTTGTCGGTTTAGATATCGGCACTACAAAGATTTGCTGCATCGTGGGCGAAATCGCCTTGAATGCAGAGGGTTCTCAGGGAATTGATATTGTTGGAATTGGAACAGCTCCTTCTAATGGTCTCAGAAAAGGTGTTGTTGTTAATATTGAGAGCACCGTAAAAAGCATCACTCAAGCCATCGAAGAAGCAGAACTCATGGCAGGTATGGAAATTTCCAACGTCTATGTAGGGATTGCGGGTGGGCATATTAAGTCTTTCAACTCAAGCGGCATTGTCGCTGTGAAAGACAAGGAAATCACTGAGTCTGATGTGAATCGCGTAATCGATGCTGCAAAAGCAATGGCCATTCCACTGGATCGCGAAGTGATTCACGTAATCCCACAAGAATTTATTTTAGATGATCAAGATGGAATAAGAGACCCAATCGGAATGAGTGGTACTCGTCTCGAATCCAAAGTTCATATCGTAACAGGTGCAGTATCTTCAGCTCAAAACATTATTAAATGTGCAAACAAGGCGGGCTTAAATGTATCTGAAATTTGTCTACAACCGATCGCATCTTCTGAAGCCGTTCTCACTTCTGATGAAAAAGACTTGGGAGTCATACTCATTGATATCGGCGGCGGTACCAGTGACATTGCCATATTCAAAGATGGTGCTGTCGTCTACACGGGAGTTCTTGCGATAGGTGGGAACCACTTAACCAGTGATATCTCTGCAGGTCTCAGAACTCCGACTCATGAAGCTGAGAAAATAAAAGTAACTTATGGATCTGCTCTCGCTTCACTTGTGAAGCCTGATGAGACGATTGAAGTCGCTGGAGTAGGTGGACGCAGATCGCGCACCGTATCAAGAAGACTTCTCGCCGAAATCATAGAACCTAGAGTAGAAGAAATCTTCACACTCATTCAAAACGAAGTCATGAAGGCTGGTTATCTCAATCTCCTCGCTGGAGGAGTAGTGATCACCGGTGGTTCTTCACTATTAGAAGGAATGCCAGAGCTAGCAGAAACTATTTTTGAAATGCCTGTAAAGCGTGGCCTTCCCTACGGTGTAGGCGGGCTCTATGATGTCGTGAACTCTCCAAAGTTTGCAACAGGAGTAGGACTTACGAAGTACGGAGCAAGACAAGTCATTAAAACCAGGTTTCCGATAAGAGAAAATAATATTTACGACAAAGTCAAAGGATCGATGCAGTCGTGGATTAAGGATCTTTTTTAACTAACATTCGATCAAGCAAGGAGGCTAAGTAAACGTATGTTTGAAATTGAACAAGCTGCACATTTGGGTGCAAAAATAAAAGTGGTGGGTGTAGGTGGTAGCGGATGTAATGCCGTTAATACAATGATTCGTATGGGTTTAACGGGTGTTGAATTCATCACCGCTAATACTGACAGACAAGCTCTCGAAGCTTCTCTTGCACAGGTTAAAATTCCAATCGGTCAGGAGCTGACGAAAGGTTTAGGCGCAGGCGCTAATCCTGAAATCGGTAGAAAAGCAGCTCTCGAAGACTATGCAAAAATCTCGGAAGTCTTAACAGGAGCAGACATGGTGTTCGTCACTGCAGGTATGGGTGGTGGAACTGGAACAGGTGCTGCTCCGATTGTTGCTAAGATCGCAAAAGAACTTGGCGCACTCACAGTGGGAGTCATCACAAAGCCATTCCAATTCGAGGGACGCAAACGCTCAAAGTCTGCTCTCCTTGGAGTTGCAGCATTGAGAGAGTTCGTTGACTCACTCATCATCATTCCTAACCAAAGATTGCTTGCGATCTCAGGATCAACTCTCTCAATGGTGGATGCATTCAAACGCGCTGATGAAGTGCTACTGAATGCTGTCCAAGGGATCTCTGACCTCATCAATCACACCGGTCTTGTCAATAGTGACTTCGCTGACGTTCGCACGATCATGCAGAACAAAGGCTTGGCACTCATGGGTATCGGTTACGGAGATGGCGAACATAGATCTGTGGAAGCTGCGACAAACGCAATCTCTTCTCCACTTCTTGAAGACATCTCCATCCATGGAGCAACAGGTATCATCATTAACATCACAGGTAGCTCTAACTTGAGCATCCATGAAGTCAATGAAGCGACAACGCTGATCATGGAAGCTGCACATGAAGATGCTGAAATCATCTTTGGAACAGTGATCGATGAAACCATGAATGACAAAGTCAAAGTCACTGTGATTGCAACAGGACTTGGAACCGAAAGCATTCAAGTAAGAGAGTCTAGTGAGTTATTGGCTCAGAACTCAGCTCAAGTTCAGCAAGCAGCTGCACAATTGTTCACACCTGCTTCATTCGCAGTGAGTGAGCCTGTTGTTATGGCTGCTTCCGTTCCGGTGGTAGAAGTAGCAGCTCCAAGAGCTATTGTTCCTCCACCAGCACCCGCTGCTGCAAAACAAGTAGAGCAAGGTTCGGATCTAGCGCGCGCTCGTGCGATTGCTCAGAGGCTAGGGATCACCAATCTCACGGATGATGAGTACGATATTCCAACATACCTTCGCCGTCAGAATCAAGATTCAGCTGAAGCATAAGCAACTGCGGTGGATCTCGAAGCGATCGAGTGCAGCTGCTTACTCTTTTTTTACTTACAAAAAAACGAAGGCCTAAGAGAAATTCTCTTAGGCCTTTTGTGCTTCTATCTATGGGGTGAGCTTCGCGGGGAACAGCGCAGCTGTTTCACGAGAAGCTCCTGGGAAATACAAAACTTGTCTAGTTTCAGCATCCTTGCAGTTGAGGAGCTCATCCTGAGCACCTTAAAAATCTTAAGCTACCAAAGTTATTCTTTTGCCTAAGCTCTTACTCATGAGTCCGTCGATGTGGATAGACTCTTTGTGTTCTGATGCTTCCTTGCAAGAGACACATTGAGTTGCGGTCGGCCTCGCTTCCAGTCTCCGGACATCGATTTCGTCATCACAATCCTTGCAATGACCAAAACTTCCGTCTGAAATTCTCAGTAGTGCTTCATCGATTTTTTTGATGAACAGATTCTCACGAGCTTTCAGTCTCATTCGCATCGACTGCTCTAGCTCATAGGAGGTGAGATCCATCTCATCTGCTAATTCATCCTTGGAAATGGAGAACTCATTTTGAGCCGAAGTGTATGTTTGAACGAGAGTTTCACGTTGTGCTTCGAACCAATTTTTGAACCATGTTAGTTTTTGAGTTTCCATTTTAATTCTCCTTACTTCTTTCCTTTTTCGTTTCGTTTACCTTTGAGAGCCCCACTCTTTAGGTCTTCACAGATATTCAGTATTGCGATCCGCGTGCCAAAACTAAAACCTAATAATTTCATACAGTTAGTATTTAGTGGGTTCATAGAGTGTAAATATGGGTGTGAATAATGGGTAAAGGACTATGAAAAGGTGTCAAAAAGGGACTGAATTATGCCGAAAAGGTAGGGTGGGCTTAGATACCTCTCAGATTATCAAAGTTTTGGTTTTTCTCATAATTTTAGTGGGTTACGAGGATTTACGGGCAGAATCAAGGTGCTCGTTGAATAAGAAATCGACTCTCCATTCGAATCTAGAAGATTTAAAGAACATCTCGTATAAGGCAACTCAACAAGCTAGAGACGAGATTCTCAACTCAAAAGTCCGTACTGCGTATTGTAGACGAACTAAGAAATTTACAGATCAAGAGATCAATGAGTATTTGAACGAAAGAAGTTCTGATCCCGCCGCGATGTTAGAAGCGTTTCAGAGTCTCATTCGACTTCCTTATCCAGATGAATGCGAGGACGCAAGATGTGCAGCCAAAAAAGTATTCGGCAATACCAGTGACAAGCACCTCTTCATGCTTCTTAAGTTTGGTTTTAACGGATCTCATTTTCAAGAAGAAAACTTGGTTCAGTATGAATCAACAGAGATAGATGAGCTTCTCTTAATGCTTTCAAGCTATCCACAATCAGTGCTTCACTTCGAGAAGAACATCCCACTCGTAAAATATAAACCAGGAACGGTCAGACCTGAGGATATCGAGGAAGACAAGAAACTCAAAGAAACAGGAGCTGACGGAGGAATCTATGCCAATGCTCACATCACTCTCTATGAGAAGTGGTTTAAGATATCTCAAACAAAACGAGAGCTCATTTTATTTCATGAAATCGGTCACAGAATTAACTTCAAAAAATTAATTTCAAATTCAAAAGATTGGAGTGAATACAACACTCAAAGTGAATCCATCTCAACATGGGGAGAAAGAAACAGCGAAGAGGACTTCGCAGATTCAATTACGTTTTATCGATATGCTCCTGAGGAACTCAAGAAGCTCAATATCAATAAATACAACCTCATCAAAGACAAGGTCTTCAGTGGGATAGAGTTCACTGACGGTACTAAGTGCGTGAGTGGGTATGACGATCAGATTAAAAAACGTGAACTCAAACTCAAGTCAGAAGAAGATGGGTTTGTGGAATGGTACAGAAAGTACCGTGAGACCTATGTCCCTGATTCAGACCACGATAATCGAGTGAAGAATTTCTGTAGTATTGAGCTCTCTCAGTATATGCGTGGTGCAAAAAAAGAAGTCACTGAAAAATCAGAGCTCTACCAATGTATTGCACGAGTCCATTCGCAAACTTTGTTTCTAAAAGCGATTACTGAATATTCTAAGAAGTCAGAATCAGACTCACCGGACCTACTTAAAACCAGATTAAGAGCTAAGAAAGAACTCTCAGAGGCACTCCTATCGCCTCATCTCATTCAAAAAGAAGTCAATAGACTAATTAAACTCTAAGTGAATTGCCCAAACTCTTCGGAGCGCGTCCGACAGCAGTGAGCATTTCTTTTCGTTCTTCGTCTTCTTTGCATCCTAAGCAGAGAGTCGCAGTAGGACGTGCTTGAAGGCGTTTCATCTCAATAGCTTCTTCACAGTTTTCGCAAAGTCCGAAGATACCTTCTTCTACTCTTTGTAGAGCAAGGTCAATTTTCTTGAGATGTAGAATCTCGCGATTCCTCAGTCTCATTTTCATGGACTGCTCAGTATCAGTAGTAGCCTGATCGACTTCATCAAACTTTTCTTCTTCTTGCACAATAAAATCTTCGCGAATCACTCGGTCATTGTACAGCAGGTTGCTCCTCTGTGATTCAAACAGCTTTTTAAACTTAATCAGGTCTGTCTTTCTCATGTTTGTCCCCCTTTGAGATCATTGATTACACTCATACAAACACTCGTTAACGTCTCCATCACTCCTTTGCCTTGGTTGGCAATGGCCTCAAAAGATGGCTTTTTTATGACGTTGAGAGTGTTCTCCAGTTCATAAACAGGTATCGTTGTTCCCGAATCTCTCTTGTTCCACTGGAACGCGAGAGGAATTCGATAAATGTCGTACCCCTGTCTCTCTAGACTTTGTTTTAAAGAATCAAAACTTTCAATATTGGCTTCCATCCGTTCTGCCTGCGAATCTGCTACGAAAACAATTCCGTCCACTCCCTTGATGATGAAGTCACGTGACACATCATAGAAGGTTTGGCCTGGAATGGTGTAGAGATGGAAACGGGTTTGGTAACCTCTGACTTCTCCTACAGAGAGTGGCAAGAAATCAAAAAAGAGTGTGCGCTCGTTCTCAGTGCTGAGAGAAACGAGCTTTCCTTTTTGCTCTTCCGTAGTCTGGTCGTAAATGTATTGCACGTTGGTAGTTTTACCACTGAGCCCAGGGCCATAATATATGATCTTACAGTTAATTTCTTTTGAAGCGTAATTGATAAAACTCACACAAGCTCCAATCTGTTTTGGAGTGCGCTCATGAGGGTTTCTCTGTCTGTGTACTCCAGTAATCCGCCGATAGGGATTCCGTGAGCGAGTCTGGTGATCTTCACGCCGAGAGGTCTGATCAATTTAGAAAGATAAATCGCAGTGGCTTCACCTTCCACAGATGGATTGATTGCGAGAATCAATTCTTTCACAGGAATAGTGCTGCTTTGAATTCTGGTGAGGAGCTCGCGAATCTTAAGTTCCTCTGGACCGATACCATCGAGTGGCGAGAGTACACCGTGAAGAATATGATAGAGACCCTTGTGTGCGGTGGTTTTCTCAATTGATCCAGCATCGACCGGACGTTCTACAACGCAGATTGAGGATCGGTCTCTTGATGAGTCAGAACAAATCGAACAAATCGTTGCGTCAGTGAGAGTCATGCAGCTTTCGCACATGCCAATCTTCGTTCGCGCAGTCTGAATCGCATCCGAGAGAGACATCGCGTAAGTCTCAGGCTGCTTCAGAATATAGTAGCCCAGTCTTGTTGCTGTTTTCTCACCAATGCCCGGAAGTTTAGATAATTCGAAAACCAATTTTGAAAATGCATCATGGCGCATGTTCATCGATGGTTTGTCTCCCCTGGCTCTAGAAGTTCAATAGGTCCAAGCTCAGCACCGAAGAGTGCCTTGGCTTCTTTGATAATAGGATCATTGAGAGCTGTATCGCGTGCTAGTTTTTCTTTGGTTTTGATTTCGCGTTCCTTCTTCTCAGCCATGCTCTCGCCACCAACTGCTTGATCGCGTGTCGAGAGTACGAGTTTCAATGGCTTGCCAAAATAAGTCTGGATGAGTGCGCCTAGCGTATCCATGTAGAGCTTGGACTTGAGCTGATCCTTCTTGTAACCATCCTCGGGTTTGAACGCGATCTCAAGTTCTGTCTCTGATGGGATCCCAGCTGCAGCGTGTTCTAAGAATGAACCTACGAGCGGACGTTGAGTCCTGACGAACTGTACGAAGCCTTCCCAAGACTTCGGTCCAGAGAAGGTTGCTTGAACGGGTGCAGGTGCAGTAGGAGCCGAAACAGTAACGGGCTTCGCTACCGCAGTGTCTTGCTTAGCAACTACAGTTGTAGGTGCGGACCTTGCTACTGGTGTAGTTGCTGTAATTGTTTTTGCTTGTGCTGGCTCGTCTCCGATTTGAATCAGAGCCTCAGCTGTCGCACATTTAATGAGAATGAGATCAAGAGCAACCTTAGGATGTGGAGATCTCACCAGCGTCTCATAGCCATGATGGAATACTTGGAAGATGAGCTCTAGCTCTTCAAGATCACGTGAGGCTGAAAGCTTCGCAAGCTCTGACCAATCTTCATCAGAGATCTCAAGCGTCTGAGGCTTCTCAATCTTGAGTTTGCACAGGATGACTCCGTGTAAGTACTCAATGAGGTCTTTCAGTAGAATCTTAAGATCATGACCCGATTCAAACGCAGTGCCTGTGGCTGCAAGAGCAGCTTCGATCTTACGATCGAGCACACCACGTAGAACTTGAATCACGAGTTGGCTCTCAATGAGTCCCAAGCTCTCTCGAGCGGAACCCACAGTGATCTTGTCTCCAGAGAACGCAATGATCTGATCGAGAAGTGAGAGCGAATCTCTCATGCTGCCATCAGCGGCCTTCGAGATAAGGCTCAGTGCTGCGGTCTCACATTGAACGTTCTCGGACTTGAGTATTCCTGTAAGGAGTGTTTGAAGCTGTGCAGATGATCCACGTTGGAAATGGAATCTTTGGCAACGTGAATGAACAGTGCTTGGAATCTTGTGAGGCTCAGTCGTTGCGAATACGAATACGACGTGTGCCGGTGGTTCTTCTAGAGTCTTTAAGAGTGCATTGAATGCTGCAGTGGTGAGCATGTGCACTTCATCGATGATATAAACTTTACGAGTGCCAGTGGATGGCATGAAACGAACGTTCTCGCGGATGTCTCTCACAGCATCGACACCGTTATTGGAGGCGCCGTCGATTTCGATTACGTCCATGGAGCGTGAAGTTGCGATCTCTAAGCACTGAGAGCACTTGTCGCAAGAACGGACATCAGTCTCTGTCATGATGCGGTTTTCGCATCTTAAGGCCTTGGCGAAGATTCTAGCGATGGAGGTTTTACCCACGCCACGTGAGCCTGTGAATAGGTACGCAGGATGAATCCTGTCCAATCTTACAGCGTTAATAAGTGTTCGAACGACAGCAGACTGTCCGACGATGTCGGAAAACTGCGCCGGTCTCCACTTGCGTGCGAGCGCGACGTGCGTATTCAAAACCGTTTATTCCCCCCAAACGTTCTGACTAAAGCGGAGTGCAAGTTAATCCCGAGAGAGGAGATAAGCAAGTGAAAAGATTAGACTTTTGCCCTGTGCGTGAGCGCGCTGTGCTGGCGGCAGGCGTGAGAAAAATTGAATTGTATTCACAGCCTTTTTTGGCTTTGTATCTCGGCTTGCGCAGCAGCAAGTCTTGCGATCGGAACTCGGTAAGGTGAGCAGCTCACGTAATCTAATCCCATGTCGTGACAGATTTTAATGGAGCTTGGCTCTCCACCATGTTCACCACAGATTCCAATTTTGAGTCCAGTGCGCTTCTTGCGGCCTTCGGTCACTGCTAACTCCATCAGTCTACTCACACCCACTGGATCGAGTGCTGCGAAGGGATCTTGCTCGTAAATCTTGTTCTCCAAATAATCTTTGAGGAATGTTCCTGAGTCATCACGAGATAAACCATAAGTCGTCTGAGTGAGATCATTCGTTCCGAAGCTGAAAAACTCTGCATTGCCGAGATTCTCGTCTGCAATCTCGCTAGCAGTGAGTGCAGCTCTTGGAAGCTCGATCATGGTACCAATGAGATACTGGAGTTTGAACTTCTTATTCTGCTCCTTGAACCTGGCAATAATGGATTCCGCCTCACGCTTACAGAATTCTGAAACAAACTTGAGCTCTCGGTAGTCTCCTACGAGTGGAATCATGATCTCAGGAATGATTTCAAACTTCTCATCGCGCACGAGCTCACATGCTGCTTCGATGATCGCTCTGATCTGAGTGATGTAGATCTCAGGAAAGCTAATCCCAAGACGGCATCCGCGGTGGCCTAACATCGGGTTGAATTCCTTAAGGTTCTCAGCCTTCTGTTTCAAGCGATCAAAAGTGACGTGAATTGCTTCCGACAGAGTTTGAAGATCTTCGTCTGTATGTGGAATGAACTCATGAAGAGGTGGATCAAGAAGTCTGATCGTGACAGGGAGTCCCTTCATCTCACGGAAGATCTGTCTAAAGTCTTCCTTCTGCATGGGGAGGATCTTGGCTAGCGCTTGTTTCCTCGCAGCTTCACTATCGGCTAGGATCATCTCTCTCACGGCTTCAATACGTGAGGGTTCGAAGAACATGTGCTCAGTCCTACAGAGTCCGATGCCTTCAGCACCGAAGTCGCGAGCAACTCTAGAATCCTGTGGTGTATCAGCATTGGTGCGAACCTTGAGAGTTCGCACTTCATCAACCCAGCTCATGAGTTCCTTGAAGTACTTACTCATCACTGGAAGAATAGTTGGAACCTTGCCTAAGATGACTTCTCCAGTAGCTCCATCGATGGTGACCCATTCGCCTTCTTTGAGAACGAGAGAGTCAATAGACAATGTTTTTGTTTTCTCACCGATCTTCAGTGCTCCACAGCCTGAGACGCAGGGCTTACCCATTCCGCGCGCGACAACTGCAGCGTGAGAAGTCATGCCTCCACGAGCAGTGAGGATTCCCTCTGCTACAGACATGCCGTGAATGTCTTCAGGAGATGTTTCGAGACGTACGAGAATGATTTTCTTACCTTGCTTGGACCATGCTTCAGCATCGTCAGAATCAAATACGATCTGACCTGTAGCTGCTCCCGGAGAAGCAGGAAGACCCTTAGCGATGATTTTCTTATCGGCCTTGGGATCTAACATGGGATGGAGGAGCTGATCAATCTGATCAGGGTTCACTCTCATGATCGCTTCATTTCGTGTGATGAGTTTCTCTTTCACCATTTCTACTGCGATTCTCATCGCAGCTGCTGCTGTGCGCTTGCCTGTTCGAGTCTGAAGCATGAAGAAACGTCCACGCTCGATCGTGAACTCAATGTCTTGCATATCGCGGTAGTGCTTCTCTAGTTTCTGATAAGCCGCAACTAACTCTTTGTAGGGCTTGGGCATGATGAGCTTCAGCTTCTCAATGGACTGAGGAGTTCTCACTCCAGCAACCACATCTTCGCCTTGAGCATTGATTAAGAACTCACCAAAAAACTTCTTCTCACCCGTCGAAGGATCACGCGTGAAGGCAACACCTGTGGAGCAATCGTCTCCCATGTTACCAAACACCATGGCTTGGATATTGACCGCTGTACCCCAAGACTCTGGAATGGAGTTGAGTCTTCGGTAAGTGATAGCCCTTGGACTCATCCAAGAGCCAAACACTGCGCCTACTGCTCCCCAGAGTTGTTCCCAAGGATCTTCAGGGAATTCCTTACCGTTCATTCGGACGATCTTTTTGTATTCAGTGACGAGTTGTTTGAGATCATCAGCACTGAGCTCTGTATCAAGCTCTATTCCGCGAGCAAGCTTTGCTTCTTCGAGAGCGCCTTCGAAGCAATTGGTATGCACACCCAGTACCACATCAGAATACATCGCGATGAATCTACGGTAAGAGTCGTAAGCGAATCTTGGGTCCTTGGATTCTTCAATGAGTCCCAATACTGTCTCATCGTTCAGACCTAGGTTTAAAATCGTGTCCATCATTCCAGGCATCGAAGCTCTAGCGCCTGAGCGTACGGAAACAAGAAGTGGCTTCTTGCGCTTACCGAATCCACGTTTCATGGAGGTTTCAACTTTTGAGATCGCGGCCTTCACTTGGAGGTCGACACCCTTAGGGTAAGTTTGTTTGTTTTTGTAGAAGTAATCACAGATCTCAGTAGTGATCGTGAATCCAGGAGGAACGGGAAGACCAAGCTTCGTCATTCCATGAAGGTTTGCACCTTTGCCACCTAAGAGAGACTTCTGATCCTCAGAACCTTCAGCACGCTTATCACCAAAGTAGAATACATATTTGCCTTTAAGAGTCTTGCTCTTAGTCGACAACTTTGTATCCAGCAATTTTTTCTTCGATGTAACTCGTGAGTTTTTCTGCTGGGATTGTTTCTTGCGCCATGCTGTCGCGGTGGCGGATCGTGACGGTGTTGTTCGAGAGAGAGTCATAATCGATGGTTACTCCAAAGGGCGTGCCGATTTCGTCTTGTCTTCGGTAACGTTTTCCTATTGAGCCAGCATCATCCTGAGTGGCGCGATATTTCTTCTTCACATCATTGAAGACCTTGTCCTTGAACTCGAGGAGATCAGGCTTCTTCATGAGTGGGAACACAGTGACTTTGTAAGGAGCCAAGTTCGGATGAAGCTGCATCCAAATACGATCTCCGTCGGTGCGATAGGCATCTGCGAGAGCTACGAGTAGAGTGCGATCACATCCTGCTGAAGTCTCTACGACATAAGGGATGTAACGTTCGCGACCCACTTCATCGAAGTACTCTAACTTCTTGCCGCTGAATTCTTGGTGGCGCTTCAGATCGAAGTCCGAACGATTGTGAATACCTTCTAGCTCCTGCCATCCGAATGGGAATTCATACTCGATGTCGAAGGCTGCCTTAGCGTAGTGAGCAAGTTCGCCATCCTTGTGTTGGTGGAATCTGAGTTTGGATTTTCTGATTCCGTTAGCAAGGTGCCAATCGATACGGGTTTTCTTCCACTTCTCAAACCATTCCATGTCGGTTCCTGGCTTTACGAAGAACTGCATTTCCATTTGTTCGAATTCACGAGTACGGAAAATAAAATTACCGGGAGTGATTTCGTTTCGGAATGCTTTTCCGATCTGAGCGATCCCGAACGGAACCTTCTGACGAGCCGATTGATGTACGTTGAGGAAGTTGACATAGATCCCTTGAGCGGTTTCTGGTCTTAGATAAACAACCGACGCAGATTCTTCAAGTGGTCCCATGAATGTTTTGAACATGAGGTTGAATTGTCTAGGCTCTGTAAGTGTTCCGAATTTGCCGCAAGATGGGCATTCGTTGGGTTTGTACTTAGTCTTATCGATTTGATCCGCGCGGAATCTCGCGCGGCAGTTTTTACAATCGACGAGTGGGTCGACGAAACCTGAGACGTGACCTGAAGCTTCCCAAGTTTTTGGGTGCATGAGGATCGCAGCATCGAGACCTTCGACGTCTGCTCTGTCCGTCATAGCTCTCCACCAGAGTTCCTTCACGTTGCGCTTCACTTCAATGCCAAGTGGACCATAGTCCCAGCAAGCAGTGATGCCGCCGTAGATCTCGCTACTAGGGAATACAAATCCCCTTCGCTTACAGAGCGACACGAGATCATTCATGTCTTTCAGATCAGTAGTAGGGCCTGGGGCTTTTTTCTCAGTTATTGATTCGTCGCTCATGAGTTTCCTCTATGAGCGCACACTACCATAGCCCACCGCTTTGGCAAAAATCCAAAGAGGACCAATGAACACATGTTTTAAGTTGGTGAAGAAGGCAGGAGACTTCTTCTCGTAGACGTAGTGGCCGATGCCTTGAGCGATCCAGCCAATGACAAACAATGTCCAAGCGATATTGCTCGGAAGCTGGCGACCGAAGAAGTAGAAACCCAAGATGACGAAGGAATAGGGGATAGTGATTTTCCAGTCGATGGAGAGGCAATATCCAATTGCACCAGCCCATAGAAGAACACCGGCATCCGTAGGACCCACTTTGATTTGAGAGAGTAGTCCTAAGAGCGTCATAACAATCAATGTAATGCCAATATAGTGACTGTATTGGTTGCCTTTGGTGCGATGATAAGCAGAGTAATCCGCAAAATGAGCTTTTAATTTATTTGTAATCATATGCCTCTAGATTAATCGATGTTTCCGCTTGGCAGCAACTCTATAGTGCTGCAAATTTAAAGTATGGCAGCGGTAGAACGCGTCTTCAAAAATGGTGAGTATTTATTCAAAGAAGGCGACCCCTCGCAGTGTATTTATGTAATTACACGCGGAGCGGTAAGTATTCGCAAAGCAAAGGGATCTGCCTACATTGAAATCGCAAAAGTTCATGCAAACGAAGTCATCGGAGAGCTCTCGTTCTTCGATAGACAGTCACGCAGTGCTTCAGCAGTGGCTTTGGGCGATGTCTATGCTCAAGAGATCGACTTTAGTTCTCTCGATGCGACCTACAAGGCAGTACCTAAGTACCTTCAAACCATCATGGGTTGTGTGGCGACACGTTTGAGAAAAGCAAACGAAACGATTCGTCTCCTTCAGAACAATATCGTTAAGAGCGGAGCAGCAGAAATTCCAAAGGTGGACTTTGATAATGATCCAGAAGTTCAAGAACTTCTCAAAGCGAGTTCTGATTTCGGAAGTCCTGGGTTAGGCTCGAGTTCAGGCGAAGGCGAGAAAAAGTAATTCAACCGAGTTGTGCTTTTATCCCGTATGCTTAGGAGGCATCATGGGGTCTTTGATCAGTTCTACGAAACCTAAATTATCATCGTAACCTTTTAGACCAATTTCAAAATTACCGGTAACCTCCTTGGGTGAGAGATAAGTTCCAAAAAGGCGATCCCAAATCACAAACGCAATTCCATAATTATTATCATGGTGTTTCCTCAGTGCAGAATGATGAACTCTTTGAACATCAGGCATAACAACAAGTTTTTCTAAGTAGTGCCACCACTTCTGATTCACCTTCTCGATATTGGAATGAGACCAGAGAATGCAAGTCACGGCCACAACCCCGTAGAGAGCAAGTGAGAGAGGTGGGATTCCTAGAAGTCCAACAGCTGTTGTTTGTATAGCTACTCGAAAAATTGACTCAAGCGGATGTAATCTAAATCCAGTTGAAACATCGATGTAAGTGTCTGCGTGATAAACTCTATGAATCGTCCAGAAAAAATCTACAGTATGATAAAGACGATGCACTCCATAGTTCACTAGGTCGTAGAGAAAAATTCCTATCAAGGCAAAGATGATGTTGTTCTTACCGTGAGGGATGAAGTGAAGTAAACCAAACTGAATGTCTTCGCAACCACGAGCTAGCGAAATGATAAAACTTGCACCAATGGAGAGGATTAAGAGATTGATAAAGACAAGCTTGAGGTTGTCGATGAAATGTTTAGTGCGGTTCTTGGGAATTCTACGAGCTGCATAGAGCGGCTCAAACACATAGAATGTGATGAAGAGGATCGGGATCAAAAGCTTCTGAAGAACGCTCAAGAAGTGCATATTTATTACTACTTTATCGACTTTGAATGAGTCATTCCTTAATTAAAATCTTAATTTATAAGTCTGTGTCAAAAAATTGACGATGTCTCAACATTGAACATTCTCACGCCGATAAGTAAAAGTGATGTTTCTTTCAATCATTACATTGGTGTGTTCACTTGAAGCTGCGGAGTTAGTTCCCAAGCCTCAAAGCGAGAATTATTACGAGCGTCTGGGCGCTGAAAAAACAATGAGTGATGCTGAGCTCAAGCGTTCCTATAAGCGAGCAGCTTTGCAGTTTCATCCAGATAAAAAAAAGGCAGAATCTCCCGAAGAAGAACTATCAATCACAGCAGACTTTCAAAACATTCAAGAAGCTTGGGAGGTTTTAGGATCTCCAGATTCTAGAAGTCTTTATGACCAAGGGAAATGGAATAGTGGTCGTTCTCGCACGCAATACCGAGAGCAAGATTCAAACCCCTTCTTCATGATGGGATCAATTGGTTGGGTGATCCTTTACCACCCTTGGACCCAGCTGAGAATGAGTGCGATTATGCGAATGAAAACTCATCTTCACCATGAAGTTGTGAGAAAAGCACTGATTATGTCAGTGACTGGCGGTAACGACATCGAAATCGATGAAGGAATTCGTAGAGCAGCACTTGAAACTTTGTCCTATGGCATGAAGTATCCAGATGTACAAAAGCTTTTTATATCAGTGCTTGCAAGTACTGCAGTAAGTGAAGTTTGTACTCTGATAGCTCTTGAGGCTCTCTCTCAATCTCCAAATCTTTCCGAAATGAAGCCGTATTTTATCGATATTATTAAGACGGATCAGAGGCCTATGATTATTGAATTCATTGCTCAAATGGCTTTTCTCAAAGAAGAGCTGTTGCAGATGATGCGAGACAAAAACATCTCCCTCAGAACAAGAATCATGATTGCATTAAGTCAATTTGGTCTACTTTCAGTAGAGGAACTTGAACTTGCAAAAACACTAGCTTTGGATCAATCGATTGATTTGATGTTGAGAGTGGATCTTATGGGGAAGCTTGAAACAAAAAGATTAGTTAAAATTTCAGAAATGAATATATTTAAAAATGCACTTCTCGATGCCTCATCAAGTTTTAGTGACTCAGATAAAAAATACAGAGCCATTTATGTTTTGGGAGCCGTTTCGCATCATCCAGCAGCTCAATCAAAGTTACTTGAGATTGCTAGATCTTATTCTGCGGATTTAGATTTGAGAATTTCTGCCGTACGAGCACTAAAGTCTGTGGCGGGAAATTCCTTTGTAAGAAGTTATTTGATTGATTTGGTTTTCGCTCAGTACCCACCTCAGGCATTGAGTTTTGCTGTTTATGAAATAGTCCCAGATCTGCTCGACCAAAGTCCTCAAGTCATAAACAAGTTAAATGAAACAGTTCGAAATCATTTTGCAAATCTTGGAGACAGAATTCAGGCCGCTCATATTTTAGGACTGAGAGTTTCTCTTCAACACATTAAAAACTCACTTCTCTATATTGTGAGTCAGGGTTGGTATCCTGAACAACTTAAAATCACGATACTAGAAATTTTAAAAGTAAGATTAAACGATCATGATGTCAGATCTGTTTTTCAAATGATTGCTTCACGAGATGGATATAAAGAATCAGGTAAACGAGCAAAGTTGCTCTTAGATCTCAATCCTCCGCCTTCTCCACCCGTTCCTTGTTATGCTCAACTATCAGAAGAAGTGTGGGATTTTAATACAAACAAAAGCGCTCATACTCCTAAAGCTTTGCCTCAATGAGAAGTGCCCTAGCTCTCGAGTTGTCTGATGGCTTCATATGCAGCAACGCTGACAGAGTTTGAAAGATTAAACGATCGTACCCTAGCATCGTAGATGGGAATTCTTACGGTCTGAGATGCGTACTTATTGAGGAGCCAATCCGGTAGTCCAAAAGTTTCCTTGCCGAAGATCAAATACGAACCAGGCTTGAACGTATGTTCATAGAGAGTTCTTCCGCCGCGAGTCTCTAAGAAAACTAGCTCAGCATTCTCTGGTAGTGACGAGAGAAACTCATCAATGCTCTTGTGCTTCACCACGGTGAGATGCTCCCAGTAATCGAGGCCTGCGCGTTTGAGCTTAGTGTCAGTGATTTCAAATGCCATGGGTTCAACGAGATGAAGTGTGGCACCGATTCCTAAACACAGACGACCAATGGTGCCTGTGTTCTGTGGAATTTCGGGTTCGATGAGAACAATGTTTAATCCGTGAGGCATTAGGGTCTCAATGTGTTGAGCATTCGTGGGAATGGAATGGTTTCGCGAACGTGCTCAGCTCCAGTGATCCAAGCGACCGTACGTTCAACTCCCAATCCAAATCCTGAATGAGGAACGGAACCAAATCTACGCATGTCTAGGTACCAGGAGTAATCTTTCTCATCGAGTTTGTGCTCGGCGATTCTGCGCTTAAGCGCATCGACGCTCTCTTCACGCTGACCACCGCCGATAATCTCTCCGTATCCTTTAGGAGCGATGAGATCGCAACCGAGTGCATACTTACCGTTGCCAGTAACTCCAGGGCCACCGACAGTGTCGGATTGTTTGAAGTAGAATGCCTTAATCTCAGCAGGCATGTGATGAACAAACACGGGCTTGCCGAATTCTTCACCAAGAGCAGTCTCGTGAGGAGCACCGAAGTCTTCACCCCAAGGGATTCCTACTCCGCGCTTCTCTAGGATCTTGATTGCTTCATCATAGGAGATGCGTGGGAATGGACCACGGATCGTTTCTAATTCCTTGAGGTCGCGCTCAAGGATTTTGAGTTCTTTGCCACACTTCTCGACAACAGTCCCTACAACGTACTCTACAAACTTTTCACCTAGATCCATGTTGTCTGCGAGGTTTGCGAATGCGACTTCTGGCTCGACCATCCAGAATTCAGTGAGGTGCTTACGAGTCTTAGACTTCTCAGCACGGAAGGTTGGACCGAAGACGTAAATTTTCCCAAACGCCATTGCGCCCACTTCGCCGTAGAGCTGACCGGATTGAGTGAGGAATGCTTTCTCATCGAAGTAGTTGGTAGAGAAGAGAGTAGAAGTTCCTTCACACGAAGACGGAGTAAGAATCGGAGCGTCGAAGTGAACGAATCCTTCCTTGTGGAAGAACTCATGAATGGTGTGAATGATCTCGGAGCGTACTCGGAGGGTCGCCCATTGTTTCTGGCTTCTAATCCAGAGGTGGCGATTCTCCATGAGGAATTCAACACCGTGGTCTTTGAGTGAGATGGGATACGCATCTGCCATGGTGATGAGATCGATTTTCTGAACACCTAATTCGAAGTTGCCGCGTGGATCTTTTCTCACCACACCCGTAACTTGGACTGAAGATTCTTGAGTGAGTTTCTCGAAGAGATCGAAACTCTCATCCGAGCATTCACCTTTAACCAATACTCCTTGCATGATTCCGCTTCCATCGCGAGTCATGAGGAACTTGATCTTGCCTGAGCTTCGCATATTGTAAACCCAGCCTTGAACAGTGACAATCTTGCCTTCGAATTGAGAGGCGTTTGAAATTCTAAAATCATTCATAAGTCTTAAACCTTAAAAGCGTTTTGCGAGTTCAACGAGTGAACGGACATAAATCCCAGCAGCACCTTTACGTGGATAGTAAGGAATATGTCCCATATCGGTTGCGGTTCCTGCGATATCGAGATGCGCCCACTTCATTCCTGGTTTGATGAATTGTTTCATGAAGATTGCTCCGCGAATGGTGCCCCCTTGAGCATCGTTAGCGACGTTTCTCATATCAGCGCATTCTGATTTCATATCTTCAAAGTATTCATCCCAAAGAGGAAGCTGCCAAATGCGCTCTCCTACTGCCTTACCTGCATCAATCGTCTGAGCGATGAGGTCTTCATCGTTCCCTAAGATTGCGCAAGCTTGACGTCCGAGAGCGACACTGACTGCACCTGTGAGAGTTGCAGCGTCGATGATCGCATCGGGTTTCCAATCTTGAGCGAGGTCGAGAAGATCAGCCAAGATCAAACGGCCTTCAGCATCTGTGTTTAAGATTTCTACAGACTTGCCGTTACGGCCATAAATAATATTACCTGGGCAAATCGCAGTCCCGCTTGGCATGTTCTCTGTGAATCCAACGACACAAACAATCTTGGTTGGGACTTTGAGTTTAGCGGCGAGTAGAGTTGCGCCGATCATGGTCGCAGCACCTGTCATGTCATGCTTCATCTCTTCCATGCGGAGTGATGGCTTGATCGAGATACCGCCTGTATCGAAGGTGATTCCCTTTCCAACGAGAGCAAGCGTCTTAGCATCCTTCACGCCTTTAGGTGTGTACTCAAGAATGACGACTTTGCCTTCACGGTCAGATCCAATGCCTACACCGATGAAGAGGTTCATTTTTTCTTTCACGCACTGAGCTTCGCTCATGACAGTGCACTTCACACCGTATTCGCGAGCAAGCTTCTTCGCTTGGTTGGCAAAATATTCTGGAGTTCCAATATTAGAAGGTTCGTTTGAGAAGTCTCTGACGAGATTGACGGAATCAATCATCGCAGAAATTTCTTTGAGCTTCACGCCTAGCTCTTCAGCGAGTTTCTTGTTCGCAGTGACCAAAGTCACTTTCGTAAGAGAGAGGTCTTCGCGTTTAGAGAGGTATTTATCAAAGTTGTATGCTCTGAGTGCGATGCCTTCTACGAAGGCGGCGGCTAGTTCGAGAGCGTTCTCACCAAATGAATCAGCGTAGATCGTGACTTTATCAGCTTTCTCGCCAAGAAGTTTTACGCAGGCTGTTCCACCAGCACCACGAGCTCGTTCTGCAGAAGAGTCTTTTGCGATACCCATTCCTACGAAGAGAACGTTCTCAGATCCCTTCGAACCTCCGAAACGGATAAATTGGGTGGATCTGTTGCCCGCTGAGAAAGCTCCGCTCTTCTTGAGTCGCTCTACAAACTTGGTGAGCGTTTTTGGAAACCCTGATTTAGGGAGTACGGGTTTTTTTGAGCCATCTTGGTAAACAGCGACGATTTCTGTGTTTGACGCGGTACTAGATGATTTGACTTCGAAACTGATGCGATTTGACATTGCTTTGACACCTCGGTCTCTGTTTATTAACATAAGCGCTCTTTATGCTGAAGCGTTATCAATCCATTATTGGCGGACTTTTTAGAATCACGGATCTTCTGGTGATCTCAGCTGCTTGGCTCGCCGCGTATTTTTTCAGATTTTATATTCCACTCATCGAAGTCACGAAGGGGTTTCCTCCATTCTCGACTTACCTCTCACTTCTTCCGTTGATTCTGTTTCTTTGGATGATCGTTTTCAATTCTCTCAGAGTTTATCAACCCAAGAGAATGCTTCGTCGTACGGATGAAGCGCTTCTACTCCTTAAGGCACACTTCTTCGCTCTCATGATGTTCCTCACTCTCACTTATCTCATCAGTGAGTATCGGTACTCGAGAGTGGTGATGATTTACTTCGGAGTACTTGGCGGCATTGGCTTAGTTGTTTTCAGATTGATCTTAAGAAACGCAGTGAGATCGATTCATAGTAGAGGGAAGCTCACTCGATCGATCTTAGCAGTAGGTGAAGGCAAGTCGCTCGATGAGCTCATCTATCGACTGAAGAGATTCCCTGAGCTGGGGTTTGAACTCGTAGGAGTAGTGAGTGGTGATTATTCAAAACTCTCTGAAGTTCTGAAATCTCAGAAGATCGACCAAATCTTAATCGCTCTTCCTCATCATCAATCCGCACAACTTGAACAAGTACTCGCAGCAATCAAAGATGAAACGATCGATATTAAATTAGTGCCTGATTTGCAGGCTTATATTGCTCTGGGATGCGAAGTCGAAGAGTTCGATGGAATTCCGATTCTCAATCTCAACGATTCACCGCTTGAGGGCTGGTGGTTTATGGCGAAGAGGATTACGGATATCTTGCTTTCACTCATAGCACTCGTTGTTCTCTCTCCTGTGTTAGGACTAGTCGCGCTCGCTGTGAAGCTCACTTCACGCGGAGACATTCTCTATTCTCAGGAGCGCATGGGATTAGATGGCAGAGTTTTCAAAATGTATAAGTTCCGTTCCATGAAAGTAGACGCTGAGACACAAACAGGTGCTGTCTGGGCAAAAGAAAACGATGATCGCAGGACTTCTATCGGCACAATCTTAAGATCGACGAGTCTTGATGAGCTTCCACAGTTTTGGAATGTGTTTGTGGGAGACATGTCACTCGTGGGTCCTAGGCCAGAGCGTCCGGTATTTGTCAGTCAATTCCGTGGAGAGATCCCACACTACATGCTGAGACATAAAGTGAAGGCTGGGATTACGGGATGGGCTCAAATTAATGGCTGGAGGGGGAATACTTCTCTCGAGCGGCGTATTGAATGCGATCTTTATTACATTCGTAACTGGTCTTATCTCTTCGATTTGAAGATTTTGTTTTATACTTTGTGGAGAGGCTTCATCCACAAAAATGCTTACTAAGTTCAGGCTCAAGGCGGTTGATCGTTATCTTCTCTCGGAGGTCTTCGGACCTTTTGTAGGAGCGACGCTTTTTCTTCTGTTTGTATTTCTGATGTTTCAACTTTTAAGACTTGCTGAGCTCTTCATTGTTCATGGAGTGGGTTGGGCTGTGCTCATCAAGATGTTTCTCCTTCTTTCTCTCCTTTTCCTTCCTTATTCGATCCCCATTGCGTTTCTAGTAGCCATCCTCATGGGCTTCGGACGTTTGTCTTCAGACAGTGAGCTCGTTGCGATGAAGGCGAGTGGTGTGAGTCTCAAGAGAATGACGATGCCACTTGTAGCTCTCGTGGGTATTGTCGTCTCTCTCTCATTCGCACTGTCACTTGAATGGGTGCCTACAGCTGAGAAGATCTCTCACGCGCTCATTCTAAAGATCGGAAACACCAGAGTGGTGAACACCATCAAAGAAGGTACTTTCACGAGTGGATTTTTTGATCTCCTCATCTTCGCAGATAAGGTTGATCCTCAGTCTAATACTTTAAAGCGCGTATTCATCTACGATGAACGCGAGAATGGCAATCCACTCACAGTCATTGCTGAAGAAGGCGAAATCGTTCCTGTGAGAACGGAATCAGAGTTTAGCTCTGCAATCCTACTCACGCTTAAGGATGGAAGTATTCATCGCAATGATCTCGATCATGATAGCTATCAAAAGGTCGACTTTGGTTTTTATAAGTTATTCCTAAAAGTATTCGAAGGTGGCGATTCGTTTTCTCTCAAACCCAAAATGAGAACGATCGGAGAGATTCTGGAGTTCATTAACAAGAATGATCCCAAGAGCACTCAGGTACTTGAACTCAAAACTGATCTCTGGAGACGAATTGCGTTCTCGCTGGTGCCGATTTCATTTTTGTTTTTGGGAATAGGACTAGGAACAGTGAGAACAAGGTCTGTACGTGCGAGCGCAATCTTTTTAAGCTTCATTCTCACGTTTGCGTTCTGGGTGATGCAGGCACTGGGAACCGTAGTTGCTCAAAAAGGAGTCATTCCTATTCCTCTCATGATGCTGATTCCGAATGTAGTTCTTCTCTATATAGGTGTGCACTTCTTCAAAAAATCATCCTGGTAATAGGATTTTCTTGTCATTTTCCTGACGTGACTCTAACAAATTGCTTAATTTCCCTTAGTTTTCAGCTTATTTGTGTATAACTTGTGTAACGTCTATTTAAAAATGGTCATATAAGTAAAAATATTAAACAATTACATATAGTTATAAATTGTTGATAAGTACGCAAAACACTGTGGATAACAGACCTATTGAGGATCTGGGGTTTTGACTAGGGGCTTCACATCAGGGAAAACTTCTTTGTTTTCAAGCCCTTTGGCTTTCTCAAAGCTCATTTTCTCGCTCACTATTGGTGCATATTCTCGTGTGCGGTATCGAATCTGTGCAGCTTTAGGATTAGAGACTTCGAGCCAGATCTTTTTCTCTGCTTGGATAGCGATCGAGATCCCCTTCTTCAAGATGTAGGTCATGGTCGGTTTCTCGTCGACTTTATAACGCAGTGTAAAGTCTGCGAGAGATTTGAGAGTGATTTTCTCTTTGCTTGTGGCCTTGAGATCATCGCCTTTGTTCAGCGGATCTGGCTTCGGTGTTCCGCTTGCTAATGGGCTAGGTGAGGGAGAAGCCGAAGGCTTCGGAAGTTTGGCTGCTAAAGTCGGTTTCGGAGTTGGTGTTGGCTTCGCAGTAACCACCGGTGCGACTGGTGGTGGAGCAACAATTGGAACCACTGCTTGAGTTACTGCAAGCGCAGGAGCTACAGTTGTAGTTTCTGCAGTTACAATCTCTCCGCCTAGGCTATCTGTAGGATTTGGTGTCGCTGTGATTTGTTTTAATTTATCGAGATGAGTTCCTCTGCGATGCTTGAGTGCAGGCTTCAGTACAAGAAGTACGATTCCACCTACGACAACGAATCCTGCCATGACCATCCAAAGCGTGTTGCGACTTTGATCTGCGGCTTTGGTCTCAAAGGCGTACCCCTTGTGACCTCCATCGTTGGTGGGACGTTCAGTTGATTTGTCGTTTAAATATTTATTGTACTGATTGAGAATCTCTTCGCTGTTGATTCCAATAAACTTGCAATATGAAGTAACGAATCCGCGAACAAAAGGTTTCGCTGGTAATTCATTGTAGCGATCACCCTCGAGAGATTCGAGTAAACGAATATTGATTTTGGTTGCTGATGCGAGTTGTTCGAGAGTAACTCCTTTTTTTTCTCTCTCTGCTCGGAGATGTGCGCCTAAGTTCAAGGAATATACCTCAGTCTTTCAACTGCTTGTTCTGATACTTTTGAATCGGGAAAGAGTTTGTTTACTTCCACAAATTTCTCGCGAGCCTTGTCGTATTGTTTGTTGCGAGCGTATACGACGCCAATTGCAAACTGAGCTTCAGCGAATCCAGCGCACATTTTCTGAGATGCTTTTTCATAACCCTTGATGGACTTCTCAATGTCACCTTTTTGTAACCAAATATGTCCCATGTAGTAATGAGCTACGCATGCGTTGAGTGGAGAGTCTTGAATGGCCTTGTTGAAAAAATTTTGTGCAGTAGTGAGGTGGCCTTTTCTGTAGTGAATGATTCCTAGGCTCGTTGCAGATTTGTAACTCTGACGATAGAGCGGATCTTTAACAGAGAGTAGAAAATGTTTTTCGGCTTCGTCATTCTCACCGCGGTCCATGAGAAGTTTACCGAGAGTGTTGTGTCCTTCTGGAGAATTGGGAGCGAACTCTACTGCTTTTCTAGCGGAGCTTAATGCTTGATCCATTTCTTTCTTTGCGAAGAATGCGAGTGCTTTAGTGTGATGAACGGCTGCGTTTTTTGGATCGAGTTGTTCTGCGTCGAGTGCACTTGCAAGTGCACCTGTAGCATCTCCTTCAGCAAGTGCGCTGTTTGCGATGGTGAGAAAAAGAATGGCTTTGTCTGCATCAGTGAGTTGCTGTTTTTTAGGAGCAGTGGTGCAGGAAGATAAGATGAATGTCAGTGCGGACACAGCAATGACATTCAGGAGCTTGGGGCATTTTTTCATCTAGTGAATAGTATGTAGTGAGATTCAAAAAAAACCAAGGCGTTCAACGATATAAGTGAGATGGTTTTATTTGACTAAATTAATAAGTCATTATTCCGATATATACTTTGAGGAATCAGATGAATTTCGGTCGTCTTTCACTAGTAATCGTCAATTCTTTGGCTGTTTTGACAGCTGGATGCAGCTCTACTGAAATCATAGAGCCACTTCCTAAGCTTCCTGAAGTCCCGACCTATGCACATGTTGCTCATCCTCAGGGTTACGACCTCACTGATATCAGGCTCTTGTTCTATTCGAAGTTATCGCCGAAGCCAGATGCGCTCAATGGCTGTGAAAGCGAAATGCTTAAGCTTCGCACGCTCACTACGAGTATTGACGAGATTACGGGGGGTGCTCGTGAACTTGTGATCAAAGACCCTGTGAAGTATCACTGGTGTTTTTATGCAAAAATGCTCGAGGTTTACGACTCGTTAAAATCTAATGAAACTTTTTGGTTAGAAAAACAAAAACGTTTGATGGAAATTTATTTAACACTTGTACCCATTGCACGAGCATTCAAAGTTGAATATGGCGATGTCAGATATTTAAGAGCTGCAAGTCGTCAGTACAAACAAATGAGTGAGTGGGTTTTCTATCGCAAATTAGACACAACGCCTGACGGAACGATGGAGCTGATGGAAGATGTATCTAATCCGTTCTCCCTCTGGAAAAAGCCTGAAATGGCTCAAGATTCAGTATTAGAGAAGTATGGAATTTCTAAATCAGAGCCATCACCGATGGGGTTGCCAATGCCTGAGGAGCGCGCTCCGGCAGCTTTGAAGCTCATGAATCCAACAACAGAGAATGCTCCAAGCGCGCAGCTAGCCGCGCCGAGTGCGCCTGTTGCAACCGCGCCGATCACTGCTCCAATATTAAATGAGTCATCTCTACCTAAAGCACCTGTTGAAGAACCTGTGTCTGATGTAGTACCCTCGCCTTGATGAATCTCATTGCTGAAATAAAAAAAGGTAGCAGGCATGCCCTCGCTCGAGTGATCAGCAAAATCGAAAATCGCGACGAAGATGTATCAGAGCTCATGAAGACTCTCTATCCAATGACAGGTAAAGCAGAAATTTGGGGGATCACAGGTCCTCCAGGTGCGGGTAAATCCACTCTCACGGATCGCCTGACTACGGATCTCAGAAAACAAGGCAAGCGCGTTGGGATTGTTTGCGTAGATCCCTCTTCTCCATTCACTGGGGGAGCGATCTTAGGGGATCGTATTCGCATGCAGAGTCACTATCTCGATGACGGTGTGTTCATTCGCTCTCTGGGAACTCGAGGCAAACATGGGGGACTCTCACACGCAACTAAGGAAGTGGTTCTTGCGCTCGATGCAGCTGGATTCGATGTAGTGATTGTAGAGACCGCTGGTGTGGGTCAGACGGAGCTTGAAGTTCTGAAACTTGCACAGACGGTAATCGTCGTCCTCGTTCCTGAGAGCGGAGATTCGATACAAGTCATGAAGGCCGGTCTCATGGAGATCGCTGATGTATTCGCAGTGAATAAGTCGGATCGCCCTGAAGCAGATAAGCTGATTAAAGAGCTCATCTCGATGGTTTCGCTCGTAGAGCAACCTCAAGATGCTTGGATCATTCCTGTGCAGAAGACTGAAGCTACAAAGGATCAGGGAATCACAGGGCTCATCGGTAATATTAAAAAACATCAGACTTACTTAACTCAGAGTGGAAAACGCGCTGATAAGACCAAAGTTTTCATCAGAAATGAGATTACGGACATCCTAGCTGAGAAACTCGAGAACGAGCTCACGGATGTGTTTGCTTCTCAAAAAGGCAAAGAGATTCTAGATCAAGTGGTGAACCGTAAGCTCGATCCTTACGCTGCAGCAGAGAAAATTAAGGACTAGGCCTTTTTAACTCTATTTGGAAACCCAGTTTTTCATGAGTTGAATGATTTGAGTTTGATAGGGAATCCCGTTTGCATCTGATTTGGTTTTGAAGGAGTGAAGTAGGTTTTCTGGAATTCTCAGGCTTATCGCTTTTGATTTCGATTTTTTTGCTCCAATGAGTTGTTGGAACTGATCCAAGTATTCTACGATTTTTTCTTTCTCTATGGATTCACAGTTCTTTAAGTATTGGCTTGTAAAGTATTGAATGGGTTTATTTTTCATTACTTTGAATCTCCATGAGTGCTTTGATGTCTTCTAGATCTTGTGGTCTGCCACTTTCTTTTTTCATCTGAATGAGAGCGGTGATGTCGATGAGAGAAAGCGAGTGGTGATTGATTTTGATATGTTTAGTTTTTAGTTTATTCACATCATGAGTGATAAGGATGTCGACTTGCCGTAGCGGGTTTTTTGAATCAAAGAATGACCATGCAATCAGGTTTCTGTTACGGATGTATTCTTCTCTAAAATTAAAAATCTCTTTAGCATTCACGGGTATTCTGGATTTGAGGCCTATGGATTCAAGAGCTGCTTCTGCTGCTGTAAGGGACTCCAAAGAGAGTTCAATCACTAGATCGATGTCTACAGTACCTCTGACGGCTCCGTGAAGAGCGACTGCATAGCCCCCGACGACAGCGTATTTAATAGATTTTTTGTTAAAAACATCAGCAATTTCATACAAAAACATGTGTATATACTAGTATATACATGTAGAAAACACAAGATGATCAATGTTAATACCAGACAAAAAAACTCTAAAGTAATCTAGTACCCGACCGAAACGGTATATGAATAACCGGAGTTATTTAGTCAATCATGGTGGTTGGCTAAGGGCTCTAGTGTAGGGGTACAGCATACACCTACATTTTAACTTAAGAGAAAAAATACCCTCTGTTTTGGGGTGTCTGGAAACTCGTGTTCCTGGCGCCGTCCAACGCGGAGAGGATGGGGAGTGTATATGGGTTTAAGAGTAAATACGAATACTCAAGCATTGGCAGCTCAAAGAGCGTTGATGCATAACGGAGATAATCAAAAAGCTAGTTTAGAAAAATTAGCGTCTGGTACCAGAATCAACAAGTCTGCAGATGATGCTGCAGGTTTGGCGATTTCTGAAAAAATCAGAGCAAGCACACGTTCGTTGGCTCAAGATATGAGAAACGCAAACGATGGTATTTCACTCATTCAAACCGCTGAAGGCGCGATGAATGAAGTTGCGAATATCTTAATTCGTTTCCGTGAACTCTCAATTCAAGCTGCTTCAGATACACTGAGCAACGTAGAACGTGGATTCATTGATAAAGAAGTTCAGCAATTGAAACAAGAAGTAGATCGTATTTCTGGATCAACTGAATTCAACGGTAAAAAGCTGTTGAACGGTGAGACAGATGTGATCGACATTCAAGTGGGTCAATTCGCAACGGAGAACGATCGTTTCCGTTTCGATGCTCAGAAAATTAATTTGACTTCTGATTCATTGGGTGTTGCAGGTATAAATACTGAGACCAAAGAAGCAGCTCATGCAAACTTGGAGCAAGTAGATAATGCTATCAAGATTCTGTCTGAAAACAGATCTGAGATGGGTGCTCTCCAAAACAGATTGCAATCTACAATCAGCAATTTGTCGATTTATCATGAGAACTTAACCGCAGCTCGTAGCCGAATCTACGATGTGGATGTTGCTTCTGAGACATCCGAACTGACCAAAAATAACATTTTGACTCAGTCAACAATATCGGTCCTCAGTCAAGCAAATCAAAATCCAGGTATGGCTCTAAAACTCTTGTCATAATATGTCTTGAGTCTTCTAGTCTGCGGTAGCTCCACTTTAAGAGGAGCTACCGCAATGCTAGGAAATTGGGATAGGTTCGTAAGTGTTTGATCTTGATAGACAATATTTATGATTGTTAATATTAGACTTAATTGCTCAAGTATTCTCAGGACGCACCGATAAGTGTCTTGTAAGAACAGAGGAATGGTTCCTTTGTGATTACAAAATAATCTCGGTCTGCTGTACCTGAGATCATGTCGTTTCCCCCACGACTGAAGTTTCTGATTCAGCAGTCTGTTCCTAACACCAGGAGGAACGTATAATGGGTTTACGTATTAATACGAACGTAGCTGCAATGTCTGCACGCCGCGCTCTTTCTCACACAAGTGAAGATCTCAAAACAAGTTATTCACGTTTATCGAGTGGTAACAGAATCACATCTGCAGGCGATGATGCTGCAGGTTTGTCTATATCTGAAAACTTACGCGCTCAAGTTCGCTCAATGAAGCAAGCTGAACGCAATGCTAACGACGGAATTTCCTTCGTTCAAGTCGCTGAAGGCGGCATGGGCGAGATCGGAAACATCCTGGTTCGTTTGCGCGAACTTTCAATCCAAGCTGCTTCTGACACAGTAGGTGATACAGAACGTGGATTCATCAACCAAGAGTTTCAATCCCTCTTACAAGAAGTGGATCGAATTGCGAATGTCACAACGTTCGGTGGAACCAGTCTCTTGAACGGCGAAGCCGGTCATGACTTGGAATTCCAAGTCGGTATTCGTAACAACGAAGCTGACCGAATCCTCTTCAAAGTCAGCGAGAACGACCTTCGTTCTGATTCTCTCGGAGTCTCAGGAATTAGCTCTGAAACAATTGATTCAGCACGATCAGCTCTTGATAATATCGATCAAGGCATGGCGAAAGTCAGTGAAGCGCGTGCAAAAATGGGTGCAATGCAAAACAAGATGCACTCAACAGTGAACAACTTGCTTATTGCTCGCGAGAACTTAGATCAAGCGAGATCGCGTATCGCAGATGCTGACATTGCTGAAGAATCTTCTGAGTTAGTCAGAAACAATATTCTTCAACAAGCAGGTGTGGCTGTGCTCGCTCAAGCGAACCAAGCTCCATTCAGCGCTCTGAAGTTAGTAGCATAATTCAGTATATAAAAGGAAACACCCCTTCGCTGTATTGACAGTGCAGATGGTGAATGATGAGCTCAGAATCTTGCCGAGGGATTCTGGGCTCAGCCCTTTTTTAGGGCTTTGGATTTAGTAGAGATTTTTCTTTGAATTTTAGTCTTATCGGAAAACATTCTTCGAGCCTTAGATTCCGTAAACACTACACCGAAAATATCCTTAGTCGAATCCAGTTTCGATACATTCTTACAATACAGCTCAGAGAACCATTTGTGATCGAGTTTGTACTGAATGGAAGACTCTAGCAGTCCTTTGTAGAACACAGGTTTTTCTTTCACGAGCATCACATACTTTGGATCAAGTGCGAGACTTGTATGAGTAAGTTTCGCACGAGCTGAGATGTCCTTCTTAATCCATAAGTTACAATAGGGTTTATCTGGAATCAGACCTTCATTTGCTGGTTTTAAGAATTGGTAGGCAACGAAGAATTCTCCTTCAGAAGTGCTCTGAATATTAGCTGGATCTATAGTGAGTGTTGAACTGAGTTTCAAGATGGTTACTACTGGATTTGTCTTAGAGTCTTGCGAGTAGGACTGTGCAGAGAGGAATAAGCTGATAGCTGCTACGAGTCCTAGTTTAATGACAACTGATGTTTTTGATTCCATAGTGCGGACTCCAATCTCTTGGGGGGAATAGCAATACGGATGCCAGGTGATTGGCCTCTATATTTTGTATGGGGTGTGTTTTCTGTGTAGGTCTGTGACAGCTGTATGGATCTTGGACATGTTTTTTTTGCAGGGTAGGGAGAGATCGTGAGTAGGAATTTAACGACGTTCTGCCTGGCATGGGGGATGCAATAGTACTCAGCAGGAGATCAATAATTATGAAAATATAAATCTATTCTTTTTTGCTTATATCAGCCATGAGCGCAAACGTACAGTTTCAGAAAGCAGATACAGTCTCAAAAACAGAAGCTGAAGTTAAGCCAGCTCCTGAGTCTAAGCCAGCCATTCTTCAAGCTGCTTATACTGTTGGAGGTAGACCACAGCGTGTTCGTTTTTTTGGAGATGCTGAGCTCCTTTCTGAGTGAAATGTTGATGGAGCAGATAATGGTGATGATATCTACAGCTCTCACAGAGCTGAATTTAAATCACCTCAATTTAAATCAATCGCAAACGATCCAACTACAAAAAGGTGGAACAAGTTGTTTTGGTGCTCAATGCAGCATCACATCTAAGGGGCTTTCTGGAAGAGAAGATAATCCATCAGTATATGAATACGATGGTTTAAACGTAAATCCTGAATTCATCATGTGCGCAGCTGATGTCCTTCATCAGGTAGAGCGAGTGGGCGATGCAAGACCCGACCTCATCAAGAAAATGGACATTCAAGAGATCAACATCATCATTAAGCTCGTCACAAAAGTTAAGGCGACAGATTATATTGTTCATCGCGGTGATGTAGCTCAAATTCCAAACGATCCTGCACTTAACATTCAAGTTCCACTCTTGATCACAGAGAAAACTTCAACCTGTAAGTTAACGAGTGATCAAGCGCTGTTGAATGCAATGTCATTAATTGCATCTAAAAATAAGGACTAGAAACAGATTCAAAGGAAGAATAAGATAAACTTATGGTTAAAAAAATATTCGGACTTGTTTTGCTTGTATGCTTCGGTTTTGCAGTTGTCTCTAGTGCAGCAACGACTCAGATGTCCATGAAGTCAGCGCGGATTGTTTCTTTGGAGCAGTGCCAAGCAAGATTGAAGACGGCTGAGACTCATGTAATCGCCTCAGATTCCACTCGACCTCTGCTCGAAGCTCAGTGTTGGTGATGAGCTTGCCAAACTTAGAGCTCAATGTTGTTCCTACTGTAGGAGCGCCTGAGGTGGAGTTCTCTGGAGACTTGCATCTCGTGAAAGCCTCAGAGCAAGAAACTCGGCCAACTCAGCTCAGCTGAATCATTATAACCAAAACTTAAACGTACCTAAAATATTCAGAGCGCTTGCTGAACCCAGCCACAACTGTGTAGCTCAATTCAGGGCCAGCTGTGAATCTTCCAATATTCATGTCGTAACCAATCTTGGGGTTGGAAATATAGATTCGCAGTGGATGAACTAAACTGAGTTGTACCACTTGCAGTGGTTGTTGATCCAGTAGATGTGATTCCCACCATCCCTATTCTCATACCAGCAACAAGATTTGATAGTTGTCGCCACCCATGACGAGATTGGCTTCACCTCCAAAATAGGATCTTCCATTGCTCGTCGATGATGCATAAGTTGATGCAGATCCGTTTGCGGTGGGGAGGGGGGGGCACCTACTCCTGTAGTGAAATAGTTTATACCCAGAGCCAGAAACGGTTTAATTCTGTAAGTGCTTGTAATACCGAAGGCCATTCCCATACTACTACCTGCAGGAAAACTTGGACCTAGCTGCATTCCAAAATGAAACATGCCCGCCGCATTGGAATTTGGCGTACTGAGATAAAGCGCTGCTAAAAATGCAAACACTCCCACAACTTTTGACATGCTCATGTCCTTTTCGACGCAAGTCACTCATGACTTTAAATTAAAGTATATTCCTTGGGACTCCTACGACAGGTAGTGAGGGAGAGCTTTCAAATGGGGTATGCGCATACGACCAATCGCCAGCTGATCAACCGCAGCTCTCTACACGAGTAAACGAGAAGCAAGACTCAACGAAAAAGGATTTCAAGCAAGCTTTCCAAGATCAGACCAAGAAAGATCAGAATTCCGATGAGAATTTGACGGAAAGAGCAGAAGCAGAAAAAAATGCAAGAAGCTCTAGAAGAGTTTGCCATGAACAATACCTTGCGCGCTCAAGCAGAAGGATCGGGTCCTGGACTCAAGGTCATCTTAAAAGATGGCACGGGTGCTTGTGATCAGGCAGATGACGGGTGAAGAGTTCTTAAAGCTCAGAGAGCAAGCTAAGGGCGATGTTCTCGCTCGCGGAAAAATTCTAGATCAAAAGTTTCTAAACAAAAGGTATTCTGAAATGAATCGTGAAACTATACGCATTCTCAGATCTTCATATTTCTACACCTGGGGATTCAGTCTATGAATCACTCTGTGACATCATTCGTGGTCTCCCTAAACCTGGAGACACACTCGTATTTGCTGGAGATATTTTTGACTTATTCATTGGAACGGTTGATTTTTTTTTGATGATCAATACACTGAGTTTTTTCTCTCTGTAGAATCCTGTGTGAAGCGAGGTAGTATCGGTTTATTACATACAGGGAAATCATGATTTTCAGATGGATGATCGGCTTTAAAAGTCTCGGAGTAAAAGTTTCTGAGCCTGATTTGTCTCTCACTGTAAGTGATAAGAAGTTTTATATCGCCTCACGGCCGATTTGGTTGATCAGTCTGACTATGGATATTTGATTTTAAGAAAAGCATTTAGAAGTTCGACCTTCAAATCCGTGACAAAAATTGGTTTCGAGTTCACTTCTAGATCAACTGGGGAAGAAAATCAGTCAGGCGTCAAGAATCAAACACCCAGTAAGGGTGGATCTCAGGGTGAGAGAAAAATTCAGGTCGTTTGCAATTAAGAAGCTTCAATTCTGGGATATGACTTCGTGATCCCTAGGACACTGTCATGATCTTGACGAAATGACGCTCGAAGGTGAGCAAGGATTAGGTCACTATATCAATATGGGATACCCCAAAACCCATGGGAAATATTTGACTTGGGAACCAGGATTTACCCTCATTGAGAGGGCAGATTTACCGATTGGCAAACTAGAGTAAACACCGCATAATATTCAATGTAAGTGTAGAAATTCCATGAAGGAATTTCGTTTTAATTATTGCCAGGAAGGCGGTAGAAACTTTGGGTTTACGGTTTGACCCCATGGGTGGTGGTCAATTCAAAAACGCACTCAAGCAAATCCTTGAAACGGAACAGCAGCCCATTAAGCAATTGGAGCAACGCAAGCAACTCCAAGAAGCAAAAATGAAATTGTTCCAAGAGTTCAAAGGAAGATTCTCCGGTCTCGATCGAGCACTGGGTGAAGTGAGTGACTTTAAAAAATTCAGAGAATTGAAAGTAGAGTTAGGCGACGGCACAAACATGGTCGACGTCTCTCTCAATAAAGAAGTAGCACAACCTGGTACGTATAAGCTCGAAGTGACTGAACTCGCTCGCAAGTCATCGATGATGTCTAACTCCTTCAAAGATCCAGCAGCAAAAAACTTAGGAATGGGTTACGTCGTATTTGATACCCCCAATGGAAGCTTCGAAGTTTTTGTCGATGAAAAAAACGCGAGTCTCTATGGTGTCGCTCAGCTCATCAATCAAAGCCCTAATGCTCCTGTAAGAGCCTCAGTGATCAAAGACTCTTCTGATGTAGACGCACCTTATAAACTTATAGTTTCCGCTAAGAAAGATGGCTCAAACGAGCAAGTTACTTTTCCAGAGTTTTACTTCTTAGATGGTGATGAAGATTTTTATATTGATGATGATCGAGAAGGTCAAAACGCTAAGCTGATGATTGATGATTTTCCAATTGAGCAAGATTCAAATGACATAGCTGAGTTTTTGCCTGGAGTGAGTTTGAAGCTAAAATCAGCTCGTCCTGGACAGCCTTTCACACTCAAGATCGGTGAAGACACTAAAAAAATGTCCGGCAAAATAAAGTCCATCGTCGATGAAGTGAACAAGGTACTTGAGTTCATTAATAAGCAAAACCAAGTCGATGATAAGACGGATACAAAAACTACTTTTGCTGGAGATACTGGACTTCAAACGATTGAATATCGTCTAAGAAATCTCATGCATGAAGGATTTGGCGTTCTTGATCCAGATACAGAAGCATATCGAATCATTCACATGAATCAATTAGGAGTGGAGTTTGATAAAAAAGGCGCACTGACTTTCAACGAAGAAAAATTCAATGCTGTAATCGAGAAAGACTATGAAGGTGCGACTCAAGCAATCTCTGGAGAAGCAGGCTTTGCTACTCAATTGAAGGCTGTCATGAGTGGGTACACTCGCACGGGTAATGGTTTGCTTGCTCTCAGAGAAAAATCATTAAGAGAGCGAATCAATGGAATTGATACACAGATTTCAAACGCTCAGAGGCAGTACGATAAGAAAGCACAAAGTCTTACAGACAAATTTTCTAGACTTCAGGGGTCTTTATCACAACTTCAGCGCCAGCAGCAGAGTTTATCTGCCCTGGGTGGGGGCGGCGGTGGCGGTAATTTGGTTTCACAATTGTTAGGGGGATGATGAATCGTGTCGCATAATACATATAAACAAACAGCAGTGACTACAGCGAGTAGAGGCCAAATCTTATTGATGCTTTATGAAGCAGCAATTCGAAACACAAAGAAGGCTATGGAGTCGATCGAGAAGAACGACATGACTGCAAAAGGGAATGCAATCGGCAAGGTTCACGACATCGTCAATGAATTGGCGAATACATTAGATCACAAAGTCGCAGGAAACATTGCGACTGACTTAGAGAGGCTCTACAATTTTATGGTAGAGCAGTTGCTGAAGGCGAATTTGGAGAATTCCAAAGATGCTTTGCAGCAGGTTCTTAAGCTCCTCGAGACGCTTTATTCCGGATGGAAAGTGGCAGTCGAAGAGTTTAATAAAACTGGCGGAAAATAAAGCATGAAGCTTTTGGCATTACTCCGATCCAAGAATCGGGCGCTTTCTAGACTCATTGAGTTGACTAGCGCGCTTGTACTGAGGTTGCAGTCATCTGACTGGAACATCTTGAGTGAGATGCTTGACTCCAGAGAGTCAATGGTCAAAGCGTTAGAATTGTTTAATCGAGATATCGAGAGATTGTCCCAAACGGATTTGGAGATTGAGCTCATGGATTTAAATACTAAAAAGAAGGCGATCGAACTCATTTCAACCTCAGAAGAAATGAAAATTAAGCTTCGTGAGCTTGATGATGTTCTGGTGAATCTTCTCGAAAAAGAACAACTCGAAACACAAAAAGAAATTTCAAAAAATAAAACATTTTCTCAAACCGTATCAAAATTTAAGAGTAGTGCAAGATGAGTGACGAATTAAGTCCGTTCATAAAAGATTTGCTTGAGAAGAGCCTCGAAAAAAGAGGAGTGGATATCATCGACTTCCTTTCTTTTTCAGCAACTCAAGACCCTCTCATTCATCAACGTGTACTGAGTGAAACTCAGTTCATTCCCGGAGTCGATTATTACTGGGTGGGAGTGAGGAAGCATTCAGCTGTTGCTTCACTAGATACTCCAGGTTCACTTGCTACTCCTGAAGAACAAATCTATGTAGGCAAAGGCAAACTCAATGCTGACTATCTTGAGAAGAATGCACGACTCCTCATTAAAGCTGGAGATATCGCGCTTGCAAAAAATATATATCAATCGCTCATTCAATCAGGCGAGAAGATTGCGTCAGCACTTCTTGGACTCGCTATTTGTAACGAGCGAGAAGGTAGGGTGCCTGAGGCTATTAGCCAACTCGAAGAGTCTATTGCATATCAGCCCAGTCTCATTGCTTATCAGAAGTTAGTGAAGCTCTACATCGCTCAGAATCAAGAGCGGAATGCGGTATCCACTATCGAGCGCGCACTTTTCTTAAGAGACTTAGACGATGGATCGCGTGCAGAGTTTCATCAAGTCGGTGGCAACTGCTATCTTCGAAAAGAAGAGTATTCTAAGGCTGAAGGACATTATCTTAAGGCACTCTCATTCAGACCTAATCTCGATGAAGTGAGATCGAATCTGGGTACTGCCTATTTGAAACAAGAGCGATTCGCAGATGCTAAGCGTTCGTTTCAAGATGCATTAGCGGCCAATATCAATAACGAGAAAGCATGGGTTGGCCTAGGTACTTGTTATGAATATGAGAAAGATCCAGCCAAGTCACATGATTGCTACGTCAAGGCTCTACAGCTTGATGCTCACGATGTTCTAGCGCTCTTCAAGCTCACTAGAGTGAGCATTGAGATCAAGAAATTTAGTTTCGCTGAGAAGCATCTGAAGGAATATGCAGATTCGTCACCGGTGAGTGTTTCATTACTTTACACACTTGCAGTGATTCAACTTCAACAGTCTAAACTTGCAGATGCAAGAGAGACTTTATTCAAGATTATTTCGATACAGCCCGCATCACAAGCCAACAAATGAATTGTTGGGACAAATTCAAGGTCATGGAGGAAGAGAATGGGCGTCAACGAAAAGTTATTAAAAGGTAAGTTGGTTGATAAGCCGAACGAAGAGAAACTTCCTATTGAGGAAATTCTCAGGCTCATTGCCATTTCGATAGAACAAGAAGCAGCCGAGGCCAAAAAAAATGGATCGTAAATACCGTTGCTTAGTTGTTCAGTTAGGAACTGGCGCACAAGTCGTGCAATCACTCATGGCTCTTAAGGCTGTACAACAGCTCTACCCACAAGTGGAATATCATTTTCTTGTAGATGACTCTCATGCAGATGCTCCACTTGCGATTTCTTGGCTAAGCCAAGTTCACCTTTTCCCTAAGAAAGATTTTCTTGCTGAGAAGGATCGAAGAGTTGCTCAGATAGCTCGTTGGCTCTCTCCATTTGCAGATCAGGGATGGGATTTTGTTTTCAATTGGTCGACGACAGAGACTTCTTCTTACCTCACGACGATTATTCCTTCTCTCATCAAGTACGGACTGATGAGGAACAAAGACCTCACAAGTTTCATGCCAGATGGATGGACTCAGTACCGAGTAGGGGTAGTGAATGAGAATGCTTCTCAGAATATTCACCTCACGGATCTTCTCACCACACAGATGCTCACCGCATTCCAGATTCACTTAGGGGATCCAGAGAATGCAGGAAACCAAGTCGTCACTTCTAAGAACTTTTTTGATTCCATTGCGAATCTCTCCAGAGTTGAATCTCAGATCACTGTTCAGATTGATGGTTATGAGAAGGAATTAGCGAAGTTCTCTCGCTATGTTCTTCAGAAAGATCCAGCTCTCACCATAAGAATTTTGAGCCGTAATGATTCCATAGAAGTAGAAGAACAGTTCTTCGAAGATCTTCTTTCGAGTTCTTTCGATGGAACTCTTCTTGAGCGTGTACAGTTTAAGCGCAAGACTTCGGACTTCGATCGTTTAAGCCAAGAGTTGAGCTCAGCTGAGTGGCTAATTTCAGGAGACCCAGAGGGTGTACAGATTGCAAGTGTGTTGGGAACCCGATGCTTGTTCATTGCAGGTTCACTCCCAGGACTCTATCGTAATGGACCTTATGGCAATGGACATTGGATCATTCAATCCAATGAGCCAATCACTGGAGCAGATATCTATTCTGCATTTTCATATATTTTAGAACCAAGTGCAGAAGCTAAGTCTCAGTTTGAAAATATCAATCTCATGTCCTCATCTGTCCGCTCGCCTGATATGGGTGGCGGAGCTACATATCAGTCCGTGAACCGTGGAGCACTGACCACTCAAGCGTGGTTCTCTAAGACTTGTGGACAGATTGCACGTCAGTGGTACTGCGGATGGACTCCTCCGATGGATCAAGAGTTCAACCGTGAACAACTCTCGCCGGAGTTGGTGAAGGAACTCCGTGAGTCTGCAGATAGTCTCAAGGTTCTCTCGCAGATTTATGATGAAGCTTACCGTACAGCAGGAAGACTGCAGCAGAAGTCTCAGCGCTTGAAGTCTGAGAAGCTCATGAGTTTGGAAGAGCGAGATCAGATCCAGAAGTTGGGTGCGAAGCTGAAGGAACTTGATATGCTTTCAGATCGAATGGGCAGAGTGAAGCCTATGCTCACGATCTTTCCGAACATGCTCAAAGTGATGATGCATAACGTGCAAGGTACGACGATTTCACAGATGGCTATCGAGGCACAAGAAAACTACAAGATGCTTCAAGACGGAGCGAAGACCATGAGTGATATGGTCGCGCACGCACTGAGTTTGTCGAAGCCTGTGGCTGTGAAGACAAGACCACTGACGTTGGTGAAGTAGTACAAAATTTATACTAGTAGTTCAATTGCTGAACCACTTTCAGACTTCTAATCAAACTTATCCAACTGCTACATAGGCATAGTTATTGCTTTTGGGATTTGTAACCAAACTGAGCAGAGTAGATGGAGTTTGACTCCTTTCCAAACGAAAGGAGGCTTATATGAATAATAAAGGCGTGAAGCACCGTTATTATACGTATCGGCTGAAACTAGAAAAACTTAAGCGGAACACATGGCAACTCGTCGTCATTGCACGTGCTCTTCTTTTTCTAGATATAATCCTTCACCATTTTTGGTGAATCACTGCTAGTGACGATAAATTGAGGCGGCTTCGGGTGCAGCATTAACCTGGAGCTCTCAAGAAGAGGACTGCTCAGTTTGGCCAATAGTTCTTAGCTTTTTGCAGTGATGAATAGATGTAAAACTAGAGCTAGTTACAGGCAGCTTTGGCCAAATCGAAATTCGAAGAACTGTAGTTCGATAGATATGCTTCGATGCAAAGGGCTTGTCCTTCAGTTACTTTTTCACAGGCTTTTTTAGATAAATTGAAATTCGAAGAACTGTAGTTTGCTAAATAAGCTTTGATACAAATTGCCTCGCCTTTTTCTACTGCGTAAGCATTGATTGTCAAAAGCATCAACATTCCAAAAATAACTTTTTTCATACATTTTCTTTCTTTTGGTCAAACGACCAATGTTTAATTTCTTAAACTTAGTGCAAACGCGGACCTGCTTCTGATTTTTTTATTTAAAATTGTAAATGCAGCTAGCGTAACTCTCACCCCAAGAATCCTTATAGTTCGAGTCAGGATAATCCTTACTCCAAGATTCCTTGCGTGTTTTCGCCTCATAACTAACCCGAACACGAAATGGGTTAACATAGACCACTCTTAATGTTTCATCTCGTGAAACCTTATTCTTTTTTGCATAAAGATCGTAGCCCTTATAATTATAATTTCCAGAGCCACTTAGGACATAGCTATCACTTCTCATTTTAATGCCTTCGGGCTTTTTGGTAAAATGACTGATTTTTACTGACTCAGAATCTGGCCCGTTGTTTCTATCCTCTCCTCCAGCCAATTCGAATTTTCTTCCATTAAAAATGACGTAGGTATCTTTAAGTTCAGAATATTGCGAACGAAAGAAATCAAACTCTTTCGGACAATTATAGGTATCTGGTTCCAAAGTGCCACGAAAGTTACGAAAGAATGCAACAACACTCTCGTCTTTAAGCGCTGATAAAATACTCCAACGTTGGGCGCGAAGAGAAGGACCTTTATTCACAGTGGCTGCATCAGCAGCTGCTTCCACAAAAAGAGGAGGTATAAAACTTGATTTCATCCGCGTCTCAAATCGGTTATCCGGATGACCATAGAGTATACCTAAATTCTGACTAGAGCTTATCCCCATCACTTGATCTGTAGCAGTATCGATTATTTCAACATGAACAGCGGCGTTTAAAAGATCTCCCCCATCTAGCATTGAAAGTATTCCCTTCCAGTAAAGAACAAGATCAACAACAAGTTTGCCTTCAAGTTTGCTTTTTGTACCAGGTTCTATGCGACTTTCTGCCTCTTGAGTGACTGAGTCCAAATGATTAAGAACTGCAGAAATTTCATTGCGATAATATTGAGTAAATGAAGGGCGTTTATTGGCGTTATAAATCTCGCTTGAGTCACCATTTGACCAGTGAACACGCAATTCATAGTCAAGCTTGGTTGCCCCTAATGCATGAGTGCTGCTTGTAAAAAGTGCTGATAAAATAAATAACGTTAAATAAAGCTCAGTAGTCATTTTCTTCATAGGTTTTCTCCGCTCCTCAACTCAATATTTAAAATCTAGTCGCTATGTAACAATCCTTTGCTTTAGTGTGTACGACACGAACTAAAGATCAGGGGTTAAAGTTTCTCCAAAATGCTAGAACATTTCGATGTAGCGATATCACGTGCATGTTCAATTGCTGCAATGGCTGGTGTTTCAAAGTCAAAAGAAGAAGCTTCGCTCTCAGGCGCTACGGCGGACTTCTCTAACAGAACGCGTAAAGGGTTGTATTCAGCTTTAATCTTATAACCGTATAGCGTGACTGTGGCTAAAACGTCTCGGCCGTGCTTTCCATTGTTATGAAAGCAAGGGCGATTGATGTATGTGCGTTCAATAACGCAATGGTGATATTTTGGTTCTGCAAATGCTGAAACCGTGGACATTGCTAATATTCCAAAAATAATTTTTTTCATAAACTTCATCCTTCTGGTCAAATGACCAACGTTTAATTTCCTAAACTTGGTTCGATACCCTTTGTTAACTTTAGTGCGCATGAAAAGAGCTAAAGATCAGAGATTTTATATTATTTCTTCGCGATTACGCAGACAAGAGTTCGAATACCGTTAGTGCCCCACCCAACACTTGTAACAGAAATAATCTCAGAGTATCCGGCATCAGCGCTTTCTTTAATCGTATTGTCAATTAGCTCTTGGTACTTCGTTTCATCTCCGCTCAAGTAGTCTTTTTTGCACGTAGTTACTGTATCGGCAGCAAAAGCTGTGGAGAATGAAGTTAACGAGATTAGTATTAAAGCTATTTTTTTCATTTTTATTATTCCTCTTAAATTTATATCTAATATTTAAAATCTAATCGCTGTGTAACAATCCTTTGCTTTAGTGTCTATTGGTAAAAGGTTGATTTTATCAAAGTGCATTGCGTTAACCATGCAAACCAGCATTGACTCTCGCGTATCTAATCAGTAGTGTGACCCCACAATTTATAGGGGGTATCGGCTTTGAATTCACAAACATTTCCTAAGGAAGCACGCGTCGTCATCATCGGTGGCGGAATCATCGGAACATCAGTGGCATACCATCTCGCGAAGGAAGGATGGAAAGATGTCGTACTCCTTGAGCGTGACCAACTCACTTCGGGAACAACCTGGCATGCTGCTGGACTCATGGTGACTTTCGGATCCACCTCTGAAACTTCTACTGAGATGCGTAAGTACACACGCGATCTGTATAGCAAGCTCGAAGCAGAAACTGGACAAGCTACAGGACTCAAGCAAACAGGATTCATCCAAGTCGCAACCGACAAGGATCGTCTCGAAGAGTACCGCCGCGTCTCTGCATTCAACCGCTACTGCGGAATCAATGTAGACGAGATTTCTCCTTCAGAAGTGAAAAAGCTTTTCCCATTTGCAAAAGTCGACGATGTACTCGCAGGCTTCTACGTGAAAGAAGACGGCAGAATCAATCCAGTCGATGTCACCATGGCAATGGGTAAGGGCGCACGCCTTCATGGCGCGACCATCATCGAAGGTGTCGCAGCTACAGGGATCTTGAAGAAAAAAGGCCGTGTCACTGGAGTGCGCACAACCAAGGGCGACATCAACGCCGAGTACGTTGTCAACTGCGCAGGCATGTGGGCTCGACAGTTAGGTGAACTCTCAGGCGTGAACATTCCTAACCAAGCGGCAGAGCACTACTATCTCATCACTGAAGAGATTCCAGAATTCAAAGGACTCACGCTTCCAGTATTAGAAGACCCATCGTCTCACGGATATTACCGTGACGAAGTGGGTGGCCTCATGATTGGACTTTTCGAGCCAGTCTGCGCTCCATGGAAAATCGAAGGCATTCCTTCTGACTTCTCATTCGGTGAAATCCCACCAGACTGGGATCGCATGGCTCCGTACCTTGAGAGAGCGATGAACCGTATTCCGATCTCTATGGAAGTCGGCATTAAGAAATTCTTCTGCGGACCAGAGAGTTTCACTCCTGATCTGCGCCCAATCGTAGGTGAGGCGCCTGAGCTTAAAAACTATTTCGTCGCAGCTGGTTTGAATTCTATTGGAATTCTTACTGGCGGTGGAATGGGTCGAGTCGTTGCGAACTGGATCATGACTGGCACACCTGATGTCGATGTCACTGGATTCAATATTGATCGCCTGCACTCGTATCAGAATAATCCTGAGTACCGTAAAGCTCGTACTGTCGAGTCATTAGGTCTTGTGTACCGCACTCACTATCCAACCATGACACTTCAAACTGCTCGTGGTGCGAAGACTTCTCCATTTCATGATCGTCTCGCAGCTGCCGGAGCTTACTTCAAAGACGTGAGTGGTTGGGAAGGTGCTGACTGGTACGCACCCGCTGGAGTTGAAGCCAAGGTCGATCAACTCTCATGGGGTAGAATGAATTGGTTTCCTTATTGGAAAGCTGAGCACGAAGCTGCACGTAATGATGTCATCATCATGGACATGTCCTTCATGTCGAAGTTCATCGTGCAGGGTAGGGATGCAGGACGCGCGCTTAATCTCATCTCAGCCAATAACGTCGATGGCGATGTAGGAGTAATCACTTACACGCAGTGGTTGAATAAGACTGGGAAACTAGAAGCCGATCTCACAGTCACTAAGCTGGAAGATGAGAAATTCTTGGTTGTCGTAACAGACACCATGCACCGTCACGCTGAAACCTGGATGAAGCGCAACTTCCCAAGTGATGCCTATGTCTCAGTAACGGATGTGACGAGCGGATTCGGTCAACTCAATATTCAAGGTCCTAAATCTCGTGCACTCATGCAATCACTGACTTCGGTGGATCTCTCGAACGAAGCGTTCCCATTCCGTACAGCGCGTGAAATAGACATCGGATTCGCAAAAGCTCTCTGTGTACGTATTACGTATCTCGGAGAACTAGGCTATGAGCTCTACATCCCAGCTGAACAAGCAACTCATGTGTATGACAGGATCGTTGAAGCAGGGAAGGCGTTCGGACTCAAACACGCAGGATTGAAAGCGCTTGCTTCACTTCGTATGGAGAAGGGTTACCGCGATTACGGCCATGACATTGATAATACCGATAATGCATTCGAAACTGGTTTAGGATTCGCAGTGGATCTGAAGAAAGAATCATTCATCGGTCGAGATGAAGCCGTGAAGCAAAAAGAAATCGGATTCAAGAAGCGCAGACTTGTTCAAGTCATGCTGAAAGATCCTGAACCAATGATGTATCACGCTGAAATCGTGAGACGTAATGGAGTGATGGTGGGATATGTGAGAGCAGCTTCTTACGGGCACTCTCTCGGTGGTGCAGTGGGATTAGCCATGATTGAATCAGGTGAACCAGTGACTCTGGATTATCTCAACTCAGGTAAGTGGGAAGTAGAGATTGCAAACAAACTCTATCCTGCAGTCGTGAGCGGTAAGCCTCTGTTTGATCCTGAGAATAAGAAGATTAAGTCCTAATCTCTCGGCAAATCTTCGAGAATGATCGTGCCCGTGCCCTCTGAACGTTCAGCGCGATCTTTGTAGCGTTCAAGCTCAAGTAGGGAAGAACGTTGTAGTACGCGGTATTCTTCGCGTGCCTTATTGAGTTCACTCTCGGCCTTAGAGCTGTGCTTCTTAATAGCCACATTCTCTTGTGAGACTGCTTCAGCTTTCAGAGTTGCTTCCTCAGCAGCAGCAAGCACTGGGCTCACAGCAGCAGGAATGGCTTTCTCAATCGCGTTTTTAATCTCGCGCTTGATGTCTTGTTCCTTAACGATGGATTCCTTCAGCTTTGCAATTTCTGCAGTTGCATCAGCGACTTTGATCTGTTGAACGTTCTTCATGAGCTGATCACTCATGCGTGCAATCGCAAGTTCGAGATCATTACGCATTCGAGCGATATTGAGTTCATTGTTCTGCATGAGCTGTAGCACGCGGTTCTGATTGCTTCCTGAGTCAGTGCTCATACGATCAAGCGACTTACCAAGAGCATTCATGGCTTGAACCATGGCTTGGATCTGTGAGCCTTGAGTATTGATACCGCTCAGTGAACTGCCTGTAGTCTTCTCAATAATGGAGTGGAGGCGCTCAAGAGCAACTTTCATATCGCGAGCAGATTCTGTTGAGATCTGAAGTGCGTTTGCAGCGTTACGCTTCTCTTGAGTGAGCTCACGGTGAATCTCGCGATTCTCAGCGCGGAGGCGTTCTAAGTCTGCTTGAGCTTTCTTCAGTTCTCGTTCGCTACTCTCGTGATTCGATTGAAATGTTTCCCATGTGTTTTTGAAATGTTCGGTTTGTCTCTGGGCATTGTCTAAGTCCTTGGACTTAGTCAGTACTTGCTGCTCAAGTGCCTTGTAAGCTTCTTTCCACTTCTTCAGATCGGACTCCATCTGAGCAGTGCGCTGGGTGAGGGAGGAATTATCCATGCGAGTCTTATCGATCATGAGTTCAGCCTGAGCTTGAATCTCGATCATCTTGTGATTGAGCGCTTCAGTTTTTCGCTTCTCAATCTGAAGTGAAACTTCGAGCTCTTGTCTCATCTTCTGACTGAGAACAGAAAGGCTTTCCATGTGTGAAAGAAAATCGTTTTGTCCTGTATGAGTAATGGGTTTCATAAGTTACACTCTCCCCATCTTTCATATTAGAGAAATAAATAGGATTAAAAAATGGGCATAATATGCACTGCATTTTTGCCTAGGCTATTGCTGCCTAGCGATCATTTCATCGACAAAAATACGGTAAAACACGATCTCAGATAGGCCTATAATCGCAATAATAGGAATTAAATAAGGTGAGTGAGCTTTCTCAAGAGTGTGGAAGATAAGGTCTGTAGTGAGAAACGTAGGATAGAGAGGAGCTCCGATTGCAAACAGTCCAAAAAACATTACTATTTCAGGCTTTAGCTTCTTTAAAAAAAAAATGCTCATTAGCGCTAAAGAACATAGTCCTTGATGTAAATAGCTCATGCTACCTGTAAGAATAATTCCACCATTTAACTGAGCCATAACAAGAACGACGATTCTAAAAACAGTTCTATCTTGAGCAAGTGCTGAAAAAAGCAGATAAACCCAAATACAGAGTTGGACTTCGATTTGAGAAAAAAAGCTCAGTCCCAATAATGCAAAGGCTTCAATACCTCCAGTTTTACTTTGAATTTTTCTTATAAGATCAATTACAAAATAAAAAGGTTTAATGATCAAAAACTGAATCATCTCTCCTAAGTAAAACTCTCTTTGTGCAGCAACGTAAAGTCTCAGTCTTAAAGCCTCTGGAAGGACTTTTTCGTAGAAGGCTTGATTGCCCTTAAACTCTTCTCCTGGTGCTAACCAGCGAGCAGATCTGAAGTCATCGATAATTGCTCCAGCTCTTAAGAACTGAACCGTACGAAGTGAAGCATTGGCAAGTAGATGAATCCAAGCAAGATTCGTGAAACCTAATCCAATTTCTGTCCAGATGATTCCCACTTGAGCAAGAGTTGAATAAGCGAGAACACCTTTTGCGCTGGCTTGAACTCTCCCCACCCAGGTTGCATACACTAGGGTGATTAATCCAACTGCAATCATGATCTGAAAGTTGACGGGGTTCGACTCAAAAAGAGAAAGATACTTCAGTATAATAAATGGACCCGTATGAATGGAAAGTGCTCCATAAAAAATTGCACTAGAAGGCGTGGGTCCTTCCATGGCTCGTGGTAACCAGCGAGTGAAGGGGACTTGAGCGGATTTACCAAAGGCTGCAAATAGTAAGCAGAGTGAGGCGAGTTGTGGATTGTGCTCAAGAAAAACGATCGCCAAAAGAAATCCGCAGTCTGAGATTCTGTAGTGAGTTAGCGCAATTAAGGAATGCCATAGAGGACTGGGTTTTTCCCAGAAAAACGCAATGAGTAGTACTGAAGTGAGCCCTGTTATTTCCCAACCTAAAAAAGTAAAATTGATTACTCCAGCCCAACAAACAATATTCACTCCAAGTTGGAAAAGAAGCATTAAAAAATAAAACCTATGATAGCCGCGTTCACGGTGTAGGTAGTCACGTGAAAAGCGACCAATGATCATGAGTAGAAGTGAGGACAAGATAGCCCAAGCACCGCTCCAGAATGTAGCTTGTAAAGTGATTGGGAAATGAAAGTCATCTAAGTGAATGAGGTTGCCTAGTTCAATGACTTGCTCAGTAGATGCCGACTTAGAAAAAATAATCGCATTCATCAGTAGTAAAGCAATCTGTGTAGTAGCTGCAATAGAGCGTGTGATTTTCTCACTCCAGAGATCAAATGCTGCGCCAACTCCAATTAAGATTGCGACACCTAGATTAAATGAAAGTAAACTGGTGAAGAGAGTGTTTAGTTCCATTGGGTGATCATTTCCTTAGTAGTAGGGTCGATGCGTGCGTAGAGCACCCAGCCTAGATCAATATACTCAGCAAACTTTGGCACATTGATTCTCAGGGTTTCGATTTGTTTTTCAGTAGCTTCGAGTGCCATGAGTAGACGTACGGGTTCGTGAAGTTCGATCATCTGGAGTGGAAGGCCTGTTCGCAAGTCTCCGAATACTCCGTTTGATACCCCAAGTAGACTCATGACGTTGTGAGGGAGTTTCGTTCCGCATCCATACTTTTCATTGTCCATCTTGGAGAAGAAGTATTCTAGGTTGATTCCAGAAACGACAGGGAGAATTGCATTCACGAGTCCTGAAAGAAACTTGGTTTCAGTGTCGATTCCAGAATCATAAGAGATGAGGAAAGCCCTTCTGTCGAAGAATTTTCCTTTTGTGGTTTCACGCTGGCCAATGAAACAAACTGCGTTCGTCGCATGACCCAATTCAGGCCTAGGTTCAGTGTAACTCTCTGATCGAGATTGGACATGACTGAGGCTTAACTTAGGGTCTTTTGTTTCTGGAGCAGATTCGAATCTGAAGCAACGCTCGTTAGCATTGTTCTCTCTTGCCTTCTTTAATATTGGGAATACTTCATTTACGAGAGTTTGGTCTTCTACGGATAGATCAAAAAAAGAAATTTCATCAGAGCAGGTGTCGTGAAGCCCTGGAATAAAGCGAGTATTAGCTGGAATATGAATACCCTTTTTTGCGAGTATCTCTCTTACAGTAGGATCGTTGGTAGCGATGACAAACGCTCTTGAGTTTGGGTCGCCCTTCTTACCACCACAAGCTCCGCAGTCATAGGCAGAGATGTGGGGGTTATTCTGACTTGTGGATCCATGAGCAATGACAAAGATGGCCTTACCGAAGTGAGTTCTTAGACCTGCAGTCATCATGAGACCATAGACACGGTTGGCAATCTCCTCATGAGGAAGTCCTAAGAGTTGGCTGAATTCAAGTTTGGTTTTGACCTCGCCAATAAAAAGTTTGTTAGTAGTACGACTTAAATAAGCGCTCACTCTCGGGAAGTGAACTCTGAGGACAAGAGAGAGAGGGCTTAAGATTCCTAATCCTAAGCTCCAAAAAGCTCCTATGACTGAAGTCCTAGTTGAGTTGTAAAAGTTTTTGGAAACTCTCTTAAACCATTTTTTGTAAGTGACATTCTTAACTTGGTCTTCACGCGCAACTTCTCTCACTAATCCTTTAGGATTGACTACAGGTGGACAGTAGTTGAGAGAGTCTTGACTGGTGAGTCCTTGGAAGCACATGTCGATTCCGAAGAATCCTGCGACTCCGAATGTTTCGATGTTTGTAGAGAGTCCTTCTATGTGTCTGCGCATGGATTCACTGCGATCATCAATGCAGAAAAGCATCTGATACTCTGGCTTCTCTAAGGTAGTTTTGCTTAAGCGCTTGGAGAATTCCTTCTTCACATCGTCGATGTATTTTTTCTCATATGCGAGATGAAATATTTTTTTGATATCATCTAATTCAGTAGAGTTTTGAGCATCTGATTGTTTTGTTCTTGAAGCTTGAGAAGGTGTATCAGCGAGTATCGCCTCACTGACTGTTCCTACAATCGCTGCAAAGTCGATCACAATAGGTGTTTTCTTCTGGTAGGGAATGAGAAGTGGCTTACGCTCGAACACATGAATCATTCCTGCCCAACCAGGGAGCATGAAGAGCCAGTCTTTCAATGCTTCGTGAGAGTCTAAATTTGATTTTGAAATGAGAAGATCCAGTTGTTCTTCTGAGGATTCATGAAGCGATATGTTTTTAATTTTACGAGCTAGGCCAAAGCTTTGAAGTTGAATCCATTTTCTGAACGCAGGCCAGATTGATCCTTGAGAAAACTCCATTGGCCAGTGTGAAACCCCTTGATCCATATAAGCCGATACGAATGGAACAATCAGGTTTTGTAATTCAGATTGAAAAGACAAGCCTGTCTTATGCTCATAGTGTCTTACTCTAAAAAGATGAACATCTGAGAACGCAGAGTTTTCTTTCATAGAGAGATTTGAAAGCTTTTCTGCATGGTTAATCAGATTTATTACAGTAACATTTTTTCCATGAAGCTTCAGTGACCAACTCAGTTCTTTCTCTGTGATTCGGTCTTTCTTCACTTCATTCAAATAGAATGAAAGTGGCATGAGATACTGAGCACCGTAAAACTGAGACGCTTCTTTCAAAGCCTGGAAAAAATCTTTCCCCTCAAACCCATGAAGAGTGTTGTGGTGGATAAACATCTGGATGGGGCCCTGGTCAGGCAGATAATGACCTAAGTGTTTAACTTCTTCGTGAATATTCATAAGGTGAGCATTAAACCTGTTCCTAATATAAATGCCTGATCTTCAGTATTAATCCCCGAAGATAATTCAGCTGTTCTTAATTTATGTCGAGTGGATAAGAAACTGAGTTCTGAAAACACTTTCACTTTTGGAGCAAGTTCATGATCAAATCCAATTCTTGCAGTTAAGTTTCTCTCAATACCAGGTAGTTGTGTGTTGAGTGTGTAACTACCAGGACTTCCAGAATAGGCAGCTGCAACCATTTCAGGTTGAATTGCAGCAGCGAACCCCATGCCGAGAAACACTCCCGTACTGGATGAGAGTTGATATTTGGGTGTGAAGACCGCTCCACATTCTGAAACATCGTTGCCGATTCTTCCATAACTGAGTGAGAGCATGCCTAGATTCGAAAGATTCTTACCGCAATAGACTTTTGCCTTAGTGGATAGGGGTGAATCTTTGCTTGAGGATTCTTCGTACGCAACGGCACCCGCACTCATGATACGATCTGAACTATTCACATCTGTGAGAGTTAAAGCACCTAAGAGTGTCACTCCAAAACGAATAGAGTCAGTGCTCCACTGAGCTTGCAACTCAGTCACAGGAAGGAGTGACAGCTCTGTGGTTGAATCTATAGATGTATTGTTTGCAGCGGGAAGTCCGAAGGAAACAGCAATCTGAAAGGATTCTATTTTCTTTTTCAACGTAAACTGAGTTCTCATAAACCCCGAATCACCCGCAGAGAAGAAATGACCGACAAAGTTATAAGTATAAGGGTGAACGCCGCTATTGAATAAATCCCAATCCTGCCCTGCAAGTAGTGAGTAGCCATCGCCAAGAGCAAGATCAATTGATGCTCTCCTCACACGTGGAAGAGCAGCGGTGGTAGGACTTGATTTTGTAAAATCAATAAAGTCAAACTCCAGAACACCTTTACCCAAAGTTTCGATAGGAAAATCAAAACCTAGCCTACTCTGACCTACTTGGAAGCTGGAAGTAGGTAATGAAGGTCTGACTGATAGGACTGGATTGGCCGCTGCTGTAAAAGCAGTGAGATTATTGCGATTGAAAGTATCGATCGCAGAATCACTGATATAAAAAGTAGGCAAAATAAATCCGTAGATTCCAAATAGGTATCGGATCGATTGTGAATTTTTCATTTTATTTCTTTCTTTTTTCTACTCCGATGAGTTCTACACGAGAGCCAGCAGATTCTCTCTCTCTTGCAAATTGAAAGAGTTTTTGTTCCACGGTGCGATCCATCACAGTGACTTCTGAGAAATCAAGTACTAGGTTCTTATCAGCGCTTAATTTCTTTAATCTGCTTTTGAGAATCAGGTAATTAGTAAAAACCGCAGCGCCTTTAGTTTTGAAGGTAACAGTGTTTCCTTCAGTACTTGATATCGTTTTGAGAGTGACGAACTCAATTGGCTTTAATCCTGCTGAAAAATGAAGCAAGAGTTTAAGGAAAATACCCGTCCCCACTCCAATCAGCAAATCGGTGAATACAGTAACAATAGTTGTCGCTGTGTAGAGAAAGAACTGATCTGTTCCTGTTTCGAGCGCGTGCTTAAAATGTTTTGGCGAGGCGAGATTGTAACCTGTGAAAACAAGAATCGCAGCGAGAGAAGCAAGAGGGATCTGGTGAAGGAGATTGGGGATCAATATGAGGAACATGAGCATGAACGCTCCATGTGCGAAGTTTGACCAACCGGACTTGGCACCATTATTGATGTTGTTTGAGCTACGAACAATTTCAGCAATCATCGGTAATCCACCAATGAATCCTGAAATAGCTGTGCCAAACCCAACTGCGGCTAAGTCCTTATTGAGATTTGATTTTCTCTTTTGCTTATCAAGTAGATCGACTGCTGAAGCAGAGAGGAGAGTCTCTAAACCTTGTACAAGAGTAAGTGTGATCACCCAACCCCAGAACACTCGAGAACCACTCTGACTCCATTCAGGATTCGTAATTCCCGCAAAAATACTTTGAGGCAAAGTGACTAGGAACTTAGGTCCAAGATCATACTCGTGATGGTCTAAGAATAAGTACTTGTGTTGATGTTCGAGGTCGAACACACGGTCAAAAATCATTCCCACGATCACCACTACGAGAGGAGCGGGAATTCTTTTCACCCATTTCCAAGGCATTTTTGGCCATAAAATAAGAAGAAGTAAACTCACTACTCCAATGACCGCGATCTCAGGATTCATCACACTGAGACTGTGAGGAATTTCTGCTAAGAGGTGCGCAGGTTCCTTTCCGGTCGGACTTACGCCTAACATGATGTGAGCTTGCTTCGAGAAAATAATCACTCCGATTGCAGCGAGCATCCCGTGTACGACCGATTCTGGGAAGAAGTCACTGAGTTCTCCTCCTTTGAGCAATCCTGCAATGAAGAGGAGTAATCCTGAAACAGTGATAACGGCGAGAGTCGCTCTATAACCTGCCATCGGATCACCGTGTCCGAGAGCTTCAACCGCTCCTAGCACAATGACGATGAGACCCGCTGCCGGTCCATTGATAGTGACGAACGAGCCGCTGATTCTGGAGACTAGTAGTCCCCCGATGATCGCACTGTAGAGACCTGCTACAGGTGGAAACCCTGAAGCCATGGCAATTCCCAGTGAAAGTGGGAGTGCGATTAAGAATGTTACGAATCCTGCGACAATGTCCTGCTTATGAATTTTCTGCATACCTGTGTACCTTGCTTAAAATGAATATGATTTAAATTGTGGCTAAGAATGATTTCGGATTTAAGCGCGGGGTGGAGGCAGATTAAAATATCTGGCGAAGGAGTCTGAGAAATTTAAAGGGTATACTGATTTGACGAGTAGGAGTTTGCAGTCAGAGAAAGTAGCAACGATCAAAATTGATACAACCTGAGTCAGAGAAACGTGAGTGATGTGAGAATCACTGTCTCTAGTCGTTTCGGTTTCGAGAATGGATTGTGATTGGGATTCTTGCAAATCAGAGTGAAGTCCGTTTTGCTCTGAAGCGAAGCAATGAGAGTGAGCATAAGTGTCTTCGCTCACCCAAGAGAGTGCAGAGCTAATTGCGAGTGCTAGTGTGAGTACTCTAAAAAGTCTCTTCAAGTCGTTGTTGCCTCTCCTGATAGATATACTCCTCTTCGGTGAAGTTGCAAAAAAAAGTGAGTCGTCAAAATGTTTACGCAACGAATCAACATGTAATCCATTATACAAATAGGTGGTCTATGAAAAAGAAAATCACTTCCATCGGGTTTGTTGTGAAGCACTATCATCCCGATGCATCAAGACTTGCTCTCGAAATCGGAAAATATCTTTTAACAGAAGGACTTAAACTCGTTTTTGCAAAAGAAACAACGAAGCTAGCCAAGTCATTCAAGAAAACTTCTAAGCAAGTCATGATCGTTGAAAAATCTAAAATGGGTGATCACGCTGATCTGATTTTGGTTTTCGGGGGTGACGGGACCTATCTCAGTATCGCACGCCTCATCGACAAGAGTGTTCCCGTCGCAGGAATCAACATGGGGAAACTGGGATTTCTCACCGAAATTAAGCAGAACGAAGTCTACGACTTGCTTCATCGAATTCTTGTCAAAGGAGAGCTTTTCATTAGTGAGCGCACTGTGCTTGAAGTAGAGCTCAAACGAAAAAACAAAATCTTATTTTCTGGACCTGTAGTGAATGATGTTGTCATTTCAAAAGGTGCAATTGCACGAATCATCGGACTGCAAGTAGCAGTCAACGGCTACTGGGTGAATCATGTCAGAGCAGACGGTCTCATTGTGAGTACACCTACGGGATCGACCGCATACTCTCTTGCAGCGGGTGGTCCTATTGTAGAACCTAGCTTAGGTGCACTTGTGATTACACCGATATGTCCTCACAGTTTATCTAATCGCCCTCTCGTGCTCGCAGATGATTCTGAAATTCAAATTCGTTTGGATCAAAGACCGGGACACGTCATCTTAAGTCTCGATGGTCAAGACGTCGTCGACATGCTTGAAGATGATATTGTAGTGATAAGAAAATCTAAAAAAGAAAAACTAAGAACCATTTCCTCTCCTACGCGTGATTACTTTAGTTTACTCAGGGAAAAGCTTTCATTTGGAAGATTGTGAGAAAACTTAAATGCTAGAGCTACTGAGAATAAAAAATATCGCCGTCATCGATCAAACCGAAATCTCGTTTGAGTCAGGACTCAATATCATTTCGGGTGAGACGGGAGCGGGTAAGTCGATCGTGATCGAGTCGATCAACCTCATCTTGGGTGGGAGAGCACAGACAGATCTCATTCGCACAGGATGTGAAGATGCCACTGTCGAAGGACTTTTCGATCTTACCACTCTTACTGAGACTCAGCAGAAGCTCATAGAGAATGGATTCCCAGTAGAAGACAATCAACTCCTGATCAAGCGTGTACTCAGTCGTAGTGGTAAGCACCGAGTCTTCATCAATGGTGAATTAGCGAATCTTCAGTCTCTTGCGCGAGTGACTGACGGTCTCATTGATTGCTGTGGTCAACATGAGAATCAGACATTACTGAAGCAGAGCTCACAGATCGAACTACTCGACAGGTTTGGTAATACTGTCGCAGCTTCACTCTCAGTCTCCAATCTCGTATCCAGTCTTAAGAAGTCTCTGCAGAAACTTTCAGAGTTCGAGCAGAGCGAGCAAGAGCGAATCCAGCGTACTGAGTTTTTAAAATTTCAAATCGAAGAGTTAGAAAACTTCTCCCCAGTCAGCGGTGAGGAAGAGGCGCTTCAGCAAGAGAAGAAGCTCTTCTCTACGTCGGAAGCAAGAAGATCATCGGTTCAGTACATCATTGAAGGACTATCAGGTTCAGATGCGAGTGAGCGCAGTGTGCTCACTACACTTAAATCCATTCTCACTCGAGCGAGAAGCATTCAATCCCAAGATGACTCGATTGAATTGATGACGGGTGGAATTGAGCGAGGCCTAGTCGAGCTTGAAGAATCTTCACTCCTCTTCTCGCGATACGCAGATTCAATCGATCACAGTCCTGAGCGCATGAATGAAGTACAGACGAGATTAGCGAAGTACGCTGAGCTCAGACGCAAGTACGCTTGCTCAGGTGATGAGCTCGCTGAGCGCTTCGAGCAGATGAAACGTGAACTCTCCAATCTCGATAATATGAGTGAACTCATTGAGAACGAGAAGAAAATGATTGCGGAGATTCGGTCTCAGCTGAAGCAACAAGGTGAGAAGATCTCGCAAGATCGGAAGAAGTTCGCTAAGTCTCTCTCTGAGCAAGTTTCAAAAGAACTCCAAGAATTAAAAATGGAGCAAGCTCAGTTCTTAATCGAAGTCAAAGACGTGAGCGAAGATCTCAACTGGAGCGAGGCACTAGGACCCAATACGATTCAGTTTTTGATCAAGACGAACGCAGGAGATGATTTTAAGTCGATTGGTACAATCGCTTCGGGAGGGGAGCTCTCACGAGTGCTGCTCTCGATCAGAAGAGTGATTGCAGACCAAGGTGGTATAGGTGTCTATCTCTTTGATGAAATCGATGCAGGTATCGGTGGTCAGACTGCGTTTGTTGTCGGTAGGAAACTCAAATCAGTTGCCAAGCACAATCAAGTCATCTGCATCACGCACGTTCCACAAGTGGCAGCGTTTGCAGATCATCATCTATCGGTCATCAAAACCCTCGATAAGAAACGTACGTTTACCTCGGTTCTTAAACTCACTCAGAAAGATAGAACCGACGAACTCGCCAGGATGCTTGGCGGAGAAGTCATCACGAAGAAAAGTTTAGAAAATGCAAAAGAACTTCTCGCTCAAACCAAACATTGATTGGCTCATTTGGCTTTCGATCTGGATTACGAATCAGTTCATACCTATTGCGGGTAATGAAAATTTCTTCATAACTAAGAATGGTGACAGTCTTTCTTATCTTGCGGTAGCGAAGTTCTGTCAGGGAGTAATGCCAACTGATCCAGTGGTTTTTCAACATGCTCAGAGGTTTTTTGTTCCGTGTGTAGTAGGCAAGCTCGACCAATTAACCCATCTAGGAATTGAAAACATTGCTAGAGGATTTACTTTTTTCATAAGCTTACTTTCGATCTTAGGATTTAGAGCAATATTGAAGAAGCTCGGTGTGAATCATGCGCTTGCAACACTGTCTGTCGTCTTCTTGGTCTTCAACCCGTACCTTTTTAGGCTTTATAATTCGATGCCACTTCAACTCATCGATGTGAGCTTTGTGTGCGCGATGATTTTTTCCATTTATGGTTTGCTCACTAAGAGCTCAAGAGTTTTTTGGGTGAGTTTTGCGCTATGTGCGCTCACAAGACAGACTGCTGTTCTCCTCCTCATTCCTTTTGCTTATTATTTTTTCAAGATCAATACTCCGGTGAGAAACGCTAAATTCAATTCCACACTTCTTGCTCTCATATTTTTTTTTGGATTCGTGATCGGTAAGTCATTCGCACTCAAGATCTCTGGGCCTAACCACAATCACGAACACTTCTTAGGCTTAGGTGTGTGGATGAGAGACTCATTCAATGTCAGAGAAGGAATCGAGTTCCTCATTCGAGCATTCATTCCGTTTATAGGACTTTTACTACTCTACTTGGTCTGGATGAAGAAAAAATCACACTTCACTCTATCGAAATTTGAACCTCAAGATCAGAAGATTGCTCTTTGGTTATTCGTCACAGGATTATTCCTCATGACTCAACCTCTTCTGGGTGGACCAGTGATTGTGGCACATGCAGTGGCTAGACTCATGGCGTATTCTGTGGTGCCACTACTCCTTCTCGTTACGCTGCTGTTAGATCGAAGTCATGTGATCAATTCACTCGGAGAATCTCAGAAGGGAATACTCTGGATAGCTCCAGTGCTCATTTCGTTTCACCATATTTATACTTATAACAGTGGTCAGAGCTCAGACTTGTCTTTCAGATATGCTTTGAATTCAGTGGTGGTTCTTATTGTTTCAGCTATTCTGATTTGGAAAGAAAACACTGAATCATGATGAACCTATTACTCTTATTAATGATTCCGAATTTGCACGCTAACGTTAATTTCAAAACAGCATTTGAGAGAGCGTTAGATCAGAATCCAGGTCTGAAAAGTCAGACTCAAGTGGTGGTTCAGTCAAAAGAAAGAAAAAATCAGGCAGTAGGTGCCCTTCTTCCTTCAGTTAATTTTGTTTATTCGTTTTCTAAACAAGCCGATAATCCTTCTGCTGCATTTGGAACAATTTTTCCGACAGAGCGTCAGGACATCAGGCTTACAGCAACTCAACCCCTCTTCCGTGGAATGAGAGAATATGCAGGACTTGCACAAGCTAAGTATCAATACGAAGCTCAGAAATATCAGAAAGCAAGACTTGCTACTTCGTTGTATTCAGAAATCGCGAGTGTTTATTATAACTCATTGAGCTTTGATGAAGAGATTGACCTCTACAACGAAGAGATTCAAGTGAATCGAGAGCGTTTAGAAGAAATTAAAGCACTGAGAAACAGTGGAAGATCTAGAGAAGCAGACCAACTTGCAATTGAATCAGCGATTTATTCATTGGAAGCGCAAGTAGCAAGTACGTCATTTCAAAAATCTGCAGCAAGACAGAATCTCCTCACTATTTCTGGGATTGATCCCAGCGAACATCTGAAGGACGACAGGGTGATCCCAGACAAGATCAAAACCGAGTATTATTATGTTGAGCGAATGGTGATGAGGCCAGACATTTTAGCTGCAGAGAATGACTATCTAGCAGCTGATGAAGGTGTAGGAGTTGCATTCGGTGGACACCTTCCTTCAATCGATGTGAGTGGAAACTATTATCTTCAAAGAGGACAAACTGCTCTGAAAGATGTTCTTTGGGATGTCACTTTAGGCGTTACGATGCCACTTTTTGCAGGTGGAAGTATTCAGTCACAATACCGTTCAGCAGTGGCAGAGCGAAAGAATCGCGAAATCATTAATGACAAGGCGAAGCTAGATGCTGTTCAAGAGATCAAATCCCTCTATTCAGCAGTGAAAAATGAGTGGGTTCAGGTTCAGAAGTTAAATCGTGCAGCAGAACTTGCTGAAAGAAATTATAAACTCCAGAAGAAGGATTCAAAACTAGGTCTAGTCACTCAGCTGGATGTTCTTCAAGCGATCGCAACTGCGAAGCAAACGAAGAGGTTACTTGCGCGAGCTAGAAATAATTTAAAAACAGATTATGCAAAACTAGAATCTGCAACTGTAGAGATGAAGTGGAAAGAGGAAGAGGATGAGTAAAGCTAAATGGGGTTTGGTTCTTTTTGTTATCGTTGTCGGTTCTGTGGGTGTTGGAGTTTATTTTAAAAACGCAAAGAACGAAACCCACCTCTCTGTTAAGAAAGGTTCTATTATCGATGCGGTTTATGGAATTGGTACCGTCACTGCAAAGAATACTTATGCGCTCAAGCTAGGAGTTACGAGCCGCATTCAATCTCTATCTGTTCAAGAAGGTGATGAAGTGAAGGCCGGAGCCCCTCTTGTCGCGCTTGAGGGTCTTACACTTTTTAGAGCACCATTTGCTGGTACAGTTACTGCAATTCCATTTAAAGTGGGCGAGTCTGTATTTCCTCAGACAGCAATTGTAACCATGTCTGATCTTAAGAATCTTTATATTGTCACATCGCTGGAGCAGCAAGGTGCGATTCGAGTCAAAAAAGGTCAGCAAGTCAGAGTGAATTTTGAAAGTTTCAGGGATCAAAATGCTGAGGGTGTAGTGAAAACTATATTTTCAAACGATACTCAATTTATTGTTCACGTAGATGTCAAAAAATTTCCTGATCAAATCCTTCCCGGTATGACTGCAGATGTCGCTATCGAAATCGATCGTTTCAAAGATTCAATACTCATACCAGCAACAGCGTTGTCAGGTGGAAGAGTGAAGCGCATACGAAATAATATGCGAGAGGAAATTGAAGTGAAGACCGGCGCTATCGATGGAGAATGGGCGCAAATTCTCAGTGGAGACATTAAAGAAACAGATAAAGTTGCAGTGGGTGGGAAAAAATAAACCATGTGGTTTCTAGCTATTCGCCATTTAGTTGCAAGAAAGCGACAAACACTCTTCACCCTATTGGGGATTATTTTTGGTGCAACTGCGTTTATTGTTATTTCAGGTTTTTTTTCTGGCTTTCAAAATTTTCTCATCACTCAGCTGTTGGATAATGATGCTCATCTTAAAATCTTCGCCAAAGAAGATTTAGTGACTGAGCACAGTTTGGATCAATATTTTTTCAAAGATGCTGAGCATGTGTTTTGGATTTCACCTCCAGGTGGCAAGAAAGATTTAGCAAGCATTACTGATCCTCAGGGCTGGTATCGTAGATTGAAGTCCGATCCTCGAGTGATTGCTTATTCCCCACATTTTACATCTCAGATTCTCGTTACTAGAGCTAAGGCTTCTGTATCTGGAAGGCTCATAGGAGTTGATCCGCACCTCCAAACAAAAGTAACCAACATTGAAAACTATATGGAGATGGGAAGGTTCACTGATATTGGTTCAGGCGGTAATCGCGTCGTTGTGGGAGATGATTTTCTTGGCAAAGTCGGCGCCCATTATGGTGAAACTATTCTGATTTCCAACGGCATATCACAGCCTAAGCCTTTTAAAGTAGTTGGCGTGTTTCATACAGGAATGAAACCGATTGATGGAAGTTCTGTTTATGGCGGATTAGTAGACGCCCAAAAAATGAATGGCACTCCTGATGTCATTAATGAAATTGCTGTAAGAGTGACCGATACGGATGAAGCCAAGTTTATGGCCGAAGATTGGCGCCAAAGTTCTCATGAAAAAATTGAAAGCTGGGATGAGACTAATGCTAATTTTTTAAGCGTGTTTAAAATTCAAAATGCAACTCGTTATATGATGATTGCTGTCATTCTGATAGTTGCAGGCTTTGGAATTTATAATATTTTAAACATGGTTGTTAATCAGAAACGTAAAGACATCGCAATTTTAAGATCAATGGGATTTGAGACGAGTGAGATTATTTCTTTGTTTCTGATTCAAGGCCTTATTCTAGGTATTGTGGGAGCGTTTTCTGGAATGGTTTTTGGTTTTTTAATTTGTTTATACTTAGAGACTATTCGATTCGGAGGTGGACCACTAGGGGGTGCTGGCTTCTTAAGAATTTCTTATGCTCCTGTCATTTATATACAGGCGCTTGTCTTGTCAGTTGCATGCTCATCTTTTGCTAGTTTCTTGCCTGCAAGAGCCGCTGGTCGAATGCAGCCGATTGAAATCATTAGAGCGGGGGCAGATTAATGAGCATCGAAGTCTCCAACGTTAAAAAACTTTTTGGAAACCCTGCTGTAGAAGTACTCAAGGGTATTTCGTTTAAGATCGATAATGGGAAATTTGTCTCACTCACTGGAAAATCTGGATCCGGGAAAAGTACACTTCTCTATATTATGTCGAGTTTGGATGCTCCCACTGAAGGATCGATTAAGATTGATGGAGAAGATGTATATAAACTCTCTCAGAAAGATCTCCATCAGTTTAGGAATCGTAAAATGGGGTTTGTTTTTCAGTTCCATTATTTGCTCCCCGAGATCACGTGCCTAGAAAACGTTCTGATGCCCACGATGAAAACAGGTCAGATGAAAGAATACGAAAAACCTGCAAAAGACTTATTGGCGCTTTTCGGTCTTAAGGACAAATTCGATAGACTCCCGCGCCAACTCTCAGGTGGTGAGCAGCAACGTGTTGCTATCGCTCGTGCAATGATCATGCGACCTAAGTATCTTTTTGCAGATGAGCCTACTGGGAATCTCGATTCAGCTAATGGTGAACTTGTAATGAAAATCCTAAAATCGGCAAATTCGTCGTTCGGTGCAACGGTTGTGATGGTGACCCATGATCCTGACTTTGCAGCTCAGGCAACTAGCCAAGTATTCTTATTAGACGGTAAAGTTTCTGGAATTCGTTAATAATATCAATTACTTAATATTATTTTCTTACCTTAGTTGACAATTAGGCTCTTCAACCCCATTTTTCAGGCATGTCCGAGAATCAAACGCAGTCACAATCAACTGAAACCGTTGCTTCTGAGGGTTCCAAGATAGCTGAACTCGAGCTTCAACTTAAAGAGAGGGAGAACAAGTTCCTCTACTTATATGCAGATTTTGAGAACTACAAAAAACGCGCCGTGAAGGAGCGTTCCGATGCACAGAAGTTCGGTTGGGAAAATGTAGCGAGAGATTTACTGAGCGTAGTCGACAATTTGGATCGTGGATTGGCTCATGCTCCTGCGACCACAGAAGCTAACTTCATGGCTGGCCTCAATATGGTGGCCAAGCAGTTTCGTGAAACCATGGAACGCCAAGGCGTTCAGACGATTCCGTCACTCAAACAAATTTTTAATCCAGAACTTCATGAAGCTATCGCAACCGAGTACTCTGACGAGAAGTCGGGCTTGATCATTCGTGAAGAACAAAAAGGTTATACATTACACGGGAGATTGTTGAGAGCCTCTCGAGTTGTGATTAGTTCAGGGCCTAAATGAGATAACAACATAGTTGTTATCGTAATTGACAGATGGGAATGTGATCCCATCTTAATGATTGAAGGAGAAGTAATATATGGGAAAAATTATTGGAATCGATTTAGGTACAACGAACTCATGCGTATCTGTATTGGAAGGTGGCGAACCCAAAGTCATCGCTAACTCAGAAGGTGCAAACACCACTCCCTCTATCGTGAGCTTCCAAGCCAACGGTGAACAGGCAGTCGGCCAAGCAGCTAAACGCCAATCCATCACTAATCCAGAAAAAACTGTTTTCGAAGCAAAACGTTTAATCGGAAGAAAATTTACATCAAAAGAAGTGACTGAATTCTTAAAAGTCACTCCATTCAAAGTTACAGAAAACAAAAACGGCGACGCTTGGATCAAAGTCGACAACCGTGAATATTCTCCACAAGAGATCTCTGCAATCGTTCTTCAGAAGATGAAGAAGACTGCGGAAGATTATCTCGGTGAGCCAGTCACTGAAGCAGTCATTACTGTTCCCGCATATTTTAACGATGCTCAGCGCCAAGCTACAAAAGACGCTGGACGTATCGCAGGATTAGAAGTGAAGCGCATTATCAACGAGCCGACCGCTGCTGCGCTTGCTTATGGTCTCGATAAGAAGGGTGTGAACTCCACTATTGCTGTCTTCGACTTAGGCGGTGGAACATTCGACGTATCTATTCTTGAATTAGGTGATGGCGTGTTCGAAGTTAAGGCTACGAACGGCGACACATTCTTAGGCGGAGGTAACTTCGACCAGAAGATCATCGACTGGATTGCTACTGAATTCAAAAAAGAATCAGGCGTAGATCTTCTCAAAGACAAAATGGCACTTCAGCGCTTAAAAGAAGCGGCTGAAAAAGCGAAGCACGAACTCTCTTCTATGACAGAGACAGAGATCAATCTTCCATTCATCACTGCAGATGCTTCAGGTCCAAAACACTTGGCTCTGAAACTCACTCGCGCAAAAATGGAATCTCTCGTTGCTGAACTCATCGACAAACTTTCCGGTCCTTGTGAAACTTGCTTAAGAGATGCAGGCATCACTCGTGACAAGATCGACGAAGTCATCTTAGTCGGCGGTATGACCCGTATGCCTAAGGTTCAAGCGAAGGTGAAAGACATCTTCGGCAAAGAGCCTAACCGCAGCGTGAACCCTGATGAAGTGGTTGCTGTCGGAGCTGCGATTCAAGGCGGAGTTCTCAAAGGCGACGTCAAAGACGTTCTCCTCTTGGATGTGACTCCACTTTCTCTCGGTATTGAGACATTGGGCGGCGTATCTACAAAATTGATCGAGAAGAACACCACGATTCCTTCCAAGAAATCTCAAGTGTTCTCAACTGCGGCGGACTCACAGACTGCAGTGACGATTCACGTGCTTCAAGGTGAGCGCGAGTTTGCTAACGATAACAAATCTCTCGGTAGATTTGATCTCGTCGGAATTCCAGCTGCCCCTCGTGGCGTGCCTCAGATCGAAGTCACATTCGATATCGATGCAAACGGATTAGTCCATGTTGGAGCTAAGGATCTCGGTACTGGTAAGGAACAGTCCATTAAGATCACTCCATCAGGCGGTCTCTCTGAAGCTGAGATCAAGCGCATGGTTCAAGAAGCGGATGCGAATCGCGAGAAAGACGAAAAGCGTAAAGCCGTCGTCAACGCACGCAACCAACTCGACAGCTTGATCTACTCTCTTGAGAAAACAATCAAAGAGAGCGCAGACAAAATCCCAGCAGAAGATAAGAAATCTGTTGAAGATGCGATTGTGGAAGCGAAGAAGTATGTGGCTTCAGAGAGCTTAGATGAAATTCAAAAAGCTACTGAGACTCTCACTCAAGCTTCAAACAAGATGGCTGAGAACCTTTATAAGACTGCAAATCCAGCCGGAGCTAACGGTGCAGCTGGCGCAGGTCCAAACGGATCAAGCGGCGGCGAACAAAAAGCTGATGGCAAAAAAGATGACGACGTCATCGACGCAGACTATAAAGAAGTCTAAGGTAGACCATGGCCCAAAAGCGGGATTATTACGAAGTTCTGGGAGTTTCCAGGCAGGCTAATGAGGACGAACTCAAAAAAGCCTATCGGAAACTCGCTATTCAACATCATCCCGATAAAAATCCTGGGGACAAGTCTGCCGAAGAAAAGTTCAAGGAACTCTCTGAAGCATACGAAGTCCTCTCCACTCCACAGAAGCGTCAGATGTACGATCAGTTCGGACATGCTGCCAATGCTGGATCAGCGGGAGGCGGAGGATTCGGTGGCGGTGGATTCGAAGGCAACATCAACGATATTTTCGGAGACATCTTCGGAGATATTTTCGGTGGTGGCGGAGGAAGACGTGGAGGCGGTGGTCAGAGATCGCGTTCGCGCGGCAGACCTGGTGCCGATCTTAAGACCACAGTAGATATTAGTTTTGAAGAAGCAGCGTTCGGCACAGAGAAAGTCATCACAGTTCCAAGATCTCATAATTGCGAAACCTGCAAAGGTTCAGGCGCCAAGGCTGGATCTCAGCCAGAAACGTGCAGACAGTGTAACGGCTCTGGTGAGATGATGTTTCAGCAAGGATTCTTCACGATCGCGCGTCCATGTACGGCTTGCAGTGGCGAAGGCGTCAAAATCAAAAACCCTTGCACTGATTGCAATGGAACTGGCCGTATCAAGAAGCGTTCGCAGATTTCTGTGAAAATTCCTGCAGGCGTGGATACGGGTCAGAGACTTAAACTTTCAAATGAAGGCGAAGCAGGAGAGCGCGGCGGTCCGTCCGGAGATCTCTATGTCGTGATCAATGTTCTCGAGCATGATTTCTTCAAACGTGAAGATGCGGATGTTATTTGCGATGTTCCGATCACATTCGTTCAAGCAGCGCTCGGAGCTGAGATCGAGGTTCCGACTCTAGAAGGTAGAGTCTCCCTGAAGATTCCAGCAGGAACCCAGTCACACAAGACGTTTAGACTCAAGAACAAGGGGCTTGCGCACTTAGGTTCCTATGGTCGCGGTGATCAACTCGTCAAAGTCATCGTTGAGATCCCCTCCAAACTCTCTGGAGAGCAGAAGGAGCTTCTGAAGAAGTTTTCTGATATAGGCGGTGAGTCATCTCACCCTATGCATCATGGTTTTTTTCAAAAAGTCCGCGAGTTTTTTGGTAATTAATATACATGACCATCAAATCAGCATCGACCTGGATCGCGGTGTGCCTTTTTGCATCTGCATGTAGCTCCACCAAAACTCATTCCCAAGACGAAGGTTCACTCTCAAAGCGAGCGAAGGGGATTAAAGCCCCATCACTTTCAGCGGCTGCAACCGCACAAGAGAAAACAACTTTTGAAGAAATCCAAACTCTCTACCGTGCTGCAAAGTATGATGATGCTGTAAAAAAATCAGAAGACTTCGAAACACAATTTCCTGAAGGTAGATATGTTTCTGATGTTTATAATCTCAGAGGTCTCATTTTCTTAGGGCAGAAGAAAGCTCCTGTAGCGACGATTCAATTTCGCAAAGCAATTGAGAAGAATCCTAATCAACAACAGATTCAATACCTCATTTATAATTTGGCTACAGCGCAGTTTGATTCCAAGCAGTACTTAGATGCATTGAAGTCGCTCGATCAGATCTTGGTGGAGAACCTAGATGAGAACACGAAGCTTAAGTTTTATTTTCTGAAGTCTCGAATTCTTCATGCCCAAGGTCAACTCTCAGAATCACTTCGCGCGATCTTTGAAGCGGGTAAGCTCCTTCAAGACTCAAAGATGTCCGAAGCTCAGAAGCAAGAAACCAGAGTGATGTTCTACAATCAGTCTGAGACTACGTCTCATGAGATCAAAGATGTGCTCGTGTTCGATGCACTCTTAAAAGAGTTCGTTGACAATCAACTTGCAGATTGTGCCTACTATCACGCAGGTAAACTTTCAAAAGATGCGAGCCAAAATGGTTTGGCGGAGACCTATCTTCGTCAACTCGTTCAGAAGTACCCGAACTCTGTTTACATCGCTCAAGCTCAAGAGCTTATTAATGTTATTCAGAGCAAGACCAAGGTCGAGCCACGCACGATCGGTGTACTCCTCCCGCTCACGGGCAAGTACGCTAAGTTTGGATACCAGGCTCTCTATGGAATTCAGCTTGCAGTGAACTTGTTCAATCAAGAAGATTCAGATACGAAAATGACTCTCGCTATTGCAGACGCTGGAGAAACTCCTGAGCAAGGTGAAGCGGGTTTTGCAAAACTTTTCTACGATGATCATGTCGCCGTTGTCATTGGACCACTCCTCTCTAAAGGGATTGAATCACTGAGCAAGCGCGCATCAGAAAACGGTGTGCCGCTAGTGTCTCTCGCGCAACAGCCTGGTTTTCGAGATGGATATGTTTTCCAAATGGGACTCACGACCAAGAACCAAGTAGAAGAAGTCGCTCGCTATGCACTTGAGAAAGCATCGATGAAGAACTTCGCAGTCATCTATCCTAGCAATCAAGTGGGAACGGACGCCGCGTTTCACTTTTGGGATTTGATTGAAGCTCGCGGTGGCAAGATCGCTGCGTTTGAATCCTATCAACCACGCGAAGTGGACTTCAGAGCTTCTGTGGATAAGGCGCTGGGGATTTTCTATCCTGATGCACGTAAGACTGAGCTAGACGAATTAGCAGCACAGAGAACCAAGGATAATATTGCGAAGCGTACTCGTATCACCGAGAAATACTTCGTACTGAAGCCTCAGTTAGACTTCGACGGAGTTCTGATCTTAGATGAAGCCAAGGTAGCAACTCAGATCATGCCGACATTCGTATACAGAGATGCTGAGCAGTTGAAATACTTAGGTACCTCTACTTGGAATACGAGTTCACTTGTGGAGCGTGCGCCAGAGTTAGCCGAGAGCTGTACGTTCGTGGATTCCTACTTCGCTGAGAACCAAGAAACAGCATTCAAGAACTTCGTAGAGAAGTTCAATAAGACTTATGGCTATATTCCTGCAGCCGCAGAAGCCATGGCATATGATGCTGGCCAAGTTGTCGTAGCATCGATCAAGGAACTAGACGGAGTCTCTAATCGCAGTGACCTGAAGGATCAGCTCATGAAGTTCAAGGATTATCCAGGAGCTACAGGACTACTGAGCTATGTCGATGGTGCTTATACACATCAACTCAAGGTTCTGACTGTCAAAGGCAAAAAAATTGTCCAAGTACCCTAGTCTCTATTTTCATTTTCCATTTTGCGAGACGAAGTGCCACTACTGTGACTTTTATTCTCTAGCGCGTGACCGTGTGACCGACGATGAGGTTTCACGCTTTGAGCGTGCGATGCTGAGAGAAGTAGAGCTCACGCGAGATCAGTACTCTCCCGAAATCAAGACCATATTCTGCGGTGGTGGGACTCCGTCCATGACGGAACCCTCTTCCATGGAGAGAATATTCAAAGAAGTGTTTAAGTACTCCCGATTGGCCACGAATTACGAATGGACGATGGAAGCCAATCCCTCATCTGTAGACCGAGAGCGTATGAAGGCGTACCGCGCGATTGGAATCAACCGAGTGAGCATGGGTGTACAGAGCTTACGCAATGATCATTTGGATCAACTAGGCCGTGTTCACGATAGAGCCAATGCTCTCAAGGCTCTAGAAGATTTGTTTGCAGCTGGATTCACCAATGTGTCTTGTGATCTTCTCTGCGGAGTTCCGGGTCAGACGACTGAAGATCTCGTTGCTGCGATTGATACGCTTACACAATTTCCCATCACTCATCTCAGTTGTTATATTCTCACGCTAGGCGAGAAGCACAGGATGTTCCCTGATCTTCCTAAGGAAGACACACAGCTTGAGCATTATCTTTGTCTGTCTGAAACGATGGAGAAGCGTGGATTCAAACATTACGAGATTTCTAATTTCTCTAAGCCAGGATTACCAGCCAGGCATAATCTCGCTTATTGGACAGGGACTTCGTATCTAGGCTTAGGTCCATCAGCTCATTCGTTTGATGCTGTGAAGGTCGAGAGATTTAAGAACTACTCCTCTCTACATCAGTACGCTGAGAAGCTCGAGTCGAGCGTGTTACCAATCGAGTGGAAGGAAACTCTCACTCCTGATCAACGCGAACTCGAGAAGTGGATGCTTGCAGTGAGACTCAGCGATGGATTTCCTAAGGATTGGCTCGTGAGTGAAGCAGCAAGAACTAAAGCCGAGAACTTGATGAAGGCAGGACTAATTCAGGAGCGCCAAGATCTACCGTCTCACTATCAACTCACTCCGCGTGGATTTGCAGTTTCAGAGCAGGTTATCAAGGAATTGAGCTAGAGCGCTAACTGCGGCTGTGTATCTGTAACTTTTTCAGAGAGCTTTAGCTCCCGCTTCTGATCGTAGTAGCTAGGACCTACATCACAAATTCTCGCTCCTCCGAGACAGATATCTCCATCATAGAACACAACATACTGACCCGGAGTCAGCGCTCGCTGGGGAATATGGAATTCTACATGAAGCTTTCCGTCTTCTCGTTGGTGAACGGTGCAAGGCTGATCGTCTTGTCTGTATCTAGATTTCGCAGTGATCGTGAGTGGAAACGCAGGACGCACGTTGATCCAATTTGGATTCTCTGCAATGAGTGTGTCTGCGTAGAGAGCAGGATGCTCTTCGCCGCGTGCTACATAGAGGATGTTGAGGAGAGTGTCTTTCTTCACGATGAACCAAGGTTCACCTTCTCCACCGAGTCCCAGGCCTTTGCGCTGACCGAGAGTGAAGTAGATGGAGCCAGTGTGTTTTCCGACGACAGTGCCATCGAGGAGTTTGATCTCGCCTGGTTGTGAGGAGAGGAATTGTTTGAGAAACGGTCTGAAGTTTCTCTCGCCGATGAAGCAGATGCCTGTGCTGTCTTTCTTCTTCGCGGTGGAGAGATCGTTCTCGAGTGCGAGTCTCCTCACTTCGGATTTAGGGAGATTGCCGATCGGGAAGAGGACTTTATTCAGCACGGCGCCAGGGATTGCATTGAGGAAATAAGTTTGATCCTTACCTTGATCGATCGCGCGCGCAAGTTTGGGTCCATCAGGAGTTTGCGTGATTTGGCAGTAGTGGCCTGTTGCTAAGTAGTCAGCGCCTAGTTCCATTGCTTTGTCATAGAAAATTTTGAATTTGATTTCCTTATTGCAGAGGACATCAGGATTCGGTGTGTAGCCTGCTTTGTATTCTTCTAAGAAGTCTTTGAACACTTGATCGCGGTATTCGTTTACGAATTCGACAGCGTAGTAAGGGATGTCGAGTTTCTCACAGACGCGCTTCACATCTTCATAGTCTTCAGCTGTGGTGCAGACGCCGTTCTCATCTGTCTCTTCCCAGTTCTTCATGAAGAGACCAATGACCCTATGGCCTTGCTGTTTCAGAAGTAGTGCGGCTACAGAGGAATCGACTCCTCCACTCATGCCTACGACGACGGTTTTCATGCGGTGTGTATATCAGGTTTTTATGGGGTTGGGGAGGGGGTGTGGGTTTGGCAGATTCACTAATAATTACAGTGGGATTGCCATTTCAGATTATTCAGTCTAATAAGCTACTCGGAGTAAACATGATCTATTCAATTCTGCTCGCTTTCATTCTAGGTGTTCCCAATTCCCATGCGTTTCAGATCTCGATTCAGTTCGGAGGAGATGCTTCATCCCAGGTGCAAGCGAAAATCGAACGTGTTCGAGATCGCGTCGTTGCGATCGTTAACTCTAATGAATTCAAACAAGAAGTCATGAAAATCTCTCGATTCAAATGTTTTGATTCTGATAATTTACCAGAGGACGTGAAGACTATTTCTGATGTTCTTGATTATATTGAGAAGACTCACGCTCAGATTAAAATTTCATTTTTTTATGAGGAATCAAGAGTCAGCGCAAGTACAGGTACGCGCATAATTTCGTTCAATACCTATCACTTCAATGATGCGGTTGATTCAGAAACAGCGAATACTCTTTTCCATGAAACATTGCACACGATGGATTTCGGTCACTGCGGGAAGAACAACATTAGATTCTTTCCTAAAATCAAAAAGTCTATTCCTTATCGTTTCGGTGATATTGTTGAGAGTTTGTACTAGTTTTTAGATTTCAACGACCGCTTCTACTACGCCACCACGATCTGACTCGATTCGGATGTGGATTTTGGATCCTGACTTAGCTCGTACCACCCACTCACACTTGGCTCTGTGATCCGTAGGGGTGAAGGGAACACTGAAGCCCGATTGGTCGAGCTTGTTGGATCTACCTTCGAGGTGTCCCATGTTGGTACGCACTTCACCTGAGATGAGAGACCCTCCCTTAGGCAGAGTGAGAATAGCAGTGACGGGTTTCACTTGGCGTTGTTTCCCGATTTCGCTCGTGTAGGTCGGTAAGAATCCATTGTTCTGAACTCCGAGAGTGATTTTGGTTTCGCCGTCTCCGAGTTTTTCTGTTTCTAGTTTTGCGATGCTGAGTTCGGGAAGGAGTTTTCCTAATTCGACCATGTAGCGTGCGTTTTTCTCGGCTTCCTTAGGCATGAGTTTAGGCGGAGGATTGCGGAACGTGTAGAGAGAGTTCCATCCTCCGATTTCGACTTCGCCTAATTGTGGGTGATCGAACTTCTTCCAAGCGTGGTGAGCTTGGGGGCCAGCGTTCTTCTTGGCCCAATTATAAATTTTAACATCGTGCTCGTGAGGATGCTGTTGGAACCACTCGATGAACTTGCGTGGGTGAGGGATTCCAGCTTGAGCGATGATGTCCCAGATCTCGACCGTGTAAGCGAAGATTCCGTAGTGATGAAACATCCAATCATCTGAGACACCACTGATGATGTCTTTCGGGTGATATCTGAAGTCGTGGAATACAGAGATGTTGGGATAGTCCGTGATCTCAGAGCCTAGATCGCCAATCTTCTTGTAGACCTTGAGATCGTTCACTTCGAGGGAGTCGTCTGATCTGTCGTTGTAGGGACGAAGGATCACGCCACTGTAAGTATGGAATGAGATTCCGATATTGATATTCGGGTGGCGAGCGATGAAGTCGATCATGGCACGTGTTTCAGGCTCTGATCCTGGATAAGGTCCTGCGCCTAGTTGCTCACTCTCAGGACGCCAGGTGAAAGGATAGTTGCGATTGAAGTCGAGTCCTGCTTCTGGTTTGGCGCGCTTGATGAGGAAACCATCGTAGTTGTGAATTTCTCCCTCAGGCATAAGCCTGTAGTATTTTTGTTTGGGTGAAGCGAGTGGATCAGAGGGTGCGCGCTTCTCCATGAGGTTTTTGTTCTTCGTAGATATTTTCCAATCGCCATTGGGATCTTCCATGCGCATCTGAAGAATCATTCCGTCGTCGTTGATGTCTCTGACGTGGAGGCCGTCATCCTTGTAGTCCAGTGGATAGGGACGTGTGCCTGATCGCAGGAATTCGGGTGAGGATGCGAGAGCTCGCTCCGCTCCATCAGGATTGAGTCTTGGGACGATGTAGTAGGTGGCGTTGTCTAGGAGTGGTTTGTTTTGCTTAGTGAGGAGTTGCTCGATGGTGGTGAGTGCTGCGACGGAGCCTGCGACTTCGGTTGCGTGGATGTTGGCATCGATCCAGACTGCGGGTTTGTCCTCGGGTGCACCTGTTTTGAAGTTGGTGAGTGTGGCGAGAGTGATCGTTCTGTTTTCGTGTGAATGGCCGATCGTGGAGAGCTTGAGGTGGCTCGCGTTGGAGCGTGCGAGTTTCTTGAGCGCGAGTTCGAGGTCTGCGTGACAGAGGTAAGGAGCTGGTGGGGTATGCTGTAGCTTTGTGGCATTGTTGTGGCTTTGGCGAGTAAGCGACCTCCGAGTACTACGTGAAGATGCGCGTGCGCTTTTTTTGGACGTACTTCTAGCCATGAGTTTATTTTACGTGGGATTAGTCGGAGTGTCTCTGGGCAGAATTTGCCTGTTAGCTTCAAAGGAACTCATTAAATATACCAATAAAAACAGTAAGTTATTTTAATTTGACGCTTATAGTCAGTAATGATAACTAATCGGTCTCATGAATTTCAGAAAAGCATTTTTACTCGGACTGGCTATCTTGGGAGTGGTTTTGTTTCTCAGTTTTGGAACAGGCCTCACGTATCTCATTGATCGATCAAGAATCAACGTTCTGAGAGATCATATTGAGACCGAGCTTCAGCAAATCACTCATGTAATCGACTCAAAAATCAAAGTTGTGCAAAGCACTCTGAATAGCAAACCTGTGAATGAAGATGTTTCAATTGCTCTGACAGCGCCAGGTCAATACAAAGATTTCGACATGATTGTTCAGAGATTAGACAAGGTCAGGTCTCTGAGTGATTTGGATTTCATTACTGTGAAAGATCATGCGGATACCATCACTGCTTACTCAGTGAGTGAAAAAGTTGGCAACCCACGCACACTAGCCAAGATCATCATGTCTCAGTGTAAACGCAGTGGATATCTTACGGTGTTTAAAGATGCTTTCTATTGTCACGTCACTACTATCAAGTTTAATGATCAACCCCTTGCTACACTTATTGGAGCAGTAAACCTCAATCGTGTTTTGATGCAATCTACACCGCGTGGTTATGAGATGGATATTTCTATTGCGTCTCCAAAAGCGCCAAAAGAAAAATCAATCATCTGTGAGGAGTTGAATGACTGTACAGCAACTACTACTCAGCTCAATGTGGTTAAAGTTTCACTCAAAGCAAACTATGAGCTACTTTCAACAACTTGGAGTGACATTTCAGAAAAATTCGGAATCATTCTAGCTCTTATTCTTGTTGGTTTTGTTTTACTAGTGATTAAGACATTAGACTTCTTATTGTTTAAAGATCTAAGAAAAGTGATCTCTACGACTGAAGAAGTCACTAAACAGGTTAAAGTTGATGGAACCTTTGATCATAACCAGGCTCTTCTTAAAGTAACCCCAAAACTAAAAGAGATGCAGACTCTTGTCTCTTCCTTTTCTGAACTACTCACTACTTTATCAACGAAGGAAAAAGACCTTGCAGACAAAAGTGTTAAAGCTGAGTTAGGTGCTCTCGCATCACAAGTGGCTCATGACATCAGGTCTCCGCTTTCTGCTTTGGAAGTTATTCTTTCCTCTGTTTCTGATCTACCTGAGAATAAGAGAACATTGCTTCGCGAATCTATTCATAGAATTCGTGACATCGCTAATACTCTGCTGGTGAGTTATAAGAATATTAACTCTATATCTAGAATCGATAGCCAGAGCTCTTTACGAAAAACAAAAATCCAAAAAACTCTTCTCTTCCCACTCATTGAGTCTTTAGTGAGTGAGAAGCGAGTTGAAGTTAGACACTCTTCTCAGATTCAAATTGATATCTCTCAGACGAATGCTTCATTTGGTTTGTTTTCTGAGATCGACTCATCTTTACTCAAGCGGATTCTTTCTAATTTGATTAATAACTCTGTTGAAGCGTTATCAGATGTTAAGGATGGCAAAGTCGAAGTCTCCTTAAGAGTGGACAAGAACTCAGATCCTCTCATTGTTATTAAAGATAACGGAGGAGGCATTCCTTCAGAGATTATAGATTCACTTGGGCAATCGGGAATGACCCATGGGAAGGAAAAAGGAAACGGTCTAGGATTGCATCACGCCAAGAAGACTATCCTGAGTTGGAATGGCTCCTTGGATATTGAGTCAATTGAAGGCCTAGGTACTCAAGTGAAGATTCGTCTACCCAAGTCTCAAACCCCGAGTTGGTTCCTATCCAAGATGGAAGTTCCTGCAGATGCACAAGTGATGGTTCTTGATGATGATCAGTCTATTCACCAGATCTGGCAGGGTCGTCTTCAGTCCGCTTCTTCTATGGGTCAGAATGTAGAACTGATTCACTCTCAGAATCCTGATCAATTGAGAGAAGCGGTTAAAGCCAAAGATTTATTAAATAGTAAGTCTAAGTCTCTCTATCTCATCGATTATGAAATTGTAGGAACGACTGAGACAGGTATTGATTTGATCGAAGACCTTGGAATTAAGGATCAGTCTGTACTAGTGACTAGCAGATATTCAGAGCCAGCGATTCAGGTGAAGTGCGAGCAAATGGGATTGAAGCTACTGCCTAAGTCTATGAGTGGGTTCGTTCCGATGACTGTGGGTAAGAAAAGCTAAAGGGAAGTCCGTTTCCCTTCATTTAATCTTAGAGCTTCTTCATGAGCTCATCAGTCGCTTCACCAACAGCTTCTTGAATGGTTTCACCTAACATTGTTTGTTTGAACCCATGACCACCAGCTGAGACACCAGCTACTGAAAAGTCTAATCCTACTGACTGACCCTTCTGACTCTTCTTTGATCGAGCGGTTGCTAGTATCTTTCCAGTGGAAGTATCAACGGCTCTAATCATAAGAGAGACTGTGGCTTCACTTATTTTCAGGCTGGGAGCTAGTTTTCCAATACCCAGTATTCCACCCATATCGAACCCAACTTTTGATCCGTTTTGACAGAACTCAAAGCCGTCGACGACACCGATGAAGGTAATCTTGGCTTTTTTGAATCTGCCTTTTTGGATGGATTTGTCTTTCTCTGAGTTCAAGAGATCTACTTCACTTTCGTAGATGCTTCCAATCTGAGCTCTTTCGAGCACATCGTATTTATCGGTATCGTTTAATTTTTCTACGAGCACATCTGTGAATGCATTTCCAAGATCTGAGAACCAGCTCCAACCGTGGCATCCAGCACCTTCTCGGTACGATGTCGCAGCTTTCTGCTTGAATGAATTCACTGATACGGTTGTTTTCTGGTCTACAGCTGACCATGCTGTAGTTGTACTGAGTGCGATCAGTACTGAGGTTATTTGTTTCATTATAGGACTCCTTCTTTCTCGTTTTGTTGTTGGTTTACGCAGACATCTTTAAAATGTGTATTTAGAGTGATGAAAAATTATTCCATCTGAAATATTAAAATTAGAAGGTATAAATTTTTTATATCTTGATCTACTTAATAGCGCGATTACTATGCAATTCGAAGCGATTGCGCCACTCATCCATTTAGGATCATTGGGAGATAACTTTTCTAATTCATTCATTGTTAAACTCATGAGATTTTTATGTATTTTTAAAAAATCACTTTTCTTGCAAAATCCAGAATAAATTGGGCAATTCAATTTTTTGAGATATTTTTTTTCTCCACCTGTATAAACAAATAATCCAAGAGGTTTTTTTATTTTTTTTAAAAGCCAGTCAATACATTCGCTAATTTTTCTTTCCTTAATTTCTGAATCAAGTTTAAACTTCTTGTTTAAGTCAGATATTCCGAATTTCAGCAGAAGTTCTGCGCCATCTTTTGAGATAATTTGAATGCTTCCACCACCAACATTAATAATATGATCCACATTAGGTGCTGATATAGCTTTTGTTATTAATTGCGCTTCTTTTCTTTGAGACAATGTTTGGTAATTAATATTGAAATCTGTGCAAACTCGCTCAACTATTTTTCTCGCAGTAACGTTTCTTCTCATTGCTGCGGTACCAACCGCAATAATCCTTGCAGTGGATTTTTTATATTCACTAATTGCAGATCTAATATTAGTCCGAATATATTTTTCTGATGGTTTCTTATCTAAAATTCGCCATGTAGTTGTTTTAAGGGCTTTAATTTTTTTATCATATAAATAAGTTTTAATACTATGACTTCCGAGATCAAGTATAAGTGTTTTCATAAATTTATTCCTTTATATGTAGAAGCTGAGTTTAAGATCATATGCGTACTGTTCTTTTGAACCCAGTTTGGAAAAACACTTTCTAACAGCCGACAGTATCCAGATAGATTTGGATCTTTTACAGGTTCTAATGAGAGAATTTGAATGCCTTGAGATACCGCATATCCCATTTCAAATGTAGCTGCTTTACCAATGTATCCATCGACATTGGCTAAAATCAGAAACGTTGACATACGAATTTTAGCTAGAATTGAGTCTTGAAGAGTTCTTGGATCATGTACCGGATCTTCGTTTAGAATGATAAACTCTTGACCTGGGTTAACAATTCCTTCGCTGACGGGTGCTAAGACATTTATATGCTCAGACTGAAGAAAGTTCTTAATTTCTATCATTTCTTTAAAATGTTTTCTATAGGAGCCACTAATTACTGTATTTATTGAATTCATATTTTTTCCTCTCTTAAATATCTTAAGCAATGGGCATGCCAGGGTGAGAGGCGATATATTGGAGTAGGTACTGTGTTTGATAGGAGTTGTAGGGGAATGCCTACAGCTTATGTAGTGATGAGCCTACGAGTCGTTCTGTAAATCATCAGAGTAGTGATCATGACCATTGCTACACCCGAATAAGTTAGGATCGCATACCTCGTGCCTATTCCATTAGCTACCAGACCGCAGGTAGACATGGCTGTGATCATGAATAGGTTACTGACTGCCTGTTGGTACGAGAAGGCAGCGCTGTGATTAGATTTTGAGACGGTTTCATGAATCCAGATGTTGCCTAAAATCTGTCTGATATTGAGGAAGAATCCGTAACCGATCGAACACAAAATAGCTTGAGTGTAAGTGACAGACAATGAATACGCGATGATGATCGATAGCTCCATGAAGCAACTCAACTCTAGGAAAAACAAATGAGAGCTTCTAGGAATCCAGTTGATAATCGGTCTTGTGAATAGAATAAGTGCGTTAGACACTGCAAACAATACTCCAATCTGAGTGGAGCTGCACTTCAGTTCATACTGTGCATAGAGTGCTTCAAGCGAGAACATCGCTCCTGTTCCAAGCCAAGTCACGCCAATAATAATGAATACAGCGAGACCTTCTTTGCTGATTTTAAATGGAATGTTTATGGACAGGGGTTCATCTGGAGATATTATTTTACTTATTTTTATTTTTGAAAACAGTCCAGCAATCAATACGAATGAGAGCGCATCCAGTAGGAGACATTTTTCAATTCCATAAGAATTGAGTAGTAAGCCAGCGAGCGCGAATCCTATAGTTTTCGCGATGACATCAGTCGTTTGAACGATAGTGTTGGCTGACCTGATTTCTGATTTGGAGAATACATCAGGGATCACTGCTCTCTGTAGTGGAACATAAATCCCGTAGAAAACTCCTAGCCCAAAAGCAGTCAGGATCATCAATACGCGGTTATGAGTAAAAGGAATACAGAGGAGGAGAGTGGCTGCTGATCCCAAGTAGGAATAGATCAGCGCCTTCTTCTTAGGTAATAGGTTCAGTTTATTCTTGAAAAAAAATCCAATCACGATGCTCGGAAGATATCTACCTACTAAGTAGAGGCTAGCCCAGACAGCGGATTGAGATTGATTCCCTAGTAGTAACAGGAACGCTAGCATCGAGAATGCATCTCCTAGTCTCGATACGAAGAGGCCGATGATGAAGAGTAGATTGGGGGTCATTTTACGGAGGTAAGGATTCTAGGTTTTGCCTTAGCTTTATCAACCCACCAGTTCACCATCAGAGATGGAGTGAGTGTCTCAACATAATGAAACCAACCAGCTGGCAAGTACAGAGTTTCATCGGGTCCACATATGAATTGTGTGTGAGTGATGTGATTTTTTTTTAACCATTCCAATCCACCTAGTTTATTCAAATCTATGCTGCTCGTATGTAAGTCCGTCGCTAGATCAGGAAAAGGTACACTCACTTCCAAGTCAGGATAGTGCTGAATCGGAACAAGTGTCCAACGCTTGGATCCAACAATATGAACAGCAAAATTGTCTAATCCATCGGTGTGCAGTGGTGTGATGGCTCCAGAAGGGCCTAACCATAGACTGGGTTGCATAAACAAGTTTTGTGAATAGAGGTCTGGAGGTAATGCCCAAGCGGGAAGAAGTGAATCTTGAGAAAGTTTGTAATTGCCCAGATAACCAATTTTATCAATCTGGTTATTTTTTTTTAGATTCAATAAATATTCTGAAAATTGCGATTCATAAGTTTTGCGATTATACGCATACTCTTTGGGATCGCTGAAGTTTCCAATTCTAACTTGAATTTTTTTGTCATTAAACTGTTCTAACCAGCGGATTACTTCGGATGACTCTAGCGATAATTGAGAATCTAGATTTGACTGAATAATGATGGGAAGATTTGTTTCTTTTTTTACTTCTCTTTTAAACTCTATTGGCGTGCAGTGAATGATTTTACAGTCCTCTTGTCGAATATGAGGAGACTTTTCATAAAGTTGAGATAAAAACCCTAGCGAATGAATTTTTTTATTCATTTGAATACTCGTAAATTTTTTTCCAAAGCACGACGTGATTAGTTTGATTTTTGTTTTCAGTAGACAGAGTGAGGAGGTCGTTTTCTATTTTAACTTTTCTGATGAGTTCTTGATTTTTATAGTCTTCTAGTATTGTTTCAGTGACATGATGAATGACTTTCTCGCTTTCGGTACGATATGTGCCACTATACGCAATTACGTCTCTACCGAAAGTACCTGAGCCCTGATCTCTCATGATAGAGACATTCATATGTGAATTGGGGTGGTAGATGAGTAGTCCACGGAAGCCTGTACCTGTATCGATCTCTTTTCCATTAGCATCATAACTTTTGTATTCAATGAGCTGATAAGCTCCAGCAATACTCTTCATGCTGCCCTTTCGTGTTTCTCTGTATCAGGAAGGCTGAGTTCATAGGGCGTTTCAAGTGAGCCAGGTACGGGTTTTTCGATGACACGACTTTTCAGTGAGCTCCAACCAGAGAGGATATTTCCGAGTACAAAAAGCACTCCTGATTCTGTTTTACAAAGTTGCTCAAACTTTGAACATACGGCCATTGATGATCCTACGATGCTCCAAGCTGAGGTGACATTCGTACGGATGTCTCTCGATATATCTCCGTGAACAAGACAAGCTCGGAAAGAATTATTTTTCTCCAAATGAATATATCCAGGGAATCGTGCAATCATTTTTTCGTAAACATATAAACGAACTTCATCATAGAGAGAAGCCAGTAGAATTGAATCAACTGAGCTTTTTGCGCCGGCACGAGTGTAATAAAACGCATCCCAAACAGTCATTTGGAGTTCGAAGCCATACTTAGTTCCTATTTTTTCCAACTCTGCATTCATGTTTTCTGAAAATGAAAGCCATTGTTCTGCTCCGAAATGCTGTGAGATTTTTGTACTACCGCGGATGTCGATCATGAAGAGATATCCGGTTTCATCTATTCGTGCATTCTCTCCATTGAGAAGTTTGGAGAGAGCTTTTTTAGGTACAAATCCAGTGAGTGCTTTTTTAGCTGTTTCCGTTTCATGTGAAATCATGACTGTATGGACCGCGGCTCGGATAGTGGAAGCAATCAGTTGTAGGGCGTCTTCGATCGGTGCAGTATAGGTACCCACGACTGGTGACTCTAGCCAGAGGACTCCCCACGGGGATGATTTTTCACTGCTATGATCGAATATTGGAATCGCAGCACAGCTTCGAGTTTGATTCAGTGAGAAGATTTCATTTGAAGTGGGGTGAACTACATTACTAATCCATTGAGTGTCACCAATAGTGACAATTTTTTCTTTATTGATGGCGAGAGGGAGAGGTCCTTGTTCGTTATTTTTGTTCGCAAAGAATCTCAAGCCTCTATACAGAGTTTCAGCCTTGGGGTTATGACCGCTCATTTGTTGAATGAGGATTTCTCGGTTTTCAGCGTTGAATCGACCAATAAGGCATGCGCTCTTCAGTTCAAAGGAGAGCAGTTTTGAAATTCGATCCATAAGGATCTCTAGATTAGTTTCATGGAGTGAAAATTCTTCAATAGATTTTGAGATTTTTTGAGCATGATACATGCTTTCTGTTTGTTGAAGAGACATTTTGGATTTGATGAATGTCTCAAAAAATGGAAGCAGTGAATTCATCACAGTTCTAAACTCGATATCTCGAATATTGCCAGTATGGTTTTCGGAGTCGTAATCAGTAAAAGCCACAGCACCTATTGCATCTCCATTCGAAAAAACAGGAATGACAGAGAATGGGCTTTTGCTCTTGTAGCGTTGGAGTTCACCTTTTCTGATATCGACAGCAAGTGAGCTACCGGGATCAATATGCCAGAGAGATGTTTTGGTAGACATGCAGTGTGCAACAAAAGGAGGAAGCGAGGAAAGAAGGTCAGACTCAATCTTTTTCTGCCCAGATAAGTAACGAATGACGTGGGTAGGACCACCGTAGGAGAATAAAAACACAGAGAATCTCTCAACATTAAAATTTTTACAAAAATGAGCAACACCTTCGGGCAGTTCTAGGGACTGTTTTCTGTCGTTGGATTGATTTTTTAGATCAGATACCCAGCGGAGACTTGTGAAAAGAGATGCCACTCGTTTTAGATATTCAGAAAAAACTACTGACTGATAGGAGAGTAAAAAAAGGAAAGTCATGATCGATGATGGCAGGTAGAGATTGTAGTTTTGAAACTTGAGTCCATCAGATAGTACGGCTAGAGAGTAGAATCCGAGAAGAAATGGAGTAGGGGAGCGAACAGCGAGTAGAAAAAACACTGCTCCAGAGGCAATAAGTAGATAACCATAATAAACACCGTATGAGGGTATGCAGACATAAATAAAAGCTAGAATGTGCGCAACAGTAAAATTAAAGAACAGATTCTTATTCAAAAATTTACTCAAGATGTTCTTATTGTTCAGTGTTGTGAATTTTGTAAAAAAAGGAACCATCAGAGCCGACATTGCTAGCCATACCATAAATCTAACAGCGACTTCATTTTGTAATAACTCTGGAATCAAAGGTTGAATCATTCCTGATCTAAGACTTAAGTAAATTATTAGCTCCCACGATATTGCCCCAATATTGCGTGAAATGTTAAGCAGTTTTCCTAAAAATATTGTTAATACTGAAATGGTAAAAAACGCGCCAACTAGTAAAAGAAGTAGTGGAGTTAGAAAAATTTCGGTTAGTTTTCTGATTTTCTGGAGAGTTTTAAAATCTGAATAAATCAAAGGGCCGTCGATATGGCCTGTTCTTTGTGTATAGCCACTCGGTGAGTAAGATTGAATTTTGATTGTAGTTTCTTTGCATGTACTGGCATCTATGATTTGATATATGCTAAGCGATTCGATTGGAGATTGTTCTGTTAATTGTTTAGTTTGAGATTGAAGAGGTATATTTGTATCTCCGCAGAATGCACTATAAGAAAAAATCATAATTCCAATACCTATATGTGAATAATTACTTTTTCTTGGAATAATGTATTCATCTCGACATTGGAGATTTTTTTTAATGAGATCTTCGTCTAGCCCTGCTTGACAATTAGATTTAAATTTTTTCAGATCTCCCATCCATTCAACTTCATTACTCCATTTAAGGTGTGAGTAATTACCGACTAATGTAGGGCCGTATCCAATCACGATGCAAGCAATTCCTATACTTAGATGTAACCAGTGTTTTCGAATGAGATTAACAATTTTCAAATTCACGAATCACCAGCTTTTTTAAAATAATCAAATGATTCTGGGTATACGATAGAATACAACAAGCCGGCTTCCCCTTCTTCGTTAGTAAGCACTAGGGTGCCTGGAGAGCTTGGAAAGTGATATTTCATCCATTCATTCATTTCTAGAATCGTTTCAGTATCTGGATTTTTACTTTTATCAAGAGGTATTAGCGTAGCGACTTCTGAGGTTTTGTTTAGATTGATAACTACATCTAAATTTTGTGCTATCAAAAGATACTTAGAGCTTTTGGTAGTAACCAAAAATAGCGTCTTTTGAAACTGCCGCCACTTTGATTAATTGCTGTGGTTAGTGCCGGTGAGCCGAAGCCGTTTTCGTCAAATCCTAGTAATACAGCAAGTTTTTTATGATTATTATTACTTATATTGTCTGATGTTTTATGAATCAGCTCATACTGGTGAGTTTGGATTTCTAGAAAAGAAATATTGTTAACTATTTTTTTCTCGATACTCGGATTAGTACGAATATAGTCTCCCCAGAATTGTGAATATACTTCGTCTGAGTGCTCAGTTAGATGTGACTGAAAACCCTTCCAAAAGGGGTGATCTTTTTCCAAACGCAGAGTATTTTGGGTCTAGGTATTGATTGCATGCAGGATTCAGTAAAGCTTCTTAAAAAAAGTGGGATAAAATTTTTAGAAAGTGAAGTGCTTTTGTCTATTGATCCTGCAACATCACTAGTGAACCAATAATTATCCCCCACTTGAACGGCGCTGATATGGCCATGAATTCCATTTTCAGAAGATTCAATCCATCGGTGAATCCACGGGAGTTTCATGATGTCTGAGTAAAGTGATTGTGATGTAGATGCCTTGCGATTGCTTAGATTCTTTACGAACCCGGCTGCAAATGCTCCTGATACACAAAACAGATCTAGTAGTGCCTCTGGGTCATAAGTCTGTGCAGTGAGATTGTCTAGCATTGAGGTTGAAATGTATTTCAACCAATGAACTCTATCTGACGTAGTTCCTTCCACAATCTCAAAGCGAATGGAGTTACCTATGAAGCCTACGACCTGAATCCCTAAAGTAGTACCTAGCACTCGTGTTCGGTAGCCTATAGGAAACAGAGTAGAATGGGTTTTAAGTTCTGGCTCCCACAGAAATCCAACAACAGAAGCGTTCAAGATCGTTCCCTCGATTTCAAGCGAGTTCGTTAGATCTGATCTGATGCTGAGTCTGGTTTTAGTTTCCCAGCGAGTATTCAGTCTTCTTTCGCTGTGTTCAAAGAAGCCCTCATCAGGTTTTTTGTTGTTTTCGACTTCCTGTAGAATTCCTGCCTGGTACAGGGTTGTGTCTGATTGTTTTTCGATGACCTCTGATCTCATCAGAAGACCGTTGAGTTCGACTGCTCCACTTTTCAGTTTAATCGTACCAGTCACTCGTGTGGTGTTTGTAATCGGAAACTGGCTAGAAACTTCGATCGTGCAGCCCACTCCCGTCCTCGATAAGTCAATGACGTTCAGGGATGCTAATGTGTGAATGTTGTCCGTGTTTAAGACCACTTCATGTGTTTGGCCACTTGTTAGTTTAACTCTGTGGTTATGATCATCTCTGTGATTGAGTAACTGCGCATCGTTTGGAATTACGGATTTTAATTCAGAAGTAGATGCAAACTCAAGTTTGAACTCTGCTGAAAACTTGGGAAATCCTATTCGAGCAGTACAGATTGTGTCTGAAGCGGCTTCGTTTGTTTGCTTGAAAACAACATAACGAGTTTCGTTTCTCTCGCGAGTACTGTTTTCGATGACTTCTACAATCTCTGTGACTATTTTTTTGTCCTTAAATTCAAGTACTACTGGACGTTTGCTGTAGAGAGCTTCTTTCAGGAGTCCGCTGACGTGTCTAGAGTCGTTGATTTGTTTTATGGAGGCTTTTTTCATCCAGCCTCCTTTGCACGCTCTGTATACCGTATCAAAAATTGGTTACTTGCTGCTTTTTGTAACCCCAGTTCCCTCAATGCCAATTCCAGCACTGCGAGATGAGGATTGAGTTTTTCTGTAAGTGCTTGTTTCCACCAAAGTTTGTATGCGCCTTTAAAGTCGAGTGATTGGATGAATTCTGGATCTTTCGGATGGTTCTGAACATACATACAGATCCCCAGCCTGAGAGCTGCTAACGCCATGATGTGATCGATGCTTTTTTGTGCAGGATCTGCTCGGAATTCAAGACTTCCATAAATCTTAGGGCGAATGATCTGCAAGTCTCTGATCGAGTACCAGAGTTGAGAGATGTCTTTGGTGTCCGTTTTGTTCGATAACGTGTGAATGTGTCCGGTATGTTCTGGGATGAATATGGGAGTCTGCTTCAAAGCGCTCAGCCAATGTTCGATATCCCAGGTTTCTAAATTCGGAAATCCTACGAGTGGAAATTGATCGTATACAGCAGCGTAAGGTTTCCATCGTTTAGTGGAGTGAGAATGTAGATTGGCCCATCCCTGAATAAAAGGTTCATATAAGTACAGTCTTCGTACTAGCGATGGATTGTTGAACCAATCAAAACCAGTGCCACTGATATGAATCTGAGTAGCTGCAATTGTAGAGGCATAGTTTTCGAGTTTAGGATTGGATTGTTTTTTTGAGTAAATAAGAACGTCTTTTCTAAACTCTCTCAGCGACTGATAGAATGAATTCTGAGGTGTGACTCTCTGGTGGTCTGATGGAATTTCAAGAGTGTCTTGCATGGATACAGAAACACCTACAGATTCTGCTGCGATTTCAATGTTTTCGAAGATGAGGCTGAGCTCGAGCCTAAGTTGATCCAAAGAATCAAAAAAACAGGACGAGATCTCCATGAGGTGAGGTTCGTGATCATATTTCAGCTGGGAATATCCTTTCCCGGGAGTTTCCTTAGAAACTTTGGTGATGCTTCCGTTTTTTTCTTCAAACACTCTCCAGCTTGGCAAAGAGCTCAGTGCTTTCAAAAACTTCTGCGACTCTTCGATCGTTGACGGAAGTCCGTCACTCGACATCAAAAAGAACTCATGCTCCACCCCGATGTTCCAAGGTTGCATGCGTCTAGCCTGCGCTAGATTTTTTTTCAGCGATTCTTCTAAAAAGTCCTTTAGAGATTGCATAGTTACCCGACAACTTATCGACCAATTCTGTTCTCAAGTTTAGAGTTCACAATATCCCGCCAATCCCTTGACGATTTCCTCGCCCCTTCCCCCTCACAACCCCTGTGCTACACTTAATCTATGTCGCCCCCTCCGCCCCCAACAGCTCACGCGCTTACCGACATCGGACTTACGCGCACGAACAACGAAGATGCTGTACACACGGATGAACAAGCGGGGATCTACATCCTCTGCGATGGAGTCGGTGGACACAACGCAGGCGAGTACGCATCTGCCAAGACGATTGAGATCATCACTCAAGCTCTTGCAGCCAACGATGCAAAAAAACTTCTCGAAGAAAACAGAAAATCTCCAGGACTGAAGCCCCGCCACGAACTCAAGTCCCTCCTACTCAAAATCGTAAACGAAGCCTCCAAGCAAATTAACGAAGAGTCGAAGAAGGATCCCAAGAAAATGGGAATGGCGACGACGTTAGAACTCCTCCTCGTCATCGGTCGTCACGCGTTTCTGGCTCACGTCGGAGACTCGCGCACTTACCTCACAAGAAAAGAAGAAACTCATCCCATGACCGACGATCACACTGTCGGAATGGACTTCGTGCGATCAGGTCAAGCTACTCTCGAGAACGCGAAGAAGTCCCCTTACTGGAACGTCCTTACTCGTGCGATCGGCACACACCCACAAGTGAAGGCTGATGTCAGAGACTTCGAACTAACAACAGGCGATACGATCACCATGGCATCTGACGGTGTCTCGGATGTGCTCGACAATAAGGAAATCTCTTCCACGATCAAAGCCACCGAACCCAAGGACGCAACCAAGAAACTCATCGAGCTCGCTAAAAGCAAAAAGTCCAAGGACAACCTCTCTGCCATCGTGATCGAAATCGACGAGAAGACGGAGTCAGTCGCAAACGTCAGCGTGATCAAGAAAATCGAAGCCATCTCGAAGGTCTCTCTCTTCCGCTACTGTTCGTACCCTGATCTCACGATGCTCATGAACAGATTCGAATATCAGAAGTTGAATCCGAATGATGACATCTGCATGGAAGGCACGATCTCAGACGCACTCTATGTGATCCTCTCAGGTGAGATCCACGTCGATAAGAAGGGCGTCGGAATCACCGATCGCAAACCAGGCGAAGTCATCGGCGAAATGGGAGTGCTTGAAGGACTACCTAGATCCGCATCACTGCGTGCGAAAACAAACGCAGAACTCCTCAAGCTCTCGCGCGATCAGCTCGTCTCACTACTGAAGGAAGACCAACGCCTCGCAGTGAGACTGCTCTGGGCACTCTGTCAGGAGCAGAGCTCTAGACTGCGCTCCACTACTGAGAGTCTCATGCAGAATAAGGGCGTCATCCCCGCTGTCACTCCACCTGATTTCCTTGGGGAAATCACCATTCCCTAGTCTGTTGTTAGTAAAATAGACTAGACTCTACTTTACTAATGAGTATAATGGACTCATGTCTACTTTACTAACAAGGTACTTAGAGCCTTTTATAAAGAAGGATCTTGCAGAAAAAATGGTCCTTCATCGGAGGGCCATGACAGGTAGGGAAGACTACTCTTACTCAGAGTTTGATTCCGGGTTTTCACCCACGAACATGCAGCATACCTAAACTGGGACGTAGATTTTCATCGTAATCGTATCAAAAATCGAATCTGGCCAGACGATGCCAGAATCATCGTTTTAGACGAAATTCTTAAACTCAAAGGTTGGCAGAGACTTGTTAAAGGATACTACGGATGTTTTTAAGAAACAAACATTCATTCATCGTTTCTGGTTCTGCAAGACTCGATCTTTTTAGAAAAGGTGGAGACTCACTACTCGGTAGCTATATTATTACTATAGATTACACCCTCTCTCTCTAAGTGAATTAGGTGGAAGGAGAGAAGCGCTAAGCCAGTTACTTGAATTCGGTGGTTTTCCAGAACCTTATTTTAAAATGGAAGAATCATTTCTTAAACGTTGGCATTTGCAGCGAGTGACGAGACTTGTGCAGAATGATTTGAGAGATCTTGAGAATGTCAGTGATCTAGGAAAAGTACAACAATTGGCTGAAGAGTTGCCAAACAGAGTGGGGTCACCACTTTCGATCAAATCACTTAGTGCGATGATTGAGAGTTGATTTTAAAACATTAAGAAGATGGGTCGAAATCTTAGAATCGCTTTACTATTGCTATCGCATTCCACCATTTGGCAGCTCAAAAATCCGTGCTGTTAAGAAAGAGCATAAACTTTATTTATGGGATTGGAGTCAGATCGAAGATAAGGGGATAAGGTTTGAAAATCTCGTTGCATCACATCTATTAAAGTACTGTCATTTCCTGGAAGATACCCAGGGTGAAAAAATGGAGCTCAGGTTCCTCCGAGATACAAGATAAAAGAGAGATTGATTTTGTAGTTTTAAAAAATAAAAAACCACTTTTTGCGGTCGAGTGTAAAGCAGGAGAAAAATCACTATCTCCTCATATCCCTTACTTCAGAGATCGTACGAAAATTCCTAAGTTTTACCAAGTTCACTTAGGACAAACAGAACGCCATGTTGATGATCAGATTTCGATTATACCGTTTGATGTTTTTTGTAAAAGAATGGGAATGGTTTGAAAACTTAGTGAATATTATTGAAGCTTTCTTCGTCATTTGAAAAGTCTTTTAATTTCCAATAGCCATTTCTGGACTTTATTTGGTCGATGTACCAGAGAGAGTTTGGCTTCTTCGTGGCCTCATCAACACCCATATCAACGTCAGGCATATAAGCTGCTAAGAGGCAAATTTTAGAGCCACCGTGAACTAGATCTCTCCACTGAATTAAGGTGTCTTCGCAGTGTAGTTCGTCTTCAACATGTACATCAAAAAAGATTATGCCTTTATCGTTTTTGGCTTTAATACTAGGGACTAAGGTATCTCTATCATATGTCGCACATTCAAAAGTAATTTGGTTAAGTGAGAAACATTGCCATTGATCGTATGATTCCCAAGGGTTTTCATGTTTATTCGTTGAGACAATTGAGGGACGGCTTTCTAAAAGTTCAAACCCAAAAGAAGGAGTTAGTATGATCAGCATTGAAAAAATAAGGATTAATTTTTTCATTTTTTACCTCTACAGTTTTTAATTTTTTCAAATTCTTCTAAAAATCTCTTCATATCCTTTGTTTTCTTTTTATCCGTAGCTTTTAGATACTCTTTCAGTCTGCCTTTATACATAGCGACTGTTTCTTCCCATGTTGCAGTTCGTTTTAATTTTGATGAAGCTAGTTTATGCTTCTGATGTAACCATCTCACGCCAGCTCCAATTGCAACTTTTGGTTCATAGGCTTCCTCTTCAGTGATGTGAACAAAATGATCTTTAAACTCGCCTTTTTCATTACCTAAAATTTTTCTCGTTTTATCGGTGATCTGCATAATGCCACGAGCTTTACCTTCATTCTTTGTTTGTTGATCTTTGGGGCGTGCTTTAAAGCTAGATTCCGATGCTATGAGTGCTTTGATTATGTTCGGATCAAGAGGTGGTTGTGTTTTTTGGACTTCATTCCAATAATCTGTCCAGCCTTGAATGATTGTATCATACGTGGATCCATCTTTATAACCCATATTGCTCGGGCAAACGTCAGGACTCTTTTTAAAATGCTCGTTCGCAATGTGCTTTAACTCATCAGAGTAAATATGATCATGGTGAGTCGGGTTTCTTCTGCAATGTTCTCTAACGGATGTAACTCCCTTCTCCGTGACTCTTGGGTGCTCTTTCACATGGTGAAATCCCAATGGACATGACCTAAAAGGATGAACGAGAGGTGCTGTTTTTAATAGTTGATTGGTTATTCGTTCTTTTTCAGGTTTAGATTCATTTCTAATCAACTTCCACAGACTGTCCCATTTTCCAGAGATAGCTGCCTCATATGCTGATTCAAGTTTGCTTCTAAACTCATTAAAAAGTAGGTTTGCATTTATTTTAAGCTCTTCAGTCAGTGCTAATGCAGATTTTTGTAGAGCATTATTTTTTGATAAACGCTCTACGCTGACACCCGTCAACTTTCTTCCAAGGCTGGACAGAGCTTTTTCTAGTTCTAGTAGTTTCTGGTATTTTTCTGGGTCACTCATCAACAGGTGAAAATATCATTGTTGATCAGAGTTGAGCAATTGCAAATACTCGTAAAACTCGAACAAGCGGTGTCATAAATGTCTCTTCATTTAACTTTTAAAGTATGTTCAATTTTTACCTAAACCTGCAGGAACTGAACATACTTTCTGTATCTAGCTGAAACTGCAGGGTATTTTTTCATGGAACGCCATTTATCCCGACTCATTCGCTTTTCGCCCCAGCACCCAAAAATTTACGATAAAATGTCGGAACATATCAAAGGAGAAAATAGTTTATGTCACGTAGTTCAATATTCGGTTTAGGTTTCTTAGGTCTCATCATCGTAAGCGGTCTCTACATCATCAGCGCGGGAAACAGTCTCGTCACTCTCGACGAAGCAGTCACAGCGTCGTGGGCACAAGTAGAGAACGTGTATCAGAGACGAGCGGATCTCATTCCTAATCTCGTGAACACTGTGAAGGGTTACGCCAAGCACGAAGCATCTGTGCTGACTCAAGTTACTCAGGCACGTGCATCCGTCGGCCAAATCCGCGTGAACGATGCAAGCTCCTTGAAGAGCTTCGAACAATCTCAAGGACAGCTCACGCAAGCGCTCTCCAAACTCATGGTCATCACCGAGAAGTATCCAGAGTTGAAAGCCGATGCGAACTTCCGTGATCTTCAGTCACAACTCGAAGGCACAGAAAACAGAATTGCAACTGAGCGAAGAAGATTCAATGAAGTCGCGCAGGAGTTCAATACGAAGATACGACAGTTTCCTACGTCGATCATCGCTGGATTCAAGGCGCTGAAGGAACGTGCGTACTTCCAAGCTGAACAAGGAGCGAAGACAGCACCTAAAGTGGACTTCAATTAAGGTCACATGCTGAGAAGATACTGGTCTAGCTTAGTATTTTTGGTTTTGGTGTTCTCGGGGATTGAGGCTGCGTTCAGTAGCCACGAAATTCCACCTACACCTAAGACTTACGTTTATCAGGAGATCTCTCTTCTTGCGCCAGAAACGAATGCTGCATTAGAGCGGCTCCTCTATGAGCATGCAAGGATCACGACAGAACAGATCATCTACGCTGTATTTGAAACTCTTGGTGATGAGTCACTCGAAGACTTCACCACGAAAGTTTTTGAAGCGTGGAAGCCAGGCGCTGCTCGTAAGAACAACGGTGCGCTCGTCGCGATCTTCTGGAAAGAACGAAAAATCAGAGTCGAAGTGGGCTACGGATTAGAAGGCCAGCTGACTGATTCCAAGTCTAAGGACGTGATCTCAGACATCATGATCCCAGAGATGAGAGCAGGGAAGCCAGACGCAGCCCTCATTCAGTCTGCGCTTGAGATCCTCAAGATCATTGAGTCTCCACTCATCTCTGATGGAAGAGCGACGCAGATCTTAGCGGGCGCTAATCTCACGCACACACTTCATAAAAGAAAATCACTTCCGCTTGGCACGATGATTTTTATTTGGATTCTGATTTTCGGTGCAATCGCATTCTTCGCGCGTCTCATCTACGAAGCGATTGCTCAAGAGAGTTACTATTCAAGTACTGGCTGGGGATACACCAGGCGAAACGCTCGTAACCATCATAACGGAGGGGGATTCTTCGGCGGTGGGTTTGGCGGCGGTAGTGGAGGAGGATTCGGCGGAGGCGGCGGTTTCTCCGGTGGTGGTGGAATGTCCGGTGGAGGAGGCGCAAGTGGCAATTGGTGAATTAGACACATCGGCACATAGAATTTCTGATGCGATAGCACAGGCGGAGGCCGGGACTTCGGGCGAGCTCAGAGTCCATATAAGTCATCGACTCATTGAGTTGAATCCTATGAAGCGCGCTAGGAAGCTGTTTACCAAACAAGAGCTTCACCTCACAAAATACCGAAATGGTGTTCTTATTTATGTGAACCCGCGCCGCAAAAAATTTGCTATCGTTGGAGATCAAGGGATTCATACCCGAGTAGGGCAGGAATACTGGAATCAGTGGGCTGCAAAGTTACAAGAAGATTTGAGATCCACGCATTATGAGAACGCTGTTTGTGATGCGATTAAAAATATCGGCGACACATTAAAAAAATACTTTCCAGTGCAAGAAGGAGACGAAAACCCAAATGAGTTACCAAACATCGTTACCGAAGACTGATAGTCACGCTCACCATTCTCCTGTCGCTACCTATGAACCTAAGGAGCATAAGCTCTCTAATGGTGTCCCAGTTATTCTTCAGCATTACGATGGGCCAGCTGCTGCGACTTACTGGTGGAACTGTGTGGGATCTGCTGATGAACTTCCCTTCCAAGCAGGTTTCTCTCACTTCTTAGAACACATGCTGTTTAAGGATACTGACGTTAAGGAGAAAGGCGGATCATCGACTGGAGAACTCGCGCGCGCGATTGAATCTCTAGGTGGTGACATCAATGCTTACACTTCTCTCGATCAGACGGTTTATCATGTGACCTGCGCTGAGCAACACTGGGAGAAGATCATCAAGTCATTCGCCACAATGGCGAAGCCTCAGAAGTTCTCTAAGAAGGACTTCGACTCTGAACGCGAAGTCATCTTAGAAGAATTGAAGAAGAACGAAGATTCTCCGTCTCGCATGCTCTTCCAAGAACTCTTCTACTCTATCTATAACAAGCATCCGTACAGAAATCCTGTCATCGGCTTCGTGAAGACTCTCAAAGCTGCAAAAGTTCAGCAGCTCATGGATTACTACGAGAACTTCTACACAGCTCACAATATGGGATTGATCTTGGTCGGACCTCTCACTGAAGCCCGCGAGAAGACGCTACTTGCTTGGGCTGAAAAAGAATTCGGTAGCAAAGTCTTCAAATCTAAAAAGTTTGAACGTCCAGCGCGCACGAACGATAAGGAAGTCGCGACCACTCCACAGTTTCGTAAACTCGCATTCGATGTGAAGACACCCTCGCTCATCATGGGATTCAGAGTTCCTGATCTTCATCATGCCGATATTCCAGCGCTTGATCTTCTCGCTAGTATTCTAGGAATGGGTGAGTCTTCACGCCTCTATCAGAAGCTCTTCGTTGAGAAGGCGCTTGTGACGGATGCATCCTCAGGCCTCTATATTCTTAAGGATCCGGGTATTTTTTATCTTCAGATCGATACGACTGAGACGAAGCAGATGCTTCCAGCTATCCAGCTCGCGCTCGAAGTGATTGAGAAGCTGAAGAATGAAGGTCCGACAGAAGAAGAGATGAAGCGAGTGATTACTGTCGCAGAGAGTGAGAGGCTCTATGCTACTCAGTCTGCAGATGGTCTTGCTTCACGCATTGGATTTCTGAAGTTCGTCACTGGCAATCTCAGTCATGATGAGAAGTATCTGGGTATTCTTAAGAACGTGACACCTGAGCAGATCAAACAAGTCGCTGCAAAATACTTCGATTACAAACGCTTCGGTGGCGCCATCATGGTTCCACTCAAAGAGAAGAGCTACGATACGAAGCCAATCGTTTCGCTGCTTGAGCGCAAGCTCACATTGAAGGAAGAAAAGACTTCAGCAAAACCAACAGCATCCAAAACTTACAAGCTCCCACTCACTCACTTCGAAACCAAATCCGGAATGAGAGTGGCACTCGTCGAGCGTCCAAACTCCCATGTCGTCGGTGTGCATATTAGCGCATTGGGTGGAGTCCGTTATGAAAATTCTAAGAACTGGGGACTCTCTAGTCTCATGTCTCAGACTTGGACGAAGGGTACAGAGAATCGTAATTCCAAACAAATCGCTGGTGAAGTAGAAGGCTTAGCTGCTAATCTAGGTGGATTCTCAGGCAAGAACTCAATCGGTCTACAGATGACTGGACTTGCTAAGGACTTTACGAAGCTCACTCCAGTGCTCATTGATATTGCGACTCGAGCGAACTTTCCTGAGAGCGAAGTCGATCACTCAAAACGCGTGGCGCTCGACTCGATTCAATCCATTGAAGATCACTCATCACAACTCTGCTCTAAGCTCTTCATTGAGAATTTATTTGGTGAACATCCGTATTCACAGATGAGTATTGGGACTAAGGAGACAGTGGAGAGGCTCACAGGCTCTGAACTCAAGCGCACATTGAACAACTGGTGGAAGCCCAGCAAGCTTAATGTCTCCATCTCAGGCCGTATCACTAGACCTGAAGTAGAGGATTTCCTAGCGGAGTTAGAAGCTGGATTTAATTCCAAGACTGAAACCAATCAGCAGTCTTTCTCCAAACCTACGATCAAAGCTCCTGAACCCCTTAAAGCTCCGCGCATTATAGAGAAGACCATGAAGCGTGAACAGTCTCACATCATCGTAGGTGGATTCGGACTTTCAATGCATGATGAGGACCGTGATGCGATGAAAGTATTGCAGACCATTCTTGGTGGACAGTCAGGTCGCCTCTTCATTGAGATCAGAGAGAAGAAGAGTCTCTGCTACACTGTCGCTCCGATGCAACTCGATGGAATCGAAACAGGATATGTAGGCACCTATATCGGTTGCTCTCCTGAGAAGAAGAAGAAAGCTCTCGAAGGAATTCAGCTTGTCTATGAAGCTTTGGCGAAGAAGGGTCCGACTGCATCTGAACTGACTCGCGCTAAGGAACTCTATCTCGGAAGTCGCGCGATGGAGCTTCAAGGTGATCATTCGATTGCTGCGTTCTACGGACTAGAGCGTCTCTATGACTTCTCGATGGAAGAGACCGAAGGCGTGCGCGCTCGAATTGAGAGTGTGACTGCTGAGCAGATCCGCAAAATCATAGAGAAGTACTATCTCAAGCCTTATATGGTGACTTCGATCGTAGGGTAGTTACTTCTTCTGAGGGAAAGAATTTGGGCAAGTCCCTATGTCTTTTTTGGATTTCAGATGATCAGATTCATACTTGCTAAAAATACTCTCAAGAGCTTTGTATTGATCTTCTGATAAAGTTTGATTGATTCCGCTGTTTTTATCGGCTTTCCTAGATTCTTCATCGTAGACGAGATTGCTCTGTGCCACTTGCATTTCTTCGACGTCCATCAGTCCATACTTTGCTACATAACTTATGAGTGTTTTTATATAATTGAAATTTGTTTGATGAAGCATTTCGTAAGGTAGATAATGAACGTGGTAAGGTTTTGATGATTTCATATCAGCCATTGAATCAAGTGTGAGCATCCCTTTATAAAGACACATTTTCTTAGCTTTCGAATTTTTACTGATTTCTGCAATATGAATGAAGTAGCGCTGACTCTTACTCTGAACGTTGAGTGGCTTAGCAAGCCCAGCTTGTGAAAACATTAAAACTGCTAATGAGAGTACATAAACTGTTTTATTCATATATCGGTAGCCTCTATATTCACTATCGGAATAAAACGTCAAAAAATTATCAAAAATCTTTTATACTCAACTTTACTGGCGCGTGTCGTTATTTACACGTCTTTTGACTGAGGATGATTATGTCGATAAAATATTAAGAGGGAGTGACGCCAGTGAAAGATTCTCCAAATTTAGCGCTAGTAACTGAACCCAGTGAATACTTCCGCGAACTCATCACTCAAACCCTATCGAAGCAAAAAATTAAAACGCAGCCTGAGACGGAATTCTATCTCGTGAATCTTCTCGGTCAATTCATCACTACAGATACGCTCTTCGTTCGTGACCAGGAAGGTAATCTCAAAGACGAACCACTAGTGCTCAAACTCAAAGAAGCGATCGAGACTCATGAACCTACTGCTCAGAAGTTACTCTTCAGGCAGATCGGTGATGTCTCTCTCTATACAGCAGGCTTCTTCCAGGAATCACTGGGTCGCAAACTCGTCGATGTCGACTATTATATTCAGATGGGTGGTAATGCTTATCAGAACGTTGCTCAACGTGCAGAAGAAATGAAAAAAGTCTTTGCAGAACTCGCAGAGCGTTTCTCAACTTTTGTTGATGTGCTAGCTGAAGTGAGCTCTGTCACTACACCTAAGTCTTCAGAGACTGACATCCTTCGTCTTTATGAACTTTGGATTAAGACGAAGTCAGAGCGTGCAGAAAAGGCGCTCAAAGAAGCAGGAATCATTCCTCTAGACAGTATCAAAAAAGATATTCAGTAATTAACGATTCAGATCTTTTGCTTGAGATTGAGTAATGAGGCTTCGTTTTCTCAGTAAACCGACAAGGCCTTTTTTAAGTTCTCCGAAACTAGTTATTCTTTTTGAGATATCGATGCAATAAGTAGATTTGAAGTCTCCCCCTGATTTAACCAGGCATGAGTTAAGCATTTTGGCTAAATATGAAGGAACACCTAGGTTGAGGTTTCTCTTACTGAAGCCATCTTTTGTACCGTAATCAAAACATCCGGTAGCACGATTTGCAGCAGTTTCTTCATTGTTTGCATTCGAGTTTCCAAGAGCCAGGTATATTTTCTCGATTGAATTGAAGAGCGCAATATCTTCAATTTTACTATTTTGAGAAGGTAGAACTAAATTTTTGAAATTTAAAGAACTAGAATCCATGCTGCACATGACAGAATTAAGTGCTGCAGCAGTTTGTTCTTTTTCAGTGAGTTTAAATCTTGGATCCCAAGGATTTCCCAGGAACTGTATGTTTTTTGAATCTACAAAACAGAGTTGGCACTTGTTGGTGCCCTGAATTTTGGATCGATCACAATCTGCGCCTGCCAATTGAGTGAGAAGTAATAAAAGTATCATCACTTAGAATTGTAGCTGATCTTGTGCATAAATTAAACGCGACATAGTTTTGGCGAAGCTGCTTAAATAGTCAAAACTTGCACAAATCGCGCAAGACTTTAAAACAGAGATTCAGATCAAAGATTCTCAGGGAGACTAACACCAAGACGCTTGGCTTCAGCCAGAATATAAGTGCGAATCTCCGGAAGATCTACAATGCCAGGGGTGACCACACGCTTGCGAATCCCAGCAATAGTCTTACGAGCCCAGCTCTTCTGGAAGAGATTCACTAACCATGCAGGAATATTCCCCATGGGATCAGCATGGATCTCAATGGTGAGATCTGTTGATTTCCAGTCGTTAATTGGTTTTAAAGTATAGCGTGCGTACATGATCTTCGCTCGGACATGACCCGTATCTTTTGGTGCACGGTCGTCTTCTACAGACTTACTTTCAATGATAATTGCACCTAACTCTTTGTTCCAAGTGGTTTTGATTTCCACAACGACTTCACGGTTTTTGTATGGAAAAGGAACTCTTGTCTCGATGTACTGAATTCTGTGAGTGATGTCTTTCTTCTCAATCACAGTGAGTTTTTTCATATTAGTATTCCACTCTGGACTTCGATCTGTATCTGAGAGCACAGAGAGAATCCTGATTGGACTTACATCGACTATTCCTTCACCGCGGAATGCGACCGTTCTAGATCCATCGTCTTCAATTTTTTTGTATGACTTCACGCCTTCTTCTTCATTCACTAATGTCCAGGTAGATGGACTGGCGGCGATCGATGCTTGTGAAAGTGAAAAACAAAATGGAATGAGGATCGATAAAAAAAAGGTCATGCACTGATTATGCATGACCTTTGAATTTTCTAGAATAGGAAAACCTTGCCTAGATTTTAGTTTTAACTACTCAATCGTAACAGTAGTCATCTTGTCGCCCATTTGAATCTTCTGAACTACTTCCATGCCTTCGGTCACTTGGCCAAACACAGTATATTGGTGATCCAGGTGTGGATGAGTTCCTAAGGTAATATAAAATTGTGAGTCAGCAGAGTTTGGATCAGCAGTACGAGCCATCGCGATTGCTCCAAGCATGTGTTTGCGATCGTTGAATTCTGCTTTGAGTTTCTGTCCAGATCCACCTGAACCAGTACCTGTGGGATCGCCGCCTTGAACGACGAAGCCAGGAACCACACGGTGGAACGTGAGTCCGTTGTAATATCCAGAGTTAATGAGCTCCACGATACGCTTCACAGTTGCGGGAGCGTCTTGAGTATAGAATTTGAACTTCACGACACCCTTAGTGGTGGTGAGAGTTGCTGTTGCTTTTGAGAGTCCGTTTGAGTCGATAGTGAGATCGGGTGTCATATTGGTTTTAAGTCCTGTGGTTTCTTGAGGTGCAGTTGGAGTCACATTAGTCGGCACGAAAACGCCTTTGACGTAGAGGCCTACAAGTACGATGGCCACTAATCCTAAAATGATCCAAGATTTTTGGAATCGCATGGTTGACTTTATCCTCCGTAATCTGGAAATATCGCTCAACCACGATGAGCGCTCAAGTAGAAAACAGCACAGATCGCAGAATGGGGTTTTTCGAACATCTCGATGAGCTCAGGGATCGACTCATGCGCATCATGTATGTCTTCATGGGTGGATTCCTTTTTGCTTACTTCGTGACGAACGAACCCGTGTTCGAATTCCTGCGTAGGCCGCTCTTTAACGCATTACCACCAGATCAACAAAAGCTCTATTTCACCCATTTATTCGAAAACTTCCTCACTCATCTGAAAATTGCAGGCTACTCATCGGTGGCTCTCATTTCGCCATATATTTTTTTTCAGGTTTGGTCGTTCATTGCCCCGGGGCTACATAAACGAGAACGTAAGATGGTTCTGCCGTTTATAACGGCTACCGTGTCATTTTTCGTAGGTGGAGCGATGTTTGCGTACTATGTGCTCTTCCCGGTAGGTTTTAAGTACTTCGTCCAGTACGGAAGTGCGACGGATGTGCCTCTGCTCACTATTGATAGCTATTATGGGACCTGTCTCAAACTCATGTTACTGTTCGGACTCGCATTCGAACTACCTGTAATTATTACATTTTTAGGTTTTTTAGGAGTGTTTTCGGCGGCTGACTTACGTGCGCAGAGGAAGACTGCAATCATCATCATTACAGCGATGTCTGCGGTGTTTGCTCCTCCAGACGCAATCTCCATGTTGATCCTCATGGGACCACTCATCGCGATGTACGAAGCCTCTATTATTGTAGTTTCGATTTTTGATCGCAATCGACCTATACAAAATGCTGAAAATCAGCCTGAAAATCCTCTAGTCGGCCGCTCTAGGCCATGATACGAATTCCCAGTTCCTTAAGCAATAACGCTTGAACCCACAAGGAGAATACAGAATGTCTGCTAGTTTTATTCCAGGTTACGAAACTACGTTTGTTACACGCGTAGATATGACCGACGATCAGTTGAACCAACTCAAAGAAAAAGTAAAAACCATCATCACCAGTTTCGGTGGAGAGCTTGTTTTCAGTGAAGACTGGGGCAAACGCAAATTGGCTTACCCTATTCAAAAAGAAACTCGCGGCCACTACACCTACTTCGTCTACACAGGCAAAGCAGGTATCGTGAAAGAGATCGAAAGAAATTTGAAAATCGACGATCACTTACTCCGTTATCTTTCAATCAACTTGAGCCCTGAGTTCGACAAAGAAAAATTCTTGAAGAATCCAGAATCACCGATCATGAAAAAATATGAACCAAAAGAAGGCGACCGTGGCTACGGCAACGATCGTGGATATGGTTCTTACCGTGACCGTGACAGCTACTAATCATTAACGAAAAAATATAAAAGGAAAAATATATGAGAGAACAAAGAGAAGAAAATTTTGAAGACATGATGGGCGATGACGACCGCGGAGGAAAACGCGGTGGTGGAAGCTTTAAGAAGAAAGCTTGTCGTTTCACAGCAGACCCAGAATTAAAAATTGATTACAAGGACGTGAGACTCCTTCAGGGATTCATCACAGAACAAGGTAAGATCGTTCCACGCAGAATCACTGGAAACAGCGCATGGGCACAGCGAGATATCCAAATCGCTATCAAACGCGCTCGCCAATTGGGACTTCTCGGATACACATCGGCGAACTGGTAATATTCATTGAGCGAAACTATTCAGGCTCCTAAAAGGGACCTCTCGAAACCAGCAGCGATTTTGGTGAGAGTGGTCCCTTTTTTTATGTCCAGTTTCTTCTTCTTAAGCGCACTCTTCAGTGTGTTTGCTCCTCTTCCTCTATTAATTTTCTATTTGAGATCGTCACTTCCGCTACTCATTGCAGCCATCGTTTCTAATACGATTGTTGTGGGCTTGCTGAGTGGACTTTGGAGTGCGGCTCTTTTCGCAGTACTCGTTGGGATTACGACGATGGCGATAGCCTACGGTATGGTTCAGAAGCGCTTGTCGCTAGAGAAGACTATCGGCTATGCCCTGATACTCATTATCGGTATCTTGGGTGGCCTAAGCTACGCAATGCTCGTCGAGAAGGATTCAACTTGGGTGATGTCTATTCGCGAGACGTTCTACGAGGTCTCCAAACAAGTTCATGAACTCGCTCAGAAGAGCGGAGGCGAGTGGGTCGATATTCCACTGGGCGACTTCCAGAAGGACTTACTCTCTGAGGTTCCTGCATCCTTTGCAATCGTTGTACTCATTGTGATGTGGATCAATGTGAGCATTCTCTTGAGCTTGAACCCACGTAATATCCGTAAGTGGCTCGGGATGGACGCCCGCTACTTCAGACGCTGGAGGGCTCCTGAGTTTCTCGTATGGCCAACGATTCTATTCGGTGCGGCCTCGATTTGGGGTCAGGGATGGGTCGGTTCGTTTAGTATTGGAATCCTTAAGTTTTTACTCACAATTTATGCGCTGCAGGGGATCTCTGTTCTAGCGTTCTTCCTCGATCGTTTGAAGATTTTCGGATTCTTGCGTTCCCTCATCTATTTGGCTGTTCTGCTGGCCATGAGTCCGCTCATCGTTGGCGTCGGTTTTTTCGACCTCTGGTTTGACTTTCGATCTAAATTCAGGCAAACGTAAGCCAAAGGAAAAAACACCATGCTAGTGATTTTAAAAGAGAATGTTGAGAATTTGGGTCGTATCGGAGATGTCGTAAAAGTTTCCTCTGGATACGCGCGTAACTTTTTGATTCCGCGTAATCTCGTTGCAATCGCAGACGAAGCCAATCTCGCACAAGTTGAACACCAGAAGCGCATGTTAGAGAAAAAACGTGCAGCTCTTAAAGCATCTGCAACTGACCAAGCTAAGAAGCTTGAATCATTCTCTTGCAACATTCTTCGCAAAGTAGGCGAGAACGATAAAATTTTCGGAGCTGTCACTAACGCTGACATCGCTGCTGAACTCAAAAAAGGTGGCTTCGACGTTGAACGCCGTATGATCACCATCGATACTCCAATCAAAATGGTTGGCGTGCACAAAGTTTCTGTAAAACTCATGCCTGAAGTAGAAATCGAACTCAAAGTTTGGGTTGTCGCTGAAAGTGGAGACAAAAAATCTGAGGACAAACCAAAAGGTCCGAAGAAATTCGCTGGCGCTAAGAAGCCATCAAAGAAAACTAAAGAAGACGCAGCTACTGCTTCTGAGTAATAGTTAAAAATTAGGGGATAGACATGAATCAATTGAAGTTTGGATTGCTGGGCATACTGTTGTTTTCAGTTTCAACTTTTGCTGCTGTAGATTGCAGTCTGACCTCATACCCAGGAGGAGCCGCAGAAAAAGGTGAAAGCGGATCAGGAAAGCGTGTTGAGCTCTCAAACTCAGGATTCGACTTTGTGGCACAAGATTCAGGTAAAGGAAGACTGAATATGTGGGCATACGAAAATGGAAAACCTATCGCTGGTTTTGATGGGACTGTTGAAAAAGGTAAGGTTCAATCTCTTTCTGTTATGACTGGCCGGAAATCAGACATGATCAGAATGCACTGTATTCAATAATTAATTTTAGGACCAAACCGAACGGCTCTCGTCTTCGAGTATCTCCGGGTTAAGCTGTACCCGAAACATCGTTAGGGAGCATCGCACGAAATAGTTTCACTATTTCCCGCTCACTCGGTGAAGTTATATATCTAGAAAAAGAATAATCCTAGCAATGACGACTAGTTGCCAGTTCTTACACTTAAGTTTTTCTAGTTTCTGCCGATTAGTATAATTAGGGTTGGTCACCTTTTTATTCATATCAACCTCCTTTCCTTGGGAAATGAGGTTGCTTCATCTAATCCGCTCAGTTTGGCTATAATTTACTCAGCAAATGTTGTGTCTGGTTTTTGGGGACTTTTTTAATGGATTTGTTCGAAGAGCAGACATAGGGTTTGAAATTCAAACTTCACTAACTCTTCAGCACAGTTAGTCCTATTTTCACGACCTTGAACTGTCCGTGATTATAATACTCATCTTGATCTGCCATGAATTGATCGAGATTGAAGTCATCACCCTTGCGTCTCATCTCAAGTGCTAAATCGTGAGCAATGATAAACACACACGATAGTGGAGCGATCTGATTCGCTTTTATCTTTCTCGGAAACCCATTTCCGTCTGGTCTCTCGTGATGCTCCATGATGATTTTGTCGACATCAGGAGGGATCTCTTTGAATTGCCTGACGAGTTCGGCAGCTCGAGCGGTATGAGTCTTGAAGAGCTGGATCTCTCTCTCATCAAACTTATCTTTCTTCTCTTCTAGCTCTTCAAACGACTGGATCTCTGCCAACTCATCATTCGTCAGAGGGGCATCATGGAAGAACGCCGCAAGATTCAGTTTATGAAACGTCGTCTCACTTGCCCACTTCACTCCCGAAGCAATGGCACACGCGAGATAGGCACAAGCAAAACTATGAGATGCTCCATACTTGCCCTGGATTTTCTTGAGTTGAGCGACAACATCTGAGAGTTTAGGTGCAGAGCCAATGGCCTTCATCGTGGCTGCGATCTGAGTTTTGGCGAGCTGCTGGACTTGTGGTTTGAAACCAAACTCACTCATCATGCTCTGAACGGCTTCAAACACAGCTTCATGCTGAACGCCAGCCTGTTCCATGTCGGGTTTGGCTTGAGGACGTTTGATTATTTTCTCTAATTCTTCAATGTATCGACCCGTGAAAATTTCAGCACTTGCAGCATTGAGATAGAGATACTCTACCCCTTTTTTCTTAGTGTACTTATCAAGGTCGTCTTGTGTGAAACGATCTCCCGCATTCATGAGTTTGATGTACTTCATGTCATTGAGCTTGATAAAGACTTCCGCGTCGAGTGGATTCACATCCAGCAGCAACTTGGTGCGGATGCGTACGAAGCCGCTTTTGCCTTTAATGTTTTTGATGACTCCAGATTGAATCAAACCTTCAACAACGGAAGAGATTTGATCGAAGAGAAGCCCACGTTCAATCGTTGCTGAAACTTTGGGAGCAAGTGTTTCAATTACAGGTTGTTCGCTCGTAGAATCTGCAATGAGGATGACAGGAATATTTGCGAAATGTGTCAGGGTTTTTTCAATTTTTGCTGACTTGGGTTTCAGCCAATCAATGATAAGGAGATCTAGCGCATCCTTCGGAGCTTCGCTAGGAAAGTCTGAATACAAATCCACCTGAGCAGAGAACAGTGTTTCAATCGTGAATACGAGTTTGTCAGCTGACTCTGCAGATTGATTTTGTATCAGAGCAATTTTCATTTTTTAGTGCCGGAGCCACCTGGAGGTGGTTTCTTGGGTAATGTAGGAGGGGGAGTCGGCGGTTTCACTCCGGGTTTCGTAATTCCCGTTAGTGTGACTGCTTTTGGTGGAGCGGAAGGCTTCGCTGCAGCTGGTGCAGCAGGTTTTACCGGAGCAGGTTTGGCAGGACTAGCCTGTCCTGATTTTAAGCTTTTGCGATTCAAGAGTCTTGTTACGCTGGGCATCTCTTCTGAGAATGGATTTTCGTCTTCTGGTTTTTTTTTGTCTTCAGCCATAGTTTCAAATAGTTTAGCAAGCAAGTCTTGACGAGTGAAGAGGGGAGGACGAGAATAAGCCCTATGTCACAAATCGATGTCACCAAACAAAGTCAATTCGTTGACGTTCTCTTCCAGGAAGCGTCTCAAGTCATTGTAGGCCAGAGATTGCTGCTTGAGCGACTCGTTCAAGCACTCCTCTGTGATGGACACGTATTGTTAGAAGGCTTGCCGGGACTCGCAAAAACTCTGGCAATCAAAACTCTCTCGGATGTTTTGGAAGCAGATTTTCAGCGTATTCAATTCACTCCTGATCTACTTCCAGCAGATTTGATTGGAACGATGATTTATAATCCAAAGAGCGCTGAGTTCTCAGTAAGAAAAGGCCCTGTGTTCTCGAATCTTGTACTAGCAGACGAGATCAATCGCGCTCCACCAAAAGTTCAGAGTGCTCTTCTTGAATCCATGGGCGAAAGACAAGTCACGATTGGTGAACAAACGTATCAGTTGCCAGAGCTCTTCATTGTTCTTGCGACGCAAAATCCAATCGAACAAGAAGGCACCTATCCCCTTCCAGAAGCGCAGCTCGATCGTTTCATGTTCAAAGTGAAAATCGGTTACCCGACCATAAGTGATGAGAAAGCTATTCTCAATCGCATGACGGGATCAGATTATCCAAGAGCTAGAAAAGTTTGCTCACAGTCTGTGATCTTGGAAGCAAGAAAAGTTTGCGCTCAGATCTACATGGACGAAAAAATCAAAGACTATATTCTCAATATTGTTTTTGCTTCTCGTTTCCCTGAGAAGTTTGGTCTCACCGAGCTCAAGTCTCAGATCCAGGTGGGGGCTTCTCCACGTGCGACTCTTGCTCTTGTGAAAGCATCTCGAGCAAACGCATTCTTGCAGCACCGTGGATTCGTCACTCCAGAAGACGTGAGATCTGTCGCTTACGATATCTTGAGACACAGAATTCTCATGTCGTTTGAAGCGGATGCTGAAGGTCATGACTCAGAATGGGCAATTAAGAAGATCCTAGAGCGCGTCGAGGTTCCGTAAACTCATGATTCTCCCAGATGAGCTCATGAAGAAAGTCCGAAGGATCGAGTTCTCCACCAGGAAACTCGTAAGTGACGTTCTCATGGGAAAGTACCGCACTTCATTCAAAGGTCAGGGAGTGCAGTTCTCAGAACACCGAGAATACATGGTGGGCGATGACGTGAGACACATCGATTGGAAGACCAGTGCACGTACTCGTGATCCTCTGATTAAAAAATTTGAAGAAGAGCGTGAACTCACAGTACTGATGCTCATCGATGTCTCGGGTTCAAAAGAGTTTGGATCTCGGAGTGTACTTAAATCTGAAATGGCAGCAGAAATCGCTGGAATGATTGCAGCCGCTGCGATTCAGACGGGGGACAAAGTAGGAGCAATGCTCTTCTCTAGTGAAGTAGAGAAGATCATCCGTCCTGGTAAGGGTCAGGCTCATATATTGAGATTGATCAGAGAAGTACTCGGATTCGAACCTAAGAAACGTGGCACTAATCTTGAAGCAGGTCTTACAGCGGCAGCTCGCATGATGAAGCATTCGGGAATAGTATTTGTGATTAGTGATTTTCAATCGACGAAGTACGACATTGCGCTGAGGCGTTTAGCGAAGAAGAATGATGTCGTTGCAGTATGGCTCAGAGATCCAGGAGAGACTGAGATCCCAGTGGGTGTCCCAGTATTAGTTCAAGATCCGGAGAGTGGCCGTGAATTATGGATTCACTCGGGAAGTTATGAGTTTAAAAAGTGGTTTAGTGATTTCAAAAAAAACTGGGAGACAGAAGTTCGCGCATCAACGAGATCAGGAAAAGTAGACATGTGGGAGTTAAACACCGGAGAGGATTATGCTGAAAGTTTGGCTCGCTATTTTCAATTTCGCAGTTCTCGCAAGTGATCAGAATCTTTCTCTCCCGTCGGTAGACTTCAAACGGGTGAGTGGAGATCAAGAGATCACTGTAGGCGATCGTGTGACTCTTGAGGTTGAAGGTGCCCAAGATATTCAAGCCCTCATCATGGATGAGGACATTAAAAAAGAATGGGTTGAATCTGGTTTTGCAGTTTTCCCTTCCGATCAAGTGAAGCAGCCTTATAGGATTTCGATTGTTCCGCTGAAGGGAGGGAGTCTTAATCTTCCTTCTCTATTCTTCAAGAATTCAAAAGCAGAAACATTCTTGAGATCCAATCCTTTCCCTATCTCAGTCAAAGAATTCAAGTCCGAATCCAAGGAGCCACCCCCTAATCTCCTGGGTCCTATGGTTCTTGATTTTCCTAAGGAGTTCATCATTCTTATTGGAGTTTTAGTTATTCTTGTTCTAGGTACGATCTATTACGAACTGAAGGAGTATTTAAACAAAAAGAAAACTAAGCCATTCTCAAAAAAAATTAAGCTTCCTGAGGATGAGTTTGCACTTATTCAAATTTCAAATTTAGAGAAATCAGAAATATATAAAAGCTTTCAGTTTAAGAAAATCTACTTTTCACTCTCAGAAATTATTAAAACCTACTTGGGTGACAGATATCAATTCGATGCTCTAGAAAGTACGTCTCGTGAAGTCGTCATGACTCTTGAAAACAGTGGAGTAGGTGTCAATCTCGTCAGAGACTTCGATGATCTCTTTAAGAAAATGGACTTGATCAAATTCACAGAGACTCCAGCAGATCGGGCTCAAGCGGAAGCGCTCATCATTCAAATCAAAAGACTCATCGACGTGACTAAGAAACCTAAACCCATCAGTAACCAAGGAGAGGCAATTCATGAAATTCGCTAATCCTGAATTCTTATGGCTACTCACCATCATTCCCTTGTTTGCGTTCTACTGGAAAAAGAAAATGACTCCGCCTGCACTCAGGCTTTCGATCACAAGAGATTCAATGCCCAAGTATTCCAACCCCATACTTTTGTCTCTCCTGCTCAAGTGTGTAGCTTTGGCATTCTTTGTTCTCGCCCTTGCGAGGCCACAGAATCAATTCAAGCACACGGAGCGTACGGTACCAGGACTTGACATCGTCATGGTGATGGACGTTTCGGCTTCGATGAATATTGAAGACTTAGCCGAGAGGCCGAGACTTGATATTGCCAAAGAAACAATGAAGGACTTCGTAGCTGGAAGATCCAATGATCGCATCGGGTTTGTGATCTTCAGTGGAGAGCCACTCACACTTGTACCACCGACACTGGATTATGGAATCGTATTGAGCTCAATCGACGGTGTGGAGACGGGAAGGCTCAAGGATGGTACAGCGATCGGTGATGGACTCTCGCTTGCAATCGGAAGATTAAGGGAGTCTAAGGCCAAGAGTAAGGTCATCATCCTCCTCACCGATGGAGACAACAACGTTGGTCAAGTAGACCCAGCTACCGCAGGGGATCTCGCAGCAGGGTATGGAATCAAAGTCTATACTATTGCTATCGGTAAAGAAGGCAGAGTTAGGCTTCCGATTCGTGAGAAGGGAATGTTTGGAAAAGTTTTCACTCGTTATCAGGACTTCGACAATGCGCTTAACCCCGAACTCCTTCAACAGATTGCTAATACTACGGGCGGGAAGTTCTACCGTGTAACTGAAGAAGATGCTCTCTCTCGGGTGTTTAAAGAGATTGATAGCTTGGAGAAAACAGAAATCAAAACCCAAGAGAAAACAAAGTATGAGGAGAAATACGCTTTCCCTCTTACGCTTGCACTTCTTGTACTTTCGTTTGAGTGGTTTTTCTCTTTCTGGATAGGTAGGTTGCTCTGGTGAAGTTCTATAATAATGGAGCATTTATTTATTTTGTTTTATTAGCACTAGTCACAATACTGGGATTTTTGAAGCTTAAAGCTAATCAAAAACTAGCGGAGAAGTGGATTGGCTCTGGGCTTTGGGAGAAAGTGTTGGTGGGTTTTCAACCAGGTAAGCGTAAATCTAGATTCTCACTTCTTCTCATCTCAGTTGCGTTCGCTCTCCTTGCTCTCGCTCGACCGCAGTGGGGACAGCATGAAGAGACAGTGAGGGTCACAGGACTAGATATTTTCTTCGTGCTCGATGTTTCTAATAGTATGAACGTCGAGGATGTGGCTCCTAGCCGTCTGAAGAAAGCTCAGCACGTCATGCGCTCTATTATAGAGAGACTCAAAGGTGACCGAGTGGGGGTCGTCCTCTTTGCAGGTAGTGCTAATCTTGTTTCGCCACTCACTACTGATCATGGTTATGTGCTTGAGCTCATTCCGACATTCACTCCAGAAATGGTGAACACTCAAGGCACGGACATTGGTTCTGCTCTTGAGCTTGCTGGAAGTGCAATCGAGCGAGGAGCTGTAGATCCTACCAGGAGTGAGCAAGCATCTAAGGTTGTGATTTTGATCTCCGATGGAGAAGATCTTGAGGAGAGCGCGCTCATTGGTGGAGATGTAATCAAGAAGTTAGGAGTGCGATTCATTGCGCTTGGTGTGGGAACGGAGAAAGGTGGACCTATTCCGCTCCGAGATGAGAAGGGTAATCTTTCTGGATACAAGAAAGACGGTTCGACTCCAGTCACCAGTCACTTCAAACCTGACGCTCTGAAGAAGCTGGTTTCACATGTAGAGGGTCAATACTACGATGTCACTCCGAGCGAATCCGAAGTAGATGAAATTATCAGTGAGATCGGTGCGATGAGTAGAGGAGAGTTTCAAGAGCGCAAGACGATCACTTACATAGATCGCTTTCAAATTCCACTCGCGATTGCAATTCTGTTTCTTGTGATTGAACTTTTCATTCCACTGCGTGCTGGTAGGATTGTGGTTTTAATTTTTGGGCTTCTCACTTCATCAGCCCAAGCTCAGACGCTCGATGCGTATCAGAAGAACAATAAAGGCATTCAGTCCTATCAATCGGGAGATATCGATAACGCTGTTAAATACTTCGAGGAGGCGTCGAAGGCATCACCGAATAATCCTAAAATTGACTTTAATAAGGGAGTGGTCGCTTCTCAGAAGGGTGAATCTGATCAGGCTCAACAATTGTTTGAATCTGCATTATCAAAAGCTCAAGAAAATGGAGATCTCGAGATGGAAGCAGAGGCGAGATATAACTTAGGATCTCTTCTCGAGCATAAAAAAGATTATAACGGAGCTGCGAAGCAATGGTCCGAGCTTGTTGAAAAGTTAAAAGACGTAAAACAGAATCCGGAACTCGTCGAAAAAACTAAAGCACGTATTGCAAACTTGTTCTCTAAAAAAAATCAGCAAGAACAAAAAGACAAAGAAGATAAAGAAAATAAGGATAAAGATAAAAAAGATAAGAAAGACGACAAAGGTAAAGACGACGATAAAAAAGACGGCGACGATAAAAAAGACAAAGACCAAAAAAATGACGGAGACGATGGTCAAGATAAAGAAAACAAGAAACAGTCCTATAAGAAAGGTAATCAGTTTAAGTCGGCTAAACTCTCTAAAGAAGATGCAGAGCGCGTGATGGCCGAGCTTTTAGGTAAGGAAAAAGATCTCCAAAAGAAAATCGGTAAAAAACGTGGTAAAGTCAGTGGTAACGGTAAAGATTGGTAATCCATGCAAGCACTAATTATTTTCTCACTTTTATTCCAAACAGCCATAGCGCAAGTAGCGGATGTAGAACTCAGTGCAAAAGTAGATCAAACCGAGATCTCGCAAGATGAATCTGTTTCACTCAAACTCACTGTCGATGTGAAATCTGGAAATCCAAACTTGGAAGACCCAGACTTCACCGCTCCTGAGTTCGATATCATCAATCAATTTCAAAACACCCAAATTCAATCTGTCTATGAAAATGGTAGATTCCAGATGAAGCACCAGAGGCAGTACACGTTCCTCTTGAGACCTAAGAAGTCAGGACTCTTCTCAATCTCAAATATCTCTATTATTGCAAACGGTAAGAAAATCACCGCCCCTGCAATCACCATGCGAGTGGACAAAGGAGGTCAAGGGAATGCCGCGTTCTCTCAATCTCCATCAGGAGTGGGAACGGGGTCGTTGAGAGGGATTCCTAAGTCTGGATCGGGACGTGAGCCGTTTTTCATTAGAGCAGAAACTAATAAAAGCTCTGTATATAAAGGTGAACAAGTCATCGTCAGCTACTACCTCTATCGTAAGACAAGAGTGTTCAATATCCAGGTGGCTCAGTATCCAGTGCTCAATAGCTTTCTCCGTGAAGACCTAGAGATTCCTGTCATGGGTACACAACTTCAGACAGAGGAAACGATCGTTGGTGGGGTTCCTTATCAAAGGTCTCTTCTCGCTCGTTATGCTGCTTATCCTCTGAAGGAAGGTGAGCAGAAGATTGATTCGATGGCTATTAAGGCTAACTATTATCCCCTGAGATCCCAGGGTAGTCGCCTCAGTGATGATGACGATACAGATCCGTTTCAAAATTTTTTCGGAGCATTCAATGCTTCTCAAATGACCCAACGCTCTCCACAGGTCAACGTGAAGGTGCTTCCACTGCCTACAAACGGTAAGCCTAATGACTTCTCGGGAGCAGTCGGCAACTTTGAAGTCTCAAGCTCAGTGGATAAATCTACTGTGAAGGTGAACGATGCTCTGAATCTCGTAGTGCGAGTCGAAGGGCGCGGAAACGTAGCTTCAGTAGAACTTCCTCAGGTCACTTGGCCAAAGGGAGTAGAGATGTACGAGTCCAAGGGCAATGCTAAAACGGGTCGTGGCGGAGTGAGTGAAAAGGTGTTTGAAGTGCTCCTCATTCCAAGATCTGGAGGCAAACTCATGCTTCCTCAGTTTGAATTCTCGTTCTATGATCCGGAGAAGAAAGAATACGTTTCTAAAAAAACTAATCCTCTTGAGATCCAGATCGATGGACCGGTTCTAACGGATGATCAGCTCGCTCCACAAAAACAAACAGTCAATTCTGGAGAAACAAAAGGCGCAGCTAACGGCGGAGATGCTAAAAACCCTACAGATCTAGTGAAAATTTCGTTTTCCTGGAGAGATCTTTTAAATAAACTCAGTTTCTTAAAATATTTGTTCATAGGCCTTCTCGTTGCTGGCTTGGGATGGTTGGGATTGGACTTCTCTCGAAGGATTCGCGCGTATGTTTCTAGAAAACGCTCATCAATTGACGCATCGTTTCGGACTAGGGTTGCTCGTTTGAGACAGAAGTCTGCTCAAATGAATACGATGTCAGATCAGGAAAAGCGCTTGTTTTTGGATGAATGTGAAGCAGTGTTTTTGGATGAATTGGAGAGAAAAACTGACCTCTCGGTTCGGGGGTTACCTCGCGCGAACTTGAAATCAATCCTAACCGAAAGAGGGATCGTTCGGGAAGAGAATTGGAGTGAAATTCAAAAAATTCTAGACCAGTTAGATCACATCCGATTCTCTGGTGGCCAGGTCAACGCAGACAGTTCTCTCGTATTAGATCAAATCGCAAAATTCGCTGAAAAATTTTAGTGAGTAAGTCCCTTGCATATTTTTTTCAAATACGTACTCTCTAGTCCTGAGAGGAGATCCCGCCTATGCAGACCAATTACTTAACTTTCAGAAAAGAAGCCATAAAAGAATCATTTTCGAGAACCCCACGAGTTTTTGATCATCCGAAGGATGAAAAAGGAAACCCACAGAAAGTCTCTGACTATTTTGGAACTCACGTCTTCGACGTGAGGAAGATGAAGGAAAAACTCCCTAAGGATACCTTCAATCGCCTCATGCAGACGATCCGTCTCGGTAAGAAATTGGAAAACGATATTGCAGCCACCCTTGCACAAACCATCAAGGAATGGGCAATGAGCAAAGGCGTGTCGCACTACTGTCACTGGTTTCAACCTCAGACAGGTCTCACAGCCGAGAAACACGACGCATTTCTAAGCTTCGACGAGCAGAAACGTCCGGTAGAAATTTTCTCAGCGTCTCAGCTCATTCAGTCTGAACCTGATGCCTCAAGCTTCCCTTCAGGCGGGATGAGGGCGACATTCGAAGCGCGCGGATACACAGCTTGGGATCCATCAAGCCCGATCTTCATCGCAGAGGGTGCAGGAACCAAGACGCTTTGTATTCCATCCGTATTCATTAGTTACACGGGCGATTGCCTCGATGAGAAGGGTCCACTCCTTCAGTCCATCGAAGTCCTCTCCAATAAGGCCACAGAACTCCTTACCGTCATGGGTGAGCGTGGTGCACTTCGCGTGATCACGACTCTTGGGCCTGAGCAAGAGTACTTCTTGATCGACCGAGCATTCTACGCTGCACGCCCTGACCTCATCATGACTGGTAGAACACTCCTAGGTGGCCAGCCTCCTAAGGGTCAGCAGCTGGAAGATCACTATTTCGGAAGCATTCCTGAGCGAGTAAAGTCCTTCATGGCTGAGTTCGAAATGGAGCTCTACAAGTTAGGTGTTCCTGTGAAGACTCGCCACAACGAGGTGGCTCCTAGTCAGTTTGAGTCTGCTCCGATCTTCGAAGAAGCAGAAGTCGCAGTCGATCACAATCAACTCACTATGGAGACATTGAAGAGGATTGCACTTCGTCACGGATTCCAAGTGCTTCTACACGAAAAACCATTCGCAGGGTTAAACGGAACCGGCAAACACTGTAACTGGTCGATGTCGATCGTTTCAGACACTCCTGATCTCGACGGAACAAATCTACTCAATCCAGGCAAGACCCCGAGACAGAATTTGAGATTCCTCACGTTCTTGGTTTCAGTCCTAAAAGGCGTGCACAAACATGCTGGTCTCTTGAGAGCGGGTATCGCTTCCTCAGGAAACGATCACAGATTAGGTGCGAACGAAGCTCCTCCAGCGATTATCTCAGTGTTCTTGGGTGATCTACTGAACAAGATCTTAGATGAGATTGCATCCTCTAGTGGTCCAGTGAAGGACGCTGGCGAGCAGATGCTCAAGCTCGGAGTTGCAAAACTTCCTGAGATCATGAAGGACAACACCGACAGAAATAGAACTAGTCCGTTTGCATTCACAGGGAACAAGTTTGAGTTCCGTGCAGTCGGCGGATCAGCTAACCCAGCATTCCCAGTGATGTTACTGAACGCCGCTGTATCCGATGGTGTGGGCGATGTGACCGCAAGAATCAAAGCTAAAATTTCAGCTGGCGCTAACCTCGATGACGCTCTACTTTCAACCATCAAGGAAGTAGTGACTGAGACCAAGGCTGTGAGATTCGAAGGCAATAACTATTCTGATGACTGGGTAAAGGAAGCTGCAGCTCGCGGACTCCCTAACTTGAGAAAAACTCCAGAAGCGCTTGCACAGATGATCACACCAAGCTCAATGAAACTCCTGACAGAGTTAGATATTTTCTCAGAGCATGAACTGCACTCGAGATTCCATGTCAGAGTCGAGCGCTATGTGAAGAATCTCAGTATCGAAGTCGATACTCTGAAGCTCATGGTAGACACCTCTGTACTTCCAGCTGCTTATGGATATCTCGGTGAGATTGCAACGACTGTGAAAACGATGAAAGAAGCAGGTCGTTCACTCATTCCGCAGACTGAGATCTTAGGAAAATTAGAGACTCTGACGGATACACTCTTGAAGCGACGTAAAGAGCTAGATTCTGCATACACCAAAGTTGAAAAGACTGAGGACTATGTGAAGAAAGCTGAGCTCTTGGCACGTGAAGTTGCTCCATCAATGGATGAAGTGAGAGCAGTCTGTGATGAACTCGAAGGAAATATCGCCGATCAGTACTGGCCGTTTCCTAAGTACACAGAGATGTTGTTCATTTCGTAAGCGTTTGAGCCAGTTTTTCTTGCTCGGCTTCAATGTCATTCTGAAGAGCTTGGATCGCATCTGCTTCTGCGAAGGAGTAGATGGTCTCTTTGCTACACTGATTGCGAGCAGGGTCGCTGAGATCTGCATTGAGTGCAACGAGTGACTTGTGTTTCTGTTCAAGCTCTTTGTATCTCTCTGCGAAGGTACAGTCAGACGCTTGAGCTTGTAGTGATAAGAATCCAATTGCGATAGCTGTGATCATGTTTTTCATAAATTTTCCTTTTTCTTCTTTTTTGCACCGTTTCTTGGATGACCAAGGTATTGTGCGTTAATTCTTTGCTTTCAAATGCAACGCCTGTGCACTAAACTAGGGATTTGTTACTTAATTGCTGCCAGATAATCATCTTCAAGCAACACTACCGTACCAACTTTCACACAAGAGTTAGCTGGGACTTCAATCACTTCTGCTTTAATGTACGTAAGAGTGGGTTTGCTTCCTAAGACAGGAACGCCTTTTCCGGAACCACTAACATAATCAATTTCATTTGAAGTGACGACATGAAGTTGAATTTTTTCGAAGCTAATCACTCTGAATTTAAATGCACCCGGGTCGGCTGTTGGGCAGTTTTTATCGCTCATTCCAAGGTCTTGGTACATTCCAACCATGTCTGCAGAGTAGCCGTTAGTGTAGATCTCGCCAATTTTGATCCTAGACTTTACAATTTTGGCATGCTCATCACTAAAATAAAAACGACCATCCACAGCAGCTTCCCACGATATTTCTTGTGCGAAGGAGTTGAGCGAAACAAGACCTGTAATTAACAGAATTATATTCTTCATACTTTCATTTCTTTCTGGTCGCATGACCAATGTTTCCCGAGTAAATTTCGGATCGAAATTCTTTGATTTAACAATCAAACAAAGAATTCCAGCAACCTTTATAAGCAACTGGTATGCCAGCTCTTCTCGAATATAAGTGATTTAAAGCTGAAATAGCGGCTAATAATTAGACAGTTGTAAATAATATATAAAGAAACACTGTTTCCATTTATTATGATAAACAGAAACATGAACTACCGAAGAATTCTTGATATTCAAAAACTCATTCAAAAGAAGAGTCATTTCCTTTTTGGTGCAAGGAGCACAGGAAAGAGTACATTGATTGAAGTGAGTCATTTTGAAAAACTCTCCTTCGATCTTCTAGATGATGAAATTTATGACGATCTCTTGCGCAGACCCAAACTGATCGAAGAACGAATCATGAATAAGCATCAAGTCATTGTCATAGATGAAATTCAAAGAATTCCTAAACTCCATAACGAAGTACAGAGGCTCATGAAAACAGTTCCAAACCACTTTCTTCTAACAGTTAGTAGTGCAAGGAAACTCAAAAAAGGAGGAGAGAACTTATTGGGAGGAAGGGCGTGGGAGGCGCAGCTTTATCCACTCGTAAGTCATGAGATTATTGATTTTGACTTGAATAAATACCTCAACAGAGGAGGTCTACCTCATATCTATCTGAGTGAAGATTATGAAGATGAACTTAAAAACTATGTCAGGCTCTACCTGAGGCAAGAAATCGTTGCAGAGGCGCTCACACGAAACACGGAGTCGTTCATTCGTTTCCTAGATGTATTCGCATTAAGTAATGGAGAGGAGCTTCATTATCAGGGGTTATCTAATGATTCAGGAGTGCTCGCTCGAACCATACAGAACTATGTTGAAATATTGGAAGATACTTTAGTGGGTTTTCAGGTCAAGCCATTCTTAGCTACTGTACAGAGGAAAGCAATTGCACGATCGAAGTTCTACTTTTTTGATGTAGGCGTGGTGAACTCTCTTTGTAAAAGGGGAAAGATAGTTTCTGGATCAGAGCTATTCGGTAAAGCATTTGAGCACTTCATCATCCGTGAAATCAAGTCATGGCTTTCTTACAAAAAATCAAATGAAGAATTATACTATTGGAGAAGCACTTCTCAATTCGAAGTGGATGCTATTATTGGAAGACAGTGGGCAATTGAGATCAAGTCCACAAGCCAGGTGAACGAGTCTCACTTGAAAGGATTAAAGGCTTTGCGAGAAGAAGGACTCATTAAGCGGTACAGCGTTGTGAGTTTAGATTCAGAACCAAGGAAAATACAAGGGATCGAGGTCTTACCTTGGCAGGAGTTTTTAAGACAGTTGTGGCGAACCTAATTCATGGTACAATCTCTAGCCATGATCTCACTACTAATCACACTCATCGTTCCAACATTTGCCCATGCTAAGTGCACCTTCACTGCAGAAACAAAAGCAGTGAACATCGAATGGACAGCATTCAAAACCACAGACAAAGCGCCAGTGGTCGGAACTTTTAAGATCGTAGAAGTGAAGGGACTTGAGAACGCAAAGGATTTGAAGAAGATGGTTCAAAGCTGGAAAGCGACCATCGATGTGAGCTCACTCGAAACTCAGAATCCAGCTCGTAATGTCACTCTGCTTGATAGCTTTTTTAAGAAACTAAAACAGCCTGAGATCACAGGGAAAATTAAAAAATTTAAAGGCTCTGAGCAAGGGACTTTTGATTTGGCTCTCACATTCGGTGGGGTGACTCATTCAGTTCCCATGGAGTTTATTTTCGAAATTGAAAAAGAAACTCGTAAACACAAACTCGTTGCAATGGGAGAGATGCACTTGTCTGACTTCAAAGCGGGTGCGGCACTCACTTCACTCAATACTGCGTGCATCGATCTTCATAAAGGCGCAGATGGAAAGTCTAAAACCTGGGAAGATGTGAAATTGAAAATCTCAATACCTCTAGAGAAAAACTGCGAGTGATGATGCGAGCTTGGGTTGATAAACACTTGCCTCGTAGGACGCTCTTAGGGCAGACACTGAGGAAGCTCAGGCGTTTTTACCTCGGAAATTTAAATAAAGAGTACATCGCTCAGGCAATCAAAGATACTCGTAAGGGCGACTGCAATCGCTGTGGGATGTGCTGCGAATTGATCTATAAATGCCCTTTTTTAGGACGTGATGCACAAAATCTGCCTTTTTGTAGGATTTACGGAGATTTGAGACCTGCAAATTGCCGGAACTATCCTTTTGATGCGGTAGACTCAGAAATCGACACTTGTGGCTACAGTTTTACCCCCAAAAGCGGTAAGTAATCTTCAGTGATTCTCACAATAGGAAATTTTGACGGTGTTCATCTCGGTCACGTAGAGCTCGTGAAGAGAACGCTCGAACTCGCCCGAGAGAAAAAGCTCAGAGCAGTAGCGCTTACGTTCAACCCTCATCCTAGAGCTGTCCTTAATATCGGTGTCGCTCTAGAATTGCTTCTGACTTACGCAGAGAAAATCGAACATTTAAAAAAACTTGGGTTTAATGAAGTGATCGAGCAACAGTTTGTACGTGAGTTTTCAAACTTAAGCGCGCGAGAGTTCTTTCAGAATTATTTGATCAATAAATTCAAAATGTCAGGTCTCGTAGTGGGTTATGATTTCGCATTCGGTAAAGATCGAGATGGATCAAAACAGGTCTTGGCTTCGCTCTGTGCAGAAAACAAAATTCTACTCGTAACCGTTCCAGCGTTTGAAAAAGAGGGCGCAGTCATCTCTAGTTCAAAAATCAGGAAAGCCCTCATTGAATCAGATCTCAAGGCGGCAAATCAACTGCTCGGTTATACATTTTATTATCAAGGTGTTGTGGTGAAAGGTGAGCAGCGCGGAAGGAAAATCGGGTTCCCGACAGCCAATCTTCCTCTTAGAGATAAAATCAAAATCCCTTACGGAGTCTACGCAACTCGTTCGATCATTAAAGACTCAATCTTCCCTAGTGTGACTAATATCGGAGTGCGACCTACGTTCAATGGTTTGGAGTCTACGGTGGAAGCCACAATTGAAACTCACTTAATCAATCAAGATATCGATCTCTATGGAACGAATATTAGAGTCGAGTTTCTAGGGAAAATTCGTGATGAGAAGAAGTTCTCAGGAATTGAAGAGCTCAAGGCTCAAATTAAAAATGATGTGACTAGTGCACTGAGACTGATTGAATCAAATCACTGACCACACGGCTAGCAGCGAATAATCCAAAACTTCCAGTCACGAAACTAGAGTTACCATAGATCAAATTTCTGCTATCGCAATTGAATAGGGTGTTGTCCCCCTGGGGGCAAACACAGCGGAATCCTTTGCCGTTATCATAAGAAAGTTCGTAAGGTTTCGAAGCGGGTTCTGTGGAATAGATCGCAGCAATTCCATAAGTACCTTCTGTAGGGAATCCGTAATCAGCTCTTAAGATTCTCCTCACGTCACGCGCGAGTGGATCTCTCTCTGTGAGTGCGAGATCAGTGATTTTAATTTGTGTAGGATCAATTCTTCCTCCGGAACCAGTGGAGGTGATGATCGGGATATTGTTTTTTCTGCAGAATGCGAGAAGGAAGCACTTGGAAGTGACATGATCAATTGCATCGATCACGTAGTCTGGTTTCTCTGTGAAAATCGCGTCGTGGTTTGCTTGATTGTAGAAAAGATCAATGCCAACGATTTTTGCTTGTGGATTGATTTTTGCTAAGCGTTCTTGCATGAGTTTGGACTTCGGAGTGCCAACATTTCCAGTGAGTGCATGAAGTTGTCGATTGAAGTTAGTGATGCAGACTTCATCGAAGTCTACGACAGTGATCTTGCCAACACCAGATCTTGCGATGGATTCAGCTGCCCACGATCCTACTCCGCCGAGACCAATGATCATGATGTGAGAGTTCATGAGTTTCTTCATTCTGTCATCACCCACGAGGCGTCCCATGCGATCGAATCTTCTATGGAGTTTGTAGGTTTCCATTTCGGTTTCTGTGAGCTGCTCTAACACTGAAAGACTCTCCTAAAATTCGCTTCGGTTACTTGCAGAATCTCATCCTGAGTTTCACCGGTAGATTCTGCTTTTAATTCTGAGATGGCCTGAGCAACTTCTAGAATCTGGGTAGGTTTCTTCAGTTGGTCGGGAGCATCTGTTTCTAAAACAATATGATTCAGATCCACTTTCCCTATCATCTTTTTTAACGCAAAAAAACCATCACGAGCGATGACCCCCGGACCTACTGAGATGAGGAAGCCTAAGTCTATGTATTGATTAGCTATCTCCAGGTTTCCTGAGAAGGAATGAATGAGCCCACGGTAGTGCTTTTGGGTTCTGTTTTTGAGCATTTCTAGCGTCTGGTGGTGTGCACTCACTATATGGAGGACAAGTGGTTTAGTACTCTCCTGAGCTAGATCGAGTTGTTTGCGGAAATATTCAACTTGCCTGCTCTGATGACTGTGGTCTGTTTTTCGGCTGTAGTCGAGTCCACATTCTCCCAGCGCATCTGCTTCATGGATTATTTTTTTTAATTTTGAAAATGCGAGTTCACAAATTTCATTTGTTTGAAGATCTACAAACCAAGGATGAAGACCGAAACTCATTCCGACAGTATTGGGGTACCTCATCTTAATTTCTGTTTGTTTCTGCCAATCATCCGGATCTATGCCACCTTGAAAAAAGTATTTACCGCCTTTTTCAATAGATTCAGTCAAAACTTTGTCGATTTCATCATCTGAATCGAAGTGAGTGAGATGTACATGTGAATCAATCCAAGACATATGTTGAAAAATATCTCCACCTCTCTGAAAATAGATATACGACCGATGTCAAAACGCCTAGCTGAATTATTACTAAAAGATAAGCTCATTAACGAAACTCAATACAAAGAGGCAGAGCAGAATCACGCCATTCGTGGATATGTCCGTTACTTGATTGAGAAGCAATACATCTCTGATATTAAACTCTTACAGTATTTGGGACAAAAGTTTGGACTTCCTAGTATTAACTTAGCGAAGTTCGAAGTGAAGCCTGAAGTTTTAAAGCTCATTTCTCCTGATTTAGCTAAAAAATTTAACGTCATTCCAATTCAATCGAATAAAGGAATCATTGTTATTGCAATAGTGGATCCTACATCTGTGCAGCTTGATGATATTAAGTTTGCAACCAAGCTTACTGTTGAACCTGTACTCACAAACTATAATGCGTTTGATGCGGCGATGAGTAAGTACTATGGTGGTATCGCAAGTGCTGCTGGTGCGGCTGAAGCATACAAAGCAAAAGCAAAAAAAGAATCAGAAGATGCAGGAGATCTCGGTGGTGGTGGCGTTGAACTTGTAGAAGTTCACGACATCGACAGCGGTCAAACTGCTTCAGATGCACCTGTAATTGCGCTGGTGAACGGGTTACTCGCTGAAGGCATCAAACGAATGGCTTCAGATATTCACATCGAACCATATGAAAAAAGAATGCGCGTTCGTATGCGTGTTGATGGAACAATGCTTGAAATCACAGAAATTCCTCTTGAGATGAAACGAGCAGTTCTAGCTCGTATGAAGATCATGTCGAGGATGGATATTTCTGAAACAAGGATTCCTCAGGATGGACGTATTAAACTGAAGTCAGGTGGAAGAGACATCGACTTCAGGGTGAATAGCATGCCCACTCTTTTCGGAGAGAAAATCGTTCTGCGTATGCTCTCCAAAGGTAACTTGCAGCTAGATTTAGAAAAACTAGGATTTGAAAGGCCGCAGCTAGATACATTCAGAAAAGGCGTGAATGCCCCCAACGGTCTCGTGCTAGTTACAGGACCTACTGGTAGCGGCAAAACAACTACTCTGTATTCAGCGCTCATGGAGTTGAATAAAACATCTGACAACCTCTCCACTGCAGAAGATCCTGTCGAATATAACTTAGAAGGTATTAATCAAGTCCAGATCAACAAGGATGTCGGACTCACATTCGCTAGCGTTTTAAGAGCACTCCTTCGTCAAGACCCAGATTCCATTCTCGTGGGGGAGATCAGGGACTATGAAACGGCTGAGACTGCAATTCAAGCCGCTCTCACAGGTCACTTGGTTTTAAGTACGCTTCACACGAACGATGCTGCAAGTACAATTACACGTCTAATGAATATGGGAATTGAGCCGTTTCTAGTAGTCGCTTCAGTGAACACAATCGTAGCTCAAAGGCTCCTCAGAACAGTTTGCGCAAAATGTAAGGTTGAAGAACCTATTCCAAAAGAAAAACTCACTCAACTAGGATTCAGTAAGGAATCTGCAGAAAAAATTAAAACCTATAAAGGCAAAGGCTGCCAAGTGTGTGGAAACAGCGGATACAAGGGTCGTATCGCAATTTATGAAGTATTGGATTTTTCGCCTACTCTCAAAGAAATGGTTTTAAAGGGTGCTACTTCTGCAGAAATCAAAAGAACAGCTGCCAAAGAAGGAATGAAAACACTGCGGATGTCTGCTCTTACAAAAATGGCTGAGGGATACACTAGTTTAGAAGAAGCTCTCAGTAACACGACGGAGAATTAATTATGGGAAAAATATCGTTAGCGGCATTGCTAAAAGCCATGGTTGATCAAGATGGATCAGACTTGCATATCACTGTCGGTGTACCACCAGAACTTCGTATTCATGGAAAAATGGTAAAAGTAAAATCTGATCCTCTCACAGCTCAGGATACAAAAGAAATTTGTTATTCAGTTATTACCGACTCTCAAAAAGCTGAATTTGAAAAGCAACTCGAACTCGATTTCTCTTTCGGGATTAAAGATGTTTCCAGGTTCAGGGGAAACATGTTTTATCAAAAGGGATCTGTAGGCGGTGTGTTCCGGAGGATTCCATTTCAAATCCCTGATTTCGACAAACTCAAACTTCCTGACATTCTTAAGAAAGTAGTGAAAGCTCCATCAGGTCTCGTGCTAGTCACAGGACCTACGGGATCTGGTAAATCGACTTCGCTAGCCTCTCTGATTGACTTACTCAATCGTGATGAGTTTGGTCATATCATGACGATCGAAGATCCTATCGAATTCGTTCATCCTCACAAAAACTGCATTGTGAATCAAAGGGAGATTGGAACTGACTCTCAGAGTTTCGATCAAGCTCTCAAACGAGTGCTTCGTCAAGACCCGGATTTCGTTCTCGTCGGAGAGTTGCGAGACGTAGAGACGATTGAACTCGCTCTCACTCTCGCAGAAACAGGTCACTTGGTATTTGGAACGCTTCACACTAACAGTGCCGTTCAGTCAATCAACCGTATAGTAAACGTTTTCCCACCCCACCAGCAGACTCAGATTAGACAGCTTCTAGCGTTCACTCTCCAGGCGATTCTCTCTCAGCAGCTCGTCACTCATTCAGATGGACATGGCAGATCAATGGTGTGCGAGCTCTTGATACCCAACATGGCGATAAGAAACTTGATGAGAGAAGACAAACTCCATCAAATCTACTCCATGATGCAGTCTGGACAAGGAACTTCAGGAATGCAAACCATGAATCAATCGCTTATGAATCTCGTCAAGGGTGGAAAAGTATCTAAACAAGATGCAATCGGTTACAGTTCAATGCCTGAAGAGTTAGAGAAGGCATTAGGAGGAATGAAGTAACGTGCCACCAGAATTTATTTATGAAGGAATAGATAAGGCCGGCAAGAAAATCGACGGCAAAATCGATGCTCCGACTGATGGAGACGCGAGGGTCGCTCTTCGACAACAAGGTATCCGTCCGACCAAGCTCTTAAAGGCAAATGCACTAAACATGGATTTAGGAACACTGTTTGGTGGCGGTGGAACTGTTACTACAGAAAACCTAGTGACCATGACAAGACAGCTTCACGTTCTCATCACTTCTGGTATTCCACTTGTACAAGGATTAGAAATTCTCGCTGATCAGAGTCCCAAGGGAACTCTGAAGAACATTCTCATCACTGTGAAAGAAAAAGTTTCGGGAGGGATGTTCTTCTGGGAGTCGCTTGCTGCGTATCCTAAAGCTTTTCCTAAGCTCTACATCTCACTCATTCGTGCCGGTGAATCCTCAGGAGCTATGGACCAAATGTTGAAGCGTCTCACTCGCTATCTTGATGATGCTGATCGTTTGTCTAAGATGCTAAAAGCAGCAATGATGTACCCCATCATTGTTGTTTCGATTGGAGCTGCTGTTGTATCTTGTATGCTCATTTTTGTTATCCCGAAATTCGAAGAGCTGCTTGCTTCAGGCGGACAGTCCCTTCCTGGTCCAACTCAATTCGTGATCACGCTCTCGCATTTTCTAATCAATAATATTGTAGCGATATTAGTAGGTGGCGGAGTTGGTTTTTATTTCTTAAAACGATTCATGGGTACCGAATCTGGCAGAGCAATGATGGATCAATTGGCATTTCGGCTGCCTCTTTTCGGTGAGCTTGCTAAAAAAGGTGGCGTTGCACGTTTCTCACGTACGATGTCAACACTCCTTGCTTCAGGAGTGAACCTTCTTGATGCTATTGATATTTGTATCGCAACAATTGACAACTACGTCCTCGAAGATGCGGTGAAGAAAGTGAAAGCTGAAGTTGAAGGCGGTAAAACGCTTGGCCAAGTCGTGAGCCGAATCGAAGTCTTCCCAAGGATGGCAGTGCAGATGATCACTGTGGGTGAGACAACTGGAAATCTAGATAAAATGTTAGAGCGCGTGGCAGATTTCTATGAACAAGAAGTCGAAACTCTCGTGGGCGGCATAACAAAGCTCATTGAACCTCTAGTTCTGGTGTTCCTAGGTGGCACAGTCGGTGGAATCATGATCGCAATGTATCTACCAATTTTCAAAATGGCGGGTGGCTCAGAATAGAGAATGACTAACATCTTAGGCGAATCCACTGCTGTCAATAATCTCATCAAGATCATTAATCAAGTCTCTGGATCTAAAATTAATATTCTGATCATTGGTGAGAGTGGAACAGGTAAAGAACTCGTTGCTAAAATGATCCATGAAACAGGCCCATTGAAAAATGAGCCCTTCATTCCTGTAAACTGTGGAGCCATTCCAGAAAATCTCATTGAAAGTGAACTCTTCGGTCATAAGAAGGGAAGTTTCACTGGTGCAACGTCTGATAAACCCGGTTTATTCGAAGTGGCTAGTGGTGGAACTTTGTTTTTAGACGAAGTGGGCGAGCTTCCACTCACGATGCAGGTGAAACTCCTGCGTGCTTTGCAAGAGCGCACGATTCGTAAAGTAGGCGGCGTCGATACCATCAAAGTAGATGCGAGAATCATCGCTGCTACCAATAGAAATCTAGAAGAAGCGGTGAAGAAGGGTACATTTAGAGAAGATCTCTATTACAGACTCAATGTGGTTTTAATCAAGACCCCTCCACTCAGAGACCGTGAGAATGATATTGATATTCTGGCTAAGGCATTTCTAAAAAAGTTCAACGACAAGCAAGGCAAGAAACTCAAAGGTTTCCATCCAGAAGTCATGAGGACATATTACAAATATCAATGGCCAGGAAATATTAGAGAGTTTGAAAACATTCTGGAAAGAGCAGTCACGCTTGAAAATTCAGATGTGATTACTGCTTCGACGTTCCCAATATCTCTGATGAAAGTGTATCAAGAGCTGGGCCCAGAGAGCGCTGATGTGAATGCACCCAAGATCAAGAATCTCCCTGCTATGCCTCCTGTACATTTCGGTGAAGGACACATTGAGCTTACTAAGCTACTAAAAAGTATTGAGGGAGTTTATTCGGAGTCTGCTTTAGCACTCACGGGTGGAGACATTGCTCGCGCTGCTGAATGGGTTGGCGATAGTGTGAAGGATTTCCAAAAACGAATGACTAGCTTAGGATTAAAAACCGGCCAAAAATCCAGTGATCATCTTAAATCCCAAGACAAGAAAAGCAAAAAAACCAATCAACATCAATCCGCCAACAAAAAGAGCCGGAAATAATACGATTGCAAATGTTCTTGCAGTACTGATGCGATAAACAGTCTTAATCGCTTGAACGAGTACAAAGAAACTCCACACAGGAGCTACGAATGCTCCGACTACTGGAACTAAATAGAATACGTAAGGCACGAGAGAGTAAGAATAGATTTTAACGGTGGTCTCTACGCGATGTTCAGAGGGTGCCCCGTCCTTCCCAGCGTCTACGAAAAGTCTTACGGCGATGTAGATGATCGATGCGGAGATCACAATCTTGATCAGAGTCCCAATTGGATCTGCTAGCACAGGCCCAAGCTTCAAAAACAAAATAATATTAGGATCCTTGAGCCTACTTAAGAGAGCCATGCTGCTTGAGTCTTGAGTGAAGTTGCTAAAGCGCTTGAGAAGTTCTTCTATATTCTGATCGAAGACCTCACTCCAGAAAAACTGAGCAATGACACCGATCCAATGAATGATGAGTCCTAGAGTGATGGACTGTCCTAGTCTGCCAGTGTGAGGCATGGCTGTAAAAAATTTGGATGGAGAAAACAAAATGGTGCCAAGAACGTTTGAGAGATTGACGTACCAAGGAGTCTTAGGTGGAGCAGTGGTTTCAGTTTCTTCGGTCATTTAATGAGCGTTTCCTTTTTCCAAGGTAACGCATCATCTAAAAGGTTGTCGAGTTTAAATGTTTCAGGACGTTTGGAGTTGAGATCACGTGCGTAGAGGGTGTTTTTTGATTTCCAGACCAACAACTTCCTTACTGGTGGTTGCTTCGCATCATTGAAAAATTCAATCTCCAATGAAGAATCTCCCGTACCTGGCTTCTTTGTTTCGGCAATGAACTCTTGAACGCGGTTGCCAGAGAGTCTTTCTAGAATCTTATTAATGGAATCTTGAATAGCTTGAGTTTTGACTTCGAAGACACTCCACTTGTCATCGGTCTTAATAGCAGTGAGTCCGTCTTTTCCGAGATTTCCACCTGTGAATTTGATTTGTTTGAGTTCAAAACGATCAGTAGAAGAGATGAGTTTAGAAAATCTGAGATCCTTCAATCCTAGATTCATCTTCTCAAACTGCATGCCATCGATTTCATAGACAGGATCAGCTCCAGTTAAAGTCAGAATAGATCGATCTTCTTCTTTTTTGGTCTTAGAGTTGATTTTTTTAATCTTATAAAGCTTAGCAGTGATCGATTGAGTGGCGTCTTTCTTGATCGTGAGCTCAACAAGTGGAGCAGATAATGGGATCGCAGATTTCGGTAGGAAATCTTTAGCAGTTACATTCATGGTTGAAGTTAAGAAATTATCAATGTTCTCAATGTCGCCCGAGAACTCAGAGTTAAGAGTCCAAAGACCATTCTTACGATCGCCAGAGATTGAGCCTTTTTTGGATTTGAGGTTGAATTGGACAACTTCAAACGTTTGAACTGGGAAAATTTTCTTATTACGCCAATAAGCGAGATCGTGTTCAAAATTTGCTTTAAAATGCGAGGGAACTAAGAACACAGTGTTTTCATCAAGGCTCGACTTTACGGAGAGTGAGAAGAATGATTCACCGATCGGATGAATATTGCCTAAATACAGAATCTGCTTTCCTCCACTTGCTAATGTCACAGTCACTTTTTTGCTTTCGGTGCTGGATCGATCCGAAGGACTCACGCCGTATTCCTTCAGGAGTCTTGTTTTGGTTTCAGGTGATTCATCCTTAAGTGAGATCATCTCAGGAGCGGAGAGATTCACGATCCCAGAGAGAAGAGCATTAATATTGGACTCATCACCCGTATGAGTTTCAGGAGAGATGATTTGCCACTTAGAAGAGTCGCCAGCTTTACAGAGTTTCTTGTCTGTATCTAAGCATTTGAATGTGAAAGAGCTCTTGCCATCAGTGATTTGGATTTCACTCACGGCTTGCTCCTTCAGTGCAAATGGCATTTTTTTAGATTCTTCAGCGTCTTCTTGTTTTGGTTTTAATGAAAACTCATGCCAATAGACAACAGTGCTCAAGACTCCTAGCACTGCTGCTAGGATTGCTGTTTTCTTCCACATCACAGTTTCTTTCTCCTAATCCAGATCACAATTCCAAGAATTGAGATGAATAGAGGAATAATTACAACTGTCGTCCAGAAGATCACCAGACCTACTGCTGCAGTGAGATTGACTTGGCCAGCATCGTCTTCCTTAGCGCGGATAGAGATGGAACTTTCGTCTTCAACGAGCCAGCTAATCGAATTTAAGAAAAGATCCATGTTGCCGCCGTAGCGTGAGTAGTTGTTGGTTGCAAAATGTGCGGAACCAAAAACGACGAGACGGGTGTTGCGTGGCGCTTTGGAGTCCTTGAGTTTTCCGTCGACAGAGACCATCGCGTTGACAGGGCCTTTGAGATCCTTGTCAGTGACTTTGAGTTGTCCTTTGGCTAAGTCTTTCAGATCCTTAATAGCCACACTCTTAGGAGTGGTCTGAGCAAGCCACTTCACTTTCAGTGTGTCTGGAGCGCCTGGCATGATTTCAAGTGGGCGAGCAAACGGGAAGAAGCAATTCGCCTGGAAGTCTTTGGTGATGCTCACTTCCTTAGAGAAGGTAGCCAAGATAGGAACAGAAGCATCGACTCCCATCATTCGTGAGAATGGATCCACTACAAGATAGAGGGGGGACTTCACGTACCATTTAGCAAGAAGTGTTGTCATCTCCTTGGGTAGGTCTGCACCTTTGAGATCCATATCTAGTGCGATTGCAGCTCTTCCACCGTTTGAGAGATAGTCATCAAGCGACTTCGCTTCAGAAGCGAAGAGTGCCTTGTTAGTGCCGATCATGACGAGAGCGTCGCAATCAGATGGAACATTGGGTTCTTGGGCGAGAGTAATAGACTTCACGTTGTAGGATTGATCTTCTAAACCCTTCTTAGCAGCATCAAAACCATCGGGTTGGCCATTAGCGAAGGACTTCTCTCCATGACCTGTGATGTAGCAGACCGTAGGCTTCTTATCTTTGATAAGTTTCGCTAGTGCGTTTGTGAGTTTCTCCTCTGTAGGTTCTTCGACTTTCTGATTGATCTCACCGTATTGGAGAATGGCAGTGTCGTACTTATTCACACCCGCTGTTTTTGCGCGAGTAGGTTCCTTATCTGGATCAATGTATTCAATTTTGAATTTAGGGCTCATCGATTTGAAATTATCGAAGAGAGGGCGATACTTCTCACGGATGCCGACTTTGGAATAAAAAGAAACTTGAAGATCCTTAGACAAGCTCTTCACAAGCTTGCTTGATTGATCAGAAACAGTGTTGAGTTTGTTTTTCGTAAGATCGAGCTTACCTGGGTAACGTTGACCTAAAAAGTTTAATACTCCCAAGATCGAGATCACGAGTACACCAATCATCACGCTGTTGAACGTGTATGCAGCGGTACGAGAAGTGAGTGCGCGTCTGTTCTCACGAATGAGAAGACCTAGATCGATGAGCCAGAGTGCAGCAATGACAGCAGTAATCCAGGACTTATCTTCAAGCAAAATAGTGGAGAAGAGAGTCCCAAGAGATAAAACACCAAATCCAATCCAAAGTAGTTTCGACATGATTCAATTACCTCCAACGATAGGAATCTAAAACTTGATGAGTGAAAAACAATCCTAGTCCAATAAACGAAACGTAGAAAATCACATCTCCAGACTGAATCATTCCCTGTGAAAAATTATTGTAGTGACCAATGAGCGAGAGATAATTCAGAAACTCTCCCATCACTGGACCTGTAGATTGAGACGCCCAGCTAATGAGCCAGAGGAATAATCCTGAGGCGAATGTCAGAGCACCTGCGACGATCTGATTTTCCGTCATTGCTGAAAACAAAATTCCAATGGAAAGATAGCAGCCCGAAAGAAGGAGAGTCCCTAAGATGCTGGTGAACACGACACCGATGTCAGGATTCCCCGTGAGAAATAGAATGACGGGGTAAGTGAATGTGATTCCAACCATGACCAGAACAAGAAGGAATGCCGAGAGAAACTTCCCTAAGATCGTCTCCATGAGAGTTACAGGAGAAGTCATGAGGAGTTCAATAGTGTGGAGCTTCTTCTCTTCGGAGAAGAGTCTCATCGTGATGAACGGAGTGAGGAACAAAAGGATAACGTTCATGTTTCCGTAGAGAGGGCGAATGATTCCTTCAGAGATACTGACAGACTTACCCATTCCGTAGCTACGGTACTGAAGGTTCATTGAATTGAAGTGAGAGAGATTGAAGAAGAACATCCAGCCCATGATGGTCAGGAAACCAGCAATCACAATGTAGGCGATCGGCGAGGTGAAGTAAGATCTGAAGTCCTTAGTGGCAATAGTCCAAACTTTTTTCATGATATTTTCTCCTCAGTAGTGAGTTGTAAGAAGATGTCCTCTAGGTTGACCTTCTCAGAGCTGAATTCAAGAACGCCAAGTCCCTTGCCAACAGCGGCAGCAACGATCTGATCTCTTGAATCCATTCCGGATTGGGTGAGTTCAATGATGAGTTTGTTTCCAGCGAGTGAAGCGGACTTCACACCTGAGATTGATTGAATCGATTGTGCAGCATCGCTTGATGGGTTTTTAATAGTCATGTTGTAGATGAGTCCCTTGCGAAGGCGCGCGGAGATTTGGTCCAGTGTGTCTTGTGCTACGATCTTGCCCTTACTGATGACGATGATCCTCTGACAAGTCGCTGTGACCTCAGGAAGAATGTGTGAGCTTAAAATCACAGTGTGATCGCCTGCGAGAGACTTGATGAGCTCTCGGATCTCAATGATCTGCTTAGGATCAAGACCCACAGTCGGTTCATCGAGGATTAAGACTTTTGGATTATGTACGAGAGCTTGGGCAAGGCCTACGCGTTGACGGTAACCCTTAGAGAGATTCCCGATGATCCTTTTCCCCACATCTGTGAGAGAAGTTTTCTCTAAAGCGAGATCGACTGCGGTTTTGAGTTTTGACTTCGGAACATCGTGAAGTTTCGCTGCGAACTCGACGTAATCACGTACGACCATATCGAGATAGACTGGTGGTGTTTCGGGGAGGTAGCCAATATTGCGTTTGAGTTCAATTGGGTTTTTGAACACTTCGTATCCCGCAACAGTTGCAGAACCTGAAGTTGCAGGCATGAATCCTGTGAGGATTTTCATCGTAGTGGACTTACCGGCACCGTTAGGTCCTAGGAATCCTACGATTTCACCTGGGTGAATTTCGAAACTTAAATCTTGGATGGCAGAACGAGGACCATATTGTTTGGTCAAATGTGAAACGTTGATCATAAGTACATGAATGATTTGACCAAACTAGAATACTGTCAAGGTGCTTTATGTAGATTTTGATGAAACCTTCCGCGGGAAGGTTTTATTTTCCGAACTTCTCAAATTTCTCAATAACGCCGTGCATTTTTTTGGTCGCGTTTTCGACTACCTTCTGGATGGGGCCAGCAAGAGAGAATCCCGCAGCATATTCGTGACCACCGCCGCCAAGATCCATCGCAAGCTTGTTCACGACTACGCGACCTTTGGATCTGATCGATCCTCTAATCATGCCTTCGTCCTCTTCGCGAAAAAGCATGACGACTTCTGCGTCTTTGAGAAGGAGGAGTAAGTTCATGAACGATTGAGTGTCATCTGCAGTGGCTCGGTACTTCTTACGTGTCTCAAGATCGAGCTCCATCCACGCAAGCTTACCGCCGCCTAGGACTTTTACATTCTGAAGGAGATAGCCTAAGAGTTGCAGATGAGAGACTTCCTTGGATGAATAAATGGATTGGTAAACTTCTTCTGGATTCACTTCGAGCGCAATCATCTCAGCTGCAATGTTGTGAGCTGCAGGAGTGGTCCTGGCGTACCTGAAGCTATTGGTGTCCGTCATCACAGATACATAGAGTCCGGTGGCTACATCGTGATTGATCTTCGTGAGATTCAGGTCAGTGAAGAGGTGATGGAGGAGTTCTCCGATACTGCTGTAACTGGTATCGCAGACCAGAGAAGCATTCGGTGGATATTGAATCTCTTGTCCCATCGTGAGTGTTTCAGGATGGTGATCTAGGAAAACAATTTTCTTAGCTCTGTATCTAAGATCATTCCAGAGTTTACCTAAGCGTCTAGGGTCATTGGTATCCACGATGATCCAGAGATCGCAATTGTCCCAGAGCTCAGCTTCGTTTGGACCATGGAGGAATTGTCCTTTTTCATCTAAGAATCGGTAGCGTTTAGGGAGTGGATCGGGATTATAGACTTTGCAGGTTTTCTTGGAGCGCTTGAGATAATGATAGAGTGCGACTTCTGCTCCCAGACCATCACCATCAGGTAAGAGGTGAGTAGAGATTAATATGCGTTTAGCGCTATCAATGGTTTCTTTGAACTTAGAAAATTCTTTATTTTGGGATAACTCGCTCAAGACTGGGGCTCCAATCGCCGAAAGATGAATGTATGTCTAGTATGCCTGAAAAGATTGATCCACTCTATACGATTTTCGAGAATCAGCTCATTGTCGTCCAAGACGAGAAGATGGATCGTCAGACTTTTGTCTTGAAGGTGGTCCAGGAGTACATCAAGTACTTGAGACTCAATCACATCGCCATTCCTAGGCATCTCGAGCACCATGTAATCGATGAATTAGCGGAGCAGGTCTCAGGGATGTTAACGAAGAAGATGTACGGCCATCTCACGATTGATCAATTCCAGAGTCAAGTCTCTGACAAAGAGAAGGCTCGTGCTAAGCGGAAGTATTCTAGAATTAAGAAAACTGCTTAGCAGGTTTAAAGCGTTAATTATAAAGCTTTAGGGTCTTTGTTAAGTGCCTCAACTTGAACGGTATTTAGCTTGCTAGCCATTGGACCTGAATCAGAAAAACCTGTTGATCATGCAGAAGTACTGAGTAAACCAATAGATGGAATCAGACACTTCGATTTTAAATTCATCATCAACTTTTCCTTCTTGGTCATTTATTCAATAGCTTCTCTGTCGAGTGTAGGCATTTCTCTTCCATCGCCTCTATATACTTTGTTATGCACGAAGATACCATTCGCTCTGTACGAGTGGTCGTTCTCAACTTCTAAGTTATACACTTTGACGTTGCTCAATTTTTTGTGAATCTTGGTGACTTCGATTTCACCTGAATCGGAAAGAATGACATCGCCTACTTTAAGTTGGCCGACATCACCACTGATCTTATGGTTCTCTTCCATCGATTTCTTAGGACTAATTGATTTCCAGCCATCTTTTGTTTTGATAGGATGACCTTCGGTGATGAAGTGCTTGCCTTCGTTGATAGCAAAGAGAAACTTGTTATCACTGTGGACAAAAGTCTCTGCGACAGCTTGAGCATTGCCTTCAGCAGACAAAACTTTTTCACCTTTTACGATGTCTTTGATGGCCTTCTTAGATCCATCAGCCATAGTGATCTCAGTTTCAGCTGTGAAGCAACCACCTCTGCCTCCTCTACTAGATGATGGAGTAGTTGTTGTAACCCTAGGAGCAACATAGATTGATGTTGTTGGAGTTGATGTGGTGCCGCTAGCAATTGAACAATTAAATCCACTGTAACCTGTGTCACATACACATGCAGAGAAGGTTCCAAGTTTTCCAGAAACACAGGGGCGAGTTCTAGTTCCTTTAAAGCTACATCCACTTTGATCTGCTGAATTCATTGTGCAGCTATCAAAGCTATTAACTTCACTGTAGCTATTAACTTCACTTAAACTATTTCTACGAACAATTTCAGCATTTTTCATTTGGTTGAGTTTGTTTACAAACTTGGGATTGTAGTCGGCGAAGCCACCTACTTGAGCTTGAGCACTTGGGCTTGAGATGAGTGCTAAAGCTGTGGTTAAAACCATTAGAGCTGTCTTCATAATCAGGTATCCCCTTATAATCTATTTTCGGTATTTTGACTAAATTAATCAAGTATTTCTTTATAATTTTATGAGAGCTTGAATTTATTGATTTTTTATATCATTTTTTTACGGCGGCTGGAGGGGAGAACGCCTAAGACATCTCTATATTTGGCCACTGTACGGCGTGCAATATCGATATTTTGAGACTTGAGTAGCTCCACGATCTTCTGGTCTGAAAGCGGGCGCTTGGGGTCTTCCTTAGACACAAGCTGCTTGATCTTCTCTTTGACCGCTTCACTCGCTACAGAGTCCGTTCCATCGCCTGAGTTGATGCTCGAATTGAAGAAGTACTTAAGCTCGAAAATCCCAATGGGTGTGTGAACGTACTTGTTGGTAGTCACACGAGACACTGTGGATTCGTGCATGCCGATGTCTGAGGCAATGTCCTTCAGAATCATAGGCTTCAGATGCTGAGAGCCCTTCTCGAAGAAGTCGCGCTGTCTGCCCACAATCGCTTCAGTCACCTTGTAGATCGTCTTCTGTCTATTGTGTATGGATCTAATGAGCCAAAGAGCAGATCTCAACTTATCTTGTACGTATTCCTTCGTGTCGCCCTTCTGTCCTGAGAGAATGTTTTTGTAATAAGGAGAGATCTTAAGCTTAGGAAGCCCGTCTTCATTGAGCACGATGACGTAATCTGCGCCTACCTTATGCACATAAATATCAGGAGTGATGTACTGAGTGTCTGCTGTAGTGAATGCGCGCGCTGGTTTGGGCTCTAGATCCATGATGACTTTGATCGCATTCATCACTTGAGGAAGGGGAGTGCCGGTAGCACGAGCGACTGCAGGATAGTTCTTCTTCTCTAGTTCGCCTAAGTGTTTATCAATAATATTTTCTACAATCGGCTGTCTAGGATCTAAGAGCTGTGCTTGGGTGAGGAGACATTCTCTGAGATCCCGCGATGCTACTCCTACAGGATCAAACCTGTGAATCATCTTCAGAAGCTCTTCAGCGTCTTCTAGCTCCATCTTCGCAATCTTTGCAAGATCAGCGATATTAGCAGTGAGATATCCATCATCTGAGAGATTGCCGATGATTTCTTCACCGAGCTTCTTCTCTTCATCGGAGAGTGTGATCATGGAGAGCTGCCAACCTAAGTGGTCTTCGAGAGTTGTAGTCTTCGTGAGAACGCTATCGTAAGTAGGGAGATCACCTAAAACTTCACGGCTGACCGGTGATTGATAATTTGAGTTGAATTCTTCTACGTAAGACTCCCAATTAAAATCATCTTTGCCTTGTGTGACTTCTTGGACTGGATCTGCGGGTTTACTGAAAGCTTCTTCGTCACGGCGCTGTTCGCTCTCTGGATCAGAAGAAGTGGCTTCTCGGTCAGCTACAGGAATATCTTGTCCGTCGATTTCTTGAGAGTCACCGCTACCGTCTTCACTTGCTGCTTCTTCGAGTACTGGATTCTCTACGAGCTCTTGGTTGATCATCTCGACCAACTCCATGCGATTGAGTTGTAGAAGCTTGATGGCTTGCTGCAGTTGAGGAGTCATGACCAGTTGCTGACTCAGTCGTAAACTCTGTTTAAGCTCGAGTGCCAATTTGAAATCTCCTACCGTTTAGAGTTCGAAATTCTCTCCAAGGTATTTCTCTTTTGCTTCTTTGCTGTTTGCAATTGAAGTGGGGTCACCTTGTACAAAAATTGTACCATCGCTTAGCAAATATCCATAATCACAGATTGCCAAAGTATCCCGAACGTTATGGTCGGTGATGAGGACGCCAATTCCTCGACTCTTTAGGCTTTGAATGATTTTTTGAATGTCTGCTACAGCAATAGGATCGATGCCTGCAAACGGTTCATCGAGAAGTAGGAACTTGGGGTACAGTGCCAATGCTCTGGCGACTTCTACACGTCTGCGCTCACCACCAGAAAGGGTGTAGGCGCGTTGTTTTGAAATTGAGTTGATGTTGAACTCGTCGAGTAGTTTCTGAAGTTTCTGCTTACGTACGGACTCAGACATCTTCTGAAGTTCTAAAACAGCGAGAAGATTTTCTTCTACGGTCATTCGTCTGAAGACTGAAGCTTCTTGCGGGAGGTAAGCGATCCCGTTGTTGGCTCTCTCAAACATAGGAAGAGCAGTGATGTCTTTCCCATCCAGAGTAACTGATCCTTCATCAGCAGGTACAAGGCCAACGACCATGTAGAAGGAGGTCGTCTTGCCAGCGCCGTTTGGACCAAGGAGTCCCACGATTTGGCCAGCCTTCACTTCGAAGCTCACACCCTTCACTACTGCCTTGTCCTTATAGGATTTTTTCAGGTGGGTGGCTTTAAGTACGGAAGGATTATTTTCCTTTGCTGAATGCATTGCTCTCCTCGACTTCGATCAAATCAGTGTCTCTATTGATAATGATTCTATCACCAGTTACGGTGTTTTTGTCCTGATAAACCTGTGGGAACTGCGTCAAGATGATGAGGTTTTCACGATTATCAAACCTTGCATGTTGTGAGGTCGCAGTTTTCGTAATCTTGTTCTTCTTCTTTTCTTCAATGTAAACGTCATCCCTGGCGACGAGATAATCTACGACCTCAGGGCGATTGGAGTACGAGAGATCCATTTTGCGAGATTGAACGTAGAGACCAGTTTGATTGAGCTTCACAAACTTATTCTTCCCAGTGGTTGCATTCATCACGAAGAGTGCGGTCTGTGAGTTGCGATCAATGTGGCTGAAGTCAGATTCGATTTTTGTATTAGGTGGGTCTTTCCCGATTCTCGTCATGTCGAAGATCACGTCACGCTTGAGATCAATCTCATTCTGAACTTGATCAAACGTCATGCCGCGAGATTTGAAATCAAGCATGCGGTTTTTCTCAGCATTCTTTCCGTATCCATGAACAAACTCAGAAGTAGGTATTTCAAGTGTGCGCGTGGCGGTGAGGTACTTAAGGTACTCGCTATCGACTTGGAATCCATCGGCAAGTTTGATTTTTACTTTCCCGAAGAGTTCCACTTCCTTCTCATTGAAGTGATAGGTTGCTTCGTCGCCTGTGACCCAAGTGGTTAGGCCTGAAGAATCGTAGAGCTCAATGACGACATCCTTAGAGTGAACGAGTTTTTCTTTGTTATAAACGTTTGCGGATTCAGCTTGGAGCTTCCACTGCTTCACTCCACCTTGGAGAGAGAGGTAGCGGTACTGCTGGGTGTGGTAGTCAGGAACCTTGGACTTAGGAATGTTCGGAGCCAAGATTCGATCTCCGGGAAGGAGAGCTTCTAGGACTTCGGTTTCTGAAAGGAGGGTCTCTTGGTCTCTTACTTCGGACTCCTCCTCGAGTTTAGAAGGGGTGAGGGCGATGATTTGGATGAAAATGACAAAAGCAATCAGAAGTAGAGTCCAGGGTCTGGTTAAAGTGACGGTTTTCATGGCCTACTCATAGGCTAGTCTAAAATGGGTCTGGAATCGAACCTATAAACACGATATGGAGTACTGCGGCATTTTATGACGATTGACATGATGCAATATGAGGGTAGGAAGCGAGACCACATCAAGTGGGCTCTGGATCACAGATCCCAGGCTAGCCTGGGTACTGGATTCGATCGTATTCATCTTTCACATGATGCTCTGACGGAACAAAACCTAAAAGACATCAAGATTCCTTCAGGGACACTCTATGTATCTGGCATGACTGCTGGTCATGAAGCGGCTCGAGAGATCAATGATCGATTGGCGCTCGCATGTGTAGAGAATCACTGGGCTATGGGAGTGGGGTCACAGCGCAGAGATCTCGTAGGTGAAGAGATGTCTTCTACCTATGAAAACTGGTTACGCTTCCGCGATCAGTTTCCTAAGCTTGAACTCTTCGCCAATATTGGAATTTCACAACTCAAGAACTTAAGTGAAGAACGATTAGAAAAACTCTTATTCGAAATGAATGCGCAAGCGCTTGTCATTCACACGAATCCTTTGCAAGAATCCATTCAGATAGAAGGAACACCTGATTTCCGTGGTGTCGTAGATCAACTTAGACTATGGGTTCAGTGGTCGAAGATTCCAGTAGTGCTGAAGGAAACTGGATCAGGGTTTTCTGATCAATCGCTTGCAAAACTAAGCCACTTAAAACCAAATCAGCTTCATGCCATTGATGTGAGTGGAAGGGGTGGAACACATTGGGGAAGAGTCGAAGGACTCAGAGCGGGAGAAGGATCAGTGGCGCATAATATTTCAGATACGTTCTCACAATGGGGGGAATCAACCCTAGATTCTGTATTTGCTTTCAACCGTTGGAAGACATCGAGCGCATCGACGACACAACTCTGGGTTTCTGGTGGAGTGCGTACGGGATTAGATGCAGCGAAGTCACTGGCTCTCGGTGCCGCTCGTGTGGGTTATGCAAAACCCGCAATGGACGCTGCACTTCAAGGTGAAGATTCACTCAATCAATGGATGCAGCAGATGATTCAGGAATTAAAGATCGCGCTTTTTTGTACCGGATGCGGTAACGTGAATGACTTACAAAATAGAGAAGGGCTATGGAAAATCGTCAACAATTGATGGAAGGCTTTCATCGGATGACTAGAGAGCAGCGTCTCTTCCGATTAGCCCAATTCGCAGATTTGAATTCAGACGACATCGCTATCTTAAGCGGCAAGAAGCCCATTCCAGATTCAGTAGCAGAACACCTCATTGAAAACGTCGTAGGATATTTCCCGATGCCGATGGGTATCGCTTCACACTTCAGGATTGATGGACGTGATGTAGCAATCCCTATGGCCGTCGAGGAAACTTCGATCATCGCGGCGGCGAGTGCGGCAGCGAAGTGGATCCGTAAAGACGGAAGCATTAAGACTTATGCCAAGGGACGCTTGATCATTGGCCAAATTCAGATTCCAACAGTGAAAAACGTTTCTCGTTCCGTGAAGATCCTCCATGAGAACAGAGATTTCCTCATGGCTTATGCCAATACATTCATTCCAGGTATCGTAAACCGCGGTGGGGGAGTGAGAGACATCGCGCTTCGTGAGCTCAAGAGACCCGATGACATCGGTCAATCCATGCTCGTGATTCATATTCTTTGTGATCCCTGTGATGCGATGGGTGCGAATCTCATCAACCAAGTCTGCGAAGCTCTGAAGCCTAAAATCGAAGAGCTAACAGATGAGACAGTAGGTCTCTGTATTCTCTCTAACTTAGTAGATGGAAAACTCTCAGTCGCTGAAGTCGTGATCAGAAACATCGATCCGATGTTAGGTCATGGGATCAGTGAGGCGACACTTTTTGCTAAAGCTGATCCTTATAGAGCAGCCACTCACAACAAGGGTGTGCTCAATGGTATCGATCCAATCTTGATTGCTACAGGTAATGACTGGAGAGCAGTCGAAGCTGGCATCCATACTTATGCCGCTAGATCTGGACAGACTCAGCCTGTGACGGATTGGTTTATGGATGGCAAGGATCTCATCGGTCGTATCGAAGTTCCTATGGCAGTGGGCACGGTCGGTGGCGTGACGAAGATTCATCCAGTTGCGCGCGTGGCGCTTAAGATCTTAGGAGTGAATTCCGCTGAAGAGCTTGGACGTATCTGTGCTGCCGTAGGTCTCGTTCAGAACTTAGGAGCGCTCAAGGCTCTCTCTACTGTAGGTATTGTGAAGGGTCATATGCAGCTTCACGCTGCCAACCTCGCTATTGCAGCAGGTGCTGAGATCCACGAAGTCGCCCAGATGCGAGTACGTTTATCTGAGATCCTGACCACAGAGAAGACTATTTCCCTCTCCCGTGCACGCGAAGTCCTAGCAAATCTTCGCGGTGTGACCCTCTAAATCCCTGTTAAAATCGAATACACAAAAAATATTGAAATTGTCACAAGTGACACAATTGTTTTCATAAAATGCCTCTGTAGACTTGAATGAATAGGGGAATATTTTATGAAAAACGAACGAATTAGATTTTATAGTTTCTTTGTTTTATCAGTTTTAATGTCTACACATGCATTTGCAGAAATGAGACAAAAAAAGAAAGAATTGAAAGCCCAATCTCGTGGCGCGAGACTAGAAAAAAGAAATATTAAAAAAGAAGCAAGACTAGAGAAAAAAGTTCAAAGAAATATTGCTATGGGCTGGCAGAAGAATGAAGATGAATCTTATTTTAAGTCGAAGCAAAGAAAAAATGGAAATATAAAAGTTAAAACATTTTCAAGAGATGAGAGCGGATTTTTTGTTAAAAATAAAAAAGTTCAGAATTCAAGTGGTGTCACTATCCGCGAAAAAACAAAAGAGCGAAATAAAGATGGCACCAAGTATGTTGAAAGAAAAAAACAAGTCCTCGATGCAAACGGTGCTCATGCTGGATATAATAAGAGAAGCAAGTCGAAGGATGCTTTAGGCAATAAAGAAGTTTTGGCTTCAAGAGCAATGAAAGATGCAACTGGTAGACTTGTTGGTTCCAGAGAAATGAGCAAGTACAAAAACGCTAATGGATTAAAGGATGTTTCTCGAGAAAGAGCAATTAGAGATCGCCAGGGAAATATAATTGGTACAAAAATTTCTTCTCAGAGGAAAGAGATCAACGGAATAAAAGTGAGAACAGGAACTTATAATTCAGGTGTTGGTGTCTATTCTAAAGAAGTGGGCTCGTATAAAAGGAGCAAAGTGAAGGGCGGAACTTGGTCAAAAAGAGACGGAGAAATGAGAAACTCTACATTATTTCGTAGATCAGTAACCAGAAATGAAAGATGATTTTTCCCTCCAAATCCTTTCTTATTGGTGAGTACCTTGCCCTAGCGGGTGGTCCTTCAATAGTCATTACTCACAAACCTGAATTCACTCAAGCAAAAGACCCTTATAACGGTGCGGGAGGGTTCGGCTTCTCAACAGCTGAGTTTCTTTTCAAGCACTACACGAATCAATCACTAGACGAGATCTTGAAGCTCTATCTCGGAAACCCCATGCACGGCGATCGCACTCCCTCAGGATTCGATCTCGTTGCGCAGGTTTATGGCAAACCGTGTGTGATCAGAAAATCAGAGAAGCTCGAAGTCTCAGAATTCAAAATAGCACAAGCACCTCTCATGCTATTCCAAGCATCGCATCTCCCCAATCGCAAAACCAAAACCTACGAGCATCTGAGACAAGTCTCAATCGACGAAAAGTGGGCTACTCACGCAAGAGTACTCATCGAGGATTTCATCAAAACATTTGAGAGCAAAGAGTGGCATCAAGCAGGAGCCCTCATGAACCAGTTCTCAGAAAGCTTGAGGCTTGAGAACTGGGTCGCTCCTGAAGTTCAGAAAGAACGCCTAGAGTTCTTGAAACTTCCAGGAGTCCTAGGCGTGAAGGGTGCTGGTGCCATGCAGACCGACGCCATGTGGGTGATGACTGATCCTACTCGCCCTGAGTCCAATGAGACTGTGATGCAGATTGCACTTAAGCTCCAACTGCGTCCTCTCAGTCTTTAGAGTGGACTTGAAAAGTAGCTAGAGTGGCTATATAATATAGCCACTATGGCTAGAATGAAAAAATCACAAAATTCCATTGGCATCAAAGAGCTGAAAGACCAGGCTTCATCTATTGTTCAATTAGTCAGAGATACAGGTAAGTCAGTGATTATCACCAAGAATAATCTGGCTATTGCTCGAATTGAACCTCTCCGCAAAACAGATTATTTACAAAGACTTTTGGATTTAGGATTTATTAGTACTACTCCAACCCAAAAATGGAATGAATTGGTTTTGGAAGGACCTGTATCGGAATCCAGTTTGGCAATGCAAGCAATCATTGATGAGAGAGAATCAGGATGAAGCGATTCCTTTATTTGGATTCATCCATCATTGCGAGTTTAGCGGTTAGGGATTCTGAGCGTGAAAAGAAGATTTTCAAGAGTATAGAGACGTATGAGCATACTGGATCGAGTGAAATTTCGGTGGTTGAATGTCAGTCTGGCATCTCCTTTCAATATGCAAAGGATTCAGAGTTACGCTTGTATGCGGAGCAGAATTTGAATCGAATCATTGCAAGTTTGAGTCTATACTCTGTTAACTCATTGGTGCTAGGGCATGCGAGGTCACTGGTTAAGCAGTACCGTTCTACAATCGGATTAAGAACTTTGGACTCTATTCATCTATCAACTGCCAACTTGGTTCAACAATCACTGAAGGAGGATGGTTTAACGATGGAATACTTAACAGGTGATAAAAGGCAGCACGAAGCATTTACCGCAGAAGGTTTTTTAGGGTACCTTCTTTAAAATGTGTTAAATCGTAGGAATTGTGAGATTCAAGGTCAAAGCCCCAGCAAATATCGCACTCATCAAGTACATGGGTAAGGTCCATGGCTCAGCCAACCAGCCAGAGAACTCATCGATCTCCATGACACTCAATAATCTCTGCACCACAGCAGTGATTGAGCCCGCAGAAACTGAGACACGATTATTCTCTGCAGTCACTCTCGATGAGAAGTCCGTCAACAAAATCAAAACTCATATGAAGCGTCTCGATGCCAAACTTCCATCCCTGATGGAGATCAACACTCATCCGGTATCACTTCACACTCAGAATTCCTTTCCAGCTGGTACAGGAATTGCGTCTTCAGCTTCAAGTTTCGCAGCTATTACTGTCGCGTACTCACTCTCTCAGGCTCGGTCTCCTGAGAAGTTCTTTGAGAAGTTTCTAGCGGATGATGAGTTTCGTTCGCGTCTAGCGGATCTATCGCGCGAAGGATCAGGGAGTTCCTGCAGATCCTTCTTTGGTCCCATTACAGAATGGGATGAGAAAGGTGTGCGAGCGCTGGACTCTAAACTCGAACCCCTCATTGATCTCGTGGTCGTTGTGGATTCAAAACCCAAAACTGTTTCCTCAAGTGAAGCTCACGAACGAGTGAAGACTTCTCCAATGTGGGAGAAAAGGAAATCATCCGTAACTGAACGATTCTCTCGAATGAAATCAGCAATCGTAGATGGTGATCTCAAGACCGTGGCAGCGCTCTCATTCGATGATGCAATGGAGATGCACGAGCTCTTCCACACTTCGAAGCCAGGCTTCAGCTACATGGCTCCGCTCACTCATGCGGTGCTCGATTACATGAGTATGCACAAGACTCCAGAGATGATCATCACGCTTGATGCTGGACCGAACGTCCACATCATCCTCCCTAAGATGCAGGCGTTACAGCTCAGACAAAAACTCGCATCCGCCTTCCCGATGTTCCACATACTAGACGATAAGGCAGGTACAGGACCTACGTTTGAGGTCATGGGATGAAGGAGTTCACGATCCCAGGTAAGTGGATCTTAATCGGCGAGCATGCTGTTGTGAGAGGCAAACCAGCAATCGCGTTTCCTCATGAGGATAAGGGGCTTAAGTTCGAATGGACAGAAGACCTCACTCAGAAGAAAGTCGTAATCCAATCGCCCTGGAACGATGCTCTTAAGTCTGCGCTAGGTAAACTCTCTCAGCTCATCAAACTTGATCTTAATCTGAAGTTGAAAGGCACTCTCAAAGTTTCAGGCAATCTTCCCGCGCGCGCAGGTTTTGGATCTTCGGCGGCACTGTGTGTGGGATTAGTGAGACTCTGTAACGAACTCTCCTTCATCCGGGTGAATGACAGTGAGGCAAGGAGCCTTGCAACTGAGCTTGAGAACATTTTTCACGGAACGAGTAGTGGATTAGACATTGCTACAGTGATGAGTACGAAGCCCATTTGGTTCCAAAAAGGTGCAGAACCTAAGCCCATAGAACTCGGCGGAAAATTCAAATTCACCTTTCACGATACCGAGACACGTTCAGAGACTCGCTCTACTGTAGCCCGTGTACAAGAACTCACTGCCCAAGATCCAACCCGCGCCTTACAGATCGATAACCGCATGGAAGTGGCCACATTTCATGCGCTTCAGGCGCTTCTCGCAGGCAAGCCTCAAGCACTAGCCCAATGTATGAACCAAGCCCAAACCTGCTTCGATGATTGGGGTTTAACGCAGGAAGCTCACAAAACTCAGATCGAGGAGCTCAAAAACCAAGGCGCTTTAGCGGTCAAATACACAGGCGCAGGATCCGGGGGGTTTTTGGTGGCCTTGTGGACATAAATTCGTTATACGGTGAATCACTTTATTTAATTTTTTTGTAACATTTAAATGTATTGGGAGGAGGTGAAACTCATGGCAGGAATAACAGTTCGTGAAGGCGACTCTTTTGAGGCAGCCATCAAGAAATTCAAGAAGCACTGTGAAAAAGCAGGAACCCTAGCTGAAGTGCGTAAGCGTGAGCATTTTGAAAAACCTTCTGTAAAAAGAAAGAAAAAACAAATCGCAGCCCGCAAGCGTAACGTAAAAAAAGTACGCGGCCCAAGACGTTCTTACTAATTTAATAAGATGAAAGAGGGTTCCAAAGTTTTTGGAACCTTCTTTTATTTGAAAGGCTACATATGGCAACTTTAAAACAAAGATTATCAGAAACCATTAAGACAGCGATGAAGTCGGGAGACAAAGACACTCTCACTTACGCGCGTACTCTTCACGCAGCGATTCGCAAAAAAGAAATTGACGATCGAGTCGATCTCGTCGATGCAGACGTACAAAAACTTGTTTCAACAGCAATGAAGCAACGCCAAGATTCTATTTCACAATTCAAACAAGGCGGTCGTGAAGACCTCGTTGCTAAAGAAGAAGCAGAACTCAAATTCTTACTCACCTTCATGCCTGCTCAAATGTCAGAGGCAGAAGTCCGCACGATCGTTGAAGCATCGGTCGCAGAAGCTGGAGCAACAAGCGCTAAGGACATGGGTAAAGTGATGAAAGTCCTCATGCCAAAAGTACAAGGTAAAGCAGACGGCGCTCTCGTTCAGAGAATCGTTAAAGAGAAGTTAGGATCGTAGATCCTAACTGCTTAATTTCTAGGTTTTCTTCTTTTGTCTTTGTTTTACAGAAATTTTCGCGGCAGTTTTTGGCAGCTGGTTGATCACGTCACGTGCGACTGCTGATTGAGTTTTTACTGCGCGCTTGAGTTCACCTGTTTTTTTGATTTTAATATCAGGACAGAATTTTCCGTTCTCGTATCCATTCTTCAGTAACAACCGGACTTGTCGTTCTTCAGAAGCTACTTTTTTAGGCAGAGGTTTGTGCAGAGTCTTTTTGTAGTATTTTTTTGTGATTTTCTTTACGAATATATTGAGCTCTTGTGAGTCGGGATTAGCGTAGGCAGCTTCGAGATATTTTTTGAGATCTCCGATTTGAGCAGCTGCTTTTTTACCTTTGGAAGAGGAGTTGATGAGGGCTACGCGGTTTTTGGTTACATTTTTCTTTTCGAAGCTTGAGATCACCAGAAGGCCTGGCGTCCACTTCTCACCATGCGCTGCGGCTGATTCGTAAGCTTCGCGACATACAGGAACAGTCGTGCTGACTACGATTGGGTTTTCAACTTCGAATTGGGTGATGTACTCAATCGGAGGCTGAGAGAGAGCTGAGTGAAATAAAAAGGCGAATAACCACATAGCTCTATTATTTTATCGGGTTTATCAGAATATTGGAACGTGGCATTATTTTGGCTCTTATTGCGTACCTGAAGGAGATTAGGTAGAGCATAGGCGGGGGATTGGTTTTGAAAATTCCAAATGAGTTTCTCAGCGAAATCCGTAAGACCATTAATCTGGTCGATATCGTTTCAGAAACAGTGAGTCTTAAAAAAACGGGACATAACTGGGTGGGGCTCTGTCCCTTCCATTCTGAGCGCTCTCCCTCGTTCACCGTTCACGAAACCAAAAACCTTTTCCACTGCCATGGTTGTAAGTCGGGCGGAGATCTCTTCGCCTACGTTCAGAAGCTTCATGGACTTTCATTCATGGAATCTGTTCTTGATCTTGCTGATCGCGCGAAACTCAAAGTCCCTGCAGGAGTGGGAAGTGATTCCTCAGATCCTAAGGTCGCAGCGGCTCAAGAAGCGTTCAGGTTCAAGAAGTCTACCGCGCACAAGCTCAATTTGTTTTCTGCTCAATTCTTCAGAAAGCAACTCTCACAGAATAATAAAGTTCAAGATTACCTCACTACTCGAGGTGTGAATGCGGAAGAAATTAGAAACTTCCAAATCGGCTACTCACCAAATGAATGGGAAGCGCTCTCTGGTCATCTCGCAAAGTCTAAAGCTCCGATGGACTTGGCATCTGAGCTCGGTCTTGCAAAGAACTCTACAAAATCCAATTCTCAATCTGGCTACTTCGATCTTTTCCGTGACCGAGTCATGTTTCCGATCATCAATCTCATGGGACACGTGCAGGCGTTTGGAGGACGAGCACTGGATAAGTCTGAGGGACCTAAGTTCCTCAATTCTCAAGATTCGTTTCTCTACAAGAAGTCAGAAACCCTCTTCGGTCTCTTCCAGGCGCAGAAATATATCCGTGTGGAAGATTGCGTGATGGTCGTTGAAGGATACTTCGATGTGGTCACTCTCCATTCTCATGGGATCAGAAACGTTGTCGCAGTCTGTGGTACAGCACTCACTCCTCAGCATTTGAAACTTCTCCGTAGGCTTGCTTCCCGAGTGATTGTCCTCTTCGATGCGGATAGAGCGGGTATGGATGGAGCAAACAAGGCGATGTTAGTGGGACTGGAGAGTGGCTTCGTTGTTCAGGGACTCATTCTTCCTACGAAGCAAGATCCTGATGAATTCGTTATGTCAAGTGGGGCAGAAGCATTGAAGGCTCTCATGGCCACTGCGCCTGCTCTCATTGATCTGGGAATCAAAGAGCAGCTTGAACTTGCGAAACAAAGTCCTCAGTCAAAAACCGTAGCGATTAAGAAAATCAAATCCTGGCTTGATGTTTACACCGATCATGTCGGAGTCGAAGTGCGTTGGAAGGAAGTCGAGACCGCTCTTGGAGTTTCAAGGCAGGCGCTATTTGGTAGAAGCTCGCCTCAACAACCAGCTTCAATACCGATCGAAGCCAAGCTTCCACTCCCTTTACCGATGACGGTGCTCAAAAACAGAGTTTTAGAGCGTTTTGAAACGATCCTCATGACAGCCCTCATTCGCTGGGATGAATTCGGAAAAGTGGTGCTTGAGTGTCGAAACTTAATACCAAATGAGAAAAAATTATACGATGTCTTTGTCCATTCTGAGGCTAAAGCATTGGCAGAGCAGCTCATTTCAGAACCAGGGTTCTATAATCAGATTAAACAAGCTCCTGAGTGGGTCCTTGAAAAGCTTACAGATTCAGCACTCATTTCCGTTATAACGCAGGCCTTGGTCGCGGATCGTTCGCCTGTCAACGCAGACCAAGTGCGTTTAGCAATAAAACAAGGCGTGAAGGGACTTTGGGCACGCTTTTCGCATGAACTAAAAATTGCGATCAAGGTTGCAGAGAGCAGCCAAGACCACGATTTGAAAGAGAAATTGCTCAAGGATTATCTTGACGTTCAGCGAAAAATGAAGGAATTTCAGGGAACTTATGACCAAAGCTCAGACTAGCTCCATCAAGGAAAACAAGGATATTAAAAAGTTATTAGATCTGGGGGTTCAGCGTGGGTTCCTCACGTTTGAAGAAGTTCATGAGCTCATGCCTTCGGACATTCTAGAACCAGCACTCATCGACGAAGTGATGCTGCTATTAGGTGAGAATGAAATTGAAGTCATTGATGTGACTAAGCCTCGCAAAGAAGATGAAGATCTTGAAGTCGGTGCAGGTGGTACTCCAGCAACAGGTTCAGGATTCTTAGATGAGAGTGCAGAAGCAGAAGACAAGCCTACACCAGCAGAAGCAGCAGCAGCTCGTGGCGCAGATCCAGTAAAACTTTATTTGAAAAAAATGGGCAGCGTCTCACTCCTCACTCGTGAAGGCGAAGTCGTTATTGCTAAGAGAATCGAAGAAGGCGAAATCGAAATCCTGCGTGCGCTTCTAGCCTCTAAACTTGGAACTCTCGCGATCGTCGATCTCGGCGAGCGCTTAGAGACAGCAAAAACTAAAGTGAAAGACGTCATCCGCGGCGTGGAAGAAGAAGTTTCACTAGATGATGAACGCGTTTACTTAGATAAAGTGATGAAAGCCGTCACTAAGGTGAAGGCACTTCTTTCTTACCAAGAGAAGATCGATAAGAAGCTTGTAGGACCAGAGTCCAAGCTCACTCCTGCAAAAGAAAAAGAACTCATCCGTGCTGAAATCAAAAAGCGTGAGCGACACGTTGAGCAAGGTTTCGAGAACATTGCGTTCAACCGTAAGACGATCAACGTACTCTCTGCGAAGATCAAAGAATACTGGGGTCGTGGTAAGGAACTCACTGACGAGCAGAACAAAATTTATAAATACCTCCTCTTAAAAGACCCTAAGGAGATGAAAGACATCGTTCGTGAATTCAAAAAAGGTGGACCAGGTCTCCCTGAATTCTTGAAGAAGTATGACGTCACAGAACAAAAATTAGCTCAGCTCATTCAGCAAGAAGAAGACATTGATCGCAAGCTCTCTCGTCTTGAAGAAGAAGCAGGCGTTGATTTCGTTGAGATGAAACGTATTAACGATTCACTTCAGATCGGTGAGCGCAAAGCCGACTATGCGAAGTCTGAACTTGTTGAAGCGAACTTACGTCTCGTGGTTTCCATCGCTAAGAAATACACCAACCGTGGATTACAATTCTTGGATCTCATTCAAGAAGGTAACATCGGTCTCATGAAGGCTGTTGATAAGTTCGAATACCGCCGTGGATACAAATTCTCTACTTACGCTACTTGGTGGATCAGACAGGCGATCACACGTGCGATTGCCGACCAAGCGCGCACGATCCGTATTCCTGTGCACATGATTGAGACGATCAACAAACTCGTTCGTACCTCTCGTCAGCTCGTTCAGTCACTCGGACGCGAAGCAACTCCTGAAGAGATCGCAGTGAAGATGGAGATGCCGGTTGATAAGGTCCGTAAGGTTCTTAAAATTGCAAAAGAGCCGATCTCTCTCGAAACACCTATCGGTGAAGAGGAAGATTCGTCATTGGGCGACTTCATTGAAGATAAGAAAATCATCAATCCAAACGAAGCAGTCATCAACGTGGATCTTTCTGAACAAACCAGAAAAGTTCTTGCGACATTGACTCCTCGTGAAGAAAAAGTCCTCCGTATGCGTTTTGGTATCGGTGAGAAGTCCGACCACACTTTGGAAGAAGTGGGACAAGACTTCTTCGTTACTCGTGAACGTATTCGTCAGATCGAAGCTAAGGCGCTTCGCAAACTGCGTCATCCTTCACGCGCGAAACTTCTCAAATCGTTCGTTGATTGAGCAAGCGGGAAAAAATGACTAAACGTCATTTTTTCGTGCGAAGCTCCAGGTGTTCGAGGTAATTTACTCTAACAGTCTGTAGGCCCATAGCTCAGCTGGTTAGAGCAGTCCGCTCATAACGGATTGGTCGGGGGTTCGAGTCCCTCTGGGCCTACCAATTTCAAATTTCGGATTTCATGGTTGTCACTCTTCATGTACATTGCTCCGGCTCGGGTAGCTTGTGTTTAAATTGTTGGCGCGTCTTTTAGTGAATTAATATCTTATTCCAGATCTCTTTGACGGTATTTTCTGATTCTGTCGGATAAGGAGATTGAAACTCCACTTCGTGAATGAGTTTTGCTGAAAAATGAGTTTTTTCATTGGCTAAATCATTTTGAGATAACTGAAGTTCGTACGAAATTGGACTATGTTTTTCAATCCAACGAAAAATAAGTTCTGGATCAGGGATCATGAAGAAGTGTCCATCTTGTTCATCGACAGCCCACTCTTTGCGTCGGTAGATTTTTAAGGGACTTGTGTGTTCGAGTAAATCTTTGGGAAGATAAAGCTCACGCATCCAATCCAAAATCGGGACTTGTGCATTGAGAGCCCGATTCATAAACCACATTACAAAATCCGCACATCCAGCACCCAATCCTGAGCTTGCGATCTGCCCGCCACGATAGTGTCTAAACGAACCAGCACGAATCCAAAGATCCAAAAATATTAACATCTCTTCCATAACAGTATCTGAGACAGGGATTTGTATGCTGGCTAATCGACCGTCTTCAGATGCACGATTAAGAAAGTTCAGACTGTCTTCTGCTGAGTCGAGATCACCATCAAAATCATAATAAAGTGAACTTAAACCAAGGCCTTTACGGATAGTCGTTGAAAATGTTTGAAGTTTTCGTGCACTCGTCATGGAGGTCATCCAAGAGTGCTGGCCATGTCTGAGTTCGATCAGGATATGTCCGTTCGGAGCATAGCTACTTTTAACAGAGTTCAAAATTGTAGAAGTCAGTAGGCTACGAGGAGAAATCCAGTTGGTGGGTCTTGGGGCGGAAATCGCGTAGACGATTAGTTCATCGGCTTGTGATACTAATGCTAGGCTTCCACAAAAAGAAGCGAACATTAGGCTGAGTTTAATCCCCCTCAAAATCATTCGGTAAGAATAGCCTCAAAAGGATAGGGTTTCCAACATTGTTTAAAGCTTGATTTTTTTCCAATGGGCAATAATCGTTTGTTCTGACTCTCGAGAGTAAGGGGTTTGAAAGCGAATCATTGAGTCATCTAAGGTTTCCTGTGGTTGGAATTCATCAGGGAAGATTGTGACCCTTTTGGTAAAAGGAGCACTGTATGTCATAATCCACTTCGTCATTTTCTCTGGGTCTGGAATTGAAAACTTCAACCCCTCTTTTGCTGACTTAGCCCAAGGAATCGTGCTTTTTAGTATACTCGAAATTGAAACCTTCTTTGATTTTCGACCGGGGGCTTCTTGTAACAACTCATAAGGTAAGTGAACTGTTCGCATCCATTGGTCTGAAGGGAGATGTCCTTTCATAGCCAATTCAATAAAATACACAGCAAAATCAGCACATCCAGATCCTTCGCCTTTTGGAACATTTTTATTACCGCCATAATGTCGGAACGATCCAAATTCAATCCAGTTACTCATAAACTCCATAAGAAGATCAGCTTTCTCATCGGTCAGCTGGACTTGAATAATCGCAAGTCGATTGGCATCGGCCGCTTTTTTGATTTCTTCTTTTGTTGTTATTGAAGAATCTAGATCACCACTGAATTCGCGAATCATGGCCGAAAGACCATACTCATGATAAAAAGTGTCCCAAAGCGTCTTCATTTTATTAGTACGACCCATTCCTGTCAGAACTTCGCTCACGCCATAAGCGTTTGGCCTCCGGGTTTTAACATGCACAGCTAGGTGGCCATTAGGAGCGTAATCCAAACTCAGTCCATTCCATAGAGTGGTTCTAAGTAGACTCTTGGGACTTGACCAATCCAAGGGTTTCGGAGGATCAATAACAAAAATTTGTAGATAAGGAGTCTGAATTTTTCGCTCTTTGGCTAAAGTTTGATTGGCCATTAAAGATAGCATAATCATCACAGCTAGTCGTAACACCATGGCGCCATACATAGTCTGTTTTTCTTATTTTGTATATTATCTCTATTTATTTTTTTTATTCAATTCGAACAAGGACTTATTTGCAATCTGTCTACATTAATTAATCGTTTTTAAAAAAGCTTCAGATTCTTTTTTTACTAAATCATCTCCGAACTCAATCTCTTGCATCGAAGCTATTTCTAGAAGTTGTTTTTTAGCGTCTTGTTTTCTAGTCGCTTTTAAATAAGCCTTTGATAACTCAAGTTTTGATTTCAGCATTTTAGGATGAAGACTCAGAGAAGTTTCGAGAAGTTTAATTGAATCTTCCAGAGTACCCCAGCCAAGACCCATTGTGTTCCTGACCACTTTTGGAGTCTCTGTTAGTTTAAGGTGTGTTCTACCTAAGATATAATTTGCTAGAGCCAATGATTCGGCAGTGTCGTTTTTAAGTTCAATCGCTTTCTCAGCATCTTTCTTCACTTGAAGGACGCTTTCACGGGCTCCTAAAATTCCTTTAAAAAGTGCAAGTTTACCATTAGCAGCTGCTCTTCTAATATAACCATTCATCCCATCCGGACGAGATGCAATGGCTTGTTCTGCAAAACTCATAGCTTCGTTATAAATATTAAGCTGCTCTTTTTTGTCAGTTTTGAGATCTGCTAAAAACAACAAGACTCGCGAAGCTCTACAGAGGAGTTCGTAATCATTGTTTTTATCTTTTAGACCTAATCGAATCTTCTCTTGGGCTTCGTTCAGTTGATGTTTTGTAATTAAAGAGTCAATTTCGTTTAGCAGTGAAGGAGCCCCAAAAGTCTGAGCGTCAATGAGTGAACCCAATATGAGGGGCATAAGAAAAAGATAATTTTTTTTGTTTTTTTGACTATACATTGTTTATAAATTGTAATTGATATAAAGAATGAATAAAAGATTATTTATTGTATTATTATTTTGTCTCATTTCTAATTTAAATCTAGCTCATTCTCAGACACGAGATCGACTCACTCTCAGTGGAGAATCTTTAATGAGTTCACCTGTTTCAAGGCAGAGCGATATTCAGTGGATAGAGCGGTTTTTTTTAGATGAAGAAGGAAACGGATTACTCGGTGTGGGTTTGCAGTCTCGTATATTAAGTATTGATACGAGAAGTCCTCTTTACATTGTTTCTCCACAGTTCACTTGGCTGCAGTCATTGAATCAAGACTATTCATTTGTCATCAATTTAAGGCCAGGTTTGTATGGTGATTTGAGAGGGAATCTTTCAGACGATTTTCGATTAGAAGGTGTATTTTTTGTAGACAGAATTCTTAGTGGAGGTTGGACGCTTGGTCTAGGTGCAGCGAGAGGGTCTAATTTTGGAAGAGTGCTTACTGTTCCTGTTCTTCATGCGGTTTATGTAGGTGAATCAAGCCTTTTAGATGCGCTTCTTCCTGTTAAAGCTGAGTACTGGATCATGAATTCAGAGCATTTTGAATATGGGGCGATTTTCTCTCTCGTAGGATCTCAATATAGAATTGAAGACTTAACTAATACTGCAGATACTCTTCAGTTCGCTAATGGATTAATAGGACCTTCAGCTAGAATGAAGATTCAAGATAAGTTTTATATTCAGCTGGATGCACTTTTTACTGTTTTAAGAAGATATGAGGTGGGCTTGGCAGAAAACTTAGCGATACAAAACACACAGGCTGGTCCAAACCTTAGGCTAACAATGCAGCTCAGATACTAGAGTGAATTCAGTTTCTTGAAGAAGTTAAGTCCAGCTGATTTCACGCCTTCAGATTCTTGATTTCTGAAATACATACGGAACAGGCCTAATGCATTCATTTCGACGACTTGGTCGCGGCTGAGTTTGGTTGCGTGACGAGCGAGAAGAATTCCCTCGTTTCTTACGAGTACACCCTGATGAACCACTAGTCCGAGAGAATGGGACTTCACTTTGATCAGATTGAAGAATGTCCCGCTAGGGATCTGATCCAGAAGCTTGGGATGATCGATGATTTGATCGAGCGGTAAATAGGTGAGGGTGACGGGAATCGGTTTCTCTCCTACTGGTGATGTTTTCTTTTTCTGTTTGTACCAAGACCTCTTATCGATTTTGGTGTGAGCAGTTTTTAATATTTTAGAATCGAAAAGCCCCGCAGTCACATCTTCAACTATTCCTTTTTGAATATTCGATGGCATCCAATCCACTTCGATGAAGTGATTACGTTTGAAGTAGTCTGGTTCGCCAGTGGAGTACCGGATCTCGTTCATGTTCTTAGCGAACTCGTCTTGAGTCTTAGATCTTGAGAGAGCGATCACAGTCTCTACATAAGTAGTACAATCAAACTGATCGAATCGATAGAGTGGGTCAGTATCAATAGATCCATGTTTGCCTTCACCGAGTGGATCAAGAACATAGGGCACTCCCAGAAACTGCTTGCTAATCTCCTCAATACTCTGATGGTATGGCAATTCGGCTGAGTAAGAATTGGAGAGGAGTATTAGAAAAATAAACATGATCAGTGTCGATCGATCTTGGTCACATCTATTTTTGCAGGGAAGCCGCTCACGCTAAAGCTCATCGTCTGATAAGCACCGTCACGGACCTTGATACGAATGACATCTGTCTCAGTAATGGCGTTGAATCCCATCTCTGCTGCTTGGAAAGCGAGACGAAGTAAAATTTCATCTCGGTCTGTACACTTAGGAATGCTGAGTTTCTTCTTGGATTGCTCAAACAGTGGAAGATTGCCCTTACGACCGATGTAGAAAATATAAACTTCTCGAGCGAGTTCCATCGTCTCTTCGTACTTGGTTTGCGCTTCAGTCACGTACTTCTGAAAGCAAGAGGGACAGTATTGGGTATGAGTGAGTTCTTGGGGGATTTTCTGCAGAAAAGAAAACGATCCTTCCTTTAAAAACTCTATGCAGTTTTTGCAGACAGGCTCATTGCAGCATCCGCATTGAGATGTGGCATTGGATTTACGACAATTTGAACAGGCGCTCATATCTCAATTCTACCATATTGATGGGCGTAATGTTATCGTAAGTCTCCATGGAGTTTAAGATAAGCGAAGTCAAAACCGGTCAGGATGTCCGTGAGTTTATGGCTCTTTCCTTATCTATTTATCAATCCGATCCTCATTGGATCAGACCTATTGACCGAGACATCGAATCTGTATTCGATCCTAAGAGAAATAAGACTTACTCCCACGGTAGATTAGTCAGATGGATTGCAAAAGACGAGACAGGTAAGACCGTTGGTAGAATCGCAGCCTTCGTGAACGATCGAACAACCACCAAGGGTAACGATCAACCCACGGGTGGGATAGGGTTTTTTGAAACTGTGGAGAATGAGAAGCTTGCGCATGGATTGTTTGAGCAAGCGCAATCGTGGCTTGCCTCTCAAGGGATGCAGGCTATGGATGGACCCATTAATTTCGGAGAGCGGGATAAATGGTGGGGTCTTCTCATAGAAGGATTCGACCAATCACCTAACTATCAAAGCAATTATCATCCCAGCTATTATCAGAAGTTTTTTGAATCTTACGGATTTAAACCTTACTTCTACCAGCTCACGTTTGGCCGTAAAGTCGTAGGGCCAGTGTCCGATCGTATTGGAGAGAAATCTCGATCCGCACTTCAGAATCCAAGTTTCAAGTTTGCTCCCGCTAGCGGTTTGAAAACAGATGCATTATCGACCCTTATTCAGACGGTTTATAACAAGGCTTGGGCCGGGAGAGAAGAGATCCCTGAGATCACTCACGAAGCCGCTCTTCACCTAGTGAAGCAGATGAAGCCAATATTGGATCCAGAGCTCATGTGGTTTGCTTATGATGGGGAGAGTCCGATAGGGTTCTTCTTGTGTGTGCCAGAAGTGAATCAAATATTTAAGTTTGTGAATGGTAAGTTAGATCTCTTAGGAAAAATCAAATTTCTCTTTCATAAATATTTTGGAGCCAATCATAAAGCACTAGGACTTCTGTTTGGAGTCGTTCCTCAGTATCATGGGCAAGGAGTCGATGGCGCACTCATCGAAGCGTTTCGAATTCATCACGAAACTAAGAAAAAATACCAAGAAATCGAGCTCAACTGGGTTGCTGATTTTAATGGAAAAATGATCAAGCTTTGTGAGCAAATCAATACAAAAGTTGTAAAACGTCATGTCACTTATAGAAAACTTTTTAACGAAAATGCTCCCTTTAAGAGATTTAGGGAGCCGTATGTTTTTGGAGAGCCTACGCTATGAATCCAGTCCCCTCACTTCAACCCGGATGTCCTTGGTATGAAATTAGCCAATACGCTCCGCCTAATTTGAAATGGTGTGAAGCGAGTCTCTGTAGTTGGATCACTGAGCCAGCAAATACTTGGTCGAATCTGGCTTACTTGATTGCAGCTATAGTGATCTTCAAGATGAGTGAGAAGATTCAGAGTAAAACTTTGAAACGTGTCGCGAAGTATTCGTTTTGGGTTGGTGTGATGTCGTTCCTGTACCATGCATCTTATAATTTCTTCGCTCAGGTTTTAGATTTTTTTGGAATGTATCTGATCACGTTTCTTTGTTTAAACATCAGCTTCATCAGAATGGGGTGGATGAGTAAAGAACGTGAACCCAAATACTTTTGGTTGAGCATAGTTGGCGCTCTCGGAATGATGTTCTTGCTGAGATACCTTAAGCTTCCCTACCAAGGTATTATTTTAGTTTTGGTGACATTGAATTTAGGATTGGAGATCTGGCTTAAACGTTTAAACGGGGCGAGAGTCAGTATGAAAAACTTCTGGTGGTGCCAAGGTGCTATGGTTGTAGCGTTTACCTTCTCTGTTTTGGACGCAAAGCGAATCTTCTGTGATCCTGAGAACCACTTTATTCAAGGTCATGCGTTGTGGCATGTTTTTGCTTCAGTTTCCTTTGTGTTTTGGGTGCTGCATCTAAAACAGTTTGTTGGCAAATCCATCGAATAATTGTTACGTTGCCTCCTCATGAAAAAACTGGGGATGGGATTAACGGCGGCACTTTGTTTTTTAACTCTACAGGGTTTCGATTGGTACACCGATCAAACTGAAACGAGTCTTGATCGCATTGAACAAGCGATCTCTCCTGAAGACGGGGCACTGGGCTCAGTCATGGCCTCACCATCTAAGCAGAAACCCAATTATTATTATCACTGGATCAGAGATGCAGCGCTCACGATGCGTGAAGTGTTTGAATGGAGATCTACTGCTCCGCAGTGGTCAAGAGAGACGCTGCTAGATTACGTAGCTTTCTCAAGACAGAATCAACTCACCAAAAATCCAAGCGGTACAGTCGCAGACAATGGCTTAGGTGAACCTAAGTTTTATCTCGATGGTGAAGCATATTGGGATTCATGGGGGAGACCTCAGAATGATGGCCCTGCACTGAGAGCGCTTGTCCTCATTGATCTCGCTTATGAATTACTCAAAGAAGGCAAGTCATCAGTCGTCAGAGAATTACTTTACGATTCGAAGCTCCCTGCTCACACTGTGATTAAGAGTGATCTTGAATACATCTCCTATCATTGGAAGGATTTGTCGTTTGATCTTTGGGAAGAAGTATATGCCAATCACTTCTACACAAGACTTGCTCAGTACCAAGCCTTGAAGCGCGGAGCGAAGTTAGCGATCAAGCTTAAGGATAGTGGAGCCGCCCAGTGGTACGAGACTCAATCGAAGCTTGTGTATCAGTCATTGGAAAAATTTTACGACCAAGACCGTGGGATTATTTTGGTTTCAATCAATAATAAGAAAAACAAAAGACCCATGGCGGAGAAGTCTTCTGGCCTTGATGTCGCTGTGATTCTAGGAGTACTCCATGCGGGTAATCCCGATGGAAAATTTTCTGTTTTTGATCCGAGAGTTTTAAAAACTGCACAAGCAATCGAAAAAGCTTTTGGGGATCTGTATGCGATCAATAAAACAAAACTCGATCGCGAAGGCCGGGTGATGGCTGCTGCAATCGGAAGATATCCGGAAGATACTTACGATGGTTTGGCGACTGATGGCGTAGGCAATCCTTGGTTCCTGGCGACTCATGCTTTAGCTGAGTTCTATGCTAAACGCGGTGAGCTCGATCGAGCAGATCAATTCATGAGACGCTCTCGATATCACACGGCGAGATACGGACATCAGTCTGAGCAGTTTGACAGATCTAATGGAATGATGAGAGGTGCGAGAGATCTCACCTGGAGTTATGCAAGTTTCTTAAGCGTAATGAGGTACATGGACTAATGGCAAATCTATCCAGCACAGCGACAGCTCCGCAGTCGGTTTCTTTTAAGAGTGAAAATGAATTTGGGAAAAAATACGCACTCACTATTCTCACCTCGCTTTTTTTCTCTTGGGGATTTCTCACTTGCCTCAATGATATTTTGATTCCTCATCTCAAAGCATTTTTTACTTTGAGTTACGCTCAAGCAGTTTTAGTTCAATTTGTATTCTTCTCTTCTTACCTTTTGGTTTCGATTCCAGCTTCATGGTTCTGCGAGAAAGTGGGCTACAGTAGAGGAATGTCCATCGGGCTCGTGGTTGCAGCAGCTGGAGCGTTTGGGTTCTTGGCAGCGGCTGAGTATCAAATGTATTCCATCTTCTTAGGTTCACTCTTTGTTCTCGCGTCTGGAATCACACTGCTTCAAGTGGCTGCGAATCCTTATGTCACTTTGATAGGTGATCCTGCGAAGGCTTCCAGTAGACTCACTTGGGCGGGAGCATTTAATTCACTCGGCACAACAGTGGCGCCGATTGTGGGTTCTGTGATGATACTCTCATCGATGGAAGTCACCACCGTTCAGAAACCTTACTTCATCTTGGGTTGCACCCTTGTGCTTCTGTCGGTCGTGATGGCGTGGTTGAAGCTTCCAGAAATTAAAACTGGATCAAAAGCAGAAGTCACTCTTTGGAAAGACATGCTCACTCAGAGAGAGCTCATGCTGGGCGCTTTGGGGATTTTCACCTATGTCGGAGCGGAAGTTTCGATTGGTAGTTTCTTAGTGAGTTGGCTAGGTGAGGGGTCTGTTGGTGCAATGATTCCAGAGCAAGCGGGTAAGTATGTAGCGTTCTACTGGGGTGGCGCTATGGTGGGTCGTTTTATTGGTACCCCTCTCTTGGCTAAGTATGCTGTGAACAAAGTCAGTCGCCTCTTCGTAGCGGGAGCTCTCCTTTGTGTGGTGGTATCGGCACTCACTCAAGGCTGGGTTTCAGTAGTTGCCATCTTGTCTGTAGGGCTTTTTAACTCGATCTTGTTTCCTGTGATATTTGCAGAGACCCTAAACCGTGTAAAACGAGGAACGGAGAGAGCTTCTGGCGTGCTCTGTTCAGCTATTATCGGGGGTGCTCTCATCCCTGTAGTCCAAGGCCTGGTTGCAGATGGATTCAGTCTCCGTGTGTCGTTTGTGACACCCCTCATTTGTTATCTATATTTGATCTGGTTTGTTGGCAGATCCTGATATTTTATAATTCAATACAATCAAGCACATATAAATACCTGATTTAAATGACTATTTTGGTCAATTAATAACTTGATGTGGTGCATAAATAAAGTTAAGATATATAAAGAATCGGAGACATTTATATGAGCTCACTTAATATGAAAAAGCTAGGATGGTACTCAAATGCGCTGCTCATGGGATCAATGATGATCACAGGCTGCGAAAATCCTCCTTCGTCCATTTATGTTGGTAACACTGCAATCGATGTAAACTTGCCTAGCTCGTCTAGTGCACATAACGCCGTTTGCGACCCTTTTGATTCTACTGAAGTAGGACTGCCAGAAAACAAAATTTGGGGTCGAATCTATTCATGGGACCCTTGGTGGAATCCAGAAACCAATAGCTCATCAAGCACACCTCGTGCAGGTCCAAAAAATGTTGCTGGTTACATCTCAGAAGGTGTGATGCTGGATGTCGAGTTGTATCTTAATCAACTCAACGTTCCTACTCGACCCTTCGATCAAGGTTTCTCTACTCAGGATGCATTAATCTTAAAAACTCCACGTGGGGACACTTTGTATGAATATTTTGCTCTCCAAATGGAAGCAAATATTAAGATCGGAAGCAGTGACACCGCTGGCTATTATCAATTCGCTTTGATCACTGATGATGGCTCAGTCATGCAAATGGATGACAATGGTGTTTTTAGAAATATTGTTAATAATGATGGTAATCACCCTACAAAAATGGCATGTGCTAGTGAGGCGGTTTATTTTGATTCAAACACGCGTTTGCCAGTCAAAATTAACTACTATCAAGGACCTCGTTACCATATTGCAATGATGCTCATGTGGAGAAAAGTAGTGGATGCTTCAGCTGCTTCTCTCGTAGAGTCTCAGTGCGGTAAGTCTGGTAACAGCTTCTTCTTCAACTCGAACGTCAGTCCTCCAGTTCCTTCTGCTAATTATACTGGTTTGATCGGCCGTGGTTGGAAAGTGTTATCAACGGATAACTTCTTATTGCCAGCAGAACACTCAGATCCCACTCCTTGTACTCAGAGTTGCTTCTCAGACAACTATCAGGCACCTAACTGGAATACTTTTGTGCTCTCAAAACAGAACGTAGATACAGCTAGTATTAAGGTCTTTGTAGGTGGCTCACAGCTCAGTTCAAGTGAATTCATCTACGATCCTACATTGAACGCTGTGTTCGTGCCTGGATTCAGATCAGGTGACGTGAAGATCGACTTCTGTGTCATCCCTGTCGGTGGAGGAGGCGGAATAGGCGTCTAAGTTTAGATCTACAAACGATTCAAACAAAAAACCCCCGACTGAGAAACCCTCAGTCGGGGGTTTTGTTTTTTTAGTTGATCTAAATCTTAATGAGTTGCTTCATGAGATGGTTCTACAGCGTGTTCTTTTGCTTCACCGGTGTGTTGAACTTTGCCTTTGCAATCTTCACACTCTGTGCAATCACATTTTTCGCCTTCTTTATGGCCTTCAGCACATTTGCAAGTGTCTTTTTTGTGGTTCTCGCAGTCAGTGCATTTAGTGCCTGCTTTTTTCGCTGATGCAGCTTTCTTTGCAAGAGCAGGAGTTACAGAGAGCGCCAGAGAGAGAGAGAGTACGGACATAACAGTCATTAAAGATTTCATTCGTTCGGGTTCCTTTCGATTAGATTTCTATTCTACGATAGGCCGCAGAAAATGGTAAAAAATTTTGCATGACAATATTTTGACAGCAAAAGAAGAGTTGCCATATTTTACCTAGTCACTAGATAATTTATTCGATGATGAAACTCGCAGTCATCGCAGTGATTTCACTGACATCTATTGGGTACTCTCATGCCTGGACATCAGGACATACATGGTTATCAGATCTCGATCAAACTACGCTCAAACAACTGATGGGAGTTCCTGAATCAGATCTTAATCATGATTGGACATTGATAGTCCCTTCCAAGTTTCAAGCACGAACAGACTCAACTGCAGAAGTCTTCGATTGGCGTAACCGAGGTGGTGTGAATTATGTTTCACCCGTTCGTAGCCAAGGCATCTGTGGAAGTTGTGTAGCATTCGCGATGACTGGAGCACTTGAAACACAAAACAATATTACTTCCGGAATTCCTTGGCTCAATGCTGTCCTCTCTCCCGAGGCACTCTTTGCTTGTGGAGGAGGGAGTTGCCAAGGAGGCATGGGACATATAAGAGCTGTCGATTATATGAAAACACTCGGAGTACCCGATGAATCTTGCGCTCCTTATACGATGGGAGCTACTGGAGATACGGTCAGTTGTGACAGAATCTGTTCTGACTCACGCTCTAGAAGTCTGGTTGTAGAGAATGCGTTTAGACCTTCTACAGGACTGATATCAGACATCGACCAAGTTAAGGCTGCAGTACGCAAGGGTCCTCTGTTCTCTCTTATGAGAGTGTATTCGGATTTTCTTTCGTACAAGTCTGGAGTCTACAAAAATACATCAAAGAACTTCATAGGTGGACATGCAGTTGTCATTGTTGGCTTCGATGATCGTAAGCAAGCTTGGATTATCAAAAACAGTTGGGGAGAACAGTGGGGTGAAAGTGGGTTTGCCTATGTAGCATACTCCGATGAAGACACTGCAGTGGGATTGTCAACTTGGGGAATGAATCTGTCTGGGGGACGAGAGCAGACTTATATTGACCACCCTTCTATCGGAAGCATATTGACAGGTGACTCTAAAGTAAGAATGGGAACCAACGTAGAGTTTGCTAAAAAAATAATTTTAAAAATTTATGATGAGCGAACAAGCAATTTAAAAGCATCAAGAGAATGTAATGTAGAAAGTAATAGGAAATGTAAAATCAATCTAGATACAAATCAAATTCCCGATGGCAAGTACCTCTGGACGGCAGAGACGGAGTCCCTCAGTGGAACAAGCAGATCTATGGTTGAGTACTTCTATGTGCTGAATCAAAAACTAGATACTGAAGTCAAGTGGAAGCCTAGGTTTGATATCACGAAGCCAGTGAAAGGTACGATTGAGTTCACGGTCTCACTTAAGGCTCGTCCGGTTCAGTTTACAGGACTTGCTTTGAATGTCTCAAACACAGTCGGAACGAGCTTCAGTAAGTACTCAGACTCTACGGCTCCAGAAATGATCATGAGGCTCAATACCAAGATTATTCCAAACGGAAGTTATTCGGTACAATTAACTGCAAGTATTCAGACGAATAAAAAAACTTATACTGACTCTAGTGACTCACTTAGGATACAAATTTATAACCCATGAAACGAGCAACTCTTGCAGTTCTAATGATGATATTGGGTCTGGCTCATGTCGAAGCTAAACCTTCACCGGGATCTGTAGTTTATATTGTTGCACACCCAGATGACGAGACACTCTTCGGAGGTACACTTGGTAAGCTTCGCGAGAATGGCTATTCTGTATATGGTATCTATCTCACTCGTGGTGAAGGCGGCAAAGTTAACAAAGTCACAGGGAACCCTTCTGATAACTACTCCATGCGTCCTCTTGAATTAAAAAAAGCAGCAGAGATTTATGGCGTTAAAGAGTTTCTTCTTCTCAATCAACCTGATCAACCGATACGAGATAAAGAAACAGGTAAGCCATCTACAAAAGGTGAAGAGTTCTTGAACGCCAAGCTTTGGAATATTCCTTGGATTAAAGCTCGAGTGAACAGTTACTTAGAAATGATTCGTCCTAAAATCATCCTCACACTTGATCCAAAATCATCCGGGATCACTCACGCTCATCATCAAGCGGTAGCACAAATTGTGCTCGAGAGTTTAAAAGAATCGAAATTGTCATCTCAACTATCAGGTGTATATGGAATTTTTGAAGATAACTATTATTTAGATAAAAAATTTGGAACTTCTAAGAATACTATCACATTCGATACAAGAACATACTCACCAGCGCTCGGAGTGACCTATAAAAAATTCCAAGCTTTAGGAGCGGCTGCTCATGCAACTCAGGCGACTGGATACATGGGCGAGTTGCCATTGGGATTTGAAAAGTGGGAGCCCCTGACTCAAGAGAAGAATGGTTTAATTTTTAGAAAGCTTCTGAGGTCTCCACCTCAGCCAAAGGGTCATGTGGCTACATTGATACCTAGAGAAGTAAGAGTCATTGAAGAGCAGGCTCCGAGGTGAACTCCTCATTAAAATTTTTCTACAGTTCTATTTTTACTGCCTTCCTTATTATTGGCTGCAGTAGACCTCAACCGCCGAGAGGATTACCTCTATCTTCTGAATTGGGGTCGTATGGATCCTTCAGATGGACGAGAGTGATCACTCACATGCACACACCTTATTCTTACGATGCGTGTGATAGCGCGGGAATAACTGGATCTTCTGCTGAGATTAAAGCGGGAGCGGGAGTAATCAATACTTCTTGCTCTTCTAATTTTAGAGAAGCGATCTGTAAAAACAGAATTGATTATACTTTTACAACAGATCACGTTGATAATTTTATTTTTTATGACTTCAGTAGACTCCTTCTTTATCAAGCAGGCGATGTTTTGATCAATAGTGGCTTAGGTACTTCTTACTATAATCGTATGGTAGGATGTGATGGAGGAGCGTTTGCTCCAGTTCTAAGTGCAGGATTTGAAACACTCTCCATGATTGGTATTGGATTAAAAGCTCACCTGACGAGTGATCCAACTGAGTCAGTACGAAGATCCGCCTACGAAGGAACAACAGCTGCAACTCGGGTACTGATTCAGTCAGCTCCTTCTGAAGGGGTCGTCATCATTCCTCATACGGAAGACAAGTCAGTTGCTACTATTCAGTCACTTGGACCTGATGCCATTGAGCTCTACAACTTACATGCTAATTTGGATCCAAAAATTAGAAAGAGATCCTTGGGAGCTGGCGGTTACAGTGTGATAGGTGGAATGATCAATTATATTTTAGATCCTTTTAGTGATCTGGCTCCAGATCTTGCGTTCATCACCTTCTTGGAGCAGTTTTCTGTTTATACTTCCAAGTGGGCTCAGATACAGGGAGCAGGACAGAAAATTACAGCAGTGGCTGCAGTAGACTCTCATGAAAATGTGTTGGCTATGAAAGTCGCTGATGGTGAACGATTTGATTCTTACCGCAGGACAAGTAAGATTGCTTCTAACCTAGTCGCTGTGACTTCTTCAGATATTGATCTGGTGAAGACAGCAATTAAGAATAATCGGGTTCTCATTGCTTTTGAGGGATTTGGCTCACCAGTAAATTTTGACTTTTCTGCCACAATCAGTGGCACGGCATATCGAATGGGAGACACGGGAACACTGGGAGCGCAGACTGCGACTGTGAGAATTGTTGCTCCGACTCTCCATCCATCGTCTGCACAAGGAAGAACAGCTCCCGTGATCAGACTCATCTTAAAACGCATCAATACAGATGGTTCTGAGACTAAACTTTCAGAAACAACCAACAGCACATTGACTGCAAGTGTTTCAACCGCTTCAATACTTCGAGCTGAAGTCAAAATAACCCCTTACCATTTAAGAGAATATTTAGGAGGATTCGCAAGTTACGCTAACAATGAAAACATTTGGATTATTAGTAACCCTATTTACCTTAATTAGTTCTGTGCATGCAGATGTTCCTAAGTGGGAAGCGAGCACGGGATTCCCGCAGATTTTGCGTGCGGGGAAGTACGGCTATCAGATTGGTGAGTTTGAAGGTTATTGGAATGCAGGTTTTATGAAGTTTGGAATCAGTCGCATTGGCTTGGAATCTTACGGAATCGAAGTGGGCATACGTACTCCTGTTTACAAAAAAATATACGCAAGTCTCTCAGCAGGTTGGATGAGTTTCACTGGAGCTGTTGATTTGTCTTCCATTGCTATCGAAACAGGACCGGTAGCTTCTACAGTTTCGGCACAGCTCTTGGGATTTTATTTCATGCCTGCGATTGGTGGAAGATTCCCTATCAGTGACTCCCTCGAGTATGGATTCGACATTGGGCTTCAGATTCCTGTTCTTGCTTGGGGTTTTATGGCCTCAGACTGGATTACTACAAGTGTCACTCAGGGAGCGACGATACAGCGACTGGCATATTTACCTGTACCTCACATCACATTAGTGAGAATCAGCTGGAGATGAGTTTAAAATACCTCTACCGAGACAAAGATCTCATTGCAGTACATAAACCCGCAGGATCAGTTGTCTATCGAGATGGTTCTCATGAAAATGTACTTGTTCTCCAAGATCACCTGAAAGAGCAAGTCGCGAGAAGTATCTTCCCCGTGCATAGACTTGATAAAGGAACTTGCGGTGTGATCCTCTTCGCTCTGAACGCTGAAGCAGCCGCATTCTTTCAGAAACTCTTCGCAGGACGTGGAATCAAAAAGTATTATATTGCACTCGTTGAAGGAGCGATTCCTAAGCAAGGTAAAATTTCTGAGCCTCTCATGGGCAATAAAGACAAAATAAAAAAACCAGCAGTGACGGTATTTGAAAGATTAAAAGTTGGAAAAATCAAAGGCAAAGAGGTTTCACTTGTAGAGCTGAGACCTGAGACGGGTCGTTATCACCAGATCAGACGGCACTTGAAGTTCCTGGGGCATCCAATCTTGGGAGATACACAGTATGGTGGGTCTACTGACATTGCTAACAGAACCATGCTCTCTGCTGTTTGTATTGAGCTCACGATTCCTAAGACAGGCAAGAAGCTCGTGATCGAAACTCAGCCTGATCAAGATTTTCTTAAGATCAGTAGTGCGCTGCGTGGATTTGAAGAGTCAAACTCTACTTGAAAGGCTCCGCTACCAATCATTTATTTCTTATCCAAGCATGCTGCTTGATGCTTGAATTGATATTCTACGGATTGTGGGAAGACGGTTGGGAGTAATGTTAGATCGAGTTTAATTTCAGGGTCAGTAGAATCCATGCAGAGGTTCTGAATGAAGATCTTGAATGAAGATACGCTAGGACCTACGTGTAAATCTGTCATTCCTCCATTCTCCAAAGTATAGCTCCGGTAAGTGAGTTGATAGGCAAGGAGGTGAGTCATCATGACTCCTAAGCTTAAAGAAAGCACGGTTTTGAATATTGGTGACGGATGGCGAAAAGCAAGTACCAGCAAGTTTGAAAACAAAAAAAGTAAAGGAATGAAGAGTGGCATGAAGTAGTGAGTGTGAGATGCGTCTACTTTGAGTATGAAGAAGTAGATCGAATGAGCCAAGATACAGAGAACAAAGAATTTAATTTTAGAATCGTTTAGGTAGCGAAATGCCATGAATAAGGTAAGTGGCAGAATTAACCAATAGATATCAAAAGGAATGGTAGAAAAAAAATGAGAAAGACTGCCGCCTGTGAAATACTTCATACACATGACTGAGAGAGACTGCAGGGAGAAGAGAATGTCTCTTGGAAAATTCCTGAGTGCGTCCAACCAAGGGATAGGGTTTCTGGATCCACCATTCATCATTCCGTTATAGAGCGTAGGCAAGTAGAGGGCAGTAGGAATCAAAAAGCCAATAGCTCGCTTGAGGAGGTTTTTGATGGATACCTCTCGAATGAGAGCAGAGACAATGATCAGAGATACACTCATGAGATGGGTCGAGAACAGTAATCCCGAAGCAATTCCTGAGAGGAAATGTCTCTGTTTTTTTTCAGAGAACGTGAACCAAATGAGAAGTGCTGAGAAGAAAAACTGAAACGTATTGTCCAAAGGTAATCTTGCATAAAATGAGAGAAGCGGAGAGAGAAGCCCAAAGAGTAAAAACTAAAGATCAGCTCCTCTTTTTAGGTGGCGCTTGCAAAAATAAAAACCAACCAGAAGTGGAGAAGTAAAAATCAAGTTATGTAAAAGCCCAAGGTCAATGACTTGTGCGGTGAATTGTCTGAAGACGTAATAGATCCATAGTGGAATAGGTCCATAAGTTGGAATCGTATTGTTTGCCAACGATTGATCAAGGATGAGTTGAAGTTGTGGTTCGTCGAGAAAAAAAGAAATATCGCCTGGGAAAACAAATCTGAAGACAAAAAGCATGAGAATGCTGATTCCAGCTATTCTTTCCAGAATGATTCGTTTGGAGTCGGTACCCATGTTCGGTCTACTTTTAGTCCTTTGGCTTTTCCTCTGAAGAATAACTCATAATCGCCTGATGGGGACTTCTTTTCTTGGTTCCAAGTAGTTTTAACCCACCGGTGCATTTCGTCTGGATCCCAAAAATTAAGTTTTCGCTGAGGTTCGTTCTCTCTAGCCCAACGATCTTTTGCATAGAGTAGTGCAATCTTGAGGAAGGATACTTTTCTTCCAGAGTCAGGACCTCCAATGTATTTTTCAGGTATATGGATAGTTTTGTTCCAAGAAGCCACCCACTTGGGATCTAGGACTCCTGCCACATCGAGGAAGCTTGCGCCGAATGCTGAGCAACCTCCGCCTTCGCGATATCTCGGACGATTGACAAGGCCATAGTGTTGGTCGAATCCGAGTTGCTGATATTCTTTATGATAGTCGAGCATTCTTCTACAAGTCGTTGGATTAACTTCGATTCGAAGGAGGCTTAAGTTTCCTTTTGCACTACGTCTTTCAAGTTCTGCAGATAGGTCTTTTTCTGTCTCCATGTAGCCACGGAAGTCATAATAGAGGATTCCGAATCCGTACTTTTGCTTGAAAAGCATATCGGGAAACGAAATATTATTATCATCTTGCACCATTCCAGTAATGATTTTCTCTTGTCCGCATTCTACTTCGATGCTGACGTGACCAATCTTGCGACTTTCTTTTGCAAGGCGATTAAGAATCACAGTACGGGCTAGTTTCCCTGGAGAATTCCAATTAATGCCATAGGGTGTCGGGTAAAAATTAAGGGTGACGTGATCTGCTAGAGCAAAACGAGTTAGGATTTTTAGCCAAAAAAGAACAGCCATGCAGATTCTATTTTCGGACCGAAAGTCATTGTGCACAATAGATGGTATTTTGACGGGAATGTGATTATAAATACCCAGGGAGAACTGATTAATGGAATTACACAAACCTTATGTAAGTGGCGAAATGCAAATGGCGGAATTATCCTGGGGTCCTATTGTGATGGGGATTATTCTGGGGATCGTCTTTGGAGCCTCTTCCCTTTATCTTGCACTGAAAGTCGGCATGACAGTCAGTGCGTCGATTCCGATCGCAGTGTTATCGATCACTCTCTTCAAAGGACTCTCTAAACTTTTCAAATGGCGTAAGACCACCATTCTTGAAAACAATATTGTTCAGACCACAGGCTCAGCAGGCGAGTCGATTGCATTCGGTGTAGCTGTCACGATGCCTGCTCTTTTTATTCTCGGTCACGATATGGGAATCGGCCGAATCATGTTGGTTTCTGTATTAGGCGGATTACTCGGTGTTCTCCTCATGATTCCACTTCGTGCTGTACTCATCGTAAAAGAACATGGGAAGTTGATCTATCCTGAAGGCACAGCATGCGCTGAAGTCCTCATCGTGGGAGAAAAAGGCGGCACCTCTGCAAAGACTGTCTTTGGAGGATTCTTCCTAGGTCTTATTTATAAGTTTTTTAACGTGGGGCTTAAGCTCTTCAAAGATGTCCCTGAGAGAGCGTTTGGATTCTTCAAAGGTGCTGCAATCAGTGGCGAAATTTCTCCAGAGCTACTCGGTGTCGGTTACATCATTGGTATACGCACCGCATGCATCATGGTCGCAGGTGGAGTACTCTCCAGTTGGGTTTTGATCCCAATGATTAAACTTTTCGGAGCAGGTCTTGCTGTTCCACTTTTCCCAGCTAAGAAGCTCATTGCTGATATGGAGATTCACGAAATTTGGAAGAACTATGTTCTCTATATTGGTGCGGGTGCAGTTGCTACGGGCGGAATCATTAGTTTATTCCAGAGTCTTCCCACAATCATCAGAGGCGCTGTCAGTGGACTCAAGTCCGTGAGTCAGTCTGTGATTCCAACAGGTGTGGATCGGTCGCGTCTCACTCGTGATCTTCCGATCTCTGTGGTGTTTATCGGTTGCGCGATTCTTATTTTTGCAATTTGGGCATCTCCCTCACTCCATATGAATCTCATTGGATCGATTCTGATCATCGCGTTTGGATTCCTATTTGTGACCGTGAGTTCACGTCTCACAGGTGAGATTGGATCATCCTCTAATCCTATTTCTGGAATGACGGTGGCGACTCTTCTCCTCACCTGTCTCGTTTTCCTTGCTCTAGGTTGGACTTCCCCTGAGTTTAGAATCGCAGCACTCTCAGTGGCTGCTGTAGTGTGTGTGGCTTCTTCAGTAGGCGGCACGACTTCTCAGGACTTGAAGACAGGATACTTAGTGGGTGCAACTCCTTGGAAACAGCAAGTGGGTCTGCTCATTGGAACACTGACTTCCGCTCTTGTGATCGGCGTCACTCTTCAAGCGCTCAATGATGCTTCGACGATTTATTCTAAGAATATTCCACACGTCCAGCTAACCGATCGCTCGGTACTGAAGTACAAGCAGTTCGTGAAAGGACCTGAAGGTCATCACGATAAGAATGAATATTCTGTACTCCAGCTCACTGAAGCGATGGCATCTCATAGCGAGCTCTCTAAGCTTCAGCCAGGTAAGTACTTGGTCGATGATGCTGGAGTGATTCAGTATCTGGTCGATCCAGGTATCAATGGAGCGCTTAATAAGCGTGACGATGGATCGAGCGTGACGAAGTACGAAGCTCCTAAAGCTCGTCTCATGTCTCTCATCATTGATGGCATTCTCACTCAGAAACTTCCTTGGGGATTAGTGCTTCTCGGAGTTGCGATCAGTTTAGTGCTCGAACTCTGTGGTATCTCGGCTCTTCCTTTTGCGGTCGGTGTGTATCTTCCGCTCTCCAGTTCTACACCGATTTTCATGGGTGGACTCATACGTTGGTGCGCTGAACGATTCTCTAAGGCCAAAAGCTATGACTCTGACAGCTCTCCAGGAGTGCTCTTTAGCTCAGGACTTATTGCGGGTGGATCGATTGCGGGTATTGGGCTTGCAATCTTAAGCGTGAGTGAAGGCATAGGACAGGCTCTAGACTTCTCTAAGTATGTTCCAGCTCTTGCATCGAGTGATCTAGCAGCAACATTGATCTTCTTAGGAATGTCGTTTGTATTATTTAGTGTCGGTAAGAAACGCTGAGATCTCGTTAGTGATTCTCTTCCAGGCTACTTCGCCTAGAGAATACTCATCGATAATTCGGTGAGAGAAGGTGAGTTCGTCTTTTGGTTTCTGATCAGTAATCGGTCTTAGGCTAGATTTTGTCCATTTCTTAAGAGCTATAAATTTCCTAAGACCTTTAATCGAGATCAGCTGATCGTCTTCATTAATATAGATGAGAGTAGGAATATTAATTCTAGCTGAGCTTTTATTTTCTATGAGTTCATTCTCCAAAGTAAAGAGCGCCTTGTATGCCGCAATGGAAACACCCTTCTGAGCCTTGTACACTTCAGGGCTTTTGCTATTGACAATAAATTCGGAACCAAAAATTCCTAATACTTTCACTAAATGTGATCTGCTTCTGATCCCAAGAGCGGGTGCTAGATGAATGATCTTTTCTGGAAGTTGAAGCTCAGGATGGTTTGCGATGAGTGTTTCTCCGATAAGAGATCCCATGGAAAACCCTAAGTAATAGAGAGGCTGCTTGAGTTCTTGAGCACGAGCTTCGGCGATTTGGTAGCCATCAAGAGCAGCAGTGAGCCACTTCTCCTTGGTTACTGTCTTCATCTCTGTGATGTCGCCGTAATGTCCTGGTAGGGCTAATCGGTAGACATCATATCCTAAGGAATTTAAGAAATGTCCAAGTGAGTTCATTTTTTCAGGTTTGGTGTTTAAACCATGAGCGACAATGAACACGCCTTTTGGGTGTTCAAAATCAGAGCGCAGCCACTGGGGCTGCGCTTGTACTGATTGAATGATGAGTAATAATAAACCGATCATAGATAGAACGTATTCTTCAGGAAGCTTTGAGCATCATGAGAGCGCTTCTTCTCAAGAGCACGGTAAGGATCATCTGCAAGATCGAGCAAGTAAAGCATCGGCCTTAAGTTTGCTTCGAATACTCCGTCGATGACCTTAGCGCCTGGATAGAATCCGCCGTCCCACATGTCTCTGGGTGAGAGCTCGAATGTGAATGCGAAAATTCCATACTCGCCATATGCCCAGTCACAGGTCTCGCCACTTGCGATGTAGAGATCACTGGACTGCTGAGGGGTGTACTTGTTCCACTTCGCCATAGTTTTAGCCATAGCGTCGAAGGTTTTTTGATCTTTTTCGTTTTTGATTGGATCGTAGCTATAACTCCATGGATAAAGAATCAATTCACTGAAAGTATGTACGGATAAGAGAACTTTAATATTCTCTCTTTCAGATATAAATTTTCTAATCGCTTGAGTCTCAGGTTCAGAGAATGGATCTTTGCCCATGTAGACATCACTGTCTGTGTTGGAGCTTGATCCACCTTCATTCCAATGAAAACCATAGTTGCGGTTGAGATCGACGCCGAATGTTCCGTCTTTATTGTCGCGTCTGTTTTTTCTCCACATTTTGTATTTATTGCCAGTGAGATCGTGTTCCACTCCGTCTGGGTTCACCATAGGAATGATCCAGATGTCTCTGGTTTCAAGAAGATTCTTAATCGTAGAGTCTTTTCTGTTTGCCATTAAGTATTGAGCAAACATGAGTGGGATTTCAGCACTCAAGTGTTCTCTTGCGTGGTGGTTTCCGAAAATCACGAAGCCAGGCTTGTTGCTTTTCTTACGTTTCATCGCATCAGCGGAAGTGTTGATGTGAATGGCGTACATGTCACGGTTCTCGTGAGTTTTGCCTATGGAGTGAATTTTTAGAATGTCGCTGTTGTCTTTCTCAAGTACTGAGAGGGCATCACCGATTTCTTTGTAGTCGTGAAAACGTTCGTCACCTTGTGGGAATCCGAAAACCTTGTCATGTCCTCCGCGAGCGGTTGCTGGATTGAAATTTCCAAAAATACGGAAACCTGCTTTTCTGATTTCTTTTAATTCTTTTTCATTCACGAATCCCCAGACGCTGTCTGAGTAGAATGCTTCGATGCTCATACCGAGATCAGCTAGTTCAGTACGGTCATACTTGTCGAAGGCTTCGACTTCGATGAATCGTTTGGTGTCAGCTGCAAAACTGACAGACCCCATCAGTAAAACGAGAGCAGATAGTGATAAAATATTTTGCAACTTAGTTTCTCCCCTTGGACAGTTGAATGACTTCAAGCTCAAATTAGACTACAATTTTCGAATTTGGGCTGCAGGAAAATACGTTTTTAAGATGTTTTCTGTGTTCATTCCAGAGCTTGCGAGAGACTTCGCTCCAGTCTGACAGAGGCCTACTCCGTGTCCTTGTCCTTGGCCTTCGAAGGTGAATCGATTCACTCTAGCAGAGACTGCTCCTGTCGCTACAGTGAAGCGAGTGCTCTTGATCGTATCGAGGCCGATCCAGTTTTTGAAAGTAGATGCTGTGATATCGAAGTCCATCTTGGCTTCTTCATTGAAAGCGAAAGTAATGGTCATGATTTGCGCACGATTCGACTCATCGCGTTTTTTGATTTCAATTCCCGTGAGTCGCGCTCTCACGAACCAACGATTCCAGTCTCTGGGCCACTGTGACGGTACGCCCGTATGGTCAATCCCACCTAACATGAGGTTGATGAGCTCACGCTCTCTGATCTCAGTATTCCAGTTCACAGTGCCTGCAGTGAGGCAAGCAGGGCAGGCGATGGGCTTCTTGTAACCTGGAATAGATCGTCCCCAGGCGTTCTCGGGAGTGACGGTTTTTCCAGCGCAAGAGGCGTGTGAGTGTGCTTGGAAAATCTCTGGTGCAGCATCGGGTCCTAGAGTGAGCACCGCACTTTCAGTGCGCTTCAACGAAGCTTGAAGTCTGTAGTCTTCTTTTAAAACTTCACCATTATTGAGCGTGAGGAGTTTTGGGGCATCAATCTCGTAATCGTTTTTTGATTTTTCTCTTTGCTTGAGAATCGAATAGAGGAGCTGAGATCTCACCATGATGATTTCAGCATCAAGAGCAGAGTCAGGCATGGCTTTTGTAGTTTGCTCAGCCATCTTTGCTGTCACGAGTTGTTCAAAAGGAAGTTCAGTCAGAAGATCGCAGAATTTGCCTGAGAGTTTGATCTCTGCGGATTCTCGTATGAGCTGATCGTTAGCTTGGTAGAATCCAGATTTTGAGACAATCGTGAGAGGTGTCTTCCATTGAATCTCTGCTGCAGAATCAGAGCGTCTTCCTATGATTCCTTTGTCGTTACACTCAATTGTCCAGTTAGTAGACCCGCTGTTCTCTAGTTTTAAGTTACTTGAGTCGCTGAGCTTGAGGTCGATGCCGTGGATTTTGATTTGACGAACACCATTTGCGATCCGCACACGAAGCTTCTTTGTTGCTGGGTCATTCCAAATATTGAATGGAGCCAGAGAAGCCTGGGCGCTAGTCATAAGTAATAATGAGTAAGGGATCAAGGACATACCTTTAGGATGGCATGTGTCAGCTTCGACATCAATTACAGACTTATTAACTCAAGTTTTTAATATAGCAAACCGATATGTTATATGAATAAGGGAGATACCAAATTATGGGCAAGAAACCATCGGCTAAAGAAGAAACAGGATTAGAAGTATGCACTGTCACTGGATGCAAAACTAAACCAGCACAATTTTCGTTTTGCTTAGAGCATTTCGATCATTACAAGTTCGGACTCATCAATAAGAAGGGTCAACAAGTTCCAGATTTCGAGAAAAAGTTTGATCAATACATGAAGAATAAAGATGTAGCGATCAGGAAAGTTGCTTAAGTCCTCGTGACTCGCGAGTGCCGCAAAAGCGCTGTACCCACCGCCTCCCTAATCGGGCCCACTTAAAGCGTAAGCAGAGAGTTCGGGCCCGATCTCTTTTTCAGAGACCGAACTGCCGCTATTTCTTGAAAAGGGCATTATAAGCCTATCTCATTAATGAAAGTGCTCTATATTTCCCTTTTTAGGAAATACAGTAGAGTTTTATCTATAGTGAAGTAGGAAACTTCACGCCGAGTTTTTCAAACGTAGCAGCCTGACCTTTTTTGAGTTCAGCAATTCCGCCCAAAGCCGCTTCAGTCAGTAGATTCATTTCTTGTTTAGAGAATGCACCACGTTCAGCGGTGCCTTGAATCTCAACGAACTTATCATCGCCTGTGACGACGAAGTTCATATCGACTTCACATGTGGAGTCTTCATTGTAATCGAGATCCACGTAAGCTTTCCCGTCATGCAAGCCAACGCTCACGGCAGCGACCGTTCCCGCCCAGACTTTCTTGTCACACTTCTTAGCTTCGATGAGTTTGCTGAGCGCAATACCTAGAGCCACACATGCTCCAGTGATGGACGCAGTACGAGTGCCACCATCTGCTTGAAGGACATCACAATCGATCATGATCGAGCGTTCACCTAGAGCAGCAAGATCTACAACAGATCTCAGTGCGCGGCCGATTAAGCGTTGGATCTCTTGAGTGCGGCCTGAGATTTTCTCGCGGTCACGTTTCGAGCGAGTATGGGTCGATCTAGGAAGCATCGAGTACTCGGCAGTGATCCAGCCCTGGCCTTTGCCCTTCAACCAGCCCGGAACGGAGTCTTCTACTGACGCAGTACACAGAACATGTGTATTCCCTGTTTTGATGATCACAGAGCCTTCGGCATAGCGATTCACGTTCGTTTCGATGGTGAGAGGCCTAATTTGGCCTAGAGTTCGTCCGTTAGGTTCTCTTTTGATGCTCATTGAGTGGTGATTCTCCTAAAATTTATGGTAATACCCGTAAGGGTTTATATGCACGATTCAGCACTGATTTGGAAGCAAGCTTTGAATGACGGACTCCATGAAGATGGCGCTGCATTTGACTGGACTGCTTTTGGAGCAGAGCGAAAAATCACGGGCACACTCTGGGCTAAGGCTGATGGCATCTGGGCTGCAACTCCTCTCATTCAGTGTGCAAATCAACTTGCTCGCGAGCTGGGTGTTCAACTCTCGATAGAACCTAAAATCTCAGGACTGAAGGATGGTATACTAGTCAAAAAAGGCCAAGAGCTTCTCGTCTGGTCTGGAGATGCGAAGGCCTGCTTGACGTTTGAGCGTCCGTTCATCAATCTAGCAAGTTACGTTTCAGGGATCGCCACTCAAACAAATTTATTAGTTCAGGAAATCTCAAAATCCGATCTCGCGAAAAAACCACGTCTCACCGCAACTCGTAAGACTCTCCCTGGTTATCGTGATCTCGCAATCCACGGAGTGTTCGCAGGTGGAGGATTCTCTCATCGTTTGGGTTTGAGCTCTGGAGTTCTCATCAAGGAAAACCACATCTCAGCTTATGGTGGAATTAAAGCTGCGATTGAAAATGCAAAACAGTGGGCTCCTCATGGACTGAAAATCGAAATCGAAGTGAAGGATCAAAAAGAATTAGAGCTGGCCTACGCGTGTGGTGCAGAGATCGTGCTTCTCGATAATTTCACCCCCGATCAGGTGCGTAAGGCCATCGAGTGGAAGTCCAAGCAAGCACCCAAACTCGTGTTCGAAGTTTCTGGTGGAATCAACGTTTCAAATATTCGCTCTTACTGCATCGCTGGCGTTGATGTGATTTCATCGGGCTCACTCACTCATTCAGTGACGGCTCTCGACTTATCATTGGTTTTCCCATGAATCAAATCTTAGATGTTTGTGAGAGCACTCAGAAGTTAGCACATGAAGCTTTGGCAGTGGGTAACGCTCACCTTGGTGATTGGGTTTGCTCACTTGAGCAGACTGCTGGCCGTGGGCGACGCGGGAATCAGTGGATCTCTAATCGTGGAAATTTTTTCTTCTCTATTATTTTGAATGAACCTACACAGTCTCGCCTCACTTGGAGTGCGATGATGGGGGCGCTTGCAGTCGCGCGTGCACTTCCAGAACTTCCGATCAAGCTCAAGTGGCCGAATGATTTGTATTTAATTGGTGGCAAGTGCGGCGGAGTTCTAGCTGAGAGAGCGAGTGGTGTGATTGTTCTTGGAATCGGAATCAATCTCATTGATCAGCCGATTCTCAAGGATCGCCAAACTCAAAGCTTAAACGGGATTGTCTCAGTTGAAGTGCTCTGCACCCGAGTGGTGAAGGAGCTTGAGAAGCTTTGGAGCGAGTTTACATCTCAGGAAGAGAAGTTATTCGATGCACTTGTTAAGGATTTTAATTCACGCGCGCTCTTTTCGCGAGGAGATGCTATCCACTGGATCTCAGGCACTAAAGAATTCGAAGGACAGATGGATCGTTTAGGACATTTCGGTGAGCTCATTGTAAAACTACCTACAGGAATCTCGAAGTCACTTTATTCTGAAGATGTGTTTGGTGTTCGTGCTTCGATCTAACTCTATAACTTTAAAAAACATCAAGTTACTAGCTTCGCAGACGTCTGTGAGTGCACTAAGTTGATCTTTTTTAAAGTTACGGCCTTCGCTGGTTACTACAGCTGATTCGGTGGATTCTCTAACATCTTATGAATTTCTGCTTTGATCACTCGCTCTGCAAGATCTGGAAGCATGGTGCGCAAAACTTTCTCAAGAGTCACTGCTACTTGCTCTTGGATGAGTTTCTCTAAATGTTCATGATCGAGATTAAACGACTGCATCGCTGATTGTGTCTCAGCTTGGTGCTGACTGGATGTCGCTTCTTCATGAGTCGGAGTAGACTCCGGTCTATAAGTGTCAGCAGATCTCTGCATATGAGTAGGCTTATCTTGGAGCTTTGCACCAGACTGCTGCGCAGTCTGCCGCTCGCTCGGTTCTGAAGTCCATGAAGATTCAAAATCAAAAAGTTGGTGATGAGGTTCCATAGTGGGATCCGCTTTGCTTCCTTCAGTTTCAGGCATCGTGAATTGAAATCCTAGATCGTTAGTACTTGCTCCGCTCGCCTGCCAGTCATTGTTTTGAAAACTAGAAGGAGCCTTCTTCTCTTGAACGCTCCAACCCGAATCATCAGCGAACCCGCTCATTTTGAGAGTAGATTCCGTGAGCTTACGAATATCATCTTCAACACTACCAGATTGAAAACCGGCATCAGTTTTCCAAAGATCATCGCTCATGCCTTCAGGCGGTGCAACTGAGCGAGGAGCCGTAGTAGGGATCTCTGGATCAGATTTTTCATTCACATCGCGTGTGAGAGGTTTTGGATCTGCACCGAATTCACCAGGAGGTGGATTGTTAATGTGCGAGAGGAAAGAACCGAAATCCACTTCGTTTCGTTTAGATGGAGCTGCTGTTTGCGTGGGCGCAAGTGAGCTTGGAGTTTGGGATGCTGATCCCAATGCTTGAGTGATGATGCTTCTTAAATGTGCAGGGTCGAATGGTTTAATGAGTCTGCCGTCAAATCCTGCTGAAGTGGCTTGAGCTTCGTCGACTTGTTTGAACGCACTCGACATCAAAACAAATTTGATATGAGCTAGATCACGGTGCCCATTGATTTCTTTCTTCACTTCAAAGGCAGTTTTTTTAGCGAGTGACACATCAATGAGAACGATATCTGGGCGGAAGGTCGCAATTTGCTCGAGCGCCTGTGCTCCATCTGAAACGGTTTGGATTTCATACCCTTCATTGCCTAACGCTAAGCGAATGACTTTCTGGATGGTGAGGCTGTCGTCTGCTACGAGTAGTTTTTTCTGGGCCATGGCTATAGATCAAGTGTGGCACTTCCTATGAGTTGTGTCAAAGAACAGTCATCAGGCATTTATTGCAATCCGGTATCGAAATCCTGTAAAATGATAATTGACCCTAGGGTTAGGTAACTCATTACTTGGACCCGAGGCAGTCGTTGAACAAGGGAGCTGTTCCTGTGTATGTGGTGCGCATGCCCGGTTTTTCCGGGAAGCCTAAAGCTACCATACGGCGCCCACCTGAGGATTACTCGGGCGTTCCAATTGACAAGCCTAACCCTAGAGTCAAATCTTTCAAGAACTTGACATGGTGACTCAGATCGCAATAGGCTTGAGTTCTCAGGGGGCTTTCAGATGACAAGACTTACAGATAATATACCGGCACAAACAGGTTGGATTCACGAACTCGTTCGTTCCGAAGTACATCCAGAGGCTGAAAAGCTCTTGGGTCTCACCAGTAGCTTCGATCCTGCGAGCCTCATTGAAGAAAACACGATTCAGTTCTTAAGCCAGCTCCAAGAAGAGTTTCAGTCCTACTCTAAACTTTTTAATGGCTACTCCGAAAACGGAATCAAATTCCAGGATATCAAAATTTACTCTCTCGCAGGATCTCCAGCAGATTTCATGATGTTCCGTAGCCAAGTCAAATTGGTAGTCTCGAATTCCACCGCAGGTGTGATCTCTCTTTCATTCTCAAGACACATTCGCTCGACGATGAATGTGAATGGTCAAGGTAGCCAAGATCATTCAGTTTCCAATGTCAGCATGAACAAAGGCCAAGAGCTCCGTGCTCAGATCGGTCCTTTTCATGAAGTGTTTTGGACATATGAAGGAGAGCGCGTGACGGCAGCTCAAGTAACAAAGTTTTTCTTCATTGAGTTTGTGAGAGCCACTCGCGACTCACGTAAGGTTCGCGGTTCCAATCAAGTCCTTCTCGAACAGATCAAAACCCTCCTCCAAGAGAAAGGGCTTGATCTTTAAAAGCTCGATCGTCTGAGAAGTGTTCACTGAATAATCAAAAACTGTTGGATCACCTGTACTGCGTTTGAACTCATCTGGCTTCGCTTTTTGTGCAGCAATATGTCCGTGCTCTAATCCAAACCGCTTACAAAACTCTTTTGCAAACTGATACGAAGACATTTTTGTGAGTCCACCATAATGCAGAATCTTGTTTCTAAATGCTCCATCTACAGCTCGAGACACCAGATCAGTAAGTCCTTGAACGGGTGCATAGGAATGAATTTTATAATCAGAGAGTTCTATCTTCTTAACTGTTCTTGAGGTCGTGCGAAGTAGATCGACAAGAGGCATCGTGTATCCATTACCCCTGCCGAAGACTGGGCTAGAACGAATGATCACGTAATTGAGTGAGCGAGAAGACAGGAAGTTCTCAGCTGTGAGCTTTGCCTTTCCAAGGACGGTGCCTGGAAGGACAGTATCTTGTTCGTTGTAGTTTCCACGCTTGCCATCGAATACATAAGGATTGCTTAAAAAGATGAACCTAGATTGAAACACTTCTGAAACTGCGGCGACAGTACTCGGGCCTCCAGCGTGGAGTCGCTCTGCCATTTGGGAGTTCTTCTCAGCCCAAAAGAAGCTGGGATTTCCACCTGCATAGACGATACAGTCGGGGTGGACTTTATAAACGAGGCGCTTCACAGACTCACGGTCATAGAGATCCAGAGGTAGGAAGCTCACTCCATCAAGCGAAATAGGTTTTGCATAGTAGGTCGCAAAGACTTTGTGAGTCTCTCTTAACTTTTGGCAGATATGAGTACCTAAGAACCCACTTCCACCGATGACTAAGACGGCTTTCGTTGCCATCCATCTAGTATAGGGGGGGAACCCATGGTATCTCAAGGCCAGTTTTTCGGGGAGTTTTACCATGAAGTTTTTACTGAGTTTTCTAGTTATAACAGTCCAGGTTTCTAGTGTTCACGCGGATCTTCCAGCGACGAAGTGGGAGCCTCTCAATGAAGCAATCCTAGCTGAAACACTGACTACCCGATGTCAACTCCTCTACTTCAAAAACGCTACTCAGTGCCGGATGGCGGCATTTGCTCTTGTTGAGGCGATGGATATCAAGCGCGAGACCACTAAGGGAGCGATTGTTGCGTTTTATTCAGACTTCGTCGAGATGGCGAACTCCAAGTGGATCGCTCGCTACTTAAACTTCTTAGAAACAATCGCAATGAATAAGCTCATGGAGGGATCCTCGTATTCTCTATATGATTACACTCGTTACTGGGTCAAGAAGTACAGACCTGAGATCAAAGACGCAGACCGTGAAGTAGGGAAGATCATCGCTGTGCTCTACCAAGATAATGCAAGTGTCCTGCATCTCAGATACTTCGATGAGTTTGATAAGAAAGCAGTTCCTGCTTCAGTGATCGAAACGTTGTTTAGAGTTCACAATAATATTTTGCCATCGGTGATGTTCAATCCTGATGAGAAGACATTCGAAGGATATTTTCCACCTAGTGTTCGTGCGCTTGCCAAGGATTTCAATCCAGGGATTTATTACTTCTACATGCCTTGGTATTTCTCAGAGAAGATTCGTGAAGCATATTGGGGTCAGTCTTGGATTGTTGCTGGATTAGATCGTGATTTACCACTACTGCTCAGCACTCTCTATAAGTACAAGTTTCTTTATGATGGTTCATACGCCAAGGCACTTCTCATGCCTCTTGTTGCGACATCTCGAATTGATTCAAAAGGGAACCTTGTTTCCATCTCTCGCAAATCTGATGGCACTATCGATAATGGTTGGGAGTGGAGATACCACGATCTCTATACAGCTTATGTTTCTACGCATGTGTGGAGATTAAAGCCTCAGAGCACGTTTAGTTACAAAACATTCTCTCGCGGAATAGCGACTCGCCCGGGACCTACGCTACTAGGGGTTAGATTCAGTCAGTAGCTTATGGCTTCACGATTTCGATCAAGAAGCCTTCGGTTTCTGTCTTGTAGATATCGAATAACTTCCAACCTGATTTGATGAAGATCTTTCCAAGCTTGGTATCTGGATAAACGCGGATGAGATCTTCATGTGTTTGAGCTCTTCTCAATGCATCGAGTGTTTCAGTATTTCCTACAGAAATGAACTTCTTCGTACCTCTTGGGACAGCGGCCAAATAAGCTTCGTGAAGTGCTGTAGCAATCCCATCGTTCTCTGCTTCTAGCACTGGCTTTTGGGACTGAGCGAGCGCTTGTGTGCGTGGATTGTTGAAGGCGAAGGAGAATGCACTCTCGAAGACGCCAGGTTTTAAGATGAGTTTGAGTTTGAATCTGATTTCAGGATGAATCGATTCGAGTCTTCCGTCTGGCTCATAGTTCCAACCTGCATCTGTATGAGTAAACTTCAATGATCCTTTTTCAAGTCCGTTGGAGAGTGAAAGTGTAATAGCTTTAACTTCAGTCTTTGGAGTGAATCTCCAATCGACTTCAAAATAAAATCTTTTGTTAAGATCCATTTGAGTGAGTTCCTCGAGCTTGAATCTCAATAGGTCATTGAAGTGATTGATGAATGTTTTTTGGAATAGGGAAATAGTGTTTCCAATATGACTGAATGTAAGAACACGTTTTTGTACCATTTGGCTAGCACTGAAGAGTGGGATTTTGTTTTCGTCAAGAATCCAAATCCAAACCTTGTCATCTACTGCATCGACTGTTTCAGGGGAGGTGTGGGCTACGACTGTGTAAGTTTTCCCTGATTTTCCTTTAAATTGATACCCATTGAGCTTTGCAGCGAGTTTTGGAGCATCGAGATCGCTTACGATCGGTTCGATGGTGTTGAAGAGAACTTTTGGGAAATCACTCTCGCTGAGTTGAGAGCTGCAGGAACTAAAAAAAGAGTTGAGAACTGCTCCAGGATCTAGAGCATAAGAGTATAGGGGACTTCCTAGAGTCCAGATTAAAACAAAAAAGGATAAGAGACTGCTTAAGTTCAAGTTCATTTTTGAAGTCACTGCATAGTTCTTTTTTTACGAACAAATGGTCATTCTCATTAACGAAACAGGCTCATCATTCGCAAAAAACGAACTACGAGCCAAATTCAAAGCTAAATAAAAAAACTCCAGGGACTGGTGGATCCCTGGAAATTTCTCCGCACTAACTTATTCACCGCCGTTCAAGCCTACCGACGTTGCTTGATTCATTGCTTCCGCATTTCTAGCAAACTTATGCGAGCAGTTTGAGTGCCGCAGAGCTTGCATTGTTTGCTTGGCCTAATACTGAGATACCTGACTGGGACAAAATATTTGCCTTCGTCATCTCAGATACTTCTTCTGCCACATCCGCATCACGGATTCGGCTGAATGCTGCTGAAGTATTCTCTTCAGAAATTGCCAAGTTGGTTACGGTAGATTGGAGCCGGTTCTGTAACGCACCGAGATCCGCTCTGATCGAGTTCACTCTTACGAGTGAGTCATCGATAGCCGATAAGCTCAACTGAGCGCCTTGTTTAGTTGCGACGGATTCGCCGCTAATCTTCAAGGCTTCGAGTGTCGCATCAGCGCGTTCGCCGTTGTACACGATACGATCGAGTAGAGGATTGTTATGTAATCCAACTTGGATTTCAAAAATCCCTGCTCGTCCGTTCAATAGCGGTGTCCCGTTATAGTTCGTGACGTTGGCGATACGATCGATCTCTTGCTTCAGAGATTGAAATTCACGGTCCGTAAACTGACGTTCCGTATCTCCGATAGTATCTGATGCTGCTTGGATTGCTAACTCTCTCAAACGAATGAGCATGTTAGAAACCTCGTTCAGACCACCTTCAGATACCTGCAAGAGAGAAATACCATCGTTCGCGTTTCTCTTTGCTTGTTTCATTCCGCGAATTTGCGCTTTCAAATTCTCCGAAATGGCCAGACCAGCAGCATCATCCCCAGCGTGGTTGATGCGACTACCGCTTGCTAGTTTCTCAATGCTCTTATCAAGAGCACCCCTGGTAATGCTCAAGTGACGTTGTGCCACGAGAGCAGCGACGTTGGTCGCAATTCTAAGACCCATTTTAGCCTCCGTTCATATTAACTACCCTCCATAGGTTTGGCCTTATTTTCCTTAATAAGGCGAGCATCCTTGCCGCTTTGTTAATGGGTCACACCATTGCGACCCAAACTTTATTAACCGTTACTCAAGCCACCCTTAGTTCAATGAACTCGATCCGATCAGGCCAAGTGCTGATTTGATCGATTGGTTTGCTTGACCGAGAACCGCAACCCCTGCTTGGAGAAGGATGTTGTTCTTGGTGAGTTCTGATGTTTCTTCTGCAATGTCTGTATCGCGGATCCTGGAATTCGCTGCAGAGAGATTCTCTTTTGCGATCGAGATGTTTGAGATAATGGATTGCATACGATTTTGCATGGCTCCGAATTCAGCTCGAATCGATGTAATTTTTTGTAATCCTGAGTCGAGAGCTGCCAAGCTGTTCTGTGCGCTTGCCTTGTCAGCTACTGTGGTCAGGTTGATTCCCAGAGAAACCACGTTCACATCAGTCGTATAAGGATCGAAGAGTTTGACTCTGTCGACTAATGGATTGTTTCTCGTTCCAATTTGAATTTCGAAAGTTGCCGATCCGCCTGAGAGGAGTGGAGTTCCGTTAAACTCAGTGGAGTGAGCGATACGATCGATCTCTTCTAAGAGCTGTGTGAATTCCAGATCCAAGAATCGTCTTTCGTTCGGTCCGACAGTATCAGAAGAAGCTTGCACTGCAAGTTCCCGCATCCTAACGATGATGTTGGAGACTTCGGCGAGTGCGCCTTCTGCGACCTGCACGACTGAAATCCCGTCTTGGGCGTTTCGTTCGGCTTGGCCTAGTCCTCTGATTTGCGCTCGGAGTGATTCTGATATCGCGAGACCCGCGGCATCATCTCCTGCATGGTTGATTCTCGATCCGGAACTAAGTCGTTCTAATGAACGATCGAGATTGGATCGATTCCATTTTAAGTTACGTTGTGCCACGAGTGCTGGCACGTTGGTATTAATTCGTAGTCCCATACCTACCTCCATGTAGGTGATTCCGACAATCTTCCTGATTGCCGACCACTATTACTGACAAATCACTCTTCGACAGCTTCTGTCGAAACTTTAGACATAAATGGAAAAAAATATTTCAGTGGAATATTTTTTTCGTAGATCATTAGGCAGCATCAACTAAATCGTCTTGATGCCAAATCTCGTATAACGTTTTATTTTTTTCAGTTCGTAGCCATCTTGACGCATGTTCAGGTGGTTCCTGTTCTAAACAAGCCTGTGCGAAAGCATGCACGGTTGTAGGTTTTCCATCGAAGCCAGTGACTTTGAAGTCTCCGTTAGGCATCTTGATGACCCGACATTTTTTTGACGAGTCACTCACGAAGTAGAGCCATTCGCCCTCTTTTATATATTCTTTGTGTACTAAGTCTTTTAAATCGAATTTATTCTTTCTGGACATGAAGTCTTGTCTCCTTGTTACTTGACTCATCGGTGAATTCTCGTGCGTTCTTAAGAGTGGTTGTTTTACAATATATATAGATGAGTGAGTCCCTGACCAAATCCGTATCTAAGCCGATTAATAGTCAAATCAGAGAAATTACTGATTCTGACCTCATTGCTTTGGGAGAACTCCTCGATCAATCGTTTATACCTAAAGGCGGTTCCCATTATTTTGACGACTTCCCTGTTTGGAAGTTGAGATGTAGCTCAGAGATGAAACGCCTCGGAGTTTTTGATTCATCTGGAGTGCTGCTTGCGAGCGCTAGTTGTAGATTGGCTCAAGTCAGAGTCGTTGGAATTCCTGAGCGCACACCTATTGCAATCATCGGTGCAGTAGCAACGAGTGAAGCTGCTCGTGGACATGGATTTGCATCTCAATTAGTAGAGGCTCTCGCGAAGTGGGCTGATTCTCGTGGTGCTTGGATGGCAGTGCTCTGGGCTTCTCAGTATGAGATGTATCATAGGATTGGCTTCGATCTTTTTGGAGAGCAATCACGTGTTCTAGTGGGCGATCTTCCCTTCGTCGAGAATAGTCTCACAGTTCCTATTCATCATGGATGGAACCCAAATCTCATGAGGCACTTCCTCATTCGTACTGAAGGAGTTGTTCATTCAGCATCAGATTCAGAGTGGATATCAAAACACAAGAACGTTCAATGGATTTGGTCAGGTGATCCAGAGAGACCAAGTGCTTTCTTGGCATATAATAGAGGGATTGACCTTCCAGAGATGATTCATGAGTGGGGTGGTCAGAGAGACGCGATCAAGCCACTCATCTCAACAGTAGCCAAGGCGCAACCTAACTTACAAATTCTCCTTCATCCTTGTCATAAGTGGATACTCGAACTTACTCCGTATCAATTGCATACAGAGCATCTAGGAATGGTGAAGGTGTTCTCTCGAATGAAGACTAATCCTCTGTTCGCACAGTTTAGCAGATTGAGCGATTCAGAGTGGATCTCTACCGTCTTAGGTTCGCCCGAGAATTCCGCATTCTTACCGATTTGGTTTTGGGGTTTGGATTGCGCTTAGTCTCTCTCACGCCTTGAGAGTTGATCTTCTTGATTACGAACTCAGACATTCCGATTTCAGCAAGTTCTTCGGCAGAGATTTGATGAGTAGTGATGAATGATTTGATTTTCTTGCCAAGGCATCTTGGGTCGTATTCGATGAGGTATTCTTCTGCAGATGCACGTTTCTCAAACCATCTACGGTTATCATCGTTCGTATTAGTTTTGTTATCTCGGACCTCAAGTTTCTCTGAATCATAAATGAGTATATTATCGCCTGTCTGAGCTACACTGCAGGCAGTAATTCCTTTTCGAATTTCATTGTTGTTGATGATGACGTAAGAGAGATTCGCTACTTGACCCGCTGGGAATTGGTCGATGTACTTAGGAAATACGGGAATGAGCTCCTTGAGTACTTCTATGCGACTGATCCCTGCTTGGATGAAGTCATCGAACTTCAAAAGAACTTTGTCTGCAATGCGTTTGATTGAATATCCTGCCGAGAGTAGGTCTTGAATTGAATAGCCTGACTTGTAAAGTTCAGAGATTCTTGAGTCTTCTTTTGTGACTTTAGTGATAGGTTTTTGAGCTTGTTTTTCTTTTGTATAGTTTGCAATACGCTCTTGAGATTGTTTGAGGTTGAACACTCTTAAGTCATAGAGATGTTCTTGAGTCACGATAGAGGCTAGCCCGCTATCGTAAGTGCTTGATTTGTTCATACCAATGAGTACCCATTCGTTATTCAATCTACAAGCGAGTGACCCACCTGAATCACCTTGACGGATGATGCTCTTATGCACTGAGTAAGAAGTTTCCTGACTGAATTCTAGTGTGAGTTCTGTTTGCTGAGTGATTTGATTTTTGAGCGTAACACCATTCTTATTTCCAGATTTATCAGCGTTGTCCCTACCATATCCGATTGCTGCGCAATCGTTTGCGACAGAGTTACCTATGATGGTGTTGAATTCAGCCTTGGTTGCGACTTTCATAGGAACTATCCCCGTGATGGGAGTATCGAGTTCAGCGAGAGTGATGTCTTGAGATCTGGTTTCGCTGAACATAAATTCCTCTGTGTCGAGCTTGGATTCATGAATTTTTCCGGTTGAGTCTGTGCATTTTACTTTTGCATTATCAAGTGAGTAGGGAAGGATCTCGCCGCTGTGCTCGCCAGTGTCTGTGAAGCAATGAATTGCTGTGAGAATTTTGCTAGGTGAGATGAGAGTGGATGAGCAGCTGTAGACGTAGTCACTATTCTTCTGCTTCACTGTGACGAGACAGGTGGACTCTGGGAGTTGAGCTTTATCCATGTAAGGACCCACGACCATGGGTTTCGCGTGAGCGAGGTGAGCTAAAAAAATAATCAGCATAGGTATCAGTTTCATTTTTTAGCTCCTTTCTTTTGTGCACCTTTTCTTAGTTAACCAAGATATTGCGCGCTAACTCTTTGGTTTGAAGGTAAAGTTTGTTTGGATTACTAGGGTCTAATTTCGAGAATAAGAAATTCTCTTCACTTCTTTGTCGTCACTAATGTCGAGACTGATGGAATAACTTCCAGAAGCTTTCGTATTTTCAATGAGAAGTTCCACTAACTTGACACAAGCTGAATCAGAAATTTCCAGCTTCTTGTCGTTAAAATTGAGTCCAGTTTGACCTGGAAAGCAATTCACGTTCCAGTCACCTTTGAATTGATTCACAGTGAAGTTCATTTTGAGCACAGCCATGAAAGGGGCTTGGGCGTCTTTAACAGTCACGGTCTCCACCATTTCAGTGGCATTTGCGGTAACTGCACCTAAAAGTAACATCCAGCTAAAGATCATTTTTTTCATAACTTCCTTTTCTTTCCGGTCATCTGACCAATGTTTCCCGAGCAAGCTCACGATCGAAACTCTTTGTTTTCGTGATCAAAACAAATACTCCAACATCTCCCTATAAAGCACGGAACATGCCAGGAATTATGCCTTTTAAGCTGTTATAAAGGGTTTGATGCCGCGGAGATGCTTATAAGCTGTACAGATGTCTAAGTTTTTAACGATTCTATTTTCTCATTGATTTCAAGCCACTCAGACTCGTCGCGCTCGAGAGTGACGCCTAGTTTGCGGAGTTCTTCGATTTTCTCTCGATTGATGAATGAAGAATCCTCTGACATTTTCTGATTGAGGGCTTGAATGAGTTCCTGGGTTTTCTGAATGGCGGTTTCTAATTCTTTTCCACGTCTCTCGAGTCTCTTGAGTTCTTTCTCATTTTGCTTCTTGAGTTCACGAGCGATTGCGTGATCTTTAGGAGATTCAATTTCAGCTGTCACTACTGCTTTTGATTTCGAGCCCTTGGATTCTGCTTTTGAGGGATTCAATATGTCTTTCTGCAACTTCCAAACGTACTCATCATAAGTACCGTGGTAGAGGTGCATGTGACCGTGCTTGATCTCTAGGATCTTGTTACCGATCCTGCTAATGAAGCTTCGATCGTGGCTGACAACGATGACTGTGCCTGGATATTCTTTAAGAGACTGAGTGAGTGCTTCGACCGTCTGGAAGTCCAAATGGTTGGTAGGTTCGTCGAGAATGAGGCATGAAGCTTTCTGAAGAAGGATCTGTCCCAGAGCAACGCGAGCTTTCTCGCCACCCGACAAGATAGAAACTGGCTTTTTCACTGAGTCGCCAGAAAACAACAAAGCGCCAGCCAAGTTCAAAACATCCAGTGGAAGTACAGAAGGATGAGCAATCGACGCCATGGCTTGTGCAACAGTGTGTGAAGGATTGAGTCTTTCTGCTACGTGCTGAGCATAGTAACCAAACGTCACTTGATAACCGTGCGTGACCTTGCCACTCAGAGTTTCTAATTCACCAGCCAAAGTTTTTAAGAATGTCGTCTTACCCGCACCGTTGAGACCCACGACTGCGACGTGATCGACACTCATGATCTGGAAGTTCACGTTCTCGACCACGGTCTTCGTAGGATAACCCATCGTTACAGATTCTAATCCTGTGATGAGTTTGCCTGTACGGATCGGAGGAGGAATCGGAATTCTGGCGCCTACTGCGAGTGGCTTGATCTCGATGGTCTCCATACGATCAAGAGACTTGAGTCGTGACTGAGCTTGAGATGCCTTCGATGCCTTGGCGCCGAATCTTGCGACGAAATCCAAAACTTGTTTACGTTTATCCGCAATCGACATTGCACGAGCTTCAAGTTGAGTTCTAAGCAACTCCTTCTGCTCGAAGTAATCATCGATGTTACCATTGTACTTAATCACATCACCGCTCTCGACTTCGACGATGTGATCGGTTGTACGACGGAGGAACTCTCGATCGTGAGAGATGAGGAGGAATGCTCCTCGGAATCCTTGGAGAAAGTTCTCAAGAACGATGAGCGTCTCAAGATCGAGATAGTTGGTAGGCTCATCGAGTAACATGAGATTGGGCTCTTGGCCGATGAGATAGAGGAGCTTGAATCTCATTCGGTATCCACCACTGAATGAGAGAACTGGGCGAGAGTACATGTCTTCGGTTACACCTAATCCCAATCCCAAAGCTTTCAGATCCCAGATTGGCATGACGGCATTCTCAGTGAGGTAGTCCTCTACTGTCGTCTCGGGTTTCCAGTGATCGTGTTGAGAGAGATAGCCAAGTCTCAGCTCTTTTGATTTTACAATTCTTCCATCATCGAGAACTTCTTGGCCAATGAGAATTTTGAACAGAGTAGTTTTCCCCGCGCCATTGGGGCCAATGACTCCAATGTGTTCGCCTTCGTTCACTGCGAAGGTGGCCTTCTCGAAAAGTTGCTTAGATCCGAATGCTTTTGCGCCGTCTTGGAGTTGAATGAGAGTGATCATGAGTGGATAATCGAATCTGCAATCTTCTGGCGTTCTTTGAGAACCTTCTCAGCACCAGAATCCTTAGCTTCAAAAAAACGATGATTAGAAATACCTTCTGGCAAGTAATCTTGAGCCACAATTCCACCAGGGAATGCGTGAGCATAGCGGTAGTTCTTAGCTCCTTCACCTGACCGAAGATGTGAAGGAACAGGAAGTGTTCCTGTTTTCTGCACTTCATCAATTGCTGCATCGATTGCAACGGCTGCGGAATTACTTTTGGGAGCAAGTGCAAGATAAGTCACAGCTTGAGAGAGGATGATCCTGGATTCTGGGTGTCCTACGAATTCAACCGCTTCGCGACATTCGTTTGCGACCATGAGAGCGCGTGGATCGGCGTTCCCAATATCTTCTGAAGCTAGAATAATAATTCTGCGACAGATGAACATGAGGTCTTCTCCACCTTCTAACATGCGGGCTAGGTAGTAGAGAGCCGCTTGAACGTCGCTTCCTCTCACACTCTTAATGAATGCAGAGATGACTGCATAATGCTCGTCTCCACGTTTGTCGTAGCCGATGGGCTGTTGAATATTGAGAGACTGAAGAATGTTTTTAAGAGTTTCTACTGAGATCGGTTCGTCATTCGTCCCACGAGAGATTGAAATATTCTCAAGCGTTGTCAGTGCACGTCTTGCATCGCCATCTGAAGTTTCAGCTAGGAATGAGATCGCTTCTTTCTCAAACTGAATTATACCTCCTAGACCATTTTCTGAATCCGATATCGCACGTTCTAAGATTTTTTCTAAATTTTCTGGAGTCAGTCTTTCAAGCCTGATCACGCGCATTCGTGAGAGCAGTGCTCGGTTCATTTCGTAAGAAGGATTTTCGGTTGTTGCACCAATGAGGGTGAAGGTTCCATTCTCCACATAAGGAAGGAGAGAGTCTTGTTGAGACTTGTTGAATCTGTGAATCTCATCAACGAATAGAATCGTCTTGTGTGGGAGTTGGGCAAGCGCACGCTCGACGGTTTCCTTAATGTCTTTCACTCCACTTTGAACAGCAGAGAGGCGCTCAAACCTGTGTCCGGTTTTCTCTGCGATGATTTCTGCCAATGTTGTCTTCCCACAACCCGGGGGACCCCAGAGCAGGAGTGAGGGTACCTTGTCCTTTTCGATCCATGTGGAGAGCGCAGTTTTCTCACCCAGGATGTGGCTCTGCCCGAAGTACTCTGAGAGAGTCTTAGGACGTAATCTGTATGCGAGAGGGCCAAGGGGTTTGAATAAATCCACGAGTTAGTGTGTATGTTAGCAGAAGTGATTTGTCACGCCGCGTTGGATCATTGTGTTTATCTTACATTTCGGGTACTAAAAGCGCGGGGATTAAGACATGTTTAACGCATTCACTTCGATCATCATGCTTTTGCATTTATCTGTGTTCGCAACTCCTCCCGCTTGCGAAACACTCAATGGCTATGACTATTGTGAAGTGGAAGTCGAGGGCTATCCCGAAAAAATCGCAGTGATCTCACCCAAGGGTACAGTGAACTCTGTCAGATTGTATTTTCAAGGCTACATCATTAATCCACAATATCCGTATGACCGTAGTCTCAAGTCTCTCGTCACTTCGCTCAAGCTCTATCCAACTACCCAGTCAGAGAGAGTGATCATTCCTAGAAGTATCGGGAAGTGCGATACTTACAAGAATTCTATACCTAAGTTGAGTCAATTTATTGAATCGCTACATGAGTGGATACCAGATGGTGCAAAACTCTCACTCAATGCTCATAGTGGAGCAGGAGCATTCGTTTCAAACTGGATTAAGGAAGAAGAGATTCAAGGTTTAGCAGCAGTCAGGGTTTTTGATGGGATCTATTCAGCCGAAACGGTATCTCAACTAGAAACTTGGAAAGCCACGCACCCAGAAAGTTTTTTGGGAGTATCATTTGTCAAAGGCTGGACATCTGAAAAATACTCTAAAATATTGCAGTCTAAAATTCTCATTAAAGAATATACAAAATTCCACAGATACATTCCCCCACCGAATGCAAAGGAATCTCCTCACTACTCAATCGTTCGATCGGCTTGGGTTACTCTCTAAAATAAACCCATGCTCAATGTTGCCATTAGGCTTCTGAATACCTAAGGCTGTCGCGAAAGTGGGATCTGCAGTCACTTCTCTGAAGCTCAGAGGAAATTCTTCAGGATCTGCAAGCCATTCACGCCTAGTAAGTAATCTGAAACATGAATCTTTGTATTCAGACTCTAGTTTCTGAAACTCTTCCGATCCTCGTACATACCAGTTCTCATTTTGTTTTTCGTGTCCGTGAGGATAGAAGAGTCTACCCTTATAGATGAGCTCGCGGTCGACGAGAGATGGTTCTATGTTAAGTGATCGGCAGAACTCGGTATCCTTGGAGTATTCAAGCTGCCTGTTGATGATGCGATCAGTTTTGATATCGAATCGGTCTTTCCTTGTAATACCCCAATAGAGATTATTCTCAGGTTCAAAAAAATAAAACTTCAGTGCAACTTCCCAATGTTTGAAGCGTTGAGATGAGGGATCTAAGAAGATGAAATCAATCTCTCCATTCTTAGTTTTTTCGTGAGCATAGATTGTTTTGGATTTGAGAATGTGTTTCAGATAAAACTCGACTAAGTTTTCAAAATAGACGCCAAGCCTATGAGAAAGTGGTTTGTGACTCAAAAAGTCAGAGAGTTCATACTTCAGATCATCACTGTTTTGCGGATCTATTGTAGCTAGAGTAGCTCTGAAATCAGGAATCAGAGGCTCAGAATGCATTGTCCACAAAAGGTTTCGATAATCGAGCTCTCTCGGGTTAGACTCAGTTTCTATGGAATTCTTTGAAGCAGTCAAGCGCAGACGAAGTATCAGAAAATTCACTGAAAAGGCAGTGCCTAATGAAGTGATTGAAAAAGCTCTAGCAGCTGCAATTCTCGCCCCTAATTCTAGTAATACTCAGACTTGGGATTTTTATTGGGTGCAGACACCTGAGAAGAAGGCCAAGCTCGTAAAGTACTGTCTGAATCAATCGGCTGCTAGATCCGCTAATCAACTCATCGTTATAGTAGCAGATTACAAACTCTGGAAACGTTCACACAAACCTCTCATTCAATGGGTCAAGGATTCCAGGGCTCCTAAAATTGTACTCGAATATTACAAGAAGCTGATCCCATTCACTTATCGCGCGGGTTTTTTTAATGCTTTTACACCCATAAAAGTTTGTATTTCGTTTTTTACAGGGCTTGTTCGCCCGATGATGCGAATACCGCGAGGGACTCTAGGGCTTCAGGAAGTAGCAATCAAATCTGCAGCACTTGCAGCTGAGAATTTTGTATTAGCGATTGCAGCACAAGATTACGATTCTTGCATGATGGAAGGTTTTGATGAGTGGAGAGTCAAGCATCTCCTCGGGCTCTCATGGTTCTCGTCACGAGTGGTGATGGTGATTGGAGTCGGAGAGTCTCATGAGCGAGGAACATGGGGCCCGCAGATGCGGTTACCGTTAGATCAAGTGGTGCACAAGGTTTAGTGTTGTTTTAAGAACTCAGTTAACTTACTGGCGAATACTTCTATGCCAAGATCTCTTAGTGAATAGACTTTTTTGGCTGCATAGCCAAAAATATATTCGAAGCCACTTTGACTAATGCAATTTATTGGACTCTGAAGGTAATTTCCATCTTTTTTAAATTGGCTTTTATATTCTGATAGATTTGGTGGACAGGCATTGCGTTCTGAAAATTTACTGATTTCAATTCCAAAGTCGGCTTGAGTCTCTTTGTCGACTACTTTCACGTTATGTCGAGAGAGTGCTTCGGTGAGTTCTTCGCGAATGGATTTAACTCCGAGGATTTGAACAGCGATGCTTGCAAATGAATTGAGTGAGAATAAACCAACGAAAATAGCTATGAGTTTTGTTTTTATGCCGCTTTTTTTACACAGATAATGTGTGTTGTCTAATTGAAAATTGCTGACGCGTAGAAAAAAAGTGGTGAGACCAGATGGATTCGAACCATCGACCCTCTCATTAAAAGTGAGATGCTCTACCGACTGAGCTATGGTCTCGTTCTTGCTTGGAAAAGAGTAATTTAGTTATCATCACCCTATGGGCGTTGCAAGCTAAGATCGAAACGGATCAGAGATCTCGAGAGTCTCTTCGCGACCGGGTCCAGTGCTGAGGAGCACAACAGGCGTCTTAAGGAAATCTTCTATGAATTTCACATAGTTACGCATCTCTTCCGGGAGCTCAGAGATGCCGCAGACTGATTCAGCACGGTACTTAATCCATCCGGGCATGACTTCATAAACGGGTTCGACTTTGGAGAGATCGTCGCTGGATGTTGGAAATTCGTAAATTGTGTTTCCACCTAAGCGATAAGCGGTGCAGACCTTCACGTAATCAAAATCTTGTAGAACATCGCTCTTCATCAGCGCAATTCCAGTCATTCCATTCACTTGAACTGCGTATTTCATCGCAACAAGATCGAGCCAGCCCACACGTCTTGGACGACCAGTGGTTGCGCCGTACTCGTTTCCGATATCGCGGATTTTTTTTGCCATTTCAGGCTCTGTGAATTCAATTTCTGTGGGGAAGGGGCCTGATCCCACTCGTGTGGTATAGGCCTTAGCAATCCCAATGACTTGTTTGATTGCAGTGGGTCCTACGCCTGAACCCGTGAGTGCTCCACCGGCTACAGTATTGGATGAAGTGACGAAGGGATAAGTTCCATGATCGACATCAAGCAGAGTGCCTTGTGCACCTTCAAATAAGATCGGCCGTTTGTAACCCAGTGCCTCAGCTAAGATTCCACGCACGTTTGCAACGTAAGGTCTAAGCTTCTCACCTAGTGTTACGCATTCTGCATAAAGAGAGTCAAGATCGATTTTCTCTCCACCGAAGTAATGCTCAAGCAGGATGTTTTTCTCTTCGATGGCTTTTGCGAGTTTCTGTTTCAACACTTCTGGACGGATGAGGTCAATGACTTGAATCCCACGACGTGCGACTTTGTCTTCGTACGCTGGACCAATTCCACGGACTGTGGTTCCGATTTTGCCTGCGGCTGACTTAGAGGCTTTTTCTTCGCGGAGTTTATCGACGAGACAATGGTAAGGGAGAATCACGTGAGCGCGTTCACTCACTCGGACTCTATTCCAAGGATCTGCTCCCAGAGCTCCAGCGTCTACGAGTTGTTCAATTTCTTTGAAGAAAACGACAGGATCGAAGACGACACCGTTTGCGATCAAGCAGGTCTTACCTTCATGAAGGACTCCGCTTGGGATGAGGTGAAGCACTGTCTTCTTGCCGTTCACGACTAGCGTGTGACCAGCGTTGTTTCCGCCTTGATATCTGACGATGTATTCTGCCTTAGAGGTGAAAAGATCGACGACTTTGCCTTTGCCTTCATCGCCCCATTGAGCACCAACGATAGCTACGTTCATGTGAATAATCCTCTCTTCTCTATGATTGAGATTGCAGCTGCTACTCCTGCGCCTGGTGAAACTTTGTGTCCTAGTTCTCGTAGCACCATCTCAAGAGCAGATAAACCTGTGGTGATATCAAACGCTCCACAGTAGCCGAAGTGAGAGAGTCTGAAAATTTTGCCTTCTAACTCTTCTTGGCCACCCGTGATGATCACGCCGTATTTCTCACGCATGAGTTTAGGGATTTGTTTGCCGTCTTTCACAGATCCAGGAACTCGTACAGCTGTGACTGCTGTCGATGAGTCAGATTCCTTCTTGGCGAGAAGTTCTAAACCTAAAGCTTTCGCGCCTGCGCGAGTGGCTTCAGCAAGAATGTCATGACGCTTGAAGTTGGGTTCAAGTCCATCTTCGAGCATAATATCGAGAGCATGCTCTAATCCTTGAATGAGTGAGATCGCTGGAGTCCAAGCGGTTTGGTTTTTCACCTGCATTTTTAATTCTTTGTGAAGATCGAAATAATATTTAGGGAGCTTAGCCGTCGAAGCTATTTTCCAAGCGTGATCAGAGAGCGCGATGAACGCGAGTCCTGGTGGAATCATGAGGGCCTTCTGTGATCCCGTGATGAGGACATCGATGTTCCATGCATCCATGGGGAGTTCGAATACTCCGCAAGCAGTGATAGCATCTACGATTGAGAGTATGTTGTTTTGCTTGCAGAGATCGACGATGGCTTTCACTGGAAGTTTCACTCCAGTAGAAGTTTCGGAAGCTTGGAAGAATACTCCGCGTGCGTTTGGATACTTTTTGATTGCTTCTTCAACTTGAGTAGGTGAAATCGATTCACCTGGTTCAACTTTGATCTCAATGGCCTTCACTCCATAAGCTTCAGCAATCTTCGTCCAGCGTTCTCCAAACTTTCCAGCGTTCAGAGTGATGACGGTATCGCCTGGCGAGCAGACGTTCACGAATGCTGCGTCCATCGCGCCTGTGCCAGTTGCTGCAAGTGTGAGTACTTCTTGTTTGGTTTGAAAAAGGGTTTTCAGTTGAATGCGAACAGATGCAAAAACTTTTTCGAACTCAGGAGTTCTATGGTGGATGATGGGCTTGGCGAACTCTGCTTGAACGGATTCAGGAATCGGAGTTGGGCCCGGGGTCAGGAGGTAAGTCTTCTTCATGAGGAGACCACAGTACCTCAGTGCGATTTACTTTTGGAAGCCTTCGATGGTTTTTTTTGCGCTTGTGGAGGAGGCACTGTGCCGCCTTTTGAGATCGTTACTTGATCGATAATCGCAAGTGCTTCGTAACGCAGGTCGTTTTCATAAATGAAACGATAAAAGTTTTCCATCTCTGGATGGTGTCTAAAATTTTTGAATGAAAGTGAAACTTCTCCACCAGCAGCTTCTTCGGCTTCGTTGGCAGATGATTTTTGGAAATTAGCAGCCTCAGCTTGTTCTTCTGCTTCTTCTTGATCCACTTGTGGTCCAGCTGCCGCCATTTGGGCTTCGGTTAACTCTTCTTCTGGTTCGTCCTTAGATCCCTTAGTTTTTCCGGCTTTTTTGGCTTCTGGTTTTTTCGCTTTTGGCATACGTGTCTTTTCTCCAAGATGAGATTGAGTGTCAATACTTAAAGCTTAGTCTATTCAGCTTGTTCGTTTTGACCCATCGCAACATCGTAACGTTGTAGCTTGTTGTAGAGAGTCTTGATGGTGATACCAAGGCTATGAGCGGTTTTAGTCTTATTGCCCTGGTGGAAATCAAGGGATCTCAGGATGTGTGATCTCTCCACATCATCGAGCTTCATCTGAGGAGTGAACTCACTTGATACACCCTTAGACTTAGATGGAACGCGGATCGCGTAAGGAACGTCTTCGAGTTTGATTTCAGTTTCAGTGAGGATGCTCATTCGCTCCACAGTGTTCTGAAGCTCACGGATGTTACCTGGCCAGTCGTAAGCCTTGAGAGTTTCGATAACGCGTGGATCTACCTTCTTAGGTTTCTGATTCGCACCACGGTTCTTTTCAAGGAAGCTTGAGATGAGGAGTGGAACATCTTCTCTACGCTCTCTGAGGGGCGGCATACGAAGAGTGATGGTGTTGAGCCTGTAGAACAGATCTTCTCTGAAACGACCCTTCTTCACTTCTTGTTCAAGGTCGCGGTTGGTTGCGGAGAGAACGCGCACATTGACCTTGATGGGTTTCTTGCCACCGACTCTATAGAATTCACCTTCTTGAAGGAATCTTAAGAACTTAGTTTGGATCTGTGGGGACATTTCACCGATTTCGTCTAAGAAGAGTGTTCCACCGTCGGCAGTCTCTGCGAGACCGATTTTCTGAACTACGGCTCCTGTGAATGCACCTTTCTCGTGACCGAAGAGTTCACTCTCGAGAAGGGATTCTTGAAGTGCTCCACAGTTGAGAGTCACATACGGAGATTGTGATCTGTCAGATTGGAAGTGAAGTCGGCGAGCGATGAGCTCCTTGCCGGTTCCTGATTCACCTTGAATGAGGACGGTTGCTGATGTGGGAGCGATCTTATCGACCATGGAGATGGTTCCGAGTAGTGCGGGGCTACGTCCTATGATCTCAGCTGGCTTCTGCTCCTTATGAACGAGGGTTTTTAATACTTTGTTCTCGCGCTCGAGTAAGCGTTGCTGATCCAAGATGCGTTCGTGAGCGGATCTGAGTTCTGAAGTTTTCTCTTCTACAGTCTTCTGAAGTGTTTGATTGAAGGTCTTCACTTCTAACCAGAGGTCATGGTTGTTCATAGCTGCTGCTACGTGATGGGAGACAGAGTTTAGCATGATGAGATCGTCTTCGTCGAATGCGTCTGTCTTATCAGATTCAACTGCGAGAGCTGCTACGACTTCACCGTTTTTAATCACAGGGACGCAGAGCTCAGACTGTGTTCCGATGGGAAGTGAGAGGTTGGTGAAGTGAGGATCGCTTGAGATATCATTAGAGAGATAAGATTTTTTGGATTCAAACACTTTACCAATAATAGAAGGCTGGTTACGGGAGAGGGTGAAACCATTGTGAAGGTGTTGGCTGTAAGCTCCTGCTTGCGCGGAGAGCTCGAAGTTGCCGTCTTTGTTTTTGATCCAAGTATGGATGGAATAGAAGTTGAACTGTTTCTGAATGAGGCGGATGATTTCGCCGTGCCACTCAGGTGCACTCATGGTCGATTGAAGAGCTAGGGAGAGATCATTCAAGAGTCTCAGTTGGAGAGCTTGTTTCTGAAGCGACGGATTGAGCTTTTGTGTTTCCATAATTACATACTCCTTAAGTTACGTACGGCGCATAGGTATATAACTATTACATGGTAAAAACAACATCAAAGTTAATGCATGTGGTCATAAATATGTGAAATACGCAGTATTTTGTTAATTTTTAGTTAAATTTATCTGTTAGTTAGCTAATAACAAATAGTGTAAAGAAAATTTAGCTATTTATGCCATAGATTCCCATGGAAAAACTTCCACGCCATCTAGAGTCTGATGACGACTGACAGGGGCGAGATGAATGAGCTGAGCTTTTCCCACCTTCTTTTTGAAAGCATGTAGGATCTGAAAATCTCTCAGATCAATTTTTTCTGAGTCAGAAACTTGAATGGCAATGGGAGGGTGTTTTCCTGAAGAGTCCTCTATGATGAGGTCGATGATATTCCCACGAGAGCTACGATAATAGCAGAGCTTCGAGTGTTCGGCATGGTAGCTGCGTTGAGACCACTGTTCGAGGAGCAAGCATTGTTGAACAGCGGATCTTAGGCTTTGGCCTAGGAGTTTAGAAATTCCCAAATCAATTAAAAAGTACCTTGGTTTTCCAGATCCAGCAGAATGAGGAAGGATTTTTTTGATCACAAACAATAACTCAAGGGCCTTGAGGTGAGTCGCGATTTTTCTAGAGGCTACCCGTAGTTTTTTTGCTAATGACGCGACATCTGGTTCTTCGAGTGTAGGCAGTGCTCGAATCATATCTGTCGCTAAGTCAGAGTCTAGTTTTAGGGTTTTGATTTGAAGTAAATCCCGATCAGACACGAGCTTAAGCCATGAAGTGAGTAATTGCTCTCTTTCCTGAGGATCTCTTACAGAGAAAATACCAGGTAATCCACCGTGAGATAAGTGTTTTAAGAGCTGGTTACGAGTGACTCTGGGCTTGCGATTGAGTAGCGACGGGGTGTGAGACGGATTGGGTTCAAGTGATAAAGCTTCCGCTAGATTGAGTGGAAATAGCTCCACTCTCGAAAGTCTTCCGGTGAGTGATTCCATGATTTTGAGTTCATGTGAAAACTCTGTAGATCCGAGAAGGAGGTACTGCCCTGGTTTGGGGTTCAGATCTACTCGGAGTTTGATCTCGTCGAATAAATCGCCCGCTTTTTGAGCTTCATCAATGATAACGGGAGAAGAGTCTTCAAACTGTGAAAGGAATGTGGATGGGTTTCGATTGGCTAAAGATCGATCTTGGGTAGAGTCTAGAGTGATGTACTGAGAGTTTTTGATTTGAGGTTGAATGATTTCACGAGCGATGAAGCTCTTCCCAGTCTGTCTGGCTCCCTGAAGGCTCACTATGCGGGAGAATTTTAGTTTTTTGATGATCAACGAGAGTGCGTGTCGTTTTCTGTCGTGTGGCATGGACTCATTTTAACCCGTTGAATTATTGCAATCAACGATAATAATTCAACGGGTTAAAATAGACGGCTATTTGATCAATATTCCAGACCAAAGCTGTTCTAAGAACTGCTGATAGGGGTTGTTGAAGTAGTGTTAAGGATTAATAATTTTATCGAACTTAAAATCGATAGCTTCAACTGGTCCTGAGAGCAGAACAGGTATGATTCTTACTCTCTGGTTTGGGTAGAATGCGAATGAACTTGTTAGGTAAGGCTTCACACTCTCCCAAGTACTACCATCTGCTAGAGCATACTTCGGCGTGACTTTGAGTGAGCTATGATTGTCGGTCCTGCCAGGCTCGTAGGTTAATCTATATTTCCAATCACGGTCCTTGGCTTCGTAGAATTGTGTGGTGAACACCAACTCATCATCCAGATGAATCGTGAGGGGGGTAGAGCTGGTTTGATAATCAAGCTCTGAGGATCTGTCCATCATTTTGTATTTTTTGATTTTGACTGGGACATCCAACAGCGTCGTGGTTGTAGCGGAATGAACTCCTGAGTCAGAATAAGTGAAAATTTGGTGGACATCTAATTTCTCGTTTATGAATTTTACTTCGCTTCTTCGGCGCTTGAAAAATGCTTGGCTTAAGTCAATCGTAGTTTCGAATTCTCGACTGAAAATGGGGAATACTTATGAAGCAAAAGGCTTTCCATTTTCGTATGAGTAACCACTTTTTGGTGAAAACAGCTGAGCGATTGCGTAACGCATTGACGAGTCAATCTCGACATAACTCGGATGAGAGTTGGAGAAGAAAAATGCAACGGCACTACGAACGAATCTAGAATCTGTGACATTCCAATTTTGTCTGGCAATTTCATAAAGAGCTTCGTGGAATTTGAGAGCAGCGCGATCAGTATTGGTAAATGCAGAACTATTGTAAATTTCTTCATCAATTTTTAGCACAGTTTTCCTAAGTTCATAGTCGTAACCATGAACAGCAATTTGTTCAAAGTCGCATTCGTTCTTGGCTCCGTAGGTAGGGAGGGAGTCGGCTGTTGGCATAAGGGGTTTGCCATTTGTTGTTGTCGTTCTGCCTTCATCAATAGCGATCGCTTTTGAAATCTCGTTTCTGCCATATGGAAAAAACTCTCCTAATATCGAAATCGCTCGATCGAGTTGTTCTTTAACGCTTCTCTCGTTATCTCGAATGATCATTTTGTGGTCGGGTTCCCAGAGGTCTAGGAGCTGAGCAAAGTAGATCTCGCCCGTGCTTGGCTTCCTGCACACATATGCCATTCCGCCGTTACCGACACCACCAGCTTGGACTTGGGGAATGAGTGAGAGTAGGACTCCGATCATTGCTACTAATGTTTTCATTCTGTTTCTCCTTCTGAGAGGGGTTGAGTGAGTTGGAAGACTTGATTCGATAAATTGAGAACGGTGTCTGCCCCAGATACATTGCCGAATTCTGTGACGAGACTCGTGATGAACTTCCTTACGCGCGAACGAATCTCAGGCAGGTCTTTGGACCTTGCAGGAATGACGTAGGTATAGAAATCTCTGTCTGAGACAGATTGAGTGTAAAGCGCTTGGATGGCCTTAGTGAGAGTCTGATCATGGAATGATTTGATTGCAGTGCTAGGGACTCCATCAGGAGAGAGAACTGCATCGGGTATGGGAATCCATTTTGAGTCTTTGCGCTCGATGAGTTCTAAGCGTTCAAGTCTCTCAAGTGCATCAGTCACTTGAATCGGTGTGATGCCGAGTTCGGAAGCGATCCATGAAGAGGTGTGAACAGTACGATTGAGTTTGAGTAGCTCTAGAATGGCCATCGGGTACCAGTCCGAGATCGTTCGGAATGCATCTAGTGTCAGAGTGAGTGAGTTTGAGTTTTTTTCGAGAGCTGCAAGTGCTCGGCGTTTTGCGATTTGTCGTTTGATTGGGTTTCTTGCGTGCTCGCTTTCAACGAGGTCGCAGAAAAATTCTGTTTCGGTGTCGTCCCAACCAAGTTTTTGGGCCCACTGTTCTGCTGCTGAACGGGAGAGCCCTTTCTTGCCATTGAGAATATCGCTCAGACGCGCTGGCTCAATTTTTAAATCTCTCGCAAACGCACGAAGAGAGTAGCGCGAATTCTTCGCTGTTCTCGTCATCATCTCGGATCGTAATCGATCTCTGTAGTTTGTGTACGTTTGCATCTTGGAGGAGCTTGTAGTTGTGCAGCGTGAAGTTGTCTATAGTTTAAGTTACAAAGTGTAATCTTAAATAGATGCACTGAGTCTATAAATTGAGATTACGGTGGATCGTACAACCAACCCAGTGCTAGCATGAGGCCGATGAAACCCTTTCTCTACACACTCTTAATCCTCCTCTCAGCTTGCTCATCGACTACTTCTGTTTCGCCCGTTACAGAGGATGATGGCGTTTCTCTGTATGAGCGAGCGCTTCCTCCTGGTGAGTTGTCTGCAATGAAAGACGAGAGTGCAAGAGTGCGTGCTCATGCCGGATGGAAGGGCATGGTCGTCTCTGATGATGAAGTCGCATCACAGTGGGGCGTAGATATTCTTAAACAAGGTGGAAACGCAGTCGATGCAGCGATCGCAACCGCAATGATGTTAGCAGTCACTCGCCCTCATGCAGGATCAATCGGCGGTGGCGGATTCCTTCTCTATTGTCCATCACCTAAGAACACCAAGCACAAAGAATGCGAAGTCATTGATTACCGTGAGCAAGCTCCCGATGCTTCTCACGCTCAGATGTTCGTCGTAGACGGGAAACCCAAAACAGATCTCTCGCAAACCGGCGCACTTGCTGTCGGAGTTCCTGGTGTCGTCGCTGGACTCAGTACCGCACATGAGAAGTTCGGAAAGCTCGCTTGGTCGCGCTTCTTCAGTGAGCCGATTCGTAGAGCACAGCAAGGAATTACGGTCACTCCGTACATGCAACGTGGGATCGAAGAACGTAGAGAAGATTTCAATAGTGAAGCTAAGAAACTATTCGGTAATAAAAAAATCGGTGACATCATCAAGCAACCAGATCTCGCTCAAGTCCTCGCTGCGGTCAGTGCCCGCGGTCGTAAAGGATTCTACGAAGGTTGGGTAGCGCAGAAGATATTAGCTGGATTGAAGTCGGCTGGTGGTCTCATGACCAAAGACGATCTCTCGAATTACGCAGTCAAAACTCGTAAGCCCCTTCAGACTACTTTTAATGGATTCGATATCTATACAATGCCACCCCCTTCTGCTGGTGGAACGCTGATTATACAGATGTTGAAGTACATGGAGTTTGCAGACCAAGAAGGTCAGCTCGATCGCGGATATGGCTCTGCAAAGACTCTTCATGCTGAAGCGCATGCGATGAAACTCGCATTCGCTGATCGCGCTCAATGGTTCGGCGATCCAGAGTTCACTAAGATTCCTCTAGATCAACTCCTGTCTCAGTCTTATCTCAAGGAAAGATGGAGTGACACCTTTAGCTCAGGTTCTGCATCTCAAGTGAAGGGCTCAGGTATCAATCCTAAAGATTTCAAGCACACGACACACTTCAGTGTGATCGATGCTGAGGGTAATGCTGTCGCTCTTACTACAACAATCAATGATAACTTCGGTTCAGGATTCATTGCTCCAGGCACAGGCGTGTTTCTGAATGATGAGATGGATGACTTCAGTATTCAGCCTGGCGTTGCAAATATGTTTGGACTTCTAGGTTCAGAAGCGAATCTGGTTCAAGGTCAGAAACGACCACTGAGCTCAATGTCTCCTACCATTGTGAGAGATATGAATGGCGAAAACAGAATCGTAGTAGGCGCTGCAGGTGGTCCACGTATCACTACGAGTGTGTTTCAAATTCTCATGAATCGCTTACGTTTCGGAATGCAGATCACCGATGCCATGCATGCAGGACGTATTCATCATCAGTGGAAACCTGAAAAACTTCGCATTGAGAAATCTCAAATTTCTCCTGATGTAGCCGAGAAGTTGCAGAGCATGGGTTACAAAGTCGAAATGGCTCGCGAACTTGCGCATGCACATGCACTTGAGCGTGATCCTGCAACCGGTCTTGTCTGGGGGGCACATGACCCTAGAGGAGAGGGAGACTCGGTATCACAGTGAAACTGGAACAGATCATCAAAAAATATGATTTCTCAGCAGAGGTTTTTGATGTCCTGATCCGTGGCAAATCTATTATTGATACTCAAAAGGGTCTCTCTTACTTCCCGATGAAGAAAGTAGGAGATGTAGATCGGTTCATGGAGTCCTACGGACTTGATCTCAGTGACCCAATCGCAAAGGCAGAAATTCTAGGAAACTATAGAGAAGCTCTTGCATTCGTGAAGCGCTACTTTCTCCAGCCGGATAGCTCTGATGGATTGAAATTAGAAATTCCAAAAAAAATTACTGAGCTCACCGATATCAGAGATCTCTTCTTAATGACTAGTCTCAGTCTTCCAGGACAACAAAATGATTCTTCAGGAATGAACTTGAGGAACTGGGCCTGTTCACTCCTTCGTGTAGTACACACCATTGTCCACATTGATAAAGACGTCAGAGCTCCTTATATCTCAGAAATTCAAAAGCAGATTTTCGATCGATTCTATAAGTTCATTCACAGAGATGAATTAGGCCAGCTTTACTTAGGAACACGTGAGGATGACCCATCGAGAGTGGATCTTTTCGCTTTCGAAACCAAACCTAAGAAGCCAAGAGACTCCATCTTACTTAAACTTCTTCATAAACCAGAGAACGTAGCTGAAGAGTTATTCGATAGAGTAGGATTGAGATTCATCACTCAGTCACCATTAGATGCTCTGAGAGTAGTGAAGTTTCTTAAAGACGAGATGGTCATCATGCCTGCAAACATTAAACCCAGTCGTTCACGCAATACACTCGTAGATCTCGAAGCTCTCGAAAATGAAATTGAGACATTAAAATCAGAGCAGCTTTCAAGCGATGACCATTGGAGATCGAGATTGAATTTGATCATTGAGCAATCCAATAAAATTGCGGGAGAAAATCCTCACACAAGCGAACATTATCGTAGTCTTCAATTCACTTGCAGGCAGCTCATTCAGTTTTCTAATCCACTCTACTCTGACTTAAGAGAGATTAAGCAACTCTCTAAAAGCGGAGATCTTTCCGAAGCAGCTACTAAGATTGCGGATCGAATGGATCTCAAGTTCCTACAGAAGGAAGTCAGATTCTTCTATCCCTACGAAATCCAAATCGTTGATCATGAGAATCACGCGCAGAACGAAAAAGGTCGTAGTGCGCACAGTGAATACAAAAAAGCACAAGTCCTCACGGCCATGAAGAGAGTCATGAGAAACTTACTGGAAAACTGATGTTGAATTATGGAGTTGTTTTAGTTGGTACAGGTGTTGCTCCACTCATAGCTGCCAGCCATTTTATTTCTAAGGGTATTCTCTGCACCATCTTGAATCCTGAAGTAGATTTCTTCTTAGAGAATTCAGAGCTTCCGTTTCGCCCCATGCATCCTAGAGTTTCTAATCTCAAGACTCAGAGTCAAGATCTTAAGGCGGGCTCACTGGAGTCTGTAGCCAAACTCCTTCAACCCGAATTCCCAGGAGCAATAGAATCTTGGTCTCCGTTAAAGTCTCAAACACCCGGATTCCATGATCCCGACACCGTTCACTTGCGCGCTCGTACGAGATTGTTTCTTAAGTCTCTCAAATTCGAAAAAGAATGGGATCAAATCGAAGAACTCTATCTCAAGGCACAAGATGCTGGATTAAACTCCCAAGTTCTTGAAGGGGCTAAGGCTGTACATAGGTTTCCAGGATTTTCTGGCGCTCAGTCTAATCACTACCGAGCTGTCAGTATCGGCGGACTTTATGATGTAGACCTTATCAGGTACCGCAATGAGCTCGTCGAGTATGTGAGAGAGCGACTAGGTCCTGAGAGAATTCTCTGCGGAGTGAGCCTCAGTGAATGGCTCGATTCTGGATTCAGAGTTTATCATGACCAACAGATGAAGACGATCAGGTCTCCTGAAGGTGTGGTCCTCTACTGGACGCCTAGGATGAACTCCTGGATCAGATGTGCTTCGCAATCACTTCCGTCACCCAAGGGAGTCAGGCTCTGGGAAGAATGGTTGATACAGTCTCGTGAGTTCTTAGATCCTTCAGTAATCGGAGTTTGGGAAGACCTCATTGCGTTCTCAGATTATGAAGGCTCACCACCCAGAGATCTCGTGAGTAGGAACTTGTTAAAAGTATTCAAACCCTCAACGCTTCTCACTTGGACGAAATCTTCAGGATTTCCCTTGAGTCTCCCTTACGCAAACTCTGAAACATTGAGTTCACTCTCTGAGTTCTGCGAAGAGTTTCTTCATTGGGAAAGATTCTCAATTTCGGGGATGGTAACCAGAGTACTCTTTGAATGGGATGATCTTGAGCAAGCCACTCTGCTTGGTGAATCAGATTCAATCGTACTCGTACCGGGATCTGATGGACCTCTTGATCAGGTAGTATCTCAATCACTCAAATCGATTGCGAGATGGTCATGATCGTACGCGATGGATCATTTGATGTCGTGATTGCTCCTGCTCCGAGAGTGGCTCATTGGCCATCCATTGGTGTCACTACACTGTCTAAGGAATGTTCGCGCGTAGGACTGAAGGTTGGGATTCTAGGAGAGAATGGAATTCAAGTCCGTGGACTTATTCCTCAAATGGGAACAGGTGGCGTGGTCATCGCTCAAGATCAACAACATCGAATTCATAGACTTCAGACTCGCGCACTGGTGAGGGTTTCGCTTCCTCAAGAAATTTCAGATCCATTCCCTGGATCGAGATCACAAGGACTCCTTCCTGTTTCAACAGCAATGAGAGTTCTAAAATCAAAGTCAATCAGACTGGATCAGACTCTTGTCATCTTAGGCACCGGAAATCGTGCATTGAGATTGGGATCTCAGTACCTCGAGATGGGAGCAAAAGAAGTCGTCTGTATTGAGAGCAATGAGTCGCTCTGGGGTAAGAAAAAAATCGCTGGTTGGGAAGTCGAGCAGCGAAGGTTCATGAGTACTGGTGGAAAGATTATTTTCGGTACTCCACTTTCGCTCACCGAAAAAGGCGGACTACTTTGGGATTTGAGAGTTCAAGACACTATAGGTGTGAGAATTCTCACGGTCTCACGTGTGATCTCTGCAGGACCTTTCTCTCATGAGCTTCCATTTAGAGAATACCCAGCAGGTTCAATGCTTTTTGAATTCACTCAACACTCTGGGGAAGTAAGAGAGAATGATATTGAAGGTTGGGATCTGGAACTCAACTCATCACGTTTCGTAGCTACAAGAATGATTAAATCACTCATAACAGATCTTGGACATGATCGAGACCGAATCGATTCAATATTTAAAAAATCTAAACAGAAACTTAGATCCAGAGACTCTCACTTGGATGATCCCTTCGTCGTAGAATACGAAGGAAAGTGGATCAAGAAAGAAACTAAGACTCAAATTCAGAAATACGCTGGAGTTCCTAAAAGACTTCATCAACAAGGTCTCATGGCTTCAGTCGAGTGCTTTGAAGATATCTCATGTCAAATTTGTCATGAGCGTTGTCCAGAATCTGCGATTCAAATCGTCAAGCATGGCGTGAGATTAGAGCGTGTACTCATTGAAGACAAATGCACAGCTTGTGGTATCTGCGTTAAGGCTTGTCCCTCTCGTGCCATCACACTCATCAATGAACCGACTGACAAGACTGAGGCACGTTTAGTCGTGCCAGTAGCTACTCATCATGCCAAGCGACTGAAGACCGGAGAATTCGTCACACTCGTCAACAGGCAGGGTGATCGTCTTTCTCAAGGACGTATGATGACTGAACTCAAAACAGAAGTAGATACGGAGTTCCCTGGAGTACATCTCATCGAAATCCAAACTCCCTCTCATCTCGTGAATGAGACGAGACAATTCAAATTAGTTCCTTCACTCGGTGATGAGCTAGAAGTGACTCACACTCCTCTTGATCAGACGATTGAAGTGAGTCTCGATGGTAATAAGCGTAGGGTGAGAGCAGGTATCAGTGTCACTCAAGCTCTCTTTGAACTCGGCGTAGCAAGAGAACTAGATGTCCTCTCTTGTCCTGACGGTAGTTGTAGACTCTGTCAGATCAATGTTGATGGAATTAAGCGTCTTGCTTGTCAGACCGAAGTCCACTCACACATGCACATTCAATTAAAAAAAGGCATTCAAGCAATCGAATCCACGAAGGAAGATGAAGTATGCGCATGTCTTGGCATTACTCGTGGCGAAGTCGAAAGCAGAATCGAAAAAGGAAAGTTGAGCTCACCCGAACAAATTCGTGCTTCTACTCACGTCGGAGAAGGTCGATGTCTAGGTCAGTCATGTATTCCGCTTTTTAATAGAATTCTTCAGGAGAAAGGTGTGGATGGATCACGCTGGGTCGACTGGAGATTCCCTTGGTCTGAGTGGGTTGTTTCTCGTGGCATTAGCGAATAATACTGTTGCTCATCCAAAAACTTCTGAACGGACATGTTGAAAAGATCTGGAAGATCCATCTGCGGGCAGTGACTGCCATGCTTAATCGAAACAAACTGTGAGTTTGGAATCAGTTGGTGAAGGAGCTTCTGCTGCTCAATCGGTGTGATGTGATCTTCTTCTCCCGCCAGGATGAGAGTAGGGACATTCACTGTGTGTAACCAAGAGGTACAATCGTGCTTCTGGTATTGTCCTATGACTTGAATGAAAAGTGCTGGATCCATTTCCATGACCTGATCAACATAGAGATCAATATCGGCCTTGGGGGTTAAGTGAGGGTTGAATCCACCCAGTTGAATAAGGAGTCTCGTGAGAGGGTTATTCTTCTGAAGCTTCCAGAGTTTCTTCATCATGTCAGGAGAGAGCGCGTGAATACGTTTCAACCAATCGTAACCAGCGAGGGACAGGTTGTTTCTAAAAATATGTTCTAAAGGTGATCTGGGTGTTCCGTTGGCAAGTACTAATCCACGCACGCGTTCTGGCTGCTGACGATAGAGCTCAAGTACGACGTTTACTCCCATGCTATGACCTAAGAAGATCGCGTCTTTGATATTCTCATGTTCAAGTACTGCGAGTAGATCAGTCGCCATAGTTTCAATGGTGAGAGTCGAGATGTCTTTAGGCATTTCTGAATGATGATGCCCTCTGTAATCAGACCAGACCGCTTGATATCCATTTTTGAAATGTTCTATTTGGTAAGTCCAATGAAGGCTTGAGCAAACAAGCCCATAAACAAATACCAGAGGACGACCTTCGCCTTCTTTGCTATAGAAAATTCGAGTTCCATCGAAGCTCTGGGCGAATCCGTTTTGAGTGAGGACTTCTGCTGATTTGTTTTTCCTGGATCCAGGAGGTCTAAAAATCATGGCTTTGTTTTAAACGAAGGGAATAGATCTTCGCAAGTCCTGATAAAGTTTTCTTGGGTTTCTTGGCTAGCGTTTAAATAGAGCTGAGCAAGGTTTGACCACCATTCAGGCAAACCGGTCTTCCCTGATGAGTATCCTGGGGGAAGACCGACTATCAAATTGAGCTTATCCGCATATTCCTTCTCCATGACAAAAATAAGATCTTCTTCGCGAATTTTGAGGTTAGAGCAGATCTTAGCGATGTGAACAGCTGGAAGTGGGGTAGCTCCTCGTTCAATATTCGAAATGAACTGAGTAGTGACTTGAGGATCCAGCAGTGATCCCAACATTTTCTGTGAGAGCCCTAGTTCGGTTCGCTTCGTCTTAATGAATGAGCCTAGAACACTTGATTTTTTAATCATGTAATTTTGAAATAATCGCCGGCTATTTCGATAGTTTCTTTGATCTCAGGAAGTTTCAAGTATTCCTCGTCGTTCTTACGTTTTCCACCATTGCCGAGTTTCTTTTCTGACTTTTTGTCTTTATCTGTTTCTTCTTTTTGTTTTTTGAGTGATTGAGCGAGATTGATCACGCCTTTTTTCTTCTCAATTTCAATGAGTTCTTCTTTGATTTTCTTGAACTCTGCACTCTTACTCACTCTTGCTTCTGAAGCGCTCTTGAGTTTTTTGACCCATGAAGATTCAACAGGTTTCCACTCAGGCTTTACATCGTCGTTTGCTGCTGCACTGACGAATGGGCTTACTTTTTGTGCAGGGAGTGGGTAAGTGAGAGAAGCCTCTCCAATATCCTTGGTTGAAAAAATTCCTGGAAGTTCTACATCAGCTTTCACGCCTTCATATTGAGTCGAGTGTCCACCAGGGATGAAGAACATACCGGTAGTCACTTTCAATGCTCCAAGATCCGAAGGGAGATTAAGTACGGCTTGAACTGTCCCTTTTCCGAAGGTGTGATTGGCTCCTACGATGACAGCACGGTGATAGTCCTTGAGTGCTCCACTGACAATCTCAGATGCGCTTGCAGATAGGCGGCTAGTAAGAACGACGAGGGGGCCATTCCACTGAACTTCATCGTCTTCATCTCTTAGGATTTCGAGTTTTTCGTTTCTGCTTTGAGTAGCTACAACTCCACCTGTCTTAATGAATAGTCCTGCGATTTTTACTGCTTCGTTGAGTAGACCACCGCCGTTTTTAGAAAGATCGAGTACAAGAACTTCAGCTTTTTGATCTTTTGCTTTTGCGATCATACGCTTCATGTCTTCTGAACAAGATCTAGTTTTCTTAGAGAGATCACCATAGAACGAAGGAAGATCGATGATTCCGACATTGATCTCTTTGTCTCCTCGCTTGACTTTGGTCATGACGAGTCTTGCAGCTTCATCTTCTAGGCTGACTTTGTCTCTCTTCAGGGAAACAATTTTTCGGATTGTGCCTTCACTGCTTTCACGAAGGATGGAGAGCTTAACTGTTGTTCCTTTTTTGCCGCGAATATGACGAACTACATCTTTTAAAGGGACATCGATCATCATTTCCATTTCTTTATCACCTTGTCCAACTGCGATGATTTTGTCCTTAGGCTGTACTTCGTTTGATCTTTCAGCAGCTCCACCTGGAATGAGGCTGTCTACTGTTGTGTATCCATCATCCCATGTGAGAGAAGCTCCGATACCTTCCAGCGAGAGTTGCATGGAGATTTGGAAATCTTCAAGAGCGTCACGTCCTAAGAATCCTGAGTGAGCATCGAGTGAATTTGCGAATGCATCAACGAAAAGAGAGTAAATCTCATCCACTTTGATTTCTTTGTAACGCTTCACCTGTAATTCATATCTATGAACCAATTGCTTCTTAGCTTTATCAATTTTGAGGTCAGAAGCAATGTAGTTAGCGATTTGGAATTGAATGTATTTGCGGCGAAACTCTTTTGCTTCTTCGAGTGTCTTTGGCCATTTTCTTTGTTTAGAATCGAGAAGGATCTCAGTGTTTTCTTCGAATTTGAACTGAGAATCATTCACTACTGACTTGACGAATTCGAGATTCTCTTCAATGCGTTTGATTAGAATGGTTTTTGGAAGATCAATGATGGAACAATCCGTTCCTAACTTCTGAAGCATTCCTACAGAAGCAGCAGTAATAGTGTCGATGTCTGATTTCAGAAAAGTAGATTTCAGGGGATCTAAGGAATCAATGTACTGAGAGATGATTCGACCTTCTAATTCAGATTCATTCTTGGGTGGAAGATAATGTTGGCTTAAGAACCCTTGGAAAATTGCAGGGACAATTTCGCAAGAAAGTGAGTTTCCTTTTGAGAATGCACTTTCTGCGGGTTGAATTAAAAAAGTAAGAATGAGTAGGGATGCTAATTTGATGTTGCGAATGTTCATCTGAACATTCTCTCAAGAACCGAGTGGGTTCTCAAGATGTCTTCAATCGATCCAGTTGTACGCTACCTTCTCGGATAAAAAATTGACGCAAATTCTTGTGTTCTGGGCTCGATAGAGTAGGGTCTTTTTCGATTAACACTTCAGCATCAGTGCGTGCTAATTCCAGCCACTTTTGGTCGCGTACTAGGTTAGCTAGTTTAAAAGGCAGAGCCCCGGCTTGGCGAGTACCCAAAAACTCTCCTGGACCTCTCCACTCGAGGTCGGCTTCTGCAATCTTGAATCCATCAGTCGTCTTCTCCATGATCGACAATCTTTTCTCAGTCCACTCATTCACTCGGGTACCTGTCATGAGTAGGCAGAGTGACGCATGGCTTCCGCGACCCACTCTTCCACGCAGTTGATGGAGCTGAGAGAGCCCGAATCGCTCTGCGTGTTCGATGATGATGATCGAAGCGTTGGGTACATCGACTCCGACTTCGATCACTGTTGTTGAGACCAAAATATGAATCTCACCAGCTTTGAAAGCATTCATTACGCGGTTTTTTTCTTCTGACTTCATTTTTCCATGGAGGAGTCCCACTTTAAAGTCTGGAAACACTTCTTTTGAGAGGTATTCGACTTCAGTTTCTACAGATTTCAAATCTTCAAACCCTTCAGTTTCAGAATCAGAAACGAGAGGACAGACCACGTATGCCTGTCGAGATTTTTTTAGCTCTTCACGGATCTGAGCCCAAGCAGAGTTTCTCTGATTCACAGTGATCACTCGCGTATTCACAGGCATTCTTCCAGGAGGCATTTCTTTGATTTGAGTATTGTGAAGTTCACCGTACGCAGTCAGTGCAAGAGTTCTAGGAATAGGAGTCGCAGTGAGAATCAGGAGATGCGATGGGATTTTGGATTTCTGTCTCAGTGCTCTTCTCTGCTCTACTCCGAATCGATGTTGCTCATCAATCATGATGAGAGCCAAGTTCTCGAACTTCACGGGATCCTCAATGAGAGCATGAGTTCCAATCACCAGTGCGGGTTCACCTGTCGCAAGATCCGCAATGATGGCCTTCTTCTCCTTGGCAGAAGTTTTGCCTGTGAGTAGATAAACAGGGAATCGTCCCCCAAGGCAGATTTTGGCATTCTTCAAGTGCTGTTCAGCGAGAATCTCAGTCGGAGCCATGAGCGCTGCTTGATAACCAGATCCAAGAATTCCTGCAGCAGTGAGGAGTGAGACGATAGTTTTGCCTGATCCTACATCACCTTGAATCAGTCTATTCATCGGATGCGGCTTCTCCAGATCTCCCAGAATATCTGCGATCGCTTTCTTCTGATCCCCAGTCAATGTGTAAGGGAGATACGGAATGATTTCATTAATAATCGTTTTTGCTTTCTTCTGATCAACGGGCAGAGCCATTTTAAATTGTCTTTCAGAGCGATTTTTTAAAACCATGAACTGGAACTTGAGAAACTCTTCGTAAATGAGTCTCTGATGCGCAAGAGTCTTAAACTCGCTCAGTTCATTCAAGCTGGTTTTGTCTGAAGGGAAGTGGAGTTCATAAATCGCAGAGTTTAATCGCGGTAGTGCGTATTTTTTGAGTAGTTCCTCAGGCAAATCCTCATGCACTTGATCAATGTAACGATCCAATGCGTTCCAAAGCACGGTGCGAAGGAGCTTGGTCGAGACTCCTTCAATCTCTGTATAGATCGGAATCGTGCGCCCAATGTGCTGAGTGACTGCGGGTTCGATGGCTTCAGTCGAAGCAGTAGTACTCCAGCTGATATCGGGATGGATGATTTCCTTGAGACCGCGGTATTCTTTCACGACACCCGTTGCGAGAATCTGCGCACCTGTTTTGAGTTTTACTTCTAGTCCTTGAAACACATGAAACCACTTGAGAGAGAGCACACCACTAGAGTCTTTGCAGCGAGTTTCTAGAATGAACTTGGACTTACCGAATCTGACAGGAATACGTTTTGTACTGATGATTTCAAGAGCGACTGTGGCCTTCTCTCCTGCAATGACATCGGAGATGCGTTTGAGTTTTTGGCGGTCTTCGTATTCACGAGGGAAAAAATAAAGAAGATCTCTTACGGTTTCGACACCGCGAGATTTGAAAATAGAACCGAGTTTCGGTCCCACACCTTTTACGAATTGAATCGGGGTTTGAAGTCCCGACTCTACAAACTTTCCACTGGAAAGTTTACTCGTAGCGGAGTTCGATGATTTCGTAGCGGAGCTCGCCTTTGGGGGCATTGACAACTACCTCATCCCCTTCTTTTTTGCCGATGAGCGCCCGAGCAATGGGAGAAGTGATTCCGATCTTCCCTTTTTTAATATCTGCTTCGTCGACACCGACAATTTTATAAGTTAGTTTTTTGCCTTCCTCTGAATCTTCGAGAAGTACAGTCGCTCCGAATACGACTCTGTCTGTTTTGATTTGAGTCGTATCAATCACTTGTGCGCGCGCGAGTGAATAGTTAATAGATTGAATCCGGCCTTCGATGAAGCTCTGGCGTTCTTTCGCTGCAGAGTAGTCTGCGTTCTCAGAGAGATCTCCGTGACCGCGTGCGATCTCAATCGCCTTGATGACAGCACGGCGCTCAACATGGGTGAGAAGTTTGAGTTCTTCTTCTAATGCTTTTTTGCCCTCAAGGGTCATTGGGATCTTGTCGTCCATTAATTTAATGTTTATCTGATTAAATAGGTCAAAACAAGACTAGTTTGTGGAATAGTTTTTACTATGATAGTTTCGCAGGGCGATGGATTCAAAGCATCCTTTATATAAAAAATTAGAAACTCTTTCTGGTCGAGGTTTAAAAATTCTCGATATCGGGGGATGGTTTGGTCCCTGCAAGATCGCCACTCACATGATTGACGTGATGCCATATGAAACCATGAATCGAGAGGGTTCTTATGGTCCAGGTGTGCTCGACCTTAAGAAAGAGAATTATCACCAAATTGATCTCAGTCTTGGTGAGAAGTTTCCGTTTCCAGACAAGTACTTCGATTTTGTTGTTTGTAGGCACACTCTAGAGGATATCGCTAATCCAGTGGCTGTCTGTTCAGAGATCAAGCGAGTAGCCAAAGAAGGCTATCTCGAGACTCCTCACCGTGTTTATGAAAGTACTCGTGGAGTGGAGAGACATTGGTGGGCGGGTCATTATCACCACCGTTGGTTCGTTGAGATGGAAAAAAATCAAGTGATTTTCCAATTTAAACCCCATTGCTTACACGCAAATCCAAGATTTGTGTGGTGGTGCCCTCCTTGGAGAAAAGTCAAAGAAGAATTTAAGAATACGGGAATTTTCTTTAGTGGATCATTCGATGCAAAAGAGCGAGTGATTATTGATTATCGAGATGTAAAAACTGATCTCGCTCAGTTTAAAAATTCATACCGGTCTAAAAAAATATTTAGATTTAAGTGGCTTGAAAATAAATTAGATTAACTTTTTTTCTTAAATAACGCATCTGCGGCTGACTTGAGGTCAGTGGGGGATTTGCCTAGTGCTGTGGGTGCTCCAGCAAGAAAGTAATCGCAGAAATTTGATTTTTCCTTTTCGACGACGCGATCTGCTGAAGGTTCTTTGCAATCATTATTGAGTCCAGGAGAGTAGTGTTGGCAGTTCTTACAAGCTCTCGTGTCTCTTCTACAGCCTGGGCAGGTGTCTCCGCGTCGGTAATCGAGTTCGGTAAGAGTCTTCCCACAACTATAACAATTCATTAGAATACAAATCCGCTGTTAAACTTAAGTTCAATAGGGCTATTCGGAGCATGTTGATTATGCATTTCTACTGCTTGATTGAGATGTCCTTCGTTTGTTCTGATAGTGAGAAATGAAAAAATCGCAGCACCCACCAAGAGTCCGCCACCACCATATCTTGCAACGTCTCTGCCAGTTTGACCAATATTTCTATCGCTCAGTAAATTGTTCGCAAGAATGATCGCGATTAGACCCAGAGTTCCAATCGTAGCAGCTTTGGTGAGATTATTGCTGTTCTTCTGATAGAGGTCGAGTTGAGTGATTGCGTCTGGATATTCTTGAATGAAAGGTCTTAGTCTCTCTCCATCTTTAGAATCAAAGGAATCGAGCCTGTAGTATTGGCCATCATGACTAAACTCACGCTTACATCCAATGTCGAGTTTCAGGTTTTTCCTCACCGAGTTAGCTACAGGCGGAGGTTGTTCGTCTCCTGATTCTTGAGGGGTTTGAGCAAATGAGGTCAGCGTCATGCTCAGTGAGCAGATCGTGATCCAAGCTGTTTTTGATAAAAGAGACATTTGCAAATAACTCACCTTCAAAAAACAAAATACCTGCGATACAAAACGAAGTACAGATGAGATGCATCATTTTCTTCGTTCTTTTGTTGTCCGGATGTGCAAGTCAGCCACTCTATATTAAGAGTGAGTCTCCTGGTGCAGCTGCAACGCTTGTGCGTCATCAGAATTTTTATTTCATGGGTTTAGGTCAGGAACGTCCTTTTGATGCAAAACAGCTCTGCGCTGATCTCACTAAGGAGGTCCATCGCATGGATATCTCTCAGACGGCATCTGATGTGGGCTGGTCTTGGCTTACTCTCGGAATCTATACTCCGCGAACGATTAAGATTTATTGTCGATGACGTCGAAACAAAAGTTTTTAGAAGAGAATTACAGCCGCTACCACAAGGTTGAGTTTCTGTTTTCAGATCCACTTGAGTTTGTTTTGAAATACTCCGACCCCAAGGACCAAGAGATCGTAGGAATCTTCTCAGCGCTCTTTGCTTACGGAAACGTAAAACAAATTAGAAACTCGATTGGAATCTGGCTAGAGAGAATTAAGGAGTTTAAGAGCCCATCCGAGTGGATGAGAGCTCAAGACTCAGAGCGAAATCAAATTTGGAAAGGATTCGTACACAGGTTTAACCCTGAGCGCGACTGGATCCTGATCTCTGAACTCATTCATAGGAGTGTAATGAGTTATGGTTCGATCGCAGAGCATGTGGCAGATATTGCTCATCAGAAGAAGCTCTCATTGACGGGCGCACTTGATGAATTGATATCTGAATGGAAAACGAAATTGGGTGCGAAGAAACTCACACCTTCAATGAAACATCTTCTGTCTCACCCCTCATCTGGCGGTACTTGCAAGCGATGGATGATGTTTCTTCGTTGGATGGTGAGAGAAGACGCTCTCGATCCTGGTACCTGGCAGAAACTACTCAAGAGTTCCACTCATCAGTTTGGAACACATGAGCTCGTGATGCCACTCGACACGCACACGGGGAGGTGGTCACGTAAGCTCAGGCTCACCCGCCGTAAAACGCTGAATTGGAAAACAGCTCTCGAAGTCACAAAGTCCTTAAAATCCATCGACCCAATCGATCCAATTAGGTATGATTTTTCTCTGTGCAGAGTTGGAATGTTTCAAAAATGATTTCTTATAGTTTACTCCTCTATCTTTCCCTGACTTGGGTTGCGATGGCGCCGATGAATATTGCAGAATGGATTTTTAACACACTTCTACTGATTTATTTGTTCAAGACTAAAAAACTCCCTCTATCACAATCTGAAAAAAATTATTTTAACGTAACCCTCCTCATGAGTAGTTTTTTTATTTTAAGTATTTTCGTTTATTCATTCGCTCCTCTCCAAATTGATTACCAAGTTGCTCAGCCTCAAACCCTTCGTGGGTTACTCAAGCAGATTTACTTTTTTTTACCAATTTTAATTGCCTGGGGTTTGAAGCTCATTTCAGAAAGTGAACTGAAGAAAATAGCGTGGCTTGCTGTCTTAGTATTCACTGCGCTTAGCTTGATTTGTTTTCAACAATATTGGACTGGGTTTCCACTCAAACAAGATATTCCTGGTGTAGATAACCGATATCACGCGATTGGTTTCCTGGGTCATCACCTGTCTCTCGCATCCATTTGGATTTTTCCAACATTTTTCATTTTAGATTTATCTCGCACCCTAAAACTACCTGAGAACAAAAAACGCCGACTCTACTTTTCAGCAGCTCTTGGATTTATTGTTTTGTTTCTCAGCTATTCAAGGATGGCGTGGATTGCGACAAGCATCGGTGCTTTAGTTTACTTTTTGTTTTCGATTAAAAGTATAAGAAATAAATTGATCTCTTTAAGCGGGTTTATAGTTGGGCTTGTAGTTCTAATGAACTTACCTCTCATTCAAAATCGCATTCATCAGGCGATAGGAATTAGAGATCGTATGGATCTCTGGAGAGTCCATTGGGAGTTATTCAAGTATCGGCCAATTACTGGAGTAGGCTTTCTTCAAGGACAGGATTATTCAGGACTCTATCAGATCGCAGAGGGTAGAGCGGATGTGTTCGCGGGGCACGCCCATAATGTCGTACTCGAAATTCTATCGAGCACAGGAGTTCTGGGTCTCTTGGGTTATCTGGTCTGGATGATCTATCTTTGCATGAAGTTTTATAATCTGAGAAAACTCCCTGGAGTCTTAGGCATTGGAGTTGCTTGGATTGTGTTTCTCCTCAATGGACTCACGCAAGTGAACTTCTTAGAAGGCAAAGTCATGCATCAGATGGCTTGGTGTATTGCAGTACTTCTCTTCCTAGAGTCTAGAAGAGATCAACAGAAATGAAGAAAATCCTCATTGACGCGAGAATGATTCATGAATTCCCTCACGGAATCGCAAGATACGTTGAAGGATTAGCGATTGGACTTAAGTCAAGAAAACTGGATTATGAACTTGTGTTTTTGGTTTCAGCTAGAACACCTAAAACCTCCTCAGTGTTTTTATTTCAAACTCTGGTGGCTCAGTCTATCTTCCTCAGTCCTGCTGAATGGCTAGAGATTCCAAAGATTCTAAATCAAAACAAATTCAATGCGTTCCACTCACCGAGCCTCAGCGCTTATCCTTATCTGCCTGTTCCATACATGGTGACGATTCATGATCTCAATCACTTACATTTTGGAAGTATTGCTCAGAAGATTTATTATTTTTCGCTTTTAAAGCGGTTTGCTAAAAACGCACGTGTTCTCTCTACGATTTCTGAGTTTTCAAAAAAAGAAATCGATGGGTGGTTGCGAGGCAGTCGGACTGATATCCAGATTGTTTCAAACCCATTTGAGAAAGTTGATGTTGATACACTCTCTCTTACTTCATCTGCTCCCAAGACAGGATATTTTTTAAGTATTTCGGGACTGAAGGATCACAAGAATTTGAAAACTCTCCTTGCTGGATATCAAGCTTATCGAAATTCAGTTGATAAGCCTTTTCCTCTCTATGTCACAGCTGATGCTCAAGGTGAAGGTGTGACGAGTCTTTCAAGTCTTACAAACTCTACAGAGCTTATGTCTTGGATGAAGTTTTCACGCGGTTGTTTGTTTCCCTCTCTCTATGAGGGATTCGGTAGGGCACCAGTGGAAGCTGCGATTGCACAGTCTCGAATAGCGCTCTCTGATATTTCGCCTCACAGAGAAGGCATGATGGGAGTCTCTGAAGAGAGTTTAGTGTGGGTGAATCCGACCTCTTCATTTGCCTGGTCTGGTGCGTTATTGGAATTGCATCATGAGAAAAAAAGACCTGTAAGCTCTACTGAATCGCTGCAATTACAGGCTAAGTTTTCGCCCGATAAGATTGCAAATGACCTAGACCCAATTTATCGAAACATGTTAATCGTATAATCATGCAGCATGTATTGATAACTGGCGGGTCAGGTTTTATCGGTTCACATTTGTGTGAGCGATTTCTGAGCGAAGGCTACGCAGTAACTGCTCTCGACAACCTTGTCACCGGTCAAAAAGAAAACATTAAGAACGTGCTGAAGCACCCCCACTTCGAATTCATTGAGCAAGACGTTTGTGATCCGATCGACCTGAGGAGCTGGAAGAATCTAAAAGCTCATGGTCTATCAGGTGTACTTCACTTCGCATGTCCAGCAAGCCCGATCGACTTTGAAAAAATTCCGTTCGTCATTCTAAAAGTAGATTCAATCGGAACGATGAAGACAGTCGATCTCGCGATTGAACATAAGGCTAGGTACGTTCTCGCATCTACTTCAGAAGTTTATGGTGACCCTCTTGTGCATCCTCAGACAGAGGATTACTGGGGCAATGTGAATCCAGTAGGAGTGCGTTCTTGTTACGACGAAGCGAAGCGCTTCTCTGAAGCTTACGTACACACAGCGAGACTCTATAGTGACCTAAATTCTGGAATCATTCGAATTTTCAATACATACGGCCCACGCATGCGCAAAGATGATGGTCGAGTAGTCCCTGAGCTTTGTATGCAGGCGATTCAGGGTAAAACGCTTACGATTCATGGCGATGGTTCTCAAACAAGAAGCTTTTGTTTCGTTGATGATCTCGTTGATGGGATATACAAAATGTTTCAATCCAAGGAATCGGGTCCGTTTAATCTTGGAAACCCAAATGAATTTACCGTGAAAGAATTTGCAGAGAAAGTCGTTGAGTACACTGGGTCAAAATCCAAACTCAGTTTCATTCCAGCTCGTGCCGATGATCCTAAACAACGCAAGCCAGATATCACTCGAGTACAGACTAAATTAGGGTGGAATGCAAAAGTGAACTTGGATCAAGGCCTTAAAAAAACAATCGAATTTTTTAACCTCTAAGCCATACCTATGAAAATCGCGCTCATCCATGATTGGTTAACGGGAATGCGAGGAGGTGAGGCAGTCTTCCAAGCGATTTGCGAAATGTACCCGTCAGCTGAAATTTTCACTCTGATCTATCAGCCGAATTCAGTAGACCGAGTTTTTCATTCATTTAAGGTTCACACAAGTCCACTTCAGAAAATTCCATCGATTGAGAGAAATTATCGAAAGTTTTTACCACTCATGCCACTCGCGGTTGGAAGGCTTGATGTATCTGATTTCGATCTCGTGATTTCATCCAGTCACTGTGTAGCTAAGGGAATTCAGAAAAACAAGAACGCTAAGCACATCAGTTATGTTCATGCTCCTATGCGCTACATGTGGGAAAGGTTTGATGATTATTTTGGCCCAGGAAAATCTTCGTTTTCAACTAGGCTAGCTGCAAGAGCAATCCGATCAAAGATGCAAGCTTGGGATGTTTCTGTTTCAGGACAAGACCGAGTGGATCTGATGATTGCTAACAGTCATTTCATCCAATCCAAAATCAAAGAGTTTTATAAACGAGACTCTCTCGTGATTCATCCTTTTGTAGATTGGGAACGATTTCAGAGTCTGAAGCGCGATCCGAAAGATTTTTATCTCATGGTGGGAGCACTTGCTCCTTACAAGCGAGTAGACCTAGCTATTGAGTATTTTAAGCTCAATCCGAGCAAACAACTGATGATTGTAGGCGACGGACAGGACTTTGCACTTCTGAAGGATTTGCCAGATAATGTTCGCTGGTTAGGCAGGCAATCCAATGATGAGATCACGAAGCTGTATTCACATGCCAAGGCTTTTTTATTCCCAGGAGTGGAAGACTTCGGAATTACCCCTCTTGAATCGATGTCCTCAGGAGTTCCAGTGATTGCACTCAATCGCGGAGGAGCGACAGAAACTGTGACGATAGATACGGGGGTTTTCTTTGAAGAGCAGAGCATTGCATCTCTTGGCGGCGCTATAGATTATTTTGAGAGTCACTCAAGTGATTTTAAAGAAAACGTGATTCGAGCACATGCTAAAACATTCTCAAAAGAAAATTTTAAAACGAGTTTCAAGGAAGCTATAGACTCATGCTTAAAGTAACGAATGTAAACGTCATCATCAGGCAAGGTTTCTGGATGAAGCCTAAGCAAATTCTGAAAAACATTAATTTAGAAATCTCTGAAACAGGAGTTTATGGAATCTTAGGTGCAAATGGAGCGGGTAAGACGACACTGATTCAGCTCATGGTAGGGCTGTTTCCACCTACGTCAGGTACTGTGACTCTCGGCGGTCTCAGTACGCTTACACACGGAGCACGCGCAAAGTTAGGTTTTCTTCCTGAACGTCCCTACTTCTACCATCATCTGAAAGGGCGACAGTTTCTTAAGCTCATGGGAACACTCATGCATATGAGTCGTGATGAGATGAATATCCAGATTCCAAAAGTACTTGAAAAAGTAAACCTCTCTCACGCCATTGATCTTGAACTCTCAAAATATTCTAAAGGAATGTTGCAGAGAATGGGAATCGCTCAGGCACTACTGCACAATCCAGATTGGATCATACTCGATGAGCCTATGAGTGGACTTGATCCCATAGGAAGAAGAGATATTCGTAAGCTCATCCAAGAATTAGGCGCACAGGGTAAAAGAGTCATCTTCAGCTCTCACGTACTCTCTGATCTCGAGTCACTTGCTCGTGAAATCATTATATTGAAGAACGGCGAAATCATCGCTCAGAAGCAGACCAGTGAGCTTCTCATGATCGAGGCTGATTCACGTATTGAGCTTCTGATGGAAGATGTGCGAGGAGATCACCTCACTCTTGAAGCTAATAATATTCAAGACGCTCAAAAACTCATCTCAGAGAAAATGAATCAAGGGTTCAAACTTCATCGTATGACCACACAAGGGTCAGCTTTGGAGAAATGGCTACAATGAATAGAGTAAGAGCATGGATTGCACTTGGTACTTCGGTTTTTTTTGAATCAGCTCGTGATAGAGTGTTCTATGTATCGTTTCTGATTGCAATCAATCTTCAGTTCCTAAACCTTCTGCTCTCTCGTTTGACATTCGTAAGACCTGAGCGTGTAGTAGTAGATGTGGGTGCCACTGCAATTGTTTGGGTGGGTCTTGGATTGTCTGTCCTCTTAGGAGCTGGAATGATTCCCAATGAGATGGAGAAGAAAACTGCAATTCTCGTACTGACGAAGAAGATCACTCGTGTGGATTTCATTCTTTCTAAGTCAGTTGGTCTTGCTGGAATCTTGATGCTCAATCAGCTGATTTTAGGTGCTGTGTGGTGGCTCATGCTGGAGCAAGTGAAGAGTCCATTTAATACAGTAAACTTTCAGTTCCTTTGGCTCTGCTTCCTGATGAGCTGGATCTGCGGATTGTTCGCTATTCTGATTTCTAGTTTTAGTAGTCGTACCGTTTCTGTTTTATTGGGTTTAGGGTTTTATCTGATCGGCATTAATCTTTCGCTTCTTCGGGAGTTCTTCCCAGGGCCAGGATCTAAGTTTTTGAGTCAGATATTTTTTGATTTTGAAAAGTTTCATTTGGGATTGAATCTCAGTTATGGAGTAGCATTAGATCATCAAGTAGTCTTAAGCGCTTCCGTTTACGCCGTCTGTTGGGCGGCAGCTTTGAGTCTCCTAGCTGCAGTCGTCATGAAAAAACGTTGGTAGTGCAGAGGAAATAAAATGGCACTTTTAATTATTTTCGTATTGGGACTCATTGTAGGGAGTTTCCTCAATGTAGTGATTTATCGACTCCCGCTTGATGAGAGCGTGATTAAGCCCGGAAGTCATTGCACTCATTGTAACAAGTCCATTAATCCTTGGAATAATATTCCTGTCGTGAGTTTCATTCTTCTGAGAGGTAAGTGCGCAAACTGCAAAAAATCAATTTCATGGAGATATCCGCTTGTTGAGTTGTTAACTGCAATTGCGTTCGTGACTACTGCTCATAAGTTTGGAGTAAATCTCCTCCTCTTTGTTCATGACTTACCGTTTGTTGCCGCTCTCATTGCAGTGACTTTCATCGATCTTGATCACAGAATTATTCCTGATGAACTCAGTCTGGGTTTAGTAGGCCTGGGTCTTCTTACTGGTTGGGCTACGCCTGGTTTAGGGTTGATTCAATCCGTCTCAGGTGCTGCGGTTGGATTTGGTTTGTTTTTTGGATTTGCATGGCTCTATGAGAAAATGAGCAAACGATCAGGACTGGGTGGTGGGGATATCAAACTTCTTGCTGCTCTCGGTGCTTTTGTTGGACCAGTAGGTGTAATGAACACTGTACTGATGAGCTCTATTTTGGGTAGTATTATTGGAATCATTGTTGGAATTCGCTCTCAGGAAAAACAACTCATGATGACAGCAATACCGTATGGACCGTTTTTAGTAGTAGGTGGATTATATAGTTATTGGATAGGTGATCTTTCATGGCTCCCATTTATGACAATGACTTAAGAGAACAGCGTTGGGAAAACAACCAATGGCAACAAGTCGAACTCTTTGAGCAGATTCAAAAGCGTGAGCGCCGTAAACGCACACTCTGGATTGCATTTGCAGTGATACTGTTTGTCGCTGGAGCATCGATCACTGTAGTGAAAGATCGTTATGTGAAGTGGAAGTCCATTCGAGTTGCGAGAACTCTTGCGACTCAAATCCAAGAGATGAAAACAAAATCTTCTCAAGAGCGTACTCCTTACTTTATTGAACTAGTGAATGATGCAGAGAAAGGTTTGTTTCTTCAACAATATCCTGTGAAAACTTGCAAAACTCATACGGGCAAAGAACCTAAGGATCAGATGATGAGATTTTTTCTTGCCCCTGATCTCACTTTCATTTCAGCAGTGCAGGCAGAAGAGCTTTCACTCCTCAGAGTTCTCTCAGAACTTTGCTACGATCCGCTCGAAGGTTTTGTTTCTGTAAATTCCAATGCAGCTGAACTCGATACCTATGGAATGGCAGTGGGTCCTGCCAATGATTTGACGATTCATAGACTCGATCGTTTCAGTACTCTTCTCATCGATGGTGAGTCGGCAGAAATTTCCTTCGACTAATTGACGTAGGCAGTATTTTCAGGTGACAATGATAAGGTGCATTAGTCACAACTATGGCCAACTCTATCCTGAGCAAACTCGGAAGTGTAATGAGTGGTTTACTATCTGGCGGGGGACAAAATCTCCTTGGGCTGAGCATCGGCACTTCTTCAATCAAGGCAGTTGAATTAACAAAAAAAGGCAGCGGATACATCATCTCTAACTTTGGGATGATTCAACTTCCTGAAGACACTATTGTCGATCGTGAAGTAATGAACTCTGTTGCAGTTGTAGAAAACATAAAAGCACTCATTTCACAGACTAAAATCAAGACAAAAACAGTTTGCCTTTCCCTCGCAGCTTCATCAATCATTATCAAAAGATTACAGGTAGAATCAGCGACTGAAAAAGAATTACAAGATGCTGTTTTTTGGGAAGCTGAACAATATATTCCGTTTGATATTTCTGATTGTATTTTGGATTTTCATAAAATTGGTAAAACCGCAGACAACAAATACGACGTACTTCTTGTTGCAGCTAAACGTTCTTCTCTCGAAGCGTACATGGCGTGTGTGGAGCAAGCGGGTCTTCAAACTAAAGTCGTAGACATTGATTATTTCGCTCTGCACAATCTTTTTGAGGCGAATTATGCAGGAGCCGGTGCAGGGGCTGTGTGCATCGTCGACATCGGAGCTAGCAGTACAAAAATTATTATTTCATCAGGCGGCGTGACTGTATTCACTAAAGATGTGGGCATGGGTGGCAAAACACTTACAACAGAAATTCAAAAACAAATGGGTGTAGGATTTGAAGACGCTGAAGTTCTCAAGCAAGGCGCTGGAGTGGAAGGCGCCCCTCAGCAAGTGAGCGAGCTCATGGCGATTATGTCTGAGAACTTAGGAGACGAGATCAAGCGTACAATCGATTTCTACGCTGCCTCTGCCACTGATACTCCGATTGGACTCGTGCTTCTCTCAGGAGGTGGCGCTAAGATTCCTGGGCTCATTCAAGTTGTCGAACAGAGAACGGGCCTTCCTACCCAAATGATTAATCCATTTCAATCAGTGGGATATGATGACAAAAAAATTAATCCAGATTTCTTAATTGAAATTGCACCCATAGCTGCCATTCCTGTTGGACTTGCTCTCAGATCGGGTGGCGCATGATCAAGATTAACTTAGCTAAGAAGAAGTCGCTTCAAGCTCAAGACAACATGACTGAGTTGCGTGAAAAAACGAAAACAATTATTGGTCTCCTGGAGCGATTCAAACTTGCACCAAAGAGCGGTGAGTCGTCTATCAATACTCGTGAACCGATCATTCGTCTGGTTGCGTGTGTGGTTCTTTGTTTCTTCGCCGATAGCTATGTCGGAGAAATGCAACAGAAGGAACTCGATAAGCTTCAAATCGTGCTAGCAAAGTATCAGAAGGAACAAAAGGAAGCTAAGGCTGAAGTCGATAAAATCAAAAATTTTGAGCCTCAGAAGAAGTTGCTAGAAGATAACGAAAACATTTTGAACACTAAGCTAGATCTTGTTGAGAAATTAATGCTCTCTAGATCTCAATCACTCAAAATGCTTTATGCGCTTTCAGGAGCTTTGCCACAGGATGTATGGATCAGATCGCTGAAGAAAAATAAAGATGACATCATCATTGCAGGTGGAGCGCTAGAGTTTAACTACGTTTCAGATTTTATGAAAAAGCTTTCTGAGAATGTTAATTTTGGGAACGTACAGCCAAGGTTTCAGAAGAACGAAAGAACTGGCGGTGGGGTTCAGTATGTGAACTTCGAGTTGATGGTAAGGAAGGCGGGGTCAAATGGCGGCCGTTAATCCAAAAAATATTCTCTTGAGCCTTGCTTATCTTCCCGTAATCCCTATGACCGTTTTCTATTTAGGATGGCTAGGTTATGGATACTATACATTTACGACAGATCCTGCTTCAGATTATTCTCTGAAGTTAAAAGATATCCAGACTTCAAAAACTACGATCGAAACGCTTCGAAAGAAGCGAAAAGACCAAGACCAGTTTTACAAAAGTCTTGAAGAGAGAAAAGCTCGACTCATTGAAGTTTCACAAAAACTTGCGAAAACAAAATCACTCCTTAGCGAAGAGATGGATCTACCTTCACTTCAGAAGCTCATTCTCACTGAAGCTCAGAGAATTGGTCTTCAAGTCGTGAGTTGGCAGCCAGGTGTTGAAACCGTTACAGAAAACTACGTGCAACGATCATTTGATCTCGAAGTGAAAGGATTATACTTTAAATTATTAGCGTTTTATCAACGCATGGCTAACTCATCTAAGATCATTCGCATTGAAGATTTTGATCTCACGGCTCCTAATCCAACACAGAAGTACGTTGAGCTTAATGTGAAGATGAAACTTCTCGCCTTCAGATACAACGCTTCAAAAGCTGACGATATTGCAAATGAAGCTTCTAAAACACAAGTGAGCCCTCCACAGACAGGGGGTCAGAAAAAATGACAATCATTTTTTTTATGAATTTTATTTTTTCGAATTACTCTTGGGCTGAAACTGCACAGAACACAATTCCTGTCAGTGGGGCTTCTCTTGATGCTTCAGTAACTGAAGGTGCTATAGAAGCGATGACGGTCGAGCAACTCATGCAGATCAGAGATCCCTTTCAGATGCCGGTAGTGATCACGAAACAAGCGACCAAGAAAGTAGCAGAGCTTGAAACTATTCCCATCGAACAACTCAATTTGGTTGGAGTGATCTCTGGACCAGACAAAGTCCGAGCCATGCTCGTAGGACCTGGCGACAAAACTTTTATTATTAGCCAAGGAATCAAAGTCGGAATTAAGGGTGGAGTTGTTAAGAAGATTACAAAAAAAGAAGTGAGAGTTTTAGAACGAGCTGAAAACCCATTGGGTCAGCTTGAGGATGTTTGGCAATCTATATCTTTAGGAGATAAAAAATAATGAAGAATCAAATTTATACTCTCATCTTTATAATACAGAGTGCTTCTGCATTTGCTGCTAGCGAAATTGGTTCTGTGAAGTTCTCAGTAGACCGAACATCAAATGAATCCGTCATTGAGATTTCGAGTAGTGAAGCAATCAAATACACCTCTCAGCCTAATTCTGAGGACCGTCAGCTCATCATCGATTTACCAGGTACGAAGTTGCTAGACTCTGCTCCTAAGTCTATTGATGCATCCTCTTACCCAAGCGTAGTGAGCCTTGTTTCTACTTATGCAGTGGATGACACTCCAGATCTCACTCGTATGGTTGTGCAGATGAGAGAATGGCAAGAACCTGTAGTGAGTGGATCTGGGAACACGATACGTATTGCTGTTCCTGCAAGTCCTGCGGTAGTAGCTGCTATGAAAGAAATGGGAGAAGCAGCTCCGTCAGCACCCCCAGTAGAAGCGCCTGCGGCTAAACCAAAAACTGTTGCTAAGAAAATTGAAAATAAATCAGCTCCTAATTCAGAGGATGATGAAATTGCTGATGCAGCAGCTGCGGATGATCGTATGGGCGAGTTTCTAAATGCTCACGATAAACAAGTTTTTAAAGGGAAGCCCATCACTCTCCAAGCGAGAGATATGGAAGTCAGAGATATCATTCGACTCATTGGAGATGCAAGTGGGTTCAATATCATCATCGCTGATGATGTGAATGGTAGATTAACTCTCTCACTTACAGACGTTCCCTGGGATCAAGTTTTGGATATTGTTTTAAGATCACTAAACTTAGGTGCTGATCGAACCAATAATGTGCTTAGGATCATGCCGATGGGAAGACTGGTTCAACAGAAAAACGATGAACAACGCCTAAAAGATGTGAGTAGCTCCTCTGAGCCTAGAATCACAAAGATTATTCCTGTGAATTATGCAAACCCTGACGAGCTGATCTCGACAGTGCAAGAGTTTGTGAATAGTAGAAATTCAGGTTCATCCAATAGTGCAGTTAAGGCAGTTGTTAGGGTCGACCGCAGAACAAACAGTATTGTCATGCAAGATACACAAGAAGGTATTGATAAGACGGTGAAGCTCATTCAGCTTTTGGATACTCAAACCCCTCAAGTCATGATTGAAGCCAAGATTGTTGATGCAAGCGAAGGTTTCGCTAAAACAATCGGTGGAAGCTTAGGCTTTGGTAGTGTTGCGAGTGACTCAAGTGAAGCGTATTTAACTTCGTTTGCAGGTGGTAATCCAATTGATGCTTTAATTTCAGGATCAAACTTCAATGGATCTACGGTACTAAGTGGAGGAAGGGAATTTGCTACTCTTTCAGCGCAGCCTACTGCATCTGGAGCTGCATTTGGAGCAACATTTAGAACAGCGTTTATACCAGGTGTTGAGAGAATCAATGCGATCCTAGCAATGACTGAGAGTGAGCAGCAAGCAAAAGTCGTCTCATCACCAAGGGTTGTGGTTCTGAATAAAGAATCAGCAAGTATCGTTCAAGGTATTCCAATTCTTATTCCAAAAGTTACCAATAACGCTGCCGGTTCTGCTCAAGGTATTGAATCTTCTCAGGCTAAGATTAGCTTAAGCGTCACTCCTCAAGTGACTAATGATGAGAGTGTGCTGATGCAACTCAGTATTTCACGTGACTCTACTTCGGCGGGTCCAGGAGGCACGAGTCTTCCTGCGGATAGGAATATCACCACTAAAGTGCTAGTTGAGAGTGGTACAACTCTTGTGATCGGTGGAGTTTACTCTTCAGAAGAGTCCAAAGCTGAATCAGGATTCCCATTCTTGAGAAAACTTCCACTGATTGGAAACTTTTTTGGATCTGAGACTTCTAATAAGTCTCGTTCAGAGCTCTTTATTTTCATCACTCCGAAAATCTTGAATACTAAGAAATCTGGGATTTCTACTTGATCAAGAATCCTCTGATTTATACTTATTTAAAAAAATTTCAGGAAGATCCTCAGTCCCGAGTTTTCGCTCCGCTTTCAGAAGCTTACAGAAAAGCAGGATTAGTGGATGAGGCCATTGCTATTGCTCAAGAAGGACTCGCACACCATCCTCACTTCATGGGAGGCAGGGTGGCCTTGGCGAGAGCACTATTCGATAAGAAGCGATATCCACTAGTCATTGAAACGCTCACACCTGTAATCAGAGAGGCTCCTGATAACATAGTTGCTCAAAGACTGTTTGCTGAGAGTTGCTTGATTCAAGGGCAGTTTGCGCAGGCTTTAGACGCTTACAAAATGCTACTTTATTTGAACCCAAAAGACCAAGAAGTGGCACGCCTCATCAAAGAGATTGAACCTCAAGCTTACGACAAAGGTAATATTGTATTGCAGGCTGATTATCAGGTAAAAATGGCTTCAAAAGCGATAGATGATGATCCAGTCCTCAAGCGTTCAGAATGGATGAGACGCATTGAAAAACTCCAAGATATGCTGAAGCATGTCGAGAGATATCGCGTTGACTCTTCTCGTTAACTTAGGTACCAATTACGGACTATGTCATCATACGCAACGAACCAATTCCGCAAGGGACTCAAGCTCGAAATCGAAGGTGTTCCTTACCAAATCGTAGAATTTCAACATGTCAGTCCAGGTAAGGGTGCTGCTTTCACGAGAACTAAGCTCAGAAATCTTTTGACTACGAACGTAACCGAAAAAAGTTTTCGTTCAGGCGACAAAGTGGATTCTGCGAATATTGAAATCAAAGAGATGCAATACCTCTATAAAGACTCAGAAGGTTATCATTTCATGAATACCGCAAACTACGAACAGGTTGCACTTTCTGAAGAGAGACTTGCAGAGAATGTTGGCTATCTTCAAGAAAATCTTCAAATTAACGTCATGTATTATAACGAGCGTCCGATCGGTGTTGAATTACCCACATTCGTTGAACTCAAAGTGATTGAATCCATGCCAGGCGTAAAAGGTAATACTTCATCAGGCGCACAAAAAATTGCAAAGTTAGAAACAGGCGCAGAAGTATCGGTTCCACTCCATATTTCTGAAGGCGATATTCTTAAGATTGATACTAGGGATGGAAGCTACATTGAAAAAGTCAATAAATAACAAATCAAAAAAGTCTGTAAAATCAAAAGTAAAACCAGCAAAAAAGCAATCAAATGCCCCCTGGAATTACGGTCAAATTGAAGAGCTACTTGAGTTTCTTCGTGATCATGGCGTGAACAAGTTTGAGTTTCAAAATAAGGAACACAAGATCTCTCTCGAAGTGTATGGTGGTGGATCTGTAACGAGTTCACCTATTTTACAAAAAAGAGTAGTAGAGGTCGCACCGCAAACACCTCAAGTTCAAGAAGAAGATATGAGGCTTAAGAAAATCACTTCCCCATTCGTTGGAACATTCTATACAGCAGCATCACCCACCTCTTCACCTTATGTGAAGGATGGCCAGTCCGTTAAAAAAGGAGATGTCCTCTGTATTGTTGAAGCAATGAAGCTCATGAACGAAATTGAGTCTGAGATTTCAGGAAAAGTTCGTAGCGTGCTTGCAGAGAACGGACAACCCGTCGAATACGGTCAGCCACTGTTTTTAGTTGAGGTTTAATGGCTCCTAAACAATTCAAAAAGATTCTGATCGCCAACCGCGGAGAAATTGCTCTACGTGTGATCCGCGCTTGTAAGGAAATGGGCATCAGTACAGTTGCAGTATACTCACAAAGCGATGAGAGCTCTCTTCATGTGAAGCTCGCAGATGAAGCGGTTTGCATAGGACCTTCAAACCCAAAAGACAGCTACTTAAACGTAGCGAACATCATCACTGCGGCCGATGTCACGGGAGCAGATGCTATTCACCCAGGCTATGGTTTTCTCTCTGAAAATGCTGATTTTGCTAAACAAGTAGAAGAGTGTGGAATTACTTTTATTGGCCCGAATCCAGCTGCAATTGCTGCAATGGGTGAGAAGATTCAAGCAAAAAGAATTGCTCAAGATGCAGGTGTACCTTTGTTAGCAGGAGGTCTAAGAGCAGTCTCAGGGCTAGAAGATGCTCTCAAAGAGGCCTCTCATACTGGCTATCCTGTGATGCTTAAGGCAGCTGCTGGCGGAGGTGGTCGTGGTATTCACGTAGTTTATACTCCTAAGCAACTCACTCAGAATTTTGATCGCATACAAACCGAAGTGAGTGCTTCGTTTAAGAGTAAGGATATTTATATTGAAAAATATATTGCCCATCCGAGACATGTCGAAATTCAGGTTTTATGCGATAAGCATGGCAATCTAATCCATTTGGGTGAACGTGATTGCACCGTTCAACGCAGACATCAGAAGATCATCGAAGAGTCTCCGAGTTCAATTCTGACCGAGTCTGTTCGTAAAAAAATGGGCGAAGCTTCTCTAGCCCTCTGCAAGCTAGTGAACTATGACAGCGTGGGGACAGTAGAGTTTCTCATCGATCAAGACACTGGAAAATATTATTTCATGGAAATGAATACTCGTATCCAAGTCGAGCACACTGTTACAGAAATGGTGACAGGTATTGATCTTATTAAAGAACAGATTAATGTTGCTGCTGGATTTCCGCTGACCATTAAACAGTCAGATGTTCGTTTAGGGTCCTGTGCGATTGAATGCAGAATCAATGCAGAAGATTCTGTAAGATTTATTCCTTCTCCTGGACTGATTACGGGTGTTAATTTTCCAGGTGGTTTTGGTGTGAGAGTAGACTCATTCATCTACACTCAATACAAAGTCGTGCCTTACTATGATTCGCTCGTTGCCAAATTGATTTGTCATGCTCCTACTCGTCAAGAAGCCATCGCGAAAATGCGGCAAGCTCTTGACGAATTTGTGATCGAAGGAATCAAATCTAATCTTGATTTACATCGCCAAATTATGCGCAGTAAACTCTTCAAAGAGGGTGATTTTGACACCCACTTTTTAGAGGAGTTTCTACCTAAGTACGAGTAAAATTTAATGTGGAGACCCTCCACAATTGGATCAGAAAAAACTCGACGTGAATGACACGCTTAAGACAGCGCAAATCCTCAGAAACGAAGGACTTTTTGAAGACGCAAAGCATACGCTGAGGAAACTCATTTCTCAGTTTCCTGATGACTTGCGTGCTCGCACTCAGCTTGAAGAAATCCAAAAAGAAGAACTCACTCTGATCATGAAAGAAGTTCAAACGGGAATTGATAAGCCTAGGTCGCGTTTTGCGCCACCTCCAAAGATACTTGTAGAGGACTCAGATTCAATCATTCAAAAACTCAATCGTGATTTGAATTTAGGATTAGTAGCAGCTGAAAAAAAACCTCACATAACGATATCGCTTCGAAAAGATAAATTAACTTCAGAACTTTCAGTCAAAGACAGAATTGATTTGGGAATTGGGTTCTTGCAGATGAACCTTTATGTTTCAGCAATTGATCATTTTAGAATAGCTTTAACTCAAATCCAGAAAAGACCCGAAAGCTACACGCATGAGATTATTGTTTCTGTTATAGAACTACTCTGCACAGCCTACGTCGAGGGCGGAGAAGCGTTTGATGCAGTTTTATTACTTGAAGCCACTTTGTCAGACAACCTCCTTCCTGGTCATATGAAGATTGGTCTGATGTACTGGATGGCAAGAGCGCAACTAAAAGTATCACAAAAAGAAATTGCTATCATGTGGTTTGAAGAAGTGAAGAAAAGAGATTCTGAATATCGTGATGTTGAGTACAGACTGAGAACGTTGGGACAGAAATGAAAATAGGTAGAAGAAAAAAAATTCTATACTTATTTATCTTTATTGTTTTTGCATCTGCTTTTGGCTTCATGCAGTTCATTCAGAGTGAAACGTTTGTTAAGTTAGCGATGAAAGTCGCAACCCGCTATATTCCCAAAAACTCTGGTATTCAAGCTGATTTTAGTAATTTGGAAATTCATCTTTTCCCGCCTGGAATTTCAATCAATGATGCAAAAGTTTCTTTCGAGCAAGAAAATATAGCTCATGTGCCAGGTGGTTCGAAGTTTCAATCCAAGGTAATGGGTATTTACTTCCACCCGCTGCAGTTGTTTTCCCGGGATTTAAGAGCTCAGGTTTTTGAAATAGAAGAAGGAATGGTTTCTGTAGAACTTAAAACTGCTGAAAAAGAAGAACATAACCAGAAGAAAGATCAGAAAATTAATGTAGTCTGGGATCAGTTGCTCAAGCTAAGGTTTGAAGGACTGAGTCTCAAAAAGACGATTGTAGAGCTTAATCTTCCAGACGAAAAAATCAAAGTCAGATGGAATGCTGAAAAGTTTATTCTGAGGCAAGAGATAATTTCTGGATCTTTAGGTTATGGAATGGACTTAGCCATTTCGGAGTTTCTACTCAATGACCTTAAGAAGAACCAAAAAATTGAAGTCACTCAATTGAAAGTTTCAGGCATTGCTTCTCCGAAACTCGTGAGACTAAGTCAGGTCGAACTTATTGCCGATGGTGTAAGTGTGACTGCTTCAGGGCAACTGGATGGAGATGTTCTTTCGTCGGGTAATCTACCATCAAAGGGCGAGGTGAAACTAAAAGTTGACTTAGCTAAACTGATGGCTTTTGCAAATCCTAAGGATCAAAAGAACAAACTCTCTGGAACAGCAGAGTTTAATGGAAAAGTTTCAGGCGATCTGAAAGATTCAAAACATACATTACAGGCGTCTGGACAACTCGATATGAAGTCTCCCGTATTCAACGGTTGGAGAGCAGATTCACTCAAGGTTGGTGCTGAGTGGGAGCCAACACAAGAATCTTGGGTCGGACAACTTTCACTTCATGATTTAAAAATATCAGGTAGTCCACTTCCTCGTATACCAGGCACTGCGTATGGTTATGGTGGTGTGGTTTCGATCAAAGAAGCAATCATTCGCGCGAAACCACTGAGAATTGATCCTCTTGAGATTGAACTTGAGCAAGTTCATCCTCATTGGCTATTAGGAGATGCAGCAGCAGGAATATTTGCTCTCGACTTCCGTGCTACAGGAAAAATAAAAGTCGCTCTTGATAATCTTGAGAAGAAAAAAGACTTACTCGTTCAAACAGACTTAGACCTTATTATTGATTCATTCGTTCTTGATAATCAAAAACGAGATATGAAAAAGCCACTCACAAGAGTGTTTTCTGTACCTAAGATAAGACTTCAAGGAAAATCAAAAATTGATTCCAACGCATTCACACCTGAAGACATGAATTTACTTATCGGTGAATCTAAACTGATTGTAGGTGGAAACATTGGTTTTGATTCTGGATATAACCTAAAAGCAAAAGGTGATGTATTCAATTTAGGTAGCATAGGTTCAATTTCAGAAACTAAGATTATTGGTACTGGAAAAATAGATGTTCATGTACATGGACCTGGTGATGATGTTCGAATTGATATCGATGCAGATTTGAAAGATGCATCATATCTTGATCTCAACTTAGGTTCACTGAAAGGAAAAATTTCTTTTTTAGATGCTCGTAACCAAATAGAGTTTACAAAAGTACAACTCATGCAAGGGACGACTCAATACATGGGTAATGGTGTTTTAGATGTAGGTAAAATTGAAAAAGCAAATCTAGACTTCACTATTACGAAGGGTGAATTTCAGGATCTTACTTTTATTTTTGATCATTTTGTCAAAAAAATTAGCTGGTACCCAACTGATCTCACGGGATCCATCAGTGGAGACGTGCAAGTCCGTGGAGGCCTCTCCATGTCAGAGCTCATCATCAAGTCTGATCTCAAATTCAAAGACGCAGAGTACAAGGGAGAACGAGTTCATCACGGTAGACTAGTGGGTGGCTATACTCGTGGTGACTATGCAATTGATCGTGCTTCGCTCGTCAAGCAGAGGAAGGAAATCATTGGGAGCATTTCATACAACGACAAAGATGGAGTGGATTGGACAATCAGTACTCAAGACCTAGATTTGAATGAAATTGACTGGATTGGAAGTTTGGATCTTCCTATTCGTGGAGCAATAAATTGGAGCAGTACAGGCAGTGGCAAGTTTGGAGCTATTAAATCCATTTCAACAGGATCGATTCATGGTCTATCGGTGAGAGGAGAACCTTATCCAGATAGTTCAATTAAAATCTCTAGTCAAAAAGGTAATTGGAAAATCAATGGTGATGCACTGAAAGAGATGGGTAAGTTGGATTTAGATTATGATTTTAATCCTGCAATCAAAAGTAAGATTAGTTTAAGGGCACAAAAACTAGACTTTGCTCCGCTGTTTATGATTTTAAATCCAAAGTTAGTTAATGATCTGAACCTCAAGGCAATCATCAGCGGAAGCTTAGATGTTGATTTTAGGTCAGGTCAATTTGAACTCGGTGATGGTCAGTTTACTATTCAAGAATACTTACTTAAGCGCCAAGGCCACCAGCTTCTTCTCTCAGAACCTGTTCGAACAGAGCTCATGGGAGGCAACTTCGATTTTAAAACCTACAAACTCACAGGGCTTGAAGGTGATCTTTTACTCAAGTTAAAATCAACTTCTGGAAAGCTGGATGGTTGGTTGTCAGGTGAGGCCGATCTAGGGCTCATCGAGTATCTTACAAATACAGTATCTAATTGCACAGGAGTAGCAGATCTCAGTCTTAAAATTGGTGGAACAATCAAAGAGCCAAATATTCTAGGCAATATAGATATATCTCAAGGAGAAGTAAGAATTACTAGTCTTGAATCACCGCTTGAAAACATCCAATCACAAATTTCAGTTGAGAATGGGGTTTTTAGTCTCGAGCGATTTACTGCAGGGTTAGCTCGTGGTGATGTGAGCGCAAACGGACAAGTAGAGTTGTTTGTAGATCGAATTCCTGAAGTAGATTTATCGATTCGTCTGAGAGATAGCCAAATCAAAATTTACCCATTCCAAAGTATTAAGTTATCAGGTGCTCTTAAGGTTGCTGGCGATGAGTTGCCTTTTCTCATATCGGGAGATTTGACCTCAGATTCTGGATTATCGAAGGAAGAGTTTGGTGGAGGCAGTGGACTTTCAGGCGGAAAGATCACAACCTATATGCCTGGAGTCAATGGAAGTGAAGCAGAAGAATCTCTTTTTAATCTAAAAGTGAATATGAGATCAGAGCGCGGAATCTGGGTGAAGAACTCACTCATGGAAGCGGAGTGGGGTGGAAAGTTTACTGTCATTAATAGCATGGCTGCTCCGAGAGCTGTGGGTGAAGCCAACTTGATCCAAGGAAAGCTGTTCTTCAAAGATAGACAGTTCAATATGCTTTCTGGAAAAGTAAGTTTTGATAATCCTACTCAGATCAACCCAAGGTTTAATATTTTATCTTCTGCTGAAATTAATAGGACAAAAATTAATCTTGCAGCAAACGGAAGACTCAATGAATGGAGTTTAGATCTCACATCTAATCCTTCGTTACCCACGAGTGAAATTCTCTCACTCTTATCCATTGGATTTACTTCTGAGGAGTTGAGTAGACAAACGAATGTAAATAGGTCTTCACTCAGTCAGACAGAAGCAGCGACTGTAGTTCTCAATTCACTTAACTTTAATAAAGACTTACAAAACAAAACAGGCTTCGAAGTCCAGCTCAACGAAGCTCAGACGAGTCAAATCGGAAACTCAGTAACTAAACCACAAGGAACAGCAGATCTGTTTGCGTCCCCTAAGATCGTTATTCGGAGAAGAATTGGAGACCGTCTTAGTCTGAGTGTTGGAAGCACCGTCGGAGTGGGTACAAACATACAGCGGGAAGCGAACGCAGAATATCGACTGAATGATAGTTTGTCGTTTCAAGGTGTGTTCAATGCGTTTGAGCAACAACAGTCAGCTTCATCTGTTTCAACTCAGCAAACATCTTATGGTGCTGATATCAAGGTCCAAAGGAGGTTTAAGTGAATCTCCTGAAGATATTTCCTACAATTATAATAGCATTAACTTCACTCAGTTTTGCTCAAGAAACCAAGATCATCAGCGGTTATCAACTATCTCCTGCGAAGAATAGTTTTCCAGGCACGAGCGAACTCCTCGATAAGTTAGATGAAAAACTCAAGCCTGTTCTTAATGTAGAAATTGGCAAAGAGCCAAGCTCAGATCGACTCATGAATTTTAAGAAGACGATTGAGAATGTAATCAATACAACAGATCGAGTGGGGGCACGAGTTGTTGATGCACAGACTATGGGTATGGGTGGTCAGCAAGTCATGCTTCAGTTCAGCATTGATTTAGGTGAGAGAGTTGAGTTTGGGTTTTTAGGTAATAATGTTTATTCCAAATCAGACCTGCAAGACTTAATCGATGAGCAGAAGCAAATTGGGTTAGGTCGAGACTACGTCGAATCTATTCGAAAAAAAATTATTTCTTTTTATGTAGAAAAAGCATTCTCAAAAATTAAGGTCAGTACTCGTACTCTGGAAAATCCAAGTATTGCCGAAAGAAAAATCATTTATGTCATAGAAGAGGGTGAGCGCCATCGTATTGGAGAAATACAGTTCGAAGGTGCAGTTGCTATTACTCAAGAGACTTTGAAGAGGAAGTTTTATGAAAACGCTCCTCCCATTATTGAAAAAGGATATTTCTCAGAGAAAGAAATCGAAAAAACTTCTCAGAATTTAGTCGAGTGGATTCGCTCTCAAGGATACCTCTCTTCGAAGCTCCTCACGGTTAAGTCAACAGTGAGAGAGAATGAAGCAATCGTCGATCTTAAAATTTATATCAATGAGGGTGAGCAGACGATTGTTCGAGCGATTCAAGTTCAAGGTAATTCCACTTTCTCTCAAGCAGAGATTCTTCAGATGTTGGGTTTAGTAGAAGGAGCACCTCTCAATGTATTCATGTTCAATGATGGACTAGAAGTTGTGAAGCTTGCCTATAGAAACTTTGGTCACCTTGAGTTTGCTTTTACGAATGAAGGTCAGCCTACTGTGATCCAATACTCCAATAAAAATCGTTGGGCAGACATCAGTATTGAGCTCAATGAAGGCCAAAGGTTTAAAGCTGGTAATATTACGATTGAAGGAAATGAACTTACGAAAGATGAGGTCATTAAACGTGAGTTGCAATTTGACGAAGGTGAAGTACTGGAAGAACGAAGATTGTTTGAATCTGAGTCAAGACTCCGACGCTTGGGTATATTTTCAGATGTGAAAACGAAAACTATTCAGAATCCAGTGCATGCTGATGTTAAAGATGTAGTCATTCAAGTTCAAGAAGCTTCTCGTGGACTAGCTTCTACTGGTATTGGATATCGAAACGACGTAGGCATTCGTATATTTGCTGATCTCACGTATGCGAATCTTTTTAAAAGTAACCATACTTTTGGTCTTGGAGCTTCCGTTAATCGAAGGCTGAAAAACGTAGAAAACAGGGTGAGGGATCCAGTCGAAGGTCTCGATTACGAAGCTCGGATGAATTACACTTGGCCTTGGTTTTTGGTTCCAGAGCTATCCTTTCGTCCTGAGATTGTTCAGCGCAGATTCCATTATGAGCTCTTCAGAGATGAAACCACTCAGCTTTTAATGACGTTTGAAAAACCAATCATTAGAAAATGGGGATTATCAGCTGGACTTACCTATTCCATTCAGAGAACAGCTCAAACAGATGCCGTGAGCACGAGTGATAATACTCTCTTCACTGTTGGTGCACTTACTCCTAGTCTGACGCTTGATCTCAGGGATTCGCCTTTGAGTCCTACTAAGGGCTTCTATGGAAACATCAGCTATGAGATTGCATCTCCTGCTTTGGGTTCCCAAGCAGAGTTTCCGGCAATCGCTTACAACCGAATTCTCACTCGTTTTGATGAGTTTATTCCCATCATGAAGTTTGCAACACTGTTCCTGAGTGTGCGCACAGGTTTTGTAAGGAACTTGATTAGCCCAAGCTCTAATCCTTCTGATCCACTTAAGGTAGGAGTTCCTCTGTTTAAGCAGTTTGCTCTTGGGGGCATTAATAGTGTGAGGGGATTCCAATTTCAGGGAATTAACATTGGAAACAAGGGAAATGGGAGTTTGACTGACTTTTCTATTCAAGGAACGCTCACGTATGTGAATTACCGCTCTCAGATTGACTTTGCGCTTTCGGAGTCTGTGAAGTTAGGTCCGTTCTTGGATGCTGCAAACTTGTTGGTCGATGAGTTCTCTTTCAATCGGAGTATGAAGTTTGGAGCAGGTATTGGACTGCGGTACATGACTCCAATTGGACCTGCTAACTTCGATTGGGGTTTCAATCTCAATCCTGAGTTTATTCCAAGAACACGGCAGACAGAGTCGTCCAATCAGTTTTATTTCTCACTCGGAATTATTTAGCCTGAGCTCTCAGTTAGCGAAGTCTTCAAACCTTACAAAAGTGTCAGATTCGAAGGTAGTTGTGATGTGTTAATAGCGCCAAACCTGACACTTTTGTAAGGTTTGGCGCTATTGGGTATTTCTTGTAGTCGCTAAAAATTAATCCAACAACTGAGGATTCTTCATAATCAGAATCGCAGCCATAAGTTTAGGTATGTAGTTGTTGTCGTTAGTGACACCAGAATCAATAAGGCTCCAGACATCTTTTTTTCCTGTTTTTTCTATAGCCTTAGACACTGCACTCTCGCCACAGTTGTAAGCAAGGGTAGAGAGCTCCCAACTATTGAAAAGCTTGTAGTTCTTCTTGAGGTATCTCATTGCGGCGTCGGTTTCTTTTTCAACATTGAGACGCTCATCTACATTCCCACTCACTTTCATTCCATAGTTGTTAGCTGTGGATTTGATGAACATCCAGAGTCCCGCACCATGTGCGCTGAATGAGTCTTGCCTAAGGTTTTGGTATCCAGACTCAATGAGTGGAATAGCTTTTAGTTCGCTAGGAACATTGTGCTTAGTAATTTTCGGGTTGATTACGGGCTCATGACTTTTCATTCGCTCTAAGCTTTCCTTAAAAAACTTGCGTCCCTCTGGTGTTCCGACGAAATGATTGAGTTCTTTCATTACTGAATCATTGATCGTCACCAGTATCCCTGCTCCTTGATTCGATGTGGTTGCTAGAGCCAAGGCTTCGTCTCTCGTAATTGTTCTGCTCGACGCAATGTCTTTTGCTGCTAAGGCCAGACCTGACATCGTTACTACTCCGAGAGTGACAAGTGCTGCGCGGATAAAACTAGCGTTCCATGCTTTGTTTTTCGTTTTCATTTTTTCTATTCTCCATTTGAGGGTTTTGCCTTCCGTCATAAAGATCAATCCCGTTGCGCATACGAGAGCGTCTTCATGACTTCGAGCGGATTGTGCTACTTGAAACAAGCAGCGTGCATATGCTTGCCACGAAATTTTCTTTTGGCCTAAAAGAGCTTCGTCGCATGCAAATTCTTGAATGATAGATATCTGTTTACTCCATAGGTGAATAGCTGGGTTCCAAGCGTTGAAAATTTTAAGAAGCTGAATTCCCCAGATAAGTTTTGTATCTCCTTGGCGATGATGCTGGAGTTCGTGAAGTGTAGAGATTTTGATTTGATCAGGGTCAGTCTGCATCGATGAAGGCAATACTGTATAAGCAGTGTTAAATCCAAAATAGGAAAATGGAATACGAATGGATTCATTCATGAGGATTCTGCAGCTACCGATTCGTTTAATGAGAAATGAATTTTTTAATATTTTATTTAAGACCAAATAGTCCCGTAAAAGCTTCAAGAAATAAAAAAAAGAGATGAGTAGTGCTAGTGAAATCAGAATGGTACAAAAGTGAGTCATGTTTCTGGGTTTATCTATTCGTATATTCTCTGAAGTAGGTCGTGCTTGGCCGGCGTAAGAAAGTTGACTGACATTTCTACTAATTGTCTGACGAATTTCAGATCTGCTAAACGGTTTAAAGAATGTTTTCTCAGGCAAGTTTGTAATTCCAATGCTCATCGCAACGGCTATAGCGAGTAAGAAATGATTCATCGCTAATTCGGACTTTGCGGTGAGGAGAGTGAAGCGCTTGTTTGTGATTCGGAGTGTGAATGAGAAAATACATCCAGAAATGAGCATTAGATTTAATAAGAGATAAAAACTCATGCCCTCTCCTTATCTGAGATCATTTTTTTGATCGATTCGAGATCTTCATCGGTGAGGTCAACGCTACTGAGGAGCTGTTTCACTAGGGCAGTAGGTGTTCCATCGAAGACTTTGTTCACTACGTGTTGGACGGTTTTGGCTTCGTAATCTGACTTGGAGAGGAGGGGAATATAAGTATGACCTCGTCCTTCTTTCCTGCTTTTTAACACCCCTTTTTGCTCCAAGATGCGCAGGATCGTAGAAACAGATGTGTAGGCGAGTTGTCTATCGCTAGGTAGGGTCTCAATCACATCAGCGACCGAGCCCTCCTTTATCTTCCAGATAGAATTCATGAGTTCGAGCTCAACTTCGGTCAGTAGCTTTCCGGTGGTGGTTTTCTTCGTCATACCCTTATTGAACTAAGGTTTTAGTTCTTAGTCAACTAAATCTTTAGTTTGAGTAAAGACGAAGAGGAGTTGACAAATGGCTGAACGCGTTATATTTGTTCATCCCATGAAAATAATCACTTTAGTAACAGGCCTTTTACTCACAAACATCTGCCTCGCAGCTACTGCAGAGACATTCTATCGTCTCGATGACACTACCATCGCAGGAATCACTGCGGATTTCACAGCGGTAGAATGTGAAGAGGAAAAGAGTGAATACAACACAACATATACTTCTCATTACGTAGTGAGTGTTGAAGTTGCTAGTTACCCAAAAAACATTATTGCGAAGTTCCCATTCGTATTCAGAGATCATTCAACGACATGTGCAGCGGTAAAAAAGCGTGTGAGAGATTCTGCTCAGCCTTTATTCAGAAGAATTTCTCAACTTCAAAGAGGCGATATTCACTCCGTGACTTCAGAAGGCACTTCTCGAATCTGCTCAAAAAACGCTTTAGACATTACAGTCGATTCCGAAGGTCTTGTGATCTCACAAGAAGAAGTTTCGTTATCAGCTGCTTGTCCTAACTAAGCTTTAAGCGCAATCAAGCTCATCATTTCAAACGCAAGAGCCGCTCCGAGTAGCGAAGTAATATCCGCGTGATCATACGCTGGAGAAACTTCGACCACGTCTCCTCCAATGAGATTTAAGCCTTTTAGGGCTCGAATACAGCTGAGAGCTTCGACACTAGTCAGTCCGCCCACCACGGGTGTGCCAGTGCCTGGTGCGAACGCAGGATCGATTCCGTCGACATCAAACGAAATATAAATTTTGCCTTTGCCTGCGACCTTGCGAATCTTATCGAAGAACTTATCACGGGCACCACTCACATGAAATTCATCCATGCTGAGAATGGAAACTCCTTGATCGAGAGTCCATGTGAGTTGTCCAGCATCTCCTAGTGGTCCACGAATTCCAATTTGAAATATTTTTTTAGGATTCACAGATTTGTTTTCAATGAGTCTTCGGATCGGAGTGCCGTGATGGAACTTCTCGCCCCAAGTCTCATCTCCTGTGTCCGTGTGTGCATCGAAGTGGATGAGAGTGATCTCTCCTTCGTGAGCCACAGTCTCTGTGAGGAGTGGAGTGAGGACGGAGTGATCTCCGCCCAATGCGATGATTTTTGATCCAGAATTCTTCAGCTCACGAGTCTTGTTTTTAATGGCCTCAAGCGTCTTAGGTAGGCTCACTGGATTGACCGCTACGTCACCCACATCAGCGATTTTGAGGTCTTTATATATTCCGACTGAAAGGCTCGGGTTGTAATTTCTGCAGAGAACTGAAGATTCTCGGAGTGCTCTGGGCCCAAACCGCGATCCTGGGCGGTAAGTGGTGCCTGCATCGGTGGGAATGCCTAAAATAGCTATATCTAGCTCGTTTTTGGCTGGTTTTTCGACAAAAGGCAGCCTGCTAAAGGTCGTAATTCCTGAGAACCGGGGGTAAATTCCTGGGTCGACAGGTTTAAATTTTGAATTTGGCAAGCATTGACTCCTTTTCGTCATTGACTACGATGCTCTCGTCTTGTAATTCCAACCCTCTATGTTGCAACAAAAAACGCGTCAAATGAAGCAGATTGGTCCCCATTATTTCGAACCTAAAGGTCCTAACGCCCCTAAATGGTTCATCGTCGACGCAAAGGACCAAGTCGTTGGTCGTTTAGCATCCATGATCGCAAAGGTCTTGGTGGGTAAGCACAAGCCATCTTTCACCCGTCACGCAGACACCGGTGATTTCGTTGTTGTGGTGAACGCTGAAAAAGTTGTTTTCACACGTAACAAATGGAAACAAAAAATTTACAGAGATTACTCTGGATATATTAGTGGTTTGAAAGAAAAAACTGCTGAGCAACTCCTAGCTCGTCACCCAGAACAAATTCTTGAAAGAGCGGTTCAGGGAATGCTCAACAAAACAAATTTAGCACGTCACCAGTTGAAGAAACTTAAAGTCTACGCAGGAGAGAAACATCCTCATGCTGCTCAAGACCCACAAACTCTTCCACTCTCAGCAACTCGCCGATCAGCATTGACGGCAAAGAAAGGTAAAAAAGTTTAATGGCTGCTGCAACTCGCGAAAAAATTCACCAAGTTGGTAAACGTAAATCCTCTATCGCAAGAGCTTATCTCGCTCCTCGTACTGGCGACACCGGTATGATCCGCATCAATAAGAGAGCTTTTGAAGATTACTTTCCAACAGAAATGCTCCGTTTGCGCGTTTTGCAGCCTTTAGAGCTCACACAAACCATTGGTATGTATGATATTATGATGAACATCCGTGGGGGTGGAATCTCTGGCCAAGCAGGCGCAGCACGTCATGCCATTACTAAAGCATTGCTCGAAATTGATACAGGATACCGTCCTGTACTCAAAAAAGCGGGTCTTATTACCCGTGACTCAAGAGAAGTCGAACGTAAGAAATACGGACTCTCTGGAGCTCGTAAACGTTACCAATTCTCTAAACGTTAATTTAATCATCAGTTTTCTGATCGATTTAATAGTCGGTCGGGATCCAAAAAAGGGTGCCCTACTCGCTATCAGCATCTTAATTGGGGGGCATCCTTTTTTGTCGTATGCCGATATCTCGACTCGCAATCAGAAATCTGCATATTCTACAGATCTCAATCTTCACCAACTGCCTCATCTCTCTGAGAAGTTCTTGAGGCTCACCCAGAAAGACGATCAGCCTCGTGAATACAAGTTCATTGGTCTGAGGATTCTGACCCAAGGGGGAATGTACAAGGTGCCTGGGTTATTATTCCGAGATCTTGGAGCTACATATGTTCCTGTGGGTGGAGTCACTGGAGCACTCGTTTTTGGTGGTGAGTTGGGTTATGTCAAGCGCCCTTGGGGAGCTTCATTCATTCTGGATATTGCATCTGTGGGATTACCCATAGCCGGTTCAAATTCTGTTTCGAGTCAGTTTAGCTACAAGTTCGCAGCTCACTACTACTCAACATGGTTTCAGAAACCTACTCGATTCTCATTCATTTTCATGCCTCTTACTGCACTCGTTGCTCGCTACGATTTGCTCAATCTTACTCACAGTGGAATGGGAGTTTCTTTTGAAGCACAAATCGAAGGCCCTCAGTGGAGAGAGACTCTATTGAATTGGGTATTCTCGCTTAATTGGAATCGAATTGCTTGGACTAGAGCGAGCTTTGTTCCACCAAACGTTCCTGCCAACTACTCATCCGGTGAGCTTACGGGCTCATCTGCAGAAATGATATATGCGTTGATTGGTATGGAAATGAACTTTTCAGTCCGCTAATGCTGGTGCATAATATAAAAATAACTAGAGGGGTGAATCCTATGCGTATCCTAATATTGAGCTTAAATGTCTTGTTTTTGGCTGGGTTTGCGAATGCAGCTGTAGAATTAGCAAAAGTGAATGGTAAGCCAATTACCGAAAAAGACCTTTTAGGAGCGCTCGCTGGTCTCACAGATGTTCAAAGAGACCAAGTTCTGAAAGATAAAGCCACAAAGCGTCAAGTTCTTGACAATGTGATTGAACAAGAAATTCTCTTTCAGCAAGCTGAGAAAGATAAGTTTAACGAGTCAGCAGAGTATAAAACTGCTCTTGAAGGCTTCAAGAAGCAGTATCTCGCAAACATGCTTATTCAGAAGAAGATCACAGGAAAAGTGACTGAGAGTTCTGCAAAAACTTTTTACTCTAAGAACAAAGACAAGTTTTCTACCGATCAAGTTCACGCACTTCACATCTTGCTAGAGAATGAATCAGAAGCATTAAAATTGTTTCAAGACGCGAATAAGAAGGATTCAGACTTCCAGCAAATGGCAGAGAAGTATTCCAAAGATCCATCTGCTAAGAACAATCGCGGTGATCTTGGTTTCTTCACTCGTGATCGAATGGTGCCAGAGTTTTCAGATGCTGCTTTCAAAGCTCCTGTGAATAAAGTGATTGGCCCAATCAAAACTCCATTTGGGTATCACCTGATCAAAGTAGTCGATGTCAAAACTGGCAAAACTCTTGATTACAATGAAGTCGAGCTTCAAGTGAAGTCGACATTGAGACAGAGCTTGATCAAGGAATTAGTTGCTGACCTGAAAAAAGGCGCCAAGATCGAAATTAACTAAATGTAAGTTTGCGGTGATGGAAAGACCATAAAACTCTCCACTGGAGAGTCTAGAACTCCTTTGGCGATCTATTCATCCTGAAAATTGAATTCTTTCGCTGAGATTCCGTATTTCTCTAGCTTACGTAGTAGCGTCTTCTTAGGAATGTTCGCGTGAATAGCTGTTTGATTAATCCTACCGTTAAACGCTTTGAGCGCCTTAATTAAGAACTGCTTCTCAAACTCTTCCTTGCTCGCTTGGAAGTCCAACTTCTGAACTTCAAGTTTGAAGCCAATGCCTGATTCATCCATAGGTACTTCTGCATGGGTACTCATTTCCACTTCGACAATTGCCCCTGTGTCGATATTCTGAAGTTTCTCAGGCAATGAGGTGATTTGAATCTCTTCACTGGTTTCAATCACGAAGCTATGTTCAATCACGTTCTCTAATTCACGAATATTTCCAGGCCATTCATACGCCTTCAGTCTTGCGAGTGCATCAGTAGCAATCCCTTTCATTTTGTTCGAGTAGCGAGAATTGAACTTCTCAATGAAGTACTGGATGAGTACTTCTATGTCGTTCTTTCTCTCGCGAAGAGGGGGGAGATTGATGGGGAGTACATTGAGTCTGTAGAAGAGATCTTCGCGGAATTGATCTCGCTTCACCATTTCTTCGAGATTACGATTCGTTGCCGCAACGATCCGCACGTTGACTTCGATCTCACGATTAGTGCCTACAGGCATGAACTTCTTCTCTTGGAGTACGCGGAGAAGCTTAACTTGCATCGATGGAGTGATGTCACCGATTTCGTCTAAGAATAATGTTCCGCCATCCGCGTATTGAAACTTTCCAATTTTCCTAGAGTCTGCTCCTGTGAATGCACCCTTCTCATGTCCGAAGAATTCACTCTCAATGAGGTTCTCAGGAATCGCAGAGCAATTCACAGAAACGAAACGTTGATCTTTTCTAGGGCCGTTATAATGGAGCGCTTGAGAGACGAGTTCTTTACCGGTACCGCTTTCGCCACGGATGAGGACAGCTGTCTCAACTCGAGAGAGTTTCTCAATTACACCGAATATTTTTTTCATTTCACCGCTCTGACCAATGAATTCTCCGTCACCTGCGAGCTTGATTGTAGGAGCTGAATACGCAAGATTTTTAACTAGAGTGTGAGCCTTGAGCGCGCGATCTACCATGTAGACAAGATTTTCTGATTTCACAGGCTTCTCAAGATAGTTGTAGGCACCTTCACGTGTCGCCTCGATAGCATCGCGAACATTAGAATATGCAGTGAGGATGATCACAATGATCGAAGGATCATAGCGTTTGATTTCTTTGAGTGCTTGAAGGCCAGTCATCTTAGGCATCTGAACATCCATGATGACCATTTTGAAATTGCCAGCTTGAACCTTAGTCACTGCTTCTTCGCCATCGCATGCCCATTCAACGAAGTAGTGAGCTTCACTCAGCGCATGAGCGACTGAGTTTCTTAAGTCCTTGTCATCATCGACTACTAATACTTTAAACATCGGTAATACCTGCTCTATTTTGTTTACCCTGATTCTCAAGAAGATCAATAGATAGCCCAGGAGCAAAACCCGTCTGTTTCTGTTCGATAGGGAGGCTAATGATGAAAGTACTGCCAACACCTGGCTTGCTCTGCACTGAGACTGATCCCTGGTGAATTTGCTCGACGAAATATTTGACCAAATAGAGCCCCAATCCCGTTCCAATCACGCGGTGAGTGGTGTCATTTTTGGCCCTATAAAACCTAGAAAAAAGGCTTTTGATTTCTATAGGTGTGAGTCCTAGACCTTGATCTTGAATCTCAATTCTGACTGAATCACCGACTTCACTAGATTTAATTGTCAGAGTCGATTCATCTTTAGAATATTTGATCGCATTATCAATGAGGTTATTGAGAACTTTTGTGATGAGACCCGAATCGAGTTTGATGGGGAAGAGTGGATCTAGGTGAGATTCGATTTTAATTTTTCTTGAGCGAGCAGGCGCTTCGAATCCTTCGAGGCAGTCTTCGATGATTGTATTGATGTCCTTGGATTCGAAGTTAATGGCAAGACGGTTTGAATCAATATTATGAAGCTCCAAAATTGAACTGATGAAATGATTGAGTTCATCAGAGGATGAAATAATGGAGCGGATGGTTTCTTTGTCTCGATCTAAGAGTCGATCATGAGCCTTACTGAGAACGACTTCAGCAAGACCTTGAATTTTTGCAACAGGCGTTTTCAGGTCATGAGTGACGAGCGACATGAAGTTGTTCTTCAGTTCTTCGACCTGTAAGAGGAGCTTATTCTTCTGCTCTACTTGGAAACGTTTTCTATATTCACGAAGCCATCGGAAAGGGAACACGACGAAGCAACCCATGATACTTCCCATGAGTGGAATCGAGAGTTCTACCCAGACACCTGTAGGACCCAGAGTAGAATAGTGAAACGTGATCCACGCAAATACAAAAAATACTAAGTTCCAGGCTAGAGCAGAAATCATCGCAGCTCCTGGCGTGAGTAAGCTCACCAGTAAGAGTGTTGTTGTAGTGACAACGAGAGCAATGATGAGATTAATACCCGTGCTCATGCGCTCTACTCCGTCTTGATTAAGAAGTGAGTCGAGCATGTTGGCATGTACTTCAAGCTGACTAATTCTTTTCAGTTTGTTCTGAGCAGGAATCCAAGAATAGTCTTTAGGACTATCAGGTGAGAGTGAGCCAACGAGTATAAGTTTATTCTTGAGAAGTTCAGGCGCAATTCTCTTTTCGATGACATCAATCATTGAGTAGCGCGCGTAAGCCTGACCTACATTCCCGTGGTAGCGGAAGAGTTGATATTGAATCTTAGATGCTGAATCAAAAGAGTATCCAATCGGAGTAGAAGAGCTTCCTGTGAGTTTGATGAGCTCAGGCAGAAGAGTGTTCTTCTCATTGAAAGAGAGCACATTGACTTTGATTTCTTTTTCACCTGAAACGAAACTTTGATCTAAGTTCAGTGGAGAAATCGCATGAGGCAGGTAACTGAGTGGATAAGGTGGAACGAGTTCGCTGCCTTCATTGAAGGTTGTTGAGAAAATCAGTGGGATTTGGGATTGCTTGAGTTTCTCAATTTGTGTGAGGAAGCTCGACATGATGATAGGGTTCTCCCATTGCTCAAGCTGTGCTGTCTTCACTGCCGTGAGAGGAATAAGATAGCCAATGCCTCTTGGATTATAATCATAGAGAGCCTCTAAGACTCTCGCGTGTTGACCAAGAGAGAGGGGCGCAAACTCACGGAGTTCATTTGCGGTCTTATTATCTAGAGTAATGAGGACGATACCAGGGTCTTCCCTGAATTGTGGAGAGAGTCCCAGTCTCAAGTCATAAAGCTTGGATTCTAGTCCTTGAAAACCAATCGATACGGAAAAAAGAGTCGATACTGTTGCGGTGAGCACAGCTACAATCCAAACCCAGTATTTCTTATTCAGATCCACGTACCGAAACATAGCAACCTGCGTGCCGAGCCAAATCAATTATATGCGATTAAGCAGCCTTTTTTAGCCAAAAAAGAGTAAAAAATTCAGGGTCTGTTAGGATCTCTGACTATGAAAATGATTGGCCTTTTTTTGTTATTATTCATGGGATTGAACTCACAAGCGGGAACTTTTGAGCCTGAGCAGCTATATTTTGGAAAGTCTGGTGAGAGAGCTTCTCTGGTTGATCTCGCTCTCTATACGCCCAAGGGCTCAACGATCATCATCGGTGAATACCACGACAATGTCTCTCATCATGATCATCAGATCGCTCTCATCAACGTTCTGATCGATTCTGGTCACAAGGTCGCGCTGGGTATGGAGTTTCTTCAAACGCCATTTCAGAATCAAGTGAATGAATACTTGTTAGGTCAGTTGAAAGAACAAGATTTTCTTGCGCAGATTGGCTGGGGGATGAATAATTTTGGTCTCTACCGAGAACAAATCAAACTTGCGTATGACTCCTCAAAAACTGTCCTTGCAATCAATGCTCCTTCATCTCTCACTTCGCGAGTTTCAAAAGTAGGAATCGACGCTTTGAGTGATGAAGAAAAATCTCTTTTGCCTCCTGATTTTAAATTAGGAAATGATAAATATTATCAAAGATTCAAAGATGCGATGGGTGAGCATGTTCCAGCTGAGAAGATCATGAACTATTTCCAAGCACAGAGTATTTGGGATGACACCATGGCTTGGAATATTGCTTCGTGGAGACAGAATCAAGTTCAGCAGAAAACTGACAAAGTAACCCTCGTCATCATCATCGGTGACTTCCATGTCAGGTACTTCGGGGGCACTCCAGATAGACTCACTCAACGTACGGGCATGACACCTGTAGTGATTTCTCAAATGAATATGCAAGACCTCACAGATGATGAGGTCAGTTTTGAGATTGCGTCAGACCCTGAATCTGGTCAGCGAGCAGATTTTGTTTGGACATCTAAGGAGTAGAGCAAGCGCTCTCTTTAGGCTCATATCCACGAATGAATTTTTCAGTGGAGGTAGAGGTATCTGGGCATCCCCAGGCTGCTTGCTTACCCGTTTTCTTATCGATCTTCACATCAATGATCGCATCGTTCTTGTAGAATGACTCTACAGCCACACCTTCATGAGCGCGTTTCATGTACTCAACCCATACGGGGAGAGCTGCAGTGGCGCCAGTGAGTTTAGGTGATTGATCAGACTTGTCTGAATCAATCCCTACCCAGACAACTGTAGTGAGCTGTGGAGTGAAGCCAGCAAACCAACTATCGCGGTGATTGCTGGTTGTACCTGTCTTACCTGCACTCAGTCGATCCCATCCGAGTAGTTTAGCGGACTTTGCAGTGCCGATTTCGAAGGTCGTCGTCATCATATCAATGAGCAAGTCCAGATGAGTGGGATCATAGACATTCTTAGAATTTGGAACGAAGTGAGCAAACGAGCTGTCATCTGCATAAGTAATTGCTCTAATCACTGTAAGTTCTTCTTGTGTTCCTCGATTAGCAATTGCTGAGTATGTCTTTAAGAGCTCAACGGGTGACATCTCAGCAACTCCAAGTGAAAGCGCTGGAATGGGATCAAGCTTAGCATCGATTCCAAGTTTCTTAGCAGTCTCAATCACTTTTTCAATTCCGATTTCCCAGCCAAGTTTCGCAATAACTGTATTGATAGATTTATTGAGAGCCTCGCGAAGTAGAATATGGCCAAAGAATTCTTTTTCGTAGTTTTTTGGTGCCCATGATTGCATGCCATGGTCGTAATTCAGTGACCAAGCTTCATCGACTACAGGATAAGCGGGACCGTAAGGCAGACCGTTTTTGTCTTTTCCTTCAGAAATTGCAGTGAGAGCGACAATGGGTTTAAAGGTCGAGCCTACTTGGCGTTTCATGTTGAGAATTCGGTTGAAAGTAGAGTCTTCATATTTTCTACCTCCGACAAGTGCACGAATGAATCCCGTACGATGATCGATAGATGCGAGAGCGCCTTCAAGTCGCTCGTTCGCAGGAATCTGAAGATTCTTCTCAGCTTCGGTGACTCCGCGGAATACAGCCGCTTGGGCGGCTTTATTGAATCTCACATCGAGAGTTGTATAAATGTTGAACCCTGCACTTGTGATCTCTTCTTCAGTGAGTCTACCTTTGAGCTGCTCGAGAAGTTGAGCCTTCACGTAATCAACGAAGTAAGGTGCCTTATTGGATTCTGTAAGAGGTGCAGTGAAGCGCATTTTAGTGAGGAGAGCTTCTTCCATTTCCTCGGGAGCGATCTGTCCAGTTTCGACCATTTTCTGCAGAACAACTTTCTGTCTAGCAACGGCACGATCTTGGTGACGATAAGGTGAGTAGACTGCGGGACCACGGATGAGTCCCGCCATGAGAGCACATTCAGCAAGATTGAGTTGTGAAAGTGACTTACCGAAGAAGAGTCTCGCCCCTTCAGACACTCCGTGTACTTCTAGATTTCCGACTTGTCCGAGATATACTTCATTGAGATATCGCTCTAAAATTTTCTCTTTGTCGTATTTGATTTCAAGAAGGAGCGAGAGGAAGAGCTCGTTGAACTTCTTGATGATATTTTTAGTTCTACGAGCCATTAAGTTTTTTACAAGTTGTTGAGTGATCGTGCTTCCGCCTTGTGCGAATGAGAATGTTTTTAGGTTCACCCACATTGCTCGAAGGAGTCCCCTGGGATCTAAACCCTTATGATCTAAGAAGTGCTGATCCTCGATTGCGATGATCGCCTGCCAAATATTTGTAGGCACATCATCAAACTTCACGACATCTCGAATGTGTTTCACGAAACCTGAGTGGGCGAGCGTCGCTACAATCTCGGGTTCGAGATAGAGCTCTGGAAACTCCTGATCACCACCGCGAATCTTACTGAGAGCAGCACCTGAATGTTGACTCTCAAACTCAAGTTGAATGATGCCATTATAGAAAAGTTGCGGATGATGTTCGGGGATTAGAGTCTCTGGATACCGAATGGGGTGAAGCTCAAACTGAAGAATGTTGGGTTCAGGGCTAGTGGATGAATACGCACGTAGCTTGAGTTGTTCTTCGATGATTTTTCTAGTGAGAGGTTTTGAGACTTTGATAACATCGGAATAGATCTTCGTTGGAGTGGATTCTATGGCTGTGCCGAATGATTTTTCGAGATCAGAATAGAGATACCAAAGATACGACGAAAATAACGCAGTAAGAGCAATGCAGGTCGTTATTATTCTTCCAGTTCGTTTCATTGAAAGACCTTGACGTAGGCAGGACGGCTCACTACTTTACCTCTTGTGAAATCCAAATCATCCATAGTTTCAACTATAGTAGGTTTTTTAATTTTTTTCTCTAATTCTTCTGTTCATGCAATCGAGCTGAATTGGTCAGGCAGTCTGAGAACCGAAGGTCACATACTTTTAAATCCAGGTCAGGATGGAACCACTGGAGGTTTATTGCCCGATCCAGCGAGATTGAATCGTGGTGGTTATTATATTCCTGGTACAGGTGATACCAACGCAGTTTTTCAAACGATCTTCATGAGACTGAAACCTTCAGTGGTGGTGAACGACAACGTTTATTTATTTTCAGAACTTTGGGCCTCCGATCCTGTTTATGGTTTCTTTGGTGGCGGATCACCCAGCTACTTTGATCAGAGACAGTACAACTCTACCTTTTCTCGTGGATCAGTCATCACTGCTCAGCGTTTCTGGACAGAAATCGTTACTGATTTAGGAACTGTCAAAGTCGGTCGTATGCCTCTTCAGTGGGGACTAGGTGTCGTTTGGAATTCTGGCTCAGGACTCTGGGATAGATACAATTCAACTGGTGATACTTTCGGACTCAAATCTAAGTTTGGATCCTTCACGATTTCTCCTCAAGTCATTAAGTATTCAATGGGTAACAGCGTTTCAGGTTCTTGTACCGTCCCAGTAGGTGGCGGAGCTTGCACGACTGTTTTTGGTACATCCAACGTCGGTGATCTCTCGATTGCACTAGAATATGAGAGCCTCGATGATGAAGCCAAAGTTGGAATTAATTTCATTCGCAGATTCGCTGATTCTGCAACTGACCCAAGTGTGGGATTCTTCGGTGTGAACTCCGTAACCAATCAAGTTTCTGCAGCGACATTTAACGTTTACGATTTGTATGCCAAGAAGAAATTCGGTAAGCTCACCGTAGCAGCAGAAGCGCCCATCACGGCAGGTGATATTGGTGTATCTTCTTACAATACGTTCGCAGCAGCTGCTGAGATTACTTATCAACCTACTTCTGCTTTAGAATTTAATTTAAAAGGCGGACGAGCTCCTGGAACGAGTAACGTCGCAGCGGGAGCTAGTGGAGCATTTCCTACATCAGGCGTGAACTACAGTGCGTTCTATTTTCATCAAAACTACAGAATCGCGATGATCATGTTTAATTACGCGTTTCAGAATTTTAGTTCACCGAACAATAACAATAACGCTTCAACAACCGCTTCCACAGTTCGTTCACCGTTTGATAATCCGATTGCCAATGCTAACTATGCAGCGATCACTGCACAGTTGAAGTCTGATCGTTGGAACTTCCATTCCACATTGGCTCTCGCTCTTGCTGCTAATACTGTAGGTAACTCTGGATATTTCTTCAATTACTGGGATCGTAAGTACTATGCTTATGCTGCCGGTTCTCAAGGATCATTCATTGGCTGGGAAATGGACTACGGAGCTACACTCAAGTGGGATGATAATTTCGAATTGGGTGTGGATATGGGCTTCTACTTCCCAGGGAACTATTACACCTTCTCCAATACAGCCACAGACAACCGCTCGAATATGGTCTTCGGCACAGTCATCAAAGCAGGAATGTCGTTCTAGACACGCGTTTAGTTATTGGCTGATCTAGCCGATGAGTCTTGTGCGAGTATGGACGACAATCGAAGACACTTCTTCAGAATGGCTCTCCCCCAATTGCAATGGAAACTCATCAGCCTCATTTTGGCTTTCGGTGCAGGAACATGCATTCTCTCAGTCTTTGCAGTATCTGTTGGTCTCATTCAAATGAGAGGGGCGTTAAGTCATTTTCCTGAAGCTCAGCACGTGATCGACAGGTTTTCAGACCGAGTGATGTTTTATTTATTAGTTTCTTTTGTTGTCAGTGCTGTTTTTAACCTCACCGTATTTTTCATTATCTTAAGACGTCTTGCTGGGCCTATTGAGAGGTTGAGAGATTATTTTAAGAAGATGTCAGTGAGTCCAGAGTCTCATGAGCAGTTGAGATTCAGAGGTGGAGACTTCTTCATGGATCTACCTCCAGTAGTGAATCAAGCAATGAAAGAAATCCGTGCTAGTGAATCCAAGCTAAAAAAAAGTAAAAAAGTCGCTTAGTTAAGGAGCGTCTCGTGAAACAGCTTTGCTGTTCCCGCCCCGCTCACTCTAGCCGTGTCCACCCATTAAGAATGGCTCGCTCAAGAAACTCATGTCACGTCCCTGAGTCGCAGTCTCAAAAAATTCAAACGTATCATTCCAAAGAGTATCAGCGTCGGGTGAATTAAATACTTTTCTTCTGAACTCACTTGCACCAGGAAACCCTGTCGAGTACCAGCTTAAGAACTTGCGAGCATGAATCATTGCGCCTTTTGGATTAAACGATTCTTCTAGTAGCACTCGCTGAGCTTTCATCATGTTGATGTATTCGAGAGAATGAATTTTGCGAGGGGTTTGCCCATGCATCACAGCTTCAGATTGTTCGAAAATGAAGGGATTGCGGAGTGCACCTCTACCTATGAGGACAGCGTCGACTCCGTAATCCTTGTAACGAGAGAAGGCTTGCTCTGCTCCAGTGATGTCACCATTACCAATAATAGGAATAGGTGACTTAGCTTTCACATCACCAATGAAGTCCCAATCAGCAAGACCACTGTAGCCTTGTGCGCGTGTGCGTCCGTGGATAGCGACCCAGCTCACACCTGCATCGGATGCGGCTTGAACGCATTCGAATGCGTTTTTAGATTTTTCGTCCCAGCCTGTACGTATCTTGATCGTCACGGGGATTTTTACTGACTTCACCATCGCAGTGAGTGTCTTACCTAGTTCAAATGGGTTTCTGCACATAGCGGAGCCTGCTCCGCGCTTTACGACTTTGGGAACTGGGCAGCCTAAGTTCAGATCGACGAAGTCAGCACCTAGTTTTTCTACGAGTTGAGCTGCTTCGCAGAGGAGTTGAGTGTCTTCGCCGAATATCTGAAGTCCTACAATGCGCTCTTCTTCATGGAACTTCAGGAGCTCAAGAGTGCGTTGGCTCGCGTACTTCACGCCATTAGCAGAGACAAGTTCAGAGATGACGATCGAGCTTTTCATGCGTTTCATGAGTCTACGAAACGGAGAATTCGTAATCCCTGCCATTGGAGCAAGGATGAACGGATGGTCTATTTTGAATGGCCCTAACTGCACCATAATTTTTTACTTCTTTAAGCTTTCGATTTCTTCGCGCTCTTTGGGAGCCTCCTGCGTGAGGTTCTCATAGCCGGTTTTCGTTACGAGAATGTCATCTTCGATTCTCATTCCTAGGTTCTTGTATTCTGATGGAGCTGTGTCGTCTCCTGGTTGAATGTAGATTCCTGGCTCAATGGTGAATACCATTCCTGCTTCAAGTTTTCTCGATTCACCATTGATCATATAGAGACCGACGTCATGGACATCCATTCCAAGTAGGTGACTTGTTCCATGTGGGAAGAAACGTTTGAATTCGAGTTTCTCTACGATTTCTTTTTTGGAGCCTTTGAGGAGCCCAAGACTAAGAAATGCGTCGGTGAGAGCATTCACTGAGAACTCGTGAATCGACTTGTATGCGATTCCAGGTTTGATTATTGCGATCGTTTCTTTTTGAACTTTAAGAAGAGCATCGTATAGCTTCGCTTGAGGCTTCGTGAATTCTCTTCCAATGGGGAACGTACGAGTGATGTCTGAAGTATAATAATCATATTCGCCAGCTGCATCGATCAGAAGGAGATCACCATCTTTTAATGGCTCATTGTTCTCTCTGTAGTGAAGGCAGGTTGCGTTCTTGCCGCCTGCGATGATGCTGCCGTAACCTACTCGTTCACAGCCATTTCTTAAGAGTTCATAATCAACATAAGCTGCTACATCGCGCTCATTCAACCCAGGTTTAGCAAACGACATCGCAGCTTTTTGTGCGTGGGCTGAGATGGAGCATGCTTTCTTGAGGAGTTCTACTTCTTCAGCGGTTTTGAAAATTCTCATTTCACCGATGAAGCGACCTGGATCTTCAATATTCTGAAGTGACTTACCACTACGTCCAAGCGAGATGCGTACTTTTTCCATCGCTTCTAAAACGACTGAGTCGTTGTTAGAATTCATTCCTGTGCGGTAAAAGACTGTGTCAGAAGATTTGAGTAGTTCAGGAAGTTTGTTTTTTAATTCACTTACAGGATAAGCTTCGTCTGCTCCGAAAACAGATTTTGCTCCATCGATTCCGTAGCGTTGGCCTTCCCACATTTCGCGCTCAGCGTTTTTCTCACGTACGAACATCACAAACTTTGAAGGAGTGATCACGATCCAAGATTCAGCTTCGTCGTATCCTGTGAGGTAGTAGGCATTGCTCTCTTGGCGGAAAGGGTATTCAACATCGGGATTGCGGAATACATGGTGATTGCCTGGAAGGACGAAGACTCCGCCTTTGTTTTTGGCCATGAGATCGTTACGTCTGGTTTTGAAATAAGAGGGAACTTTCGCTTTGATCATCCCTTAAGATTTATCAGTTTTCAGCGCTATGCGCAATCCTTGCAATAGACGAGAGGTGGAAATACTCTACTTCCATGGCAAAAAAATCGAATCAAAACGTTCGTATTGAAAAAGACACCTTTGGTCCTATTGAGGTTCCTGCAGACAGGCTTTGGGGGGCTCAGACTGAGCGATCGCTTAACCACTTTTCAATTTCTACGGAACGCATGCCAGAAGACTTAATCCGCGCACTGGTGCTCGTGAAAAAGGCGGCAGCAAAAGTGAACGCAGACATGGGTGGACTAAAGCCTGAGAAGGCCAAGGCCATCATCGCAGCTGCTGACGAAGTCCTCGAAGGTAAGCACACGGAAGAGTTTCCGCTCTTCGTTTGGCAGACAGGCTCAGGCACTCAAACCAACATGAACGTGAATGAAGTGCTCGCTAATCGTGCGAGTGAGATCATGGGGGGAGAGCGCGGAGAATCCAGGCTCGTTCATCCTAATGATGATGTGAATCGCGGTCAGAGTTCGAATGATGTCTATCCAACAGCACTCAGTGTTGCGGCAGCAACAGCAGTCGCAAAAACTCTCCCCGAGATCAAAAAACTAAAAGACGGTCTCTACGCCAAGGCCAAGGCATTTAAAGACGTAGTGAAGATCGGACGTACTCATCTCATGGATGCAACTCCACTCACACTTGGACAAGAATTCTCAGGTTACGTGGCTCAGCTTAGTCATGCGATTAAGCATGTCGAGTCTCAGCTCCCGCATCTCTATGAACTTGCTCTCGGTGGGACAGCTGTAGGAACGGGACTTAATTCTCCTAAGGGTTACGACACTAAGGTTGCAGCAGAGATCGGGAAACTCTCAGGTCAGCCTTTCATCACAGCACCCAATAAGTTTGAAGCTCTCGCTGCGAACGATGCAGCAGTACAGATGCATGGAGCGCTGAAAGGTGTTGCAGTTTCACTCTTCAAGATTGCAAACGACATTCGCTGGATGGCTTCAGGTCCACGTTCGGGTATCGGTGAAATCACAATCCCCGAGAATGAACCTGGGAGTTCAATCATGCCAGGCAAGGTGAATCCTACTCAGTGTGAAGCGATGACGATGCTTTGTGCTCAGATTATGGGTAATGATGTGGCGATCACTGTAGGTGGCGCTTCTGGAAATTTTGAACTCAATGTTTACAAGCCACTCCTCATTCATAACTTCTTACAGACCACGAGACTCCTTGCTGATGGTTGCAGGAACTTCTTAGAATTCTGTGTTGTGGGGATTGAGCCGAACGCTGCAAGGATCAAAGAGAATCTCGATAAGTCTCTCATGCTCGTCACTGCTCTTAATCCGCATATCGGTTATGACAATGCAGCTAAGATCGCTAAGAAGGCTCACAAAGAAGGTACAACTCTGAAGCAAGCAACGCTCGCATTAGGACTTCTGACCGAAGAGAAATTCAACGAAGTGGTGAAGCCGGAAGATATGGTAGGCGAGATTAAGATTTAGAATTAAAACTTAAAGGAGAAAATATGAAAAAAATATCAAAGTTTTTGTTGTTGTTAATTTCACTAGGATTTACGAATTTATCAATAGCTGCTACTTGCGCTGTTTATCAGCCAGACTATTCTCAGTCACCTGGAGCGATTAAGCAAATTGAAGAATCCTCTTTGGATTTGTCTTTCAACAATGAAGGATCGATCGGACCAAATAATTACAAAAAAACGAAAATCAGCGAAAATTTGAACGTTTTTTATAATATTCAGAGTTCAGGTGCTCCTAAGAATGGTTGTCATCGTGTATTTATAGCTTTTGGAATTTTTGAAAAACAAAAGACATGGATGAATTATTTCTCTCACTGGTGCAAAGACGAAAATCCTACATTTAACGAACTATTGGTTTTTTCTGGTTCTATGAACCAAATGCATCTGCGTTGCCAGCTCTAAATAGAGTTGCTGCTCAGTTCTCTTTTTTAATTTCTTCTGCAAGCGCTACTCGAGACGCACGTCTCTTCTGAGCGGCAGAGTTTCTTCTCTTATCAGAAGGTGTTTCTAAAGTGAGTGGCGGTACCGAAGAAGGCTTTCCTAAATCATCGAGCGCGACAAACGTACAATAAGCAGTGACAGAATGACGAAGCTCGCCCGTCTGTGGATTCTCTGCATCCACGCGCACACCAATTTCCATTGAAGTGCGGCCGACATAATTCACTGAAGCCTTAATGAGCACGACATGTCCTAGGCGAATAGGCGCTACGAAGTGAAGAGCATCAATTGAAGCAGTAACTACAGGTTTACGCGCATGCCTCATCGCCACAGTCGCTGCAGCGATATCGATCCACGACATCACTGTGCCTCCGAAGATCGATCCGATCGCGTTGGTGTGCTGAGGGAGTACTAATTCAGTCATAGTGACTTCAGAATCCCGGGGGGACTTAGGTGCCAGTTCTTTTTTAGATGCCATGAAACCAGTTTATATTAACGCATTGCAAATAATCAGAAAAAAAAACTTGCAGGTCGTCAAAAAACATACCTATACTGGAGCTGGTCTGAAGTGAACAAACCAAGGACGGAAATCACTCTCATGGGAACACAAGCAATGGAAGCAGTTCAAGGTCAGCAACTCCTCGAAAGCATTATCGAACTTACTGGAGTGCCTGCGCCGCATATGGAAATGATCATTCACGAAATACTGGATAAAACCGGTCGTTCCGTTGATTCTTTGACGCTAGATGATTTTAGGGGCGCAATGTTAGCTTACTTAGAGTCACTCACAATATCCGACTAAATCTTGGCGTTTTCGCAGTAAAAAATGGCGTGATACGATTTATTTTAATAGCACCGCTCACGGTGCCGATAAAATTTGTATAGGAGACTTCACACATCATGATCTACGTCCCGACAAAAATAGTTAACGGAGTTCCTGCTGAACTCATCCAGCCTGAAATCATGGGACATATTCCGAATCCAATCGTTATTGAACAAACTCCACGCGGAGAGCGTCAGTACGATATTTATTCGAGAATGCTTCTCGATCGAATTATTTTCTTAGGAACAGAAGTGAACGATACTGTCGCAAATCTTCTCATCGCACAGATGATGTTCTTAGAGTCTAATGATCCTGACAAGGACATCAACATGTACATCAATTCCCCAGGGGGATCTGTGACTGCGGGATTAGGTATTTATGATGTCATGCAGTTTGTGAAGTGTGATGTGGCTACCTATTGCATCGGACTAGCAGCTTCGATGGGAGCGCTACTCCTCACTGCAGGTGCAGCGAAGAAACGTTACTCACTTCCTAATTCTAGAATCATGATTCACCAACCGCTAGGTGGAGCTCGTGGACAAGCTTCCGACATCGAGATTCAAGCGAAGGAAATTTTGTATTTGAAAGATAAACTCAACGGCATCATGGCCTTCCACACTGGCAAAACAAAAGACCAAGTGAGCAAAGACACAGACAGAGATAATTACCTCTCTGCTAAAGATGCAGCGGATTATGGTTTGATAGATAAAGTGATCGAGAAGCGAGGACAACTCTAAGATGGAAAATAAACGTAATGGCGGAGATGGGTTTGGGAATCTCAGTTGTTCATTTTGTGGAAAGAATCAGCGTGAAGTTAAGAAGCTGATCGCTGGACCTACTGTTTATATCTGTGACGAATGTATTCAGCTTTGTAATGACATCATTGCAGAAGAAGGCTCAAAGACTTCAGTCGACTACAGTTCCCAAACTCGTCTACCTAAGCCAGCAGAGATCAAAGCATTCTTAGACGAATATGTAATCGGACAAGAGAAGGCGAAGCGCATTCTTTCTGTGGCTGTGTACAACCATTATAAGCGCATTCAGCATCAACAAAACAAGAAGGCTTCTGGATCAAAAGATGCAGTCGACCTCGCAAAGTCTAATATACTTCTCATTGGTCCTACAGGATCAGGCAAGACCTTGCTCGCTGAAACTCTCGCAAAATTTCTGAACGTGCCATTCGCAATGGCAGATGCAACGACTCTTACAGAAGCTGGTTATGTCGGTGAAGACGTCGAGAACATCATTTTGAATCTTCTCCAGTCCAGTGAACAGAACGTTGAGAAAGCTCAACGCGGAATTGTTTATGTCGACGAGATCGATAAGATCTCTCGTAAGAGCGAGAATCCATCGATCACTCGTGACGTGAGCGGAGAAGGCGTGCAACAAGCTCTCTTGAAGCTCATCGAAGGTACTGTAGCGAACATTCCACCTAAGGGCGGACGCAAGCACCCTCAACAAGAATTCATCCAAGTCGACACTCGCAATATTCTTTTCATCTGCGGTGGCGCATTCGTAGGTTTGGATAAAATCGTCGGCCAACGAAAGGGAAAACGCTCCGTGGGTTTCACCAATTCCGTTGCAACCAAGGAAGAAGAAAGTTCATCAAAACTCATTAGCGAAGCTCAGCCAGAAGATCTTGTGAGATTCGGACTCATTCCAGAATTTATTGGTCGTTTGCCAGTCGTAGCTACGTTAGGTGAGCTTGATGAGCAAACTCTTGTAGAGATTCTCACGAAACCTAGAAACGCTCTCACAAAGCAGTACGCTAAATTGTTTGAATACGACGGTGTCCAGCTTGAGTTTGAACAGGAAGCTATCTCTGCTATTGCTAAGGAAGCCATTAAGCGTGGCACAGGTGCTAGAGGCTTACGTGCGATCCTAGAGCAGTCCATGCTCGATGTGATGTACGAACTTCCAAATAAATCAAACATTAAGAAGTGCATCATCACTAAAAATACCATTGCTAAAGGTGAGCGTCCTGTATTGGTATTCTCTGACGAGAAAGTTTCGTCTGGATCCGATAAAGATTCTGCTGAGATAGCGTAAAAACGATTAAGCGTGGGCGCGTCGCACGATTAGCGATGATATTTTACTCTTGCACGGCGTTCCACAACTTTTTAGTGGAATTCCTTTCCCAAAAGATGATCTAATTTTAGTTAGGAGATAGGGACTGGAAGCCCTTCCGGTTCTTGAAACACACGGATGTCTAAATCAAAATCGAAATCCACATCAGCTACAGTTCCATTATTGCCGCTTCGTGAAGTTATTATTTTTCCTCACATGGTGGTTCCTCTATTTGTAGGAAGAGAGAAGTCTATCAATGCGCTCGAAGAGTGTGTTGCTAAGAAACAAGACCTCTTCTTAGTTGCTCAGCGCCAGGCCACGACTGTGAGCCCAGGTGAAGACGACATCTTCGAAGTAGGTACACTTGGAACCATCCTTCAGATTTTAAGACTCCCAGACAATACTGTAAAAGTATTGATCGAAGGTAAGCGTAGAGCTCGTCTCGTGAAATTCACTGAGAACGACAGAATGCTTGAAGGCGTCGTAGAAGAAATCAGTGATGAGTACGACACAGAAGACGTCGAGCTTCAGGCATTAGCAAGATCACTCAAAGCTACATTCGAAAACTATGTGAAGCTCAATAAGCGCATTCCACCTGAAATGTTACTCAGCGTGAACGGAATCGAAGAAGCACCGAGACTTGCTGATGTAGTCGTCGCTCACTTGAATCTCAAGTTTGAAGACAAGCAAGCGATCTTAGAGATCATCGAACCACAGAAACGTTTAGAGAAACTACTTGAGCTCATGCAAGGCGAAATTGAGATCTTGCAAGTGGAGCGCAGAATTCGCTCACGCGTGAAGAAGCAAATGGAGCGTTCACAGAAGGAGTACTATTTGAATGAGCAGATGACTGCTATTCAGAAGGAACTCGGTGAGAAAGATGAATTCAAAGCCGAACTCATGGCGCTCGAAAAGCAAATTCGCGCAAAGTCGATGAATAAAGAAGCAAAAGAAAAAGCAAACAAAGAGCTCAAAAAATTAAAAATGATGAGCCCAATGTCTGCAGAAGCGACTGTGGTCAGAAACTATATCGATTGGTTGGTTACTCTTCCTTGGGATGAAAGCACGGAAGATCGCCACGATATCAAAGTCGCTGAAGAAGTATTAAACGAAGATCATTACGGTCTCGAAGAAGTCAAAGAACGAATCTTGGAGTACTTGGCAGTCAGACAGCTTGCTCCTAATGCAAAAGGACAGATTCTCTGTTTCGCTGGACCTCCAGGTGTGGGTAAGACCTCACTGGCTAAGTCTATTGCAAACTCTCTCAATAAGAAGTTTGTGAGAGCGTCGCTTGGCGGAGTGAGAGATGAAGCTGAGATTCGAGGACATCGCAGAACTTATGTAGGAGCGATGCCGGGTAAAATCATTCAGTCATTGAAGAAGGCTAACTCAAATAATCCAGTGTTCCTCCTCGACGAAGTCGACAAGATGAGCACAGACTTCAGAGGAGATCCTTCTAGCGCACTTCTTGAAGTATTGGATCCAGAACAAAACAAAACGTTCGGCGATCACTACCTCGAAGTAGACTATGATCTCTCGCAAGTCATGTTCGTCTTAACAGCGAACAATCTCTACAATATTCCAAGACCACTTCTTGATCGTATGGAAGTGATTCAAATCTCTGGTTATACAGAAATTGAAAAAGAGAATATTGCGAAGAAGTACTTAATGGCTAAACAGATGGAAGCACATGGATTGAAAGAAGGTGACATTGTTGTCCCTGATGAAACCATGAAGTTCTTAATCCGTAACTACACGAGAGAAGCCGGTGTACGTAACGTCGAGCGCTTAGTGGCTACGATCTGCAGAAAAACAGCAAAGAAGATTGTTGAGTATCGAAGCAGTGGTAACAAGAAGCTACAAGCGATCATCAAGATCACTCCTGAAGATCTCGAAGAAATGCTTGGACCACCACGCTACACCGCTAACAAGATCGAGCTCAATCACGAGATTGGTCTTACCAACGGTCTAGCGTACACCGAAGTCGGTGGAGATACACTTCAGATCGAAGTCTCTGTTGTCCCAGGCAAAGGTCGTGTGAAGATCACAGGTAAACTCGGAGAAGTCATGCAGGAGTCTGCAGCGACAGCGATGAGTTATGTGAGATCACGAGCCGAAGCGCTTGGTCTTTCACCAGAGTTCTATCAGAACTTAGATATTCACCTTCACGTACCAGAAGGTGCTGTTCCTAAGGACGGCCCATCTGCTGGTATCACCATGGCGACTGCGATCACGAGTGCTTTAACTAAAATACCCGTGAAGAAAGATGTCGCAATGACCGGTGAGATTACGCTCAGAGGTCGAGTCCTTCCAATTGGCGGTCTTAAGGAGAAGTTATTGGCTGCAAAGATCGCAGCCATTAAGACTGTCCTTATTCCAAAAGGAAACGTACCTGATTTGAAGAAGATCCCGTTTGAGATCACTGAAGGAATGGAAATCATTCCAGTAGAGCATGCGGACCAAGTGTTGAGAGTCGCTCTCGTACTTGATAAGCCAGAGGATTTCTTGGTTCAAAAGAACGGACCAGATCTTCCAATGCCTCAAGCTCACGTGATTGAGAAAACCAAGGACTCTGCTCGCAAAGGCACTGTCCGAGGCGTGAAACACTAATCTTTATATGCCCACATTGGTTCGACCATTCGTCGCAATGTGGGCATTTTTTCGTAAATTTCTCTTACTAATTCTGACCACTTATCGTCTGAAAACCTAACAGACATAGGTTGAGTATGGTCGCGGAAGAAAATCCTGAATGCATACTCTGATTTCAGGGATTTGATTTCTTCAAGCAAGTTTCGGTGAAATTCTAATCTACCCAGGACTTCGTTTTTTATCCATGTTGGGTCTCTTTTTGTATTTTTCGTTGAGAAAACGATCGTTATGTTTTCATTCGCAGATTCGAGCTGGAGATTTTCAATATAGGTTCCATTATAATCGGATTTAAGTTCAGGTATTTTCCAAGAGTTTTTTTCTAAATGAACCGCTAGATTTTTATACAATCCTGTCATGTATTCGACTTCTTCATAGAGTTTTGAGTAGCTTCCTATTGTGCTTAAGAATGTTTTCTCGATTTCATATTTAAATTCTTTTTCGATTTTCTTTGAATTAGGAAATTTTTCAATGAAGTAGTGATCTCCTAGTATTCCTTCAATATTAGCTGGAATCTCGTCTGTTGATAGTAAGGCTTCATATCCAAAAACAGTCGATCCATGAATGAGACCATAGAAGTATCCCTCTTTCTTCTGATCTAGATTGAGCATGGTTTTTATGTGTAGCAGTTCATGTCTTACTGTAGCTTCAGTTTGTGTGTTAAGAGCTAGAATGGTTTTTAGAGTTTCAGTTGATACGCTTACATCCTTCGCTTTTTGCTTAAACACTTTGTTTATTCTTTCGTTTTTGTAAGGGTCTTCATAAGTTTCAAGACTCGCGCTTGAGGCTCTGATCCGAGCTTCCCAGGTAAACGTGACTCCAAATTTTTTCAAATACTTTGCAACACGATTGATTTGGTGTTTGCCTTCATCGGTGAAGGTGTAAGCGAGTTTTTGCCTTGTGAATCCGATTCCAAGTTTTTTTAACTTCGAATCAATTTCAACCATACGAGCTTTGTTTTCTTTCTTCTCGATCCATTTTCCGATCCAGCCTTGTTCGCTGTAAGTTTGTACTTGATCCAATATTTCGCTGAGCTCACCTAGTTCTTGTTTTTGTTCAAGTAGAAACCCGCAGTCGAAAATCGCATGAGCTTGGAGAGAGGAAAAAAGAATGATGATAGTGAGTAGCTTCACACTCACTTATCGGAGAATTATAGCTTTTTGTTGAGAGTTCTACTGCTTCGTAGCTATTTGATATTATTAGATTTTTATACAATCTTGATTAGCTGTAGGTTCACCGAGTAGACATGTTTTGCGGTCACTTTTTTGGAGAATTTCTCTCGGAATGTTTTCAAGAAGCTTCTCATCATTTGCTTTGCCTCAGGTAGATCATCTTGATCTAGGGTGAGCAAAGAATAGTTGAATTCCCTCTCCTCAATAGCCTGAGAGAAGAGTGCTTGTTTAGATTTACTGAGTAGTTGATCGTGAAGTTTTCGGAGTACTTCTGATGGAACGCCCTCACGGGAAAGGTTGAAGTCATGTACGACGTGGAATCTGCTTTGCTTCACTTCGATGAGTCCTACATTGATGAGACGTTGTAGGGCTTCCTGAATTTCCGATTCTTTGAAGCCCAAAGCATCACCCAGAGAGAGGGGGGATTGGTCTTGGGATGGAATCTTTAAGAGCTCGAGTAGCGCAAAATGGTGCCATTGACCCAGAATGGTCATTGTATCTTGCGTGAGGTTCGGAGCTAGTTTCTGCTGCTTTTCTAGGGCTCGACCAGCTTCAGCTCTGACGAGAGGACTTCTTGCATGGGCCTTTTCTACGTAATGGCAGAAGGTCTTTTGCTCTATTTCCGTCATTCCTAGTTTCTTTGCGATTTTAAGAGCTGTAGGCTGGCTTAATCCCTTTTTCTTCTTCAGTACCCAGGATAGATTCGATGCCGGAACATCTAATTCCGCTGCAAATGCCCGAAACGAGTAGGTAGGGAGTCTCGCTCTCCTCTCGAGGTAGGCGGTTTCTATAATTTCACGATAATCCTGCATGAGGCGAGGTATAGCATTTCAGATATCATTTTGGTATCGGATAATATCGATAATCAACAATAACCTTGACCCCGAGCACCCACTCGACTATTCCTGCATCTCTACAAAACGGAAGGAATTTGAGCCTAATGCCAACGATTAATCAATTAGTCCGCAGTGGACGTAACAAAAGTACTTGGAAAACAAACTCACCCGCTCTTCAGAGCTGCCCACAACGTCGTGGAGTTTGTACCCGTGTTTATACAACAACACCGAAAAAGCCTAACTCAGCACTCAGAAAAGTTTGCCGCGTTCGCTTAACGAATGGATTTGAAGTCACTTCATACATTCCAGGCGTTGGACACAATTTACAAGAACACTCGATCGTCCTCATCCGTGGCGGCAGAGTGAAGGATCTTCCAGGCGTTCGTTACCACACCATTCGTGGAACCCTCGACACTCAAGGTGTTGCAGGCCGTAAACAAAGCCGTTCTAAATACGGTGCTAAGAAACCTGCTGCTGGCGGCGCCGCTCCAGCTGCTAAGTAATTTTTGAAGGGAATACAAAATGGGTCGTAAAAAGCATATTGCAAAAAGAGAAATCCTAGCTGATCCGAAATTCAACGATGTCGTTGTTTCGAAATTCATCAACGCTCTCATGAATGATGGTAAGCGCTCACTCGCAGAAACTATTTTCTACGCAGCTTGTGAGATCGCACAAACCAAATCAAACGAAGAAGGCGTGAAGATTTTCAAGAAAGCTCTTGAGAACTTGAAGCCAATGCTTGAAGTGAAGTCCCGCCGTGTCGGTGGAGCTAACTATCAAGTTCCAATCGAAGTTAAGCCTGCTCGCCGTCAGTCACTCGCATCACGCTGGTTGATTGAAGCAGCACGTGCTCGTCCAGAACACACGATGCAGGATCGTCTTGCAGCAGAGATGGTTGAAGCAGCTAACCTTCGCGGAGGAGCTGTTAAGAAGCGTGAAGACATGCACCGTATGGCTGAAGCCAACAAAGCATTCGCGCATTTTAGATGGTGAGCTTTGCGATGGATAGCGAAGCTATCTAGCGCATATGCTCCAAGCGGACGCGAGGCGCTCCAAGAGGAGTACTTAATTAAATTTCAAAAGGGCTAATCTATGATTAGCCCTTTTTTTTTGCCCTCAGTCTCTGTTAGTCTCAGTCTCCTATGGCAACCGACCCGTACAAAATAGATGTGATTCGTAACATTGGCATCATGGCTCACATCGATGCGGGGAAGACTACGACCACAGAACGCATTCTCTATTACACGGGTCGCACTCACAAGATGGGCGAAGTCCACGAAGGCAACACGGTCATGGATTGGATGCCGCAAGAGCAAGAACGTGGGATCACGATCACTGCAGCTGCGACTACTTGTTACTGGCACAATCATCGAATCAACATCATCGATACTCCTGGCCACGTGGATTTCACGATCGAAGTCGAGCGTTCACTCAGAGTTCTAGACGGCGCAGTTGCAGTGTTTTGCGCTGTAGGCGGAGTAGAGCCACAATCTGAAACCGTCTGGCGCCAAGCGGATAAATATCATGTCCCAAGAATCGCCTACATCAATAAGATGGACCGCGTGGGTTCAGATTTTTATGCTGTGATGAAACAGATGAAGGAGAGATTAGGTGCTCGTCCCGTCGCATTCCAGATTCCGATTGGATCAGAAGATCAGTTCAAAGGCCTCATTGACCTCATCGAAATGAAAGCGCTCTATTGGAAGAGCGAAGATATGGGAGCTCAGTACGAAAAAATAGAAATCCCAGAAGAGTTAAAAGAAGAAGCCGAAGACTACCGAGCAAAATTCATCGAAGCCGTATGCGAGAGTGATGAAAAATTAACTGACAAATACTTAAACGGCGAAGAAATTGGAAAAGAAGAACTTCTGAAAGCAGCTCGCAAAGCTTGCATCAGCATGTCTATCACTCCCGTGCTCTGCGGTTCGAGTTTTAAGAACAAAGGCGTTCAGACGTTACTTGATGCAGTCATCGATTATCTTCCATCTCCGATTGAGATCCCTCCTCTAGAAGGAAGAGATCCAACAGATGAATCCAAAACCATTTTGTGTAAGCCAGACGAGAAAGCACCTTTTGCAGCTCTCGTGTTTAAGATCATGAGTGATCCATTCGTTGGATCTCTCACTTACTTCAGAGTGTATTCCGGCACCGTAAAATCTGGCGAAGCCATCATGAATATCGTCAAAGGTAAACGTGAACGTTTGGGACGAATTCTCAGAATGCATGCGAACAAATCAGAAGACGTCACTGAAGTCCGTGCTGGCGAAATTGCTGCTGCAGTCGGGATGAGACTCTCTACTACTGGTGATACTCTCTGTGATGATAAGCATCCCGTGGTGCTAGAACGGATGGTTTTCCCAGAGCCAGTCATCTCAATTGCGATTGAACCTAAGACTAAGGCGGACGAAGAGAAACTCGCAGTAGCTCTTGCAAGGCTCGCTGTCGAAGATCCTTCATTCCGTGTTTACTCCAATGACGAAACCGCTCAGATGTTGATCAGCGGAATGGGTGAGTTACACCTGGAGATCATCGTTGACCGTCTCAAGCGTGAATTCAAAGTAGAAGCCAACGTCGGCAACCCGCAAGTCGCATATCGAGAGACGATCACGAAGTCTTCACGTGTTCAGCATACATTCCATAGAACCGCAGCGATGGGCGGAAAAGCAATGTTTGGTGATGTCACCATTGAGTTTGCTCCGAATGAAAGAGGAAAGGGTTTCCAGTTCGTAAACAAGCTCGCTCCAGGAGTGATTCCGAAAGAGTATATTCCTGCGATTGAAAAAGGCTTGTCTGAGTCGATGCTGGGTGGAATCGAAGTTGGATATCCCGTGATGGATGTGCGTGCAACTCTTGTTGCTGCGTCTTTCAATGAGAACGAGTCTAATGAATTGGCTTTTAAGATCGCTGCTGCTCAAGCATTTAAAGAAGGAACGCTTAAGGCAGGCCCCGTGCTCCTTGAACCTATGATGAAACTCGAAGTCCTATCTCCAGAAGAATACATGGGAGGAGTCATTGGCGATCTCAATTCCCGTCGTGGGAAGATCATTTCCATGGGGGCTCGTCACAACCTCCAAGTCATCGATGCTGAAGCGCCACTCTCAGGAATGTTTGGTTATTCGACAGCTGTTAGGTCTGCTTCACAAGGTAGAGCAACATTTACGATGTCGTTTTCCCATTATGAAACTGTTCCGCCAGCTGTTGCTCATGAAGTTAAAATCAAGGCAGGCGTGATTATTCCGTCTCACGCATAATTCCCCTCCCAAACCCCTTGCAAACCTGCGACATTTTCGCTACACCAAGCAGCTCGTAGTAAAAACACAGTCTGGGAGAGGTTGCTGAGTCTGACTCTGGATTCAGGTAACTCCCTGGAATAACAGGTAAAAGAGGAATTTATATGGCAGTGACTGAGCATAAGATCCGTATCAAATTGAAAGCGTTCGACCACCGAGTTTTAGATAAGTCGGTTTGGGAGATCGTCAGTACAGCAAAAAGAACAGGCGCCATTGTTCGTGGCCCGATTCCGCTGCCTACTGTCATCAATCGCTATTGCGTTCTTAGGTCCCCTCATATAGATAAGAAGTCCCGTGAACAGTTCGAAGTTCGAACTCATAAGCGGTTGCTCGATATTATCGAGCCAACCCAGCAAACTATCGACTCTTTGATGAAGCTCGATTTGTCTGCAGGTGTTGATGTAGAAATTCGTTCATAAGAAATTGTGAGCGATATTTCGGGATAGTTTTTTGGAGTTTCGATACTGCTGGGTGAACATAATCCCACTCTGTAAGTCGAGGTTTCAATGCTGTCTTATGAAAGCATCCGGAATATCCCGGTGATGCTGTAAGAACGGTTAAGGAGTGTAGAGGAATATGTCAGATAATAAAGTATCAACCTTGATTGAAGGTTTGGGCGGCATTGTAGGCGTTAAAGCCGGCATGACCCAAGTTTTCGGGGAAAAAGGTGAGTCATTCGCAGTGACAGTTATTGACCTTCAACAGGCAACAGTCACTCAAATCAAAAACAAAGAAAAAGACGGTTATGTCGCTGTTAAAGTCGGCATGCTCTCTAAAAAAGAAAAAAATACTTCCAAGTCTGAGACTGGATCTTTAAAAGCGTTGAACCTCAAAGAAGGCTTCAAGTACTACAAAGAATTCCGTATGTCTGATTCTGCAAAACTAGAAGGCGTTGAAGTCGGCGCAACTCTCTCTCCAGAGTTTCTAAAAGTTGGCGATTTCGTTGACCTCACCTCTATCTGTAAAGGTAAAGGCTTCCAGGGCAACATGAAGCGCTACCACTTTGCAGGTGGACACAAAACTCACGGAGCTTCCGTTTCACATAGATCTCTAGGGTCTATCGGTAACCGTGCTGATCCCGGTAAAGTCTTCAAAGGCAAAAAAATGCCAGGACAAATGGGTAACGTAAAAACCACTATCCAGAACGTTAAAGTCGTTGCTGTTGATAAAGAAAACGGTTTGCTCTTAGTTCACGGTTCAGTTCCAGGTCCTAAATCTGGAATCGTCGTGGTTCGCAGATCAGTAAAAAAGGTTGGTAAATAATCATGGCCAGCATCGATATTTTAAATACAGACAAGAAAAAAGTCGGAACGATGAATCTCAGTGATGAGGTTTTCGGAGTAGAGATTAACTACCCACTCGTTCACCAAGTGATCAAAGCTCAGCTCGCTGGTTATCGCCAAGGTACTGCAAAGACCAAGGTAAAGTCAGAAGTTCGCGGCGGCGGTCGTAAACCATTCAAACAAAAAGGAACAGGCCAGGCACGTCAAGGTTCAGTTCGTTCACCTCTTAAAGTCGGTGGCGGTCAGAACTTCGGTCCTATCCCTCGTTCTTATGAGCAATCTACACCTAAAGAAATGACGAGAGGAGCTCTGCGAGTGGCTCTCTCCGATCGCTTTAAAGCGAATCATTTAATTGTTATCGATGAGTTCAAATTAGGCGAAGTGAAGACCAAGGCTCTCTCGGAGATCCTCAGGAAGAAATTAGGCTTAGACAAAGTTCTCGTGGTGGATGACAAAAACTTAAACCTCGAGCTTTCAGGCCGTAATATTGCGAACGTAAAAGTTCTTCGTACAGAAGGAATGAACGTTTACGACATCGTAAAATATAACTGGCTCGTCATGACTAAAAAATCAGTTGAAACACTTTCAGCTAGATTAGTGGGTGAAAAATCATGAACAGAATTTATCAAATCATTAAAAGACCAATCATCAGCGAGAAAAGTACCGCTCTAGCAGAAGTTGCTGGACGTTATGTTTTCGAAGTTGCTGTTGATTCAAACAAAAACGAAATCAAAGACGCAGTTGAAACCGTATTTGGCGTGAAAGTTAAGAACGTTCACACCATGGTCATGCACGGAAAAATGAAGCGTATCGGCGGATTCTTAAAGAAGAAGTCGAATTGGAAAAAAGCCCTCGTCACTTTAGGCGCTGGCCAAAAAATTGAATTTTTTAACACGAAGTAAGGAATAGCCATGCCAGTTAAATCATTTAGACCGATTACCCCAGCGAGACGCTACCTCACGGTTGCTGATTTCTCTGCGTTGACCAAGAAGAAGGATCAACCGAAGAAGCCTCGCGCACTCACAACAAGTTTAAGTAAAAACGGTGGACGTAATAGCTACGGCCGCATCACCATGAGACATCAAAGTGGCGGACATAAGCGAATGTACCGTAAAATCGATTTTTTGCGTAACAAGCTTGAGATTCCTGGAACTGTTGCATCGATCGAATACGATCCAAACAGAACAGCATTCATCGCACTGATTAACTATGCAGACGGTGAGAAGCGCTACATTCTTTGCCCACAGAACTTGATCGTAGGTTCTAAGATCATTGCTTCTGACAAGGCAGACATTCAGCCAGGCAATCACCTTTCTCTTCAATCCATCCCAGTCGGTACTTTAATTCACAACATCGAAGTGGAGCCAGGCAAAGGTGGAAAAATGAGTCGTTCAGCTGGCCAATATGGACAGCTCGTCGCAAAAGAAGGCGAAAACTGCCAAGTTAAGTTGCCTTCTGGCGAGATCAGATTCCTCAACCGTAACTGCAAAGCTACGATTGGTTCGATCTCAAACGCAGAACACGAAAATATTAAAATTGGTAAAGCAGGCCGTAGTCGTTGGAAGGGTATCCGCCCAACAGTTCGCGGTGTTGCGATGAATCCTATCGACCATCCAATGGGTGGTGGTGAAGGAAAAGCTTCAGGTGGTCAGGGTCAATCTCCTTGGGGAACTCCAAGTAAAGGTTATAAGACTCGTAACAATAAGCGTACTGATCGCTTTATCGTGAAACGTAGAAAGTAAGGAGATAACTCGTGGCTCGTTCGATTAGAAAAGGTCCGTTTTGTGATTATCACTTGTTGCAAAAAGTAGATGCATCAGTGAATTCAAAAGACAAAAAAGTTATTAAAACTTGGTCGCGTCGCTCGACGATTCTTCCTAGTTTTGTGGGTTATACATTTGCTGTTCATAACGGCAAAAAATTCGTGCCTGTGTATGTAACAGAGAACATGGTTGGACATAAACTCGGTGAGTTTTCCCCAACTCGTATGTTCGCTGGCCATACACCTGCAGACAAAAAAGCAGCAGAAGCAGCACCAGCTGGAGCACCAGCAGGTGGCGGATCAACTCCTGCAGCGGAAGCAAAGAAGTAGGGTGACGTATGGAATTTACTGCAAAAGTTAAAACGGTTCGAATCACTCCACGTAAAGTGGGTTTGATCGCGGACGAAGTGAGAGGCAAAGGCATCAATGCTGCTTTAGCTTATTTGAGATTTTCTCCACGTAAGAAGACCTCAGAGATTATTGCTGGAGTGATCAAGAGTGCTGCTGCAAACGCTGATCAAAAAGGCACAGTTGATCTCGACAATCTCTACATCAAGACAGTGCTCGTAGGTCCTGGTCCAATTTTAAAGAGATTCCGTGCAAGAGCTAAAGGTTCTGCATTCAGAATTAACAAAAGAACATGCAACGTCGCTGTGACGTTGGCAGAGAAATAAGGAAGGTAATAATGGGTCAGAAAGTACATCCAATCGGATTCAGACTCGGAGTAACGAAAACTTGGGACAGCCGTTGGTTCGCTAAACGCGATTACCATAAGCTTCTTAAGGAAGACATGCAGTTACGCGAGATCCTGAAGAAGAGATTATTCTCTGCAGGTATTGCTAAGATTGAAATCGAAAGAGCTGCAAACAAAGTGAAAATCAACGTTCACACTGCACGCCCTGGTATCGTCATCGGTAAAAAAGGTTCTGGAGTAGAGCAACTCAAAGCTGAAATTCAGCGCATGAGCTCAAGCGAATTATTCCTCAACATTATCGAAGTAAAGAACCCAGAAGCAAACAGCGTATTGATTGCTGAAAACGTAGCTGCTCAATTAGAGAAGCGCGTAGCATTCCGTCGTGCAATGAAGAAATGTATGACAGCTGCTTTCAAACAAGGTGTCAAAGGAATCAAGATCAGAGTTTCTGGTCGTTTGGGTGGAGCTGAGATTGCTCGTACTGAATGGTACAGCGAAGACAGCGTTCCACTTCATACACTCAGAGCAAATATTGATTACGGAACAGCTGAAGCTCACACCACTTACGGTGTGATCGGCGTCAAAGTTTGGGTATATCTCGGAGAGGCACAGACATTGAAACGTCAAGCTCTCGCAGAAGCCAAAGCGATGAGAGAATCGGCAGAAAGAACTTAAGAGGAACAAACCATGTTGTCACCAAAACGCGTTAAATGGCGCAAAGTACAAAAAGGTAAAATGAGAGGCTACGCACTACGCGGCGGCACTCTTCATTTTGGTGAATTCGGACTTCAGGCAACTGAATGCGGAAAAATCACTTCTAAACAAATCGAGTCTGCTCGTGTGGCGATGACTCGTTTTATTAAACGTGATGGAAAAATCTGGATTCGTATTTTCCCAGACAAACCAATTACCAAAAAAGCAGCTGAGACTCGTATGGGTTCCGGTAAAGGTAACGTTGAGGAATGGGCAGCCGTGATCAAGCCAGGTCGTATTTTGTACGAGATGTCTGGAATCACTAAAGAAGAGGCTTTTAAAGCTTTGAACCTAGCGAATTACAAATTGCCAATTACTTGCAAGCCGATTTCACGTGAAAGCGAAAAAATAATGGCAGGCATCAAGGCAAAAGCAAAAGCAGAAAAAGCAGCAGCTAAAGCCGTGAGACAGGCATAAGGAGTATTTTTATGGCCAACAAAAAAATGAAAGAACTTTCAGCTCTCTCGATAGACGAGTTGCAAGTCAAAGTTCGTGAGAATGAGAAAAACTGGTTTGATGCCACAATGAAAAAGGCAACTGGTCAGTTAGAAAACACCGCAAGTCTTTGGAAAATTCGCAAAGAAGTTGCAAGAATTAAGACTCTGATTTCTCAGAAGTCAGAAAAGAGAGCGTAGTAAATGGTAGCTAAAAAAGAAACAAAAGCAGCCCCAAAGGCAAAAGTAGTGAAAGCCCCAAAAGCTCCGCACACTCCGAAAGCTGCTCAAGCGGTTAAAGGTCAAGTCGTTCAACTACGTCGTGAAATGATCGGCGTAGTGGTCAGCAACAAAATGCAAAAAACTATTGTTGTGAAGATTGACCGCCAAGTGAAGCACGGCCTTTATAAAAAATATTTAACCAAATCGAATAAGTACAAAGCTCACGATGAAACCAACGTAGCTAAAGTTGGTGACCTCGTTTCTATCGTAGAGAGCCGCCCTTTGAGCCGCGAGAAGCGTTGGGCACTCCAGAAGATTGTACGTAAATCAACAGCGCTCATCGCAGCGGTGGAGGTTTAAGCCATGATTCAAATGACTACACGTTTAGACGTAGCAGATAACAGCGGAGCAAAATCTGTAATGTGCATTAAGGTTCTAGGTGGAACACGTAGAAAATATGCAACATTGGGCGATGTGATCGTTGTGTCTATTAAAGATGCCTCTCCAAACGCAAAAGTAAAAAAAGGCGATATCGTAAAAGCAGTAATCGTTCGCGTGAAAAAAGAAGTGAACCGTAATGACGGAACTCATATTCGTTTCGATACGAACTCTGCAGTATTGATCAATGCTCAGTTGGAGCCAATCGGTACCCGTATCTTTGGACCAGTAGCGAGAGAGCTCAGGGCTAAAGCATTTACAAAAATCATTTCACTCGCCCCAGAGGTCATTTAAGGAGAATTTATGGCAGAGAAAAAAGAAGACAAAAAACCTAAGAAAGATGCAGCTCCTGCAGGCGAGAAAAAAGAGCCAAAAGCTCCGAAATCTACTGGCAAGAGAAACAAAGAAGCTACATCAGGCGATGTAAAAATCGCTGGTGCGGGAGAAACTAAAGTTTCTCCAGAGTCAAAGCCTCGCATGACTATTCTCTACAAAGAGAAGGCTGTTCCTGCGATGATGAAACAATATCAATTCAAGAACCCAATGCAGGTTCCAAGATTGTTAAAAATCGTCATCAATTGCGCTGTTAAAGATGCAGTAGCAAACCCAAAAGTTCTTGATGGAGCAATGAATGATCTCATGATCATCACTGGCCAACGCCCTATCGTTACACGTGCTAAGAAAGCTATTGCGGCTTTTAAAGTTCGTAAAGGTAACGCGATCGCTGTTGCAGTGACACTTCGTCGCGCAAGAATGTGGGAGTTCATGGATCGTTTGGTGAATTTAGCTTTACCTCGTGTTCGTGACTTCAAAGGCGTTCCAACTAAGTCATTCGATGGACGTGGAAACTATTCACTCGGATTAAAAGAACAGATCATTTTTCCAGAAATCAACTACGACAAAGTAGATAAGGTTCGCGGAATGACGATCACGATGGTGACATCGGCAACAAAAAATGAACATGCACGTGCTCTACTCACTGAGCTTGGCATGCCGTTCAGAAAGTAATCGAAGGGAAGAACTATTATGGCAATGACAGATCCTGTTGCAGATTTCTTAACCCGACTTCGTAATGCTACTAAAGAGCGTCACGATAAGGTTGAAGTTCCAGCATCTCGCCTTAAAGCGAATTTGGCTCGCGTATTGAAAGAAGAAGGTTACATCCGAAACTTCCGTCTTGTACGTGATGAAGCTGGTCACCCAGTAATCAAGGTGTACTTAAAATATAACGATAACGGCGATAGCGTTATTCAAGGTTTAAAACGTATCAGCAGACCAGGTCTTCGCAAGTATGCGGGCCACGATAAGCTGCCTCGTCCATTGAGTGGTGCAGGCGTATCAGTTATTTCTACCTCCCACGGATTGCTGACTGGCCAAAGGGCATTCAAGCAAAAATTGGGCGGAGAAATTCTCTGTGAGGTTTGGTGATTTATGTCTCGAGTAGGAAAAGTTCCAGTTAAAGTCGCAGCAGGTGTAAAGATTGATCTTAAGGACCGCTTCTTAAAAGTTGAAGGTCCAAAAGGTAAGTTGTCATACACGATTCCAGAAGGAATCACTGTAAAAGTTGATGCAGGCCAAATTGTTGTTAGTCGTACAAGCAAAGAAGATTCTAAATCTCAAGCTTTGTTCGGTGTTTGCAGAACACAGATTCACAACATGGTTCATGGCGTTGCTACCGGGTTCACAAAAGAACTCGATATCGTAGGCGTCGGTTACCGTGCGGCAATGAAGGGTCAAACCCTCAGTATGACTATCGGTTACTCACATCAAGTTGACTATACATTGCCAGTAGGTATTGCAGGCAAAGTCGATAACAACACACACATTTCAGTCTCCGGTGCAGACAAAATTCTTGTCGGTATGGTGGCAGCGAAAATTCGTTCATTCCGTGAACCTGAGCCGTATCAAGGCAAAGGGATTAAATACACTGACGAACGTATCATTCGTAAACAAGGTAAGGCTGCGGGAGCAAAATAACCATGGCTATTAAAATACGTAAAAAAACTAACGTTAAACAACAAACACGCTACAAGCGTAAAGCGAAAATCAGAAATGATCTAGCAGGTACGACTGAGCGACCACGTTTGGCTGTTTTCAGATCTAATACGAACATTTATGTTCAGATCATTGATGATGTAAAAGGTAACACCATTGTTTCAGCATCCACACGTGATGATGAGATCAAAGGAAAAGGTGCAGACACTATTGAAGGAGCTAAGCAATTAGGACTTTTGGTAGCTAAGAAAGCATTAGCAAAAAAACTATCTGCAGTCGTTTTTGACCGCAGTGGCTATATCTATCACGGTCGCATTAAGGCTCTAGCCGATGCAGCACGTGAAGGTGGATTGAAATTCTAGGGAGAGACTATGGCATCTGATCGTGGACAAAATAAAAATTCTGACCGTGAACGTAGTGATGAATTCGAAGATAAAGTGATTCACATTAACCGCTGCGCAAAAGTGGTTAAAGGTGGACGTAGATTCACATTCGCTGCGATCGTCGTCGTCGGTGACAAAAAAGGCCAAGTCGGTATCGGACTTGGAAAAGCAGGAGAAGTTCCTGATGCGATTAAAAAAGCTGGTAAAAAAGCCCGCAAGAATCTCGTCAAGGTTGCTCTTGAAGGAACGACCATTCCTCATGCTATCCAAGGAACATTCGGAGCTAGCTCTGTTCTCATGAAGCCAGCACTGGAAGGAACTGGAGTGATCGCGAGTTCGTCCGTTCGCGCTATATTAGAAGCTGTTGGTGTGAAAAACATCAACGCAAAATCTCTTCGCAGAGACAATCCGCACAATGTTGTGAGAGCAACATTGGATGCATTGATGAAGCTTCGTACATTTAGCGATATTGCAAAATCTCGCGGTAAGACCATCGGGGAGATGTTGGAATGAGCGCTGCAAAACAAAAAACTATTACTATCAAATTAAAAAAGGGCACGATTGCTTGTAATCCAAAGCAGCGCGCTACTGTCAATGGATTAGGCTTGAGACGCCGTGAGCAAGTAACCACTTTAGAGAACACTCCATCAGTACGTGGAATGATCAAAAAAGTTCTTCACTTGGTCGAAGTAGTTTCGCAAAGTAAATAAGTGTCGAAATAAGGAGTTAAGTCATGTTGTTATTAAATAATATTCGCAAAACGCCAGGTGCAACTACCTCAAGAAAGCGTTTAGGACGTGGACAAGGTTCTGGTCTCGGTCACACTGCAGGTAAGGGTGACAAAGGTCAGTTAGCTCGTTCTGGTGGTTCAGTACGCCCAGGTTTCGAAGGCGGACAAACTCCTTTACATCGTCGTCTCCCAAAATGGGGTTTCACGAACATTTATCGCCGTGAGATTGCTGAAGTTAATTTGTCGGAATTATCAAAGTTTTCAGGATCTGATGTTTCTTTAGAAACATTGAAAAAAGATCGCATTGTCAAAGGTCGCTTTGACCGTCTTTACATTTTAGGTAATGGCGAAGTGAAAAAAGCATACAGCATCAAAGCTCACAAGGTGAGTGCATCAGCTAAAGAGAAAATCGAAAAAGCTGGTGGAAAAATTGAGCTCTTGCCAATTCCTACAAAAGCACCGCATAGCATTAGAACTAAAGCTAAAAAGTCTAAGTAAGTCTTGAGTAGTTTTCAGTTGTCTTCAGAACTGCTAGACTGCACACTTACGTCCAAAACCTAGAGGGGCAAAACTATGTCTGGAGCAGACGGACTCGTCAAAATTCCTGAATTAAGGAAAAGAATCATTTTCTCATTACTCGTTCTGACTGTGTACAGAATCGGTGTTCATATTCCAACTCCAGGTGTGGATGCTGTGGCACTTCAGCAAGTGTTCAGCAACATGAAGGGGACCATTTTTAGTTGGTTTAACCTTTTCAGCGGTGGAGCTTTAGAGCGCTTCAGTATTTTTGCTCTCGGAGTGATGCCTTACATATCTAGTTCTATTATTTTTCAATTACTCACAGTGGTTGTTCCGTATCTTGGTGAGCTTCAAAAAGAAGGCGACCAAGGCCGTAAGAAAATCACTCAGTACACTCGTTACGGAACCGTCCTCCTTTGTATGGTTCAAGGATATTCGATTGCTACAGGTTTAGAGCACACAAGTCCACCAGTGGTGACTGATCCAGGAATGGGATTTAGAATTCTGACAACTCTGACCCTCATGGGTGGAACCGTGTTCCTCATGTGGTTAGGTGAACAGATTTCAGAGCGAGGAATTGGTAACGGTACTTCTCTCATCATCTTCGCTGGTATCGCGTCCAATATTCCAAACGGAATCAGCTCTACTCTTAGTCTTTATCGCTCTGGCGAATTGAGCTTCTTCAAAATCTTAATCTTACTTGCGATCATTCTTGCGACTTTCTTCGCAATTATTTTCGTAGAGCGTGGATCTCGCAGAATACCAGTCCAGTACGCTAAGCGTATTGTGGGTAGGAAAGTCTACGGCGGACAGAATACATTCTTGCCATTGAAAGTGAATACAGCAGGAGTTATTCCTCCGATTTTCGCTTCAAGCTTGATCATGTTCCCAGCGACGATCGCGACTTTTTTTCCCAACCAGTACGTTCAGAAGTTAAGCGGACTACTTGCTCCAGGTGGATTGATCTATGATGTACTTTTCGTAGGTCTCATTATCTTCTTTGCTTATTTCTATACAGCAGTCGCTTTCAAAACAGACGATGTGTCAGATAACCTCAAGAAGTATGGAGGTTTCATTCCAGGAATTCGTCCTGGACCTTCGACTGCTCATTACATTGATCACGTCCTTTCAAGAATTACTCTTGGTGGAGCGATCTATATTGCTGCGATTTGTATTTTGCCTACGATCCTAAATCAAACTCTTAAGGTTCCGTTTTATTTTGGTGGAACATCAGTGCTGATTTTGGTGGGTGTTGCTCTAGATACTACTGCGCAAATTGAAACATTCTTGCTCTCAAGAAACTATGACGGATTCATGAAGCACTCTCGTGTGAAAGGACGCACAGCCTACACATGATACTTGTTTTTTTAGGACCACCTGGCTCGGGTAAGGGGACTCAAGCCAAGAAACTCACTACAGAAAAAAACTGGCCGCAGCTCTCTACTGGAGACATGCTTCGTACGGCTATTTCTGCAGGAGCTCATCTCGGTCTTGAAGCAAAGAAGTTTATGGATTTAGGTAATTTAGTTCCGGATTCAGTCGTAATCGGTCTCATTGAAGATCGTATTCGTTCGCCAGATTGCATTGAAGGATTTATTTTAGATGGGTTTCCAAGAACAGTTCCTCAAGCTGAAGCGCTCGATGGAGTGCTCTTAAAGCTCTCTAGAAAAGTAGATCAAGTAGTCTTCTTCGAAATGGACGAAAAAGAACTCGTGACGAGACTCTCAGGTCGTAGAACCTGTACGGTGTGCGGAAAAATGTTTCATGTCACTTTCGGTCCGTTTCATAATCAAGAAGTGTGTGAACAAAACCCACTCTGTAACGTAATTCAACGTTCAGATGATCTTCCTGAAGTGATACAAAATCGTTTAGAAGTTTATCACCGCTCGACAGCTCCTGTTGCTGAGTTCTACAAAAAAACGAACCGATTAAAGTCGATCAATGCAGCAGAAAAACCTGAAGTGGTTTTTCAATCGCTCAAGAATTTAGTGAAGTAATCATGGTTGTACTCAAAAGTACTCGTGAAATTGAAGCAATGGCGACTGCTGGACGAATCACAGCTCAGATCTTAAAGGAAATGGGTGAGATTGCTAAGCCAGGTGCAACCACTTACGACATTGATCAATTCGCAGCATCTCGTTGCAAAGATTTGAGAGTAAAAGCAGCATTCAAGGGCCAGTATGGATTTCCTGCAAGTGTATGTATTTCCGTAAACGAGGAAGTGGTTCACGGCATTCCCTCTAAGAAGAGGGTGCTTAAGGAAGGCGACATCGTTGGCTGTGATTTTGGTGTCATCATTGATGGTTGGTACGGAGATTCAGCTCGTACTTTCGGTGTTGGGAAAATTAATACTGAAGCTGAAAAACTGTTAAAAGTCACAGAAGAGAGCCTATTTAAAGGCATTGAAATGTGTACCGTTGAAAACAGACTTTTTGATATTGGACACTCTATACAAAATTATGTTGAGTCATTTGGGTACAGCGTGGTACGGGAATTTGTTGGTCACGGCATAGGGAAGTCATTACACGAGGATCCGCAGGTTCCAAACTACGGTCCGAAGGGTAAGGGAATTCCTTTAAAGTCGGGAATGGTTCTAGCCATTGAGCCCATGATTAATGTGGGTGGAGCACAGGTCAGAGTGCTTAAAGATGGTTGGACAGCTGTAACGGTAGATGGGTCTTTATCGGCCCATTTTGAGCATACTATAGCCATTACGGACGCTGGACCAAGGATTTTAACCACTCTCGGTTAGTCAAACGACTGCGAGAGCGGTTAACAAGTGAGTTGTAAGAAAGGGATATGTCAAAAGAAGAAGCTATAGAAGTTGAGGGAACTGTACTAGAGCCTTTGCCAAACGCGATGTTTAAGGTAGAGCTACCCAACGGACATAAAATCCTGGCCCATATCTCTGGAAAAATGCGAATGCATTACATCAAGATATTGCCGGGAGACAAGGTAACGGTTGAGATGTCACCTTATGATTTAACTCGCGGACGTATTACGTTCAGAGCTAAGTAGTTGTAACAATAAAGGAAATTGTCATGAAAGTTAGAGCATCGGTAAAAAAGATTTGTAACAAGTGTAAAGTGATTAAACGTCGAGGCGTAGTGCGTGTGATTTGTGAAAATACACGTCATAAGCAGAGACAAGGCTAAAACCTTGTGCTAAGAACTATGGTTCTTTCGCACAAATGTATTTGAAAGGAATGTGAACTGTGGCGCGTATTGCAGGCGTTGATTTGCCAAGAAATAAAAGAATGGAAGTCGCTTTGACTTACATCTATGGACTCGGTCGTGTAGCAGCTAAAAAAGTCTGCGAACAATGTGACATCGATTTTAATAAAAAATCTGATGACCTCACTGAAGTAGAAATCACGAAAATTCGTGAAGTTTTAGACAAAAGTTTTCAAGTGGAAGGTGATCTTCGTAGAGAAGTTTCTCTCTCCATTAAACGTTTGGTAGATCTCGGTTGTTACCGCGGTGTTCGCCATAAAAAAGGACTTCCTGTTCGTGGTCAGCGTACGCATTCAAATGCTCGCACCAGAAAAGGTAAAGCAGTCGCAATCGCGGGTAAAAAATCCGTTAAAGCATTGAAATAAGAAGTAGTGAGACAAAGGAATTAAAATGGCCGACCAAAAAGTTGAAGCTCCGAAAACAGAAACAACAGAAGAAGCGAAGAAGCCGATCGTTCTGAAAGCCTCTAAAAAAGGTGTCTCTTCAGGAAAAGTTCACGTTCTCGCAACATTCAACAACACAGTGATTACAATTACTGACACCATGGGAAATACAATTTCATGGTCAAGCGCTGGAGCTAAGGGTTTCCGCGGTTCACGTAAGAACACTCCATTCGCTGCACAGGTTGCTGCTGAAGACGCTGCAAGAAAAGCAGTGGAGAGTGGAATGCGTACAGTTCAAGTATTCGTTTCTGGTCCTGGTTCAGGTCGTGAATCAGCACTAAGAGCAATGGGCATGGCAGGATTGCGCGTGACCTATATGGAAGATGTAACACCAATTCCGCACAACGGATGCAGACCACCAAAAAGAAGAAGAGTGTAAGAGAGAATTATGGCACGTTATTGTGATTCAGTTTGTAGGCTTTGTCGTAGAGAAAACCAGAAGCTCTTTTTAAAGGGCGACCGTTGCTTCACTGAGAAGTGTGCATTTGAGCGCCGTGGATACCCACCAGGACAGCATGGCCAAGGCAGAATTAAATTTTCTGAATATGGTTTACAGCTACGTGAAAAACAAAAATTAAAAAGAATGTATGGCCTTCTTGAAGGTCAATTCAGAAAAACTTTTGAAGAAGCTGAGCGCACCAAAGGTGTGACTGGTACTAACTTCTTGGTTCTTTTAGAGCGCCGTTTAGACAATGTAGCGTTCCGCAGCGGTTTCGGTAGCTCACGTAGTGAGTCTCGCCAAATCGTTCGCCACGGTCTCATTACGATCAATGGCAAGCGCGTGAACATTCCATCTTACCTTGTACAAAAAGGAGATGTGATTGAACTCACAGAAAAGTCCCGTTCACATTTAAGAGTACAAGCATCTCTTGAGTCCACCAAGCGTCGTGAAATCCCGCAGTGGATTGAACTTGATGCTGGAGCATTCAGAACCACTGTTCGTGACTTGCCATCTCGAGATGACGTCACCGCTCAAGTTGAAGAGCGTTTAGTGGTTGAATTGTATTCTAAGTAATTTTTGAAATAACGAAGTTTAACTAGTTAGTAACAAACGTTGGAGAGAGCAAAATATGATCGAAAGAAACTGGCGTGATTTGATTCGTCCGAAAAATTTAGATATCGACGCAGAAGAAAGCGGAGATGCTTACGGTAAGTTCATCGCAAAACCCCTCGAGCGCGGTTTTGGTTTAACTCTTGGTAACTCACTACGTAGAGTTCTTCTCTCCAGTCTTCAAGGTGCAGCAATCACCTCTGTAAAAGTAGAAGGCGTTCAGCACGAATTCTCTACTCTTCCAGATGTAAACGAAGACATGGCAGAAATGATTTTGAATCTAAAAGAGATTCGTTTTCAACTCACCACAGATAAAGTGACTGTGCTCATCGACAAAAAAGGTCCGGGAGACGTAAGAGCTTCTGATATCATTTGCCCTGAGTCTGTGAAGATTCTGAATACAGATCAAAAAATCGCTACCTTGGGTCAAGGTGGAAAACTCAAAGCAGAAATCAACGTTCAAATGGGCCGTGGATATGTTGCTGCAGAGACCAACAAGACTGAAGACCTCCCAGTGGGTTGGGTTGCAATTGATAGCTTTTTCTCACCTGTTCGTCGAGTGAACTATGCAGTGACTCAGTCACGCGTCGGTCAGCGTACAGACTACGACAAACTCACACTTGAAGTTTGGACAGACGGTTCAGTGAATCCAGAAGATGCAGTGGCATTGAGCGCTAAAATTCTCAAAGACCAGCTCACAGTATTCATGAACTTTGAAGAAACTATGGAACCTGTTTCTGAAGCTAAGCAAGACTTAGCTCCTCAGTTCAATCCAAATCTTCTTCGTTCAGTAGAAGAGCTTGAATTGTCAGTTCGTTCTGCAAACTGTTTACAGAATGCAAACATCAAATACATTTGGCAACTCGTTCAAAAAACAGAAGCTGAAATGTTAAAAACAAAAAATTTCGGTCGTAAGTCACTCAACGAAATCAAAGAGATTCTCGTTGAAATGGGCTTAGGTCTTGGAATGAAACTTGATGGCTTCACGCCACCTGTAGTACCAGCAGCATCTCCAGATTCAGATATCGATGAGAATCGCATTATGAGCGACTCCATGATGGCTGATGATGAAGATCTCGAAGACGATATTGAGGATTAAGTTTTATGAATCACGGCGTAGACGGAAGAAAATTTGGTAGAAACACATCGCACAGAAAATCGATGTTCAAGAACATGGCAAACGCTGTGCTCACACAGGAGCAGATCGTTACCACAGTTGAGAAAGCAAAAGAGATCCGTCGTGTAGTGGACAAGCTTGTCACTCTCGGCAAAAAAGGCGATCTCAATTCTCGCAGACTTGCATTCGATCGTACTCGTGACGATTCAGTGGTTGTGAAGTTATTCTCAACTCTAGCTGAACGCTATAAAGCTCGCGTAGGTGGTTACACTCGCGTGATCAAATTAGCAGACCGCCGCCGTGGCGATGCTGCTGAAATGGCAGTTCTAGAGCTCGTAGATCATCCAGTAATTGATCGTAAAAAGAAGGTTAAAAATACTGAATCTGGTGATCCAGTAGAGCCGACAGCAGAAGGAAAAACTCCTACTGACCCGTTCTCTAAGATGAGAAAACTCTTCTCCTCTAAGAAAAAAGAAGGCGGCGGTACTCCACGTAAAGCAGCTGGGAAAAATCAGAGATCTGCTCCACGTAAGACCAGTTCTTCTGCGTAATCCAAATTAACTATAAAATTTCAAAAGCCCATTCGAGAGATCTTCGGGTGGGCTTTTTTTACATTTGACTCAGCCAAATCACAATGCGAATTCGGTCTTTAGGCAATTTGGTTTTAGACTTCGACTTATACCAAGTGAGGCCACTGTTTCTAGGCTTGATAGTTTTAGCGGAAACGGCTGCAGATACTGGCAGAGTGTTTTCTTGTTCTAGCTTATTTGCAATTGCGTTGATTTCACCCTTAAACTGCTGAATAAACTCCACGCTCGCTGTAAAATCAATCTGAACGCCACCGGGTGCAATGGTTCCAACTACAGTCTCTCTATTATCTACCGAGTGCTCACTCTTGATGGCGTTGAGCAACCTCGTCTGTAGCTCATGAAGCAAGTCGGTCTTGATGTTGAATCGCCAAACTTCGTTTGCCACGGCCTTGATCTCATCACTCATCACTTGAGTAGTAGTCTGAGCAATGGTCTCTGTGTCTTCAGTATTAGAGACGCTTAAATCTGTGAGGTCGAGAGTCTCAAGTCTACGTTGAATGCTGCGATCATAAAGCTGTCTCACTTTGGGGATTCCCCAGATAATTCCAATGGTCATGACAGCTAGAGCTAGCGCTTCGATTCCGCTCTTCACGTACCAGGGAGACTGATCGAAGAGGCGAGTCTTTCGCTGCTCTTCTTTCATATTCTCCAAATACTCGTCATCGATGCCATCAGTATCCTCGAGAGCGATCTTCTTAAGTTCTGGCAAAACAGAATGATGGGGAAGCCGCTTGATCAGCTGTCTGATCTCTTTAATGTGAGAAAGCTTCTTGATGCATTCTGGGCATGACTGAAGATGAGCAATACTCTCTGGAGCGGTTCCTCCACGAGCTAAATCGGGGAGAGTGTTTCTTAGCGAGAAACAGTTCATTCGCCTGGTCTCCAGATATTGTACTCAAGGCTTTCGTAAATCATCAGAAGGTTTAGTCTCACGGAGTCTTCGGGCATGCCTAAGATTGTGCCGATCTCATTATAGGAGAAATCATACTTGTCTGAAAGAAGAAGCAAGAGCCTCTCAAAAGTTCTTAAGTGATTGAAGAAGTACTCGAAGTGTCTTGTACGATTCGTATCGATATCGATGTTGAGTCTTGATCTAGGGTCAAATTGTTTCTTGTTGTTGATTTGTGTTCGGTCAATGGCTAGGAGTAGGTCGGTGGAGACTTTGATAGCGGCTGCTCTTTCGTATTTTGTGAAGCGTGCAGATTGCTTCGTCATTTTGCGAATCCATGTTTGGAAGAGCTCTACACGCGTTTGAGCAGCGGGTGTAATAGAGGCGATGAGATCAAAAACTATATCCGAGTATTTGTCTGCTAGTTTTGAAGTTTCACTCTTCGCTAGCTCTTTTTCAGTCTGATTCATCTGGATCTGGAAGTGTCGCGTCGTTTGGTGATTTAATCAATAGATATGTTTTCCATTTCTCAGGACTGACCGTCACTCCGAAGTAGAGTGCAGATCTCGGAAGCCAAGTAGGTTGTGTAGGCTTACGAATGAGCTTCATATGAGCTTCCTGAGGAGTTCTACCACCTTTTTTCTGATTGCACTGCTTGCAGGAAGAGACAATGTTTTCCCAGGATTTCTTACCACCTTGAACGACAGGACTCACATGATCTAGCGTTAAGTGCTGCTTGCCCATTTTCTTGCCGCAGTATTGGCATTGATAATTATCTCTTAAAAAAATGTTTTCTCGGGAGAAGCGGACGATTTGACGTTTTTTGCTCAAAGGGATGTAGCTCAGAAGTCTTAAGACAGATGGAACTTTGATTGCGAATTTCACAGTCCTGATCTCTCTCTCAGACTCTTCTACAACTTCTGCTTTGCCTTGGAACAGCAACTGAATGGCTCGTTGCCAGGATACAAAGTGAATCGGTTCAAAAGAGGCATTAAGTACTAGAGCGTACGTGCTCATGCTTTAATTATAGTGGTTTTTTTTACAACTATGCAACTTTGAGAGTAGAATTATAATGAGTAGAACCTATGGCGAATATACGCAAGCTCTCAGGCGTTTTGGTGGTTATCGCAGTGCTCTTGGGTGCTGCGCTGTGGGTGTCAAAAAACTCTCACCAAGGTCCACCTGATCTCGACTTTCATCTTTCCGACTTCCACCATAAGACTCATGACTTCGAACTCGAACGAAAAGGCAAAGGCGTATTCGTTCATTTCTGGGCATCGTGGTGTCCTCCCTGCTTGAAAGAGCTGCCGGAGTTCAATGAGTTCATTCTGAAAAACGAGAAGAATCCAGACTATGAGTTTTGGCTTATCAGCGTCGATGAAAAAGAAGAAGCCGCATTGGGAATTCTCAAAAAATACAAATGGCCAGAAGGTGTGCGTTTACTTTTTGATCCTACGAAAACAGCTGCTAGAAAGTGGGGTACTTGGGATTACCCTGAAACTTACTTACTTCGATTATCTGATTTAAAGCGTATTAAATGGCTGGGTACCCGAGACTGGGAGAACCCACGGTATATTAAAGAGATTAATGATTTTCTGCTCATAAAATAGATTTGTTAAGTGACTAAATATTTGTCAGTGACTGTCCGATAAGTAGTCATGATTAATTGGGACGACCTCAAACACATACATGTAATCAGAAAATTAGAACAAGTACTCGCACAGTGGTTTCACACGGAGATCTTCTTCGTAGATGAAAAAGGAACTGTGAGAAACTACGATCCGCTTGATCGCCTGCGTGAATTCAAAAACCCACTTTGCGCGACTCTGCTTTCTCAGAATGTAGGACGTGAGTTCATTCTCTCTGCGATAGCAGATGCTCGTGACGAAATGGAAAAGGTGAAACAACCTTCGCATGTCATGAATGGTCCTTTTGGTTTTGAGAAGGCTTATGTTTCTAAGATCTCTCTTGATGGTGAGTTCTTGGGCTATGTCTATGCCTATAGTTTCATTGAAGGCACTGTCAGTGAAGCGGCTCGGAAACAAGCTCGTAAAGAATGTGAAGATATGGGTCTTGATGGCGAGTCGTTTGAACTTGCTGTCGGCCGAATGAAGACCTTTACTGAGAATGAGCGCAAATACTTCCAAGAGCTTGTGTCACTCGTGGCTCAAGAGATCGTTGCATTCCATACCGAAATTTCTAAACGTGAAGAGCGCATTACAGCCCTTAATTCTGAGCTCGGTAATCGATACAGATACAACAGCATGATCGGTAAATCGAAGCCCATGCAAGAGCTCTACGGACTTCTTGATAAGATTAAGGCTTCTGAATCCACAGTGCTTGTACAAGGTGAAAACGGTACTGGTAAAGAACTCATCGCAAAAGCGATTCACTTCAATAGTCCAAGAAAAGACATGCAGTTTGTCACTGTGAACTGTTCTGCGTTTAACGAGAACTTACTAGACAGTGAACTCTTCGGTCACGTGAAAGGGTCATTCACTGGAGCGGTGAAGGACAAAAAAGGTTTATTCGAAGTTGCCAACCGTGGAACACTGTTCCTAGACGAAATCGGTGATATGAGTCTCACGATGCAAGTGAAGCTGCTGCGTGTGCTTCAAGAAGGCACGCTCATGTCTGTGGGTGGTGTGGAGCAGAAGCGCGTCGATGTACGCGTGATCGCTGCAACTAATAAAGATCTCAAAGAGATGATCGAATCTGGCGAGTTCCGTGAAGATCTCTATTACCGTATCAACGTCATCAATGTGCATGTTCCGGCTCTCCGTGATCGTAAGGAAGACATTCCAGTCCTTCTTGATCACTTCTTAGTCAAGGCATGTAAAGAGAAGAACATTAAACTTAAATCGTTTGCGAAGCGTGCTTATGAGAAAATCTTCGACTTCTCATGGCCAGGAAACGTAAGAGAGTTAGAAAACGAAGTAGAACGTTTAGTCGTTCTTTCTGGAGATGATGAGAAGATTCCAGCAGAACTTCTCTCTCAGCGTATCCGTGACTTCGGTTCTCAAAAAGTTCAAGGTGTGCGTATCTCAGGTAAGCTCAAAGATTCACTTGAAGAGCTTGAGAAGACCATGATCCGTGAAGGCTTAAGACGTACGAAATGGAATAAGAGTAGGCTCGCTAAAGAGCTTGGAATCTCGCGAGCAGGTCTCATCATGAAAGTTGAGAAGTACGGACTTGATAAGCGTAAGATTATGGCAGCCGAAGCAGCAGCTTTGAAGCGAGAAGAAGAGAGCGCTTAGTCTTTTCTACTTCCCAATACCAAATGGATAACGCCAGCCGTCCCATTTGCCAGGACCACTTTTTGAAGCTCCAGTTGAAGCGCTTGAGGCAGATGGGCCTCCGATATTAAACAAGAATCTAAACTGCATTGAGAATTCATAACTAGGGAACATAGCCAAGCCTGTTCCTGCTACAGCCCCGTGAGCAGTAGCTCCGAAGATGAGATGGAAATCGGGGATCATTTTCCATTCGAGTCCGCCTTCAATGAAAAAGGGAAGTCCACCCGTAACTGCATTGAGGGAATCTAATCCTGGTGCTGTCGAGACTCGGTACATCGCAAGTGGTGCGATTCCTCCGCCAAAATAGAATCTAAAAAACTCAAATCTCACCATCGGGTAAACTGCGAGTAAGTTTCCAAACCGTGTGCCGCTGAGTCCCGAAAGGTACTGTCCGCGAACTCCTGCATGAAAACTAAAAGGAGCAAGAGGTCCTCCGCTGTCATAAGCGAAGACAACATTGGTAGAGAAGGCTAGATCTCCGCCAGTGAAAGCTCCATTGAATATGGATCCTGAATTGGCAATGGTGCTCAGTCCTGGTCCAACCTCGAGATAGAGAGTTGTCGCGTTTGCAGCCGGAATGACAGATACCAAAAACAAAAGCAGCATTTTGACTCGGTGCGCGGTCTTTATTAGAATCATCTCCGTTCTAGTGTACCAGTGGAGGTTAGGAATGACTCTCGGCAATATTTTCCTAAGTGGTGTATGACAAAAGAACTATGAATCGTGAAAAGGCTAGAGCTTTATTAGAAGAAAAACATCGTCTATCGGAGTTAGGTGGCGGTGATACAAGGATTCAAAAACAACACACAGCTGGAAAGAAAACAGCGCGTGAAAGAATCGGACTTCTCCTGGATCCAGGATCATTCACAGAGACCGATGCATTCGTTACACATCGTTGTACGGACTTCGGAATGGAGACACAAAAAGTTTTAGGTGACGGTGTCGTCACAGGATACGGAAATATCAACGGAAAACCTGTCGCAGTGTTCTCTCAGGACTTCACAGTATTCGGTGGAGCGCTCTCAGGAGCGCATGCTTCTAAGATCTGTAAGATCATGGACTTCGCCGCGAAGAATGGAATGCCAGTCATAGGTCTCAATGATTCAGGCGGCGCACGAATTCAAGAGGGTGTGGAGAGCTTAGGCGGCTATGCTGAGATTTTCTGGCGTAACGTTCAAGCCAGTGGCGTGATCCCACAAATCAGTGTGATTTTAGGACCTTGCGCAGGTGGTGCGGTTTATTCTCCTGCAATGACTGATTTTATTTTTATGGTTGAAGACACATCCTACATGTTTGTGACAGGTCCTGATGTGATTAAGACCGTGACTCACGAGACTGTAACGAAGGAAGCTCTAGGTGGCGCAGAAACTCACGCATCAAAGAGTGGTGTGAGTCAGTTCACTTATCCAAACGAAGCTGCATGCTTAAAAGCTGTACGAAGACTGATGGAGTTCATTCCTTCCAATAATCTCGAGTCAAGCATGGGAATGGGAGCAAAAGATCCTGTAGATAGATCATGCACTGGTATTGCAAAGATTCTTCCTGAGACTTCAAATAAACCTTACGACATGAGAGCGCTGATTGCAGAAGTCGTGGATGATGCTGAGTTCTTCGAAGTGGCAGAAGGCTACGCTAAGAATATCATCGTAGGATTCGCTCGTCTTGCAGGTCAATCTGTCGGTGTAGTCGGTAATCAACCCGCGCATCTTGCAGGTTGTTTGGACATCAATGCTTCCACAAAGGCAGCACGTTTCGTGCGTTTTTGTGATGCGTTTAATATTCCAATCATCACGTTTGTAGATGTTCCAGGATTCTTACCAGGAACTTCTCAAGAGTATGGAGGAATTATCAAGCACGGAGCTAAGCTCCTCTATGCATTCAGTGAAGCAACAGTTCCTAAGCTCACTGTGATTACGCGTAAAGCTTATGGTGGAGCGTATGATGTCATGGCATCGAAGCACATCCGAGCTGATTTTAACTTCGCATATCCAGAAGCAGAAATTGCAGTGATGGGAGCTGATGGCGCAATTAATATTCTCTATCGCAAAGAAATCGAGCTCGCTGAGAAGAGTGGTAAAGTCGAAGCAGAACGTAAGCGTCTTGCTGAACTTTACAGAGATACATTCGCGAATCCTTACCGAGCGGCAGAGCTAGGTTATATTGACTCAGTGATTAAGCCTGAGGACACTCGCTCCGTGCTGATCCGTTCATTGAAACTTCTTAGTCAAAAACGAGAGCGCGGTCCTTCTCGTAAACACGGAAACATTCCGTTATGAAAAAAGTACTCATTGCAAATCGAGGTGAGATTGCGATTCGTATTGCTCGTACTGCAAAGGCTTTGGGATTCAAAACGGTAGCCGTCTACTCAGAAGCTGACCGATTCTCAGAACACGCGAAGTATTGTGATCAAGCCGTATTCATTGGCGAGAGCGAACCTAAGAAGAGCTATCTCGATGCAGAAAAGATCATTGCAGCAGCCAAATCTACAGGCGCGGGATTCATTCATCCAGGTTATGGTTTCTTGAGTGAGCGACCTCACTTCGTAGAAGCATGCGAGAAGGCTGGTATTATCTTCGTCGGTCCTTCAGCTGATTCCATGAGACGCATGGGCGATAAGATCGAGGCACGTAAGACTGTTGATGGTATTGGTGTACCGAGAGTGCCAGGAAGCGTAGGGGCACTGAAGAATGCAGATGAAACCAAGAAATTTGCGAAGCAAATTGGGTACCCAGTTTTACTAAAGGCCACTGCAGGCGGCGGCGGCAAGGGGATGAGGCGAGTCGACAAAGAATCAGAGATTGAGTCTGCACTCGATGGTGCATCACGAGAGGCTCTTGGTGCATTCGGAGATGGAGCCATGTATCTCGAAAAATATATTTTAGAGCCTCACCATGTTGAGATTCAAGTCTTCGGTGATGGTGAAGGTGGCGCAATTCATTGTGGTGAGCGTGAGTGTTCTATTCAACGTCGTCATCAAAAAGTCTGGGAAGAATCCCCAAGTCCAATTCTGAATCAGTATCCTAAGACACGTGAGAAAATGTGTGAAGCTGCGGTTAAAATTGCTTCACACATCAAGTATGCAGGTGCGGGAACTTTTGAGTTCATTGTTGATGGAGAAGGGAATTTTTATTTTTTAGAGATGAACACAAGATTGCAAGTCGAGCATCCGGTCACTGAATGGGTGACAGGGATTGATCTCGTCTCTATGCAGCTGAAGCTCGCTAATGGAGAGTTTAAAATTGGCAAGGCACCTGAGACTCGCGGATCATCAATTGAAGTGCGTATCTATGCAGAAGATCCACAGACTTTCTTACCCGCTCCAGGAACATTAAATACGATCACTGCTCCAGGTGGTGCGTTCATTCGCTGGGATTCTTCAATGACTCCGGGAAGTGAGATCAGTTTGTTCTATGATCCTATGATCGCAAAGCTCAGCACTTGGGGGGAAACCCGTGAGATGGCGATTGCTAGAATGCGAATAGCACTTGATGAAGTGAGACTAGAGCCACCCAAAACTTCAAAGCTTGCTCAGACAGGATCACTTCGTACCAATCTTACTTTTCTTAAGAAGCTTGTACGAAACAAAGATGTCTTGGCAGGAAATACCACTACAGACCTCATTGCTGTGAATACTGATCTGACGCAAGATCGTAGCTCAGATGTCACTGAGCGAGACGCAATCTCAATCGCTCTCACTCAGCTACTTCTCGATCAATCGCAGAGTGTAGAGGCCACTACTGGCAAAGGTGTGAGCGAATCTCCTTGGGGATTACGTTCACGCAATGAGGGACTGAGATCATGGTAACGGTAGCTGGACATAAAATTGAATTCTTAGAACTTCCTCGTGGAGATCAAGGTGAAGTGAGAGCTCTTGTTTCTGGCAAGCCTCAAACGCTTCGTTGGAAGAAAGACAATCAAGGAATCTGGATTGAGTTTCAAGATCAGATCATAGGTCTTGATCTCACATTAGAGAATAGAGACGAAGGAGGCGTGAGCTTCTCAGGCCAAAGGCGTTTTGGTGAAGCATTCTCGTTTGCAGGTGTGAGTCTCATGAGAGAAGGAGATGAGCTCATCGCAGGTCAGTCCAGTGGCAAGAAAAAATCAACACGCATTAAGGCTCAAATGCCTGGAAAAATCATTAAAATCTTGGTTACAGCCGGTAATGAAGTCAATTCTGGTGATCCGCTTCTCGTCATGGAAGCCATGAAGATGGAAAATGAAATTAAGGCGAACTCAAATTACAAAATCACTGAAGTCAAAATCCAAGTTGGACAAGCGGTAGAAACCGGTGCTGAACTCATCACGATGGAGCCCATCACGTAAATGTCAGAATTCCATACACGATCAAACATTCCTGTCAAAGAATTCTACTCGGAGAAGGATCTGCCAAAAAATGAACTAGGTAATCCGGGTGAGTTTCCATTCACTCGCGGTGTTCAGAAGAACATGTACCGTGGACGTCTCTGGACCATGAGGCAATACGCAGGATTTGGTTCTGCCGTAGAGTCCAACAAGCGATACAAGTACTTACTTGCCAAAGGGACGATGGGTTTATCGGTTGCATTTGATCTCCCCACTCAGCTCGGCTACGATCCTGACCACGTTCGTTCAAAAGGTGAAGTAGGTAAAGTTGGTGTTTCTATCTCTACTCTTGATGACATGAGAGTGCTCTTCGATGGAATTGATCAATCGAAGATCTCTACTTCTATGACGATCAATGCAACAGCTGTCATTCTACTCGCATTCTATGCAGCAGTAGCAAAAGAACGTGGTGTGGACTTCAAAGATCTTCGTGGGACAGTCCAGAATGACGTATTAAAAGAATACATTGCTCGAGGAAACTTTATTTACCCACCTACGGGTGCGCTTCGAATTATCACTGATATGTTCGCTTGGTGCAGTGAGAACACACCCAAGTGGAACCCGATTAGTATCAGTGGTTATCACATTCGCGAGGCTGGATCAGATGCAGTGCAGGAGCTTGCCTTCACCTTTGGGAATGCGATGACTTATGTTCAATCTGCAATCGACAAGGGACTCAATGTCGATGAGTTTGCAGGTCAGCTCTCCTTCTTCTTCAATGTTCATTCAGATTTCTTCGAAGAGATTGCAAAGTTCAGAGCTGCACGCAGAATCTGGGCTAAGATCATGAAAGAGAAGTTTAAATCGAATGATCCTAGATCGCAGATGCTGAGATTTCACTCTCAGACAGCGGGATCAACGCTTACAGCTCAGCAGCCTGAGAATAATATCGTACGTGTTGCGATTCAGGCATTGTCTTCAGTCCTAGGTGGAACGCAAAGCTTGCATACCAATTCAATGGATGAAGCACTTGCTCTCCCAACAGAATCTTCTGCATCGCTTGCGCTCAGAACTCAGCAGATCATAGCCTTTGAAACTCAAGTTACTCAGACAGTGGATCCTCTAGGGGGTAGCTACTTCATCGAAAATCTCACTAGTGATATCGAAGCTCGTGTTTGGAAGTACTTCGATGAGATCGAAAAACGTGGCGGCATGATTCACAGTATTGAAAACGGGTACATTCAGTCTGAAATTCTGAACTCAGCTTATCAAGACCAAAAAGCAATGGATAAAGGCGATCTAAAAGTTGTGGGAGTTAATTGTTTCTCTGAGAATTCTGGATCAGTAAAACCTGAGCTCATGAAAATTGATCCAAAATTAGAAAAACAAGCTATCCAAAAAATTTCTGAGTACAAGAAAAAGAGAGATTCAAATAAAACACAAGAGGCGTTGAAGAAGCTTGTACTCGGTGCTCGAGGTTCAGATAATCTTCAAGCACTGATTCTAGAGTGTGCTTACGCGGATGCGACACTGGGAGAAATCTCAGATGCTCTCCGTACGGTGTTCGGGCAGTACCAGCAACATTCTGGGTTTTAGTTAATTATAGTGCAGGAATTTGCTCAACCAGTTTTTTATGTTCAGGGGTAGCCAAGATTGATTTTGCTTTTTCCCACTTTGCATCAGAGTAAGGCAGAAGAACTTTTCTTTTGAGTTCCATAGATCTCTCTGCTGCAACGATGATGATTTCTGGCTTAAGATCACCTTTATCTAAGAAGTTCATTAATGCTTGATAAGCTTTGCGTGTAGCGGGTTCTGAGCGATAAATCAGAAGGTCGCACCCTGCTTCAAGTGCTAATCTAGGAGAGTCTTCCTCTCCGAAGTGATCCGTAATTGCCTTCATCTCGAGATCATCGCTGATGATGAGTCCTTTGAACCCTAGTTCTCCACGCAAAATGTCTTTTAAAATCTTAGGTGACATTGTGGCGGTATTCTTAGGGTCAAGACTTGGAACTAGCATATGAGCTGTCATGACCAAATTGCAGCCTGCTTTAAAGCCACTGATGAAGGGTAAGAACTCACGTCTACGGATTGTCTCAGCATCTGTGTCTACTCTAGGAAGTGCGAAGTGCGAATCTGTATTGGTATCTCCATGACCTGGAAAGTGCTTCACACAAGGTTGCACATCATTCTCCAGATGTCCCCGAGTTGTTGCAGATACGAACTCAGCGACAATCTCAGCATCGTCGCCATAAGCGCGGTCACCGATGACAGTATTGTCTGGGTTGGTATTCACATCGGCAACAGGTGTGAAGTTGATATTAATCCCAACGGAAGCGAGCTCCTTGGCAGTTAAAACAGAAATTTCGTAATCGAGTTTAACAGATTTTGTTTTAGCAATTGCGAGAGCCTTCGGAATGAGTGTGAAGCCTTTTTTGAACCGCTGAACTCTTCCGCCTTCATGGTCAACGCTGATCCAAAGTGGTAAATCGTTTCTATGTGATTGAATCTGATTACAAAGAGCCAGAACTTGTTCTGGGTTATCATAGTTATGAGCAAAGATCAGAGTCCCACCCATTTTTGTTTTCTTCCAGAACTCCGTAGTCTCAGGACTGATTGTTTTACCAGGAAATCCAGCTATAAAGCATTCACCTAATAAATCTTTTGCTGAAGCTAGTTTATTTGCCATTTTTTAAAAACTCTTTTGCTTTGGTTTCGGTAGTGCTCTCAACGAGTGCATTCTGCTCTGGCATTTCCATTTGGATCATTTGGCCGGATGGCTTCACCCACCAGTAAGAAGAGGCGTCACGGAAGTGAACAGTGAATTTCTGTGTTTTGTTTGCTTTTGAAAACTTATCTTCTTTCTCAAGTCTGACCCAGCCCGGAGAAATAGGAAAGTCTGTAACATAGCTATCTTCAACTATGGCTTTGAAGTTCATTTTCTTGCCGACTTTGAACTTCGCCCAATTCTTGGCAATCCAAACAGGAAAGAATGTCGCTAAGAAAGTTTCCTTCGGTAGCTGTCTATTCCAAGTTTTAATGTTGGCTGCTTCTCTCATCTTAATATGCAGTGAGTTCTTCTCGTTCAGCGTTCCGTCAATGATGGTTTCTGATGATGGGCCATTGGATCTGAAGAAGTTGAATAAAATGGGAGTGAGTTCTTCGTTGTTCTTTGCAAGGAGACCTATGTGTTCTTCAATGATCGAGTCCTTCTCTTTCTTCCACATTTTCTGTTGGAAGTGAATTTGCTCACCACGGTCTTCTACGGTTTCGTTGTAGTAAGAGAAAGGAACATTATCGTAGACCTTGATGGTGTACCAACTATCCCAAAGGATTTTCTTGTCTTCAGCATGGAGAGAAGTGGTTGAAAAAAATGCTAGAAAGATGAGTTGCAGTATCATTGAAGCTCCAAGCGATTCTGTATGACCGCTGAAAGAGCGGCTCCAGTTAAGATTACAAGCCAAGTGACATAAATCCAAACGAGAAAAATAGGAATGGCTCCTAGGCTTCCATAAATTTTTGAATAGGTGACGACTTTTTGATTGTAGATGGAATACCCGAATTTTGCTGTCTGCCAAAGAGTCGTTGTAAATACTCCTCCAATGAGTGCTGCGCGCCAATTTACTTTCTTGTTTGGGATCCATTTATTCATCGCAGTAAACACAAAAAGAGTGATGAAAAGAGCAGAAAATCCAGAAGGTAAGTAATCTGAAAAGCCAGAAGTTCCAATGGAGGTATACCCGATGAAAAGGGATGCCGAGAGAGGCCCAATGGTGATGATGAACCAATAGGCAGCGATTCGACTGAATAGTCCTCTCTGTATCTTGGTCTTCCAGACCTTGTTTACGGTTTTTTCGATGCTGGAGAGTAGGCTCATGCTCGTGATGATGAGTCCTATAAACCCGGTAGCTCCTAAGGCTCCTCCATGGATATTGGCTATGAATTTCCTGATTTGAGTTAGTGTTTCTTCTCCAGCACCTTGGGCTAGATTTTTTAAGATCAGAGGCTCAATGAGCTCACTTAAATGGTTCAAGCCACCAAACGCCTGAAAGATTGCAAAACTAACGGCAAGTAGCGGAATCACCGATAAGATGGTTGTGTAAGCTAGAGCACTAGAAGTCATTGGTAATTGAGATTCTCGAATCAAAGTGAGTGTGTCGTTAAAGACCTGTTTGGCTCTGTTCATCTTATGACGTCATTCTAGCATATCGCCATAGAGCTGGTGAGTTGTTGGTTTTTTGACGCTCCATTGTTTTTTTTCTTGTACTAACAAAGTTTTTATTTGGGTTCACCGATAAGAATACGAGGACTTATGCTGAGTAATGCACTTCAGGGACAAATAGTTGTAAATGCAGCTTATGTATTAATCTTCGTTGCGGTATTTATTATCGGACGAATGATCATGAAAGAGGCCGAAGCTCTTACAGCTCAAGAGAGTTTGGCAGAAAGCTCTGGCCGTAAGGCTAGTCACTTCCTGATCAAGTCTCTGCGTCCTGTTTACAGTCAGTACATTGCTCCGCTCATCATCAAAAAACCTCGCTGGGATAAACAGCGAGAGAAGTATAAACAAATGATTGCTTCGGCAGGAATCAAAGATGAGATCACTCCTGATGAATTCATTGCGTTCAAATTCACCATGGTGATTGTGCTCCCACTCTTTCTAGGTTTGATGAAAACTCAAGATGTAGATATTCCACCGATTGCAATTTGGCTCAGTGGTCCACTGGGTTGGTTAGTTCCAGACCAAATTGCAAAAGGCTTAATCGAAGCAAGACAAAAAGCAATCAAAAGAGCAATGCCATTTATCATTGATCTGCTCGCACTCTCAACAGAAGCAGGATTAGATTTTGCAGGAGCAATCGGCAAGGTGGTTGAAAAAGCAAACCCAAGTCCGCTCATCGAAGAGTTTGGACAAGTTTTAAGAGAAGTAAGAGTGGGTTCCTCTCGCTCGGATGCATTACGAGAGATGGGAAATCGAATTAACATGATTGAAATCGGTTCTTTCGTAGCCATATTGATCTCCTCAGATCAAATGGGTGCATCTATCGGAAAAACTCTTAGACAACAATCTGAGCAAATCAGATCGCAAAGAACTCTCGAAGCGGAAAAAGCAGGTGCAACAGCAGCATCTAAGCTCATGTTTCCTACCATTGGTCTAGGCATGCCTGCGGTGATGATCATGGTGTTAGGTCCTACAATTGTTCAATGGCTCAGTGGAGGATCAGGACTCTGATGACTTATGAATTTGTAAATCAAAAAAATTCAAAGAGTCTCGCATCTCGCGCAAAGAAGGCGTCGAGTTATGCCCAGAGGTTGCTCGGTCTCATGGGTAAGAAGGATTTGCCACAGGGTGAAGGTCTCTGGTTTCCGAAGTGCAATAGCATCCATATGTGGTTCATGAAAATTCCAATCGACGCTGTGTTTATTAAAAAAGAAGGCAACGATTACAGAGTGATTAAGTGTTTTTCAAGATTGAAGCCATGGAGAGTGTTCCCTGCGATGAGTTTGAATGCAACTGACGTGATCGAACTTCCAGTAGGAGTCATCGACTCAGCAGAAGTGAGAGAGGGGGATCTACTATGTATAAACTCAAAATAGTAGCTGGCCCTAATCGCGGTGCAACGTTTGAAGTGCAGGAAGGTGAGACTTCTATTGGGAGAAATCCTGATAACGTGATCATTCTTCCATCAAATAGAATTTCTAAGAAACATTGCAGCCTCTACTTACTCAACGGTGAACCTACAGTTCAAGATCATGGAAGTTCAAATGGAACATTCGTGAATGGTTCACTCTCTAAGAATAAAAAAATTAAATCAGGTGATCGTATCAGTGTGGGTGAGTTCATTCTCGAGTTCACTGATACATCGAGTAAGAGAAAATCTCTGAGTGTCCAAGGAATGGATAATGTTCTCCAGTTTCCTACGTCTCAATCTCAGCAATCAGTAGCGGTGGTCAATCAAGATGGCCCACCTAAGAATTATCAAGAGAAAGCCAAGTGGTATGTTGAAAAAGGCTTGCTTCCATTCTTCTATGGTCTCTTGCTCAAGTATGACTGGAAAATCATTACTGCAGGGTTAATGGCAATCCTACTTACCGTGGGTCTACTCGTCTCAATTCAACCACTCATCGACTCTCATCAAGATACAGTTGTAAGAGAATCTGAGAAAAGAGCCGCTGCTCTTGCCAGACAAATAGTTGAAAAGAATGCCATTGCAATTGCGAACCAAGCTGAAACTAAAACAGATATTGGAATTATTGAACGCGAAGATGGAGTGGATTCTGCTGTACTGATTGATCTTAAAGCCAGAATTATTTCTCCACCTGAGAAAATGAATCAGTACTTCACAAAGGGTAACTCTGCTGTTGTAGCAATTGAAGCTTTGAGAATGTATGAGCGTGGTAAACGCGAAGCTGGATATGTCAAACGTACGGATGATCTTGTTGTGGCAATTGAGCCCCTTAAAGTGTTTGATCCGACTCTATCTAAAAACACAATTCGAGCTGTGGCAGTAGTGGGTATCGATATCACTCAGGCAGCTATGGCAGTAGGAGAGATTGGTCTCTACTATTCAGAATCACTTGTTGTGGTGGGAGTGGTCGCCTTACTCGTATTTTATATATTGCTTCGTATCACTCTAAAACCATTTGAAGTACTGAACGAAGACCTAGATAAAATCTTAAGGGGTGAGATGTCTCAAATCACTCACGAGTTCAAATTCGACGAGCTTAACTCACTCTGGGAAGTATTGGGATCTGTGATCCAAAGAATCCCCAAGGCAGGTGGAGACAGCGGAATGGCTGGCGGATCGCCGGGTGCTTCAGTAGATGAATTCATTCAAACAATGAGAAGTTTAGGTGAACTAGGATTTGTAGGTGTCGTGATCTGCGATGGCGAACACAAGTTACTCTATGCAAACAAGAATTTCGAGGATGTCACAGGCATTAGAATGGATGCTGCTGCAGGTAAGTCATTACCTGAGTTAGCAAGAGACCAAGCCTTCACTATGTTTGTAAAAGAAATATTTGCCAAAGCAGCTTCGGGCGCTAAGCCAGTGGAAGATCTTGAGTTTTCAGGCGTGGCATATAAGGCAATGGCAAGTCACCAAATGGCTAGCGGAGCGCATGCCTATGCTCTCGTTATATCGAAAAAGGAAACTAGCTGATGAAGTCTGCAAAGAAGTTTAAGACACATCAGGTTGCAAGACAGAAAGGCGAGAAGGCTAGACTGAAGGTCGTCTCTGGTCCTGATCAGGGAACAATCTATGTTCTCTACGGTGTTAAGGCGATCATTGGTAGAGGTGAAGAGGCTGATGTATTCATCAGTGATCTAAGAGCCTCGCGAGCTCATGCAGAGATTCAATGGAATGGTAAGGGTTGGATTGCTACAGATAGTAATAGTGCTAACGGGATATTGATCAATGGAAATAAACTGAAGACATCTCCTATTCAAATTGGTGATACAATTTCATTGGGAGATACAGTACTGGAGTTTGTCTCTCAAGATGCTTCAACTCTGCTTCTCATGTCACCGGCTCGTAACATGGGGCAATTACAGCTTGAGAGAAAAACTTACAAAGAACAAATCAACCGAATTCGATCCATGGGTACTCTGGATGGTTTAGGTGAGCATAAGCAAACAGCAATATTGATATTGGCTGGCCTTGGTTTTGGATTGTTTATGTTTCTTTCTCCAAACACAGACTTGATTACAGCTGAAGCAATTAAGAAGAAAGCTCCTCCAACTGATCAGAAGAAGTTGGCTGCGTTTCTGCCTGAGATTGAAAATATTGATATGAAGAAAGCTTCTGAGAAGTTTTTCAGAGAAGGCACTCGTGAATACCTCATGCAGAACTATGGAAGAGCCCAGGGGTTATTCCAAACTGCTCTTCAAGTGAATCCTGGTCACTCGCAAGCTAGACTCTATCTTGAGCTCTGTAAAGCAGCAGTCGATGAAGAGGCTTCCAAGACTCTGATGCTTGCACGTAGAGCACTTGGACTTGGGAAAATAAGACAATCTGAAAACTACTTTGAAAATATTCTTAAACTTTATCAGCGTGATCAATCCGCTCCACAATATGTTGAAGCTTGGGAACAGCTCCAGGCCATTAGAAAGCCTGCAGCTAAAAAACCTGAAGAACCAGGAGGGACGGCTCTATGAGCGCTCTTCCAATTCTCACTATATTAAAAAACGGAGAAAAACTTTCTGAACATGAAATCGAAAGAGATTCTTCTATTGGTCGTGACGAGGGCTGTGTCATCCGATTGGAAGATAGAGCTATTTCGAGAAACCATGCTCAATTAAGAGTAGTCACTGAAGGTATTCAGATTGAAAAGAAAAGTCAGTTTGGAAGTCTCAGTATCAATGGCGAAGAAAAAACTTCAGCTGTCATTAAAACAGGGGATTTGATTGCCTTAGGTCCTTACTTGATCAAAGTCCAAATGCCTGAAGCTAAGAAAGTTGAAGAACCAAAAGTTGAAATAGCACCAGTAGCTCAACCTGTAACGCCATCTACAGATAGTTCACTGGGTGAAGAGTTAACTAGTAGTAATCCTGAGGCTGAATCTCCACCTGTAGAAGCTGAACCAGGAGATTCTCCTCCACAGGAGGAGTTACCTCAAGATGCCACTCCACCGTTAGAAACTGCAGAAGTTCCAGCAGCAGAATCAGCTCCACAAGAAGATCTCATTGCACCACAAGAGTTAGCACCCTCTGGAGAGAACCCATTCGAAGATAATTCTGATGGAAAAACGCGAGTACTCAGTCAGTCTAGTACTGTCTTAGGACGATTGGTTTTTGAAGATGGATTCGGAAATCAAAAAGAATTCATCATTGATCGAGATGAAATCAGTATTGGCAGAGCAAGAGATTGTGATCTTCCTATTGATGACAAACGTTTATCAAGAAAACACATTCTCATTCAAAGAATGGGAATTAAATTCATTCTTAAAGATCTCCAATCTGCAAATGGGACTTTTATTAATGATATCCAAATTCAAGAACAAGAATTAGAGAGTGGAAATACGATTAGAATAGGTGACACTCAGCTGCTCTTTGAGGCCATTAGCTCTGATTATCAAAGTACACCAGCTTCAGAAGAATCATTTGAATCTGAAAATTTTGCTGGTGAAGTAGAGCAACAACCTCAAGGATCATTGCCTTATTTGGGTGCAACACCAGAGCATACACAAAGCATCGTAGGTATCTCAAGTGGTAAGTCAGCAGGCAAAGGCACTTTGATCGAACAGTTCAAAGCTCTACCACCTAAGAAGAGGATGATTTATGGCGCAGTAGTGCTGATGTTTATCTTTTTCATCATGGATCAAGAACCAGAAGAGGCTAAGAAAAGAGTTCCAGCTTCAAAGCAGGGTGTAGGTCAAAAGGTCGCTCCAACCTTCGAGAAACTTAGCAAAAAAGATAAAACATTCGTGAGTACACAGTATCAACTCGCGTTCGATCTTTATACTTCTAAGCAATATGATAAAGCGATTTATGAAGTGACTAAGATTTTTGATCTGATTCCAGATTATAAAGATGCAAGAGATATTCAAAGATACGCTGAAGAAGGAAAGCGTCGTCTTGCTGCAATGGAAGCTGAAAACAAAAAACGTGAAGAAGAGAATAAAATCAGACAAAAAGTTGCTGAGTTGGAAGAGGAGATCAGTAAACTCATCATCAGTAAGAAGTACGAGAGAGCTGTTGAGCTATTCCCGCAAGTGATAGAGTTAGATCCAGAAAATGTGAACGTCGAAAAATGGCAGTCACAAGTCGATGAGTATTTGGCTAAGAAGAAACAGGAAGAAATAAAAAAACAACTCATTGCAAGACTCACAGAACAAGCTAAGGGTATTCGTGAAGACGCTCAAGCATTTTTCGCCAAGAAGTCTTATCGTATTGCCATCACTAAGATGAATGAAGCTTTAAAGCTCTCTCCTATTGAAGAAAAACTAAAAACTCAACTCACCACTGAAACTGAAGAAATGATTGCAGCTCTTGCTGATGAAATGAACCCACTCATGGCTGATGCTAAAGAGAAGGAAGAGGCTAAGGAGTTTACAGCAGCATATAAACTCTATGATCAAGCGATTGCACTCGATCCAGAAGATCAAAGCCCAAAAGAAGGGATTGAGCGAATTAGGGATACTCTTCACATCAAGGCAAAAGGGCTATATACGGAAGGTCTACTCAGTGAGAGCTATTCTGACTTCGAGACGGCTAAGAATAAATACCAAGACGCAAAAGAAACTGCTCCTGCAGATGATGAGTACTTCACTAAAGCTACAAACAAGCTGAAGAAGTTTGAAATACTGAATTTAGCGTTTCCTACAGCTCCTAGACAACCAGCTAGTGCAGGTCCTCCTGAGTTTAGTTCAGCAGATTTGGCACCTGGTGCAACCCCAGGTGTTCCAACTGAAAAACAACTAGGAGTAGCACCAGCAGGTGGTAGTCCTGGTTACAAGGAGCAGCAGCCTGCAGATCCAGGAGCCGATGCCCCACCTCAAATGCCAGATTTCTCTCAATTACTACAAGGTATCGGAGGAGGCTCTGGAGCGGGCGCACCCCCTCCTGCAGATACTGGAGGAGCTCCATGAAGATTCGCAGTTGGTTAGGTTACTCAGGAAAAGGTGAAGTTTTTGTCAATGAGAAAAAAGGAATCTTCATAGTTGCTAAAGGTTTTGGTGATGGTCTCGGTACAGGGGAAGTCGAAAAGAAAGTCATCGGGTTTATTCGAGAGTTCTTGGAAAAAGAAGCAGGAGATCTAGAAGCAACTTTACCCTTCATTCTCAGGCATTATTATTCACTCGCTGGAAATGTGATTTATAACTCCATACTGAATGCGAATAAAAAATTGTTTTTAGAAAACAAATCAAAACCGCTTCAAGAGCGAATGGGGTGCTCTGTATTAGTAGGTCTTGCTGATCAAGACATCGTCGCTGTGGCAAACGCAGGGTCTACTTCTCTTTGGCTCATGAGAGATCAGCAGATCAAGGAGATATCTACACCTAAAACTTATTCGAGAATGGTTCACCCATTTGAAGGAGACTGTGTTTCTGGAAAAGACGCTCCTCTCATTGCACTCGGTATGAATGAGGAGTTAGAACCTGAGATTTCTGAATATAAAATTTATCATGGAGATGCAGTTTGGATGCAAACCACTGGGTTTAAGGAAAACATACGCTCACAGATCCAAAGCTCGATCACCCTACAGCCTACTGTCGTAGACTCTGTTAAAAACACTCAGAGCCTTTTTAATTCATTGCCCTATTCGATTGAGGGAGCAGGGGCTTTAATATTATTTTGAGAGAGTGTCCCGAGTGACACAATTGACGGATCTGTGACTGAAACCCTATTATATAAGTAATAAAGGTAGGACTAAACCTTAGGGCTATTTTTGACGATAGGACTGAGAGAGGACAGGGAGGCATACTTGTATGAACATTTTACAAAAGATTAGAAAAAGATACTTGAAGAATGAACTAGGTCAGTCGACTGTGGAATACATTTTGATTTTGGCTGCTGTGGTTATGGTGGCATCAAAGTTCAGAGGTCCACTTCAGAATCTTGTGAATACAGTCATGGGTAAGACTACAGCTAATATTGAAAAAGATTTAGGCAGTGAATGAACGATCTCAGCATAACTGAGAAAGAAGAAAATAACGAAAGCGGACAAGCAGTAGTTGAATACGTCGTCATTTTGGCCGTGGCCGTGTCGATCGCTCTCCCTCTCAGTAAGCAACTCCTAGGATTCATCGATGGAACCGTAGCTAGGCTCGGATCAACGCTTGAGCGCAAGCTCTACACAGGTAGGACACCTGTCAACGTATGGAGAAGGTAAATCGCTCACAAGAATCAGGTCAGGCTTCAGTAGAGTACATCGTGCTGCTTGCGATGGTTGTTCTCATGTTCATCTCTCTCCAAGCAGGACTCAAAAGTTTCAAATTAGGCGACAAAATTAAGACAGTATTGTTCGAAAAGTTCTCGAACGCTTACCGATATGGTCACCCATCGGCGCGTGCAAATGTTGACGGTACAGGTGGATATGACCGTCAAGCAAGATTCTCAAATAATCCCACCGGAAACGACAGTCAAAACTTTAGAATTTTTGTGAATCCTTCGAAAAGGTAGTGAGGAGGATTCTCTTGTGCAACTGGGCTCCAAGCTCTTGCGCTCTAAGTCGGGCCAAGCCGTAATCGAATTTGTTCTATCACTCATGTTTCTCATGGGGCTAGTCGTGTTCATTATTCATCTCTCGATGAGTATGGCGATTGGGAACTACATTCATTATGCCACATTCATGTCTGCACGTGCATTGCTTTCATCAGCATTGAACGAAGCTGCACAAAAAGAGAACGCCGAAGAAGTCATCTCGAAAATGTTAAAAAACGGAACCAGGTTTTCTGGTTGGATTGAGCCAAGTCTTGCAGGTGGCGGACGATTCCCAGGAGCAAAAATTATTACCAATCCTTCCAGCTGGAGTGGTGTGAATAATCACAGGGCATCTAGTTGGATGTCTGGGGTTCTGTATCAGTTCAATATGAAAGTTTTTATGGGACCAATAAGTGGATCAGCAGGTTCTAAGATTTCGCTTACTTCAGAAAGTTGGTTGGGTAGAGAAACGAGTTCTGCAGAGTGCGCTCAAAAAGTTCGTGCATTACAACAAGGGGAGGTATTCATTGATAACGGTTGTTAAAATTGGCAATGAAGGCCAAAGTATATTAGAATTGATGTTTTCGCTCCCAGTATTCGTTGGGTTCATTTGGATATTTTTTCAGGTGAATACTGCTATTCAAGTTTCAATTAATAACCAGCAACACTCGAGAGCGCAGATGTTGCATCTTGCTTTTAATAGCCCTATCTTCCCAGAACTCAAGTTTAGAGATGATATGATATCGGGAATGGTAGCGACTGGGACTCCAGATCAATTCACCGCAGGTACTTCTGATGAGTTAGTTGATGCTTCGAATTCTGCAACCGTGACACCTACGATTATTTCATTCGCTAGAGATCCATCTAAAGTAAAAGGTGAAGTCGATCAAGTCCTACCTGCAGCTGGATCTGAAAGAACTAATGTTCGCATTAGAGATACAGTAACAATTTGTACACAACAAAACCCAACATCGGAGCGTCCGGTTCAAGGAAAGGGATATTGTAGATGAATAACCGTGCGGTAACGATTTCATTACTGATGGCGATTGTGGCTGTTTTCTTCGTGAATAGTTATGTGACGAATTTAGAAGAAGAAGCCAAGAAAAAATATGGCGAAGACACAATGGTGATTGTGGCTAAAGAAGACATCTCGGAGTTACAAACACTCAATCGCAATATGTTAGATATCGCGATGGTGCCTTCGAGATTCAAGCAACCTGGAGCTATTGGCTACACTAAAGGCGAAAGCAAAGACGATGGTTTATCTGATTTTAAAAACTTAGAAGGAACTGTTGCTCTTATTCCTATTAAAAAAGGTGAGCAAATCACCTTCAGTAAGATCAGTGAGCCAGGTGTAAGAACTGGCCTATCATCTCAAATCACTCCTGGAAAAAGAGCAGTTGCGATACCTGTTTCTGATTCGAATGCAGCTGGCAGATTGATTAAGCCAGGAGACCGAGTAGACATTCTTCTCACTATGCATACGGGTGGCGATCCACTCAACCGAGTAGCTAGGGCTATTGCTCAAGATGTCACAGTGCTCGCTACTGGAAGATCCATTGTGAATAACGTTCCAAGAACAGTCGAAGAAACAGGTGGTGGTGGAAAAGAAAAAGTAAGATCACTCTCCAGTCAGAACGACTTCGGCAGCCTTATTGTAGAAGTAGAACCGCAGCTCGTGCCAGCTATTGCGCTTGCAGCTTCTATGGGACCAACTTCCATTCAGATTGTTTTAAGAACTACGGATGATAACGAAAAAGTTAATTTGCAGGATGTGAAGCTCATGACGGTCATGGGTATCACAGATTCAAGATTGCCTGCTGCACAGGGACCTAAGGGAGCGACCAAGTGAAACACTTAAAATATACATTATGGATAATGTTATTTTCTCTCAGTAGCAATGCGGTCCCAGTACCAGCTGAAGGATCGCGCCTCACGGGAGATCAAACTGAGTTACAGGCAGATAAACGCCAACTCACAATCTATCCTGGTGAAGAGAAGATCATCGATATCAAGTTCAAACTCGATGACATGAAGTTTGTAAAAGTGGGTAACCCAAAAATTCTTGGTGTCGATCTCATCATGGGAGCAGACAATAAAAGACAGCTTATTTTTAAGCCTACTGACAAGGGTGAGTGCAGAGTTATTGTAAGAGATGATCAACTCAATACAAAAATTATTTTTGATGTTCGAATAGTAGATGCAGACTTAAACCGTCTCATTGCAGATTTGAAGGAATTACTCAAAGACATTGAAGGCGTCAATCTCTCGATTAAATTTGGGAAAATTGTAGTCGATGGCGATGTGGTAGTTCCAGCTGACTACGGCAGGTTGAATGCTATTCTTTCAGACGGTACACTTAAGTCTCGAGTGATTAATATGGTGACCCTCTCGCCGCTCGCGCTTCAATTCTTAGCTAAGCGTATTCAAGAAGATATTAATAAGACATTCGGTCCAGCTCTCACCACTCGAGTTGTGAACAGTCAAATTTGGTTAGAAGGAACTGTAAAGACAGATCCAGATGCGCAGCGAGCCTATAAGACCGCACTTCTCTATCTTCCAGAAACAAAAGTTCCTACAAATCTAGCTGAGAAAGATCCAACGATTGCAAAAGTCGATCCAAAGGATCATCCGCTAGTGAGATCATTCCTTACAGTCTTCGATCCAGATGCAGCGAATGCAAATATACCACCCCCTCCGCCACCACCACCTTCGATGATTCGAGTAACAGCTCATTTTGTAGAGCTCACGAAAGATTATATTAAAGACTTCGGATTCAAGTGGAAGCCTGCATTCACCTCTAATCCTCAAATCAACATGGGAACCGGTGGAGCAGCTAGCAGCACATTTTCTGCAACCTTAAGCTCCCTGATCCCTAAGCTCTGGAGTTTTCAAAAAGCAGGGTTTGGTAAAGTTCTTAAAACAGTAAGTGTCATCACTAAGAGTGGAGCTGCAGGCACCGTCGACAATACTGTGAATATTCCAATCCCTGGTCCATCAGGAGCAGTTCAGTACACTCCTGTGACTTTGAGTATGAATATTACTCCTACTGTGAATGGAGAGCTGATTGAACTTGATGGTAGCGTGAAGCTCTCAAACGTTATTGGTAATAATAACGGAAGTCCGATTAACTCAGAAAATAATATTTCAACTAAGGTTGATGTGAAGTCTGGCGAAAGTGTTGCCATCGGAAATATCGATTCGATGAGTCTCACAACAAACTTCAATCCAGGTCAGGGAACTGATGCTGCACAAGCTGCAACAGGTGCTGTTGCAGGAGGCGAGACACAAGCTTTATTCGATCTTGAGCGTTCAAGAAAGCTTGGAAAATTAAACTCAGAGTTTGTAGTTTTCCTCACTCCAGAGACATTCGATGATGCTGCAAAAGCGACCGAATCGCAGACTAAAAACTTCAGAGTAAGGGTAAAATAATTATGGCAGGACATATAGTCGCAGTTGTAGGTGGTAAAGGAGGAGTGGGCAAAAGCGTTTTTGCTGCCAACTTCGCTATTGCCTACTTGCAGAACTTCAAGCTGCGACCCCTCATCATTGACTTAGACTTCAATAGTTTGGGTGACCAAAATATAATTTTGGGTCAAAACCCTGCAAAAACAATTGTAGACCTGAGTAAGGTTCAAATTCCTCAGCTAGATGCTAAGTCATTGGCTCCTTTCGTCGTCAATGCTCAGCAAGGGTATAGCTTCATTGGTTCACCTAGAGAAACAGCATTTGCTAAGGATATTGATGTTGAAGGTCTGGGTCGTGCATTGAAGCAACTCACGAACTTGTTTCCCATCATCGTCATAGATTGTGGAAGTCAAATGGATCCACACGTATTGAAGGCACTTGAGCTTTCCAGTGCCATCTTCTGTGTAACGACTCCGGATATTATTGTTGTAAATCAGACGAGACGTGTCCTTGCAAAAATTCAAGAGCTTCTCTTCCCTCCTGAAATGGTTCAAATCATTGTGAATAAGTACAATCCAAATAACATCATTAATCCTCAGATCATTCAGAAGAATCTGAACAGACAAATCTTCGGAGCGATTCCTGATGAACCTCAAACTTCGGATGGTGCTCTTGCTAAGGGCATGCCAATCGTTCTCTCTGCACCTAATGCCCCTGTCACTCGTGCGTACAGTGATTTGGTCAGAAAAATCCAGCAAGTGAATCTGTTTGATACTCTTGCCAAGCTCAACAAACCTCAGAACGTCGCACAGAAGGCACTCGCTGCTAAAGGTGCAGAAGGTGCTGCAGCGGCAGCAGGTGGAGAAACGGGTGCGCCTGGTGTCACCGTAAGATCTAAGAACGGTGAGATTGATGTATGGACATCGATGAAGCTTCGTATTCATAAGTTCCTAGTGGAAAAAATGGATATTAAGAAAATGACTGGGGATCAGAATGATCCGAAAACTAAACTGGTTCTCAGAGAGAAGACATCTAAAACTGTATTAGATGTTTTAGCAACCTTGCCACCGGAAGATATTAATCAAGTCATGGGTACTCGTGAACTCAAGGCTCAGATGCTCAAAGAAGTTTTGGACGAAGCGCTTGGTCTTGGACCTTTAGAAGATTTACTTGCGGATGATGATGTAACTGAAATCATGGTCAATGCTCGTGACCAAATCTATGTTGAGAAAAAAGGTAAACCAGGCCTATCCAAAGTTACATTCTCTAGCGAGCAACAGATGATGAACGTGATTGAACGTATTGTGACTCCACTAGGTCGTCGTTGCGATGAAAAGACTCCTTACGTAGATGCCCGTCTTGCTGATGGTAGCAGGGTGCATATTATTATTCCTCCTCTAGCTCTGCGTGGTCCTACAATCACTATTCGTAAATTCCCTAAAAAACGCATCACTGAAAAGGAACTCGTCGCATTCGGAGCAATGACTACTGAGATCGCTGATTTCTTGAAAGCTTGTGTTGAAGGTAAACTCAACATTGTCGTGAGCGGTGGTACTGGCTCTGGTAAAACCACTCTACTGAATGTTCTTTCTAACTTCATTCCTGCTTCTGAGAGAATCATTACTGTAGAAGATGCTGCAGAATTGCAATTAGGTCAGGAGCACGTCGTGAGACTTGAGTCTCGCCCTAAGAATATCGAAGGAGAAGGCGAAGTCAGTATTCGTGATCTTATCAAATGTTGTCTCCGTATGCGTCCTGATAGAATCATCGTCGGAGAGTGTCGTTCTGGAGAGGCAATGGACATGTTGCAAGCGATGAATACCGGTCACTCGGGATCACTCACTACTCTGCATGCGAATAACCCAAGAGAAGCGCTCGGTCGTCTTGAAACTCTTGTCATGATGGCAGGACTGGGATTACCACTGAAGGCAATTAAAGAAACCATCGCTTCAGCAGTGAACTTGATCGTTCAGCAATCTCGTCTCACCGATGGATCACGTCGTGTAACTTATATTTCTGAAGTTGTGGGTATGCAAGGTGAAGTGATTACACTTCAAGATATTTTCGTATTCAAACAAGAAGGACTAGATAAGAACAGAAAAATTATTGGAAGATTCGTTCCAACAGGTTTTATTCCAAAATTCGTAGAGGAAATGGAAGCCAAAGGAATGAAGATTTCAAGAGGATTGTTTTCAGCTAAATAAGGAGAGGGTCAGACAACATGAAATGGTTATCGCTATTAATGTTAGGAGTATCAGTATTCATGATCTCCTTCGTCTACAGCAAGCGAATCATGGAGTGGCTACGTTATCAGTCTCTGGGTACACGAGATTACGTGGTCGAGCGACTTGCGCTCATGTTCATCGAAGTCTCTCCTAATAAAATATTGATGGCTCAACTGATTGGCAGTGTGGGTTTAGGAACACTGGTTTTCATTCTCATGATTCCACAATGGTTTCCTGCAACACTCTTTGCAATCATGGTCACTGTCTTGGGTTGGAAACTCCCTAAGCCGATTGTTGATTTTATGTATCAGCAGCGTGTGGATCAATTCACTAACCAAATGATCGATGGTCTCGCTCTCATGGCTAATGGAATGAAGTCTGGTCTCTCAGTTGTGCAGGCAATGGGAGTCGTGACACAGGAATTACCTGACCCCATTAAACAAGAATTTACCATGGTACTCAACGAGAATAAACTTGGTGTTTCTGTAGAAGAAGCGTTCATCAATCTCTCACGAAGAATTGTATCAGATGACGTAGAGATGTTTGTGACTTCAGTCAACATCTTGAAAGAAACTGGCGGTAACTTAGCTGAAACATTTGACACTATTGTCACGACTATCCGTGAGCGTATTAAGATTCAAAACAAGATTAAGTCCATGACAGCAGCTGCGTTCTTACAGGGTATGACAGTTCTTGCTGTTCCACCTGTTTTAGGGATAATGTTTTATCTACAAGATCCAGATTACATGAAACCCATGTTTGAAACCACGGTAGGTTGGGTATTGATCTTCACAGTTTTTTTAATTGAAATTGTCGCTTTTTTTGTAATTATGAAGTTAGTCAAAATCGAGGTCTAAGCAATGAGAAAGTTAGGATTGGCTTTAGTTTTTGCTTTACTCACGAGTGCACAACTCCAAGCGAACGTCAGCCTGAAGAATGGTAACTTCTTCATTGGATACACAGACGTCATCTTCGTCGGTGGTTATGAACCTAAGGTAGAGCGTGTTTATAATTCTAAAACTTCATTCAAAGGAATCTTCGGTCATGGCTGGGGCACAGAGATTGAAGGCCAGCTCATCATCTCAGCTGATGGTAGCTTGCTCATCAATGAATACGGCGGTGGAGCAGAGAATAGATTCATTCCTGTAGGTCAGAAGCCAGAGGATATTGCAAAAGTCATCACGACACTCGTAACACTTGCACAAAGTGGTGGCTTCAATAGTCCAAGTTACAAGGACAAACTGAAGTCAGACATCGAATTCAGAAACGCGGAATGGGAACGTTGGGTAAGAGCTGGCAAGCTGAAGCGTGTCGAAATCAAAGTAGGAACTCAGTTCAAATCCAATAAGTTTAGCTATCAGTATATTACTAAAACTGCACAGAACTACATTCGTGTATTCGATAACGGTAAGCAAGAGGTTTACAATCTCGATGGAAGGTTAGTAAAAGTCCAAGAGAAGTCTGGTAACTTCATTTCTCTTACCTATAAGAACGGACTTCTTGAGAAGCTCATCGATAATCAAAACCGTAAAATGTTTTTCAGCTTCAATGCTAAGAAGCTTGTCGAAAAAATCGAATTAGAAGGTTCAGGCTCTTCAGCTTATAAGTATAATCCTCAAGATGAGCTCATCAGCTCTAAGGACATGCAAGGGAATGCCTATACTTATGCCTACTCGCCCGATGCGAGGCATAATTTAACTGAGATTGGCTACTCTGATGGGACGAAGATGCTGATTTCTTACTACGGTAAGGATCTCTACGAAAACGTGAAGTCCATCAAAGACAAAGACGGATCTTCTACGGATTATCAATATGTTTTCAAAAACGGAAAGTTTCAGTTCATTGTCACTGTCACCTTGAAAGACAAAAAAGGAAAAGCCTACGCGAATCAGTCTTATGAGTATTGGATTGCGATTAATTCAACAGGCGAAGAGTACACACAGAAGCTGATCCAAATCATAGATGGCGATAAAACAGAAACCACTTACCATGCTGAGTTCGGTCTTCCTCTTTCGATCAAACGCCAAGATGAGGAGAGTAAGTTTGAGTACGATCAGAAAGGTAGAATCACATACAAGGAAACAGGATCTGATATCACTCGCTTAGCCTATGATCAGACAGTAGGTAAAATTTCAAAAGTCAGCAGAAAATCAAAGGGCACTGGCAAAGAGCTAGGTTGGTCGACTTTTGCTTACGATGGAAAAACAGGGAATCTCACTTCAGCTCTCAACTCACAGAAACAATCTGTTCGTCTCGGCTACGATCGCTTGGGACGTATTGCGACTATGCTCGATCAGGATAATCGTAGGATCGATTTTACCTACAACGCTCAATCGAAACCTATTGAGATTAAGGATGCTAAGAAGGGTTCTATAAAAATCAAATACGGCGCTAAGGGAGAGATCCAGGGCGTCGATAGTCCACTTGGCCCAAAGGTAGCTATGGAAGTTACGACTGCGTTTAATAACCTGCTTGAGATTATCCGTCCTGCAGGCGTATCCCTGTCACTTTAGACACACTGATCTCTCTATTGATAGTTGTCTAAACCTTGGTCAGTTTGTGTCTCTTTTTTAAACAATAAATACATATAACTCATTGAAATCATTAGGTCTTCGTTTTGGCCTAGTTGGCATCCTCCTTGCTTTAAATCATACCAAGAGAGGTTCACTATGAAATACTTAATGGCTTTGAGTTTGTTGGTGTCAGGCATAGCACTCGCTGATTCCAGTGTTCCGCAACTCGGTGAGTGGTCTAAGGACAAACCACCTTGTACCTGTATATCCGCAGAAGCGTGGGCGAAGAAATCTGAAGCAGAGAAGACCATGGTGAGAGCTCAGTTCAATGTAAAGAAGGGGAATTAATATGAATATCATATTAATTACGTTTTTTTTGTTGGTTGCATCTCAGTCAGCTATTGCTGAAGTGAAGGTCGGTGATCAAGCTCAAGTCAAATTGGGCGAGAATCGTAGAGGAATCTCTGCTGAAGCGGCTCACTGTAAAGTAGCACAGCTGAAGAGGCTTCAAGATCAAAATGATGACTTGGTGAACGGCTCTAAAGCTCGCGCAGCTAGATAAGTATTCTTGCTCGTATAGCCAAAGAATATAAATCTAAGGTGTGCTCGCAAAACATTGGGTTTATTGAGCGGGAGAATATGAAGTTATGAAATATGCATTATTCGCTTTAACATCGGTTTTTTTATCGAATTCATCATTCGCTCAAAGCTCAGGCGAGCTTCTCAGCGTTATTAGTAAAAAAGAGAATGCACTCAAACGCGTTTGTATGGGCACATCCGAAGACCAACAAGCTCATGTAAAGCTTGCTATTGCCATTCCTAACGACCTCACCAAAAGAGACGAACTTAGAGCTAAGCATATAAAAAATATAAAAGATTTAGATCAGTATGAGGTCAACCTGAATGAAGCGATCCAAAGAAACAACGAACAAACCGAAACAATGAAATCTGAGATAGAGCGACTAAAAAAACTGAGCATCAATACAGAAGACTTACAGAAGAGTTACGCCAATCTCATAGAAATAAATGATACGCAGTCTTGGCTATGTCGAAAAAGCTTAAAACGAATACCCGGACGAAGAGCAGAGAAGTTCATCGTTGATCGCACAGAAGTAGATGACAAAGACAGCTTTGAACTTGCCTTTGAAGTTACCTCTTCAAGCAGCTCATTATCAGGTCCAGTGATTGCATCCTCAAGTGCTTCTCGATCTGTTGATTTTAAGCCAGGAAAATGGAACGACGATCGCACAGAAGTGAATGTTTGGAATATCACCATCATGGCTCCTTGGTTATTCTTGAAAGAAGGCGAAGAAAATAAGCCAATGCTCAAAATCGTAGACGGAGAAGGCAGCTTGTTTTTTTATGATGGTCAGACCATTCCGCTCAACTGCAGAGATCTTGAATAGATGTTAAGGGTTCTGACCGGAATCATCTCTCTTCTGACGATGTCTAGTCATTCCCACGCAGGTGTTATTTCAAAAAATCATCTTTGGCAAAAAAACAGATTAAAAGTCTGTTTTGCACAGAAGCTAAAAGATCTCAAAGATGTAAAACTGCCCGTAAATCTTGAGTCACTATCTAAAACATTCACACCATTCCCAGATAACATTGCTGACCTAGCAATTGAAGCAGTGAAGGAATCTTTCTCAATTCCACTGACCGCTGTTGAGTTCTACGGATTTCAAGACTGTGGTCGACATTCAGATTTTGATGTTGCACTTGTATATTTGGACGAACCCGAAGCTTTACTTACCGCAGGTAGTATCGGAGATCCTCACTCTAAAACATCTATCCTTATTCGCTCAGGGTTCATAGATTTCTTCAGAAAAGACTGGCAATTGTTTCAGGGTTTCCTTATTCAGAATGAATTATCAAACAAGAGTGCATTTCAGAATGGAGATGCTTTTTCAAATGATGTTTTAAAAAGAGCGATCGTTCATGAGTTTGGTCATGTCTTAGGTCTTTTTCATGAACATTCTAGACAAGATGTTCCTCGTTTTGCGAGGCTTCCTCTCTTTGATGATTTCAGCAAAAACATTGAAAGAATGCATTTGGATCTAGAGAATAGCTCCTATAGTTCTCATGAAGTTTCACATTTCAATATTAATGCTACGATGGGATATTATTGGTTTACTTTCATGAGGCTCAAACTGAGACTCGACGCAATCTGCTCTTCATCGATTTCATTTGATGACAATAGATTTCATTCGTTCTTAAATGACTTTGCAGGAAAACTTTTATTCCTTGATCCTAAACAATATAAAAATATATTCAGTCAACGTTCTTTTGATTCAAGAGCGTTATGTACAACCATTGAGCCCATCCTGAATCTATTCACTCATCACGGAGATTCCCTTTACTTAGAAGGTTCTGATATCGAAGCGCTGAAGTTTGGGTATCTTGGTGATACCACTGAGTCAGCTCCATCTAGACCTTCGCAAAACTTAAATGAATTGAATGAGATATTTTTTGAATCTGTTTCTAGTTATATTCAGTTATTTTCAATTTAAACTGGTTAATAGTCAAAGCTCACAAAGCAAAAGTATATTTTTTCCTACGCAGGCAAGTTAAGTCACTTTCGTGTGTTTTCATTTCTATTAAATAACGCCACCAATTCCCCACACCAGCCTCTATTCAATATTGTCCATTTAATCCGGTAGACCAGTTGTCTTGACGACCTTTATTCTACGATGATAATTGGAAGCCTATGCCGAGAAACTCTCCGAGATTCGTCCCCCAGAAAGTGATCGACTTTGATTACTCGAAACTCAGTCCGGAATTCGCAAGTCTATCCAAGCCCGCTCAAAGGGCGCTGATCAACAATGGAGTTTACACCCCAAACCGTCTTGCGGGCCACACACTGATAGAGGTGCGTAAGTTTCACGGGCTTGGTCCGGCCTCGATTCCCATCCTGAGTAAGGTTCTTCGGAAAAACAAGCTGAAGTTCAAGGACGTTTAATCCTAATCCTTAGTTCGTGTCACGCGCACTAAAGTAAAAGATTAAATCGCAAAACCTACGAAATCCGGTTTTGCAAAGAATAACGAAGGATTTCGAAACAAGATTAGGAAACTAATCTTTGAATTGGTATCAACAAGTAATTCGCAGAATGAACGCTATTGCCTGGTTCTTATTTTCAATATATCCTATTCCTGGATTGGTATAATGATGAAAGCCTGCTTTTTACTTATTTTGATGTTTGCTATTTTAACCTCAGGGACTTCTTTTGGATTCATTAAAGTAGTGGGTGTTCCTTTGAAACAGGCCGAAATTTTAGGTCTTTGGCCAGACTACAAGCTTAAGCTCCTCTCAAATCATGAGCTGGTAATAACGAGTGCAGAACGAGAAATCCTCAAAAATTTTTGGTCAATTCTTGCTGTAGATGGCGTAGGTCGCAATTTGATTTTTGATTCTGAATATATAGCAAAAATTTCCACTCAGCTGATTGAGGCTAGAAAATCAGACATCCACAAAAATACCCTTTCTTCCGAACTCGACGCTATTTTTGAAATAGCCAAACAAAAAGACTCAGAGTTTAATTGTAGTTTTGATGCTACTCAAGGCTCGGTTAAATGCGTGTTTCGTGGTCCTATGGGTAGTGGGTGTTTCTATTCAGGGATGCTTTCCATCCTCGTTGATCCGAAGACAAAAAAAGCGACCGGAGTTTATCGAAGCACCCTAGATTCTCAAGAATCTTATCAATTTTCAAAGAATTGCCCTGGCTGACCACAGATTAAAAACTCAAGTTAGATGGCCATTAACAGCATTTAAATCTAGAGTTAACGCACAATATCTTGGTTAACCAAGAAGCCCGTCAACCCCCAAATTACGAACCACTCAGGCTGAGATTCTGATCGCAGAAATGAGTCCATTTGTATGGTCCTCAAGGAACTGTTTTGGAGATTTGTAACCAATTGAACCATGGATTCTGCGATTGTTGTAAAACTCAATGAACCTAGTCACGCTCGAATAAACATCCGCGTAAGTAAAAAAATATTTTGGAACAATGAGCTCAGCCTCTAAAATCGAGAAAAATGATTTAATGTAGGCATTACGGTTCGGAGTTCGCGGTGGAATGAACTCGTGTTTTAGTTTTTGTTCGAGGCGTTTTAAATAAAAATGAAACTTATTTGAGCTCATCTGGGACCCGTTGTCTGACCTAATAATTAGTCCATGTTCTGTTGTGATGTTTTCCTTCATCAGAGCCTGGTTCAGAGTAAAAATTAGGTCTCCTGATTTGATTGACTGACCTACAAAATAATTGATTACTTTTTTTGAGAACACATCAATGAATGCCAGTATAAAGCACCATCTGTTTTCCCCGTGAATCCAAATGTATTTTAAATCAAACTGCCAGAGCTGAGTGGGTCTCGTCACGTCGTGATACCCGCATCGCTTTTTCTTAGGGCGCGATCTTGAATCATGTTCTCTAAAAAGCAATAAATTCTTATCCCTGCAAATACGGTAAATCTTTTTATGATTAATATACATTCCGTAGTCAATTATTAGGTATTTGGAGAGTTTTTTGACTCCTCCACCATTCGTGTATTCGAGTTGCGCTCGGTAATATTTTAATCGATCCACGATCACGTGATCGTCAATTCTTACTCCATCACGATTGATAGTGAATCCAGGCGGAGGGCGTCCTACTTTTTTAATCTCGGGATTCTTTTTATGAACATAGATCTGAGTACGACTAAGTTCAGTAATTTTGCACAGCACTCGCAGCGAACGTCTGCCACTAAACTCGACTACAGTTGATCTGCGTTCTGCCAACGTGGGTATGTTTTTTTTAACAGAGCGCGCAGGACTTCAACTTCAAATTCCGCATTTTTCAATTGTTTGGTGAGTTCACGTACTTTCTTCGCTTCACCAATCTGATCTTTATTTTTTTCGCCGTGTAGCCAATTATGAATGGTTTTTGATGAGATTCCGTATCGCTTACCGACCGTAGTCACCATTCCTACTTCTTGAACTTCTTTTAATATCTGTGCTTTTAACTCCACAGACACTCGTCCTCTGATTCTTGTTACTGACTGTTCCATTTGATTCTCCACTTTCCGAGACTATGACACAGATAGTCCCTTGTTTATAGTGGTTCGCTTATATACGGGGTCAGGAGGGAAGCATGGCGTAACATTCTCTCTATGGCACTCTCATCAAACGTCACAGAAGGGGGACGAAGCACCTGGGTTCAAACTACAAGACGAAAAAGGTGAATGGCTCACTTTGGGCTCACTCACAACCAAAGGCCCAGCAGTTCTCGTGTTCTACCCCGGTGATTTTAGAATGGTTTGTACCCAACAGCTCTGCTCCTATCAAGATGCAATGAATGAATTCAAAAAATTCGGAGTACAAATCGTAGGCATCAGCGCCAACCCTCCTTCCGAACACCTTCAGTTTTAACAAAAATATGGTTTTGAGTTTCCGCTCCTCACAGACACTAATCGATTGGTTTCTAAACTCTATGGAGAAGTATCGCTATTGTTCTTAGGTGGAATCAGTCGTTCTGTGTTTATTGTGAATTCGAAGGGCAGGATAATTTACCGATATGTAGAGCCGACTCCACTCTAGCGCCGAAGGCCAGATGAGCTACTCAAGGCAGTGTTAGACTTGAAAACAAAGAATCAGCTCTGATATCTATCAACTGAAGTAATGCAAAGGCAAAACTCCAATGCCTGATTTTGGAATATCTATAGTGTCTGTAGGTCCTATGAGGAAACCTTTTTTGACTTTAAGATGTTTCATAGCAGACAAAAGAGGTTTTTCTTCCCAGCCACGTTGTCTTGTTATTCCAGATACAGATGGAACTACTTTGCAAGGAATGTCATCGATCAAGAAGTCTACTATGCCACTACGCGCTGTTTTAAAATATTGTCGGATAAATCGTTCACCTCTGAACCCATGATGTGCTGATAGCTCATTCATCAGAAAATGCCGAGAGAGTGAAAGGCTCGCACCCTCACTCTGGGTATTTCTCATGAGATAAGCGAGTAATCCTGAATCAAATAAATACCATACTTCTTTTCCAACTCCTGTTTCATGGCAGTGGAACTTTTTGACAAGAAAAATTTCAGACATTGCATCGAGGTATTGTCTTACTTTACGAGCTGGCTGCAGGAAATGCTTCAAAGTAGGAAGTTCACCGTCTAAAAATACTTTGATCATCCTGCTTAGAATGGAATAAGCCAAATCAGGGTCATAGCTTCTCGGAATAAAAGCAGCTAGATCTCTATATAGAGTTGTTTCGAGCCAAGATTGCCAATAGCTGTTTCTCTCTTCTTGGTTTCGCATAAATGCAGGTACAGGCATTCCTCCATACATCATTCGTTTTAGAAAAGTTTCAATCTCATAGTTACTCTTTTTATTGACAAAAAATGACTGAGCTTTGTGTGCATTCTGCTCTAACTCCGAGAGGGTCATCGGATGCAATTCGAATAGCCCAATTCGTCCCGTCAGACTTTCTCTTACTCCAATTTTGCTAGAGAAGGCTGATGACCCTGTTAAATAGTAAGTCCCAGGTCTTTTATTTTTATCAACGTCGTACTTGATGGCATCAAATAATGGAGGTGCTTTCTGGGCCTCGTCTATGACGAGGGGTTTAGAGAGTTTGGAAAGAAACACCTTGGGAGAGTGATTGGCTTCATTTTTGGTTTCCAGGTCATCTAAGGAAATAGAGTTTGGAATTCCGAGGAGTTTAGTAAAAAGAGTGGTCTTTCCAGACTGTCTGGAGCCTAGTAGGCCTAAGATTGGCCAGAGTTTCGAAGCTTTTTGGATTCGTGAGAGTAGGTGTCTGGCGCGCTCATAGGGCATGATTTACTTATAATAGTGTATATATATGTACATGTAAAGTCGTTTATATACACTATTTTCTGTGTTTAATAGACTGCTTGCGAAGGATCGTCTTCAACTCAATCTGATCTTCTGGAGCGACTTCTTCATCTGCCGCTGGATCTCTGAACTTCTCAATCTTATTAATAGGATTGGTAGTGATCTGGTGAGCCCATCTCTGAACATCACGCGTGACTGGCGCTGACTTCGAGCGATCTGCAATACGACGGATATGATCTGAAATCGTGCTTCCATCGATCGTGATGAAATTCGCGAGAAAAACTGAAACAACTCCAATCAAAGACATTTTGAGTGTGAAGAAGATAAACTTAAGCATTGCCGCTCAATCCTGTAGGGCTATTGAATGTGCAGAACACCATTCTATGAATCTCTTCATTGGTTGAAAATGTGAAACGCTGAATGATAGATGTATTCTTCTCAAGGAGTATCTCTAAAGTAGAAGTCGTTTTCAGCTCTACAGGAGCAGTGATGAATCGATCTTCGATCTGAGAGGCGATCTGGCTCATGACGACGTTGCCGATTTCCTTAGCAAGGTCAGTGTCGAGAGTATTCGCATAGTAGAAATATCCATACTGAGAATTGACCGATACAGGGTCATTCATGTCGAAGACTTTGAAACCCAAGACATTGTAGTCGAGGAGTTCGAGATACAAATCTTGCGGAGTGAGGTTGTCGGTCTCTATCAGAGTGATCTGACCTTCTTCATAGAAACGGATGGATCTTGGGTAATGCTCGTTTTGAATCATTTGAACTGCTCCTGACGTTTGGACCTTTCGGTTACTTTTTCTTCACTGAATAAACAATGCTCTACTGCCTTCAGAATATCAGCAGTCTTAAAAGGCTTGAGTACGTAGTCTCTTGCTCCTGCATTGATGGAGTCCATGATAAGGTTTTCTTGGCTCATGGCAGAGATCATGATGATCTTGGCTTCGGTATCAATCTTAGAAATGGCACGTGCAGCTTCAATCCCACTCATCTCGGGCATCACGACATCCATGGTGATGAGATCCGGTTTGAGCTTACGGAATAGCTCGACTGCTTCTTTTCCGTTTTGGCCTTCACCAACCACATCGTAGAGTGCAGCTCTGAGAATATTTACTAGGATTTTTCTTACATAGGGAACATCATCTACAACAACAATACGTTTCGACATCGCATGATTAGTTTAGACTTCCTGGATGTTTTTTTCTACTTCCACAGTAAGAATTCTTCTGTCTGTCGAAGATTTGACGGTGAAGCGAAGGCTTCCTTCTGGAGTATCGAAGTAAAGCTCCTCACCACCGTTAGGAATGTGACCAAACTGTAAAAGAAGGAATCCAGCAAGAGTTCCATATTCACCTTCTGGGATTTCGAGTCTTAATTGTTCATTAATCTGAGCTATTTCGATTTTGGCTTCGACGATCCAGTGATTGTCTTGGATGGTTTTGAAGAGCGACTGCTCTACATCGTATTCATCCTGAATCTCGCCTACGAGTTCTTCCAAGATGTCTTCGAGAGTGAGCACACCTACTGCACCACCGTATTCATCGACGACAACCATCATTTCATTCACGGGGTCTCTCATCATGGAGAGGAGATCATCTAGTCCTTGTGTTTCTGCAACGTATTGAGCCTGCGTAATGAGCTTAATGATAGGTGGTCTCACTTGGAGGTGTTGCATGAGATCGTTGATCCTGAGAATACCTACAATGTTATCAATACGATTCTTATATACTGGAATTCTGGAATGGAGGTGCTGCCTGAAGATCGCAAGAGCTTCATCAAACGTAGCATTCTCAGAAATCGCATCTACTTTCACGAGTGGAATGAGTGCGTGCTTAGCTTCCGTGTCCTTGAAATCAAAGATACGCTTAATCATCTTACGTTCCGAAGTACTGATGTCTGCTTCCTTCTTTCCTTGAGTGATGAGTGAGTGAAGCTCATCGCGGGTCGTGTGCTTCTTGGGTGAGAAGAAAGTCTCTAATGTACGACTGAGTTTCGTGATCCTGCTTGAGTAGAACGAAAGAATAAAAGTAAACGGATAGAAGATCCAAAAACAAAATTGAATGAGATAAGAAACAATGGGTGCAAGTCGGCTAGCGTGCTTCTGTGCGATAGACTTAGGAATCAACTCACCTATTAATACGATGAGAGGTGAGGAGACCAAAATCGCTAGAATCTCACCGTGCTCAGGATAGCGATTGAGAAAATAAATGGTGAAGAGAGAAGAAAGTGCGATCACGCAAAAGCTATTCACTAAAAGAGTGGTAGAGAAAATACGTTCAGGATGAGCGAGCAGGCTCTGAGCGATCTTGGCTCCTGAGTGACCCTTCTTTGCGAGTTGCTGGAGCTTCAACCTATCAGAAGAAAGAAGTGCAATCTCAGCACCTGAGAAACAACCTTCAATGAGGAGTAGCGGAATGGCAAAGAGTAGTTCCATTGCATTCATGACAGAATATCCTCAAACAATTCTGTGAGAACGTCTTTCATTGTGACGATGCCAATCGTTTTGTTTTGGCTCACATCTTTCACTACAGCCATGTGGGTTTTGGACTGCCTCAACTGTCTGAAGAGAGTGTTGATCTGCATGTCAGGCGCAACAGTGAGTGGAGAGCGCATCCATCCTGTGATGGGTTGTTTGCTGCTGGTTTGAAACTCAGGATTGAGAAGTAAGTCCTTCTTGTAAACAATTCCCACAATGTCCTTGCCAGAGACGACAGGAATTCTGGAGTAGGATGAGTTCAGAATCTGCTGAACTGCTTCACCTAGTGTTATCTCTGATGAAAGCGTAAAAGTCTTCGCTATTGGGATGGATATTTCTGAAACAGTGGTGTCATCGAGTTCAAACACATTCTTAATGAGTTCTAGCTCCGCTTTCTCGATGCTTCCTTCTTCATGCCCCTGTTCAACGAGAGTTAAAAACTCATCTTCTCTAATGACGTGCTTCTCTTTCTTACTAGGAGCGCTATCTCGCTTAGGGAAGAGCATCCATCTCAGTGGTTTCATGAATTGATAGAGAGAGTAAAGTGGGTGAGTCACCAGTGGTGCAACTAAGAAGTTGAGCTTAGCGCCTAGTGCCTTAGGCGTCATCTCGCAGAGAAGAAGAACGATAGGGCCAGTGATGAGTACGCCTTCTGCGAGTTGAATGAACCAAATGGGGTAGCTTGCGGCTAGAGTCATAGGAAGAATACTCTCATGCATCGTCCATCTATGAGCGACGTTCTCAGCAATGATAGCGGAGAGAGTGATGTTAACGAGTTCGTTAGTCAGGAGAAGAGACAAGAGCAGTCCTGGTGGATCAGATAAGAGTTCTCTTACCTTCCGATGAGCGGACTTGTACTTGTCTTTTAAGGTTCTCAGTTGGAATCGCGAAAGACTGAACAGCGCGACTTCTGAGCCTGATAAAAAACCAGAAATACTAATGAGAATAATGCAAATACCTAATTGGAATGCATTCACAATTGTAGAATCAGTTTACGCTTTTTTGAGTGCTTTTGCAGCAACTGGATTTCCAGCTCCTGCAGCAAGACCCCCGCGTCTTCGGCCGGTACGAGGTGTTCCGCTACCTTTGGTCTTGTTACCATTGGTATCCAGCTTATGAGAGAGCGCTACTTCTAGTACTTCATCAATTGTTTTTACAGGGACGAAAGTAAGAGCGTTTCTTACTTCTTCTGGGATGTCTTCGAGTTCCTTCTTGTTCTTGTCAGGAATGATAATGGTTTTGATGCCATGTCTCATTGCTGCAAGGGACTTCTCCTTCAATCCGCCGATCGGGAGCACGCGTCCGGTGAGAGTGATCTCGCCAGTCATTGCAACGTCTTTGCGAATCGCGATTCCAGTCAGCTTCGAAATCATCGCTGTCGCCATGGTGATACCTGCCGAAGGACCATCTTTTGGGACAGCGCCTGCTGGAAAGTGAACATGGATATCGGTATTAGAGAACACATCGTCATTGATACCAAAGTCAGCAGAACGAGACTTAATGAGACCGAGAGCTGCTTGTGCAGATTCCTTCATCACATCTCCGAGTTGTCCTGTGAGAATGATGCCACCTTTGCCTTTCATCGTTGTTGTCTCCACGTAGAGAATTTCTCCACCTACAGAAGTCCAAGCTAGACCGGTAGCGATTCCGATTTCGTCATGCTCTTGTTCTTCCTCACGACTGTAAGGAGCTGGGCCTAAGAATTTGAAAACCATATCAGGAGTGACTGTAGTTTTCACAGTTTTGCCTTCAGCTACTTGGCGAGCAGTTTTTCTGCAAACCGTTGCAACTAAACGCTCCAAGTTTCTGAGACCCGCTTCACGAGTATACTGAGACACTATTGTTTTAGTTGCTTCTGGTTGAATTTCTATTTGTTCGTTCTTCAAACCGTTTTCAACTATTTGCTTTGGAATCAAATATTTGTTCGTGATGAAAAACTTCTCTTCTTCTGTGTATCCAGAGAGTTGAATGATCTCCATACGATCTCTTAATGCAGATGGAATCGTGTCGAGATTATTACAAGTCGCGATGAACATGATGTTTGAAAGATCAAACGGTAAGTTCAAGTAGTGATCGCGGAAAGAAAAATTCTGCTCTGGATCGAGAACTTCAAGGAGAGCTGCAGAAGGATCGCCTCTGAAGTCATTACCAAGTTTATCGATTTCGTCGAGAACGAATACAGGATTGTTTGTTCCTGCTTGTTTCAATCCTTGAGCCACACGTCCTGGCATCGCACCGACGTAGGTACGTCTGTGACCACGGATTTCTGCTTCGTCTTTGACACCGCCTAGTGAAATTCTGACAAATTCTCGCCCCATGGCTCTCGCAATAGAGCGCCCGAGAGAGGTTTTACCCACACCTGGAGGACCTGCGAAACAAAGGATTGGACCCTTCATTTTGTCTTTCAATTTTCTAACTGCCAAATATTCTAAGATACGCTCTTTGATTTTGAGAAGATTGTAATGATCTTCATCCAAAATCTTCTTAGCGTGTGTGAGGTCGAGGCTGTCTGGAGTTGATTTGCTCCAAGGCATATCGACTAACCAATCAATATATGTACGGAGCATGGAAGCTTCTGAAGCTTCTGGATGCATGCGCTCCAAACGTGTCAGTTGCTTGAGAGCTTCGGTTTCAACTTCCGGTGGCATTTTTGCGTTAGCAAGCTTGCCGCGAAGATCTTCCATCTCTTCGCCTTTAGGATCTTGATCACCTAATTCACTCTTAATGGCGCGGATCTGTTCACGGAGGTAATACTCCTTCTGAGACTTAGTCATCTCATCTTTTGCTTGTGAACGAATCTTTGCTTGGAGTGAGAGTACTTCGATTTCTTTCTGTAAGAATTCTTGTACTTTCTTCAAACGAGAAATCGGGTCGAGAGTTTCCAGAATATCTTGTGCATCCGAAACTTTGAGTCCGATATTAGAAGCAACGAGATCAGCTAATCTGCCACACTCATTGATATCATCTAGAACCATTAGAATATCGGGTGAGAGGACTTTTCCTAGAGCGATGACTTTTTCAAGCATCTCTCTTGTCATTCTCATCATTGCTTCTGTTTCTGGATTCTTAGTTTCTGATAAATCTTCAATACGTTCAACACGAGCTGTGAAATACGGAGTAGTTTGTGTGAACTCTTTGATACGTGCTTTGCATAAACCTTGGGTTAGAATTTTCACGCGACCGTCTGGGAGCTTTCTCATTCGCAAAATCATCGCTACGGTGCCAGTTTCATAAATAGCTTCTGGTGCAGGATGTTCGTCTCGGATGTCTTTCTGGCTCGCCAATAAAATCAAACGATCTGTGTTGCCTAAACTTTCCTCTACACTGCGGATAGAAGTGTCTCTACCTACAAATAATGGAATTATCATGTATGGAAATACGACTATGTCCCGAACCGGGAGCATGGGGAGAACTTCTGGTATTTCAATCTGTTCGCCTTCGTAGTTAGTTACCATTCCGCGTCTGCCTCCAAATGTTGCTATTGAACTGATCGGAGCTATGAGAGGACGTCTTGAGGGATTTCTCTTACCCTAAGCTATTGATTCTGCAGTTGAATGAGAGTGTACTGTCTGACACCCGTTCCATCGCGTCTATATGAGGCGTATTTCCAATTTTTTGACTCATTGTTAAGAGTGCATTTCGTACACTCACGGATGATTTCTACAGCGGAAAATCCCAGTTTTTCAAGCTCGAGTGCATGAATTTTTTGCAAATCGAGATGACGGTGAGTAGGCGTAATTATTTTTTTTGGTAGTTCACTAAATGTGGATTGAAAATCGTAAAATAAATCTTCGCCTACCTCATAACAGCATGGGCCAATGGCAGGACCGATCCATGCTTTGAGTTCCTGCGGCTGTATTTTGTATTCGCGAGTCAGTGTGGACTGGATCCAACTCGATAGAATCCTAGCTTTCGTCCCTTTCCAGCCTGCGTGAAAAGCGCCAATGAATTGACGTGTCTCTGATCCAATGAGAATCGGAACGCAATCTGCGGTCACTACTCCGATAGGAATTCCCAGTTGAGTAGTGACGAGTCCGTCCGTGTCGCCGCAGTTTTGATTCTGAGAATCAACCCTGACTACATTCACACCGTGAGTTTGTTTCCATGTTGGTTTGAGCGCATCCCAAATTGTCTTGAAGGGAGCAGGTATGGGATCTGTGAGAGTACCAAATCCAGTAATGAGCTTAGCCTGAGACATAGTGTGTTTTTAATTCTAATAGCAAATCTCTAAAATGTTGATGGGGTTCTGCATCAATTTTAATCGAAACTCCCGTAATGGGGTGTGCGAATCCAATAGTACGAGCATGAAGGGCTTGTCCTGTGAGGTTTCGGACTTTCTCTAAGATCCTGGGTGGAACCGCTCTCGGTGTGCCATAAACTTGATCGCCCATGATGGGAAGCTTGAGGTGATTCAGATGCACACGCACTTGATGTGTTCGTCCTGTCTCGAGACGACATTCCATCCATGAACCAAAAGGTGACTTACCAGGCTCAGCATATCTTTGTTTTGATTGAGCATAGGTGGTAGCAGTTTTTCCACCAGTGGGTAGAACTGCAATTTTTTTTCTGTCAGCGGGATGTCGTCCTAGCTGAGTTTGGATTTTCATCATATCCGTTTGAATAGGTGCTCCGTAGCAAATAGCCCAGTAGACACGTTCGATATCATGCTTGGCAAAAACTTCTGCAAGCTTCTGGTGTGCTTGATCGGTTTTCGTAATGACGAGACTTCCTGAAGTGTACTTGTCGAGTCGATGAATGATTCCTGGTCTGTAGACTCCGCCAATCTGACTGAGCTTGCCGAAATGGTGAAGGAGTCCATGTACAAGTGTAGGTCCCGTATCCGTATCGCTGGGGTGAACACTGATTCCAGGAGGCTTATTGATGATCGCTAGATGCTCATCCTCATAGAGAATCTCTAAGTTCATCGGAATGGGAGAGAGACTCATCTCACGACTTGGCGGAATAAAGATTTCAATTGTATCTCCTGCCGAAACTTTTACAGACGATCTAGCTACCTCACCATTTACTTTCACGAGGCCTTCATCGATCCAGTTCTGGAAGCGACTTCGCGTGATGGGAATTCCTGGGTTCTGTTCAGTGAAGAGTTTAGGAACTATGTGATCAAGTCTAGATTCATGCTCGTCACGATCGAGAGTGTGTTTCCAGGAGGAGCTCAAAATTTTTCCGGACAAGTCGTTTTATAGCGATCTAAGTAGGCGCTAATGACTCTCTCGTGAGGAAGTTTGAGCTTGCGACAGATCTGCATGAGGAAGCCTCTCAAGAACACAGGCGCTGGTAACTTCTTAAATAGATCGCTCTCAATTGCCACAATGTAGGGTTTACTCACTCTGCTAAATGCCGCTAATTCATCAATGGAGATGCCTAGAGTTTCTCTTGTTCTACGAATGAAATCACCCGACCATTCAGTCTCTCTTTCGAGTTCAAGTTGAAAGTTGGCTATGTCGATGACAGAGTGAATATTCTTGTCGTAATGGGGAGGAGAGACCTTCACTTGTGTAGGTACATCCAAGAAGTTCTGAGGAGTTGGCGCTTCCGATGATGAAGTCCCCAATGTTGCAGTCCCCAATGTTGCAGTCATAGACGGCAATTCGAAATGAGTAGGTGGAGCGATGAGAAGATCGTCTGTAGTCTCTGAAATATCCATTGGAGGAACACGGTCAATCGAAACCACTTTAGATTCTGAAGATGGGTGAGTCGAGGGAGAAGAAAGATCTAAAGTAGCTGGAATGAGACCATTCTCAAGATCGTACTGACGTTTTTTCTCAGGGTTTGAAAGGATCTCGAGACCTTCTTCTAGGCGCTTGAGTAGAAACTCAACATCTTCTTGGCTAACAATAGAATAAGTGGCCACGCTGTCTTTGCTGTAAGCGTCTTTCATTCTCAAATAAGCTCTTTTGATTTCTGTCGTAGAGGCAGAGGGGCTTATTTCTAAAAGATCGTAATAAGTTTGTTGTTCAGTGAGAAACATTTGCTCATCATATTAAGCCAAAAAAGACGGGACTTGTCTACGGTTGTTGAGCAAGTAGTGTGTCATACGCTCTATACTCGCAACTAACCTGGAATGAGGGAATTCTGTCACTAGAGGTTTCTTCTTACGGATAGCTTGCCAGACCGTATTGTCGTGATCTAAGTAGCCGACGTAATCCAAATCGATTCCGAAATATTTTTTACACACTGACTTAATCGAGAATCCAATATCAATATCAGACTGAGTTCTTGACTGGTTGACTATGAGTTTGGGTGTGAATCTTTCGATTTCTTCTTTGAGTCGGGTCGCTGCTTCTGGATTCTTCTTACTCACTTCTCTGAATAAGTCTGAAGGAGTACGGATCATACCATTCGGATTAGACTCCATGGCCATTTGAACAAGTGGAGTGATGTCTTTCAAGTGTGGGGACATGAGGAGTCTGCGGTAGTATGAGCTCTTAATGAAACGGTATGCGTTTTCAATCGAAGTAGGTTCGGGTAGCAAGCAGACGATCCCCACATCAGCACATACAAAAAAATCTAGAGTATGGAATGTGGTACCTGCTCCTAAATCCAATACGACATAATCCGCATCGATCTGCCGAATTTGATTTACGAGATTTTGTTTCTTGGAGTCTTCAAGGTTTGCTACGTGAACAGCATCTTGGGCACCACTGATGATTTCTAAATTCGGGATTCCTGTTTTCACTAAACATTCATTGAGATGAGTTTGTCTTCCATTGAAGAAGTCACTGAGACTGAGCTTCGGCAAATCTATTCCAAGAAGTGTGTGTAAGTTTGCAGCACCAAGATCGAGGTCGAGAGCTGCTACTTTGTTTCCAGTTTTTGCTAGAGAAACTGCGAGACTTGAGGAGAGCATACTTTTACCAACGCCACCCTTACCGCCGCCGACTGCCCAGACTTGTTTGACTCTTGAGAATGAAGGTTTTGGAGTGCCATAGAACGGGTTGAAATCAGAGTGTTCGTCTGTTTGAATGGAAGGTTCTTGTCTGTCTGAAAAAGAATAGTGATCCATGTCCTCATACTAGGATCATGATATTTGGAATAATCGTCAAGTAGGCATATAATGCTTTCATGACCTTACATGTCAGGCATGAGCTCCATCTCACGAGAAAAGCATGGCATTTCTCAATGGGCGCTCTCATGGCGAATATTTATTACAACGGCATGAGTCGTGAGAATGCATTCAGTATTCTCACTCTTGCTTTCTCAGCTATTGTTTTCCTCGAGTGGTTCAGACTCAATGTGCCTCAGTTTAACGATTGGGCGATAAGATTATGGCGCCCTTTCATGAGGACTAATGAGATCGATCATGTGAGTGGCACGCCATGGTACATTGCTTCTGCAGCAATTGTGATCGTGGTGTTCCCAAAGGAAATCGCACTTCTCACGATGCTCTACCTTGCATGCGGTGATCCCACTTCATCCATCATAGGAATCAAATACGGAAGCTACGGCCCAAGGTTTAAAGACGGTAAGTCGTGGATTGGAACCCTAGGTGGTGTTTTAGTTTGTGTATTGATTGGCTTATTTTTCTTCAGACACCTCTCGCATCATCTGACAACTTGGCTAGTGCTTTCGATCGGAAGTGGAATTTCAGGCGGAGCTGCGGAGCTTTTGCCACTTGATGTGGATGATAACTTTTCGATCCCACTGGTATCGGGCTTAGTGACTTGGATTTTGGCTGTGATTCTGGGAGTGTCAATCTTTTAGACACCCCTGTCAGTATTTCAACATCTAGCGTCAATAACACCAATTAAATAGCATGTATTGATTTATAGCCCTCGGAGTTGGTACGCCGATTGCTTTACACTCAGGTGTGATGTTGTTGATTTTTTTATCTATTTTTGCAGTACATGCGGATGCAAGAGCGCCTCATTCTATTCGTAAACTTAGACCCAATTGGGTGAAGCCCCACTCATGGGTGACTAGCGTGAACCGCTCTTATCTGGATTGCTTCAAATGTGATCTAAAAAAACAAATGCCGAAGTCATTCGTCGAGTCGATGCTCGATCCTCAGTTAGTCGAGGGCTATCGCGCTGACTTCTATGTCTATCAAAACCAAATCGAGCAGAAACAAAACTTTGGACTTCTGAATTCACCAAAACTCTATAACCAGATCGAGCTAGCAAAGTTTGATCCCAATGGAGCAAAAGTCGTAAACATCTACGACCGTAATCAATCCCTCACTCAAACGATTAAAGACAGAGCGCTTGACGATGGAATGGAATCACAAATTCAAGACATTCAAAACGGCCCTGCAGCTCGAGCGGTTGATGAGACAGCATCGAGTTTGGGAAAAGTGATTAAATCGATGAATCAAGGACAGCCTGTAGTGGCAAAAGCAGAAAATCCATTCATCGCTCGTCGTGCCGGGGCTGCAAAATCTGTATCCTCTAGAACATCAAACCCTGCAGTCCTCACACCTAAAAAGGTAGATTGGATCGATGCTCAGTTTGGAGCCAAGTCAGACTTCGAAGGAATGCGTGGACAGGTGTTTATGAAATCCAAGCTTGTGAATACCGAAGTAGACGTAGTAGCTCATAGGCCACTCACTGAATCACTAAACGTCGGATACCTCGGTAGTAAAATTGTTTCCAAAATGAACTTAGGGAATGGCCTCGATAGACAAAATGCAGAAACGGCAAGATTCAGACTTTATCGAAATATTCCACTTATCGAAGTACACGCTTCTTGGATGTATGGTTTGAGTTCAAACACAATGACATCCTCTATCTCAAAACAATTCACTGCGTTCTTAAGAGCGGAGCTTACTCGTGTTGATCATTTTAATGGCACGCCTGATCAGAGGGCTGGCCTTTTCCTAGAGCGCACGTTTTAGAACTTACATACTGATTAAGCTTCGAGAGTGGATAGATGCAAACAGCTTTGCTGTTTGACTAGAGCGTAGTTTCTAAATCGCTTTGCGAATTAATTTCTTTTAACTTTAAAACTTTGAGATTTGGATTGAATAGGCGACTTGAACTTCACTTCCACGTTCATCTGATCTTCGATGGAGATTCCAGAGAAAGAGTAAGTCTTGGACATAGTATCGATTGCGCCTGCGATTGTTTTGCCATTCACAACGGCTTCAACTTGAGTCGTTGTCAGTTCGCAGAGATCTCCAGTAAGTGTCATGTTTTTGACATTAGACTTCACTCGGATCATTTCTTCTTTGCCTGAACAGCCTAATACGGTCTGAATTTCTTCAGGTACAGACACAGAGGCAATCGTACGAATCGGGCTTCTTCTCAGCACTAAGCGTTCTGGACTAGGGATTCCATCACCGCTATAGAGCAATTGAAACACTGAGTGACCGAAAATACCTAGTACAGCTACTAGGATTACGATTTCAGCAGGATTAAACTTTCTCGAAGACGCGCCTTGGTCAGCCATTCCATAAGCTAATCGACGCGACGGTTATGAAACTTTAACTGTTTTTACTTACGGGAATAAACCACGTAGCAACATGGCTTTAGACATACGGTCTACAGCGGAAATAAGTGCAGCAGTCTTCATACCGCATTTGTACTGCTCTTTAAGAGCAACCACTTTGTTGAAAGCGCTCTCAAGTACATCTGCAAGCTTCTGGTTCACTTCTTCTTCAGACCAGAAAAACTGTTGAAGTCCTTGTACCCATTCGAAGTACGAAACGATCACGCCGCCAGCGTTACAGAGAACATCTGGAATAATAAATACACCACAATCTTCTAACTCATTCATTGCTTCTGGGCTTACAGGACCGTTTGCACCTTCAGCGATGATTTTTGCTTTGATGTTTTTCACGTTCTTAGATGTGATCGCACCTTCCATCGCCGCAGGAGTGAGTACGTCCACATTGAGCTCAAGGAGGTCAGCATTTGTTATTGGTTCTGAACCAGGGAAGCCAGCAAGCACACGGTTGAGTGCTAAGTATTCCATGACTTTTCCAATATCGAGGCCATTCTTATTATAGATACCGCCAGAGACATCGCTGACTGCGACTACTTTCATGCCTTTTTGCCAGTAATCATATGCAGCGATTGATCCGACATTTCCAAAACCTTGAACGGCAACTGTGGTGCTAGAATCCATCTTGAGTTTGGATTTGCCTTTTTTCTCGAGATATTTCATTGCGTGTTCGGTTGTGTAAACCACTCCACGTCCAGTACTTTCGGCGCGACCAAGAGAGCCACCGACATCAACGGGTTTACCTGTGACTACACCTGGAACAGGATAGCCTTTGGCCATCGAGTAAGTGTCCATCATCCAGGCCATGGTTTGTGCATTCGTTCCCACGTCTGGAGCTGGAATATCTTTCTCAGGTCCAATGATGTTGATGATTTCCATGGTGTATCTACGAATCAGAGCTTGATGTTCAGCGCGCGAGAGTTGGGTAGCGTCAACACGGATACCACCTTTACCGCCGCCCAGTGGAAGTCCTACGAGTGAACATTTGAATGACATGAGCATCGCAAGTCCTGCGACTTCAGATAAGTTCACGTCATGGTGAAAACGGATACCGCCCTTGGCAGGTCCTAAGGTGATGTTGTGTTGAACTCGGAAGCCTTCGAAACATTTGACTGAACCGTCATCCATACGCACAGGAACCGTTACAATCATGGCGCGTTTTGGAACGCGGAGTCTCTCGGTGAGGTTTGGATCCAAGTTCATAGTCTTGGTTGCTGATTCTAATTGGGTAACTGCATCTCTATAGAGTTCGCTTGAATCCCAAAGGTGTGAGGAGAAGTCTTTGTTTTTTGAAATGTTGCTCATGGAAGGCACTATAGGTGGCTTTTTTTGATGAATCAAGGCTCGAGTATCGAGTAGAATAGTGAGTATGAGTGTTGCAAGGAAGCTGCGCGTCGCTGTTGTCTATGGTGGAAAATCCGGAGAGCATGAAATATCTCTTATTTCTGCTGCATCCGTAATCAGGAATCTAGATTCATCCAGGTTTGAGATCATTCCAATAGCCGTAACTAAAGAAGGAAAGTGGCTGGAGCAGGATTTATCAGCCGCGTTACCTTCGGGCACAAAATCTCTCAAAATCGTGACGAGTGGTGCTAAGGCTTGTCAGTTTAAAATCGGCGAAAAATTTTCTGTTACAAGTGGTGGGGTGGATGTTGTGTTCCCCGTCATGCATGGACCCCTATGCGAAGATGGAACGATTCAAGGTTTCTTCGAAATCTCAGATATGCCCTACGTCGGATGCAACACTCTCTCATCTGCAGTGGGTATGGACAAGGACATCGCAAAACGCCTCGCTGTGTCTGAAGGAATCAAAGTCGTTCCTTGGGTGACCATGAAAAAAGCGGCTTGGAAAAAAGATTCCGCTGCATTCATGACCCAAATCGAGCATGAGCTTGAATTCCCTTGTTTCATCAAACCTGCGAATATGGGTTCCTCAGTCGGAGTTCACAAAGTGAAGAAGCGCGAAGATCTGAGTGCGGCAATCGAAGATGCGTTCAGATACGATCTCAAAGTCATCGCAGAGAAGGGAATCCGTGCGCGAGAGATTGAACTGTCTGCGCTCGAGTCTCTAGAAGAAAACGGTGAAACGCTCGTCAGTATTCCTGGAGAAATCACTCCTACGCATGAATTTTATTCTTATGAGTCCAAGTACCTCGATGAGAATGGCGCTGAACTCATGATTCCTGCGCATCTTAGTGCAACGCATGTTCAGTTTGCTCAAGACACTGCGAGGAAAGTTTTCCAAGTGCTTGAGTGTGAAGGCATGGCACGAGTGGACTTCTTCTTGGATCAAGATTCAGGTGAGTTCTACCTCAATGAGATTAATACGATTCCTGGTTTCACTCAGATCTCGATGTATCCAAAGCTCTGGGAAGCGTCTGGAATCTCCTACAAAGAGTTACTCTCACGCTTAGTCGATCTTGCGCTCAAACGCTCACGCATTCGCAGCGGGCTGTTACGTGAGTGGCACGCGGCTGAGTGTGTGAACGGGAAATAACGTTTGAGCAAACAGAAAAGAATATTTCAGGCGAAGACCACCACTCCATAGAATTAGCTCCTGATGGGGACTGGGGAGGATTTTTTCGATATCTCCAATTGGCGCAGTTCATAATCACAGCACCCTGTAGCGGCGGAGTTTATGTGACCTATGGTGATCAATGTCAAAGCCAAGGCTTCACTTGGGATTTATCTAGTTGCTGTTGTAAAGGTGCTGGCGCTGGCGGTAGCGATATCTGCATCTAAAGTTTCAATGTCCTAGATTGCGACTAGAATATTCTTATGAACCTATTCTTGTTGCTCGCAAGCCTTCAGGCTATATCTGCCAATCCACAGTTGCCTTCAGGAACCACTGACTGCTGCGACAATTCGCTGACACTGTCTAAACGATTTAGAACTTAAGCTCGAACTGACGTCAGAATGGCTTGGTAACTACATCAGTGTAACACTCCTTTAAGCCAGTATGATGATTCTTCGATAAGGTGGAGATGGGCTTTGTACGATTATTCATCTTCATTATTCTGCTTCTCACAGAGGTTTCCCTTGCGCGTGAGCCTGTCACTCATGTGATTCTCTTCGGAGGTGAAGACGGAAGTGATTATTATAATCAGTTTTATAAAGATTTTGATGAGATCGCTAAATCCTTTTCACCTCAAATAAAACTTTATCTTCATTACGGTGGAGAAAAAACAAAACGAATTTTCGTATCAGAAACTTGGAAACGAAAAAACTTGGAAAGAAGTATTGGGTTAAAGGAAGGATCAATTAAAGATGCAACACTTACCCAGCTCAAGTTGACTCTGCTTGAGATCTATCAAACCATTCAACCTGATGACCAGGTTTTGTTAATCGTTGAAACACATGGAAGTTGTAGCTTGGATGGAGGGAGACATCTGTGGAGAAGTTCAGAAAAAAATAGCTTAGTAAATAATATTGATCCAAAAGAAATCTATGTGTTTTTTGAAAACATTCAAAAGAAAAAAGGAAAAATCGCTATCATAGATGGAAGTTGCTATGGGGGTGAATCCATTAATTACTTTGGTGATGTGGCCTGTGTTCTCTCTGAAACAACAAAGAATCTTACGACTTGTTCTACTGAGTTTTTAAGTATTTGGAATTCTCTGGCGAGGTCTAAGACTAAGCAATTACCCGTTACAGAGCTCTATAAAAAAATGTCTGAGCTTACAGCATTCAGCTTAAAAGACTGCGAAAGCCAACCGGTTATTTCTGGTTATCCTGATCATTCCGATTACTGGTATTCGTGGTTAATGAAAGTAATAGATGAATCTAATAAAAACATTCCTGATTTTCCAACTGATTTTAATGATGGTGAAAGAGTCTGTAAATCCGAAGAATCTCCTTCTCAAGTCAATCAATGGATTTCGAGAATGAAAAATGAAAAAGGATCACCTCTTTACTTTAAAAATGAGCTTCTTGATAGAATGAAGCCTTATATGAATTCAAAGAATAAATCAGATGTGCTGAGAAATGAATATTTAAAAACCCAATCTGATTTGTTGGCAGCAATAAGAAATCTGAGTCCTATTCTCTTTGAAAAAAACTACCCAACAACTTTATTTGATTTTGGTGATGATCATACAAGTTTAAATATTGCTCAGTTAGAAAAAGTATTAACTTTGGATTACTCTGGAGATGGTGATTCAAGACCACTGAAAACGCCTTTAACTCAAACTTCAAAAGTCAGTTATCAGAGAATGAAGCAATCTAAAAATTCGCTAATGGGAGAAGTGTATCAAGTCAGTATTCCGATTTTTCCTAATGAAAAACTTTTTTCCAATGCATCATTCAGTCATACTCGAGTTCATAGTAATCAATATCCATCTGAAAAAATAAGATTAAGCTATGATGTGCTCCTGTCAGATATTCGGAAGTTCGTGGATGATTCTTATCCGTCGCATATTCTCGGTCTTAAAAAAAACAGAGATCTTGCAGAGGAAAAAATTAAAATCTTCAAATCGGGTGGGGGAAGTTTCAATAATAACGCAAGAAAAGAGGCTAACAAACTGATCACTGAGCACGAAGATATCTTACGAAATATAATGTCAGAGATTCAGGTTTGGGAATATGGCCTGCACGTAAAAGATCTTAAATGGAAAAAAGAAAATAAAAAGTTAACCGAAATTGAGAGCAAACAGCTGGAGCAGATCAAGCGCTGTGAAGAGTTTAAGCTAGATTTTGGAAAGTAGCTAAATCCTAAACACTGCTCCCGTTTGAACGCCGTAGACAGACTTGATGAATGACTGAGCGACAGCAGATCCAGGAGTCGTAGCGAATCCCGGGAAGTATCCTTCATAATCAGCAACTGATTCTGTAAGGAGATTAGGGCTCACAAGATTAAGTCTCACGCCTCGAGGTAACTCACGTGATGCTGACATCACAAATCCTTCGAGCGCCTTGTTCACAACAGATGCAGGAGTTCCTGCTGCAATCGGTTCATCTGCAAGCACTCCTGAAACGAGCGTGAATGATCCTTTGTCTTTGATGTAAGGAATGCCGAGCTGAACGAGTCTGATTTGTCCCATGAGCTTGCTGTTCAAGCTCTTAGACCAGTCTTTCTCGCTTAACTTATCGAGGGGAGAAAATGCGACTTCGCCAGCGGCTGAGATGAGTGCGTCGAATGATCCCACAATCTTGAAGAAGTTCTCAATGCTCTCAGGAGATTCCATGTCGATCTTAAAATCTCCTGTAGTGCGACCGACTTTTATGATCTCGACTTCTTTCTTATTAGAGAGTGCTTTCGCGATGTTTTGGCCAATGGTGCCTGCAGCGCCTACTAAAATGATTTTCATAAATGACTTATTGCCTGTCTGGGTAACAGCCATCAGGAGCGTAATCTTTAGGTTTACGGTTGATACTTTGCAACTCGTTCTTCTTGTTAAAATACAAAATCATTGTTTTTGTTTGAATTTCGTAAGAATTATAGTGATACGGGCCATTGAGAGAAACTTTTGTTTGATCTAGTTTTTCAACATAGTTATATTCAGCTGCTGAGTCAGTAGTATCGAAATTCACACTGAGGGTCATTTTTCTATTATCAATGTGGAACTTACAGCCGTGAGTAAAAGCTCCTTCAATATTATGTCCGATATATTTTCCAGCATTTTTATTAATAAGGTGTGAAAAATGAGTTGTTTTGGCAAACGAAGTGCTTCCGATAAACAACAAACAAATCAAAGTAATTTTTTTCATACATACCCTCCCAGGCTTAGAGGAGCTAATACGTGCTTGGAAAGTGAAAGTCTATATGTTTTTTATATGTATCAAGTGTGAAAAAACAGTGTTAACGCACTGCAATTTTTTGCTATTTGCTTAGAGGGTGTTTCTTTTTGTATAAACCATCTTCCCATCGACCATCGTCCACATCACATGTTCGCGACCTGAAGCATAGACTACGGATGAAGCAATCGATTCAAAGGTAGGAAGTGACTTTCCAATCACGCCCACAACAGCATTCTCAACTGTATTCAAATCCAATGAAATCAAATCCGCGCGCTTGCCTATCTCAATGCTGCCGATTTCCTTATCCCACTTCAGGGACTTTGCGCCTTCGATCGTAGCCATCGCTAGACACTCGTGTGCAGGCATCGCTGTAGGTCCGTGGATGGGTTTCTGGATGAGAGCTGCAAGCTTCATCTCTTGAAACATATTGAGTGAATTATTGCAGGCGGCACCATCAGCACCCAAACTTACAGTGATTCCCATTTTTCTTAATTTTGGAATTTCTGCAATTCCTGAAGCAAGCTTGAGATTGGAGGTAGGGCAGTGAGAGACTGCGACATTGCGATCACAAAGGATTTTCTTCTGGGATTCATCGACCCATACACAGTGCGCGAGCACGAGTGGTGCCTTCGTCACTCCTACTTTGTCGAGATACGAAATATTATCGAGACCAGTAAGTTGTTTCACCATCTGAAGCTCTCCACGATTCTCAGATGCGTGGGTATGAATGAGGGCGTCTTGGTCTCTTGCTATCTCTGCTACTCTTTTCAATAATTCATCTGTGCAGGAAATCGCAAAACGGGGGGCATAAGAAATTCTGATTCTTCCACCTGCACGACCATTCCATTTCTTGTGAATGCGTATTGCTTCTGCAATGGCCTTGGCTGTTTCTTCAATCAGTCCTTTAGGTGATGTCTCAGCTCTGTCCATGAGGCACTTGCCGACTGAAGCTCGAATGCCTGATTCTTCGATAACTTCGAGTACGGCTTCTGTGTGTCTGACAGTTGCCATGTCTAAGATGCAAGTCGTACCTGAGGAGAGGAGTTCTTGCACCCCGATCTCTGCCGAGAGTCTCAATGACTTAGCTGTGTGTGAGGATTCTAGAGGCCAGATTTTTTCTTTTAACCAATCGAGTAGCTCGAGATCGTCTGCGTGGTTTCTAAATAAAGTCTGACAAAGGTGAACGTGTGTTTGAATGAATCCAGGGAGAATGAACGTTCCATCAGCGTCGATGACGTTTTTACTTTTGATAGTGAGACCTTTTGGGAGCTTGTCCAGCCACTGGGTGATCACGCCGTCTTCAATAAAGAGAGATCCGCTTCTCACCGTGCGCTTCTCATCCATTGTCACGAAAACAGCGTTCGTGATCCAAAAGTTCTTAGTCTTGCTCATTTTTTCTTTTTAGATTTTTTGGATAAATGTTCAGGGAGAAATGCGTAAGGCATGAGGTCTTTGAGCTTCAGTGATTCCTTCACACCAGAAAGATTAGCTAAGTGTACTTTGACATTTCCGTCACCAAACTCAGTGAGTGTCTGTCTGCAAAGCCCACAAGGTGGCCAAGGTGGAGTGGCATCTGTCACTACGCAGATCTCGGCTATTTCATTGGAGCCTTGAGCGATAGCACTTAAGATTGCAGTTCGCTCTGCACAAACGGTTGCACCATAAGTAGAGTTCTCTACATTGCATCCCCCGAAGATAGATCCATCTTTCATGAGTACTGCTGCGCCTACTTTGTAATTGCTATACGGGCTGTAGGAATTGAGTCTGGCCTTCTTCGCGGCTTCAAATAGTTTGTTCATGTGCTTGCTCCAGAAATCATACAGTGTCAGCCCCAGAAAACAGTGGAAGGCTGTGTGACAAGATCGCTTCTACATTTTTTAGACTGTTCTTAGAGTTCTCAACGATGTCCGTACGAGAGACGGGCTTATTCGATAATCCAGCTGCAAGATTCGTGATGGAGCAAATTCCTGCAACACGGACTCCCAAGTGATGAGCTGCAATGGTCTCGTGCACAGTGGACATTCCTACGACATCGGCTCCCATCGCGCGTAACATGCGTACTTCGGCGGGAGTCTCGTAAGTGGGTCCCAGCATTCCCGCGTAGACTCCTTCGTGAAACGATATATCAAGCTGAGTTGCTTGGGATTCTAAAACTCTTCTGCAGTCAAAGGAGTAAGCCTGAGACATGTCTGGATACTGAGGTCCAAGCTCCTTCATCTGAGCGCCACGAAGGGGATTGTCTCCCATGAGGTTCAGATGATCTTCGATGAACATCAGATCACCGCTTCGGTACTTAGGATTGATTGCACCTACTGCATTCGTAATCATGAGAGTGTGAATTCCTAGTGAGCAGAGCACTCGCGTAGGAAGTACGCAGTCTTCCATCGGATAACCTTCATAGAGATGGAATCTTCCATTCAACATTGCAACCGGTGTAGTTCCAAACGTTCCCAGCTTGATTGATCCAGCATGCCCTTCAACTGAAACGCCATGAAAGTGTGGAATCTCAGAGTAGGGGATCGTTCCAATAGGAGTGAACTCCGGAGAGTCCATGAGTCCAGAAAACCCAGAGCCTAAGATCACGCCCACTTCAGGTTTGAACCCTTGGAAACGAGTTTGAATGAGTTCGGCTGCATCTTTGATTTTAGAGTAAACTGATTGTGACTTCATTTGATCCCTGCATCTAAGATCAGTTTCGGAGCAGCATGACGGCCAGCTGAAATAACAATAGATCTAAAAAACTGTGCTTCTAATTCTTTCACTTTGCCATCGCTGATGTTCTCAGGAAGATAAGTGATAACGAGTGTTTCCTTAGGTGAAACAGATGACCCCACTTTCTTCTTAAATACAAACCCAGTTCCAAAATCAATTTTCTGACTCGTGACTTTTCTCCCGCCTCCCATTTCAATGAGAAGCTCCCCAATCGCTTTGGTGTTGATGGACTTAATGTAGCCCTTCTTAGAGCTCTTCCATTCTACAATACGTTTTGAGATTGGAAGTTGTGAAGGATCATCAATAGAGGAAACGAGTCCACCTTGAGCTTTGACCATTTGGCGGAAGACTTCCCATGCTGAGCCATCTTGGAGTTTAGCTAGCGCAAGTTTTCTACCATCTTGGTGCTTCTTCACTATACGTCCCATCTCGAGCATCTGAGCACAGAGATGAATAGTGAGTTCTTTAAGATCAATACAAGAGCTATCAAACGGCTTTTCGTTTCGAAGTACTGCGATCGATTCGATGACTTCCAGAGTATTACCGACTGCGCAACCCAAGGGTTGATCCATCTGAGTGAGAGCTGCTCTACAGTTGAGTCCTAACTTCTTCGCTACTTGGACGAGGGTCTTAGCGAGTTTCCTCGCAGCGCCCAGGTTTTGCATAAACGCACCGTTACCAACTTTCACATCTAAGATGAGGCCTTCGGTACCTTCAGCTAGTTTCTTAGAGAGAATCGAACCTACGATCAGAGGCACACAAGGCACAGTCGCTGTTACATCTCTGAGGGCATAAAGTTTCTTGTCTGCTGGAGCTATTTTGCTGGTTTGTCCAATGATTGCAGTTCCTACATCTTTGAGAATGCGTTTGAATTCTTCTGGAGAGAGAGCGGTGTTGAATCCTGGAATCGCTTCAAGCTTATCGATCGTTCCGCCTGAGTGGCCTAATCCACGTCCCGCCATCATGGGTACTTTTAATCCACAAGCAACAGCAAGTGGAGCGAGAATGAGAGAGACTTTGTCGCCAACGCCACCTGTCGAGTGTTTGTCGATTTTGACTCCTGGGATTCCACTCAGATCAAAGCGATCTCCACTCTCTAGCATCGCGCGTGTGAGTGAAACAGTTTCATCAAGAGTCATACCTTTGAAGAAAATCGCCATGAGGAGCGCGGTCGCTTGGTAATCAGGTATTTCGCCTGAAGTGATTCCTTGGATGAATCCTTGAATCTCGGAGTCCGAAAGCACATCACCGTTACGCTTCTTCTCAATAACAAATGCGGGAGTAATATTGCTCATAATCCTAGTACCTCTTTGAGAAAAGATTGGCCTGCGATTTTTTTGTGACTGGGCTCACCTGTGAGAGCGTGAAACATAGTCGCACCCATATCACCGAAGGAGTTCATCACGCCGAGATCTTGTTTTGCACTCTCCGCTGCTCCTGGGGCATAGAAAAACACGGGAGCATATTCACGAGTATGATCTGTGCCTCTATAGGTAGGATCGTTACCGTGATCTGCAGTCATCACAAGGAGATCGCGGTCATTCAACAGTGGTAGAAGTTTTCCTAGGACAATATCGAATTCCTCTAATGCTAAGCCGAAGCCCTTCACGTCTCTGCGATGTCCATAGAGCATGTCGAAGTCGATGAGATTGCAGAAGAGAAGTCCATGTTTGAATTCACCCATCTGCTCAAGAAGAACACGGAGTCCATCCGTGTTGCCTTTGGTGTCGATGTTCTCCGCGATACCTTGGCCAGCGTAAATGTTTGAAATCTTGCCAATTCCCAGCGTTGGAATTTTTTGATCAAGAAGATAATCGAGGTAAGTTTTCCTAGAAGGCAATTTAGCCAAGTCTTTGCGGTTGTAGGTGCGTTTAAAATCTTTTTTGTTTGTGCCTACGAAGGGACGCGCGATTACGCGAGAAATCTGAAGTTCATCGCAGATTTTGCGAGCTGACTTACAAACAGAGTACAGTTTTTCTAGACCAAATGACTCTTCGTGAGCAGCAACTTGCCATACACTGTCAGCGCTCGTGTAGACGATGGGCTTACCTGTGCGTATGTGCTCTTCGCCGAGCTCTTCAATGATCTCTGTTCCAGAAGCTGTGCAGTTTCCTAAGATTCCTGGGAGATTGTTCTCCTTGACCCAGCGAGTGATGACTTCGTCAGAGAATCCATTAGGGTAGGTGGCGAACGCCTTATCTACTACGAGGCCCATCATCTCCCAATGTCCAGAGGTCGTGTCCTTACCGAGAGATTGCTCAAGAGCTCGACCGTAAGAACCCATTTTATAACCAGAGGTTTTTACACCATCGACTGATGTGATTCCGCCTAGTCCGAGTTTCTCGAGGTTGGGAAGCTTCAATGAGCGTCCTTCTTTTTTCTTAAATGCATCAGCGCAGTTTCTTAAGGTGTTAGAACCTAGGTCACCGTATGCTTTTGCGTCGGGAAGTTCACCTGCGCCAACGCCATCGAGTACAATCCAAATCACGCGATCAATTGGATTTTTCATAAGCCTCCGAGATTGAGATGCTAGAAGAAGTTCCGATTCGATTAGCTCCTGCTTCGATCATCTTCATAGCATCTTCTAAAGTTTTGATTCCGCCGGAAGCTTTCACTCCGATGTCAGGTCCTACTGTTTTCCTCATCAGCGAGACGTGTTCTGGTTTTGCGCCACCGGGACCGAATCCAGTAGAGGTCTTCACAAACGCAGCACCTGCACGGCGTGCGCAAAGACAAGCACGAACGATTTCATTATCGGAGAGCATGGCAGATTCGATGATGACTTTGACTGGAATTTTGTCTGCTGCTTCGACGACTCTACGAATATCTGTTTCTACGTAGAAATCATCTTCGGATTTTAGTTTTCCGAGAGAGATGACCATGTCGATTTCGAGTGCACCGTCTTTGATAGCTGAGAGAGTTTCTGAGACTTTCTGATCAGTAGTAGTAGCTCCCAGTGGGAAGCCAACAACTGTAATGGGAAGTACGTTTGATCCTTTGAGAGATTCAGAAGCTATTTTTACATAAATAGGGTTTACACACACTGTGGCAAAGTGGTGTGTTTTTGCCTCTCTGCAAATTTGTTCTATTTGCGCAGGTGTGGCTTCTGGTTTCAGGAGCGTGTGGTCAATGATTTCGTTGATCGACTTCATCTGGTTTTTCCAAGAACCTCAGGTTTCCCAGGTTTAGGCTTGTACTGTCAAGCTAGATTAGCTAAGTTAGAGTGAGAGACCAGGGCGCATAGTGATTCTCAAAGAAGAGAGTCGAGCCAACATGAACGGATTCATCACCTGTTCTCTGTTTTTTTAAATAAAATTTTTAAGGAAAAACTAATTAAAGGGTGATCGAAACTCAAAGAGTTTGATCGAAAACAAAGCGGAAAATCCGCTGACTATAAAGGTTTAATTCGATACCGTGATGTTACACACAATTAGCTCATCACTACTGAGAATCAAGATCTTGTTGCACCGAGTGCAACTGTCAGGGATAGCCTCGTTTGTTTCCGATTTAACCACCTAAAAAAGTTTCGTGACCTCTAAAAATAACGGCTGATAAAGCAGCCAAGGAGAGTCATATATGAGTAAAGAGTTAATTGTTAATGCGTCGCTTCCTGAAATTCGCATAGCATTGTTGGAAGATGGTAAAGTTCAAGAAATTTTGACGGAGCGCCCCTCAGATAAGGGCATTGTCGGTAATATCTATAAAGGTCGCGTGACCCGCGTCCTTCCAGGAATGCAGGCTGCATTCGTGGATATTGGATTAGAGAAGGCAGCATTTCTCTACGTAGACGACATCTACCTCCACCCAGCGAAGTTTGATGAAGATGCAGTACCTAGTGTTCAAGCTGCGGGAGCTCCAGAAGTTTCTGATGAAGAAGGCAGCGAGCCTTCGGCTGAAGCACAAGAGTCCACTGAATCAACAGAATCTGAAGTGATGAATGATGAAGAATCAGAGGACTCGTCTGAATCTGAATCTGAAGATGAGATGAACGCGTCTGATGCTCAAGCAGACGCTGAAGCTCAAGTTGCAGAAGTACAATCACAAAGTGAAGCTCAGCAAGCTGAAGGTGGAACTTCTGCAGAGGCTCAGTCTGATGCTCAACCAACTGATTCACAACCGAATGCAGACAGCGCACAACCCGTTCAAGCTCCTAGCCAAAATAACGATCGCAATAAACGCGGCCGTAATCAACGTGGCCGCGGTAGACGTGGAAACGCTCCTCAGCACTTACAAAAAGCATTCACTAATATTCAGAGCTTACCTAAGGAATACAGTAACGAAATCAAAGACGAAGGAAGTTTTCAATCCGACAGAGCTGCAATGGATACAGCTTCTGACCCTGAAACCAACATTGAACATCTGAGCCAAGATCAAAAGAAAGTCGACTCTGCTGGTAACTTAGTGAAGACACGTCCTGAATACAATCAGCCACGAAATCGCAGTAGACAGATTAGACCTAAGAGCAATCACTTCCGTAAACCACAAGTGAACATCGATGACCTTCTTAAAGAAGGCCAAGAAGTTCTCGTTCAAGTAGCAAAGGAGCCGATTGCAACTAAGGGAGCACGTCTCACTTGTCATATCAGTCTTGCTGGCCGTCACCTCGTGTGTATGCCAACAGTCGATCACGTCGGAGTCTCTCGCAGAATTGAGCGCGATGACGAGCGTAGACGTCTACGTGACTTTGTCGAACGTAATCGTACGAAGAAGTTAGGATTCATCATTCGTACTGCAAGCGGTGGGAAAGATCCTGAAGAGTCCATCAAACAAGACATCGATTATCTCACGGATATTTGGACACAAGTTCAAACCAAAGTAGACACCGTGTCTGCTCCTGCAATGGTCTATGAAGATCTCAATCCTGTACTTCGCGCTGTACGTGACTGGGTGAATGAAGACATTGATAAGATCATCATCGACTCTCGCTACTTTTATAATGATACCGCTGAATTCGTGGCTAAGTTTATGCCAGCGATCAAGGATCATGTAGAGCAGTATCAGGGCGATCTTCCGATATTCGATGCTTATGGAATCTCAACAGAACTCCATAGAGCACTTGAGCGCAAGGTCTGGCTAAAGTCAGGTGGATACATCATCATCGATCAAGCAGAAGCTCTGGTTGCAATCGATGTGAATACTGGACGATTCGTAGGTAAGAAGAATCTAGAAGACACGATCTTAAAAACAAACTTAGAGGCAGTCGAAGAAATTGCTTACCAGTTGCGCTTAAGGAATTGCGGCGGAATCATCATTCTCGATCTCATCGACATGGAGAAAGAAGAAAACAAGCAACGCGTTTATCGTGCACTCGACGAAGCAATAAAAAAAGACCGTGCAAGACCTACGATTCTGAAAATTTCAGATCTAGGACTAGTTGAGATGACGAGAAGAAGAACTCGCGACACCATGGTGCGTGCGCTCTGCGAGCCATGTACTCATTGCGAAGGCAAAGGTTTCGTGAAGTCCAAGCGTACAGTCGCTTACGAAATTCTCCGCGAAATGGAACGTGAAGGTAATGAGCGCGATGCTAAGAAAATCTTGGTTGAAGCTCATCCCGATGTCATCGATATCTTGGCAATTGACGAACGTGATACGCTCGATCAACTCGAGCGTCGCTATAGGAAGCAAATCTATCTCCAAGCAGTGATGGATTCTCATCCTGAACAATACGAAGTGACGAATGATCGCAGTCTGATCAAACAAGCTCCGCAAATCAGTACAAAATCTGATGAACGAAGACTTCGTCCTCATCATCGTAACGAAAATAATAATAGCAACCGTAATAACAATAATAACCGTGGTGGTGGTAGAGATAGAAATCGCGATAGAAACCAAAATCAAAACCAAAACTCGCGTCACGAACAGCAAGTTTCTGCTCCAATTCAGCAACAGGCTCAGCCGCATTTTGCTCCTCCAGTTTTAGATGTCGACTCAGTCGGAAATGCAGCTCCGCAAGGGGGTGCTTATGTTCCAAGAGTTCAGCAGCAAGTGAATGACGATAACTTCGGAAATCGTGCGCCTATTCAGCAAGTTTCTTCAGCACCGAAGACTCAGCAAGAACAGGATGCAGAGGATGACAGATTAGCTTTCCTCCGTGCTCAAGCAGCTCAAGATGCAGCGATTGCTGGAGTAGCTAACGGCAACGTCGCAGGTAATTCTTACGGCGGTCAGAATAGAGGCCCTCGCCCACCAGGCGGCGGTGGTCAGAATCGAAACTACCGTTTCGGTGGCAGAAATAACAATAATAGAAACAATCGTGGTGGACCTCGTCCACACAACAACCGCGGTGGATCAGGCGGTCAGCAAGGTTTCCCTCGTCGTAATGGACCTGTCGGAGGCGGTTCAGGCGGCAATGGTAACGGTAACGGCCCTGTTGGAGGCGGAGAAGGTTCAGAGTCTTGAGCCCTATTGCTAAGCCGACTTTCAAGTGGGTGATTGAATTACCTAAAACGATTGATCGAGATGAGATCATTGGTTGGATTTGGAATGAATTTGGCTCTCGTGGGCTCTTAGGGATTCACGAAGGCACCATTCTTACCGATCAAGCTGTAGCTCATGGTTTTGAAACAGAGCCTTGGATCTTCGATCAAGGCCTTGCGCCTGAAAATCGAGATTGGGTGTCAGAACTCAGTACAGCTCAAGTTGAGATACACTCCGATACAAAAGATCATGCTGTTTTCATCCGCAGTAGCATTCTCCAAATCCATCCGGATTTGTTTCAATCAGAAATTGAAGAATTAGAAGCACTAGATTGGGATGCAGAGTGGAAAAAAAACTTTCAGGGAATCGAGCTTGCTCCTAATTGGTGGGTCATTCCCCCTTGGAGGGCAGACGAACCCGAAGTCAAAAAAACTAAACGAAGGCTTCTCTTGGTTAATCCAGGTGCTGGATTCGGGACAGGCACTCATCCTACGACTCAACTCTGCTTAGAAACTTTGACTCATCATTGGGATGAGATTGAGTCACACGCTCAAGTTAAGCCTTTGAAGGTGCTCGACTTTGGAAGTGGTTCTGGAATCTTGAGTATCGCAGCGGCACTGCTCGGGGGAATAGTTTTAGGCTGCGAAATTGATGAACTAGCCAATGATAACGCGAGAGAGAATTCAAAACTCAATGGTGTTTCTGACCTCGTACAGTTCCAAGTAGAGTTTCCGCAGAAGAACGCAAAGTTTGATCTCATTATCGCCAATATTTTGAAGCCTATTTTAATTGAGTACTGTGATGAGCTAATTTCTCGCTTAAACAAAGGAGCGACTGTTGTTTTATCGGGGCTTATTGAGCCTGATCTTAAAGCGATTATTCCACTCTATCAAACCAAGCTTGGTATAGAATATCAGTATCAAATCCATGAGCGTGATGAATGGCGATCTGTTTATTGTTGGAGGAAAGCATAACGACTCATGAGTGAGCAGTTTATTAGCATCAGTCTCAAAGATGTTTTAGTCGGCGAAGAGCTCCCGTGTACCCTTTATGTTTATATTAGTTTTAGATTCATCACACTCAGAGCCAAGGGTGACATCGTCGATCGTGCAACTTATGATCGACTCGACTTCAAAAAAGTTCATACACTCTTCATCTCAGATCAAGAGCGCGTCGTATGGGAAAAATGGATTCAGGCCAATCCCATTGATGGCAAGATACCGCCTCTTGCTCCTGAGAATCAAGGATTCACAAGAGTGCGTGAAGACATTCACCGTAAGACGATGGATATCTTCCACTCTGAACATCCGAGTAAAATTGTTAAATCCACTCTCGAATCCAGTAAGAAACTCGTCGATGAAGTCATGAAGTTTCCTTATGCGGTACAAACTCTTTCTCAATTGCAGCGCTATTCACGCGGTACAGTCGATCACTCGGTCAACGTGAGTGTCCTCTCAACCTATCTTGCCATGCAGATGGGGTATTCACACACTCTGATTCTTCAGCATGTCGGTATGGGTGGCCTCCTCCATGATATCGGTAAAACTCTTGTTAAAATTATTGACGAAGACAATGATGAACAAATCGCCCAGAAAATGGTCGAGCATCCTAGTTTAGGTAGCAAAATGTTAGAGGAGCACAAGAGTGTTCCAAACGAAGTGAAGATGATCGTCGCTCAACACCACGAAAACTACGATGGTACCGGACATCCTGCAGGTCTCAGAGGTACTCAGATCTATGACTTGGCAAGGATCGTATCTATCGCAAATCGCTTTGATGATTTGGTAGGTAACGGTAAGGGGTCTCTGAAAGATCGTCAGCGTAAGGCGCTCGATGATATGGAAAATGTTTATTATAGAATTTTCGATCCTAATAAGCTCACAAAAGCGATCAAGATTCTCAAACAAGGCGTTTAATTTCAATTAATTAAACATATTAGGATCGATGGCAGCACGCTGCTGTGGTGTCATGTTCTGTATCTCTGCTAATTGATCATCCGAGAGTAAAGAGGATTTCTCAGAGCCAGTAGGAGGAGATCCCATGAGTACGGGAACAATTGCGTATATATCTCCTCTGTCTGCATTGATTTTCCAAAAAGGACGACCAATCATCCAAGCGAAGAAGTGAATCTTTCTCCAGATGCTTTCTTCAGGAGAGTGCCCAAACTTTACAACATAAGTGAAGATTGCTTCTAGCATACCTGTATTGCTTTCTTCTTGTTTAGCAGCTACGGCGAGAAGCTTTTTAAAGTTAGGAAACATTTTTAGGAGTTCTTTTTTGTTAAATGTCTGACTTTGGTCATCATCGAACTTGAGGAAGATCGCTTCAATGTAGTGGAGATAGCCTGTCATGGCTTGTACATCATAACTTGCAATAGGAACTTCTGAGTTACCACTGAGGCGATAACCTTTTTCCATATTATTAAATAGTTTTCTCTGATCACTAATACTGAGACGATTGAAATAGTTTTTTAACATAGGAAACATTCTCAAATAGGTTTCCAATCCATCTGAAATTTTTCCACGGAAACAATTGATGTCCATCCAATTCCATTCCAACTTGTCCTTAGATCCATCGCTTAAAGCGCACTCGTTCTCAGTATCTGATTTAATTTTTCGAGAGAGTGTAAAACTTGATGCAATGACAGCGAGATAATTCGTCGCTTCATCTACATCAACGAATTGATTGCCGTTACTAGCAAATGTGAAGAGATCGGCTTCGCGGAAGCGCTTGAGGTAGAGGTTAGGAAAGGTGACATCGATCAGATTTAGTTGGCCTGCAATTGGACCGAAATCATCGAAAATCTCTTTGAAATTATCAGCGGTGACTCCGTTGGGGTTGATTGCTTTATTCTTAGAGAGTGCATAGCACTTCATCATGTGGTTAGAGAGAAGATTGAAGAGCACCATCTTCTTCATGTGATTCAATGAAAGTTGTACTCCGGTTTGAAATCGGATTTCGCTTTCACCGGGTTCAAACAAAGGGCGATACTTCTGAGAGACTTCAATCACTTTTCTGACAGAATTCTGATCAAGAATTGAATCCATTTTGTTTAAGTAAACTAAGGCTTTCAGGTTGAATTCATTCTGAGTGACAGTCGTCGTATAGGGGGGGAAGAGTTTGAAAATCGCTTCAGAGTGTCCATCTGCTCTCATCCAATCATCAAGGAAAAGAAACATCGTCTGGAAGGATCCTAAATCGAATCCATCTGTTGTAGTTGAGAAGAGAATGCGACTAGATACATTCTTAATGGTTTTCTTTAGGATCTCTCCATCAATTTTTTTCCATTCTTCTGGAAGCTGATCGATGATGTTATTGATTTTCTCGTGTTTAAGAGAGCCACCTTGCCAAGCGAGCACCTGAAACGTCATGTTCTCGTGAGCACGGATGAGATCGGTGATGAGCTCCATTTTTGAATCGGGTGTGTAAGCTTTGAGAGCGAGAAGTGATCCAGCTCCAGTTCCTGCGATTTGGAACACCTTGCTCCAAGCAGAACCTTCAATAGATTCTCCAGAGCCTGAAATAATTGTTTCTTTAGCAGCAAAGAGTGCATCTACGAGCTCAACAGGAATATTCCAGCCGAAAGTAGTTCTTAGTCCATCTAAGAGCGCTTTCATTTTTGCTTTTTGTAGAGTGTGAAGTGGCTTGCCTTCGAAGAAAGTGCTCATTCTTTTCCCACTGGCTTCTACGGCTTGGCTGAGTCTGACGAGATCAGCTTTGGAGTTACCGAGCTTTCTTGCTTTCATGAACGGAATCAGTGTCGTAGTTTCTTTCTTTACGAGAGCCAAGAGATCTCGAAGACGATTCACTTCTTTGTAGGAAAGGAGGTTTGGATTCCCGCCAATGAGTGCAGCCTTGAGTTCTAGATTAGATTCAACAAACGAATCGCTTACTGTTTTGTTCGTGAGAAGGAAGTTCTCAAGAAGCATCTTGATATCTGAGACAGTGAATCCTTCAATATCACTTCCTCGAGCAAAGGATTGAAACTGTGTAAGAGTCGAGTCGACGCAGTTCCAAGTAGTTTCCCATTCATTAGCTGACACATCACCGACTAAGTAGGTTTCAAACTGGTTACCGAATTGGTTTAAACATCCCGCTGAATTACTTTTGAAGAAAATGTTCTTATCGAATGCTTTGTTCTGACCCAGAATTCCGCAGCCCACAGAGAGAGCCGCTACACTCATGAGAGACCATAGACTGAGTTTAGAAAGCATAAGCAATTCTTCCTCTCACTCTGTCATTACCAACGAATTGTCCGATGGTACCTGCACCTGTACTCGAAGTGAAAAAGTCTGTTCCCAATGAAACAGTAAGCGAACTGAGGGTTCCTGCCTTGTTTATATAAGGTCTAAAGCCTACATCTACTGAAATGAGCTGACTCACTTGTTCGATGTCATTGATCCAATTGGCTGTGTAGGTGAACTTAGAATCTGGGTTGCCGTACTGTGCTCCGATTTGGAATGCTCTTTTGTACCAGAAGCGGGAAGGAAGGCTAACTGCGAATGCACCACTCACTGGAGTCGTCGTCTCATCTACAGTGAGAACTGTTGTGGTGAGAGTCAGATTCTTGTTCATGAGATGGAAGTCAGCGCCTGTAGCAATGAGAGAGGCGGGTCCAATTGAATTTCTTATTGTTGTTGAGTCTGCGATGGAAGCAACATTGGGTGTTTGTCTTTGTGCTGAAAACCAAAGTGAAAATACATCTGCTTGGTAGCCTGCCTCTAGACCCATGAGTTCCTGCATATGGAATTGGGGCATAATTTTGGCGTCAATTCTTGATGTTGATGCGCTGAGTGTTGCATCCAAGAATATATCTGCTTGATGGATGGGAAGGTATCCATAATTTCCCGTGGCCCAAAGGCCATTGTCTGTACGAACTTTGAGTGATGCCATGCCATTGGGTCTGAAAATCATCTGTGAAGTAGGCGGCATCTGAATAGAGTAGTTGATGGGCGTTTGAGAGTTACCGATGATTCCTGTGATGAGATTCGGCATAGGCTTCATCAGAGGTTGAGCAGAAATAAGCTGACCGTTTTCTACACTGAGAGAAGCACCCCTCTCAGGAATTGCAATGGGTGAGCCGTACGCTACAAAGCTCACGTACTTAGATTCGTAGGAGTAGAATCCTCCAGTAAGACCAATCGTTTCTGGATAAATCGGATCCCAAGTGAATCTCGGATTGTAAAGTCCCATTCGCCAGCGATCATCAAGCATACTCCAGGACATCCACTTACGACCCAAAGCGAATTGATGAAGCCCGCTCCATTTTTTGTTTGTAGAAATATAGGCTTGCGGCGCTTCAGCTGTGAAGGAAGAGTTCTGCGCTAGGAATGCAATCGCTTTTAGATCCAAAACAGAATCCATCCAAGAACCAGAGGATTCAAGTTTAGGTCCGAGACTCAAATAGGAGATTGTAGTGGTTCGATCAACTGAATTTCTTAAAAAACTAACAGCATTGAACTCAACTTGTCCTAGACCAAAAGCATTGGCACCGAATAGTAATGAGCTAAATAATAGAGTTCTACTGTACAACGGTTTCCCCTTCCATGGGAGTCAATCAATCATGATTATATATAGGATAACTTAAAGATTACAGATGAATCAACTAGGCAATCGATTACTCAAGTCATGCCGTCAATCCATTGACAGTGAGTTGTAGATAGTTAAAATGAGACCGTTCCGCCAACAGAAATTGTTTGTGAATTAGCAGTTCCACTCACGCTGTTTTGGTCAACAGTCGTAAGAGAAACCTTGGATAAGTCTAAGCCTACGGAATAGCCTAGTTTTTTGGTTCTTGGGAATTGGTAGTGGATTCCGAGAGCGATTTCGAAGTTGGTGAAACTCATCAATGTGAAGCCCTGCGATATAGGTGAGAATTTGAAGTAACTTAAGAACGATCCACCGTTATTCAGAGAGTACCTCACAGTTGGGTAGAACTGTGGACCCGCGACGTTTGAGAATCCGAAGTTACCTGATGTTGACATCGTGAGGTAATAGAGACCGCCTGAGAAAGTGAGCTCCCAAGGAGTCTTAAGCCAATCGAGTTTTTTGCCTGCTCTAAGGTTCAGTCCCAGAAACTTAAAATCAGTAGTGGCAGTCACTCCTGAGATCGGTAATACGTTCATGAACCCGACCAACCCTATCACCCAGTTTTTCTTTTGAATTCGGTAATCCGCTCCTATCTTCAGAGTTACCATGATGGGATTGAGTGTTCCCACGTCAGTATTGGTCTGAGAGTAAGTGATCGTAGTGAGTGCAAGTCCAGGACTGAAGAAAAACTTTCTAGGATCTTCTTTCTTCCTAATATTCTCTCTACCTTGGGTGAGATTCCAGTCATTCACAGTGAGAGCGTAAGGATCTGCTTGCAGTGAGCCATCTTCTAGAATGACGTTTATTTGAATTTCAGTCACAGCCTTGTCGACCTTGACCTTGTAGGTGAATGAACCATCCGGCTCCGTTTTTACTCGACGGAAGTTAACAATAAGAGACTTTTTGGGGTCAGAGAGATGACCTTTAAGTTCAGCTTCAAAGACAAACTTGTCATCAGGCGCAGCTTTTTCGACGACGTTTACTGTATTGCTATCCCAGATGATGAGAGTGACTGGAGCTGCGTCTTTACTCTGAAGTCTAGAAAGTACGCCATGAAGTGTGAGAAGTGCTTGATTCTCACCACTTCCTTCTCCGAAGGCATTGTACTGCTCGAACTTTTTATCGCTAGGTGAGCCTGGAGTCGGAGTCGCAAGCGGCAATGGTGTAGAAGAAGGGGATGGCGTCTGAGCAAAGCTTGACTGTACACTGAGAGTCAGAAGGATAAATATCCATCTCATGGACATGCATCAGATCCAGCAAGTTTTTTGATGATGGGTAAATCGCAGTATTCTTTGTCTTGTGCGACGAGTTCATTCGCTCGTTGCTTTGCTTCTGCTTCATTTGTATACTTTGATTTTTTCCTTTTATCTGACGCAATTTGGGTGTTTGAAGCTAAAACAAGAGCGAAGTTCTGGAAGAAAAAGGCAAGGAATCTCATTATTTACAGAATCTCAGCTTACTAAGTTAGTTTCAAGTAATTTTAACGTAAGAGAGGTAAACACACAGTTCGCGAATGGATTCGAGAATGTCGTCAATAGCCCGATGAGGATTCTTCTTTTCGACTTTGACTCCATAACGCTCTCTGAAAACTTCTTTGAAAGAGCTCACATCAATCATTCTGTAGTGAAGTTTTTTAGAGAAGTCATGCATGTAGAAGTCAATAAAGCGACGATCATTGGAGATTGAGTTCCCACAGAGAATGATTCTTTGATCGGATTTGAAATAGGGTTTTAAAAAATCGCAAAGTTCCTTTTCGACTTGTGGGAGTGGTGTTCCCGTTTTCACAGCTTCAGTGAGTCCGCTTCCCCCATGCGTTTTCACGCACCAGTCATCCATTAGGCCAAGTACTTCTGCTGGCTGATAGACGATTTTGTGAAACTGACTGAGAGGTTTGAACTCGACATCAGTGATGACTGCACCTAATTCTAGAATGTGGTGAGTTTTTTCATCTAATCCAGTCATTTCAAGATCTAACCAGAGGAAATTTTTCATTGTGTGCTAGATCTTAACTTGTTCACTACTTCACGGCAAGCCGTACAAAGGAGCTCAGTGTTTCCTGGCCATATCGGCTCTTTAAACCATTTTTCATATCGATCTAAAGACTGACTAAAATGTTTTATCATTTCTTGTGAAGAACGACGGGATGGAGTCTTGTCTTCAAGATCGTCCGCTGCTTGGAATGCTAGACCGAGACTTGTGCCAAACTCTAATAGATTCTTGGAGAATTGAGCGTTGAGTGTAGGATGTAGGAAACTCGGAGCCGCTACAGAGAATCGAAAGAGAGCTGCTGTCTTCTGATCATGAATCCTATGAATTTCTTTTTCAGTAGGCTGGGAGATAGTGAGCTCAATACTCTGACCTCCAATGACTCCAATGCCACCAGTTGACTCTTCAAAACAAGTCATTAGTTCGTGAGACGACGAGAATCTATAGATCATTCTCATCGATTCATGGAGTAACCAATCACCAATCAGTATTGCTTGAGCTTCCCCAAACATACGGTGAACTGTGGGTACGCCTCGTCTTAAATCATCATTATCAAGACCAGGAAGGTCATCATGAACAAGACTAAAAGTATGATAGAGCTCGATTGCAACAGCTAATGGGATCACTCGTTCAAGAGAGAGACCCAATGCTTGAGCAGAAGAGAGCATAAGCCTAGGCCTGATTCTTTTGCCACCACTGAACAGCGCGTACTCAGCGCCACTGACTAAGAGTGTGGGAATATTTTTTTTCCTTTGAGTATTGATCCATTCGTGAAGAGTAGATTCGATGAGTGTAATCATTGTGTGAGTGGACTCGAAAGTGGTGCGATCACAGGAGATACTGCGATACCAGTAACAAGATATCCGTAACTACCGTCTGCTTGTTTAGATTGAGAGAGGATCGCTTCCAAAATCGTAAGTGAACTTGTGATTTTCTGAGAGAGTTTGAGAATGGCCTTTAGATTCACTTGGCTCTCATCCATTCGGTTTTGAAGTGTGAGGTCTCCACTCAGTAGAATGGCGATATCGTCTCCAATTTTACCGATGATTCCATCGACTATTTTGGCTTTACCACCCGTGAGGGTCACTTTGTTTTTCATTTCAGAGATACTCATGATCGGAAGTTCTATCCCCATAATATTTTGGGGTAAGATTGCAAGGTTTTTCCCGGTTACTGAGAGTTCTCCATTCCATGAAGGAGCAGTTTGCATGTCACCCGAAAGGAATAATTCTAGATTAAGTTGACCTTTGGTTTTGATTCCAGGGAAACCTGCTAGGGAGAAAATCTGACCAAGTTCAAGATTAGCTCCATCTACAGTTATGGAAAAGTTTCTGCCACTGGTACCAAGAGTGGCATTGAATGATCCAGTGCCCATGGGAATGTAGATATCAGCTCCAATCTTACCTGTGAAAAGAGAAAGAATTGAAGGAGAAACTTTCACTGCTTCCAGCTGGAAAAATTGGCCTGTCATCGTATTTTGAATAGAGGCTTTTTTTAGTAAAGCATTCGGTTTAGGAAACAATCCAATTTGAAACTCTTCTGAGTTTACCGAAAGACGTTGGGGGGCTAGGGCTTGATTGATGACCATTAGCGCCCAGTCCTTAACTACATTCTCAGATATTTTAGTGACCGTGAATAAGAGCAAGAGGACGAATACACCCATTGTTAGTGTAGAGTTCGAGAGAATTTTTTTCATTTTACTCATGGTTTAACTTCGAATCCAGATACGGCAAAACTCGCCATTACCTTACCTTTGTTTCTTGAGGAATCTACAATGAGTGATCGTACTTTTAAAGGGGGTTGATTTGTTTCTAAGATGATACTGAGCTTGACGAGCTGTCTCAATTCAATTTCATTGAGTTTAAACTCTAACCAGGTCTCTAATTGACTTGGATTTTGAGAAGCAATACGTTTTTCGTCTTTCCATTCCAGTTGAGTAGGATTGATCATTTGTTGAGTGATCAGTGTCTCAATATGTTTTTTCCATTGAATGGTTTGAAATTTTGATGCGTTAGAATCAGACTCATTCGAGTTTGTTTTTATTTCTTCGTTTGCTTGAGAGAGGAGTTTGAGAAGTTCACGTTTATTCTTCAATTCATTTTTTAGACTGAGAGAGTTCAACCCGAAACTTAGAATGATTCCCACGACAGTCAGCATCGCTACAGCGGCAGATCCAAATTTGACTTTGGTTTGCTGAGAAGAATCGAGTTGTTCCCATTTTGACTTAAGCTCTTGGAACCAAACCTGAGAGGAGATAGCATCGGAAAATTTAGTCCAAACATTTTCTAGCATATTATTTTACCTCCTTCGTTTTACCGGTGAAAGTAAACTTCCAGACTTGCGAAGAACTATCAGTAGCAAGAATTTCTTCAGGTGAGAGTTTTTGAACTCCAACCAGTGTCCGACCGATAATCTGACCTAACTTCTCTCCCATTTCTAAGCTCTTGACTTGGAATGCTACTTTTACTTCTTGAGTGACGTTGGGGATGAATGAACTCTGAGTGGATGAGCCTACTTGAAAATGAACAAGATCAGCTGCCATCGATCTGGGGAGCTGACCAGAAATATCTTTGAGATAATTGATGGGAGTCTGTGGATTGGGTGCAGAGAGTTTTGCAAGTTCTCTATTTAAGTTGATTTGTTTTTGAAGTTTGTTTTTTAATTCAACTGAGTTTGAAAGATAGGCTTTGATTTGGGTTCTGGTAACTGATCCATAGTAGTCTTTCAAGCTGCGTTCAAGTTTCATATCTAGGTCTTTGATTTGAGATTCGTAAGAGAAGATCTGTACGTTGAAACTAATGAATGCGGCTACCATTACTGAGAGCGCACTCCATGCAATAGTCTGATAAGCGCCCCAGTTAATCAGAGACTTGGCGCCAGCTTTTGCAAATTCCTTTTTACGGAATTGAATCGGCTTGATTCGATCGAGGGCTACTAGACTGAGTGCTGCTCCAGCAGCAAGTGAGAGAGCTGCATCGGATTGTTCGTTGTAACTCACTCCTGAATTAGAGAGTCTGCTCAATGATTGGAGTGGAGTCGTTGGAACTTGAAACTCATTCTCGATGAAGGAGTTAAGCCCTGGAAGTTGTGATGGACCTCCAGAGAGATAAATTTGATGAGTAGATTGGTGGGTCACTCCTCTGATTGAGAAGAGTGTTTTCTTAATTTCCTGAATGAGTGATTCACATGACTTTACAATTTCGATTGAGAGCTCTCTTTGCTCAGGAGTTGCGGCTGCTTCTTGTTCTGCGTTTAACCAATACCCACTCGCTGTTTTAACTTGTTCGGCTTCTTCACGAGTGATCTGGTAGATCGCAGCTAGGTTCTTCGTGATCGTCTCTCCGCCCCATGCAATTTCTTTGCAGAAAACTGGCTGACCATTCCAATGACAGTAGAAGACAGTGCGTGTTTTTCCTGTATGAATAAGAAGAACTGGTTTTTGTTGAGTTGCAGGATCGAGACTACGATTGAGGAGTGCACAGAACAACCAAGACTCACTTGTTACAGTGTCGGGATCAAATTCTGTTTTATTGAGTCCATCTAAATAATGGGTCAGGTGCTCCTTGAGTGTAGCGGAAACATGGATCTGAGTGGAGTTGTTGTTGTGACTGAGAGTACAGAAATCATAAACTGCATTTTCTAAGTCAAAAGGAAGATCATCTTCGAGTTCAAAAGCAATACCTGCGATGATTGCTTTTCGATCTTTTGTAGGAAGAGAGAGATTCCTGGTGGTGACTAATCCAGAAGGCATAGCGGTGATGATTCTATCGGGCTTCTTCTGGATCTTTGTAGCCAATTGACCTAAGAGGTACTCATTTGAGACATCCTGTTGTCTCAAAATTTCATGATATTCATGCACTTCGTAACGATTGAACGCGCTATCGATTTCAACTGCTTTGAGTGAATGCTGTCCTAAGTCGATCGATAAGATTCTCATAGTTTGTCTCCTAAAATACTCTCATAAAAGTTATTTTTAAACCAGATTGACCTCTGATGACGATTCCATCAGTACCTACAGGAAGTGTTCCTGAAGCTGAAGGTGTTGATGTGGGCGCTTTTGTGTCATTTTCACTGAGTTCCACCCAAGCTTGGATGATTCTTGAGGTTCCACCGATTTTAGCCGTCACTGTAATTCTGAAGGTTTTCTCTTCAATGAGAAGTTGAATGTTTCTTTTCTCAAAACTCTTCTTCAGCTCAGTCACTGCGCTCTCATTGCCTCTGAATGTGCCTGTATTGTCTTGTAACCATAGGTAGAAATCATCAGTATTCCTGAACTTATTGTCTTTATCAGTTGCATCTCTGAATTTAAAAAACTCTGCGACTTCTTCCTTGGTCAATTGAGGAACGAGTGAGCTCAGTGTCTCTGATCTCATTGTGTTGATGTGGACTCCTGGAGTGAGACTTGTTGTCAGTGCACCACTGAGTAAGTCATAGAGTGCATCGTCAACTTCTGGGAGGAGTCTCAGCTCTGAGAGTGAATAAAACGGTGCTTTCTTAGGCGTGATGTCATCGCGTTTGGGTCTCCTTGATTCATAAGTAGTGTCTGCCCAATTCACAATGCTATCCATCAAGTCTTCAACCTTCAGCTCTCTGTAGAGATCAGCGAAGTCTCGGTCATCTCTAAACTTTGCGTAGAGGAGTTGAGCGAGATAATCTTGTAAACTCTGTCTAGCAGTCTCTACATTGAATGTCGGTGTGGGTGAAGGAGTTGGCTTCACGTTTGGATCTTGAGTGTCATTTTCGTTATTTGCTGAGCCTCCACCTGAGTTGTTAGGTGGGGAAGGTGAAGGGGTAGGTAGCGCGTACGCATAAGACTTTAAGATGGAGTTGAGATTATACTTAGATGATTCTCCTTCAACGAGCGCAGAGAAAGTTCCTTCTAGATTAGATTCTTTGGTGAATTTCTCGATGCTATCTTTTTGAGTAGCAGTTATTCCTGGAATGTCTGAGGGTATCGGATAGAAAAGCGGAAAGCTCCATACCTTGTCCGTTACTGAAGTCGGAACACTGTCTACTCCATTCCCTTTTAAGTAAGCTTTAATGATCTGATAAGCTTTGAGTCTTAAAAGTGATATTTTAAAACCACTCTTAGCAAGGTAGTAAGCTTTCAATTGATCGAGACCTTCGTATGCGATGCGCTTATTTACTTGTCCTACATAAACGAATTCAGTCACTAGAACTGAGAGAATACTCATTGCAGCGAGAACAATGAAGAGTGCGACACCCGATTGTTTCTTACGTGCTTGGAAAGATGCCATGAATTGGTTCCTCCAAACGGTAATGATAGCGACCTTGGAAACTGAGTTGTCTTGGGCCTACAACTTCAAGCAGTAGCTCTACGGTATCGGGGAAGTGGTTTTTGTATTCATTCGCTTCTGTGTCCCAAGAGCGCTGCCAAATGTCTTTGCCTCTTTGAAAGTATTTGAAGCTTCCTGATTTAATTCCTGAGAGGATTTTGTAAGTCTTGTCTGTCTTGCGTTCATCTCCATCTACTTCGAATGCATTGGTGTTCACGGTGCGAAAAAGAGCAAGTGTTCCTTCTTGTCCCTCAGCAGGCTTCGGATCAGGCTCTAAATTATAAGTGATTTTTGCGAAGAGAGATTCTCTAGAGTCCTTGTAAACTCGTTCATGTGAAGAAGTGATGAAGCTCATTTTCTTTTCTTGACCTTGGAATCTTGAGTTTCTGATTCCAGCTTCATCAAGGGCAGGACCCCAAAAAGGCCCTGGGTTAGGAGCGGATTGAGTGAATGGAGTTTGTCCCTCACCTGTTTTAGCTTTAATCATCATCATAAGTGGGGAGAAGACATGAGTGATGTCGCGCTCCACTACGTTCATCGCGAGTTTAATACCATTGTGGAATTCGCCTTCAACCGAGAGGTCTTCTCTGAGCTGGAAACTCTTTGTCGTCGTCTGAGTGACCATGATGCTGATCAGTGCGAGGATCGCTATTGAGATCATGACTTCAATCAGAGAGAATCCTTTTCTATTCATTGATCGAGAACTCCTGATTGAGATTCACCCAATAAGTAGAGAGAGAAACTTTGTATTCGTATTTTGAACCCCAAGCTACAGTCACGGTGACTTCTCGAATCGCTTGAGTGAGGAATTTCGTGATTAGTTTCGTTACTCTTTCAATCATTTGATTGCTCTGAGCTTGCTCTGGATCTGTTGAGTTCTGGCCGAAGGAGAGCTGAGGGAATTTAATTTCCTTGATCACACGAGAACATTGATACTCTTCGTAGGGCTCTTGGCACTTACTTACTTTTTCCTTAGAGACCTCTGTGAAGGCTCGTCCTTCGAACTCATGCTCTGTATCAATCATGTAGTTTTTGAGCAACATGGTGACGAGATTAGTTTCTTTAGATTGGCGGATCGCCTTGCTGCTGTCAGATTGAATTTGAAAAATAGAGGTAAACGCTATCGTCATGATGGCAAGAGCGATCATGACTTCGATGAGAGTGAATCCTGAGTTACTTTTTGACATTGGGGAATACCTCTTGCAACTCTACATAGCGCTCATCATATGTGGTTTTGCCAAGGAAAGTAGAAATGCTGAGACTCATTTTCTGATTCGAGCTGTTGGTCAAATGAATGAGTGTTTGCTCAGTCACTCCATGTGGGAAGAAGTGCGTATAGACTTTACCTTGAATGACGGGAGTCTTGTACTGCTCAGTAAAGACATCTTCAAACTTCACACCATTAGGGAGAGATTTTTTCTTCCTAGTGATTGTTTTCTCAATAGAAAATTGTGAAGGGGCTTCCTTTTCGTCCGTCTTTAGAAGCTTCTTTTTTCTTTCTTCTTTTTCTTTGGACTCACTTGTATCTAGGAGTGAGGTCTCGGGTCCTGATTCCACCCAGTATTCTTGGGAATCAAGATCATACACTAGTCTGTGTACTCTTCTCGTCACCACAGATGCATTGAATGATTCTTTGATCACTCCTGCCAACTCTCTTGATGTAGAGCTCAGTGATACTCTGAAGAAACCAGAAATCGAGGGAACGATGAAGAGAGATAAAAGAGCGATAATAGCAACAACCACCATCATCTCGATCAAGCTGAAGCCGCTCTCTCTATGGGGGTTGTTGCTAAGATTCATAGTTTTTTAATCAGCGTCATTGCTGGAAAGATCTTTTGCGTAACCTTCTCCACCGGGTTGACCATCATCTCCGAATGAGATGAGTTCGTACTTCATTCCGTCAGATTTGTAGTCGTACTCATTGTCCCAAGGATCTTTTAGTACTGAATTGACGTTCTTTTTGTCGACGAAGGCTTCAATAGGATAGTTCTTACATTCTTTTCCACCCGTTGGTTTTTCGACAAGAGCTTTTAAGCCTTGGTCCATCGTAGGTAGAGCACCACACGTGCGCTTGTAGTCTTCGAGAATGGCACTCAACTGTCTGATTTTGATTTTAGCTCCATTTACTTTTGCCTGATTGTAACTACTGCTCACTCGGTTCAATACGAGTGTACCGATGAATCCAATGAGCGCGATTACGATCATCATCTCAATGAGTGAGAAGCCTTGATCGTTTAATTTTACTATTCGTTGTTTTTTCATTGTCTGACTTTCCTTTCCTATCGTTATTGTTACTTACCTAAATTTCCCGCATCCAGTAATGGCATCATGATGGACATCACTACGAATCCTACCACTCCACCCATCACAACAATCATTCCGGGTTCAATGAGTGCCGTCATTCCTTCGATTCGTGAATTGACTTGCTCTTCATAGGTTTCTGCTATGTTCCGGAGCATGTCGGGTAGCTCTCCTGTTTTTTCACCAATGGATATCATATGAATCACGAGTGGTGGAAACTCTCCGCTTCTTTTTAAGGGTTCAGCGATGGATTGTCCTTCAGTAATATTGTTTTTTGCGTTTTCAATGGCTTCTGCGATTTTGACATTTCCGACCAAATTTCTCGAAATTGTCATACTTGTAATGATGGGTACTCCGCTAGCTAGCAGCGTCGACATCGTGGAAGCGAACCTGGTGAGAGCAATCATTCTTAAGAGCGGTCCGAAGAGAGGTGCTTTGAGCTTCATGGAATCCCATTCTGGCCTACCTTTAGGTGAGTTAATCCATCGCTGGAAGAAAAATACTACTCCACCAAAGACTGCAAAAATAACATACCAATAATCCACCATGATCGCACTGATGACCATGAGGAACTTAGTCATGTCAGGAATGGGTTTTCCCATCGACTCAAATATTTTTGCCATCTTAGGAATCACAAAAGTAAAAATTCCAAGAACTAAAACAGCTGCGACTGCTGCCATCAGTGCTGGATAAGTCATGCCGCTGATAACTTTAGATCTCAAGCGCATTTGAGCTTCTTTGAGGTCAGCGAGTTTTAAGAGTACGAGGCCCAAAGTTCCTGAGCTCTCTCCCGCATCGACCATGTTGATGAAGATATTATCAAAAGTCTTAGGGTGCATTGCAAGGGATTTAGCAAGTGAGAGACCTTCATTCACATCATCTCTTACTTTGTTAATAATGATTTTGAGTGGTTGCAGTTCTGTTTGCTCTACTAGAGCAGAGAGTGCTTCAACGAGTGGGATATTTGCTTTTACAAGACTGGCTAATTGCCTGGTGAGCATGGATACGTCTTTTTGGGTGATGCGATTACCGATGAAGGGAATTCCTTGTGAATTCGTAGTGGGCTTGAGCGCAGACTTCTCAGTGATTTCAGTGACCATCAAACTTTGTTTCTTAAGCTTGATTCTTGCAGCCTTGATACTCTCGGCTTCTACGATTCCTTTTGAGTTTTTTCCAGTGGCATTGATGGCTTTGTATTCAAAAATAGGCATGAAGTTTACGTACCCTCTTCTGTATGAGTTGCACGCATGAGTTCATCAATGCTGGTGATTCCTGTTAATACTTTTGCGATTCCATCTTCTCTAAGAGTGATCATTCCTGCAGCCACGGCTGCTTTTTTGATTTGACCTGCGTCGGATCTCTTCACGATGAGCGCTCTGACGGTATCATCAAGCATCATGAGTTCGTGAATGACGGTACGACCTGAGAATCCAGTTTGATTGCAGCTCTGGCAGCCCACACCTTTAAAAATTGTCGCACCTTCGGGGACTTTCATGAGACCAATTTCATGAAGTTCAAATTCTGTTGGAATGTGAGGCTCTCTACACTTCGTACAGAGTTTACGAATCAGCCGCTGAGCTACTACACCTAAGAGAGAACTGGATACTAAGAATGGTTCAACACCCATATCCACTAAACGAGTGATCGATCCTGGAGCGTCGTTCGTATGAAGTGTACTTAAGACCAAGTGACCTGTGAGAGAGGCGTTGATCGCGATCTCGGCTGTTTCTTTATCTCTGATCTCTCCTACCATGATGATATCTGGGTTCTGACGAAGGAATGATCTCAGTGCAGATGCAAAAGTGAGCCCGATCTTCGCGTTCACCTGTACTTGATTGATTCCAGTAATCTGATATTCAATCGGATCTTCAACCGTGAGGATGTTTCTCTCAGGTGAGTTCATTCTTGATAAACAGGCAGAGAGCGTAGTGGATTTACCATGACCTGTAGGACCTGTGACGAGAATGATTCCGTACTTCTTACTGACGAGAGACTCAATGAGTCCAGTGCTGCGTTCAGAGAATCCAAGTTGCCTGAGCTGTAGAATTGTATTGGTCTGCTCGAGTAGACGCATGACTACTCTTTCGCCATAGATTACTGGCACAGTCGAAAGACGAATATCGACGTCCTTTCCTGCGAGTTTAATTTTGATTCTTCCATCTTGTGGGAGACGTTTTTCTGCAATGTCGAGTTGTCCCATGACTTTGATACGTGATGAGATCGCTGCATGAGCTTTCTTGGGTTGTCGGATGATATCTTTGAGAACTCCGTCTACACGGTAGCGAACAACGAAGTCTTTCTCATAAGGCTCAATATGAATATCAGAAGCTTTTTCTTTCACAGCTCGAAAAAGGAGAGAGTTCACAAACTTGATCACAGGAGCATCGTTCTCACTTGCTTCTAAGATATCAATCGGACCGTCGAGATCGTAATTTTCTTCGAATTCATCTCCGATATTACCTACGAGATTCGAGGTGTTCTTCTCATAGACCTTGTTGATTGCTTCTTGAATTCGAAGCGGGGTAGAGGTCACGAGTTTGATGGGATAGTTCGTGAGTACTCTGAGATCATCGACGATGATTTCATTAAACGGATCAGTGACAGCTACAACGAGGTGCTGAGTACCATTCACGTCTTTAAGCTCAATCGGAATGCATTCTTTTGTTTTTGCGTAGTGAATCGGAATTTTGATCACAAGATTGGGGTCGATGTCATTGATCTTCAGGTCATCCTGAAATGGAATGCCTAACTGTACACAAAGAGCGCGCATGATCTCATGCGGAGAGAGCATGTTCTTCGAGATGAGAATTTCTCCTAAGAGTCCGCCTTCGCGGGTCTGAATCTTCAATGCTTCGTCCAACTGATTCTGAGTCAGCGAAGTATTGAGGAGGAGGATCTCTCCTAATCTAGGTGGAGCAGTCAGACTCATGGAGCGAGTGCTCCTGATCCTGGAGGAGGTTCAAGTTGCAGAGGAGGTGGTGCTGGAATCTCCTTCATGTCTCCTCCACTGGGTGCTACCGCTTGCTGACCTGGGGTTGCAGTGGGTGGCAACTCAATCGGTGGAAGTGCCTCGGGTATCACCTCTGGTGTCGAGATAGCCTCCGTGACTGGAGGCTTCGGAGGAGAGTCCATCGTAGGTTTTTGTGTGGTACTCGAAGTTTTTTCGTCCAAACTCTCAATCAATTTATCGCGTTCTGGAACCACAGAAGTTTTGGCTTCAGGCTCCTCGTTCATGCGTTCTTGCTGGTCGAGTTCTTCACCGAGAGTCACTGACTTCTTAGGTTTATAACTCGAGAGATTCTTCACGTCGGGAAGGGAGCGGATGATTTTGTCACGGTAGCTACGGTGCGGATCTTCGCCCCCAGCAGATTTTTCGATGAAGTCATCGCGGTCTTTGAGTTTTCTATCAAGAAGAGCACGGACTTTTTCGTACTGTCTGATGATGTGCGGAGTGATGAGCATGACGAGATTGCTCTTTGATGTCTCAGATCTTTTGGATCTGAAGAGCCAACCTAAGAGTGGAATGTCTCCGATGATCGGAATCTTACTCACGCTATCTATAATCTTATCTCGTATGAGGCCACCCATGACTACAGTATCACTATCTCCAACGACTAGATCTGTTTTCGCACGACGCTCAAGAGTAGCAAATGCTAACCCCGCTACTTGTGCTGGAGGTTCTCTGCCAGAAAAATCAGACATCTTTGTGTCAATGGCAAGTTTCACGAAGTTTGACAGCTTGTTGATCTGTGGTTTGATCTTAATCGAGAGTGTCACATCTTGATAGGATACTCCTGTCTGAGTCACTCCTCCAGCAACAGCATTCACTTGAGGGACAGGAATTTTCTCAGTCGATTCAAATGTTGCCTCCATATTATCTAGTGTCATGATCTGCGGGGTCGCAAGTACAGAAGCATTTCCGTTCGTTTGTAAAGCTCTCACTAAACCCTGCACTGTTCCGACATTGATGCTCGACCCACCAATCGTGAGAGTCTGAGATCCCCCTGTCATAAACGGAATGACAGCGCCCTTACCCGAAAGAGGATTTTGGAAGTAGCTCAGGATATCCCCACTTGGGAGTGATCCTGCGATCATATTATTGGAGGCGACACCTACGTTCACATTGTAGTCAAAGTTCTTTTGTACGCCAAGTTCCATGATGACGACTTCGGTATAGACTTCGTCTCTTGGAATATCGAGTTTATTGATGACACGTTGTACAGTGATGAAGTCTGTCATCGAAGCAGTGATGACGAGTGAGTTCGTAGATTTGTCAGCAGAGACTTTGATTTGACCTTCGAAGAGCTGAGTTTCTTGCGGATTTACTCCGATTCCCGCGCCAGCACCCGCTGAAGCCGTAGGAGATTTTGATCCTGCAGCTTGAGAGAAGTTATTGAGAGTTTTTCCAACTTCTTCTGCATCAGCAAATTGGAGATAGACGACGTGAATTTTTCCGCCACCAATTTGAGCAGGAAGTCGTTTGTCGAGTTTTGCAACCAACTCACGTACTTGTTGAGCGCCCTTACCATTAGCATGCACGATGAGTGTATTAGTTCTCTCATCAGAGATGATCGTATTGATGAGACCACCTTCCTTAGTACGTCTCGCTTGGAAGTTTCCACCTCTGCCACCGAATCCACCACCGGGAGCTTTCGGTGCGCCTGCGGCAGCTCCTGTTCCTGGGATCAAAGTATCGATGAGTTTGGAGAGATCGACTGCTGAAGCGTACTTCACTGGAATGACTTCGATACCCGCATCGAATCCTTCGACATCGAGGAAGTCCAACATTTTAGAGAGCTTAGAAATATTCGATCCAGTATCCGTCACGATGACTGTATTTGTTTGTTCGTGAGCAATGATGCGTGCGTTTGCAGGAGAGAAGCTTCGGAATACACGAGAGATCTCGTCAGCTCCAATATACTTCAATGCAAACACTCTGGTGACAAGCGCATCAGTGTCAGGTGAGGATTCTCCAGTATAAGTTCTGATTTGTTTATCACGAGCATCTCTTTGTCTAGCGATACGGATATACTGACCTGATGGAATGACAGTGAATCCGTTCATATCGAGAGCAGTGAGAAAAGCCTTCCATGCGTCACTCACAGTAATCGGAGCATTGGAGATGATAGTGACTCGGCCTTTGACATCTTTATCGACAATGAAGTTTTTGCCAGTGAGTTTGCCGAGAGTTTTTGCCAGATCCATGATGTCAGCATCGGGATAATTAAAGTCTGTGATGACGTCCTTGGATCCAGAGCCTGTCTCAGTGTCGACCTTTATTGCTTTTTGTTTGTTGTGAGAGACGACGCCTGTTCCATGTTCACCTTCGAGGTCAATGCCATCACTATCAGGAGCTACTTTTTTTGATTCATTAGCAGCATTCTTGCCTCCTATAGAAGGAACTTCTACTTCGTCTTCTTCGGGAGTATTGCGATTTGCAGCTGCTGGAGGGACATCCGTGAAAAAGTCATCTTTGAATTCATCATCTTCATCATCGAAAAAATCAGCTGGAGGAACATTGGCTGATCCAGGAGTGCCGAAGGATCTCCTGGCGGGTGCGTTGAAACCTTCTTGTGAGAATGCAGGGTCGAGGCTCAAGCTTACAAATCCAATGAACCCAATCAGACTGGTGAGAATCCAAACGATTCTCCAAATTTTTGTATTTATTTTAGTTGATGTCATAAACCCTCGTGATTTCTTTGCCGTCTACTGTTTTCACTTTGATTTCTAGGTGATTAGAAGTTTTTAATTCATTTAACATTTGAAACGCTTTCGCAGGATCATTCACGCTTTCGTTATTTAATCCCAAAATGACTTCGCCATCTTTCAAACCGATTTTGTCATAGACACTGCCGGGAACGATTTGAGTGATTTTAAAACCATTCTGTACACCGTTTTCAAAATTAGGTTTAGCAAGTGCTTGTGTGAGGACTACACCGAAGTTGGACATGGCTTTGTCGATTTCAGCTCGAGAAACGTTAAACTGAGTCTCAGATATTTTTTTGATGCCTCCTGTAGAAGTAGGAGAGAAGGGTTTCTTAGAGCTTGAAGCGGTGATGATTGGATTAGAGTGCATCTGATCTTCAGGAAGCTCAATGTATTCGAGTCGATTGTTTGAGAGATTCACAAACACTAGTCTTCTGGCTTCGACATTCGTCACCCGAAGTTTGCCGGTGACTTCGTCATTTATGCGAAGTGGATAAATCAGTTGTGAGCCACGATCTTCTACAGTGCCTATGGAGCGCTTAGAGTCAGTGAGGATCGCGGTACCTACGAGAGTGAGAGGGAGGATACTCTTCACAGGGTGGAGCTGAGTAGGTGCAGTGAACTCTCCGTCACCCGTAAGGCCTGTTGAATCGAATAAGTTTCTAGACAAGATGATTTCGTAAGCGTCCTCATTCATCGTGTTTTTTGGGTTTGAAGCTTGAGTTGAGCCTGATCTCTGATTCATTTGTGGCGCTGGAGGAATCCATTTTTCAACCAGCATCGCAGTCAAATCGGAGAGGAAGTAGGTAACGAGTACGATTGACACTATTTTGACGCCTTGATCGAGATTTTTTTTCCGCATTCTTGATCCGAACTCTTCGAGCTTGCGGACAAGCTTCAGCCACAGTGCTTGGGTGAGTTTTAGAGATTCGGGCCATTTTACATTCAACTTCACTCTAAGAGAGCAAAGCACGAGCCATGCCAACTCATAATAGTTGATTCAAATAATCCAAAACGTTGGGATTATTTCGTTTTTTCACTTCTACTGGTGAAAGCTGCTTTGACATTTTGTCATGATGAGAGATCATCTTTTTTAACTTTCGACATATTGTCATAACGAGCGAGGATTCCAACATGAGCGAAACAATAGAAAATAGTTTTATGAAGTCGATGTTCTCTGGAGAAATCAGAGAAGATTTAATTTTCCCATATCCCAAAATTCCAGACGACACTAAGGAAACGGTCAAGATGATTCTGGATTCACTCGGCAAGTTCGCCAAAGACCAATTCAAATCCAAAGAGTGGGACGAAAAAGGTGAAATGCCGAGAGAGATTGTCAATCATTTGGCAGAGATTGGACTCATGGGTCTCGCAGTTCCTGAAGAACATGGAGGGATTGGTCTCCCTCAAAAAGGTTACGCACGTGTGATGCAAGAACTTGCAGTTCTCGACTCTTCAGTGGGTGTCACTGCAGGAGCACATCAAAGTATTGGATATAAAGCTCTCCTCCTCTTTGGAACAGAGGAGCAGAAGAAAAAATATTTGCCAAGACTTGCGAGTGGAGAACTCATCGCCTGCTACTGCCTCACTGAGCCTGGATCAGGATCAGACGCAGCTTCAATCAAAACAGAAGCAACTCTCTCAGCCGACGGGAAGCATTATATCATCAAAGGAAATAAGCTTTGGATCACCAACGGTGGTATTGCGAATTTCTTCACCGTGTTTGCAAAAACTAAAGTCACTGAAAAAGGCGAAGTGAAAGAAAAAGTTTCCTGCTTCATGGTCGAAGGCCCTCAAGCAGAAATCTCTGTCGGCGCTAAGGAAGATAAACTCGGTATCCGAGCATCTTGGACAAACGCAATTCACTTTGATGGTGCGAAAGTTCCAATAGAGAATGTTTTGGGAGGAATTGGTTATGGATTCAAACTCGCTATGGGTGTTCTCAATCACGGAAGATTAGGATTAGCCGCTGGCTCAGTCGGTGGATCGAAGAACTGCATCAAGTATTCCATTCAACACGCCAATGAGCGCGTTCAGTTTAAGAAAAAAATCGGCGAGTTTGGTCTCATTCAAGAGAAAATTGCGCGCATGACGATCAACACTTATGCAGCTGAGAGCTTAGTCTACATGACTACGCACCTCATCGATCGTAAGGACGTGGATTACTCAGTCGAGAGCGCTATTGCAAAAGTGTTTGCTACCGAAGTGCTCTGGGAATGTGTGGATGAGAATATTCAGATCTGGGGTGGTAATGGATTCATGCGAGAGTATCCGTTTGAGAGATGGATGCGAGACGCAAGGATCAATCGTATCTTCGAAGGGACAAACGAAATTCTAAGAGCATTCATTGCTCTCTCTGGAATGCAGGGGCCTGGTCAGGCGCTTGCAGGACTCGCAGATGCGATCATGCACCCACTAAAAGGCTTAGGTCCTGTGACTGACTTCGTATCCAAAAAGATTCAGCAAAACGTTTTTGGTGCTTCGATGAACAAAGCTCATCCTGCACTGAAGAAGTATGCTTCGTTCGTTGAAGAATATGTCGTGGAGTTTGCTTCACAAGTCGAGACACTTCTCAGACGTCACGGTAAGCAGATTCATCTTAAGCAATTCGCACAGAAGCGCATCGCAGATATCGCGATTGATCTCTATGCAATGAGCTGCATGATGTCTCGAATCACTGCTGAGATTGAATCTCGTGGAGTTGAGAAGTGCGAATTAGAAATCGCAATTGCTGAAGCGTTCTGCATGAAAGCTCACCGTAGAATCAGATCAAACTTTAAGGCTATCGATCGTAATGAAGATGAACACATGAAGCTCATTGCTAATAAAATGTATGAGCTCGGTGATTATCCATGGGATTTTTTAAACTAAAAAAACCTTGCAGTGCAAGGTTTTTAAAACCCGTTCCAGCGGAGATCTCTCTCGCGATTGGTACTGTTTCCAATATTGATGGATACACCGATAGACTGACTGAAAGTTTTTCCAAGTGCATTGGATAAGAACGTAGAATTTAGAAGGTTAGAGAAGTCAAGCTGCTCAGGAAAGGTGATGCTGTTCTTCTAGTAATGATTGCCTACTTCCTAGCTAATTTGAATGAGTTTGAAATTTTATAACCTACCTTTGCATTCAGCTGCACAAAATTATTATCATCGTATTTTAAGTTTTTTGAAAAATAGCTATTCGCAGTAATGATGAGCTTGTCTTTTATGAGCAACCAATAAGCACTGAAGTTTGCAAAAGCAAACATGTAATGATCACGAGTGCATCCAATCTTATAAGGTGAATCAAGAGCTAAGTCTGATCTTGAAGATCCTAAGCGGAACATGAATTGATAGTTTTCGTTTTTGCGATAAGGAACTAAGTTCCATTCCACTCCACCACCGATTTGTGTGTTGTTATTGATGTTTGATCCAGGGTTTGTTTGATGAGCTCCAATGAGGGCAACGCTCAATTTTTTCTTCTAATCGATTGAGTAGGATATGATAGCTCTCTCGAAGTTGAATAGATTATCGGCTTGGATAGTTCCATCTTTCTAAAAAACAGAATCCTCTGGTTGATGCTGTTTGTGCTTAACTGAACTTTGAATTTATTCCCTATATAACTTCCGTATGATCCGACATTGGCCTAAGTAATGGAGTTCACTGCTGACTCACAAGTAGAAGCTGAAGTGTTGAGCTCTCCATAGAAAGGAGAATAAGATCCTGAGTCAGGTGCAGGAGTTTTCTCAGGGGCTTTGAAGGTGACGACAATTTTTTCTCCAGAAATATCTGTTTTGACTTCTAAAAATGGAATCGCACCTTTGAAAATCGCGCTGACGATTTCCTTGAGACGCCCAAAGTTATCAAGCTTCTGATCGAGCTCAATTCCAATTTTGATATCTTCCATATCAAAATATTCTGGGTCTGCAGAAAAATGGAAGTTGAACTCAATGTTTCCATTTGCTCGAATTTGGTCTGTGATGAGAACGTAAACAGCTGTTTTATCTGTTGGAGTAGATTTAGCAAACTGTGAGCCGAATTTTTCGTGATTGAAAAAATCATCGATGA